>CAZFPB010000001.1:0-1764148 GCA_964520985.1 uncultured Pseudobdellovibrionaceae bacterium
GCAGCCCGGTAGCTCGTCAGGCTCATAACCTGAAGGTCAGAGGTTCAAATCCTCTTCCCGCAACCAATCTTTCCAGACGAAACATTCTCCGCCCTTGGCGGACAGCTCTCAAAACCGCAGTTAAGCTGCGGTTTTTGGCTATATGGCTGAAGGATATATACAAGGTACCGTCTTTAAATTTTACCCGGATAGCCAACAATCACATTGCGGAAGGTTAGGGAGACGCGGCGGGTGCGTTCGGTCTTTATGCCATTGATGATATCGGATTTTCGGGCGGGGATGGCGTGCTGCCATTCATAGCGGGCGGGGCCGGAAAGGACGATCAGGCTACCTTCTTCGAGGATGATGGATTTTTTCTCGCCGGTTTTGGGATTGGAGAATTCCATGATGCAGGGGGAGCCTAAGCTTAGTGAAGCGATTGTGCCGGCAAAGCATGGGACGCAATCGATATGCGCGGAAATGCCTTGGCCAGGCAGGTATTCATTGACGATGGCTTGATCCGGCGCGGATGGAAAAATGCCGTCATTATGCAGTTTCTTTGATAGTGACAAGAGCCAGTCAGGCAACGGTCCTAAATAGGCATCGTTGCCGACAGTGCGGGCTTTATAATCGTATTTATAGCCGTAATGCTGCACGCGGCGTTTAAGATCTGTTAGCCATGATTGCTGATCGATTTGTGCCAGTAAGAAATCCTGTTCCTGGGCAGAAATGAAGTCAGGAATATAGGTTAGGCCGGAGATATCGATCTCTGGTTCCGTTTTCTGATCCATCAATAAACTTTGCTGCCTGAGCATTATTTCTTTAATTCAAATATTCACGTTTTGAATTCATCGTGCTTTTCAAGCGCACTGTCGTCGTCTTTTGTATCGGTATGACTGTAGCTGGGAAAAGATTCCGGGTCAAAAAGATATAAACCGATGATGCGATATTCGGTTTTTTTAGCTGCTTCCTCGAACTGAAAGGCTCCTTGGTAATGGGAGCTATCGACGGCTGTAATCAGGATTCTGCCAGTAGGGGTCAGACGTGTAGCTGCGCTTCTAAGAAAGTCACGGATGAGAATGAAATTGGGATTGCGGCCGTATTTCGGTTCGCCACTTCCGGCATTGGGAAACTGGAAAACGATATTGATCCAGTTTTGTGGCATCGATCCCATTTAAAACGGACGTGCCAGATTGTTTTAAGATTTCAGAATTGTGTTGTGCCTCTTCAGAAAGGCTGGAAGTAGTAATGCCGGGTGTTTTGGCAACGAGCTCACGCGTTCGCTTTATATTGTTCTTCTTTTTGCAGGATTTGCACCCATTGGCGCGGGTCGCCCTGGAAGGACAGGTCGCCGCTCAAATTGACGTCTTCGATGGCGCCGGCATAGAGATGTTTCATATGCGCCATCATCGGCTGCGAGAAGGGCGATTGAGAGCGGACGATCAGATCGAGGCGCAGGCCGCGCATCAATCCGTCAATCTGCATATCGCCCATACGGGTTAAAGAGAGGTCAAAGATAAAGCGGGTTTGTTCTCCGTCCTTGTTTTCCTGTCCTGAGGCATCACCATCGCGTTTAAAATAGAGCGTAATCTTTTGAATTTCACTATCCCAGAACATCGGCATGGGAACGGCGCGCCAGTCTGTATTGGATACAGGTTCGGTTGAAAGGCGGGTCATTTGTTGGCCATCGCCACTCAATCGGCTAAGGAGACCGCTTTTCCCAAGTTTTTGGATGGCTTCCAGTTTCTTGTCGCCGAGCCATGCTGTGAGGTCGCCTCCTTTTGCGGCGGCGAGGAACAGCAGGGCAGCGGCGGGCAGACTGCGCGGATTGGCCGGTGAGGGCAAGGAGCGAGCAAAGGCCTGCGCCAGCTCGGGCTCCGTCTGTTGCAGTGTCTGCAGGAGTTCGGTGAGCACTGGCCAGCGCGAGCCTTGCAGCAGAGGCAGGGGTTGCGTCAGTGGCACGGGCGCCGTGGTGGCTGCGGTGCCGAGCGATTGTCCAGGTTGCGGGACGATTTGAATCTGCGCGCCGATCGGCAGGTTCGAGGCGGGAAACTGCACAACGAATAATTGGGGCAGACCGCCTGCGAGCGGTACGCTGACCAGAGGCTGCCCTTGCGGCGTTGTGCCGATCACGGTGGCTGTAATAGTGGCAGGCGTTGCCTGCGGCATCTGAATGGCCTGGCCGATAATCGGCGTTGCTGACGTTCCGGATAACAAAGGTGACGGCGTAGAAGCGGCAGATACAAGTTGCACGGTCGGCGGCGTGATGCGGGCAATCACGGCGTCCAGCGTGGTCATCGCTTTCGGACTCAGTGCGATACCGGTTGTCACGGCGGGCGCGTAGAACGCGCTCAGGGGTTGAAACGGTAAGGCACCGCCGGTGTTCGCAGGCGCAGCCATGACAAGCCCTGGCGTTGTGGACGGTGTTGGTATCAACGTCAATGTCGGTTGCGTTGCAGATTGTCCCGCCAGCGGCATTGGCTGGCTGAGGAATGTCGCGCCGGGCGGGGTCGACGCCATCGGCGGCAGTGTTGCCAGCGCCGGTGTCGGCGGAGCTGTAATAAGCGGCGCAACAGGGCGCACTGTGTTCATCAATTGCTGCGTGAGGTTGTCTGGCACCGCCTGCGCTATGAGCGTTGCCGTGAGCGCGGCGGTTGTAACGGAAGCGGGCAACGTGGTTACTGTGTTCAAGGTTTGCTGGATAACCGCCTGTACTTGCGCGGGCGGCGCAGGGGTCAGGCGCACAACGATCTGTTCGGGCAACGGCGTGCCGGGCAAGGGCACGGGTGCCTGCGTCGAAGGAGGCAGCGGCACGTTTGGCGCAGGGATCGGGCGCGCGGGCGGCGGCGCGGTCTGCACCGGCGGCGGTGCCGCGGGCGGCTGGGCCGGTTGTGCCTGTTCGGGCGCTGGGCGAACGGTTACTTGCCGCGCGGGATTACCGGCAGGAATATCAATCTGCACCTTCGTGCCGACTTCCAGCGGTTTGCCGCGCAGTTGTATATCGAGTGTGCCCTCGCTGGTGCGGATACGGGTGGAGCCGTCGCTATTCTGGCGCACCACTTCACCCTCGATGCGCAAGCCGCGCGGTGTGCTGGCCAGTTTATCGGGCAAGGCGATGATGCGCGCCGACTGATCTCCCGGTGCAGGGGCCGGGGCAGCGGGTTTGGCGCCTGTAGGCGGGACGGCGGGGCTATCGACCATGGCCCACGATACCATGAAATTGGTTAAAAACAGGGCCGGTTATTCAGTTCGTTCGGCGGATTTTTTAGTTTTCCCGCTCTATCCGGTCCCGAAATGCCAAACGGACGCACTGCACCCGTTGATGCCATCATTATACCATCAAATCTCTCAGAAAGACAGGAAAAGGACCTTGACCGATCAAGCCTGCCATGGTGATCTATTGGCATAATGTATTTTTGATGTGTGCGAGGATTTTGACGATGGCGAGTATTACGTTCATGAAGCAAAGATTGGAGATTCTGCAACAGGACTTTGAAAAAGCCTCCGTTCGGCAGCAGGAAGATTTTCCGGGTGAAGTGTACATGATGGGCCGCCAAGCTTTTGGAGCATGCCACTCGGAAGAAGACGTGAAAGCCTGCTGCGATCAATTATCGGATGATGGCTTGCGTGCCGCTTTTATCAAAGGAATACGCGAGCAGGTCAACGCGCCCGCCTACAAAGATACGCCAAAAGCCGAAATCCTGCGCCCCTTTGTCAATCAATGCTATGCGGAGTTACACGCTTAACCGGCAGCGGTTAGTATCTGCCCATCTTTAAAAGAGTTTTATGTTATGCTGAAAAAAATGTCTCTCGCCGATCAGGTTGCCAGTATTCAAGGCACCTTCAATCAAAATCCTGACGCGCATACAAACATGGAAGCGGCAAAATTTGTGTACGGTATCGGCCGCACCCTTGCGCTTGAGGCCACGCATGAAAGTGATCTGATCGCGGCTTGTGATGCCCTGACTTCTTGGTCGCTGAAGCGGGCTTTTATCAAAGGCGTTGATGAAGTCGTCAACCATCCCGACAATCGCGATAGTGCTGTGGCGGCTACTTTGCGGCCTTATACCAACAAATTATATCAGGAATTGAACGCGCCTTAACCGGCGGCGGTTTGCTTGCTGTCTTCGGCAAGTTGCTTGAGGACGAAGCGGGCGATTTTTTCGACGTCTTCGGCGGCCTCGGAGTTAGGTGAGCGGGTGAGGATTGGGGTCTGGTGACGGATGGAATCTTTTACGCGCGGATCATGGCGCACAATGCCGGCAAGCGGCGGATTTAGGCGCAGGAAGTTCTGGCAGGCTTTGAGCAGTGTCTTATAAGTTCGCTCGCCATCGGATGTGCTCGCGGCCTGATTGGCAACGATCGAAACGTTTTTCGAAAGGCCTGCGGCGCTGCCGAGTTTGATGAAGGCGTAGGCATCGGTGAGTGAGGTTGGCTCGTCCGTCGTGACGATCAATGTTTTGGCGGCGCTGGCCGAAAGCATGCGCACGGTGCGGTCAACGCCTGCGCCCAGATCCATGATCACGACGTCGTAGGTTTCGCCAACTTCAATCAACTGGTCGCGGAGGAGCGCGAGGCGTTGTGACGGAAGGGCGGATAGGGACGCTTGGCCTGAACGGCCGGCGACGATATCGAAGCCGCCTTCTTCATAAGGCTGGATGACTTTATCAAGCGCGAGGCGGCCGCGGATGACGTCGTTCAAATCGCGCTTGGGCATCAAGCCTAATTGTACATCGACGTTGGCCAATCCCAGATCGCCATCGAACAGCAGGACTTTTTTGCCCGCTTTGGCGAGGGCGTGCGAGAGAGTAATCGAAAACCACGTTTTGCCGACGCCGCCCTTGCCGCTAGCAACGGCCACGAGATTGCGGCCCTTGCGAAACGGTGGCATCGCGGTGTCGGACAATTCGGTTCGTTGGTTGGCGGTGACGGATTCAGTCATCGTGATGTATACCCCTACGCTTTCCTGCGCTCTTGTATTGTCTCTGCTTTTGCGCGCGGCATCAAGAGCTGAGTTAATCTTTTCGGCGTTAAGGCGACGAGACCATCGGCGACGCGCGCGGTATCGCTCACATCGGTGAAGGCGAGGCTGCCCTGATGCGCGGCGGCGAGCAGGCCACCCAGGCGGCGCGCAACATCGATGCGCGATGGCAGCAGCAGGCGGGCGCCTAAAGCCGCGAAAACACGGGCCATTTCGCCGCTTTCATCGGCATCGAGGCCGGCGGGCAAAACAAGAATAGGATCGATCGGGCCGGCGTGGATCATGCGCGCCAGCTCCTTGATGTTCTCAGGCTGGAAGGGATTGGCGCCGGGCGTATCAATCAATAGTTGGTCAACGCCGGATAATTCGGCCATGGCGCGCTGGAGCGCGACGGCGTCGGAGGCGGTTTTCAGCGGCACTTTCATCAGGCGGGTGAAGGCTTCAAGCTGCTCGACGCCGCCCGCGCGAACGGTGTCAGTGGTGATGACCGCTACGGACAGGCCGTTCATTGAGGCGCGCGCCGCCATTTTGGCGATGGCCAAAGTCTTACCGGCACCGGGAGCGCCTACAACCATGAGGGCGCGGTCGTGCCCGGCCTGCGGCAGCGGTTTGAAATCGAAGAGGTTCTGCAGCGCGGCGTTGAGCGCGCTGCGCGGTTCATCAAGGCCCATGACGGACGCGGCGGAGACGACGTGGTCGAGCACGTCTTCCGGCACAGCGTGGCGCAGCATGGCTTCGGTAATTTCTTCGACGACCGAGGCGGAATCGGAATCGTCTTCATACAGCCAGTCATCGAATTTTTGACCGGTGCCGGCTGAGGTGGTTTTGCCGGTGTCTTCATTAACAGGGCGGGCATCGGGATCGAGCGCGGCCGTAACGCGCACGCCGCCGCCCGGCTCATCACGCGTGGCGATGATGACGGCATCTTCCCCGATGGTTTCGCGCACCATTTGCATCGCGTCTTTCATAGTCTTTGCAGTAAATGTTTTAAGCCGCATGGCAGGCCAACAACTGATTCTCTTGAAATATTATACGGTAAATCCGAATCAATACCCTAGCGGATTATGCAATTGGGCGCGAGGGTTATCCACACTAAGCGCGGACGGGCTTAATTCCCGGTCGCGCTGACGGGGACATCGACGCCCTCGTCCTTGTACTGGTTAAGCTTGTTGCGCAGGGTGCGGATGGAAATGCCCAGAATTTTTGCCGCGTGCGTACGGTTGCCCAGACAGTGGCCTATCGTGTCGATGATCATGCCGCGTTCGACATCGGCGATGGTTTTGCCGATCAGGTTTTCAACGCCGCCCGGGTTTTGCACGATGACAGGCGAAGAGTCTGGGGCAGGTGCCTGAACGGGCGCTGGATTGTTGCCGGCGGCGAAGGCCGCATTCTGCAGGTGAATGGCATCCGGTTCGATTTCGGAGTCCATCGACATCAGGATGGCGCGGTGCATGGTGTTTTCCAGCTCGCGAATATTCCCGCGCCATGGGTATTGCTGGAGCAGGGCGACTGACGGTGCGGAAATTCTTTTCTTCGGCACGCCGTTGGATTCCGCATATTTATCGGCAAAGAATTGTGCGAGCGGAAGAATATCTTTGGGACGTTCGCGCAGGGCAGGGAGCGCGAGGTTGACGACGTTCAGGCGGAAATACAAATCTTCGCGGAATTCGCCTTTATTGACGGACTCCTGCAAATTCCGGTTCGATGTGGCAATTATGCGCACATCGATTTTGACCGCGTCGTTCGAGCCGATACGGGTGATTTCGCGTTCCTGAATCGCGCGCAGCAATTTGGCCTGTAACAGCGGGTGCATTTCCGAGACTTCATCAAGCAGAATGCTGCCGCCATTGGCTTCTTCAAACTTACCGATACGGCGGGCATTGGCGCCGGTGAAGGCCCCTTTCTCGTGACCAAATAATTCTGATTCCAATAAATTTTCAGGAATAGCCGCGCAATTGACGGCGATGAACGGGCCATCTTTGCGTTTGGATTTTTTATGGATGAAGCGCGACATCACTTCTTTCCCGGTGCCGCTTTCGCCGGTGATCATGATGGTGGCATCGGACGGCGCGATTTTGGCCGCGAGAGTCATGACGGGTGTCATCGCCGGATCGTCGGCGATCATGGCGGTGGCTTCTTCGGTGACGGCTTCGAGGATGGCGGCGATCAGATCTGCGTCGGGCGGCAGCGGTACATATTCCTTGGCGCCGTCCTGAATGGCTTTGACGGCAGAGCGCGCGTCGGTATTCACACCGCAAGCGACGACCGGGACGTGAATGCGTTCGGCTTCGAGATCAAGGACGAATTCGGCAATCTTCTGTTTGATATCGACCATGCACACGTCGGCACCTTTGCCGTTGCGCAAGGCGCCGAGCGCTTCTACCGTATCTTCGCAGTGAATGACCTTTGCGCCGCGTTGCAGGGCGATTTTCCCCGCTGCGCCGATATGGCCTTCCAGTTGTCCGACAATCATCAATCTCATAGCAATAACTCTATTTCGTTAATCAAAATATTCAATACGGTCTTCGGGAGACAGCTCGCTGTTCAAAAGCATTTCTAAACGGCGCGGATTTTCCTGACGGGCGATTGATGCCATCGCGGTTAAAATCAGCGCGCGGTTCAGCACTTCATCGTTGGAGTTGCGTTCCAGCTTGGCGGCGAGCGGCGATAAGATCGCCATGCCCATGATCGCGCCGTAAAAGGTTGTCAGCAGGGCGACGGCCATGGCCGGACCGATGGCTTCAGGGTTGGATAAATCGGCCAGCATCTGCACAAGGCCGATCAGTGTGCCGATCAAACCCATCGCTGGCGCGGTTTCGGAGGCGCGACGCAGAATGGAAGCGGCGCGGCGGTGGCGCTGCACCAGCGCATCGATATCCTGTGCCAGCACACGCTCGACATCATCGCCGCCATACCCATCGGTGACGATCTGCACGGCTTCGGCGAGGTGCGGGTCTTTGTTCAGTTCGCTGGTCATCTGCGAGAGAATGAGGAAGCCTTTTTTACGGGCCAGCACGGCAATTTCCATCAACTGGCGCGCCATGACGGCAGGCGGCGTGCGGCGGACGATGAAGGACTGGCGAATAATGCCTAAGGTACCTTTGATTTCTTCAAGACTGTAGGCGATAGCGGTCACGCTCATCGTGCCAAGCACAACGATCATCACGGCGGGCAGGTTGAAAAAGCTGGCGTTGCTGTGGCCGAGAATAATGGCCGTCGAAATCAGAACGAAGGTAATGACCAAGCCCCAGACGGTGCTGAGGTCAGTCTGTATCGCAGGGTTCGCAATCCGGATGGTCGCGGGAGCAGATAGATCTGGTTGTTGCGCGGTATCACTCATGCATTCTCAATCGGCGGTACGGATAAAAATTAGCTGCGGTCGGATTTAACGATCTCGGTCATGGTTACGCCGAGCTTGTCTTCGACCACTACAACTTCACCACGGGCAACGAGGCGGTTGTTAACATAGATGTCGATGGCTTCGCCGACTTTGCGATCGAGCTCAACAACAGCGCCACGGCCGAGTTTCAAAAGCTGGTTTACGGGCATCGAGGAGCGGCCGAGTACGGCGGAAATCTGCACGGGAATATCGTAGATAGCCGTCACATCGCCGGCCATTGCTTCACCGACGAGCCATTCTTTTTCGCCCTCTTTATTCGGGGCGGCGCCTTCTATTTCCTTAAAGGCCATGTCCGCAGGCTTGGCTTTGTCTTGGGCGTCATCACTCATGGGTCTCTCCTGAATTCTCAGCCGAAGACTCACCTGACGGCGATTCGGCATGAACCTCTTCATTTATATCACTATTTTTGTCATCCGTCTCAAGCGTGTCCACACTGTCGGCAGATGGGGACGGCAGGCCTTCCGGCAGCAGCGCCATCAAGGCGGCGGCAATGCCATCGGCGAGTTGCGCGGCATCCCGCACCGCACCGCCATCGCTCCAGT
Organism: uncultured Pseudobdellovibrionaceae bacterium; assembly: GCA_964520985.1. GTDB lineage: Bacteria > Pseudomonadota > Alphaproteobacteria > Micavibrionales > Micavibrionaceae > CAYSGL01. The sequence goes on from CAZFPB010000001.1 coordinate 8,903, forward strand.
GCAGGCGGCAATCGCCGGGCCCTAATGTGTCATCACCAATAATATGAAAACTTGGAGGATTGATGTCTTTATTACGCACGGGCGCAACGATGGCTTCAACCTCGGCCAGGAAATCGGGATGAATGCGGATCGTGATTTCGCTTTGATCGCCAGCGGTTTTGAGTACGCGGCTGATAGCCTGTTGCGCTTCGTGCGGGCCGATACGCTCGTTCATTGCCGGGAAGAGCTTTTCGAGCGATTGCACGGTGAGCGCAATGACTTCTTCTTCATAGCGGCTTTCGCGCTCCTGTTCGGAGGCGAAGAGCGTGGAGAATTGTGTCGATATCTGCTGCACCAGCTGCGCGACTTTTTGCTCGCGGCTGGTATTGGCATCGTTCAGACCTTTCTGACGGCCTTGCTCGTAGGATAAGGTGCGCGCGGCTTCCAGTTCATCCTGATTGAAGATAGGCGGCGGTGGCGGCGCATCGGGCTCAGGTGCGTCGGGGTCATCGAAATTGTTTAAGTCGAAGAAAAACTTGCGGTCGCGTTTATCGGGATCTTTTTGTGGGTTGGCCATCTTAGTAGATCAACTCGTCCTCTTCCGAACCGGATGCAATGGTGATTTCGCCGCGGCTCTCGAGATCCTTGGCGACCGATACGATGCCCTGCTGCGCTTCTTCCACGTCTTTCAGGCGCACAGGACCCATCGAGGCCATGTCTTCTTTCATGATCTTGCCGGCGCGCTCCGACATGTTGGCGAAGAACAGGTCGCGCAGCGCCTCGGTGCCGCCTTTGAGGGCGATCGGCAGCTTGTCCTTGTCGCAGGCGCGGATGAGCGTCTGGATCGAGGCCGGGTCGAGTTTGAGCAGGTCTTCGAACGTGAACATGAGCGAGCGGATTTTTTCGGCAGAATCCGGCAGGCTCTTTTCCAGCGCTTCCATAAATTTGGCTTCGGCGGTGCGCTCGAGATTGTTGAAAATGTCAGCCATGAGTTCGTGTGAATCGCGACGCTGTGTTTTGGCAAGATTCGACATGAATTCGGAGCGCAGTGTGCGCTCAACGTCTTCCAGCACTTCTTTTTGCACGGCTTCCATGCGCAGCATGCGGTGAATGACTTCCATCGCGAAGCCTTCAGGCAGGATCGCCATCACACGCGCGGCGTGGTCGGTCGAGATTTTCGAGAGCACGACGGCGACCGTCTGCGGATATTCTTTTTGGAGGAAGTTGGCGAGGGTTTCCTCGTTCACGTTGGTCAGCTTTTCCCACATGGTGCGACCGGCAGGGCCGCGGATTTCTTCCATGATGGATTCAATTTTATCGCCGCTCATCCCGGCTTTCATCAGCATGCGCTCGGTGCTTTCCTGCGTACCGATAATGGCGTTCGCGGAGGACATCTGTTCGACGAAATCGATGAACAGGCGCTCGACGATCGAGGCGTTGACTTTACCGAGTTGGGCAATGGTCTGCGAGATTTCAAGAATCTCGTCATCGCCCATGTGCTGGAAGATTTTGGCGGTTTGTTCTTCACCCAATGAGAGCAGGAAGATCGCGGCCTTTTCAGGACCGGTCAAGGTACGATAATCTTCGCGTGTTCTAACGGCCATGCGTGACTACCCCTTAATCCTGTGTCATCCAGCTGCGGATAACAGACACTGTTTCCTGCGGATAGGCTTCGACGATGTCTTCGACTTTCTTGATCGAGGAGGCTTTGACTTTGCCTTCAACTTTTTGCATGTCAATCAGGCTGTCTTCCGCAACGCGTGATCCGCCGCCATCATAACTGCCGGGACCTTCCAAAGCCGCCGCAATAGTGCGCGGGGAAAGCAGATCCATTTCGTTGCCGGCATTTTCATCACGGCCCGAAGACGGTGCGTTTTCACTAGCGAGCAGGCGGCCGATCATCGGCTGAAGCACCAGCAACACGACCAGAATAATCATGATGGCGACGGTGATGACTTCCACGGCATCGAGCAGTTTGTTTTTATCAAAGCCCATCAGGGTTGTTTCGAGGACGCCTTCATCGACGGTGTCGACTTCGGCAAACTGCATGTTCACGACCTGCAGCGTATCGCCGCGTTTTTCATCAAAGCCGATCGCAGATTTCACGAGGGCTTCGATCTGCGCAATTTCTTCGGCGCTGCGCGGGGCATAGGTTTTGGCACCGTCTTCCGCTTCGGTGTAACGGCCATCCACCAGGACGGCGACGGAGAGTTTGCGCACTTCTCCGGTTTCACGCACGAGGTTGCGGACCGTTTTGCTGATTTCATAGTTGGTGGTTTCTTCGACGCGGTTGCCTTGCGCGGTCGGGCCGCCAATGCCGAGCAGATCAGGATTGGCACCGGGCAGGTTGCCTTCGACGGAAGTTTCACCGCCATCAGCGCCGGCATTTTCCTGGCTGCTTTCTTCGACGGTTTGCGTTGAGCGAGCGACCTGACCTTCAGGATTATAGGTTTCTTCGTTGGTAGAGATGCGGTCGAAGTTGATATCGGCTGTCACCGTGGCGCGGACCTTGCCGTACCCGACTGTGCGCCCGACGAGATCTTCCACCGATTGCGTTACGCGTCGCTCATAGCCGAGGCGCATTTCTTCGGCTTTCATATTGGCAACCGACAGATCGCTTTCACCGCCGCCGCGGGCCAGCAGGTTCCCGTTTTGATCGATGATCGAAACATCGGACATTTTTAATTGTGGTACGGCGGACGAGATCAAAGATTGCACGGCGGAGACTTGTTGCTCCGTCATTTTTGCACCGGGACGTAAGCCCACCATGACGCTGGCGGTGGCAGCGCGGTTTTCGCGGCTGAAAAGTTCGCGTTGCGGCAAGACCAAGTGTACACGCGCACTACGCACAGGCTCCAATGAGCTGATCGTGCGCGCCAGTTCGCCTTCCAGCGCACGGACCTGATTGATATTCTGGATGGCGTTGGTCGTGCCGAAGCCCGATTGATTGTCAAAAATTTCATAGCCCATCGAGCCGCCGTTCGGCAGGCCGGCTTCGGCGAGCAACATGCGGGCGCGGCCGATATTATCATCGCCGACCATCACGCGCGTACCGTCCTGCGAGACTTGATAGGGGATTTGCGCTTCTTCGAGTTTCGCGGCCATGGCGCCGGAATCCATACTCGATAAATCGCTGTAGAGGAGTTTCATCTCGGGCGTGGCGACGCGCATGGAGACGAAGATAAAGAACACCAGCAGCATAAGGGTGATGGCACCCATCACGCCAAGGCGGGCGGGACCCAGTTGTTTCAGGGTATCAAGAAAACTGTTCACCTGTTGCCTACCAATCTTATTGTCCATCAGACGGCCAATTAGACAATGCCCAAAACCCTGATCAAGGCGAGGGCACGACCCTGTCCGTGCCATATTTTTTTGTTATGGATTAACGCGTTAGCGGTCGGCCCGCACACTGTTAATCTTTCTTAACAAGTATAACAATTTTTTAAGGCTTTTACCAACGAAACCCGCAAAGGCGCATTTTTTTCAGTGCGCGGCGGGTTAGCGGTCGAGGAGGAGGAAGTTGGTTTCGTTCTCGCGATATTCTTTGAGATGCGTTGTGCGCAAGGCTTCGGGGCCATATTTCTGGGTCATGCGTTTCCAGGATTCGAGCTCTTCCGCGCTAATGTCATAACGCTGGCACGCGGTCTCATCCGTTAGCTCACCATTTTGAATCGCCTGAATCACGGCGAGTTTGCGGGACTTTACCCAGCGTCGCGTATCACGCGGGGGCAGGGGTGTTTTACGAAAAAGAGTGCTGTCCGTCATACTGGTGTATGTACCTTGTTATGGATTACACCATCCTCGCATGAAAGGTTTAACAAGCGGCTAACGCGAGTCGTTTTTTGCGTATTCACAGTGTTGGGGGAATAGTTGGCAGTGCAGCAATTATTAACAAAAAGTTACTTTTATTTCAGGGGGTTGCGATCATTTTTTTCTTGTGAATAGAAAGAAAATATGTTGACAAATCATCTGCGTTATTGCTATAGTGATAATAGGGTTAATCTATATCTGCCGACAAAGGATTAGGGTCCTGGCGGGTGTGGTTTAAAAGGTTAGGAATAATGATTGAAGCTGTGAATTCAGTGCTGTCGAACGCCGTGTTGGCGCGGGGATCCGCGGAACAACAAAGCGTAGCGCGCTCTTTCGCCGCCAATCCTGAAAAAGTTCAGGAAGTGGCGCAGGCTCCGTTCGTCAGCCCCTATATTTCCGTCAACGTCAATTACAACAAGGCCGTTCTGCAAATTCGCGACGGTGACACGGGCGATGTTGTTCGCCAGTTTCCTTCCGAAAGCCAGCTTGAAGCCTATCGCAAGGCGCAAGCCGCCGCGCAAAACAGCGAAGCATTGGCGCAAGTCCGTGAGAGCCTGAATAGCGGTTCGAATCCTTCGTCGCCAGCTCCAGCGCCTGTTCAAACATCTTCGCAACCAGCGCCGGCCGTTATCACAAGCGATGCGCCAGCTGCACAAACGCCTGTACAAACACAAGCGGCAACACCAGCCGCGGCCGCACCAGTGAACGTTCAAGCTTAAGTTTATATTACGCTGAGGTCGACGTGCCGCCGGAAGGCGGATTTTTTATGTCTGTCACCTGGGCGGTTGCGCCGCCTTCCGCTTTTTGACGCGCGGCGAGGCCGGCGGCAATTTCGCGGTTGATGTTGATCAGCACATCGAGTTTTTGTTTTTCCGGCTTCGCCATGATGTCGATCGAGCGCTTGAACACGAAGTTCGCGAGATTGACGATGTTGGAACGCAGATCATTCGGGCGGTTGCCTTCCGGGTTTTCCAGCGCGGTATCGAAGAACAGCATCCAGATCTGGCGGTTGTATTTCAATGTTTCATCGAGGATTTCACCGTTCACGGCATCCCAGTTTTTCTGCAGATCTTCCATCTGGCGTGCGGATTTCAATAGCACATGCGCTTCGAGTTCGCGCTGGTCCGGCGAATTGCGCAGGACGTTGCTGCCATAGGCGCCAGCGGCGTTGGAGTGGGCGGTATTATTCGGCTGCTGTGGCATTGGTAAGAAGCTCCTCTTCAAACTTGATTAAATCGCGCGCCTGTTTCATGGCTTTATAGTAATGGCCATCCATGATGCGTTCATTGATGTCCAGAAAAACAATGGCGAGGCGCGGCACGGCGTGCTGAATCTCCTGCACCATATCAAAATACGGTTTGTGATAGGTGGCAGGGTTGCGCGCCAGGTACATGCACTGGATCAGGAAGTAGATTTTTTTGCACGGCGTATCGGCCTGCTCTTCCTTCATCACGTCTTTTTCGCGCAGGATCGGCGCGTCGCCCGAAATGTGCAGACGCGTGCGCTGCGAGTCGTTTGTTATAACGGCCTCGCCTATCAGAATCTTTTCACCAGGTTTGAGATCAATTACCAGAGCCACGGATTTCTTCCTTTTGCCTATAAGGGACATTCTTCCCTTATCTATTTATCATACCGTGAAGGTATTACAAAAAGGTTAATTGGCATAGGAAAACTAGCCCGCAGGCATAAAAAAACCGGGAGATTCTCTCCCGGTTTTTTGTAAATGAAACTTAGTTTTCCGTGGGCCGCCCCTCCTGAGGCTGTCCCTATTAGAACAGACGGAGGACCGACTGTTGCGACTGGGCAGCGAGCGACAGCGAGGTAACACCCAACTGTTGGCGCGTTTGCAGAGCCAGCAGGTTTGCACCTTCTTCGTTCTCGTCCGCTTTCGTCAGGTCAAGCGCGCCGGCTTTCAGCGTGTTGATGGTGTTCTGTGTGAACTCCTGACGGGTTTGGATGAGCGACAGGCTGTTCGCGATCGAACCACCGAAGTCACGGACTTCGTTCAGAGCCGAGCGAACTTCGTCGATGGACTGCTGAATAGTGGTTGTGCTCGAGAAGTCAGCTGTAGCAAGGCCCAGGCCAGCTGCGGTGAAATCAACGCCCTTGGTCGTCAACGAGCTAGTATTGTCCTCGTTGAAGTTGGTCGTCAGATCATCGCCTTGCAGCAGGTTAACGCCGCGGTAGTTGGCATCTTTCACGATCGAGTCGATCTGTTTGCGGACTTCATTGTAGTCAGCTTCCAGTTTTGTAACTGTGTCAGTTGCAGAACCACCAGACGGCTGGTAGACGCGTGTGCCGGCTTCGGCAATGTTTGCGCCACCAAAACCAACCAGTTGTGGTGTCGAATCGCCACCTGTATCAACTACAGAGAGCGTAAACGAGTTAACAACAGAAGCATCGGCTGTAATAGAGAGTTTGCCGGTTGATTCATTGAAGCTGGCAGACATGCCCGTGCTGTTCGTGGCTGCATTGACGAAGTCAACAAAGTCATCGATCGTAGATGTTGTGGCATACGTGAACGTGTCATCTGTACCGTTGTTTTGATCCAGAAGAACCGTATCGCCTGCATTGAAGCCAGTGAAGTTAGTCGTTGCAGACAGTAATGTTTGCGATGTGATTTCGCCAGCACCACCAATATCAATCTCCAGCGTGCTACCGTTCAGGATCGTTGCTGTACCAGCTGCGCCAGCACCTTGAGCAAAGAAGCCCAAAGAACGAAGGGCAGAATCGCCAGCACCGTCTGTCAAAATCAACTCGGAGCCGTCAGTGCTACGGATAGCAATCTGGCCATTTGCATCAATCGAAGCTGAAGCTTTGAATGTGCTGACAGACGCGGCACGGTCATTGATTTGAGCGACAAGTGATTTGACAGTAGTTTGGGTGTTGATCGTGAAAGCTTCAGATGAACCATCAACTGTATCAATGTTGATAATATCACCATCGGTAACACCAGTAACGTTACCAACCAGAGCAGCATTAGGAGAGGTGCTCAGTGCAGTAACATCAGATGTAGCAACGGAAGCGCTGGTCAAAGATGCCAGAGCGTCACGAGCTTGAACGGCGATAGAGTCAGCTTGCTCAACCAGTTTGGTGAGGGCTGTAATACCTTTATCAGCGGCTTCGATCGTACGGATCGACTGACCGATACCATCGAGGAGACGGGTAAGGTCACCTGCGCGGTTGTTCAGCGATTGTGCGGCGAAGAAGCTTTGGGCGTTATCCAGAGCCGAGTTAACTTTCAAGCCAGTCGCCAGTTTGTTCTGGGTCGTGTCGATCAGTTTCTGTGTGTTCTGGAGTGAGAGTAGGTTGGTCCGCAGGGCGGATGAGAGGACGACGTCAGACATGTATATATTCCTTTCCTAGGGTTATATGTCTTTATGTAATAGACACCCATACTGGGTCTCTTTAGTTAGGATAGTATACAAGTGTTAACGGGGTCTTAACAACGGCACTTTGTGTAAAATTTTTTGCAATTCCTCAAATTTTTTTATTGTCAGTCGATCAAATCTCTGAGTCTCCCGGTGCAAATCACTTGGCTCAAGACATAAAAAAGTGGCCCGGAGGGGAACCCCGGGCCACTTATAGGTTGCGCATCTCGCCTGCTTTTGCGGGCCTTCTGCCACCAGGCAGACGCGCGAAACCTAATTCTTATTAACGCAGTCTCAGCAACTCTTCGGTCATCTGGTCGACGGTGTTAATAATCTTGGTGTTGGCCGAGTAGGCACGCTGGGCAATGATCAGCTTGGCAAACTCGTCGGCCAGATCCACGTTGGACACTTCAACGGTCGAGGTCTCGAGGAAGCCCGAGCCGCCGCGGCCGGCTTCACGCAGGTTTTCCTCGCCTGATTCTTCCGTCTCCGCATAGGCCGTGCCGGACACTTCCTGCAGGCCGTTCGGGTTCGAGAAGGTCACCAGCGGCAGTTTGAAGAGTTTTGCCGAGGCGCCGTTCGAGAACTGAGCAACCACGAAGCCTTCGCGGTCGATTTCCACGCCAGTCCGCAGACCCAGTTCAGCGCCGTTCTGATCCGCCGAGATAACGTTGTAGTTACCCGAGAACTGTGTGAAGCGGGAAATATCGATTTCGACGTCCTGCAGGTTCGAGCCGTTGCCCCAGTCGATCTGATCCAGCTCGATGTCGATTTTGTTGTCGGCATCGCGGATGGCGTTGATCGAGCCATCGCCGTTAAAGTTGATCAGACCCTGGGACAGGTTGACGCCGTTCGGACCGCGCACGTTCACCTGCCACCAGCCGCGACCGTTATAGAGCGGATCGCCGGGGTTGTAGTTGAGAGTCGGGAAGGTACCGTCGGTGTTGTCCGATGGCAGAGCGGTCACCGGCGCCACGGCTGTGCCTTCCGTCAGGCCGAGGCCTGTCTGGATGGCTGTACCCGCGCCGACGTCCGTCATCGTAAAGCTGTCGGTGATGTCGATCGCCTGCACCACCAGCTCGCCGTCCTCGTTCAAGAACGCATCGCCGAAGCCACCTGCGCCGCCGCCGGTCCCGTCATAGTTCTTGAAGAATGCGATCAGGTCGTTAACGGTTGACGTGGCCGAGACGGTGAAGGTTTCGTTACCGGCGCCGCCAATGTTCAAGGTGAACTGGTGACCGGCGACGAGGCCGACATCAGCAACCAGCCTGTCCGACACTTCCATATCGAACGCGGTCGACATATCGGTTGCCTGCGGGCCGTAGGTTTTGAAGAATTCATAGGTGATCGTCTGACCAGACCCCAGCGAGTCGTAGACAATCTGCGAGCGGGTAAAGTCTGCTGCGCCGGCAGGATCGACCAGACCAGTACTGGTTTGCAGTACGCGCGGTGTTTCTTTCGAATCCAGCGTGATGGCCAGTTCCGCCGATGTCGTTGGACGGGTCAGGCCGCCAAGGAAGGCTACGTCAACCGCTTGCAGCGAGCTTAAGTCACCTTGCGCGGCTGGCAGTTGGCCGTCTGCATCGAGAGGCCAGCCATAGAGGTAGAAGCCGGCAGAGTTTCTCAAGAAGCCTTCGGCGTCTTCGCTGAACTGGCCATTACGGGTGTAGAGCGGCGAAGAATCAGAGCTGCCCGATGGGTCGCGCTTGATCACGAAGAAGCCGTTTCCGGAAATCGACACGTCGGTTGAGGAGACGGATTGCTGGATCGGCCCTTGCTGGTCGACACGCTGGATGCGGTTGACGGCAACCGTACCTGGCGAGTAGCGTGATCCGCGGCTTTCTGTTGTCACCAGCGAGAAGAACGCGGCTTCAGAGCGTTTAAAGCCCACCGTGTTCACGTTGGCAATGTTGTTGGAAATCATGGCCGTTGCCTGCGATTGCGCGGACAGACCTGAAACCCCTGTAAATAAAGAACCGAACAAGCTCATTGTTAATCTCCTTCTTTTAATCCGTTAAATTCTGTTGTTGTCTGTTGTTAAATTCTTAAACGTCTGTGCCATCGTCCGTTGTGGTTGTCGGCGGTGGCGTTGTTGCTTCCGGCACTTTCGCGTTGACCACGGTTGCCAGCGAGACAGCGCGCTCGCCGACCAGCAGATAGACGACGCCATTCTGGCTTTCGATTCCGTGTACGCGGCCAGAGACCACGGTCGAGGTTTCGATCGGCTTGCCCGCCGCATTCACGGCGTCGAGCGATACAGTGTAAGTGCCAGGTTCGGCTTTGGTACCGTTGCTTGTGGTGCCGTCCCAGACAATTTTGTTCTGACCGACGCTCTTTGGCGCTTCAATGCTGTAGACCAGTTCTTTTTTCTCGTTATACACATTCATCTTGGCAACCGCGGCGCCTTCGCCGAGCGCATAGTTCACCGTGACCGGTTGCGCGCCGTCATAATTCATCTCGGCGCTAAGGTACGACACATCCATACCGACATAGCCCAGAGCCACAGACGAAATGCTGGCGAGCTGAATTTGCAGCAAGCTATCGAGCTTCGCGTTCGAGTTGATCTGTTGTTCCACCTGGGAGAACTGCACCAGCTGGTTGGTGAACTCTGTCGAATCCATCGGCGCCAGCGGATCCTGGTTTTGCAGCTGTGTCGTCAGCAGGGTTAAGAACTGGCTGAAGTCGTCCGCCAGAGAGATACGCTGCTGCGCTGTCTGGTTGGCCTGATTGGCCAGACCTGTTGTTGTACTGATGCTACCTGTTGCCATCGTTCTCTCCTTTAGGCCAGCAAGTTATAGCGGACATATCCCGTTTCGGAATCGACCTGCCATGTCATGCTGGTTTGTATAATGTCATCGTTATCATTGACGCCGCTGAGGGCGTTACGGCCCGAAGGCTCGCCGCCGCCTTTGCCGTCATTGTTAGAATTGAAGGCGCTGCCGTCCTGGGCAAGCTCAAAGGACAGTGATGCGCTGTCCGTATTTAAGCCTGCATTCTGCAGAGCGCGCTCCAAAGCCGCCGCATCGCGTATCAGCATGGTGTAAGTTTCTGGTTTTTCGATCGTCAGCACTGCTTTCACCGTTTTATCTTTTCCGAACTGGAGCTTTGCAAGAACCCTGCCAAGTTCTGGAGGATCCATCTGGATCGTCATTTCCGTCGGGCCATCCTTTGCCATTTTATTCAGCGTGGTGTGAACCAGCTGCGTGGCGGGGTGGGATTGGCCAGCTTGTGTAATCGCCACGGTGGCGTGAGCGGCCTGCGCGGCCTGCGTCATGGGCAGGCCGGTATGAATGTCAAAGCCGCTGGGCGTAATGTTATCGGCAAAAATAGCCTGCCAGGTTTGCGGGGCGTTGACTGAGCCACTGGTATTTTGTGCCGTCAGCACCGTACTGAAAGACGGATGCGGGGCGGCAATTTTTGCAGGGGCATTGTTGACCGGCGCGTTATCCGATTTTGCCTGCAGCGGGCTTGGGCCGGGTTGATCGCCAGCACGTTGGTAGCGGGCGCGTTCTTCCGGTGTAACTGTGCCAGCCGATGCCGGCAGGGCCGGTGTCGGTACAGATTCCCGCGCGAAGCCGAGGGATGTTTTTGATGCATCGGATTTAATCGGTTCGAGCACATTGCCGATACCGGCAATAATGTCTTCAATGGTGATATCGCGGCCCAGTTTTTCTTCCAGGCGGGCAATTTTCTCGCCAACCTGCGTCAATTGCGCAGGCGTCAGGCCCATGGCGATAAAGAGTTGAAGGGGAGCTTCTTCGCCATCGATCTTGCCTGTGCGCAGCAGTTCCGTTTGCTGCATCAAGCGGCCGATCATGGCTTCCAGTGCATTACTGTCTTTGGACTCGAGCGGCATGCCGGCGGTTAGCTTATCGATCAGTTTTTGATATAGAGCGATCTGCTTTTTGACTTGCTCGGTGCTGGTCAGGGATTGATCGAGGGGCAGGCCCTCTTTTTTGTTCTGCATCATGTGCAGAATGTCGAAAAGCGACATGGGTTTTTCTTCATCGCTTGGCGCGACCTCTTCACCCAGTAAGGCCAGCAAAGACTCATCAATCGCCATGGCAAGATCGGCGTCTTCGCCAAGCAGGGATGTTTCCACATCGACGGCAACGCCTGTTTCTGGTGTTGTTACCCCCGCGGCTGTTTCTGCGGCTGTCGGTGTTGTCGGTTTTGTTGTTTCAGCTGTCTGGCCGATTTGTGTGAGGATCAGGTCCCAGAAGGCCATGCCGCCAGCCGATGAAAAAACGCCGCTGCCTTTTAGATTTGCGCCGGTCGTTGCGGCGGCGTTGCTGCTTTTGGCTACTTGCGTGTAATGGACGTTGATATCACCCATGATGCTATGCCTGTTCGCTGATGCCGATGGAGGCGCGACCGCCATTTTGCATGGTGCCGGCGGCGCCATAGGTAAAGCGGGTTTCGTTGATCGCCGTATCGCGGGCGGCCATCATGATACGTTCGTGCAGACGCTGTGTGCCTTGTTTCATACGTTCGAGACCGCTCAGGTTGCGTTGTGTCACGTCATGGAAGGTGCGTTGCATCGCTTCGAGACGCTGGCGCAAGGATGGATCTGCCGCGCGGATCTGTTCCTTGCGTTCCAGCATCTGGCTCATGCCGCGCTCATACTGGCGGGCGATGGTGAGTTTTTCTTCCTGTAGATCGAGGAAGCCGCGCGCATCAGCACTTTCCAGCACATCGGTTTCGCGCAACATGAGGGAGCGGAAATTATCGATGATGTACATCATTTCGATCATCGCGGCGTTCGGATTGCTCGGCAATGGTTTCACGGCGGTTTCTTCAAATGCTTGTGTCATAGGATACGCTCTCCTCTGTGGTGCTTTTCTGTGTCTTTGTGTCGCCTAGGATAATCGAACCGGTCCGGGCGACTTCCTGCATGGATAGTAATTGGGCTTTGATGGAATCGGCGATGCCGATCTGGCCGCTCTCGGCCATCATCTTCCCGTATTCTTCGAGCATCATGCCGCGGAAAACTTCTTCGCCTTTGCCGCCGCCGAACTGTTCGTCGACTTCAAGACCTTCGAACATTGGCTTCATCATTTCTGTGACGAACATAGCTTCAAAGTCTTTGGCCGCTTCGGCAATATCAGCTTCCTTCTTGGCGTTGGCCATCGTCTTGGCGGCAGAGTCAAAGCCGCTTTTCGAAATGGATTGCGAAGTCAGCAATGTGTTCATGTCTAGGTTCATAGCGTGTCGATCTCCGCTTGCAGGGCGCCGGCCGCTTTGATGGCTTGCAGGATGGTGATGACATCGCGTGGCGGTACACCAAGGCGGTTGAGGCCCGTCACGAGGTCTTGCAGAGTGACACCTGTCTCAACGACAGCGAGTTTCGCATCGGGACCTGTGTTGACATCTATATCGCTGCGCGGAACCACAACTGTATTACCGACTTCGGCGAACGGATTGGGTTGCGAGACTTGTGGTGTTTCGGTGATCTTCACGGTCAGGTTAGCTTGCGCGATGGCGACCGTGCTGATGGTGACATCAGAGCCCATGACGATGACGCCGGAGCGTTCATCGATGACGACGCGGGCAACCTGGTCTGGTTCAACAGGCAATTGTTCGATGTCGGTAATCAGGTCAACGATGTTGCCGCTGTAATTCTCAGGGCGCTTCAATGTGATGCTGGCGGAGTTGTCGGCCAGGGCGATTGGTGCGGACGAGAAACCGTTGATCGCCTGCGCGATGCGGCGCGCGGTGGTGAAGTCAGGGTTGCGTAAGGCAAGGCGCACTTGTTGCAGATCAGCCAGCTGGAATTCCAGTTCGCGCTCGACGATGGCGCCGGAAGCGATGCGGCCCGAGGTTGGAATGTTTTGCGTGACTTCGCTGGCTTCGCCTTGGGCAGAGAAGCCGGAAATCGCAACCGGGCCTTGCGATACGGCATAGACTTCACCGTCTGCCGCCATCAGAGGTGTTACGAGAAGCGTACCGCCTTGCAGGCTTTTGGCATTTCCAAGTGAAGAAATGGTGACATCAATGCGGGAGCCCTGATTGGTGAATGGGGGCAGGGTGGCGGTCACCATAACGGCGGCGACGTTACCGGTGTTGAGGTTCTGGCCGCGGACGCTGACGCCCAGACGTTCCAGCATCGCGTACAAGCTTTGCGCGGTAAAAGGCGAATTACCTAAGGAATCGCCCGTGCCGTTCAGACCGACGACGAGGCCGTAGCCAACCAGCTGGTTGTCTCGTACGCCTTCGATATCGACAATGTCTTTGATGCGCGTTGTTTTGGCATCGGCGGAGGTGGAATAGGCCAGCACACCCAGCAGGATGATCAATCCGAAGCCCAAGGCGTTCAGGAGCGATTGCAGTGTTTTTTCCAAAGTGCGGGTCGATGTCATATTTTGTGGTTCCTTAGGTCAAAGGCCTATTCATCCGCAGATGTCCTTGCGAATGCCGTGCCAGTTACAGGGGCTGAAACAGGGTGGGAATCAGGCGGGCAGGCGGCAAAAAGCGCTGGAATGTCAAACGCTAGGCAAGTTTTGCCCCTTTATCTGCGCCCCCAAAGCCGTGTATACTAAGGGTATGAAAATCGAAGGTCCCGACCGTTCCCGCAAAATCTCCGACGCCAAGAAATCCGACAAGGCTGGGGCAGCCGATGGCGACTTCGGCGCGTTTATGGCGGCAGGCGTTAAAAAGCCGCAAGGCACTGGCGCGACACAATCGATTGCACGGGTTGATGCCCTGTTGGCTGTCCAGTCTGTCGAAAGTCCGACCGAGCGCGCATCCCGCAGGCGCATGCAGGAACGCGGCGATGGCATTCTCAAGGAGCTTGATAAATTGCGCCATGGACTGCTGACTGGCGCCATGACGCTAGGCGACGTCGTCAATGTCGCCGATGTCGTGGCCTCTCACCGTGAGAAAATTAACGATCCCAAGCTGGTGGCAATTCTCGATGAAATCGACCTGCGCGCCCAGATCGAGCTGGCCAAGGCCAAAAAGGCGCTGGAAGCCCGCGCGCACTAGGTTTTCCGCCGTTAATTTTCCGGAAATCGACTTCCTCCTTGCCTTTTACCCCCCCCACACCCTATATTCTGCCCGCATTATTGATCTTTTAAGGAAGAACCTATGGCCGTTAGTAAAGACGTTACGATCCCTGCCAAATACGATCCGACCAAGGATAAAAAAGGCTACATGAACCCGGTCATGCTGGAATATTTCCGCCAGAAGCTGACCGAATGGCGCTCCGAACTCTTGCGTGAATCATCCGAAACCATCCAGCACACGCTGCAGGAAACCGAGCTGCAAAAGCCGGATCTTGCGGACCGCGCTTCGGCTGAAACCGACCATGCGCTGGAACTACGCACGCGCGACCGCGAACGCAAACTGATTTCCAAAATCAACGAAGCGCTGATGCGCATCAATGACGGCGAATACGGTTACTGCGAAGAAACCGGTGAGCCGATCGGCGTTGCCCGTCTTGAAGCGCGCCCGGTTGCCACCCTGTCGCTTGAAGCGCAGGAGCGTCACGAGAAAAAAGAAAAAACACATCGCGAGGAATAGTTCGATATTCGGTAGTTGATCGGTCAAACAAAAAGGAGCGTACAATGATAAAAAAAGCATCAAGTTTAGTAATGAGTGGTCTGGCAGCCACCATGGCATTCAGCGGTGTTAGCGAAGCTGCGCAATCCGGATGGATGAATGGTAAGCAGCTTGACAGTTTTATGAAGGGGGCCCTTAAGCAAGGTGCCTTCTCCGGCATTTCCTGCAAATTCAACGGGAATGACAAAAACGGCTTTGTCGCAGGATCAGATGTTAAGGTTAGTTACAATACCTCTCGTAAAGAAAAAAGTTCGTTCATGAGCTCGTATAATCGATGGGCTATAGGCGATCAGGCCTACATTAAAAAGGCGGCATCAAAAGCTGCGAGTGAAGGCCTTAAAGCAATGGGCAGCGATAGCTTTAACCATAAAGGCAAAAGTGTTTTTTGCGTGGTTTGGAGCAGAGGTTAAAGCAATAGAACTATTTTTGATAAAAAAGCGGCCCGGTGAGGCCGCTTTTTTGTTGGAGGTTTTAAAGGTTAGAACGGCATCAGGACGTCGAAGACTTGCTGGCCATAGCGGGGCTGCTGCAGATCTGTGATCTGGCCTTTACCGCCATAGGAGATACGCGCTTCGGCGATTTTTTCATAGGGGATGGTGTTCTGGATAGAAATGTCCTGCGGGCGAATAACGCCAGCCAGTTCGAGAATACGTTTTTCGAAATTCACGCGCACTTCCTGACGTCCCTGAATCACCATGTTGCCGTTCGGCAGAACCTGCGTGACCAACGCTGCGAGTTTCAGCTCAATCTTTTCTTCGCGGTCAACGGAGCCCGATCCTGTGCTGGTCGAGTTGCTACCTGCTTCGAGCATGTTGGCCGGGTCAAAAGCATCAGGAAGGATCGGGATGTATTTTTGCGGATCGGCTTCCAGACCCATCAGCGCAGTCACGCCACCGGCTTCGGAAGAAGTGCGGCTGCGCTCTGTTTCGTTGTCGAGTTCGGCTTTGTCCTGGATATCGATCATGACAGTCAGGATATCGCCGACATTACCGGCGCGCTGATCTTTAAAGAAAGTCTGACGGTCGCTGGCCCATAAAGAATTCTGCTCGCGTTTGGAGGTGTAGGGCGCAGGCATCGGCATGGAGACGGTTTTATAGCCTTCCTGCTCGATCGGATTATTAATAGGCGACATGTCGGGCGCTTTGCCGACATTGGCGAGACGTTCTCCCGCGCCGCAGGCAGCGAGCGAGACGCTAGCAGCCAGCAGGAGGGCGGAGGTCAACAGTTTCGCGGTGTGTGTGGTCATGTTTTTTCCCCTTTTGTTCAGTGTACTTATTGAATGGTTACTTCACGCATGCCGGTGATAATGCCGGCGAGTGATTTGCTGCTGGACACATTGGTGACGCGTACCAGTTCGCCCATCGTGCCGTTTTGCATGGATTTTCCTTTGGTCGACACCAGCATTGGACCGTTTTTGAATAGCAGGGTGACGGTTTCACCGCGGCCGACCATTTGTGGCGGTTGAATATCGTTGAAAGCGATTGGCTTGCCACTGACGGCGATACGGCGTGGTGTCGCGCCAGCAATTTTATCCGCATCGAGAATCGTGTCTTTTGCCAGTGTCTTGATCGAGACATCGATGAAGTCGAGATCGCTCAGAGAAATAATTTCACCGTTTTTCATCGTGGTTTTCAATACTGGCAGCGAGACGAATTTTTCGACTTCACCGGCAACCTGAATGCGTTTCAGCGGGTTTTCTTTCGAGGGCGCGACGATCGTGGCTTCAAAATAATCTTTTTGCGGTTCATAGCGCAGATCGCTGACTTCAAATGTTTTCGCGGCTTCATCCGGCAGAACAATATTTTCAATAGCGCTGTTGGCAATTACTTTAAAATCACCTTTGGCTCCGCTAGCGCGCAGTTCTTCAGTCAGTTTTGCTTCAATGTCGGTGGAAGGAATAACCGTTGAGGCGCGGCGCACGACAACCTGCTGCGCCGTGCTTTGCGGACGCCAGGAAATATCAAGCGCCGACGCGATACGGTAGAGGGTGCGGGCGTTCAAGATCATATCTTTGCCCGGTTGAGGAGAAGGACCCAAAACATAGTCGGCATTATTTTCCAGGCCTTCAAACAGATCGCCCGCGGTCAGGACGTCGCCTTTCACAACGGCAACATCTTTTAAGCTGGCGGCCAACGCCTGCTGGGTCATGGCCGCCAGTATGAAAAGACTTAAGGCGAGCAAGGTGACAAACCCGGCCAGCTTGCCTGCGATGACGATGTCGGTGCGATCAATACGGGTCATGGTTTATCTCCTTTCTCTAGCTATTAGCGAAGTTGCGTAACGGTTTGCAGCATTTCGTCGCTTGTTGAAATAACGTTCGAGTTCATTTCGTACGCGCGCTGCGCAGCGATCAGGCTGGTAATTTCAGCCACCACGTTGACGTTGGAATTCTCCAGCGCGCCCTGACGAATTTCGCCGAAATCATCGACATCCGGCGCGCCTGTTGTTGGCGTACCCGACGCTTCCGATTCTAAGAACAGGGTGTCTCCGATCCCTTCAAGACCGGCCGGGTTGACAAAGTTTGCCAGTTCAATCTGACCGACGTTCTGGAAGGCAACATCGCCCGGCAGTTTGGCGAGCACTTCGCCCGAACCATTTACGACGATATCGATTGCTTCGGCTGGAACGGTCAAACCTGGTTGCAGGCGGTAGCCTTGCGCGGTGACGATTTCGCTGTCCTGATTCAACTGGAACACGCCGGAGCGGGTGTAGGATGTTTCGCCATCGGGCATTTCAATCTGGAAGTAACCTTTGCCGGTGATCGCCAGATCGAGCTTGTTTTCAGTCATCTGGATCGTTCCCTGTTCATGCAGGCGGTAGATCGAGCCGAGGCCGACGCCAAGACCGAACTGCATGCCCGATGGCACGGTCGTGCCCTGATCGGACGAGGTCGCGCCGGGACGCAGTTTGTTTTGATAAATCAGGTCGTGGAATTCAGCGCGCTGGCGCTTGTAGCCGGAGGTCGTCAAGTTGGCGATGTTGTTCGAGATGACATCGACGTTCATCTGCTGAGCCAGCATCCCGGTTGCGCCGATATCCAAAGAGCGTGTTACCATTGTTTTAAGTCTCCTTACCTAATTCTTATCTATTCAATTTCTATGCCGGACGGCCCAGACGCTGGATCGCGCCGCGGATACGTTCGTGTTCGTTTTGTTGCAGACGCTGAATCATCTGGTATTCGCGGCTGACATCGATCATGCGGGTCATTTCGAGGACGCCCTGAACATTCGAGCCTTCCAGTTTCCCCTGCTGCATGGTGGTATTGGTCGGGGGTGTGCCCGCTTCACTCGTTTTGTAGAGAGCGTTGCCGGTCGGCTCCAGAATCTGTTCGCTGGAAAATTCTTTCATCATGATCTGGCCGACCTGACCTTCGTCGGTCGAGACAACCCCCTGATGATCGATGTAGATGTTTTCGGCGTCTCTCGGGATGGTGATATTCCCGCCGCCGTTGCTGGCCACGGCAAAGCCGCGCGCGGTGCGCAGAACGCCTTGCGCGTCCATGGTGAAGTTACCGGCTCTGGTATATTGAATGCCGTCGTCGCTTTGAACGCCCATGAAACCCGGACCGACCAGCGCGACATCCAGCGAGTTTCCGGTCGATTTGATCGGGCCTTCATCGGTTACCTGAAACTGGCCGGCGTCGAGCGCCATGACCATGGTTTCATGCGGCATGCCGCGCGGCTTGGAGAGGTATTCCTGAAACAAAGCGTTCTGACCGCGATAACCAGGTGTATTGATATTGGCGACGTTGTTCGCAATCAGCTCCATCTGCGATTGGAGCGCCATCTGGCCGGATAAACCGATATAAAGTGAATTTTCCATCTGCCGTCTTGTCCTTTTGTAGCGATTAACTCGGGAATATCATTGCAGGGGGCATGCCACAGGCAAAAATCAAGGAAAGCCAAGGCTTTGCGGGGTATGAAAGGAAGCCACGGGACAGGCTGATATGATGAGAGCAGGACAAATACGGTAAAGCGGGGCAAAAAATGCCGGGGCTAGGGTTTCTTTGAATTTCGATTTATAATGTGCTCAGTGATTCAAAAACTTGTCTGACCTTATAAGGAACACATCATGGCCGCCGCTAAAGAAGACGCACCCGAAGTATCCTTGGACGGAGAAGCCGCCGAGGGCGCGGTAGAAGGGGCGGATCCGCTTCTCGACGAAGGCGGTGGCAAGAAGAAAAAGCTTTTCATTATTATAGGCGCGGTTGTCGTGTTGCTGATTGGCGGCGGGGCAGGCGCGTATTTCATGGGCTTCCTCGATGGCCTGCTGGGCAAAACGGCTGAGCACGGCGAACAGGCCGCGGGCGAGCATGGCGAAGCAGCCCCGGCGCTGGACGAGCATGGTAACCCGATTGCCAGCGTTTTCCTGCCGATCCCGGACATGATCGTTAACCTGAACAGCACGGATTCCACGCCGCGCTATCTGCGGTTAAGCGTTCAGCTTGAGCTGAAAAACGAGGCGGATAAGCTGAAAGTCGAAGCGGTCATGCCGCGGGTGATCGACCAGTTCCAGACCTACTTGCGTGAACTGCGCGTGCGCGACTTGCGTGGCTCGGCCGGGATTTACCGTCTGCAGATGGAATTGCTTGCCCGGGTCAACGAAGCCGCTCACCCGGTCGTGGTTCAGGATGTTCTGTTCCAGGAAATTCTGATACAATAAGGCATCTTCCGATACCGGCGCTTCGCGGCATGGTTTTTGCGAGTAAGTCCGGGAGATCACCATAATACGCATCCAGGGGGCCAAACGTGGCTGAGACAAAAGCACAAGACAAGCAAGCGATGAGCCAGGACGAAGCGGCCCTGGCGGCTTCTGTCGACGTGGCCATGGGGGATGGCGAGGATGATGGCGACAAGCGCATCCTCAATCAGGATGAAATCGACTCTCTACTAGGGCTGGAAGGCAACGAGACGACGGGCGTTATGGCGCTGGTCAATTCGGCCATGGTCAATTACGAGCGCCTGCCGATGCTCGATATCGTGTTCGACCGCCTTGTGCGCCTAATGTCGACGACGCTGCGCAATCTCACTTCCGATAACGTCGATGTCTCGCTCGATCAGGTATCGACGGTGCGCTTTGGCGATTATATGGATTCTATCCCGATGCCTGCCATGCTGACAGTCTTTAAGGCCGAAGAGTGGGATAACAGCGGACTCTTGATGATCGATAGCGCGATGATCTATTCGATCGTCGACGTACTGCTGGGTGGGCGTAAAGGCACGCCCGCCATTCGCATTGAAGGACGCCCTTATACTACCATCGAGCAAAAACTGGTTGAGCGCATGGTGCAGGTGACGTTGAGCGATTTATCGTCCGCTTTTGATCCGCTCTCGCCGGTGACGTTCAATCTCGACCGCATGGAAACCAACCCGCGCTTTGCAACGATTTCGCAAAGCGGTAATGCCTGCGTGCTCGCGCGTATGCGCATCGACATGGGTGAGCGCGGCGGACGTGTCGAAATTCTTATTCCCTACGCGACGTTAGAGCCTGTACGTGAGCTTCTGCTTCAGATGTTCATGGGGGAAAAGTTCGGGCGCGATACCATCTGGGAAAGCCACTTGACCGAAGAATTGTACCAGACCGATGTGCAGCTTCAGGCGGTGCTGGGCGAAATTGCCGTGCCGCTGAAAGAGATGCTGAACTGGAAAGTCGGCACGCGCGTCATGCTCAACACCAATGTGAATGATGAGCTGGAGCTGCGCTGTGGCCATGTGCCAATGTTCCGCGGACCCGTCGGGCAGAAGCAGCAAAATCTGGCCGTGCGCATCGACACCTATATTCCGCCGACAACGACATACGAGGAATAAAATCGACATGGAAATCGGCGCCATCATCGATGTCATCGTGCTGCTTTTTCTAGGCGTGACCATCTTTTACGCCTGGCGCCTGTCAACGTACATGAAGATTTTTCGCGATAGCCGCAAGGAAATGGAAGCGCTGTTCATCAAGCTCGATGCCGACATTACGCGTGCGGAGAAATCGGTGCTGGGTATGCGCAATGCGGCCGAGAGCGCGGGCATGAAGCTCAATGAAACCATCAAAGAATCCAAGTTCTTGTCGGATGAATTAAAATTCATGAATGAGGCGGGCGACAGTCTGGCGTCGCGCCTTGAGAAACTGGCCGAGAAAAATCGCGCGCTGGTGGAAAAACTGGAAACCGCGGGCGGCGTGAGCGCCAATACGCCGTACAGGGATTTGCTGTCGCAGGCAGAAGAAACAGAGAGGGCTGCTCCGGCACGCTTCGCCGACAAAGAAGCGCCAACCGTAAAACAGCAAGATTCACAGCAGTTTGCCTCGCAAGCCGAGCGCGATCTGTATGACGCACTCCAGCGTAAGAGGGCTGGCCGATGAAATTTCCCGAAGTTCCAAGCTGGCTACGCACGCGTTTGATGTTCGCGCTCATTATCACGGCCGCGGTCGCTTTCGGTGTGCGATTCAATGACTTGCTGAACCAGCCTTCGGCGCAGGATCAGGCATTTATGGCGCTAAACGATATTACGCCGGCAGCAGGTGAGCCTGCCAAAGCGCAAGACGGGAAAACGGAAGTCATTAAAGCAGCCGATACGGCTCCCTCGCAAAAAGCCTTGCCGGGTGAAAGTGAAACAAAGCCTGCTCAGCCGGCAAGTCCCGCCGCCGCACCGGCCAAAGACTGGAAAGATGCCAGCGATAGCGATATCGAATATTCGGCTGTGCAGATGCAGCTGTTCGAAGATTTGACCAAGCGCCGCACGGAACTCGAAGCGCGCGATAAAGAGCTACTCACGCGCGAAGCCTTGTTGAAGGCAGCCGAACGTAACCTTGAGCAAAAATATAAAGAGCTCAATGACCTGCGTACGGAAGTTAAAGATCTTCTGGTACAACAGAATGAAGAAGAGCAGGCGCGCATTACGTCGCTCGTCAAGATTTACGAAGGCATGAAGGCCAAAGACGCCGCGCGTATTTTCGATACGCTTGATATGGATGTGCTGTTGCAGGTGGTTGGCCGCATGTCTGCGCGAAAAACATCGCCGATTATCGCGGCAATGAATCCCGAGCGCGCACGGTCGGTGACGATTATGCTGGCAGAACAAAAAGCCCTGCCGACACTGGATAACGATCTCAGCATACAATAAGGGCTGGCACAGTTTATGAAGTTCAACTTCCGCAAGCCGCAAGCCTATGTGCCCCTGATCACCAAAGCTATTTTGCTGATGAACCTTTCGATGTTCTTCATGCTGCTGGCGTTTTTCATTGCGCTGAACGGCATGTCGATTACAAATAATCAGCGCTATCAATCAGTCGTCGACAGCGTAGTCGATGCGTTTTCAGTAACAATTGTGCCGGACGGGACTGGCCTCGGATTTTCCAGTGCCCCCTCGTCAGAGCGCTCTTTCCTCGAGGGTGAAACGCTGGCCCGTATTGATGGTCTTTTTAACGCCCAGATCACCGGATTTAAAGCCGATACGTCGCGCAACGGTGTGATGCATATCGCCGTGCCGCTGGAAGAGCTGGATCGCGCGCTGCGTGCCGCCGACCAGGTTGATTTAACGCAGGTGAAAAATGTGAGCGGCCTGCAAACCTATTTTCTGCCGACGCTGGTCTCTTTTTTAAAATCGCCGCCCCCGCCGGACGCAGCGTATCGTCTCGATATCATTTTAAACAGCAAGGATAATCCGGCATTGCTGGTCAACAGCGATCCTGCTGTGTTGAACGATGTGATGGGGCAGGCGGCGGATTATGCGGAGCTGTTTGAAAAAGCGGGTCTTGCGCCAGCGCAGCTGAATATCGGTGTGGTACAGGGCGATCCGAAACGTGCCGATATCTATTTCCGCCCGCAAGAAGCAAGCGCGATCAAGGCGGATACGCCATGAGCCGCACCCAGATTTTTCTCACCGCTAAATGGAGCAAAGAAGAGCTGCCCGAGCAGGGCGGCGTCTGGCTAATTACGTTTACCGACCTGATGGCGTTAATGCTGACGTTCTTCGTACTGCTGTTTTCCATGGCAGATCCTCAGCAAAAACAATGGGAGGAATTCACCGGCAGCATGGCGCCGCGCAATGGCAGCTTTGAAGGGCAATCGCTTAACCGCGGTCCGGAAGATGCCATCAACCTAGCGCGCGTCAATTACAACCGCGCGCTGGACCTCACCTATCTCGAAAGCCTAATCCGCACGTTGCTGGCCGAGGAAAAAGGGCTGGAGATGATTACCGTGTCAACGCAGTCTGACGCACTGGTTCTCTCTATTCCCGGCGGCCAGTTGTTCGAGGCGGGGCAGGCGGATATTGCGGACAAGGGGCGCAAGACGTTGTCCTTACTTTCCGAGACACTGGGCCGGTTGAAAAATCGCGTGGAGATTGTCGGGCATACGGATGCTGGGCCGGTCATCAGCCCGGCTTTTTCTTCTCCGTGGGAATTGTCACTCGCGCGCGCCGCAGCGGCTTCGGGCATTTTGCAATCACAAGGCTATGGTAAGCCCGTGTTGATCCGTGGCGCAGGCACAGGGCTATATGATGGTCTCAATGTCACGCTGCCGGAGATTGAGCGGCGTGCTTTGGGTAATCGTCTCGACATTGTCATTATGGAAGATGATGGAAAACAGGTGACAGTCTTCGATATCGGAGCCCCTTGATCTTGTCCCTTTTTAGAGCGTATGGCAGGGTAAGTTAATGACTCGCCATTTATTATTGTCGACTGCGCTGCTGAGCGTCCTAGCCTGTGCGCCAGCGGCCTGGGCGCAGGAGGCGGTCGATGTGCGCACAGGGTCGCAAGACGAGTATCAGCGCCTTGTTTTTGAGTGGCCTGCCGCGCCGACTTACACCGTTAAACGGGATGGCGCAAATCTTACACTTACTTTTGACAAGCCGGGTAAGGCGGATATCTCCAAGGTCAAAGCGCTGGAAAATATCAGCGGTGTCAAAGTGACCTCGGGCGCGGCCGATAATTTAACGCTCGCATTGACCATTCCCGCCGCCAGCAAAATTCGAGATCTGAAAGTCGGCAAGCGGATCATCATCGATGTGTATGATCCGCCTGGCGGCCGCAAAGCGGCGGTGAAAGAAGCGCCTCAAGAGAAAGCGGCTCCAGCGCCAGTTCCTGCGCCAAAAGAGAAACCGCCTGTGCCGGCGGCAAAGACTGCGGTTGAACCGGACGCTGTAAAATCAGCTGCTCCGACAGAGGCGTTAAAGAAACTGGATGCCGAAGAGCCGTCGCTGACCATTGTCGATGAGGCGAAAGAAAAAGCCGCAGCGCCTGTTACTAATGCGCCCATCATTCAAACGCCGGTAGAAATAAAGGCACAACCTCAGTCTGCACCGCAGGCAATTGAAACACTTGTCACTGTTGCAACGCCTGTTGTTGAGCAACCGCCTGTTTCCGCTGTGAAGGAAAGCGTACCGGTCGTTGATCCGCATGTCATTACCGTGACGTCGACCAAAAAACTCGGCCTCGCGGTATTCGAGCGCGGTGAGTGGCTGTGGGTTGTCAGTGATGATCCGAACATGAACGTGCCACCCGCGCTGTCGGGGCCGCAGGTGGAAAAATTCGGCCTGTTGCAGCGTTTTGATGTCAAAGGCGGCACGGGCTATCGTCTGAAGAAGACAACGGGCGCCGGCATTACTGCGGAGGGCGGTGGCCTGCGTTGGCGCATCGTACTCTCTCCCAATCCAAAAGAGGTGCAGAGCATTGAGCCACAGCGTTTGACTCCCGTGGCGGCAAAGGCAGAACCAAAAACGGAGCGTCAAGGCGCTGCCTTGTTATTCCCGCTGGAAGGGCCACAAAAAATTGTCGAGCTGACTGATCCTGATATTGGCGATGTTATAAAAGTCGTGACAATGAGCGCATCGACGTTGAGCGCACGCACGCCATACCAATTTGTCGAACTGGAAACATTACCGTCTTATGTTGGTTTAGCCTATGTGCCAATCGCCGATGACGTCAGCGCGGCAATTGAAACGGGCGGTGTGCGGATTGGGCGTGGATCGGGTGATCTGTCTTTGTCGATGGACGCGGTGAAGGAGGAACCCAAAAAAGCCGTTCAATCGAGCATCAAGAAAACGGAGATGCCCCCGGTCAACAGCGATAATCTTTATCATCTTGCCCGCTGGCAGATGGGCGGGTTACGCGCGCTGGCCGATAACCAGAATGCGTTGATGGCGGGCATGGCCGGAAAAGATACGGCCGGTCGCGTGGAAGATTTGCTCACCTTGTCAAAGCTCATGCTGGCGAACGACCGCGGCAGCGAAGCGCTTGGGTATTTACGCTCTGTCAACTTACTGATGCCGGAGATTGAAGAGAATGCTGAATTTATTGGTCTGCGGGGCGCCGCGGCCTTAATTGCCGGTCAGCCTGATCTGGCGATTACTGATATGGTAAATCCAATGCTGGACCGATATCGCGATGTGCCATACTGGCGCATGGCGACATATGCCGCGCTGGAAGACTGGCAGCAGGCGATCAAATCCCTGCCGAGTGATACAAAAGCGATCAATGATTACCCGCCCATCATGCGCGAGTGGCTGTCGCTGAATGTCGCGGAAGTGGGATTGCGCGCTGGCCAGGTGATGGAGGCGGAACGTATCCTGGCCGACCTTGAACCGGCTGTCGGGACGATGCGCCCGGTCGACAAAGCCGCATGGACCTATCTGATGGGCGAAGCAGCGCGCCAGTTGAAGCAGTTTGAAAAAGGCAAAAAATACTGGGGCGATCTGGCGAAAAGCGATAACGAGTATTACCGCGCGCGCTCCGGTCTTGCGCTGACCCGAGTGCTGCTGGAGAGAAACGAGATCGATGCCGCGCAGGCGGTGGATCGTCTGGAAGGCTTGCGCTATGCGTGGCGCGGCGATGAGCTGGAAGCGCTGACAAATTACCGCCTGGGCCAGGTGTATATTGAAAATGATGAATATCTCAAAGGGCTGCATGTACTACGCAATGCGGCCACGCTGGCGCCGGCTTCACAGCTGAGCCGG
This sequence comes from uncultured Pseudobdellovibrionaceae bacterium, assembly GCA_964520985.1. Lineage (GTDB taxonomy): Bacteria > Pseudomonadota > Alphaproteobacteria > Micavibrionales > Micavibrionaceae > CAYSGL01. The sequence continues at coordinate 34,566 of CAZFPB010000001.1, forward strand.
GAGGTGACAGCGTATATGACGCGGTCTTTCCGCACCCTGTTTGACAGCGATGAATTGCAGAAACTCTCGCCGCTGGAGGCGATCGGCGTCTATGAAGAATTCAAAGAACTTATGCCGCCGGAACAGGAAGGTGACCGCATCGTCGAGCAACTGGCTGAACGCATGGTTGATACGGACTTACTGGCACGCGCCGAAAGTCTTTATGATTATCAATTGACGCATCGCCTGAAAGGGCCTGAGGCGGGACGCATTGCCTTGCGTCTGGCCGCGATCCGTTTGCTCAATAACAAGCCGGAAGTTGCATTAAAAAATCTGGCGCAGGCGGAAGCGGCGTATAAAGAAAGTGACACCAAGCTGGTGCCGCCAGACACGATGCGCGAAATTACGCTACTGCGCGCGAGTGCGCTGGCCAAAGCGGGGCAGGCAGATAAAGCGATCGATGAAATCAGCAAGCTGCCCGCCGATAAAACGGTTGCGCGCCTGCGCGCTGACATCGCCTGGAAAAGCCAGCGATGGCGTGAAGCAGCCGATGGTCTGCAAAGCCTGATTGATGTCGAACAAATCCGTCCGGATATTGCGCTGACACCTGATCAGGCTGATCTGATTTTAAATCGCGGGATTGCGCTGAATCTGGCTGGTGACCGCGTTGGCCTCGGTACGCTGCGCGATCGCTACAGTGCGCAGATGAAACAGACGCCGAAAAATGAATTGTTCGATGTGGTGACGCTGCCGCGCCGATTTGGCCTGATCCGTAGCCGCGATACGATTGCAGAGACGATCAATAATGTCGATCTGTTCAAAGATTTCCTGGAGAGTTACCGTAAGGTTGAGGTGATGTCACCTGCCAGCGTGACAATGCCCGAAGCAACGGCGTCTGCTTCTAAAGCGGCAACTCCCGCAGCCGCCGCTACAGCTCCCACGACACCCGAAGTAACGCCTGCGCCAGCTGCAGCACCGCCAGCCGAACCAGTGGCTGAAACAGATTCGGCCCCTGTCAGCGAAGCCGCAACGAGCGTACCTGCAGCGCAAGCGCCGACGAATACAACCCCGGCACCCACGCCAGAAGCGGCTACGTCCGCTCCCGCTGAAGCGGCCCCAGCCCCAGCCCCTGCCGCGCAGACAGCAACGGAATAATAATATTTACGTTTATCCCGCTGCGGGTGGGGGAACTTGTCCGAAGCTCTGGATCAGTGATCCTGAAATCAGGTACCAGCCATCGACCAGCACGAAGAAGATGATCTTGAATGGCAGCGAGATCATCACCGGCGGCAGCATCATCATACCCATCGACATCAGGATCGAGGCCGTGACCATGTCGATGATGAGGAAGGGAAGGAAGAGCATGAAACCAATTTCAAAGGCGCGGCGCAACTCGGAAATCATGAAGGACGGGATAAGCACCTGAAGCGGTACGGCTTCCGGGCTGTCGAAGGGGCCGAGGTTGGAGAGTTCAGTGAAAAGGGTCAGGTCATTATCGCGCACATGGGCAAGCATAAATTGTTTAAATGGGGCGACGCCGGCTTCAAACGCCTGCACCTCATCGATCTCTTCATTGATCAGGGGCTGAAGGCCGTTCTGGTAGGCGGCCTGAAAGGTCGGCGCCATGACGAAGAGAGTCAAGAAGAGGGCGAGGGAGATCATCACCGAGTTCGGCGGTGTCTGCTGAATCCCGATTGCGGTACGCAGGAAAGACAGCACAATGATGATCCGCGTGAAGCTGGTCATCATAATAAGAATGGACGGAGCGAGGGATAAGACAGTCAGAAGGGCAACCATCTGGACCACGCGACCGGTCATCGTGCCGGTGTTTTCGCCGCCGCCGAGGTCGATAGTGATGGCTTGCGCGAAAGCAGGATGTAGCGTCGCAGCGAGCGTCAGCAAAACCAGAGATAGTGTCGCTATCCCATTCCACATCAAGAATTTTTTGAAAAAGCTACGCGGCGTCTTTGAAGGCGTTTTCATTAGAAACGATCCGTTTCGGTATGTTGTTTTTTACCACAGTATCGCCCGTGGGACCCAGTATAACCAAATGTTGTTCGTCATCGCATTCAAGGATGACAGCCTTGCGGCGCGCGTCAATGGTCATGACCTCGACCAGTTTCATTCGCTTGCCTGCGCGTGAAGCCAAGGCGGCATTCCCCAACCCAAATTTTTTCAGCAGCAGCGCAAAACCACCCATCAGCGCCACGACAAAAATCAGCGCGCCTAACAGCTTAACAATTCCGGTCAGCCCCATTTCCATCCTACTGGCCACCCTTGGATTTGCGGAACTCCTGCAAGGCGCTGGCCAATTCTTCGAGGCGGCCGATCATAGCGGCCATCAGGGGCTGAATTTTTGTGGCATCGGCCGGGGGCAGGGCGATGGCGGCGTCGCACAGCGCCGCCACTTCGTCATCCAGATGATGCAGCACGACCATCCGGCCGCCACGCACGGTTTGCGTCGATTGCTCGATGAACGCGGTGATATCGCGCATACGGCTTTCAATCTGGTCGCGGCTGATGGTCATTGGGGACGATCCTTGTTCTGTTCATCCATAACATCCTTCAGCACCGCGTCAAAGGGGTTCGGCTGGCCGTTGGCGCGATATACATAGGATAAAATTTCGGCGACAGCGGCAAACGCTTCGGAAGGTATAGGGGAGTCGATTTCGATCGCGGCCAGCATTTCCGCCAGCGCGCTGTCTTCGCGGACGTTGATCCCGTTTTCGAAGGCAAGCTGCAAAATCTGCTCGGCAAGATGTCCCCGGCCGGCGGCCACGACCAGCGGGACCTTTTTTTCGGCGGTGCGATCCTGCAGCGCCACGGCGGTTTGTTTTTTCGGTTTATCCTTTGCATTCAATGGCTTAAAGCGGTCATTGCCGCTTTTCTTCACGCCATCGTCAAATCCGTCGCTCATTGGCACGCATCCTGCAATTAAAGCCGTAGGAATAATCCGTCACGGGATAAAGGATAAAACAATGTCGATGCTGAACATACCGTTATTTGATGCCATGGGCGCCAAAATGACCTATCTGGATCGCAAGAATACGGTCATTTCAGAGAACATCGCCAATGCCGATATGCCGGGTTACCGCGCCAAGGAAATGAAAGCCATGGATTTTGGCAAGGTTTTGGACCGCGTGATGCAGGACGACACATCTAAAGTCACAGTGGATAAGGTCAGCATGATGACAACCAATCCCAAACACCTGCCGCTACCGGGCATGACCGCCGATGCCAAAACGATTCAATCGCGCATGACCTATGAAGTATCGCCGAACGAAAACTCGGTCATCATCGAAGAGCAGATGGTCAAAGCGAACGAAGTGCAGATGGATTACAGCCTCATGACCAACCTGCTGCGCAAGAATATGGGCATGCTTTATACGGCTCTGGGCCGCAACTAGGATTTAGGGAAGGATTAGGATTATGTCAGAGAACACCTTTTCAGCCATGACAACCGCCGCCTGGGGCATGCGTGCCCAGGGCGAGCGCACCCGGGTTATTTCGCAGAACATCGCCAACGCCAGTACGGCATCGACCACGCCCGGCGGCGATCCATACTCGCGCAAGATTATTACGTTTAAAAACGTGATGGACCGCGAAGTCGGCACCCAGCTGGTGAAGGTCGATAAAATCCGCGAGGATTCAGAAGCGGACTATAATATGAAATACATGCCCGATCACCCGGGCGCCGATTCAAGCGGTTATGTGAAAATGCCGAATGTAAATGTGCTGATCGAGATGAACGACATGCGTGAAGCCCAGCGCAGCTATGAGGCCAACCTCAGCATGATGGAAAATTCCCGCTCCATGATGTCACGCACAATCGATATTCTGCGTTAACGAACTATATGATAGAGTAGCAAGATAAGGAGTCTTTCATGGTCGATATCAATCCAGCTGCTGCCGCCAATGCTTACGCCAATGTGGCCAAAACCAATAGCGCGGTTATGGGCGACGATGTGCAAAAAGGCCCGTCTTTCGGCGATGTCATGAAAGAATCAGCGCTGAACGCGATCCGCACCATGCGCGCGGGCGAGAGCGCCTCCGCCAAAGCCATCACCGGCGAAGCCAGCCTGCCGGAAGTTGTGCAGGCCGTGTCCGCCGCTGAATTAACCTTGCAAACCGTTGTCTCCGTCCGCGACCGTCTGGTTTCCGCGTATCAGGAAATTATGCGTATGCCGATCTAGTGATCGGTTGCCGGACCGGGCCAATTCAGATAGCCTGAAGCCATGTCAGAAACCGAAATCATCGACATTTCCCGTGAGGCCATCTGGATGATGATTGTCATCGGCACGCCCGTCATGATGGTCGGTCTGATTGTCGGCGTGGCGATCGCGCTGTTACAGGCTCTGACGCAGGTGCAGGAAATCACGCTGGTCTTCGTGCCGAAAATTATCACCATGTTTGCCGCCATCTTTGTCCTGTTCCCGACTTTCATCATGATGATGAATACCTTCATGCAGAATATCGCCGACCGGATCATCGGGATCGGGTAAGGCCATCGCATGCCTTTCGCCCCCGCGCTCACGCCCCTCATCCCCATCGTTCTGTTGTTCTTTTCCAACATCTTCATGACGTTTGCGTGGTATGGACATCTGAAATTTCCTCATGCGGCGCTGTGGCTGGTCATTCTCACCGCATGGGGCATCGCTTTTGTTGAATATTGCTTTGCCGTACCCGCGAACAGAATAGGATATGGCACCTATTCGGCCGCCGAGCTGAAAACCATGCAGGAGGTAATTACCCTGATAGTCTTCGCCGGCTTTTCGGTTTTGTATCTCGGGGAAAAATTTACGCTCTATCACGGTATTGGGTTTTTATTGATCGCGGCCGGCGCGGCCTTTGTCTTCTTTGCGCCCAAGCTGGCCGCGCTATGATTAATCTTGAAGAATTCATGGCGACCGGCGTGTTCGCGTTTCTGATTGCGTTTACGCGTATCGGCACTGCCATGATGATCATGCCGGGGGTCGGCGATTCTTTTACCCCATCCAACATTCGCTTGTATGTCGCGCTCGGTCTGTCGGCCGTACTCATGCCGGTCATGCAGCAGTTCATGCCATCGCCACTGCCCGCTATGCCCGTCTTGTTTGTGCTGATCGGGATGGAATTCATTACAGGCCTGTTTATCGGCACTATCGCGCGTATTTTGGTGTCTGCGTTGGATACGGCGGGGATGATCATCTCGCTGATGTCAGGTTTTGCCAACGCGCAGATTTTCAACCCGGCGATGGCGACGCAAGGCTCGATCGTCGGCGCGTTCATGTCGGTCGCCGGCGTGGTGTTGATGTTTGCGACCAACCTGCATCACCTGCTGATTTACGGACTGGTGGAAAGTTATCAGCTATTCCCGCTTGGCGGCATTCCCGACACGGGGAGCATGGCCGAACTGATGTCAAAAGCGGTTGCCAGTGCATTCTTCGTGGGCTTCCAGATTGCCATGCCGTTCGTGATCGTGGCGTTGCTCATTTACATCGCCATGGGCGTACTGGCGCGTGTGATGCCGCAGATACAGGTGTTCATGGTCGCCTTGCCGCTGCAGATCATTCTATCGCTGATTACCCTATCGCTGATTTTTTCCGCCGGCATGATGTTCTGGGCCAGCCGCTTTGAGGACGGGATGATGTATTTCCTCTCGAACGGGCAATAGGGCATGAGTGACGGCGACCAGGATGATGCCCAGAAGACCGAAGACGCCAGCCCCAAGAAGCTGGAAGAAGCGCGCAAAAAGGGGCAGGTGCCCATGTCGCGCGAGGTCAACAACTGGGTGATGCTCACCGCAGGCACGCTGGTTGTGCTTGCCATCGGACCGTCTGCGATGAAAAAACTGGGCGCTTTAATGCGCACCTATATTGCCGAAGCACACTCACTGCCCGGCGTGCCGGGGGGCTTTGGCGTGATCCTTGGTGATGCGCTGATTGATGTTTTGGCCATCATGACTTTGCCGCTGATTTTCTTGATGGCAGCGGCTTTTTTAGGGCCGTTCTTACAGGTGGGCGTGTTGTTCGCGCCTGATATTATTACCCCGGACTTAAGCAAAATCTCCCCGGCCAAAGGGTTTTCCCGCCTCTTTTCCATGCGGTCGATCATGGAGTTCGTCAAAGGGCTCATCAAAATCGGCGTCATCAGCGCTGTGTGCTACGGGATGATGTATCCCTATTTCGGTCGCGTCGATAGCATGGTTGGATTGTCTGTCGCGAGTCTTTTGGAGCAGCTCGATAACCTTGTCTTCCGTATGATGATGGGTATTTTATTCGTCATGTTTGTCGTAGCGGCGCTGGACTTGATCTATCAGCGCTTCGAGCATTTCAAACAGATGCGTATGACCAAGCAGGAGTTAAAAGACGAGTACAAGCAGTCGGAGGGTGACCCGCACGTTAAAGCCAAACTGCGCCAGCTGCGTCAGGAAAAGGCCCGTGCCCGCATGATGCAATCGGTGCCAGGCGCGGATGTGGTCATTACCAACCCGACCCATTACGCCATTGCCCTGAAATACGATCCCGATACCATGGTGGCGCCGGTCGTTGTCGCCAAAGGGGTGGATTTTATTGCCGCCAAAATCCGGGAAATCGCGACCGAGAATAAAGTTACTATGGTTGAAAACAGGCCTTTGGCACGGGCTTTGTATGAAACGGTCGATATCGATTCACCCGTTCCTCAAGAACACTACCAAGCCGTCGCCGAAGTCATCTCCTACGTCTTCCGCCTCAAAGGCAAGATTAGAGATTAAGGGTTTTCTCTGGCAAAGGTTTAGTCCTCATGGCAATGTGGGAATCGCCATGTCTCTTGATCATTCTGAATTTATTCGCCGTTATGTATCCGCTCCTGAAGACAGGGCTGTGACCAAGGGACGCAAACGACGTCAGGCGGCGCGCATCGGGATTATGCTCGCCTTTTATGTGGGGTTGACGGTCAGTGCGGCCTATTGGCTGGAAATCGATCAGAAAACCATGCTGAGCGCAGGCGCGCTATTCGTGCTGGCGGCGGCGCTGGCTTTTGTGTTTCACCGCGCATTGTTCGGCTACAAGCGTCATGAAAATGAGCGGCAGTTGATTCGTGAAGTGCTGGAAGGGTCGCGCGGCGCGCACCTGATTACCGATTCTGCGGATCATCCGGTGTTCAGCAACCAGCGGTTCGACGCACTATGCCGTAAAGTCGGTGCGCCGGGTCTGGAAAGTCTCGCCGGGTTATTTAAAGATAATGAAGAGGCCTTTAACCTGTTCCGCAATCTGGCTGATCAGGCGCAACGCGGTTTGAGCGATTCTCTTGAACTCGTTACCGGCCCGGAAGAACAGGAAAAATGGTTTATTGTCAGCGCGCAGCCTGTCGCGGGTTGGGCGGGTTATGTACACTGGCGCATCGATGATGTGACCAAGCAGCGCGAGCTGGACCGCTCGGTGCGTGAAGAGCGCGAAAAGCTGCTCGACTTTACCGACAACGCGCCGGTGGGATTTTTCTCGGTCGATGAGAATGGTCGGTTTGTTTTTGTGAATGCGACGCTGGCACGCTGGCTTGGGGCCGATATCGAAAAATTACTCAGTGGCGGCAATCTGCACGCATATTTAAAAGAGCCGCCTGAAATGGGCGCGCCGTATGACATTACTGATAAAGGCGGTGCGCGGCAGATTGCCGAAGTTGCTTTCAAAGGTGCGATGGGAAAAAGCTTCCTCGCCTCGATCAATCAGGCTGTCGTAGTCGATGAAGACGGCCGCGTGCGCACGCGCGCCGTGGTGCATGATTTAACCGCCGAGCGCGAAATGAAACAAGCATTGCAATCAGCCGAAGACCGCTTCCAGCGTTTCTTCGAAGAAGCGCCTTTGGGTATTGCACTGATTGATCCAGAAGGGGTTGTGCGTGATTGTAATACGGCGCTTGGCACCATGCTGGGCGAAACCATTGCCGAGATTGAAGGCCGCCGCCTGAAAGATCTGATCGCGGGCGAAGACCGCCTGAGCGTATCCGAATCCATCTCGCGCATTGAAAAAGGTCAGCGCATGGCCGCGCCGATCGAGATGGATCTTGTCGGTAAAGACAAGAGCATGACCGTGCAGATGCATGCGCGTAAATTCCGCGGCGGTGAAGATATCGTTCTGCACTTTATCGATTTATCTGAACAGAAACAGCTTGAAGCACAGTTCGTGCAATCGCAAAAAATGCAGGCTATCGGGCAGCTAGCCGGCGGTATCGCGCATGACTTTAACAATTTACTGACCGCCATGATCGGCTTCTGCGATCTCTTACTCTTGCGTCATAAACCTGGCGATTCCTCGTTCGGTGATATTATGCAGATTAAGCAGAACGGGAACCGCGCGGCAAATCTTGTACGCCAGCTGCTAGCCTTCTCGCGCCAGCAAACGCTGCGTCCGAAAGTGCAGGACGTCACCGATATTCTGATCGAAGCATCGCACCTGCTGCGCCGTTTGATCGGCGCGAATATCGAACTGGAATTGATTCACGGGCACGATCTCGGCCTCGTCAAAGTCGATGTCGGGCAGATGGATCAGGTGCTGGTCAACATGGCGGTCAATGCGCGCGATGCGATGGAAGAGGGCGGCAAGCTTGCCATCATCACCCGTAATTTCGACAATGATGCGCCGATTGAATGCGCCGGTGAAACCATGCCACCGGGTCAGTGGGTGGAAATGTCGATCACCGATACTGGCACCGGCATTGCGCCGGAACATCTGGGCCGTATTCTGGAGCCGTTCTTCACGACCAAGGATGTGGGCAAGGGGACAGGGCTTGGCCTTGCTACCGTCTACGGGATTATTCGCCAGACGGGCGGTTATCTGAAAATTGAATCTGAAGTCGGTGTGGGCACAACTTTCACGATCTATCTGCCGCGCCTCTCCGAAGGCGAAGAAAGCGAAACGGTCGAAGAAATTCGCCAGGTTGAATTGAGCGAAGCCGACCTGACAGGCACGGCGCGTATCATGCTGGTGGAAGATGAAGACGCGGTGCGCACCTTCTCTACCCGCGCGCTGGCCAACAAAGGGTATGATGTCATTGCGGCCGAGAATGGCGCTGCTGCGCTCGAGATGTGGGCCGGGCAGGAAAACCGTCAGCTCGATCTGATGGTCACGGATGTGATGATGCCAGACATGGATGGCCCGACATTGGCCAAACACATGCGAGAGCAGATGCCGACGTTGAAGATTATTTTCATCTCCGGTTACACGGAAGACCGCCTCAAAGACCATATGGACGCGAACACGTTCTTCCTGCCCAAGCCATTCTCGCTCAAACAATTAGCCGCAAAAATTAAAGAGGCGTTGGGAGAATAGGGTCATGACGGACCCGATCATCATTATCGGCGGCGGCCCGGCGGGGTTGATGGCGGCGGAGTGTCTCGCAAGGGCGGGGCATACAATTTATCTCTATGATCGTAAGCCATCACTGGGACGGAAATTTTTAATGGCCGGGCGCGGGGGATTGAACCTTACGCATTCAGAACCGTTGCCACAGTTTATGAAACGCTATGGGGCGGCGGAAGATTTTTTAACGCCGCTGATCGAGAAATTTCCTCCCCAAGCGTTGCGCCAATGGTGCGAAGACTTAGGGCAGGAGACGTTTGTCGGGTCGAGCGGGCGCGTGTTTCCCAAGGCGATGAAAGCATCGCCGCTGTTACGCGCATGGCTCGCGCGGCTTGAATTGCTAGGCGTGGAATTCAGGTTGCAGCGCACCTGGGCGGGCTGGGATGAGACGGGCGCGCTGGTCTTTATCAATGCACAAGGCGAAACGGAAACGGTTCAATCTGCCGCGACGCTGCTGGCGCTCGGTGGCGCGTCATGGCCGGGACTGGGCTCGGATGGCCGTTGGACAGAGTTACTTAAGGGCATTCCGATCACACCATTGCGCCCCGCCAATTGCGGATTTCAGGTTGCGTGGTCTGATATCTTCAAAGAAAAATTTGCGGGACAGCCGCTGAAGAACATTACGCTGCGTCATGACGATCAATCGGTTGCCGGTGAAGTGATGATTGCGCAAAAGGGAATTGAGGGGGGCGCTGTCTATGCTTTGTCTACCTCTATCCGCGAGGCGATTGCGCAGGAGGGGGATAGTACTGTCTTTATCGATCTGCGTCCGCATCAAACGCTACAGGAGCTCACCGCAAAATTTGATCAATCCCCTATCGGGCGGCAATCTTTCTCAACATATCTCAAAAAGGCGGCGGGGTTATCCCCTCTCGCCATCAGTTTATTGCGCGAGGCGGATTTGTCTGTCGCTCAGTTATCCGCTGAAAAACTTGCGGCGTTGATAAAGGCGGTGCCGGTCACAATTACCGCGCCGTTTGATATTGACCGTGCGATTTCAACGGCGGGCGGGATCGCGCTGGATGCGCTGGATGAGGCTTTGATGCTGAAACAAAAACCGGGTGTTTTTGTCGCGGGCGAAATGCTCGACTGGGAAGCGCCGACCGGCGGTTATCTGCTGCAAGCCTGTTTTGCCACAGGGGTAGTTGCGGCTGATGGGATAGGGCGCAGGCTCTCCTAAAAATTATGGTAAAAAAAGAAATGTTCTAACTTTGTTCTTTTTTATTGACGATAGAACAAAGTGGGTACATGCTGGCTCCATAATCGTTTGTGCGTAATTGCCAAAGCCCAATTGAACCCCAGCTGGCCCTGTGCCAGAACAAAGGAGAACCCTATGAGTGTTACCCCGATCCGGAAGGAAGATTACATGAGCCAGAATAATGCAGAACGCCAGAAAGCCCTTGATGCCGCGCTGAGCCAGATTGAGCGCGCCTTCGGTAAAGGCTCGATCATGAAATTGAATGGTGGTGTCGCGCCGGAAGTCGAAACTGTGTCGACGGGGTCGCTGGGCCTGGATATCGGTCTGGGCATTGGCGGCTTGCCACGCGGCCGTATCATTGAAATCTACGGCCCGGAAAGCTCGGGTAAAACCACACTGGCGCTGCACGTAATTGCCGAAGCACAAAAGAATGGCGGCACCTGCGCGATTGTGGATGCGGAGCACGCGCTCGATCCGGGCTATGCCCGCAAGCTGGGTGTGAATATTGATGACCTGCTGATCTCTCAGCCGGATGCCGGGGAACAGGCGCTGGAAATTGCCGATACGCTGGTGCGTTCCGGCGCGCTGGATGTTCTGGTCATCGACTCGGTCGCAGCCCTTGTGCCGCGCGCCGAACTCGAAGGCGAGATGGGCGACACGCATGTGGGTCTGCAAGCCCGCCTGATGTCGCAGGCTTTGCGTAAACTGACCGGTTCGATTTCGCGTTCGCGCACGATCGTGATTTTCATCAACCAGATCCGTATGAAAATCGGCGTCATGTTCGGCTCGCCGGAAACGACGACCGGCGGGAATGCCTTGAAATTCTATGCGTCGGTGCGTCTCGACATCCGCCGTATCGGCTCGATCAAGGACAGAGAAACAGTTGTGGGTAACCAGACGCGGGTGAAGGTTGTCAAAAACAAAATGGCGCCACCGTTCCGTCAGGTTGAATTCGATATCATGTACGGCGAAGGGATTTCCAAGATCGGTGAAATTATCGATCTCGGCGTACAGGCCGGTGTCGTTGAAAAATCCGGCGCATGGTTCTCGGCGGAAGGCGAGCGTATCGGTCAGGGCCGTGAAAATGCCAAGCAATATCTGCGTGAGCATCCAGAAATGCTGGCCACTCTGGAGCGTAAAATTCGCGAGAATTCAGGCCTCGCTGAAAAAATGCTGGCAGGTCCGGAAGACAATGCTATTGCCAATGATGACGGCGATATCCCCGAAGAGGCAAGCGCTCCTAAAGGACGTGGCAAAAAAGCCGCTCCGACAGAAGAATAAAAAAATGGCCGGTCATACCGGCCATTTTGATATCTGGTCGGCGATGCGGGTGGGTTCGGGAAGACGGTATTTGGTGATCCAATCCTGTGTAATGGTCAGCGCGGTTTCGTGATCGATACGGTGTCCGGCGGAAATGTAAAGCGGATTGCAATTATCTTTGCTGCGCAGAACACTGCCAATAATTTCATGTCGGTCGATCAGCGGCGCGACCGAGCCTTTATCGGGCCCGATAACAGAATGACGCCCGCATAGCCGCGATTTGGCAACACCAATTGCAGGAATATTCAGTAACACCCCCAGATGGGCGGCAATCCCGAGACGTCTTGGGTGCGCAACACCCTGTCCATCGACCATCAATAAATCCGGTTGAAAGGGCAGGCAGGTAAACGCTTCAAGGAGGGCGGGTATTTCTCGAAAGGATAGCAGGCCCGGAATATAGGGAAACGTGGTGGGTGCAATCGCACGGACGCTGGCAATCAATTCACGGCTCCGCACATCGAACAGAGCAATATAGGCCCGCGTCAGATCGGTATGAATGTCGTAACTAACATCGACACCGGCCAGAATAGTCAAAGGGCCGAGCTGATTGGTGAGGATGACTCGCTGACGCAGGGTTTGCTGAATGGCAATGGCTTCGCTGGCCGATTGCGGCCAGAGGATTTTATCTGTTGTTTTCGCGCAGGATGCGTCCTTTGTCACGGGACCAGTCTCTGTCTTTTTCTGTCTGGCGTTTGTCATGCAGCTTTTTCCCTTTCGCCAACGCAATCACCAGCCGGGCAATTCCCTTGGAATCGAAAAAGAGTTTGAGCGGAATAATCGTCATGCCTTCCTTGGATACGGCACCGAGCAGGGTATCAATCTGCTTTTTATGCAGCAGTAATTTGCGGTGACGGCGGGGCTCATGTTGAAGATGGGGCCCGGCTTGCGGATATTCCGGAATATGGGCGTTCATCAGATAGAGCGCGCCTTTTTTGGGTGATACATGTGATTCCGTCAAACCGCACTGGCCGTGACGCAGCATCTTCACTTCTGTTCCGCGTAGCATTAAACCGGCTTCAAATGTTTCGCCGATCTCGAATTCAAAACGTGCCTTGCGGTTTTCGGCCACCATGACATCCGTGGACAAAAGACCCGATTTCGTTTTTTTCTTTTTCGTCGACATAACAGGCTGTTATAACCAGTGTTACTCATCGAAACCAAGGAAATTCTATGCGCGCCCTGCTTCACCTGATCGTTTTATTGGTCATATTCCTGCCTACGGCAGCGGATGCGCAATCCCTGGAGCGTCAGGTCGACCAATGGCTGTCCTTCAACAACAAGGGCAATACGAATTACGAGGCCTTGTCATCGTTCATCAATGCCCATCCGGAATGGCCGTTCATGAACAAATTCCGCGGTCAGGCGGAAGCGGTGATGCCATCGAACTTGCCCGATGCGCAGATTATCGCGTGGTTTGCGCGCAACGAACCGCAGACCGGCACTGGCGCGACGCGTTATGCGGCGGCGCTGATGAATCAGGGGCGCACCAGCGAAGCCAACAAAATTATCCGCGACACCTGGATCGACAAATCCATGAGCCGTGAAGAGCAGCGCGCCTTTTATGCGCGCTTTCAGGGACATCTGGATAAAGACGCGCTGATCAAGCGCATGGATCGCCAGTTACTGCGCGGCAATTATACCAATGCGCGGGCGGTGGCGGAAGCGTTGGGCAATGGCTATCCGGCACTGGCCGAAGCACGCATTGCGCTATCGATGGATGCAGGCGGCGCTGAAACGCTGCTAGCGCGCGTGCCGCAATCGTTGCAGCGTGATTCAGGATTATTGTATGAGCGCCTCAAATGGCGCCGCCAGAAAAATCTTAACGACGGGGCGATTGCCATTCTCGCGGATGCGCCGAAAATGGAGTCTGTGAGTAACCCGGAAGAATGGTGGAAAGAACGCAACATCGTCATCCGCCGCCTGATGGAAACGCGTCAATATCCGCGCGCTTATGATCTGGCAAAACGTCACGACCAGAAACCGGGCACGCCCGCTTTTACCGAAGCGCAGTGGGTATCAGGCTTTCTGGCTCTACGGTTCGTGAACAAGCCTTGGGAAGCCTTTGAGACGTTCGAGCGGATGTTCCACAATGTGGAAACGCCAATCAGCAAATCGCGCGCCGCCTATTGGGCAGGTCGAGCCAGCGAAGTGCTAAAACATTCCGAAATTGCACGCCAGTGGTATCAGGAAGCGGCGAAATATCAGACGACTTTCTATGGACAGATGGCGGCCTCGGCCCTCGGCATGCCGGATCAAAAGCTACCACCTGTGCGCTCTACCAATAGCGCCAAGCAGTCGGTGCAAAATCATGACATGGCGCGCGCCGCCCAATATCTGGCACGGGCCGGCTATCGCAGCGAAGCGTCGGCTTTCCTGCTGAGGGCTGCGGACAAAGCCGGATCAGTCAGCGAAATTGAAGGGTTGGCGGCAGTGGCCGAATCTATCGGACAAACGCCGATCGCGATTAAAATTGCGCAGGAAGCCCAGAACAAGCATGGCGTTATCTTGACCGGATTTTTGTATCCAACGCTGGAAAGCAAAATGGGCGACGTGCGCGAAACCGAATGGGCCCTCGCGCATGCGATCATGCGTCAGGAAAGCCGGTTCGATCAGCAGGCGATCAGCCCCGCCGGAGCGCGCGGCCTGATGCAGCTTATGCCGGGTACGGCAAAAGAGACAGCGCGCAAGATTGGCATAAACCATCAAAATGATTGGCTGACGACGCGGCCCGATTATAATATCCGCCTTGGTAGCCGGTATATCAGCGACATGGTCAACCGTTATGGCGGCGAATATGCAATGGCGGCGGCGGCCTATAATGCCGGACCGGGCCGTGTTAGTCAGTGGATCAATGAAAACGGCGATCCACGCAGTTCGCAGCGCGATATGATTGACTGGATCGAAGAGATTCCGATTTACGAGACGCGAAACTATGTTCAGCGCGTGCTCGAAGGCGTGCATGTTTATCGCCAGATCATGGGCACCAAGCCGGTGCAATATACAACGCTTGCTCACATGGGCTATAAACCCTAACGCCACGCATTATGCGAAGGCCTGTTGCATTTTGCGACGGAAAGAAACTTAAGTCATTGATATGATTATGAGGCTCAGTGGCATGTCTTTTGCCTTGTAAGTCGTATGAATTATTTGCTCATAGCCAATAACAACCGTTTATACCGCGACGCGCTGTGCGCCTACATAGCCATGCGCTTCCCTGATTTTTTGGTAGAGGGGAAAGAAGCGGTTGAACAAAGTCATGTGGAGATCAACGGCCGCTCTTTATTTTCTTTTCAACCCGATAAAATTTCGGCCACAGAGATAGTATCTGCCATTGCGCGGTATCTGGCGGGTGATCCAGCGCCTTATGAAAGCGCCGGGCGGTTTGCCCGGATTACGCGGCGCGAACATGATGTGCTGGGGCATTTGATGAAAGGCCGCACAAACAAGGAAATCGCGCGAGAGCTGGATTTGCAGGTTGTGACGGTCAAACTGCATGTACGGGGTATCTGCCGCAAATTAGGCGCCACCAATCGCACGCAGGCGGCTTTGATCGCCCAAGAAAATCTCGTTGAATAAAAGCGGGACTGTCATGGTAGAGTAGGGGATGTTACCCGTTCAGACAATAACGCCCTTACCCTGGATGCGCGCCGAAAAAGCGCGGCGCGTATTGCAGGCACTTGGCACGGGTAAGGCACTGTTCGTCGGCGGCTGCGTGCGCGATGCGCTGATAGGCAGGAACGGCGGCGATATCGATATTGCAACGATACTCGTGCCACAGGAGGTTCAGGCTGCCTTAAAACAGGCAGGCATAAAATCCATTCCGACCGGCATTGATCATGGCACTGTTACAGCCGTTATCGACGGTACGGCGTTTGAAATTACGACTTTGCGCAAAGACGTTGAGACAGACGGGCGCCGCGCCGTGGTCGCCTTCACGCAAGACTGGAAAGAAGATGCGCAGCGCCGGGATTTTACCGTCAATGCGCTATTTGCCAATGAGGCGGGAGAGATTTTCGATCCGCTACATCAAGGCTTGAATGATCTGGCAACAAAAACGCTGCGATTTGTGGGTGAGCCAGCTGAACGGATTGCCGAAGATTATTTGCGCATTCTGCGCTATTTCCGGTTCGCGGCGCAGCTTGGCTGGGGCTTGAATGATGAAGCAGCTTTGTATGCGTGCCGTGCCGCGGCGTCGCACATTGAGCGTTTATCCAAGGAGCGCGTGACGCAAGAAATGCTGAAATTACTGGGTGTAGAAAATCCAGTGCCTGTTCTGGCGCAAATGGTGGAACAGGAAATTTTGCCGAATTTGATTACATACGATCAGGTATTAGTATTGGATCGCTTGTCATCTACCCATCTTTTAACCCGTCTGGCATTACTTCATAGGCCTGAAGACGCTTTGGTTTTATCGACAGCGCAGAAAAAGCATGTGCAGGATGTACGATCAGGGGCTGAAGTTTTTGGAGAAGAAACCGAGCATGTAGTGAAACGCTGTATTTATTATCACGGTAATGCGATGGCGTTTGAAATATACGCGTCATGGTGCGCGCTTAACAAAAGAGAGCCGCAGGCGGCTCTCTTAAACATTATTCGCAATTGGCAAGCGCCTCAATTTTCCATCACGGGCGAAGATTTAATTGCGCAGGGCTATAAACCTGGCCCTACGCTCGGACTTAAGCTCAAAGAGCTGGAAGCCGAGTGGATGGAGAAAAACTTTTAGCCGAAAGTTTGTTTTGCGTATCCCGATGGAGCCCATGAGCGATCACATGGCTGGTTGTTGAATATTTCTGTTCCTGTAACAACATTGCCCATGCCAGCACCGCTGCCAACAACAATTTTTCCCGGCGTTTTCTTGATATATTCGTCTACGCTGCCGCCTTTTGGCACGACGACAATATTCTGGACAACGCTGATTTTGCTAGGCAAGTCGCCCTCAAAACGAACCATGTGGCCGGGATTTGTTTTTGCGAAAGACATAGCTTGAAAATAATCTGTGATAACATTTGCAGACATGACGTTCCCCTACATAATTAAAACCTGATGTAAGGAGACAATACAGATAATTGAGAGGGTAAATCAACATAAATTTATGAAAAATAACTGTTGATTTTAAGATATTCCCGCTTTACATTTACTTTTCGCCCAACTTATGGCCATTTTACCTCTGGCGGCAGGGACATCAGGATCGCATCCGTGTTGCCCCCGGTTTTCAGGCCGAAGGTCGTCCCGCGGTCATAGAGCAGATTGAATTCCACATAGCGTCCGCGCTTGATCAGCTGAATATCGCGCTGTTCTTCATTCCATTCATCGTTCATCGCGCGCCGGGCGATGCGCGGGTATAGCGTGGCAAAGGTTTTGCCGACATCCTGCGTGAAGGCGAAGTTCTTTTCCCAATCATCTTCGAGATAATCATAGAAAATGCCGCCGACACCGCGCGATTCATTGCGGTGGGGCAGGAAGAAATATTCATCGCACCATTGCTTGAACCGCGAATGGTAGGTTTCATCATGGCGATCGCAGCAGGCTTTGATATCGCTATGCCAGTCGGCTTTGTTCTGGTCGTTGTCGATCATCGGGGTTAAATCCATCCCGCCGCCGAACCAGCCCTTGGTTGTCACGATCATGCGCGTATTCATATGCACGGCCGGGACGAGGGGGCTTTGCATGTGGGCAACGAGAGAGATGCCTGCGGCCCAGAATTCTCCGCTCTCTTCCGCACCGGGAATGCTTTTGCGAAAGGCATCGCTGAAGGTGCCGTGGACCGTGGAAATATTGACGCCGACTTTTTCAAAGACGCGGCCGCGCATGATGGCCATTTCGCCACCGCCTTTGAGAACGCTCCCCGATTGATTGGCTTCGTTCTGATCGGCGCGATCCCACGGGGTAATGGTGAACAGGCCCGGCGGTAAATTCGCCTTGTTTCCGCCGACCAGATCGGTTTCCATTTTTTCGAATTCGGAGACGATGGAAGAGCGCAGCGTCTTAAACCACGCCGTGGCTTTTTCCTTGCGGTCGGTCCAGAGATTATCGGTCATTGAGCTGCCTCATCGCTTCGCCCAGCACCATGGCAGAGGCATTTATCACATTCAAGGAGCGCATCGCGCCGAACATGGGAATCGTGATGCGGATATCGGCAGCGTTATGGACGTCGTCCGGCACGCCCGCGCTCTCGCGCCCGGCCATTAGAATATCACCCGGCTCGAAGGCCACGTCATAGTAGGGCACGTCTGTTTTTGTGGTAAGTAATATAAGACGATTTTTGTCCTGTTTTGCGCGAAAGGCAGACCATGACTCATGGCGGGCGAGGGCAACATGATCGATGTAATCCAGCGCGCTAGCCCTTATTTTCCGCGCATCCCAAGGAAAACCGCAGGGTTCGATGATGTCCAGCGCCACGCCAAGGCAGGCGCACAGGCGCATGGCCGCACCTACATTTTGCGGAATATCAGGTTGGTAGAGGGCGAGGCGGATCATATCCCCTCATAGCCTATTGATAAGCCATGGGAAAGACTGGAAATACCCCCTTGTCTCGGGTAGAAGTATAATGCTATTCGCTTCGATGGATTTTAATCTTACAAACGGCACCGATTTATGAGCTCAGATCACTCACCTCACGACGCAACAAAACGCGATTTCCTCTATTTGACCGCCGCCGCTTTTGGCGCTGTTGGCGCAGGTTCGGTTGCCTGGCCGTTCATCGACCAGTTGAACCCGGCCGCTGATACCATGGCGATGTCGACCACGGAAGTGGATCTGACGCCGATCGAAGAAGGTCAGGCCATCACGGTTGTCTGGCGCGGCAAGCCGGTGTTCATCCGCCACCGCACGAAAAAAGAAATCGATGAGGCGCGCAGCGCCGTTGTCGCCGATCTGCGCGATAAACAAAGCGATGAAGAACGCGTGAAAGAGGGCAAAGCCCAATGGCTGATCATGGTCGGTATCTGCACGCACCTTGGTTGCGTGCCGCTGGGCCAGAAACCATCCGAAGCCAAAGGTGATTTTGATGGCTGGTTCTGCCCATGCCACGGCTCGCACTACGACTCATCGGGACGTATCCGCAAAGGTCCGGCACCAAAGAACCTTGCTGTCCCGAATTACGAATTCATTTCCGATACTCTTGTCCGCATCGGTTAATAAGGAAGACTGACCCATGGCCTCTAAAGACCGCACCCCGTTTGATAATACTGTCGTCGAGTGGATCGACTCGCGCCTGCCGGTATTTTCGTTGATGCAAAAGGAATACGGTGTCTTCCCGACACCGAAGAACTTTAACTATTTCTGGAATTTCGGCGCGATCGCCATGACGATGCTGATCATCATGATCGTCACCGGCATTTCGCTGGCCATGCATTACACGCCACATAAAGATATGGCGTTTGACTCGGTCGAGCGCATCATGCGCGATGTAAACTGGGGCTGGATGATCCGCTATCTGCACATGAACGGCGCGTCTTTCTTCTTTATTGCCGTCTACGTACATATTTTCCGCGGCATGTTCTATGGCTCGTACAAGCAGCCGCGCGAATTGCTCTGGATGCTCGGTATGCTGATCTTCCTGCTCATGATGGCCACGGCTTTCATGGGCTACGTGTTGCCATGGGGCCAGATGTCGCTCTGGGGCGCTACGGTTATTACGAACCTGTTCTCGGCTATTCCGCTGGTGGGTGATTCCATCGTGACGCTGCTCTGGGGTGGTTTCTCGGTCGATAACGCCACGCTGAACCGCTTCTTCGCGCTGCACTACCTGCTGCCGTTCGTCATTGTCGGCGTTGTATTCATGCATATCTGGGCATTGCATGTTACAGGCTCGAACAACCCGCTGGGGATTGAGCCGAAAGGCCCGCAAGATACCGTACCGTTCCATCCGTACTACACGATGAAGGATACGTTCGGTCTGCTGGTGTTCCTGATCATCTACGTCGGTTTCACATTCTTCGCGCCGAACTATATGGGCCACCCGGACAATTACATCATGGCCAACCCAATGGTGACGCCACCGCACATCGTGCCGGAATGGTACTTCCTGCCGTTCTACGCCATGCTGCGCGCTATCACCTTTGATATCGGTATTCCGTTCACGGACATCGTATTTGTTGAAGCCAAACTGGGCGGCGTGCTAACCATGTTTGGCTCGATCGCGCTGCTGTTCGTATTGCCCTTCATCGACAAGCATCCTGTGCGTTCGGCGAAGTTCCGCCCTTGGTACAAGATCGCTCTGTTCGCACTGGTGATTGACTTCGTTATCCTCGGTGTCTGCGGATCGAAACCTGCCGAAGGGTTCTGGGTTCCGCTGTCACAGATTTCGACACTGTATTACTTCGCGTTCTTTATCGTGATCATTCCGTTCCTGAATAAAAAAGAGCCGGTTCAAAAGCTGCCTAACAGCATCCATGAAGCCGTTCTCGCCAAACATTAAACCGGAGACTATTGTAAGATGAAACGCCCTATTGCATTTGCTATCGCCGGATTAATGCTGAGCACCGCGCCCGTCATGGCGCAGCACGCGGCCGCGACACCGACCGCCCCAACAGCGGTGGAAACCGGTAACACGGCAACGCCATCTGTTCTGGCAACAGGCCCATCCTCGGTTGCCGCCCCAACAGCTACGCAGGCGGCTCCTGCCGAAGAGGGCCACGCCGCTTCGGGTGGCCACAATACGCCGGAATTGCCCAAAGTTGACTGGTCCTTCAATGGCCCGTTCGGCGAATATGATAAGGCATCGTTACAGCGTGGTTTCCAGGTCTACAGACAGGTTTGTTCTGCTTGTCACTCGATGAATCTGGTTCACTATCGCAACCTGACAGCGCTGGGCTACACAGAAGATCAGACCAAGTCGATCGCCGGTGAATATCAGGTAACAGACGGTCCGAACGACGAGGGTGAAATGTTTGAACGTGCCGCGCGTCCGAGCGATAAACTGAAGGCACCATACGAAAACATTCAAGCCGCAAAATACGCCAACAACGGCGCGCTGCCACCTGATCTCTCGCTGATCACCAAAGCCCGCGCGGGCGGTGCCGACTACGTGCATGGTATTCTGACAGGCTATGAAGCGCCCCCGGCAGGGACGACCTTGCTGCAAGGCCAACACTGGAATAAATACATGCCAGGTCACATCATTGCGATGGCTGCGCCATTGTCTGATGGCGTTGTGGCCTATGAAAATGCGGATATTCCACAGACGACTGATCAATATGCCAAAGACGTGGCTCATTTCCTGACCTGGGCATCCGAGCCTGAACTGGAAGTGCGTAAGCAAACAGGGATCAAGGCAATCTTGTTCCTGGCGGTCTTCGCAGGGTTGATGTATGCCGTGAAACGCAAACTTTGGTCTAAATTCCACTAAATCTTAGCGTTCCGTTAAGCCGAATCTGACAGGATTAAAACAGGGGGATCATTACCCCCTGTTTATTTTAAATATTCTTTTTGCGGATTTATAATGTCGACCGAAAGCCAGAAACTCTTAATTAAAATGCACACCTACCGCATTATGGGCATGGCGTTTGCCGTGCTGGGTGTAATCATTTTTTCGGCGGCCTACACCAATCTGGCCGATGGTGATTTTTTTAAGCTGATCGAGAAACCCTCTTTGATGATCTGGCTTATTTCCCCTTTTTTACCCGCCAGCCTGATGTTCTGGCTGTATGGACGGGTTGAAAAGAAATTGAGCCGACTCCTTGAACAATCCGACAAGTCGGCTTAACATAAATTTATGAAGGATTCTCAAGAGGATATCCTCACCTTCTGGTTCGAGGATACCAGTCCGCAGCAGTGGTTTCAGGTAAACCCGGATTTCGATGCCGAAATCCGCACCCGTTTCCATGACCGCTATGAAAAAGCCAAGCAGGGTATTCTCGATGACTGGCGCCGCGATGCGGATGGCTGTCTGGCGCTGTGCATTTTGCTCGACCAGTTCCCCCGCAATATGTTTCGCGGGACAGGTGAGGCGTTTGGCACGGACGGCAAAGCACTTGTCGTCGCCAAATACGCGCTCTCCAAAGGGTTCGATCAGGTCCTATCGCCAGCCAAGCGGCGCTTTCTTTATCTTCCCTATGAGCACAGCGAAAATCTGAATGACCAGCGCAAATCCGTCGAGCTGTTTGAGAAAATGAAGAAAGATGATCCGCTGGGTCATGAATATGCGGTAAAACATCTCAAAGTGATTGAAGAGTTTGGACGCTTTCCGCACCGTAACAAAATTCTGGGCCGTGACAGCACGCCCGACGAACAACGCTATCTGGACCAGCCTGGCGCGGGTTTCTAACATATAGGGGGCCGCCATTATTCCATCCGTCATATTGCTGCATATCATTGCGGGCGTCTGTCTACTGCTGTGGGGCGTCGTCTTGCTGCGTCTTGGCGTAACGCGTGGATTTGGCGCGGCTTTGCGCCGCTTTCTCGCGGCTTGCACCAATAACCGCCTGAAGGCTTTCGCGGCCGGGATTGGTATGACGGCGTTGTTGCAAAGTTCAACCGCGACTGTGCTCGTCGTTTCCTCATTTGCTGCGCAAGGGTTGGTCAATGCCGGGACCGGTATTGCGATCGTACTTGGTGCCGATGTCGGCACGACACTGATTGCGCAGTTATTCTCACTTGATATCTCGTTGTTCATGCCGCTCTTCATGGTGACGGGCTACATCCTGTTCAAGATGGAAAATAACGGCAAGTTCAAAAATATCGGCCGTATCCTGATTGGTCTGGCGTTGATGCTACTGGCGTTGGGACTCATCCGTGAAGCCGCCGCGCCACTGAAAGAATCTGAAACATTGCCGCTCATTCTCGCGCCGCTAAACAATGACCCATTCTTCGCCGTGTTGCTTGCCGCGCTGCTCACCTGGCTCGCGCACAGTTCATTGGCCATCGTCCTGTTGCTCATGTCACTGGTGACAGCAGGTGTGCTGCCGCTGGAACTAGGGCTGTTCATGGTACTTGGCGCGAACTTGGGCGGCACGATTGCGCCGCTGATCGCGACACTGAAAGACAACCCGGATGCGTTGCGCATTCCACTGGGCAACATGTTGATTCGCATTACGGGTGTTGTGGCTATGGTACCGTTTTTGCAGTGGGTCATGCCGCTGCTCTCACAGGTCGATCCCGATGAAGCGCGTCAGTTGGTCAATTTTCACACAGGCTTTAACATCGCGCTGGCGCTCTGCTTCCTGCCATTCACAGGCATGATCAGTAGCTTGCTCAAAAAGGCTTTGCCTGATCGCCCGACAGCTTACGATCCAGGCCGTTCGCGTTACTTGAGCGATAAAGACCTCGATACGCCATCTGTCGCGTTATCGAACGCCGCGCGTGAAACATTGCGCATGGCTGAAATCATGCAGCAAATGCTAAGTGACACGATGACAGCGCTGCGTAGCAATAATGACCGTCTGGTCCTGCGCATCAAGGAAGAAGATGACGTGGTTGACCGTATTTATGGGCAGATTAAAAATTACATGGCGCGTATGGCGCAGGAATTCATGGATCCTAAAGAGGCACAACGTTATATCCAGATTTTAATGTTCTCGACCAATCTCGAACATGCAGGCGATGTCATCGATAAAAACCTTTTGCCGCTGGTGAACAAGAAAATCCGCAATCAGGTGGAATTTTCTGCCGAAGGCATGAAAGAGATTCAGCATATTCACGACCTGGTGATTGAGAGTGTCAAGCTGGCGCAATCGATCTTCGACACAGGTGATCTGACATTGGCGCGCCGTCTGATGGCCGATAAGGAAATTATTCGCATTGCGGAGATCAAAGGTTTCAGTACGCACATCAATCGCCTGCGTGGCGGAGTTCCGGAGACAGTCTCTACCAGCTCGCTACACCTTGATATTGTGCGCGATTACCGCCGCATCAATAGCTATATGTGCGCGGTGGCCTATCCGTTGCTGGAAAATGATGAAAAACAAATCGAAGGAGAGAGCGTATGAGTTATGCCGATATCCTGAGTGCTAATGGCTTGAGTGTGTCCAAAGTCGGCGATTTAAAAGTTCATACGCCGATCGACGGATCATTGCTGTCCACGCTTTCCATGGATACGTCGGCCAAGGTCAATGGCTGTGTAAAAAAATCGCGTACCTCTTTCGAGCAATGGAAAAGCGTACCTGCGCCTGTTCGGGGCGAACTGGTACGCCTTTTGGGTGAAGAATTACGCGCCGCTAAAAAAGATCTCGGAAAACTCGTCACGGTTGAATCCGGCAAAATTCTGTCCGAAGGTTTGGGCGAAGTACAGGAGATGATCGACATCTGCGATTTCGCCGTCGGATTATCACGCCAGCTCTATGGTTTGACGATTGCGTCGGAGCGACCCGGTCATCACATGCGCGAAACATGGCATCCGCTCGGGCCTGTCGCGATTATCTCGGCGTTTAACTTCCCGGTGGCGGTATGGTCATGGAACGCTGCGCTGGCATTGGTCTGCGGAAACACGTTGATCTGGAAGCCTTCGGAAAAAACGCCGCTGACAGCGCTGGCGTGCGAGAAAATTTTTGAACGTGCGGTGAAGCGCTTCAAAGCAGCGGGGCATGAATGTCCTGCACATTTACTCCAACTGCTGATCGGCAAAGGCGATGTGGGCGAAGCGCTCGCCAATCACAAGGACGTGCCGCTTGTCAGCGCGACTGGATCAACCCGCATGGGCCGCGCTGTGGCGCAAAGCGTGGCAACGCGTCTGGGCAAAAGCCTGCTGGAACTGGGTGGGAATAACGCCATGATCGTGGCGCCGAGCGCCGATCTCGATATGGCGGTCCGCGCGATTTTATTCAGTGCGGTGGGCACGGCGGGACAGCGCTGCACGTCCTTACGCCGCTTGATTGTGCATGAAAGCGTCAAGGCAAAATTGATGAAGCCGTTGATTAAGGCGTATCAATCGGTGCCAGTGGGTGATCCGCTCGATGCTAAAACACTGATTGGCCCGTTGATCGATAGCGATGCGCTTAAAACGATGCAAAAGGCGCTCAGCGCTGCGCAAAAGCAGGGCGGTAAAGTGCTGGTTGGCGGTGAAGCCATTAAGAGAAAAGGCGCATATGTGACGCCGGCTATTGTTGAGATGAAAAACCAAAGCGATATTGTGAAGCACGAAACCTTCGCGCCAATTTTATATGTGATGACGTATAAAACACTGGAAGAAGCGATCGCGTTGCAAAACGATGTGCCGCAAGGATTATCGTCGTGCATCTTTACAACCGACATGCGCGAAGCCGAAACATTTTTATCCTTTGGCGGTAGTGATTGTGGGATAGCCAACGTCAATATCGGCCCGAGCGGCGCGGAAATTGGCGGCGCGTTCGGCGGTGAAAAAGAAACGGGCGGCGGCCGTGAGAGCGGATCGGATTCCTGGCGTGCTTACATGCGCCGTCAAACGCAGACCATCAATTACTCGACGTCCTTGCCGCTCGCGCAGGGTGTGCGGTTTGATTTGTAAGTTTGTTGCGCGCCGCTTTAAGCGCTCATTAATATTTTTCATGACATAATGGTTGAATGCGCTGTGCAAACGGTTCGCGGTTTCATTTGTCTAAGATATTGAAAGGACAGTCTTTTAAATTTATCAGAAACGACTGATATTGAAAGAATGTTGCTTTTTGTCGGGTACTACGTGAATCGGGGCGGCATCTGCGCTATATTGACTTACTCAACCGTCCATAGACTTATGAAAGGAGTTATCCGAAATGCCTTATCATGGTTTGTTGGCCTCTCAGGCCAGCCGTTTAGAAGCCCTTAAATCCCGACACACCGCTTTGTCGCATCACATCGAAAAGGAACAGCAACACGCTTCTTCCGAAGATCATCAGATCAAGGAATTAAAACTCGCCCGCCTTCACATCAAAGAAGAAATTGAAGTGCTCGAAGAAGTGGGCCGCGCGTAAAACAAGTTTTGTCCAATGAATACAAAAACGGCCGCTCTCGCAAGCGGCCGTTTTTTATTACGCGTGTATTGCTAATTATTTGTTATTCGAACCGGACATGAAGTTCGAAAAGTCGAAACCGCCAAACAGTTTGTTGCTGTTGGTTTCTTCGTCAGCCTGTTGCATGTCTTCAGCTTCTTTTTCCTGCGCGGCAAGACGTTCGGCTTTGACGGCGGCCGGATCTTTTCCTTGAGCTTTCAGACCCTTTTCAGAGGCTTTTTCGAGTTCGGCGTATGAACAGAGGCCTAGTTCCATCGGCGAGCGTGGGCGGATGTTGGCGCTATCAGGGTGTGAGCGATCACGTACGCTCTGAATGGTTGGCTTAGTCGTGCCGACCAGCTTGGTAATTTGCGCATCGGAAATTTCCGGGTGATGTTTCAGGATCCAGGCAATGGCCGCTGGTTTATCGCCGCGTTTGGATACAGGTGTGTATTTCGGGCCTTTGGCGCGGACTTTAACGGTCGGCAGGCTGGTTTTCGAATACTTCATGACGTATTTCGAATCCTTGATGGCTTTTTCCAGCTCTTCCGCTGTCGTTTCACCGTTTTTTACCGGGTCGCGGCCAACAATGCCACGGCCAACATCGCCATCGGCGAGGGCTTGTACTTCAATCGGGTGCAGGCCGGTAAAGCTGGCAACCTGATCAAAGGTCAGGGTGGTGTTGTCGATCAGCCACATGGCGCTGGCTTTGGGCATCAAAAGTTTCGGGGCGTCGGGTTGCTTGCTCATGGTCGTTTCCTTTTACCAAAAAATAGTCATAAATCTTCGCTCTCGATCCGGCTCCCATTCCGGATCAATTCAGACGGTCTCAATAATGTCTGGGGAATGCTTGCACCTTAGGGTTTTTTTGGTAAAAATGCAAGAACTTGATCGGCCTTGAAAAATAAAGGAAAAAGCCATGTTTGATGACGAATTGCCGCTGAAAAAGCAGGTGCCGGCCAAAAACCTGGAGCCGCTGTCGATCAGCGAACTGAATGCCTATATCGAGGAACTGAAAGCCGAGATCGAGCGTGTGCAGGGGGACATCAAGAAGAAGGAAGCGCATAAGTCAGCGGCGGCGGATAGTTTCTTCAAGAAATAGACATGGCATTCACCAGCCTCCCGGGCTAAGGTATGTGCCGCATTGGTAAGAAGGAAGCGTAACGATGGACGAGATTGAACAAAGATTAAAAGAGACGACGGCCACCTGCATCAAGAGCTATGAAGCCTGGCAGAGTAACCAGAAAAATGAAGAAGCGCGCGAGAATCTCGCCGAAGCCATTCACGAACTGCGCAAAGTTGCCTCCCGCCTTGAAATTGAAATCGCGATCAATGAGCGCGAACAGATGACAGGCCGCCCACTTGCTATCCCGCCACATCGCTCGTCGCGCAAAGCGCAAGCCAGCGACGATGTCGGTTATAATGATGCCGATGATGATGTAGGTAATATGATGCCGGACGATAATGCAGGGAATGGCGTCAATGCCGGCCAGCCTCGTCGCCAAAATAATAACATGCGCCGTCCTGGCGGCGGTGGCGGCGGAAGCAACAACAATGCCAACCGCGGACGCCGTCCAAACGGTCCACGCCCTAATCAGGGCGGTAACGAGTAATCGTTACCCTAGAAAGTATCTTTTAAACGCCGAAGCGCCGCAAACGCTTCGGCGTTTTCGCATGTCAGAAAAACATTCAACAATTTTTCTTCACCAAGCAGGGATGGCAGGGTGGGTTGACGGTTGGCACGCTGCTTTTTGATCCAGTTTATTTTTTCTTTAAGCTGTTGGTTGTCTGGTTCAATGGACAGGCAGAAGGCAGCGTTGCTTTCGGTGTATTCATGACCGCAATAAAGGCGCGTGGCGTCGGGCAAATCTTTCAGGCGCGACAGGCTATCAAACATTTGCGCTGGCGTGCCTTCAAACAGGCGGCCACATCCTAAAGAAAACAACGTGTCACCTGCGAAGAGTAGCTGGCTTTGCGGGAACCAGTAGACGATGTGACCGAGTGTGTGGCCGGGCGTTGTCAAGATGTGAACATCTTCGCCGCCGAATGAAATGATCTCGTCCTCAGTAAGCAGTGTATCGAGGGCCGGAATTTTTTGATTTTCATCAGCAGGTCCATACACCGCGCAGCCATATGTATTTTTAAGGATATCTATCCCGGCGATATGGTCGCTGTGATGGTGGGTAATAAAAATTTTCTGCGGTGTAAGGCCGCGTTCGTTCAAGGCTGTGATTAGCGCTTGTCCGTCTCCCGGATCAATCACAGCCACGTCCCGACCAGACGTTAAAATGTAGCTGTAATTATCGCTGAGGATAGGGATGAGGTGAACGTCGATCATGAGGGCAGGCCTGTTTCTCTTGTCGAAAGGACATCGGCGAGACGTGATTGCGCGCTGCCGGGCTTCAAAGGTTTTTGTTGGGAGTCGTGTGGCGCCCAGCCGAGCAAGAAAATGATTTCAAAGCTTGCGCGCAGGGCGCCATCGGGTTCGGCATAATTCTGGCGGTAGAGTTCTTCTGCGCGGGTGAACAGGGCGCGCGAGGTGAATGTTTTCCGGCGTGCGGCCATCATGCTGGTTTCGCCCATGCCGCGCAGGTCATGGAAAAGTTTTGTGAGCGTGGGGTAGGTAACTGTGACGATGTCTGAATCAATGACAGGCAGGGAATAACCGGCGCGCTGCATCAGGGCGCCCATCTGCTGTTTGTCTGCAAAAGGCGCGACGCGCGGCGAGAGACCGCTCGTAATGTCCATTTCTGCCTGTTGCAGGCAGTGACGTAACTCATACAGCGTTTCGCCGCCCAGTATCGCAGCCATAAACAGCCCATCGGGCTTCAGGGTACGGCGAATTTGGATCAGCGAACCCGGCAGGTCGTTGACAGTGTGCAAGGATAAAGAGGAGGTGACAAGATCGAAACTATGCGCGGCGAAGGGGAGATATTCTTCATCGCCGATGACATCGGATTGCGTGATATCCAGCGTCACGAACGGACAGGGCAAATCAATGGTATCGCGTACGCCGATTTTCAGACCGCTAGTGTAAGTGCGTTTAATATCGCCCAGGCGGTCATGAATATGGCGGGCTGCCCAGTCATGCAGAAAACGGCTGTCTTGCGAAAAATGGTCGAGCGCGCGGATGCGGGCGCGGCGGCGTTGCACCGGATCAAAAACCACAGGGGAGGGCGGCTGTTCCATCCCCTTTATATGGCGGGGATGGGACGGGGATGCAAGGCGCTTAATGGTCGTAGGTTGTGATGCCTTTTAAGCTGATCGGCTTAGCCTTTTGCTCGGCGCGGCTGTAATCGAACTTGGTGTCAGGCGAAAGATCGCTGCTCAGGCCAAAAATGCTCTTATAAGCCATCGCCACGACTTTCATGAAGGAATAGTGGTTATCCCAGTAGAGCAGCTTATGGAGGTCGTAGAGCGGGGCATGATTGGTAACACCATGTTGACGGCCGATTTTCTGCCAGCCTTTGGCACCGGCTTTGGTGACGGCGAATGGGTAGATGCGCTGCGGCATCACGCCGATATGCGAGAAGAAGCTCTCGCCCATACGCGCGACGCATTCAATCGGCACTTCAAATTTTTCGGCGATGTATTTCTGTGCCAGTTCCATGTTGGTGATTTCTTTGGGCAGCGAGAAGCTAGGGCAGCTCACTACATAGCCATTGCCTTTATAGCGTTGCGGCACGGGCAGATATTGCTCACAGATGCCGGCCATGACTTCGCCGTTGATGGAGCGAGCGAGCGGCAGGACCACGGCTATATTTTGTGTTTTTTCTTCATGGACAACAAATTCCATGGTGCGGGAAGCGAGACCTGTCAGGCCGCCACCGATACGGCCTTCATCGACAAAGACGGAATTGACGGTGCGTAATTGCCCGGCCGTACCTTTGATTTCCTTGAAGCGGTCATCCTTGGCATTCAGTTTTTCAATGATCTTGCGGTAAGAGGTTTTCTCTTCAAATTCCGCTTCTTCAAGCACGAGCGGGCAATCGGCCCAGCTGTCGTATGGCATTTCCAGTTTTTCAAAGAGCGCGAGGATTTGCAGCTCCAGACGGGAAGAAGGAATGAGCCCGACACCGATAGCGTTCAGAATTTCCTGCGCATCGATTTCGCGGAAGAAACCTTGCGTGGAAAAGCCTTTGATTTCATCGAGCGGTTGCAGGGGTTTGATCTGCCCCGCGGGTTTTTCCACGCGCATATATTTTGTTTCGATGCGTTCATCGACGCAATCAGGCGCGGGATAGAAACCAGGTCCATTTTCGAGTGTCGAAAAGCCGGTCGGCTGCAGGCCGAGATAGTCATGGCCGAAAGTTTTCAGTCTGGCAATATCGTGAGGCATGACGCCATGCAGGATTTCCTGTGGTACGGCAATCGCCTCGATCATATGGCCTGACCATTTTTTGCGGTCAATGTTGACGCCACTGCGTTGAACCGCGTTGACGAGACCGCGGGGCAGGCCTTCATGCACGAAGACGTTCAGGTGACCGTCTTCGGTGATGCGGTAAGGGATGACTTCGGTGACTTCGAGGCCCCGGCTGACAACGTCAACGATCGTGCCATCGACTTCGTCACGCATGGTCATCAGGCGCAGATTCTGGTTTTCTTTTTTACCGCGCACAGGTTTGCGTTCCTGCAAGACCAGCGATTTATTATCGCCGACTTTCTGGAACAGCGCGATGAAGCTGGTTGGCGGGCTACCGAGCGAATTGCCGTGTTCATCGAACAGGCGGAATTTTTTATCGAAGCGCTTGCGCACGATCTGCTCGTCCCAGTGCGGCGCGGAGTAGAGGACGCGAGCACCCATGCCCCGCATGGTCCAGCGGAATTCGCGCTCGGTAAAGAAGGTATATTCTTTATAGAGTTCTTCTTCCCAGATGTCGCGGTCGTCTTTGCGCAAAATGAACTCGTGCGCCCATTTGGCCGGCACGCGGAACAGGCGCGTGTGTGGGAACCGGGCAGGGAGTTCTTCCAAATAGAAACCGCGGTAGTTGGAGGCATGGCGCGTGCGGGCTTCCTCCGCGTAATGGATCAGCAGGTCGGCTTCGGACATCTCCATGATGCTGTCGCCGCGGCTTGGTACGTCGGGCATTTCCATCAGCACGAAATCTTCGCTTGGCATGACGTGGTCACGTAAGAACAGCTGGCCGCCTTTTTTCAGTTGGCGCAGTTGCGCTTCGAGCGTTTCGATAACGGCCCAGTCATTACACCCGGCAGCCGAATAGACTTCATGCAGCATGAAGGAGTTGATAATGGCGTCGAGCGAGTTTTCTTCAAACATCACATCGCGGACATCGCCCAGGCGGTATTCCAGATTGGGCAGATCGTATTTTTCCTGGGCCAACGCAAAAGTTTCAGGCTGAGGGGTCACGCCGATGAAATGCTGGCGTGGATTAAGCGCGGCCATGGCGTAAGTGACGGCGCCCGAGCCGCATCCCATATCGGCAATAACGGCACCTGGCTCGACAATCAAATGGGCCATATTGAACCACGCCTTGCGGACAAGGGTTTTGGGCAAAGATTTGAGGATACGCTGACGCTCGGCGGCCTGATTCAGGGGATCAGACTCGACGCTGACCTCGGCAGGGGCCGAAGCGAGACGTTGTTTCTCCCGTAAAGTACCGATATCCGCCATTTACCCTCACGCCCTTGGCTTTTGCCTGCGCGTTTATTATTCTTTGTTTATAAGTCTGCCGATGTTGTCGATTAAGGCATTTCTTTGGCAAAAAGTAAACAGAAAATTAATGTTCTCTTAAGTTCTATTTTTATTGATTTCATATTACTTTCAAAGGCTTATATGAAGAGCGCCGCAAATTTCCTGTTAAATTTATTGCTACCGCCGCGGTGCCCTGTGAGCGGTGATATTGTCGACTCGGCAGGGACCGTATCGCCGTCTGTCTGGGCAACCCTGACCTTTATCGAGCCACCTTGCTGTTATGTCTGCGGTTTACCGTTTACCTTTGCGATTGAAGAGGGGGCGTTGTGTGGTCCATGCCTGGCGGATCTGCCGGTTTTCGGAAAGGCGCGCAGTGCGTTGGTTTATGACGATGCCAGCCGCGACATTATTCTCGCATTTAAACATGGCGACAGGCTGGATAGCGTCCCGGCTTTGGTGCCGTTTTTAAAACGGGCGGGGGCAGGCCTGATCGAGGAAACCGATATTTTGATGCCCGTGCCTCTCCATCGCTGGCGGTTGCTGATGCGCCGGTTCAATCAGTCGGGTTTGCTTGCGCAGTCACTGGGCAGGATTACAGGCAAGCCTGTATTATTGGACAGCCTGATGCGCAAACGCCCGACCCCTTCGCAGGGACATCTGAATGCCGGGCAGCGGGCGAAGAATGTGAAGAATGCGTTTGAGGTTCGCTTGACGCATCATCGACGAGTCGCTGGGAAAAACATCCTGTTGATCGATGATGTCTATACCACGGGATCGACGGTCAGCGAGTGCGCGCAGGCTTTGTTAAAAGCGGGCGCCACCTGTGTGAATGTCTTGACGCTGGCGCGCGTAGTGCGGGCTGAAAAAGTTTATTAGAGCGCTTCACCCTTGAGCAGGCGGGAAGGGTCTAGCGCTGGCAGCAATCCCTGATTCATCGCCAATGTTTTCAGCGCAGGAATTTTATCCAATGTCACTAAACCAAAACGGCGTAATGCCCCAATAAAGCCGATGTCATTGGCTACGGCGCGGTTGTACAAATCAACGCCGCGTACGCGCGTTTCGAGATCGAGGCTGCGGCGTGTGGCATACCGATCAAGTACGATACTACTGCCTATATCTTCACCCAAACGGGCAGCATCGACGAGGATTTCGGCCAGCGCGGCGACATCACGTAAAGATAAGTTCAAGCCTTGCGCACCAATGGGGGACAGCACGTGCGCGGCCTCGGCCGCAATGGCTACGCGCGGGCTGACCAATCTCTCAACGGATAGTAGCATCAATGGCCAGCTTTCCGGATCGCTTTGAACAGTTATTTCACCGAGCAAACCGTTCGAACGCTCTTGCACGGCACGCTGGAAAGCGTCTTTGCCGAGCGCCATGAAAGTTTTGGCATCGTCGGTTTTTTCTACCCAGACAATGCTGGATTGTTTGTTTGCCAGAGGTACGAACGTAAAAGGTCCGCCGGAGCGATGATGCTCGGTTGAAACATTGTGATGGTCTTTGGAATGAGAAATCAGGCACGTAATAGCCATCTGTCCGTAATCATGGGTTTTCGCGGCAATGCCAGCCGTTTCCCGCACTAGCGATTTACGTCCATCGCAGCCGATAATCAGGTCCGCTTCTATGATGGTCCCATTTTGCAAAGTGGCCGTGATGCCGGAGGGGTGAACGTCATAGCTTTGCAGGCGGGCGGGAGCGATGTAGATCAGTTTGTCTTGCGACTGAACGGCGTCTGCCAGTACGGCGCGCAGTAAGTCATTGGGAATATTATATCCAAAGGCTTCAAGTCCCGCCTCAGCGGCATTGAATTGAATGCTTGTAGGCGGCGTTTCATTGTCATCGATCAACCGCATCGCTTTCATGGGAACGGCGATGGGGGCAAGCGCCTGCCAGATGCCACAGGCTTTGAGCACGTGAATGGACGGAGCCATTAACGCGACGGTACGGCCGGACGGGACGGTTTCTTTTGCAGACGGCAATTTATCCGTATCAACAACCACTATCTGCAGGCCCGCGCGTGCCAAGAGCAATCCCAAAGATAACCCGGCCATGCCGCCGCCGATAATGAGGGCTTTCGTTTTCATGCTTCTGTTCTATATTGGATGCCAGACAAAGAAAAGGAAGGATCTGCCATGGCCGCCAAAGTTGAAATTTATTACTGGACGACCTGTCCCTATTGCCGCCGCGCGCTGGCGCTGCTGGATGCCAAGGATGTTGAGTATACGGGCTATGATATTACCGGCGATGAAGGTGCCCGCGCCAAGATGGTTGAGCGTACCGGCGGACCGCGCAGTGTTCCGCAGATTTTCATCAATGACGCCCTGATCGGCGGATGCGACGATATCCATGCGCTGGAAGAAGCGGGTAAACTGGACGCGTTGCTGGTTTAAATGAAACTCGCCCTTGTTCAATTGAATAGCGGTCCAACTATTACAGGCAATCTGCCTGTAGTGGAAAAAATTATCCGTGAAGCGGCGGCGCAAGGTGCAACCTTTATTGCCACCCCTGAAAATACCTGCCGGATGGCGAAGGATAATGATCAGCGCTGGGCGGAATCGTTTGAAGAACAGGATCATCCAGCCATTGGGTTTTATGCGGCGCTAGCACAAGAACTATCCATTCATCTATTGATCGGATCGCTTTCTTCCCTTCGCATAGGTAACAAGCTGGCAAACCGCTCGTATCTGTTTGCGCCCGATGGATCGATCAAAGCGTCCTATGACAAAATTCATTTGTTCGATGTCGATCTTGATAAAGGTGAAAGCTATCGCGAGAGCGATCTGATCAAAGCTGGTGATAAAGTCATCACAAGTGATATCGAAGGCGTCTCAATTGGCCTGACCATCTGTTACGATTTACGCTTCCCAGATTTATATCGAACGCTTGGCAAACAAGGGGTGAAAATCATCACAATACCTGCGGCATTTACGGTACCGACGGGCAAAGCGCATTGGGAGACATTATTGCGTGCCCGGGCTATTGAGAATGGCGCATTCATTCTTGCTCCGGCGCAGGGCGGGGTGCATGAAAGCGGCCGTGCGACCTATGGCCACTCGCTGGTTGTTAATCCGTGGGGACAGGTTATTGCCCACAAAGCGGACGATACGCCCGGCATTCTAATTTGCGATATCGATCTGGATGAGGTTTCAAAAGCCCGTGCCGCCATTCCGAGCTTGAAGCATGACCGAGATTACGTGTAATATCGCCTCCTTCCAGCAAGTAATATTAAGGATTTTCTTATGTTTGATCTGATCCGGTCTATACAGGCGCGTGACCCTGCGGCACCGACATTTTTAGAAGTTATTTTCGGCTATGCCGGGTTTCAGGTGATGCCGTTTCACCGGGTAGCGCATTTTTTGTGGCGGCATAATTTCCGGGCGCTGGGGCGCTTTGTCGCGCAATTCGCGCGATTTTTAACCGGTATCGAAATTCACCCGGGCGCGACCATCGGCCATCGCTTTTTTATCGATCACGGCATGGGCGTCGTCATTGGTGAAACCGCCATCATCGGCAATGATGTGACGCTCTATCACGGGGTCACGCTGGGCGGCATGGGGAGCGCCTCTGATCGTGGCAAGAAACGCCATCCAACGCTAGAGAATAACGTGATGATCGGGGCCGGCGCGCAGGTGCTAGGCGCAATCACGATTGGCGCGGGTTCGAGCATAGGCGCCAATGCCGTGGTGACGCAATCAGTGCCGCCAGGCACCACCATGATTGGTGCTACGGCGCGCCGCCTGGGTTTGCACAAACCGGGCGTTGATGCCGTGCGGGCTTATGGCTTACCGATTGATGGCCTTTCCGACCCGACGTTGCATGTTGTCGATGCGCTGGTGCTCGATGTGCAGGCGATTAAGGCGCAAATGACAGCGCATGAAGCCTGTAATGATTTACAGACACAAGAAAGCGAAGATGAGCGCCATGTCGGATAGCATCTATCTCGGGTCCGTCACAGGCGCGCCGGAGAATAAACAACATCTGGCGCTGAAATGGGCAAACCGCCATGGATTAATCGCGGGTGCAACAGGGACGGGAAAAACCGTAACGTTGCAATGTCTTGCAGAAGGATTTTCCAGTGCGGGCGTGCCCGTCTTTCTAGCGGACGTCAAAGGCGATTTATCAGGATTGTGCGCCCCTTCCAATAAAGAAAATTTTCTGGTGAAGCGGGCACAGGAAATTGGATTAGGCGAGTATAGCGCCCAATCATTTCCGGTTATTTTCTGGGATCTGTTTGGAAAGCAAGGGCACACAGTACGCACGACGGTTTCGGAGATCGGCCCCCTGTTGCTTGCCCGCATGCTGGAGCTGAACGATACGCAGGAGGGCGTCCTCAACATTGCTTTTCGTCATGCCAAAGATAAAGCCCTGTTGTTGCTTGATTTAAAGGATCTGCGCGCGCTGCTCAATGACGTGCATGAAAAGGCTTCCGATATTTCGCGCGAGTACGGGCAGGTTTCAAAGCCGTCGATTGCCACTATTCAGCGCGCGCTGCTGCGCCTCGAAGATCAGGGTGCGGATCAGTTTTTTGGGGAACCAGCGCTCGATTTGCGCGATTTGATGCGCACCGATTTTGACGGGCGCGGTATGATCAATATTCTGGCTGCCGATCAGTTGATGCAAAGCCCTCGCCTGTATTCAACATTCTTGTTGTGGCTTCTCTCGCAGTTGTTTGAAGAACTGCCAGAAGCAGGGGATATCGATAAGCCGCGTCTGGTGTTCTTTTTTGATGAAGCGCATTTGCTGTTTACCGATGCGCCGAAACCGTTTCTGGAGAAAATTGAACAGGTTGTTCGCCTGATCCGCTCAAAAGGGGTTGGTATTTATTTTGTGACGCAAAACCCGCAGGATATTCCCGATACGGTTTTGGGTCAGCTGGGTAACCGCATTCAGCATGGCCTGCGCGCTTTCACGCCGGCACAACAGAAATTCATCGACAAGGCAGCGCAAACCTATCGTGCTAATCCTGCTTTTATCGTGAAAGATGTGATTACGGATTTGAGTGTCGGTGAAGCGCTGGTCTCTGTACTGGAAGAAAAAGGCAATCCTTCCATGGTTGAACGCACTCTTATCAGACCGCCATCTTCCAAGCTTGGCGTTGCAAGCGGGCAAGAGAAAGAGGCTGCCCTTCAACGCGATGGCATTGGCGCGAAATATGATGTGTTGCTGGACCGGGAAAGTGCCTATGAAAAACTTTCGCAAAAAATAGAGGCGATAGAGCCTGTTAAACAGGCAGATAAGAAAACACGCGGCTCAAGCCGTCAGGGTGTCGGGGATGCGGCGGTAAAATCCTTTGTGCGCAGTCTTAGCTCTGCAGTCGGCCGTATGGTCATCAATGAGATCAAGCGCGCCGTGCTGGGTGGCAAACGCCGATAATTAAGCCAGCACGCCTATATCAATCTGCAGTGCATCGGCAATGGATTTGAGAGCGCGGATTGAGCCCTCTTTGCGGCCCGTTTCAATTTCGGTGAGGTAAGGGCGAGAGATGCCGGCGGCTTCTGCCAGATCGCCTTGAGTCATGCCGCGGTGCTTGCGAACAAGTTTTATGGGATTGCCTGTGCCGAGCGCAATCTGCTCCATGACACTATCCGGTAAATCATTGGCGGGGCGGCCATTTTTCAGGGCGGTATAATCATGCAATGGCACGAGGACGTGGGGTTTCCCTGCGATGTGAATAATGTCGTATTGCATGTCGGCCTCCGAGAATAAGTCTCTATAGGCGACATTCTAACTGACTCGCAGGAAATTAGAAACGGGCTGTGAGAGAGAGGGAGCCGAACGTGCTGGCTTCGTCTTGTCCATCGAACTCTTTGCCACGGTAATTATACGTGTAGGCAAGGCGGTAATCGTAGATGGACACGGCCACACCGGCAAAAGCATCGCCAACGAGAATTTTCTTGTCAACCGATGGACCGTCGTCATCAAAGGAATTCCCATCAAGGAAGATGTTGTGGGCAACGGCGCGCCCATCAACGCCGGCAAACAGGTACCAGCCCCAGTTTTGATCCGGTACATCAAAGTATCCCGTTCCAGCCATGGCTGGGCGCACGCGCGGGGGAATATCCTGCAATGATTTCTGATAAGGACCGAAAGTAAAGGTCATGCCCGTACCTCCGTAAGTGTAAACGTTCCCTACGCTGGCATTGATGTTCGGCGTCGCGGCGAGGCGCAGGTCAGAATAATCAAAGTCCAGCGCCCACATGGAAGGCCAGCGGCGCTGCCACGAT
The DNA here is from genome assembly GCA_964520985.1 of uncultured Pseudobdellovibrionaceae bacterium. GTDB lineage: Bacteria > Pseudomonadota > Alphaproteobacteria > Micavibrionales > Micavibrionaceae > CAYSGL01. Next base: position 72,137 of record CAZFPB010000001.1, read on the forward strand.
AAAATCACGCCCGGTTCGGTATCGAGCTGGTTGCTCCATCCTTTGGGGGTCGGGGAGTCTGTAATGTGTGTGTGGACAAATTTTTGCGTCTGTTCAGCCATGGAATCCGGCCCTACGACACCTAGCGTCACTTCAAAATCATCCATGTGATTGCCGTTCAGCGTGGTCAGACCAACGGAACCATAGAGCCAGCCTGCCCAAGGGCGGTCGTTCGGCTGCTTGCCGGCAACTTCGATATCGGCCGGCGTATACATGTTCTGGCCCAGCGTAAAATACGTTGCCGTTGTTTCGTTAATACCAAGGCCGGGGAATTCTTCACCCAGTTGGCGCAGGCCGATGGGGACGCTGGTTTTCGTGCCATACCAGGTCAGGCGCACGCCGTTGGTGTAATATTGATCCGAACCGCCGCCAATAAGATCGTTCTCATAGGACAGGGTCACATAGTTATCATATGGGTTGTTGACAATTTTGGGCGTCGTAACTTGTTCCACTGTCGGTTCCGGTTTGGCCAGAGGGACAGGAGCCGGGCGGACAGGCTCAACCGGGGTCGTGTAGCGCGAAATACGCGCCTTGGTATCCTCAGAGATAGGTTGCTGAGCCATGGCAGGAGCGGCAAACGCACACAAAATCAGCGCCGTTTGACAGGCGCTGTATGTCCAGCTGTGTAAAGATAGTCCCCGCATCGATGTCATATTATGATTTCTATGAGTATATTTTGTCTAAAGCAAGGCGCTTACGGCCTAGAACACAATAAGTTCCGTCTCTTTTGGATTATCCTAATGTTATGGCGATCATCATCTTCCTTATTTGGACGTCGGGAGGATCGTCAGGTGATATGCCGCCGTAATATTCATTATTGATAACGCGCATTAATTGCTCTGCAGGCTTCTCAAAAATGAAGCCGCCATAGGCCGTATCGGCATTTTTAGAGATGAACAATTTGCCTTGGGCCAAATCCTCAAAGCTCTGGCTCATGCTGCGAGGGCTGGCTTCTTTGTATGTTTCGTTTTCGAACCCATCCGGATCTGCGGGTATGAGGCCGTCCGCTGTGCCTTCGATGATATTACCCGTTATTGCTGAAACAATAAAAGCATGTCCGCCTTTTTCAACGCCGACACCAGCCACCAACTCTCCTGTCCCATAAAAATAAGCTGTCGCGGCTTTATAGCCGGGTACTGTGCTATCCAAATAATGATTTTCCAGTTTTTGCAGGATCACACCTTCTGTTATCGACATAGTTTCGCAATCAAATTCTATTTCAGCAGTGTTGTCTTCAATATCTTTTGAAAGATTATTAACCCTGTTGTAGCGGGTAACTCCGCCATAATCATCTTCGTTGCGGTACGTATCCAATCCGGGAATTTTTGCTGTCTGTTCGCTCACAATTTCAGCAAGATTTTTTTCCCACACAATACGATCTTCTTTCGACCATTCCTGCTTCTGCAACAAAGTCTGCAAGGTTTTTGACGCGAGAATTTGTACGTTACTTTGCGTGTAAATCGTATCGAGCGCCTGTGTGTAGGCATCTTTTGCCGCTAGATCGATATATTGATTGAGATTCGAAAAAGCTTCCGGATAAGAAGGTACATATCCTGTCTTTATAATGTATTGAAAATTAACAAGGCTGCCGGATTCCTCAGGTGCAACACTGTACGAGGAGCAAGCTCATCGGATTTCTGCACGGCGATAGGTAGAATAGCGCGGTCCTTCAATGCAGGTGCTTTAAGATCGCCCGCTGGTGTGGCGAGGGCACCCTCCACATTCTTTGGTGTATCATTCGCATGTGCCGGAGTTGCCAATAGTCCGCTGGCAATGACCGCTGCTTTTCCCACACTGGTGAATAATCCGGAAAGTTTCATGATGAAAAGCATACCTATTATATTTAATTATGTAAATAAATCTTTTATTAACCAATTTTGACGGGTTGGCGTCCGTACTCTGTTTCTGTATGGTGTGTCATCGGATAAATCTTCGCGATATTCAATGGCTTAATCTTAAGAATGTCGCCACAAACCAGATATAGTTTATGGACCTTTCTTTAAAAACATACACCCGTCCCCCTAAATCGGGCGGAAAACCCAAGCAGATTGTTCTATTACTGCACGGGCTTGGCTCGAACGGCATGGATTTGCTGAGCCTGTCGCCTTATTGGGCGGATGGGCTGCCGGATGCCGTGTTCGTCTCGCCTGATGCACCGTTCCCGTGCGACATGGCGCCGATGGGATATCAGTGGTTTTCGCTGCAGGATCGCGCCCCGGCCGCGATGCTGAAAGGGATCGAAAAAGCGGAGCCCGTTTTACAAGGCTATATCGACCAGTTATTGAAGAAGTACGAGCTGGGCGATAAAGATCTGGCGATGGTGGGATTTTCGCAAGGCACGATGATGAGTCTGTATGCCGGGCCACGCCGGAAAAAAGAAATCGCGGGCATCTTAGGATACTCGGGCGCGTTGCTGGGTGTAGAGGGTTTAGCGGATGCGGCGATTCAGAAGCCGCGCATTCATCTGATTCACGGCGAAGCCGATCAGGTTGTGTCGGTGGGCGCCTATCATCAGGCGGGTACAGCACTCCAAAAAGCGGGATTTCAGGTGAGCGGGTATACTACGCCGCATCTTCAGCACAGCATCGATGATGACGGGATTGAATCAGGTCTCGATTTTCTGACGAAAATTTTCGCTTAAGCGGCTTTGTCGGCCAGCATCTGTTTGTGACGCATGCGGAAACCTTTGGCTCTGTCAGTCGTCAGGGCTTCGATGCAATGAGGGCAGGAGACGCCTTCTTCATAAGAAGGGCTTTGTCTGTCTTCCGGCGTAATCGGGAAACGGCAACCGAAGCAGATATCATGCGGTGTTTCTTCCAGACCATGGGCCACGGCAACGCGGCGATCAAACACGAAGCAGCCGCCTTCCCATGTTGATTGTTCTGGCGGCACTTCTTCCAGATATTTCAGAATGCCGCCCTTTAGGTGGTATACTTCTTCAAAGCCATGGGCGAGCATGTAGGAAGATGCTTTTTCACAGCGGATACCGCCGGTGCAGAACATCGCTACTTTTTTGTGTTTGGCGGGGTCAAGATTATCCGCTACCCAATCTTTGAATTGCGTGAATGTTTTTATGTTCGGATCGAGCGCGCCTTTAAAAATACCGACGGCGGTTTCGTAATCATTGCGCGTATCGATGAGCGTGACATCACCCTGTCCAGTCAGCGCATCCCAGTCTTTTGGTTCGACATACGTGCCAACCAGTTTGGTCGGGTCCGCTTCCGGTGCGCGCATCGTGATGATTTCATTTTTAATGTGTACTTTGGTGCGGCGGAAGGGGCGGTAAGATGCCGTTGAATATTTCAGCTCGCCGCTCTTAACGCCGCAGGTCTGGTCAAGATAATCGATGATGGCGGCAAGCGCTTCTGGCGTAGGGCCGGCGATCGTGCCGTTGATGCCTTCGGACGCCAGCAATATGGTTCCACAGATATCATGCTGGTTGCAGATATCCTTTATCGACGCCTGCAAGGCGGCCAGATCATCCAGCGCAACAAAACGGTATAAGGCGGCAACGGTCCACATGGAGGTGTTTATAGGCATATTTTACGCCGATTTCAATTTTTGTGTGGACCGGGAAAGGGACAATTTGTCTAGGGCCGCGATAAGGGCCTGCGTAAACATCTCAAAATCCGCCTGACGGGGCGATTTCTCGCGCCAGGCCACACCCACCGTGCGGGCGGGGGCTGGGGGCGCAAAGGATTTAATGCGGATGTCAGCTGGCAGAGCGCCGTAGGTGACCGCCATTTGCGGGAGCAGGGTGATGCCCTGACCATGGGCCACCATCTGGATCAGGGTTGAGAGGCTCGAGGCCTGAAACGTTTTCTGTTCCTGAGAGGCGGTGAGATTACAGGCGGCGAGTGCATGGCTGCGCAGGCAGTGCCCGTCTTCCAGTAGCAGGATTTGCGAGTCTTTTAAATCATCCGCATGGAGCAGTTGTTTTGTGGAAAAAGGATCGGCGCTGGCCGGTACTGCGCAAACAAAAGTTTCGGTGAACAGCGCCTGCTGATAAAAACCCGGCATGTCATAAGGGAAAGCCATCAGCGCATAATCGATTTTTCCTTCCAGCATGCGGGTTTTTAACTGTGCGCTGGTGGTTTCAACAATCTGGATGTCGATTTTGGGAAGGTGTTGTTTAAGTGTGGGCAATATATGCGGAATGATGTAGGGCGCGATAGTAGGCACAACGCCTAGGCGAATCGTCCAGAATTGCGGATCGATCGTGCGGCGCACGTCATCGCACATGGATTCATAACGCGCGATAACCTGACGCGCCTGCATTAGTAACTCCGCGCCCGCCTTCGTGGGCGTGACGTTGCGGCGATAGGTGCGGTCAATCATCTCGCCGCCCAGCAGGGATTCGATTTCTTTGATCGCGGCCGTGAGGGCGGGCTGTGTAATGCCAAGCTGCTCCGCCGCGCGGTGATAATTTCCCGCCTCGCAGACGGCGATAAAGAACTGGAGCTGGCGGACGGAAGGCAGGGTTTTCATGATAAGACAGGCTTATCATCTTGTGGATAAATCAATCAATAAAATTGATCAATTCTATCAGTTTTATTCATTGGTTTTTGCGCCACGGCCTCGCTAAGGTATGGTTCTCACAATAACTATGTCATTGAAAGGACAGTATAATGTTAGGTATCGGCGATAAATTCCCGGAATTTTCGGTTACAGGCGTAAAGCCAGGCTTCATGGCCCATGAAGAAAACGGCCAGAGCGCCTTCGAAGACATCACGGAAAAAAGCTTCGATGGCAAATGGAAGGTGTTCTTCTTCTATCCAAAAGATTTCACGTTTGTCTGCCCAACAGAAATCGTCGAATTCGCTAAACTGAATGATGAGTTCGCCGATCGCGACTGTATCGTTCTGGGCGGTTCGACCGACAATGAATTCTGCAAGCTGGCCTGGCGCCGCGAGCACAAGGACCTGAACCAGCTGAATCAGTGGAGCTTTGCTGACACGAATGGCAGCCTCGTTGACGGTCTGGGTATCCGCGACAAACAAGCCGGTGTTGCTTACCGCGCGACGTTCATCGTCGATCCGCACAATGTGATCCAGCAAGTGACGGTTAATTCGCTTAATGTCGGCCGTAACCCGAAAGAAACGCTGCGTCTGCTCGACGCTTTGCAATCGGACGAGCTGTGCCCGTGCAACCGTCAGGTAGGCGGCGAGACGATCGATGCCAGCGCCGAAGCCAAAAAACTGAAGATCGCGGCATAATATCATGTCACTCGAAGCCATCAAAAACGCCATTCCTGATTACGCGAAGGATATCCGCCTGAACGTATCGGGTCTGGCCAATGAAGAGACGCTCAGCCCCCAGCAATTCTGGGGCTGCGCACTGGCCTGTGCCATGGCAACCGAAAATGCATTCGTCATGCGTGAAATCGCGGATGAAGCAGCGCAGAACATGGACGCAACGGCGATCGATGCGGCGAAAGCAGCGGCGGCCGTTATGGCGATGAACAATGTCTATTACAAGTTCGTCGGCTCAGCCAACAATGCGACTTACAAAACCATGCCTGCCAAGCTGCGCATGAATGTGATTGCCAATCCCGGCGTGGATAAAGGCGATTTCGAATTATGGTCGCTGGCTGTTTCCGCCATCAACGGCTGTAAATACTGCGTCGATGCCCATGAAGCGCAATTGGCGCAGCATGGTATCGGTGAAGCGCAGATTCAGGCTGCCGTGCGCGTAGGCGCAATCATCAAGGCCGCCGCCAACGTGCTGACTGCCGAAGCCGCGCTGAACGGCATGCCGGCTCTGGCAAAAGCCGCTTAACACTATCCTCCATCAGGATAAATAAAAACGCCCGGCATTAACCGGGCGTTTTTTGATAAAAATCACAGGAAGGGAGCCTACCGTATTATTTTATACGGATGTTAGCGCTTGAAATCAAAAGGCTGACAAACCGCATAGTTAAGCTGCCTTTTTAAGGTTATCACCTTTTTTCTGACTGTCTTTAACATCAACAGAGTTTTCATGCAGAATCACTGATTGAATAAGTAGTTTTTTCAGGCTTTCTCGCCAATAGCTGCCCTGAGGGGCAAAATAATCTAAATATTTTATAATCACATCATTTGAGCTTTTCATGAATTTAATAGAAGCTCTTTCATAGTCAGCAAAATCATTGGCGGTAGGGAAACTGTAATATACAGCTTTATGATCATTTTGTTTGTGAGAAGCAATAAAACCATTTTCTTGGTAAAATTGCAGGGAATGGACAATACAATCCGCGCCCATAGAAATATGATCTATGTAAGCGTTAAAGACGGGCGTATCATAATTTAATTTTTTGCGTGTGATGTGGATAATGTTGCCAGTATCTATACCGCTATCAATTTCATGCAACGTGTATCCGTAATCATTTTCTTTATTGTAGAGCGCGCGGAAAGGAATGTGAACGCCGCGATATTCCGGCAAAATTCCTGTATGAAGATTCCAAAGAAACCAGTTATTATTTTGAAAGAGCTCCAGCAAGTCTTGTCGGAATATCGTTAGAATTCTAAAGGAAATTCCGCCAATAATATCGGTACGCTTTGAAAGAAACTCAACAAAATATGGTTGGTTAAAATCGCCTGTTTCGAAATACTCCAACTTATATGCTTGGCTTATTTGCTTTAAGCTTTGAACGCGCGAATTTTTATCATCAGGATCTATTTCGTCCATAAAAGGAAAAACGATGTTTTTCAAGAGGCCTGTTTCATAAAACCCAATATCTTTTAATTCCTTGCACACAGGTTTGCCTGATGCCTCCGGCTCGCCTGTGTTCACAATAATAGGTGAAAGTCCCATGGCAATAATGCGTGGAAGGATATCATGGAGGATAAGGTGTCCTACAAGTCCATTGCGCGTGAATAATAAAACTTTATTTTTCATCGGGTTTATATCCTTCTTTATCAGGAATGCGTGTTACTTGTTCCCAAGCTATGTTGAAAAGCTTGCGGTAGCTTTCAGCAAATTGTGCCTGTTTCAGTACAAAAATTTGCAAATGATCTTCTTCAAAATTTAAGAATCCAATGCGGTCGCCATAAGCATAAAAAGATTGCTCATTCCACAATTCTTCTGAAATCCAGCGATATTCGGAATGTTTGCCACCAATGAAATTATAATCACCCTCTCTAATTGTGACTTTGAAGTTGATTTTTTTTACGATCGTTTGCATACGCTTTGTATGAGCGTCGTACCATTCCTTGCCTAACCACTTGATCCAGTTTTCCGGCTTGGCATTCATCAGGCAAATTTCTCCGCCTTGCGTGCTGGCAACTTCATACACATCATCCATGAAGCGACGGAAACCGTCCGTGCCTTCATAGGCGATTACTTTTTCCTGCCGCCGTTGAATTCCCTCATTCTCCGTAAACTCCACCCCCTGCATCTCGAAATAGCCTTGGAGGCGGGAGAGGGTGTCGTGGGCGGGGCGGGAGGTGCCTTTTTCAATGTTAGAGACCGTGTTCGCGGATACGCCGACAGCCTGGGCGATATCGCTCTGGCTGATATCAAGCAGGGCACGGGCGGCTCTGAGCTGATTGGCGGTAATCATAATCTGTGTTTTTCCTAAAAAGACCTGTATTTATCCACAACTCTTTGTGGAATTTTCTCTTTCTTAACCCTTTGTTAATCTTTTGTCTATAAAAAAGCACAATAGATTATGAATTATTCACAATAAGGGCAAAAGGTGTGTGAGATGAAAACCAATGTCGCGAAATTAAAAGTTAAGTTAAAAGCCGTCCGCAAATTCACAGAACGCGGTGGTAAAGGCTATTTTTCTAATAAAAACAATGAAGTAAGTGAAGGCTGGCAGGATGAACTGGCTGCTATGCGGGCCCGCAACGCCAAACGTTGGCGAGAACTGGAACAAAAGGCCATGGCGAACATAGTGCGCGGCCAGCGCGAACTGGAACGCGCCGCCGCCTAACCAAAATCCCAAAAGGATAAAAACCGGCGGCCCACACCCGCCGGTTTTTTATGGGGAAAGGCTTGCGTGAGGAGCGAACAGCTTTAGATTGGCTGCGAACGCAAACACAAAAGGTCATTCATGCAATATCTTCACACTATGGTCCGCATCCGCGATATAGAAGCGAGCCTCGATTTTTACTGCAACAAAATGGGCATGACCGAGGTGCGCCGCTATGAGAATGAGCAGGGGCGTTTCACCCTGATCTTCCTCGCCGCGCGCGACGATGAACAATCTGGCCGCGACGCGCAGGCGCCACTGCTGGAGCTAACCTATAACTGGCCGGATGAAAACGGCAAAGTTGAGGAGTATACGGGCGGGCGCAATTTCGGCCATCTGGCCTACCGCGTAGATCATATTTATGAGACCTGCCAAGCCTTGATGGATAAGGGTGTCACCATCAATCGTCCGCCGCGCGACGGTAACATGGCGTTTATCAAATCGCCCGATGGCATTTCCATCGAGCTGCTCCAAAAAGGCGAGGCCCTTGATCCTTGCGAACCATGGGCCTCAATGCAGAATACCGGTAGCTGGTAATTACGCGCGCAGGGCGCCTTCTACCATCGCCATGAAATGTTTTTCGAACGACTTGTCGAAGTCCTGACCGCTGGTGATACGGAAGATGATCGGGCCCATGATGGCGTCGATTGCCGTCTCCAAGTCCAGATCCGCGCGAAACGCACCGGATTGAATGCCCGCTGAGAGAGCGGCGCCCAGCGTGTTGTAGCGTTCCTGGAAAAAAGTATCAATCAGTGCGCGCAGTGCATCAGGATCGCCCTGAACTTCGCCGATGATTTCCGCAACGATACGGCCGCTTTTACCGGATAACTGACGTACCATCTTTTCGACTTGTGCGTGAATCTGATCAATCGGCTCGCCGGATTGCGGCAGGATGTTATTAAAGGTGCCTTGGCTGAACACGGCATCCATCAAAACGGCCTGCTTGTTTGGCCACCAGCGATAGATCGTTGTCTTACCGACACCCGCTTTTTTAGCAATCGCCTCGATCGATACTTTCGATACGGGCATGTGCGTAAGCAAGCGGCGGACCGATTCCAGAATGGCTTTGGTCGATTCATCGGAGCGTGGGCGACCGGCTTTTTTAGCCGGGGCGAATTTTCCCTGATTGTTTTGTTCAAGTGATGGTTGAGGATAGTGGTTGGCGAACTCAACGGCGGGTTCGGCTTGTGCGTTTAAATGCATGAGGGGCCTTCCTTTCTTAAAGAAAAATCTCAGAAGCGATGTGTTTGCTGTTGGATCGAGTCTTAGGCCGATTCGGATTTTTCACCGATACAGCACGCAGCGAAAAGGCTTTTTGTCCACAATTGCGCTATTTGCGCTTTTGGGATTTGGGAGGAATACGATAGGCGGGTTTTGGCGCCGGCAATGTCTCCATGCCGCCTAGCCTGTAGGTTTGCTGACGCAGGTAATGACACAAATCTCCCCGATCTTTTAAAAGGCTTAAATCGGAAAAAGCGATGGTTTTTCCGATTCTTACGGCAATGCGCGCACCTATTTTATCCGATACTTCTTTAAAGATGAGGGCGAGACGCAGTGTTGAGGAAAAGAGAGAGACAAGCTGGAACAGACGGCTGTTTTGTCCTTCAAAAAAAAGAGGGACCACGTCGGCCCGACCTTCCTGGATAAGGCGGCCGATAAACGGCTGCCAGGTTGTGTCCTGCGCGATCTTATCTTTCCATGTCGGAATGGTGGATACGCCGCCCGCCGGGAAGACAACGATGCAGCCGCCGTTTTTCAGCAAAGCGCGGGCAGTCTTGCGGGTAGCGAGATTGGTTGCCAGCGCATCCTCACTTTCCGTGAAATCGATGGGCAGCAATTCGTTGCTCGCTTCCGGTGCCCGGCATAGAACGGAATTGGTTAAGACTTTAAAGTCTGGGCGCACGCGTTTCATCAACTGCGTGATGATCAGCCCGTCGAGCACGCCGTAAGGATGATTGGAGACGACCACCAATGGGCCTGTTTTCGGGATGGAAGCCAGCGCGTCATGATCATAATCGACATTCACGGCCAGTTTTTTTAGGGCGGCATCCCAAAAATTATCGCGTGTCTGAGGGTCTTCGCGCGTATAGGCATCGTAAAGTTGCCAGATTCTGATCTGGCCCGTCAGCTTCTCGACAAATTTGATGAAATAGCGCTGGAGAGGATGGTGGTCGGGCGACGCATACGTAAAAGAACCGGCATCCAGCATGACTATTATATCCCCCTAATGAAGCCGCTGAAGCAATATCAGAGTCTCTGTGTGCGCACAATAAAATCCACTTAATTATCTGATAACAAACAGTTTTATCCTATATGCGAAAAAAATGGTTTGGGATGGGCGCGGAACTATGCCATATCATCATCGTTAGACGGGGCCCGGTTATAAAAACAAGAAGCGCCGCATCAGGGTTTTAGAGGAAAAGGAATATGTCCATGGAAGTTTGGATTCTGTATGGCGACGATATCGAGTCGACCGCCGATCTAGCGCATGAAGTGCGCCGTTTTCGTGCCGAGGGTGATGCTATGGGCATTACCGTTAAAGTATATAAGCCGGAGCAGTTTGACCTGCTCGTCACAATTGATTCCCGCGATTCTATTCTGATTGATGGAAGTCCTGTGCCTCTGCCGGATGTGGTTTACCCTTATTTCAATCATAACGATCATGCCTATTTCTCGCTGGCTATTGCGCGTCAGCTGGAGCGGATGGGTGTGTTAATCTATAATAACGCTGAAACCATCGAGATGGTGCGCGACAAGCTGCATACCCATCAGGTCTTGGCCGAAAGCGGTTTGCCGACGCCGGATACGATGCTGGCGAAATTTCCCGTCGATATTGATTTAATCGAAAGCACCATCGGTTTCCCGGTCGTGGTGAAAACATTGAATGGCGCGCTCGGCATCGGCGTATTCCTGATTGAAGACCAGAAAGCGTTTAAAGAGCTGATGGATCTTATCGGTCAGACCAATCCGAACCTACAGCTTATCTTCCAGAAATTCGTCGCCGCCAGCAAAGGTCGCGACCTGCGTCTTTTCACTGTTGATGGTGAAGTCATCGCCAGCATGGAACGCCGCGCCAAAGAAGGCGACTTCAAAGCCAATTATAGTTCCGGTGGGTCCGTGCATTTCTTTGAGGCCGATGAAGAAGCCGTCGATCTGGCTATAAAAACCGTTGAAGCCTTGAACATCCAGATTGGCGGGATCGATCTTCTGTTCAAGGAAGGCGGCGGCTATACAATTTGTGAAGCCAACACGTTCCCTGGTTTCAAGGGATTGGAAAAAGCGTCGGGTGTAAATGTCGCGGCAAAAATTCTCGAGGCCATGCAGAAGAAGCTGGCGGAACGCAAAGCGTCTAAAATGGCACAGGCGGCTGAGTAAATTTAAGGTGAGGTAGGCGTAAGGGCTCTTTGTACAGACATGGCCTGTTTTTGAACATGCTCTTGCACCTTTTCAAAGGCACGCACCTCTATCTGCCGGATACGTTCTTTCGACACATTAAATTCCGCGCCTAAAATATCCAGGGTTGCCGGTATATCGGATAGTTTTCGCTGTTCCAAAATATATCGTTCACGCTCATCCAGCGTGTCCATAGCCGCTCTTAAAAAAGCCTGTCGAGCCGATAGCTCGTCATGCTCTAACAGCAGTTCTTCCGGATTGGATGATGGATCTGCAATAACATCCCCATAAGTGCGATCGTCATTATTGCTCCCAATGACAGTATCAATGGCAATAAATTTAGTCGTGAGAATATGTTGCATATTTCCCATCATTTTAGGGTTAATGCCCAATTCTTCGCCAGCATATGCCAATCTCTGTTCGTAAGTTTCGCCGTTTTTCGGGTCATCAAGAAGGGCGCTAATTTTTCTTTGCTGGAAGAAAGCTTTCTTAACACTTGCGGAGTTTTTTAAAGGGATATTGCTTTGCATCAGCAATATGTAGGCATCCATCTCATTCATCATGTATCGTTTGGCTAAATTGGATAGGGGGCCGCGTGCAGGGTTAAATTTTGTGGCGGCAATCCAGAATCCAACTTGCGCTGGTTCTTGAAGATCTTCCTTAGCAACAGAAAACGTCAACCGCGATTTTTTATTCACTGTGCTTATAATCAACGGTAGATACAGATTCTCCAATGTTTGATAGGCGAGGTCATCTTTACCTCGCTTGAAACGGTTGATTAGCGCGTAGTCGCGCGCTCCTATCTCCGCATGGGTTAAGGAGCTTTTTTCATACTTAAAATACATGCCAGTTATGTAATAAGTTCATGTTAAATATGTCAACTATTAATTTAGCAAACTGCGAAGTTCGGTCAGTATCGTGTTTACATCCTGCTTTTCACGGGGGGAAAGGGGGTATTGGAGGTAGCGTTCCAGCGCTTCGATGGCGGCGGTTGGCTGGCCGGTCTTTGCATTCAGGATACCAGCATCGAACAGTAGGCGCATTTCCTGAGGGGCGAGTGCGCGCATGGCCTCGACCGTTTTCAAGGCGCCCGCATAATCTTCCGCATCGATCTGACGCAGCTTGATGTTGTTTTGCAGGCGCATGAGCAGGTCACGATTGCTGGCGGTGTCGTAATAACTGACTGATAATTCCGCGTGCGGTCCCATTGTGGCTTTGAGCAGGGCGCGCAGGTCCGGTGCCTGCATCAATTTACATGCATGGAAGGGATCGAAAATCAGGCGCCCGCCTTCATGCTCCAGTCGTACCAGCACGTGTCCTGGAAAATTCAATCCATCGAGCGACCAGCCTTGGGCGCGCCCCGTATGAATATATAAAAGTGCGATGGCGATCGGAAGTCCGCGACGCCGATCAATCACCCGCATCATGTCGGCATTATCGAGGTCGTCATAATTTTGATTGTCGCCGAGATAACCTTCCTGATCGTGCAGAATGTGTTTCAGCGCGGCGAGGCGAGTTTCGGCATTATCCTGTGCGCCACTATGGATAAGCGCGGCAAAACGCGCCGAGACATCTATGGCCAGCTTCTCAATGTGATGTTCATACTGCCCAAGTAATTTTCCGGGATGAGCATGGGCAGACAAAGCCAGTGATGCTTCGGCGAGATTAATCGCTTCATCATCAAGGGCGCCGATTTCTTCCAGCGTGTTCACCTTAATTCAGCGGAACGCTCTCCACGGGTGGCGGGGTCAGGCTGCCGCCTTGTTCAACGTATCCCGTGCCGGCGCCCGTCATGTCGTCGTTGGGATTAACGACCGGTTGCGGCGCGGCATAGGCGGCGGTGTCGCCACGGCCCTGGAAGTTTTGCGTATTGCTGCTACCGGAATTGGACTGGGTAAAGTCAGCGCTCTGATCGCCGACCAGCTTCACATAGCTGATAACCTGTTTCACGCCAGAAATGGTGCGGCCGAGTTCAATGACGCGATTCAGTTCCGACTGGTTTTGTGCAAAGCCCATCAGGTAGATAATGCCTTGCACCGTATCGATGGAATAATTGATCGACTGAATATTTTTATCGAACAGCATGGCCGTGCGCAGGCGCGAGGTGATCCAGTTATCCTTTACGTAGCCACCTACACCTTCGCCATCAGCCACGCGGATTTCGTTGATGACCTGTTTGACGCCTTCAACCTGCCAGACGAGGCGCACGGCTTCAACGCGGTGTTCAGGGTTTTGTACGACGCCGGTAATAAGCACGCGGCCTTGTTTGACTGTGGTGCTGAGCTTGGCAAATGTGTCGACATTATATTGCAGCCAGTAATGGTTGATCTGGGTTTTGATCCAGCTGTCGGTGACAGCGCGGTTCAGGCCGCCTTCTTGCGCAGCGGCAACGCCGGTGGTTGCGGCAGCGCCAACGGCGACCCCGGCAACGGTGCAGGCGTTTAAGGTGAGGGCGGTTGCGCCGAGAAGAATTGCGAGAGAAATGTGTTTCATGAGAATGACCTTCGTGTTTTACGAATCAGATTATGCCTGTGGACGCCAGGCATTGTCTATATGGCGGATAAAAAACGGCCAAGATAGGGCAATAACATCAAACCGCATGTCCTTGCCCTGCCAGTCCGGGCGGCGTGCGGAGAGATAAAGGGCGGCCCTCGTCACCCGGCTCTGGTTCTTGGCGCTAACGGCATAGAGCGCGGTTTCACTGGCTTTACGCAGTTTTACTTCGACAAAAATAAGTACATTGCGTTTAGCGGCGATAAAATCAATTTCGCCTACCGGCGTTTTGGCGCGCCAGCCGATCAGGGAGTAGCCTTTCAATATCAGATAGGCCGCCGCGACGATTTCGGCGATCAGCCCGGCGCGATAGGTATCGCGCGAGCCGCTCATGATTTGCCTGATAATTTCAGAGCAAGAGTGTAGATGGTTTTCTTCGGTTTGCCACTGGCTAGCGCTACGGCTTCGGCCGCATCTTTCACACTCATGGATTTGAGGGCAACACGCAGTTGATCTTCAATCGTCACGGCTTTGGCCATTTCTTCTTCTTCACTGAAAGCGATCGAGGATTCTGAGCTGACCACGACGACGATTTCGCCTTTGGGTGCGCCCTTTTTCTTGTAATGCTTGATCAGGTCTTCCAAAGATCCGGCCTGCACTTCTTCAAACATTTTGGTGAGTTCGCGCGTGACAGCCGCCTGACGGTTGCCCAATACAGTCAGCATGTCGGAGAGGGATTCTTCAAGGCGCGGCGCCGTTTCATAGATAACCAGCGATCCGGGAATGGCGGACCATTCTTCCAGCATCTTTTTACGTGCGGTGGTTTTTGCCGGCAAGAAGCCGATAAAGCTGAAAGCGTCACTCGGCAGGCCGGATACTTGCAAGGCGGTTAGCACAGCGTTGGCGCCAGGGACGGCAGTAACAGAAAATCCCTGGTCGCGCGCTTCGCGCACTAATTTATACCCCGGATCCGAAATCAGCGGTGTGCCGGCATCAGATACCAGAGCAATGCGTTTGCCTTCTGCCAGATCCTGCATGATTTTAGTGCGCTGGCGGGCGGCATTGTGGTCGTTATACTGCACCATCGGCTTTTTGATGCGATAGGCATTGAGCAGTTTTCCCGTGATGCGGGTGTCCTCGCAGGCGATGGCATCAACCGAAGACAGCACATCCAAAGCCCGAAAGGAGATGTCGCGCATATTGCCAATCGGCGTAGCGACAAGGTAGAGGCCGCTTTTCAGGGTCTGGTTTTTGGGGTCCATTTGTGCGATCTTTTGAGTCATAACAACAAAGGATAGCAGTTCATGATTCGCGCGCGCGGTTTATTTCGCCTTTTGTCCGTGGTTATCACCATGTCTTTGCTAAGCGCCTGTAGCGGTGGTACAGGCTCATGGCCGACAGCCCGCAGCGGCGCACCTGTCGCATCGGGCGGCATGGGGGTCGGGCAACCAACCATGCCAACGCCAGCGTCTGCGGCTGTTCCTTCCTCTACCATCAAGGTAGGCCTGATTTTACCGCTTTCTGGCCCGCAAGGCACGATCGGCCGCTCGATGGAGCAGGCGGCACAACTGGCGCTGTTCGATATGGGAATGCAGAATTTTACCCTCATACCCCGCGATACGGGCGGCACACCGCAAGGGGCGCAACGCGCCGCGCAAGAAGTGATCAATGAAGGGGCGCAGATCGTTCTAGGCCCGCTGCTCGCGGATTCCGTGCGCGCTGCTAAAATTGCCACCTCGGCCAGCAACGTGCCAATGATCGCGTTCTCGACTGACTGGGCGCAGGCGGGCGGCAATACCTATATCATGGGCTTCCTGCCATTTGTGCAGGTGACGCGCGTAACGGAATATGCCGCGCAAAACGGCGTGCGCATGGCGGCGATTATCGCGCCACGTGACAGTTACGGCGATACGACAACAAAAGTGTTTGAGGAAGAGGCGGCCAAGCGCGGTATCACAATTGCCTCCCGTGTCCGTTTCGCTGGTGCAACCGATCCAACGCTGGCGGGACAGTTACAAACGCTCGCTCAGAATAAAAACATTCAGGCTGTTTTCATTCCTGTTAGTGGCATGAAGGCGGATGAAATTTCTTCGACTTTGTCTTTCCACGGTTTGACGCCAGATAGAGTTATGCGTCTGGGAACGGGCTTGTGGGACGATCCGGCGCTGGCCGCGCGCGCATCGATGCAAGGCGCTGTTTTTGCCGCGCCTTCGCCGCGTCAGTATGCGATGTTCGAAGCAAAATATCGTTCGGTGTATTCTGAAGCGCCACCACGACTGGCCTCTCTGGCCTATGATGCCACTGCACTGGCGGCTGTGCTGGCCAGACAGGGCGGTAATGATCCGTACGCACAGGCAGCATTGATGAATCCAAACGGCTTTGCGGGTATGGACGGTATATTCCGCTTCAACCGCAATAGTATGGTCGAGCGCGGCTTGTCTATCCTGCAGATTAACAATCGTCAAATTCGGGAAATTGCTCCTGCGCCAACCAGTTTCCAGTAACATTTGAGTTATCCACCGCGCCGTGTGGATGAATTGTGAACAAAATAAGGTATTATTGTGTGGGGTCTTGCGGGTTCCCGGCGAACAGCATAAAACAGGAACAATTATTTTGATTCGTTCGTAAGCAGGATAATTCGCACATCATTTCATTTATTTTTTAGGAGACCTCCCATGCGCGTTCGTTACTTATTAGTTGCCCTGCTTGCTGTATCCTTGAGCGCCTGCTCGAGCACGAAAGAGCAAGACGGTTCGGATCAAGCCCTGATTGATGGCGGCACCGGTATGGGTGTTGGCCAAGACGGCATGGGCGTTGATGGTTATGGCGCCGGCGGCGCGAACGGTGGTGCAGGCGGCGTTGGTGCCGGTACGCAAGCCGATCTGGTTGCCTCAGTTGGCGACCGCGTCTTCTTCGGTTACGACCAATATGACATCTCTGGCGAAGCCCGTGCAACGCTGGATCGTCAGGCTGCCTGGTTGAACCAGTACCCAAACACAAACATCACTGTTGAAGGCCACTCGGATGAGCGCGGTACCCGTGAATACAACCTGGCCCTTGGTGAGCGTCGTGCGTCTGCTGTGAAAAACTACCTGGCTTCCGCCGGTGTAGCTGCCACACGCATCAACACGATCAGCTACGGTAAAGAACAGCCAGCTGTTGTTGGTTCTGACTCAACCAGCTGGGCGCAAAACCGCCGCGGCGTAACACGCGTTGATTAATTGACGCAGCGCAGGCTTTTGCTATGAGCTACAAGACTGCTTTATATGTTGTAATGGCCGGTGTGATCTTCGCACCGGCCTTTGCGCATGCCCAATCGAACGACATCATGAACCGTCTGAACCGGATGGAAAATGAAATACAGACACTGAACCGTGCACTCTATCGTGGCGAAACGCCGCCCGTCCCAACATCACCGGTAATGGCGGGTCAGAATGACGAAACACTGGTGCGTATCCAGCAGATGGAAGCGGATTTACGCTCTCTGACGGGGCGCGTTGAACAGCAAACTTACGATATCGATCAGCTGAAACAGCAGATCGAAACCATGACATACCAGATGCAACAGGCACAGGTGCGTGAACCTACGCCTATGGTACCACAACCGCCAGAAAATCTGCGCCCTGATGAAATGGGCGCACAAGATACTGGGCTGACAGCGGATGAAGCTACTACTTCTGAGCCAGCGCCCGCACCAGAAGGTGAAGCGCCCCCGCAACCTAACCGTATGGGCATGCAAACCGCTACTCCCGAACTGCCGGACGGTTCCGATCCGACAGCACTCTATGAAGCGTCTTATAATAAAATTCAGACCAGTAATTATGAGGCAGCAGAAAAAGGGTTCAGCGATTTCATCAAGCGCTACCCCGATCACAAGCTGACCGCCAATGCCTATTACTGGTTGGGCGAGAGCTATTATGCGCGCGGTCAGTTCGATAAAGCCACACGCACCTTTGCGCAAAGCTATCAGAAGTTCCCTAAAGGTCCAAAAGGTCCAGACAATCTGCTCAAACTTGGCTTGTCTTTATCGGCTGAAGGCAAAAAGAAAGATGCCTGTGTCGCGCTGACTCAATTGGGTAAGGAATACACAACCGCGGCGCCGGCGGTCATGGACTCCGCTGCGGCGGAACGTCAAAAGCTGGGCTGTTAAGCGCCTTTTCATGCTATAAATATAAGCATGAGCCTTTCCTATCATGATCTAGACCTTACTGATTTTTCTCAAGACACGGCAATCGCCGTCGGCGTCTCGGGCGGACCTGATTCCGTGGCGCTTGCGTGGCTGCTGAAAGACTGGGCTGCCGCCCATAACAAAACGCTTCATGTATTAACAGTCGATCATGGATTGCGGGCTGAGAGCGCGCAGGAAGCTTTGGGCGTGCAGGCCTTGGTCTCCCAATGGCCACAAACAATTCACCACACATTACAGTGGCAAGGCGACAAACCTGAGACGCGCCTTTTGGAAGAAGCCCGGCGCGTGCGCTATGCCCTCATGCAGAACTATTGCGCGACAAACAGCATCAATTGTCTTTTCCTGGCGCATCATCAGGATGATCAGGCGGAAACTTTTTTACTGCGGCTTGCCAAAGGCAGCGGAGTGGATGGATTGGCGGCAATGCAGCGCGTGCAGGCGCTGGGTGCCTTTCAACTAATCCGCCCTTTGTTGTCTGTGCCGAAAGACGCTTTGATTGATGTATGTGTTGCACATGGCCTGACATATGTCTGCGATCCAACCAATGAAAAGATAGAATATGCCCGTCCGCGTCTGCGCGCTGCGTACAGCGTGCTGGCAGAAGAAGGACTGACAACCAAACGCCTTGCGACAACTGCCATGCGCATGGGCCGCGCGCGCCTTGCGTTTGAAACCATCACGGCGCAGGCCATGGTCGTTTGCGTAGAGCAGCAAACAGAAAGAAGCATGGCTTTCAGCCTAGAAACTTTGCGCGCCTATCCTGAAGAAATTGTTTTACGCGTGATGCAGCGCGCGATCGAGAAGGTCAGCGCGTTATCGCATTCCTATCCGCCGCGTCTTGAAAAGGTAGAAACGCTCACCAAAGATATTTACGAGGGCCGTCTTACTACAACGACGACGCTGGCTGGATGCTTGTTTGTGCCTGATCAGAAGAATGGGTTATTATGGGTCAAGCGAGAGTCATGAAGCATATTGTTTTGATCTTTATGGGGCTTTTGTTTATTTCACCGGCGCATGCACAGCAGCGGGTGACGGATCCTATGCGCGGTTTGATATGGGGATTACCTATCGAAGCCGTTAAGGAGTTTGAACTTGCGACCCCAATTGGCGAGGAAAACGGCATCCTTATTTACACCAGTAAAATGTTGCCGGATATCAATAATGAATGGTTTGATACCTATATCGAGTATCATTTTACGCAGAACAAGCTGGATAGCATCCGCTACGATGTGCCGGTCGATGAAGGTAATCCCGGATCAGCGATGGACGACGTGCTGACGCTGCAATCCTGGCTGGATAAATCGTTTGGTTTGACCAGTCAGCCAGTTTTTCAATTCCGCTATCGCCACATTCAGGATGATCCCGCAAGTTGGGGATGGGCGATTTATCGCGGCGATGGATCGGTGACGATAAACTGGGATGCGCCACAAACCAAAAGCGTTCTGTCATTAGCCGGTAAAGACTATAGGCCGCGTCTAACGATCTCGCTGACACCGGCGAAAACGCCCGCTCAACCTTGATTTTCCGTGGGTCTTGTCCATATTAAACCAATAATAAACTGGCGGTTTCTTTGGACAGACACGCTCCAATCCGCTAGGCTAAAAGCCATATAAACAAAGGATATGACACGTGAATAACGGAATGGGACGCAATTTATTATTCTGGCTGGCGATTGGCCTGACTCTGGCTTTTGTCTTCAACGTATTCCAGGGAAACCGCGCTACGCCAAAAGCTGCGGGTGACAGTGTCGCATACAGCGATTTTATGGCCGATGCTAAATCGGGTCGCATTTCTGACGTGACGATTAAAGGTCAGCAGATTACGGGCCATTACACCGGAAATGGCAATGCGTTCCGCACCATGCTGCCTGTGGGTGACAACGTTGTCGAGCGGATGGAAGGGTCTGGCGTTCAGATTAATGTCGAACCGGAAGATCCGGAAAAAGTCAGCGCGCTTTCTGTGCTGTTATCATGGTTCCCGATGCTACTGCTGATTGGCGTGTGGATTTTCTTCATGCGCCAGATGCAGGGCAAGGGCGGTGCTGGCGGCGCAATGGGGTTTGGTAAAAGTCGCGCCAAGCTGCTGACCGAAAAGCATGGCCGTATCACGTTTGATGATGTTGCCGGGATTGAAGAAGCGAAAAGCGAATTGGAAGAAATTGTTGAATTTCTGAAAGATCCGCAAAAATTCCAGCGTCTCGGCGGTAAAATTCCCAAAGGTGCATTACTGGTTGGCCCACCGGGTACGGGTAAAACGCTGACCGCGCGCGCGGTTGCCGGCGAAGCCAACGTGCCGTTCTTCACCATTTCCGGTTCGGACTTTGTTGAAATGTTTGTCGGCGTGGGCGCCAGCCGCGTACGCGACATGTTTGAGCAGGGCAAGAAGAATGCACCGTGCATTATTTTCATCGACGAAATCGATGCGGTCGGTCGCCACCGTGGCGCCGGTCTTGGCGGCGGGAATGATGAGCGCGAGCAAACCCTCAACCAGTTGCTGGTCGAGATGGATGGCTTTGAGGCAACCGAAGGCGTGATCCTGATTGCTGCGACCAACCGTCCGGATGTTCTGGATCCAGCTTTGTTGCGCCCGGGACGCTTCGATCGCCAGATCGTTGTGCCGTTGCCAGATGTCAAAGGCCGCGAGAAGATCCTCGAAGTGCACATGAAGAAGGTGCCATTGGCGAATAATGTTCAGCCTTCGGTAATTGCGCGCGGTACGCCGGGTTTCTCCGGCGCTGATCTTGCCAATCTGGTGAATGAGGCGGCGCTGCTTGCGGCCCGCCGTAACAAGCGTGTTGTTGGTCATCAAGAATTTGAGGATGCCAAAGACAAGGTCATGATGGGCTCCGAGCGCAAATCCATGGTCATGACCGAGAACGAAAAGAAACTGACCGCCTACCATGAAGCAGGGCACGCCGTTATCGCGGTGCATGAAGTGGAATCCGATCCCATTCATAAGGCAACGATCATACCGCGCGGCCGTGCGCTGGGTATGGTGATGCGTTTGCCGGAAGGTGATCGTATTTCCATGTCGCGCGCCAAGCTGAAAGCCGACCTTGCGGTTGCCATGGGCGGCCGTATCGCGGAAGAGCTGATCTTCGGCGCGGATAAAGTCACAACAGGTGCCTCATCCGACATTCGTATGGCAACCGACATTGCCCGTCGCATGGTGACGGAGTGGGGTATGTCTGACAAACTAGGCCCACTGCGCTACAGCGCCGATCAGGAAGAAGTATTTCTGGGACATTCTGTCGCACAATCCAAAAACATGTCCGACAATACGGCGTCGCTGGTTGATAGTGAAATACGCCTGATTGTAGAAACCGCTTATGCACGGGCGCGCCAGTTGTTAACTGATCACATGGATCATCTGCATCTGGTGGCAAAAGCCTTGCTCGAATATGAAATGCTGACCGGGGATGAAATTCGCGGCCTTCTGCGCGGGGAGCCGATTATCCGTGATGAGCCATCCGTGCCAACCGGTGGTCCGCGATCTTCTGTACCCAAATCGGGGGGCATCGACATCGGCCCTAATCCTGATGGACCTGATGTGACGCCCCACGGAGTTTAAGATAATAAAAAGCGGGCTTCGGCCCGTTTTTTTTAGCGTTTAAATACACGCTGACGCTGAGACTCATAATCTGGCCAGAGCCTTTTCGGAGGCAATATCTCTCCCTCAAGCGGACGATCGAGTAACGGAAGGGGAACAGCTTCCGTATGTTGCATAGGGGCGTCGGCTGCTACGTCATTATAGGCTTCTTGCGCCCGTATTATATCAAGTGTGGTTGGTTTCATGACAAAACAATAAAATAACTATAACATTATGTCAATAAAAAGCGGAACGTGGAGGGTGACACGTTCCGCTTTCCTGATTTCAACCTGTCATTGGTAACGGTTTGGAGACGGGAGGCGAGGCGGAGGGTAACGCCCCGTGAACCCTCCCGGCAGGTTGTTTGTTAAACGTGCAATTCTTTTTAAAGTATAGATTAAGTATAAAATGCAATTTCACTGAATAGAGCGCACCTTGCAGGCAGGCAGAAGGGGTGTAAGAAGCCTTCTTCAGGTGACTTGCTGGCTATGCTCGCTCAAATATTGGGTGTAAAAAAGGCTCCTAAATCCTTTGCGGATCCGGAACCTCCTTATAGATTTTCTTTTGGTCTCTCATATCTAGTCTCCCTGTAAAACTCGCTTTTCAAGTGTTCCCTAGTCTTGTGCGGGCACTTGCACGGTTTTTTATTATTTATAGTTTATTAATACATGAACTGTAGTTGAGCGTCAACATAAATCGACATCTGATATGTTTATTTTGCATAGGTCTGATTTCATTGCATCTTTTCAAGGGTTTCTGCATAGTCATGCGCACCATGACACGTAAATATTTCGGCACTGACGGTATTCGCGGCGAAGCGAATCAATTCCCCATGACAGCGGATATGGCACTGAAAGTCGCCATGGCAACTGCGCATGTTTTGCGCACCGCGCAAGGTTCAAGCGGCGCGCAGGATCGCGTCATTATCGGCAAAGATACGCGCCTGTCCGGGTATATGCTGGAGCAGGCGATGGCAGCGGGGTTCGTAGCCATGGGCATGGAAGTTATCCTGACCGGCCCCGTGCCGACACCAGCGGTAGCGATGCTGACAAAATCATTGCGCGCCGATGCAGGCGTGATGATTTCCGCCTCGCACAATCCGTATCAGGATAACGGTATTAAAATATTTGGCGGCGACGGGTTTAAACTCTCGGATGATATCGAGCATGAGATTGAAGCGCTGATGGATCGCGCCGACATTCACAGCATTCTGCCGCCAGCGGACGCTATTGGCAAAGCACGCCGTCTTGAAGATGCGGATGGTCGCTATTCCGAGTTTTTGAAAAACGCATTTCCCAAAGGCGAAACGCTCAAGGGCCTTAAAATCGTCGTCGATTGCGCGCATGGCGCGGCGTATCGCGTGGCACCGAAACTGCTCTGGGAGCTGGAAGCCGATGTGCATGCCATCGGCAATGCGCCGGATGGCAAAAATATCAATAAAGACTGCGGTGCAACGGATACACGCGCATTGCAGGAGAAAGTGGTTGCCGATGGCGCTGATATTGGCCTGGCCTTCGATGGGGACGCTGATCGCCTGATTGTGGTCGATGAATTCGGCCATAAAGTTGATGGTGACCAGATCATGGCGTTGCTCGCCATGACGATGAAGCAAGCGGGCACGTTGGCGAATAATACCGTCGTGGCAACCGTCATGTCGAATCTCGGTTTTGAAAACTTCCTGAAAGCGCATGACGTTACGCTGGTGCGCGCCGCCGTCGGCGATCGCTATGTGATGGAAGCGATGCGCGCAGGCGGCTTCAATCTGGGCGGCGAGCAATCAGGCCACACGATTTTATCCGACATAGGCACAACGGGCGATGGCCTTCTGACGGCGTTGCAGGTTCTGGCGGCGGTCAAACAATCCGGTAAAAAAGTGAGCGAGCTATGCCATCTTTTTGATCCGATGCCTCAAATTTTGAAAAACGTGCGTTATGCCAGCGGCCACAGCCCGCTGGATAATGCTGCTGTGAAAGAAGCGATCGCGCTCGCCGAAAAAACGCTGGCCAATAAAGGCCGCCTACTGATCCGCAAAAGCGGCACGGAACCGTTGATCCGAGTTATGGCGGAAGGCGGCGATCTGAAAGAAGTTGAACAAGTGGTCGATAGCGTCTGCGCCATCATCACAAAGGCGGCGTCATGAGCGACAGCGTCTCTCTACTACCCAACGGATTGGGTGATTTACTCGCGCCGCAAGCCGCGCATGAAGCGCACCTGATTGATCAATTCATGCAAACCTTCGCCAAGTTTGGGTATGCGCGCGTAAAGCCGCCGCTGGTGGAATTCGAAGAGAGCCTGTTTGCACCTGGGCCGGGGCAAGCGCTTAGCCGCAATACCTTCCGCCTCATGGACCCTGTCTCACAACGCATGATGGGCGTGCGCGCTGATACGACCGCTCAGATAGCCCGCATTGCAGGATCACGTTTAAGCAAAGAGCCGCGTCCCTTGCGTTTGTCGTATGCCGCCGATGTGTTGCGTGTTAAAGCCACGCAGTTGCGCCCGGAGCGTCAGTTCTGTCAGGTCGGCTGCGAATTGCTGGGTGCGGGTAGCGTGCGCGATGATGTCGAATCCCTGCTGATTGCTCTTTTGGCTTTGTCCAAAAGCGGCATTCCTCATCTTTCGGCGGACCTTACCGTGCCAACCTTGCTTCCGCATCTCTATGCAGAGCTAAAAACACCGGACGAGGCGCAAAGAAACATCGCCGTGCATTTGGAAAAACGCGATCATGATGCGTTGATGAAACTACAAGATAAAGCGGCGCACGTGATCGCGCAAATTATGGAGCATATGGGCCCAGCTGATGAAGTGCTTCCAAAACTTGCAGCGCTTGAATTGCCAGGCAAAGCGGGGGCGGATATCGCTTTACTGCAATCTGCGGCGAGTGATCTGAAAGAGGCAATGACAATATATGCTCTGGGCGCTGTTGCGCTCACGATTGATCCTCTGGAAACGCGCGGTTTTGAATATCAGACAGGTGTGAGCTTCACATTGTTTGCGAAAGGCGCGCGCGGTGAGCTGGGCCGTGGTGGTCGCTATGACGCCGGTAGCGAAAGCGCGACAGGGTTTACTTTCTACATGGATACAATTTTGCGCGCAGCGCCTGCCGCTGCTGTGTCTAAATTAAAAACAGTTTCATCAGATACGTCGTGGAAAGAGATCGAGAAACTACAAGGGACATCTGCCGTTCAAAGACGTTAATCAAGTGCTTGTGTAAGGAGTAATTTTTATGCCGAAAAGAAGTCGAAATCCGAATAATATTTGGAATGAAGAGCGCAATAAATTTTTAACAGAGCAGTTTAATGCGACGTCGGCATCAGATAAAAAACTGGCCGCTATGGTCAATGAAAAATTTGAGGGATGTGATTTTAAACCAGCCAATATTGCGGCCCAGCGCTCTAACCTTCATTTAAAAAGAAGTAATATCACTACGGCGCGTCGTTCGTCCAAAACATTGCCTTCTAAAAAGGAGAGGGTGGCATCTTCTTCTCTCGACCTTGTTTTTCTCTCGAGCATCAAGGAAGGCGATTACGTTTATATTCCGCGGGATGGCGTAAGCCTTTGTCTCGGTAAGCAGACAATAGGCGCGGATAGTTTTGCTGCGGGTGAGTATATTATTTTTTCCTCATCGGAGAAAAAAGGGGCGGCCCGCAAGATACCAGAGAATAAACTGGCCGACGCCCACATACGCCAAATTATGACGGCCGAGCAGGCGAAAGAGGTCGTGGCAATTTTAAAAAGTCCGGCAAAAAATCCTGGCCCCTGGATGCGCGCGCGCGTCGATTTGAATAATAAAATGGGATCGCCCGATTTTCGTGATATTGCCGAAATTATCCGCGATACCCTTGTGAAAAAAGCAGAGAGCGGCTCTGAGGTGGCTTATTCTTACCAGATGATGGGGAAACAGGCCTTGGCCCTGCTGGCAAAAGAATATGCGTGGGCGTTAAAAATGGGCGTTTCCGAGGCTATGACAGTGCTGGAAACCGCTGCTCTGGCACCAAAACGCCAAAAACAAGAGCCAGCTGCGGCTATCGCTTAAAATCGTCGTTGCCCTGCTTTTTAATCCTCTTTACAAAGGGGGGCATTTAACAAAAAGGGTGACGCAATGGCCAATGTGGCAGTAATCGGATCGCAATGGGGTGATGAAGGCAAAGGCAAGATTGTCGACTGGCTGTCGAGCCGTGCCGATGTCGTTGTGCGCTTTCAGGGCGGGCATAATGCCGGCCATACACTGGTGATTGATGGGGTGACTTACAAGCTTCACCTGCTGCCATCGGGTATCGTACGCAAAGGCAAACTGTCGATCATCGGAAATGGCGTAGTAATCGATCCCTGGGCTTTGCTCAAGGAAATTGCCAATGTGCAAAGTCAGGGCGTGGAAATTACGCCGCAATCGCTGATGATCGCTGAAAACGCGCCGCTCATTCTGCCTGTTCATGCCCACATGGATCAGGCTCTGGAAGAAGCGCGCGGGAATGCCAAAATTGGCACGACGGGCCGCGGTATCGGTCCAGCCTATGAAGATAAAGTTGCGCGCCGCGCCATCCGCGTGTGCGATCTGGCCTATCCGCAACTGGTGCGCGAGCGCCTCGAAGCCATGATGTTTCACCATAATGCGCTGATCAAAGGCCTTGGCGGCGATGTCATCAATGTCGATGAAGTCTACGACAGCCTGATGCCGGCGGCGGATAAAATTCTCCCGCATGTGGGTGTTGTCTGGAAGCGTCTCGACGAGGCGCGCAAAAAAGGTGAAAAAATTCTGTTCGAAGGCGCGCAAGGGCACATGCTGGATGTCGATCACGGCACCTATCCGTTTGTGACATCTTCCAATACCCATGTCGCAACCGCCGCCAGCGGATCGGGCGTGGGTCCGAAAATGGTTCAATATGTTTTGGGCATCACCAAGGCTTACACCACGCGTGTCGGGTCTGGCCCGTTCCCGACGGAATTGCTGGATGACATTGGCGAGGCGCTGGGCCAGCGCGGCCATGAATTTGGCACGACAACAGGTCGCAAGCGTCGTTGCGGCTGGTTCGATGCGTGTCTGGTGCGCCAGTCGGTGAAAACCGGCGGTATTGACGGGATTGCGCTGACCAAGCTCGACGTGCTCGATGGCTTTGACGAGCTCAAAATCTGTGTCGGGTACAACCTCAACGGTAAAACGATCGATTACCTCCCAGCCTGTCAGGCAGAGCAGGCAATGTTGATCCCGGTTTACGAAACTATTCCAGGGTGGGGTGAGACGACTCGCGGCGCGCGCAGCTGGGCTGACTTGCCTGCCGCTGCTGTGAAATATGTGCGTCGTGTGGAAGAACTGATCGAGGCACCCGTTGCTGTTCTTTCGACCAGCCCAGAGCGCGACGACACGATTCTGGTGCAAGATCCCTTCTTTGGATAAGCCGCTTGCTGTGGTAGAATCGGGACAGGTGGATATCATGTCCGCCTGATCCAACCCGCACAAACGCATCCATGGCCGCTACCTTAACAGACGCCGCTTCCAGCCTGGCTATTCCGTTTAATGAGGATATCACGATCCTCACCGATCAGCCGCGCCCGGCGCTCAGGCGCGGGAATGTGCAGGTATTCTCGGCCAGAGGCGAGGGGCGCGCACCCAGCAACCTGCTGGCCTATATCTGCGATCCACAATTGACGCCGCGGCTGCTCAAAGCGCCTAATCAGACCTCCATCAGCAATCCTCATCTGATGAGCCTGATTTCTTCGGGCTCCGTTCAGTGGGGGAGCGATAAGCAGCGAAAATTCTGTTTTATTTATGAAGATACGATTGGGTTGCCTCTGGTAAATGGGCTTGAGAAAACAGCGCTCGGGATCAAACCGGAAAGCCTGATGAGCGGTTTGATCAAGCCAATGGTTGGTGTGTTGTATGATCTTCAGAATACTGAAATGGGTCATGGCGCCATCCGTCCGCAAAATATGTACGGCCAGTTTACAGCAACAGGCGTAGATAAATTCGTACTCGGTGAATGTCTTACTTTGCCGCCCGGCTACGATCAGCCTGTTTTGTATGAGACCATTGCGCGCGGTATGACCAACCCTGCTGCGCGTGGGTCTGGAACGATCAAAGATGATTTATATAGCTTTGGCGTCACGCTGGCTGTTCTTATGCGCAATCACGATTCTATGGCAGGATTTTCCGATGATGAGATTATCCGCGCCAAAGTATCGCAGAGCAGCTTTACCGCTTTATTTGGCAAGGAAAACCTCAACGGGTCGCATGTCGATTTGATCCGCGGGTTGTTGCAGGATGACGATGGGTTGCGCTGGACGATCAGCGATATCGAAGGGTGGCTTGAAAGTCGCCGCCAGACACCAAAGACAGGCGCACGCAAACGTAAAGCCGGACGGCCGCTGACCATCAACAATGAAAAATATATTTATCCGGAATTGGTGGCGTACGATATTTACAAACATCCTTCGGAAAGTGCGCGCCTGATCGATAATGGCGAGTTTGGGCAATGGATTTCGCGATCGCTTGAAGATAAAGATACAGAAACGCGTCTCGATCGTTTGAAAGAATATATTGAAGATGGCGGTCAAAAAGAAATGCGCGAAAAACGCTTGCTGACCTGCATGTCTATGGCGCTGCATCCGGAAGCGCCGCTGCGTTACGAAAGTCTGGCGATCATGCCGCAAGGATTTGGCACGGCTTTTTCTGAAACGGTGATGAAAAAAGGAAATATCCGTCCTTATCTGGATATTATCCAGATGCGCACCGTAGTGAACTGGTTGGAAGTGCAGGAGATTGGCACGGTTGATATCTCCGCGATTTTTAGTCGCTTTGATGCTTGCCGCAACTACCTCTCGCAAGCGCCCAGCGGATTTGGTTTTGAGCGCTGCCTCTATGAAATGGATGTGGAATGCGCTTGTTTAAGCGACAAAATTGCCTTCTATGATGCGCGTGATCCAGAAGGAGTCTTGTTTGCGTTTGAAGAAATATCCAAACAGAACATGAACCCGGTTCGACTGTTCGATCGCCATGTCACGGCCTTCTTGATGACGCGCGATCGCAAAAACATTGAACCATATCTGCACGATCTCAATTCCACCAATGAGCAGAAAAGATTGCTGGGCGAGTTACTGACCTTGGCAACGATCCAGAAGCGTACGCGCAGCGCCGCCGTGCCACATCTGGCGAAATGGTTTAACAGTCAGCGCGATATATTCCTCTCGCGCATCCATGATCGCCAGGAACGTGACAGAATATCGATCAGTATGGATAAAATAGCGGATTCAGGCGATCTGTCCCGTCTACTCACGCTGCTCGATAATCCGCAAATGAAAATGGCAGATGCCACAAACTTCCGTCGCGCCATGCAGGAGTATCATGGTCTGGAGAGAGAATCCAATGCGTTAGAGCGCGAACTCATGAACAATCCCAATTTCGGCCGGGGTATGGGACGCAATGTCGCGGCCGGGTTGTCGGCTGTGATTGCGTTTGCCATCATATGCATCACGATGGTCGTATACTTATCGGGTAAAGGGGAGGGAATGCCCTTTTAAACCATGGCAGCAAAACTGATCAAGAAAGGTAACTGGCAAACACGTCTGATGGTAACATTCCTCATCGGCGCAGCAGCGTTATTCCTGCCAACCAGTTTATTGCTGACGGTTGGTATGTTGCCGACATTGATCATGCTGCTTTTCGACCGCACTCCCGAAAAATCACGCATGCTGACAGTGGGTTCTATGAATCTGGCGGGATGCATGCCATTTATCATGGAACTTTGGCAGCGCCAACATACGGTTGATATGGCGCTCTCCTATCTCACGCAACCGCGCACGATTGTCGTGATGTATTTTGCGGCAGGCATTGGTTACATGATTGAATGGATTGTCACAGGGCTTGTTGCCAGTATGGCCGTACAGAAAGCTAAATCGCGCATCACATCGGTCAAGCGCAGACAAGAAGATTTGGAAAAGCGCTGGGGCCGCGAAGTCAGTGGGCAAATACCACTTGATGATGAAGGCTTTCCCCTAGAGCCATCGGCGCACAAATAGTGTTTCTTAAAATATAGATCAAATTGTTTGTTTATATTTATGACAATATCCGCAATGCAATATATTATTAACGCCGCTTTAAAAGCTATGTTATATTCTTGACTTGTAACGGTAACGAACTTTGAGTCCTTTGAAGTTCAGGGAACCAAATCTGGAAAAAAAACGAAGGAGACTACACATGTTGAAATTACTCGCCCTGAGAGATACGTACTTGCGCCGCGAAGATGGTGCAACGGCTATTGAATACGGTTTGATCGCCGCTGGTATCGCGCTGGCTATTCTCGCTGCTGTACAGCTGTTTGGTGATAACCTGACAGTGCTGTTCGAAGATGCTTCTGAAGCGGTTGCTGAACGCTAATTCGTTCGACTCACTAGAACAATAATTTAGAAAACCTGTCAGCTGTGATAGAATCGCCTGACAGGTTTTCTTTGCCCTTCTGGTTGTGTTTCTGTAAAATAAAATCTTCCCCTGACGGTTGCTCATGATCTTATTTCTTATTGTCTTCTGCCTGTTGATTGCGCTTGGCTTCGGCGTGGCTGCCGCTGTATCCGATCTGCGTGGCCTGCTCATTCCGAATGCATATTCGGCGGGGATCGTGCTCGCTTTTATCCCTGCGTATATTGTCTTTTTGATCTTCGCAAAGGACAGTGGATTTTTTGAAGGGTGGGGGTCGCATCTGGGCGCTTTTGCCATTGTATTTGCGGTCAGTTTTTTGCTGTTTTCCTTCAACATGTTTGGGGCCGGTGATTCAAAACTAGCGACAGCCTATGCCTTATGGGCAGGGATGGGCGGTCTATCTGCTTTCATCTTCTATATGGCGCTGGTAGGCGGTCTGCTGGGCGTGGTAACGTTGCTGCTGCGTAAACACAAACCCTTTAAAAATGCCAAAGACGGCACATGGATCGCTCGCGCACAGGCAGGTGAAAATGCGGTGCCCTATGGTGTTGCCATCAGCGCTGGCGCATTGGCCAGCTTTGTATGGCTGGGATATTTCACGCCGGACAACCTGCAGTTATTAACGGGAAATGTCGCGCCATATTAGCGCTTCATGGAATATTAACCATTCCCGCCTAGAGTGAGACTAGAGTAATTTTCTGCGTATTCTTTCACGGCGTATCGCTGCTGTCTCACCAAGAAACACCCGGTTTTTGATCCGGATAAAACGGTCTTAGGAAACGTATGAACAAGAATGTTTTGATTGTGCTGGCTGGTGGATTTGTCATTGCTATTTTGGTGGCGGTGCTGGTGCAGGCTGGCTTGAGTGAGAAGAAACCGGAAGTCGCGCAAAGCAATGCGCAAATTCTCGTGGCGGCGCGCGATCTGCGTGTCGGCACTGATATCGCCGAAACAGATGTGAAGTGGCAAGAATGGCCTGAGACGATGGTTTTCGCTGGTGCTATTCGTCGTACAGAAGCTCAGACTCCCAAAGATGCTTTGAGCGGCCGTTTGAAAGAGCGCGTTGCCGCTGGCCAGCCTTTAAGCAAAAGTATGGTTGTTGATGCGGCTAAGGGTAACATGCTGGCCGCCACATTGCGCGAAGGCTATCGTGCGGTGGGGATTCCCGTTCGCGTTGAAACAATCGCGGGCGGCTTGATCGGTGTCGGCGATTATGTCGATGTCGTCATGACGTATAAACTGACTCGCACAGGCGATAGCACCATTGCGCGAAAATTTGCCACAGAAACAATTTTAGAAAATGTCCGTGTACTGGGGATCGATACCAAATCTGTTGCGCAGGATATTCCGGATGAAGAAGGCAAGAAAGCCAAAGCCAAATCCAAAATGACCATTACACTGGAAGTTAACCCGGTCGGTGCCGAGAAAATATCGCTGGCCAGCGAAATGGGTGAAATCACTCTTTCCTTAAGGCCATTGGGTGACAACACAGAAATTGCCGGCGATAAAGCGACGACCGATATCGGCCTGAGCAAAGTCAGCCAGCAAATGATCGGCGGCAACGGGGGCGGTCTAATCAGAATCTATAATGGTAATCAGGTGCAATCTTCTGTAGCAGGCGGTTCCACGAATGCTCAAATTGGCCGCGATGATGAAATGATGGATCTTGAAGAACCCGATCAAAACATGGATGAGGATTTTGTGCCTCCAGGCGACATGCTGGACGCCGTACGCGAGGGCATTTCCGAGGGTATTTCTCAGGGCATTACACAAAGTATTCAGGGACAGGGTCAGTAGGGTTTAGCCATGAACATGGACGAAGCGTTTTATAAAAAAATATTTATTCTGATCCTTTTTGCACTGGCTGCTTTGTTCGGTGCAGGTATTGCGCATGCGGACAAACTGGATATTCCTGTCATGGGTGCTGTCGCTAATGACCCTGTAGTGGACATTATGCTGGGTAAAGCAGAAATGGTTGATCTCGGCGGCGATGTTGCCGATGTGCTGGTGGCCAATCCATCCATCGTTGATGTTATGGCGGTTAAATCAGATCGTCTGTATCTGGTAGGCGCAGCTCTGGGCGATACCAACATCATTGCTCTTGATGAAGAAGGCAATATTCTGAAAAAACTGAACATTCATGTGCAGATGGATACATTCAAACTTGCGGCAATGGTGAAGGATCTCTATCCGAACGAAAATATCACCATTAATGCCCTAACGGATCAGCTGGTTTTAACCGGCAATGTGTCGACCCCTGCTGCTGCCAACGGTATTGCCCGCCTTGTCGCGGAATATGCCAGCGAAATTCAAGGCACACGCGCCGGATCAGTCGATGAAGTTGTGACCAATATGATGAAGGTACAAGGTGAGCAGCAGGTTATGCTCCGCGTGAAAATTATCGAAGTATCGCGTAATGCGCTAAAAGACCTTGGCCTGGAAACAAATATTGGCGATGGAACATCTGGAACGATTGGCGACGTTGCCGCCGCTGTCGGGACGGCTGCCGCCTTAGGTCTGACCAGTCCGACACAACTTGCCGTTGGTGTTTTGAACTACTCATCAGGTGATTTTGGTCCTATGCGCTTTGTTGCTCGTGCGCTGGAGCAAGAAGGTATCCTCAATACGCTGGCGGAACCGAACCTGACGGCCATTTCAGGAGAGCAGGCAGGATTCCTTGCTGGAGGGGAATTCCCTATTCCTACAGAACGTGATGATGAAGGAAATCTTGTCTACGAATACCGTCCATTCGGTGTCTCTTTGAATTTCCGCCCGGTTGTACAATCTGAGGATCGCATCACCCTGGAGATGACAACAGAAGTGTCTAACCCGTCTTTTGATCAGGGGCTTCAGTTAAACGGTATTAATATTCCAACCTTCAATGTCCGCCGCGCGCAGACAACGGTAGAATTACCAAGTGGCGGTACGTTGATGATTGCGGGCCTGTTACAGTCCAACACGCTATCGAGTCTTTCGCAGGTGCCGGGCGTTAAAGATATACCGGTTGTCGGAGATCTTATGAAGTCTGATAGTTTTACCCGCGATGAATCCGAAGTTATTGTGATGATCACACCTTATCTGGTGAAATCATTCGCGCAAATGCAAGCGGCAGAAGCACCGGCTCCAGCAGATAAAGTTTCGGCGCTGACTATGGAAGAACTGGAAGGAAACGAAGCCATTCGCAGCGCCGCACGCATAGCGACGCCGCCTAAGCCAGCAGATACCTCCCTTGCAGAAAATACCGCTCCTAAAAAAACGGATCCGAATAAGCAGGATAATCAACTCAATGGCGTCTTTGGAAATTATGTGCGGCGGGCTTATGGCGGAGAAGCGCCGGAGAAGCTGATGAACAAGGGCAATTTCGGATATATGGTGGACTAGAATGGTACGTGCGATCAATACATCAACTTTGTGTTTATTGGGCTTAAGCGCTAGCCTTTTGGCCGCCTGCGCGCCGCAATATACTCCTTCAATGATGAATACGCATAAGGTTGAAATAGTGCGTCAAACAGCCATTGAACAAATTCCCCTGAATGAGATTGATGATGTTACGTTGACGCTACTGGCGGATGATTACCGCCGTTACGGCAATGGTCCTGTTGATCTGGCGATGGTCTATGATCCGACATCCAAAACCTATACAGCTATGAAAGCGCGTAATCAATTGCGCGAGATTGAAACGGGTTTGAAACAACGCGGTATTCATGCAATTCAGACACGGACAGTGTCTGTAGAAAAAGGGCAGCCTGCGCTGATGATTTCATATGAATCTTTACAGGCACAAGCGCCGACGGATTGTCATTCCATGCCGGGTTTAGAAGATTACCGCACCGAACGTGATATTGCAGAATATAGATTTGGATGTTCCACGGAAACCATGCTGGCGCGTCAAATTGCGCGGCCTGCTGATTTAATGGGACGTGGCGCAGATAATACGCCATCCGATGGACGTCGCGCCACGAATGTTATCGAAGAATACCGTAACTATGGCGCGAATGATGCCAACCGAGCCCTCGAGCAAACCGGGCAGGATGATATTGGTCAGTAAAATCGGCGCGGGTAAGCGCAAGGGGATATCAAGGGTATGACTGACACAGAAACCAATATTTTGCTGCCGACGGCAGGCGTAGATCTTTTTCTGCGCGACCGCGTCACGGCAGAAGCGGCGCGCGCGTTGATCGATGACTGGCGTTTTGCGCGCGTAACAATCAGTGTTGAAGACGGCGATGTGGATACGGCGATTGCCAATTATCAGACAACACGATCTCCGGCTCTTGTTATCATTGAAACAGACAAGACCGATGAAAGTTTCACCAAGAAATTGGAAATGCTGTCATCTTATTGCGCCGAAGGTACGCATGCCATCGTTATCGGTCCCGTGAATGACATCAATTTATATCGCAGTCTGACCGCTATGGGTGTGCGCGATTATCTAGTGCGTCCTGTGGCACAGGATGTTTTGGGCAGCGTCATTTCGGCTGCTCTGATAGAACAGCTGGGTTCCGCAGGTTCGCGTCTCATTGCTGTGATTGGGGCCAAAGGAGGCGTCGGTGTATCGACGATGACACAGGCTTTGGCCTGGGGGTTGTCTGAAAAACTTTCACAAAAAACATTATTGCTCGATGCTGCGGGCGGCTGGTCTTCTTTAAGTGTCGGCATGGGATTTGAGCCTCAAGGTACGCTGATAGAAGCAATGCGTGCGGCAACAAGCCGGGATCATGATACCTTGAAACGCATGTTATTTAAGCCGAATGAACGTTTGAGTGTTCTGGCCAGCGGTTCTGAATCGCTTCTCGATACAAATATTCACGCGCAGCAGTACGAAGAATTGCTCGATATGGCTATGACCAGCTATCCGCTAGTCCTCGTCGATTTATCTTCAGCAGTTCCTTCCCTTAAACGTACGGTAATCAACCGGGCACATGAAATTATTCTGGTCACCCAACCGACGTTATCATCATTGCGGGCAGCGCGAACGCTCATGCAAGAAATAAAATCACTGCATGGTGGTCACAATGATAATATTGATCTAGTTGTAAACATGCAGGGAATGGCACCAGGCAAAGAAATTGCCAAAGGCGATATCGCCGGGGCATTGGGTTCTACACCTTCTGTTTATATGCCGTATGATCCGAAATTTTTTGTTGGCCTGGAAAGTGATGGTAAAAAAATAACCGATGATAAAAATGGAGGCGCTTTGACTGATATGCTCATGCCTCTGGCTCAAAAAGTTATGACAGGAAAAGGGCAGGCAGGAACGTTGAAGGTCAGTAATGAAAATACCGGCGTCATTGGAAATTTTTTAGGCAAGTTAAAAAAATAAATGTTTGGCAAAAAACCTATAACCGGCGCCCCGATCGCTCCAACATCCCTACCCAAAGAAGTAGCGGCGGTGAATCATGACGTGATGGAAGAAGCCGTTGATGAACAAGCGGTGCCTTCTTCTTCCCCGATTGAAAAAACGGAAGCAAAGCCGTTAAAAAAAATGGAAGAGAATACCATAGAAGTATTTGATGCCAGTACGGATGAGGCGGCAGCGGTTCCAGCTGATGCCGGTCTGTCTTCTTTGCGTTTGCAGCGCGCGCGCAATCGCATCTGGCTTGACCTGCGGGATGGAATTGATTTAAAAGCGCTGGCTCGTATGAAAGCGGATGAAGCGCGCAAAGAAGTACTGTCTGCCGTTGAGGAAATATCGCGTTTCCGCAATCTGGATGTGACGCCGGCGGAGTTGGCAAAAATTTCTAAAGAATGCGCCGATGATATGCTGGGCTTCGGTCCGCTCGAAGAGTTGCTTGAACGCGATGATATCGCTGATATCATGATCAATGGACCTGACACGACTTATATCGAAGTAAACGGTAAGATTGAACGGGCACGCATCAAATTTCGTGATAACCAGCATTTGACCACGATATGTCAGCGTATCGTAGGCGCCATCGGTCGGCGAGTTGATGAATCCTCTCCAATCTGCGATGCGCGTCTACCGGACGGTTCACGTGTGAACGTTATTATTCCGCCTCTGGCCGTAGATGGCGCGTGTATGACTATCCGCAAATTCAAAAAAGACAAACTTACGCTTGAAAAGCTACTCGAATATGGTGCGATGTCTCCGAGCGCAGCTAAACTTATCATGGCGATTGGTCGTTCGCGCGTAAATATTCTTATCTCTGGCGGTACGGGTTCTGGTAAAACGACCATGCTGAATTGCGTGACACGCTATATTGAACCCGGAGAGCGTATTGTAACCTGTGAAGATGCGTGTGAACTGCAATTGCAGCAACCACATGTGGTGCGCCTTGAAACCCGCCCTGCCAACCTTGAGGGCGTGGGCGAAATTACGATGCGCGATTTGGTCAAAAACTGCCTGCGTATGAGGCCCGAACGCATTATTGTCGGCGAGGTGCGCGGTCCCGAGGCATTCGATCTTTTGCAAGCCATGAACACGGGCCACGATGGATCAATGGGAACTGTCCACGCAAATAATCCGCGCGAAGCAATTAGCCGTATGGAAAACATGATTGCCATGGGCGGACTGAATTTGCCAAGCTCTGCCGTGCGTGAACAAATTGCCTCTGCGGTGAATGTTATTATTCAAGTACAGCGCCTGCGTGATGGTTCGCGCTGTGTCACACACATTTCTGAAATTACCGGCATGGAAGGTGAAGTGGTCACCATGCAGGATCTTTTCAAACTCGAATTCCTGGGTGAGGACGAGAATGGCAAGTTGATTACAGAATTAAAATCTTCAGGCATGCGCCCTAAATTCTGGGATAAAGCCCGTCAGTTTGGTGTTGAAAAACTTGTACTGGATGCAATGGAAGAGGCATACGGATAATGATCGTATTGATAGCCTCCATTCTTCTGGTTCTTAGTATCGGCGGTATGATTGCCTACTTTGTTAATAACGGTCAAAATCAGCGAAAAAAGCGTTTGCTTCAGGTTGTGCAAGGCACTCAGATATCGACCACAAAAAAAGTCGCCAATGCGCAAGAGCAGCGCCGTGTAGAATTATCAAAAAAACTCAAAGAAGGCGTTATCGCTGAAAAATCACGGGACAAAGATAAGGGAGAAAGTCTCTCGCAAAAACTGATTATGGCGGGAATTTCCTCTGGCGTACGTCAATTCTGGATGATGTCTTTTGTCTCTGCCTTTGTGCTGGCAGTAATAGTTTATATCTTGAATGGATCACCTTTGGTATGCGGCTTAGCCTTTGTCACGGGTCTACTCGGCGTTCCTAAAATGGTCTTGGGATTCATGATCAAGCGTCGCCAGAAAAAATTCATGGATGATCTGGCGGACGCGCTTGAATCCATGCAGCGTTTGCTGAAAGCCGGTATGCCGGTTAGCGAGTGTATTAAAATGGTCGCGCGGGAATTTACGGGACCCGTTGGCGATGAAATGGGGAAGATTTTTGATCAGCAAAAAATAGGTATTCCTTTGCCGGAAGCCACGCTTGAAGCGGCGCGCCGCATGCCAATTCCTGAGATGCAGATGTTCGCCACGGCGATCGCCATTCAGACACAGACAGGCTCAAGCCTTTCTGAAGTGCTGGAAAATCTCGCCGGTGTCATCCGCGCGCGTTTCCGTTTAAAACGCAAAATTCAGGCTCTTTCGGCAGAAGCAAAAGCGTCAGCAGCTATTATTGGATCTCTACCTATTCTGGTAGGGGTGGGTATGTATTTTATGAACAACGCCTATTTCATGGTGCTGTTCAATGAAGGTCAATTCCTGATGGTTGGCGCGGGGATGTGGATGTTGCTGGGCATTCTGGTTATGCGTCAGATGATTAATTTCAAGGTGTAAGCATGTTTGGTATGGATACACAGTTTCTAATTACGCTCGGCAGCGCCTTGGCGGCGGCTCTGTCTTTCGCCGTGTTTGCTTATCCCTTTCTAGTGCGTAACGAAAAGAAAAATCGCTATCGGGATGTCATCGAAAAAAAGCGCAAGGTACTCTTTGAAAGCGCCAAAGCTGAGGTCGAGAAAAAAGGAGTACGGAAAGTCTCTGCGCGTGATTCTGTGGCGACGTTTTTTAAAGTAGAAACCATGGCGGGTGAATACGGAGAAAAAACCCGCACACTTCTGCTGCGCGCCGGGATTCGTAATCCTATGGCCCCTGTTTACTTCATTATTGGGCAAATCGTATTGCCGGTTGTTTTTGTGGCTTTGACGGTTCTGTTTTTATCTAAAGCCGAAAGCGAAACGTCCAGCACGATGGAGCTCATCTACATGCTTGCGGCGGCAGCGGCTGGTTTTTATTTCCCCAATCTGATGATTAAAAATGCAGCGATCAAACGCCAGGAATCTATCAATCTGATGTTTCCTGATGCGCTCGACATGATGCTGATCTGTGTGCAGGGCGGGATTGGGCTGGAGCAAGCTGTCAGCCGTATTGCCGATGAAATTGCCGAACATTCTCCGATCCTTGCGGAAGAGCTTGGGCTGCTGAGTGCTGAAATGGCGATGCTTAACGACCGACGCCGGGCGCTGAGTGATTTTGGCCGCCGCATTGGCGGATATGCCAAATCATTTGCCACGGCGCTTATTCAGGCAGAGCAATATGGGACATCTGTATCACAAGCTCTGCGGGTCATGGCGAATGAGTTGCGCGAAATTCGTATGAGTAACGCCGAACAAAAGGCGGCATCGCTGCCGCCTAAGCTCACTGTTCCGATGATCCTGTTTTTCCTGCCGGCTTTGTTCGTTATCATTCTAGGGCCTGCTGTGTTGCAGGCCGGTAACGCCGGTGTCGGTTAAACGCTGATTTAGTGCGCAGCCTTTTTAGGTTCTGCTGCTTTTCCCGTAGTATCTACGGCTGGCGCTACCCGGCCCTGGCTTGGATGATAGTTTTTATCATTCAGCGTCGCGATAATGCGGTAGTTACGTTCCAGTTCTACCCGGTTTGGATATTGCTTGCGTGCCCGATCGAGCAGCTCCAGTGCTTGTGCTGTCTGACCTTGTGAGGCAAGGTTCAGCGCGAGGTTGTTGAGGATCGGGGCCGCATCACCGCGCCAGACTTTCAAGCCCGTACGGAAAGCTTGCTCTGCTTCAACGTAATTGCTTTGAGCGTCGAGCGATGTGCCGAGCGCCAGGTGAGCGCGGCCGGCATTGTTATCAAGAGCGATCGCCTGACGGGCGGCCAGTTCGGCTTCTTTATAATTGCCAAGGCCCAATTGTGTGAGCGACATTTCTGTCAGTGTATCCGCGTGGGCCTTTTCGCCTTGGGTGAAGGGCAGCAATACATTGCGCGACGCATTAAGCTGATTGTCTTCACGCAGCGCGCGCGCGTATCGTGCGGCCAGCACTGGGTTTTCCGGGTGGCGGCGGAAGTAAGGGTCCATTACCTGAATGACATCCTGTGGCTTGCCTGATTTCTCAGCGGCGGCCAGAGCTTGTTTGAAAGCGCCATCGACGCGCTCGCCCGCTTGATCCATATTGATCGTATTGGAATCTGCCGGCTTTGCGCTGGCGGTTGGTGTATTACCGGTGCTCGAACAAGCCGAAAGGGCGAGGGCGCCCAGGCACAAGGTCAGGGGAAGAAGTCGGTTTGTGGCGGCCATGATGATCCTCAAAAATATGTCTAGGAAGGGATCATAAACGCTAAAAGGTCGAAAGAAAAGACCCTACGCAGAAGGGTTTAGCGGCGCGTATTGCCAGCATTGGCGTCAGTCGACACCTCATGACACATATCCGGGCAATAATAGACACTGACAGGCTGGCAACCTGCGCTCCGGCCGGTAGCGTTGGCGCAGGAGCGACGAATGCGGACATATTTTTCACGCGGGGCTGCCACGACGATGTGGCGTTGCATGATAATCTCCCCGTCTTTATCCAGGACGCTCATATGGGTGGCGCCAGGACTGCGCGGGACGACCAGCAGAAGTTTGGGATTTTCCATCATCACGCTGACATTAGCTGGGTTGCCAATGACAATGCTCTGCGCTTCACGCTCTAGCGTTACCATTTCTGTTTTATCCGGGGTCAGGCGGAGAATAGGGTGGGTCGTTTCCACATCGGCGACGGGTGAACTGTCTTCCGGCGCGGTCACCGGCATCAGATCACCTTCGGCTTGAGGCGGAACCTCACTGGCCGTGACAGCGGCGCCTGAGGCAGGCTCTAATGAGCTGGCATCAATATAGGCAGTATCAACAGAGGTATCCTTTTTGCGGAGGATATCATTGGCCAACAAGGCGCCTCCGGCCAGCGTTGCAACGCCCAGGACAAAAAACAGGCCGAAGATCAGAGTTTTTTTCATGAAAAATACCTGGCTGGAGAGAGTGGAACTGCGCCGGATTTCCCGGACTTTCTATGAGTTAGTATAGCGTAAATCGGCCATGGCCAATACGACTTTTTGTATGAATTTAACGGAGTTTTTAGGGAAAATTGCTATTCTGTGGTACATAGCCTCTGGGCGGGCCATGTCGATCATGATATAAATAGCCTCACTTTATTTTTGTCCGAATAAGGAATATTCCACCCATGAAAACAACTCCAATTTTTATTGCTCTTCTCGTCATCATCATCCTTGGCGGCGGCGTGTATCTGTACCAAACCAACAAAAAAATGGATATGGTTATGGCGGCCCTTCCTTCGGCGACGCCTGTGGTTGCGCAGCCAGCCGGATCGACTAATCCTGCTGCCCCCACAAAGGCTGATGACAAACCAGCGGCGGAAGCGCCGGCGCCGATATCACCGCCTGTGACAGCCGAAAAAACATGGTTGCAACGTTGCGATAAAGATAAAACGGGCTACTGTGAAATTTATCAGGCCCTGACGTTAAAGGAAAACAAGCAAAAGCTGCTTGAAGTTGCCGTGGGTTTTGCCAAAAAAACGGATGAACTGCCGCAAGCCGCGATCATTCTTCCGCTGGGCGTCGATGTCGGTAAAGGCATCGTCCTTTTCATCGATGGTAAGGGTCCGGGCGGTGCGCCGTTCAATGCGTGCACGAAAGACGGTTGCTATGTTTTGGCGACAATCACCGAAGAAATGCTGACGCAGATGAAAGATGGCAAAGAGTTGACCGTCGGCTTTTTTGATGGGGCAGGCGTCGCGATAAAAGTAGATGTTCCTCTTAAAGAATTTGGAACAAAACTCGCCGAACTCAAAGCCAAATAAGACGTATAAAAAAAACCGCCCAACTGGGCGGTTTTTAATATCAGCTATTCATAGATGAATGATTAGTCGCGGTCTTTACGCTTGCGGTCAAGCTTGCGTGCGCGGCGGACGGCTTCAGCTTTCTCGCGTTTACGTTTTTCAGAAGGCTTCTCGAAATCGCGGCGCATTTTCATTTCACGGAAAATACCCTCGCGTTGCATCTTCTTTTTGAGGACGCGCAAAGCCTGCTCGACGTTATTATCGCGGACAGTTACCAGTACCAAACCAATCACCTCTTTCCATCATGATCTCGCCCTTTCATCGGGCGGCAAAAAAATCTATGCTCTGTCTAGTGACTACAGAACAGCTTTGCAAGGCAAAAATGAAAGCAATATCAACATATTATAGCATGTTTAGAGGCTTGGGGCGCATTACAGTCCTGACGCTTTTGCTATTTATTGTGTCTTTTCAATCACTTGCGCAAGATAGTCCGCTTCCGGAACTGGCAACTGGCAAAGCTAAAGCCACAGAAGCCATCGCTCAGCATTACATGGTGGTCAGCGCACACCCTCTGGCCAGCCGGATTG
Organism: uncultured Pseudobdellovibrionaceae bacterium; assembly: GCA_964520985.1. Taxonomy (GTDB): domain Bacteria; phylum Pseudomonadota; class Alphaproteobacteria; order Micavibrionales; family Micavibrionaceae; genus CAYSGL01. Next base: position 113,880 of record CAZFPB010000001.1, read on the forward strand.
GCAGCGAGATTCTCCAGCGCGGTGGCAGCGCTGCCGACGCCGGTATTGCCGTACAGCTGGCATTAGGACTAGTGGAGCCACAAAGCTCGGGGCTGGGCGGCGGCGCCTTCGCGCTTTATTACGATGCCGCTCAGAAAAAGCTCTACAGCTTCGATGGGCGCGAGACTGCGCCGATGTCTGCTGGTAAATATCTTTTCATCGACGACGACGGCAAACCTATGAGTTTTGCCAAGGCGTCAATTGGTGGGCGTGCTGTGGGTGTACCCGGTGTGCCACGCCTGCTGGAGACATTACACAAGAATTTCAGCCGCCTCAGTTGGCGTGAAGTTTTCTCGCCGGTAATTGGCCTGTCGCAAAGCGGCTTTGAAGTTAGCCCGCGTCTAGCGGCTCTCCTCCGTGCCGAGCGGAATAATTTTTATGCCGATGTACCGACCAAGCTGGTTTTCTATCCTGATTCCTCGACCCCGCTGCGCTCCGGCGAGCGGTTACGCAATACGGATTATACGCAAACCTTGACGTTAATGGCCCTAAATGGTGCTGATGCGTTTTATAAAGGTGATCTACCCGAAAAAATTATCGAGAAATTGCGCACCAATCGCGCATCGATCAGCGGCATCACGACGGAAGACTTTGAATCCTACACAGTGAAAGAACGTGATCCTGTGTGCGGCCAGTATCGCGGTTATAAAATATGCTCAATGGGGGAGCCATCATCCGGCGGCCTCACCTTGCTACAGATGCTGGGATTATTGGAAGGGTTTGATTTAAAATCTTGGGGCAAAGACAATCCCAAGAGTTGGCACGTCATTGCGGAAGCGTCCCGCCTTGCTTTTGCCGACCGCAATTTATATATGGCCGATCCCGATAAAGTCAGCACGCCCGGCGTACGCTTGATTGACCCTACCTATATTCAACAGCGCCGCGCACTGATCAATCCGGAAACCGCTTTGCGCCAGATCGATGCCGGTACACCACCGGGGTGGAGCGCACCGGCGCCGATCAAAGGTGATGGCAGCATCAAGCCACCCGGTACCTCGCATATCACGATCGTCGATGGTTACGGTAATATACTGTCCATGACGACAAGTATCGAACAGGCGTTTGGATCGCACATTATGGTCGGCGGCGTGTTGCTGAATAACCAGCTGACCGATTTTTCTTTCACGCCCGAAGTGAATGGCGCGCCTGTATTAAACCGTGTGGAAGGGGGCAAGCGTCCCCGTTCTTCCATGGCGCCAGTGATTATTTTTGATCCATCGGGCGCTCCTGTCTACGCGCTGGGATCCGCTGGCGGCAGCGCGATTATCGGCTATGTCGCACAGCGCGTGATTGGTTTGATTGATTGGGGGCTATCACCGCAACAAGCGATGGCTATGCCAAACATCATTCATCGCGGCAATGCGCTGGAAGCAGAATCTGATGCACCGATCACACAAAAAGAAATGTCCGTTTTCGGTCATCCATTGGAGATTACAGATCTGAACAGCGGCCTGACGATGATCGAACTTAAAAATGGCAAACTGATCGGCGCCGCCGATCCGCGCCGCGAAGGTGTGGCGCTGGGTAATTAAGTTTAAGCTGCCTTGGCTTTCAGATTAAGAGCCGCTTCCAAGAGTGTGCGTGTATATTCTGTAGCAGGCGCCGCAAAAATACGGTTCGCCGGACCGCTTTCAATGATCTTGCCATCTTTCAGCACAATCATGTCATGGGCCATGGCGCGCACGACGCGCAGATCGTGGCTGATGAACAGGTAAGCCAGTTGGTTTTTGACCTGCAACTCGCGCAGCAGTTCGACGATCTCAACTTGCACGGAAATATCCAGCGCCGAGGTAGGTTCGTCCAGCACCACGAATTCAGGATCGAGCGCCATGGCACGGGCAATGGCGATGCGCTGACGCTGGCCGCCGGAAAATTCATGCGGATAGCGGTGGCGGGTCGCGGGATCCAGATGGACCTGCTTCAACGCATCGATGACTATGTCGTCCCGTTCCTTTTCGCCCACATGCTTTTTATGAATTTTCAAACCCTCGCCGATGATATCGGCCACGCTCATGCGCGGTGAAAGGGAAGAGAAAGGATCTTGAAATACCACCTGCATACGTTGGCGGTAAGGCAGCATCTGGTGGCGGTTAAAAGTGGAAATATCCGTGCCATCGAAGGCAATGCGGCCTTGTCCATTGACGAGACGCAGCAGCGAAAAGCCAAGAGTGGATTTCCCCGAGCCGCTTTCGCCGACAACGCCTAGCGTATGGCCACGTTTTAATGTAAAGGACACGTCATCGACAGCCTTCACGTAGTCGCGCGGTTTTCCCCAGAAGTTTTTATCTTTGGGGAAATATACTTTCATATTATCGACGCTCAGAATGGTTTTGGCATTCTCCAGCGCGGGCGGCGCATCGGTGCGCGGTTTGGCCGATAAAAGTTTTTGGGAATAGGCATGCTGCGGGTTAGCAAAAATGGCGGCGGCATCGTTCTGCTCCACGATCTCGCCTTTCTGCATAATACAAACATGATCCGCGAATTTTTCAACAATGGACAGATCGTGTGTGATCAGCAGCATGGCCATACCTAGCTCTGATTGCAGTTTCTCTAAAAGTTCGAGAATTTCCGCCTGCACCGTTACATCAAGCGCCGTGGTCGGTTCATCGGCTATAAGCAATTCCGGATCATTGGCCAAGGCCATGGCGATCATCACCCGTTGGCGCTGCCCCCCTGATAATTCATGCGGGTAAGCGCTCAAACGCTCTTTCATCTTGGGCAGTTGCACCAGATCGAGAAGCTCTTTCACGCGAACGCGCACGTCCTCATCTTTCATGCGGCGATGCAGGCGCAGGACTTCACCAATTTGTTTTTCAATCGTGTGCAGTGGATTGAGTGCCGTCATGGGCTCTTGAAAAATCATGCCGATCTGCGATCCGCGGATATGACGTAGGAACGCATCTTTTTTACCGACCAGTTCCTCCCCATTAAATTTTATCGAAGATCCTGCTGGATGACTTGCCAGAGGATAGGGTAATAGCTGCATAATCGATAAGGCTGTCACCGATTTCCCGGAACCGCTTTCACCGACCAGTGCGACCGTCTGGCCTTTCTCTACAGTGAAGGAAACGTTACGCACGGCAGAAAAAACACCGTCCGTGGTTTTAAAATCGACGCCCAGATTTTGAACGGAAAGAAGAGGCATGGTCATAGGCGTTTTTACCAGAGAGCGTGACTTTTGCCTATGTTTTTTGCGCTAATCCTCGGTTATACTCACGCCAAATGACGCAGGTTCAAGTCTTATCGCCCCCTCATACATCGACAGTTGCCTATGCGCTGGGTGCCATCCTGATCGCGCTGAGCATGCTTTTGCTCTTACCTCTGCTATTTACCATAGGAAGGGAGGAGGCCAGCACAGGGGCTTTTTTACTGTCCTCCTTTTTCTCTTTGTTTGTAGGGGGACTACTTTACTTTCTGAACCGTCAAGGTGCGCGTACGCTTTCGGTACGCAGTGGATTTGCCCTGACCATCTTAAGCTGGCTGGCAGTCGGGTTTTTCTCGGCGCTGCCTTACATGTTCGGCGCATGGCAACTCTCTTTGACAGATGCGTTATTCGAAAGCTTTTCCGGACTAACGACAACGGGAGCGACAGTTGTTATCGGTCTCGATACCGCCCCGCGTGATTTACTCATGTGGCGCTCGCTGACGACAGCCATCGGCGGGATCGGTATTATTGTCATGGCTATGACCTTGTTACCGTTCTTGCGTATTGGCGGGATGCAGCTATTTCAGGCGGAATCATCGGACCGGCATGAAAAGCCGCTGCCCCGCATGGCGGATATTGGCAAAGCCCTGATCGGTTTATACGTTCTGCTTGTTGGTTTTTGCTTCATGGCGTATGTCACCGGCGGCATGAGCCCGTTCGATGCGTTGGCACATGCGTTCCCGACGATTTCAACGGGCGGATTTTCTACACACGATGCGTCCTTCGCTTACTTTAAAAGTCCGTGGTTGGAGTGGATGGCATCCCTCTTCATGTTCCTCGGTGCGCTACCTTTTATTTTATATGTGCGCTTTGTCGTTCGCCGCGATTTTGCTTTCTGGCGCGATGATCAAGTGCGTTATTTTACCTTCATTATTGTGGCTGCAATTTCTATCTTAACCGCTTACCTGGTTCTTGAAGAGAAAGCAGCCGTATTTGATGCGCTTCGCTATACGACATTCAATATTATTTCGATCATTACCACGACAGGGTTTGTAAGTGCGGATTATCTACAATGGGGGACATTCGCGATAACGTTGCTTTTCTTCCTGACCTATCTAGGAGGATGCTCCGGTTCCACCAGCGGTGGACTGAAAACTATGCGTATTGTTATTCTACTGCGTACGCTGTATCGCGAACTGGTCAAGATGATCTCCCCAAGCCGTATTCACATGGTGACGTATAACGGGCAGCCGGTTCAGGAAAAACTGCTAATCGATGTCATGGGATTTTTGTGCTTTTATGTGCTGCTGAACGTCTTGTTGACATTAGCGCTTCACCTGTGCGGCCTTGATCTGGAGACGGCCCTCAGTGGCGCGGCCACGGCGATTTCCAATACAGGGCCGGGTATTGGCGCGATTATTGGCCCGGTGGGCACATTTGCTCCTTTGCCGGATAGCGCTAAATGGCTCTTGATGGCAGGAATGGTGATCGGTCGTTTGGAAATTCTGACCTTTCTGGCTATTGTCACCCCGTCTTTCTGGCGCGACTAAATTTTCTGCGCGTCGAGAACGGCGTGCAAAATGCTTAAGCCTTTTTTCGCGTCTTTTTTGCTCAAAATTAACGGCGGCACAATACGCAGCGAATTCTTGCCGCAAGACAGAATGATCAATCCTTCTTTCAGGCAGGCTTTCACCAGATCCTTGACATTGCCGCCTTCGTAATCGGCCGCCAGCATCATGCCCATGCCGCGTATGTTGGAGAGGCGATTGGTTTTGCGGGCGATATCTTCCAGGCCTTTGCGCAAGGTTTCGCCGGTCGCATTGACGCTTTTCAGGAATTTTGGATGGGATATTTCACGCACCACGGTGGAGACGACACTGCAGGCAAGCGGATTGCCGCCATAGGTCCCGCCGTGCGATCCGTGCGTGATATGAGAGGTGAACTGGCGTTTACCGGCAAACGCGCCGACCGGGAAACCGCCACCCATGCCTTTGGCCCAGGTAATCAGGTCGGGCACAACGCCATAATGCTGATACGCGTGCAGCTTGCCCGTGCGGCCCATGCCGCATTGCACTTCATCGAAAATCAGCGCGATATTATGTGTGTTGCACAGCGCGCGCAGCCCCTCCAAGAAATCCATGGTGGCGGGCAGGATGCCGCCTTCACCAAGCAGCGGTTCCAGAATAATGGCCGATATTTTATCGCTGCCGCGCGCTGCGATAATTGATTTGAAAGAATCTAAATTGTTGAATTCGGCTTCGTGTGTGCCGGGAATGAAAGGATCAAATCCTTTGCGGTAGTCCGGCTGACCGATGACGGAGAGAGCAAACATGGTGCGGCCATGGAACGAGCCTTTCACATAGATCACTTCCGTGCAGCTATCGCCCTTGGTTTCCTTGGCCCATTTGCGCGCAGTTTTTAGAGCACCTTCTACCGCTTCTGCGCCGCTGTTGCAGAAATAAATCTGGTCGAAATCGCTACGACTCAACACATCTTCGGCCGCCTTGATACGTGCCGGATTGGCCACATAACACAAATCTAGCAATACTTCGCCCGCCTGCTTTTTGATTGTTTTGGTCAGTTTCGGGTGTGCATGCCCCAGAGAAGACACCGCGATACCTGCGCCGAAATCGAGGTATTTTTTGCCGTCCGTATCCGTCAGATAGACGCCTTTTCCTTTCACAAACTGGACTGGCCAGTAAGCGTAAACGTTGACCAGAATATCGTTGGCGTGATCGAGGAAGGGCAGGGTGGTCATGGGCGTCTCCTTATTCAGGCGGGGGTCAGTACCTCCTTGAATAATACCGCGTTTTTCGGCTGAGGAGCAAGACATGGTGCAGCATAAAGCGGGCAGGTAAGGTAATGCGCCACATACCGCCCGAATTTATCAAAGCGTGTCTCCTGAATATCAAATCCTTGCTTTTGAAACGTCTTGAGACTGCCCTTATTATCCATCGCAACTTTCGCCATAATCCGCGTATGGCCCTGCATAATCGCCAGATCTTTTGCCGCCTGAAAGATGAGGTTGATCGGATCATGGCCTTTTTCAACCCATTCCGGATTAATATTTTTCGCGCGATGTTTGGGCAAAACATACAGCGATTGAATTACAGCGGTTGTGCATTCCGATCCCCGGAAAGGATAATGATGCATGTGCTGCACGACATCGTCGTGAATAGGATAAGCCAGCAAAGCATGGGCGACATATTCCCCTCTGGCGGAATAAACGGCAATGATCGGCATGCGTGCGTCTATGTGCGCTTTCAAATCGTCCAGCGTGCGCTCTTTCAGGTGATGTTCTTTGCCTGGTGGTAGCGTGAGCTGGGCAACGGCTTGCATACCCAGAAAAGACAAAAATTCTTTATCGGTCGGTTGCATGCATACAACTGTGTAGGGCGCAGATTGCGTCTTGGCGTTAAATTCGGGGGTCATAATACACTCTCTATACAATCAAACTTTTTGGCGAAATTTCAGATGGCCTCCGATTGCGAAGGTCTTTGGGTGATCGCCAGTGATTGGGAGAGTGTTTGAAAATCAAACAGCAACAGTTGCAACCCGTCCAGCGATCAGCTGGTACGTCGTCGGGTGCAAGGTCGTGTTTGTTGGGTCAACATAGGCCTATAAAAGCATAGTGCTCTGGAAAATTGCAATAAAAAAGCGGCCCTTAAGCCGCTTTTTTTGATTAGGCTGCCTTGAGTAGGCCTTTGTCAGCCATAAGCTGTTCCAGCTCGCCGCTGTCATACATCTCCCGGACGATGTCGCAACCGCCAACAAACTCGCCCTTCACATAGAGCTGAGGGATGGTCGGCCACTGGGTAAATTCCTTAATACCTTCACGCACGTCAGGATTTTCCAGCACGTTAATGTCTTTGAACGAAACGCCCAGCATCGAGAGAATTTGCACGACTGCAGCGGAAAAGCCGCATTGTGGAAAGGCTGTGGTACCTTTCATATACAGCACAACGTCATTGCTGCTGATGTCTTGCTGGATTTGGGCGAAGATTGGATTGTCCATTGATACGCGTCCTTATTGTTGATCGGGGATAGAGGTTTGAATAGCCATTGCATGGAGTTCCTTGCCCATTTTACCTTGCAGGGCCTGATAGACCATCTGGTGCTGCTGCACCCGGCTTTTACCGGCGAAGCTCGCCGAGACGACGAGAGCGGCATAATGATCGCCATCGCCGCGCAGATCGGAGATCGTCACCTGGGCATCGGGAATGCCCTGTTTAATCAATGTTTCAATTTCACCGGCTTCCATCGCCATGATTATTGCTCCATCAACTGGCGTCTGGCTTGCGCCATAAAGGAATCGAGCTGAGCCAGCAGGGCTTCATTGCTGAAATTCAGTTCTTTTTCAGCTATATCCGGACGCACTGCGGCCAGCACATCATCAAAGCCGGGGGCATCGAGGTTGGCGGCCACAATGGTTTTGGCATAGGCTTCGGCGTCTTCGCCTTCCAGTCCTAATGCTTCGGCTAACCACAAGCCAAAGAGCTTGCAACCGCGGGCTTCTACCCGGAATTGCATGTTCTGATCGTGCGCAAACTGGTTTTCAAAGGCCTTCTCGCGATCATCCATACCCGACATTTAAATTATCCTCTTGTTTTTGTTCATTAAAATCACTTCTTCATAGCATTTGAAGTTTGGCTGCGCCACTGTTATATGAAAGATACTCAAACAACCGGGAAAATCAATGTCGCGTCGCAAAACTATCTATGAAGGCAAAGCCAAAATCATCTATGAAGGCCCGGAGCCCGGCACCCTCATTCAGTATTTCAAGGACGATGCGACCGCCGGTAATGGCGCCAAAAAAGATGTCATCGCCGGTAAGGGTGTTTTAAACAACCGTATCTCGGCGCATATCATGACCAAACTGGAGGGGATCGGTGTTCCGACTCACTTCCTGAAATCGCTCAACATGCGCGAGCAGCTGGTGCGTGAAGTAGAGATCATTCCGCTTGAAGTTGTTGTGCGCAACATCGCTGCCGGTTCGATGGTGAAACGTCTGGGTGTCAAGGAAGGCACGTACCTCAACGCGCCGCTGATCGAATTCTATTACAAAAAAGATGAACTCAATGACCCGATGGTCAATGAAGGCCACATCATCACCTTCGGCTGGGCCGATCCGTATGAACTTGAAGAGATCATGGGGCAAGCATACCGCGTGAATGATTACCTCAACGGGCTCTTCGCTGGTATTGGTCTGAAGCTTGTCGATTTCAAACTCGAATTCGGCCGTATCTATGGCGACTATGATGAAATCTACATCGTCCTCGCCGATGAAGTCTCGCCGGACAATTGCCGTCTGTGGGATGCCACCACCAACGAGAAGCTGGACAAAGACCGCTTCCGTCTCGATCTCGGCGGCGTCGTTGAAGGCTATCAGGAAATTGCCCGCCGCCTTGGCCTTGTGCCAGCCGGTTTGATTGAAGGCGGTAACCTGAACGAGCAGATGGCTGCCGGCATGAGTGAGATCGAAAACGAACTCGCGTCTGCCCGCCGTTTGCGCGCCATCAATAAAAAAGGCCCGAGCAAGCAGCGCTAGACAATGATTAGAGCTTCACTGACAGCTATTATTGCTTTGTGCGTATCCATGCTACCTGCGCAGGCACATGTCACCGCCAATCCGGATAAAGGTTCTGCAGGACAATATTTTGAAACCGCATTTCGCGTGTCGCACGGCTGCGAGGGTAGTGATACCGTGGCTGTCTCCATCCGCCTGCCTGCCGGGATGATTACCGCGAAGCCGCAAGCCAAGCCGGGCTGGACTGTCGAAGTGAAGAAAAGCAAACTTCCTGCGCCTGTCCCCGCGGGCCACGGCAAAATGGCCGATGAGCAGATCGATGAAATCATCTGGCGCGGAGGAAAACTCCCCAATGATCAGTATGATACGTTCGGCATCCTGATGAAACTGCCGGAAGGCGCAGGACAAAAATTATGGTTCCCGGTCACGCAGACCTGTGTCGAGGGCAGCCATACGTGGAGCGAAATTCCGGCAGATGGCCAGCAATGGCATGATCTGAAATCCCCGGCGCCTTTCGTGACGCTCGAATCCACGATGCCGCACGCGCATCATTAATTCAAAAATTGTTCTTTTAGAATGCGCTCTTCGAGATGGTGATCTGGATCGAAGAGCAGCGTGCAGCCAATATTCTTTGATTGCTGGATCGTGATGCGGCGAATGTCGCGGAACTCTAGCGAGTCCGCCGTCGCGCTGACCGGGCGCTTATCGGATTCTAAGATATCAATTTCCACGATGCGATCGCATGGCAGTAAGGCCCCGCGCCAACGGCGGGGACGGAACGCGCTAATCGGCGTGAGGGCTAGCACATTCGCCGAAAGCGGCAGGATCGGGCCTTGCGCTGATAAGTTATATGCAGTTGAGCCGGCCGGAGTTGCGAGCAGAATGCCGTCGCAGACCAACTCGGCAATCCGCTCTATCCCATCGACGGAAATTTTTAACTTGGCGGCCTGACGGGTTTCACGCAGCAGCGACACTTCATTAAAGGCAACGGCTTCATGACGATGCCCGCTCTCATCTGTCGCTTCCATGCGCAGCGGATGAATCTCGACTTTTCCCGCTTTGGTCAGACGGGTTGTTAGATCATCTGGTCGATAGGGGTTCATCAAAAAACCCACCGAGCCAAAATTCATGCCGTAAAAGGGTTTATTAAGGCCGGTATGGCGGTGCAATGCTTCCAGCATCGTACCATCACCGCCCAGCACGATGATAATGTCGGCGTCTTTCGCGTCCGCCGTATCATGCGCCGCTTCCAGTTTTTTGCGGGCTGTGTGCGCATCCGGTGTATCGCTCGTGTGAAAGAATAATTTCATTATGCTTTTTTTGCCTTGTGAGCGTTTTGCGCATCCCACCCATCGGGATCGGCGAGAAAAGTCTCCACAGACTGAGCCGTGGCTTCGTCAAAATAATTTTCCTTACGCGCAACCGTCAGCACATCTTTCCAGCTCGTGAGCGCATGGAGCGTCATGCCCATCTCGCGCAGCGCTTCATGGCTGCTCGCGTGACCGTACTGAAAAATAACGAACAAATCTTTGACATCGACATTCGCCGCGCGCATGGCGTCCACGAAAACTTTTACGCTGGCACCAAAATTATGCAGGTCTTCTACAATCGCGACCTTTGGATGATCGCCTTCCATGTAGCCTTCGATCTGGGACATCCGGCCAAACCCTTTTGGTTTTTTACGGATATAGAGCATCGGCTTTTTCAGACGCTCAGCGATAAAGGCGGCGTAGGGGATGCCTGCGGTTTCACCGCCGGCCACGTAATCAATATCAAGGGCGCCGATCATCTGCGCGCCGAAATCCATCAACGTGCTGCGCGCCTCAGGAAAAGAAATCAGGCGGCGGCAGTCGATATAAGTCGGTCCGACTTTGCCGGAGGTATAAGTAAAAGGCCGATCGACGTTGATTTGCACCGCGCCCGTATCGAGCAGGAGCTTCGCGCTGTCGTAAGCAATTTTTTCTAAATTCATATCTCTATCCTTTGAGCGGACTATAAAGCGTTTTATTTACTGGCTCACCCATAAAATACGGGCAATCCACGAAATATCGGCCGGGGCGAGGGTGCGCGTGGCATGATCGGGATTAAGAGATTTTAGCTCAACCTTGGTAGCGGTCTGGCGCACCAATTCCTTGGCCATGACTTCACCTTTTTGCGTGCGCACGACGACGCGGTCGCCGCGCCGCGCGGTCTGCGCGGTCGAGACCACCAGCACTTCACCTTCACGGTAGAGCGGCTCCATGGAATCGCCGCTGACTTCGAGGGCGAACACTGCCTGGTCGCTCGCCGTGTTCACATCGGGAAAACGCACTTCATCCCACGCATCACCAGCCGGATAGCCGTCCTCATCAAAAAAACCTTTCGCACCGGCTTGGGCGAAACCGATCAGGGGAATGATAGATGTATCTTTTTGTTTGAGCGCGTCCGTCTCATCGATCAACGAGAGGAACTCACCCATGGTCGCGCCGGTCGCACCAAGAATACGCGCAATGCTTTCTGTGGACGGCCAGCGTGGCTTGCCGTCCGGGCTGATGCGTTTGCTTTTATTGAAAGAGGTTGGGTCGAGACCCGCCTGTTTGGCGAGACCCGAGGCGCTGAAGCCGAAGGTGGCGGCGAGCCGGTCAATCGCGCGCCAGATACTGTCGTGGGAAAGGTTCATATATTATAGGTACACTTTCCTACCATAGAATGTCATTAGGAAAATAATCATAAAAAAGCTTGACTCGAGCTAAAAATGGGGGCATAAAGAGAACATAAACAGAACAAATGCGTCTAAAGCAAGGATTTCTTTCCCAATGAGCACCCGTGACCGCTTCCCCAAACCTACCACCGATAACAAGACACAACCTTTCGAGTGCGCCGAGGAGGCGTGGTTCTGGTTCATCCTCGCGCAGGATGCCAAGAATGATGGCGCACGCGTCACGGCGGGTGCCGGTCTCATTCCGCGCCCGTGCGAACCCGCGGACATTTTCAATGTGCTGAATCAATTACATCGGGGCCGCCGTTTGCTGATGGAACATTTGCTGGTCTTGCGCCATTACGGCCGCCGCCAGATGGCGCCCGATCCGCGCCGCGTAAAAGAAGTGCGTGCCTTCCATCTGTGGCAGGAAGCTATGGAGCGGATGGAGCCGTTGCTCGTGCGCAAAGGCATCGTGAAACCGAACTTCCTGAGCGTACCGCGTCCGAGCAAATTCTGGGCGCATGCCGCAATCGTGCATAATGGCCAGCAGGGCGCGCTACCTCTATGAAAGCGTGGGTTGTTTTCAGCGGACACGCCGATATCTGGTGGCTGAAAATTCTGAAACCCGGTTTTCGGCATTGTTACATTCTTCTACAGGATAGATGGCAGTGGGTCAGCATCGATCCACTCTCGCATTATACGCAAATTCAGTTTCATGAGCGCCTACACCGTAATTTCGATTTACCCGCGTGGCTGCGCGGACAAGGCTTGCGCGTGATCGAAGCAAGCATGATCGAACCGCCGCATAAAGCGGCCCCCTTCATGCCGTTCAGTTGCGTTGAAGCGGTCAAACGGCTGCTAGGCATTCAGCGGCGATTCATCTTCACGCCCTGGCAATTACATCACTATTTAACGAAAGGATTACACTGATGGGTGGCACCAAACCCCGCGCGAAAGCGCCGCAAGTCGTCTATTACCAACCGGCGCCGGTTTATACACCGCCGGCGGAGGCCGGTCCCAGCGAAGAAGAGAAGGCAGCAACGACGCAAAAAGAACGCGAGAAAAATTTGCTACGCCGCGCGCGCGGCACCATCGGCACTGTATTGAACGGTTTTCGCGGCATTTTATCGCCGAGTGAATCCACCGCACCGCGTAAATCATTGTTGGGAGAATAATTATGGATCACTCGATTATGTATGAAGAATTTCGTGATTTTACCCCTGTGTTGAAACGCTACGAACAGGCAAAGAGTCGCCGCTCCATCTGGGAAAATCACTGGCAGGACTGCTATGACTATGCGCTGCCGCAACAAGGCTTTGCGCGCTATGAGATGGCGGGCAGTAAGCGCGTCGATCGCCTTTATGATGGCACGGCACTGGATGCGGTCGATCAACTAGCTGCCAGCCTGCTCGGGCATCTGACGCCACCGTGGACGCAGTGGTTCGGGTTCAAGCCCGGCCCCGCGTTGAGTGAAGCAGATGCCCAGAGTCTATCCCCTGTATTAGAAAACACCGCCAAAATTATTGCGGGTCACTTCGATAAATCAAATTTTCATGTCGAAATGCATCAATGCTTTCTTGACCTCGTGGTTGGGGGAACGGCGGCTTTATACTTTGAAGAGACAGAGCCGGGCGCGTATTCCGCGTTTAAATTCTCTGCCGTACCGCTGGCGGATATTTTGCTCGAAGAAGGTGATAATGGCTTTCTTGATGGCTCGCACCGCACGCAGCAATTGACGCTGACGCAATTAACGGAGCGTTATGGCGACATCATTCTGCCTGCGGATATTATCCGCACCGGCGCCCGTGATGCACAGGCGCGCTTCGGTGTGCTGGAAAGCATTTTGCCGGAGCGGGGGGGATATCAGTATACGGCGCTTTTGATGGAAGGTTCGTCGCCCACGTTGCTGCGCGAAGGTCGCTTTGCGGAATCGCCGGCCATCGCGTTCCGCTGGATGAAATCGCCGGGGGAAATTTATGGCCGCTCGCCGGTGATGAAAGCGTTGCCCGATATCAAGACGGCGAACAAAGTCGTCGAGCTGATTTTGAAAAATGCTTCGATCGCCGTGACGGGTATTTGGCAGGCGGATGACGATGGCGTACTGAACCCCGCCAACATTGAACTGGTGCCAGGTGCAATTATTCCCAAAGCCGTAGGCTCGCAGGGATTGAAAGCGCTCGACATGCCCGGACGCTTCGATGTGTCGCAGCTTGTGCTGAACGATCTGCGTAGCCGCATCCGTCATGCACTGCTCACCGATAAATTGGGGCAAGTCAGTGATGCGCGCATGACGGCGACTGAAGTGTTGGAACGCGCGTCCGAAATGGCGCTGCTGCTTGGTGCGACTTATGGCCGCTTGCAATCGGAATTGCTCACGCCGCTGATCATGCGGGCCTATAATATTCTGCGCCGTCGCGGGGAAATTCCTGATCTGGCACTTGATGGCCGCTTCATCGAACTCGATTACCGCTCGCCGCTGGCGCGCGCGCAAGGGCAGCGCAGTGTGCAGCACACATTGACCTGGATGCAGAGCGTGTTGTCGATGGGGCCGGAAGCGGCGCAATCGATCGACCTGCCGCGTGCGGCCCGCTATCTCGGTGAGGCGCTCGGCGTGCCCACCGACCTGATCCGCAAAGACCTACCCCTCATTCCCACTGAATAATTTTTTATAAGGAGAACTGACTATGACCACCGATAACCTGCTTGATAACGATATTCCGGCCAAATTTAAAAATCCGGACACCGGCGAAGTGCGCGTTGGCGATCTCGCCAAATCCTATAGCGAACTTGAAAAGAAACTCTCAAGCCAGCCGCGTGCGCCAAAAAGCCATGACGAATACTGCATTGATTGCAGTCACGGCCTGTTTGAAGAAGACGCCGAATTAAATAAACGCTTCCATGAGCGCGGCTTCACCAATGAGCAGGTACAATTCGTCTATGATATTGCCGCCGAAAAAATGGCGCCGATGGTGATGGATCTCGCCGCCGATTTTCAGGCCGAACGCGAAGTCGAAAAACTCGTGGAGCATTTTGGCGGACCCGAGAAATGGAAACAGATATCGCACCAGTTGCTGGCATATGGCCAGAAAAACCTCCCGCGCGATGTGCTCGATACGCTGGCGTCATCCTATGACGGCGTGTTGGCGCTGTTCCGCATGATGAAAGGCGATGATAAGGTGTCCGTTAGCGCCAGCCTGAAGGGTGAGGGGAGCGAGCGTGACACGCTCGACCTGCAATCCATGATGCGCGATCCCAAATACTGGCGCGATCAGGACCCGTCTTTCATCTCCCGGGTGAGTGAAGGATTTAAGAAGCTTTACGCAGAGAAGTAGCATGCGCTAAAAAATGCGCGATATCTGCTTCCGTATAGTCTAGCAAACGCCCGATGAAATATTCATACGCGTCATCGAAAGGGCGTTTGCCGCTTTGCGCTTCTTCCAGCGAATGAAAGAACGCATGGGCGCGCCATTCATTGTCTGGTGTGGTAAAACACACATAGCGAATAATATGTTTGCCATCGTCATATTCTTTGCAGAAGCGTGAAAAACTATGATTGGAGACATAGGGGCAAGGGCTTGTTCAGGGATGATGTCTTCAGAAATGTAGCCATCTTCCGGAATCGCATCATGAAAAATGGCCAGATGTTTTTTGCCAGCGAGCATTAATTCCAGCTCTTCGCCTTCATGGGGTCCAATCATGAGTAGAGAATGCTACGCAACGCCAAAAGCGTCAAACTGAAGTATTTTTATTTTATCTAAAGTATATCTTGCGTAAATCATAAGATGGGCGTACATCCCGCTCCATTCAGTCTATTTTGTTTGGAGGTACTATGTCGATTACGTCTGTTTTTAGAAACCATGCTCCGGCACAAAGCGCGGCCGCCAGCCGGGATAATGCGTCGGTAACCGTGTTCACGTCACGCACGCAGCCACCCTATCAGGTGTGCGATGCGACAGGCCAGCGATTGACAACGTCCGGCTATCCGGAGCGCCATCAGCCTGTGTCTAGGCTGTAGTCTTGGAATTATAATCGGCGATGACGGCGGAGAAATTCTGCGCGGCTTCGGCGGGCAGGGGATCGAAATGAACAGCAAAGCCACCTTTGGCTTTGCGCATGACGGTGCCGGTATGCGGAATTTCAAGAATGCGATCCGATAGACGGAAACGCAATTTCATTTCGACGGCTTCGCCTTTGGCAAACAGGCGTTCATCGCCCGCCAGCAGGATGCCGCTCGCGCTCCAGTTTGTGACCGGATAAACCGTTCCGTCGATTTCGCAGATGCTGATATCGACGTCGCGGCGCTGGGCGCGCTGCGCGTTGGTGGCGACGTCGTTACCGACGCTCGCCTTCATATGGCGGAACAAAGTCGAAAATTTCATGTATGTAAAATAGCAGAGATTCTGGTGTTTTTCATCAAAAATACGCTTGACATTATAGGATAGTATTCCTATTATTAACGCACCAACATCCGTACTTTATCGAATTCGGACAACGGCCTTCGCGCCGCCCAAACCCCTGCCGATCTTATGGCCGCTGGCTTCAGCGCCAACCATGCGCCCGGCGCCAATCCCTTCAACATTTAACCTATAAGAGGTAATACCAATGGCAGTCTCCATTGACCAGGCCTTCGTGAAGCAGTTTGAGCGCGAAGTCCATGAAGCCTATCAGCGCCAGGGCTCTAAACTGCGCAACACCGTCCGCACCATCGGTAACGTCAAAGGCGCATCCACTACCTTCCAGAAAGTCGGCAAGGGCACGGCGTCGACCAAATCGACGCACGGCATGGTGCCGGTGATGAATCTCGTGCATTCGAACGTCGAATGCGCGCTGGAAGATTATTATGCCGGTGACTGGGTCGACAAACTCGACGAGCTGAAGATCCAGCATAATGAACGTCAGATCATCGCTACGGCAGGCGCCAACGCCCTCGGCCGCAAGACGGATGAGCTGATCATCAATGCGCTCGATACCGCATCAACCACTGTTATCGGCAACGCCAATGTCGGTCTGACCAAAGCCAAAGTTTTGCAGGCGTTCGAGACGTTCGGCAGACTGGATATTCCAGATGACGGTCAGCGCTTTGCCGTGATCGGCTGGAAGCAGTGGAGTGAATTATTGGCTTTGGAAGAATTCTCCCGCGCCGATTATGTCGGGGCCAACAATCTTCCTTATGCCGGAGCCGGTATGACGCAGGCGAAAATGTGGCTGGGGACTATCTGGATGCCGCATTCCGGCCTGCCGATCGATTCCAGTGATATCCGCTCGTGCTTCTTCTATCACAAGACAGCTATCGGCCATGCCGCGGGCTCGGACGTGCAGACGGATGTTACCTGGCATGGCGATCGCGCTGCTCACTTCGTCAACAACATGATGAGCCAAGGGGCCGTCATGGTGGATGACACGGGCGTGGTGGTCATCGAATGCGATGAAACACCGGACGCTTAACCGCTAACACATTTTAGAAAGGAAAATTGATATGGCTTTAACATTATCAAACCTCAGCGTGTTGGCGTACGCCAACAACTTCACGCTGTGGCATTACAAGACAACGGAGACGGCTGTCACCGGAGCGGGGTATTTCAACCATGCCTCCGACATGATGAACGTCAACGACCTGATTATTGCCAACCTCGACACGGACGGTACGCCGTCGACGAAATTCTACATTGTCACCGGCATTACCGCCGGCGTGGTCACGGTTGCGGTCTATTCATAGACGGCCGCCCCCGCCTGTCATAACCGTGACGGTCGGCAACAGACTCTGCCCGATTCTCTCCCTTTTTGGGACGGGCAGAGTTCTCATTTTTATATTTTATATCAATAACTTAACGATTTAATTTGCACAATGTGGCAAGATCTTGTTAAGAAAGTCTTAATAATTTCAGTTTTGAAGGAACTTTGGTCGTGGCGTCTGCACTGGGTCTTTACGAAGTAAGTTATGAAGGGGTGAAAGCCTCCAATCATCTGGCATTCAGCCGCGCGCAAGAAGCCGATACGGCTCAATCCGCCGCTGTGTATGAAGATGCCAGCGACCTCTCTGAAAACATCCTGAAGGTAACCCCGACCAGCGTTTTCATGGCTGACTATGACAGCGCGAACAAATTGTTCTCTTTGAAATATGCGCAAGGCTCGATCAAGACACTGAGCGCCGACAACGACAACAAAGTGACACCCGGTCTGGCACAAGCCTTTAATAAATCCAACCTCTGGGCGTCGAACGCTTTCAACCCGGTTGCCATGTTTGGCGGCGTTGCCAGCGTTGCAAGAACACCCAAGATGGCTGGCCCGGCTTTGATCGCCGCTTAATCTAGCCTAACCCAAAATACAAACCCGCCTTCGTGGCGGGTTTTTTATTGTTCAAATTTATCACAGGAGAAAACCATGTCCCTTTCCGATATCGGGCTGTGTGCCCGCGCGCTCGTGCGCCTGGGCGCAGCACCCATCACGTCTTTCAATGATGGCAAAGCCGAGAGTGAAATCGCGGGGATTTTATATGGATCGATCCGCGATGCCTTATTGTCTGCTTATCCTTGGTCCTTCGCCACAGGGCAGATAGCGCTGACGCCACTGGTTGATGCGCCGATTGCGGATTACCAGTATGCCTACGCGTTACCCAATGATTTCCTGCGCGCCGTTTCGGCTGGCAATAGCGGCAAAGGCCGCGGGCGTCATTACCGTATCGCGCGGGGCGAGCTTCACTGCAACGACAGCGCCGTGACGCTCAGTTATATCTTCCGTCCGGAGGAAGAAGAATTTCCGGCCTGGTTTGACAGCACGTTGATCGCGCGATTATCCGCAGAGTTTTGCATTCCAGTGACCGAAAATACCTCGCGCGCGGAAACGTTGTATCGTTTTGCGGAACAGGAATTCTCCCGCGCGCGCCTAATCGACTCGCAGCAGGATTCACCCAGCCGCCTTGAGCATTTCAATCTTATCGATGTGCGGGGGTAGTGATGACACGCATACGCCAAGTCAAAACCAATTTTACCTCAGGCGAAGTCACGCCGCAATTGCTTGGGCGCGGCGATCTGCGCGCCTATGAAAACGGCGCGCTAAAGCTGCGCAATGTTTTTATCTATCCTACGGGCGGCATAACGCGCCGCGCCGGACTTTCCTTTATTGATACGGCGGCAGGCGATGGGCGCCTTATCTCTTTTGAATTCAATACCCAGCAAACGTATCTGCTGGTGCTGACGGATGAGCGGATTGATGTGTATCTGCAAGGCGTGCATCTGCAAACGCTCAGCGCGCCGTGGACGGAAAACCAAATTCCGCAAGTAGCCTGGACGCAAAGCGCCGATACGTTGCTGATGTGCCATCCCGATCTTCCGCCAAAAAAACTGGTACGGATCGACAATAGTTTCTTTCTGCAAGACTGGGATTTTTTCATCGATACCAATGTTATCTACCAGCCTTTCTACAAATTTGCGGCCAGCACGGTGACTCTCACGCCAAGCGGGACCACGGGAACAATTACCCTCACGGCTTCCGCCGCCGTCTTCGATGCCGATCATGACGGGACCCGTCTGCAGGTAAAAGGCAAGCAGATGCTGATTACGTCTGTCGATTCCGCGACGGTCGTAACGGTCAGCGCCATTGAAACGTTGCCGAACACCACCGCGACGATCGACTGGGCGGAAAGCGCGTTCTCGCCAGTGCGCGGGTATCCCGCGACGGTTGCGTTCCATCAGGACAGGCTGGTGATTGGCGGCAGTCGCGATCTGCCCAACCGTCTGTGGCTGTCGAAATCGGGTGACCTGTTTAACTTTGATCTGGGCGAGGGGCTGGATGATGAAGCGATTGAATTCGCCATTCTCTCCGATCAGGTCAACGCCATACGCGGCATGTTTTCCGGGCGCCATTTGCAGGTCTTTACCAGCGGGGCGGAATGGATGGTGACGGGCGATCCGTTGACACCGCAAACAGTGCAGCTGACCCGGCAGACGCGCGTTGGATCGGTTATTGATCGTTACATTCCGCCGGTCACGGTCGATGGGGCGACGATGTTTGTAGGACGCAGCGGGCAGGAGCTGCGGGAATTTCTCTATACCGACCTGGAACAGGCGTATCAGTCGACCGATCTGGCGCTCCTTGCGCGGCATGTAATTACGGCGCCGGTCGATCAGGATTTCTATGCACAAAGACGCTTGCTGTTCATGGTGCGCGCCGATGGAAAATTCGCGACGCTGACCGTTTACCGCGCGGAGCAGGTATGGGCATGGACGCTGCATGAAACGCAGGGGCTGGCCAAATCCGTTTCGGTGGTCGGTGACGAAGTCTACATGCTGATCGCGCGCAATGGCGCGTATACGATTGAACTCTTCGATGACACGCTCAGTGTCGACGCCGCCTTGAGCGGCGAAGCCGAAACGCCCACCATAAGCTGGTCGGGTCTTGATCATCTGGAAGGTATGAGCGTATCGATCGTTGCTGATGGTATCGCGGTCGGGGAAAAAACCGTCAATGATGGCATGGTTATGCTCGATGAACCCGCCAGTGCGGTATCGATCGGCTTGGCCTATACGCATCTGATCGAACCGCTGCCGCCGGGAATTACCGGGCAGGGCGGCGCAACCGGCCGCAAAACGCGTCTGGTCGAAGCCATCTTGCGTGTCGAGAATACCCAAGCGGTGAAGTTCGATATGGGGCGGGGGCTGAAAGATATCACCCTGCGCGAAACCGGTGATGATCTGCTGGACACGCCGCCGCCGTTTATCAGCGGCGATGTGCGCATCCGCGCGCTGGGCTGGCAACAGGACGGCACTGATCCGCTCTGGCGCATCGAACAGGATACGCCCTATCCGTTTATCCTGCTGTCCGTCACAACCGAATTAAAAATCAACGATTAAGGAGACTATCATGGGTGGATTTTCAAGCGTAATGACGGGATTGTCCCTCGTCAGTAATCTGGTGGGCGGGGCGTCGTCTTATAACGATAGCCGCAAACAAAGCGAAGCAAGCCTGCGCACGATGCAGGCACGGCAAGACGCCGAGTACCAGAAAACGGTGCAGGATGCCGCGCTCAGCCGCGCCAGTATCGCGGCGGATTCGCAAAAAGAGGAAACCAAACGGTTGACCGCTTTGAAACGCGCCGTGGCGCGGCAGCGGGCGCAGTTTGGTAGCGCCGGCATCACGCCGTCGAGCAGTGGATCGGCGGAAGCGGTTTTGCTCGGGCTGTTTGACGAAAGCGAAGAGGAGAAAGCGGCGCGCGAAAAACTCGATGCTTTGCGCTATCAGGCGCTGGATAGCGATGTCGCCTACAAAAAGCGCATCAACGTGCTGGAGCTGAGCGAGGCGCGGGAAAAGCAAAAAATCGGGCAGGCGACGTCGTTGTATAAAACGATCGGCAAATCCGCGGCATTGCTGAGCTAGCGTTTTTCGCGCAGCATATTGCTGATGACTTCACCGCCACTCATCGCTTTGCGTTTGTTGTCATAGCTATAATTGTCCGATCGGTCGCGTTTTGGCGCATCAACCTTGATGCGATCTTCCCGGCGGATGGAGTCTTCATAAAACGGTCCGCGATTTTC
Organism: uncultured Pseudobdellovibrionaceae bacterium; assembly: GCA_964520985.1. Classification (GTDB taxonomy): domain Bacteria; phylum Pseudomonadota; class Alphaproteobacteria; order Micavibrionales; family Micavibrionaceae; genus CAYSGL01. The sequence continues at coordinate 134,801 of CAZFPB010000001.1, forward strand.
TTTGCGCATTTTATCATACGGGCTTTCGTAAGAAGAAGACCAGGGATTGGTATTGTTTTCTTCGTCTTCATCGCCAAAAGCGAAGGCGGGGGCGCTGAAAACGCAGGACACCAAAGCCGCTAAAATTATTTTTTTCATTCAGGAATGTTAGGCCGCTCAATAGTTGGCTGTCAACATCTATAAGATAGGACATAATATGACAGAGCATATCAAAATGCCCGCGGTGACGCCGCTTGTGCGCTATGCCGCGAATGGGGCGCAAACAGAGTTTGAATATCCGTTCCCTATTTTCGCCTTGGAAGACCTTGCCGTCTATTTTAACGGGGCACGGCAATATAGCGGGTTTGATGTTGCAAACGCAGGCAACACACATGGTGGCGTGGTTACTTTCAATGTCGCGCCCGTTAATGGGATGATTGTGACTCTGGCGCGCCGCTTGCCGCTGGAACGCATGACCGATTTTATCGAAGGCGGAGAATTTTCGGCATCCGCCATCAATACGGAACTGGATTATATGGTGGCCAATCTGCAACAGGTGAAGCGCGATCAGTCGGTGTTTTTGCGCTATGGCGATCATGAAACGCCCGGAGAAACGATGATGCCCGCCCGTGCGCTGCGTGCTCATAAAGCATTGGGGTTCGATGAGAATGGTGATCCGATTGCCGTGTCCCTTGAAGGCTCTATGGCGCTACCCGATGTAGTGATGAATGGTGCGGGCGCGATTGTGCGCACAACGCAGGATAAACTGCGCGATCGCGTCTCTATCAAGGATTTTGGCGCGGTGGGGGATGGGCTGAGCGACGATACGCTGGCGATACAGCAGGCGTTGGCCGCACATGATCATGTGTATCTTCCCCCCGGAACTTATCTTATTTCGGCGCCAATTACTCTGGTTTTCCGGCAATCGCTGATCGGGGCGGGGCAGTCTTCGACTTTGCTGTGCACCGGAGATGACTTTAATGCCATCGAAATTGTCGGGGCGTATAACAAGGTAGCCGATCTGCGGATTGAGGGCGGGGATATCGCGCTGAAGCTTTTTGGCCGAGATGGCGTGTGCGTGCAAAACGGTATCAGCGATGTGACGATCTTTGGCGCGAATATCGGGGTTCAGCTCGATGGATATGAGGATACGAATTATCCGTGTTACTGGAATAATTTCGACCGGGTGCTCGTGGCGCAGATGGCGCTGCACGGATTTCACCTTACGTTGAGCGGCGATGGCGATACGCCCAACGCCAATAAATTTCATGCCTGCCGGGCATATTCGCTGGGGACTGATACTGCAGGAGCCGGGTTTTATGTCGAGCAGGGATCGTTCAATAATGCGTTTGTCGATTGCGAAGCGAATGTGAAAGGCACGGCGGCGGGCTGCTTTATTCTCGGCGCAGGATCGAACAAAACCCTGCTGATCAATCCCTATGCCGAGAGCTTTAATGGGGTGCCGAATATCAAGCTGGAAACGGGCTCGCAGGAAACGGCGATCATTAACCTGCTATCCATGTCGGACGGAGCGGCGATCTGGGATTTATCAGGGGGGAATTACACCGCGTACAATGCGGGCTATCCGTATAAAAACCGCCTGCAGAAAACCACGGTGACGGATATTACGGCGACGCTGCAGCGCTATGACACTGAATATATCGAAGCCAGCGGCGAGGTGGAATTGGATACTTCGCACTCTATCCATCTGATATCCAGCTATGGCGGACCGCTGACGGTCAAGTTACCCAAGGCGTCCGATGCCGAAGCCGCGATGATGGTGATCAAGAAAACCGATTTATCGGCCAACGTGATTACCGTCAGTGAAGACGGCGGCAACGGCCCGGACGGGCGCAATTATTATCTGGGCGCGGAAAACGATTACGTGCAGATGATTTCCAATGGATCGGAATGGTTCGTGATTTCTTCGAACCGTGCGCCCGGCAACACGCGTTTTTACGAAGGCACGGGCACGTATGATATCGATATGGCAGTCGATACCTATCTGATTTCTTCTTATGCGGGCGCTATTACCGCACGTCTGCCGCCAGCCGATGCACCGGAAGCAATAGGACGCACGATTACGATCAAGAAAACCGATCCATCCGCCAACATCGTGACGGTGACGGAACTGGGCGGCGTCGGACCGGACAATTACGCGCAGACACTGACCAGTCAATATAAAGCCATCACCGTCGTGTCCAACGGCGGACAATGGTATGTGCTCAGCAAATATTAAGGAAAAGTCCTATGACGGATTGCACCAGAACGACCAAAGAGCAAGTGGCAGAGTTTCTCCCTGCTGCTTTGAACAAGGCCATCGTGTCTTATGAAGCCTATTATAAAAGCATCAATCATGAGAATGGTTCGACGTTCACCGATTATCACAAGAACGCCAAGGTGGCGCTCGCGCACATTGAATTGCTGATGAAACTGGCCAAATGGGCGGATGTGGATGTGGCACCGTATCAACAAGACTGGCGCCAATTTGGGACCGAGGCGCTGGACGAATGTAACCAATACCATAGTGAAAACACATTAGAGACATGAAATATGATGAAAATACTTGGCAAGAGCCGCCTTTCGACTTATTTTTAAGCTTATGGAACCGCATACAGGGACACAAAACGCCGACGATACACCTGCGAATCGCGAACTGGCTCGAGGCACGCTGGACGCGTGGCGAGAAGCGAGTGCTCTTGCAGGCGTTCCGGGCAAGCGGCAAGAGCAGCCTCGCTGGGCTTTTCTTGGCCTGGCTGCTAACCAGGGATCCGGATTTACGGGTCCTAATCTTGTCCGCCGAGTCGAGCCTCGCGTTGAAGATGGCCCGGCACATCAGGACGATCATCGAGAAACATCCTTTAACCGTGCAGCTGGTTCCGCCGAGGACTAGCGAGTGGGCATCGAATAAATTCACTATTCAGCGCAGCAAGAAATGGCGCGATCCTTCGGTGTGGTCGGCTGGCCTGTTTGGCAATATCACAGGGGCGCGCGCCGATGTCATTGTATGCGATGACGTCGAAGTACCCAATACTTGTGAAACCGCTGAGGCGCGCGCGACATTGCGGACGCGGCTGGCGGAGACGGAATTCATTCTCAATCCCGGCGGCACGATGGTCTATATCGGTACCCCGCACTGTTATGAAACCATTTATAGCGATACGGCGCGCACGGAGATGGGTGAAGAAGATGTTTTTCTTAAAGAATATGACCGTCTGACCATCCCTTTGCTCGACGCGCAAAACGAGAGCGCGTGGCCGGAGCGCTTTTCGCGCGACGCGATTGATTTGCAGAAAAAGCAGGTTGGGCCGATCAAGTTTGCGGCGCAGATGATGCTGGAACCGGTGAATATTCTTGAGAGCCGTCTCGATGTATCGCTGTTGCGGGCGTATGACGATCCTCTGACCGCCAAAGAAGTGCAGGGTCAGTTCTATCTCTCGATTGCGGGCAGAAAAATCGTTTCATGCGGCGCGTGGTGGGATCCGGCGTTCGGGGCGGCAAAAGGGGATAGTTCGGTCTTCGCCATTGTGTTCGATGATGACGAAGGCAATCGCTACCTGCATTATGTCGGATACATCAAACCGTCAGGGAATGAGGATGAGGCGACGGCGCAGTGCCGGATTGTGGCGCATATGGCGCGGCGGTTTTACGTGCCGTCCATCGCGGTGGAAACGAATGGCATAGGAAAATTCCTGCCCGCTATTTTGCGCAATGTTTTGTCACAAGAAAAAGTGTCGTGCGGCGTTGTGGAAATGACCAGCACACGGGCCAAAGAAACACGCATTCTCGAAGGCTTCGATGCGGTGATGGCGGCGCAGGCGTTGCATGTGCATGAGGGCGTATATCAAACACCGTTCATCCGTGAGATGAGAGAATGGCGTCCGGGATTGAAAAACGCAAAGGATGATGGGCTCGATGCGGCAGCAGGGGCGCTATCTTTGAAACCTGTACGTTTGCCGCGTCAGTATCATGCGGGACGCGCCAGCTGGCAGGGACGCCAGCAACAGGCCCGCACAGACTTTCCCTTATAGGAGACATACAATGGATTTATTCGATAATGGCGTGATCTGGTGGATCACGGCGGTGGAGTTGCCTGTTTTTTCGGCGCTCTTCTGGATGATGCTAAAAAACAAAAACGAAACGGACGACGCTATCGACCTGTTGCAGGAGACACTCGATGTGCGTGTCAACCAGCTGCGCGAGGGGTTGATGGGATTTAAACTGGAAGTGGCCAAATCCTACGCGGCGATTGCCGACGTCAAAGATCTGGAAACCCGCATCGTCGCGCACCTGCTGCGCATCGAAGCCAAACTGGACCGCACGGCGCTGAAAGCCGAAGCGCTGCGCCCTGACAAATAAAAGGAACAGGCATGATCAAGAAGATACTGAAACCGTTTTTTAAAGCGGTCGATAAAACACAGCTACAAAATCAGGATTATTATAATGAACTGAGCGCCGATGTGCTGGCCCGAACGATCTGGGGCGAAGCGCGGGCGGAGCCGCTCGATGGCATGGAGGCGGTGGCGAGCGTCGTGATGAACCGCGTGGCAGTGGCGCAGCAGAAGGGCGGGTATTGGTGGGGCGGCGATATTATTTCCGTCTGTCAGAAGCCGTATCAATTTTCCTGCTGGAACCGCACAGATCCCAACTATGCGAAGCTGACGGCGGTGACGACGGACAATATTCATTTCATGACGTGTCTGCGTATTGCCCGCCGGGCGGTGGCGGGCGCGCTGCCTGACACGACACGCGGCGCGACGCATTACCACGCCGATTACGTTTCACCGTACTGGGCAAAGGGACAGACGCCGCGCGTCACCATCGGGCGACATATTTTTTACAGACTGATTGATTAGAAAGGAAACAACCATGTTACTGGGACAAATTATTGCCGCCGTCGGCTTGCCTGTATTGATAGATATTATCGGCCGGGCGCTTGGCAGTGTCGATCATCCAAGCGCGAAGACCGCCAGCGAAGCGCTGGGTACGTTAAAGGGCACGCTTACCGGCGGTGGATTGACGCCGGAGCAGGTCGCCGAAGCCAACCGTCATGCGGAGAAGCTGGCAGAGACAGACTACAAGGAATATGAGGCGACGCTGTCTGAGATTAATCAGTCGTTGCGCGCCGAAGTCACGTCGAGCGATCCGTATGTGCGCCGCATGCGGCCGACGTTCGGGTACCTGATGGCGTTTAGCTGGGCGGCGCAAATGCTGGGGCTGGCGTATATCGTGGTGTTCGAGACGGAAAAATCGGCAGCGGTTCTGGAAGGCATGGCGGCCTTATCGACCATGTGGGCGGTCGGATTATCGGTGCTGGGCATTTATATCTACAAGCGCAGCGATGAGAAGAAAGTCACGCCGGGATCTATTTTAAGCAACATCACCCTGCCGAAAATAAAACCGGCGGTTAAATCGCGAGGCCTTAACGAATAGTGTGTCGGAGGCGATATTCGCGCCACACGGAAAAAAGACCCGCCGCAATGACGATGGCAGAGCCGATCCATGTGGTTTCGGACGGCACATCGCCAAAAATGATCCAGCCAAAGAGAACACCCCAGATAATCTGCGTGTATAAAAACGGCGCGGTCACGGAAGCTTCAGAGGCTTTCGCGTGGCCGATGGCGAAGCCAAGCTGGCTGACGATGACGAAGCTGATCAGTGCCAGGAATTTCCACGCATCTTCCAGCGGCGGAACGTGGAAATCACCGATCAAGGGCAGGCAGATCAGGTTGATGATAAATATTGCGCAGAAGGGGAAGAACACATAGTGAGGACGCGGCGCGCTCGGGCCTATTTTGCGCACGGTGATGATGCTGAGTGCAACGAACAAGGCGGCCGACAAAGCCAGAAACACACCGACGCCGAATTTTTCATACTCAGGTCCGGCGATGATCATAACGCCGACAAAGCCGACGGCGACGGCTACCCACCGACGCATGCCGATATGTTCCTTCAATAAAAAGACAGAAAGGATCAGTGTGAGGAACGGGGAGCAAAAAGAGATGCCGTAATAATCGGCCATTGGCAGGTGTTGCAGTGCCTGTATGACGGAGAGGGGTATGCACGCCACGCACAGAGCGCGAAAAAAATGCCAGCGTTTATGCTCGAACGGCATGAAGCCCCGAACGCCGAGCGTTTTGTAGACCCATAATCCCGTGATGATCATGCCAAGGCCGCCCGTCGTCACCAGAATCTGGTGCACGTTATAGCTCTGGCCCAGCATTTTCGAAAACGTATCGGAAATCGAAAAGCCCAGATAAGAGGCACAGATGATCAGGATGGCTTGTAGGTTGTGATTATGAGAAGTCATGTTTTTTCTGCGCAAAGGGGCGGGAAGGCGTTATAATTTCGTTCACTCTTATACCGTAGAGATGGATGGATGAGTAATTTAAAATCGCCTTTTCAAAAAGCCACCAAAGATATTATTTCGATGACGCGCGATTTTGCGCGCATGGAAGCGGCGGGCGGTATTGTCCTGATCCTGTTCTCGGCGCTGGCGCTGATCGTGGCGAATACCTCTCTTTATGACAGTTACCATTACTTCTTCAATGAAATCGTCTTCCATATCGGCTTTATCGACGAGCGGGAATGGTGGAGCTTCCAGCTGGAGAAAAATCTCCTGCACTGGATCAATGATGGCTTGATGGCCTTGTTCTTTTTTCTGGTCGGCCTGGAGATCAAGGAAGAGATTGTCGAAGGATCGCTATCCTCCGTCGCCAAAATTTTGCAGCCGACCATTGCCGCCATCGGCGGTATGGCCGTGCCCGCCCTTATTTATTATTTCATCAATCACGGCACGCCGGAAAATCTGGGCGGCTGGGCCATTCCCACCGCGACCGACATTGCCTTCGCGCTCTGCGTACTCTCGCTTGCCGGCAGCCGCGTGCCGGTATCCCTCAAAATCCTCCTGACCGCCATTGCGATTATCGATGACATTGGCGCCATCCTGATTATCGGCCTGTTTTATTCGGGTGGCGTGTCCGCGGGCGTTCTGCTGTTTTGCCTCCTCCCGCTCGTAGGGCTGTTCATCCTCAACCGCAAACAGGTGACGTCCAAGGGGCCGTATATCCTCCTGACCATTATCCTGTGGCTGGCCGTTTTGGAATCCGGGGTGCATGCCACGCTGGCCGGTGTGCTGGCCGCGCTGTTTATTCCTGTCCGCGTCAAACAAAAGGGGCAGCGCGTCGAAACGCCGGTCAGCGATCTGCAACATGGCTTGCATCCGTGGGTGGCGTTTATGGTGCTACCGATTTTCGGTTTTGCCAATGCGGGCGTGCCGTTTGAGGGCATGAGCTGGGGCAGTCTGCTGGAGCCGGTCACGCTCGGCATCGCGGCAGGCCTGTTCTTTGGCAAGCAGATCGGGGTGTTTATATGCATCGCGCTGCCGGTTGTTTTTGGCTGGATCAAGAAGCCCGAAGGCGCAACGTGGCTACAGATATACGCGGTTGCCATTCTATGCGGGATCGGCTTTACCATGTCGCTGTTCATCGGCGGATTGGCGTTTACCGATCTGCACATGCAGGCGAGCGTGCGGCTGGGCGTATTGGCGGGATCGGTTCTCTCGGCGGTGGTGGCCTATACGCTCCTGATGCTTGGCGCGAAGCGATCCGCCTAAATTCATAGTCAGTTAACCAAAGAAGTGGTAAAACTGTCGGGCATTTTAACCGTCCAAGGGAGCTCCCATGCCTGCTTATAAAATCAATGGTTCCATCGTCGATATGACAGGGGATGGCGTCTGGCCGCATATGTCCGCCGAAATTCGCGAAAAACTGATCGCGCCGTTTTTTGAGGTCGACTGGAAAGTGCATGATATTTCGCTGCAGGCGCGCGACAAGACCAATGACGGCGCGCTTGAAGCGGCGGTGAATGATCTGAAAACGCATAAAGCCGCGATCAAGGGTCCGACGATTACGCCGACCAAAGAAGAGACGGCGAAATTCGGTCTCTCCAAACAATGGGATTCGCCCAACGGCATTATCCGCCGCGCGATTAACGGCGCTGCGATTTTGCGCAACACGATCGAGATCAACGGTATCGATAAATTCGCGCCGCTGATGCGCGATGTGACGATTGTACGTCAAGCGGTAGGCGGCATTTATGGCGCGCCAAACGTGGCTGTACCGGGTAAAGGGAAACTCACCGTGACGTTCGAGGCCGAGGACGGCACGACACAGACTCTCGTTGAAAACCGTAAAGTCGATACGGGTGTTGCGCTGCTTACCACCGAAACAGATTCATCCATCCGCGATTACGCGCATGCAGTGTTCCAGCAGGCTATTGCCATGGGCAAGTCGGTTGTGTTCGCCGGGAAAGATACGATCAGCCCAGTCTATGATGGCCGCTTCATCGATATTTTCAATGCGATCTTTAAAGAGTCTTATGCCGACAAATTTAAAGCGGCGAACATCACCTTCGCAGACAAAGTGCAGCTGATCGACGCGGTCGTGTCGAAAATTCCGCAAGGCAAAATGAACAATATGATCATTGCGCTCAAAAATTATGACGGCGACGTGGTATCCGACCAGGTGGCGGGCGAGCATAAATCGCTCGGCCTGATGGATTCAACGCTTGTCTCCGCCGATGGCACACTGCTTGCCGATCCGCCCCATGGAACGGCGCCGGATCTGGAGCAGGCATGGCATGATAAAAAAGTGCTGCTCGCCAACCCGACCGCGCATATTTTCGCCTACGCCGAAGCCATTCGCCACAAGGCGGAACTGAACGGGCAAACAGAGGGTGCCGAAATGGCCAAGAAACTCAAAGACGCAGTTGTTGCGACCATCGAAGCGGGCCTGAAAACCGGCGCACTGACCGGCGATCTCTCGACAGACCGCAGCAAAGCGATCAATGGCCAGCAATTCATCGCCGCCGTGCGCGAGACATATGCTGCTATGCTGTCTGCGCCTGCCGCAAAATCCGCCGCGCGATAACCTGTAAGAAATATAGGAAAAAGCCGCATCATGCGGCTTTTTTCGCGTGAATTAATTGATGTTATGTCCATCGGATGCTACGATAAGGCCATGAATTTGCGTGATATCAGCCAGCGTTTTTTTTCGCGTCCCCGCAAGTCCCCTGTATCGGCCTTTTATCAGGATCTGGTGACGCTCGGCATTATGCCTGTCGCCTTTGAAGAGATAGAGGGCAAAAGCGCGATCCCGTTTCAACGCATCCGCACAGGCCTTCAGAACATGCTGCAAAGTCCGGCGCATTTGCTCGGCGAAACGCACGTGGCAATTTACGATGAAGAAAGAATGACGCAAAAAGTTATTCTTTCCGACATTACCGGCTGCCTGAATTCCAAAGAGCTGGATTCACGCTTTGCGCACATGGCTGAGTATCATGACATGCCTCATTATATATCGCAGTGGAAAGAGCGCGCCGATGAGCTGGCGGAGCAGCTCTTATCTCAAGATACACGCGGTGTCACGGAGGCGGGAAAACCTGTGCACATCCTGCGTCAGTCATGGGATGGTCAGATGTGGTTGTCGAACATCGATGGCAGCCACCGCGCTACAACGTTATGGGCGATCGATCAGGCCGCCGGATATCGCCGACCGATCCCGGATAGCGATGTGGTAACGCTGCGGCCCTCAAACGAGCTTTTGGATTATGATCGCACGCATCATGTCTGGGTGTTCGCAGCGCAGGCAGATTATAATTTCAGGCACTATCCCGAAGCGCGCGCCGCCGGCGTTCATTTGCACAAATTGTTCGGGGAAGAAGGGCAGCATAACCGTTATGCGCTGAGCCTGCCGCGCGGCATGGCGGATGCCGCTTCTTTTGACACACTCCTGAAAAATACCTGCTCTCTCACATCTGTCATCGAAGAGCGTCTTTCACCGGCCACAATGCCTTCGACAAGTCTAACGCTCAAAAGATAGAGCAGCCTTTAATTTTCGATGAAACCGTTCATCTGCATCAAAAGCCAGACGTTCATGAAACTGGGCGCGGTAGGGCGTATCCAGTCTATGATCGATAATAGCATTTTCCTGGGATAGGATAATGGCAAGCTGGCTATCGTGCCTGTACGGTTTGACAAAGGCAGGGCGCAGACGTCCTATAACCCCGATTTGATCCTGAACGGCATGGACTGCTTCATGCAGAGCGGTTGAGGCGGCCTGACAGACATCGTTAAAAAAAGCATCTTTGTGTGTATTGATGGCGACTTCGCCTGTAACGTCTTCAGGACTGATATCGCTGTAATATCCTTGTGTCACATCGCCGTTGGCATCTTTCTCTTCGTGGTAAAAAACAACAGCGGGTTGAGCAAACGGAACATCGAAAAGCGTCATGCTCGCGTTCATGAAATGGGTGACGATTTTTTTTAACGTCACTTTTCTGACGTCGAGGGATACCTTTCTCCAAAGCTTTAAGGTGACAAGGGCTGTGTCGTCATTTTCGATATGGTTGATTGTACGGTCGGTCGCCTGAATGACTGTTCTGCTGAATTTTTTAGAATGAGAAAAAGACTTGGCAAGGTTGGTCAGCGCGTCATATTCGTCGGGGAAATCATTGGGCGACGGAATGCCCGTTTTGGTGCGCATATTTTTGGCGGCATCATTAAACATCTGCTTTGTCAGCAGGCGAATAGTTTCCATACGTTCCTTGGCAGGGATTTCGTCCAGCCTATCAAGGCTGGCATCGGCAAAGAATACAATATCGGCGGGTTCCAGTTTATACTCTGACATACACAACTCTTTTGCATAACTAACCAGCCGTTATGCGGAAAGTAAAGTTATTTCTGTGCGGCTTTCAGGGTATTTTGCAGGAGGCAGGCGATGGTCATAGGGCCGACGCCGCCGGGGACGGGGGTGATGGCGCCAGCGACTTTGGAGGCTTCGTCGAAGTCCACGTCTCCGGCGAGCTTACCGGTGTCGAGGCGGTTGATGCCGACATCGATGACGATCGCGCCGGGTTTGATCCAGTCGGCTTTGACCATGCGGGCGCGGCCGACGGCGGCGACGAGGATGTCGGCGCGGCGGCAAACGTCGGCAAGGTCTTTGGTTTTGGAATGGGCGGTGGTGACGGTGCAGTTTTCGGCGATCAATAATTGCGCCATCGGTTTGCCGAAGAGCAGGGAGCGGCCAATGACGACGGCGTTCAACCCGGTCAGATCCTGCGTCACGGTTTTGATCAGATGCAGCGAGCCTTGCGGGGTGCAGGGAACCATGCCGCTTTTATCGCCGGCGACCAGCTTGCCCTGATTGACGAAGGTCAGGCCGTCGACATCTTTTTCGGGCGCGATTGCTTGAATGAGTTCATCGGCGTCGAGCTGTGGCGGTAAAGGCAATTGCAGGAGAATGCCGTGTACGGCGGGGTTATTGTTGAGGTTCTTGATGACGTGGCGGATTTCCTGCTGGCTGGAATCGGCGGGCATTTTATGCTCGTAGCTTTCGATGCCGACTTCTTCACACGCTTTGATCTTGCCGGCGACATAAACCTGGCTGGCAGGGTCTTCCCCGACGAGGATGACGGCGAGGGAGGGTTTAGTGCCACGCGCGGTGAGGGCAGCGACCTCGGTTTTCAGGGAGGCGCGTAAGTCCGCCGCGATGCTTTTGCCGTCGATGATCATGAGATGAAGAAGACGGAAACAACCAGTTGCTTGGCCAGCGAAATCCCGAAGATGATAATGATCGGGGTAATGTCGATGCCGCCGATAGTGGGAATGACTTTGCGCAAGGGGGTGTAGACCCAGTCGGTGGCCTTGTTCAGGATGCGCACGAAGTTCGCGGCCTGCGGATTGCGGATATTGATGACGTCAAAGGCGATCAGCCAGCTGACTGCCACCTGCGCGATGATGATCCAGAAAAATATTTCCAGAGCCAGCATCAGAATTTCCCCGATCATGACCATAGGCCAGTCTCCCTCTCAAACGAGTTTCTTATTCGTCTTTTAATCATATTGGGATAGATTATCAAAGGCAAAAGGAGTGTGGAGCCGTGTTATTGGGGTTGGAAGGCGTTGCCGCCGGACTGTTATATATGAGCGCGGCGGCCATCGACTGCAAAAAGCAGGCTTTGCCTCCGGTGCGCGTCAGCCCGTCCAAATCGGTCATCCAGTACGATAACAGCAAGAGCCAGGATGAGCTCGATCTGATGGAAATCGATACGGTCAATCCCTATGGGCAGAACAAAGAAACCCATGTCGGCGGCCTGATGAGCGGGGAAATCCGCGTCGAGCACCAGATTGGCTTCGTGCAAGAACGCTATGAGCAGATCAATCAGGCTTGCCTGCATTATGACAGCGTCACCGTGAACATGATCATCAATCCGACCATTTATATCGCCCGCGAAAACCCCGTCGGCAGCTGCAGCTATAACGCCATTCTCGAACATGAGAAAAAGCATGTCGAAGCGGACCGTATCGTCGTGAATAAATATGCGAAACGGATCGGCGAGGCGCTCTCATATGCCTTGAACAAATACGGCGCCACCTTCGGCCCGTTTGAAGCCTCGCGCGTTGCCGCCGTGCAGACCAAGCTCCAGACCTACATCGACGGCATCGTCAAAGCCGAAGTCGACAAGATGAACAAGGAGCGCATGATTATCCAGCAATCCATTGATTCACTGGAAGAGTACGAACGCGTTCGCAGGCTCTGTCCTTAATCCACTCTCTCAAAAGCAAACCGCTGCTCCGGGGCGGGAGTCAGCGGCTGCACAGTCTAATCACGGTTTGGGTCAATCGGCGCATCTGGAAAAATGCAAAAACGAGGAGGAAATCCGATATCCTTTATCCTCGCATCTCAATATGGCCGAATTAGGGACTTTTGTTGTCATAATTAAAATAATTTAGCCGAATTGGTTAATATTTCCCTAATAAATTCTTGCAATTTGTCGTACAATTCCATAATAAATTAGCCTATGAGTGCTAATCCGCGTACCTTTGAGTATATTCTGGCTGGGGTCGACAATCTGGTCGGCCGGGGGCATTTCCACAATGGCGCGGGATTCCGCCCGACGCAGGGCGATGCGTTGCAGGCCTATTACGACTATCTGCACAGCGATGAGTTTACGGTTGAGGAAAAGCTGAAAGGCTTTTTTGAAATCCCGACGGGCGTGGGCAAGACGGCCGTCTTCCTCGCCATCCTCGATGAAGCGCACCGCGTCGCCCGCGCCAACAACGACAAGTTGCGCGCGATGATCGTGGTGCCAAGTATTCCGATCATGGAACAGATGCGCGATGAAATCGCGGAGTGGGCGCCGGACTATAACAATACAACCGGTTTTTACGGCGGCGATTACCGCGACATCGGCGACGAGCTGACCATCATCATCTATAACTCATGGGTGAAGCTGATGGAAAACGGGGAAATCGATTCCTCGAACGTCGATATCCTTGTCTCCGACGAAGCGCATCGCGGGACGTCCGAGCGCCGCATCACCAATATTTTTAATTCGTTCGCCAAAGGAACGCTGCAGGTTGCGTTTACGGCGACGGCGAGTTTCGATGAAGATAAATCGGTCGAGCAATCGCATGGCCACCGGATTTTCAGCCGCGGTATTTCCGAATCCGTGCGTCTGGGTGAACTGGCTGAGTATATTCAAGTGCAGCTTTATGTGATCCGCACGGAGCCACCGCAGCTGAGCGAAGACTTTGAAGAGGTGCGCGAGAGTGAATCTGTGCGGCTGGGTAAAAAGCAAGAAGCCTGGATGCGCAACATGGTGGCTGTCCTGCGCGATCGCCGCGATATTCACACAGATGACCTGCTGACTGACAATAAATCGGGCTTCTACGTTAGCGGAACCGAAATGGCGGACCGCATGGCGGAGTTGGCCAATGCCGATCCGGTCTTACAGGAGCGCGCCCGAGCGCAAGGCAAGAAGGGCGTGATGATCTCGCTCCATTCGAAACTGTCTCCCGAAGAACAGGTCGCGCGTCTGAAAGCGTTCAAGCGCGGCGACTATCTGGCGGGGGCCAGCGACTCGCAGTTGAAAGAAGGGTACAATGATCCGACCCTGAAAAATGTGTTCGACTATCTGCGCGGCTCACTGGTCGACAAGGCACAGATCATCGGCCGCGCCGCGCGTAAATGGTTCAACGAAGCCAAGCAGCGTTATGAAGGTGCGACGATCGTCGATACGATTGTGTATGAAGGATCGGATGATCCCGAGCAGGATGAGAGCAACAAAAAATACGCTATCCGCTATGCCATCATGGCGTGGGCTGTGCTGGAAGGCACGGCGGTCTTTGCGCCGGAATTTGAAGAGAAAAGAGAAGGCAATGGTGGTGGAGAAGGCGGACGCGTTAGAGCAGAATTAGGACTTAATGTCACCAGTTATATCAATCTTGAAGACATTCAGGCAATTCATGCGTATCAGCAGAAATTGATTGAAGGTGTTCCAATCCCTCTTACTGATGAAATGTATGAAGAGCTTAAAAATGCTATTGAAAAAGCACAGATTAGTTATCCAAAGCTTTTAAATTCTATTAAAAATCTTCCCCCGACCATCAATCTTGAAAAAGTAAAAAACTGGCTCAGGATCACGGATAGAGCTGTAACCGTAATTCAGGAAGAATTCGATATAGTTTTAAATGCAGCGAAATCTTTGGAAGAAAGCGAATTTATAACATTTACCAAAGAAATGAGGGAAAATTTCCAAGGTTTAGCCAACAGGCTAAGAACAAAAGATAAAGATTTTGTTTCTATTTTAAAGGATGCTGGTCTTAATGATTTTATTAAATCTACGAGAATTTGGAATAATCCAAAGCAATCGATAGGAAGCGTCTCTAGACATCAGTGGAATGTTGTTATGCAGACACTTGCTCCACACGATCGAATTCCATTAACTGAAGAAATGCGTAATTTTTTAAGGGGCGAAGTTTCTCGCGTCGGTTTAAGTCCATCAACTTTGGCAAAAAGCTTAAATGACAATCGTGTAAATGAAGCAAAAATAAAAGCATGGATGCATTTAAAAAGCGCTATTAAAAACGTGGCTATCGGAGAATGGGATTTTGTAATCGGTTCATTAAAAACCATGCCTGACAAAACTCTGACCATTAATACGCCGAGTGTGCAGCACACGACTTTAACACCTTCCCCCTGATAACCATTCTCAAAAGCCCGGTTTCGGGGCTTTTTATTGGTTTTTTGACGCATCCCCTTGCATTAACCACTTTTTATCCAATGTCTGTGCATGATAGGATGCTTTTAAGCATTCGCGTTCGCTTTTCCTTTTAAAACCAACATCATAGAGAACTAAAAAGGTCCTATTTCCATGACACGCACCGGCCACGACACCCTCAAAACCCGTAAAACCTTAACGGTCGATGGGAAGGCGTATGACTACTTCTCGCTTCGGGATGCCGCGGCGCAACTGGGGGATATCTCCAAGCTGCCGTTCACGCTCAAAGTGCTGCTGGAAAACCTGCTGCGCTTCGAAGACGACCGCTCGGTCAGCGTCGCTGATTGCCGCGCGCTGGTGGACTGGCAAAAAGACAAACGCTCGGACGCCGAGATTGCGTACCGTCCGGCCCGCGTGCTGATGCAGGATTTTACCGGCGTGCCGGCGGTGGTAGACCTCGCCGCGATGCGCGAAGCGACGGTGGCCCTTGGCGGCGATCCGGAAAAAATCAATCCGCTGTGTGCGGTCGACCTCGTCATCGATCACTCGGTGATGGTGAATGAGTTCGGCACGAATATGTCGTTCCAGCAGAACGTCGAAGAAGAATTCAAACAGAATATCGAGCGCTATCAATTCCTGCGCTGGGGCCAGAACGCGTTCGACAATTTCCGCGTCGTGCCGCCGGGCACGGGCATTTGCCACCAGGTGAACCTGGAATATCTGGGCCAGACGGTCTGGGTGGAAAAAGATCAGAACGGCCGCGAAATTGCGTATCCTGATACGCTGGTCGGCACGGACTCGCACACGACCATGATCAACGGCCTTGCTGTTCTTGGTTGGGGCGTGGGCGGGATTGAAGCGGAAGCCGCGATGCTGGGCCAGCCAGTCTCGATGCTTATTCCTGAAGTGATCGGTTTTAAACTGACAGGCAAGATGAAAGAAGGCACGACGGCGACCGACCTTGTGCTGACCGTCACGCAGATGCTGCGCGCCAAGGGCGTGGTGAACAAGTTTGTTGAATTCTATGGCGATGGTCTTGAGCATATGTCGCTCGCCGACCGCGCAACGATTGCCAACATGGCGCCGGAATATGGCGCGACGTGCGGCTTCTTCCCGGTCGATGCCGAGACGATCCGCTACCTCAATTTCACGGGCCGCGATCCGCACCGTGTGAAGCTGGTCGAAGCCTATGCGAAGGAGCAGGGCTTCTGGCGGGAAAAAGGCCATGAGCCTGTTTTCACCGATACGCTGGCGCTCGACATGGGCACGGTCGAGCCGAGCCTTGCCGGACCGAAACGTCCGCAGGATAAAATTCTGCTGAGCCAAGCCGCGCCTGAATTTGCAAAAATTGATGTCACCGGGAAAACCGTTCCTGTTGCGGGCGCTGGTTACGATTTGAAAGACGGTCACGTGGTGATTGCCGCGATTACGTCTTGCACGAATACATCGAACCCGTCGGTGATGGTGGCGGCCGGTCTGGTCGCAAAGAAAGCGAATGAGCTGGGCCTGACGCGCAAGCCATGGGTGAAAACCTCTCTGGCGCCCGGCTCGCAGGTGGTAACCGATTATCTTTTGAAAGCTGATCTGCAACGCCACATGGATGCCATTGGCTTTAACCTCGTCGGCTATGGCTGCACGACCTGTATCGGGAACTCCGGCCCGCTGCCGGAACCGATTGCCAATGCTGTTGTCGAAGGTGACCTCACCGTTGCTGGCGTGCTCTCGGGCAACCGTAACTTTGAAGGCCGCATCAACCCGCATGTCAAAGCCAATTATCTGGCGTCGCCGCCACTGGTCGTCGCTTATGCGCTGGCCGGGTCGATGTCGATCGATCTCTACAAGGATCCGATCGGTCAGGACAAAAACGGCAAGGATGTTTACTTAAAAGATATCTGGCCGACGAATAAAGAAGTCAGCGACATGGTGGAATTCTGCCTGACGCCGGAAATGTTCAAGTCGCGTTATGCCGATGTGTTTCTGGGTCCTGTCGAATGGCAGAACATCAAGGGTGCGGGCGCCAGCGAAACATATACATGGGATAATAAATCCACCTATGTGCAAAACCCGCCATACTTTGAAGGCATGCAGCGCGTGTCTTCGGGCGTGCTGTCCAATGTCACCGGCGCGCGCGCGCTGGCCATTTTGGGCGACAGCGTGACGACCGACCACATCTCGCCAGCCGGTTCGATCAAGAAAGATTCACCCGCTGGTCGCTACCTGATTGAAAACGGTGTGGCGGTCGCGGACTTCAACTCGTACGGCGCACGCCGCGGGAACCATGAAGTCATGATGCGCGGCACGTTCGCCAATATCCGTATCAAAAACGAAATGCTGGGCGGTGTCGAAGGCGGTCTGACCAAAGGCCCGAGCGGCGAACAGATGAGCATCTATGACGCTTCGATGAAATATCAGGCCGACGGCACACCGCTGGTCGTGATTGCCGGGAAAGAATATGGCACGGGCTCAAGCCGTGACTGGGCGGCGAAGGGCACGAATTTGCTCGGCGTGAAAGCTGTGATCGCGGAAAGCTTTGAGCGTATTCACCGCTCGAACCTTGTCGGGATGGGCGTGTTGCCGCTGGTATTCAAGGATGGCATGAGCCGCAAGTCACTGAACCTGACGGGTGAGGAAACCTTCGACATTACGGGCGTCGCCGGTGACATCAAGCCGCTGCAGGACGTTACGCTGACCATCACGCGTAAAGACGGATCGAAAGAAGATGTACAACTTCTGTGCCGCATCGATACGCTCGATGAAATCGATTACTTCAAAAACGGCGGCATCCTGCACTACGTATTGCGTAGCCTCGCGGCCTAGCTGTTTTTTTAATGAAATGTTACAGTGGGAGAGGGGAAAGCGATGGCTTTCTCCTCTTTTGCGTTTTCGGGCGCGGCGTTATTGAAGGCCGTCTGAACACTGGGCGCATTGCTGCTGTCTGCCGCTTCCCACGCATCGTTCAAAAGGCGCGGCTTTATCAGGCCTTTGTGCGTGCTGGTGATGTGGTCTTTTAAGGCAGGGAATGATTTAACGCCGGCCAGTTCCGGAATAGCGCCGCGCAGCAGGGCATGATAGACGCGCTTGAACGTCGATTTGTTCGCCAGCGGTCCATGCGAAATGATAGTGGTATCGTGCGTCATGGGCATGCGGCCCTGCTCGTTGCAATAGGCGGCAAAGCTTTCAACAGTGGCGGCGTAGCGGTGTTTCCAGTGCAGATTGTGTTTTATCTGTTCCTGCAGCGACGCGCGGTCAGCTTTCACCAGCGCCACCATCTGATTAATCCATGTATCTTTCTCATAGCATCGGACGCGATACGCATCGGCATCTTTTTGCAGCTCGGCCACTTCGACGCCTGATTGCGCGAAATTATTTTTCTCCAGCGATTTGAGAACGTAGGAAGAATGCCCCTTGGTTAGCGACACGGCAATGGTGCCTGTCATCTGAGCGGCGTGAACGTCCAGTATTTCATACGGCAGAGCATTTTCCTGCGCCTTGGGTTGCGTTTTTGCGCGATAAATAGTCATGTCTTTGGCGGCCACGCCGTCTGCCATCAGCGCCTCTACCAGCCATTTGATCTGGGGCTGCTCCAGCTTGCCGGGGCCTTTGCTGGAAGAGGCTTTCTGGTAGCCAGCGCTTTCCACAGTCGCGCGCGGGCTTTCGCAGAGCAGCGCATGATCGACTTCGATGATCGTTGGATACGTGGGTTCTTGGATGATCGGAGTTTTAACAGCAGTCTCTGTGAGAGAGGTCTTTTTATACCGGGACGCCCAGCCGCGATATTCGCTCATGATTTTATATGGCAGGGAAGTTTTCTTGTTGGCTGTTATGGTTTGAAACAGCGCGTCATTTTGCGAGCGATGGATCGCTTCGTAGAATCCTGCTCTTTCTTTCACGGTTACATTGCTGAATGTTTTAATGACGACGTCGTTGTACTTGGCATCCTGCATCATTTTCAGAACATTTCCGGCGAACAGCGCACGGTCGGCAAGGGCCATTTTTTCACTGCCCGCATGACGAAGAATGATGGTCAAGGTTGCCTGGCTCAGGTCTTTTGTGTCCTGCTTGCTCGGCGTGCCTGTTGGCATGTTGGCCGGGGAATAATAATAGGTTTCGAACGCCGCATGGGTGTCGAAGGTCTGTGCGCTCAGATTTTTGAAATAAGCCTTAATATCCATGGGGCTTATGTATCAAGAAGGGTTACATTCTGTCAACTATATTATGTAATATAAAAAGCTGAATCAAGCTGTTTCCGTCGTGTCTTCTTCGACTGGTATCAGGATTTTATTGGCGAATTGTTCGGCTTCGGCGACATAGCGCTGGAAGTCGGGGCGTTCGGGGCGGTAGGTGACGAGGAAGTCGCTATCGAACTGCAGGCAGGCGCGATTGAGGGCGCCGATCCGCTTGGTGGCGCGCTCCATCTTGCGATAGTCGTCCGAATATTTTTCGATCAGGGCGAGGGCGTATTTGCGGTTCAAAAACCCTGCCTGGAAGGTTAACTGGATGCCTTCCAGATAGGCGGCGCAGATGGAGAGCACGGTCGGCGGGCGCAGGGTTTCACTTTTGGCGGCATCGCGTTTAAGCGCTTTAAAACTGAACGTGGTTTTCTTGTTGGCGCCGCGCAGCATGATGCCGCACTTGGCCTCATCCGGTTTCACCGACACGATCAACGCAACGTTGGATTCATAGTTGATTTTGACGCTCTTGCCGGCCTGCTGGAAAATTTTCTCTGCAAAGGGCAGGGCATCGGCGTAATCGCCTTTGTTGGCGGCGTCGCACTGTTCGATAATGTCGAGGAAGTTGTGGTGGTTGCCTTCGCTGTAGAGCAGGCGGCCGTTCAGGTAGATGGCGCACCAGATGGCGGGGTTCCAGTCCTGTTCATACCCTTTGATCACATCGTGCCAGAGATTTTGCCAGCGGAACTCGGAGGCACGGTAGGTGATGGCGCCGCGCTCGGATATCTCGCGGCCAATGGCGGCGGCGAGGCGCACGCAGGAATGCATGTTCTGGGTGCGGATGGCGAATGTTTCACGCTCCTGCCCGATGGTATTGGTATAGGTAACAACCAGTCGGTTGCTCAGCGCGATAACGGGGGCCGCGTCGGAGAGGATATCTCCGGTTTCGGTCATGACGAATTTTTCACGCAGCAAGGATGTCTGAAATGGCTCCATAGAGCCATCCTAGCACACCGGAATTGGAATGGGAATTAGGCGGCAAACCGTGGGGCCGGGGCCGCGTCGCGCTTCCAGTAGGGCAGCATCGCATCGAAGCTATTGCCTTTATCGATCTGCGCGGACTGGGCACGGCTGAAGCTGCCGCCCAGACTGTGTTTGACACCGAGTTGATAGCCACCCTCATGGCCGTTTGTCCGGTTTCCAGTCTTTGGGGCAGCAGCGTCAAAGCGGTCTTCGTAGAGTGTGGAGGCTACTTGGGCCACTTCGATTGCCATGTTTGCAACGGGTCCGAACAGGGCGCCCAGAAAAAGCTGGGCAGCGTCTACGCCGAGGGCGTGTGGTGCCTGGTTGTTTTGCTGTTCTTTGGAGGAATGCATTTGTTTGCCCCTAGTTCGTTTCCCGTAGGCCTAAAGTATCAGGGGCGGGTAAAGGGGTTTTTAAGATTAGATAGAATTCGAACTAATAGTTTTTAAGGCAGGTTTTTGGCCGCAATCCAGAAGACTTCGCCGTCACTGTTTTCCGTGGAAAGCCACAGGAAAGGCGTGCGCGGATAGGCTTCTTCGAGGTCGGGGCCGCAGCGGCCCAGCTCGCAGATCATGTGGCCCAGAGGGGTTAAATGACCTTTGGCTTGCTCCACGATGCGGCGGGTGCAATCCAGCCCATCAGGGCCAGAACCCAATGCCATGGCGGGTTCGGCGAGGAATTCAGGGGGCAGGGCATCCATGCCCGATTGATCCACATAGGGCGGATTGGTGATGATGAGGTCATATTTTTTACCGGCCAATGGCGCGAATAAATCACCCTGATGCAGGGTAATGCGGTTCCCCAGTTTATAGTCATCGACATTCTTGCGCGCGACTTCCAATGCGTCCGGCGATAAGTCGACGGCATCGATGATCGCGTTCGGATAGAGATGCGCGGCGAGGATCGCAAGGCAGCCAGAGCCTGTGCATAAGTCGAGCACGGAGCCGATGCTTTCCGGGTCTTCAACGGGCGTGTTATCGCCGTTCAGTATCTCGGCAATGAAGGAGCGGGGCACGATGGCGCGTTCATCCACATAGAAGGGAAGCCCTTGTATATAGGCCTTATTTAACAGGTAGCTGGCGGGTTTGCGGGTGCGCACGCGCAGGTCGATAAGCTCATACATCCAGGCTTTTTCGTCGCGCGTGAGGCGCGCATCCCAATAAGGATCGACCTGATCGATGGGCAGATGCAAGGCTTCGAGCACCATGAATACAGCCTCATCAAAGGCGTTGTCGGTGCCGTGCCCATAGGCAATTTTGGCGTCATTAAAGCGGCTCACCGCATAGCGAATGAAGTCGCGAATCGTCTGAAGATCATCGGAGGGTGTGGTCTGTGTCAGCATGGAAGTCAATAAAGACCGATATTAAAGGCTTTGTAAAGAGGGGCCTGTTTGCAAAATCATACGCAGGAAAAAAACACCCAAGTGAAGATAGTGCTTTATTTTCGGTGTTTTCGGGATATGCTTTGGCTCAGCTGATTCATTTTAACTCAATGTTTTTTCGAAAGGACAAGACAATGGCAGCAAAAGCAAAAAAGAAAGCACCGGCTAAAAAACCAGCCGCTGCGAAGAAAGCACCGGCCAAGAAGGCCGCTGTAAAAAAGACAGCCGTTAAAAAAGCCGCCGCTCCTAAGAAAGCCGCTGCTCCGAAAAAAGCAGCCGCTCCTAAAGCCGCTGTGAAAAAGGCTCCTTACAAATCAACAGCAACCGGCGCGATCGTCACGCTGAAACAAATCGCTGCTGATCTGGCTAACAAGCACGAAGTCGCGAAAAAGACAGCTGAAACAATGCTGAGCGACCTGGTTGGCGAAACAGCCCGCCACGTTAAGCGCGGCGCCAAAGTCCGTATCCCGGGCCTCGGTATCCTGATGGTCAAGAAAACGAAGGCCCGCATGGGCCGTAACCCAGCAACGGGCGAAACCATCAAAATTGCTGCCAAGAAAAAAGTTGCTTTCCGCGTCGCAAAAGACCTGAAAGAAGCTGTTCTCTAGGCTTTAATAGAATTCACGAAAAACCCCGCTTTATGCGGGGTTTTTTATTATCTGCGGAACCTATCTGGCCTTAAGACGTAAGCTCCGTTAGTATTCCCGTTCATTCATACTAAAAAGGATTTTATCATGACAAAAACATTCCTTCTCGCCGCGCTAATGGCGGGCACGTTCATTGCCGCACCTGCGTTCGCGCAAGCCTCCAAAACTGTTTCGCTGCTCGATGCCAAGGGTAAAGATGTTGGCACCGTCACGCTGAGCGAAGCGGGCGATGACATGGTATTGATCCATGTGGATGCCAAAGGCTTGCCGGCGGGCGCGCACGGTTTCCACATTCATGAAACGGGTACCTGCACCGCGCCTGATTTCAAAAGCGCCGGTGCGCACTTCAATCCCGATAAAGATGATCACGGTGCGATGCATGGCCGCGATTTCCACGCGGGTGACTTACCCAATATTTTCGTGAACAAAGACGGCACCGTGAAGGCCGATATCTTCAGCGACGATATCTCGATCAGCGATAAAAAAGACGATGGCTTCCTGCTCGATGCCGATGGCTCGGCTTTCGTGATCCACGCCGATCCGGATGATTACAAATCAGCCGATACAGGCAATGCCGGGGCGCGTATCGCGTGCGGCGCGCTGGTTAATTAACCCACCAGTAGCCGCCATTGAGATAGGCGGCAAAGCACGTCCATAGAGTGGGCGGAATCATCAGCAAGCTGGCAGAACGCACGTCCTGCCAGCTTTTTACGATGAGAATCAGCGCGACCAAGTTCATCAGGAGAATCCACAAGAAGCCCGGCAGCAGCAAGTGCGCGGTAAAGAAAATGAAGGTCCACGACCAGTTGAGCGCCATATAGATACCAAAGATGATCAGGCGGAAATCGCCGTCCTCTTGCGCGCGGGTGCGCCACAATGTCCAGCCCGTTGCGGCGATCAGCGAATAGAGAATCGTCCACATGATTGGGAAAGCGATGTTCGGTGGCACCAGCGGCGGGCGGTTGAGCGAGGCGTACCAGCCATCGACATTGCCCTGCGTCGCCATGCCGATGCCGAACGAGACGGCTTCGAAGCCGATGATCCATAAAGCGAGGGAGAGATATTTATTCACTGGCACACTCTTTTCTGAGGCGGTCGCGTAGCGGGGCGTACTCTGCCGCGCTCCATGATGTGGTTGTCTGCTCGCTCATGATGCGATCGAAACAGATCTGTTTGGTTTGCTCCGCTGGGCGCTCGGTGGCAACGAATTTTTCCGGTAGCTGCACACCGATGAAGGCGCCGTCTTCATACAAGGCTTCGCCCATACAGCACGCGGCGCAGGCATCGATGTCGTCATAGGCTTCGAGGCCTTCTGGAGGCGTCTCGATGCCAAGGGTGAGGAAATCATAAGGCGTGATGTTGACGGCGTAGGTAAGCTTGCCATCGCTCACGGCGGCGTCAGAGAGGCCGCCGTTGCAGCGATCGCCGCCAGTGACGGTGTCGGTCACGGTGAGAGTGTTGCCATCGCGCTTGGCGGTGATCAGCGTGGAGAAGACGCCTGTACCGCCGCCGCTGCCGAGCAATTCGAGCGCGAGGCCCTTTGCGGTTTCGCCCAATACTTTATAGGCGATGAAGGCAGGGCGCATGCCCTGCGCCTCGGGGTCTTCATTCCAGTAATAACCGGTGCCAGTGTAGCCTTCGATCGGCGTGAAATCTTTATGCGTGGCGGTCATGCTGGGCGCGCAATTGGCCGTGTCGAGCGAGAGGGTTTTCAGCGCATCTTCGCGCATCAGATAGGGCGCAAAACAGAGCGGGTCGGCTGGCTTGCCATCGACTAGCAGCTCGGGCGCATCGGGATTGGCGGGTGCGGGCTCGTTATGCTCGATAATCGTAACAGGCGGCGCATCTTTGATCGGCCCGTTTTCCGGTGGCGGAGGCGGCACCGGTGCTTCAACGCCCGTGGCCTCCGGCTCGCGCGCATTCCCCGCATCCGGCTCACACGCGGTGAGGGCGAGGGTGGAAAGAGCGAGTAGGGCTATGTGGCGCATGACAAAGATACTACATCCTTCGCCTTGCGGGCGGAAGATTGAATTTTACGGTTTAGCGAAGCTGCATTTTGCTGTCTCGGGGGCCTAGCAGGCAAGGAACACCGCCAACACCACAATCGATTCCACGCGTGCCACGTATGCCGGATTTATCGTTCAACTCTCTTAATTTCTCTTCTAATTCTCTATAATTTTCCGCTCCGTAGTCATTGTCTCGTAACGGGGGGGCGGTCACGCAAATTTGACCTGGATTGCACCGGGTGGAATGAGGAGTGAAATCTGGTATATTTTGCAAGCGATCTTCAAAATCTCTTCTTTCAACCCCATTAAATCCTTCGCGCGCGCTTGTCCCCTTTCCTTCGCTGCCGCCACTACTACCTCCGCCTTGAGAAACGGTAGGAACCTCGCGGGCCTTATGATCGGAAATTTTGGGTGTTTCGGCAGGTGCCTGTAATTCTTTCGCGAGGCCATCCAGCGCGCTTGCTATATCGTTAAACGAGGAGCCTAAGGCTATTGCAGATTTTATCACATGCGGTGATGTGAGGAGCGTGAGGGACGATTGCTTGATACCGTCCAAGGATAAGACAAACTTTTCAACGTTGGCGGCCAGATCCATATTTTTTTCAGTATTTTGCGTTGGTGTGCCCATGACTGAATCGACGATCAGTGTGCCAGATCCGGTAAGGGTTGTGGCATTGCTGGCAGCTTTTATGGCAGCCGTGGACAACTTGGACAGCGCAATAGAGTCATCATACTGACCGGCGCTTGCTAAACCGAATGCGGCGATTGCGACATTAATTTCGACTACGCTATAGGTCCCGGCAAGGGTCGAGGCTGAAAACGCTAGAGCGCCTACAGTGCCCATAGTTGAAATACCCGTTATGCCGGTAAGAAGAATACCCGCCACACTACCTGCTCCTGACAGCAATCCTACCGCCAAGTGCGCGCCAGCGGCGCTGTAGGCTTCAGCTTTTTTATGCTCTAACGCAGCAGTATCTTCTGCATGAGCCGATGCGAGCGACGCGGCTAAAAAGGCGGGTGCCATTAATTTAATCGATAAAGCAGTCATTCAAATATTTCCTGTAAGAACATTTTGCAGCGCATGTTTTAGTGAATTATCGATGCTCTAGAATAACGCCCTTCGGTTTGACGCACGGCCTTGGACCATATTCGCAGTGATCTTTGATACGGACGTTTTTTTGCGTGTCGATAAGTTTTTCTAATTCGCGCTGGTCGGGTTCATAGAGGCGGGGCGCTGTGACGCAGATGGATCCCGGGTTGCACACAGTGTCAAGTTTTTTTAAACCCGGCAGTGTTTGTAAATCATTTTCAAAGTCTCTTTGTTCGACACCGTTGGGAATGCCGTCAGTATTTTCGCCGCCAATATTCCCTCCTGTGTGCGCAGGCGGCGTTACTACGCTATTATCCGGCTGTTCAGGTGTTTCGACACGTGCCTGTAGTTCTTTCGCCAGCCCATCCAGCGCGCTGGTCGCATCATAAAAGGCGGCGCCCAAGGCTGTGGCGGCCGTGATGACGTGCGGTGATTTAAAAAGAGACAAAGACGCCTGAACAATACCATCAACGGAAAAGGCAAAGCGCTCAACATTGGCGGCCACCGCCATGTGTTTTTCGGCATTTTGCGGCGTCGTGCCAATCACGGAATCAGCGATCAACGTGCCGGACCCGGCGATCGTCGTTGCACTGCTCGCCGTTTTGATCGCGGCTTTCGATAGCTGGGACAGCGCAAGGGAGTCATCATAGTGTCCCGCAACGGCCAGCCCCAAAGCAGCCGTACCAACATCAAGCTCTACCACACTGTAGGATAAAGCGAGAGCGGAGACGGATCCGATCACCACGCTTCCGGCGCCTACGGTCGGGATGCCGGAAGGTATGGATAAAGCAACGCCTGCCAGACCGCCAATACCGGAGAATACACCTGTCAGAATATGTTCAGCAGCCGCGTTATACGCTTCAATTTTTTTCTGGTCGAGGGTGGCGGTGTCTTCCGCATGCGCCGATAGAATGGAGGCCGCGAAAAAGGCGGGCGCGAGGAATTTGGCCGAGAGGGCGGTCATGCGGATAGCTCCTGTAAACGTGGTTTAGGGGAGCTTACAGGAGTATCGCGTTATGTCAAGAAAAAGGGCTTTCGCCTTATTTTTTCGACAGGCTAATATTCATAGGCGTTGTGTATTTGTTATCGGCACCGCTTGCGGAATCGATCGCCCAGCCAATGCCGCCACCAAGAATGATATTGCCTGCTGTCGCACCTGCTGCATCTGAATTATTGAAGTAGGTTGCTTCTTCATATCCTTTTTTACTACAGACTACAGTAATGTCATGTTTCGTCTTTTTGACGGTGACGGCTCCCGGTGTTGGGTTAACGCGCCCAATAACATAGTTTTCACGCATTAACGCGCAGTCTGCTCCGGCAGGGCTTGTATTAACAATTAGTTCTTGTGATGTGCCCTCAATGATAGACGAGCAAGCAGGCAAAGCCGCGAATGCGGCCAGTAATATAAATTTTTTCATGAAAATTCCCTAAAGTATAAATATTATGTTTTATACATCAAGGAAGCACACCGTAAGGTTGGTATCAAGAATTAATTACTTCTGATCGCCCATTTTCAGGGCATTGATAAAGGCACTCTGAGGAATATCGACGTTGCCGTACTGGCGCATCTTTTTCTTGCCCTCTTTTTGCTTGTCGAGGAGCTTGCGTTTACGCGACACGTCGCCGCCGTAGCATTTTGCCGTGACGTCTTTTCTCATCGCGCTTAAATGCTCTGCCGCGAAGACCTTGCCGCCGATGGCGGCCTGGATGGCGATCTTGAACATCTGGCGCGGGATCAGTTCTTTGAGGCGTTCGCACAGATGACGCCCGCGACGCTCGGCCTGCGAGCGGTGGACGATCATGGCGAGCGCGTCGACAGGTTCTTCATTCACGCGGATTTCCATTTTGACCAGATCGTTTTCGGCGTAGCCATCGAGGTGGTAATCGAACGAGGCGTAGCCGCGCGAGATAGATTTCAGACGGTCGTAGAAATCGAACACGACTTCATTGAGGGGCAGTCGGTAGACGAGCATCGCGCGCGTGCCGACGTAGGTTAAATCCACCTGCACGCCGCGGCGTTCCTGACACAGCTGAAGCAAGCCGCCGAGATATTCATCCGGCACCATGATGGTTGCCTTGATCCATGGCTCTTCTATGAAATCAATATAGACGGGATCGGGCATATCGACAGGGTTATAGAGGTCTTTGACTTCGCCCTTGGTCGAGTGGATTTTGTAGACAACGCTCGGCGCGGTCGGGATAAGGTCGAGATCGAACTCGCGCAGCAGCCGTTCCTGAATAATTTCCATGTGCAGAAGGCCGAGGAAGCCGCAACGGAAACCGAGGCCCAGCGCTTGCGAGCTTTCCATTTCGTAATGGAGCGAGGAATCGTTCAGCGCGAGTTTGCCCAAGCTGTCGCGCAGTTTTTCAAAGTCCGACGCATCGACCGGGAAGAGGGAGCAGAACACCATCGGGATGGAGGGCTTGAAGCCGGTCAGCGGGGTAGATGTCGGATATTTATCATCGGTGACGGTATCGCCGATTTTGGTCTCCGAAATGTCTTTGATCGAAGCAGTGATGAACCCCATCTCGCCGGGGCCGAGAATGTCGAGCATCACGGGTTTCGGCGTGAACATCCCGACGCGGTCGATTTCGCGCGCGACGCCGGCTTTCATGAACTTGATCTTCTGGCCCTTCTTCAGGTAGCCGTCAATGACGCGTACAAGGATCACCACGCCGAGATAGGCATCGTACCAGCTGTCGACCAGCAGGGCCTTCGTCGGCGCCTCTGTGTCGCCCTCAGGGGCGGGCAGGCGGGTGACGATGGCTTCGAGCAGGTCGGGGATGCCGATACCGCTCTTGCCGCTGACCAGAACCGCGTCCGACGCATCGATGCCGATGACGTCCTCGATCTGTTTCTTGGCTTTTTCGGGTTCGGCGGCGGGCAGGTCGATCTTGTTGATGACCGGGATGATTTCGTGGTTGTTGTCGATCGCCTGGTAGACGTTGGCGAGCGTCTGGGCTTCCACGCCCTGTGAGGCGTCAACGATGAGCAGGGAGCCTTCGCAGGACGCCAGAGATCGCGAAACCTCATAGGCGAAGTCCACGTGGCCCGGCGTGTCCATCAGGTTCAGCTGGTATTCGATGCCGTCTTGGGCTTTGTAGGCGAGGCGCACGGTCTGCGCCTTGATGGTAATCCCGCGCTCGCGCTCGATATCCATGGAATCGAGCACCTGTTCCTTCATTTCGCGCGCTTCGAGGCCGCCGCAGGTCTGAATCAGACGGTCGGCCAGCGTCGATTTCCCATGGTCGATATGGGCGATAATCGCGAAATTGCGGATGTGTTCCAACGGCTTGGTTTTAGAAGTGCTCATAACCCATAGGGGATAGCGATAAACCAGCCGTTAGGCAAGGGAGATTAGGCGCTTAAGGACATGCCCATGTTGCGGTTGGCCACTTGCTGGGTCCAGGCTGGCGCCTGTTCCGGTTGACGAATGGTGACGCCGAGAGCAGCCGTCTCGAAAGGCTTCGCCATGACACCGCGGTCCTCGTAAGAAGCGAGTTTAAGTCCCGGCCCTTGCAAATCTGCTTCAAAGCCTCTGAGATTGGCTTCTTCGGATAATTTGTCTTGGCTGGTTGGCACAACAGCGGCTTGCTTGTCAGTTGGCAAGGCTGTTTCAACGGCTTTCGTTTCGATTTGCTCGAAGCCTTTGGCAACGTTCTGAACATCGGCAAAAATATTGCTGGCGCCTTCGCTCATCGCCGGGCCCCATTTCATGCCGAACTGGGCGAAATCTTTGAACAGGAACTGGAAGACACCGGCCAGTGGCTCCAGCAGTTTTTGCATGCTTTGCAGCGCATCGGCGCTCATGCCCAGACCGCCGAGACGGTCTGTCAATTGTTTCATATTTTGCTGGATGTTGCCGCCTTTGACGACGTCGCCGAGGAAACCCATGAAAGCGCCGGTGACTTCGCTGGTGACAGCGGCAGCCGGATCAATGCCGGCTTCTTTCGCCGTATTCAGAAACGCTTCGCGCGCGGCAGGGTCCTGCGAGTTTTTGGAGGCGGCCAAGCCAGTCTTGATAAAGCGGTTCGCGTAATCCATACCGAATTTATCAGTGCCAACGGCATCCAGCATATCGACAACCAGACCGCGTCTGGTCGGATCGTTCAGCATGGTTTTCAGATCGGCCGCGTTGATGGCGCCGTCGCCTGTCATGAGATCGCGGAAACCTTCTAGGCCTGCTTGACCTTCGTTCTTCAGAACTTTGTCAATACCCGCTTTTAAATCGGGGTGTGCGTTCACAACATCAACGAATTCTTTTAATTGAGGATTGCCGGCAACAATAGCAGAAAGATTGGTATCAACATCGGCGCCTTTAATGGTGGCGTCTACATCGATGGCGGCAAGGGCGCTATGGCCAGAAACAGTTTTCGCAGCGCGGGAAAGAATGTTGTCATCCAGAACGGCTTTCTGGGCATCCACATACGTCTTGGCAAACGCCGCTTCGTTAAAAGCGCTTACTTTGCTGACTGTTGTGTTGGTTCCAGGACCCATGGCTTACTCAATTTCCGTCTGTTTTTACTTTATGCCCTTATCTTACTGAATCGGGGCTTAATAGTGCAAATTATAGGATTATCTTATTGATAACATTCGATAATTATGCATTCGTTAAAATGCCAGATTTCAGGCAATAAAAAGCCGGGAGACCCCGGCTTTTTATGATTAGTTCATTACCATATCCATGCCAGTTGGCTTGTAAATCGGCGTGTTGACATTGTCGGCAACATATTTCGGTGTTCTGTTGTCATTGTCGGCAACACCCGAGAATTCCGTTTTGATCGCTGGCTCGTCATCGCCCCAGAAATAGTTGACGGCATCAACGCCTTTGGAGAAAACATACTCGCCGCCTTCCCAGGCATAGTCAGCTGCCGTGCTGGCAATGCCGCTAGTGATAACACCACCAACTAGCCCGCCAACAACGCCGCCAACCGGGCTGGCTACTACTGCGAAAGGACCTGTCAGAGCGCCAGCGGAAGCGCCCAGTGTCGCTCCAGCCATTGCGCCAGGAATGAAGCCTGCGAAGCCAGCAGCATCGACAACAGCAGATTGAGCTGCCTCTACGTATTCGCCTTCGTTTACTTTAAGGACGGCATCTTTGCCAGGAATAATATCCGTTGCCAGATCTTGAGCTTCCGCTTCTGTGGCACCCATAATTTTACTGCCAGCATAGAGACCACCACCGATAACGACAGCACCAAGCGCATTGCGCGTGAAGCCTTTCAGCAACGAACCTCTCAAGCTTGATTTTGCAACATCATCGGCTGCTTCAGCAATGATGCTGACAGGTTTTGTATTGCCGCCATCTAAGCTTGCTGCATGTCTTGCTTTCACATCGGCCAAATCTTCAGAAATTGTTTTTGGCGTTTGAGCTACTTTTTCTGGCGTTTTATCGCCCGAAGTAGGTGTTTTGCTTTTGCCCATCAAAGACAAAGCCGTTGCAGCAACTACAGTCGTCCCAATAACAGCAGCTGTTTTAGGATTCTCTTCAACTAGATCCGCGCCTTGGCCAACAATTTTACCGACAACATTGTTATCGAGTGTGTTTGCAACTTTTTGACCTAAAGCCGTTTTGGGATCTTGAACAACAGAAGGATTCGCATTTTGATCGTTTTCATCAGAGAAAAGAGTATTTGTATTTACCCGCTGATTTGCAATATCGCCAAAATTATTGAACATTTTTACAATGTTCTGAAGAAATCTTGCAAGGCGGGTAAACAAGCCATCTACATCAGTAATAGCATCAACATTTTTTAATGCGGACTGTGCGTTTTCAAGTAACTTTGCAGGCGTACCGCCAGGTCCGCCGATAGCTGCTGCGCCGCCAGCAATGGTGGCTACGCCAGCGCCAGCCCAACCAACCTTAGTAAGAAGGTTCATCGCGCCATTTTTGACCATTTTCCACATGTTACTTCTCCTCTACCCCGTATTCTTGTCATCACTGTAACGGGATTACGTTAATTATGGCCTAATATAACCAATTTCGGGTGGGGGGTACAAATCAGGTTGGATTATTGTTGTTTTTCAGAGGGTTGGGGCGTTTTGCCGTTTTGGGCATTTGGGGGATTTCGATTCCCTTTCTCCAGCAACCATAGGGATATCATACAAAAAATGCGCCCTCGGGCGCAAATTCTGGTGATTCCTTATTATATGGAGCCGGTTAGTGGCGGAAATGGCGCATGCCGGTGTAGACCATGGCGAGGCCACGTTCGTCGGCGGCGGCGATGACTTCCTCGTCGCGGATCGAACCGCCGGGCTGGATGACGGCTGTCACGCCGGCTTCGGCGGCGGCGATGAGGCCATCGGCGAAGGGGAAGAAGGCGTCGGAGGCCACGACCAGCGGCTGGCCCGCGCCCGGATGCAGATTGAATTCTTCCATTTTCAGGGCGGCGATGCGCGAGGAGTCGCGGCGGTTCATCTGGCCGGCGCCAATGCCGACGGTCGTGCCGTTCGCGGCATAGACGATGGCGTTGGATTTGACATGCTTGCCGACTTTGAAGGCAAAAAGCATGTCGGCGATTTCCGCGTCCGTTGGCGCGCGCTTGGTCACGACTTTTAAATCAGCCTTGGTCACGATGCCGTTGTCATCATCCTGCAGCAGGAAGCCGCCGGCGATGCGTTTGATCATCGCGCGTTTGAGGGCAGGGTCGGGCATCGCGCCGGTGGTCAGCACGCGCAGGTTTTTCTTGGTGGCCAGCACGGCAAGGGCGTCGTCATCGACGCTCGGCGCGATGATCACTTCGCTGAAGATGTCGATGATACGACCAGCGGTTTTGGCGTCGAGCGGGCGGTTGAGAGCGATGATGCCGCCAAAGGCGCTGACCGGATCGCACTTGAAGGCCGCTTCATAGGCTTCGAGTACATTTTTACCGACGGCAACGCCGCAGGGGTTGGCGTGCTTGATGATGGCGACGGCAGGCTCAGAGAATTCCGCCACGCATTCATAGGCGGCGTCGGTGTCGTTCAGGTTGTTGTAGGACAGCTCTTTGCCTTGCAGGATTTGCGCGCGGGCGGCGCCGGGACGCTTGTCGCCATCCATGAGATAGAGGGCGGCCGACTGGTGCGGGTTTTCGCCGTAGCGCAGGGATTGTTTGAGCGCGCCCGAGAAGCTGGCGCGTTTCGGGAAGGCGTCCATGTCGTCCTGACGGGCGAACCAGCTGGCGATGTTGGCGTCATAGGCGGCGGTGTGCGCGTAGGCAGTGGCGGCGAGGCGCTTGCGCAGGGCAAAGGTGGTCGCGCCATTATGAACGGTCAGCTCGTCAATCACGGCCTGATAATCTTCGGGCTCGGTGACGATGGCGACGAAGGCGTGATTCTTGGCGGCGGAGCGCACCATGGCCGGGCCGCCAATATCGATGTTTTCGATGCAGGTATCGTAGTCGGCGCCGCTTTCGATGGTTTTCACGAACGGATAGAGATTCACAACAACAAGGTCTATGTCCGCGATATCATGGGCATTTTGGGCTTTGACGTGGTCGGCATTATCGCGCACGGACAGGATGCCGCCGTGAATGGTCGGGTGCAGGGTTTTGACGCGGCCATCCATCATTTCAGGAAAGCCTGTATGTTCAGACACTTCCGTGACGTTCATGCCAGCGTCTTTGATCGCTTTATATGTGCCGCCGGTTGAGAGAATTTCTACGTCGAAGGCGCTAAGCTTTTGAGCGAATTCAACAAGTCCGGCCTTATCGGACACAGAAATCAGCGCGCGTTTGATTTTAACAGGGGAAGCGTTTGTCATGGACCGGGCCTTTGGCGATGTATTTTGCATGGGCCCGTTATAGCGAATTTCGCCTAAGGGGCAAGCATTTCGCGCGGTTCTGTGAACAGGGTGCCATCCTTGGCCAGCTGGCGGGTGAGGGCGCCCAGCGTTTTGTCCTGCAAGTCGTGGCTGAATTCGCCCAGCACGTTGCAGCAGAAGATAAGGTCGAACTCGCCGAGCGAAGACAGATTATCGCGCAGGTTGCCGTATTGGAACGCTACCATCGATTTAATCTCTTTTTTCAAGAGCCATAGGCCGTTTTTCTGATCGAAATAATGAAGGAGCTGATGCACCGATAGGCCGTGCTGAACTTCCGATTGGGTGTACTCCGCTGCCTTGGCGCTGGCGAGCGCCATGCTCGAAATATCGATGGCGATAATTTCGGGTTTCAGATTGCCGATCAAATGATCGTTGTCTTTTAAAAACATAGCGAGGGAATAGGGTTCCTGTCCGGTGCCGCATCCGGCGCTCAGAATGCGCAGCTTTTTGGTCGCTTTGCGTGCGGCAACCAGATAAGGCAAAATCTCTTCACGCAGGCGGGTATATTGTTCGGGGTGACGAAAGAACGCTGTCTCGTGATTGATCATGGCTTCGACCACATCCTTGATCAAACCGGGGTCCGGAATGCCGCGAAGGGCCAGTGTCATCGTGGCGATACTGGGATATTTCCATTTGGCGGCGATGCAGCCGAG
This sequence comes from uncultured Pseudobdellovibrionaceae bacterium, assembly GCA_964520985.1. Lineage (GTDB taxonomy): Bacteria > Pseudomonadota > Alphaproteobacteria > Micavibrionales > Micavibrionaceae > CAYSGL01. Next base: position 168,613 of record CAZFPB010000001.1, read on the forward strand.
GCGGGAATCGAGCAGCCAGGTTTTGTCCGCACCAATGTATAGGCCCGCCTTTTCGCGCAAGAGATCTTTATAAAGGTCAAAGTCGCTGTAGCGCATGTCAGTCGCCCTTTCCCATGTCGATCAGGCGGAATTTAGACTGGATGATGGCGGTATCGAAGGGTTTCATCACATATTCATTGGCTCCGGCATCGATCGCGCGGCGGATCTGCTTCATGTCGCTTTCGGACGAGCAGAAAATGATTTTGGGTTTGTCGCCGCCCGCTGTCTTGCGCAGCTTCTTGGTAAAGTCGAGGCCGTTCATGACGGGCATGTTCCAGTCGACCACGATGACATCGGGCATCAGCGCGCGACATTCATTATAGGCCTGTTCGCCGTTTTCGGATTCGAGGCAGGCAAAACCCATGTCTTCGATGATCCGGCGCAGGATTTTGCGCACGACTTCACTGTCATCGACGATCAGGCAGGTTTTCATGGAGTGGGCGAGACCAGGGAGAACACGATCTTCCCTTCTTGCTTCTCTTTCAGAGCAATGGTGTAACCGTAATGTTCGGCCAGAACGCCTATGGAATAAGGATGCACAAGGCGGGGGTCGAGATCGGCCACGGCGATTTTCTGCGCCAGCGCTTCTTCGACATTGTCGCGGATGATCGCGCCCGCGCCTTCGGCGATGAACAAAGTTTCGTTCTTCTCCCCTGCGCGCGCGGCGACGAAGCCGCCTTTGGGCAGGCATTCCTGCGCCAGCATCAGCCCGACCATCAGCATTTTGCAAAAGGCTTGCGGGTGCGGTTTATCGGGACCGAGATTGCCGTAGGGGTCCCACATCTGCGAGATTTTTCCATCGGCGGCGACAAGCGCGGCGAACGCGCGCTGAACATCTTCCGGTTTAATGTTGGGATCGCGGCCACCCGCGCCATAGGCGATGCGGAAGACCTGTAATTTGGCGGCGGCCGCTGCGGCGCTGTGGGAAATCAGCTCTAAACCGTCGGCCTGTTCGTCGGGGCCGGATTCCTGCATGAACTCGACGCCATTATTGATCGCGCCCACGGGGGAGATCAGATCGTGGCAGATGCGCGAGGCGAGCAGCTCTAACACAGCGGCGTCTTTTTTCGCAGGTTCAGCGGCAGGCGCTTCAATGATCTCTGCGGTTTCTGGGGTTTTGGAATTATCCATGTCTTGCGCGGTCGATTTCATGGGTAACAGTCTCCTCCATTTTTTCCAAAGCTTCAAGGCTTGATGCTTCCATGCGCACAACCAAGGCCGCTTCGGTGTTGGACGGGCGGATCAACCACCAACCATCCGGTGTAGACACGCGGATTCCATCGATATCGTTGATGGTGATATCGGGATGATTCTCGGCTTTCAAGCGAGCGAGGATTTTTGGCACGATCGAGAATTTCACGGCCTCATCCACCGCGATGCGCTGTTCCGGCGTGCTGAGCAGGGCGGGCAGATGGGTGAAATGCGCCGAGAGCGGTTTGTCTTCGGCGCTGAGAATATTCATCAGGCGGATGGCGCAGTAGAGCGCGTCATCATAGCCGTAATATTTATCGTTGAAGAAAATATGGCCGCTGAGCTCGCCCGCGAGCGGCGCTTTGGTTTGCGCCATTTTCGATTTGATCAGCGAGTGGCCGGTCTTCCACATGACCGGCTGGCCGCCCAGACGTTTGATATCATCGAACAGGCTTTGCGAGCATTTCACATCGGCGATGATGGTCGCGCCCGGGAAATTTTCCAGCACGTCGGCGGCATAGAGAGTCATCAGCGCATCGCAGCGCAGAATGTTGCCTTGCTCGTCAATTGCGCCGATACGGTCAGCGTCGCCATCGAACGCGATACCGAGATCGCACCCATTTTCTATCACCGCGCGGCGCAGATCGTCGAGATTGGAATCGACGGTCGGGTCGGGATGGTGATTGGGGAAGGTGCCATCGACCTCTTCGAACAGCAGGATGTGTTCGCCGGGCAGCTGGCTGGTGAGATCGCGTATAACGACGCCCGCTGCGCCATTGGAAATGTCCCACGCGATTTTCAGCGGGCGGCCTTTTTCAAAATCTTTCATCAGGCGCGTGAGATAGTCTTTTTTAATATCGATGACACGCGCGCTGCCGTTACCATTTTCAAAATCGCCCGTCGCGGCCATGTCGCCGAGCTTCTTGATCATCTCGCCGTACACGGGGCGGCTTTGCAGGCTGAGTTTAAACCCATTATACGGCGCGGCATTGTGCGAGCCGGTAATCATCACGCCCGCATCGGCGAGGCGGTCTTTTACGGCGAAATACAGCATTGGCGTCGGGCACAGGCCGATCACTTCGATGGCAAGGCCGCATTCGGTGAGGCCTTTGATCATCTGCTCTTTCAAAGCAGGCGAGGTGAGGCGTCCATCATAGCCGAGGCAGATGCGAGTGCCGCCTTCGCGCACGACAAAGCTTCCGAAGGCGCGGCCGAGATAATAGGCGTCGATATCGGTCAGTTGCTCGCCGACAATGCCGCGCACATCATATTCGCGCAAAATAACAGGGTTGAAGCGGTGCGAGGCGGTCACGTTATTTGGTTGCGCGGAGGCGGTCATGAGCAGGCTGGCCGTATTGTTCGAGAATGGGGCGGAGGGTTGCGGCGATGTCCGGGTCTTCCATGCCGTACGCAATGTTGGCGGCGACGAACCCGGCTTTGGAGCCGCAATCGAAGGTGCGGCCGTTGAACGTGACCGCGTAGAACGCATCGTGGCTCATCAGCTGGAGCATCGCGTCGGTGATCTGGATTTCATTGCCCGCGCCGGGCGATTGCTGGCCGAGCAGGGTGAGGATGTCAGGCTGCAGGATGTAGCGTCCATTGATATAGTGGTTGGAGGGCGCGGTGCCGGATGCCGGTTTTTCCACCATGCCGTTGACTTTATAGACGCCTTTGCTGACTTCGGCATCATAGCTAACGATACCGTATTTCGATGTGTCTTCGGGCGCGCATTCTTCGACCGATATAATATTCCCGCCTGTGCGGTTATATTGCTCGACCATGGTTTTGAGCACGGGCGGATTGCTTTTGATCAGCATGTCAGGGAGCAACAGGGCGAAAGGCTCATCGCCGATCAGTTCGCGCGCGCACCAGACCGCGTGACCAAGGCCGAGGGGGGATTGCTGACGCGTGTAACTCACCTGTCCGGGCTCCGGCATATCGCGGTGGAGCAGGTCGAGGGCGCTAGTGCGGCCGCGTGCTTTTAAAGTGGCTTCGAGTTCAAAGGCGATGTCGAAGTGATCTTCGATGACGCTCTTGCCGCGGCCTGTGACGAAAATGAAATGCTCGATGCCCGCCGCTTTGGCTTCCTCGACCGCATATTGCAGAATCGGCTTGTCGACGATGGTCAGCATTTCCTTGGGCACCGATTTGGTGGCGGGCAGGAAGCGCGTGCCAAGCCCGGCGACAGGAAAAACGGCTTTGCGGATTGGTTTAAAGGCTCGTGTCATGGTGTTCATAGGTTTGCCCGTTTTTACCCTGTTTGTCCATGATTCTTGGCCGGATTATAAAAAATGCGAGATGGTTTTCAATTAACCGCTGTTCCTATAGGCTTTTGGCTATGACCGATCATGCCCGCCGCCTTGCCGACCTTCGCGCCGAACTGGAGCGCCAGAAAATCGACGGATTTATCATTCCGCGCAGCGATGAATATCTGGGCGAATATGTCCCCGCAGGCGCCGAGCGGCTGGCGTGGCTCACCGGGTTTTCGGGGAGTGCGGGAATTGCCGTGGTATTGGCGGACCGCGCGATTGTTTTAAGCGACGGCCGTTATACGATTCAGCTGCGTCAGGAAGTCGATGCGGGTTCATTCGATGTCGGCGACAGCACGGAAATTTCGGTCGGTGAATGGCTGGAAGAAAACGGGCAGGGATATATTATCGGGTATGATCCGAAACTGCATTCGGCGCAGTTTATCCGCCGCCTGGAGAAACACGATGTGACGTTGTCGCCGGTGAAGTCCAACCCGCTGGATGCGATCTGGATTGATCAGCCGTTGCCGCCGGAGACGAGCGTGGAAATTTTCCCCGACGATATTGCCGGACGCACCGCGCAGGAGAAGATTGCGGATATCGCGGCGATCCTGAAAAAAGAACGCCTCGATAATTGCGTCATTACTGCCAGCGATTCCATTGCGTGGCTGCTCAATATTCGCGCGCGCGATGTCGCGCATATTCCGATCGCGCTGTCTTATGCGCTGATCCATGCCGATGAGAGCGTCGACTGGTTTATTGACAGTCGCCGCATTGGCGATGATGTGCGCATGCAGCTGGGTAACCGTGTGAGTTTACAGCCGCCGGGCGCTTTGGAAGCGCAGTTAAAAAATCTGAACGGCAAGGAAGTCGGTTTCGATCAGCAGCGCAGCCCGATCTGGTTCCAGCAGCGTTTGAAAGATGCGGGCGCCACTATCACTGAGATGAAAGATCCATGCGTCGATCTGCGCGCGTGTAAGACCAAGGCGGAGATTGCCGCGATGCGCGCCGCGCATGTCCGCGATGGTAAAGCGGTGGCGTCTTTTATCGGCTGGTTGAAGGCGCAACCGAATGATGGGTCACTCACCGAGGTGAGCATAGAAACCAAGTTGAAAGAATTCCGCGGCGCAGATGCCGCCTATGTTGAAGACAGTTTCGATACGATTGCCGGGTTCAATGCGCATGGCGCGATCGTCCATTACCGCGCCAAGGAAGTGACCGCCAAGAAGATTGAAGGCGACGGATTATTGCTGCTCGATAGCGGCGCGCAATATAAAGACGGCACAACGGATATCACCCGTACGATTGCGATTGGGAACCCGACGCAGGAGATGAAAGAGCGCTATACGCTGGTGTTGCGCGCGCACATTGCGATTGCCTCGGCGAAATTTCCGCAAGGCACGACCGGCGTCCAGATCGACGCGCTGGCGCGGCAGGTGTTGTGGGAGCAGGGGCTGGATTACGCGCATGGCACGGGCCATGGGGTGGGTTGCTTCCTCTCTGTCCATGAAGAGGCGGCGAGCATCAGCCCGCGGGGCACTGACGTGTTGCAACCCGGCATGATCATTTCCAACGAGCCGGGCTATTATAAGGAAGGCGAATATGGCATCCGTCTTGAAAACCTTGTGCTGGTGGTCGAAGCGGGCTTGATGGAAAACGGCAAAAAGCTGTTGGCATTCGACACCCTTACCAAAGTTCCGTTTGACGAACGCCTTATATTAGCGGATGCTTTATCTCATAAAGAACGCCAGTGGCTTGATTCATATACTGAATCCCTACAATAAAGCCGCCCGAATTTAGTTATTTACATAATATTAAGTTTTTGGTAACCTTTAACGTATTCCGGGGGGATATGCGTATGAGACGTTCAAGCTTAATCAATTCCATCGCAGCAGTCGGCGTCAGCCTGACCATGGCAGGGTGCTCTACGGCATCGTCTCTGGATACGAGTTCCTTAAAATCCGCACGTCTTTCCTCTGATGCGGCCGATATTTTAAACCAGTCTGTTGCCAGCATGGCGGTGTTTGGGGTCAAAGCGGATGCTGGCTCAACCTCTACGCCGATCGGGGCGCATGATTTTTGCAAGAAATCCAACAACTGTCCCTCTCTTCTTGTTTTGGCGAAAGTCTTCCATTCTTCGCCGTCTACCATTCCTACGCAGGCACAGCTAACCGCGTTAAGCACGAAAGTGAACGGCCAATATGCCCCGGCGCTGGATAAGGAAATTTATGGCGAGGATGAGCGCTGGACGTATCCAAGCGATAAAGCCGATTGCGAGGATTACGCCCTCGTCAAACGCAAAGAGCTGTTGCAGATGGGCGTCATGCCCGAGCGTTTATCCATGGCTGTGGTCAAACAAAAGAACGGGGACGGTCACGCCATCTTGCTTGTGGAAGGCAGTGACGATATTTATGTGCTCGACAATCTGACGGATAAAGCGCGCACGTTCAGCGAAGCAGCCAATGACTATACTTTTGTGAAATGGTCGAGCACGCTAAAGAAATGGCACCCATTTGACACGCCTATCGTGACGCCGCCAGTGACGGCAACGCCCTAAAATTTCCCATCTAAGCAATATTTGAACCCTCCCGCGCATCATTATTTCTTTTGCTGCACTGTTCCTAAAGCAGCTGCAACAAAAGGGCTTATCAGCAATCTCTTGATATTTATGGAAAAACAAAGCGTTTTGCGCAATCTTGTGCAACGCGGTGGAGCCATGCATTTCCTTGTTGGTTGCCATCTATTTCTCGGATACAATTTAGTTGTAGGCAATGCGAGGCCTTCACCTTTTACCCTTCCCGCCTGAAGGCCTCCCCGGGAGCCTCCCGGTATGAGCTTGAAGGAGAAAAGATGAGCGCTACGCTTTCATTAGAACAATGCCCGGTCCTGGTGTTAAACGCCGATTACAGGCCATTGAGTTATTTCCCCTTATCCTTGTGGTCCTGGCAGGACGCTGTGAAAGCGATTTATCGTGAAGCGGTCGATGTGTTGAGCGTGTATGACCGCAGCGTGCGTTCGCCGAGCCATGAGATGAAGTTGCCAAGTGTGGTGGTGTTGAAAGAATACATCCCTTCGAACCGCAGCCCGGCTTTTACAAGGTTTAATGTGTTCCTGCGCGATGGCTTTTCCTGCCAGTACTGCGGGGAGCGCAAACCGACCAAGGAATTAACGTTCGATCATCTGATCCCGCGCTCGCGCGGCGGACGGACGAACTGGGAGAATATCGTGACCGCGTGCCGCCCCTGCAATACCAAAAAAGGCAGCCGCTTGATGCACGAATGCAAGATGTTCCCGCAACTAAGGCCCGATCGACCGAGTGTCTTCGAGCTGCAGGAGCGGGGCAAACAGTTTCCTCCAAACTTTCTTCATGAAAGCTGGGGGGATTTTCTCTACTGGGATAGCGAACTGGAAACAGAACAATAAGACGTTCGCATGCAGCGGTAGGGATACCCAAACGTTGGACAAAAAACAAAGGAGGTTTTAATGATTGGGAACATTATCGACGTAAAAGGCCACAGAACACTAACCGGTGCGTTATGGTTCTACGTGCTATCGCTAACCCTGCTGGTGGGTATTTCCACCACGCTGGTTCACTTCCTAGGCATGGTCGGTGTTGTTGAAACAACCGGCACATTCTTTGGTGGCGGCGAAACGCACACGATGATCGGCACGGTGTTTACAATCCTGATTGGTGGATTGATGTTGAACGCCCGCGGTCTGACCAGCGACCTGTTCTCGGTGCTATTGGTAGGTGTCAGCATCTACCTGGCCTATACGACCAGCGTCATGATCGGTCTGGTACCGCTCGCGCTGTTAACCACGATGAAGAAATAACATCGTCCCTAAGAATTGATAAGCCGGGCAGGGGTAACCCCGCCCGGCTTCTTTTTTGCCTAAAAACCTTGACTTTCCGCGCCCTCCCGCGCTAAACCCGTTTCTGTATTCAACCAGAAATTGCAGCGCGGAGCTCCACTATGTTCGATGATATCTTTGATTTCGGCAAACGCCGTACCTTAAAACAATCCGTAGGCTTTTACGTTTTTTACGCCAGCCTGTTCATGGGTGTGAGCGGCGTCATCAAGATGCTGGGCGCGTAGTTTCGCTCAAGCGTTTGCCGGCAAAGGGAAAACCTTGTCGTATGCCAGATTAAAGACGAATGCATAGACCAGGTAAAACAGGGCGAAAGAGACATCCATCAGGAATGCTTCGATCAATCCTATCTGAAGATACCAAGCAATGAACGGCATCAGGATTGCCAGCAGCCCGGCCTCAAATAATCCGGCATGCACAATGCGTATCATCAGTGTTTTATGCACCGTGCGCTTAAAGCGCATCATCGCGTGATCGAACCACACATTATAAATGTAATTCCACAGCGTCGCGATGGTGGCGCCGCCTATGCCGATGACGCCCATGTCGGCCATAGAGACGTTAAAAACAAGTGCGCCGAGCGGCGTGACTAGTAACAATCCGATAATTTCAAAGCTGATGGCGTGGCGGATACGGTCGGAGACGGAGCGCATTAGAATTTGATTTTTACGCCGAGCGTCAGCGAGTTGTTGCGGTCATCCGGCGCGAACGATCCGTCGTAGGTGACATAGGCTTTTGTCTGGTCGGTGAATAGTGTCTCGAGGCCCAGACCCACCACCGCGGAATCGCGCGCAAGTTCAGAACCATTCACATTGAACGGCGTGTTGCCAGCGGCAAACGACATGGTCGATGTCGACGATAAATCGCCATAATTATGATCCCAACCCAATTTGCCGCGCACAGTCATATCCACATCGCCCACTGTGATGGCTTTGGCGGCGCGCACGCCAATCGTGTGGCTTGGGGTGGTCTGCGAAACGCTGTCGATATCAAGGTTCGCTGCGCCACCTTCTTTTTCGCGGTAATCGCCAATCGTAGTGTGGGTCAGGCTGATACCGGCGAACGGCTCGAGCGCGACATCATTATAATCAATCGTGTAGCCAGCTTCGGCATAACCGGACGCGGTGAAGCCTTCTGTTTCGCCTTTGGCCGTATCATTGAAGCTCGAGAAGGCGATATGGCGCGTTGTATCCATCTGATGGAAGCTGCCCGATAAGCCTCCGGAAAAACGCCACGCGGTACCCGGCATATAGGAGCCATAAATACCGCCATGCCAGCTTTCGACATCGCTGTTGGCCATCTGGCTGTCGGTGTAGACTTCACCGCGCTCCCAGCCGCCAAATGCGCCGACGGTAGTTTCGCTATCAAGATAGGCATCCATGCCAACGATCATACCGCCGCTCTCTCTGTTTTGAGAAGGCGCTGTGCCTTGTGCATCGCTCTTGCCTCTGGTGCCGAAGACATCGCTCCACCAGCTTTTCTTGTACGCGGCTGGACGGTAATCGCCGCCGCCCGCCGCCGGCTCAACCAGCGCCGCATTGAACTGCGATCCGCTGCCATCATCAACCGTGCGCAGGGCGATCGTGCTTTGACTACCGGCATCACTGCCGCGCGCCATGTTCTGTATGCGGCCAAGGATGACATTGCGCACGGTGGCGCTGGACTGCATCGTAGAGGAGGCGAGGCCGCTATTATGTTCGCCGGATAAGGTATCGAGTGCCTGCGACGCCTGATTGACGTTGAGGCCGACGAACGCATCGTAAAGATCGTTGCCGGTGCCCAGATTTTCCACCGCGTCCGCTACGCCTGCCTGTACATCGTCGTTGGCGACGATATCAAAACTGGTGCCATTGCGTGTGAGGGCGAGATCAACCGTGGTTGCGGTATAGCTCAGTGTCGGATCAAAAAAGGCAAGGTCGCTGATGACGTTTGTAAAAGTGCCGGTGCGCGAGGAGCCTTGCAGGATGGTGTAGTTCGTCAGATCACTATAGCTGCCAGACGCTGCGCGCACATCGACGGTGCCGCCGTTGATGGTGAGGGCGCCAGTGGCAATTGTTTTATCGTTGTTACCGGCCGCATCGACTTCCACTTCATAAGTCGAATTCGGGTTAAAGACGACATTGCCCGTGACGTTCAGGGTGCCAATCGAATTGCCCGGCGTGAGCGCACCGTTGATGGTGAGGTTTCCTGTCGTGCCCGATCCGCCGAGAGCGGCACCGGATGACACAGTCGTCGATGAACCGATGGTGCTGCCGTTAACAACTAACTTACCAGCCGACACGGCGGTGTTGCCAGTATAGGTATTCGCGCCGCTTAAAACGACCGTGCCCGTACCTGCTTTATTCAGCGATCCACTACCAGAAATGACATCCGCGTACGAACCGTTGCCGTTTTGCTCAAACCACAAGGCGGCATTGTTGACGATATTGCCCTGAAGGCTGGCCGTTGTTCCCGCCAGCGTGCCGGCCGATACTGTCGTGCCGCCTGCATAGGTGTTGAGGCCGCTCAGGATTAATTTACCGCTGCCGGATTTGGTCAGCGCGCCGGCACCCGAGATTGCGCCCGACACGGTTGAATCAAAGCCGTTTGTATTCAAGGTGCCGTTCGATGCGCCGATAACCATGTCCCGCGCGCTGCTGAATCCCATATCATAGCGCAGGGTGCCGCCATCGAGATTAAGAGTGTTGCCGGCACTACCCAGATTATTGTCGGCGGAAACGGCAAGGACGCCAGCGGAGATAGTGGTATCGCCAGTATAGCTGCTGGCGCCGGAGAGCGTCACAATGCCAGATCCTGTCTTCACCAGCGCGCCCGAGCCGGACAGCATACCCGAATAAGTGCCATTGGTGTTTTGCGCAAAACCGATCGTGGCGTCGTTGGTGATGTTGCCCACCAAATTGTCGGTGGTGCCGATCAGTGTTCCAGCAGAAACCTGCGTGCCGCCGGTATAGGTGTTGACGCCGGTCAGCGTCAAGGTACCAGTGCCGGTTTTCACCAGACCGCCCGCGCCGGAGATAACGCCGGAGAGGGTCGCGTTAAATCCATTGGTATCAATGCCGCCATTCGAAGCGCCCAGTGCGATGTTACGTGCGCTGTTGAAAGCCGCGCCATATTGCAAGGTGCCGCCATTCAGCGTTATGGCGCCGACACCGCCCAGATTATTATCCGCACTGGCTTGCAGGATACCGCCGCTCACCGTTGTGCCGCCGGTGTAGGTATTCACGCCCGAGAGGATAACGGTTCCAGCGCCGTCTTTAATCAGTGCGCCAGTGCCTGAGACAATATCGGCATAGGTGCCGTTGGTTGCCTGACTGAAGGCAAGAATGGAATCGTTGGTAATGTTACCTTGGAGGCTATTCGTCGTCCCGGCCAGCGTACCCGCCGAGACGGTCGTGCCGCCGGCGTAGGTGTTGGTGCCTGTTAAAATTAACGTGCCGGTGCCCAGTTTGTTCAGCGCGCCCGTGCCAGATAAAACGCCGGACAGAGCGGAATTAAATCCATTCGTATCAATCGTGCCGCCGGATGCGTTGAGCGTAACGTTCCGCGCGCTGTTGAACGCTGCGCCATATTGCAGCGTGCCGCCGTTCAGTGTGAGGTAACTGCTGCCGCTACCGAGCGCGGCATCGGAATTAACATTAACGGTGCCTTGAGCGATATACAGGCGCGCCGTGTAAGTATTATTGCCCGTAAGGGTTAGAGTGCCGGTACCGTATTTGGCTAGTTCGCTGCCTGATACAACGCCGGACAAGGTGCTGTCATAACCGTTCGTATTGATAAGACCGCCTTGAGACACAATATTGCGGGACGTATTGAACGAAGCACCATATTGTAGCGTACCGCCATTTAAAGTGAGGGCGCCGCTGCTGTCACCGAGATTGTTGTGGGCACTAACATTGAGAGTGCCACTATTGAGAACAGTACCGCCCATATAAGTATTGGCGCCGGTGAGGGTTAGTGTACCAGTGCCGTTTTTGACCAGGCTTCCCGCGCCCGCGACAGCGCCGGAAAGGGTAGAGTTAAAGCCGTTGGTATCGATGGTCCCGCCGCCGGCCAGCAGGTTGATATCGCGCGCGGTGTTGAACGCTGCGCCATATTGCAGCGTGCCACCATCGAAGGTGAGGGCGCCGCCATTGCCGAGGTTATTGTCCGCGTTGACGGCGATAATCTGGCCGGCGTTGATCAGCGTGCCGCCCGTATAGGTGTTGGCTCCCGTCAAGGTCAGAATGCCCGTACCGATTTTAGAGAGCGCGCCCGTGCCAGACACGACGCCCGATAGAATAGAATTATAAATGCCGACATCAATGGTGCCGCCCGATGCGCCGATGATGAGATTGCGCGCGCTGTTGAACGAAGCGGCGTATTTCAGTGTGCCTCCATCAAGGGTTAGCGCACCCGACACATCGCCCAGGTTTGCGTCCGCTGAAACAATCACGGTGCCACCGCTGATCGTCGTGCCGCCGGAGTAGGTGTTGACGCCGCTCAGCGTTAAAACGCCAGCTCCTGTTTTGGTCAAACCGCCCGTGCCGGAAAGAGTGCCGGACAAGGTCGAATTAAATCCGTTGGTGTCGATTGTCCCGCTGGACGCGCCAAACGTCATATTGCGTGCGGTGTTAAAGGAAGCGCCATATTGCAGTGTGCCACCAGACAGGTTAAGCGAGCCGCTACCGAGATTGTTATCGGCGCTGACATTCAGCGCGCCGCCGCTGATCAGTGTTGTGCCACTGTAGGTATTGACGCCGGACAGCGTCACGATACCGACGCCGCCTTTCACCAGTCCGCCTGTGCCGGATATGACGTTTGCGTAAGTGCCGTTTGTCCCTTGCTCGAAAATCAAGGAGGCGTTGTTGAGGATGTCGCCCTGAAGGCTGGCCGTTGTGCCTCTCAATTCACCCGAAGTAATCGTCGTGCCGCCAGTATAGGTATTCGCCCCGGTAAGCGTCAGTCGGCCAGTGCCTATTTTTGTCAAAGAGCCAGAACCGGAAATGACACCGGACAAAGTGGAGTTAACGCCGTTGGTGTGGAAACTGCCGGCGCCGCTCGATAGCACAACATTTCTGGCGACCGTCTGCGCCGCCGTCAGCGAGATAGCTGCGTTCGATACTGTCAGCGCGCCGCTCACCGCGCCCAGACGATCGTCTGAATTCATGCGCAGCTCGCCGCCATTCACAACCGTTCCACCGGTGTAGGTGTTCGTGCCACTTAATGTCAGCGAGCCTGTGCCAGCCTTGGTTAGTGAACCTGTGCCGGAAATAATTCCCGATAGGGTAGCATTATAACTGTTCGTATTGATGGTGCCGTTCGAGGCACCAAGCGAAACGGCGCGGGCGCTAGTAAATGCAGCGCCATATTTCAATGTGCCGCCATTCAGCGCGAGGCTGCCGGCGCCGCCCAGATTATTGTCTGCGCTCACCTGCAATGTGCCGCCGCCCTGGACAACGGTTCCACCCGTGTAGGTATTGGCTCCTGTGAAAATGACCTCACCGGTATTATTTTTGAAGACGGTTCCCGACCCGGAAATGACCCCGGCATAGGTTCCGCTTGTCGTCTGGCTGAAGGCAAGGTTCGCATTGTTGACGATATTGCCTTGCAGACTGGTGGTCGTACCTTGCAGCGTTCCTGCAGATACGGTTGTACCGCCTGAATAAGTATTAGCCCCCGACATTGTAAGGGTCCCGGTACCAACTTTGGTCAGGGAGCCTGTACCTGAAACGATGCCCGATAAAACAGACGCAAATCCATTCGTATCAATCGTGCCGTTCGCCGCGCCTAGCGTAATGGCGCGTGTGCTGGTAAATGCGGCGCCATATTGCAGCGTGCCGCCGTTGAGCGTGATGCCGCCTGAAGAATCGCCAAGATTATTATCGGCGCTGACATTTAAGATGCCAGCTGAAACAGTTGTACCACCAGTATATGTATTGACGCCGGAGAGGGTAACGGTTCCTGAGTTGATTTTTTCAACCGTACCTGAGCCAGAAATGATATCCGTATGCGTTCCAGTAAAACCTTGATTAAACTGAAGGATAGCATTGTTGACAATTCTGCCAATATTGGTCGTGGTACGTAAGGTTCCCACAGAAATCGTTGTGGTACCAGAGTAGGTATTTACACCAGTAAGGGTTAAAATTCCTGCGCCGGTTTTGATCAGGTTGCCCGGACCGGAAATGACACCACCTATTGATGAATTGAAGCCGCCAGTATCAATCGTGCCACCGATGCCGTTCAGCGTGATTGCGCGGGCCGAGCTGAAGTTTGCTGTATATTGCAGCGTACCAGCATTCATGGTGATACCGCCGGAAGCATCGCCCAAATTAGCGTCAGCCGAAACCGATAAGGTGCCGCCGGAAATAGAAGTGCCGCCCGTGTAAGTGTTCGCGCCTGACAGTGTCAGTGTACCGCCGCCCGCCTTTGACAACGTACCTGTACCGGAAATGATGCCGGAGAGGGCAGTGGTAAAGTTATTGGTGTTGATCGTACCGTTGCCCGTGCCCAGTATGACATTGCGGGCGCTGCTGAACCCGGCGCCGTATTGCAAGGATGCATTATTCAGCGTCAGCGATCCGGCGGCATTACCAAGATTGGCGTCGGTGTTCGCTCTTACGATGCCTTGATTAACAATGGTGCCTCCGGTGTAGGTATTTGTACCAGACAGCGTGAGTGTACCCGTGCCTGTTTTTGTCAGGCTACCGGTGCCGCCAATGACGCCGGAAAGAGTGGACGAAAACCCGTTCGTATCAATCGTGCCGTTGCTTGCGCCCAATGTTACTGCGCGCGCACTGGAAAATCCTGCGCCGTATTGCAGTATGCCGCCACTCAAGCTGAGGTTTCCAGCTGCATCACCAAGATTGTTATCGGCGCTGACATTCAGGATACCGGCAGTAACGCTTGTGCCTCCGGTATGTGTGTTTGTGCCTGTCAGAGTTAGCGTGCCGCTCCCATATTTTAATAAAGAGCCAGTGCCCGAAATGATGCCGTTATAGGCGCCATTGGAGGAGACATTCATATAAGCCTCACTGGTGCCATTAAGCACTATGTTGCCTAGGTAGCTAGATTGACTGCCGATAACGCGCCCTTGATTGATGATGGTGTCCCCTGCATAGGTCGCGCCATATATACTCAGTTGGCCCGCGCCCGTTTTGATCAGGTTTCCAGAGCCGGTAATGTTGCCGAGGGTGGCGTTAAAGCCATTCGTATCAACTGTACCATGTGAGGTACCAAGATTAACCGTGCGGCTTGTAGTAAAGCCTGCGCCGTATTGCAGCGTGCCGCCATTTAATGTCAATGCGCCGGAAGCATTGCCGAGATTATTATCCGCGCTGACATTCAAGATGCCGCCGAGAATGCTCGTGCCGCCGGTATACGTATTCGTTCCTGATAAGGTAACGGCGCCGGTACCGTTTTTAAATAGCGTGCCGGTGCCGCTCATAACACCATTATAGGTACCATTGTTGTTCTGGAAAAAATTCACAGAAGCATTATTTGTCACATTTCCCGGCAGGCTGGCCGTTGTTGTCCACAAGGATCCTGCGCTGACAGTTGTTCCTCCTGAATACGTATTCGTGCCCGTCATAATAAGCGTACCCGCGCCTGTTTTGGTCAGACTGCCGATGCCGGAAACTACACCGGATAGTGTGCTGCTAAATCCATTGGTATCAATCGTGCCGTTGGATCCCCCCAATGTTACAGCGCGGGCGCTGGTAAACCCTGCACCGTATTGCAGTATGCCGCCATTGATATTAACAACGCTTGATGCGGCGCCAAGATTATTGTCGGCGCTGACTTGAATTCTGCCGGCATTGATATTGGAGCTACCTGTATAGGTGTTCGCACCGGATAGAATTAGCGTGCTACCCGTATATTTAATGAACCCACCAGTGCCAGACATAACCCCGCTATATGTTTGGTTCCCGCTGGGAGAAAAGAACACGGTGGCATTGTTGGTGATGTTGCCGGCAAAAGACCCGGTAAGTTGCAACACACCGGCGCTGACCGTCGTGCCGCCTGAATACGTGTTAGCCCCCGTCAGCGTTAATACACCTGTGCCCTGTTTGGTCAGGCTGCCCGTGCCGCTGATGACACCGGACATGGCGGAATCAAATCCATTTGTGTTGACCTTCGCGCTGTTGGTCAGCGTCGTGTTGCGGTTCATGGTCAGGGCCGCGCCGAATTTCAAGGTGGCGTTATCAAGGCCCAGCGCATTCGTCGTCGCGCCCAGATCGTTGTTATTATTCAGGGTAAAATTGGTGCCGTAAAAATTCGTATTGCCGGTATAGGTGTTGGTTCCGGTGAAGCTCATGTCGCTGCCGGAATAAACGTGGAATTCGCCTGTGCCGCTGACATTCGCCGTCAGTGTGCCATCGCCCAGGAGGATCTGCCCGTTATTGACGACGTTGCCTTTGAGAATATTGGCGTCCACACCCAGCTGAGTGCCGCTGCTGATGGTGGTGCCGCCTGTGTGGTTCATGACGGAGGTATTCGCTATATCAATCTTCCCCCAGTTGTTGAACGTCAGCGCGCCAGTTCCGCTGATGGTGCCTGTTATTGTGTTGGAACCGTAGATGCCATTGGCATCGAGGGTACCGCCGCCCGCGCCCAGCACAATATTACGGGCAAGGTTGAAGCCGGACCCAAACTGGAATGTCCCACCACTCAACGTCAGCGTGCCGCTGCTATTGCCAAGATTGTTATTGGCGCTGGCGGTCAATGTGCCCCCGGATACAGCTGTACCGCCCGTGTAAGTGCTGGCGCCTGATAATATGACGGTACCGCTTCCGCCTTTGGCGACAGATCCAGATCCGGAAATAATGCCAGCGTAGGTGCCATTACCCCCTTGAGAAAATAGCAAGACGCCATTGTTGGTAATATTACCTTGCACAGAATTTGTCGTGCCAATCAGGGTGCCCGCGCTGATCGTCGTGCCGCCGGAATAGGTATTCGCGGCATTTAGTGTCAATACACCTGTGCCTGCTTTTGTCAGAGCGCCAGTACCAGATATAACGCCTAGGAGTGTGCTGTTAAATCCATTCGTATCAAACGTCCCGCCAGAGGAACCGAGCGAGACATTGCTCGACGTGCTGAAGCCCGCGCCATATTGCAGCGTGCCGCCATTCATGGTTATTGTCGTGCCTGATCCCAAATTGTTGGCGGCACTGACATTGAGAACACCGCCATTGATGGTGGTGCCGCCGGAATAGGTATTTGTGCCACTCAGGGTGAGTGTGCCTGACCCCGTTTTAACCAGACTGCCCGCACCGGAAATGACTCCGGATAAGCCCACGCTGTTACCATTCGTATTGACGAGCGCTGCGCCGCTGCTGAGCGTCATATTCCGCGCTGATGTAAACGCAGACGTCAGGAGAAGCGTTGCGTTATTGTTGAACGTAATGCCACCTGCGGCATTACCAAGGTTGGCGTCATTGCCAACCTGTAAAATTCCCTGACCGATGGTGGTGCCGCCGGAATAGGTATTGGTGCCGGATAAGATCAACGTTCCGGTACCGCTTTTTGTCAGAGCACCCGTACCGGATATAACCCCGGATAAAGTGGAATTAAATCCATTGGTATCAATTGTACCATTGGACGCGCCAAGCGTTATGTTGCGTGCTGTGTTGAACGTAGCGCCATATTGCAGCGTGCCGCCGTTGATGGTGATGGAGTTACTGGCGGCTCCCAGATTATTGTCGGCGCTGACATTCAACGTACCGCCTAAGATCGATGTTGTTCCACCGCTATATGTGTTCACGCCAGTCAGCGTTAATGTGCCAGCCCCTGTTTTGGTGACACCGCCTGTGCCCGAAATAACGCCGGAGAGTGTGCTGTTAAATCCATTGGTATTGATGCCCATCGCCGACGTGCCGGTAATATTGCGCGCAGAGTTGAACGCGGCGCCATATTGCAGCGTACCGTTGTTCATGGTGATGCCGCCGGCCGCATTGCCTAGCGCCGCATCTGAAGAGGCGCGAATGGCGCCGCCTGAATTGATGACTGTGCCGCCGGTGTAGGTATTCGTCCCCGTTAAAATGAGCGTGCCGGTGCCTGTTTTCGTCAATGAGCCCGCACCTGAAACAATGTCAGAGAGCGTTAAGCCAAAACCATTCGTATCAAATGTACCGCCCGACGCTCCAAGTGCAACATTGCGCGCACTGGTAAAGCTAGCACCTGTTAGCAGCGTTCCGCCGTTGAGGGTGAGTGTGCCGGATGTGTTCCCGAGTTGGTTATCAGCGCTGACATTTAAAATTCCGCCGCTAATCGTCCATGGCGTAACCGCACTTGTGCTGTTGACGATTGTCCAAGTACCGCTGCCGGTCTTTTCAAATTTATCGAAGCCAAACAGGAGCGTGCCGACCCAGCTTGCATCATAAGCGCCTGAGCCCTCCAATACGAGTGTATCGTCTGTTCCCGAGCCTGCGAGGAAATTGCCGCCGGGCGAAGCGGTGCCTTGGACGATAAGGCGTGCATTGCTTTCGCCGAAATTAACGGCGGTGCCGTTTGCCCCGTAAATACCGCCTCCCAGATTGACAGTGAAATTCTCACCGGCATTGCCCATGTAGACGATGGCTGCATCGGTAAAGGCCTGTATGCCTGAGCCATTTTCAATCGTGATCGTGCTGCCGCCTTTGGCGCGAATGCTATCGACGTAAGATTGGATAACGCTGCTGCCCGTTACATTAACCGTAGTGCCTGTGCCTAGATTGATTGCGTGACTGCCCGGAGTTTGTAGCATGGCGCCGCCGCTGACATTAACCGTGACGTTACTCGCATTCGTGTTATCAATGCCGGTGCTGCTCGTACCTGTACAGTTGATGGTTTCTCCGCCGGTCGGGCTCGTCGTCGGTGCGCACTGCGCAAGCGCTTGACCCGACAGGCCAAACGTCATCAGGCCCATCAGGGCGGTCCCGGAAAGAAGGGCGGACCGCATGGGAGTCAAAACGCGCAACATACAGGGCGAATCTTACCATGGTTGTGCGCTTTTACGCCATCTTCAAACGGCGCAAGAAGTTGAAAGTCCTCAGATATTCGGTCTTTTTGTGATTTATTTTCTATAAAGAGTGCAGGCGGCAAATCCCGCCAGAACGGCACAGAAAATCACATTGTAATTCGCCATGGACAGACCGGCGATGGGGTCAACCCAGGCAATGGCATCGCAGGCGGTCACCGGGGCGGCTTCGATCCGCGCCATGAGATCGTCGATGCTGCCGCTCAAGTCCGGGGTGGAGCAGCCTTCCAGGAAGGAGCGCCACCATTTGCGCTCGACGCCCGTGTGATAGGCGGCGATGACAGCGTTCAGCGCAAAGGAGAGGGATATCAGCCCTAAAAACACGCGCGGATGCTTATTGAGCACATAACCGATAATACCCAGTGCGATGATCACGGCATAAGGCACGCGCTGGTACAGGCACAAAATGCACGGCGCGAGGCCAAAGCCATATTGCGCGATATATGCCATGCCGAGTGCTGCCGCAGAAATACCGGCGAAGAGGAGAAGCATCAGGCGGTGGCTCGACAGGAGACTCATGCGAGCCACGATAGGAAGAAGTCTTTCATGATGTCCAGCGCTTTCATGCCGAAAATGGCATAGAGGGTTAGAACGCCGATAACCCAGCTAAGACCGAAGATCATGCCGACCAGCACGGCCAGCCCGTCGCGCATTAGTACCCCGATCGCCATAATGGCAATGCCGATCGCGGGAGCCGTGTTGACGAACGGCAGGGGCAGCGCGCCGCACACCGCCATGATAAGGCCGGTAAAGCCGATGAGGTGGGAAATTCTGCCTTCCGTCATGTGGCCCATGCGCGGCTTGATAAACCATTCAAGGCGCAGAACCCAGGGAATGGTCATATCGAGAATTTTCTGGAAGAGTCCCTGGTCAATATGTCCTTTAAGAACTTTTTCCGGCATCCACACCGTGTGGCGGCCGACCGTCTGCTGCCAGGTGAGCACGATCAAAGGGATGGCGATCAGCGTATTGATGCCCGGCATCGGGATGGGCACGGCGGCGGGCAGGGTAAAAATGAACAGCAGAATGCCGAATCCGCGTTCGTGAAAGGCCTCCATAATGGCGCTGACCGAGATCTTCTCGTCGGTGAAATCCGTTTTCATGCCTTCCAGCAGGTCGGAGAGGGCGCGGGGCGTTGACATTTCCATCAAATTACGGCTTTCTACCTTCGATATTACAAACCAAGGCCATTCTTATAACGCGGGTGTGGTGAAATTGGTAGACGCGCCAGACTCAAAATCTGGTGTCTTAACAGACGTGCCGGTTCGAGTCCGGCCACCCGCACCATCTCTTTATTGTCAGCCCACCTGATCGCGGTTATAAAACGAAGACCTTTCGTAACGATGACTGCATGATTTTAGAGCCACAGACAAGTTTTCCTTCAGCACAGAGCGGTAAAGCGGTTCACCGGATCGATATCGACGGTTTGCGCGCGCTGGCGGTGGCCGTGGTGGTGTTGTTCCATGCCGATCTGCTGCCGGGCGGATTCATCGGGGTTGATATCTTTTTCGTGATATCGGGTTACCTGATGGCGTCGATTATTTCGCAGGCGCTGGACGATGGCCGTTTTTCCCTGATGGATTTTTATGCACGGCGCGCCCGTCGTATTATTCCGGCGCTGGTCGTGGTGATGGCCATTATCGCCGTGGCGGGCAGTCTGTTCATGCTGCCCCATGATATCAAGGATCTGGGCCGCTCGATTGTTGCGGCGTCGACGTTCACTTCGAACTTGTGGTTTCGCGATATCGCCGCCGATTACTTCGCGGCGGAGAATGTGTTGTACCAGCCGATGCTGCATAGCTGGTCGCTTGCCGTGGAAGCACAATTTTATGTGATGTTCCCGCTGGTGCTGATCCTTATTCACGCGCTGGCAAAACGCCGTACCTTGTTGCTGATCGCCAGCCTTGCCCTGATTTCGCTATGCTATAGTGCGTACGCCGTTCACAGCGATCCGCAGGCCGCGTTTTATCTGCTGGCATCGCGTATGTGGGAATTGCTGGCGGGTGCACTGATTTATTTCCTGCCGCCTCTGGCGCGCAGACAAGGCGTCGTCGCGGCGCTGGGCGCTGTATGTATTGCCATCGCTTTGTGCGCGTACCATCCGGCGATCGGTTTTCCGGGGCTGGCTGCTTTATTACCAGTCATCGGCGCCGGGCTGATTTTATACGCAAGGCCGGGCATGCAGGGTCCTTCAGCTATTCGTACGCTGCTGACATCTTTCCCCGTCGCGACGACCGGAAAAATTTCTTATTCGCTCTATCTGTGGCATTGGCCGCTGTTTGTGTTTGCGCGCTATAATCTGGGCCCGGAATTGCCGCTCGCGCTTGATGTCTGCCTGATTGTGCTGGCTGTTTTATTATCGTGGGCTTCCTGGCGCTGGGTGGAGCAACCGTTTTTACAAACGCCGCAAGGCGTGTCTGTTTATAAAAAAATGATGGCACCGCTTGCCATGATTGCGGTGCTGATTTGCATCGGCGGCATTGTTAAAAATGTTGTGCCGAAATATACGCACCTGCTGCTGCCGGAAAAAGTGGTGGCTCTGGCCGAAGCGGAACGTGATTTCGTGCGGGGCGATTGCGATGTGCCCAATGACAAAGATTTTCCGTGTCGTTTCGGGGCGAAGGGACAGGCACCGACGGTCCTCGTCTGGGGGAATTCCTTTGCGCGCATGTGGATGCCGGGACTGGATGTTATTGCCGGTGAATATGAGGCGGCGGGTATTGCCGCCATTCGCAGCGCGTGCCGTCCTGTCGGCAATGAAGAAAGCGACGCCGAATGCGCGGCCTTCAATCAGCAGACGTTGAACTTTATTCTCGCCAATCCGGCTATTGAGACGGTTGTTTTGTCAGCCAACTGGACGACGACACCGTCATTTAATAACGAGCTTGAACAGATTATTCGCCAATTGTCGGACAAGAAAAAACGTATTTATTTTGTAATGAAGCCGCCCCATCCGGATTATCCCGTACCGCGCGCGCTGGCGCTGGCCGAATTACGCAGTGATAAGCCGCCGCAGCCTATCGCGCGCGCTGTGCATGAAGCGGAAAGAAAACAGTACCAGTCTATTCTGGAGCCTTACATAAAAAACGGTATGCTGCGCGTGATCGATCCGACCGACAATTTATGCGCGAAAGACATTTGCCCCGTTCAAAACGCGCAAGGGGATGTGCTGTATTATGATGGCGCTCACGTCACCAAGACCGCCGCTATATTGCACCGCGGTATTTTTTCTCCCGTTTTCTCAAACTGATCACTCGGCCGCTTCAGCAAACGGTTTTTTCTCGAGGATCGCCTTGAGATAGTGGCCGGTATAACTGCCCTTGGCTTTGGCGATGTCTTCGGGCGTGCCCGATGCGATCACCTGACCGCCTTTGTGGCCGCCTTCGGGGCCGATATCGATAACGTGGTCGGCAGTCTTGATGACTTCGAGGTTATGCTCGATCACCACAACCGTGTTGCCTTGGTCGACGAGCGCGTGGAGCACTTCAAGCAGTTTGCGCACGTCTTCGAAGTGCAGGCCGGTGGTTGGCTCATCGAGAATGTAGAGCGTTTTACCGGTCGAGCGTTTCGAGAGCTCTTTCGAGAGTTTCACACGTTGCGCTTCACCGCCGGATAATGTGGTGGCGGGCTGGCCGACCTTGATGTAGCCAAGACCGACTTCTTTCAAGGTTTCCATCTTGTCGCGGATGGTAGGGACTGCTTTGAAAAATTCAGCGGCGTCTTCAATCGTCATGTCGAGGATATCGGCGACTGACTGGTTCTTGAATTTGATCTCCAGTGTTTCGCGGTTGTAGCGTTTGCCCTGACATTGCTCGCACGTCACATAAACGTCGGGCAGGAAGTGCATCTCAATTTTAATGACGCCATCGCCCTCGCAGGCTTCGCAGCGGCCGCCTTTGACGTTAAACGAGAAGCGGCCGGGACCATAGCCGCGCGCCTTGGATTCCGGCAGGCCGGCGAACCATTCGCGGATAGGGGTGAAGGCGCCTGTATAGGTCGCGGGGTTGGAGCGCGGTGTGCGGCCAATGGGCGACTGATCGATATCGATAACTTTGTCGAGGAATTCGAGGCCTTTTAATTCTTTGTAGGGCAGGGGATATTCACGCGTCTTCATCAGCTTTTGCGAGACGGCACGATAGAGTGTATCGATGGTGAAGGTTGATTTGCCCGAGCCGGATACGCCCGTTACACATGAGAACGTGCCGAGCGGAATTTCGCCGGAGATATTTTTCAAATTGTTACCCGTGGCGCCGGTCAATTTCAGCGACTGACCCTTTTTACCAACGCGGCGTTTGGCCGGGATCGGTACTTCGCGTTGGCCCGTCAGATATTTTGCGGTCAGCGAATTCTTGCTTTTCATCACGGCGGCGGGCGTGCCCTGCGCAATGATTTCGCCGCCATGGACGCCCGCGCCGGGGCCGATATCGATCAGATAATCGGCGGCACGGATGGCGTCTTCATCATGTTCGACGACCAGCACCGTGTTGCCGATATCGCGCAGGTGGCGCAGCGTGTCGAGCAGGCGATTGTTGTCGCGCTGGTGCAGGCCGATGGACGGTTCATCGAGCACGTAGAGAACACCCGTGAGGCCTGAGCCGATTTGCGAGGCAAGGCGGATACGTTGCGATTCACCGCCCGACAAAGTAGCGCTCGAGCGTGAAAGCGTGAGGTAATCCAGCCCGACATTCATCAGGAAGTTCAGGCGGTCGTTGATTTCTTTTAGGATTTTGTCGGCAATTTGCAGACGCTGTTTATCCAGTTTTTTGTGCAATCCGCCAAACCATTTCACGGCATCTTCAATCGACAGTTCGGAAATTTCGCCGATATGCTTCATGTCGATTTTGACGGCGAGCGCTTCCGGCTTCAGGCGGTAAGAGTGACAGACTTCACACGGCTGGCTGGTCTGGTATTGCGATAGTTCATCGCGCACCGGCTGTGAATCTGTTTCCAGCAGGCGGCGCTCCAGATTGGGAATAACACCTTCAAACGGTTTGCTTGTCGTGTAGGTGCGTGTGCCATCATCATAGGTGAAGGCGACATCGTCTTCCGTGCCATATAAAATGGCGTTGCGGGTATCTTCGTCGAGTTTTTTCCACGGAGTCGTCATCTTCGCGCCCATGGCATCGGCAACCGCTTCGAGGGTTTGCAGGTAATAGCGCGAGAAGTTTTTCGACCATGGCGCGATAGCGCCTTTTTCTAACGACAGATCGGGGTCGGGCACCACAAACTGCTCATCCATGCTCATCAACGCGCCAAGGCCATCACACGCGGGGCAGGCGCCATGCGGAGAGTTGAATGAGAACAGGCGCGGTTCGATCTCGGCAATGGTAAAGCCCGATACGGGACAGGCAAATTTTTCGGAATAGATGGTCTGTTTGCCTGTATCGGCGTTTTCGATGAGGAGTAACCCATCGGCCAGACGCAGCGCCGTTTCAACGGAATCAGCCAGACGGTTGCCGAGATCGTCGCGAATAACAATGCGGTCGACGACGACTTCTATATCGTGTTTGAGTTTTTTGTTCAGTGCCGGGACTTCGTCGATCTCATACAGCTTCCCGTCAATCTTGACACGCTGGAATCCCTTGGCCTGCAATTCTTTCAGTTCTTTTTTATATTCGCCTTTACGGCCCCGCACGATCGGTGCGAGGACGTAGAGTTTCGTGCCATCGCCCATCGCCATGATCTGATCGACCATCTGCGTGGCAGTCTGACTTTCAATCGGCAGGCCGGTCGCGGGTGAGTAGGGAATGCCGACGCGTGCCCAGAGCAGACGCATATAATCATTGATTTCGGTGACTGTCCCGACGGTCGAGCGCGGATTTTTCGAGGTGGTTTTCTGTTCGATGGAAATAGCGGGCGAGAGACCTTCGATGGAATCCACATCCGGCTTTTGCATCATTTCCAGAAACTGGCGCGCATAGGAGGAGAGCGATTCCACATAGCGGCGCTGCCCCTCGGCATAAATCGTATCGAAGGCGAGCGAGGATTTGCCCGAGCCGGACAGGCCCGTAACCACCACCAGTTTGTCGCGTGGGATATCGACGTTGATATTTTTGAGGTTATGTTCCCGCGCCCCGCGGACAGCAATGGTTTTCAGCATATCGTTCTATCTTTGTTCTTTCCGCTTCTTTTGTAATATGGCTTGATATAGGGTGCAAGAACAAAAAGATAAATGGTTAAGAAAATTATAGAGCCACCTTGAAAATTTTGAAGCCCGGTTTAAGTAGAGCAGCCGATAATTTAAAGAGGAGAGAATATTTATGCCTTTGCTGGTATCGCCGATAGACGGCTCCCCGATGAAACAGATTGTCCGCAACGGCGTGGAGATCGATATGTGTCCATCGACAGGCGGCGTATGGCTGGACAAGGGAGAGCTTGAAAAATTGCTGTCTCTGGCCCAAGAGGCCGTGAATGATGATGAGGACGATTTCAAGCGTTTTAAGGAAGACAAATCGCGAGGCCGCATTTCGGCATCGGATTACGAATACGATCCCCGCTATGAGCGCCAGATGCCCAAACACCGTAAATATGATGACGATGACTACGAGGATTATTACAAGTATAAGCGCGGCAAGAAGAGCAAGCTGATGAGCATTCTCGATATGTTCTAGAATGATTTAGATTTTATATAAAGGCGCAAGGATCTGGTTTTTTGCGCCTTTTTAATGTCAGGAACAGGGTGGAACTTTTTTCTAAGCAGTCGCCTTGATTGTTTTAGGTGCCGTCTTAGGTTGAAGTCTCCACTATTATTTATCCAAGGAGATATTTTACCATGTCATACGAACTCTACACCATGGCCGGCAGCTGCTCGATGGCCGTGCACGCAATTATGAATGAGCTGAAGCTGAACCCGACCGTTCACATTGTTGAAAAGAATGACGGGCCGAATGGGATCAAGTCGCCAGCCTATCTGAAGATCAACCCGCGCGGCAACGTGCCTTGTCTTGTGGAAGATGGTAAAGCAACGATTGAGGGCGCTGCCATCATCACCTATCTTTGCGACAAGGAAGGCAAGCTCCTCCCGAAAAGCGGATATGAGCGCGCGCAAGCCCTGCAATGGTTGATGTTTGCCAATTCGACGCTGCATCCTGCTTATGGCCGCACTTTCTGGCTGAACACCAACTTGCCGGAAGATCAGCGCGACGCCGCTGTCAAAACCGCCCGCAGCCAGATTCAGGATCTGTGGAATTATGTGGAAAGCCAGCTTGAAGCAAACGGTACGACCTATCTGGCTGGTAATGAGCCTACGGCAGCGGATTTCCTGGTGACGACCATCGCCAACTGGAACGCGGCGGCCTACAAGTTCGGCCCTAAAACCAAGGCGATCTTCAAAAATATTTCGGCCCGTCCGTCCTACCAGCAGGCGCTGGCGGTGGAGCAGATTGAATACAACGCAGCCGCTTAACTATTGACGGTATCTCTATTAGCGCAGGGCGATCATTTGATTGGCCTGCGCTTTTGCGAGTGCGGCGGCCTGCTGATTGATTGTTTCATACGCGGCAACCTGTAACTTCAGATCTTTATTTTCCGTGCTCTCGGTGCGCAGGCGCGTATCCAGCGTACCAATCATGTTCATGATGATCAAAAACAGGATGCTCTCTAAGATGAGTTTCATATAAAAGACCCCAAAATTCCCTCACTATAAGTTTACATAATAAAAATAAACGGCACGTTATTCATGAATAAAATGTAATGTTTCGGTAAGGTTTTATTAACCAATATCGGTGGCGCAGAGAAAAGCCTGTATAACGCACGGCCTTGGCATTGACGGGCAGGGATGTTGTTTTATAGTAGGCCCATTCAACACATAGAGATCCAAGGAAGACGAGTAATGGCTGGCAGCGTGAACAAGGTAATTTTAATCGGTAATCTGGGCGCTGACCCTGAAATTCGCTCGATGCAGAGCGGGGATGAGGTATGCAACCTCTCGATCGCCACATCGGAAAGCTGGAAAGACAAAGCCTCTGGCGAGAAAAAAGAAAAAACCGAATGGCACCGCGTCGTCGTGTTCAACCAGAACATCGTCAATCTATGCAAAAACTACCTGAAAAAAGGCGCGAAAGTTTACATCGAAGGCCAACTGGAAACACGCAGCTGGGATGACAAAGAATCCGGCCAGAAAAAATACACGACCGAAGTCGTAGTGAAAAACTTCCGCGGCGACCTGACCATGCTCGACACGCGCACAGGCGCTGGTGGCGGCATGAGCAACGGCCCGCAGGATAACTACCAGTCGCAAGGCGGCGGGTCCTCGTTTGGCGGCCAATCGCAACAGCGTCAGAGCGCCCCGGTCGATGAATTTGAAGATGAAATCCCTTTCTAGTAGACTAGGGTAATGCGCATCCTCATTCTCCTCATTACCCTGTTCCTCTCTGTGCCTGCGATGGCACAGGAAACGCCCGCTGCGGCTGCTCCTGATGCGGAGCGGTTGAAGCTAGCGCAGCAGATGCATGAAATCTGGCCGATCCGTCCGCGCGTCGAAAGCGCGCTGACGGTGATTGCCGAGAGTATGCCGGAAGAAAACCGCCTGGCGTTCAAGGCGCAGATGCGCAAGAATCTGCAATTCGACCTGCTCGAACAGGAATCGACCAAAGCGATGGCGAGCATCTTCACCAAGGAAGAGCTGACCAAAATGGTCGAGTTTTACGGGTCGCCAGAAGGCCGCTCCATCTCGGCTAAAACCGAAGATTATGAGCTGGCGCTCCAACCTGTCCTGACCAAGATGATGGATAAGGCGATCCTCGACACGCGTCTGGGCAACCAACCCGCTCAAAGCAAGGCTGAGTAAGGCTTTACGGCCTGTATATAAGCCGGGGAAAACCGCGGCTTTCCCTTGTTTATACCCCCCCGATTTGCTACAAAAAGCCATACAAAAATAGACGAGATTCTGTAAGGTTTTACCCATGTCCGAGACGGCCCCGATCGATCCTCCTGTCCAACAGACGATTACGATCGAAGATGAGATGAAACAATCCTATCTCGATTACGCGATGAGCGTGATCGTGAGCCGCGCGCTCCCCGATGCGCGCGATGGATTGAAGCCGGTTCACCGCCGTATTTTCTTCGCGATGCGCGAAGGTGGTTACACCTCCGACAAGCCCTACCGTAAATCCGCGCGTATCGTCGGGGACGTCATGGGTAAATACCACCCGCATGGCGACCAGGCGATTTATGACTCGTTGGTGCGTATGGCGCAGGACTTCTCACTGCGTCTGCCGCTGATCGACGGACAGGGGAACTTCGGTTCGATGGACGGCGACCCGCCCGCCGCGATGCGTTACACGGAATCGCGTTTGAACAAAGCGTCCGAAATGCTGCTCGACGATATCGACAAGGACACGGTCGATTTCCGTCCCAACTACGATGAAAGCCAGAACGAGCCTGTCGTGCTCCCGGCGCGTATTCCAAACCTGCTGGTGAATGGCTCAGGCGGTATCGCCGTCGGTATGGCAACCAATATTCCGCCGCACAATCTGGGCGAAGTGATCGATGGCTGTCTGGCCTATGTCGATAACCCTGAAATTTCCACCGAAGAACTGATGGAGATTATTCCGGGACCCGACTTCCCGACAGGCGGACAGATCCTCGGCAAGATGGGTATTCGCTCGGCGTATCATACGGGTCACGGCTCAGTGATGATGCGCGCGAAGACATCGTTCGAAGAGGTGAGCAAAGACAAACAGGCGATCATCGTGCACGAAGTGCCGTATCAGGTGAACAAGGGCAAGCTCCTTGAGCGCCTAGGCGAAGTTGCCCGTGAGAAAATCGTCGAAGACATTGCCGAGATCCGCGATGAATCCGACCGCGAAGGCGTGCGCGTGGTGATCGAACTGAAACGCGGCGCCAATGCGGATGTCGTGCTGAACCAGCTGCTCAAACATACCTCGCTGCAAACATCCTTCGGCTGCAACCTTGTCGCGCTGGATCATGGTCGTCCGAAAATCCTGATCCTGAAAGATTTCATCAGCCTGTTCGTGAAATTCCGCGAAGAGGTGATTACCCGCCGCACGATCTTCGAACTGGGCAAAGCCCGCGACCGCGCCCACGTCTTGGCCGGTCTGGCCGTGGCGGTAGCGAACATCGATGAAATCATTGCGATGATCCGCAATGCCGGCAACCCGACCGAAGCGCGTGAAGCGTTGTTGGCGAAACGCTGGCCCGCGAATGATATTCGCCCGCTGATCGCGCTGATCGACGATCCCGAATATTTTGTTGACGAGGCCGGCACCTACCAAATGTCGGAAGTACAGGCGAAAGCCATTCTCGATCTACGTCTGCACCGCCTGACAGGGCTTGAACGTGACAAGATCGGCGATGAGCTGAAAGAGATCACGTCTAAAATTGCCGAATTCCTCGCCATCCTCGCCAGCCGTGAGAAAATGCTCGATGTGTTGCGCGAAGAGTTGCGCGACGTGAAAGAGCGCTTCAATACGCCGCGCCGCACCGCGCTGGTCGATGCCGAATTCGAGATGGATATCGAAGAACTGATCCAGCGCGAAGACATGGTCGTCACCGTCACCAATGGCGGTTACATCAAACGTGTGCCACTCGATACGTACCGCGCGCAAAAACGCGGTGGCAAGGGCCGTTCGGGCACGGCGCTCAAAGACGAGGATTTTGTCTCCGACATGTTCGTCGCCTCGACGCATACGCCGATTATTTTCTTCACGTCGCGCGGTATTGCGCACAAGCTCAAAGTCTGGCAGTTGCCGCTGGCCTCGCCGCAAAGTCGCGGCAAGGCATTGGTCAACCTGTTGCCGATGGAAGGCGGGGAGAATGTCTCCGTTTATCTGCGCGTGCCGGAAAACGAAGAGGTCTGGAACGACCTCGAAATCATGTTCGCGACCAGCCACGGCACCATCCGCCGCAACAAGCTGACCGACTTCCAGAATATCCGTTCGAACGGTCTAATTGCAATGAAACTCGATGAAGGCGAACGCCTTGTCGATGTGCGTATCGCGCGCGCCGATGAAGACGTGTTCCTCGCCTCGCGCTCGGGTAAAGCCATCCGCTTCCCGGTTGACGATATCCGCGTGTTTGCAGGCCGCAGCTCGACGGGCGTGCGCGGGATGAAACTGGCCGCCGGCGATGAAGTCATCGGCATGTCGATCCTGAAACGCGAAGAAGAAGGCGCGCAAGGGCAGGCCTTGCTCAGCGTTTCCGAGCGCGGCTTCGGCAAGCGCACTTACGCCTCCGAATACCGCATCACAGGTCGCGGCGGGCAAGGTGTCATCAACATGTCCGTGACCGAAAAGACGGGCGAGATTGTTGCGACCTTCCCGGTCACGAACGATCACCAGGTGATGATTATTTCCGATGCCGGCCAGATGATCCGCATGCCGGTGCGCGATGTGCGCTTCACCGGTCGCTCGGCGCAGGGCGTCACCATGTTCCGCGTCGCCGACAAGGAAAAGGTTGTCTCTGTCGCGTGGCTGATTCAGGAAGATGAGAGTGACGCCGACGAGATCGTCGACGGAAACGAACCGGAAACGAGTTTGCAGTAAGCCATAAAGGGGGCCTGTCATGCGGAACACACATGTAGCATTAGAACAGGCCTTCTCCTTCGTCGAAGTACGGGGTTCGGATGTGGAAGGGTATGGTGCTTTCGCCCAGGAATTTATTGCGCGGGGTACGGTTGTTATGCCGCTCACGGGAAAAAAGCTGGCGCGGCACGAGTTTGATACGTCCGATTATTCCATTCACGTTCTGCAAATCGATACAGATACGTTTCTGATGGCCGAAGGTGGGCCGGATGATTACATCAATCATTCCTGCGATGCGAACCTGTCTTTCACGGAAGATGGCGCTGCTTTGTACGCGCTGAAAGATATCACACCGGGTGAAGAATTATTCTTTGATTACAGCACGTCGGAAAACGATCCGCACTGGCATATGAACTGCCGGTGCGGTGCGGCCAGCTGTCGCGGACAGGTGACGGCTTTTTCGCGCCTTGAAAATGCGGACAAGCAACTGCTGATCAAACGGGCTATGCCGTATATCCGTCAGCAATACAGCCTTTAGTATTTTAAACGATTTTAAGAGCGGGTTGCGGCTTTGGGCTTTGCAGTTTTTGCGCGAAGCAAATGCCTGCATCGGTCAACCGATATTCAAGCGGATGGAAGCCGACCATTTTTCCGTTCTCGCCATAGGGTCTGATCAGGGCGGGACCCGATTTATTTTCTTCGCGTACAACCAGTTGCCGGTCCTGCAGATTTTGCAGAGACTGCATCAATCGCGTTGTCAGTATCATCTCAAACCGGTTGGTGAGTGAAGGGTCCTTGCCTTTAACGTAGCGCTCATCCAGTTCGCGGATAAAATCAGATAACTCTAACGGTTTGGCCATCTCAGCCATGAGCAGGAGCAGGATGAGTTCGTGCTGGGTCATGTCATCATGCATAATATTATTCATAAAGATGAGGCGGTCAAAATCAAGTGTTAAAGGGTCAAACTTACTCTTTGTCAGGCGGCCTTTTAGCCGTTAAAACGGATCTATGACCCATCGCATCGGCATCTATCCCGGCACGTTCGACCCTATTACCAAAGGGCACCTGCATCTGATTAAGCGCGCCAGCAAGATGGTCGACAAGCTGATCGTCGGCGTGGCGGGCAACGTGCGTAAGAACCCTTACTTTACCCATGACGAGCGCATCGACATGGTGAAGGCGGATGTCGCGACCCTGCCGGAGAAATTCTGTGACGTGGAGGTGCGGGGGTTCGATGATTTGCTGATCCATCTGGCCCGCGATTGTCAGGCGAGAATCATCTTCCGGGGCCTGCGGGCGGTGTCCGACTTCGACTATGAGTTCCAGATGACCGGCATGAATGCCCGTCTGGCACCTGATATTGAGACGGTTTTCCTCATGGCCGCGGACAAATGGCAGTTCGTTTCAGCCTCGTTTATCAAGGAAATACACTCTTTAACCGGTGATGTGAGCGAGTTTGTGACCCCGGCCACCCTAAGCCGTTTAAATAGCAAAAAAACGGGTTGACGGGGCGGCATAATATCCATATTTTCAGCCAACTTAACGCATCGATGATCGCGTAGCTCAGCCGGTAGAGCAACTGACTTTTAATCAGTAGGCCGTGGGTTCGAATCCCACCGCGATCACCATCAAACCAATCACTCAGCTACGGAAAATTTCAAACTACAGAGTTTTTGACTTTATAGGATAATGTTCCTGTGACTTAAAGAATTACCACATGCTGCCGTATTGTGGGGCGTATGTTAAGGCTGCTCGGTACAGCAGACCGCTTCAATGCTAGAAGAGGAAACAGGTTTTTGCTGGGATAGATATATCATCACAGTCAACAGGATGCCGGCGCCAACAATGAATGAAGTAAGTGAAAGAAAAGCAGCGCGCATTGCCATCTTAGTACCTTTTACAACGGATAAGTGGGCGTTATCTCTTTTGATTTCAAAACCAATACGCTCTTTCTCCAGATTATCTAGTTCATGCTGCGAATAAGAAAGCCGCATGTGGCGGATTGCGACAAGATTGAACGTTGTGTCACGAGCAAATCCACGCGTTTCTATATAAGAACTAGCAGCGGTAAAGCTGTAAAAATAAGCTGCCAAAGAGCAAATTAGGCCATAAACAAAAAAAGCTGTTGCAGCAATGATGCCCCAGTGAAAACCTGTTTTAAATCCTGTCACAATAGCAGGTATAGCAACAATGGCACCGCCATTAATCAGCATAAGGTTTTTCAGGGCGGCCATGCCGAAACTTACGCGAGTATCCAAGCCATGGGCAATTTCATCAGTGAACCTGAAAATACTATTGTATCCATCAAACTCCTCGCGAAGGCTGGCCATTTCAGATTTCCAGGAAGGTGGAATAACGGACATAATTATCGATACCACTCAGCTTCAGTCAATTCCAGAGAAAACCTACTTTATAGCAAGACGGGATAGGGCTGAGCCATTCGCTAATAACCGATTTACCAACGCTTGATAGTTATTCAGTTCGTTCGGCGTATTTTTTGGCGGGCGTCTCGAATTGTGCCCGATTATCCGGCCCGCCAATGTCCTGCCAGCCCATGTCGATGGGGATAACGCACGCGCGGGCGGTTTGCTCCAAAATTAAAAAATCGACGGACGTTGGGGCGAGGTGCGGATAGCGTGTCTGTGCTTCTCCCTCGATATAGGCGGGGGCGAGGGCGGCAAACTCATCGAGCAGGGTTCGCGCACGCGTAACGATCATGCCGCTGTTCCATACATAGGTGCCCGAAGCGAGATAGCTTTGCGCCGTATCCAGATCGGGCTTTTCGGTGAAGGAGACAATCGTGTTGTGCGGGCCGGTGTGGATATAGCCGTAGCCGGTATGGGGGGAGGTCGGCTTGATGCCAAAGAGGACGAGGTGCCCGGCTTGTGCCAGTGGGAGGGATTGAGCAAGCGCGGTTTGCAGCGCGGCTTCATCGTCGATAAGATGATCGCAGGGCATGATCCAGAGAATGTCATCGGGCGCCGCGTTTTGCGCGGCAAGCGCGATGGCCGCGCCGGTGTTACGGCGCAAGGGTTCGATAATATATGAAGCATCTTGCGCACATTGCCTGCGGGCGAGAGATTCGAGCGCGGCGGTGGTGACAATGCGTAGCGGCGCATCGGGGCAGAGGCGACGCGCGCGGGCACAGGTTAGATCATACAGGCTGGCATTCTGGGCCAAGGGGAGAAACTGTTTGGGATGATCGGGCGTGCTGAGCGGCTTCAGGCGATCGCCAATGCCGCCGCACAGAATAACCGGGATGGGTTGCGCCTCCGCCATGCCAATATGCTACGCGATTCCCCATTTGGTCATCAGGTAATTTTGCAAGGAGCCGCGTTCGGCATCGGTAATACCGCGGTTGATGACGCAGACTTCGCCGATAGCGCCGCGCCACAGCATGCTGGTCGCGCAACGATAGCCCAGCACGAAACGGTCAATATAGTTGGCAGAGGCATGACTATCAACGCCTTGCAGCACGCCGTTGACGTAGCAGCCAATACCGGTCGGCGACCAGCGGAAGACGACGCAGTAAGCGCTGCCGCGCGGCATGGTGGTGGGGTTTAGGTTCATGAAACTCGCACCCGTGCTTTGCGGGAAATAGCCACGGTTGCTGACGGCGAGGTCGGGCACGAACGCATCGGAATTGATCGTGCTTTTTACAGACAGGATTGCGCCGTTGGAGGCGGTGGCGTTTTGTATGAACGTTACGGCGATGGTGGAGGCGATACTGCTGAGGCCTGAGAGCGCGCCGCCGCTCGATGCGCCGGTGAGCGAGAGAAACTTGGCGTAGGTTGGGTCATTGAAGTTCAATAGATTGAGGCCGTTTTGCGTGAGCGCGCCGGTGATGGGTTTGTTGTTGCTAAGGCCCACCAGGTGATTGCCGGCCGATGATTTATCCGCAAGATTGCTCACGAGGCTGCTCGACGCCGTAATGGTGGCGGCGTCCGCCGCATCGTACCAACCAATCAGGCCGGAGAGTTTGCTCGGCAACCAGTTCAGCGCCGCGGGTTTGAGCGGGCGCATACCGCGCCCCAGTTCGAGTAACATCATTGTGCCTCCAGATGAAAAAAACCCGCGGTGAGCGGGGGATGAGATGTGCGCAAGGCGCAGTTGTGGGTGATATGAATTAATTCCTAACATAGCCAGCGGCCTTTGTCAACACTTGCGGTAACGGGGGCGGAACAGTAAGGTGTTGGCAGCTCCTAATCAGAAAGAAGACACTATGCAAGCCGCTGAAAAGAAAGACATTATCACCGACAACGGGCAAAAGGACATGAAAGAGATCGTGGCGCTGTGCAAGCGACGCGGCTTTATCTTTCCGGCCTCCGACATTTACGGCGGCATCAACGGTTTTTGGGATTATGGCCCTCTCGGCACCGAGCTGAAAAACAACCTGCGCGATTACTGGTGGAAGCGCATGGTGACATGCCCGCCGATCGGCCCCGATGGCCATCCGGTGCAAATTGTCGGGCTTGATAGCGCGATCATTCAGAACCCGAAAGTGTGGGTGGCGTCGGGCCACGTCGGCGGGTTCTCCGATCCGATGGTGGATTGCAAGGAAACGAAGAAGCGGTATCGCGAAGATCATATCGATGTGCTGGTCCCCATCAATCATGAAGGTCCGTGGATTGCCGTACCTCAAAGCGATGAGGATGATATCACCTCCAGCCGTTTGAAAAAATTTGGCAAAGGCCATCCGGAATCTGATTTCAAACGAGTGGCTTTGAATACCATCGCGTTTGAAGAATATGGGCATATCCTTGGGCCCGATGCGAAAGAGGCGGGCAGCCTGACAGCGCCGAAAGCCTTCAACCTGCTCTTCGAAACGAAAATTGGCGCGGTGGCGAGTGATGATAACATTGCGTATCTGCGCGGGGAGACGGCGCAGGGGATTTTTATCAATTACAAAAACGTACTGGATTCATCGCGCGTAAAAGTGCCGTTCGGTATTGCGCAGATCGGCAAGGCGTTCCGCAATGAAGTCAACCCGCGCAACTTTATCTTCCGCAGCCGCGAGTTCGAGCAGATGGAGATGGAATTCTTCTGCCATCCCGATGAAGCCAAGATGTGGTTCGATTTCTGGAAGAGCGAGCGCCAGAAATTCTGGGAAGATCTGGGGCTGACGGCGGCCAATCTGTTGATGCGCGAGCATGGGCAGGACGAGCTGGTCTTCTATTCCAAGGGCACGTTCGATATTGAATATCAATTCCCGTTCAGCGCGCCGGGCTTTGGTGAGCTGGAAGGCATTGCGTATCGCACCGATTACGATTTAACGCAGCATCAGGAGCATTCGCGTCAGAATTTGCAGTATCTCGACCCGGAACGGAACAACGAGAAGTACCTGCCGCATGTAATCGAGCCGGCGGCTGGTTTGACGCGCGGTGTTCTGGCGCTGCTCTGTGAAGCGTTCACGGTCGATCCGAACCGTCCCTCGGGCATGTATATGAATTTCAAGCCGAGCATCGCGCCGAAGAAAGCCGCGATCCTGCCGCTGACGGCCAAAGACGGACAGCCGGAAATTGCGGAGAAACTCTATATGGAGCTGCGCGAGGAATTCGCGGTCGATCTCGACATCAAGCAGAATATCGGCAAGCGCTATGCGCGTCAGGATGAGATCGGCACGCCGTTTTGTTTCACTATCGACAACGATACGACCGCCGATGGCACGGTAACGGTGCGCGAGCGCAACACTATGGCGCAGGAACGGATCGCGCTGAGCAGCGTTGGCGATTATCTGCGCAAGAAAATCAAAGGATAGAATGACACAGCCCCGGATTGTCCATGATGTGGAAGAAGCCCTTCAGCCGAAGGGCGGGGTGGGCTGGCGCTTGCGCAAATACTTCTTCACCGGCGTTGTCGTGACGGCGCCGATCATTATCACCTTGTGGAGTGCCTGGTGGTTGTTGACGTTCCTTGATGGGCTGATCGCAGGGTTGATCCCGCCGCACTATAATCCGAATAATTATCTGCCGGTGTATATTCCCGGTCTGGGGCTGGTATTCACGGTTGGGTTTTTTATTCTGGTCGGGTGGTTCGCGCGTAATTTTCTTGGGCGCATGATTATCCGCGCGTCGGAATATCTGGTCGAGCGCATGCCGTTGATCAACACGGTCTATCGCGCCGTTAAACAGGTATTTGAAATGACGATGGGATCAAAATCGACGGCTTTTCGCGAAGTTGTTTTGATTCAATATCCGCATCCGAATTCCTGGACGATCGGGTTTGTCACGGGTGTCACGCCGGGGGAAATTCAGAGCGTAGGCGATGGCAGCGAAGTTTTGAACATCTACATGCCCGTCACGCCGACCACCGCCGGGATGCTGGTCTTCATGGCCAAGAAAGATGTGATCTATTTGACGATGACCGTCGAAGAAGCGATCAAGCTGCTGGCTTCCGGCGGCATTATCACGCCACCTGATAAAGAAGCTATGGTTGAGGCGGTGTAGGCTTTGAGCTGCCATTGTCTTTCTTTAAATCAGCATTGATGGCGGCATCTAACTCTGCTTCATTAATTTTAATGTCAGAAAAATCTTGCGCACCAGCCTCAAAGTCTTTGCTGACATCTGCTGTCTCACCTGTAGCTTTGTCTGATTTCGAAAAATCATTTTTGGGTATGCTGTTAAAGAGATCAGCATTCGTGTTAAAAGCACCTTGCTTGATTTTATAAATTTCTTCATCAAATCCTTCAGGGGTAATTTGATTATCCGGGCCGCGCGTTTGATTGAATTCAGCAATTGCGTTTAACAGCAGCATTTTTTGAGCAGGCGTGCCGCTGGTGAGATTTGCTGTGAATTTCCCGGTTTTTCCAAGAAAGATGGCTTCTATCATTCTTTTGGCCGTCACGTTATTGAAGTTGTCCGCATCGCCCGTGAATGTAGCTTTGGTTTTTGCGTCATTCAAACGCGATTTTTCAATGATAAAGCTTGTATCATATTCTTTATCTTTGGGTACAAACCGCAATGTCGTATGCGCAAAATGAATCTCGTTTTTAACGGTGTAATTTTTGGCTATTTTCAGTGCCATTTTTTTATTCTCATCCGTGTTAGAGATGTGTTGTTCGTATTCAGTATCAAACGACTTCAGGAACTTGCGCAACGACTTATCGGCATCGCTCCAATCAAATTTGGCTTCTTTTTTTCTGGCCCATGTGGGAATCTGAAATTTGCTGGTAAAAGGTTTCGCCGTGATGGATACATTTTCATCCTGATCTGCTTCAGGGGCATTGGCCTCTACTGTAAGATCTGGTTTTTTCTCAATCGTCTGCGTGTCAGTCATGGTATCAGCCTGTTTGTGTAATTATGCAAATATAAGCAATAGCTTAAAGATTTCCCAGTTTTATTGCAAATTTTGTTAGCCCGCCCGCAAAGTCTGGATAGCCTGATCCTGTTCGAACAAATATAGTAATGTTTTCAAGTGGTTGGAGCGTTCCCCTTCCAGCTCCGGATCGCGGGAGAGGATGAGTTTGGTGTCGTCGCGGGCGGCGGCGAGGAGTTCGCCGTGGGCCGCTAAATCCGCGATTCTGAACTCGGGCAGGCCGCTCTGGCGGGTGCCGAGAATTTCGCCGCCACCGCGCAGCTCCAGATCTTTTTCGGCGATGAGGAAACCGTCTTCGGTGTCGCGCATGATGGAGAGACGTTCCTTGGCGGCAGCGCCGACGCGTTCGCCATACATCAGAAAGCAGAAGGATTTATCGCCGCCGCGCCCGACGCGTCCACGTAGCTGGTGAAGCTGGGCCAAGCCAAAACGCTCGGCTTCTTCGATAATCATGATAGTGGCCTCGGGAACGTTAACGCCAACTTCGATAACGGTGGTAGCGACGAGGATGGATTTTTTGCCCGCAACGAAGTCCGCCATGACGGCATCTTTTTCGGCGGGCTTGAGGCGGCCATGGATGAGACCGACCTGATCGCCGAAAATAGATTTGAGGATATCGTAGCGGGCTTCGGCGGCCTGTAAGTCGATCAGTTCGCTTTCTTCCACCAGCGGGCAGACCCAGTAGGCGCGCGCCCCTGTTTTGATCTGGCGCGCGAGCGCCGCGATCATTTCATCATCTTTGTCGTTGGAGATCAGGCGCGTGTCGATGGGTTTGCGGCCCGGCGGTTTTTCATTGAGGCGGCTGACTTCCATATCGCCATAAGCGGTAAGGGTGAGCGTGCGCGGGATCGGCGTGGCGGTCATCACCAGCACATCGACGCCCTTTCCCTTGTTAGAGAGAGAGAGGCGCTGATGCACGCCGAAACGGTGTTGTTCGTCGATAACGGCGAGACCGAGATCGCGGAATTCGATGTCGGTCTGAAAGAGGGCGTGGGTGCCAATGACGACCTGCGCAGACCCATCGGCGATTTGCTTGAGCAGCGCGTCGCGCGCTTTGCCTTTGTCGCGGCCGGTCAGCGTGACAAAAGAAATGCCCGCGGCTTTGAGCCATGGCTCGACGCTCAACGCATGTTGGCGTGCGAGAATTTCCGTGGGTGCCATGATGGCCGCCTGCGCGCCGCCTTCAATGGCGTTGAGCATTGCCATGATGGCGACGATGGTTTTGCCGGAACCGACATCGCCCTGAAGCAGGCGGAGCATGCGCAGGGGCGCGCCCATATCGGCGTCGATTTCTTTGAGCGCATTTTTCTGCGCACCGGTTAATTCAAACGGCAGAGCCTTTAGAATTTTTTGTTTGAGCGGACTTTGTGTCGGCCAGGCGCGGCCGCCAGTCTTGCGCGCTTTCAAGCGCATCAACGCCAGCGCCAGTTGATTGGCGAGGAATTCATCGTAGGCGAGGCGCTGGCGCGCGGGATGGGTGGGGAGGATATCGCGCTCGGACGCCGGGTGGTGCAGCACCAGCATCGCGGTTTTCCAATCGGGCCATTTATTTTTCTGTTTCCACGCGGCGTCCTGCCATTCGGTGAGATCGGGCAGCGTGTCGCACGCGCCCTTGATGGCTTTGCGCACAAGTTTGTTGGTGAGGCCGGCGGTGAGCGGGTAGATCGGTTCGATCAGATCGATGGTGTTTTTGTCTTCGGGCTTCACGATGAAATCGGGATGCACCATTTGGGCCTGACCCTGATAAAATTCTACCTTGCCGCTGACGATGCGCACGCCGCCGATGGGCAGCTGTTTTTCGATCCAGTCGCGTTTGGCGCTGAAGAAAACCAGATCGACGGACGCGGTGCCGTCGGTCGCCTTGACGCGGTAGGGCAGGCCGGCACGGGCGCTTGGCGCATGTTTGAGTATTTCGACTTCGCAGGTAACGATGCTGCCATTTTCGGCGTCTTTGAGCGCGGGGGAGTGGCTGCGGTCAACAAAATCGACGGGTTTGTGCCAGAGCAGGTCGACGACCTTGATGCCGCCGGTCAGCTTTTCAAAGAGCTTGGCGTTCTTCGGCCCGACGCCGGGGAGCGTCGTGATCAGGCGGAACAGCGGGTCGAGGGCGAAAGGTCTTGGCATCGGTTTCAATACAATTTAAGACACTATACCCATGACAGAGCTTCTTGAAAACCGCCGTAAACGCCTGATTTTCCGCTCGTGGCACCGGGGTACGCGCGAGATGGACCTGATTATGGGCAGCTTTGCCGACAAGCAGGTGGGTGGCTTCGATGAAGCACAATTATCGGCCTATGAAACGCTGCTCGAAATCCCTGATCCTGATCTCTATGACTGGTTTATCGGCAAGCCTGTGCCGCCCGATGAAACCAATCCGATCCTTCCGTTGTTCTTGCAGCATAAGGTGAGCGGTAAATAATGGCGGCGCAATTTCTTTATGGGGCACCGGAAGGTCAGGACGCGCGGGTTTTAATCAGCCGCGCGATTGACGCGTCACGCACCCGCAAGATGATCGCCCATGTTGCCATGGATGAAGAGCGCGCGACCAGTCTGCGCGATTTGATTGCTTTTTTTGCGCCGGATGTGGCGGTGGTGATTTTTCCGGCATGGGATTGCTTGCCGTATGATCGCATTTCGCCGAACGATGATGTGGCGGCGCGGCGCGTCGCGGCGTTGATGACGATCAAAAGCTGGCAGGAGGATAATAAGTTTCTTCCCCGTATTGTGCTGACAACAGTCAATGCCGCGACACAGCGTGTGATGCCGCGCGCGGCACTGGCGAGCGCAGGATTTGCCGCGCGGGTTGGCGGGCGGTTGTCGCTGGCGCAATTGCAGGGCTATCTGACGGCGAATGGCTATCACCGCACGGACACGGTGCGCGAGCAGGGAGAGTTTGCTATTCGCGGCGATATCGTCGATCTGTTTCCGGCGGGGGAAGAATTTCCGGTGCGTCTTGATTTGTTCGGGGATGAAGTGGAAAAGGTGCGCACCTTCGATCCGCTCACCCAGTTGACGCTGGAAAAGCGCGAAGAATTCTCCCTGGTGCCAGTCACCGAATTTACGCTGGATGAAGAGTCGATCACGCGGTTCCGCACCAAATACCGCGATACATTTGGCGTGGTGCAATCGGGCGATCCGCTCTATGAGGCGGTGAGCGAGGGGCGGCGTCATAATGGGATGGATCACTGGTTGCCGCTGTTTTATGAGCAGATGGAGACGCTGTTCGATTATCTGGGTGCGTATGATCTTTCGCTTGACCAGCATGCGGCGCAATCCGTGCATGAACGCCTGACGCAGGTTGATGATTTCTATCAGGCTCGCAAGACGCTGCAGGATGCCGCGCAGAAAAAAAGCAAGAAGAAGGGTGTGGAAGCGCCTTTATCAGGGGCGATTTATAATCCGCTGCCGCCGACCGCGCTCTATTTAAGCGAGCGTGAGGCGCAGACATTTTTCACCGGCGCCGTGACATTGATGCCGTTCGGCGCGCCGGAAGAAACACCGGCGCAAGATGGCGGGGCGCGTAAAAGCCGTGATTTTGCCGATATCCGCGCGTTGCCAGATGGCGATGTGTTCGGCGCGGTGCGCCAATATCTGGTGGGCTTGCAACGCAAGACGATTATCGCGGCCTATTCCGAAGGATCGCGTGAGCGCCTGAAAGGCATGATGGAGCATGCGGGTATCGGACAACTGCTGCTGACCGATAAAATTTCCGACGTGAAAAAAGACAAAATCAATCTGGTTATTCTGAGCCTTGAAAGCGGATTTATCGCGAACGATCTGGCGGTGATTACGGAGCAGGATATTCTGGGCGACCGCCTCGCGCGCCGATCCGCTAAGCGCAAGAAAGCAGATAATTTCCTCAAAGAAGTCTCGGCGCTCAATGCGGGCGATCTGGTCGTGCATATCGATCATGGGGTCGGGCGCTTTGAAGGGCTGGAGACGCTGAATGCAGGCGGGACGCTGCATGACTGCTTGAAAATTATTTACGCGGGCGGCGATAAGTTGTTTGTTCCGGTCGAGAATATTGAAGTACTCTCGCGCTTCGGTTCGGACGAGGGCTTCAGCCAGCTTGATAAACTCGGCGGGGCCGGGTGGCAGGCGCGTAAAGCCAAGATCAAAAAAGATCTGATGATCATGGCGGAGGGCCTGCTGAAAATCGCTGCCGAACGCCTGCTGCGCCGCGCGGAAAAACTTGGCGTCGATAAAGATCAGTATGACAGTTTCGCGGCGCGTTTTCCTTATCAGGAAACCGAAGACCAGCAGCGCGCGATCGATCATGTGTTGGGCGATATGGCGGGCGAACAGCCGATGGACCGCCTGGTCTGCGGCGATGTCGGGTTTGGCAAGACCGAGGTGGCGTTGCGCGCGGCGTATGTGGCGGCGATGTCGGGTGTGCAGGTCGCGCTGGCGGTGCCGACGACACTTCTCGCGCGCCAGCACTACAAGAATTTTGCCGCGCGTTTTGCCGGGACGGGGTTGCGCGTCGATCAACTTTCGCGCCTTGTCAGCGCCAAGGAAGCCAAGATGACCAAAGACGGTCTGCGCGATGGCAGCGTCAATATCGTCATCGGCACGCACGCGCTGTTCGGCAAGGAAGTGAAGTTTTCGCATCTGGGTCTGGTCATTGTCGATGAAGAACAGCGGTTTGGCGTGAAGCAGAAAGAGCGCCTCAAAGAACTGAAAAGCGATGTACATGTATTGACGCTCACAGCAACGCCAATTCCGCGCACGTTGCAGATGTCATTGACGGGCGTGAAGGAAATGAGCCTGATCACCACGCCGCCGGTGGACAGGTTGGCGGTGCGTACATTTGTGCTGCCCTATGACGGATTCGTAATCCGCGAGGCGCTGCTGCGCGAACATTACCGCGGTGGGCAGAGTTTCTACGTGTGCCCGCGTATATCGGACATGCGCGAACTGGAAGAGCAGCTCAAAGAACTGGTGCCGGAAGTAAAGGTTATCGCGGCGCATGGGCAGATGACGCCGACCGAACTCGAAGACCGCATGAGCGCGTTTTATGACGGGCAATATGATGTGCTGCTGGCTACCAACATCATTGAAAGCGGGATCGATATTCCGAGCGCGAACACGATGATCGTGCACCGCGCCGATATGTTTGGCCTCTCGCAGCTTTATCAGATCCGCGGACGCATTGGGCGATCACGTTTACGCGCTTACGCATACCTCACTTATCAGCCGGAACAGAAACTGAGCGCGACAGCGCAAAAACGCCTTGAGGTATTAGAGACTCTCGACACGCTGGGTGCGGGTTTCCAGCTGGCGAGCCATGACATGGATATTCGTGGGGCCGGGAATTTGCTGGGCGAAGAACAGTCGGGCCATATCAAGGAAGTCGGCGTCGAGCTGTATCAGCAGATGCTGGAAGAAGCGGTTGCGGCGGCGCGCGCGGGTGTTGATCTGGAGAAGGGATTTGAGCTGGACGATGCGTGGTCGCCGACGATCAATCTCGGCCTCTCGATCATGATCCCGGAAAATTATGTCGAAGATTTAGGTGTGCGCATGAGTCTTTATCGCCGCCTCTCCGATCTGGAAGACAGGGCAGGGATCGAGGCGTTTGCCGCCGAACTGATCGACCGCTTCGGGCCGATCCCGGCAGAGGTCGAAAACCTCATGGATATTGTCGCGATCAAGCAGCTGTGCCGTATGGCG
Organism: uncultured Pseudobdellovibrionaceae bacterium; assembly: GCA_964520985.1. Lineage (GTDB taxonomy): Bacteria > Pseudomonadota > Alphaproteobacteria > Micavibrionales > Micavibrionaceae > CAYSGL01. The sequence goes on from CAZFPB010000001.1 coordinate 211,422, forward strand.
GGGATCGACCGCGTCGATGCCGGGCCGAAGGGCGCGCTGATTGGCTTCCACAAGGATTCACCGCCGAACGTCATGGGCCTTATGCAATGGCTTACCGATCAGCGAGGCGCGATCAAGCTGCGTCCCGACCAGCGTCTGACCATCCTGCGTCAGTGGGATGAGGTCGCGCAGCGCGTGAAAGGCATCGAGCGCATCCTCACCGAACTCGCCGCCATCGGCGAAGCTTCCCAAAAATCCGCATAAAAAAAGCGCCCCTGAAGGCGCTTTTTTAGAAATTAAATAGGGGTTTTATTTCTTGCAGGCAGGCGTGGCTGTTTCTGCGCGAGCAAACCAGCTGGTACGGCCATACTTTTCGCAATCAGCAACCAATGCGTCAAAATGTGACCAACCTGAATCAACACGGACACGGCTTTTGTGTTCCTGTGTTTTATGCGTTCTGACACCAGTTTCAACACGTGTTTCTTGCGTAAACGTTTTGTTGATTTTTGGTGTCACCACAACACGTTCTTCAACATGTTTGCGCGGGCGAGATACAGGAACATCAACACGGGATTGAACATTGCCTTTACCATAGTCCAGCGTATCGATAACCAGGCGGCCATCTTCCAGTCGGCCATTAATTTCGCATCTTACACTGCCCCAGCAACGCATGCTGAATTCACCGTTACGAATGCCTTCTTTCGCAATGTTGTTCTGGAGAAACTTTTTGCAGTAACGCTCCCAGATATTCTGAGGAGATTGTCCTTCAAAAACACGGGAGTATCTTTTACCCGTATCGTTGTCTTTAATCGAGCAGTCGGCTTGTGCGGCCATGGCAGATGCCATGAGCGTACCTCCTGCAACGGCAACCGTTTGGGCAAAACGCTTCATAAGGTTATTCATGATTTCTCTCCGTATTTACAAAACAAAAAATGATAGTAAGGTTTACTATCATTTTTTGCCATAATGTCAATTTATTTTACAAACCTTTGGTCAATTTCAAAGGTTGCGGTTGTCCATTTACGATTGAGCCTTTGATATCGCAAGACAGGCTGCCTGTACAATGCATACCAAATTGACCATTTTGAATGTTTTCTTTGGCAATGGTTTTCTCGATGTAAGGCTTGCAGTAATCGTTCCAGATTTTGGTAACGGATTTACCGGCAAATTCACGGCTGTGCGTTTTATTGCCTAGCCCTAAGAAGCCTTTTTTATCATAGTCAGTTACACTGCAATCTGCATGGGCAGCGCCTGCGAAGAGCATGGCAGCTCCTGTTACAGCGGCGGAAATTCCTGTTTTTTTCAATACACTCATAGTTCACTCCTCTTGTGGTTTGGCCCAGATGGGCAAAAGTTAATAAATCCTGAATAGGCCTGAAGAATGCCATTGATTTAATGTTATGTCAATAAATAATTTGTTAACCATTATTGATTTCTGTTTCTTGTTTAAGCGGTTTTGCCCGCATTTTTTGATGAACTATGGTAGTATAGGGGCAGATCAAGACAGGATACAAAAAAATGACCCAGACCTATGCTGAAAGCCGCATTGCCACTCTTTTGAAGGAGCATGCTGACAGTCCGGCAAAAGCGCGTCAGGCCGTGATGAAGGCGGCGCTGGAAGATCAGAAACTGATGATCGAACTCGTCGCGCCGCATCTGTCGGGCGTGGTCGCCTATGCGATTTCCCGGGTTGAAGCGGGCGAGGGCGTGCCGGAGATTCAGCCTGCCACCGCGCAAGCCAAAAAAGGCGGGAAGGAAACGTCGTTCGGAATGGAGCTGCTGCGCCATGTGGCGGATGATAACGCCGTCGTCTTTGGGCAGGAGAGCAACCTCATTCCCGGCAACCGTCCGCAGACCAGCCAGGGGCATATCGATGCCATCAACCTGATGGCCGCCAAATCCAAGAAATCCAAACAGTAATTTTTCTGCGGCTGTAAAAAGGCCGTGATATCCTCTCGTATGACTCAGTCTTTCAGCCTGCAGCAGTTTTTTGAGACGCGTGACGAAGCGCGCCGGACGTTCGCCGACCATCATGGGTTTTCGGGCGCAGTGATTGCGCCGCTCTATGAAGACATGGCGTCGCGACGTTTTTACCGGCTGAATAAAAACGGGCACAGCGCGGTGTTGATGGACAGCCTCCCCGACGATCATCCCCATGCGACGCGCGGACACAAACTGCATGATTATATTCGTCTGGCGAGCGCGCTGCGGGAGCAGGATGTCCATGCGCCGGAAATTTATGCGGATGATAAAAAAGCCGGGTTTCTCCTGATGGAAGATCTGGGTGATGTCCAGATGGACGAAGCGCATTTCGACAAGGCCGTACAGGTACTGACCTTCCTGCGCGAAGGATTCATCGATAACCATGTCGGCCTGCCGGATTATTTTGCCTCACATATCCATGCCGGGCATCGCCGGGTGATCGACTGGTACGCGCCGAGCGTGCGCGGCGTGGTCAATGACGATGATCTTCTGCCGGGGTATCTCGATGCGTGGGCGCAGATTGAAACGCAACTCCCGCCGCCGCTGCTCGGTTTCGTGCATGCGGATTTTCACCGCGGGAATTTGCGGTTGATCAATAACACCTGCGGCGTACTGGATTTTCAAGGCGCGCAGTGGGGGCCGCTGGCGTATGATCTTGTAAATTTGCTTGAGGATGCGCGGGCGGTGACGCCGGAGCCGCACAAGGCGCAATTGAAAGCACAATATGTACAAGGATTAAACGCGGACGCGCGCGAGGCGTTTGAGGCGTGGTATGTCGTGCTGGCCGCACAGTTTCATTGCCGGGTGGCAGGGCAGTTCGTCAAGCTGGCGCTGGCGGGCGGCAAGCCGCGCTATCTTACCTATATACCGTTGGTGCAGGATTATCTGCGTACCGAGCTGGCACATCCTTTGCTGCACCCGCTCAAGGATTGGTTTGCCGGGCAGGGGATTGAGTTTACGCGGCCCGTTACACCGGACATGTCGCTGATCCGTCCGGACGCATTTTAGGCAAAAACCGCCTTGGCGCGCGCGCCTATCTATGGTTATTTAGGCAGCCAATTTTAACCTCACCAAGGAGTGATCATGTCTATTCTGGCTGGCCGTCTGTCGCGCGTAAAACCATCCCCTACACTGGCTGTAACGGCCAAGGCGGCGGAGCTGAAAGCGGCGGGCAAGGATATGATCGGCCTTGGCGCGGGTGAGCCGGATTTTGATACGCCGGATTTTGTGAAAGAAGCCGCGATCAAAGCCATCAAGGGCGGCCAGACGAAGTACACCGATGTCGGCGGTACGCCAGCGCTGAAAGATGCGATCGTCGCAAAGTTTAAACGCGAAAATAATCTCACTTATGCGCGCGACCAGATCATCGTCGGCACAGGCGGCAAGCAAGTGTTGTATAACGCCTTCATGGCGACGCTGAACCCGGGCGATGAAGTGATTATTCCGGCGCCATACTGGGTGTCGTACCCGGACATGGTGCAGCTGGCCGAAGGAAATCCTGTCTTTGTCGATTGCCCGGCGGATAATGGATTTAAAATGACAGCCGCGCAATTGGACGCCGCGATTACACCGAAAACCAAATGGGTGATTCTGAATTCTCCCTCGAACCCGTCGGGCGCGGGCTACACCAAAGCCGATATGAAAGCGTTGACGGATGTTTTGATGAAGCATCCGCATGTGTGGGTGATGACGGACGATATGTATGAACATCTCGTCTATGACGATTTTGAATTCTGCACACCGGCGGAGATTGAGCCGAAACTGTATGACCGCACGCTGACCGTGAACGGTGTGTCCAAAGCCTATTCGATGACCGGCTGGCGCATCGGCTATGCCGGCGGCCCGAAAGACGTGATTAAAGCGATGGCGATGGTGCAGGGACACAGCACCTCGAACCCGTCGTCGATTTCTCAGGCGGCCGCCGTTGAAGCCTTGAATGGCGATCAGTCGTTCCTGAAAGACTGGGTGAAGAGTTTCCAGGCGCGCCGCGACTTGGTCGTTGCCATGTTGAATGACTGCGACGGCATCGAATGTCCGAATCCGGAAGGCGCGTTCTACGTGTATCCATCGTGCGCAGGCTGCATCGGCAAGACGACGCCGGACGGCAAAGTGATCAACAGCGATGAAGAGTTCGTGACATACTTACTGGAGAGTGTAGGCGTTGCGTGCGTTCAGGGCGCTGCCTTCGGCCTCAGCCCGCACTTCCGTATCAGCTACGCTACGTCCGAGAGCGCGCTGAAAACCGCCTGTGAGCGTATTCAAAAAGCCTGCGCTGCGCTGAGCGGCGAAGCGGCCAAACAAGCCCGCGCCGGCTAGGCTGAACTTCGCGCGGATATAATCGGGCCAGCGCTGAACCGGCGCTGGCGCAATTTCTTCCATAATTTCTACTGCTGGTTCCGGCCAGGCTGGCAGACGCGCTTCCACAAATGCTAATGCCGCCGCTTTGGCGTCTTTATCGGTATCGATGGTCGCATGGCCGGCATTGGCCTGATAAAATTCCGCGCCAATATGCGCCGCAGTTTTCATGATCTGCAACGTCGAGGATGCAGCGTCGCCTTTGCCACCGAGCATCAGCACGGGTATGCCGGCGCGCACATCATGCTGGCGGCATTTTTTATAGAACTGGCGACCATGCGCGCGAATTTCCAGCATCTGTCCATAGGTTGGCACAATGAATTCGCGGTTGTTGTCGGCGGATGCTTCAAAGAAATTCTTTTTTTCTTGTCCGGGTAACAATTCTTTCACGGCCAGTACCGAGGCGCGCAAAATTAAAGCGGAGCGCCAGCCTATATGCTCTATGCGTTTGGCGTCAGGCAAAGGCGCACGTTTCAGCAGGACGCGGTTCAAATGATCGTGATGCAAAAAGATGCGGCCCATCAGAGTATTCTGCGGCAGGCTCTTGTGATGCATCAGCGCGTAGGCGGTGAATACATGGCGGGAGATGAAATTATCATCGAGGGATGCATTCGCCGTATCGAAGAACGGCGCGTCCATCGTGGCAGCTGCAAAATGATCGTTCATGAAAGCGCCGGTTTTCTTGCCGAGCAGCAAGCGGGTCACAAGGAAGCCGCCCGTGGAATGGCCATGCGCAAAACGCTTTAAGGACGGATCGAACTGGGTATAGAGCGGCGATGTCTTATCGAGAATGAATTGATCGACGCAACGTTTAAAGAACGGCATAAAGCCGCGGCCCATGCCGGGATTGGGCAGGGCCATCCAGATGACGCTGATGCCTTGCCTGTTATATTCTTCGACGGTTTCAGGGCGCAGAGGGTTTGGTGATTTAAACCCGGAGACGGCGGCCAGAACACCGCGCTCTTTTTCCGCGCGCATGATGCGGCATTCAATGTTGACACCGCGCACCTTCATATACACACGCTCTAAGCGATCAGGCAGGACATCGGGTTCTGCATGGGGGTATATCCGCGTCGGTATATAATCTTTGGCGCGCCAGTAAGCAAAACGGCGTTGCTGTACGCGCATCCCCGGCATAGGGAAGCTGCCATCATCAATGTGGGTCAGCGCAATCGGTGCGGACATGGCTCTACTTAAACAGGGGTCAAGAAGCGCTACACAGCGTACCCAGAAACGATATAGCAGATTTGTCTAAATTGCATGAAGCAACTATATTGCGCCGCATCACATTGTGGATAACGAAGGGGTTATTCGCCCATGGGGATCAGCTGGGAGAGCATGGTTTTCCAGCTTTTGGATTCCGGTTTTTTGGTCTCGCGCTGTTTGCGCTCGTAGTTGCTGACCAGGATGTCGCAGACGGCGTCGAGTTTGGCCTTCTGCTCCTCAATGATAAGCTCGGCGAAGTTTTTGAGGCTGTCGAGGTTGTTCGACTGGGCATCGTCGATCTGGGTGCTGGGCCAGTCAGCTTCGCGGTTGGAAATCAGCGATTTGTTGAAAACATAAAGGTTATCGCCCATTTCATCGGCGAACGTATCCCACAGCGCGCTCTCGGACGCGTGGAAGAAGATGTTGATGAGCGGCAGGTCATTGACAGGATCGACGACGCCCAGCGAGCCAAAGCGGTTCCAGTCTTCCTTCTTGATGGCGCGGTTGGTGTAGCCGGTGCCAAACGCGATGATAATGAGTTTCTGGCCGGGCATCAGATGCTGGCGCAGCGCGCCGAGATAGGTCATGCAGGGATTGTCGAAGATGCTGCCATCGATTGCGGCGTAATCGGTTTCGTGTTCGCGGTCGCCCCATTGCGCGGAGAAGTTGTGGCAAGGGAAGAAGGTAGGCGCTGCTGCGCTAGCCATTACGGCATCGTGCAGCAGCACATCGGGCGTACCACGCTTCACGCCATAACCGCCATTGATGGCCATGTGTTTGAGCCAGACGGCGTGCCCGCCTTCATCCATAATGTTGTTGAGCGTATGCGCGGGGGCGGCGAGGGTTTCGCCTTTTTCGGCGACAGCCTGTAGCTGGTTGCCCTGAATGTTATAGAACGGAATGATCAGGCTTTGCAGCGTTTCGCCGAGGCGGGCATTGCCGTAGAGCGAGCGCAGGGCGCGGCTGAGATTGCCGGGGTCGTAATGGCCGTGCTTGAAGATGTTGTTCAGTTGCGAGATGCGCATGGTGCGGTTGTTGAAGTCGTGGATCAGGCCGCGCAGGGACCGGAAACGATCAGGCGGGAAGATCCGCGCGCCTTCGCGCTCATAAAACCGCACCATGTGGCGGGCCTTGTATTTCGGCTCCAGCGGGCGGTCGGGGTGGCGCAGGGTCAGGCCCGCATTCAGGATCGAGCCGGTGGAGGGGCCGCAGAAAATATCGACCATTTCCGCCATGCGCAGACCCGTCGTTTGCTCGATATGGCTCATGATATAGGCCGGGATCAGCCCACGCAGGCCGCCACCATAGTTAAAGAGAGCAATCAGAGGGGGCGGGGTGCCAGGGGTGGTCAAAGAGGAACTCCGTAACGCGTTGAATTTGCACTTATATTGTACCTTAACCCTGATCGTATCCCAAGATATGTCTGTGATGCAGGCCAGCAAAAAGGCAAAAAAAACCGGGCAAAAGCCCGGCGAGTTTAACAGGGAGGTTTCACATTCCGAAGAATGTGGGACCAAAAAGTCCCGCGATGCGAACATCGCGTGGGAGTGTTTATACCCCCATTCGGGGAAGGTTGTCCATAAAAATCTTAGAATTTGGTCTCAGAGATGGTTTTCAGCAGGAAGTCGCGGAAGGCCGCAATGCGCTGGGAATTCTTACGCTCTTCGGGATAGACGAAGTACATGCCGACCGGCTTGCGGGTCACGGACGGCAGGATGGCTTTCAGCTTGGAATTGTCGCTGATCAGGTAATCGGGCAGGGCGGCGATACCGACGCCCGCCTTGACCGATTCATAAATGCCGTAGAGCGAGTTCATCATCAGCAGGTTGGGGTTTGAGTCCATCTCGACGCCCGAGGCGCGGAACAGCCAGTTCGGATCGACGAAGGGCGGCGGCACGCCTTCTGGGTAGCCGATGAGCACATGGTCTTTGAGTTCTTTCACGGTCTTCGGTGTGCCGTTCTTTTTCAGATAGCTTTCGGACGCGCAGATATGGAAGTGAATGTCGGTCAAATGGCGCTGGATCAGGTCCGGTTGCTCGGATTCATAGAGGCGGATCGCGGCGTCGGCTTCGCGCATGCTTAAATTGAGCAGGCGGTCATCCAGCAGCAGGGTGAGCTGCACATCGGGATGAGAGTCTTTCAGATTTTTCAGGCGCGGGGCGAGCCAGGTGGAGCCGATGAACGGCGCGGCGGTGATGCGCAGCGGACCTTCGGATAATTGCTTGGAGTCTGCCAACTGTCCTTCGATCATCGCCATCTTGGCAAAAATATCATCGGCGGTGTTGTAAAGCAGTTCGCCTTCTTCGGTCAGGATTAGGCCGCGGGCATGACGGTGGAATAGGGTGACGCTGATGCTTTCTTCCAGCGTGCTGATCTGGCGCGATACGGCCGACTGGCTGAGGTTCAGCGCTTCACCGGCGTGGGTGAAGCTGCCGGCCTTTGCGACGGCGTGAAAGATGCGAAGTTTGTCCCAATCCATAGTGGTATCCTTATATAAAAAAAGAGGGGCGGAATTACTCCGCCGCCTCTGCATGCAAATCGCTGGTGGTGTGTTCGGCAAGGAAGCGGTCGGCTTCCAGCGCCGCCATACATCCCATGCCGGCCGCAGTTACAGCCTGGCGGTAAATTTTGTCTTTCACATCGCCGGCGGCATAGACGCCTTCGATGTTGGTCGCGGTCGAATCCGGGGCGGTGACGATGTAGCCTTCCGCATCCATATCGATCTTGCCTTTGAATAGCTCGGTCGCTGGGTCATGACCGATGGCGACGAACATACCGTCGACATCGAGCTGGCTTTTCGCGCCGGTTTTTAGGTTTTCCAGCATAATGCCGGTGACGCCGGGGGCATCGCCCTGACCGGGTTTTACGCCGAGCACTTCGGTGACACCGCTATCCCAGATGACATCAATTTTCGGATGATCGAACAGGCGCTGTTGCGCGATTTTTTCCGCGCGCAATGTGTCGCGGCGGTGAATGAGCGTGACTTTTTCGCACAGCTGCGCAAGGAACAGGGCTTCCTCGACAGCGGAGTTCCCACCGCCCACAACCGCCACTTTTTTACCGCGGAAGAAAAAGCCGTCGCAGGTCGCGCAGGCAGAAACGCCCATGTTGCGGAAGGTTTTTTCGCTCTCAAGCCCGAGCCAGCGCGCTTTGGCGCCGGTGCAGATGATGATGGTGTCGGCGCTGAACAGCGTGCCGTTATCGGCTTTGGCGATAAACGGGCGCTTGGAAAAATCAACATCCATGATCAGGTCGTGAATGATTTTCGTGCCGACATGCTCGGCCTGCGCCTTCATCTGCTCCATCAGCCACGGGCCCTGAATGGCATCCGCAAAGCCGGGATAATTTTCGACATCGGTGGTGATGGTGAGCTGGCCGCCCGGCTCCATGCCGGTAACCAGAATAGGATTCAAATTGGCGCGAGCAGCGTAAATCGCCGCTGTGTAGCCTGCCGGGCCGGAGCCGATAATCAGCACCTTGGTGTGGATTGTCTGTGTCATGTCATATACTCAATTCAGCTATTCCATAGACATAGCGGGTGGGAGAGGCCCGGACAAGCCGCAAAATCAAAACAATCCAGAGGCTTTACGCACCGCATCGGCGATTTTCTGCGCATCGGCAAGGGGGGAGTAGGCCCAATTTTCCAAAACGCCGTTAAACGGGCGGGCTACGCCCAGGTTGCGGAAATGGGCGTAGAAGCGATCGAACTTGGGCGAACGGCCATCAAGCTCGAGCATGTAGAGCGGTTTACCGGTGGTGGCTGCATCGGAGAGCATCGAGACGCTGTCATTCGTTACCAGCAGATAGCTCGCGTGTGCGAGAATGCTGAAATAGGGATTGTGGCCTGAGCCATCCCAGATGTAGGCATCGGTCTGTTTGAGCGCGTCGATCAGCTTGCGCGCCTGCGACGCATCGGTGCGGCGCGAGACGGTGATGAGCAGCGCGTAATCGCGCGCGATCATTTCCAGTTGCTGAATGAGACTGTCCATTCCCTCATCGCTCAAGCGATGGGTTTTGCTGTTGCCGCCAATCAGCACGCCGACAAGTGGTTTGGTTGATGTGTAGATTGGCGGCGCGGAGGAGAGGCGTTCGGGCGTAATGCGATTGGGCGCGCCGTCCGTGACGACGACATTGTCACCGCGCAGTGCATCGTGATGGGCAACGGCAACGAGATCGAAATTGCGCGGTGAGATGCGCGGGTCTTGCAGATGCAGCGTGAATGTTTTCGGATTTTGTTTTTTAATGTAGCGCGCCGCAGCGATAGCTTTGCGCCCAGAAGTAATCAGCAGATCGGGGAAGGGGCCGTGCAACGCGGGAACAAAACTCCAGCTTTGCTCAAAGGGTATATAAGGGCTGAGCATTTTCCAGGGCTGGCGCAACGTCATGCGTTTGACGTCGGCGTGAATACCCAAGGCTTCAGCCACGCCCAGACACTGATTTTCCGTGCCTGCCATTCCTTCGGTAATAATCCAGCAATTTACCAATTTTTAGGCCTTTTTTCCTGCATGAACGACTTGTCATCATTCCGCCATAAGCTTATATCATAAGCATTCATCCGTTGTACTAGTTTTACAGGAAGCCATATTTTTGATGTCTTTGCGCCGTTTCAAGCTCGACAAGATTGATCGCAAAATTCTGAAGGAACTTCAGGACAATGGCCGGATTACCAATGTTGAATTATCCAAACGTGCCGGCATTTCAGCTCCGCCCTGCCTGCGCCGTGTGCGTGCGCTGGAAGAGGCCGGGCTTATTCAGTCCTATCATGCGCACCTCAACACGCAAGCGCTGGGCTATGGCATCACAGTCGTCGCGAATATCAAATTGAAAAGCCAGAATGAAACAGATCTGAAAGCGTTCGAGCAGAAATGCAATGAATGGGAAAAAGTGCGGATTTGTTATCTAATGTCGGGAGACGTCGATTTCATTCTGAAAATCGTCGCGCGCGACTGGGAAGATTATCAGCAGTTCGTATCAAACGAATTAACGACGTTCCCCTCGGTTGCCTCGGTTAAAGCAACGCCTCTTTTGCGGACGCTCAAATCAGAGCCGGGCGTGCCCATCGATCTTGAGTAATCTACTCAAAAAGCACTTCAATAATTTCATATGATGACGATCCGCGCGGGGTAGAAACTTTCACGGAATCTCCCTGGCTTTTGCCGATCAGCGCGCGGGCAACCGGCGAGGTGATGGAAATGCGTCCCAGATCAGCGTTCGATTCATATTCACCGACGATGTGCAGCGATTTTTCTTCGTCCGTATCTTCATCAGCCAATACGACTTTAGCGCCAAAGCGTACGGTTTTCTGGCCGGCAAACTGTGACGGATCGATGATGTCTGCCGAAGAAATTACATTCTCCAGCTCTTTGATGCGGCCTTCGTTAAAGCTCTGTTTTTCCTTGGCGGCGTGATATTCCGCGTTCTCGGACAGGTCACCATGCGCGCGTGCTTCGGCAATCTGCTCGATGATCTGCGGACGCAAAATATTTTTGATGTGGCGCAGTTCTTCTTCAAGCGCCAGAACGCCAGGGCGTGTCATCGGAATTTTTTGCATAGTGAGAGTCCTTATCAAATAACAAGTCCGCCAAAAACTGGCGGACTTGTCTTTAATATAATCAGTAATTGGTAGGGGTCAAGCGATCGCTTAGTAGGCCTGACGCGAACCGAAGTTCTGTGTTTTGGCAGGAACGAAGCGAGTATGTGTCCCGTCTACGCTACCGTTCAGATCAGGTGTCGCAACAGCTTGTCTGTCGACAGCCACGCGGTTATCACCATCGGATTCTGTCAGAACGCGGTTTTGCAGGTTGTTGAATTCGCGGTATTCGTTGATGTCTACGAGTTTATCGCCGCTTTTGTCCATACGGATAAAGGTGCCATATTCGTCATCCATCTGAACGGAATCGCGGAAATCTTTCCAATTCAGGACGCCATCGCCATCGCGATCCATTTCAGCGAAGATTGCATCTTTGCCTGGAACAGAGTAGGTCACGGTTTCATTGTAGCCGACAACTTCGGTTACAGTGTGCGTGCCGTCTGGGTTCTTTTTCACTGTTTCAGCCATCGCTGGCAGGGATACGGCCATAATGAGTGGCAGGGCGGTCAAAATCGTTTTTCTAATAGTAAACATGTTATGTCCTTTCGTTAAATAGCGGTGTCACGAGGATATAACGTATAGAGAGGGAAACAAGTTCCCTTGCAATATATTTTTGCATTATCGCAAACTAAGCCGCTTCGACATCTTCCGCGTCCGCTTTCGGGAAGTAATCCTGCAGCGGGCGAACGTCCATTTCGCGGTTCTTTAAGGCGCGGATGGCCTGAACCCCGGCACTCGCGGCGGTGAGCAGCGTGTAGTAGGGGATCTTGTGCATCAGTGCCTGACGGCGGATGGAGTAGGAATCCGCGAACGCCTGCGCGCCCTTGGTCGTATTGATCATGAAATCAATCTGGCCGTTGATGATCGCATCGACGATGTGTGGTTGACCTTCCATGACTTTGTTGACGCGGGTAACGTTCAGGCCTGAGGCTTGCAGGTGCTTGGCGGTGCCGCCCGTGGCGACAAGATTGAAGCCGAGACTTTGCAGTTCCTTGGCAATCACCACCAGATTTTCTTTGTCTTCATCGCGCACCGATAAGAAGACAGTGCCTTCAGTCGGCAGGATGGTGCCGGCGGCAAGCTGTGACTTGGCAAAGGCCTGCGCCATGTCTTTGTCGATGCCGATAACTTCGCCGGTCGATTTCATCTCTGGTCCGAGAATAACATCGGTGCCGGGGAATTTGTTGAACGGGAAGACAGGGGCTTTGACGGCGGTGTGTTCCATCGACATGCCGACCAGCAGGGACGAGAAGTTTTTCAGCGGCTCGCCCGCCATGACGCGGCTGGCGATTTTGGCAACCTGCACGCCTGTGGCTTTGGCGACAAACGGCACGGTGCGCGAGGCGCGTGGGTTCACTTCCAGAATGAAGATATCGTATTCGCCCGTGTCCTTGTTGCGTTTGAGCGCGAACTGGACGTTCATCAGGCCTTTGACTTTGAGGCCTTTGGCCATCTTGATCGTCTGGGCTTCGAGTTCTTTGACGGTTTTGAACGGCAGGGAATGCGGCGGCAGGACGCAGGCGGAATCCCCTGAGTGCACACCGGCTTCTTCGATATGTTCCATGATGCCGGCGATGTAGACATCCTTGCCGTCGCTGATGCAATCGACATCGACTTCGAGCGCGCCTTTGAGGTAGCGGTCGAGCAGGACAGGGTTTTTGCCCGATACTTCGACGGCGCGGCCCATGTAGCGTTTCAGCTCTTCCATGCCGGAGCAGATTTCCATGCCCTGACCGCCGAGCACGTAGGACGGGCGGATAACGAGCGGGAAGCCGATATCTTCGGCGATTTTGTAGGCTTCTTCTTCCGAGTGCGCGAGCGCGTTGTCGGGCTGGCGCAGGTTGAGTTTCTTCAAGAATTTCTGGAAGCGCTCGCGGTCTTCGGCGAGATCGATGGCATCGACTTCGGTACCAAGGATTTTATAACCGGCGGCTTCGAGTTCATGCGCGAGTTTCAGCGGTGTCTGGCCGCCAAGCTGGACGATGATTCCGTGGATCGTGCCGTTCTGTTCTTCGGCGCGCAGAATTTCGATGACGTCTTCAGCGGTGAGCGGCTCAAAATACAAGCGGTCAGCCGTGTCGTAATCTGTCGATACGGTTTCCGGGTTGCAGTTGATCATAATCGTCTCGTAGCCGGCTTCCTGCAGTGCGTAGCAGGCATGGACGCAGCAATAATCGAACTCGATGCCCTGGCCGATGCGGTTCGGGCCGCCGCCAAGAATAACGACTTTCTTTTTGTTGGTCGGTTCGCACTCGCTCTCGCCATTGTTTTCGTACGCAGAGTACATGTAGGGCGTGGTGGAGGGAATTTCTCCGGCGCAACTGTCGACGCGTTTAAAGACAGGGTGAACCTTGTGCTTGGCGCGGGCTTTGAAAATCGTTTTTTCATCAACGCCCATCAGCTTGGCGAGACGGGCATCGGAGAAGCCCATTTTCTTCAGGTTGGTCCAGCCTTCTGCGTCAACCGGCAGGCCTTTGATTTTGACCTGCGTTTCGGTGTCGATGATGTGCTTAATGCGCTCCAAGAACCATTTGTCGATTTTGCAGGCTTCGTAGATTTCATCGATGGTGAAGCCGTGACGCATGGCCTGTGCCACATAGAGGAGGCGTTTTGGTGTCGGGATGGAGAGTGCGGCGCGCACCTGATCGCGGTCCGGCAATTCCTTGCCATCGCCGATGATTTGTTCATTAAAACCGTTATAGCCTTCTTCGAGCGAGCGCAGCGCTTTTTGCAGGGCTTCTTCGAAGTTACGGCCCATGGCCATGGCTTCGCCGACCGACTTCATCGAGGTGGTCAGAATTTTGTTGGTGCCTTTGAATTTATCAAAGTTGAAGCGCGGCATTTTGACCACGACATAGTCGATGCTCGGCTCAAACGAGGCGGGCGTTTTGCCGCCGGTGATGTCGTTGCCAAGTTCGTCGAGCGTGTAGCCGACAGCAAGTTTCGCCGCGACTTTGGCGATCGGGAAGCCCGTGGCTTTGGACGCGAGCGCGGAGGAGCGCGACACGCGCGGGTTCATTTCGATGACGATCAGGCGGCCGGTTTCCGGCTGCACGGCGAACTGCACGTTCGAGCCGCCGGTTTCAACGCCGATGCCGCGCAGGACGGCGATCGAGGCATTGCGCATGATCTGGTATTCTTTGTCGGTGAGCGTGAGGGCCGGGGCCACGGTGATCGAGTCACCTGTGTGCACGCCCATCGGATCGATGTTCTCGATCGAGCATACGATGATGCAGTTGTCGTTTTTGTCGCGCACGACTTCCATCTCGTACTCTTTCCAGCCGAGAAGGGACTCTTCGACGAGGATCTGCGAGATAGGCGAAGCATCAAGACCGCTTTGCGTGATCTCTTCATATTGTTCGCGGTTATAAGCGATACCGCCGCCGGTGCCGCCAAGGGTGAAGGCCGGGCGGATAATGGCGGGCAGACCGATTTCGGCGAGCGCCGCGCGCGCTTCATCCATATTGTGGGCGAGGGCGGAGCGGGCGCTCTCGAGGCCCAGCTCGTTCATGCATTGTTTGAAGAGGTGTCGGTCTTCGGCTTTGGCGATCGCTTCGCGGTTCGCGCCGATGAGTTCAATGCCGAGGCGATCGAGCGTGCCATCTTCGGCAAGGGCCAAAGCGGTGTTCAGCGCGGTCTGACCACCCATGGTCGGGAGCAACGCGTCGGGGCGTTCTTTTTCGAGAATTTTGGCGACGATCGCAGGCGTGATCGGTTCGACATAGGTTGCATCGGCCATCGACGGATCGGTCATGATCGTGGCCGGGTTGGAATTGACCAGAATGACCCGGTAACCTTCCTCTTTCAGCGCCTTGCAGGCTTGCGTCCCGGAGTAATCAAACTCACAGGCTTGGCCGATAATGATCGGACCCGCGCCAATAATGCAGATGGATTTTATGTCGGTTCTTTTTGGCATATCTCGGCTTCAGTTGTGTGTGGCACCGAGAAGCAGGATTTAAATAGTTATGCCGGGTAATGCAACCTTAATCGACAGTATCGACGGGGCCTTGCACATAAATATTGTCGGCCGCGACGACAGCGCGATTAAATGGCCCGTCTTTCAGCTTTCCTTCGACGGTGACATAGCTGCCATCCTGTAAAATATTGGCTTCGCGCATTTTTTCGATGTTCTTGCTGTTCATCGAGCTGAACATGACTTCGGATGTACCGCCATCATGGGTGATGATGAACGAATCGCGGGTAATGGCGCTGATTTTTCCGCTCAGGCGAATATCGCCGCTGTTGTTGACGCTAGCATTTTGGGCCAAGGCCGGAAAGGCGATAAGGGCTAAAGCGAGTAAGATCAGGGCCTGTTTCATCAAAATAATCCTAGATATCAGTTAAAGGGGCACGATCCGCCTGTAGGACGTCGTGATTATTGAGCGACATGGCGCGGCCCACTTGCGGGCTGTTAAAATACTCTTCATCGGCAACGGCTTCGATATTGGGAGCGGTCGCGGAGTTTTCTGTTGAAACGGCATCAACGGCGGCGCGGCTTAAAACTTCGGCATTTGCGCCAACGAATACAACACCATAGGCCAGAATGCAGGCGGCTACGGTTAAATATCGACGGTTATGAGGCGTTTGCGCTTCCATACAAAAGCCTACGCAGGACTCAGGGTTAAAGTTCCGCCGAGACTTAGGCCACTTTTTTCTTTTTCTGATGATCGGCGATCAGCTCGATAAAGCGGTGGAAGAGGTAATGGCTGTCCTGCGGGCCCGGGGAGGCTTCTGGGTGGTACTGAACCGAGAAGGCCGGCTTGTCGGTCACGCGCAGACCTTCGTTCGACTGGTCGAACAGGCTGACATGGGTGACTTCGACGTTTTTCGGCAGGGTTTCCGGCAGCACGCAGAAGCCATGGTTCTGCGAGGTGATTTCGACTTTGCCGGTGGTGAGATCCTTGACCGGCTGGTTCGCGCCGCGGTGGCCGAGGTGCATTTTCTTGGTCTGACCGCCAAGGGCCAGCGCCAGCATCTGGTGGCCAAGGCAGATGCCGAAGATCGGCATATCGGCGGCCAGCAGGCTTTTGATCATCGGCACGGCGTATACGCCGGTCGCAGCAGGGTCACCCGGGCCGTTGGAGAGGAAGACGCCGTCTGGCTTCATCGCGAGGATCTCGTCGGCGCTGGTCTGCGCAGGCACCACGGTGACTTTGCAGCCTGAGGCGGCGAGGCAGCGCAGGATGTTGCGTTTTGCCCCATAATCAACGGCGACAACGTGATAGGCGGGATTATCCTGTTTCAGATAGCCGTGGCCGAGATACCAGAGCGATTCATCCCAGCTATATTGCTGGGTGCATGAGACGCCCTTGGCGAGGTCGGCGCCTTCGAGGCCTTCCCATTCCTTGGCCATTTTATGCAGTGCCTTGAGATCGAACTCACCGGCATAGTTCACGCACAGCGCGCCGTTCGGGGCGCCGCCATCGCGGATTTTGCGGGTGAGGGCGCGCGTATCGATTCCGCACAGGCCAGGCAGGCCGTTATCTTTCAGCCACGTGTTGAAATGTTTGCCGGAGCGCCAGCTCGACGGTTCGGTGATATCTTCGCGCAGGATGCAGCCGCGCGCGGCCGGATTAATGGTTTCAATATCTTCGGCGTTGGTGCCGACATTGCCGATATGAGGGAATGTGAAGGTAATGATCTGTCCGGCGTAGGATGGGTCGGTCAGAATTTCCTGATACCCGGTCAGCGATGTGTTGAAACAGATTTCCGCGACCTTGGTTGTTTCAGCGCCTAAGCCCTTGCCGAAAAAGACAGTTCCGTCGGCCAGTACAAGAGCCGCGCTTGCATTTTTGGGCGGTTTGGCGTTACTTATGTCGGTCATTTGATCGCTTCCAGTTGTGAGGGGTCACTGGAAGATGATTTAATAAGCGAATTGACGCCAAACACAAAGAAAAAAAGACAAGAACCATGACAAAACGTGAAGAATTCTCCAACCGTATGAAAGAGGCCATGAAAGCCAAGGATCAGGTGGCGCTCTCGACCGTGCGCCTCATACAGGCGGCGTTGAAAGATCGCGACATCAATGCGCGCTCCTCCGGCAATCAGGACGGTATTGCGGAAGGCGATATTCTCTCGATGCTGCAATCGATGATCAAACAGCGCCTTGAATCGGCCAGAACCTACCGCGATGCGGCCCGCCCAGAGCTGGCCGAACGCGAAGAGGCCGAGATTAAAGTCATCGAATCGTTCCTGCCCAAACAGATGAGTGACGCCGACGTGGCCGCCGCGATTGAAAAAATCATCAAAGATATCGGCGCGGGCGACATCAAGGACATGGGCAAAGTCATGAACGAACTCAAAGCCCGCTACGCTGGCCAGATGGACTTCGGCAAGGCTGGCGGGGCTGTGAAAGAGAAACTTTCCGCCTAGCCGATTTTCGTGCTACCACAGATTTATGACCATCCCGCCGCGGTTTCTTGATGAGTTGCGTTCGCGCCTCAACGTCTCGGACGTTGTAGGCAAGCGTGTGCGCCTGACTAGAGCCGGACGCGAATTCAAAGCCTGCTGCCCTTTCCATCATGAAAAGAGCCCGTCCTTCTATGTGAATGATGAAAAAGGGTTTTATCATTGCTTCGGGTGCGGGGCGCACGGTTCGATCATCGATTTCACCATGAACCATGACAACCTCTCGTTCATCGAAGCGGTCGAAGGGCTGGCGCTGCTCGCCGGGATGCAGGTGCCGCAAAGTTCGCCCGAGGAAGTGAAACGCGCCAAACAGCAAAAGAGTCTCTACACGCTGCTCGACGATGCGGCGCGCTGGATGGAAGAACAGTTGCGCAAGCCCGAGCACCGCGATGCCTATCAATACATGATCGATCGCGGCATCTCGGATGAGCAGATGCATAATTATCGCATCGGATTTTCTCCGGCGGACGGGCAGGCGATCCGCAAGCATCTGCTGGCTAAAGACTATACGGATGCACAGATGATCGAGGTCGGCGTGCTCAAAGCGTCGGCGCGCGGCACTGATCCCTATGCCTTTTTCCGCGAGCGCATTATGTTCCCGGTGCCGGATAAGCGCGGGCGCGTGGTGGCATTCGGCGGGCGGATTTTGCCCGAGCACCTGCGCACGCCGGATAGGGGCGATTACACGCCGGCAAAATATATGAATTCGAGCGACACGCCGCTCTTCCACAAAGGCTCGATGCTCTATGGCGAACCGCACGCGCGCAAAGCCGCCGCCGATGGTGAGCCGGTAATCGTGGTTGAGGGGTATCTGGATGTCATGGCCTGCGCCAAGGCGGGTTTCAGAGGGGCGCTGGCGCCGCTCGGTACCGCGCTGACCGAAGAGCAGATCCTGAATTTATGGAAGATGATTCCGGACGATACCAAGGTGCCAGTGCTCTGTTTCGATGGCGACAACGCCGGACGGCGGGCGGCGGCGCGGGCGGTCGAGCGCATCCTGCCGCACCTCAAGGCCGGTCATTCGGCGAAGATTGCCTTCCTGCCGGACGGACAGGACCCGGATACGCTGGTGCTGGCGCAGGGGGCCGGCGCCCTGAAAGGGGTTATCGACACGGCTCTTAATCTTGTGGATTTCATCTGGGGCGAGGCGACGACCGGGAAAAAGTTCGATACGCCGGAAACACGGGCAGGCCTCTCGGCGGCACTGGAAGAAACCATTACCCGTATTCCCGACCGCGAGGTTCAGCATTATTACCGTCAGGCGGTGCGGGAAAAGATTAACAAGGCCTTTGGCGGATTTCAAAGTGCGAAAACACCTTATCAAAAACGGGGCGGGCCTCCGGTTGCAGCGACCATTCCTCTGCGCCGTCCGGGCCGCGATAAGACGCTCGTGATCCAGCAAGTCTTAATATCGTCTCTCATTAATCACCCACAACTCTTTGAAAGGGTTGAGGAAGAGGCAGGTCTTACACCGATACATGAGCCGGGTCTGGAGCGGCTGCGGTTGTGTCTGATCGACTGTTTGCTGGAGCAGCCGGGGCTTGACGCCGAGGCTTTGCAGGCCCATTTAAACCAGGCCGGTTTTGCGGAAGAAGTAGCCCGGGTGACGAGCGAGCAGGTCTATATTCACGCCAAATTTGCCCGTCCGGGGCAGGAGCTTGAAGAAGTTGAGAATGGCTGGCGGCGGGCCTACGCCGTGCTGATGGCGCAAGGCGCGCAGGCTTCCAGCGGATAAGTCTCGATTCATGGTCTGAACAATTTGCCTTACCGCTTTGACTTTGCTAGGAAATAGGCTGTAATAGTGCGAATCGGGCAGGCGATAGAAGCGGGATAAACGGACTTTGATGGCATCGAAAAAATCTTCCACGAAAAAAGCAGCGGTGAAAACCAAGAAACCCGCCGCGATCAAACCAACGGCGACAAAAAAAGCGGCCCCCGTAAAAAAGGCGCCGGTAAAGAAGGCGCCTGAAAAAACGGTAAAAAAAGAGGTGAAATCAATAGCGAAACCTGTCAAAAAGGCGAGCCCTCAAAAGCCCGAATCAAAAAACACGGCGCCTGCGAAGAAAACCGCAGTAACGGCCCCTCAAAAAACATCGAACAAAACGGAAGCGGCAATCGTGACTAAACCAGTGGTGAACAAAGATAAAAAGAGCGCGGCCCCAACGCCGAAAAACGCGCCGAAAAAAATCGCGCCTGCGAAGGCCGCGAAAGGCAAAAACGGCAAGGATGACGATTCCGATGCCGAAGGTGAAACCGAAGAAGGCGGCGCAACCCGCACCACCAAAGGCACACTGGCTCAGGTCGTCAAAAAGCTGGTTAGCAAAGCCAAGGAGCGCGGCTACGTCACGTATGACGAGCTGAACAAGGCGCTGCCGGCTGAAGAGTTTTCCTCTGAACAAATCGAAGACGCAATGTCGACGCTCTCTGACGTCGGCATTCAGATCGTTGAAGCCGATGAGGCGGAAGAAGAAGAAAAAGAAGAAGCTGAATATGAATCGGGCGGTAACATTTCCTCCGATGATACAGGCCGCACCGACGACCCTGTGCGCATGTACCTGCGCGAGATGGGCTCAGTTGAATTACTGAGCCGTGAAGGCGAGATTGCGATTGCGAAACGTATTGAAGCAGGCCGCGAGTTGATGATCAGCGGGATCTGCGAGAGCCCGCTCGCGATTGAATCGATGATCGCCTGGTACGAAGCGCTGCAAAAAGGCGACATTCTTTTGCGCGAAATTATCGACCTTGATGCGACAGCGGGCGGCGACGCGTCGGCAGCAACGGCAACTCCCGCAGCGGAGCCATCGGAATCCGAAGGCGGCGAGGGCGGCGAAGGCAGTGATGAAGAAGGCGAATTCGACAACATGTCGCTGGCCGCCATGGAAGAAGAATTGAAGCCACAGGTCTTCGAAACTTTCAGCAAAATCAAAAAGACCTACAAGAAAATTCAGGCCGTTCAAAAAGACCGTCTTGAATCGATTGTGAAAGGCAAAACACCGCCGGATGCGATCAACAAGAAGTACGAAAAGCTGAACGAGGAAATGGTCGACCTCATGGAAGAGGTGCGCCTGAACAATGCGCGGATCGAACAGCTGCTCGAAGCCTTGTACAAGATCAACCGCGAACTCGTCGCGCTGGAAGGCAAGCTGCTGCGCATGGCTGTCGACTGCAAGGTGGACCGCGATGACTTCCTCAAAGAATACTATGGCCATGAGCTGGATACCAAATGGTCGGCGCGCGTGCGCAAGCTGAACAAGCACTGGGAAAAGTTCGTCGAGAAAAACGAAGACAAGATCGATGGCCTGCGCGAGCAGATCGTCGCCGTCATCGATGATGCCGGTCTGCCGATCCGCGAATTCCGCCGCATTGTCGGCACCGTGCAAAAGGGCGAAAAGGAAGCCGCCCGCGCGAAAAAAGAAATGATCGAGGCCAACCTGCGTCTGGTTATTTCGATCGCGAAGAAATACACCAACCGCGGTCTGCAGTTCCTAGACCTTATTCAAGAAGGTAACATCGGCCTGATGAAGGCCGTCGATAAATTCGAATACCGCCGCGGCTATAAATTCTCCACATACGCCACGTGGTGGATTCGCCAGGCGATTACGCGTTCGATCGCCGACCAGGCGCGCACCATCCGTATTCCGGTGCACATGATTGAAACCATCAACAAGCTGGTGCGCACCTCACGCCAGATGATGCACGAAATCGGCCGCGAGCCGACGCCGGAAGAACTGGCCGTGCGCCTGCACATGCCGCTCGATAAAGTGCGCAAAGTGTTGAAGATCGCTAAAGAGCCTGTCTCGTTGGAAACGCCGGTCGGGGATGAAGAAGATTCATCGCTGGGTGATTTCATCGAAGACAAAAATGCGCTGCTGCCGGTCGACAGCGCCATTCACTCAAACCTGCGTGAAACGACGACGCGTGTTCTGGCGTCCCTCACCCCGCGTGAAGAGCGTGTGCTGCGTATGCGTTTCGGGATTGGTATGAACACCGATCACACGCTGGAAGAAGTCGGGCAACAGTTCAACGTAACGCGCGAGCGTATTCGTCAGATCGAAGCCAAAGCTTTGCGCAAATTGAAGCACCCTTCGCGGTCGCGCAAACTGCGCAGCTTCCTCGATACATAAAATTAAACCCCGGTTCTTCCGGGGTTTTTTATGATCTAGATTTTCTCGTTGAGAATATGAAGCGGGGCGTTGCTCTGCAATGAGGCGCTCTGGCGGGCTACTTCCGTGTGGCGCTTGGCGTTTTCGCGGTTTTCACCCCAAGTGAATAAAGGAATGCTGGCCGCTTTGTCGTTCACTGGTGTTTCAGCCAGCTGCGCAAAAAACTGCGACCATAAGGCATCACCTTTAATCAGCGAGGCGCTGGTAATAGCGGGGCGATTTTTCGGGGCAATGAAAGCAGCGTCTTCCGCGCCCTCATCATTATCGGCGGGTTTCAAGAAGCGCGCAAAGTCATCCGTGTTGCCGTGCTTGTGGTCATCCCGCAAACGGCTCCGGTCGGACGATTGTAGTGAGCGAATTTCTTTTATCATATTATGTACAGTACTGGCTAAACCGCGCTTTTTTAGTCCCATAAGAGGGCAGGATCAAGGTATTTCTGTAACATTCCTGTTTCATGGGGCTTGAACTGGCGCGCTGATAGGGGTGGCTATGGGCGCGGAAGATGTCTGATAATCCCCCGAACTGGCATTGTTTTCAAAGGCATAGCCGACCGTGCAACGACTGTTCACGCAGGCAGGCTGGAGAGGCGGATTCATATGGCAAACCGTTTCGGATTCTTCCGGGAGTTTCCCGCCACACTGGCCGCGCAGGGTTGGTTCAAGGGCCGTTTTTCCGGCGGTGTTAATCGGCACGCTGGCGCAGGCATTGTCGCAAGTGAGAGAAACAAACGTGCAATCTGCCGTCGTGGCACATTGCTGTTGCTCGGCGGACATCACGGGTTCCGCCATAGCAGGTAAAAGGGAAAAAGCGGCAAATGCCAGAGGGAGTAAATAAAATGACCGCATGGAAAACCTTCCAAATTTCCGTTTATCTGATTTTCTAACGGCGTATAGTGACAAGAGTTCCGCGGAAGGATGCGCCATGCGTCAACTTTTACTGATCCTCATACTCTGTCTGACTGGGCCGGCTATAGCGCAGGAAGACACGACGCCGGATAAATCCCTGACCTTTGAAGGCTATCGCTGTACCAAGGATTGTTCCGGCCATCGCGCCGGCTATGAATGGGCCGAGCGCAAGGGAATTGAAACGCCCGAGCAATGCGGTGGACGATCCAATTCCTTTACTGAAGGCTGCAAGGCCTGGGCGGAGAAGCAAGTGCAAGAAGAAACACCTGCTGACGAATAACCTATTCGATATCGCGCCAGTGTTGCTCCAGAAAGGTCGCAATGCCTTTGCCGGGATTATAGGGATAAGTTTTCTCGAACACTTGGCGGGCTGAGGCATAACTATAATCGGGCAGTAAGTTCAGACGCTTGGCCATCACCAATAAAGCCAAAGAGGGTGCGCGGGATTCGCCCTTGTTGCAGTGGAAGAGCAGGGGGCGTTGGCCTATCTGCCGATCAACAAAATCAAACAAAAGTGCAAAGCTGCGCAACTGGAACAGCGGCACAGGTGGATCGATCAGATTCAGGTAGAGATGCGCGTCTTTTTCGAGCGAGAGATAGTGCGGATGATCGGCTTTCAACGTGCCTTTATAGTCCGCCGCTGCGCAGTGGCAGGGAATTTTGCATGCATGAATAACGGCCCAGTTTTCAAACCGGGCATCGTTGCAGACACTGATATCGCCATAGGCTAGTTGGTCATTGATGATAACAGGAAAGGGCATGAAGAAAGCATGACACAAAACAGAATTCATGTAAAGGAAAATATTCCTATGTTCTTTTATCGTTATGATATCGACACTTCGCGCTGGCATGTTATAAACAGTGCCCTGAGTGGGGGCCTGTAGCTCAGTTGGTTAGAGCGGGGTGCTCATAACGCCTTGGTCGGGGGTTCAAGTCCCTCCGGGCCCACCATTTTTTCCCCGCCAGCGAGCGATTATATGGATCAGACTCTCAGTTTTATCGTCATTTTTGCGCTGGGCCTGTGTCTGGGCAGTTTTGCATCGCTCATTGCGTATCGCTGGCCGCGGAAGATGGCGTGGGTCAAGGCGCGCTCTGAATGCCCGTCCTGCGGACATGTGCTGGGTGCGCGCGATCTGGTGCCGGTAGTGTCGTGGGTGCTCGCCAAAGGCCGGTGCCGTTATTGTCAGTCAAAAATTTCAGCCCGATATCCGGCACTTGAAATTATCGCCGCTGTTATCAGCGCAGGGCTTTACGCGCTGATCGGGTGGCAGTGGTTCTTAGCGCCCGCGTTGATCGCGGTGCCGGTTGCAATGGCACTGGCGCTTATTTCTTTCCAAAGAAATTCGTAATCAGGTCGAGCGGCAGGGGGAGCACGATGGTGCTGCCTTTGGCGTTCACGAAATCATTCATCGTGCCGAGATAGCGCAGCTGCATGCTTTCAGGGCGTTGCGCCAGAATGGCGGCGGCTTCGTCGAGCTGCTGGGCGGCTTGTAGTTCTCCTTCGGCATTGATGATCTTGGCGCGGCGTTCGCGCTCGGCTTCCGCCTGACGGGCGATGGCGCGCACCATCGAGGGATCAATGTCCACATGCTTGATTTCGACATTGGCGATTTCGACGCCCCAGTGATTGGTCTGGCTGGCGAGAATTTCCTGCACATCGTGGTTGAGCTGATCGCGCTTGGCGAGCATGTCGTCGAGTTCATGCTTGCCGAGAACGGAGCGCAGCGTGGTTTGCGCCAGCTGGCTGGTGGCAACTTGAAAATTCTCGACATTGTTGATCGATTTGGCGGGTTCTATAACGCGGTAATAAACGACGGCGTTCACTTTCACCGAGACGTTGTCACGGCTGATGACGTCCTGCGAGGGAATATCTTCGGTGCGCACACGCATGTCGACTTTTTCCATGACCTGAATGACGGGAATGACGAGGTTCAAGCCCGCCTTGCGGATCGAGGTAAAGCGGCCGAGCGTGTAGACGACGCCGCGCTCATATTCCTTGATGATGCGGATCGAGGCGATGATGACGAAGAGAGTAAGAATGATAAGCGGGGCAAATACTTCCATGGATGTCTCCTATGCGGCTTTCGCCAGTTGTTTATTTAAGGCCGCGATGAGCGCATCGCCCATCGCGGAGGTGGAAACTTGTGTGCAGCCGGGCGCCATGATGTCAGCGGTGCGGATGCCTTGCGTGAGAACGACCTGCACGGCCGCTTCCACGGCGTCAGCCTGCGCGCCGAGGTTCAGCGAATAGCGCAGTGCCATGGCGAAGGACAGGATCGTTGCCAGCGGGTTGGCTTTGCCTTGCCCGGCGATATCAGGCGCGGAGCCGTGCACAGGTTCATACACGCCGGGCTTGCCGGGTTCGCCCAAGCTAGCGGAAGGCAGCATGCCAAGCGAGCCAGTGAGCATTGCGGCCTCATCG
The DNA here is from genome assembly GCA_964520985.1 of uncultured Pseudobdellovibrionaceae bacterium. GTDB lineage: Bacteria > Pseudomonadota > Alphaproteobacteria > Micavibrionales > Micavibrionaceae > CAYSGL01. The sequence goes on from CAZFPB010000001.1 coordinate 236,433, forward strand.
GAGAGAATATCGCCAAAGAGATTATCGGTGACGATGACATCGAATTGCGATGGGTTGCGCAGCAGCTGCATCGCGCAGTTATCGGCATACATGTGGTCGAGCGTGACATCGGCGAATTCCGCTTTGTGCAGGGCGCTCATATCTTCGCGCCATAATTTGCCGGATTCCATGACGTTGGCTTTTTCGCAGGACGTGACTTTGTTTTTACGTTTCTTGGCGAGTTCGAACGCAACGCGGCCAACGCGTTTGATTTCGGTGGTGGTGTAGACTTGCGTGTTGACGCCGCGGCGCTCGCCATTGCCCAGATCTTCAATGCCGCGCGGCTCGCCGAAATAGACGCCACCGGTCAGTTCGCGCACGATGAGGATATCAAGGCCTTTGACGATTTCCGGTTTGAGCGTCGAGGCGTCGACGAGTGCATCGAACACGATGGCCGGACGCAGATTGGCAAAGAGGCCGAGTTCTTTGCGCAAACGCAGCAGGCCTGCTTCCGGGCGCTTGTTGTAGTCGACGGCGTCCCATTGCGGACCGCCGACTGAGCCCATGATGACGGCGTCAGACGCGCGGCACGTTGCCAGCGTTTCATCGGCGAACGGCACGCCGTAGCGGTCATACGCCGCGCCGCCAATATCGTCTTCATGACAGGTGAAGGAAATATTTTGTGTGGCTTCCAGCCAGGTAATGACTTTTTTGACTTCGGCCATGACTTCGGGGCCAATGCCATCGCCGGGGAGAAGCGTGAGGGTAAATTTCTGTGTCATGTTAGTAGAGCCACGGGCGTTTGGAGTGATCGGTTTGTTCGAAGTCTGAGATGAACGCGTTTTTTTCCTGCGTCAGGCCGATATCGTCGAGGCCGTTCATCAGGCAATGTTTGCGGAACGGATCAATTTCGAAAGTGAAAGAAAACACATTGCCGCGTGTGATGATCTGTTTGTCGAGATCAATGGTAATCGGCGCGTCAGGGTCTTGCTCGGCAGAGGTCATTAATTCTTCGACCTGTTCTTTGGGCAATTGAATGGGCAACAAACCATTCTTGAACGAGTTGTTGTAGAAGATGTCGGCGAAGCTGGGCGCAATGATGACGCGGATACCCATATCGCCAATTGCCCATGGCGCATGTTCGCGCGAGGAGCCACAACCGAAATTATCGCCGGTGATGAGAATAGGCGCGCCGCGGTAGGCAGGCTGGTTCAGCGTGAAGTCTGGTTTCTCGCTGCCATCTTCGTTATAGCGGATATCGTTGAAGGCATAGATGCCAAGGCCGGTGCGTTTGATTGTTTTTAAAAACTGCTTGGGAATGATGATATCGGTGTCGATATTCATCATGCGCAGCGGCGCGGCAATGCCAGAGAAGGTGGTAAACTTTTGCATCCCCTCAGTATGCAAAAACAAAGGCTTGTGACAACACAAAAAGCACTATTTGAGGTTATACCCCGGGCAATGATTGGCCATGCCTCGGGCATATTCCTGAGCGCTGTCCTTATATTCCTCATAACGGTTGGTAATCGTCCAGGCGGAGGCCAACTGCGTGCAGTTATAGGTATAGGATTTCTCGGACGCGCAATCAAAAAACTCAATGTGGTCGGGCTTATGATTGCCTAAAGGATTATATTTATAAGGCCCTTTGCCATCGCAGAGCATTAAAGACTTAACGGGTTCGGTGAAAGGGGCGCTTGACATGGCGCCATACGCGTTCGATTGAAGGGAAAACACGGCGGCAATAGCTGTTACATAGGCATCACGCATAAAGCACTCCTTATTGGTATAAGAGCCATGATGTTAACGCATGACTGGTTTGTCAATCAAATTAGGCGCGGGCCTGCTTGGAGTGGGGATAAATCGGTTGGCCGGTCTGGGATTCGCGGTAGGTGATGTAGGTGTCGAGCATCTCATCGAAGGCGCCGTCATATTTGCCGTCGGGATCATACTCGCTGACGGATTTCATGCGCAGCAGCGACTCTGCTTCCGAGCGGCGGAAATCGTGATGCTGGCGTTTGTTCATATCGCCGTCTTTGGTGTCAACAATCGCCGTCATCTTAATGAGCTGACCCAATTCCTCGCCTTTGCGTGAGAAGGGACCCGTGCCATCTATGCGTTCATGATGAAACAATTGAATCGCCGGAATGACAATCTTCACATGCGGGTGATTGAGCAGCACGGCGGGCGCATCGGCAAGGGCGGCAGAAAACACCTGCGGACCGCGCAGTGTGTGTTTGCGCTTCTCTGCGCGCTCAGCCTCTGTCGGACGGTGCGGCAGATCCCAGATGGTGACATCATAATCGCTGTGAATTTTACCCAGATCCTGCAGCAAGTTGGCCGCGTGGAAATTACGACCGGCTTTTTCGGAAAAATCGAGCGCGTCGGTCATGAATTTCATGCCGTCGAGCGAAGTGCGGCGCAGGTGGGCGGCAAGGACGCGGCCAAAATCATTGATGCCTTCGCCGTAATGTTCGATCAACCCCCACAGGGCATCTTCGATCGGGCGAAAATGTTCGGAGAGGACAGGATCATTCTCGTAATCGTAGCTCTCGATTACGTCGTCCAGTGCAAGAAGATCAAAGCCGGCTGGATTGAACATGATAACTCCCCTATATACCAATCAGTATACGCACATAAGAAAGAAGACACAAATCAAAGGCCAAGTTTTGTCTGACGTGCTTTATTCTGCTGGTCGTATGGAGAAAAATAACGATCGGGCTGCTGCTCCAGTCTGGGCGGTTTTTGGTTGCGTTCCCGAGCCAGTTCCTCGGTCAGCGTCTTGTTAAGCATGTAGGAATTCACAAGCATTTCTTCATACCGGCATTTTTCGGCGCCGTTGAAATAGGCGATCGCCGACACGGCGCGGGCATATTCTTGCGGCGCATGCTTAATAAGCGTGTTTTGTATATGACGCAGGCCAATATTGTAGGCCGTAAACGGATCTTCTGAGGTATAGCCTATCAACAAATCGTTGTTTCGCTGCAGTTCGGCGAACTGAATAATCGCCTTGGCCGTGGATGGACCGATCGTGCCATCTTCCGATAATTTTGGCTGGTTTAAGAACAGGCCTTTTGTCTTCAAGGTTTCAAAATATTCATTCAGGCTTTCTTGAACAGCGCGGACAAGGGTCGTTTTCTTTTCCTGATTTTCACTTAACGGCTGAAAGCTTTCTGCCAGCTGCTGGATATTGAACACAACCAGTACACCTGTCATCTGGTTTGCTTGCTCATCGAATAAAGGGGATTTAGACCGATTCAGAATGTCATTAAGCTCGGGGGAGGTATCGCAGATTGCTCCAGCCTCGGCATTAAAGGCAATGCTCAAAAGGCTCATAAATGCGCCGGATATGATTTTTTGCAGTCCCATAATACCCTCTTTCTTATTTTACGTAAAATAAACAAAAAAGAAGAAAGAGTAAAGAAAATATTACAAATGGCGAATATCGGTTAATTTTCCAGTGATGGCTGCCGCCGCGGCCATGGCAGGGGACATCAGGTGGGTGCGGCCGCCGCGACCCTGACGGCCTTCGAAATTGCGGTTGGAGGTTGAGGCACAGCGCTCGCCGGGGCTGAGCTGATCGGGGTTCATGCCCAAGCACATGGAGCAGCCGGGTTCGCGCCAGTCGAAGCCAGCGGCTTTCAAAATATCGGCGATGCCTTCTTCTTCTGCCTGTAATTTCACGAGGCCCGAGCCGGGCACAACCATAGCGGATTTGATGTTGGCTGCGATTTTCTTGCCTTCAACCACCTTTGCGACTTCGCGCAAATCTTCAATGCGGCCGTTGGTGCAGGAACCGATGAATATTTTATCGAGCGGGATGTCGGTCATTTTCGTGCCGGGGGTGAGGCCCATGTAATCGAGCATGCGTTCAACCGAAGCGCGCTTGGCCGGGTCTTCGAAATCCGCGGGCGAGGGAACAGCGCCGGTGATGGCAATGACGTCTTCCGGTGTCGTGCCCCACGTCACAGTCGGGGAAATATCTTCGGCGCGTAAGACGACTTCGCGGTCATAGGTCGCCCCTGCATCACTGGCCAGCGTGCGCCAGTAGGCAACGGCTTTGTCCCACACGTCGCCCTTCGGCGCCATCGGGCGGCCTTTCATATAGGCAAAAGTTGTTTCATCCGGCGCGACCATGCCGGCGCGTGCGCCGCCTTCGATCGACATGTTACACATCGTCATGCGGCCTTCCATGGAGAGGGCGCGCACGGCCTCGCCGGCATATTCGATGACGTAGCCAGTGCCGCCTGCCGTGCCGATTTCGCCGATGATGGCAAGGATCATGTCTTTGGCGGTGACACCGGGGGCAAGCTGTCCATCAACGGTAATGCGCATCGATTTGGCGGGTTTTTGAATGATGGTTTGTGTCGCCAGTACATGTTCGACTTCGGACGTGCCGATGCCGAAGGCGAGGGCGCCGAACGCGCCGTGGGTCGATGTGTGGCTATCGCCACATACAATCGTCATGCCGGGCTGGGTGAATCCTTGTTCAGGACCGATAATGTGGACGATGCCCTGACGCTTGTCGTGCATATTGAACAGCGGAATGTTGAATTCGGCGCAGTTGGTGTAGAGCGCTTCGACCTGAATGCGGCTTTGCTCGTCTTCGATGGGCAGGGAGCGGTCGGTCGTGGGGACGTTGTGGTCGCACACGGCCAGCGTGGCATCGGGGCGGCGCACCGGGCGGCCGGCCATGCGCAACCCTTCGAAGGCCTGCGGCGAGGTCACTTCATGGACGAGGTGACGGTCGATGTAGAGCAGGCAAGTGCCGCCTTCATCCTCGTGAATAACGTGATCGTCCCAGATTTTCTGAAAAAGCGTGCGTGGTGTGGCCATAAAAAGATATAGCGGCGAAGCCCTTCAAAAATCAAGGTTTTCTGCGGATCCTTCCGGAAATTACCCGATTAGATCGAATTTTATCGAACTTTTACCCTGCCCTAACCTTAGTAGGGTACTATTTCATTGCAGTGCACAAATTTATGTGCGATGCACAAGAGGGTAAAAATTATGACTATCATTGTTCACGGACTGGAGGCGATGGCTTCCTTAAGTATTCATCAGGGGGCCTTGGCCATCCGCTTTGCCGATCCGGCCTATGTGCGCAGCGAGCAGGTGCTGGTCGAGCGCAAGAGTCGCAAGGTCGGTGTGGTGTTTGAGCATGCCTATCATGATCTGGGGCTTTTGCCCGCCAGTATTGATCTGGAAAGCCTGTCCGTCGCCCAATTATCCGGGGATGCGCATAGTCTGAAACTAAGCGCGCCCGTCAAGATTTCATCGTAATAACAAGGAGAGTATCAATGAACACCGCCATCAAATTAAAAGAAGTCGTGCCGATCTGTAATGGGTCCAGCGGCTGTGTATCCGGTTCCTTGCCTGTTATTCGCAAATAATTCCTTGCTTTTTCACCCATAACACATTATGTTAAATAAAATTTAACGAGGGAATGTGGTATGTTTTTGAAAAAGACAATTATGGGCGGTGCGATAGCGCTTAGCGCTGGTATAGCAGGAGCATTTGCCCTGAGCAGTGCGAATGAGCAGATCAAACACCAAGATCTGGCTAAGTGCGAAACAAATCCAACAACGCCTGCCTGTAAGGCGATGTATCAAATCAAATAAAAAAGCGGCCTGCGGGCCGCTTTTGTGTATTCGGGATTGTGTGCTTAAGAGCAGTGCATCCGGGTGACGATCCCCTTATCATCGAGATCGGCGTTGATGCGGTCGGCACGGTAATCCATCGTGACGGCTTGGCCTGGCTTAATGATGCGGAACGGGCGGCCTGTGCCTTGTAAGAAGGTTTCGACGTCAGCCGCCGATTTACCAACCCATTCATCGAAATTGCAGTCGGCTTCTGCCATGACCGGCAGGGGAGCGGACTCATCCTGCTGCGCAATCGGACCGCTTGTCGCTACGCCGTCTGCATCAGAAAAGGCAGGCTTCACGAGAATGCCAACGGTGGCAATGAAAACGACCACGGCGACGGACACAGACAGGATTAAAACCGATTTGTTGGACGTCATCGTGGTCGCTCCTAATATTAAGCGTTGTCAGCCGGTGTTTCAGCAGCAGCGGCAGCGGCGGCTTCTTCAGCGGCTTTTGCAGCAGCTTCAGCAGCCTTGGCTTCAGCTTCGGCTTTTGCCGCAGCGGCGGCAGCAGCGATCTCAGCGTTTTTCGCATCGATCTTGGCTTGTGCTTTGGCTTCGTGACCAGCGCGGGCTTCTGCCTTGGCAGCGTTTTTCGCTTCTTTTTTCGCGGCTGTTTTTTGTGTTTTTGTGATACCTGCATCCGCTGTTTCATCGATACCCTCGATGCTGTGGCCGGTTGTGCGCTCGGAGATACGAGCGGACTTACCACGACGGTCGCGCAGGAAGTAGAGTTTCGCACGACGTACCGAACCACGGCGGACCAGTTCGATCGATTCAATGCGTGGGGAGAACAGCGGGAAGACACGCTCTACGCCTTCGCCGAGCGAAATCTTGCGCACGGTGAAGCTGGCGTTCAGGTCATTCTCGCTGCCCGAACGCGCGATGCACACGCCTTCATACGTCTGGACGCGCTCACGCTCGCCATCGCGGATTTTGACGTTCACTTTAATCGTGTCGCCCGGGGAGAATTGTGGGATTTCCTTGGCGGCTTTCAGACCTTCAAGGTGTTTTTGCTCAAACTTCTGGAGCACTGCGTTGCTTTTCATCGTTTTTTCCTTTGTTGAAGGGCCTCGTAATCAGACGGGAGTTAGTCTCCGCTGGCAGGCCCAATTGTCTTTTTATGGGTTAAACTGGGCGCTTTATCGCAGAAAACCGCCAATGGCGCAAGGAAATTATTGCGGCTTTTTGAGCAGGTCCGGGCGGCGTTGTTCAGTGATTTCAAGGCTTTGCGCGCGGCGCCAGGCGTCAATTTTCCCGTGATCGCCGGATTTCAGGATGTCAGGGACGGGATAGAGGGTGCCGGAGGCCGATTCCCATTCGGGCGGGCGGGTGTAATGGGGGTATTCGAGCAGGCCGCCGGTTGCCGCGCCGAAGCTCTCATTGTCCGGCGTGTCGACATTGCCCATGACGCCGGGCAGGAGGCGGATGCAGGCATCCATTAATGTCAGGGCGGCGACTTCCCCGCCCGAGAGCACATAGTCACCGATCGAAATTTCTTCGAAGCCTTGCGCATCCAGCACGCGCTGGTCGACGCCTTCATAGCGGCCGCAGAGCAGGGTGATGGTGTCTTCCACCGCCAGTTCTTTCACCAGAGACTGGTTCAGCAATTTGCCGCGCGGGGAGAGGTAGATTTTACGGCCCACTTTGGGCAGGGACAGCAGCGCGCGTTCAATAATGTCAGGGCGCATGACCATGCCCGCACCGCCGCCATAGGGCGTGTCATCGACGGTCTGGTGCTTGTCGGTCGCATGTTCGCGGATCTGAATGGTTGTATAGGACCATTTATTGTCTTCCAGCGCGCGGCCTGCAAGGGAGTGGCCGAGATAACCCGGGAACATGTCGGGGAAGAGCGTCAGCAAATTGACGTGGAAGCTCATTCGAGCAGGCCTTCGGGAATATCGACAGTGATTGTCTCGGCGATGTCGAGCACAGTTTCTTCCGTGAAATGAAGGTAGAAGCTTGGGCCATGCGGCGGTTTGATGTCGAGCAGGTCGCTCGCGCCGAAGTTCGTGACGTCGATGACCGTGCCGATGACCGTGCCGGTTTTATCGACGCAGGTTTTGCCGATGAGGTCGATGTAATAATATTCTTCTTCATCGGGCGGCGGCAGGATCGCGCGATCGACATAGAGTTGCGTGCCGCGTAATTTTTCCGCGATGGTGCGATCGGTGATGCCGTCAACTTCAGCCAGCCAGTGATCTTTCATCGCGTTTTTGAGTTTCAGCTTGATCGTTTTTGTGGACTGCTCGTCAGTGAAAAGCGTTCCAGAAAAAAGAGCGAGATTGTCGGCATAGGTGCGCACCTTGACCAGGCCTTTGACGCCGTGGACGGTGGAAATTTCGCCGATAAGGATGCGGTCTGTCATGATAGAAAAAACCCCCGCCCAGGTGAGCGGGGGTTTCCATTTAACTATTCAGCAGCTGGTTCTTCAGCAGCGGCTTCTGGTGCAGCTTCTTCAGCTGGAGCAGCAGCGGCGGCTTCTTTAGCGGCTTTTGCATCGGCTTCTGCCTGGGCAGCTGCTTCAGCGGCAGCTTCTTTTTTCTTGGCTTTTTCAGCGATCATCATTTTTGTTTTGTCAGATGGCTGTGCTTTGTTCGGGTTGTTGCGCTGGGCTGGTACAGGGGCCAGACCGGCTTTGCCGAGGAAGGTAGCAACGCGGTCAGATGGCTGGGCGCCTTGGGCGAGCCAGTAAGTGACGCGCTCGGCATTCATGACAACGCGGGCTGCGTCATCTTTGTTGAGCAGCGGGTTGTAGGTGCCTACTTTTTCGATGAAGCGGCCATCGCGCGGCATGCGCTTGTCGGCGACGACGATCGAGTAGTGAGGGCGGTTTTTACGTCCACCGCGGGACAGTCTGATTGCTATTGCCATTTTTATTTCTCCTTTAAATTTCAATAGTTGGTTTAACGTTTTTTTCTGTTCTTTTTAGTGCCACCCCGATTGGGGAATCCTTGGTTCATCATGCCCGGCATAGGCATCCCGCCGCCGAGGCCCGGGAGTGCGCCGCCGAAATTGCCGCCCGCAAAAGGGTTCGGGCCGAGCGGGCTTTGAGACATCATGTCCATGTCTTTGCCGAGTGCATCAGGATCCATCGATCCTGCCATCAGCGCCAGATCATCGGCTTTTCCGCCCATCATCTGTTTCATCATGCCCATCATTTTGCCCGCGCCCATTTTCTTGACGCGTTTCATCATGGTCTGCATGTCGGCTTGTTGTTTGCAGAGTTTATTGACGTCCTGAACGGTTACACCCGAGCCTTCGGCAATGCGGCGTTTACGCGACGCATTGAGCAGGGCAGGCTTGGCGCGCTCTTTCCTGGTCATCGACAGGATAATCGCTTCCTGTTTAGACATGATGGAATCGCCGCCCATATTTTCGAGCTGCGAGGCCATTTTTCCAATACCAGGCAGCAGTTTCATCATCGCGCCCATGCCGCCCATGTTTTTCATCTGGCGCATCTGCATGAGCAGGTCGTTGAAATCGAAGGCGCCTTCGTTAAATTTTTGCGCCATTTTGGCGGCGTCTTCGGCCTGAACATTCTCAACGGCTTTTTCGACGAGAGAGACAACATCGCCCATGCCGAGGATGCGGCCTGCGACGCGGTTCGGGTGGAAGGCTTCGATCGCGTCCCATTTTTCGCCGACGCCGACGAGCTTGATCGGCTTGCCGGTAACGGCGCGCATTGAGAGCGCCGCGCCGCCGCGCGCATCGCCATCAAGGCGGGTGAGGATAATCCCGGTAACGCCCACGGCATCATCGAAAGCCTTGGCGGTGTTAACCGCATCCTGACCCGTCATCGCATCGGCGACGAGCAGGGTTTCGACAGGCTTCGAGAGATCGCGGATTGCGGTGATTTCGCGCATCAGCGCATCATCAATGGAAATACGGCCCGCCGTATCGAGCATGACGACATCGAAGCCGCCAAGGCGTGCTTCTTTCAAAGCGCGTTCCGTAATCTGGATCGGTGTTTCGCCTTTGATGATTTCAAGAGTTGCCGTCTTGGTTTGCTCACCCAGAATGGCAAGCTGCTCCTGCGCGGCAGGGCGCGTGGTGTCGAGCGACGCCATCAGCACTTTTTTGCGCTGCTTGTCGGCGAGGAATTTTGCGATCTTAGCGGTCGAGGTCGTTTTACCGCCGCCTTGCAGACCGACCATCAGATAGACAGACGGAGTCGCGCCAAATTGCAGATCGCTTGTATCGCTGCCGAGCATTTCGACCAACGCGTCGTGCACGATTTTGACGACCTGCTGCGCCGGCTGAACCGATTTGATGATGTCCTGACCGACAGCGCGTTCTTTTACGCGCTCGATGAAGTCTTTGACGACGGGCAGGGCGACGTCAGCTTCGAGCAGGGCGACGCGGATTTCGCGGGTCACCGCATTGACGTCGTCTTCGCTCAGCCTGCCGCGTCCGCGTAAGGAGTCGAAAATACCACCAAGCTTGTCACTCAAAGAATCAAACATTCATCATCTCTTTTGTTCCAAGCCCGCAACCGCGCTGCGCGCGTCGGGTTTGGAACGGTAAACCCAAATCAAAGCAATTTCGCCCCAGTGAGCGTAACTTCGCCGACTGAGGTGTCCCGTTAGGCACGATCTTTACAGGTCGTCTCCGGAAAATATGAGGGCTTTATAGCCGCAAAGGCCTATGATAATCAAGTGTTATGACCGATTTTTTGAAAATGCATGGGCTGGGCAACGATTTTGTCATTCTGGACAACCAGAGGGGCGATCTGACGTTGGAACCCGCCAAAATCCGCGAGATTTGCGACCGCCGCCGCGGGGTGGGCTGTGACCAGCTGATCGTGCTGGAAAACCCGAATAACGACACCGCCGACCTGTTCATGCGGATTTATAACCCGGATGGCAGCGAATCTGGCGCTTGCGGGAATGCGACCCGGTGCGTGGCCTATGATTTCTTCCTCAAAACCGGGGAGAGCAAGATCGTCATTGAAACGGTGGCAGGTCTGCTGACCTGCCATGCGGCGGGGGACGGGCATGTCACGGTCGATATGGGGCCGCCGGGGCTGAACTGGAAAGAGATTCCGCTGGCGCATGAAGCCGATACGCTGAAACTGCCGATCAAATATAAAAACTATCCGGCGCCAGTGGGGGTGAGCATCGGTAATCCGCACTGCGTGTTTTTCGTGGCGGATTGCGAAGCGGTCGATCTGGCAGCGGACGGTCCGCCGATTGAGCATCATGAGTTATTTCCCGAGCGCACTAATGTTGAATTCGTCAGCGTGAAAGCCCGCGATCACCTGCGTATGCGGGTGTGGGAGCGGGGGGCTGGTATCACGCAGGCCTGTGGCACTGGCGCTTGCGCCGTGGTGGTCGCAGCGATCCGCAAAGGCCTGTGCGATCATTCGGTGACGGTTACGCTCGATGGCGGCAACCTGCATATCGAATGGGACCCCAAAGACGGCCGCGTCTTCATGACAGGCTCTGCCAGCTACGCGTTTGACGGCGTGCTAAAAGGCGCGTAAAACCGGGGCATGTCCCATTCCGACCCGCAATTACTGACCTTCGGGTGCCGCCTCAATACCTATGAGTCCGAGGTGATGAAGAACCATGCGCGCGCGGCGGGTCTGGATAATGTCATTATCGTCAATACCTGTGCGGTGACCAAGGAAGCCGAGCGTCAGGCGCGGCAGGCGATCCGCAAAGCGCGCAAAACCAATCCTGAGGCGAAGATTATCGTGACGGGTTGCGCCGCGCAGATTCATCCCGAAAGTTTTGCATCGATGGGTGAAGTCGACAAAGTCATCGGCAACGATCTGAAACTCGAAGCCGGCACATGGCAGGGCCTCGCCGGCGATAAAATTCTCGTCAACGATATCATGGCGATTACGGAGACGGCCTCTCATCTGGTCGAAGGATTCGATGGGCGCGCCCGCGCCTTCGTGCAGGTACAAAATGGCTGCGATCATCGTTGCACCTTTTGCATCATTCCTTATGGACGCGGGAATTCACGTTCGGTGCCGATCGGCGCAATTGTTGAGCAGGTGCGCGCGCTGGTCACCAATGGGTATAATGAAATTGTTTTCACGGGCGTCGATGTGACATCGTATGGGCCTGACTTGCCGGGCGCGCCGAGTTTAGGACAGATGATCCGCCGCGTGCTAGCGCTGGTGCCGGAATTGAAACGCCTGCGTCTATCTTCGCTTGACCCTGTTGAAATAGACGATGATCTGTGGCGTCTGATTGCCGAAGAAGAACGGTTGATGCCGCATCTGCATATGAGCTTGCAGGCGGGAGATGACATGATTTTAAAACGCATGAAGCGCCGTCATCTGCGCCAGGATGCGATTGATATGTGCGCGCGGGCGCGTCGCTATCGCCCTGATATGGCGTTCGGCGCGGATATCATTGCGGGTTTCCCGACAGAAACCGATGAGATGTTCAAGAATACGCTCGATATTGTTGAAGAATGTGATCTGACTTTCCTGCATGTCTTCCCGTATTCAGAGCGCGAAGGCACACCCGCCGCAAAGATGCCACAAGTAGCCCCTATCATTAGAAAAGAACGCGCGGCGCTGCTGCGCGCCCAAGGCGAAGCACAGATGCGCAAGTTTTTAACCAGCCATGTCGGCTTTACACGCCAAATCGTTGTCGAGCAGAATAATATTGGTCGCACCGAACATTTCGCCGAAGTCATGCTGGACCAGATGCTTGAACCCGGAACGCTTCATCGCGTTCAGACGTTGGGCCTAGATAACAATAAATTAACAGGAAAGTTATTGTCATGATGTTCTGGCGCAATAAAAAACGGGCGGGTGAGCAAGAGCGGGAGAATAAGGAAGACAAGCTTCTTCATCATAGCAACGAGCCAGCGATTGAGCCGCCGACCGAATATGACACTGATATCGATCAGGCTTTCGTGCAAAACGAACTGGTCGCCAGTGAAACAACCATTATTGAAGACATCACGCAAATTCCAACACCTGTCCACACGCTGGAAGGCGATGCGCGCGAATATGAAGCGCTGCGCGATCACACGGAAGAGGGCGGATGGCTTTCGCGTCTGACGCGTGGCCTGACCAAGTCGTCGAGCGCACTGTCCACGGGCATTACCGATATTTTCACCAAGAAAAAACTGGACGCGGAGTCGCTCGAGCAACTGGAAGAATTGCTGATCACATCCGACCTCGGTCCGAAGACCGCCGCGCTGATTGTGAAGAATCTGGCGGCGCATAAATTCGATAAAGATATTGATGGCGAGAGCATCAAGGAAGCGCTGGCGAACCAAATCGCCGCGATGATAGAGCCGGTTGCCAAACCGCTGGATGTTCCCGCCAATACAAAACCATTCGTTATTCTGGTGTGTGGCGTCAATGGCGCGGGCAAAACCACGACGATCGGCAAGCTCGCCTATGAGCTGCATATTAAACAGCACCGGAAGGTTGTGCTCGCGGCGGGCGATACGTTCCGCGCGGCGGCGATCGAGCAGCTGGGTGAGTGGGCCAAGCGCGCGCATGTGCCGATCGTGCAAAAAGATATCGGGGCCGACGCCGCCGCTGTGGCATTCGAAGCATATGAGCAGGCCAAGACAGATGAGGCGGATGTGTTAATCATTGATACGGCAGGCCGCTTGCAAAATAAGTCGAACCTGATGGCCGAGCTGGAAAAAATTGTCCGCGTGCTGAAGAAGCAGGACGAGACATTGCCGCATGCGGTGCTGCTGGTGCTCGATGCGACGACGGGGCAGAACGCTCATTCCCAGGTGAAAATTTTCAAAGAGGCTGTCGATGTCACCGGCTTGATCGTCACCAAGCTTGATGGCTCGGCCAAAGGCGGCGTGGTGATCAGCCTGGCGCAGGAATTCGGTCTGCCGATTCATATGATTGGCGTCGGTGAGGGTGAAAACCACCTCAGCCCGTTCAAGGCGGATGATTTCGCCCGGGCTTTGCTCGGTATATCTCATTGAAAAATTAACCAATTTTTGGCATGATGGGGCATGGTTCGCAAAACATCCTCTGCTACTCCCGCCAAATCTTACAAAACCGCCGAAACTGCCTGTGTCGCCATTGATGCGCTGTACCGGGCAAACGTCGATTACCTGCGCAAAAGTTTCTCCGACTTTGCTAACGGCAAACTTAAGAAGGGGCGGGTGCGGGCGTTTTATCCCTACATCAAAATTATCTCAAAAGGGCTGATCAAGAATGACAAGCGGGCGTCTTATGGCTTTGTGGCCAAGCCTGGCGTTTATGAGACAACGCTGACGCGCCCCGATATTTTCGATCACTATTATAAAAAGCAGATTGAACTGCTGCTCAAAAACCATGGCGGCGCTGTGGAAGTCGGCTTGAGCAATACGCCGATCCCGCTGCACTTTGCGTTGGGTGAAGATTTCTACATGGAAAAAGATTTATCGCAGGCGCAGATGGAAACGCTGCCGGATATTTTCGACCAACCGGATCTCGATTTGATGGACGACCAGATTGCCAACGGCACCTATTATCCGCCGGAAGGAAAACCGGGGCCGCTCTCGCTGTTCACCGCGCCGCGCGTCGATTTAAGCCTGCTGCGCCTGAAACATTACACCGGCACCAAGGCAGAGCATTTTCAGAATTTCGTGATCTTCACCAACTATCAATTCTACATTGATGGTTTTATCCAGATGGCGAAGAAGGAACTGCGCACCGCGGGCCGCTCTGGCTATTCCGAGTTGATCGAACCGGGCGAGGGCAAGGCGCTGACCCGCATGCCGCAGATGCCGGCCTATCATTTAAAGCGTAAAGATGGATCAGGTATTACCATGATCAATATCGGCGTGGGTCCGTCGAACGCCAAGACCATTACCGACCACGTGGCTGTGCTGCGTCCGCATGCGTGGTTGATGCTCGGTCATTGCGCGGGCTTGCGCAATTCACAAAGCCTTGGCGATTACGTGCTGGCGCACGGCTATCTGCGGGAAGATAATATTCTCTACCGCGATCTGCATCCGAGCATTCCGATTCCGGCCTTGTCAGAAATTCAACTGGCGCTGGAGCAGGCGGTGCGCGAAGTCACCGGTTTTAAAGGTCTCGATCTCAAAAAAGTCATGCGCACGGGCACCGTGGCAACGGTCGATGACCGGAACTGGGAGCTGCGTTCTTCTATTCGTCAGAACCAGCGTTTGAGCCAGAGCCGTGCGATTGCGCTCGATATGGAATCAGGCACGGTGGCAGCCAACGGGTTCCGTTTCCGCGTACCTTACGGCACCCTGCTGTGCGTGTCGGACAAGCCATTGCATGGTCAGTTGAAGCTTCCCGGCATGGCGGATAATTTCTACCGCGAGCGTGTCGCCCAGCATTTGCAGATTGGTATTCGGGCGATGGAAGTCTTGCGCGATACGGGGATCGACAGGCTGCACAGCCGAAAGCTGCGTTCCTTCAACGAAGTCGCCTTCCAATAAATTAAACGGAGATGTCGAGAGAAGATCCGCGCAGGGATGACGCGCTGACGTCAACTTTCTTGGCTTCCTGCGAATATTCCTGCCGTTCGGTGTTGCGCGACTGCAGTCTTTCCACATTATCTTTGGGCGCTGTATCAAACTTGTCTTTTTGATTGAGGACCTGCTCGGCGGCGTTGCCACCGGGACGGAAAGTATTGGCAGCAGGGATCTGCTGGTTAGATTGAGGACCGACTGGACCGACCATGAGATTATTTCCCTAAATGACGCGTGAACGACAATGCCAGTATATCACACAAGGTCTTAAGAAAATCTTTACGGTTTGTAACATTCCCAGGGGATTCCTTTACCCTTTGTATATTACCTTAACCGAAAATAAAGGTTTAAGGCTTAAAAATGAATATAGGGGATGAATCGGGCGCAAAGCCCGCCATTGCGATGGTTTAAAAAAATCTCCACGGATGTAGGGTTCCGGCACGGCGTAGACTGTTTGGGGATATAGGGCATGTGATGAACGATCACATAGGGAATTTAGGGAACGAAAAAATGAGACTTCTGGAACGATCGCCGATGATTGCGCCGCTGCTCGCGCAATTACAGGATCGAAACAATTCATATCAGTTGTCGGGTCGTCATGATGACGCCGAAAGTGGTGAACTGTCGAAAACGATGGTGGAGCTGCTGCGTCTGGAACTCCAGCCGACCGAAAGAGAACTCATTACCGATGTACTGCTGGAGCTGATGCGTCAGGCGGAGCTTGATCTGCGTCAGGCATTGTCCGAGCGTCTCGCTCATGTGAATGATGTATCGCTGCGCATGGTCTTGCATCTGGCGAATGATGAAATCAGCGTCGCAGGACCAATCCTGCGCCATAGCCCGGTATTACAGGAAATGGATCTGGTCTACCTGATCAAATCGCATTCCGCCGAACACTGGCAGGCCATTGCGGGTCGCAGAAACTTAAGCGGCCCGGTAATTAATGTTCTGGCCGATACCGGCGATGTGAGCACGGCTGTCGCGCTGGCCGAGAATAAAGAAATTACACTGACGGACTATGCGCTGGCGCAGTTCGTGCCGCTCGCCGGACAATCCGAAGCGCTGGCTCACCCGCTGATGACGCGCACTGATGTGCCGCGCGATGTCGTTGCCAAGATTTATCAGGTTGTCGGCGATGCGATGAAACGCAAAATCGATGAACAATTTGGTGCGCAAGGGCAGGTGGCTATCGCCGCGCTTGATGATATCGTTGCTGAGACCAAACAGGTTATCCATGAAAACTTTATGCCGTCTGCAAATATTATGCGCGCGGCCCATGAGCTGCAAGCCAACGGGCGCCTCGATACGGTGTCGATGTTGAGCAGCCTGAAACGTGGTATGATTGCCTCGTTCATTGCGCAGTTCGCAGCCTTTGCCGGGATCGATGCGCAGATTGTCAATGACATGCTGATGCAGAAAACCGGTCAGAGTCTGGCCGTTGCCTGCAAGGCGATGAAAGTCAGAAAAGCAGACTTTATCAGCTTCTATCTCATGACGCATCGCGTGCGTCAGGCAATCCAGCCGGTGATTGATAATCAGCAGCTCTCGACTGCCATTCGCACTTACGATGGCATCAGCCAGCAGGACGCCTTAGGCCTGCTGCACCGGGGTCACACCTTAAATTAAGCGGCTTTGGCGACTTTCAGCAGCGCGGCAACACCCGGCAGGGTTTTGCCTTCGAGCCATTCCAGAAACGCACCGCCTGCTGTTGAGACATAGCTGAACTGATCGGCAACGCCCGCATTTTCCAGCGCGGAGACCGTATCGCCGCCGCCGGCAACGCTTAGTAACGTACCATCTTTGGTACGTTTTGCGACAGCTTGTGCCAGTTTGTTGGTACCGTTGTCGAACGGCTCAACTTCAAACACGCCCATCGGACCGTTCCAGAGAACGGTTTTGGCGGTATCGAGAATTTTTTCAATCTCGGCAATCGTGCCAGCGCCGATATCGACACCTTCCTGATCTGCCTGAATGTCTTTCATGGCGACGGTTTCATGTGGCACGTTCTTGCCGAATTCACGCACAACGACGCGGTCGATCGGCAGGATGATTTTGCAGCCGGCTTTTTCGGCTTCGGCCGTAATCGTGCGGGCTTCTTCGGCCATGTCTTTTTCGCACAGTGATTTACCAACATCGATGCCTTGCGCATAATGGAAGGTGTTGGCCATGCCGCCGCCAAGGACGAGGTAATCAACTTTTTTCACGAGGTTGTGAAGCACGGACAGTTTCGAAGACACTTTCGCACCGCCGACAATCGCTACGACAGGTTTTTTTGGATTTTCAAGGGCGTTTTGCAGGGCGCTCAGTTCTTCTTCCATTAGCAGGCCGGCAGCGGTTGGCAGTTCATGCGCGAGGCCTTCGGTAGAGGCGTGCGCGCGGTGTGCGGCGGAGAAGGCATCATTGACGAAAATATCGCCAAGCTTGGCGAGTTCTTTCACGAACGCCGTATCATTTTTTTCTTCGCCTTTGTGGAAGCGGACATTTTCCAGCAGCAGCACGTTGCCATTTTGCAGCGTGGCAATCGCGGCCTGTGCTACTTCGCCAATGCTGTCTTTGGCGAAAGCCACTTTGGTGTTCCATTGTTTTTCGAGAACAGGCGGCAGGAAAGAGAGCGAGTATTTTTCTTTGACTTCGCCATCGGGGCGGCCGAAGTGCGCGAGTACGATCACTTTGGCACCGGCTTTGGTCAGCGCGTCAATGGTCGGCTTCAGGCGGTCGATGCGCGTGGTGTCGCTGACAACGCCGTTTTCGGCAGGCACGTTGAGGTCGGCGCGCAGCAAAACTTTTTTACCGGCGAGGTCGAAATCATTCAGGGTTTTAAAGCTCATAATCGGTTCTTTCCT
Source organism: uncultured Pseudobdellovibrionaceae bacterium (assembly GCA_964520985.1). Lineage (GTDB taxonomy): Bacteria > Pseudomonadota > Alphaproteobacteria > Micavibrionales > Micavibrionaceae > CAYSGL01. Next base: position 254,322 of record CAZFPB010000001.1, read on the forward strand.
TGGGTTCTAAATGGTTTTAAAGGCTTCCGTCGCTTCAATCAAGCGCGAGCGTATGGCCGGGTCGAGCGAGGAGTGCCCGCCGTCCGGTACAATCACATAGTCGGCCTCGGGCCAGAGAGTATGGAGGCGGTGGGCGGTTTCCAGCGGGCAGATGCAATCATAGCGGCCGTGAATGATGGTGCCCGGAATATGGCGGAAACGGTCGATCCGGGCGAGCAGGCTCTGGTCCGGCGGAATCACTTCATGGGTAAAGTAATGGCATTCGAGGCGAGCAACCGAGAGGGCTTCGGCCTGCTGCTCGGGCCGCGTAATCGTTTCATAATGGGGGATCAGGGCGGCCATGGCGCCTTCATAGAGCGCCCACTGGATGGCGGCGTTGATTTCCTCGACTGGGTTGCCGCTGTTCAGGCGGCGATGATAAGCGCCGAGTAAATCGTCGCGCTCATCCTCAGGAATATAATGCGCGAATTTTTCCCAGCTTTCGGGGAAGAGGCGCTGCGCCCCATGCATCCACCAGTCAATTTCACTTTGTTTCAGCAGGAAGATACCGCGCAGGATGAGGGCGCGGCAGCGCTCAGGATATTGAATGGCATAAGACAGCGCGAGGGTCGCACCCCATGAGCCGCCAAATATATGCCAACGCTCAACGCGCAGATGGCGGCGCAGTTTTTCCATGTCTTCGACCAGATGCGCGCGCGTGTTGTTTTCGGTAGAGGCGTGCGGCGTCGATTTTCCCGCGCCGCGTTGATCGAAAAGAATGATGCGATAGGCATCAGGATTGAAAAAGCGGCGATGGGTTTTGGTAACGCCGGCCCCCGGGCCGCCATGCAAGAAGACGATCGGTTTGCCATCAGGGTTGCCGCTTTGCTCCCAATATAGTTCATGTCCGTCGCCGACATTCAGGTAGCCGCTGGAGTAGGGCTCCAGCGCCGGGAAGAGGGGCGTTAAGGGTGTGCGGTAGGCTTGCGGCATTACGGCGCATCCTCTTTGAGGATTTCGAGGTGGTGAATATTCTCCAGCGTCATCATCGGGCCGTTATAGTCTTCGAGATAACCGCGCACACGCACGGTGCGTCCTGTAAGGCTCATCGGGTCGACACCGAGGCGGCTCAAATCTTTGCGCAACTTGGTATCCATGCGCACGGTGAAATCTGTTTTCCAGTCCGTGCCGAAATTTAAGTAGAGCGTATTGCGTACCGTGGCGGTTTTGACAACGCGGCCTTGCACAACCTGTATTGTACCGATCTTTCCGGCGAGTTCTTCCGGCGTGAAGAGGCGGTAATCGCTGTCTTTTGCCCAGATGCCTTTGTTTTGCGCGCGCGCTTGCTGCTCGAGGATCAGCATTTCGCGAGTCATCTCGGGATTGGTATCCGTTGGCATGGCGCGGGCAAGGCCAACGGAAATCAAGGCGCCTTGAATCCATACATTATTCTTTTCGTCATGAAGGTGCGCGAGTGTCTGATCCATGCGGTTTTCGCGCCCCGATTTCGCCGAGCGTGTTTGATAAAGCGCGACCTCGGTCGCTTCGGGCAGTAATTTTTCGAGCACCTGAAACGCGAGGAGGGGGATGTCGCTGCTGTCATCGCCGTACCCCGGAATGTCGATCCCGGTCAGCCGGACGATTTTCTTGTCTTTTAAAGTCAGCGTCAGGCCGTCGATCACCCGGTCGACCCGGCCCGCGCCTGTGCGCTTCAGCCCCTCGAATGCGGAACCTTTGGTGGCGGCCGCCGTTGGGCCGTTTCCAACGGGGGCATCTTGTGCTATAGCCATGGGCATCCAGACAACAAGACATATGATTACCATAAGGATTTCGCGCATGCGCACAGCTTGGAATAAAACCCTTCTGATTGTCCAGTTCCTTCTTATCGGAGCGGTTTCCGCCTGTTCGACCAACCCGGCAACGGGGGAGAAACAATTCACCGCCTTGATGCCAGCTTCGCAGGAAGCGTCTGTCGGCGCGCAGGAACATCAGAAAGTCGAAGCACAGTTCGGCAAATTCATGACCGGGCCTGTTTCAGATTACGTCAATCAGGTGGGGCAGCGTGTTGCGGCGCAGACCGAGCGCACGGATGTTCAGTATAAATTCCACGTCATTGATTCTCCCATCGTCAACGCCTTCGCGCTGCCGGGCGGGTATATCTATGTCACGCGCGGCCTGATGAGCCTTGCGAATAATGAAGCGGAACTTGCAGGCGTTCTGGCGCACGAGATCGGTCACGTCACTGGTCGCCACTCGGCGGCGCGCGCCTCGCAGGGGGCGATTGTCGGTCTGGGCGCCGCGATTCTTGGTGCTGCGGTCGGCAGCTCGTCTGCGGCGCAACTGGCGAATGTCGGCTCTGACCTCTACATCAAATCCTATTCGCGCGGACAGGAGCACGAAGCCGATAGTCTTGGTGTGCGCTACTTAAGCCGCTCCGGCTATGACACACGCGCGATGGCCTCCTTCCTCGCAAGCTTGCAGGCGGAGACAGCGTTGCAAGCAAAGATCGCGGGCAAAGACGGCAACGTGCCGGAATATTTCTCGACCCACCCGCTTACGCAGGACCGCGTCGTACAAGCCAGTGCAGAAGCCGGCAAATATCCCCCTGGGCCATCCAACCTGAACCGCGATGCGTATTTGAGCCGTATTTCCGGCCTTGTTTACGGAGATTCATCCGATCAGGGATTTGTGCGTGGCACGACGTTCTATCATCCGGGGCTTGGCTTTAAATTCACGGTGCCAAACGGTTGCCCGATCGATAACACGCCGCAGCAAGTTATTGCGCAATGTAGCGATGGCTCGATCATCGTGTTCGACTCTGCTGGCGATGCGCAAAAACGCGATCCGATGGCGCTGCTGACGCAAGTCTGGGCGCAAGGCAAGCCGCTGGAAGGGGCGGAAAGCATTACCGTGAATGGCAAGCGTGGCGCGACAGGTTCGACCAATGGCACGCTGAACGGCAAGCCTATGCGCCTGCAACTGGTGCTGGTCGAATGGACGCCGGGACAGTATTTCCGTTTCACGTTGGCCATGCCCCAGAACGCCTCAGGTGCGACCATCGAAAATCTCAAACGCACGACGTATAGCCTGATGGGTATGAGTGCAAGCGAAGCCTCTTCGCTGCGCCCGCCGCGCATTCAGGTGTTCACCGCCAGTGCAGGCGATACGCCGCAATCGATCGCGTCCCGTATTCCCTTAAACGATTTCAAGGTGGAGCGCATTCTGGTGCTGAACGGTCTGGGCAATGGCCAGTCCTTCACCGCCGGGCAGAAATACAAGACGATCGTCGAGTAACGTTAGTCGGTCACATAGAGGTTGCTAAGCTCGCGGCTGATCTGTTCGAACACATCGACCAGATCGTCTGAGTCCGGCGCGTCGAAGAATTTCGTGCCGTCGCTCGCGCATTCACGCAGCAGGTTCTTGGTGCTTTGCGAAACCCCTTTTTCAAAGGCAACGGTATAGATCAGGATATCGTTCGGCTGCGCTTTCATCGACGCGCAGATTTCTTCGAGCTTGTCGTTCAGATCGCCCGCATCAAGGCTGTTCTGATTGGCGCCGCCATGAATGTTATATTGCCCATCCATCGTGTTGACCCCGTCGGTCATCAGCATTACGGCTTTATCCCAGTCAGGACTGTCGTACTCCGCACCTTCGGTGAACGGTTCGGTCGGTGAAATCACGCGCCATCCCCAGACCATGCCGGCATTCACCAGCGTGTTGCCATCGGCGGCGAGTTTGTTGATGCCGGCGATCAGGAAATCCTCATCGCTGGTCAGCGGGACGATCGGTTGCGCGGGGCATTGATAATTCGGACCGTTCTGACCGTTATAAATATCACCTTGCGTTAACACAGGATTGTTGCTGTATCGCTGACGGTACGCACTGTTGCGTGAATTGTTGTGGTTGTAGCGGTACATGCGCCATGGGCCTTCATGGTCTTCCGTATCCATGGTATTGTCTTCGATCACGCAGCCATGCCATTGGCCTTTGAGACTGCGGTTGTAGACCAGGCTGTTCTTGTTGATGCCATAGGGCTGGAAGATGTACTGGTTATTGTAGCGGTATGTTTTGGGGTAGGGCGTATAGACGTCCGTTCCGGCGGGTGGAAGAACAAAGTCATCGCCATAGATATACCCTTCAGTATCTTCGCCCAAGCCATAAGGGCCGACATTCACCGAGTTACTAAACGGCACCATGCCGATTTTTACATCATCGGGTTCGTTGGCGCGGCTGAACAGAATTTCCACGAAGTTTTTGGCCGCCAGTTTCAGCGCGCCGATATGCGGGGCCATCGATCCTGTCACGTCTAGCACCATCACGACTTCAAGCCCGCGCACCTGACGTTTGACTGAAACACTGGAAGCGACGGTCATATAATCATATCCGAAATAGGTCATGAACAGCGTTTGAACTTCCGCTTCTGCCGCAACGGTGAGCGTATCTGTCGCCGGGTCTAAAGAAATCTCGATATTCTGCGTCGTGCCAATCCGGTCATCAGGATAGTTGGCTTCGAGGAATGCTTCGACTTTATCTTCTACTTCATTGGTGTCGTTCGAGGCGCCTGCCGCCGCCGCGAGAGCCGCCGCATCCAGCGCCGCCGTAAGCCGTTGTTTCACCAGCCAGCCGCGCGATGTATCAACCGCAACACCGGCCGCCCCGAGAAGGACGGGCAGGGACAGGCCGAAGGTGATGGCAACCGCGCCCAGCATGGTGCGGCGGTAGCGGGTCATCAAAGAAAGAGGGTGCTTGGTCATCCTGTTATCTTTCAGCAATCGGGGCAGGTAATCGTGGCAGAGCGTCTTCCCCGCAGGAAGGCGACTTCGCGCATTTGAATGTCATCGGTCAGAAATGCGACAAAGAAAGGTTTGTAGGTATAAGACACACTCACGGCGACCACTCCTTCACCTTCTTCGCCTAGTCCTATGGCTTCGTTCATGATGTCATCATTTTCGATCATGTTATCAGTCACGCGCCATAATTCCTGCGGGTCATCATCGTCATCAAATTCGAGGCTGGCGATATCATAACCGAACGGGGCGCGATCATACGGATCAAGCGCCATCTGCCCAGAGAGAATAATATCCTGCAGATCGCTTTCGCGAATACTCTGATTGCGGGTAATCAGGTCAGCGATGATCTGCGAAGCGGAAATCACTTTCTGGTTGATAGTCAGGGCGCGGCCAACGTCATAGGTGCCCATGATCATCGTCACCATTAGCGGGAAGAGCAGGGCAAATTCCGGCAGCGCCGCAGCGCGCTGCGATGTTATCCATGATCTCACGGTGCTGACGTTTTGTGCCATCATGTCAGAACTCAAATTCATAGGGTTCAGATTGTAGAACAACGGTTGATATCATCAAACGGGTGGTGGCGGAGCCGCTGTTCGATAATAAGGGCTGCATCATCGGCGTGACGATCGGGTGGCGGTAAACTGTACGGATCAATACTACGCCGCTTGATTCCCCCGCATCGAATTCCTGTGATTCCAGATTGCCGTCTTCATCATAGCTGGGCGGAGGCGCTTCGTTTGCATCGGAAAAACTATCCATCGTCTGCACTTCATACGCGATATCGTCACAGTCGATCATAAAAGATACATGGTTGCACAGAGCCAGACGGAACGCGTCTTCCGGAGCGCCGGATTGCTGGGCCTGACCGGTGCGGATTTCGCGAGCCGCCTGAGAGGTGGCATATTCCAACACGCCTTGTTTGGTAAAAATCATGCTGATTTCGATGACGCCGAACATGAGCATCACCAGCGGCACTGCGATCAAGGAAAACTCGACCGCCGTAGCGCCTTTGCGGCGTCTCCAATATTTGAGGCAGGATCTGAAAAACATGGTCTCCCCGCGTGTTACGCGCCCAACCATCCTAGCGCGTTTTTGTTAACAGGCCTTTAGAAAAGAGGGGGATTTCGCTAAAATTTTACCCAATAAAAAAGGCCGGATGGGGGTATCCGGCCTTTTTGACGCTATGGGTTTTTATTACAGATAGGCGCTGACGCCATCGGTCATATTGCGGCCCAGAGAAACTTTGAGTTTCTCCATGGCGCGGGCTTCGAGCTGGCGAACGCGTTCTTTTGAAACGCCCAATTCCTTACCCAGATCCTCGAGGGTAACGGCCTCATAGGTGAGGTGGCGTTCCTTGATGATTTTCTGCTCACGGTCACTCAAATCCGAGAGCGCACTGGCCAGCCATTTGGAGCGGGTCTGCGAATCCTTCATCCCGATGACGATGTCTTCAGGGTTCGGGCGGTTATCGGTCAGGAATGCAATCGCTTCTTCTTCGCCGTCTTCGCTGATTTTCATGTTCAGCGATTGATCAGGGGAGAACAGGCGTTGTTCCATGTCCTCAACATCTTTCACCTTTACACGCAAGTCTTTGGCGATCTTGGCACGCGAAATATCATCCAGACCTTCGGCACCGTTGGCGCGTTCGATCTTGCCGCGCAGGCGGCGCAGGTTGAAGAACAAAGATTTTTGCGCGGCTGTCGTGCCGGTGCGGACGATCGACCAGTTACGCAGGACATAGTCCTGAATAGCCGAGCGGATCCACCAGGTGGCATAGGTCGAGAAGCGGAAGCCACGTTCATATTCGAACCGCTCTGCCGCCTGCATCAAACCTATATTACCTTCCTGGATCAGGTCGCCCATCGGTAACCCGTAATTCTTGAATTTAGAGGCGGCCGAAACGACCAGTCGCGTGTAGGAGCGCACGAGTTCATGCAGCGCTTTTTCATCGCGTTCATCGCGCCATCTGCGCGCGAGGTCCAGCTCATGGTCTTTCTCCAGCAACGGCTCATTCATCGCGTTGCGGATGTAAGACATGTTGGCTCTTTGGGTTTGGGGATCGTCAATGTAAGCCATGATTTCTTCCTATCTTCTAGACTTGGAACGTCTGTCCAACCAATTCAGCCCAGATCCGTTCCAATCCGTACGTTTTTAGTCTTGATTTAAATTGGGGCAAAAATAGGGTCGATTTGGTCCTATGCCGCTTTGCGGGAAATTGTTGATTTAAATCAAATAATTAGGCTTCAAGTAGTTCGAAGATCTCGCCGTCCGGGGACATGCCAGCGCCGACCAGATTGCCCCCGAATCCGCATCCGCCATCCAGCGAGGCGGTGACGCAGTTAATGTAGACCCCTTTGTGGAGCGGGTCGTAGCCGCGGATGACTTTTTCGAAGGGGGCGTATTGGGTGGTCATATCGGTGAAATCTTCACCGGACCAGCACAATGCGTCGTCCTGCTTGTCGAGGGGCAGGCATGGATTGATGCCGGCATTGACGAACAGCAGCGGGAAGCGTCCATCAGGCAACGCGGTATAGGCGGCGCGGCGGTGTTCCATCATGAACGCCTCGTGACCGGGGAATTCTTTCAACAGTTGGCGGATGCCATTCGTCCAGCGGGTCAATGAAATCACGCCATCGCGCGCGGCCTTCAAGCCCTCATGCGGATCGATGCCATAGGCCTGCAGCGTGTGGGCGAGGCCGTTGCCGAGCATCCACAAGAAGAGGTCGATCGGCTTGGTGTGGAACTGCAGCTGGATCAGGCGGCTCCACATGTCTTCCTGCGCGCCGCGTAAATAAATGATGTCGTCGCTCTTCATGCCGGGCATGGCGAGCAGGCGGCGGCGGAAGGAGAGAATTTCATCGATCGCTTCGGCGGAGTCGATGTTGTAGCCAGTATAGTTGCCGAAATAGACCACGCGGTCGCCAGGGGTGAAGCGCTCGGCGATAGCCTCATGCAAATCGCTCAAACGTTGAGCGTCACCATGGATCGAAGCGATGGTCCAGACGGCGGCGGGGCTGCCAAGAGAGGCGAATCGGTAATTGGGCGAAAAAGGGCGCATGGGGTGGTATTCAGTTCGTTTGGCGTAATTTTGGGGCGCCCGGAGCGGGCTGGAAGCGATTCCGTCAAAAGAGATTGCCAGAGTCATCTTCAGTGTACAGTAAAATCAGATAGATAAAAGAGTCTATACACAGGATCTGTGGATAAGTCTGGGAATAATCTTGTGCACAAGCTGTGAAGGCTTTTTTGTCGAGTCTCTTTAGAAGCCGTAAGAGGTCGTGACAAAAGCCGAGGGGTTGAATTCGTTCTTCACGATCGGGCTATCGGCCGCATCGCCAATAAGCTGGTCGGCTTTCACGGTCGCCGTGGCGCTCCAGGCGGGGGTGATGGCGTAGTTTGCCGAGGCGGTTGCGCCAATGGATTTGAAGCCTGCGTCCGCGTCGTGCGTGGCATAGCCCGATCGGACGGATTGACGCGACGATACGCCGAAGTGATTGCTCATATGCTCTTCATCAGCCCAGGTGGTTCCGATGGAGCCGATCAGCGTGGTCTTTTCGGTGACCGAATAGCGCGATCCATATTTCACGTTGACCGTCGTGCCGTAGTCACCCGATAGGGCCGTGCTCAGGCGGCCGATCACGGCGCCGGGGCCGACCTGGTATTCGCCCATCAGGTTGGCGGTCGCTGACCCATCCACATCGCCCATGCCGTCGAGATTGTCGTTGTCGTCATCTTCATCGCGTCCAAAGGCATAGCCGAGCGAACCGCCGAGTTTGTAGCCGTCACCCTGCACCGGGTAGCTGCCGATGCCGTCTTGCAGATCGGCAAAAAAGAGGCCGTCTTTATATTCCGCTTGCGCAATCGGCACAGGCACCACCGCGTAATTATCCGAGCCTTCATATTCAGGCGCAACGCCAACACCGCCGCCGAGTTTATACGTCCAGTTGTTCGTCGCTTCGGCCGTGTTGGGCGTCGGTGTCTGAAAATGGGACATGAGGGCGTTCCAGCCTTCCGCTTGCGCGGTGCCTGCACCCGTCACGACAAAAGTGCTGACGGCGATAAGAAGAGGTATGCGGCGGCTGGCGGACATGAAGGTTTCTCCTGAAACGTCTGATGACAACATTTTTATACGCTATCGGTTCCCTGCGCAATGCCGGCGACCGGGCATTAAAAAAGCGGGCGCTGAGGCCCGCTTTTTGTCGCATCACGAGGAGATGCTTATGGGTATTAGGCAGCCGCTGCGGCTTCCGTGTCTTTTTTCTCAGGCTTGCCCATGGCGCGCTCGATGCGGGCGATGGCTTTGTCTTCGCTGGTCTTTTCAACGGCGGCAACTTCGCGCGCGAGGCGCTCGATGGCCGATTGATAGATCTGGCGTTCCGAGTAGGACTGCTCGCTGTCGTCGTTCGAGCGTTTCAGGTCGCGCAGCACTTCAGCAATCGCAATCGGGTCGCCCGAGTTGATCTTGGTTTCATATTCCTGGGCGCGGCGGGACCACATGGTGCGGCGGACGCGCGAGCGGCCTTTCAGCGTGGTCATCGCATCTTTCAGGCGGTTGGAGGTCGACAGCTTGCGAAGGCCCGATGCCGCGGCTTTGGCTACCGGGATCTTCAGCTTCATGCGGTCTTTTTCAAAAGCGATGGCATATAATTTGATTTCCATGCCGGCAATCGTCTGGGTGATCAGACCTTCGATCTGACCCACACCATGGGCCGGGTATACAACATAGTCGCCTTTTTTGAAGTTATCATTCAGTGCGGTGGTTGCCATCATTTTACCTTTCTTATCAAACGGTTGCCAAATTTTTCCGTTAAAAACCCTCTACGAAAAACCTGCAGTTGTTCGTTGATATAGTCCTTTTTCGGTAGTGTGGGAGAGGACAGAGGTTTATTTGTCTGTTATTTCAGCAGCGTATGTTGTTCTAAGGCCCGTTTCAGGGGTCTGCACAACCGATCTATTACCGCTCATCGCTCAACCAGTGGAGGAGAGACTACCCTAAAAATGCGTAAAATTCAACTTTATTTTGTTAACAAACGTTAACCTTTGGCTCAATCACCATCTCCGGGATTGGGGCTAAAGTATTCTGCCATCTTGTTTTTCTTGGTTTTGAACTCTTCGGCGGTAGGCAAGGCAGGTTTAATTCTTGTAATAACCGGCCATTTTTCAGAATATTCCCGGTTCATTTGCAGGAATTCCTCGGCGCGTGGGTCGCTGTCCGGTATAATGGCTTCGATCGGGCATTCCGGCTCGCACACACCGCAATCGATACATTCGTCCGGGTGAATGACGAGGGTGTTTTCGCCCTCGTAAAAACAGTCGACGGGGCACACCTCGACACAGTCGGTGTGCTTACACATGATACAAACATCGGTGACCACGAACGTCATGCGCCTGATATGACATAGGGCTTCACGCTTGTCAAAGCGTTGCAGCCGCCAAATTCCGCCGTTCTTGATAAAGTCTTAAGATTTTATTGAGATACTATGGCTATGCAGGGAAGAAATCTCGATTTGATCAGGAAGATCATGAAACGGGCGATGAGCGAAGGGCGGGAAGGCCGGGTGCTCATGATTCAGCAGCGTCTCGATGCGGCGCGTGACATGCCCGAAGACCATGCCGATATCTTGCGCCAGCTTCAGCTGTTTGGCCGCGTGATACCGCAGGGCTCTATTTTCAGTTCATCCCTGATTCATTAAACGCAAGGACGGGCCGTCCATCGTCACCCGTTGCCCGATGGGCAGCGTGATAAGGCGTTTGCCATGTCCGAACGGCGCATTCATCAGCACCGGGAAATCATGTCCAGCAATGTGTTCGGCGACAATGTCTTCGAGCGTGAAGCCGAAAGGTCGGCCGGTATCCTGCAAATTGTCGAACGTACCCAGTATCAGGCCGTTAATTTTCTCAAATACATGGGCGCGTTTCAGTGCGCGGAAGAGCAGATCAAGGCGACTGGTTTCGATGTTCCAGTCTTCGAGGCACAGGATCGCGCCGTCGAGCGCAATGTCATTCAAGAGATACTGCACGAGGCTGGCCGTGCCGCCGACCAGCGGGCCGGTGGCGGTGCCCGCGCGTACAACTGTAGCACCATCGAGCGCGATAGAAGTGTCGAGTTGTGAGAGCAGGCTCGTGCATTGATGAATGTCTTGCGCATTGTCCGCATGTCTCATGAACCAGCGTAATGTCGGGCCGTAATACGTGATCAACCCGGTGCGGCGGTGAATGAGGTTGAGCAGGGAGGTCGCATCGCTAAACCCGATGATGGGTTTTTGTTCGCGGCGCACAAGATTCCAGTCGATCTCATCGGCCCAGTGCAGGGCGCGGTTGCCCCCGGCGGCAAAGACAATGGCATCAATCTTGTCCTGCTCCAGCAGGTCGTGAAAGGCATCGCGTTTTTGCGCCGATACGCCGGCCGATTGATGAGTGCGGGCGTGGGTCTGCGGGTGAATGATGACTTTATAGCCCAACCCTTCGAGCACGGCCTTGCCTGCCTCGATGTCCGCTTTTTCGATATAGCTGGCCGGAGCCATGACGCCGATGGTGTCGCCGGGTTTCAGGGGGTGGGGGAGTATGGTGTCCATGGCCTGTATTGTGAGCCTCAGCGCCAGCCCCGTCAATTCCCGTCATTTTTTGGTGGCGCGCTGACTGGTCTTTATGGTAATAAATTTGCCAATTAAAAAACTTAAAAACTAGAGAGTGTGTAAAATGACTAACTTCGCGACCGCGTTCCATGCCGAGTGTGTGGATGTAGGCGGCACTACAAAAATCCGCTGCTCTTTGAGCTTTAACAATAATTACGACATGTATAAGGGCGCTGCCGATGCTGTTGAGCAGGCAGGTATCAAGATTGTGGAACGCCATTTCGGAATCGGTTTTGCGTTTGATGTGGCGGCGCATGATATGAAAGAAGCGCGCGGCACGATCAAAGCGCTCGAATTACAAATCACAGACAAGCAGGCCAGCGTGCTCATGCCTAATGGCTACAAAGATGTCTGCTGTTCACCGGACGAAGCCATCAGAAACGTCTACCAGAATATTTTAACGCCAGTGTAAGGCGGCAAGGATTATCGATGTCGATCAGAAATATTCATGCCCGGCCGATGGGAAGCAGCGATATCCTGTTTCAGATTTCGGTCGCGGGTGACACATTCAGCCTCTTGAATAAAGGCATTCAGGATGCGGGGCTGAAGCTTGTGAGCTCTGCGCGGCCTAATCTGGCGTTCAGCGCGTCGGCGCGGGATATTCCGCATGGTGGCCTCACGGCGCTCAATGCGCACATCACGAATGCGGCCATCACGGCGCATCAATCGGATAACGTGTCGCAACCTTGCGCGACGCTGGTTGAGGCCGCACAGTTTGTCGCAAGCGGTCTTAAGCTTTAGTTTCCTTAAAGGCCTCGAGCGCGCGGTTGCGCGAGCCTTCCAGGTCGACGATCGGATCGGGATAATCAAGTTTCGCGCGGATGTCTTTTGGCGCGGTCCACGGCTTGTGCAGATATTTAATCGGCAGGTCTTTTAATTCGGGCACATACTCGCGCACATAAGTGCCGTCGCTATCGAATTTCTCTCCTTGCAAGACCGGATTGAATACGCGGAAATAAGGGGCGGCGTCCATACCGCATCCGGCGATCCATTGCCAGCTGGCGGTATTGCTGGCGGCGTCGGCATCGAAGAGACAATCCCAGAACCATTCTTCGCCGCGGTGCCAGTGGATCAATAAGTTTTTCACGAGAAACGAGCCGACGATCATGCGGCAGCGATTGTGCATGGTGCCGGTCTGCCACAACTCGCGCATCGCGGCGTCAACGATGGGATAGCCGGTTTGACCACGCTGCCACGCGGTGAGTTCCTTACTCTCTCGTGTTTTCCAGGGAAAGTCATTGAAGCGCGGCTGGAGGTTGTCCCATTTTATGGTGGGGTTGTGATAGAGCAGCGTGTAGGAAAATTCGCGCCAGCCGAGTTCGGTGCAGAAGGTATCGACATCGGTGTTCCAATGATGGCGCTCTCCCGCGTGACGTGCGGCGTACCATGCCTGATTGGGGGATATCTCACCGAAATGCAGATGCGGAGAAAGGCGCGAGACATTATTACGCTCAGGAAAATTGCGGCCTTCTTTGTAGCCCTTCAATCCGTCATCGAGGAAATCATGCAGGCGTTGTTGCGCGCCTGCTTCGCCGATCGAGCGGGTTTTGATGATGGTTTTTTCCCAGCCGTTTTCGCGCTTTGGCGGCAAAAGATTGAGCGCATCAATAGAAAGGCTGCCTGTAGCGTCAGCATAGGTGAGGCGTGTGGGAGCGGGTAGCGGTTCGCGCGGCGGATAGCCGCTTATATTTTGGTAGAACGGCGTAAAGACTTTGTACATCGTACCGTCTTTTTTCAGGATGTTTTTATCCCATGGTTCCCAGAGCAAGGAGCCGTTGAAACTCTGCGCGTCTATATCGTTCTTTTTCAGCGTTTCCTTGATGGTTTTGTCGCGGGCAATGCGCCATGGCTCGTAACAGCGGTTCCAGTAGACGCCGCCTGCCTTGATCTTTTTGGCGAGGGCGGGGATGATCTCATCGGCTTTACCGCGCGCGATATACAGATTGCCGCCGAGGCTTTCATTCAGTTTGTTGAGGGAGTGATGCAGCCACACACGGCTGGCAGCGCCCATTTTCCAGTCTTTGGCATTCTCATCATCGAGAATATAGACGGGCAAAATCGGCGCGCCGGTTTTATGGGCTTCATGCAACGCCGGGTTATCCGCGCGGCGCAGATCCTGACGAAACCAAAAAATTATAGGGGATGTTGTCATTAAACAATTACGATGGATTTAAGTTATTTTTAGAAAACAAGTTTGGGTCTTTATCTTTTAAAAATATAAGAAACGCTACAGAAATGAAAAAAAATACTCCGCTAAGAATACTAGAGAAATCTATCTCCCAAAAATATGAAAATAATACTTCCTGCATGTTGTTGCTTGCTGGTAATTTTCGAGCAGGAAATAAAATCCCCCATAAGAATAGAATGAAAAATGCAATATAGGTTTTTTGGGCAGAGATTTTCTTTTGCCAAAAATGCAGCGATACATAAAATAATAGAAATAGATGCGATATAATTTCGGTAAATATCAAAGCAATAAGGAGTAATAAGAATAATGGATGGCTTGTTATATCGTTATCAAGGCTATGATAAAAAATGTCAATCAACCAACATATTATAAATGGTAGGGCCATAACTGCTATGGCCAGACAAATATATAATGCAGCGCGGTTTTTATAATCTTGAAGTAATGAAGTTAGTAATAATACGGCTGAAAAAGGCAAAATATGAAGGAGTGTTAATGTATTATTTAGGGTGTCTGCGGGTGCGTTTTGATTGTACCAAACAAAAGTTACCCAAAGCACGGTTACTGAAATAATACTTGCAATAAAATAAAGGAAATATTTGAGCTCAGTCTTCATCAGCCGTCAGCCGTGATTTTATCGATCAGGGTCTGGAGTTGTTCTTCGGCTTTGAGGTTTTCGACCTGGCAGGTGCCAGCCGCATCGTGACCACCGCCATTATATTTCAGCATCAGCTTGCCGACATGGGTTTTGGAATCTTTTTTCAGGATGGATTTGCCGACAGCGAACACCGTGTTCTGTTTATTCTTGCCCCACATCACATGCGCGGAGATATTGCATTGCGGGTAGAGGGCGTAGATGACGAAGCGGTTACCGGCCCAGATCGTGTCTTCGGCGCGCAGGTCGAGAACGACGAGGTTATCATGCACGCGGGCGCAGCGCTCCACTTGTTCGCGGAATTTGATCTGCTGATCGAAATAGAGATCGACGCGCTCTTTCACATCGGGCAGGGCGAGGATTTCATCGATGGTCGCGTGATGGCGGCAGGCATCGATAAGTTTCATCATCAATTGATAGTTGGAAATATTAAAATCGCGGAAGCGGCCAAGCCCAGTGCGGGAATCCATGAGGAAGCTGAGCAGCACCCAGCCGGTCGGATTCAGAATTTCATCTTTGGTGAAGGAGGCTGAATCGGCTTTATCAACTGCCGCCATCATTTCTTCCGAAATATTTGGGAACACGGATGCGCCGCCAAAGTAATCATAGACAACACGGGCGGCGGAATCCGCTTCGGGGTCGATCACATGATTGTCGTGTTTGTTTTTTCCGGCGCGCTCAACTTCACTCGCATGGTGATCGAAGGAGAGGAAGACGCCCTCGGCATAGGGCAGGTTGGTGGTGATGTCGTTCGCATCGACATCGACGAGTCCATCCTGCATGTCTTTCGGGTGCGCAAACGTCACGTCTTCGACAATGCGTAGTTCTTTCAGCAAAACGGCGCAGACAAGCCCATCCATATCGGAGCGGGTAATCAGACGGTATTTTTTGTCGGGTTGCGGTTTAATTTTCGGTTGTGCCATGTCGACCCTGACTATGTGTTGGGAGATTATGCCTCGGCGGCTTCTTTCTCTTTATCTTTGCCGGCTTTTTTCTTTTTGTCGGCGTAGACATACACAGGGGGCTTACCATCATTAACCGTTTCGGCGTTGACGACGACTTTTTCCAGATTCTCAACGTCTGGCAGTTCGTACATCGTGTCGAGCAGCATGTTCTCTAAAATAGAACGCAGACCGCGCGCGCCGGTTTTGCGTTCGATCGCTTTTTTCGCGACAGCGGAGAGCGCTTCATCGGTGAATTCGAGGTTGACGTTCTCCATGTCGAACAGGCGGTGATATTGTTTGGTCAGCGCGTTCTTCGGTTCGGTCAGAATCTGGATCAGCGCAGGCTCATCCAAGTCTTCCAGTGTCGCGAAAACAGGCAGACGGCCTACAAATTCAGGAATCAGACCGAATTTCAACAGGTCTTCCGGTTCCAGATCACGAAGCAGTTCGCCGGTTTTCTTCTGGTCGTCCTTGCCTTTTACGTCAGCGCCGAAGCCAATGGTCGTGCCGCGGCCTTTGTTGGCCAGAATTTTCTCGATACCCGCGAACGCACCGCCGCAGATGAAGAGGATGTTCGAGGTGTCGACTTGCAGGAATTCTTGCTGCGGATGTTTCCGTCCGCCTTGCGGAGGAACGGAGGCTACGGTGCCTTCCATCAGTTTCAGCAGCGCTTGTTGCACGCCTTCGCCCGATACGTCACGGGTGATGGAGGGGTTGTCGCCTTTGCGCGAAATTTTGTCGATCTCGTCGATATACACGATACCGCGTTGCGCGCGCTCGACATTGTAGTCGGAGGCCTGCAGCAGTTTCAGCACGATGTTCTCAACGTCTTCACCCACATAACCGGCTTCGGTCAATGTCGTGGCATCGGCCATGGTGAATGGTACGTCAATGATTTTGGCCAGAGTCTGGGCGAGGAGCGTTTTGCCGCAACCCGTCGGGCCGACCAGCAGGATGTTCGATTTGGCGAGTTCGATGTCGGAGCCCGACCCCGTGCCGCCGTTTTCGAGGCGTTTATAGTGGTTGTGGACGGCAACCGCGAGAACGCGTTTGGCACGGTCCTGACCGATCACATAATCATCCAGCACTTTGCGGATTTCGGATGGCGTCGGAACGCCTTCGCCGGAGCGTACCAGCTGGGTTTTGTCTTCCTCGCGGATGATATCCATGCAGAGCTCTACGCATTCATTGCAGATGAACACGTTCGGGCCAGCGATCAGCTTGCGCACTTCATGCTGGCTCTTTCCACAGAAGGAGCAGTAGAGAGTGTTTTTGCTGTCGGTTTTTTCAGTTTTGCTCATGGCGGGCCTGATGCTCTTGGATGTTTAACGAAGTGAATCTCTACTATCAAAGTAGCCACCGTTTGACGCTTAGGCAAGAGGCTAATATAAACAAAGCCTTGGCGCATGTTCACAGGGGCAATTTCACCCCATCATGCGCCGGATTTGGTAAAGAAACTATGAATATGGCGATGCCCAGCTTAACCGAATTGACAGAAAACTTTTCCTTGTTTGATGACTGGGAAGAGCGCTATCGCTATCTGCTGGATTTAGGGAAAACGCTGCCCTTTATGGATGAGGCGTTAAAGACGGATGCGAGTTTTGTTAAAGGCTGTTTATCGCGCGTGTGGATGGTCAGTATTCCGCAGCCCGATGGACGGATTCATTTCATCGCCGATAGTGATGGCGACATTACCAAAGGGCTGATCGCGGTGCTGCTCAGCGCGTATCAGGATAAAACGCCGGCGGAGATTGCCGCCGTCGATATCGAGCGGGCGTTTAAAGAATTGGGGCTTGAAGAGCATATCTCGCCCAACCGCCGCAATGGGTTCTTCGCCATGGTGCAAAAAGTGAAAATGTTTGCCGCTTGACAACTATTGTGCTGCTCCTTATAGAATGATTATCGCTAATATAATGTTGGAGTAATGTAATGGGTAATAATGACGCTGTCCTCAAAACCGCCTTTGGCGCGATCGTACGTCCTGAGCCGTATCTGCCGGACGAAAAGATAGAAGAGCTGGCCGTCCTGTTTTCCGACCCGGCCGTGTGCGCGTCGTTTTTCCCCTTTTCTGGCAGTGAATACAAAGAGGAATTAATGTTCTGAGATGTCTGTCCGCTTCATCAAACCCTCAGGCGAAAAACATCTTAAAGAATCTGCTGCTGTTCGGATGCAAACAAGGTTCGCCGCTGCGCCATTATGACGGCAACAGATTCATGACGGCAGAATTGCTCGGCCAGTTTAATCCGGCGGACAGAAAAGAGCTGCTGTGCAAGCCGTGGATGATTGCTGATCTGGTGGATAATGATCGTTATCACTGGAATGACAAGACTGTCATTCAATGGATTGATGATTATTCCCCTGAAGACAGGCTGGATATTTTATGCGCTGATGCGGCGCTGAATGCTTTGCTCAATGAAGGGGAGCACAGCGTGAAGCTGAACAGAGCCAAGGTAATGGGATGGTTCACTGAGCAATCTGATGAGGGTAAGGCCAGGATTTTAGGTGGGGCAAATGCGGCGCGCGGATTTATCAAGGCGTTTGAGCATGCCGGATTTGATATCGTCGAGCAGTATGTTCCCCAGCAGGAGCGGGCTCAGATACTCTCGGATAAAAGCATGCTGTTTCATTACTTTAAAGGCGATCTAGCTGACGCCTTTTTGCGCAGTTTATCGCCGGAAGGACGCGAACCTTTCTTTGACCCAGATCAGATATATTTCGGGAAAACCATCCATGATGGGATGGATGGGGTAGGCCTGAAACAGAAGCTCGGTTTCTAAGGGGCGGGTGCGGGCGCAGGCGCTGGGACGACTGCTTCCGGCGCTACGGTTGGCGCCGTTTCGACAGGCGCTTGCGCGACCGGTGCTGTCTCTTTCACTTTCACGCTTTTCAAAATATCGCTGAAAACGGCATCGGCTGTGCCGTGCTCTTCGCCGATCAGTTCGGCTTCGAGGGTGAGGATCGAACGCGGCGAGAGCCAGAGTTGCGCGATGTAGATTTTATTCTGGCGGCCCGATGTGCCGCTGCCTGACAAGGTCGTGCGCTTCACATCGTTTTCCTGCGTGAAGTTTGTGGTGCTTTCGGTGACGTTATTGCGCGCCGCCATGCCGTTCAGCGCCATGCGCGTGACGTCTTCGGAATATTGATCATACTGCGTTTGCGTCATCGGGTTGCAACTGAAGCGCACGTCGACCGTGGTGCTCATCTCATACACCATGGTGTAGCGGGTGAGATCATAGCATTTGCCGTTCGTGCCATCGGGGCAGCGACGGCTGGAATAAGGCTGGCCAGGGAAGGATACTTCAAAATCGCAATTGGCAGGCGCGACTTTCACGGATGTATCGGCGGGCGGCATGACCTGAACGGTTTGCTCTGTCTGCTGCTGTTGCTGTTCCGGCGTGGCGATCGCGCGCTTAGGCGTTTTAATGCCGGGCGTTTGCGCGAAGGCGGAACTCGTCATCAGGATACACGCGATAGCTGGCAGATATTTCATTTAAGCGCTCCAGGTTGCAGGATCGACGGAAAATTGCTCGCCGCTCGTCATGTTTTTAATTTCGTGCGTTTTGCCGTCTTCGAAAGGCGGGAACCAGACGAAGGGAATGCCTTTTTTGCTGGCATATTCCATCTGCTTGCCGACTTTTTGCGGCGCATGATAAACCTCGACATTGTAGCCGCGGCTGCGCAGCGTGCGGGCTGTGTCATGTGCAAGGGCGCGTTTGTCTTCACTCGGTAATACCATCAGAACATGCGCAGGTGATTTCGGGCCGATGCCGAGCAGGTCGGGGCGCGACTGGCGCATCACATCGAACAGCCGAGAGAAGCCAATGGAAATACCGACGCCCGGCAGATGCTTGTTGATGAACGATCCGGCGAGATCGTCATATCGCCCGCCCGAACAAACCGACCCTGTGAATTCCGGCACATCGAGCAGCTGTGTTTCGTAGACAGTACCCGTGTAGTAATCAAGACCACGGACGATCGAAAGATCAGCTACAAGCGCACCTTTTGGTAAGTGGGAAAGAGCTTTTAAGACAGAAATTAATTCCATCAAACCTTCGCGACAATTATTTGATAATACTTCGCTGTGTATGTGTCCCAAAATCTTTTCTTCTAATTCTGTGGAGCTCTCAGCTTTGATGCGGGCTAGTTCTATTATGGGAGTGGAAAATGCAGTTGCTTCAGTTTCGTCGAGTAACTTTTTAGTTTCATCGACTCCAATTTTTTCCATTTTATCTAAAATACGCAAAACTTCTATCGTATCATTGACGCCTAATTCTTTTAAGTAGCCTAAAAGAATTTTCCGGTTACTAATGCGCAATTGCACGCGACCGATTTTTAGGCCGTCCAATACCTCATATATAATCGCAGCGACGTCAGCGTCGAAGGAGATGGGCAAATTGTCGACGTGCACAACATCGATATCGCATTGGTAGAATTCGCGCATGCGGCCCATCTGGGGGCGCTCGCCGCGCCAGACGCGCTGCATCTGGTAGCGTTTGAAGGGGAAGACCAGTTCATTAAAATGCTGGGCGACGTAGCGGGCCATCGGCACGGTCTGGTCGAAGTGCAGGGCGAGGCGCGCTTCTTTTTCGCTGTCATCTTTATGCAGGCGGTCGAGGACGTAAATTTCTTTATCGACTTCACCCTTGGCGGTGATCGCTTCCAGCGCCTCGACGCTCGGCGTTTCGATCGAGCAGAAGCCGTAGGATTCAAACACGCGGCGGATATGGTCAAACCATCGCTGCTCGACAATGCGTTCTTCCGGCAACCATTCCGGGAAGCCGCTGATCGATTTGGGTTTATAGATTTTCTTGTTCTCAGCCATAGGCTGTTTTTACTGGGCTACAGGGGGATAGGCAAGAAATACTATTTATTCTCAGCCGGTTATTGCCTATAAATTCTCAGGTTCGGGGGGAAACGTGGCCATACAGTACAGACCAGATATAGACGGGTTGCGGGCGCTGGCGATCATACCGGTCGTCCTGTTTCATGCGGGCGTACCGTTCGTGAGCGGCGGCTTTGTCGGGGTTGATATCTTTTTCGTGATTTCCGGCTTCCTGATTACTTCCATTATTCTCAAAGAGCAGCAGGCCGGGCAATTCAGCTTATGGCAGTTCTGGGAGCGTCGCGCGCGGCGTATCCTGCCGCCGCTGGCCGTGGTCATGCTGGCCAGCCTGATCGCCGGGTGGTTTTTGTTCCTGCCGTCTGATTTCGTACTGCTGGGCAAGCAGATGCTCTATCAATCGTTCTTTGCCTCGAACGTTCTGTTTTCGCAGGAGGTCGGGTATTTCGACACGAACAACGATATCAAGCCGCTTCTGCACACCTGGTCACTATCGGTTGAAGAGCAATTTTATATTGTTCTGCCACTGGCACTGCTCGGTCTGTGGCGTTATCTGCCCGGCACCTATCGGCGCTATCTGATCGGCTTTGCGGTGATTTCTTTCGTGCTGGCTGTGTTCAAAGCAATCAACGGCCATCGCTCGGGGTTTTATCTGTTGCCGTACCGGGCGTGGGAATTGATGCTGGGCGCGTTTCTTGCTTTCTATGTACCCAAGGTTTTGACGCGGGTGCAGGCGGAGAGCATGGCGTGGATCGGCCTCGCCGCTATTCTGATGGCCGTATTTTTGTACACATCTGAAACACCATTCCCCGGTCTGGCAGCTTTATTGCCATGCGGCGGGGCGGCGATGGTCATCTGGGCGAACACAGATAATGTGACGCGCGTGGGCCGTTTGCTGTCGCTCAAGCCGATCGTCTTTATCGGCCTGATATCTTATGCGTGGTATCTGTGGCATTGGCCGCTGATGGCCTATGTACACTATATACCATTTCGAGAATTTTCCCTGACGGATGGACTGCTCTGCGCAACGGCGAGTTTTCTTCTGGCGATTTTATCCTGGCGCTTTATCGAGCGGCCTGTGCGCCACAAAATGCTGTTTCCAACGCGTAATGCCGCGTTGAGGGGAGCCGTAGTTTGTCTGGTCAGTATGGCCGTGACAGGCGGCAGTCTTATCGCGTTTAAAGGAGTGCCGGCTCGCCTCGATCCGCTCGTTGCCAGTTATGCCGCCGGGGCCGACGATATTAATCCGCACCGGGACGCCTGCGACAAACCCGATCCTGCGGCAGTGTTGCAAGGGAAGGCCTGCCAGTTTTTACCGACAGCATCAATCAAGCCGACTTTTTTTGTATGGGGCGATAGCCATGCCGATGCCGCCGCGCCGGTTTTTTATGCATTGGCAGAAAAGCACCAAAAGAACGGCATGATTGCCACATCGCACGGATGTGGTCCGTTCCTGCACATGGCGCGCGAGAGTGGGGGAGAGGACTCTTATTGTTACCGCTTCAATCATGCTGTGTTTGATTACATTGCATCATCCGGCATCAAGCAGGTTGTTCTTGTGGCCAGCTGGTCAAGTTGGGTGCCGAATACATCTGTCTATTTTACCGACGAGCAATGGTATCAGGCTTATAAAAACCAGTATTCTTCAAAAGTAGAAGCGGCGTTGCAAAATACCGTTGATCGTCTTCAGGATATCGGCGTCAAAGTGTATGTCTTATTGGAAGTACCAACATTTACGGTGAATCCGCCTTATCTGCTGGCCATGGAAAAAATGTATGGAGTCTCGCAAACATCCGCGTTTCTTCCGATAAAAGAATACAGAGATCGGCGGTCTCAGTATCTGGATTCTTTCATCAAGCAGAATGCGCGCGGCAAGACTGTGCTCTTAGATCCCGAAGCTCTCTTTTGTACGAAGGGCCGCTGTATGATGGGAGATGAAGCAAAAAGCTTCTATTTCAACGAAGGGCATCTTTCGCCGCATGGCGCCCAACAGATGGCGCCGCTGTTCGAACCTTATTTTAAAAAGTTTTAATGCCGCTGATGCTTTTCGTCCAGGTGGAAGAGGCGTTCGATGCGTTCGATGAGGGCGCCGGCGAGTTCTTCGACGTCGGTTAGGGTCACGGCGCGGGAATAGTAGCGGGTGACGTCGTGGCCGATGCCGATGGCGGTCAGTTCGACCTGGCCCAACCCTTCGATCCAGTTGATGACCTGCCGCAGATCACGCTCCAGAATGTTGGTCGGGTTGACCGAGAGGGTGGAATCGTCGACCGGGGCGCCATCCGAAATGACCATCAGGATTTTGCGCTGTTCATTGCGGCGGGCGAGGCGGTTATGCGCCCACACCAATCCTTCGCCATCAATGTTTTCTTTCAGGATACCTTCTTTGAGCATCAGGCCGAGATTCTTGCGTGTACGGCGCAGGGGCGCGTCGGCAGATTTATAAATGATATGGCGCAAATCGTTCAGGCGACCGGGGAAATCGGGGCGGCCGGATTCAATCCAGAGGTCGCGGGATTTGCCGCCCTTCCACGCGCGCGTGGTGAAGCCGAGAATTTCCACTTTAACGCCGCAGCGTTCGAGCGTGCGGGCGAGCAGGTCGGTGCAAATCGCGGCGATGGCGATCGGGCGGCCACGCATGGAGCCGGAGTTATCGATCAGCAGGCTGACGACTGTGTCACGAAA
Organism: uncultured Pseudobdellovibrionaceae bacterium; assembly: GCA_964520985.1. Taxonomy (GTDB): domain Bacteria; phylum Pseudomonadota; class Alphaproteobacteria; order Micavibrionales; family Micavibrionaceae; genus CAYSGL01. The sequence continues at coordinate 277,029 of CAZFPB010000001.1, forward strand.
CTGGGTCTGCTTTTCTTTTTTGAAAGTTAAATGGATGGTGGGGTTGGCGACGAGGCGCGAGAGTTTCGCGGGGTCGATATAGCCTTCTTCCTGATCGAACAGCCAGCTGCGTTGCTGCTGCGCCATGAGCTTGCGTTGCAGGCGGTTGGCGAGCTTGCCAACGACAGCGTGCAGGTGACTCATTTGCGTATCGAGCATCGCGCGCAGGCGGGTCAGTTCGTCGGCATCTGCCAGATCTTCGGCGGCGATGATTTCATCGAAGGCGGTTGTGTAGATGCGGTAGCGACCGCCGGGGCCTTCTTCCAGCTCTTCTCGCTGGCGCTGTCTAACTTCGCCGGCGGTTTCGCCGTCGGTCTGCTCGAGGCCTTCCTGCTCTTCGACATCGCTTTCGCCGAGTTCGCTGTCATCGGAGAAAGACGTGTCATCGGCGGCGTCCATGTCCTCGGAGCCGCTGTCGGTTTGCGCGTCGTCCTGTTGTTCGTTGTTTTCATCGGGCGGGCCGCTTTGCTCTTCTTCCGGCGGTGCGTCCTGCAACGGGTCGGCGCCCGCGTCATCGCCCGTACTCATGTCGAGGCGCGAGAGGAGGGATTTGATCGACTGCGCGAAGGCAGCCTGATCGCCGATGGTTTGTTTTAAGGTTTGTAACCCATCCGTTCCCAGTTTTTCATGGATATAAGGCTGCCACAGCGAGACGATTTTCTGTGCGCTTTCGGGAATGTCTTCATCCGTCAGCGCATGGCGGGCGAGGATGTGCAGTGCATCGGCTATGGTCGTATCATCACGCTGCTTCAAAGAGGCGTAACCGAGGCGGCGGCATTTTTCGTCGAGCACTTTGTTGAGGTTTTGCGCGACGCCCGGCATCTGGTTCATGCCGATGGCTTCAACGCGGGCCTGTTCCAGCGCATCGAACGCGGCGGCAGCGGTTAAATCCATCGGGGCGTTCTTGCGGTGGATGAGGCGGTTATGATGTTTAAGGCGTAGCGCTTTCGCATCGGACGCGCCGCGGATCAGACTTTGTGATGTTTTGTCCAGTACATGGCCGGGCAGCGGCAGGCGGTTTTGTTCTTCGCCGGTGGGTGAGGGCTTCTCAACCTTTTCGCCAGCGGCAAAAGATACGTCCATGATTTTGCGGCCCGAGAGCGCACGCAACGCCGCGGCGGTAGCGGTTTTGAAATTCTCAATCTGGTCGTTTTTGTCGCTCATTGGCCCTTAATGTAGCGGATTTCCCCAAATTATCACCTGTAATCCGCTTGACAGAATGTGGACAATATAATTGTATACATAATTATAAGAGGGTAAATTTTATGTCTGATATTTCTGTTTCCATTCATCTGATCAAAAAACTGCAAACGCGCGGCGGCTTTGTCAGCACAGAGTTAAGAGAGCTTGTATCCGAGTTCGATTATGTGCGCCGAGGGCCGATTACGGGCGGGGGGCAATTCATGGATGCCCATATTCCTGCAGAAAAATTCGAAGAATTATGCGCAGACTTAAAAGGTCTGTGCCGTGTTGTGAATAAATCTGATTTTAAACCGGTGATATCATGAGCGATGAATTTCTCGCTGTTCGCGACCATTTTAAAGCCCATGCCGCTTTTCTGGGCAACAATCAGGATGCCCTGACGCATGATGTGCGGGCGACGAATGAAAATGTGTTCATGTGGCTGAAAGATTTTTTTGAAAAAGGCTCGATATTTGTTGCCGATAGATCTTATGGATTTTTTGCGACTGATTTTAAGCACTCACAGGACTTAACCTATTCCTATCAGGAAGAGGATAATGGCATTAAAAGACATGCGCTTCTGGCCTATGACGGACGTCAGGGCGGACATAGCATGGGATTATTCATCACGCTGTATCCGCCCCGTGATTCCGGGACGTTCTATCGCAATGCGCTGACGATTGCTCATGGCAATGAAGAAGGGGGCGGTTATAGAGGGAGTGAAGAGAGATTTGATGTTTCGCCTTATTCACGCGATCAGGCTGTGGCTGAGCTTTTCACAAGATTGGTTGGCGAGCAACAATTCTGGCCTTTCGGTCTCGTGTTCAACTCCATCAAGATCTATGCCGTTCAAGCGGCCGTGCCTGTGAGTCCATAAACAAGTGTGTTTGTCTTGGTATGCATCAGGAAAGGCGCGGCGCCAGTAAAAGGCGGCTCGTGAAACACCTCAGATGCAGATAGTGCACTAATCAGCAAACTGTGACAGATAAGCGCGTCTTCAGACTTGTTGAAGGCGGCGCACAATACAGGCAGGGAAATGAAGCTGCCGGGCGCGCGGGTAGATGGCGTCAGCAAATCCGAGGGAAGCAGGTTGATGATTTCGGGATTTAAGGCGGGCTTATCCGTCATCGCATCAACAGCTTGCTCAAACGCTTGCCGGACTGCGTTATCGCGCTCTGGATGTTGGCCGATGAAAGTTCTTTGAGCAAACACATAAACTGTCATGATTATTCCCCCGAATAAGTACCTTTTAACGTACCAACTATTTTGATCGAGCGTCAACGGGCGCAAAAAAATACCCCCTGATTTCAGGGGGTATTGGTTTTTTCAGCCGAAGCGCGAACCTATTTCTTCGCGGCTTTCTTTTCCTGTTTGGCGGCTTTCTTTTCTTTTGGTGTCTTGGTTGGTTGTTTTTTGGTTTCTTTTTTGGCGTCTTGTGATTTTCCCATGGGGGTCTCCTGTCGGTTGATTATGATTTTAGCAATTCAACGCCAAAGCAGCGCTGATAATATTCAGCCACTGTCGGCCATTCCATTTCATCGCATTTATTCAAAAAAGCATAGCGGAAAGAGAGTTCGCGGTCGCCAAAGATCTGGAAGTTCTCCGCCCAGCTTAAAACGGTGCGGGGCGACATGAGGGTCGAGAGATCGCCCGCGATGAAGCCCTGACGGGTCATACCGGCAAGACGGATCATTGCTTCGGCCATGTCGGCTTTGAGCATTGGCACCTTGGCGGTGACTATGGCGACTTCCTTTTCGACGGGCAGATAGTTTAGCTGCGCGACGATGTTCCAGCGGTCCATCTGCGCCTGGTTGATCTGCTGCGTACCGTGATAGAGGCCGGTGGTATCGCCCAGCCCTACCGTATTGGCGGTAGCGAAGAGGCGGAAGGCCGGGTGCGGGCGGATGACCTTATTCTGGTCGAGCAGGGTGAGGCGGCCATCGGCTTCCAGCACGCGCTGGATGACGAACATCACGTCCGGGCGGCCCGCGTCATATTCATCGAAAACCAGTGCGACCGGGTTCTGGATGGCCCACGGCAGGAGGCCTTCCATATATTCGGTGATCTGCTTGCCTTCTTTTAAAACGATCATGTCCTTGCCGAGCAGGTCGATCCGGCTGACGTGGGAATCAAGGTTGATACGCACGCACGGCCAGTTGAGACGCGCGGCAACCTGTTCAATGTGGGTCGATTTCCCGGTGCCGTGATAGCCCTGCACCATCGTGCGGCGGTTGTGCGCAAAGCCCGCCAGGATGGCCATCGTCGTCGCATGATCGAACTGGTAGGTCGGATCGATTTCCGGTACGTTTTGCGATGTTTCTTTAAAGCCCGGCACCTGCCAGTCGATATCGAGGCCGAATGTCTTGCGCACATCGAATTTCGTATCGGGGATAGTGGTATATTTCCCGTCCTTGTTCACGACTTTGGTGATGTCAAAAGACGCCTGCATCGGCTCTTTTTCTTTTTGGATGGTGTCCGACATGATTACTTCTCTATCGCAGCGAATTTTTCGTGGGCCAGTTTGAGGACTGTATAGGCCATATTGATGCGCTTCAAGAGCTCCTCGGCGCCTTTATCGTCGCGGTTGATGTCGGGATGGTGCTTTTTGACGAGTTCCTTGTAGCGTTTTTTGATGCCGTTCAGGTTGATCGGCGGCTCCAGCCCGAAAATGGCCAGCGCCTCGGTCTCTGGCGAATTCTCCGGCATGACGCGCTGCCAGGCTTTGGCTTCGGGCGGCTCTTCTTCGGTGTTGTGATAGGTTTTCCACGCGGCGCGGTAGAGCAGGTCTTCGCGCGCACCATCGACATCGTAGCGCCAGGTCGGGCGGTCGCCGTAATAGCTTTTGAAAATCTGTTCCTGAATTTCGGCTTCGTTCATGCCAGAGAAGAAATCCCAGGCCTTGTTATAGTCACTGACATGCTCGTAGCAGAAGAAGTAATGATCGGAGAGGCCGCGATCCTTGGGCGCTTTGTGGTCGCCCGCTTCGCGGCATCCCGGCATGTCGCAGTGACGGGTAACCGGGCGCTGTTTGGCGTCGGCAAATTCAGGGGACTGCGGTTTTAACTGGATTCTCGGCATATCCCTCTTATTATGCGTGGCATGACCACAGAAGATCAAATCAAATCTAAGCTGGAAGCGGCGCTGAGCCCCATTTCCCTAACCCTGATCAATGACAGTGACAAGCATCACGGCCATGCCGGGCATGACGGATCGGGGCAGAGCCATTTCCGTCTCAAGATCACGGCGGCGGCTTTCAGCGGGCTAAACCGCGTGGCCCGCCAGCGATTGATATATGAGGTGCTGGATGACGAGTTCAAGGCCGGGTTGCATGCGTTATCCATAACTGCTTTATCCCCAGAAGAAGAAAAATATACACCTTAAGGTTGCATTTTATAATTTCTCTTGTACCATAGGTTCATAAATTACTTATTCGTGGGGCATAAGGAAATTATGGGACAATCACACAAAGACGATGCGTATAAGAGTTCACTGATCTCCCGGAATATTACGATCAACGGACGACGCACCTCGGTGCGGCTGGAGCCGGAGATGTGGCAATCCTTGCATGAAATCTCCGAGCGCGAGCGCTGCACTATTCATGAGCTGTGCTCGCTCATTCAATTAAAGAAGGCGAAGAACAGTTCATTGACCGCCGCGATCCGTGTGTTCCTGATGCTCTATTTCCGCGCATCGAGCACGGCTGAGGGGCATGAGCGGGCCGGGCATGGCGATTTCGGGCATATGTGCCGCCGGGCCGGCGTGCCGGGACGCGCCAACGGGCATTGGTCACCGCAAGCCGCCGCCAACCAGCGCCGTGCCGCGCAGATGACGCTGCAGGTTCGCTACAGCTAATAAAAAAGCCGCTTTGGAGCGGCTTTTTTATTACGCGCGGCCGAGGCCGAGGAATTTTTTGTGGCGTTCTTTTTTGATCTTGTCGGGATCCCACGGCGTTAAGGCCTTCAAGGATTTTTCGATCTCGTTGGCGACCAGCTTGATGGTGTCACCCTTGTGGCGGTGTGCACCGCCCAGAGGTTCAGGGATAATACCGTCGATCAGTTTATTTTCCAGCATGTCCTGCGCAGTGAGTTTCAGGGCGGCGGCGGCATCAGCGGCGTAGTCTGCGCTGCGCCAGAGAATGGACGCGCAGCCTTCCGGTGAAATAACCGAATAGATCGAATGTTCGAGCATCAAGACTTTGTCGGCTGTCGCAATAGCGATAGCACCGCCCGAACCGCCTTCACCGATGATGACGGAAATGATCGGCACTTTCACATTCAGGCAGACTTCGATGGAGCGGGCGATGGCTTCGGCCTGACCGCGTTCTTCCGCGCCGCGACCCGGATAGGCGCCGGCGGTATCGACGAGGGTAATGATTGGTATCTGGAAACGATCGGCCATGTGCATCAGGCGCTGGGCCTTGCGGTAGCCTTCGGGGCGGGCCATGCCGAAATTGTGACGGATGCGCGTTTCAGTATCGTGGCCGCGCTCCTGACCCATGATCATGACAGACTGTCCGCGGAAGCGGCCAAGGCCGCCCGGCAACGCATGGTCTTCGGCGAAGTTACGGTCGCCGGCCAGCGGCGTGAAATCTTCGATCATGCCGCCGATGTAATCCATGAAATGGGGGCGGTTCGAATGGCGTGCGACTTGTACTTTTTGCGCCGGGGTGAGCTTGCCGTACGTCTGGCTCAGTAATTTCTCGGCTTTAGTCTGCATGCGCTCGATCTCTTCCACGATATTGATGGAGGAATCGCTTTGCGTGTTGCGCAGCGCGGCAATCTTGCCTTCGAGTTCCAGGATCGGCTTTTCGAATTCGAGTTGGCTCATTGTTATGTATAAAACCCCTATAATGAAACAATCCGCCTTCATAGCAAATCAGGAAGGGAGGGGCAATTCTTTAAGCACACCGGAAATCCTTGTGCCGCGCTTGCATAATCATTGATTTTTAGCGCCCAGAGGACTAAATCACCCTTATGTTCATCCAGACCCAGACCACACCCAACCCCAACACCATCAAGTTTTTGCCGGGCCAGCCGCTCATGGCCTCCGGCAGCCGGGAATTCACGGACGAGGCAAGCGCGAAACAATCGCCGCTGGCCGAGCGCCTGTTCCATCTCGACGGGGTGAAAGGCGTTTTCTTTGGCAGCGATTTTGTCTCGGTGACCAAGTCCGATGATGCCAGCTGGAATTTCCTCAAAGCCCGCGTGCTCGCCGCTGTGATGGAACATTTCTCGATGGGCATGCCGCTGTTTGTCGACACGGGCGTTTCGGTCGATGAGAGCGTTTCAGAAGAAGACAGCGAGATCGTTCAGCAGATCAAAGAATTGCTCGAGACACGGGTGCGCCCGGCCGTGGCGCAGGATGGCGGGGACATCATGTTCGACCGCTTTGATAAAGGGATTGTTTACTTACACATGCGCGGTGCATGCGCGGGTTGCCCGAGTGCGACGATGACGCTGAAATCCGGTATTGAAAACATGCTGCGTCATTATGTGCCGGAAGTCTTGGAAGTGCGCCCGGCGGCGGAGTATTAATCTACTCTGCCTGTTCCGTCGTGACTTCGCTGATCCCCTTTAAGGTAAACAGCATTCCAAACCAGCGCCAGCGGTAAGGATTTTCCGGATCGTCCGTGCCTTGCGTGACCGTGCAATTGATGCGCACGCGTTCGGTATAAAGCGGTTCGGCAAAGCGCAGTTCGATGCGGCCTTCGCCAAGGCGTTGCAGATCAAGCCCCGGTGCATCGGAAGCGAAACATTCAAAATCATCGCGCGCGGCCAATGCGGCGGGCAGGGTAAAACCAATCGCGGGATTGGAATTCTTTAAATAGGGATCGGCCGGCTCCAACCCCGTAATCGGGAGAGGCAGGGCGGTAACCGCGGTTTTAAACCGTTCCAGATCACCATAGCTTTCCGTCATGGAAAAGCGCGGCAGGGAGAAAATATCCGACGCAGGCGAACTGGCACCGGATTGCTGACCGAACGCGGCTTGAAACCCTTGCGCTTCGATGGCGTTGCGATACGCCGTACTTGTTTCACCAAAAGGGTAGGCATAGAGCGCAGGTTCTGCGCCCATCGCGTCGCGGTAATGTTTGCGCGCCGTGTTGATGCCGCGCTTTAAATCGTCGTCCTTGATTTCATTGAGGTGCGTATAAAAAGCTGACTGTAAACCAATGGTCGCACGGTCATCATCGCGCAACTTTTTCAAGTCACTCCACGACAGGTAATCGCCATCCTTGCTGTCCGCGTAAAAAGACGGGGCAAAAATCGTGTAAGGAAATTTATGAGCCTTCAAAATTGGCACGGCGTTGTCGCGCACAGAACGGTGAGCGCCGTCAAACGTAATCGCCACGGTTTTATCGGGTAGGTCTTTACCAGTTCGCAGCGCGGTGACGATTTGCGGCAAAGGCAGAACCGTGAATCCTTCGTCGTGCAGATAACGCATGTGCGCGTCGAACTGGTCAGTGCGGATATTGGCACTCGGGAAGGCGTCTTCGCCGACGCGGTTATAGACAAGAATGACGGCCGATTGACGGTCGATGCGCAGCCCCTCCGCCGCCACAGCGGCAGGAGCCCATAACAGGCACAGTACGATCGGGAAAAGCCAGCGCATTGCTTCTGATTAACCTTGAGGGCTGCCTATGTCTATGAAATTGTTTAAAAATTAACGATATTCGGGCTTGACGGCCTGCGCTTTGATTTTGACGGGGAGCGCGAAATCCGCTAAGTCCGTGGCATGGACGGGTTTGATCAGACAATACTGGCTTTCGATACGGCATTGAACGGCTGTAATGTCGCCTGTGTCAAAGCCGGTGGCACGCCAGCCTTCCGGCAGATTGTCACAGGGCGCGATCAGGCCGCCAGGCTGGTGCCGCTCATTCAGGAATGTGTGAATGAGGCCGGCATCACTTTCGCCGATCTCGATAAAATTATTACCACGATTGGGCCGGGCTCTTTTACGGGGTTACGCATTGGATTATCGACGGCGCGCAGTCTGGCGCTGGCCCTGAATACACCCTTGGTTGGCGTCACAACACTGGATGTTATAGCGCAACAGGCTTTGCGTGTTGCTGGCGGTGCGCCGTTCGCCGTATTACTCGAAACCAAACGCAGCGATTATTACGGGCAAGTTTTTGACGGGCAGGGACATGCTACCGGTGAACCGTTTGCTTTGTCGGCAAGCGATGTTCTCGCACACTTAAGCAATCATGTGATTGTCGGCGACGCTGTAGAGCGCTTTGTGGCGGAGACCGGGTATGCAGGTAGTTTTGAAAGCATGACCATGCTGGATCCGCTAGATTTACTAGCGATTGGATGTCTTGCCACAGCGGGTAACAGCACGGAGCCGCTCTATCTGCGCGGTGCCGACGTGTCGCAGTCCAAGAAAATCCCGCTTGAAATAAACGGCGATATTTCAACGCTCTTTACTTGAATTTGCAGTAAAAGAAGATAGGGTATGAGTATCTAATAAATAATGAGGTCTGTCATGCCCGATACCATCACCCACATTGATCTGCTGTCCATGACCACCGATATTGTTTCGGCGCATGTCTCCAACAATACGGTCTCGAAAGCAGAGCTGCCAGGATTGATCGAGACGGTCTATAAATCGCTGGGCGCGATGGGCGGCGAGATGATGTTCAACGGTGATCGCCCGCAACCGGCAGTCCCTGTGAAAAAATCCGTTCATCCTGATTACATTATCTGCCTCGAAGACGGCAAGAAACTCAAGATGCTGAAACGCCATTTGAAAAGTGCGTATAATATGAGTCCGGAAGAATACCGTGAACGCTGGAAGCTGCCTGCCGATTATCCGATGGTCGCACCTAACTATGCTGAGCGCCGCAGCGTGCTGGCCAAAGATATTGGTCTTGGCACCTCGCCGAATAGCGGCCGCAAGAAAAAGAAGTAACCATCATTGTCATTGCGTTTCTCGCAATGACGGGTCAGGCGGATAGTTCTTTAGAGCGCGCGGCGGCTTTTGCGGTCGCTTCGTTCAGCAGATTTTGAAACCGACCATCCATCAAGACGGATAAGGCCGCGGCCGTGGTGCCGCCTTTACTGGTAACGTTTTCGCGCAATTGCGCGGCGGGCGTTTGATCATCATCTCCGGCGAGCGCCGCCGATCCAATGACCGTTTGCCGTGCCAGTTGCGCGGCCATGATGGCAGGTAGTCCGAGTTTTATTGCCGCCTCTGTCAACGTTTCGATCAGATAAAAAACATAAGCGGGGCCGCTGCCGGATATGGCAGTGACGGCATCCATCTGGCTTTCTTCTTTCAGCCAGACGCATTCGCCCACGGCCTTAAAGAGCTGATCGGCGATAGATTGATGTGGGAGCGCATTTTTATTGGCATAGGCGGCGGTGATGCCTTCACCGATGGCGGCGGGTAAATTCGGCATCGCGCGGATGGCGGGCTGACCGGGATGAAAATAACTTTCGAGCGCGGCAATGGTTTGTCCGGCGGCGATGGAGAGAACGGGGATAGTCGCGGCGATCCGCGGCTTGATATCGGCGCAAGCGTCTTTCATCACCTGCGGCTTTACCGCCAGCACGACCATATCGTAATCATCTTCTTTGAGTTTGGTAAGATGCGTGACGCGCGGATCGGTAACAGGCAGTTTGCCTGGTTCCAGAACGCTGACATGAGAGACAATGTTGGCTTGTAGCCAGCCGCGCAACAGCGCGCCGCCCATTTTGCCGCATCCCACGAGTAATATATGCGGGCGCGCGGCTGTGACCATGAATTAGGCTTCTCCGGAGGTGTCCATCATCGCGAGAGACAGGAGGGCTTCGTCGGCCTGTTTCGGACGGGAGATCAGATCGAAGGCCGAAAAGAAACGTTCGCATTCGGCCAGCGCGATGTCGACGAGGTCTTCAATGTGTTCGGCGCCTGATGCTCCGTGCATCCCGCGGAAGAGACAGGTGTGGCGGAAGCGTGGAATGCGTTGCTCTTCAAGGAAATCAAAATGACCGAGCCAGAGATTGGAATTGATCTTGCGCATCGCCTGCGACACGAGAGTCATCTTGTCTTCCGGGATGTCGATCTCGCCCATTTTGCAGGTGAACTGCATGGCGCCGAATTCTTCCTGCCAGAAAAAATGCATATCGTAGATACCGCCGTGACGTCCGGTGACTTGTACATTCAACTCATCATCTGTCTGGCGATTGAAAATCCAGTCATTGGCGGTGAGAATCTCTTCCACGGAATCCAGCGGATTGCTCAATTCATCAAACGGGTCGATTTCCTGCAGACTCATTTTTTCTTCTTTGCGGTTTTTTTCGTTGTTTTCTTTACAGTCGGTTTTTTGACCGGGGCGGCTTTGGCAGGGGCTTTTTTGCCTTCCAGCGCATCGACGCGTTTTTGTAATGTCTTGAGCATCGCCTCGACGCGCTCTAAATCGGCGCGGGGGACGAGGTCGGCTCTACCGGCCAGATCGTCGATGCGGGCCTTGATTTCTTCAGCGACCTGCTGGCGGACACTGCCGAGCAGGCCGGCGGCGCCACCGGCAACCCGGGCAATATCGTCGAACAATCTGGTGTCGCGCGTACTCATGTCCGTCTTGATTACAGAGCGTCGCCCCGGCCAGCAAGCCGTCAAGTACGACTTTCAAAAACTATCCACGGGGAATCGACGAGGGGGTGTTTTCCCGCTACACTCTTTGTCAGAACAACCATGAAGGACGTATTATGATTATTGTAACGGGCGGCGCGGGCTTTATCGGATCCAACCTGGTGGCAGGGCTGGAAGAGCATGGGTGCAAGGATATTGTCGTGTGCGACGTAATGGGCACGGAAGACAAGTGGCGCAATCTGGCCAAGCGCGAAATCCGCGATGTCGTTCACCCAGACCGTCTGTTTGATTACCTCAACAATCACGCGCATGAGATTGAAATCGTTTATCATATGGGGGCTGTTTCAAGTACCACTGAAACCGATGTCGACCTGATTATGGACACGAACTTCGTTCTGTCCCGCCGTTTGTGGAAATGGTGTGCCAATCACAACAAGCGCCTGATCTATGCGTCGAGCGCCGCGACTTATGGCGATGGTAATAAAGGATTTAAAGACGATGACAGTGTTGCGGGATTAAAAGATTTACAGCCGCTCAATGCCTATGGCTGGTCGAAGCATTTGTTTGATCGCCGGATAGCCCGCGCGGCGACCGACCGTCTGGAAGCCATGCCGCCACAATGGACGGGGCTGAAATTTTTCAATGTCTATGGCCCGAATGAAAACCATAAGGGCGAGCAGATGAGTGTGGTCAGCAAGCTTTACCCGCAAGTCGTTGCAGGAGCCGCCGCGCGTTTGTTCAAGTCCCATAATAAGGAGTATACAGACGGCGGACAGCTGCGCGATTTCGTGTGGGTGGGTGACTGCGTCGATGTGATGGTCTGGCTGTATGATCATCCCGAAGTGAACGGTCTCTTTAATATAGGGTCGGGCAAAGCGCGGTCATTCAAGGATCTGGCAGAGGCCACATTCAAAGCAGCGGGTAAGCCATCCAAAATCAGCTATGTCGATATGCCCGAAACCCTGCGCGGGAAATACCAGTATTTTACGGAAGCCGATATCAGCAAGTTACGGGCTGTGGGTTATACCAAGCCGATGACCGAGCTGGAAGACGGCGTTACCCAATATGTGCAAAACTATCTGGCGCAGGACGATCAATATCGTTAAGAAGAGGGCATGGCTCTCGCATTTCCTGAAATTGACCCTGTCGCCCTAGCAATCGGACCATTGGTGATCCGATGGTACGCTCTGGCTTATCTCGTTGGATTTTTGGCCGCGTGGAAATACGCGCTGTGGATCGTGACCCGTGATCAGGGTCAGCGTCCGAACCGGGAAGACATCGATGACTTCGTGCCATGGGCCGTGCTCGGGGTGATCCTCGGCGGACGGATCGGCTATGTGCTGTTTTACCAATTTGATCTCTATGCGGCCGATCCGCTCGAGGCTCTCAAGGTCTGGCATGGTGGCATGAGCTTCCATGGCGGGGTGCTCGGGGTGGTTGCTGCACTATTCGGTTATAGTTTTGTGCGCAAATTTTCCGTGCTGCGTCTGGCCGATGTTACGTGCGCCGGTATACCGGTTGGCCTGTTTCTGGGGCGCGTCGCGAACTTCATCAACGGTGAATTATACGGCCGGGTCACCGATGTATCGTGGGGTGTGGTTTTCCCGCGCGGCGGCGCACTGCCGCGTCATCCGAGCCAGTTATATGAAGCGGTGCTCGAGGGGCTGCTTCTCTTCACCATCCTGTTCCTCTTGGTGCGTAATGATCGCATCCGTAGCAAGCCGGGGATCGTGACGGGCGTATTCCTTGGCGGGTATGGCGTCATGCGCTTTATTGTCGAATTCTTCCGTGAGCCAGACTTCCAGCTGGGTCTCTATCTGAACGCTATTTCTATGGGTCAGATCCTGTGCCTGCCGATGATCCTGTTCGGGTCTTACATGGTGTTTCAGGCCACAAAAGGGCGGGCCATTCTCGGCCTGCGATGACACCGCTCGAACGCCTCATCCATCAGGATATTGCGCTGAACGGTCCGATGACTTTGGGCCGCTACATGGGCCTGTGTCTCGGCCACCCGCAGCATGGATATTATATGACGCGTGATCCGTTCGGTGAGGCAGGTGATTTTATTACCGCGCCGGAAGTGAGCCAGATGTTCGGCGAAGTGATCGGCGCGTGGCTTGCCGATACGTGGAAGCGTCTGGGCAGTCCTCCAAAATTTCTGCTGGTGGAAGCGGGGCCGGGGCGCGGAACGTTCATGGATGACATCCTGCGCGCGACGCAAAACGTGCCGGGCTTTCATGCAGCGGCGCACATTCATCTATTGGAAATGAGTCCGGTTTTAAAAGAGACGCAACGCGCCACGCTCAAAGATCATGCGGTTCACTGGCATGAGTCACTCGATACGCTTCCCGATGACGCGCCAATCTTATTCGTCGCAAATGAGTTTCTGGATGCCTTGCCGTTCGAGCAAATGCAGTTTGACCAAGGGGAGTGGCTACAGCGGGCCGTCGGTAGCGAGGCGGATAATTCGCTCCTGATCGGTTTGAAAGGGGCGGAGCCAGCGCTATCAGGTTATCCTGATGCTTTAAGCATAGAGCCGGAGCAGGGAGATGTTTTGGAAGTATCGCCCGCCGTTGACGCGTTTGTCCGCCAGCTGGCAATTCGTGTGAAAAACCAATCAGGTGCCGGGCTGTTTATCGATTACGGCTACGCCGCCACGACCTATGGTGTGACGATGCAGGCCCTGCATAAGCATCAGCCCGTATCGATATTTCATCTGCCCGGTGAGAGCGATATTACCGCCCATGTTAACTTCGAGGGGGTGGCGGCGCATTTAGAGGCAATGGATCTTCATGCGACGCCAATAAAGGAGCAGGGAGCCTTTTTGAAAACACTGGGTATCGAAATCAGATTGAAGCGGTTATTGACGCAGGCGAGTGCCGATCAGGCCAAAGACCTGCAAGGCGGCTATGAGATGCTGACCGATCCAGAGCAGATGGGCAGCCTGTTCAAGGTGCTTGGATTTTGTCATGATGCCGCCATACCGCTAGCAGGATTTGAGTCATGACCCCGATTACCGCTTCGACCTTCCTCTCTGATCCACGCATCAGCCATGGGTTCTTTACTCGGCAGGGCGGTGTGAGCGAAGGGCTGTATGACAGTCTTAATTGCGCGCCGGGTTCGAGCGATGATCCGGCGCATGTTCTGGAGAACCGTCAGCGGGTGATTGCGCATCTGAAAGCGGATCATCTGGTGACCTTATACCAGCAACACACGGCCGATTGTTACTACGTGAACCAGCCGTTAGATGAAGGCCAGCCGCGCCCTGTAGGCGATGCGCTGGTAACTGACACGCCGGGGCTGGCGCTTGGTGTTTTGACCGCCGACTGCTGCCCCATATTATTCTCCGGCACCAAGGAAGATGGCTCACCGGTGATCGGTGCGGCGCATGCAGGATGGGGCGGCGCCCTCAAAGGGGTGCAAAGAACGACCGTATCGAAAATGCTCGAAAGAGGGGCAAAGCTGGAAACCATCCGAGCCATTATCGGTCCATCGATTGCGCAGGTTTCGTACGAAGTGGCCGATGACTTTGCGCGACCCTTCCTGATCCAGGATGATGATAATGAGCGTTTCTTTATGACAGGGCGCTCGGGTCACCTGCAGTTCGATGTGCCAGGTTATAATGCTCTGCGTCTGGCCGGAATAGGGGTTCAAAACATCCGCATCACCGGGGAAGACACCTATGCCGATGAGGCGCGCTTCTTCAGTTACCGCCGTGCGACCCACCGGGGCGAGCCGGACTATGGCCGCCAGATTTCCGCTATTGTGATTAATACTTAGAAAAACATTGATTTGTGCAGCGCCGTTTTCTATGGTGCCGACATCAGGTTATAACAACTTTATGGGAAAGACAGACGATGAAAATCATCGCCGGCAACTCCAACCGTCCTCTGGCTGAAGCGATTGCCGCTTATCTGGAGATCCCTCTTACCAAAGCCTCTATCCGCCGTTTCTCCGACATGGAAGTGTTCGTCGAGATCATGGAAAACATCCGCGGTGAAGACGTGTTCGTTATCCAGTCGACCTCGTACCCCGCAAACGACAACCTGATGGAACTGCTGATTACCATCGATGCGCTGAAGCGCGGTTCCGCCCGCCGTATCACGGCCGTCATCCCGTACTATGGCTATGCCCGTCAGGACCGTAAAACCGGGGGACGTACGCCGATCTCGGCCAAGCTGGTCGCGAACCTGATTACCTCGGCCGGTGCCGATCGCGTCCTGACCATGGAATTGCACGCCGGTCAGATTCAGGGCTTCTTCGATATTCCTACTGACAACCTCCACGCGACACCTGTGCTATTCCCGAACCTGAAAGCCAAATTCGGCTCGGACGATCTGGTCATGGTCTCTCCGGATGTGGGCGGCGTCATGCGCGCCCGCGCGATGGCCAAGAAAATGGATTGCGATCTTGCGATCATCGACAAGCGCCGTGAACAAGCGGGTGTGTCAGAAGTTATGAACGTCATCGGGGATGTATCGGGCAAGACCTGCGTACTGATCGATGACATTGCCGATTCTGCGGGGACGCTGTGCAACGCCGCCGTCGCCTTAAAAGAAAACGGCGCCAAGGAAGTGCATGCCTATGTCGTGCACGGCGTTCTGTCGGGCGGGGCCGTGGCCCGCGTCGCCGCCAGCCCGCTCGAAAAACTCGTCATCACCGATTCCATCGGCGCGACCGAAGCGGTCCGTGTGTCCCAACATATCGAACAGCTGACCGTTGCCCCGCTGATCGGCGAGGCGATCCGCCGCATTCATGAAGAACGGTCAATCTCTGCGCTGTTCAAGTAACAGAGAGCGGATATGAGTATACTGACATGGATGACATTAAAAACTCTGTAACGACTGGTCAGCTTGTTGAAGCGGCCATAAAGTATCAAAGGCCGCTCGCTTGCCTGTTTAATAACGTTGTCTCCAAGAATCCCATGAAAATCTACATAAAAAAGAAGTCTGGCGAAGAGCTGTATTATGATGGCCCCAGCGATTACACCAATCCCGATTTGCGGCGCGTAGTCATAGAAGGAATAGTGCCAAAGGCCCATGAATTGCTGGAGACCGCTAAAGCAAAAAATTGCGAAACGGCTATTCGTCAATTGCTGGGCGTCGGCATTGCGCAATTGGTAGAACGGCAGGATGTTTCCCTTATTGACCTGTTTAAAGAAAGGGCCAGAAGCTCTATTCCTTATGAGTATCAAACACGCTTCTCAGTAAAAAACCTTCAAAAGTTTGGCGTGCACATACGCTTTAATCAAAAGTAATTTTTTGACGACCAGGCAGCGGCGGAGTTTTCGCCGGCAGTGATCTGAGGCGCGCCAATTCTTTTTCTTGGTCATTTGAAAAATGATCTTCCAGTCTGCTCCAGTAAGCCGCAAATTGCGGATCATCCAGCAAAGCTTCTTTAAACAGAGTGATCGTCAACATATCGTCGAACGGCTTGGGTAAAAAGGAGGAAGCAGGATCTTTCTTAATTTCCAGCCAGACCGGTGATTCAGGATCTGCATAATACCTGTGGCGGTTGGCATTCGAGACAATGAAAATGCCGCTATTCTTGTCTTTTTCAAAAGTCCGGGAAAGCCTTGCCTTGATATCATCCGCATCAAATAAAGTATTGCTGTTAAAGGCGAAGGTGATGTCGCGATTATTGCATGTCCTAACCTGCGATACAGTCATTGAGGCCTGCATGGGGTAACGCTCCATGAACATCTTTTCGTCAGGCGGAATAGAGACAGTCTCTTCATAGGAAAAGTCATCCATCCAGCTTTTGAGCATGGCCTCCGCCACAAGTGATTTTCCGGTTCCCGCCTCTCCATAAATAGAGATAACAGGGATATCTTGTGGGTTTATCAGGTGATGTTGGTTGATGGCGTGCGCCAGATATGCCGATAGCTGCATCAGCTCGGTTCGATCATAGGTTCGGGCATACTTGGTGTCAGGCATAGGCAGACTATACGAATATTCATAAATTATGTCAATAAAGCCGGTTTTCCCTTGCAAGAATCGCAGAATTCCGCTTTATTCCGCCCCAGAAGAGCGGCACCCCTGGAGGCCGCTCGTAACATATTGAAAAAGGAACTACAGCCATGACGAAGCACTATGCTCTGAAGGCGGAGGCACGTACGAAAACCGGTAAGGGGGCAGCTCGTACACTTCGCCGCGAAGGGAAAATTCCAGCCGTAATTTACGGCGATAAAAAAGAACCAGTCGGTATCACGCTGCCGCTGAAAGAAGTCACCCTTGAAATGAACAAAGGTCACATGTTCACGACCCTGTGCGATATCGCCGTAGGCGGCGACAAGTATCAGGTTCTGGCACGCGACATTCAGGTTCACCCGGTTACGGATTTCATTGAACATGTTGACTTCCTGCGCGTATCCGACAACACCAAGCTGACCGTGAGCGTTCCTGTGCACGTAGAAAACTACGATGACAGCAAAGCCGCAATGGGCAAAGGCGTTATCAATTATGTTCGTCACGAAGTTGAAATCGTCTGCCTGGCGAAAGCCATTCCGGAAGAAATCACGATCGACCTGTCGACCGCTGAAATCGGCGATACGTACAAAATCAGCGATGTGAAACTGCCAAAAGGCGCCACATCCGCTATTACAGATCGCGACTTCACGATCCTGACGATCGCGGCTCCGAAAACGGCTGCGGAAGACGCTGCGGAAGATGCTGCCATTGAAGGTGACGCTGCTGCTGCTCCTGCCGCCGAAGGCGACAAGGCTTAATCATTTTAGAGAGGAGGCGGGCGGCCATGGTCTCCCGCCTTTTTTCATTTTTGGCCTACCGCCGCACCAAGGAGATGGCGCCCATGTGGCTTCTCGTCGGGCTCGGCAATCCGGGCAAAGAACATCAGAACCAGCGGCATAATGTCGGCTTCATGGCGATTGATGAAATCGCCCGCGAATATAATTTCCCCGCATTTAAAAAGAAATTCGATGGCGAGCTGAGCGAAGGCCGCATTGCCGATCAACGCGTAGCGCTGTTAAAACCCATGACTTATATGAATGTATCGGGGCAAAGCGTCGGTCCTGCGGCCAAGTATTTTAAAGTCACGCTCAATCAGGTGATTATTTTCCATGACGAGCTGGATCTGCCACCGGGCAAACTGCGCGTGAAAAAAGGCGGCGGGCATGGCGGGCACAATGGCCTCAAATCCACCGACGCGCATTTCAGTTCGCAGGATTACTGGCGTGTGCGCCTTGGCATCGGACATCCAGGCGACAAGGATCGCGTTACAGGCTATGTGCTGGGTGATTTTTCCAAGGAAGAGCAGAAGTGGCTCCCGGAGTGGCTACAGGTTATTACCAAGCACACACCGCAACTGATCAACGGCAAACCCGATGATTTCATGACTAGCGTCGCGCGCGATTTCACGCCTTAGATAAATTAGAGGATGCGGGTGTTATTCTGCTCATAGGCCGGCTTCATGCTGGCGGTGAGAATATCCATTGTGGGAAGGCCGAAGCTAATGGCCGCGCTCATCGCTGTTACCGTATTGATCTGCACAGACTGGCTGTTCTTTTTTATGCTTTTCAACTTCACCATGATGACACTCCTGTAATGGGATTACACCATACGGTCATATTCATAATTATGTCAATGTATAATTAAGGTGCACGCAGAGGTTTGTAACAAACATTGCCCATATCTTCTGATTGCTCAGGTAGGAGGGGTGTAGGGCAGGCAGGGGCCGCGCTCTTGGTGAATTCGTATGTCGCAAAGCCTGCGAATATCACGGTCATTGCTCCAATAATGTAGTAGTGAATGGTGCAGGGATAGGGATTCTTCAGATATTCTTCTTCCGGATCATGAACGTGATGCATTTTGACTCCTTTGGTGCAAGCAAGGGTGAACGAGCTTATGGTAACCTACATTTTTATTCGATAAAACGAAAATATGTGGTACGTAACCCGCTGTAAGATAACAAAAAGGGACAGTTTATGGGCTTTAATTGCGGAATTGTAGGTTTACCGAACGTCGGAAAATCGACCCTGTTCAATGCGCTGACGGCGACCGCCGCCGCGCAGGCCGCGAACTTCCCGTTTTGTACGATCGAGCCGAACGTCGGCAAAGTCGCCCTGCCGGATGAGCGCCTCGATAAAATTGCCGCCATCGGCAAATCGCAAAAAATTGTCCCGACGCAACTGGAATTCGTCGATATCGCTGGCCTTGTCAAAGGCGCCAGTAAGGGCGAGGGGCTGGGCAACCAGTTCTTGGCCAACATCCGCGAGACGGATGCGATCATCCATGTGCTGCGCTGTTTTGAAAATGGCGACATCGTGCATGTGGAAGATTCCGTCGACCCGATCCGCGACGCTGAGATCATTGAAACAGAATTGATGCTGGCCGATTTGGAATCGATTACCAAGCAGACCGACAACCTCGCCAAGAAAGCCAAGGGCGATAAAGACGCCAAAGCCAATCTGGATTATGCGCTGATTATCAAGAAAGCGCTGGAAGACGGTAAGCCGGCGCGCACGGTCAAGCCATCTAACGAAGATGAAGTGAAGTGGGTGCATAACCTGCACCTATTGACGGCGAAACCGATTTTATTCGTATGCAACGTTAATGAAGACGACGCCGCCACCGGTAACGATTTCACCAAGAAAGTCGAAGCCATGGCCAAGGCGCAGGGCGCGCCAAGCGTGATTATCAGCGCGGCGATTGAATCAGATATTGCGCAGCTGGAAAGCGCCGAAGAGAAGGCGGAATTTTTAAGCGGTATCGGTCTCGATGAGCCTGGCCTCAACAAAATTATCCGTGCGGGCTTTGATCTATTGGGCCTGCAGACATACTTCACGGTGGGACCGAAAGAAGCTCGCGCCTGGATGATCCGCAAAGGTGCCAAAGGGCCGGAAGCAGCCGGCGCCATTCACACCGATTTTGAAAAAGGCTTTATCCGCGCCGAAGTGATTTCTTACAATGATTTCGTAACGCTGGGCGGCGAACAAGCTGCTAAAGAAAACGGCAAGCTGCGTTCGGAAGGCAAAGACTACGTCGTCGACGATGGCGACATCATCCTCTTCCGCTTTAACGTCTAAGGATTAATTCAGCGCAAATTGTTGGGTTTGACTAACGGGCGCAGGGCGAATATGCGAAGCTTCGTCCGACAACATACCTCTGCGCGCGCCATCGAATTGTGAGACGAGACCTTTCAGGTCAATTGGTGTCTGGCTATCAGGCTTTTGGAATTGAATATCACTATCGGGTGTGGCAGGCGTAGCGTCTTTTTGCATATCCAGAAGTTCTTTTTTTACATCATCCAGACGGCCTGCCTGATAAATCGTTTCAAGCGTATTATTAAAACCATCCTCTGCCTGACGCGAAAGAACCAGCGCTTGACCTCTGTCAAAATCGAGACCGCCTACTTTGAAATTACCGCCGGTAGTATCGCCCAGAGAAATCTGTCCGGCAATCATGCCCTGTTTATATTGAACAAGCGTAGCGACATCTTCCGACATGCCATCGCTCACCGCGGCGGGCAGGCTTGCATAAATATCGACGGCTTCCAATGTTGCAGCTGAATATTGCACGCCAGCTTCCAGTTTCATGGAATCTGGTACCACAGGCTCATCGATCTTCATATCCATGGTCGCCGTGCGCGGCAGTGTCTCGAGACCTTTGGTGTACCAGTCTTTGCCCTCTTGCGTAATGATCTTCGCCAGATAGGTCTGGCCTTTTGGCGTGTCTTGTCCACCAAGTGCTTCAAAGCGTTCGCGTTGCGAGTCTGATAAATAGTCATTCGGTACGGCGCGCAGACCGCCTTTATCAGCCAAGGCCTGAAGTGCCGCAGGGTTAATGCCGCCTTGACCGTTATCAAGCGTAGCGGGGAAACCGCTTGTATCGAGGCCGGTCTCGATCAGCTTGCGCGCCATCACCGTATCTTTGATATCAAAGGAGCCCTTGTCATACATGGCTTGCCATTGGGTGATGACGTTGGCGTTGTTGTATTTGTCTTGCGCATAATCAGCGGCGGCACCATCAGCCTGAATGCCCATATGGGTGTCCATAACATATTGATCCATGGCTACGCGCAGATCTTGCGAGGGTTGCCCATCTACCACGAAATCTTCGTCCAAATAGCCCAGCTGTTGCAGACCTTTTTGCACAAAAGCAATATCGGTTCTGCGTTCTTGCGTTTGTTCTACAGCCAATTCCTGGGCGGCTTTATTTTCTGCCGCTTGAGCAAACGCGCTTTTCAGAGCTATCGGGTCATTGTTCTCATAAAAATCAGCAATACCTTCGAGCGCGGTGATTTCACTGGCGCTCAAGTCCTGATCGGATTCGGCGAAGTCAATGCCTGCAGGTAGCTCAATGCCAGCCTGCTGCATATACATCAGGTGCGCCATTCCGATGCCGCGCATGTCATTAGGTGTTTTGGATTTATCGCGGATGGCGGATTTTAAATTGGCGCCAGCCTGATCGCGCGGTGAAGGCTCTTGCGCTTTTGGATCGAAATTATCCATCGTGCCTTGCGGCTGGCCGACCGTACTTTTCAGCAGGTAATTAATTTCGGTGATAACGTGGTCTTGCTTGGAAGCAGACGACAGGCTGCTCATATCCGACTGATCTTCGCCGGTGAGAGCGCCGATACCGTTTAAAGCAGAATTAAGCTGGTCGTCTGAAAAATCCATGTGTCCTAACCTTGCCCCTATTATACGGAAAAAGATTAAGAATTCGCAAAAAGACCCTAAGGGGTGATAAATTGCCCTTTTATATCAAATAATTAAGCGGCTTTTGCCTGTTTTGAACGAACGAGGTCTGCGTAAGAATCCCGCAAAGCCCGGGTAACGGGGCCGACGGTGTATTCATGGGAATCGATTTTGCCAACGGCCGTGACTTCGGCGGCGGTACCGGTGATGAAAATTTCCTGCGCACTAGCAAGCTCTTCCGGTTTGATCTGCGTTTCAATAACCTCATAGCCCATCTCGCGCGCCATCTTGATAATGGTCTGGCGGGTCAGGCCATTGAGGAAGCAGTCAGGAACGGGCGTTTTAATCGCGCCATCAACCACCATGAAGAAATTAGCGCCCGTGCATTCGGCGATAAGACCGCGATAATCGAGCATTAGCGCATCGGTAAAGCCATTCGCCTCGGCGGCGTGTTTAGACATAGTGTGCGTGGCATAGAGGCCTGCCGCTTTAGAGGCCGTTGTGGCGGTGTCAGGCATCGGTGCGCGCCATTTACCGGTCTGAAGCGAAATGCCTTTCTCGCGCATTTCCGGAGAGAAGTAACTGGGCCATTCCCAGCAGGCGATGGCGACATGGGTTTCCGTGGCTTGCGCGCTGATCCCCATCTGCTCGGACCCGCGCCAGGCGACAGGCCGCATGTAGGCGTCGCTCAACCCATTGGCTGCGAGAATTTCTTCCTTGGCCTGATTGATTTCCGCCGGGGTCATGGTCATTTTCATGTCGATCAGCGAGGCGGATTTAATCAGGCGCTCGGAGTGGGCGTCTTCTAAAAAAATATTGCCGTTATAGGCACGCTCGCCCTCAAAGACCGAGGAAGCATAATGCAGACCATGCGTCAGCACATGGATCTTGGCATCGCGCCACGGGATGATTTTGCCATCCATCCAGATTTTGCCGTCGCGGTCGCTAAATGCCTGTGCCATGGTCTTTTCTTTCCTGTATCGTTATAGTCGACTATCATTTTGGAAATCGGGCCAAAAAGCAAGACTTGAGATAAAATGAGCAAGACCGCCGCTACGGATACAGACTTCGCCGCACTGCCGCACATACTGGTTGTGGATGATGACGACCGTATCCGCGAACTGGTCAGCCGCTATCTCAATGAGCATGATTTCCTGGCGCTCTCGGTCGCCAATGCTGCGGAAGCCAAGGATGCCCTTACCAATTTTGTCTTCGATGCCGTTGTGCTGGATGTGATGATGCCGGGGCAGACGGGCGTGGAGCTAACGCGCGAATTGCGCGCCACCAATGATATTCCTGTTTTGCTGCTCACAGCGATGGGGGAGATGGACGATAAAATCGGCGGCCTTCAATCGGGCGCCGATGACTATTTGACCAAACCGTTCGATCCGCGCGAACTGGTATTGCGGCTACAGGCGATTTTGCGCCGCCGCCCGGTTTATAAAGAAGGCGATGATTACCAGTTGAAAATCGGCACCATGCTGTTCGATCCAACTATTAATACACTGACTATAGACGCTGAGGCCGTGCGTCTGACCGATGTGGAAGCGAACTTGCTTAAAGCGCTGGGGCGGCGCGCGAACGAAATTTTGAGCCGCGAAATGCTGGCGGAGTTATGCGGTCTTGATGCAGGGGAGCGGACGATCGATGTACAGGTGACGCGTCTTCGCAAAAAACTGGGCGAGGACAGCAAGACGCCGCATTTTTTGCAAACCGTGAGGGGCAAGGGGTATATCCTGCGCGCTGAAAAGGTTTCTGCATCATGATTGAATGGATCAAAAGACTATTGCCGAGTTCGCTGTTCGGGCGCTCGCTGCTGATACTGGTAACGCCGCTCTTGCTGGTGCAGATCGTCACCACTTTCATCTTCTTTGACCGTCACTGGGAAAAGATGATCGATCGTCTGGCTTTTGGGGTGGCGGGAGAGATCGCGCTGATCGCCGATCTGATTGACGAGGATGACAGTAATGTCCGTGTCGCGCGGGTCGCCGATTACGCCAATGATCATATTGATATCACTGTCGCCTATTTCCGGGGCACGCAATTAAAGCGCATCAGCGCGCTGTCCGATTTTGATACCGGCATGGGGCAGGCTCTGTTCACGCAAGTGAGCAGGCAGGTACAGCGGCAATCTGAAATCAATGTCGAAGCAGGTGAAAAATGGATTGAGGTCAATATCCAGCTAAGGGGCGGGGTGATGAGCTTGCTCGTGCCTGAACGCCGTCTTTATTCCTCTACGGGCTACATCGTCTTGCTGTGGATGCTTGGCACGTCGGTCATCCTGCTGGCGATTGCGGTACTGTTTATGCGCAACCAGATCAGACCTATTCACCGTCTGGCGATTGCGGCGGAGCGCATAGGCAAGGGGCGCGATGTACCATTCTTTAAAGAAGAGGGAGCGCGCGAGGTGCGTCAGGCAGGCAGGGCCTTCCTGGAAATGCGCGGCCGCATCGACCGGCAGATTGCACAGCGCACGGCAATGCTGGCTGGTGTGTCGCATGATTTGCGCACACCGCTGACGCGTATGAAATTACAGGTTTCTATGATGCCTGACAGTCGCGATAAAACCGATCTGCTAGCCGACATGGATGAGATGCAGCGCATGGTCGACGCCTATCTGGAATTTGCCCGGGGCGACAGCAAGGAAGAGCCGCAGCGGGTGGATCTGCGCGCCTTGATGGAGCGTCTGGCGGAAACGGCGCGGCGCGATGGGGCGGTTATCACTGTGGAAGGCGGGGTGGATGCCAGCCTCATGTTACGACCTGTCGCGATAGAGCGGTGTTTCGCCAACCTGATCGGTAACGCGGTGAAGTATGCGCCCGAAGTCTGGGTTACCTTGGAGCGTGATGAGACGGCGGTGACCATCTATATTGATGATCGCGGTCCCGGCGTGCCGGTCGAAATGCGCGAGGAAGTCTTCAAACCGTTCGTGCGCGGCGAACAATCACGCAACAGCAAGACGGGCGGCGTGGGGTTGGGCCTGCCGATCGCGCAGGACATTATTCACAGTCATGGCGGAGAAATCAGCCTCGGCGATAGTCCGCAGGGCGGCCTGCGCGTAACGGTTACTCTGCCGGTCTAATGCAGGCGGCCGCCAAGCGGCACGTCTTTATCCGGGCTGACCAGCACGATGTAATCATTTTCATCCGAAAACCCTAAAACCAGCACTTCTGACATGAAGGGGCCGACCTGTTTGGGAGGGAAATTAACGACGGCGGCAACAAGACGCCCGACAAGCGATTCGGGCGTGTAATGCTGGGTAATCTGAGCGGAGGTCTTTTTGATGCCGATCTCGGGGCCGAAATCGATCCAGAGCTGATAGGCGGGGCGGCGCGCTTCAGGAAAGGGTTTTGCTTCGATTACGCGGCCTGCGCGGATATCTACTGTCAAAAAATCTTCATAATTTATTGTCATATAATATCTCCATTCATTTATTAGCAAAGTATTAACTGCTTTTGGCTCATGATAGGGGCCATAGGGGTCATTCCGTCCTTTTTTAGGGCCAAGCAGGATTTATTTCAATGAAAGTCGGGGGCAACGACAAACATCACGGGCAGACCGTCGCCGCGCCAGAAAAAAAGCGCGGCTGGCTTTCGAGCAACATGGCCCAGCTGATGGTGTTTCTGAACGGTTTGGTGCTGACCGTTACCGCTTTCATTACCCTCAATATCTTTATCGAAGAACTCGTTTATAACAGCATGCAGAAAACGGCGGTTGAAGTGAATGACCGCGTCGAGCGCGAATTGTTCAATGCTGAGCGTGCGTTGGTCATGATTGCCTCGACATTCTCTCTGCTGCCGCCGGAAAGCAGCAAATATATCTCAGATATTTCGACGCAATCTCTCCAGCATGCGCAGATCGCGCAACTGTATTTATTGAACAGTCATTATGATGGCAGTTTCAGCATCGGTTTGTCCGCTTCGACAAATATGCAAGATAGTCCGCATAAATTTGAAAAACTGGAACAGGTGGATGTGAGCAATTATCTCCATTTCATCAGCCATGATACGTTTAGCCGCAGCGGATCAGCCAAGCTTTATATGGATTTACCCGGTCTAAAAGTTGAGCAGTCAGATGACAGGGTAACGCCTGTCGCGCTGGCGATTCCTATTTTCTATGGCGACACATTGCGGGACATTGTTGTTGGCGTCATTGTTCTGGATGATCTTATTCAGCCTGCCTGGTTTGAAGCGCAGGGTATGATTCATGATGTCAGCATTCATTTGGCCGGCAGCGAAAAAAGCATTTATCATTATCAATCGCCGCAGGCGGCGCGGCAGGAAGTAAACGAAAGTTCATTATACAAAAAGAGTTTTGAAGTATCTCTGGCGGATAAGCCCTTAACCATTGATGTGAATATTCTTCCCGACCAACGCGATAGCTTCCTGGTCAAGGTTCCTTTGTTAATGCTGCTCTTCGGCGTGACACTCACTCTGATTGGCACCCTGTATGTGCGCAATAACCAGCGCCAGTCGCAAAAACTGGCGCGCATGAACCGTGAGTTGGCCCAAAAGAACAATGAACTGAATTCGCAGATGGGCGAGGGCGCGCGCCTCAACCAGATTATTCACCAGCAAGAACGCGATAACCGCGCAGTAATCAATTCGGTCAGCGATATTATTTTTGAAACGGCCATTACGGGAGACATCCTGTTCCTCAATGAAACATGGGAGAGGGTAACCGGGTTTGAGGTCGAGCAATCCTTGCATCGTAACATCTTTGATATGCTGTATCTTCAGGATCAGCGCGAGCAGCGTCAGAATTTCGACCTGATGGTGCAGGGAAAAAAGAAATCCTATCGCTCGTTTACACGTCTTCGCACGTCCGATGGTCTATTCCGTTCGGTGGAGCTGGCCGTCTCGATGATCCGTCAGGATGATAACGGGCAACCGCGCATCGTCGGCACCATCACTGATGTGGAAGAACGCCGCCGCGCCGAGCGCGCACTGGCGGAAGCGGAAAAGAAATACAGAGCCATTGTGGAAAACGCGGCGGGCGGTATTTATCAGGTTACGCCGGAAGGGATTTTCCTGAGCGCCAACCCGGCGGCGGCGCGTATTCTGGGCTATGAAAGCCCGGAAAACATGCTGCGCGAAGTACGCAATGTGAACAAGCAGCTATATAATGATATAGCGTCCCGCACACGCTTCCTCGACGATGTTGCGCGCGCGGATGCGCCACTCAGCACTGAGATGCAGATGATTCGCGCGGACGGCCTGGTTATCTGGGTTAGCGAAAATCTGCGCAGTGTCAAAGATGAAGACAAAGTTTTGCTCTACTTTGAAGGAAGCCTTGAAGACATTACACAGCGAAAAGAGGCGGAGATCGCCATGGGCCGCGCCAAGATGGAATCCGATATCGCCAACCGGGCGAAATCGGAGTTTCTCGCCAACATGAGTCACGAATTACGCACGCCGCTGAACGCCATTATTGGTTTCTCCGAAATCATCAAGAACGAATCCTTTGGCCCGTTGGGCAATAAGGATTACTGGGGTTATGCGAATGATATTTATGAGAGCGGCCGCCGCCTGCTGAGCGTTATCAACGAAATTCTCGATGTGTCGCGTATTCAGGCGGGCGAGCGTGAATTGAAAGAGGGCGTTGTCAGTATCCAGCGTCTCGTCCAGTCCTGTATCGATCTGACGAAGAGCAAGGCTGACGCCGGCCAGCTGGTCATCAATAACCAGCTGGAGCAGAGCGATATGCAGCTGATCGGCGAAGCGCAGGCGATCAAGCAGATGATATTAAACCTGCTTTCGAACGCGGTGAAATTCACGCCGGAAAAAGGCATGGTGACAGTATCGGGCGAAATGGATGATGCGGGTCAATATCGCTTGTCTATTACCGATACGGGACTTGGCCTGACCGAAGAAGAAATCAGAAAGGCGCTGACACCGTTCGGCCAGATTGAAACCGATCACAGCCGGAAAAAATCAGGAACAGGCCTTGGCCTTACATTGGTCGATGCGCTGATCGGTATGCATGGTGGCTCACTGGAGCTGATTTCGCAAAAAAGCATCGGGACAACTGCCACCTTGGTTTTCCCTGCACGCCGTGTGAATTCTAAGGGCGTGATAAAATCGGTGCCAACCGCTGTCGATAAAATCAAAGAAGATTTATAGATCGGCTTCTTCGCGCAGCGTATTGATTGCGCGGGAGGCGGTGTCATAGGAAAATCCGGCGCGGGCGAGGGTTGCCAGCCATTTTTGTTTGAGCGCCTGATCAGCCTCAACAACCGCAAACGATCCAATTTTTTTTCGGCGGCAGAGTTTCAACGCCGCGCTTAGATCATCACTCTCATGTTCTTCATCAAATGCGGTCAGCACCTCGCGGATATCGTCCTCGGCCAATCCTTTATGTTTGAGCTTCATGCGGATCAACATGGCGGACAGGCCGCGCCCGCGCAGGGAATTGACCATGCCGCGCAGGTATAGCTCATCATTCAGATAGCCCATTTCGGTAAAATGGGCCGCAACCTTGTCCAACAGAGTTGCGCAAACCTCGCGGTCCTGATCGGCGTGGTGTCGGCAGGAGCGGTCGATCTTGCGGCCCATGACGGTCTTGAAATGAGCCACAGAGCTGGGAAAACGCTGTAAATAGGCTAACCCGGAATTATAGAGGTACTTTTCCGTGATCTTTTTCGGTATTTTCGGCCCTTTGCGGGCCGGGGCTTTCTTGACAGTGGCGGGCGGCGGGTTATCTTCAGTCATCCACATAGTATCCAAGGTATTTCATGAGCACTCAATTTGATTTTTCGACCAACCTGAACCCGCAACGGATTGAGGGTATTAACAAGATAGGCCTTTATACGCTGGCCGCTCGGGAAGTAGGGCGGTTTTTAAACGTCTATACCCAGACGATCATCGCGCCGATGGTGACGACTTTGCTGTTTTACGCGGTCTTTGCCCTGGCATTTGGCGGGTTGCAGCGGGAAATTGGCGGTATGCCCTATCTCGACTTCCTTGCGCCGGGACTTTTAATGATGACCATGGTGCAAAACGCCTTCGCCAATACATCGTCCTCTATCGTGATTGCCAAGGTGCAGGGAAATATCGTCGACGTGCTGATGCCGCCGCTCTCCCCGGGTGAGCTGTTTACCGGGTATATCATTGGCGGGGTTGTTCGCGGTCTTTTGGTCGGGTTATCGACAGGGATTATTGTTTACCTGTTCGTCGATGTGCATATTCACTCGCTGTGGATGATTGTGGCGTTTGGGATACTGGGCACGATGCTGCTGTCGTCTATCGGTCTGGCAGCCGGTATCTGGTCGGACAAGTTTGATCATATCGCCGCCGTGACTAACTTTCTCGTGACCCCACTGACGTTCCTGTCCGGCACATTTTACTCGGTGACGCAATTGCCGGGCGTGTGGCAGGATCTGGCGCATTATAATCCGTTCTTTTACATGATTGACGGCTTCCGCGCCGGGTTCATCGGTCATGCCGATGGCAATGTCTGGATCGGTCTGGCCGTTTTGACGGTGGCGAACATTGCTGTCGCTGCTTTGACACTCACCATGTTACGCACGGGATATAAGATTAAAAGCTAATGGAAAACGCGATCATACCCTTTCAACTGGACGGTGCACCCGTGCGCGGGCGGATCATCCGTCTCGACAATGTGCTGAGCGATATTCTGGGCCGCCATGAGTATCCTGAAGCATTGGCGCAGATAACAGGCGAAGCCGCACTGCTCTCACTCGCCGTGTCCTCCTTACTCAAATATGATGGAATCTTTACCCTGCAGGCACAAGGCGAGGGGCCGGTCTCTATGATTGTCTCGGATGTTACCAGCGCAGGGGCGCTGCGGGCCTGTGCCAATATCCGCGAAAATGCAGTTGTGCCCAAAGATGGCGGCATCAATACATATGTGGGTAAAGGCTATATTGCGTTTACTGTCGATCAGGGCGAAGGCACGGAACGCTATCAGGGAATTGTGGAGTTAAAGGACAGTGGCTTGAAAGAGTCTCTGCTGCATTACTTCACCCAGTCCGAACAAATTCCGACCGGTATTGTCATGGCGCTTAGCCATACGGAAGCTGGATGGCGCGGCGGTATTATCATCGTACAGGAAATGCCTGAAGAGGGCGGCAACGCCTTTGCAAAAAGCAGCGATGAAGAAGATGACTGGCGCCGGATCATGACGCTATTGCAAAGCTGCACGGCAGGTGAATTGCTCGATGACACACTGAGTGCGACAGACTTGTTGTATCGCCTGTTCCATGAAGAAACGGTGCGGGTCTATGAGACGCAGGTAATTCGCGATGAGTGCCGCTGCAACCGTGACAGGCTGCTGGGCATTTTACAGGCCATGCCACAAAATGACCTTGATTATCTGGAAGATGGAGGCGAAATTAGCATACGCTGTGAGTTCTGCAGCCAGACTTACGCTTTCACCCAAGAGGAAATGACCCATCATGAAGAAACATCTGATTAGTCTACTGACAGTTATCGTGCTGAGTGGATGCGCGCCAAGCCGCGGCCTGCCGCCTCCCGATCTGACATTTGATAATTATCCGACGCAAACCATTACGGCATCTTTCATTAATGTATCGCGTCCGTATGATCCTTTTGCGGATAAGAATGATATCGCGATGAATATGGCGGTGCCACCGCATGTTGCGCTGGAGCGCTATCTGCATAAACGTTTTGTCGCCGATCAGAGTGAAACAGATTCCCTGCGTATCACGATTGAAGACGGCCGCACGACCATGCGCCAGATCAAGCAGGAGAATAAACTGTTGAATGCCACCGACATCGGCACGCAGGATGAATACACGATCCGCATGAAGATCAAGCTGCAACCTTACAGCAGCGGCAACATACCGGGAGCCGGTATCGAGCACCGCTTCGAGCGGACGCTGGTCATGCCGCAAAGCGTGTCACTGGCTGAGCGTGAAATGCGTCAGGTGAAATTTCTGGAGAAAATGATTGCCGATATGGATGCCAAAATCATGGGGTCCTTGCGCAGTCCGCTGCGGATGATCCCTTAATTCCGCCAGAAGGATGGCAGGAATAACACCATCACGGTAAAGAGTTCGAGACGCCCTAAAATCATCCCGGTACAGAGCAGATATTTTGCACTGTCCGGGATGAATTTATAGGTGTGTACCGCGCCGATGGTTTCACCAAGGCCCGGGCCGACATTTGAAATGGCGGACGCGGAGCCGGACACGGCGGTGATAAAGTCCAGCCCGACAAATGATAAAGCCGCCGCCAGTAACGCAAAAATCAACGCATAGAGAAAGAAGAAGCTCATGACCGATGTGGTGACATCGGCGGGAACAATCTTGCCGTTAAATCGCGGCGGCGCGACCGAATGTGGATATATCAACTGGCGTATCTGGCTGTAGGCGACAGAGGTTAAAATCTGAAATCGAAAGATTTTAATCCCGCAGGTGGTGGAGCCGACACAGCCGCCCACTACCATCAAGAATAGCAAGATGCCGGTCGGGAAATGCCCCCATTGCCCGTAGTCATGGTTGACGTAGCCAGTGCCGGTGATGATCGACACGACATTGAAGCTAGACCGGCGTAATGCTTCGCCAAACGGCATATCAGTTTCAAAGGCCAGATAAAGCACGATAGCGGCCACGCTGACGAAGACGACGCCAAGGAAGGTGCGCACCTGTGAATCCTGCCACAGCAATTCTGGCGCGCCGCGTACGGCCTTTAAATACAAAACGAAGGGCAGGGCGCTGAGCAGCATGAAGATTATCGCCACGATCTCCGGCCCCGGTGTGTCGTAATGGGCGAAAGACGTATCGAAGGTTGAATAACCACCCGTGGCGATGGTGGTCATGGCGTGGGCAATAGCATCGAAAGGCGCCATACCGGTCAGGATATATCCCGCCATGCACGCAAAGGTGAGGCAGAGATAAAGAACGCCGATGCCGCCCGCCAATTGCCGCGCGCGCGGAAAGGCTTTTTCCTTCTCGGATGATTCAGAGCGGAAAAGCTGCATCCCGCCCACTTTCAGCATGGGCAGGACCGACAGCGCCATGACGATGATCCCGACGCCACCCATCCATTGCAACAGAGCGCGCCAGAGTAACAAACCCGGTGGTGCCTGATCCAATCCAACGATCACCGTAGCGCCGCTAGTCGTGAGGCCGGAGACGGCTTCAAAGATTGAATCCGCCATAGACATTTTCATGTCTGAAAAAGCGAAGGGCAGCGCGGAAAAGAAAGCGAGGAAGAGCCAGCTGATCGTTGTCAGCAAGAACGTCTGTTTGAGGGTGATGGTAAAAGCGCGTCCGGCATGGGTCAGAACCATCGCCCCGCCAAAAAATCCTGTCAGCAGCATGCATGAGAGAAAAACGCGCCAGTCATCATCGCCGTACATCATGTCGGTAAACATCGGGATGCTCATACTGCCGGCGAGAATTAAAAGCAGAATGCCAATGACATAGAAAATAGGGCGTAGATCCATGGGCGAATTGTAGCGCTTAGAGGCGATCAAAGACACGCAAAAAAAGAGCCGGTAAAAACCGGCTCTTTTCAGATTTCTTGTCTGCTTCCTAGCGGAAGGAGATTTCGCCGCGGCGGTTAGCTGGCTCGCGAACACCGTCTGGTGTTTCAACCAGTGGGTTTTCTTCCCCACGGCTCTCTGTCGAGATCATGTCAGCTGCGATGCCACGAGCAACCAGCGCATCTTTGATCGCGTTAGAACGGCGGGTGGCGAGACGCATGTTGTAATCGTTCGTCCCCGATTTATCCGCGTGACCAACCACGTTGATACCGCTCAGTTGACGGCTGCGGACTTCTTGGGCCACAGAGTCAAGAACAGCGGCAGCGCCAGTGTTGATGTCGTATTTATCGAAGTCGAAGAATACCAGGTACATCGCATTTTCAGCGCGCATCTGAGCATTCGGGTCTACGTCACCAAACGGCTCTTGTGGAGCGGCAGCTGGAGCAGC
Source organism: uncultured Pseudobdellovibrionaceae bacterium (assembly GCA_964520985.1). Lineage (GTDB taxonomy): Bacteria > Pseudomonadota > Alphaproteobacteria > Micavibrionales > Micavibrionaceae > CAYSGL01. The sequence continues at coordinate 309,392 of CAZFPB010000001.1, forward strand.
AGGTGCTGCTGGTGGCATAATGCCTTCAAGCTGTTGCAGCGCATCGAGGAATTCCTTTTTGCAGGCTGCGATATCATCTGGTTGGAAGTTTTCTTCTTGTTGTTCGATCCAGCAGTCAAAGCGGGCTTGCGCAACAGCCGAGAGATCTGGCTGCATTTCGCGGGCGCCGAGGTCGAACACATTAACAAGGCGTGTGCGGCCGGTGCTGAGTTCAGTAACATTACCTGGCTGGAGGTTCCAGTCAGAGACAGGCTCTGGCATCACGACATCGCCGCGAGCCGCTGACAAACCTTTGCGCGAGAAGTGCAGGGCATCCGCTTGGTCGCCCATGTCCTTCAGTTCGGAGTTCACAAAGGTTTTGTATTCAGATGTCAGGCGCTGCGTAAACGGGCTGCCCGAAGCGGACGCATCGTTCAAGGCCGACACTTCATCGAACTTGTTGAAATCGGCACAGGCACCGAGCGCAGAAACGCCGGCCACCAGAATAAGTGTGCGCATGATGTTCATGGAAAAAACTCCTCAAATTGGCTGTGGCCCTTGATCGGGCTTTCTACGGATATAAAGGCAACACAGGCATATTGTAAAGAACATATTGATATAAAGACGTATTTTTACCTCCCGACCGGGTGATTTGTTGCCCTATTGCCGATTTCTGATGCCTCGGTTACAAGGAGGGCCGATGCGGGCGTAACTCAGTGGTAGAGTGTTAGCTTCCCAAGCTGAAAGTCGCGGGTTCGAATCCCGTCGCCCGCTCCAAAACCGCTCAAGGATTAGACATAATGGAAATTATTGTTGGTGATAAGGCGACCCGTCGTGAATGGATCGGTCTGGCCGTGCTGGCGCTGCCTTGTCTTTTGTATTCCATGGACCTGACGGTGCTGCTATTGGCCGTCCCCCATTTGATGGCTGACCTCAAGCCGAGTGGATCGCAACTTCTCTGGATTACTGATATCTATGGATTCCTGATCGCAGGTTTCCTGATCACCATGGGGACGCTGGGCGACCGCATCGGGCGGCGTAAATTACTGATGATCGGGGCAGGCGCGTTTGGGGCGGCGTCCATTCTGGCCGCCTATTCGACAAGCGCGGAAATGCTGATTGTGGCGCGCGCGTTGCTGGGTATTGCCGGTGCGACGCTGGCACCATCCACCTTATCGCTCATCCGTAATATGTTTCATGATGAGCGCCAGCGCACCTTTGCCATCGGTGTCTGGATTGCAAGCTTTTCGGCAGGCGGCGCGTTCGGTCCGGTGATTGGCGGGGTCGTGCTAGAACATTTCTGGTGGGGCGCTGTATTCCTGCTCGGCGTGCCGATTATGGTCCTGCTGCTTATTTTAGCGCCTATTTTATTGCCTGAATCGAAAGACCCCAATGCTGGGCGTCTTGAAATTCTGAGCGCGGTGATGTCGCTGAGCGCTGTATTATCTATTATTTATGGCGCAAAGAAAATTGCCGAAAGCGGGTTTGATATCACCTATCTGGCAATCATTGTCGTAGGCTTGCTGATCGGTACGGCGTTTGTGCGTCGTCAAAAGACATTGGCTGATCCTCTCATTGATATATCGCTGTTCAGCACGCCGGGGTTTAGCGCGGCTTTGTGTATCAACATTATCGGCCTGTTCATGGCGTTCGGGTTTTTCCTGCTCAGTGCGCAATATCTGCAACTGGTTGTGGGGTTAAGCCCGCTGGAAGCCGGGCTGTGGATGTTGCCGACGGGAGTGGCATTTATTATCGGCTCAATGGTTGCGCCAATCCTGATACGCCACATCCGCCGTGTGTATATCATTGCAGGCGGCTTTGCGGTTGCGGGCGCGGGCTTTCTAATCTTGACGCAATTGGGGTCGTTCTCTCACGTTGGTTACTTCGTTGGGGCACTGACACTGTTTTGTCTGGGCGTAGGGCCTATCGGTACGCTGACGACGGATATGGTAATGACCATCGCGCCGCCGGACCGCGCAGGCGCAGCGTCCGCGATCTCGGAAACCAGCTTTGAATTCGGCGGCGCGTTCGGTATTGCCGTGCTCGGCAGTATCGTCATGGTCTTTTATCGCAGTTTCATGCTGAGCCACGCGCCAGCGGGATCGCCTTCGGAAGCGATGGATACGCTCGGCGGCGCGGTCTCGGCTGCGGAACAGATGACAGGCGAGGGGGGAGCGGCTCTTCTGGCGGCGGCGCGCGACGCGTTCGTGCAGTCAATGGAACTGGCCGCCGGCCTATCGGCGGGGGCTGCATTCCTCGCTATGATGCTGGCTCTGCTGCTTCTGCGCCAGCATCACGTACGGTCTTAACCGGTTCCGAAAATCGCATTGCTGCCCTGCGTTATAATTATGTTGACTTTGGGGCAGGGGATTTTGTAGGGTCCGCCGCGCTGTCCCAAAAAAGAAACTGATTCTTTCGTAGAAAAACGGACAAACGGCCCAATAGAGAAACAGCCCAATCAAAAACAAAAACATAGAAAAAAGGTGTGTCCATGAAAGCTCTGCTCGGAAATAAAATTGCCATTCTTGCTGCCAACGGTTTCGATGAAGGCGACATGATCGCAACGCAACGCGCGCTTGTCGCTGCTGGCGCCACGATGCGCGTCGTATCCTCCGACAACGGCCTGGTAAACGGCTGGGACGGCAAGGGCTGGGGCCACAACTTCCCGGTAGATGCGCAACTGAATACCGCTCTCGGCGTTGATTATGACGGCCTAGTTATCGTGGGCGGTCAGCGCAGCTACGACAAACTGAAAATGACGGCACACACCAAGCGTTTCATCGGCAGCTTCATGATGGCACAAAAGCCGGTTGTTGCGATGGGCGATTCTGCTGACGTCATGCTCGAACCAGAACAGCGCGCCGTGGACAATGTCCTCACAGCGCCAGCCGGTGAGACACAACGCGAAGAGATCATGAAAAACATGGTTTCGCACCTCGCACAGCCTCAAATCATGGACAAAGTGGCCGCATAAGGGTAATAACCCCTTATGAAGGCAGAAATTCAAAGCATTGCGGGCGATATCCAAGAGAGGCTCTCTTTGCTGAGGAGGCATCTTTGACTGGGATAATACCCTCAAAGAGCTCGATTCTTTAAACCAGCAAGCCGAAGACCCCGAATTATGGAGCGACCCTTCGCGCGCGCAGGGCGTGATGCAGGCGCGCACCAAGCTCGAACGTCAGACATCGCAGGTTCTCACCATTGAAAGCCAACTGGCCGACCATCTCGGCCTGATCGAAATGGGGGAAGCCGAGGGCGACGCCGATATCGTCGCGGAATCCGAAGTCGCGCTCAAAGACCTTCAGAAACGCACCGAGAAAATTCAGCTGGAAAGCCTGCTCTCTGGTGAAGCCGACGGTAACGATGCCTATCTCGAGGTGAATGCGGGGGCAGGCGGCACCGAGGCGCAGGATTGGGGCGAGATGCTATTGCGCATGTATATGCGCTGGGGTGAATGGCAAGGATTCAAGGTGGAATTGCTCGATCGTCATGAAGGCGAGGAGGCTGGTATTAAATCCGCTACGCTGCGTATTATGGGTGAAAACGCTTATGGATGGCTGAAAACAGAGTCCGGTGTTCACAGATTGGTTCGCATCTCCCCCTTTGACTCAAATGCCCGCCGTCACACCAGTTTTGCTTCCGTCGGCGTTACACCCGTGATTGACGATACGATCGATATCGAAATTCTGGACAAGGATTTACGCGTGGATACCTTCCGCTCGAGCGGAGCGGGTGGCCAGCACGTCAATACAACTGATAGCGCTATCCGTATTACACACATACCGACCAATATCGTTGTCTCGTGCCAGAACCAGCGCTCCCAGCACCAGAACCGCGATTTTGCCATGAACATGCTCAAAGCGCGCCTATATGAGCGCGAATTGCAGATCCGCGAAGACGCGGCCAGCGTCGCAAACGGTAACAAGACTGACATCGGCTGGGGCCACCAGATACGCTCGTATGTTCTGCATCCCTACCAGATGGTAAAAGATGCCCGGACGGCCTATGAAAATACCGATGCGCAGGCCGTGCTGGACGGGGATATCCATGGTTTTCTGGAAGCCTCTCTGGCACATAGGCTGGGGATCGCCAAATAGGGTGTCTGCGCCGCAGAAGTTGCGCATAACTCGCTGTTTGCTTTATAAAGTTTCTTGCGATGGTTCGGCTCAGGCCGTATGCTCTGCGCCTATTCACACAGGATTATAGCGGGTCACGATGACAAAACGCTCTTTGTACGGTTTTCTGCTCGGCACGGCGCTGATGGCCCTGCCACTCACCGCATCCGCTCAAACCGTTGCCGAACTGAAACCGACAGGCCAGTGGCTGGTGAACAATGCGGGTGTTCAAGGTCTTGCCAAAGCGGGCGCTGCGCAAACGCCGTGTATCATGGCCAATCAGTATAATAACGGCTTCATCCTGCGCATGGCAGGCGGCGCGCAGCAGTTGATGTCGCTCTCTCTTGATTTCCGCCAGAATGCTTTCTCTCAAGGCCAGACCTATCCGGCGATGGTATCGATCGACGGCGGCAACGCGCACAATCTGACTGCGACGGCGTTTTCGCCCGGCATCCTGATTATCAATGTGCGCGAAGCACGCAATTTGTACGCGGAAATTCAGGCGGGCCGTTCGCTGGCGCTGAATGTTGTCGGCAACACCATCATCTTCTCGCTCGACCGTATCACTGAAGGCTTCCAGCGCATGGAGAGCTGCTACAGCCCGCCGTCACAATCATCGCAGCCTGCGCAGGTTTCCACTAATACCATCAAACCAATTCCGACCAAGCCGGACACGGATGTCTATGTGAAACGCGAGGGCTATCCTGAATTCAAGCAACCTAGCGCGCAGGATATTTTGAAAGCCGGCACTGACAAACCAGCGCCGATTGGCGCACCATCGGAGCCGGTGACAAATGTCGCGACGGCTGCACCGTTGCAAACCCTGCCGCCTTTAAGCAAAGAAGAAATGGCCGATCTCGATTTGAAACCGGAAGATCTGGCGCCGTATGAAGCGACACCCGGCATGAAAGTAACCTCTTCCGCATCCAATAAAGGTGAGACGCCGCGTCCGCCGAGTGTGCCGAAAGTCGCTGCGCAGCCGGTCGAACCTGTAACGCCGATCGCGCGTTCCTCCGTTGAACAGCCGATGACGCCACCTTCGCCATTGCCGCTGCCGGTTGAATCACCGAAACCTGTGGCGGTTGCTGCTGTAACACCGCGGGCGAGCACGATGCCGCGTGGTCCGATGGCATCGTCTGGAGCGCCTTCTCAAAAATGGGAAGCAGAAGCAGGAGAAGATATGCGTCAGGTGCTGACCCGTTGGGCAGAGCGTGCCGATACCGATCTTGTCTGGGATGCAAATAACAGCGGTAAAGTCGCGCAGGATATTTCCGTGAGCGGCACGTTTGAAGATGCTGTGGCACAAGTTATGGCGGATAACGCTGCCGCGCTGGGTATTCGCGGCCAGTTCTCTGAAGGTGACCGCATGGTACCGGTTGTGGCGCAAACGGCCAACCGCGCGCCGACATCGATTACGGGAGGAAGCCAGGGTGCCTTGTCCGCGCAATCGGGCGATGATCTGAAACTCGTTTTGCAGACATGGGCGTCGCAAAATAATGTCGATCTGAAATGGCAGTCCGGCGATAAATTCGCCTTGAGCCAGCCGATCAGCGGGCAGGGTGATTTCACTTCCGCGATCGAGGCAGCACTAACGCAATTCGATGATCAGGCGGTGCGTCCGGTCGGTCAATTGAACCGCGATCCGAATACAGGTCGCTTGTCCTTGACCATTGAAACAGATCGCGCATCGTGAGCCGCTCCACCATGACGATTATGCGCAAGACACTTCTTCTGACCACAGCATGCTGCGCGGGACTGGCTTTGGCTGTTCCTTCGGCGCAGGCGCAAAAAGAGGCCGGTGCTTTGGTTCAGCCAAAAAGCGGCTGGGCGGTTACCAAGATCGATGCCTCCACCACACAAGGCGGCGCCTATTGCACGCTCGCCCGTCAATTTGAAAACGGCGTGATTTTTTCTATCGGCCGTAACAAGGCTGAAGAATATTCCGTCGCAGTCGATTTTCAGGAAGCGAAACTGTCAACCGACAATCCTTATGATATTACGTTGAAGGCAGGGAACCAGACACGCCAGATGCAGATGCTGCCGGTTTCGCCGCGCGCGCTGGTTATCCGCCTTGGCTGGGACGACAGTTTTTTCGCTGCGATGGAAAAATCGCAAACCTTCTCTATAGCCTTTGATAAAAAGACTTACGCGCTATCTTTGCCGGAATATGCGAAGGGCAAGGCCGATCTTGCTAAATGTATGGATACGCTGAAATCAGCGAACGCTGGCACAGGCGGCACGGATGTGCTGGCGGCGGAAAGCGGCATTGGCGGTGAAGGATTTGCCGCGACCAAAACGGCGCAAGCCGAAGGCTCGACAAGTGTTGCGCCGCCAGCAAAAAAAGATCCGGCCAAGCGGCCTGAAAAAACCAGCATTACCGAGTTGAACACGCCTGAAGTGACTGGTCTGACTTCTAATGATAAAGCCGCTTATGTGGCGCCGACGCGCAGTCTTGATGTGTCATCGCTCGAGCAGGAAAACGAAAAGCTCCGCCGTCAGTTGACGGAGCAGCGTCAGTCTTACGAAGCCCGCATGGCGCAAGGTAATCAAGGCAACAAGGTCGCCGAACTGGAAGAAAAACTGCGTCTGGCCGAGCAACGTGGCGGCGCATCTGTTGTAGCGCCTGCTGCGGCAGTAGTACCAGCTCCTGTCGCGGCACCTGTGCCAGTTCCTGTTATAAAAGAAGTGATAAAACCAGATCCGGCACAGGCACAAAAAATTGCTGAACTGGAAAAGAAAATCGCTGATCTAAATAAAGATATCGCGGCGAAAGCAGCAATGCCTGCAAAAGTAGCGCCTGCCGTCGTAGCGCAGCCTGATCCGGCACAGACGAAAAAGATAACAGAGCTGGAACAAAAAGTTGCCAGCCTGTCGAAAGAGCTCTCGAGCCGAAACGATCTGACCATGAGGGCCGCGCCAACACCGCTGCCAAATCCGGAACAGGCCAAACGCATCACCGACTTGCAAGAGCAGGTTGGTACGTTGCGCACTCAGCTTGCGGAAGCGAAAAAAGTGCCGGTGCCTGCGCCCGTGCCTGTTGTTGCCGCGCCCGTCGTATCCAAACCTCAGGACGCGGCCAGGATTGCCGAACTGGAACAGGCCCGCCAAACGTATGAAACACGCATCGCCAGTCTTGAAAGCCAGCTTTCCAGCCTGCAACAGCCTGCGCCCGTTGCCGAGAAAAAATCTCTGCGTCCTGTTCCTTCTGCCACTCCGACAGATAGCCAGTCGCAAGGGCAGATCGCCGCTCTCCAAGGCGAACTGCAGGCTAAAAACGCGCAAGTCCGCTCCTCCCAGCAGCGCCTTGCCAGCTACGAGCGGGAGCTGAGCCAGTTGCGTCAACAGGTCGGTCAATTGCAACGCGGTGGCGCCAAGCCAGCGGCGGGTGAGGTGCCGGTCGAGCGCCTGAAAAAAGAAAATGAAACGCTGCGCGCGCAACTCGCTCAGCAAAAAGAACAGTTTGAGCGCCGTCTTGCGGCTGCCGATCAACCGCATCAGCAACCGCAGCCGCAGAAAATGGCGCAAGTTACGCCTGTACCGCGCAGCCCGGATGTTTCCGCTTCGGTTGCCCCGGTCGCCGTAGCATCCGGTGGATCCGATCTGAAAAATATCCTCTCGCGCGCCGGAATTACAGCGAGCGCCGCCGCATCGGGTAATGGTGCCGCAGAATCCTACAGCTGGAAAAACGGCGTGATGAATGGCAAGGCGCAGGCTTATGCGGGCAAAGGTAATGCGCTCGATGTGTCGCAACAATATGCGAATAACCAGCGTAATGCCTGTACGGGTGATTTCGCCTCCGTGCCCGGCCCGGCCAAAGATGGCCGCGTTAGCATGGACATCGCCTGCGTCGATAACAGCGGCGCGCGCGCGCAATCCTTATTGTTCGCGGAAGAGGGGGGGCAGGTCATGGCCTTCATCATCGAATCCTCCGCCGAAGAGATGGATCAGGCGATGGATGCCCGCGACAGCCTCGGCAAGCAATTGTAAAAAGTATAGAGATCAAAACAAAAAAGCGGGCCACTGGCCCGCTTTTGGTATCTGCGTTTGTAAGCGCTTATTTCTTGTCTTTGTCGGTCGGGGCGACGCCGCCCGTAAAGGGCGTGAACATGCGCATGGCATTTTCGAACATCGCCATATTCTGGCGGCTGATTTCTTCAAAGCCCTGGAGTGGGAACATACCTTCCATGGACTTGTTGATCTGGTTGCGCAGCTCTTCCTGATTTTTGGTGAAGGCGCTGATCGAATGCTCGAGATAGTTCGGGACGAGGGCGCCGACATTGTCGCCATAAAAACCAATCAGCTGTTTGAGGAAGCCGACGGGCAGCAGTGTCTGGCCGCCATCCTTGCCTTCCTGATCGACGATGATCTGGGTCAAAACCTGACGGGTGAGGTCTTCGCCGCTTTTGGCATCATACACAACAAAGTCATGGCCTTCTTTGACCATCTCGCACAAATCATCAAGTGTTACATAGGAACTGCGGCCCGTGTCGTACAAGCGGCGGTTTGCGTATTTCTTGACGACGGTGGGCTCATTGCTGCGTTTTTTGGCGGAGCTCATAGAACTAATCCTTCTTATTGCTGCATTTGCTAATGACCAAGTATAGCGCGTTTGATGGTGCTGCGCAAAAAGAAATTAACCAAAGTTAATTTTGCGTGTTTGCTGCGGGAAATTGCGGCGTTGCCTCTTGTCACACAGAGACTCGTGTGACATGTAGAACAGGTCTTCACAAAGGAGCCTCAGATGTCTCACCAAGATCCTATCGTTATCGTTGCCGCCAAACGAACCGCCATCGGTTCATTCAATGGAGGGTTTGCCGCCGTTACCGCCCCGCAGTTGGGTAAAGCCGCCGTTGATGCAGCATTGGCGGATGCGGGGGTCGCGCCGGGCGATGTATCCGAAGTTATTCTGGGGCAAGTTCTCACCGCCGCATCCGGCCAGAACCCGGCCCGTCAGACGGCACTGGCCAGCGGAATGCCCCATGCTGTGCCCGCTATGACCATCAACCAGGTTTGCGGTTCAGGCTTACGCGCGGTCGCGCTGGGGATGCAGGCCATTTTGAACGGCGATGCTGATATTGTTGTTGCGGGCGGTCAAGAAAATATGAGCCTTTCGCCGCATGCAATCCATCTACGCAGCGGCACCAAAATGGGCAATGCCGAGATGCAGGATACCATGATCGTCGATGGCTTGTGGGACGTTTACAACAATTATCACATGGGCGTGACGGCCGAGAACATTGCCGAGAAATTCTCCATCAGCCGTGCGCAGCAAGATGAATTTGCCGCAGGCTCCCAGCAGAAAGCCGAGGCCGCAATCAAGGCAGGCAAGTTCAAGGATGAAATCGTGCCTGTGACCATCAAAGGCAAAAAAGAAGATATCGTTATCGAGGTGGATGAATTCCCCCGCGCGGGTGTGACGGCGGAGAGCCTTGCCAAACTACGCCCGGCCTTTAAAGGCGATGGCAGTGTGACGGCGGCCAACGCCTCAGGCTTGAATGACGGGGCGGCGGCCCTTGTGCTGATGCGCGCTTCGGAAGCAAAGAAACGCGGCCTGAAACCCTTCGCCAAAATCGCCAGCTGGGCAACGGCAGGGGTCGATCCGGCCATCATGGGTACCGGGCCTATTCCAGCCAGCCGCAAGGCACTGGAGAAGGCAGGCTGGACAGTCGCCGATCTCGACCTCGTGGAATCCAATGAAGCGTTTGCGGCGCAGGCTTGCTGCGTGGTGAAAGAACTGAAACTCGATGAGAGCAAAGTAAACGTGAATGGCGGCGCGATCGCGCTGGGCCATCCGATTGGTGCCTCGGGTGCGCGGGTACTGGTCACCTTGCTGCATGAAATGGCGCGCCGCGATGCCAAAAAAGGTCTGGCCACGCTGTGTATCGGCGGCGGCATGGGCGTAGCGCTCACGGTTGAGCGCAATGACACAATGGAATGGAAAACATTATGAGTGCACAAAAACTAGCCATCGTTACCGGCGGCACCCGCGGGATCGGTCTTGAAATCACCAAGGGCCTGATCGCCGAAGGCTACGCCGTTGCCGCGATCTATCATGGCAATGACGAAGCCGCGAAACAGTGCGAAGCCGATACGGGTGCCAATGCCTACAAAATCGATGTCTCCGATTTCGATGCCTGCCAAGAAGGCATTGCGCATATTGTGCAGGAAATGGGCCCTGTCGCCGTGTTGGTCAACAATGCCGGTATTACCAAAGATGCTATGCTGCACAAGATGGATGCCAAAAGCTGGCACTCGGTAATGGAAACCAATTTAAGCTCGTGCTTCAACATGACGCGCGCTGTGATCAACGGTATGCGCGATGCCGGTTTTGGTCGTATCATTAATATCTCATCGATCAACGGCCAGAAGGGGCAGTTCGGCCAGACCAATTATTCTGCCGCAAAGGCAGGAATGATCGGTTTCACGAAAGCCTTGGCGCTGGAAAGCGCCGCCAAGGGCATTACCGTGAATGCCATCTGCCCGGGTTATATCGCTACCGATATGACCGCCACGATGAAACAGGATGTACTGGATTCCATTATCCGCCAGATCCCGGTCGCCCGTATGGGTAAGCCCGAGGAAATCGCCGATCTGGTGGCGTTTCTGGCTTCCGACAAAGCCGCCTTTATTACAGGGGCAACCCTGACCGCCAATGGCGGCCAGTACATGGTTTAATCCATTCCATAGATTGAGTTTTTTTGATTGGGGGCTATATTGGCCCCCAATTGCTTTTTATATTCGCTTCATAGGAGATTTCCCGGTGCGCATTTTAGTCATTACCCTGATAGGCCTTGTTGTTCTGATCGCTGCCGCGTTGATTGGCCCGTCTTTTGTCGACTGGAATTCTTATAAAGATCAAATTACCGAGCAGGTGAAAGCGGCCAGCGGGTATGATGTGCGTATCGATGGCGATCTCTCTCTGGCTATCTTGCCCAGCCCGCGCGTGACATTCCAAAAGGCGTTTATCTCAGCCCCGAACCCGGTCAAAGAACAAACGTTGGTTGCGGTGGAAGAGGCGACGGTGAGTGTGGCGCTGTTCCCGCTGCTGCAAAAGCAGGTGGTGGTAGAAAGCATTAAGCTGGTGAAGCCGGATATCCGTCTGGAAGTCAATCAGCAGGGCGGTCAGTCCTGGATGGTAACCAAAGCTTCCGAAACGGTTGAGGCCGTGAGCGAGGTGGCCGAAGCCGCTGCCGAGACGGCGCAGGGTAGTGACGCCCTGAAATCCATCTCGCTGGACTCAGTGATGATCGAAGACGGCCGCCTGCAGTTTGTCGACTATCAGAAAGGTTCAACCCAGCTGGTGGAAAACCTCAATGTCGATCTGAACGCGGGGAGCGTATATGGCCCGTATAATGCCAAGGGCGATGTCGTCTATGGCGGCAACAAGATTGCCTATGAAGTGAAATCCTCCGCCATAGAAGCGGGCAAGAACGATCTGGAGGTGAATGCCAAGATCGGCCTCCCGGACAAGAAAGCGCAAGTGACCTTTGATGGCGTCGTCGGGCGCGTCGCCCCTTTCAATACGCAAGGAGAGGTGCGGGTAGCGCTCGATAAGCTGGAAGCGCTGGCCGGTGTGCCGGATACGCTGAAAGGCAAGACAACCTTACAGGGGATGCTGACCGCTAATGAAGAGCGCGCCAGTATGCGCGACGCCGATTTCCAGATTGGCAAATTGCAAGGCAAAGGGGCACTGGATGTCGCCGGCATCAAAGCCCGTAATCCACTGGAGGTCACGGGCCGGTTCGATCTGGCAAGCGGTGTCAATGTGGATGACTTATTGAAGGGTTCCAAGAAGTCAGATGATGCGGCTCAGAAGGATGCCAAAGCGGACCAAAAGCCGACTTCCGATACGGTTGTTCCTGAGACCCTCAATATGCCATTTCCGCTCACATTGGATGTCACGCTGAGTGCGCCTGAGCTGACCATGAACGGACAGAGCCTTAAGGGTGTAACTGTGTCACTGGCGAAACAGGGAGGTGTGATCGCCGCGGCTCTTGGTGCAAAAGATATCCCGGGGTCGGGCCAGATCGAAGCAAAAGGCCAATTACGCTACGCTGCGTCCTCAGGCAATACGGCGGGCGGTGTTACGTATTCTGATCCTGATCTGAGCTTCAGCGCCAAAGGAAATGCCGCGCAATTACCCACGTTGCTGCGTGCTGCGCTACCTGACCAGAAAAACAATGCCGCACTGGAAGCCTTTAAAACCGCGCAGTTCGATGTGACTGGCGGGCTAGTGGGCCAGACCATTACGGTGAAGGACAGTCGCCTCACTTTAGATGATACAGTGCTGGCACTGGGCGGGTCATATAAACCGGCCGGCGCTTCGGGCAAAGCCGATGTCGGGATCGACCTTGCTGCTACTTACCTGAACCTCGATGATCTTAAGGCTCGGTTCGCGGGTAAAACACAGCAGGCGGTTCAGCCGGACCCCAAAGCGGCCAAGGATGTAAAAACCGCGCTGGACCCGGTGCGTAACTTCTCGCTCCCCGTGAACCTCACGTTTGACGTCAGTCTCCAAAAAGCCCGCTTCAATGGTATGGATGCATCGGGGATCAGACTGAAAGGCAAAAGCGTCGGTGAAACGCTGGTTCTGGAGACGGCTTCGGCTCAAAGCATTATGGGTGCAACCGTGTCAGCCAAAGGGCAGGTCGGCAATTTGAAAGACTTGTCCGGCATTGATATGGGAGTTTACGGCAAGACGGCCGATATCAAGGCGCTGATGACCTCCTTGAAAATGGATACGTCCAAACTTCCGGCGCAGTTGAGCGCGGCAGAAGCAACGGTTGATGCCAAGGGCACAGCGGATGCTTTGAACTTCAACGCCAATGTCAAAGCGCTTTCCGGTCAGCTCGATGCTTCCGGGAAAGCAACCGATCTTCTAGGCAAGCCGGTCTTCGGTAACCTGACCCTGCGCGCCAAGCACCCGAATTTCGTCTCGGCCATGCAAATCATGAATCCAGAATTCAGCGGTGGTCCGGGGATGGCGCAACCGCTCGACCTCTATGCCAAACTGGTCAACGAAGGCAAGGTTTATACCCTGCAAGATTTTAAGGCTTCTCTGGGTAGCACGACGGCTGGCGGCGACCTGCGGATCGACACCAGTGGTACCAAGCCCTCAGTAAACGGTACGCTGGTACTGGGCGATGTGCCGCTGGATAATCTGCTGGCAGCGAAGAAGTCTTCGGGCGGTGCGGGGGGCGGTTCTGCCAAGGCCGCGTCTGCGGGCGGCGAACGTTGGTCGCGCACGGCTTTTGATATGGGCTGGATGCATTCAGCGAATATGGATCTGAGCGTCTCGGCCAGATCCATCACCTATGGCGGCTGGAACCTGCAAAATCCCAAAACCAAAGTGACCTTGAATAATGGATCATTGAAGGTGCAGGATCTGACGGCCGGCCTGTTCGGCGGCGCGGCGAAACTGAATGCGACGGCGTCCAGCAGTGCTGACCAGAAACAGCCTGTTACGCTTTCGGTCGACAGCACTATGGATAATGTGAATATCCAGCAACTGGCAGGAGCTTTGTCCTCATCCAACCGCATCAAGGCATCGGGCACGGGGTCACTTTCCATGAACGTGGCTGGTAGCGGTGTTAGCCCTAACGCCATGGTCAGCTCGCTGAAAGGCAAGGCTAACCTCGATGCCACCAATGTGGTGTTCCAGGGCTTCGATCTGGCCCAGCTAGCGGCGGCGCTACTCGATAGCGGTAAGCCGCTCGATCGTCTGCAAAGCGCAGTCGGCGGAGCGACCCAGTCGGGGCAGACCAAGTTCGATACGATCGATGGCGACTACAACATTTCGGAAGGCGTGGTCTCGATCGCCAAGATGGCGATGATGGGACAGGCGGCGAGCATTAACTCGACCGGGAATGTTAGCCTGCCACGCTGGTATATCGACACCGTCCACATGATCACGCTGGCGAATGCCAAAGAGGTCGAGCCTTTCCGTGTCGAGATCAAAGGGCCCTTGGACAACCCGGCGAACACCTTCGGCCGCGGCTTGTTCGACGAAATGCTGCGCCGGAGAGCCATGGATAAGATCCAGGAAAAACTCCCGGATCTGCTAGGCGATAAAACGACCAACAAGCTGCAGCAATTGGGCATTTTGCCTACGAAGCCGGCCCCCGCACCAGCGCCAGCAACGCCGGATGCTGCGCCTGTAGAAGGGCAGCAACCAGCTGTTCAACCGCAGCAAAAGTCGCAAAAACCGGGAGATGTGCTGAAAGATGCGATCGGCGGATTCTTAAGCAGATAAGGTTTGCAGAACATAGAGACGTAGGGCGGAGGAGAGATTATTCCCCCCGCGCTGCGCGTCTATTTCGGCTATCAGACCGTTGAGGGTCTGACCATTTTTGATGGCGGTTGATTTTAATATATTCCAGAAAGGCTGCTCCAGCGTGATGCTTGTCGCGTGACCCGAAATGGTCACGCTCCGTTTCGTTGCTTTCTGGTGCAGATACTCCATTAGTCGCGCGGACTAATCATGTCTTCAGGGCGTACCCATTCATCGAACTGTTCCGACGTGAGCAGGCCGAGCGCGATGCCTGCCTCTTTCAGGGAGGTGCCATCCGCATGCGCCTTCTTGGCGATCTTGGCGGCGTTGTCATAACCGATGTGTGGGTTCAGCGAGGTCACCAGCATCAATGAGCTTTCCATCAGGAACTTGATGCGTTTCTCGTCAGCTTCGATGCCTACGACGCAGCGGTCCGTGAAGCTGCGGGCGGCATCGGCCAGCAGACGGATCGACTGGAGCACATTATAGATGATGACCGGTTTGAAGACGTTCAGCTCAAAATGACCGTTTGATCCGGCAACCGTAATGGCGACGTGATTGCCGATGACCTGCGCGCAGACCATGGTCATCGCTTCACACTGGGTCGGGTTCACTTTACCCGGCATGATGGAGGATCCTGGCTCGTTGGCAGGGAGCATGATCTCACCGATCCCGGAGCGTGGACCCGATGCAAGCAGGCGCAAATCGTTCGAAATCTTCATTAACGATACGGCCAGTACATTGAGCTGGCCGGACAGTTCGACCAGTGCATCATGCGCGGCAAGTGCTTCAAACTTGTTAGGAGCGGTCACGAATTTGAGCCCGGTGATCTTGGCAACCTGGTCGGCGAAGGCCTCCGCAAAGCCGACTTTGCAGTTAATCCCGGTGCCTACCGCCGTTCCGCCTTGAGCCAGCATCAACACATGCGGCAGGGCGGATTTGACGCGGGCAATGCCCAGTTCAATTTGCGCAGCATAACCGCTGAATTCCTGGCCCAGCGTCAAAGGCGTGGCATCTTGCAGGTGTGTGCGGCCATTCTTGACCAGATGGGCGAATTGTTGCGCTTTTTGGTCCAGTGCCTTGTGTAGTTTGACCAGATTAGGCAGGAGCAGGGAGGAGGTTTCCACGGCTGCCGCGATGTGCATGCAGGTTGGGAAACTATCGTTTGAACTCTGACCCATGTTGACATGGTCGTTCGGGTGCACCGGCGACTTGCCACCGCGTGTTCCGGCGAGGGCCTCATTGGCGCGACCCGCAATTACCTCGTTCGCGTTCATGTTGCTCTGGGTGCCTGACCCGGTCTGCCAGACCGAGAGCGGAAACTGATCCGCCAGCGTGCCATCGATCACTTCATCGGCTGCGGCGACAATCGCCTGACCCAGTTTTTGATCCAGTGCACCAAGTTGCATGTTGGTCAGAGCGGCTGCTTTTTTCTGAATGCCAAAAGCGCGGACCAGCGGCGCCGGCATCTTTTCTTCGCCGATATCGAAGTTCTGCATCGAGCGCTGGGTCTGAGCGCCCCAGAAGGCGTCGAACGGAACGTCGATAGCACCGAGAGAATCCGTCTCGGAGCGGGTTTTTGCGGGGGCTTTGGCAGCTTGGGTCATTTGAATCTCCTTAAAAATCGAGGCGATTTAACCACCAAGGAGGGGCAAGGCCAAGAGGGTTTTGGCGGATAGGCGGAGAATTATAGCTTCCGAGCCAGAATGTCGGTGAAACGCACGGCGCTGCCATCCATTTTTTCCATCGCAACCCGTTCGCGCTGAGCGATAATTTCTGCCCCGCTGGTGACAACCGTTGCCATGACGTCGGAAAGGGGGTGCTGGTACGTCAGAATGGATTTGGGTTGATCCCGGCGCCACGTGGCGTCGTTCTCGCGAATGCGCAATTTATCATCAGGGGAAGCTTCTATGTTGAACGCGATCAGGCCGCCAGGACGCGTCACATGGATCATGCTGGCAACAATATCTGCCGCTTCTTTCAGGAAATACAAGGTTCCCTGACTGATCGAGACGTCAAACATATCGTTGCGAAAAGGGAGCGGTGATCGATCCAAATCTACGGACTTCAGGATGGCGCTTGGTATCGTCATCTGGCATTTGTCGAGCATGACAGAACTGCCATCCAGACCATAAATTTTCAAAGAAGGGGTCTGTCGCTGAAAAGGCAGACTGCTAAGGCCGGTACCAATTCCCACATCCAGAAGCTTTTGAGGGCGACTGACCGCGAGAAACCGGCTGCACAGGCTGAATAACGCGGCCGGATCTGGCAGGATTTTGGCTTCGACATACGTGTCATACTGGCCGGCAAAAGGACCTGTGTAGAAGTCGACAGAGGAACATAACGAAACCATAATATAGTTATTATGACTATATACTGGCAGTGTCAATCTATTTCAGAATGGTCACATGGCCCATTTTGCGACCCGGCTTGGCTTCTTCTTTACCATACAGGTGAACACACGCGTTAGGCGTTTTAAGATACTCAGGAACCTTCAGGACATCATTCCCGATCAGATTGATCATCACGGCGGATGTGTGCGGTGTGGGATCGCCTACGGGCAGGCCCATGACCGTGCGGACATGTTGCTCAAATTGCGAGCAGGCGCAGGCATCCATCGTCCAGTGGCCAGAATTGTGGGTGCGCGGCGCGATTTCGTTGGCCAGAATGCGCCCGTCTTTGGTCACAAACAGCTCCAGAGCCAGCACGCCGATCAGGCCCACTTCGTCTGCCACCTTCTTCGCGGCCGCTTGCGCGGTATCCTGAAGCGCGGCAGAGATGGGGGCCGGGGCGATGGTCTTGTCGAGAATATGATTTTTATGCTCGTTCAGAACGGCTGGATAGCACGCAGTGCTGCCAAATTGATCGCGTGCGATTATCACAGAGATTTCAAAGTCAAAATCAATGATGCCTTCGGCAATCAGCTCGACGTTGCCTAATTCTTTAAAGCTGTCAGAGCTATTATCTGTAGCCTTATGTTTTAATTGACCTTTGCCGTCATAGCCAAATCGTGTCGTTTTCAATATGAGAGAATTGCAGTCCCATTGCGAGAGAACCGTATCGATATCGGATGGCGTTAAAACGGGTGCCCAAGGAGCTGTTTCAATGCCTAGATCATTGAGGAATTGTTTCTCCGCTAACCTGTTCTGCGCAATCGATAAAAGGCGGTCATCCGGGTAGACGGGCGCGTATCGTTTTAAGGTGCGTACCGTTTCAACAGGGATGTTCTCGAACTCATAACTTATGACGTCACATGAATGCGCAAAGGCTTCCAGCGCAGCCGTATCGTTATAAGCGGCACATGTATGGGCAAAAGCGACATCAAATGCGGGGCTGTTTCGCTCCGGTGCGTAAATATGCACGCGAAAACCGAGTTGCGCGGCGGCAATTGCACTCATACGCCCAAGTTGTCCGCCACCTAAAATTCCGAGGGTTTTAATATTCATGTCCATGCAGGCGGTTTTTACCACCAAGCTTTGCAGACACCAAGATATTATTGAAGGAAGTTACGGCGCTTCGCTGACGGCGGCTGTCTGTTCGGCGCGCAGCGCGTCAAGACGTGTCATTAGCGTGTCATCATGAACCGCAAGGATAGCAGCGGCCAGTAATCCGGCATTTTTCGCACCCGCTTCGCCAATCGCTAATGTACCGACGGGAATGCCGCCCGGCATCTGTACGATAGATAATAAGGAATCCATGCCTTTGAGCGCTTTGCTTTCGACCGGCACACCGAGCACAGGCAGCGGGGTCATCGAGGCAACCATGCCTGGTAAGTGAGCGGCGCCGCCGGCGCCTGCAATAATAACTTTAAGGCCGCGCGCCCGCGCCGTTTTGGCGTACTCGACCATGCGGTCGGGTGTGCGGTGGGCAGAGACAATTTTCACTTCATGCGGGACGCCCAGCTTGTGGAGCATGTCATGGGCTTTTTCCATGGTAGGCCAGTCGGACTGAGAGCCCATAATAATGCCTACGAGGGGGTGCGGGTCGGCGTGGCTCATTATAAGGTGCCCTTATGCGATAATATCGGGAAGGATATCGCTCTTCATTTTATTGATCTGGTCCTTGAGCAGGAGCTTTTTCTTTTTCAGGCGCTGAATTTGCAGCAGGTCAATCGGCTGCACCGTCATCAATCTTTCGATGATAACGTCAAGATCCCTGTGCTCGTGCTCCAGAAGGACGAGCTTTTCTTTTAAATCTTCTATTTCTTCCATTACCTGAGGTACTTATGGCTGTTTGGATGGAGGCATCCTATCATGATTTAGGGCCAAACGGTAGAAAAAGAGTCATCTTATACGCATTTTCCTTTTGGCGAGCGCCCGCCGATGCGGTATAGATATCGTTGAAATCGCTCGACTTTTCCCAAGAATTTAAGGACCCCCATGACCAAGAAGATCGGAATTCTGACCAGCGGCGGCGATTGTGCCGGGCTGAACGCTGTTATCCGCGCTGCGACTCACCGCGCGCACCTCCTCGGATGGGAGATTTACGGAATTGAAGACGGTACGGCCGGTCTGTTTGACGATCCGCCACGCGCGCGCCGTCTGCTGCCAAATGATATGGATGGCAACATCATGCGCATGGGCGGCACGATTCTGGGCACGACCAATAAAGGCAACCCGTTTGATTTTCCAATGCCAGATGGTACGCGTAAAGACCGTAGCGGTGAGATTATTGCCGGGTTTAAAAAACTGGGTATCGATGCCGTTATTGGTATTGGCGGCGATGGCTCGTTCGCCATTCTGCGCCGTTTCGCTCAGCAGGGCGGCATTAATATGGTCGGTGTTCCAAAAACGATTGATAACGATCTGGGTGAAACCGAAACATCGATCGGCTTTGATACGGCCGTATCCGTTGCGACCGAAGCGCTCGATCGCTTGCAACCAACGGCGGCCAGCCATGACCGTGTGATGATTCTGGAAGTGATGGGCCGCGATGCCGGTCACATTGCTTTGTCGGCGGGGATCGCCGGCGGCGCAGATGTAGTGCTGATCCCGGAAATTAATTATGACCTCGATAAAGTTGCGAAAAAAATCCTCGATATCAAAGCATCGGGGCGTAACTTCGCGCTCGTGATCGTCTCTGAATCAGTAAAAACAGCAGAAGGCGAAGCCTTCCAGGTTACCTATCATGGCGGCGAAAAACGCTATGGCGGTATTGGCCAGTATCTGGCGATGAAAATTGCCGAGAAGACAGGCTTTGAAACACGTGTCACCAATCTTGGTCACGTGCAACGCGGTTGCCCTCCCACTTACAATGATCGTTTGCTGGGTGCTGCTTTTGGCGTGCGCGCAGTAGAGCTGATCAATGAAGGGAAATTCGACCGCATGGTCGCCTGGCAGAATCGTCAGGTGGTCGATGTGCCGATCGAGCAGGCGATTGCCGCCTATAAAGCTGTTGATCCATCGGACACGCTGGTTGCCACGGCCCGAGGCCTTGGTATTTCGTTCGGAGATTGATCAGTATGGCTGTTGGCAATTACATTCAGGAATCTCTGACCGATGGTGAAGATCTTGTCCATCTTGGCCGCTTCCATTGGATGTATAATGTGCAGGCTGTGATCAATGTGATTTTCAGCATTGGTCTAGCCGCAGCTCTGATTGTGTTCGCGATCAAGATGCAGCCGATGTTCTTTGGTGACGCAGCTGAATTCGCCGCGCTGTCGACGCTCGAAAAAGTTCAGGCATTGCATCCGGGTGTGCGTATCCTGGCGTTCTTTCTGGTCGTTCTGGGTCTGCTGAAATTTGCGCAGATGATGATCATCAAGGCGACAACCGAAATCGGTATTACTAACAAACGCCTGATTTACAAACGTGGATTGGTTGCCCGGTTTGTGAGCGAAATCAATATAGACCGCATCGAAGGCATCAATGTTCTGCAAGGTGTTTTCGGCCGCATTTTCAATTATGGCCGTCTGCGAATTCATGGAACAGGGGTTGGGGAAGTTATTTTGCCACCGATTTCCGATCCGGTAAAATTCCGCCGTGCTATCGAGCGCGCGCGCACTGTCTAATCAACAAGGAGGCGTCATGCCCCAGCCACAGATAATCCATCAAAGCGACATCACGCGCTTGAAACAGCTGACCGCTGTAGAGTTGCGCGATGATGAAGAATTGTTGTTTGTCGGCGTCATTCATCCGGCGGTGATGTGGAAAGCCATTGCGGTTCTGATTCTCGCAGCGCTGTGCCTGCTGGTGACGGTCAATCTGGCGCTCTTTTTTGCGTTCGTAGGCGTCGTCATGCTGATCATGGCGTCTATGACGCGTCAGTATCTTTTGCTGGCCGCTACCAATCACCGCATTCTTTTGCGTGGCGGTATCGTTTATGCCGATGTGATCGAGTTGCATTACCGCCAGTTGGAATCCGTCGAAGTGGGCGCGACATTGATCGGTCAGATTTTTGGCTATGTAAACATCATCGTGACCGGTTCCGGCAATCGCCGCATCATGGTGCCGTTCGTCGCTAATGGCATCGCTTTTAAACAAATCGTGAATGATCTTCTTATTCAGCAGGAACAATCGTAATGACCAAGCAATGGAATAAATCAAACCTCCCAAGCCGCCATGTTACGGTCGGCCCGAAATCCGCGCCGCACCGAGCGATGCTGTATGCGATGGGTATTACGGAAGAAGAAATGGCGCAGCCGCTGGTCGGTGTAGCAACATGCTGGAATGAATCGGCGCCGTGTAATATCGCGCTGTCGCGTCAGGCACAGTCGGTGAAAAAGGGCGTAAAAGAAGCGTTCGGCACGCCCCGTGAATTCACGACGATTACCGTGACCGACGGGATCGCCATGGGCCATGAGGGGATGAGATCATCCCTTCCGAGCCGCGATGCGATTGCCGATACGGTTGAGTTGACCATGCGCGGTCATTGCTACGATGCCATTGTCGGCCTTGCGGGGTGCGATAAATCTTTGCCGGGGATGATGATGGCAATGATCCGCTTGAACGTGCCGAGCATTTTTATGTATGGCGGCGCCATTATGCCGGGTAAATTCCGCGGCAATGATGTCACGATTATCGATGTATTCGAAGGCGTCGGGAAACACGCAACAGGCGAATTTTCCGATGAAGATCTGCATGAAATGGAATGCGTGGCCTGTCCGACTGCGGGCGCCTGCGGCGGTCAGTTCACCGCCAATACGATGGCGTGTGTATCAGAGGCTATTGGCCTGGCGCTTCCAGGTTCTGCGGGCGCACCGGCGATTTACGAGACGCGCGATGAGTATGCGGCTGCATCCGGCCGTGAAGTAATGAAACTTATCGAAAAAAATATCCGGCCGCGCGATATCGTGACACTCAAAGCGCTCGAAAACGCGGCAGCTGTTGTCGCGGCGACGGGCGGTTCGACCAACGCGGCGCTGCATTTGCCCGCTATGGCACATGAAGCGGGGATCGATTTCGATCTGTTTGCTGTCGCCGAAATTTTCAAGCGCACACCGTATATCGGCAATCTTAAACCTGGCGGTAAATATGTCGCCAAAGATATGTTTGAGGTTGGTGGCGTGCAGGTTGTAATCAAAGAATTGCTCAAGGGCGGCTATATCCATGGAGATTGCCTCACCGTGACGGGTAAAACCATTGCCGAAAATTGTGAAAGCGCGGTCCTGCTTGATGATCAGGACGTCATTTTCCCCATTTCTAATCCCATCACACAAACAGGCGGTGTTGTCGGCTTAAAAGGCAATCTGGCGCCGGACGGTGCGATTGTGAAAATCGCCGGCCTGGAAAGTTTGCAATTCGAAGGCCCCGCGCGCTGTTTTGATTCGGAAGACGCGTGCCTCGTTGCCGTTCTGAACCGTGAATACAAAGAAGGTGATGTGCTGATCATCCGCTACGAAGGACCCAAAGGCGGCCCCGGGATGCGTGAAATGCTGGCCACGACCGGCGCGTTATACGGACAGGGTATGGGCGGTAAAGTTGCCCTCATTACGGATGGCCGTTTCTCCGGCGGTACGCGCGGCTTCTGCATCGGACATGTGGGGCCGGAAGCGGCAGTCGGCGGACCTATAGGTCTGCTCAAAGATGGCGACATCATCCGCATCGACGCAGCCGCCGGAACAATGGACGTGAAGCTCTCAGATGCCGAATTGGCTGAACGTAAAAAATCCTGGAAACCGCGCCAGACCAATTACAACGCCGGTGCCATCTGGAAATTTGCGCAGATGGTTGGACCGGCCCGAACCGGTGCAACGACGCACCCCGGCGCCCAAGCCGAGACGCATACTTTTAGTGATTTATAATTAAAACGATATAACCAATTGATTTTTATCGATTCATTTTTTTAAGAATGATCTAATATGGATTGGTTCAGTTTGGGTCATATGACTTTGTGCGCAATGCACGGATAAACCTTGCGAAATTTCAAGGGTTTAGGGACAATCAGGCTCTTATTAACGCTAATGGGTTTATGGTCTGTCAGAATAACTATGTCTACCTGGGTTAAAAACGGCAGAAAACTGCGCCTGACTGTCATGCTCTTTCTCTTCACCGGGATAGTGGCCTTTTTCAGCGTGGCGACGAATCAGGGGAGTGCGCTGATTGCATCGGCAGAGGCTGCCAGCGCTTCACAAGAACTGATCGAGGGACTGAAAGCCGGGCAGGTGGGCAAGGCGCGTTTTCGTGATGCGACCGGTATGGGGGAATATTATCAGGCCAAGGATTTTGCCCCTTTGTGGCTGACCCGCGATGGCAAGCCCAATGCCGATGCAAAAACGGCAATCGGCGCCTTGGAAACATCCTGGACGCATGGCCTTAACCCCTTGAATTATCATGTCGACACATTGCGACCAGCCCTGGAAGAGGGGCGCGTCATGAACCCGGCTGACTTTGAATTGCTCCTGTCTGACGCTGTCATTCGCTATGGACGCGCTCTGACAGGTATGCGGGTAACGCCGGCCAGTGTCGGCCAAACCGGACAGTACTGGCAGCCGCCCATGCGCGGCGTCGATATCCTCAACTGGATGAGTAAAAATGCGGGCTCGACGCAATCGGCCCTCAATAAACTGGCACCGCAGGGTAGTCTGTATAAGAAACTGCGTGAGGAGCTGGTCAAAACGCTGGCGGAGCCGGATGAAAAGCCGCGCAAGCCTGTTCGCATCGATGGCAATCTGCGTCCCGGCAGCCGTCACGAGGCCGTTGCCATCGTGCGGGAGTATCTGGGCGTGCAGACGATCCCCTCGGAAGGCGCTGATTACTACGACGATGCGCTGGCCAAAAAGGTCATGGTATTTCAGGAAGAACACGGCTTTGCGCCGGATGGCATTATCGGTCCGTCGACCCAGAAGATCCTCAACCTCAGCCGTCTTGCGAAAATCAATCAGCTTGTCGCCAATCTGGAGCGTCAACGGTGGATGGATCGGGTCAAGCCGGCAAAGTATGTGATGGTGAATATTCCTTCCGCAACGCTGTGGGCGGTTGAGAAGGGCGATACGACGCTGCAGATGCGGGTTATCGTCGGCAAGGAAAACCGCCCGACCAACAGCTTTAAGACCACCATCAGCGGTGTGCGTTTTAACCCGACCTGGACAGTGCCGCCGACAATTAAAAAAGAAGATTACCTGCCCAAACTGGCGCAGGACCCTGAATATTTGACCAAGCGCGGCATTGAAATCCGTCAGGACGGCAAGACGATTGATCCGGTCACTGTCGACTGGGCGAACCTGCCGTGGGAGCAGGCGAGCAGCCTCTCAATGGTGCAAAACCCCGGCGTGACTAATCCGCTGGGCCGGGTGCGCGTGCTGATGGCGAACAATTACAATATTTACTTGCATGATACCAATGATCGCAGTGTGTTTGCGCGCAACAGCCGTACGCTGAGTTCAGGCTGCATCCGCGTGGAAAAGCCTGAAGAGCTGGCCAACTTTATCATGAAAGAGAATGAAGGCTGGTCAACGAGCGTCATGCAGGCATTGTTCGATGCGGGAAAAATGCGCGATATCCGCGCGGCAAATCCCATTCCCGTCTACCTTGTCTATAATACGATATGGGAAACAGATGCCGGTAAAATGATTTACGGCTATGATTTGTACAGTCTCGATGACCAATTAGTGAATGCAATCAAAGGGATTGATGGATTTAAAACGCCCGACAATGTTGGGCAGATCGTCTCATCCAGCGCATTCGCTAGTAAAACCGGGCTTGATTACCGTCCCGGCAGTCGGTAGACTCGTTCCCTTAGCATCCTTGATTTAAGGATTTATTAACAGGTTTTTATCACACTCAAAGAGGTTCTCTCTGGTCTGTCGGTTCAACTCTTTCTAAGCTCTTCGCTTCGACATCCATTTAATGAGGTTACATGTCACACGATACAAACGCTGACTCCGTCTGTTCTAACCGCCGTAAATTTTTAGGGATGGGCGCAATCGCCACTCTCGGTGCGGTTGTCCTGCCGGCTTTCAGTAACGATGTCATGGCCGCCGCGTTTCAGGCAGGCACGGCATCCGGCGGCACATCGCGCCGCATCGCGTTCCGCAACACGCATACCAACGAAAGTTTTTCAGGCGTATACCGCATCGGTAACAAATATCTGCCCGACGCGTTCGACCGCATTAATTACATCCTGCGCGATCACCGCACCGGCGAAGCCTTCCCGATCGATCCGCGCGTGATGGATATTATTTACAGCGTCCATCAGATGACGGGTAATCAGGAACCGTACGATATTCTCTCCGGTTACCGCTGCCCAAGCTCTAATGCGGGCCTGCGCAAAGCCAGTGAAGGCGTGGCGAAAAACTCGCTCCATATGACTGGGCAGGCGATCGACCTGCGTATGCCGAACTACTCGACCTCGCGTTTGCGCGATCTGGCGAAATCCCTGCGCGCGGGCGGTGTCGGCTATTACAGCCGCTCGAACTTCGTGCACATGGATTCTGGTGACGTGCGCACCTGGTAAGCTCTCTTATTTTTTAAAAGAGCGCCGATAAGGCGCTTTTTTTTTGCCCGTAATCATGGTTTAACGCAGGGATGATTTTGATCGCCTATGGAGCTAATCTGCCGAGTCATGCCGGCGCCCCGCATGAAACCTTTTCCGCTGCCAAGGCGGCGTTGAGTGAGCGTGGTATCGCCGTTGTGGCGGAATCCTCCTTATGGGAGACAGCACCTGTCGGTACGGAAGGTGAACAGCCTTGGTACACCAATGCCGTATTATCGGTCGAAACCGATCTGGCGCCGATGGATCTGCTTAAAACCATGGGCGCGGTCGAGGCGCAATTCGGGCGCACGCGCACCATCAAAAATGCCGCCCGGCCGATCGATCTGGATCTTATTGATTATAACGGGCGGATCATCAGCGACGCACCGGACCTTATTTTGCCGCATCCACGTATGCACGAAAGAGCATTTGTTTTAAAGCCCTTGGAAGAAATTTCTCAAAATTGGGTTCATCCAGTTTCGGGTCTTGCGTTGCTGCAATTAGTTGCAAATCTGCCTTCTGACCAGCAATTCAGAAAGCTTGCCCCATGATCCGCGACTGGACCTTGATGGGCATCGTCAACGTGACGCCGGACAGTTTTTCCGATGGGGGGAAATTTCTCTCTGCCGATAACGCCATTATGCACGGACTGCGGTTGATCGAAGAAGGCGCCGGGATTCTGGATATTGGTGGCGAGTCGACTAGGCCGGGCTCTGAAATTCTATCGCCTGAAGACGAGATTGTGCGTGTGCGTCCGGTGATCGAGGGATTAAGAGGGCGCGGTGCGCGCCTGTCCATCGATACGCGCAACGCCAGCACGATGCAGATGGCTCTCGATCTGGGCGTTGATATTGTGAATGATATCAGCGCGCTCACCCATGACATTGAGTCTTTTGGTGTCCTTGCGCCGGCGCAATGTGATGTCATTTTGATGCATATGCAGGGCACGCCCCAGACCATGCAAGCCGCGCCCTATTACGAAGATGTGGTGGGAGAGGTATATCGCTATTTATCCAACCGGATTGATGTATGCATTGGCGCAGGCATTGATCAGCACCGGATCATGATCGATCCGGGCATCGGATTTGGCAAAACGCTCGCCCATAATCTCAGCCTGCTGAATAACCTGGATAAATTCGCCTCGCTGTCGGTGCGCATGGTACTCGGCACGTCACGCAAGCGGTTCATTGAGGCACTCTCTCCCGGATCAGGACCGGAGCAGCGTCTGGGAGGATCGATCGCCAGTGTGCTGACGGCCTATCAGCAAGGCGTGCGGATATTCCGTGTGCACGATGTGCGTGAGACCGATCAGGCGCTTTCAACGATGGCGGCAATTTCCCACGGATAGTCATCCTGCACCGGTGTGAAGCGGTAGGGCAGGCAGTTTTTGACGCCGAGCATCTGTTGTCCGTAAAGACTCGCAAAAGCGCGGAAAACGCCGCCATGGCAAACGACCAGCGGCATATCTTCAGATGCAGTAAAGATGTCATTCAGCGCGCGTTTGACCCGTTCTTGAAACGCAGTCATTGTTTCACCGCCCTCGGGATCGACGCAGGCATTGATCTGCGGACGATATAAATCCCATGGCTGGCTTTCCCATGTGCCAAAAAACTGTTCGGCAATGTCTGGCGTTTCGCTCATCGGCAGATTGCCTAGCGATTCATTGATCAAATTGGCCGTATCACGCGCGCGCGATAAATGGGAATGCACAATCCGGCGCGGTTTAAGCTCCTCGGGTAGCGCGGCGATGATTTTACCGGCAGAGCGCGCCTGATCGCGTCCCAGTTCTGTCAGCGCGACATCGATATGACCGGAACAAATTTCGGCAAGATTGGCTTCGCTCTGGCCATGGCGGATCATGAGGAACGGGCGGGGTGTAATCATAGTGTTTACCGATCACTGGGTTATGCGATAGGTTTTGTGTCATGGAACAATGGCGGGATCAAGGAATAGTCTTATCGGCGCGCAGTCACGGCGAGAACGGCGCCATCGTTGCGTTGCTCACCGAACAGAACGGCCGTCACGCAGGCTATGTTCACGGCGCACAATCCTCAAAAAAACGAAGCATGGTGGAACCGGGCAGCGTGGTCAGCGTAGCGTGGTCGAGCCGCGTCACGGATCAGCTCGGCACCTACCAGATGGAACCGGAAGCAGGATTACCGCACGGCGTGATGCAGGATCCGCTCAAACTCGGCGCGCTACTTTCGGCCTGTTCCCTATGTGATGCGGCCTTGCCGGAGCGCGAAGGTCATCCCGGGTTATTTTACGGGCTGCAGGCAATGATCGCGAGTCTCGACACGGAGGTATGGGGCGCGACCTATATTATGTGGGAACTGGCACTGCTGAAAGAACTGGGATTTGGCCTCGATCTGACTAAATGCGCGATGCAGGGTGACGCGGCGACGCTGGCGTTCGTCAGTCCCAAATCCGGCCGCGCCGTCAGCCTCGCTCAGGCCATGCCATATAAGGAGCGCCTGCTGCCTATGCCGGAATTCTTGAAACCGTCCGGCGGCGGGGCGGATGATGGGGATGTCTATACCGGTCTCAAGCTCACCGGCTATTTCCTCGAACACTGGGTCTTTGCCCACCACACCAAAGGCGTCCCAGAAGCCCGCATCCGATTTCAGGAAAGATTTGGAAAAGCGCTCGGCAGCGCTTGCGCGGCTGCGCTCTAACCGTTAAAACCGACGGGACATGGCCAAAAAACCCACAAAACCCGTGATTGAATCGCAAGTGATCGACCAGAATATCTCGGATATTCTGTCAGAGCGTTATTTGTCATATGCTCTTTCAACGATTATGAGCCGCTCGCTGCCGGATGTGCGCGACGGGATGAAGCCGGTGCATCGCCGTCTGCTGTTCGCCATGGATCAATTGTCTTTGCGTCCCGACGCGCCACCGAAAAAATCGGCGCGGGTCGTCGGCGATGTCATCGGTAAATATCACCCGCATGGCGATACCTCGGTGTACGATGCGCTCGTGCGTTTGGCGCAGGATTTCTCGGTGCGCTATCCGCTGGTCGACGGGCAGGGGAACTTCGGGAACATCGACGGCGATAATGCCGCCGCGATGCGATATACCGAAGCGCGCTTAACCGCTGTGGCCAAACTGATGCTCGACGGTATCGATGAAGACGCTGTCGATTTCCGCCCGACCTACGATGGCTCTGAAAACGAACCGATCGTGTTGCCGGGCGGTTTCCCGAATTTACTGGCCAACGGATCGAGCGGTATCGCCGTCGGTATGGCGACCAACATTCCTCCGTTCAATGTGGCCGAAATGTGCGAAGCCATGCTCGCCATGATGGATCACGAAGTTGATGAGAATGAGCTGATTAAATATGTGCCGGGCCCTGATTTCCCGACGGGCGGCACGCTGGTGGAAGACAAGGCCAGCATTATTGAGAGTTATAAAACCGGCCGCGGGTCTTACCGCGTGCGGGCGAAGTGGGAAAAAGAAGAGCTGAAGGGCGGCACGTGGCAGATCGTCATCACGCAGATTCCCTATCAGGTGCAGAAATCCAAACTGATCGAGCGTATCGCCGAACTCATCATGAGCAAGAAATTGCCGATGCTCGAAGACGTGCGCGATGAAAGCGCCGAAGATATCCGGGTCGTGCTGGAACCACGCAACCGCAACGTCGAACCGGAACTACTGATGGAAGCGTTGTTCCGCAATTCCGATTTAGAGACACGCTTCTCGCTCAACATGAACGTGCTGGATAAAGGTACCATTCCGCGCGTGATGGGGTTGAAACAGGTTCTGCAATGCTGGCTGGAACACCAAAAAGAAGTATTGGTGCGCCGTTCATCCTATCGCCTCGAGAAAGTCAAACACCGTATTGAAGTGCTCGAAGGCTATCTGATCGTTTATCTGAACATCGATAAGGTTATTCACATCATCCGCACGGAAGATGAACCCAAAGTCGTGCTGATGAAGACGTTTAAGTTGAGCGACATTCAGGCCGAAGCCATCCTGAACATGCGTCTGCGCAGTTTGCGCAAGCTGGAAGAAATGGAAATTCAGGGCGAACATGATTCTCTGACCAAAGAGCGTGAAGAACTGGAAAAACTGATCGGTTCCGAAGCACGTCAATGGACGCGCATCAAGAAACAGGTCGGCGAACTCGGCAAAATGTTCGGGCAGGATACCGTGCTCGGCAAACGCCGCACGAAAATTGGCAAAGCGCCGACGCTGGTCGATGTTGAAGAACTGAATGAAGCCATGATCGAGAAAGAACCAATTACGGTGATCCTTTCGAAAAAAGGTTGGGTGCGCGGCATGAAAGGCCATGGGCACAATGCCAAGGACTTTAAATATAAAGACGGCGACCGCGAAGGCTTCGTTGTTGAAGTGCAAACCACCGACAAGATTCTGATCTTCGGCTCCAACGGGCGCTTCTATACGATTGGCGGCGATAAACTGCCGCCGGGCCGCGGTTTTGGCGAGCCGGTGCGACTGATGATCGACCTGCCGAATGATTCCGATGTCGTCACGGTTATGCTGTATCAACCCGGCTTGAAGTTTCTGGTCGCGAGCGACGATGGCCGCGGCTTTATCGTGAAATCGGATGATGTGCTGGCGCAGACCAAAAACGGCAAGCAGGTATTAAGTGTCGGAGCCGGCGCCGAAGCCTCACTGGTCTATACGATCGAAGAGGGCGATGATCATCTCGCCGTTATCGGCACCAACCGCAAGATGATTGTCTTCGCGCTCGACCAGATTCCCGAGATGGCCAAAGGCAAAGGCATCACGCTGCAGAAATATAAAGACGGTGGCCTGTCCGATGCAAAAACTTTCGCGTGGAAAAATGGTCTCTCGTATAAATACGGCGCGGGCGAGACTGTCGTAAGCGACCTCAATCCCTGGGTCGGCGAGCGCGCGCAGGCAGGCAAAATGCCGCCGAACGGTTTTCCCAAAAGCAATAAATTCTCCAGTTAAAGATTATAGCCTTCCAATCGGAGTAGGGCGCGATAGTCGGGGCCTTGTATGTGTATGTCCGGATTGAAATCAATCCACCGGTCTTTTACAAATGCTTCCAGTCCGACATGTTGTTTTTTATAATCCAGTTTCGGGCTGCCTTTCGCCCAGTTGCCGACATAGACATGCTCGATGCCTCTTTCTTTTGCCATGCGCATGGCTTCCAGCCATAAAAGCTTGCCGGGGCTGTCTCTAAGGATAGCAGGATCGTAAACGGCATAATCGAAAGACATGGCCGCATTGTGAGTATCCATCAAGGCATAAGCGTAGAGTTTTGGCTGTGCCGCATCCGGAAAAGTTTTGGTCAGCGTCAGACAGAGCGGGGTGCGTGATGTCAGCAGGCTAAATTCTTTTTGATCCATCGTCAGCATGGAAGATTTGGCATGGCGAAGCTCTGCATATTTTCGAAACATCTGAAAAAGCATGACGTCCGATAAAGCGGCGGTTTCAAAAATATGTGCATCATATCCAAGCTTTCTGATGCGTTTATCTTGTGACTTGGTTGTAAAAAATTTATCAAGATTGACGCGCAAGGGAACGCACGCATTGCAGGTCGGGCAGATATTGGCCAATGCGCAAAAGGCGTGCATGAGAAAGCCTTTTTCACCCGCTTTGAATTTCAAGGGAGTTTGATCATTCTCGAAAAACTCACTCATCGGGCCGTTGGTCAGCGCGAAGTGGCGTTTGACGCGGAGATTATTTGGGAAATAATCGCAGCGCTCTTTTTCGAGCCTTTTGATAGAGAACTCAGTAGACATGCCTTACTTAGGCATATCTCTTACGGAAATTCAACCGTCCCTTGACTGCGCTTGAACAAGGAAGGTTTTACCCGGGCCTTGCGGGCTGTGGCTTCGCTGCTTTTCGCGGCGCCTTCGCTGGTGACCAGTGAATCATGCAGGAGGATGATCGAGATGCGGCGATTACGGGCATCTTTGGGTTTATCCGGGAACAGATGGTCGGTATCGGCTTTGCCGAGTACGTTGTTCAGACGGTTTTCCGGCAAGCCTGTTTCCAGTAGCACTTTGCGCGAAGAGTTGGCGCGGTCGGTCGATAGCTCCCAGTTCGTGTCGCCGTTGGCATTTTTGAACGGGATGCCGTCGGTATGGCCGCGCACAGAAATCTGGTTGGGCATGTCCTTGATGGCATCGGCCACCTTTTTCATCAGCGCTTTGGTCTTATCGTACATCTGCGCCGAACCGGACGGGAACATTGAGTTTCCTTCCTGATCGACGATCTGGATGCGCAAGCCTTCCGGGGTCATGTCGATCATCAGGTTTTTGCTGAGTTCGGCAAGTTCAGGTGAGCTTTCAATCGCTTTGCGGATTTCTTCTTCGGCTTTTTCAAATTCGGCTTCTTCGCGCTTGCGCAGCTCTTCTTCCAACTGACGTTCGTTGATTTCAGCCTGCGTCATCGGTTCTTGATCGGCGTGCAGCGTCGCTTGCAATTGTGTTTCTGGCGGAGCGACAGGGGCTTTATCATTAACCTGCGCGCCATCGGGCGAAATACTGAGGCCACCGAGCAATCCGCCGGCGCCGCTGACGGATTCCGAAATACGCGGATTGGGATCAAAGAAATCGGCAATACCTGCTTTCTGCTCGTCTGTTGTAACGTTCAATAGCCAGAGCAGCAAAAAGAACGCCATCATGGCGGTCACGAAGTCGGCGTAAGCTACTTTCCAGGCGCCGCCATGGTGGCCGCCGCCTTTCTTGATCTTTTTAATGATGATCGGTTGAAGCGGTTTGTCCTGCGGCGCGTCTTTTTTCTTATCGGCCATGAGTGCCCCTAGAGCGATGTCGGATTAGGCAGGGCGTTCAGTCGCTCTTCCAGCTCAAGGAAGGTCGGCTGGACATCGTGCGGCAGGAACTTGCGTGAGAACTCGACAGCCACTTGCGGCGCGGCGCCATTCAGGAAAGCAATAAGGCCCACTTTGATCGCGCGGTAATACATCACTTTTGTTTGCGCCTTGGTGGTCATCGCAGACGCGATCGGCGCAATCATGCCGTATGAAATCCACACCCCGAGGAAGGTCCCGACGAGCGCTCCGCCGATCATTTGCCCCAGCACTTCTGGCGGTTCCGAAATCGAGGCCATCGTTTTAATTACGCCGAGCACGGCGGCCACGATACCCAAAGCCGGAATACCATCCGCCATGGTTTGTACCGCGTGTCCCGGATGGCCTTCATGCGCTTCGATGGTATTAAGTTCTTCATCCATCAGTGCTTCAATCTCAAATGGCTTATCGTTGCCCAACGAGATAATGCGCAGGTAGTCGCACAGGAACACTTCCGTGTGATGATCGTTATGAATGGTCGCGAATTGCGAGAAAATCGCGCTCTCATGCGGATTTTCAATATGAGATTCCATGGCCAGCCAGCCTTTGGTGCGCGCCAGTTTGAAGATCAGGAACAGCAGGCTAAGCAGTTCGACGTAATCTTCTTTGGAATAGGCGTGCGGCTTGGAGAGCGCGCTTAAATATTTCTTGGTGCCTTTGATTGTTTCTTTGTCATTGGCGACGAGGAAGGCGGCGATGGCGCAGCCCATGATGATGACGACTTCGCCCGGCATCGCGCCTAAAATCATGCCCATCAAATGCATGAAGTGCGGGAAGTTGAAATGCATCGCGATCAGCAGTCCGGCGAACGTGCAGACGAATACGAGGGCGAGGCCAATAAACTTCATGGTTCAGACAAATCCTTCCTGAAAGGACCCCTTATACTAAGGAGGAAATATACGTAGGGGTGAATCCGTTAACCATTTTTCCATGGCTGCCTTAACAACCACTTAAAAGGTTATGGGAAAACTGAAAAACGCGGGGAAAAACAAAGACTACGCCTGAGGACGAGTATCCTTTGTTTCGCTTTTATATTCAAGCGGTGATGCGGATTATTCGGACAGCCAGCGGGCCGCGTCGATGGAGGAATAGCTTAAAACCAGATCGGCGCCCGCGCGTTTGAACGCGATCAGCGATTCCAGCATGGCTTCCCGGTAATCAAGCGCACCGGCCTGTGCCGCAAACTGGATCATAGCATATTCGCCGGACACCTGATAGGCGGCGAGGGGAAGATTGCTTTGCTGACGAATCTTGGTGAGCACGTCGAGATACATCATGCCGGGTTTCACCATCAGCATGTCGGCGCCTTCGGCTTCATCCTGCGCGGCTTCACGCAGCGCTTCGCGGATGTTGGCAGGATCCATCTGATAGGATTTGCGGTTCTTGGGCACGTTATGAACATGGCCAAGCGCGCAGCCGGCTGCATCGCGGAACGGGCCATAAAATACGCTCGCAAATTTTGCGGCATACGCCAGGATTGGAATGTGCGAGAAGCCGGTGAGGTCGAGGCCGTGACGGATGGCGGAGACCTGACCGTCCATCATGCCTGAGGGTGCGATCATGTCGGCGCCCGCTTCACAGGCGGTGATCGCCTGCATGGCGATATATTCAAGCGTGCGGTCGTTATCGACGTCCGATCCATCATGGGTCAGCGGGCCGCAATGACCGTGGTCTGTGAATTCACAAAAGCATGAATCGGCAATGACGGTCATTTCCGGTGTGGCCTGTTTGGCGATATCGACCATGCGGCTCATCAAACCGCCCGGCGTGTAGGAATCGCTGCCGGTGTGGTCTTTGTTGTGAGACACGCCGAACAGCATGACGGATTTGATTCCGGCGTCGCGCGCTTCTTTCATTTTGATGACGAGGCTTTTTTCCGTCTCGCGGAAAACGCCGGGCATCGAGGCAATCGCGACGCGCTCATCGATATCTTCTTCGACGAAGAGGGGGAGAATCAGATCGTTCGCGGTAACCTGTGTTTCGCGCATCATATCGCGCAGGCCCGGGGTGCGGCGCAGGCGGCGCATACGGGCGTGCGGGAAGGTGCTCCCCGTCAAAGGCTTCAGCAACGGCCCGCCGTGCTTCATCTCGGAGTCGTGCGGGGCTGCGGTTTTGAGGAGTTTTTCGATGTCTGACATGGATTTTGAGGCCCGGTGTTAAGTTGATTTGTCTCTGGTTAGGCCATTTTTTATTAAAAGTAAACTCTTACCCGCCTTGTCCGGGGCTTTAGAAACCGTTAACCTTGATGGTGGTATTGTAACTGGTTGATAAACCTGAAAGAGGCCCCGCCGTGACCACTCCGTATTTTGATGCCATCCAGCTGATCGAACGCCTGCACCGCTATTTTCTGGACGTGGTGAAGGTTGAAATCGACCGTAAAGGCCTCGAAGACATTAACAACGTACAGGCGATGATCCTCTACAACATCGGCACCGACGACATGACGGTGGGTGAACTCACCCTGCGCGGCTACTATCTCGGCTCGAACGTGTCCTACAACGTCAAGAAAATGACGGAAAACGGCTATATCGAGCAAAACCGCTCCAAGCACGACAAACGCTCGATCCGGGTCAAGCTGACTCCGAAGGGGCTTGAGCTCTACAAAACGCTCGAAGAAATGTTCAAGCGCCACGACAAGCAGATCGGCGTTACCGACTTGACCAACGAGCGCCTTACCGACCTTAACAAGACCATGAAAATGCTGGAGCGCTTCTGGTCCTCCCAAACCCAGTTCTCGGGGCTTGCGTCACTGGACGACGACGACTTTTAAGATTTATCGATGCGGGCAGCCGGGCCAGCAGCAGGGGCGGCGTTTGCCGTCGCTTAAATTCTCCACCATCTGGCTGATGCGCTTCACGCGCGTTTCGTCCTTTTTGGCTGAGGTGGCCCAGCAGATCCATTCATTGCGGGCGAGGGGCGTTATATCTTCCCACATATCCCGTGTTGTCGCAGATGAGGTTAGAGCAGCTTTCATATCAGCCGGCAGCGTGTGCACGGTGCCATCAGAGAGCTTAGCCATTAGAAGAATGCCTGTAATCCTGTCATGCCTCTGCCCAGAATGAGAGCGTGGATGTCGTGGGTGCCTTCATAAGTGTTCACGGCTTCGAGGTTCATCATGTGGCGGATGACGGGGTATTCATCGGAGATACCGTTGCCGCCGAGCATGTCACGGGCGGTGCGAGCGATCTCGAGTGCCTTGCCGCAATTATTGCGTTTCATCAGCGAGATAGCTTCCGGCGCGTATGTATCACTTTGGCGCAACTGACCCAGACGGAGCGAGCCAAGCAGGCCCAACGTAATCTCGGTCTGCATGTCGGCGAGCTTTTTCTGGATGAGCTGCTGGGCGGCCAGCGGCTTGCCGAAAATTACGCGCTCCATCGTATAATCGCGCGCGGCATGCCAGCAGGCTTCAGCCGCGCCCATGACGCCCCAGCTAATCCCGTATCGCGCGGAATTCAAGCAGGAGAAGGGGCCTTTGAGGCCTTTGATGTTTAGGATATTCTCGTCCGACACGAAAACCTCGTCCATCATGATGCTGCCGGTGACGGAGGCGCGTAAACTGAATTTTCCTTCTATCTTAGGGGTTTCCAGCCCTTTGCTGTCACGCTCTATGATGACGCCGATGATGTCACCCGCGTCATCCTTGGCCCAGACGACACATATATCGGCAATCGGCGAAGAAGTAATCCATTGCTTGGCGCCGGAGACGCTGACGCCGCCCTGAACCTTTTTGGCCCGGGTCTTCATCGCGCCGGGGTCAGATCCGCCGTCCGGCTCTGTTAATCCAAAACATCCAATAAATTCGCCAGAGGCCAGTTTTGGCATGTATTTATGCTTTTGTGCTTCATTGGCATAAAGGTAAATCGGCAGCATCACGAGCGAGCTTTGAACCGATAGGGCGGAGCGGTAAGCACTGTCTACGCGTTCCATCTCTCTGGCAATCAACCCGTAGGCAATCTGGCTCACGCCGGGGCAGCCATACCCCTCAAGGTACGATCCGAGCAGGCCCAACTCTCCCATATCGCGCATGATCTGCCGGTCAAACGTCTCATGGCGGTTGGCCATGACAATGCCGGGCATCAGCCGGTTTTGGCCGAAGTCGCGGGCAGTGTCGCGCACCATGCGTTCTTCGTCGGTGAGCAGGTCTTCAAGGAGGAGGGGGTCTTGCCAATCGAATGATTTCATGCGGATAGTATAGCCCGAAATTGGTTAAAAAATGAGGGTTTTATCGTGCACGACATCCTACCCGGCCGGGAAGTGATTTTTGAATTTTTCAAGATCGGACCTTATGTCAAGGTGACGGCGATGGATACGAAAACCATGACCGAAGCCTCGATTTCCGGCCCGGCCAGTGCGGGCGAAAGCATGCTCAAAACTAACGCCCTGAAGCGCTTGTCCTATGTGCTGAAAAAGAAGGGAATTATTGATTAATTGTTGATAATTATGTATATATAGGGTCAAGGGAGACATCACATGGGATTACCAAGCATACATAAGGCCTATATGAACTACATGAATGAGGGACTCATCAAGGGTACGTTGCGCCGGACATTGAAGGGCGATTTTGGCGGCGCGTGTGATTTCGTATCCAACAGGCTGGGGCTGCATGGCGGGCCGGGATTATCGTTTACGATCCGCAAAGACGAAGCACCCAAAGGACCAAAGCAAGAACCTTAATGAGGCCTCCTTATACGCTTTCTAACGGCCGGTTTTCCGGCCGTTGTTTTTGGCGGAAAACCTTGAGATTTTCATTGCTCCGTTTGTCTGCGCCCTCTATATCAGACGCATGACAATCGTAGTGGCCATTGCCGCCGATCATGGCGGCTTCGAACTGAAGGAAAAGCTCAAATCTCTGGTGAGTGAGCCGAAAGTTGAATGGCTCGATTTGGGTACGCATTCCGGCGATTCTGTCGATTACCCTGATTACGGCTATAAAATTGCCGAGGCTGTCGCCGCCGGGCAGGCTTTGTATGGCATCGCCATCTGTGGGTCGGGCATCGGTATTTCCATCGCCTGCAACCGCAATCCCAAAATTCGTGCCGCTTTGTGTATGACCGAGCAGATGGCGCAGCTTTCGCGCGAACATAATGATGCAAATATCCTGTGCCTTGGCGCGCGACTGATTGATGCTGATCTCGCCGCGCGGATGATTACAAAATTTCTAACCACAGCCTTTGAAGGCGGACGGCATGCAGGCCGCGTCCAAAAACTGAACGCCTGCTAATTTTAAAAAGAGGATAGTAGAATGAGCAACGCAGCGAAAGCCAACGAGATGACCCCAGACAATTTCTTTACCGCCCCGCTTAATC
Source organism: uncultured Pseudobdellovibrionaceae bacterium (assembly GCA_964520985.1). GTDB lineage: Bacteria > Pseudomonadota > Alphaproteobacteria > Micavibrionales > Micavibrionaceae > CAYSGL01. The sequence continues at coordinate 346,787 of CAZFPB010000001.1, forward strand.
AAGCCGACCCTGCGATTGCCAAAGCGATTGAACAGGAACTGGACCGCCAGCAAAACTCAATTGAACTGATCCCGTCGGAAAACATTGTCAGCCGCGCCGTTCTGGAAGCGCAAGGCTCGATCCTCACCAACAAATATGCCGAAGGCCTGCCGGGCAAGCGTTATTACGGCGGTTGCGAATTCGTCGATGTCGTGGAAAACCTTGCGATTGAGCGCGTGTGCAAACTCTTCAACTGCAAATTCGCCAACGTGCAACCGCATTCCGGCTCCCAAGCCAATCAGGCCGTGTATATGGCGCTGTTGCAGCCGGGCGATAAAGTCCTCGGCATGCGCCTCGATCATGGCGGTCACCTGACGCACGGTTCGCCGGTCAACCAGTCGGGCCTGTGGTTCAATTTCGAAGCCTATGGCGTTGCCGATGAAGACCAGCAAATCGACTTTGCACAAGTGCGTGAAAAAGCGAAAAGCTTCCAGCCGAAAATGATTGTCTGCGGCGCATCGGCTTACAGCCGCGCCATCGACTGGGCGAAATTCCGCGAGATCGCCGATGAAGTCGGCGCGTACCTGATGATCGACATGGCGCACTATGCGGGTCTGGTCGCTGGCGGCGCTTACCCATCGCCGATGCCGCATGCACATGTTGTCACGACGACCACACACAAAACACTGCGCGGCCCACGCGGCGGTCTGATCCTCACGAATGATGAAGAACTGTCGAAGAAAATGAACAAGGCCGTCTTCCCGGGTCTGCAAGGTGGCCCTCTGATGCATGTCATCGCCGCTAAAGCAGTGGCCTTCGGTGAAGCGCTGCAACCGGAATTCAAAGCCTATGCGAAGCAGGTTGTTGAGAATGCCAAGGCACTCGCAAGCTCGTTGCAGGAACGCGGCTACAAGATCGTCTCCGGCGGCACCGACAGCCACGTCATGGTCGTCGATCTGCGCGCAAACAAATTCAACGGCAAGCAAGCGGAAGCCTCGATGGATCGCGCCGGTCTGACCTGCAACAAAAACACCGTGCCGAATGACCATGAAGGTCCGTTCACGACATCGGGCGTGCGTATTGGTACGCCAGCCGCCACGACACGTGGTTTCGGCACGGCGGAATTCCGTCAGGTCGGTAATTACATCGCAGACATTCTCGATGCGCTGGAGCAGGCGAACGACCCGACCGAAAACGGTGCGGCAGAAGCCAAAGTGCACGCACAGGTCAAAGAACTCTGCGCTAAATTCCCGATCTATCAATAGGCGCTGATATGAGTGACGGCGGAGTCTTGTATCGCATTGCCACCTTCATTTATTGGCTTGCGATGCCGCTTGTTGTGGTTTTACTCATCATTGCAGCCTCAGAGTTGTTGCAATTTTCGGGAAAAGCAATTTACGGGTTTTTTCTAGCGTCGATCGTTTATGTGTTTGCGTGGGGAGTGCGTTATGTGCTCAGCACCAAAGCAAATCACCCTGCTTACGACGTTTACAAAAAATGGAAACAGCGAAAAACGGTAAAATAGTCCGGATTTTTAAAAGCCTTGTTGTGCCAAGCACAATAGATGGTTGTGGATAAGTTTAATCGGTATGTAAGGGAAGGGGCGTCATTGCCCCACCATGGTTGCCTGACAAGGGGGCGCCATGAGTTACGTTCGATTTAATTTCAATCACGCCAATCAGGTGAATGTTTTTTCGGTGACCAATAAGGGAGAACCGCTTGATGCTGTCCTGAATGAAATCACGGAAGCGATGCTAAAAAACGATACGTTCGACCAGCGCGCTGTCTTTGGTGAAGCCCGCCAGCACTACCAGTTTACGTTGTGGCAAGAGGAGGGCGTTCAGCACCAGACTTTCTATCTGAAAGACTTTTTGTTCGCGCATAACACGCTGGATCAGGCGCACGATCAGGACAGTTTCATGCGCATGATAGACCGCGATCCACTGGGAGAAGCCATGCGACGCACGCTGCTTCAGTTCGGGTTGCCCGATACAGCCCACGCGCCCTATGAAGAGACGCCAACGCCTTGCTGGTGGCGGCGGACCATCCGGAATATTTCCCATCCTGCCTATCAGGCGTTTGACGCTTTGGATCACAAACCGGCCCCGGCGCTCAAAGCCGCTTAAGGATTTGCGCCGTCCGGCGGGTTGTGGCACAACAGGCTTATGAGATGCCCTTTTTGCGGACATGAAGAAAGTCAGGTCAAGGATTCACGCCCCACGGACGATGGGGCCGCCATCCGCCGCCGCCGTTCGTGCCCGTCCTGCGGCGCGCGTTTCACCACGTTTGAACGCATTCAGCTGCGCGATCTGGTTGTCGTTAAAAGCGACGGGACGACGCAGGGGTTCGACCGTGACAAAATCATGCGCTCGATGAATGTCGCTTTGCGCAAGCGTCAGGTGAATGCCGACCAGATTGAAAAAGCGGTCACAGGTATCGTTCGCCAGCTCGAAAGCTATGGCGAGCCGGAAATTCCTTCGAAGGAGATCGGCAAGCTGGTGATGAGCGCGCTGGTCGAAATCGATATCGTCGGCTACATTCGCTATGCCTCGGTCTATAAAGATTTCAGTGCGCCCGAAGAATTCACGTCCTTCATTGAAGAAGTGCATATCCTTCAAAAAGAAAAATCCACGAAGGCGGCCGAGTGATGTTCTCCGCGCCCGTCAGCATCCGTCAGCGTGTCGCCATTCCGCTCTCCTTGAAAAACGGGCGGACGATTTTCGCCGACTTCGTGACGTTTCATGAATTGCCGGATGATAAAGAGCATATCGCGCTGGTATTCGATGCACCGGACCAGGAACCGCTGGTGCGTCTGCATTCGGAATGCTTGACCGGCGATGTGTTTGCTTCGCAGAAATGCGATTGCGGCGCTCAGCTGTCCGAAGCGATCGAAGTCATGGCGCGCAAGGGCGGTATTATCCTGTATTTGCGCCAGGAAGGCCGCGGCATCGGTCTCTATAACAAGCTTGATGCTTACGCACTTCAAAATGAGCAGGGGCTTGACACGTTCGAAGCGAACAAGGCGATCGGCCATGCACTCGACCCGCGCGATTATCGCTCGGCGGCGCTGATGCTCGAAGCGCTGGGTGCCAAAACCATTTCTCTTTTGACAAACAACCCCGACAAGAAGGCGCAACTGGAGCGTCATGGCATCGCCGTGACCCGCATGGTTCCGACCGGTTTCCACAAATCCGCGCATAATGAAAACTACCTGACCGCCAAGCGCAAAGCGGGTCATACGCTCGCCGGATAAGATCATGACACCTGAAGACTCTATGCGCAGGGCGTTAGATTTGTCGCGCGCGGGCCTTGGTCGCTGCGCACCCAATCCTTGTGTTGGCTGCGTCATTGTCAAAGACGGCAACGTCGTTGGCGAAGGCCGCAGTGCCGATGGTGGTGGCAGACCGCACGGAGAGGCGCAAGCGCTAAAACAAGCTGGCGACAAGGCGCGCGGCGCGGATGTATTTGTCACGCTTGAACCCTGCGCGCATGTGGGCACGACGCCGTCATGCGCCAATGCCCTGATCGAAGCAGGAGTAACGCGCGTTTACATCGCCTGTACCGATCCCGACCCGCGCACGGCGGGCAAGGGCACCGAGATGTTGCGCGATGCCGGGATCGAAGTGGTTGAGGGGCTGCGCCGCGCTGAAGCACTCGATGTTCATCGCGGGTTCTTTTTGAGCCGGGTACATAAGCGGCCTTTGATCGCGTTAAAGGTGGCGACATCACTGGATGGCCGTATCGCCGCGGCTGATGGCACGAGCCAATGGATCACGGGAGAAGAGGCGCGGCGGCGCGGTCATCAGCTGCGCAGCTCGTTTGATGCTATTCTCACAGGCAGCGGCACGGTGCTGGCTGATAACCCGCGGCTGACCGTGCGCTATCCCGGTCATGACGGCTGGCAGCCGAAACGGATCATTCTGGACCGCCGCGGGCGGGTCACTGATCCCGCACTGCATGTGTTGTCCGATGGCGGCGAAACGCGAATTCTAAAAGACTACAACGCTATAGATGATCTGTTTCCTCTATTCATCGAGATGGGTCTGACCCGTCTTCTGGTAGAAGCGGGGCAGGGTGTTAGCAGCGCCTTTGTGAAAAGCGGTTTTGTCGAGGAGCTGTATTGGTTCCGCGCGCCTGTCCTGCTGGGCGAAAAGGGGGTGTCGGTCTTCGATAATCTGGGCATCGGGACGCTGAGCGATAGAATAGGGCTGGATCGTCGCAGCGTGGAGCCGGTCGGTGAAGATATGCTGGAAATTTACACGCGGGCTGGATAAGAATAGCGGTATGTTCACAGGCATCATCACGCATATCGGCGAAATCGCCCGCATTGACCGCTCGCGCGGCGACTGGCGCTTCTTTATCAAGACGACGATGAATGTCGCCGAGATCGTGAAGGGCGCGTCAATCTCCTGTTCAGGATGCTGTCTCACGGTAGTCGATAAGGATAAGGACTGGATGGCGTTCGATGTCTCTGCTGAGACGCTCTCCAAAACCGTTCTCGGTTCATGGGATGTGGGTACGCGCGTCAATCTCGAGAAATCCTTGAAGGTCGGCGATGAGCTGGGCGGACACATCGTGTCGGGCCATGTTGATGGGCTGGCCCATATCGTGTCGATCACGCCGGATGGCGATTCACACCGTCTGAAAATCGAAGTGCCGAAATCGTTGGCGCTCTACATCGCGCAAAAAGGTTCGGTCGCGCTCGATGGCGTGTCCCTGACAGTGAATGAAGTCGATGGCACGGTGTTTGGCGTAAACATCATTCCGCATACCTGGGCGTACACCACGCTTGGCAACCGCCAGAACGGCGATACGCTGAACATGGAAGTCGATATGCTGGCCCGTTATGTGGCACGCCAGCTGGGCCGCGATCTTTCTTGACATTTGTTACCCATAACGGGTTAATACGGGCTGTTCTCAGGGCAGGGTGAAACTCCCTACCGGCGGTATGTATCGCAAGATACGAGCCCGCGAGCGCCCGTCCCATGATGGGGTCAGCAGAGCTGGTGAGAAGCCAGCGCCGACGGTCATAGTCCGGATAAAAGAGAGCAACGATAAACCTGCACCTTAACGGGCGCAGCCTTTGTCGTTCAGCCCTGATTTATTGGTTGAAACGAAAAGGAGAAAAACCATGAATCAGTCCACGAAGAAAATCGCCTACATCCAGGCCGGATGGCACAAGGAAATCGTCGAGCAAGCGTATGGCGCGTTCGTCGAAAACCTGAAAGCCGGCAGCATCACCGAAAACCAGATCGACGTGTACAACGTGCCGGGCAGCCTCGAGATTCCGCTGCAGGCGCAATGTCTCGCGCAAACGGGTAAGTATGACCTCATCGTCGCCTGCGGGTTGATCGTCAATGGCGGCATCTACCGTCATGAATTCGTCAACACCGCCGTGATCGACGGCATGATGCGCGTGCAGCTGGATACCGGCGTGCCGATCCTCTCGGTCGTGCTGACACCACAGAATTTCCATGACAGCGAAGAGCACAAGAAGTTCTTCTTTGATCACTTCAAAATTAAAGGTAAAGAAGCAGCCAGAGCGGCCCTGTTAACGCTGGCCAATATGGATGCGTTCAAAGACATCAAGAAAGTTGCCTAATGACACATAATTCCTCGGCGATCGCCATGAAATCCGCAGCCCGCCTTATGGCGGTGCAGGCGGTATATCAGTCCTTCACGGACGATAAGGACATGCGCCTGATCGCCGAGGAATATCTGCATTTCCGCGCCGGCATGGAAGTGGAAGGCGAGCGTCTGGTCGAGCCGGACCGTGAGCTGTTTTCCTCTATCCTGCGCGGCGTGTCGGAGCGACGGGCAGAGCTGGGCGAGCTGATCGAGGCCAATCATAAGCGCGAGCCGGGTAAAGCCACGCTGGAGCTGGTGTTGCAATCGATCCTGCTGTGCGGCGCCTATGAGCTGATGGCGAATCTCAAAACCGATATTCCGGTGATTATTAACGATTATGTCGAGGTGACCCGCGCTTTTTATGAAGGCAAAGAGTCCGGCCTGATCAACGCCATTCTGGATTCCATTTCAAAAACAATCCGTTAGCCCTTTTCCGGCCTATGGTGCAATGCATAAAATTGTAGCGATTGGTAGCCAATCGTTAAGAGAATCCCGCTATCCTTATCTTAGGGTTGGGGAAGAATCCTCTAAGGATTAATTGTTCACGCATAGGGAAATCTGGTTCACATGAAAATAGTTCTGATTGCAGGACTGGCTGTGCTTCTGTTGGGAGGAGGCGCCGCCGGCGCCTATTTCTTCCTGAATAAGCCTGCCGAAGCTGCCGGTGCAGAACTCTCGGAGCATGACAAGGCGGCTGAAGAAGCTGCCAAAGCTGCTGCCGCTGAACCCGTCATTCCCGCCGTGTTCGTGCAACTCAGCCCACTGGTTCTCCCGATCGTCGATGAGAATGGCGTCAGCCAGACCGTCAGCCTGGTGATCTCTGTCGAGGTCGCTGACGAAGCCATGGCCGCCAAGGTGAAAAACCTCCAGCCCCGCCTGCAGGATGCGTTCATTCAGGATATGTACGGTGTCCTCAGCCGCAAGGCCGTCATGAAAGGCGGGGTCATCGAGGTGGCCAAGATCAAAGCCCGCCTGAACACGATTTCCGACAAGGTCATGGGCGACGACACAATCAAGGAAGTCCTCCTGCAGGTTGTCCAGCAGCGCCGTATTTAAAGTTTCATTCCTCTCCACAAAACGCAAAACCCGGCCCCTAAAACAGGCCGGGTTTTCTGCGGGTTTTAGGAAAAGTATTCAGTTCGTTCGGCGTATTTTTTTGCCAGATACGCACCTTTGTTTTCATAATAAAAAACGGGCGCAAGCGGCCCGTCGATGGTTTCGATCATACCATAAGTTGTCCGTCATTGCGAGCCTAGCGAAGCAATCCAGAAAGGATAGGCTGGATTGCCACGTCGGCCTTCGGCCTCCTCGCAAGGACAGTGGGGGAATTGGGGACAAATCGGGGGGTGGGCTGGACAGGGTGGGTGGTTTAAGGCACCCTTTTTCGTCGACTCCTGAAACGGGAGCGCAAACAACAAACAACCAAAGGGGTATTTGGTAATGGAAAACTACTTAATGATCGCCTGTTGCGTCATGGTAGCTCTCATCTTCGGGCAGCTATGGGCACACCAGGTTTTAAAGGCGCCGGCGGGCAATGAAACGATGCAACGCATCGCCGCCGCAATTCAAGAGGGCGCGAAAGCGTATCTCAACAGACAATATTTCACGATCGGCATGGTCGGCGTGGTCGTAGGGGCCTTGCTCTTCTGGCTGCTCGGCTGGCATGTGGCTGGCGGTTTCGCGATTGGCGCGATCCTGTCGGGCGCCGCCGGTTACATCGGGATGAACGTCTCGGTCCGCGCCAACGTGCGCACGACACAAGCCGCCACGATGGGCCTCGACAGCGCGCTGAACATCGCGTTTAAATCGGGCGCTATCACGGGGATGCTGGTTGTCGGTCTGGGCCTGATGGGCGTTGCCGGTTACTACTACTACCTGATGGAAATTCGCGGCATGGAAATCCGCCAGGCTCTCGAAGCACTGGTAGGTCTGGGCTTCGGTGCGTCGCTGATTTCGATCTTCGCGCGTCTGGGCGGCGGTATCTTCACCAAGGGTGCTGACGTCGGTGCCGACCTTGTCGGTAAGGTGGAAGCCGGTATCCCGGAAGATGATCCAAGAAACCCAGCCGTTATCGCCGATAACGTGGGCGACAATGTCGGCGATTGCGCCGGTATGGCCGCTGACCTGTTCGAAACCTATGCCGTGACCACGGTCGCAACGATGCTGATTGCGTACAGCGTGTTTGCCGCCGATGTGGTGCCTGCCATGATGATGTTGCCGCTGATGATCGGCGCGCTGTGCATTATCGGGTCGGTGATCGGTGTGTTCTTCGTTAAATTGGGCAAATCCAAAAACATCATGGGCGCTTTGTACCGCGGCTTTATCGCTTCGGGCTTCTTCAGCCTCGTGTTGATCATGGGTCTGTTCACCAAGATGGGTGTGGATTCAACCTTCGCACTGGCCGGTGGCAAAGAGGCGGGCGTCATCACCTTGATGAGCCTGTTCTACTGCGTTCTGGTTGGTCTGGGTGTGACAGGTCTGATCGTCTGGGTAACGGAATACTATACCGGTACCAACCATCGCCCTGTGCGCTCGATTGCCAAAGCCTCTGAAACGGGCCATGGCACGAACGTGATCCAGGGTCTGGCCATCTCGATGGAAGCAACGGCGCTGCCGGTGCTGATCATCTGCGTGGGTATCTATCTGGCCTTCACGTTTGCCGGCCTGTTCGGTATCGCGATTGCCGCCACCACGATGCTGGCCATGGCCGGTATGGTGACGGCGCTCGATGCGTATGGTCCTGTCACGGATAACGCGGGCGGTATTGCTGAAATGAGCAACCTGCCGCCGGAAATCCGCGAGACGACCGATGCGCTCGATGCGGTCGGTAACACGACGAAAGCGGTCACGAAAGGCTACGCCATCGGTTCTGCCGGTCTGGCCGCCCTCGTGCTGTTCGCCGCGTTCACGGAAGAGATCAAGCACTACTTCCCGGCGAAGGACTTCCCGCAACTCGAAAACATCGCCTTCAACCTGCAAGATCCGTGGGTGGTGATCGGTCTGTTCGTGGGTGGCTTGCTGCCATACCTGTTCGGCGCGATGTCGATGACTGCTGTGGGCCGTGCGGCCGCCAGCGTGGTTGTGGAAGTGCGTCGTCAGTTCCGCGAAATCCCGGGCATCATGCAGGGCACCGCCAAGCCGGAATACGGCAAGGCTGTCGACCTGCTGACCAAGGCGGCGATCCGCGAAATGATCCTGCCGTCACTGCTGCCTGTCGTGGCGCCGATTGCGCTGTTCAGCCTGGTTTACTGGCTGACGGGCGATCTGCTCCCGGCCTTCCAGGCTCTGGGCGCGCTGCTGATGGGGACGATCGTGACCGGTCTCTTCGTAGCTCTGTCCATGACTGCCGGTGGCGGTGCGTGGGATAACGCCAAGAAGTACATCGAAGATGGCCACCATGGCGGCAAAGGTTCGGATGCCCACAAGGCAGCCGTGACCGGCGACACCGTGGGCGACCCGTACAAAGACACGTCCGGTCCGGCCGTCAACCCGCTGATCAAGATTGCGAACATTGTCGCGATCCTGCTGGTGGCGATTGTGGCCAACATGGTTACCGGCGGCTAAGCCTCACCGAAATTACAAAAAACCCCGCAAGCGATTGCGGGGTTTTTTACATTGCCAAATTCTTTTTTATTATGGTAATAAAGAGGCGTTGTCGGGAAATTGACAAGTTCCGGCTCGGTAAATAATAAGTTATTGGATTCCTATTAAAGAGAGTTTTTATGAGTATGAATGCAGATAACAAGATCATGCCAGCGCAGGCGCCAGACTTCCTGCAGGCGTTCCTAAAGCTGGCCACGGCCTGTCCCGGGCCGAGCTGCCTTGAGGCGCAACAGGAATTCAGCAAGCTGGTGCAAGATCACATGAATGATACGGGCACCGACAGAGTGCAGAGTTTTTATGCGCACGCGCTGGCAGTTGCCAAGGTGTTCAATGTAAACGCGACGGGTCTCCCTCAACCGGGATGCGGCAGCGAGCAGGCGTGCGAAAAAATTGTCGACCGGTTAAAAGATGGCGCGCCGAGCGGCGTGGCGCATGCCGTTCGCAAAGTTGGCCTTCAGGGAATTATATCTGCACCGGGCTGGGGCAGCGGTGGCCGTTAAACAAAACCCGCCATCCGGCGGGTTTTTCATTAGATACTGATCCGTGTGTTTTGCAGACACCACGCCAGAATGGCTTTTTGCACGTGCAGGCGGTTTTCGGCTTCGTCATAAATAACCGATGCCGGCGTGGCGAGCACTTCATTGGTGACTTCTTCATCGCGGTGGATCGGCATGCAGTGCATGAAGATCGCATCGGGTTTTGCCTGCGCCATCAGCGCGCTGTTGACCTGGTACGGTCTGAAGATGTCTTTTGATTTTCCTTCTTCGCCCATCGACACCCACGTGTCGGTCAGGACGACATCGGCGCCGCTGACGGCTTCCTGGGGGCTTACGCTTTTTTCAAAGGTCGGGCTGGCAATGTTGAACGTGAAGCCGAATTTGGGCGCGGCCTGCACGAATGTTTTGGCGACGTTGTTATAATCGCCGCACCAGGCGAGGGTAAGGCCGTCGAGCGTGCCTTTCTTTTCCTGAATGGTCATCAGGTCGGCCATGATCTGGCAGGGGTGCGATTGATCGGTCAGGGCGTTGATCACCGGTATGTTCGAATGATGCGCCAGCGCTTCAACCGTGGCGTGATCGGACAGGCGGATCATCACGGCATCGACAAAACGCGAGAGAACCTTGGCCGTGTCTTCGATGCTTTCATTGACGCCCAGCTGCATCTCATCCTTGGTCATCACGATCGAGTGTCCGCCAAGCTGCTTGAAAGCGACTTCGAACGACAGACGGGTGCGCGTCGATTTCTTGTCAAAAATCATCGCAAGGCTCATGCCTTTGAACAGCTGCGGCGGCTCAAACTTTTTGGCTTTGAGTTCATGGGCATGCGCGAGAATATCATTCAGCGCCGAAGCGGGAATTTGATCAAGGTTAATGAAGTGTTTGAGAGTCATGTGAGGTAACTGTCTTCTATAAGTTGTTCTAATTATTTTGTATGATCATTTTATCTGGCGAGGAATTTTTCCAGTTCTGATATTACCAGCGCAGGATCTTCTTCAGGAACGAAGTGGCCGCTTTTTTCCGAGACGGCTCCTGTCAGATCAGCAGCTTGATTGCTCATGATCTCGAAGAGTTTGTCTCCAACACTATGTCTGCCGCCAATGGTCAGGACGGGCATTATAAATTGGGGGGCCGGCAGGGTTGCGACAAACTTTCTGTCCTCCAAAAGCGCGCGGTAATAATTAAACCCAGCCGTCATGCCGCCTTTAGACGAATAATGGCGGGTATATTCGTCGAGTGCGTCGTCGGTGAGAGATTTTTTATTATAGGTCCACGCGTTCAGCTGGGCGGCGATATAGTCGCGCTCATGTCCCGCAGTCAGCATCTCCGGAAAATCTTTGGCCATGTGGAAGCCGTAGTGCCACATGCCGCCCTTGGCAGAATCCATATTCTCGGTGCCAAGCGGCATGCAATCGATCAACGCCAGTTTCTCAACGATGTCAGGCTGTGTCTGGGCCAAAAGCCAAGCAACTTTGCCGCCCATATCGTGGCCTACCACGGTGGCCTTGTTAGCGCCAAGATGTTTGATGAGCGCCGCTATATCTTCGGAAATTGTTTTTTTGTCATAGCCGGTTTTGGTGCGCTCGGTTTCTCCTAAGCCGCGCAGATCCGGGGCGACGACTGTATATTTTTCTGACAAAGCAGGAATGATATAGCGCCATTTATACCATGTTTGTGGCCAGCCGTGGAGGAGAACAACCATCGGTCCTTTTCCCGCAATAACGTAATGCATGGTAATGCCATTCACTTTTGCTGTTTCGCTACGTGCGCCAGCGGGTAGGTCCTTGGCTTGAGCGGCGTTCGAACCACACAGCAAAACAAAACAAATTGATAGGAGAATTTTTTTCATCTGTTCTCTCACTCGGTGATGGGCCAGAAAAAAATTGATACTCAATTGGAAGCGGCGATCTGCGAAATTGGTCGGAGTGACAGGATTTGAACCTGCGACCCCTTGCCCCCCAGGCAAGTGCGCTACCAGTCTGCGCCACACTCCGACTATGGAGATTTTTTAATGAATTAAGCAGGTGACCGCAAGGCTTATTCAGCCGGGAGCAGAGCGCGCATGGCTTTGAGTTCACCGAGCATCACTTCGAGTACCGAGCGTTGTTCCGGCGACATCTTTTTAACGGGCGTCGCGGCGAATTCAACGGTTGGAGCAGGGGCCGGAGCAACGGCAGCGGGCGCCATGCCGGCTTGCGCGGCGAGTTTCGGACCGGCGACCGGCTTGTCATCGACAACGGCTGTCACGATCAGGTTTTTGCCTTGCTCGCGCAGGAGTTTTTGAACGCCCTTAATGGTGAAGCCTTCGGTGTAGAGCAGATAGTGGATGGCGCGCAGGAGCGAGACATCTTCGGGGCGGTAGTAGCGACGGCCGCCGCCGCGTTTCAGCGGGCGAACCTGATTGAATTTGGTTTCCCAGAAGCGCAGGACGTGTTGTTGCACATCGAGTTCTTCGGCCACTTCGCTGATGGTGCGGAAGGCACCGGCGGATTTCTGGCTGGTCGACTGGCTGGCGTTGGAGAGATCCTTCGCCTGCTTTTCTTCCATAGATTCTTGCTTTGTCATCACACCGGTCATGGTACTGCCCTTTATAAATTTTTTATCGATTAGTTGGCGTTATTGATTTTGTCTTTCAAGACGTGGCTGGCGCGGAACACCAAAACCTTTCTTGGCAAAATCGGTACTTCAACCCCTGTTTTAGGATTGCGGCCGATCCTCTCACCTTTTTCACGGACCGAGAAGCTGCCGAACGAAGAAAGTTTGACGTTATCCCCGGCAATCAGCGCGGTCATGATTTCATCCAGCACCACTTCAACGAGGTCCGAGGATTCATTGCGCGACAGACCAACCTGTTCATACACACTTTCGGCCAGATCGGCGCGGGTGATGGTTTTGCTCATATCTATTCTCCCTGACTGTATCCTTTAAGGGTAGTCCTCGGGGAATAAGCCCGTCAAGCCATTTAGAGAGGTTAACCCCAAAAAGTTGTTTATCTTTAAGGGGGTTAAGGGATTTTCTTAATACCGCAAAAGGGCCGCGCCCCAGGTGAAGCCGCCGCCCATGGCTTCTAAGAGAATCATTTGGCCGCGTTTGATTCGGCCATCGCGCACGGCTTCATCCAGCGCAAGCGGGATGGAGGCGGCGGAGGTATTGCCGTGTTTCTCGATGGTCAGGACCACCTGTTCCATCGGCAGGCCGAGTTTTTTCGCGGTCGCTTCGATAATGCGGATGTTGGCCTGATGCGGTACGAGCCAGTCGATGTCTTTGCCGGTGATGTTGTTCTTCTCGCACACTTCTTTGACGATGTCGGCGAGATAGGTCACGGCGTGTTTGAACACTTCGCGGCCTTCCATGATGATGTGGCCTTTGGTGCCGGTGGTAGAGGGGCCGCCATCGGTGTAGAGCATGTTGCGGCCTTCGCCGTTCGCGTAAAGATGCGTCGAGATAATACCTTCTTGTGTGTCGGAGGCTTCGAGAATAACGGCGCCCGCGCCATCGGCGAACAGCACGCAGGTTGTGCGGTCACGCCAGTCGACGATGGAGGACATTTTTTCAGCGCCGATGACGAGCACGCGCTTCACATTGCCGTTGCGGATAAATGCATCGGCGGTCGAGAGAGCATAGACGAAACCGCTGCACACAGCCTGCACATCGAAGGCCATGCCGTGCGGAATGCCGAGTTCATATTGCACTTTGACGGCAACGGCCGGGAAGGTCTGGTCGGGCGTTGTGGTGGCAACGATAATACCGTCGATGGTTTTGGGATCGATGCCAGCGGCCTCAATCGCTTTTTTTGCGGCGCGGATGGCGAGGTCGCTGGTCGGTTGATCGGCGGCGGCTATGTGACGCTGCTTGATGCCGCTGCGTTGAACAATCCATTCATCGGTGGTGTCGACCATCTTTTCGAGCTGGGCGTTCGTCAGGATATTATCGGGCAGGTAGGAGCCTGTCCCAAGGATAACGGAGCGGATGGTACTCATGCGACGGCTTCTTCTCCGGCAAGGGATGCGGCAAAGGATTCTTGTTTCATCACCTGCTCGATATCAAGGGCGACGCGTTTGTTGAAGCCGCTCTTCACGAGGCCTGCGGCGACGTGGATGGCGTTTTGCGTGCCGAACACATCGCTGCTGCCGTGACTTTTCACGCAGATGCCATCAAGGCCGAGAAACATGCCGCCGTTATAGCGGCGTGAGTCGACCTTGTCTTTGAATTGCTGAAACGCGCGGGCGGCGAAAAGATAACCGATCTTGGCGAGCAGAGAGGATTTGAAGGTTTCGCGCAGGGCGTTGCTGGTAAACTTGCCCGCGCCCTCCATGGTTTTGAGCGCGACGTTGCCGGTGAAGCCGTCGGTGACGACGACGTCGACCGAGCCTTTCATGATGTCATCGCCTTCGATGAAGCCATGATATTTGCCGGGGAATTTCACGTTGCTGAGGACCGTGTGAGCCGCGCGAATTTCTTCGTGACCCTTCATGTCTTCGGTGCCGACATTGAGCAGGCCAACAGTCGGCGTGGCGATGCCCATAATGATTTTGGCGTAGACGGAACCGAGCACGGCGAACTGTGCGAGGACTTCGGCGTCGCAATCAAGATTGGCGCCGAGGTCGAGCATGACCGTGCGGCCCTTCATGGTTGGCACCACGCTGGCAATCGCCGGGCGTTCGATGCCGGGCAGGGATTTGAGCACCATATAACTCATCGCCATCAGCGCGCCGGTGTTACCGGCGGAAACGACGCAGTCGGCCTGTCCTTCTTTGACGGCTTCAATGGCCAGACGCATGGACGAGCCTTTGCCCTTACGCACGGCGACGGAAGGCTTGTCATGGCTGGAGATGGCTTTGTCGGTGTGGCGGATTTCGGCGCGGGCTTTGAGGGCCGCATGCTGATCAAGCACAGGAGTGATTTTCGCTTCATCGCCGAAAAATATAAACTGCAGGCTGCCATCTTTTTCGAGCGCGGCGGCAGCGGCGGGAATGATCACGGACGGGCCGTGATCGCCGCCCATGGCATCAATCGCAAGTGTACAGGAACTGGTCATTGTGAACGCATTCACCCCTTTATTATCAGGCGCACACCATAAACGGCTTGGCTTGGGATGTCTATGGAGGAGAGGGGCCAGCGCCCGCGATATCTGTGTTCATATTTATGGTGTAGCCGTAAAAGTCGTGGCCGCAGTACACGCCGCTTACAGGTTCCCCTTTGCGATTCCGGGCCGTAAAGGCGCGGGTCAGGGTGAAGGGTTTTTCGCACAGGGCGGAAGTGGTGTTATCGAAAGAAACGCGGGTATAGCCGCGTCCCCAGATGTGGCTGACAGGTCCTGTGTAATATTGATAAAGGGCAAAGGCGGCGCAGACACTCACGCCCGCGGCTCCGACAAAAGTCATGACGGGCCAGATGCGCCGATCTGGCATTCTGCTGCTGTCGTTGTAGCGTTTACTGATGTCCCCCGACATGGGAATACCATAACAAAAAAGGCCGCCTTATAACAGGCAGCCTCATTTTTTACCCACAGGGTGGGAAATTCTTAGTCGCGCGCTTGCAGAACCTGACGGCCTTTGTACATGCCGGTTTTCAGGTCGATGTGGTGGTTGCGCTTTGGCTCACCTGTGTTGCCATCTTCCACCCAATTGGTGACTTTCAGACCATCGTGGCTGCGGCGCATGCCGCGCTTGGATGGGGATGTTTTGCGTTTAGGAACGGCCATGATTCTAGTCCTTTTAAATAAATTCAGGCCCGTATCTAACGAAATAGGCCGCAAACTGCAAGGGTTATTTTGTGTCGGTCTTGAGGGCTTTCAAGGCTTCAAACGGGTTTCTGCCGGTTTTAACCGGCTGATCGTCGCCCACGTCGAAGGAAACGCCTTCTTTATGGGGGTAGGGATCGATCGCCAAGGATAGATGCTGGGCGACCAGTTCGCCTAAGTCTATGTGACCATTGATCATTTCGTCCGGCGCTTCGCGCTCGTCGAGCATTTCGACCTCGACATGGCCTTTTTTGGTTTCGCGCTCCTGGCGGGCCTTGATGAAGGACACGGTCTTGTCGCGGTCTGTGAACCAGCCTTCGACCGGCTCTTCGATATGGGTGGAAATCGGCTCAAGCGTCACAACGCATTCCTGCGTGACATCGGCCGTAAACGTGCCGGTCACCTCAAACGCGCCGCCATTGGCCGGGGAAATGGTCAAAGTGGCCTCCAGTGCGGTAATGCCCTCTACATTCAGGCGGCGGGACAGGGCGGCGCGTGAGTCTTCATCAGCGCTAATCGTCTGTTTAAGCGGTTTGCCGTCGAGCTTTTCAGCATCGATCCAGACGGACCATTCATTATCGGGCAGCGATTTCATGCGAGGCCTCCTTGGCGATTGCCAGTCTTTCGTAAATACTATTGGCCAGTTTTTCAACTGTTTCCGGCGCTGTGTCCGGCGCGGTGCCGTAGACGTTGCGGGTCAGGGCAGCGGTCAGGGCCGGGTGGTCATGGCCTTCTATCGCGGCCCAGTAGCTGCGGACCCGCCCGTTAAAACCGGTCATCATGCGTTTCATATGGCGCGGGACGCCCAGATCGCCCACTCCCATTTCGCGCAGCGTCAGCTCCATCTGGCGGAAAAAGGCGGTGAAGGCGGGTTGCGAGAGGGCCGGATTCGCATCTTTCAGTGGGTAGAGGCGCAAGAACAGCTCAAGCACGGCCACTTCAAAGCGGCCATCGAAGCTATCCGGCACGCCGAGATCACGGTAGTAAAAGGGCGCGCGGGCGGCGGCCAGCGCATCCTGCGCAAGGTTTGCCGCCTGTTTTTTCGTGTCCCGCCATTTTCGCCAAACTCTTAACATGATTGATTTCCACAATGCCCGTGCGTAAAAAGAATAATCTATATAAGGTTGGGTCTATGAAGAAAACAATTCTCTTGGTTACGGTTTCCCTGATGGTCGCGGCGTGTACGCCCACCCAGGCCACGCGCGGCAATATTGTCGAGGATTACCGTCTCGCCGAAATCACGCCCGGCGTCAGTACGCGTCAGAATGTTTTGAAGAGTCTCGGCTCTCCGACGACGCAGGCGCCGTTCGATGACACGATCTGGTATTACATCGGCCAGAAAACCGAGAAGACGGGTATTTTCGATCCGAAAGTGACCGAAGAGAAAATCGTCGTTGTAACGTTCGATGACATGGGCGTCGTGCAGACAGCGCAAGTAGTTCCGGCCAACCGCATCGACATTCCGCGCGTGCGCGACAAAACCCCGACGGGCGGTAACGAAGTTACCCCAATCCAGCAAATCCTCGGCAACATCGGCAAGTTCAACAAGCCTGTCGAATAAGATCGGATGATCATGAAAAAATCTGCGCTCCTTGCACTGACCAGTGCAATGTCCCTTGTCCTTGTCTCGGCCTGCGTCAGCGATGACTGGCAGGGGGTGGCCAATAGTGTGTTGCAGGGAACAGCGCAGAGTGGCGTGTCGGCGTCTGCGCTGACGTCTGAGCAGATTGCGGCGGGCTTGCGGGAAGCGCTGTCGGTGGGGAGCCGCGAGGTCACGGCGCAACTTGGTCAGACAGGTGGCTTTAATCTTGATCCGCAAATCCGCATTCCGTTGCCCGCGACGTTAGCGAAAGTGCATACAGCCCTGAGCGCTGTCGGCATGGGCGGGATGACCAGCGATCTTGAGACGCGCATGAATGCGGCGGCCGAGCAGGCAGCGGCGCAGGCCTATCCGCTGTTCGTTAGCGCCATTCAGAAAATGACCATTGCGGATGCGCGCAGTATATTGTCCAGCCAGCAAGACGCGGCAACACAATATCTGCGCAAAACCATGGGCAATGAATTGGCAGCGAAGATAAATCCAATCGTGCAAAGCACACTGGCGCAGACGGGTGCGATGAAGGCTTATGACGGGGTGATGGGGCAATATGCCGCGCTGCCGTTTGTCGCAGGCGCGAAGACCGATCTGAATAATTACGTTACGGCGAAAGCCATGGACGGGATTTTCTATTACGTGGCGCAGGAAGAAGCGGCGATCCGCCAGAACCCGGCCAAACGCACGACGGAAATCTTGCGCACTGTCTTTGGATCGCGCGTCTAATTATTCCGGCTTGATCGTATTGCTGAACGCTTGACCGAACGCGTTGCGGAAGATGCCGCCGAGCGTTACCCAGAAATTGGTTTCAGGGCTATCCAGGCGGCCTTCAATGGCGATCTGCGTGGCGAACTGATCTTTTTTCTGGTTCGAGAAAATTTCCATGACGCCGGACACCAGCGCTTCCCAGATAAATTTGACGGCGTTGTCCGGCTCTGGATCAATCATGTGAATATCGGTGGCGAGCGGCTTCACATAGCCGCTGATTGCGCCATTTTTGGCGGCCAGCTCGGTGTAAATATTGAGCGTGCCTTTTTCAAAATCGATGCCGGCAAACGGACGGGCATAATTGTTCATAGCGGGCAGGCTGATGCTTTCAAGCTTGCCGTCAAGGTCAAAGTCCGGAGTTTTTTTCAGGATGTTGAGTTTGCCATCGAGTTGCAATTTACCGCCGCCAATAGACACGCCGCGCACGGTGAGATCGGATGGCAGTGCGGCATTGTCTGCATCGGCATTGCGCAGGTTGGTGGCGCGCGCATGCATGTCTTCAATGTAAATATCAACATTGGGTTTGGAGGAATAATCTTTATAGGCGATTTTGCCGTTGTTTATTTCGACAAAGTTGATGTCGAGCGGCATCAGTTCCTTGATCGGCACGGTCCAGTCGGTTTCCGTTCCGGTCTGGGCCGTGGTGCCGTTCGAACTGCGGGCAAAGTTAATGACAGGGCGGTCCAGCGTCACGTCGCCAACAATGCGGCCCTGAAAGAGTGCGCTCCATTGAATGGACAGATCGGTGCGGGCGAAATCGAGAAAGGGCACGGGAATGCCTTTATCGAGTTTGAAAATTTTCAGGCCGTGAATGACATAGGCGCCGCGATAGAGGGCGATGTCGATGTCTTCGACGGAGCCGCGATAGCCTTCAATATTATTGAGGGTTTCATTGGTGTAGTTTTTCACCCATGTCGGCAGATAGATACGCCCGACAACGAGGATGACGAGAAGGGAAAAAAGAATCGCGAAGAACGTGTCGCGGATCCAGTGGTTCTTTTTCTTTTTCAGCTCGGTCATGCGCGTACCACGGATTTGATGTTGGTGAATTCCCGAATGCCCTCACTCGCCAGTTCGCGGCCATAGCCTGACGCTTTGACGCCGCCAAAGGGCAGGGAGGAAGTAGAGGCAACGATAGTGTTGATGGCCGTGAATCCGGCATCGATATCGCGTACGGCCTGATCCATTTCATTTTTATCTTGCGTGAAGATAGCCGAGCCAAGGCCGAAGCGGGATGTGTTGGCAAGATAGATGGCTTCATCGAGCGAGCCTGTTTTGAACATCAGGGCGACGGGGCCGAAAAATTCTTCGGAGAAGGCTGGCGAGTCTTTGGGAATATTGTCCAGCACGCCGGGTTTAAAGAAATAGCCTTTTCCATCCATCGCATGAGCGCCGCACAGGCGATGCGCGCCTTTTTCGACGCTGTCTTTGACCTGTTTGTCGAGGTCGTCCACGCCTTGCTTCATGGCGAGCGGGCCGATGTCGGTTTTTTCATCCATCGGGTCGCCGACGGCGAGCGCTTCAAATTTCCTCACGAAAGCATTGCGGAACTGATCGTAAATGTCGGCGTGAACGATGAACCGCTTGGCGGCGATGCAGGACTGGCCGTTATTCTGAATGCGGCCAGTGAGGCCTTTGTTTACAGCATTGTCGAGATCGGCGGACGGCATGACGATGAAGGCATCGCTGCCGCCAAGTTCAAGAACGGTTTTCTTGATGTGTTTGCCGGCAATGCTCGCAACTTTCGATCCTGCCCCTTCGGAACCGGTGAGGGTGACGGCGCGCACACGATTATCGGCAATGATATTTTCGACTTTGTCGGAGCCGATCAGCAAGGATTGAAAACACCCTTCTTCAAATCCGGCTTCTTTAAAAAGGGTTTCGATGAGCTGCGCGCATTGCGGTACGTTGGAGGCGTGTTTGAGAACACCGACATTGCCCGCCATCAAGGCGGGCGTGGCAAAACGGAATACCTGCCAGAAAGGAAAATTCCACGGCATGACAGCCAAAACGGGGCCGATGGGCAAATATTCTACATAGGATTGGGTGTTGTCTGTTCGGACGCTTTGTCGCGATAAGTATGCCTCGGCCTGCTCTGCATAAAAGCGCGCATTGGAGGCGCATTTTTCTACTTCGGCAATCGCGGACTTGTAGGTTTTACCCATTTCCGCCGTCATGACTTTGGCATACTCGGCTTTGTTCTTTTCCAATAATTCCGCCACGCGGATCATTTTCTGCGCGCGGTCGTCAAAAGAAGTGAGGCGGTGATGTTTGAATGCCTGTTCCGCGAGCGCCAGCGCCTGTTCGATGTCGGCGTCTGTATGCGCATCGAATGTTTTGAGGACTTCCTCAGTGGCTGGATTGACGGACTGAATGGGCATAAAAAATGTCTTTCTATATCTTTGTTAATAGATGACAGCCCAAAAAGTTCATTTTTCAAGGGCAGTTAATATCTTCTTTAGGCAGGAAATCATTCGGGAGACCATAAGCGGCGCGGAAGAGGCCATCAAGGGCGGCGCGTGTCACATCCCGCGGCGCGCGGATGAAAGCTGGTTCCTGATTGACGTCGACAACATTGCCATTCAGGGCGAATTCCAGTCCCCAGAATCCGAAGACAGACGCGCCCGGTGTGCCGTAACGCGCATCCATCACGATAAGCCTATTGCCGTCGCGGGCGAAGCTTAGCTCCCCATCGGCAAACCAGTCGAACAGGCGTCCGCCTTCGGTCTGCATAATCATGTCGCGGTAGCTTCCGCCATTCTGTTTGAGGCAGGCCCATTTGATCGGATGGGGATTCCAGGTGGAAACGAAGCCTGCGCGCAGCCATTCGGTGCCTTGGATGTTTTCGCGCACGACGACGCGGCGCAGATAGGGCTGGAAGATGGTGGTGTAGACGGAGACTTTGGTCGGCGTGATGCCTTGTTCGGCGATTTGTTTCAGCGCGATGTCTTCGGCCTTGTTGTTCAGGTGCCAGCAATAGCCGAGGAATAGGGTTGTCAGCGCCAATATGATGACCGCGCTGCGCGTGGCATAGCGCCGCCAGCGCGGTATCATGGCGAATAGCAGGGCGATGAACAGGGGTAGCGTATAAATCGGATCAATGATGCTGACTGCAGACACGGTAAAGCGTTTGTCACTGAACGGGGCAAGGAGCTGCGTACCGTAGACGGTGAGCGTATCGAGGAGCGGGTGCGTGATGATGGATAAAAACCAGATCCACATATAGGTCATGTAATGACCCGGTATTTTTTTGTGCGCGGCCCATGTCAGCCAGCCGAGCAGGGGCGCGACAAGCGGCGCAAAGAAGAGCGAGTGGGTAACATGGCGGTGATATTGCCACGAGCCATAGGGGCCGAAATAATCGGTATAGAGAACGTCGAGGTCAGGAATCAGCCCGCCGATGGCGCCATAGACCGGGGCTTTCCATCCCAGCTTCTTGTATCCCACTGCCTGACCGATGACGGCGCCCAGCGCCATTTGTGTAATAGTGTCCATGAGGCCACAAGGTATAGGCGCGGCAGCAAAGTGCAAGGGAGAGCCGTTATAAAGAGATGAGTTATTTACGGATTTGGGAAAAAGGAGCATATATAGAATATGTCCATTCATGAAAAAGCACGGATTGAGCTGACCAAGGTTGCCCGCGAGGCTTACGGCGATCCCGCTCTTGTTCTGACAGATGAATGGTTTGATACCTACCGTCCTTCCTGGGGGATGACGCCACATGAAGTCCTCACGACTTACGGGGAAGAAAAGGGCGTTCCGGCTTTGAGTGATTATATTAAGGCCAAAGCGATGGGTGGGTACGAATAAGCCGCCAAATTCCGCCAATACAAAACGCGGTATTAAAATACCATATTGTGGTGCTATAATACCGTGAAAATATCCCTCTGTTTTTACACGTTTTTTCTTGACGGTGTGGCTATAAATGTCGCATAACACGCCAGAATTATTAACACTCAAGGAAATGCACATGAAAACTTATTCTGCAAGACCTGCCGACATCACCAAAAACTGGGTGGTTGTGGATGCTGAAGGTGTTGTTCTGGGCCGTCTGGCTTCGATCATCGCTCTGCGCCTGCGCGGCAAGCACAAAACAACCTTCACACCGCACATGGATGATGGCGATAACGTCATTGTTATCAATGCGGACAAAATCCACCTGACCGGTAACAAAGCCAAAGCCGATATCTTCTACTGGCACACTGGCTACCCAGGCGGTATCAAGGGCAAGTCAAAAGGCGAAATCCTGGAAGGCAAATTCCCTGAGCGCGTTGTCGAGAAAGCCGTTGAGCGCATGATCCCGCGCACGCCGCTTGGCCGTCAGCAAATGAAAAACCTTAAGGTCTATGCCGGTGCAGAGCACCCGCATGAAGCACAACAGCCACAAAAGCTGGATGTTGCCGCAATGAACCCAAAGAATAAGAGAGACTAGTCATGGCCGATAACAAAACATCTTTGCAAGATCTGGCTGCCAGCACCATCAAAACAGTTGAAGCGGCCAAGCCTGAGAAAAAAGAAGCCAAGGTCGACAAACTGGGTCGCGCTTATGGGACGGGCCGTCGTAAAGACGCCGTTGCCCGCGTCTGGTTGAAACGTGGTAAAGGTCAAGTCGTTGTAAACGGCAAACCGCAGGAACAATATTTCGGTCGCAAGACGCACCTCCTGGTGCTGAACCAGCCGTTCCTCGTTGTCAGCCGTGTGAACGAATTCGATATCATGTGCACGGTTAAAGGCGGCGGTCTGTCCGGCCAAGCTGGTGCGATCCGTCATGGTATCTCGCGCGCTCTGGAAAACTTCGAGCCGACTCTGCGTCCGGCGCTGAAGAAAGCCGGCATGCTGACACGTGATGCCCGTATGGTTGAACGTAAAAAAGTCGGCAAGCACAAAGCCCGTCGCTCGAAGCAGTGGGCAAAGCGTTAATCGCTTTTTTCAAACGAATTGGAAACGGGCCGCTTTGTCGGCCCGTTTTTTTATTCAGATTGATCCCCCTCCAGAATCCCTTCACATTTTTTTAAATAGTTCCGTTTATCACTCTTCTTTCATTTTTTGCGTTTCCGGGGGGAAATTATGACTACATCAGCCGCATCCATGCGCCCATGGCATTATAAAGCAGTCGTTGGACTATCTATGTCGGCGCTTTTACTGTCATCGGCGGCTTATGCTGATCCGCTACCGTTCTTCGATACGATTCCGGGCGGCCGTGCCTATTTCGATAGCCGCGTGAACGATGCAAACGGAACGCTGTATACGCTGGCACTCACAGGACTGAGCGGCGGTAACAGCTGGGACATGGGTGATTTCACCATTGCGGCGACGAACAACGCGAATAGAACGATCTCGACATCGGGGCTGAATAATTTTAGCGGCTTGCTAAGCGGTACCCCGGGCGGAAACGCTATTAATATGACGGCGAATGGCACAATGGGGGCAGGACTAACATTTACCTTCGACAATGCCATTAACGGATTTGGTCTGGATCTGGATGACTGGGCAACATGCTGTTTCCCGTCGGGGCTCTACATCAGCTTCGATGGCGGCGCGCCGATCCTGGTGGGTGAGGCTACGCAAGGATCTGATAACCCGGGCATAGCGGCAGGCCATGGCGCAAAAACATTTATCGGCGCGATTGATGATTCCGCGACTTTCACGACGATTACCTTTTATGGGACCGGCAATGGCGATGTGCTGAATGCCGGCGGTATTATCCGTTATGCGCTGGTGCCGCTGGGGTCAATCAGTAATCCGAGTAACTATGTGCAAAGTACGGCCAACACGCCGGTGCAAGGGCTGGCCTCCTACTTCAAAGACAATGAAGGAACGGGACCGCGTCAAACTGTCTCTGCCTATCTTGATACGCTGAGTGAAAAAGACGTGGTTCAGGCGCTCAAGACCATTTATCCGGTGAACACCAGCGTGACCGGTCAGACGATGCTGTCGTCGAGCGGTCAGACATCCAACGTGCTGATTGAAAAAGTCGGCACGGTGCTCGGCTCGACCATGAGCACGCCGATGGGTTTTACCGACGGGACGTTCAACGCATCAGCTTGGCTGTTCGGCGATCAGAATAAAACAGGGGCAGGCGTAAGCGGCGATACGGATGCGCTATATGCGCTGGCGGCATCGCCCTATAAGAAGTTCAATATGGGTGAGCAAGCTGTGTGGTTCCAGGGTGTTGGCGCTGGCGCGAACGGCGAAGCGACCGATGAAACATTGGGCTATGATACGGTCAGCCGCGGCTTTGTCGGCGGATATGAAATGGCGCTCGATCAAAATCATCTGGTTGGGTTTCTCGCCAGCAATTTCTGGTCGGATGTTGATCTCGATGACAATGCCGGTAAGACCGAAGCCAGAAATTATAATGTCGGCGTCTATGGCCAGAAGCTGATCGATGTAACCAAGCTAACGGCGGTTATGTCGGGCGGCTATGGCGATTACGAGAGCGAGCGGCGCATCGACCTTGGCGGCATCGTTGAAAACCCGCAAAGCGAATATGGCGGGTGGAGCGCCAGCGCGTCGTTGAGCGCGAGCCATCTGTTCACGCATAACACCGTTCAGATTGAGCCTTTTG
Organism: uncultured Pseudobdellovibrionaceae bacterium; assembly: GCA_964520985.1. Taxonomy (GTDB): domain Bacteria; phylum Pseudomonadota; class Alphaproteobacteria; order Micavibrionales; family Micavibrionaceae; genus CAYSGL01. The sequence goes on from CAZFPB010000001.1 coordinate 371,167, forward strand.
CGCAATTCTCCTACACGCATGTATGGACAGAAGGCTATGATGAAACCGGCGGCGGCGCATTCAACATGTCAGTTTCCAGCGATAAGTTTTCGACCGCCGGCGCGAAGATCGGCGTGAACGTGCAAAATGATTACACGATCAATGACCGCAAACTGACTGTCGGCATCAAACCGTATATCGGCAAACAGTGGGAACTGGAAGGTGCCAGCAATGAGACGAGCCTCGTCGGGTCCGGCAGCGCCACCACAGTCAACGGCCGCGATCTCTCGACGTTTGAAGTCGGCGCAGCGATGCAAATGTCATACGATGTCAGCGACAATACCACGCTCAAATTCGGCGCGGATCTCAGTCGCGATCGGTATGAAGAGCGTTATGTCGGTTTTGCCGGGGTTGGCATTAAATTCTGATCGGCGTAGGATGTCTCATGCCCGTTCTGCCGTATAAAAATATCCTGCCCACTTTTGGTAAAGACGTGTTTATCGCACCGACGGCCGCCGTGATGGGCGATGTCGTGATCGGCGATGAAAGCTCAGTGTGGTTTGGTTGTACGATCCGCGGTGACGTGCATGAAATCCGCATCGGCAAGCGCACCAATATTCAGGACGGCACGGTCATACATGTGACGCGCGGCGTGTCGGGGACCTATATCGGCGATGAAGTGACGGTGGGGCACATGGCGTTGCTCCATGCCTGCACGATCGAGAGCGGCGCATTTGTAGGGATGGGCGCGATTGTTCTGGATGAGGCCGTCATTGAAAGTGGAGCGATGCTCGCGGCGGGGGCAATGCTCACGCCGGGAAAACGTATTCCTGCCGGAGAATTATGGGCGGGCCGTCCGGCCAAGTTCATGCGAAAGCTTACGCAGGAGGATTTGGATTTCTTCCCTGTCTCGGCTGATAATTATGCGCGTCTGGCGAAGGAGTATCTGTAATTTGCTCCTGATTATGCAAGGATGGCGGGATGAATAAAATTCTGTACAAGATGAATATTTCTTTGAGGCGATTAATGCCGGAGAGAATGAAGGTGATCCTGCGCCTTATCAAGCTTTCCCTGATGCCTTATCCCGCCTATGCGCCGATTATTCCACAGTCTCTTCTTAGCGGGTGCAAGCTGATGAGTTCGCGGGAAGAGATGCTGTACAGCTTGCCTAAAAATGCAGTGATTGGCGAAGTCGGATCTTTATATGGAGATCTATCGCGCGATATTCTGGAGCGATGTTCCCCCAAGGAATTACATCTTTTCGATATCGATTTTAGCCCCCTATATGAAGATGTTGCAACATCTCCGGTCGTTCATAAACATGCTGGATTGTCGATTGATACCCTTCATCAATGCGGGAATAGTTCATTTGACTGGATTTATATTGATGCTGATCACACCTATCAAGGTGTGATGGCGGATATAAAAGCAGCCATGCCGAAAGTTAAGCCAGGCGGCTATCTTATCTTCAATGATTTTGCCCGTATTACGCCGCATGGATTTGGCACGTTCGGCGTCCATCAGGCTGTATGCGAATTTGCTGTGGCTGAAAATTGGACGTTTGAATATTTCTGCCTGCAGGAAAACGCTCTTTATGATGTCGCGCTTAGAAAACCTTTACAAAGTTAAAGTATGATTGTCCGGATTTTTATTCCGGGGAAGAATAATTACGTTGTGAATTTTTGAAGCATCGCTGTTCGGATAATCAAAAATATAATTCGCACTGTAGTCATTCAGTGTTTTAAAAGTTTCATAAAAAGCATCCTGATCAGCCGCACTGGTAAAAGAAGCAATAACGCTACGTGTGTTGATAAGCAGAGCGCATTTCTCAACTTTGGCAGCCCATATCAATCTGTGCAGCTCGCATTCAAGGTCGTCTCTGGCTTTGCCATCAAGAGGCCGGGGGTAATGAAATAATGTTTCAAAACATTTCGTAAGGCGCAGAAGGGAGCGGATATCGTCAGGCATTATACCGGCACAGCTTCAAGGGTGGCTTTTCTGATTACAGGCAAATAGCGCCAGACCATGAAATAGCTCCCTTTGTCTTTCGCTTCAATAATGACCGAGTTTTCATCGGGCATAGGGTCAATTTCGATTGCCCGATGCAAGCCTGCTTGCGTGGAAGCTTGTTTAAAGGCTGTGGCAATTTTATTCATCTGACGTGTCTGCTTTGCATCCGCTCTGCGCGAATAAACTTCCGTGATGATGCTTTCATCAAAGTTAAAATCTTCCAACGCCGCAAAATGTTCGCGATCCAGATGACGCTGAAACATGATGTGAATCGCATCGGGGCCATATTTAAAAGTGGCATCGTGAATATCGGCAAGTAGCAAAACTTTATTGCAGGCTGCGCGCAGTTCATCGAAGGTGTTAACGCCGATAAAATCGGACGGCTTTCGTATTACTTTGGTGACAAAATCGTCGTTTGCGCTTGTCTGTGGTGCCATGTAGTCCCCCATACAAATTAATACATGAGAAAACCCTAATGGCTTGTTATGGGAAGAGTCAACGCTTAATCAGAGTTTTTTGCGGACATAGTTACCGGGTGCGGGGGTGAGGGCGGATTTGATGGGGCGGGCGGGGACGCGCGCGCCGGTAAAGCGTTCAGCCCATGCTTGCCAGTGCGTCCACCAGGAGCCGGGATTTTCCTTGGCATTCTTCAACCAATCGGCCGGTTTGTCCTCGATCTGATCAGAGGTCCAGTAGCCGTATTTATTGGCGGCGGGCGGATTGACGACGCCGGCGATGTGGCCGGACTTGGCGAGGGTAAAAGTGGTCTCACCGCCAAAAAGAGCTGGGCCAGCATAGGTCGCGCGCCACGGGGCTATGTGATCGTCGTGCGCGGAAAGAAAATAGGCGGGTGTTTCAATGTTGCCGAGATCGATTTTTGTGCCGCCGATCGTCAAACGGTTGGGGACGATCAAATCATTGTTCAGATACATCCAGCGCAGATAATCGCAGCCCATGCGCATCGGCAGGTTGGTGGAATCGTTATTCCAGTAGAGCAAGTCGAAGGCGCTTGGCTCTTTGCCCATCAGGTAATTGTTGACGACGAACGACCAGATGAGATCATTGGCGCGTAGAGAAGAGAACGTGCGTTGCAGGTAGAGTGCGTCGAGATAGCCGCGCTCTTTCATCTGCTCTTCTAAAAAGTTGATCTGCGCATCGTCTATGAAGAGACGCAGTTCGCCCGCATTTTTGAAATCGAGCAGGGTGGTGAGGAAGGTCGCCGATTTGATACGGCTACTTTGCTTTTTGACGGCGAGGTGGGCGGTAGCAATGGCAAGCAAGGTTCCGCCGATGCAGTAACCAATCGTATTGGTGGATGTTTCGCCGGTGATTGTTTCGATCTGGGTCAGCGCTTCGATGATGCCGTTATCGAGATAGCCATCGAACCCGACATCGCGCAGCGCGCCGTCCGGATTAACCCACGAAATCATGAAGACGGTGTGGCCCTGATCGGTCAGCCATTTCACCAGCGAGTTATCGGGGCGCAGGTCGAGAATATAATATTTGTTGATCCACGGCGGAATGATCAGCAGAGGCGTTTTGAACACGTCTTTGCCGGTGGCTTCATACTGGATCAGCTCCATCATTTCATTTTTGAAAACGACCGCGCCTTTGGTGGTGGCGATGTTCTGGCCGACGATGAAGGCATCTTCATCGGTGGTGCTGATGCGCAGCATGCCTTGCCCGCGCTCCATGTCTTCTACGAGGTTTTCTAGTCCATGCAGGAGGTTTTCGCCCTTGGTGCGGACGGTTTCAGCAATGATATCGGGGTTGGTGAGCACAAAGTTGCTGGGCGACATCGCATCGAGATATTGGCGCGTGGCGTAGTCGAGTTTAGCGCGGGTCGATTCATCGAGGCCGTCCGCCGTGTCGATCGTCTTCATCATCCAGTCTCGGGTGAGCAAATAGGACTGACGAATGTAATCATACAAAAGATTGTCATGCCATTCAGGCGATTTGAACCGCTTGTCGAACGTTGCGGGCGCAACCGCGGGTGCATCATTGGCGCCCTGAAAGCGCGCCATCGTGCTCTGCCAGAGTTTGGTGCAGTTGGCCCAGTATTCGGTCTGCATCTCGGCCATTTTTTCGGGATGCTGGAGCAGGCTGGTCATCAGGCTGGTATAGGCTTCCTGCAGATGAAGGGGGTAGCTCATCATGGTCTGCCATTCGGCGGTTTGGTCGCTCATTGCGCGCTGCATCAGCGGCTGGGCGCGGGCATAGACATCGGCCAGAATGGCAGAGAGGTCGGCGCCGGTGTTGTTATCTTTGGGGGAAACCATGGGGATAAGTCTTTAACCTTATTGCAGAACAAGACGTTAGAGCTTACAAAGTGCCTTATTCACCGTCCCTTATCAAGAGGCGGTTTAATGATGTTCGATATTGCCTAAAGCTGGTCTATCCCGCAGGATAGAGTTCGTTTGTAATAATACGCCGGAGGGGCGCACGTGGTTTCGAAATTTTTGACAGTAACAGTGGGTCTGACAGCGGTGTTGACGCTAAGCGCGTGCGAGCACGGCATGTGGAAGGGCGAGCCCGGTAAAGTAGTCGACGCCAGAACGGGCGCGCCGGAAGTGCAAAATGGCCCGGTTATTCCATCGGTGCAAAATCCACCGGGCGGCGTGAAGGCCGCGCATAATTTTCCGCCGCCGAACGGGCGCGACCTGATGGTATTGACCGACAAGCTGGGTAACAGCTCCGTTGAAATTTACGATATCGATAGTTCTTCTCCACGCACCTATGGCGGGGGCGGGGCATCGGGCGCAGCCGCAGGCGGCATGCCGTCGTCGGTTGAGTCATCCGTCACCGTTTTCCCGGTTGAAGGCGGCACCTATCCGGGACAGATGGCCTCTACCTGGCCGAACAGCGTTCTGCCTGTCAGCAACAGCGGTGCCACAGGATATAAAGGCGGCAGTGCAAGCATGAGCGGCGGGCGCGCCTCAGCCAGCGTCGGCACAGGCTACACGCCATCGCAAATTTTCTTCAAACATGGTTCCTCGCGCCTGGGCAATGGCGACCAGCAAATTCTTCGTCAGGTTGCTGATCAGGCGAAATTCTCGCCGGTTGAGCGCGTAAGCATTGAAGGGCATGCCAGCGCGCGTACGGGCGTTGCCGATCCGGTCGAAGCCAAGATTATCAACCTGAAAGAGTCGATGAACCGCGCGTTCAATGTGTCGAGCCAGTTGATGCGCAATGGCGTCCCTGCCGAAAAAATCAAGACGACGGTGTGGGGCGATACCAAAAACGACGGCGGGTCAGAAGAGCATAACCGCCGCGTCGATATCATCACCGGCGGACAATAAGTTTCATGACCAGCGCGTTTAAAATCGGTATAGCGGGCCTTGGTACCGTTGGCACGGGTATTGTTCAAATTCTGCAAAAGCATGGGGCAGCGATCAATGCGCGCGCCGAGCGCCCTGTTGAAATCGTCGCCGTGAGTGCGCGCACCAAAAACAAAAAACGCGAGGCCGATCTCTCCGCTTATGAGTGGGTAGATAATCCAATCGATCTGGCGACGCGCGCCGATCTTGATTGCGTGATTGAGGTCATGGGCGGAGAAGAGGGCGCGGCTCTTGAGTTGGTTCGCACCGCGCTTGAAAACGGCAAGCATGTCATTACCGCGAACAAGGCGATGCTCGCCCATCACGGATTAGAACTGGCAAAGCTGGCGGAAGAAAAAAATCTCGCGCTGTCCTATGAGGCGGCGGTCGCGGGCGGTATCCCGGTGATCCGCGCGATCCGTGAAGGCTTATCTCCCAATTCCATTCAGGCCGTGTATGGCATTCTCAACGGCACCTGCAATTATATCCTCACGCAGATGCGCGAAACGGGGCGTGATTTTAATGACGTGTTGAAAGAAGCGCAGGAAAAGGGTTATGCCGAAGCTGATCCGACCTTCGATGTCGATGGGATTGATGCCGCGCATAAATTATCGCTGCTTGTGGCGCTGTCGTTCGGGATCGCACCGGATTTTGACTCGCTCGATATCACCGGCATTCGCGCCATCACTGCCGAGGATATTCAGGCGGCAGGCGAGATGGGCTATAAAATCAAACTGCTGGGCAGTGCCCGCAGGCTGGAAGACGGATCGATCGCGCAAAGCATGGCGCCGGCTCTGATCCCTGTCGGCAAACCAATGGCGTCGGTTGAAGATGTATTTAACGCCGTGGTGGTCGAGGGTGATTTTGTCGGCACGGTTATGCTGGAGGGGCGCGGCGCGGGCGGCGGTCCGACAGCAACCTCTATTGTTGCTGATCTGACCGATCTGGCGCGCGGCGAATTCCGTCCAATCTTCGGCATCCCCGCTAAAGAGTTAAAGTCAGGTGTGAAATCCAGTCCGCAAAATATTGTAAATGAATATTATTTACGGCTTAGCGTTCTGGACAAACCCGGCGTGATTGCCGATGTATCGGCTATTCTGCGCGATCAGGGCATCTCCATTCAGGCGATGAACCAGAAGGGGCGCGACCCCGGCCAGCCGGTCAGCGTCATCCTGACCACCCACGATATCAGCAAATCCGCTATCGACAAGGCGCTCAGCGTCCTGGGGCAACTGGGCAGCCTTGCGGCGCCGCCGCTGGCGATACGCATTGAAGCCTTTTAGCCGGGTGCGCTACACTGGCTCTCATGATTCCCGATGAAACCTTTTCGATGGATAGAAACCTGGCGCTGGAAGCAGTGCGGGTGACGGAAGCGGCTGCGCTGGCCGCATCGCGTACCGTCGGGCGCGGGGATGAAGAAGCTGCCGACAAAGCGGCGGTCGATGCCATGCGCGCGGCGCTGAATACCCTCTCCATTTCGGGCCGTGTGGTAATCGGCGAAGGTGAGCGCGACGAAGCGCCGATGCTCTATATCGGCGAGGAAGTCGGCAACGGGCAGGGGCCGCGCGTTGATATCGCGCTCGATCCCCTCGAAGGCACCAGTATCACGGCCAAGGGCGGCGAGAACGCTCTCGCAGTATTGGCGATTGCCGATGAAGGCAGTTTTTTAAATGCGCCCGATACTTATATGCAGAAGATTGCCGTGGGGCCGGGGGTGGATGAAAATATCCTCGATCTCGATGCGCCTGTGGGCGAAGTCTTGCAAAAAATTGCGAGGGCGAAAGACGCAAGGCTGGAAGATCTGCTCATCTGTATTCTCGATCGTCCGCGCCATGAAAAACTCATTCACGATGTCCGTGCGGCGGGCGCGCGCATCTCGCTCATTCAAGATGGAGATGTCAGCGCAGTAATCGCGGCAAGCGAGCCCGATAGCGGTATCGATGTCTATATCGGGACTGGCGGCGCGCCGGAAGGCGTGCTGGCGGCTGCGGCGCTACAATGTATGGGAGGCAAGATGCTAGGCCGTCTTGTCTTCCGCAATGACGATGAAAAAGCGCGCGCGGAGAAGTGGGGGATTACCGATCTCTCCAAAATTTATGCGACCGACGATCTGGCCAAGCCGAATAATGTGATGTTTGCGGCGACAGGTGTCACCAACGGCGCGATGCTGCGCGGTGTACGCCGCTATCCCGGCGGCGCGGTGACGCACTCCATCGTCATGCGTTCTAAATCCGGCACGGTGCGCCGTATCGAGGCGACGCATAATTTTGAGCGCAAGGCGGTGGCATGATGAGCCTGCTATCCGTCGAACAAAGCCTCAAAAAATGCAAATGGGTGATGCCGCAGGCCGATGACAATGCGGTTGCGCACATTATGCAGATGCACAGCCTGCCGGAATATATCGCGCGCATGCTGGTATCGCGCGGCATTGCCCCAGATGCGGTGAAAGGGTTCCTGTTCCCCTCTTTAAAGGATAATTTTCCTGATCCGTTCAGTCTCGTCGGAATGCAAGCGATGGCCGAGTTTGTCGCGGATGCTATTCAAACAGATAAAAAAATTGGCATCTTTGCTGATTTCGACGTCGATGGCGCGACCAGCGCTGCGATCCTCACCCGCTTCCTTCGTCATACGGGACAGGAACCGATTGTCTATATCCCTGACCGCCTTGAAGAAGGGTATGGCCCAAACATTGCCGCGTTCACCAAATTAAAAGAGCAGGGTGTTGACGTGTTGCTTGTTGCCGACTGTGGTATCACGGCGTTCGAGGTGATTGAGCAGGGGCGCGCGCTCGGCCTCGACATTATCGTCTTCGATCACCATGAAGCGGAAGACACGCTGCCGAATGCGACGCACATCATCAATCCCAAGCGTAAGGATGATACGTCCGGCCTCGGTATGCTCGCCGCGTGCGGCGTGTGCTTCATGAGCTGTGTCGGGATCAACAAGGTATTACGCGAGCGCGGCTTTTATGCGCAGATTGGTCGCCCCGAAGCGCCGATGAAAAACTGGATGGATATCGTCGCGCTGGGCACGGTGTGCGATATGGTGCCGATGATCGGCGTCAACCGCCTGTTTGTACGTGCCGGGTTCCAGCAGATGGGATATCGAAATAACCCCGGCATCAACGCTTTATTTGAAGTGGCAGGGGTGACCGCCACGCCAGCGCCCGATCATGCAGGATTCACGCTTGGGCCCCGCATCAATGCAGGCTCGCGTGTGCACAAATCCGATCTAGGTGCGCGTTTGCTTTCAACCGATGACATCGACGCCGCGCGCGCGATTGCGTGGACGCTGGAAGAGTGCAACGAACAGCGCAAGGAACTGCAAACGACGATGGTGAAAGAAGCCACGGCGATGGTCGAGCGCGAGGGGCTGGATCGTTTTCCGGTCATTCTCGTCGGGCATGAAAGCTGGCATCCGGGCCTGTCGGGGCTTGTCGCGGGCAAGCTGAAAGACCGCTATAATAAACCCGCCGTTGTCATCGCCTATGCCAAGAATGCTGATGGCAGTCTGGAAGGGCGCGGATCAGGCCGCTCGGTTGCCGGTATCAGCATGGCGCAGATTTTTATCGATGCGCGCAATGAAGGGCTGCTGATCAAGGGCGGCGGTCACGCGATGGCGGGCGGTCTCACCATTGCGCCGGACAAAATAGAAGATTTCCGCGCCTATCTTGTGGCGCATGTGGAAAGGCAGCTCTCTGGCGAAGAAGAGCGCGTCGAAGAAATGCTGATCGAAAGTATTGCCACGGTGCGCGGCGCACGCGTCGATCAGGTGCGCTTGTTGACCGAGCATATGGGGCCGTTCGGTGTCGGTCATGCCGAACCGATCTTTGCGCTATCCAACGTGCGCATCCATCTGGTCGATGTATTGAAAGACAAACATGTACGGGTGCAGTTTTCCGATTGGGAAGGCGGCACACGCATGAAAGCGATGCTGTTCTATGGCGTCGGCACACCGCTTGGCGATACGCTGATCAAGCAGGGACGCAACGAAGCCTGGCATATTGCCGGACAATTCAAGATCAATGAATGGCAGGGGCGGGAAAGCGTTGAGTTCTTTGTTCTCGACGCCGCGCCTTTAAACAATGCGGCCCGCGCCGCCGCTTAACGGGGGAAAACACTATGTCGTACGCTTCTATCCGCACGTTTGCGGAAACTCATTTTAACTGGATTTTATTAAGTGCTTTTTTGATCGGTATGATCGCACCGGGGCTGGATCGCATTCCAACCGATTTTGTCGTCTATGGAACAGGCGCGATTATTTTCCTCGCCTGCGCGCGCATCTCGATGAAGGAGCTTGAATCGGTCGATATTTTTACGATCGGCGGTTTTACGCTCGCGCGTTTCATCCTTATTCCTTTTGTTATCTATTTTGCCGTGATGTTTATCTTTCCCGATCTGGCTATCGGCAGTTTTCTGCTGGCTTTGATGCCGGCGGGTGTCGCGGTCGCCGTGCTCACGTCCATTACGGCAGGCAATGTCGCTCTTGGATTAAGCCTGACGATCGTCTCCAGCCTTCTGGCGCCTGCCGTCGTGCCGTCGGCTTTTGCCATGCTCGGTCACATGTTACAGATCGACCTGCTCGATATGTTCAAGACGCTGGCGATGATGGTGTTTCTGCCCATCGCGCTTTATTTCGGTCTGGCGCGGCCCATCACGCCCGTTAAAAATATCGTCCGGGAGAACGGGAAGTTTTTCTCCATCATTATCATGGTGGTACTGACGTCGGTCATCGTGGCGCAAAAGCGCACGGTTTTCTTTGAAGACCCGATTTTTGTGTTCGAATCGATCCTCGTACTCTCCGTGCTGTTCTTTATCTTTTATGTGTCGGCGTGGGGACTGGCCTTCCGTAGCGCTTTGCCGGAGCGGATTGCTTATACTTATGGTAGCGGGGCGATGAACAACAACCTCGGGATTGCGCTCGCCTATATATATTTCGACGCCAAAACCACGCTTTTCCTCGTTTTAAGCGAGATTGTCTGGGTTTTGGCCATGTCGACATTCCAGACCTGGCTGAAGGGGCGAAAAACCCCCGTAATTCCCTGATTTTTTACGCTTGATTTTTGCCGGCAAAGCCATTAATAAAACCCAACATCGTGGCCAGACGCCGATGATTTTCATTGCGTCCCGTTCGTCTAGTGGCCCAGGACACCTCCCTTTCACGGAGGCGACACGGGTTCGACTCCCGTACGGGACGCCAAATTTTTATTCAGACCAATCCAATACACTCCAAAAACATTAGAAAAACCAAGGGTTTTGGGCCATAATACGTCCTAAGCCGCCTTATCAGCTCCTATGCTGTCCAAGATCGCTGGGGGATGATTTGGGGGTATAAATCACCAGTCAGGAGGATATACCCCCAGATGAAACTGACCGCGAAGAAGTGCGAAGCCGCTAAAAGAGATATAGATGGAGCCAAACTCTATGATGGAGGGGGGCTTTATCTTGAATTGCATAAGAATGGCGCGAAATACTGGCGTTATAAATACAGGGTTTTAGGCAAGGAAAAGGTCTTGGCTCTGGGGGTATATCCCGAAGTCACCTTAGCCGAGGCGCGGGAAGAACATAAGAAGGCCCACAAGCTGGTTGCCCAAGGTTTTGATCCTGCCATAACCAAAAAAGAAAAGAAGCTTGAGCGGTATGCCGAGGCGGCCAATACATTCGAGGCCATGGCGCGGGAATGGCATGAGCATAAAAAGGCCGAATGGTCTGAAACCAATATAGCCGTTGTAATCGAACGACTTGAAAAAGATGTCTTCCCTGTTATCGGCAAATACCCTGTAAAATCCATCACACATAAAATGGTTTTGGATTTGGCCAATACCGTCAAAGAGCGCGGGGCAAAGGAACTGGCCAAGCGCATAGTTCAAATGTGCAAGAATATCCTTCAATATGCTGTTGTGACAGGTAGAGCGGATAGAAATGTGGCCGCTGATTTGCAAGGCTTAATAAAGACGGGCGGCACAATCCATCATGCCGCCATTGAAAGCAAAGACTTGCCCCAATTCATGGCCGATTTGCGAGAGCATAAAACCAAGCTAAACCGTCAAACCTATCTGGCCGTGTATTTAATGATGCTGACCTTTGTCCGCACGGGCGAACTGATCAAGGCCGAATGGTCCGAATTTGATCTGGAAGCCAAACAATGGATTATCCCTGCAAAGCGCATGAAGATGAAAAAAGATCATATTGTCCCCTTGTCACGCCAGAGCATAGAGATTTTGCAGGAATTGCGGGAACTTCATAATCATCCAGTCTATGTTTTTCCCAGCCGGAACAGCAACAAAAACCATATAAGCAATAACACCATCCTTATGGCTTTGGATCGTATGGGATACAGGGGAAAAATGACTGGCCACGGGTTCAGAGCTTTAGCCATGAGCACTATCATGGAAAAACTGGGATACCGTCACGAAGTCCCCGATGCTCAACTTGCTCACGCCAAAAAAGGTGATGTAAACCGCGCTTATGACCGCGCCAAATTTCTAGAAGAGCGGATTGTTATGATGCAACGCTGGGCGGATTATCTGGGCAATAATGCGCAGGGCGGGACTGTATTTACGGGGGATTTTACAGGAAGGAAGATCGTTTAGATGTCTTGGCGCATACGAGAACAAGCGGATGACTTTTTTAAAGCATATCAAGTTCTAACAAAAAACTACGATTCTGAAACTCTTGCTATAATGGGGCCAAGTGTCGTGTGCTTGGCCTTTTCAGTAGAGCTTTACATTAAGGCTCTCTACTCTGCCCTTGGCTTGAAACCTCTGCGTAATCGTGATGGTCACAATATATTGAAACTATATAAGGCTCTACCTAGAACAATTAAGCGCCAAATTTTTCTTCATGAGGGAATAAGCCAAAACCCATTCATAACAAGAGGGCCCGCCATTCTGCTCAGGCGGTTTTCTGGCATTGCCAGAGATTACTATGGGTTTGTAAGACACTTAGGAGCAATCAGTGATGGTTTTGAAAAATGGCGCTATCCGTATGAAGCGAATACGGCCGCTCTTCATTATGATTCATCGTTTGCAGAGGCTCTGATAACGGCGATTAAATCGGCCACAGATGACCCAAAGACATTATAAATTTTGGACGTATTAGTACTCTTTTGGATAGTAATAGTTGGCAATCCTACCAATTTTTAATAATATTTAGGGATGAAAGAAGAACTATTAGCAGAGCTGGCTGGGGAAGAATTAGCTGCGCCGGAATATTACCCAATTGAATACGCTTTGATGTGGGTTGCGTATGGAAACAAACCTATTAATCAGGATTACGCAAAAATTATATATGATGAGCCTCCCAAATACATAACAACCTTACTAAAAGGTGCTGAGGCGAAACTGCTTACATATCTAAGAAGTGGTAAAATTTCTGCCAGAACGATGGGATATAAAAAAAACAAAGAAGGAAACTATGTAAGGACTGGGAAGCACGAACCCCTGGATCGCGAGTCATGGAAAGGGCAGTTTAACTGGGATACTGCAAGTCTGCATTATTCTGATGCAAAAGGCGTTTGGTATGAATGTACGGACATTATTGTAAACACAAACGAACTTCTTAAATGCGAACCCATATCTAAAAAAATTGAGACTAAAAATGATCTATCTAAAAGCCAACCGAAATCATTAGATAAGCCTTTGCATCTTAAAGAGAAAGAAACGCTTCTAAAGATGGTTATAGGAATGGCAATAGATGGATACGGTTATGATCCTACAGCTTCGCGCTCTCCTATCCCTGCGCTAATATCAGATATTTTGGCTGAACAAGGCATGTCTTTGGATGTTGATACTGTTCGTAGGTGGCTTAAACAAGCAGCAGAATTTAGGCCTCAAAAACTCAAGAAGGCTAAGGAATAAAACGAATTCGGTTTGGCCATAACCGAATACGGCCAGAAAACATCTTACACCGCCTAGGATTTCCTCAGATGTAACAACACTGAGGAGGATCAGTATGGACTACCCCATACTTCCCGAAACAGGCTTTGTAAGATTGCCGGAAGTTTTAAGAGTTTTTCCAATCAGCAAATCCGCATGGTGGGCAGGTGTAAAAAATGGACGTTTTCCCCGCCCTGTTAAACTCGGCCCAAAAACCTCGGCATGGCGGGTACAAGACATTCGTACCCTGATAGAGACTAGCGGGCAAAGCCTTTAGGGGGAATCGAAAATGCCCTCTAAAAGACGCAAATATAACCTGAGCTGGATCAGGGTGAACTATACCTATTCTGTAGAAGATATTGCCGAGCTTTGGGGCATTACGACCATGACCGTCTTCCGGTGGATTGCGGATGAAGGACTAAACCGCTTGCCCAATTCAAAAAAATACTATGTCCATGGGAGTGAATTACGAAAATTTCTTGAACGTAAAAACGGCAAGAACAAGAAACCCTGCGCAGAGAATGAAATCTACTGTTGTAAGTGCCGCAAGCCTCAGCCACCTAATTTACAATCCCTTAAAACCAAAAATATCCCGAATGGAACAATCAGGGCTTTGGGCAAATGTAGCGTTTGTTTAACAGACTTGAATAAAGTTATTAGTGGAAAAAAATGGAATCAAAACCACCCCCTATACCCCAACATTAACGCAGGTCAGAAACAACATAAGGGAGAACCTGAATCGCAGCGTAAATGTAAAGATGGAAAGGATGGCCAGCTATGCCTGAATTGAACCCTGTAAATGAGCTGATCAAAAAGCAATATGAAGAAGCTCTAATCCATGGCCGATGCCGTGACCCTAAAACTGTAAAAGCAGTATGGGATGCTATTACACTTTTTGAGCGTTTTACCGGACGCGCCGATTTTAAGACCTTCAATTCTGAGCAGGCTAAGGGCTTTAAAAAATGGCTGGAGAAACAAACCAACAAAGGTGGTGAACTTTTGAGCCTTTCCACCGTGCGGGGCGCCTTGAACAGTATCAGGGAGTTTTTTCTATGGTTGGCCATTCACCCTAAACATATCCGCAAGATCGATGGGCGGGCCGTTGAATATTTGCGCCTGTCTAATAATGACAATCGGGCTGCACGGGCTAGCCGCGATAAAATACCCCCCACCATAGAGGAACTGCAAAAAACTCTGAATGCAATGCCGTTTGAAACGGACATTGAAAAGCGAGACAAAGCTATCTTTGCTTTTATGATTTTAACCTGTGTACGGGATGATGCGCTTGTATCCCTGCGCATGAAGGATGTGAACATATCCCAAAAAACCCTATGGCAAGACCCTAAACACGTTAGAACAAAATTCCGCAAAGGTATTTTAACAGGGTTTGTTAGTGCTCCTATCCCAAAAGCCGAGATAATTTTTATGGATTGGTATGTGTTTGCAAGGGATATTTTAATGTTTTCAGCTGATGCTCCGCTTTTTCCGCAAACTTTAGTCGTTGCTAATCCCGAAACATTAACATTTGAAGTTAAGGGGCTTTCCCGCGATCCTTGGGCCAGTGCGGCGCCAGTTCGTGAAATATTCAAAAAGACATTTGCGAATGTAGGCTTGCCTTATTTCAATCCCCATTTGTTCAGAAACACGATAGTTCAATGGGCGGAAAAGAACTGCACACCTTACGAGTTTAAAGCTATAAGCCAAAATCTCGGGCATGAACACGCCATGACCACCTATAATTCTTACGGTAAATTGTCTGGAAGGGCACAAATTGAGGCGATTGCAAACATTGGGTTAGCTAATCCCAACCTTCAAAATGCGCGTATGTCAGAGATATTGGCCGAAGTTGCCAGAAGAACTCCCAAATAATTAGGAAAAATGCCTGGGCGTGCTTGTGATTAAGTAGGCTTAGCTATAACAATATTGGGATCGTAATCAGTATGTGAGGGGGAGAGCGTGACAATTTGGGTGGTTCATGCGGGACGTTATGGCGAGGGCGAGGATCTGGCTTTAGAGCAGGGTTTCAGTTTCGTTGGTTGGAGCGATGTCCCTAATCTTTCCCAGTTTAAAAACAAGGAAGAATTGCGGTTAAAACTGCAAGAAATTTATCCTGATAATAAGCCCAAAAGAACGCTAAATCATGCTGGGCAGCTTTGGACTTTTTTCCAGGGTATAGAAAAGGGAGACATAATTGCCATCCCTTTAAAAGGTCAGCCAGCAATCGCCTTTGGGGAAGTAACTGGGGAATATCAATATAAACCCCAAAACCCAGACTCCGCAAAACATGCTCGGCCCGTTAAGTGGCTTGGAAACCCCATCTTACGATCAAGATTTGATGAAGATCTGAAATATTCATTTGGCGGAGCCATGACGGTTTTTTCTGTCCATCGAAACAATGCTGAGGAGCGCATCCGGAAAGTCATCCTTCAGCCTAATGTCCAGGATAAAGTGCCCACGCCTATAGAAGATGATGCTGAGCCTGCTCCAGACTTATTGAGCACCGCTGCCGAGCAAATTAGCGATTATATAGGGCGGCATTTCAAAGGCCGCAAAATGGAAACCCTTGTAGAAGCCATTTTAAAAGCGAAAGGTTATGAAACTAATCTTTGCCGCGAAGGAGCCGATGGGGGGGTTGATATTCTGGCTGGCAAAGGGGCGATGGGATTTGATAATCCACGCCTTTGCGTACAGGTCAAATCTGGCGATACCCCTCTTGGCAGGGAGGTTTTAGATCAACTTCAAGGAGTCATGCCAAAATTTAAAGCTGAGTATGGAATTCTGGTTTCTTGGGGAGGTTTTAAATCCACTGTAATCGAAGAAGCCCGAAGAAACTTCTTTCAGATCAGACTTTGGAACGATCAAAAATTAGTAGAAGAGATCCAGGATGTTTATGAGGATTTGCCCAAGGAAATCCAGGCAGATCTACCCTTGAGAAGAACATGGGTTCTGGCGGAAGAAGAATAAAGAGAGATATGATGAACCAAGAACAAGCATTCCTAAATGAGCTTGATGACAAGCTATGGAAATCCGCGGACAAAATGCGCTCCAGCATGGATGCCGCCAACTATAAGCACATCGCCCTTGGCCTAATCTTCCTGAAATATGTGTCTGACGCTTTCGAGGAACGCCAGCAAGACCTACGTCAATTATTTCGAGACAACCGTGCCGACAATATCTATCACCTGCCGCGCGAAGATTATGGCACAGACTTAGAATATGAGTGGGCGATTTCGGATGAGCTCGAGCTTTTAGAGTATTATCAGGAAAAAAACGTCATCTGGGTACCGCCGCATGCCCGCTGGAAATATCTGCAGGAAACCGCCGCCCTGCCAATCGGCAGCGTTCTTTGGCAGGATGCCCAAGGCAATGATGTCAAATTGCGCTCCGTATCATGGCTGATCGATAACGCCCTCGATGAAATTGAAAAAGAAAACCAGAAGCTCAAAGGCATTCTAAACCGTATCAGCCAGTATCAGCTGGAGAACGATAAACTCATCGGCCTGATCAATGCTTTTTCCGACACCAGCTTCTCAAACCCTGTGTATAAGGGAGAGCGCTTGAGTCTGCACAGCAAGGATATCCTCGGCCATGTGTATGAATATTTCCTGGGGCAATTCGCCTTGGCCGAAGGCAAACAAGGCGGCCAATATTACACCCCGAAAAGCATCGTCACACTGATAGTTGAAATGCTGGAGCCCTATAATGGCCGCGTGTACGATCCGGCCATGGGATCCGGTGGTTTCTTCGTATCTACCGACCGCTTTATCGAAGAACATTCAAAAGAAAAGCACTACAAAGCCTCCGAACAAAAAAAGCAGATTTCCGTTTATGGCCAGGAAGCGAATCCCACCACATGGAAACTAGCCGCCATGAACATGGTTATTCGCGGTATTGATTTTAACTTCGGTAAAAAAAACGCCGACACCTTCCTTGATGACCAGCATCCGGATTTGCGCGCTGATTACGTCATGGCCAACCCGCCCTTTAACATCAAGGACTGGTGGCATGCAAAGCTAGAGGGTGACTCCCGCTGGAAATACGGCACGCCGCCGCAAGGAAACGCCAACTTCGGCTGGATGCAGCATATGCTTTATCACCTCGCCCCCACCGGCTCGATGGCGCTTTTGCTGGCCAACGGCTCAATGAGCTCCAACACCAATAACGAAGGCGATATTCGAAAAAACCTGATCGAAAAAGATCTGGTCGAATGCATGGTCGCCCTGCCGGGACAACTTTTCACCAACACGCAAATTCCCGCCTGCATATGGTTTCTAACCAAGGACAAAAAGAACGGCCTGCGTCTTGATCAAAAGAAACGGGACCGCTCCGGCGAAACCCTGTTTATCGATGCCCGCAATCTCGGTTTTATGAAGGATCGCGTCTTGCGTGATTTCACCTCTGAGGACATCGCAAAAATCGTCAATACATTCCATGCGTGGCAGATAGGCGAAGGCTACTCCGACGAAGCGGGCTTCTGCTTCTCCGCCAAAATCGAAGACATGGCCAAGAACGATTTTGTTTTGACGCCGGGCCGCTATGTCGGCTCCGCTGATCAAGAAGAAGACAACGAGCCGTTCCCAGAGAAAATGGCGCGCCTGACTGCTCAGTTAAAGGGGCAGTTTGCGGAAAGCGACCGCCTGGAAACAGAAATCAAAAAGAATTTGGCAGGGCTTGGGTATGGAGTTTAATCCTGAAACATGGATAGCTATTGCTTCGGCCTCTACCGCGATTTGTGCTTTGGGCGTAACCGTTTGGCAAGGCCGCCAGAATCGCAAACATAATAAACTATCAGTGCGCCCTATGCTGGCGACAATGGAAGCCCATGACGAAAAAGATAATGTAGGCTTCGTTTCATTTGTTTTAGAGAATTGTGGAGTTGGCCCCGCGATTATTAAGAAATTTGTTTTGCTTAATGGCAACGAAGAGGTTTCATTGAACAATCGAAAAACATATGACGATTTTCTTAGAGATATCACGAATGGTTGCTTCAGTATTTATACTGGGTCTTTGGTTCCGGGCTATTCAATGCCAATGAACTCAAAACATCTACTTCTCTCTTTTTATTATGATACGCAAAAGCAGGACATATCTTTTGCGCACAGCTTGAATTTGATTGTCGACTATCAGTCAATTTATCAAGACGAAACATTTACGTATGACTCTAGAAAAGATCGTAAGTTTCATGGGAGAGAGGAAACCTGCCCTTCTAGCAAAGAAGGAGATAAATCATGAGCGGATGGAAAGAAACTGCATGGGGCGATGAAATCTCTTTAGAATATGGGAAGGCGCTTAGAGACTACAAAGACGGTATCGGCAATTATCGAGTTTACGGCTCTAATGGTCCCGTAGGCTGGACTACAAAACCTCTATCAAAAGGTCCTGGTGTTATCCTTGGGCGTAAAGGAGCATATAGAGGGGTTGAGTATTCTAAAGATGATTTCTATGTGATTGATACAGCCTATTACGTGGTTTCAAAATCAGAGCATGTGATACGATGGTTATACTATGCAATTCAGTATCATAAATTAGGTGAAATTGATGATGGTTCGCCTGTGCCTTCTACGACTCGTGCCGCCGTCTATGTTCGTGAGTTTGAAGTTCCTCCTTTACCAATACAAAAAAAGATAGCTAAAATTCTCGGAGGTTTGGACGATAAAATCGAAAATAACCGGCGGATGAATGAGACGCTGGAGGGGATGGCGCAGGCGATCTTCAAGAGCTGGTTTGTGGATTTTGATCCTGTTCGCGCAAAAGCGGATGTGCTGGAAAGCGGTGGTAGCGCTGATGACGCTCGCCTTGTCGCCATGCGGGCCATCAGTGGAAAATCCACCGCCGATCTTCAAGCGCTTAAAACCAACGACCCGAAAACCTATACCGAGTTCGCCTCCACCGCCGATGCCTTCCCCTCCGCCTTCACCGACTCTCCACTCGGGCCCATACCGGAAGGATGGGAGATGAAAGGCTTAGACCAGATAGCAAACTATCTAAACGGCTTGGCACTACAGAAATTTAGACCAAAAGATGAAAATCATTTTTTACCTGTTTTGAAAATTGCACAGTTGAAAAAAGGTTCCGCGGACGGCGCAGAAAAAGCATCACCAGATATCAAGCCAGAATATATCGTCGAGAACGGCGATGTTGTTTTTTCATGGTCTGGATCGTTAGTCGTCGATGTCTGGTGCGGTGGGAAAGCAGCCCTGAACCAGCATTTGTTTAAGGTCACATCCGACAAATACCCCAAATGGCTTTATTACCTTTATACACGACACCATCTTCAGGAATTTCAGCGCATAGCCGCAGATAAAGCGGTAACCATGGGACACATTAAGAGAGAACATTTATCCCAAGCTCTATGCGCTGTTCCAAAGCTGGATAGTAAGTTGATGGAAATTTGCGGTAGGGCTTTGCAAAACAACCTCTCTAAACAGATCGAATTGAGATCGGAATGCACAACACTCGCCGAAACGCGAGATGCGCTCCTTCCAAAGCTGCTTTCCGGTGAAATTCATGTTTCTAGCCTTGGGGATGAATAGATATGCAATTCCTCGAGAAAGATTTCTTAGAACAAATTTATGCAGAAATAGATTCTAACGGGGACGTTATCATCGAAGACATCGCTTTTTCGCCACAACGGATTTTACAAGATGATGATGAAGCCTTTAAAAGTGCGTTTGCCGCGTGGTGTGAAACAAAAAAACAAGAACGAATGCAAAAAGCAGAAGAAATCTTGTTGCTATATGATAATGCTGATCGATTTGAGAAGTTAAAGCAGGCCTATCGCCGTGGATCGGTGATCCCCTTTGTAGGAGCTGGACTCTCTATGCCCAGCGGCTATCCTGGCTGGACGGAGTATTTGTATCGATTGTGCGCAGAAACCAATGTTTCTGAGGCTGATCTAAGCAACCTGCTTTCTCGTGGAGAATATGAAGATGCTGCTCAAATTCTATTCGATGCTCTGCCGCCTAACGCCTTTGACGAGTATTTAGAAAATAAATTTGATGACGACGAACGTCCGTTGTCCGGATGCGTTCGGTTTTTGCCTTATTGTTTTCAATCCAGCGTCGTTACCACCAATTTCGATAGTGTTATAAAGCGTTGCTACGATGAAGCCGAAAAACCATTTTCAGAAGAACTTCTCGGTGTGGATGCTATTGAGCTACCAAGACTTATCGGGCAAGGCAAAAATGTGCTTGTGAAACTCCACGGCAAGGCAAATACGGCGCGCAGTCGTGTTTTGACAAAGGCAGAATATGACCGGTGTTATGTTGGTGAAAAAACTCTAGAAAAATGCCTCAATGCTGTTTGTCAGAAAACACTTCTATTTATGGGGTGTGGCCTCACCACCGACAGAACTCTGCGCTGTTTGAAGGGATTTTTATCGGAAAATGGTGCGCAATCAACAGTGCGGCATTATGCTTTTATGGCTGTAAATGATGATAATGGGGCACGATTAAAAAAAAGAGACGAGCTGGCGGAAGCGAATATTTTTCCAATCTGGTATCCAGCAAATGAAGATCATGATGAGTGTCTTATGGCCTTGTTAGAAAAATTGATGGAAGAGGCCGTTAGCTAATGCTACAGAATATAAAGCCTCACAGAAAAAAGACAAAGGAAGGTGGCTTAACCAAGACTGAATTCCCGTTGGTAAAAGGTCTGCTTGAAAATGGTTATATAGCTCAGGATATTGTTCATATTGTAAACCAAGGCAGGTCTTCAACTATCAATTTAGCAAGGGTTACGGCAGTCAAGAAAGATAAAGATGTCAAACCAGCTTCGAGCCAGAAGGTTCTGGAATATATAAAAGTTCAATCTGCCTATGATCCCAAAACACTTTTGAACCCATATAAGGATTCTCGGCTCATTCGCGCACGCGAAGCAATGGTCTGCGCTGTTCAGGTTTTTAACAATCCTGCTATTATTTTCAAGTCAGAAACATTTTGTGTGTTGGCAAATATTGCATGGACCTACCTTTTGCATGAGAAGATGGAAAGAACCAAGAAAGGTTCAAGTAAGATAACAAATGGTGACTCTGTCACCTTGAATGGAACTTTGGATAAAGAAATTTGCCCTATTAAGGATGAAGCGGTTAAAGAGAATTTAAAAAAGATCATTGATATTAGAAACGCTGTAGAACACACATTTTTTGTCGGCGGCGAAGAATGCTTTGGACGACTCTTTCAGGCTTGCTGTGTCAATTTTGAAAAATATATGATCGATTGGTTTGGAGAAAGCCTTACGCTTGCAAAAGAATTATCGCTCGCCTTACAGTTTGTGAGCATACAAAAAGACCAGTTTATTGAGCTGGAAAAAAGTAATCTTCCCGCTCAAATATCCGCAATTTATAAAAGCATTCAATTAAGTGATTTCAAAGATAATAATGCGTTCCAGGCAACCGTCTATTACGGGCTTGAAAGCACATCAAAAACTTCAGCAGAAATTCATAAGTTAGTGAAATATGACGATGCAGTGGGAGCAAATGCCACCTACGTTATAAAGCCATATAAACCACAAAAAAGAACAGAAAAGCAAATTGTTGAAATAATGCAGAATAAGGGTTTTACAAAATTCAATCCTCATCAGCATCAGCAGCTTTGGAAGACAAAATGGAAGAGTGCTGCAGAACGTAACAAAAAGGCACAGGAATTCGGCGAAGTTGTCATGAGCAGTCAATGGCTTTGGTATGAAGACAAGTGGCTTCCTATTGTTGAAAAATATTGTGAGGACGCGGGAGACAAGTTCAAATGAATGAAACGCAATTAGAAAATCTGTGCCTTGAATGGTTCCGTGAAGGAAGCTGGGAGGTTTTACATGGCCCGGATATTGCTCCAGAAACTGAAAATGCCGCACGGGCGGATTATCGTGGGGTATTGTTGGAAACTATCTTGGCGCGATCGATTGTGCGGCTGAACCCGCATCTGCCTGCGGAATGCGCCGAGCAGGTTATCGCACATCTGAAGAAGCCAGAGAGCCTTGATATCATCACCAATAACCGGGATTTTCACCGGCTGCTGCTGCAGGGCGTTCCGGTGACCTTTAAGAAGGATGGAAAGCAGGGGCATGACCATGCCTTGCTCGTTGATTTTGATGATGTAAAGAACAACAGATTTCAGGCCATTAATCAATTCACGATTACCGGCACGAAGCAGCCGCGCCGCCCGGATATTATCTGTTTCGTGAATGGCATGCCACTTGGCGTGTTGGAGCTAAAGAGCCCAATTGATGAAACTTGCGATATTTGGGATGCCTACCATCAGATCCAGACATATAAAGAAGAGATCAGTGACCTGTTTATTTATAACGAGGCCGTGGTCATTAGTGATGGTTATAATGCGCGCATCGGGTCACTGACCGCCAATCAGGAGCGTTTCATGCCCTGGCGCACCGTCAAGGATGAAAATGATCGTCCGATGGTGGAGTGGCAGCTTGAAACAATGGTGCGGGGTTTCTTTGACCGCGCGCTCTTTCTTGATTACATGCGATACTTTGTTCTTTTTGAATCCGATGACGGAAAAATTATTAAAAAGATTGCGGGTTATCACCAGTTCCATGCTGTAAGAGAGGCCGTCAGGGCCACTGTCGAGGCTTCTAGAACGGGCGGTGATAAGAAGGCGGGCGTTGTTTGGCATACGCAGGGCTCGGGCAAGAGCATTTCCATGTGCTGCTATGCTGGTATGCTGCTCCAACAGAAGGAAATGAATAATCCCACCCTTCTTATTGTGACGGATAGAAATGATCTGGACGGACAATTATTTACGACATTCGGCAACGCGCAGGAGCTTTTGAAACAACAGCCGGTTCAGGCCAATGACCGGGAGGAGTTGCGCCGATTACTGGCGGAGCGTGAAACTGGCGGAATTATATTTACTACCGTACAGAAATTCTCGCCGCTGGATGGAGAAGAGCAGCATCCTATCCTGAACAAACGCCATAATATTGTGGTCATTTCGGACGAAGCGCATAGAAGTCAATACGGCCTGAAAGCTAAGCTTGGGAAAGATGGGGAATATAAATACGGATATGCGAAGCATATGCGCGATGCCATCCCCAATGCCGCCTTTATCGGATTTACCGGGACGCCCATTTCCTTTGAGGATAAAGACACACGCGCTGTCTTTGGTAACTATGTCTCGATCTATGACATTCAAGATGCCGTCGATGATGGCGCGACCGTTCCCATTTATTATGAATCGCGCCTTGCGAAGCTAGATCTAAACCGGGTGGAAATTGAAAAACTTTCGCAGGAAGTTGACGAAGTTATTGAGGATGAAGAAGATCTCGGCGCGCGTGAGAAAACCAAAGGGGAATGGAGCCGTCTTGAGAAGCTGGTTGGTGCTGGACCACGGATAAAACAGGTTGCCGAGGATATCGTTAATCATTACGAAACGCGCAACGCCATTATCGAAGGTAAAGCGATGATCGTGGCGATGAGCCGTGAGATTTGCGTCCATCTATACAATGAAATCATCGCACTGAAGCCGGAATGGCATGACACCGATCCAGAAAAAGGGGCTATCAAAATTATCATGACGGGGTCGGCATCTGACCGCGAATTGTTAAGGCCTCATATCTATAACAAACAAACCAAGAAAAGACTTGAGACCCGATTTAAGGATGTTAATGATCCCCTGCGTATCGTGATTGTACGCGATATGTGGCTTACCGGATTTGATGCCCCATGCTGCCACACTATGTATGTCGATAAGCCTATGAAGGGCCATAATCTAATGCAGGCTATCGCGCGCGTTAACCGCGTTTTCAAGAACAAGCCTGGCGGACTTGTCGTTGATTATATTGGTATCGCAAATGAGTTGAAGCAGGCGCTCAAGATTTATACGGACGCTAAAGGTAAGGGCGAACCAGCCTTACGTGCTGAAGAGGCGTTTTCGGTTCTGCTTGAAAAAATAGATGCCGTGCGCGGTATGCTTGCAAAGACGAATGCGTATCCGGGATTCAATTATTCAGGATATGAAACGCAGGCACATAAGATTTTAGTACCCGCTACAAACTATATATTGGGTCTCACTGACGGAAAGAAGCGCTTTCTGGATCTGGTCCTTGCTATCACAAAGGCCTATTCGCTGTGCAGCACGCTTGATGAGGCGAAAGATCTACGGAAGGAAATTGCATTCTTCTCGGCCATTAAAGCTGCCATCAGCAAATTCACAACGGTTGATCGCAAGTTAAGCCAGGAAGACAGAAACTCAGCTTTAAAGCAGATTCTGGATAATGCCGTTATCGCCGAAGGTGTAACGGATGTATTTGCCCTGTGCGGACTTGATAAACCTGATATTGGCCTTCTTTCTGATGAATTTCTTGAAGATGTCCGCCAGATGCCACAGAGAAATCTAGCAATTGAGCTATTAGAAAAGCTCCTGAGCGACAGCATCAAATCAAAAACAAGAAATAATGTCGTGCAGGAGAAAAAATACGCTGAACGCCTGCAGGAAACACTACGCAAGTACAATAACAGAGCAATTGAAACGGCTCAGGTTATTGAAGAATTGATCCAGATGGCAAAGGATTTCCAGCGTGATTTAGAGCGAGAACAAAGCCTAGGCCTTAATCCGGATGAAGTTGCCTTTTATGATGCCCTTGCCAATAATGCCAGCGCCGTTAGAGAATTAGGGGATGAAATACTTAAGAAAATTGCCATCGAAATCACAGAAAAATTAAGAAAATCAACCACTGTCGATTGGCAAGTCCGGGATAGCGTCCGCGCGCAATTGCGTATTCTTGTGCGCCGTACGTTGCAGCGTTATAAATATCCGCCAGATCAAGCAGCGGAAGCTGTCGAACTTGTTCTTAAACAGGCCGAGGCACTATCTAACGTCTGGAGCATGCAGAAATAGAAGAGATGTCAGATAGTGAAAAACTTTTAGAGATCATATCATCAGCAAAAACTGCAGCCATTGCCTATTATGAACTGACAAGTAAACCGCTTGGTATCACGGGAGAAATTGCAGAATGTGAAGCTGCAAGGCTTCTAGATCTTGAGTTAGCTGAGGCAAGAAGCCCCGGCTATGATGCCATTGATAAAGGCGGAAAACGCATCCAAATCAAAGCGCGTCGAATTATTGATGACAAGCGTAATAAAAGCCAACGAGTGGGGGCTATCAAACTTGACTATGAATGGGATTCTGTAATGCTTGTTCTTATGGATGAACAATATGATGTTTTTGCAATTTATGAAGCCGCTCGTGAGGTTGTTAAAGAAGAACTTGAGCGTCCCGGCAGTGTTGCAAGAAATGAACGTGGCGCTTTGCCTGTATCTACAATTAAAAGAATTGGAGTGCAGGTGTGGCCATAGGAATAACTTAAGGCTCAAAATTTCAAACGCATAGGTCAGTCCGGAATATTTGGGGGGTATAATTGGGGGCATGCCGATCTATGCCGAACAATATTATTCATAAAAATCAATTCTTTATTTGCCTAATTCGTATTCCGTACGGCGACGGGTTCGCAGACATCCATTATCGTTCACGCATGTTCAAAAAAAACATTATTTGAAATGGATTTTGTGCCGATGTTTTCACGTATGGAAACACCTATGGAAGCCTCGCGTTACCCCTTGAACTCGATTAAGTAAGAAATTTGTTCTCTTTCATGCGTGCTGCAAATCAGGGGTTTTAGCTCTGACCTTTGTAAAAGTTGAGGCAGTGGCGCTCATTTCATTGAGCAGAATTCACCTTTAATCAGCGTGATCCAATAACTTGTTGGAACGATTTAGTTTTTGTTCAGTTAGCAATGTGGAATTTACACAATAATGACAGGATTAAAATCAATGAAATTTTCTGTACCCCATAATGCTGTGATTATTATTGCAGACGGAGCGCATGCAACGTATTACCGCAACACTGCTACTTCAGGCATAAAAATAGAAAGAATGGATGAGTTGGTTCCTGGAGCACATGATGGTCAAGGTGCCTCGCCAGTGCCTCATGAGACTTCGCCTCATGAATTAGAGGAAGCCAATTTTGCCAAAGATATCGCGAATGACTTATATAATCGCATTCATAAAGGTGGAATTGATGCATTAGTGGTAGTAGCAGATCCCCAAACGTTGGGACAAATTCGTCCCAGCTTACATAAAGAAGTTACCCAGCGCATTACGGGCGAAATGCCAAAAACTTTAACAAAATCCTCCCTTTCAGAGATTGAAAATATCTTAACAGCTGCGGCTACTTAACAATTTATATTAAGGTTTATTCCCGGCACTTCAAGAAATTCCCTCATGGGAAGATAGAGTAGGGATCGTCTTCATATCAATAAAAACGATATGTGAACCGCCCTTATATAATAGCCCGTTAAATCAATAATGTTTAATTATCAAAAAAATATCTGCGCATTACAGGCTGATTGCGATGGTATGTCGTGTGAAATAGCGATTTTTTAATATGAATGATAATGTCTTAAATTCAATGTTGATTGCTATTAGCGACTATTTTTAAAATAAACTTTCATCCTAAAAAATTATTATAACTTATTCGGCGTCCAAATAATTATTGGAAGTATAAATATGTGGTATTAAACCAGTGTATATGTATATTAATTCTGCTTTTCCTTCTTTTTGTGTTTTGGGTCTCTGATAACAAGCTCGTTTCAGGACCAATTCTGTGACGCCTCTTCGAAAGCAGGCTACATGATTAAAGTTATGATTGCAGAAGATAATGTTATACTTGCCGATATGTTAGAAGATTTCCTTGTATCCGAAGGATATGAAGTATGTTGTCTTGCAAGAACTGTTGATGAAGCAGTTAAATTAGCTGATCTTCATTCGCCTGACTTGGCTGTTTTGGATTATCGACTGGCCCATGGAGAATTTGGTTCGCAAATTCGTCCTTTATTGAAAGATAAGATAACCATGGGTATATTATACGCTTCTGGTGACCCACTTGAAGGCAAACTATCAAAAATAGATGGCGATGCCTATATTCAAAAACCGTACGGTTTAAAGGATATAGCCTGCGCACTTCGCATAGTTCAAGATATAAAGGCATGCCATCACGTGTCGCCTTTTAATTTTCCCGCTAACTTTCATCTTCTTGAAAATCTTGCGGCTGACAGTCGGAATCTGGCATGAATACAAAACATACTATCGAAAAATTATTGCGCCAGCAGGCGGCATTGGCTCATTTTGGCAGCTTTGCTTTTACTGAAACAGATTTAGATAAAGTTCTATCGGAAGCAGCCCGAATTTGCGCTGAAAGCTTGAGCGTTCCTTATTCAAAAATTTGTCGGTATAGGCCCGTGCAAAATGATCTGCTAGTTGTAGCTGGTTATGGTTGGGAGGCCAATATCGTAGGCCATGTTGTATCCCAGGCCGATGAAAGCTCAACGCAAGGGCGGGCCTATATTACGGGTGAACCGGTTATTCTTAAAGATATTAAAAAGAACAATAGCTATGATCTGCCTGATTTTTATGAACAACATGGAATTACCTCAACTGTCGATGTTCTTATAAAAGGTAAGAATGGCCCATTCGGAGTACTAGAGGCCGACAGTTCCAAGCAAATAACGTTTGATGAACACGACATCAATTTTCTCACGGGTTTTGCCAATGTTCTTGCAGAAGCTGTAGGAACGGCGGAGCGAGTGGCAACTCTGGAAGCTACTCTCATAGAAATGCAAAATTTGATTGCACAAAAAAATGAACTTCTAGAAGAAAAGAGTACTCTGGCCACGGAGTTGCAGCACCGGGTAAGAAATAATCTGCAGCTTGTTTATGGCATGTTGCTTCGGCAAATTGAGGTTTCGGATGTTGGGGGTAGAGAAGGTATTCGCTCTATCGCGCGCCGCGTCATGAGCCTTTCTGCCATCTACAATCATCTTTTAGAGCATGGTCTAATACAAACAATAGACTTTGGATCGTATCTCAATTCGCTATGCCGTAATTTGCATGACTTTCAAGAAAAAAGAATAAACGAAATACAACTTATCTGTAAGACGGACTCCATTCCCTTGGATCTGGATATGGTTACCGTTCTGGGTATCGTAGTTACTGAAGTGACGTCCAATGCTTATCTTCATGCATTCCCGTCCAGGTCGGGCATAATCCGTGTAGAGTTCAGCCAAAATGACGGTACGGGTACTCTTACGATTTCTGACGATGGGATTGGTTTTGTAGAGCATAATACGAATAAACGTCACGGAGTAGGTCTCATCAGAAGATTGGTGGAGCAAATTGACGGTACCGCCAAAATGACGATCGATGAGGGCACTACATGGACTCTTACTTTTCCTGTGGATGTTACCGTCGAAAAATCTCTAGTCGCTTAATATCTCTAATAGAGAATTTTAATTTTTATAACATTATAAAGGATGGAGTGCGCAAAGCTTCTTTCTAAAACCTTGAATATAAAGGATGTGAAAGTTGAAGAGCCCCTTGACATTTAAAATTAATTTCTATTATCCAGCTATTTTTGCATATTTAGTGGCGATTACGCTCTCGCTTGTCATTTTTTTCTATGCGCGGCAGGCTGAAGATTTGGAGGCCAGTAATAAGCTTACTGAAACGACTGTAGTTTTCGAGCGGGAATTCGCTGAGCATCTGCAGTATTATGCGACCCTGGTTGAGGCAACGGCGGCATTATTTTATTCCTCAAATAATATTACCGCACAAGAATTTAAAACCTTTACGACACGGTTAATGAATGAATCTCCCGAAACGATTAGTATGCAATTCGTAGTGAAAGTTCGAAGCGATTCCCTGCATGCTTATCTTAAAGAAAAACAAATATCTGATCCAAATTTTCGAATTTGGCAAAACACTGTGTCAAGGCAAGGTGGGAAAGTGCCTTATCATTACCCATTGCATTTCGTATGGGATCGGCACGGAGAGGAAATTGCGGCAGGTTTTGATCTTGTTAACATTCCTGAGTTGACGAGCATCTTTTTCGAAGCAGAAAAATCGAGTGAACCTGTTTTATCGCCACCGTTTAAAGCTTTTGAGGAGAGCGATGACGACAGTCATAAAGACGATTTTTATACTATCCTCGCTCTTGACCAGCAAGGAGCATCCCGTCCTAAAAATACAGAAAGAAGTTACGTTATTCTTGGGGTTGATTTGCGCAATGCAATCGCTCAATTTTTGGAGAAAGTATCCGTAAAATTCATCCGCATTCGCGTATCAGTCATAAGCGAACAAGGATTATCTAGGTTATATGATGTTGATGAGGGTTTGGAATTTGAACCCGTAAAGACCAGCCATATTACATACATGGGAAGAACATTCCTCATGGAATACGGGTTCAATAAGAACGCCAATGTTTCAGATCGTTGGCACTCATATTCTATGCTTTTGGGCGGTATATTGCTTACATTACTCTTAACAGCTTATATCTATCTATGGCGCATGAAGCAAGATAGAGAGCGTCTATCACAGGAAAGTTTGCAGCGAGAAATTGCCGAAAAAAATGATCTTTATTTACAAATGAAGATAACTCAAAAGGAGGCGATGAAACAAAAAACTCTTTTAGAAACCATTCTTGATCATATTCCCTTGGCAATTTTTGCAAAGGACGTGAAAAACAATTATTGCTATGCGATGATGAATAGAGCGGCAGAAGATATTTTGCAGCTTAAAGAGGCGCATGCTTTTGGTAAAACTGACTATGATTATTTTCCGAAGACTGAGGCGGATTTCTTTAGAGCAACTGATTTAAAAGTTATGCAAGGGGGCCGTGTTGTCGATATCGAGGCAGAGAAGGTAACAAATGCAAGGGGCACATTTACTGCGCATACAATCAAGGTTCCAGTTTATGATGCAATTGGCTCTCCTGATCTGCTGGTGGGTATCCTGGAAGATGTGACTGAAAAAATAAAATTCCTTGAAGAACTTCGTCTTGCAAAAGAACAGGCGGAGACAGCGAATGTTGCGAAATCTGATTTTCTTGCGAATATGTCTCACGAACTACGAACACCTTTAAACAGTATTCTCGGTATGAATCGCCTACTCCTTCAATCCGATCTCAAGCAAGAACAAAGGGGATTGGCCGATAGCGTGTTCCGCTCTTCAGTGAACCTTTTAGAAATTGTAAATGATATTCTAGACCTGTCTAAAATTGAGGCGGGTGAGATGATTCTGGAGAGCATCGGTCTTGATATACAGTATATTTTCAATAGCGTATTCCATACGCTAGAGCCGCTGGCACAGGAAAAAAACATAACGTTATCCCGGCAATATGATCGCGATTTCCCCTATGTTCTGGGTGACCCTCTGAGAATTACGCGCGTGCTGATAAATGTGGTTGGAAATGCCATTAAATATACTGATCATGGTAACGTTGAGTTTAAGGTATATCAAAAGGATATTGGTAATAAACGCATCGAGATATGCTGTGAAATTAAAGATACCGGCATTGGCATCTCCGAAGATAAATTAGGACGCATTTTTGAAAAATTCGGTCAGGCCGATAACTCTAATACCCGTAAATACGGCGGAACGGGACTCGGTTTGGCTATTACGCAGCAACTCGTTACTTTGATGAACGGAACGATCTCTGTAGAAAGTACAATAGGGATAGGGTCTACCTTCACAATTATAATTCCTTTTGACACTACCTCAGAATTAAGCCCGCAAAGCCGGACTAATAAAAAAAGGGAAGGGGCCGGAACAATCCCTGCTGATCATGCCTGTATTTTGATTGCCGAAGATCATCCAGCCAACCAAATTCTCATTAGTAAAATAATGAGTAAGTTTGGGATTCCGCATTTCTTGATTGTCTCAAATGGGCAGCAGGCAATGGAGCAACATAAATCGGCTCCGTGGGACGTTCTTTTAATGGATTGCCATATGCCTGAAATGAATGGATACGATGCCACAACCATCATCCGTCAAGAGGAGCAAGGCACGGCAACGCATTTACCGATCGTTGCTATGACGGCTAACGCTATGGTTGGGGAGCGTGAGAAATGCCTTCGATACGGCATGGATGATTACATAAGTAAACCGCTGGATATGGACGAGCTGAAAGATATTTTAAGTCAATGGCTGGTGTTTAAGCCGGAAGATAAAATAGTTGCGCAGACTTTTGATGAGAATGTTCCCGTTGATTTTACACAGATGAGAACCTTTACGGATGGCGATAGAGACGTAGAGAAAGAGCTAATAAACGCATTTATCCTGCAATCTGACCTTAATTTACAAACCATGAGGGGAAATGTTGCGGACCAGGACTATAAGGCATGGGTTGAGGCCGCGCATATGATGAAGGGGGGATCAGGTAGTATTGGCGCCCATGTCCTTCACAAACTATGTGATACCGCACAGCACTTTTCCGGGAAGAGCGAGGCGCGTATTGCTTTATTTGATAATATTGAGAAGGAATATAGCCTTGTGAAAATGTATCTGAAATCGGTCGGTCTTTTGGATTAGGTAATTGTGGGACATTTCCCAATTAGAGCTTGCAGCATATTCTTATCAAAGGGTTTGGCCAGAAACCCCTTTGCCCCTAGCTCTGTTGCAGAGACAACATTTTCACGTGAACTGTCAGAACTGAGCATGATTACATAGGCTTGTGGATCAAATGCTAGAATAGCTTCCAGATTTTCGTGGCCGTCTTTTCCGGGCATATGAATGTCGAGAAACAGAATGTCGGGTGTATATTTTTTATAGGCCGAGACAATCTCGCTCCCATGAATAACTTCGTTAACCGTGTATTGCGGGTTCACGCCTTTTCTAATAAGGGTTCTCATATACATGTCATCATCTGCCACAAGAATTATATTTTCCGAACGGGAGCGACGTTTCAAGGCGAACGCGGATAGTTGTTCAACGTCATCTAAATTGATCAAAATTTTGAAACGGCCGAGTTTTTCTGTCGTAGGTTTTTCAATTTCAACTTCACATCTACCTTTTGGTAATTTTTCATCGATGCGTTTGGCCATCTCATGAGGGCTGGCCTCTCGGCCTTCTCTGACAACCATGATCAATTCATAATCATTGCAAATAAAGATACGGCCATCTTTTTCATTAAATATGTCTTGTAACAGGGTCGCGGCATTCTGGATGGAAAAAGCATCGGCTTCTTTGGCCTTTAGCCTAATGGTGACAAGCTGCCACTCTTCCGCAAAATGTTTAATTGCGGGGAGAAAGGTTAAAAAGTGATGGTGTTCTTTGTGGGTCAATATTTCCATAGTGCATCCTGATGTCCCATCATGCGCCTATTGTTTGAAAATGTAGATAACAAAATTCTAATATATTTTTATATATTTGTTTGCGAACTCTTGGGATCTTCGAGCGGTTGTCCAAAAATAATGCGGCTTTTGTGGTTACCAAGGCCATGTAGTCATATAGCGACTATTAATAATTATAACTCCTATGCCCTATATGGTCCTAAATATGCAGCCCATATATGGTCCACCAGTAGATCTTACATGATATAAAGTAGTATAAAATCCGTCCTTATCTTCACGCTATTGAATAGGGTGTATTACAGGGGTTCTGAGAAAGTACGAATTGGGATTTTTAAATGAAATCAGCGTATTAGGGAAATAATGCTGAATCCGTACGGACGCCAATTTATTTCTTCTTTGCCAAAGATGCTTCTTTCCCGTAAATCGCCAAATTCCTTGTGTTTTTTGGGAAATGGCCGTATATCAAGGCCCGTAATGACGAAAGGCCGCTTGTGGAGCGCTTGAATAAACCCCTGCTTTGGACGATTATTTTATCGGAAACGACGCATATTTTCTGCTGCGTGTTGCCGACGCTGTTCTCATTGGCCAGTTTGATGGTCGGTGCGGGCCTGATCGCGACGCTGCCGGCAGGCTGGCAGGAGTTTCATGATTTCCTGCACGGCAAAGAAGTGCCGCTTATCATTTTCTCCGGTGTGATGATCGCGCTGGGCTGGGGGGTCGACCTCCATGCCAAGCGCATTGACTGTCATGATACAGGATGTTGCCACCCGCCATGCACGCCGGCCAAAGGCCGCGCACATATCGTTTTGAAAATCGCGACGGCGCTCTTTATCTGTAACCTTATTATTTACCTCATTTTCCATCGTGGGATGGAGTTATCGGCTAGCCTTACATGACCTTTGATACCCTTGGACTGAGCGAAGAAACCCTGCGGGCTGTTTTAGAAAGCGGTTATTCGACGCCGACTCCGATTCAGGAAAAAGCCATCCCGAGCGTGCTTATGATGCGCGACATTATCGGTCTGGCGCAGACGGGTACAGGCAAGACGGCGAGCTTTACTTTGCCCATGATCGATATCTTGAGCGGTGGCCGCGCGCGTATGCGCATGCCGCGCTCGCTGGTTTTGGAGCCAACGCGCGAACTCGCAGCGCAGGTTGCCGAGAACTTCGATAAATACGGCAAATATCACAAGCTAACCAAGGCGTTGCTGGTGGGCGGTGAGTCCATGGGCGAGCAGATGAAACTGCTGGAGAAGGGCGTTGATGTTCTGATCGCCACTCCGGGCCGTCTGCTGGATCTGTTTGAGCGCGGCGCCATTCTGCTGAGCGATATCAAAGTGCTCGTCATTGATGAAGCGGACCGTATGCTGGATATGGGATTCATTCCCGATATCGATAAAATCTGCTCGTTCCTGCCGCCATCACGTCAGACTTTGTTGTTTTCCGCGACGATGCCGCCGGAAATCAAACGCCTGACGGATAAATATCTATCCAATCCAAAAGAGATTTCGGTGTCGGCGCCAGCGTCGACTTCGGTCAATGTTCAGCAGTCAATCGTGCGTGTACATTACAAGAAAAAGCGCGAAGCGATGGAAGCGCTACTCGGCAAGGAAGATGTCAAAAACGCTTTTATCTTCCTGAATCGCAAAAAGGATATCGCGGGTCTGGCGGAGCATCTGGCACGCAAAGGCTACAAAGCCGGACCGATGCATGGTGACATGCCGCAGGTGAAACGCAATGAAGTGTTGCAGGCGTTCAAGGACGATAAAATCACGCTGCTGATCTGCTCCGACGTCGCCGCGCGCGGTCTGGATATCAAAGGCGTCAGCCATGTGTTTAATTATGATGTGCCGATGAGTGCGGATGATTACGTGCACCGTATCGGCCGCACCGGCCGCGCCGGATTGTCGGGACGCGCCTATACGCTGATCAGCGGGGAAGACGATGAAAAATATCTGGGCGCGATTGAGCGTCTGATCAAGAAAACCATCGATGTCGATGTGCTTGAGCTGGGTGGCAGTGAGCGCGACAGCGATGATGAGCGGCAGCCGCGCCGCGGTGCCCGGGAAGAGCGCCCGCGCCGTGAACACACGCCGCGCGCCCGCCGCGATGTAAAACCGGCGGATGTTAAGCCGCCTCAGGAAGCCAAAGTAGCCGAAGCCGAACAGCCGCGCGCGCGCGAAGCTCGCCCGGCGACCCCGGCACCTCTGCACCGTGAAGTAAGTACACCGGCCCCCAACGCCCACAAAAATCCCCGTATGTATGACCGTCCCGATGATGTCGGCGGACAATTCGGCGTGGATGATGAAATTCCGTCTTTCCTGAAGCGTTAGGGAAAATTCTTTTTCGCTCTCTCCCTTGACCTGCGAATCATTTTTGAAGAGAATGAGCAGGTCATTATCCACAACCTCATTCGCGGGTTCGATTTTCTTGAGTAACGAGTTGAAAAAATTTGGCTTTATGTTGATGGCGGGTGTCGCATTGTGCCCCCCGTCAGCGCAGGCGCAAGGGGAGCGTGTGTCGCGCTATGTCTCTGTCGATTATGCGCCGGCCCCTCAACCTGTCGCGGCTCCTGTGAGTGCGCCCCAACCAGAGATCGCGCAGACCCTGCCAGCGCCGGCAACACCGATCGCGCCGCCGCAACCAGCCTCCGCCGCGCCGACGCCAGAACAGCAGCCTGTGGATTTCGCCGCTGACACGCTGGAGCATGATGAAAGCGGGCAGATCATTACCGCACGCGGCCATGTGGAAATGATCCAGGCGGGCAGGAAACTCAACGCCGATACCGTGCAATACAACATGCAGACCGACAAGGTTATGGCGAGCGGCAACGTGATCGTTCATTACCCGAACGGCGATGTGTATACGGCCGATAATTTTGAGCTGACCGACGATATGAAAGACGGCTTCATCAACAAGCTGCAGGCAACGCTGGCCGATGGATCGCGTTTCTGGGCCGAGACGGGCGAGCGGACGGGCGGCACCAAGATTGTCATGAAAGATGCTGTCTACACGCCGTGCGAACCGTGTAAAGCCAATCCGGAAAAATCACCCGTATGGCAATTGCGCGCCAGCGAAGTCAGCCATGATAAAGAAGATGCGCGCATCACCTATAAAAATGCGCGCTTTGAATTATTCGGCGTGCCGGTGGCGTATACGCCGTATTTCTCACATCCCGACGGCACCGTCGATCAGAAAAGCGGGCTGCTGGCGCCTACCGCGCGTTTCAGCAGCGATCTGGGCGCGAGTTACGAGCAGGATTATTATGTAGCCATCGCGCCTGATGAAGATGCGACCATCGGTACGCGTCTTTTCACCAAACAAAATCCGATGTTGACGGGCGAGTATCGCAAGCGGTTTGAAAAAGCGGAAATTCAAACGGCCGGCGGCATCACGTATTCGGAGCGGCCCGATCAGAAAAATGGATTGGCGCAATCGGTCGGTGAAGAAGTGCGCGGGCACTTATTTACAGAGGGTGTGTACAACATCGATGAGCAATGGCGCGCGGGCTTGCGCTCACAGATCGTTTCGGATGACCAGTATGCCCGTCAGTACGATATCACCAATGAAGATGTGTTAGAGAACGAGATTTACGCCGAGCGGTTCGACGGGCGTAACTATGCCGTTGCCCGCGCCATGGCGTTTCAGGATGTGCGCGTAAGCGAACGCCAGCGCGAACAGCCGATGATTTTGCCCGAAGTGCAGGCGAGCTTTAAAGGCGATCCGAATGCGACACTGGGTGGCCGCTGGAGTGTCGATGCGTCGGCGCTGGGCCTCGAGCGTGACGGAAACGGTCAGGATATGGTGCGCGGCACGCTGGAAACAGGCTGGCAGCGCCGGGATGTTTTGCCCGCTGGTCTGGTGAGTACGCTTGATCTGGCCGTGCGCGGCGATGCGTATAACGTGCGCGACCGTGATATAGCCATAGCCAACGGGCGCAGCACGGAATCGAGTGAGATGCGCGGCTTCGCGCAAGCCAACTGGCAAGCGGGTCTGCCGCTCGTCAAACAACTCGAGGGCGGATCACAAATCGTGGTCGAGCCAATCGTATCGCTGACAAGCGGCACGAACATCAAAGTTGATAGCGATGTGCCGAATGAAGACAGTCAGGATATTTTCCTCGATGCACCGAAACTGTTTGAGGCGAACCGCTTCGCCGGTTATGACCGGATTGAAGATGGCAGACGGGTAACCTATGGCGCGCGCACTTCGATTTATGCGCAAAATGGCTGGAATGCTGGAGTGTTTTTAGGGCAAAGTCGCAGGCTGGAGCGCGAAGCCGTCCTGTTCCCCGAAGGATCGGGATTGTCTGAGCGTTTATCGGATGCTGTGGGATCTGTCGATATTCAGGCGAGCGACTATCTGAATTTAAATTACCGTTTCCAGCTGGATAACGAGACGTTGACATCCAAACGTCACGAAGTCACAGCCACTACCAATCTTGGTTTCGCGACCATTGGCGGAACGTATTTCTATGCAACGCCAATTGCGAACACCGATCTGGATGAACCGCGTGAGCAGAGCTGGCTATATGCGTCTGTTCCGCTGGCAGACCAATGGACGGCCCATGGCGGGTTACAGTATGATTTCGGCGAAAACGAAGGCATGCGGTATGCGTCTTATGGCCTGACCTATTCAGGTCAATGTGTTACGGTCGGCACAACAGTTGAGCGTGAACTGACGCAGGATCAGACCGGCGATAACGGCACGGAAATCATGCTGCGCCTCGGCTTTAAAAATCTGGGCGAATTTGAAACGTCCGGCATTAGCCTTGGCAGTAACGAAGACGATGATGATGAATGAACAAAAAAGTGAGCCAGTATCATGTTTGTAAATCAATATAACCCGCACAGCCGATACCGCGAGCGCTCGGCGCAAAAATTTGCCAACGTGCTGTCTTTCGTCTTGATCATCGCCATGTCAGTGGGCGTGGGTATCTGGATGGGCCGCCAGTTTGGCGCAGAAA
Source organism: uncultured Pseudobdellovibrionaceae bacterium (assembly GCA_964520985.1). GTDB lineage: Bacteria > Pseudomonadota > Alphaproteobacteria > Micavibrionales > Micavibrionaceae > CAYSGL01. Next base: position 408,448 of record CAZFPB010000001.1, read on the forward strand.
GCGCTATCACTCTTAAGAAGCAAAATAAAAGTCTGACCGAGCAGGTCGATGAATTGCAAACGGCGCTGACAGACCTGCGCGCCGAGGCGCAGACGGCCAATACCCGGTATGAGCAGTTACGTGCAGAATATAATGCCGCCGTGCCGGAAGGCCCGATGCAGGACTTATTGACGCTGGTGAAGCAACAGCTGGACGAAGGCATGGAGCCTGGACGTTTATCTTTTTTGATCCGCTCAGCGCGCCCGCCGACAGGCTGCACGGAAGCAGATCAGAAACGCTTTGTTGTCTCGACGCCGACCTATAAAGGCGAGAACAGCGCTGTGACGATCGCAGAAGGCGCGGTGGTGGTGTACGGCTCAGGATTGTCTGCAAAGAACGCACAAGGTGAGCCGGAAGCCTGGTATGACCCGGCGCAGGGTATCACCGTCAATTTCAAAAGCTCGAAAGGTGATGTGGAAACCAAGACCGGCATGTTACCGATCCGTCATTCGGTGGTAGTCGATGACCGGGAATACCGCTTCACGATTGAAGAAGGATCGCGCTCATTCGCCCGTGTTGTTTTCGACTCCTGCGCTTATCCCTGAGATAAAAGGCTGGAGCGAGGCATCGAGGCGGATGTAATCGCCGCTGACTGCGTTATCAGGCAGTTTGAAATATTCCACAATACCGGGCAGATATTCCGGCACCACTTTGGCTGAGCCCCGCATATCGAAGGTGCCGGGATAGACGAGGAATGTGCCGCTCAGGAATTCTTGCGTATCCAGCGTTCCGCGCATATCAAACGGATAGGGGCCGCCGGGGAAGCGCTTGGCCAATTGATAGTCGACACTCAGCAGCAGATTGTTTTTGCCTGAGAAATTCTTTTGCAAGATAGCCGTATCGCGCGACACTGTTGTATCAAGATAATTAAATAAAGACGGCAGATCATCTGACGTCAGAGTGAAAGCGATCTGGCGCTTGTCGTTTTCCAGCGTGACGTCGGCCGAGAGCATGGTTTGCGCGGCGCCGCTGGCATGCAAACGGGTTAGGACGGTAATCGCGTCACGCGCGATATCCATGGTCATCGCAAAATTCTGCAAGGGCAGGGTGCCGAGACTGGCGGCGCCAGATTCCACTTGCCCCGACAGCGATGGATATTCTCCTGCATTCGAGAGGCTGAACCAGCCATTGCCACGGGTTAACCGCACAGGACCGATATTTGTTTTGATTTCGGGGATCAAGCCATCGACAAGCATTGTGCCATCAGGTTCGATCCAGCCGCGCCAGTCAGAGGCAAAATCCATCGTGGGTTGATCGCTTTTGATCGTAGCGGTGACAAGGCGTTTCTTCTCTTTTTCAGGTTCAATCACAATGTCGAACAGAAACTGGAAATCACCAAGCGGCGTGTTGATGCTGATACGGCCATCGCGTACGATCAGACGGCCTTTTGGCAATTTTACCAACATCTCGCGATTGAGAGACATAAGACCGGGAAGTAGCGCGTTGATGTGATCGATCTGACGATAAATGTCGGGTTTATCAAAAGTGATGTCGGCATTGTCGCCACGCGTCAATGCTCCTAACCAGCCACTTGAAATGCTGACGGATTTCAGGCTGTCGATGCCGGTGTCGTCCAGTTTAATGTCGAAGGCGGATGTTTTGCGCGGGCCTGTTGATAGGTCACCGATGGTGACATGATCAAATCCAGCGTCCCGCAGCTGGGCGACTACCTTTTTTTCTGCCAGAGAATTTGCGCCCATGGTTATGAACCAGACACTGGCGACAGAAATCGCAATCAGAAGAATGAGAATTATGCGGCGCATGTGAAACTCTAAATATCGATGTCCTGAGCGAACTCGGCGTTGTCCTGAATAAATTCGAAGCGACGCTCGGCATTTTTGCCCATCAGGCGGTCAACCAGATCATCAATGGCAATCGTCGGGTCTGCTACAGGGCCGGTATGATCGCCCAGCTCTTCACCAAGACCGAGTGTGGCGCGCAGATCGGGAATAGTCACGCGCAACAGCGTACGCGACGCCGGGTTCATCGTCGTCTCTTTCAACTGCGAAGCAGGCATCTCGCCCAAACCTTTGAAGCGGGAGATGTCGACTTTCTTTTTGTCTTTGAATACGGTCTTCATCAGCGTGTCTTTGTGGGCGTCGTCCATCGCATATTCGCTTAAAGTTCCGGCCGTGAGACGGTAAAGCGGCGGCTGGGCGAGATAGAGGTGGCCTTTTTCGATGAGGCCACGCATCTGCGTATAGAAGAAGGTGACGAGCAGGGAGGCGATGTGCGCGCCGTCTACATCAGCGTCGGTCATGATGATGATGCGCTCATAGCGCAGTTTTTTTACATCGAAGTCTTTGCCGGTGCCTGTGCCCATGGCCTGAATCAGATCCTGAATTTCCTGATTCTGTTTGATCTTGTCGCCGGACGCGCTGACGACGTTCAGGATTTTTCCGCGCAGAGGCAGGATCGCTTGTGTTTCGCGGTTGCGCCCCTGCTTGGCGGAGCCGCCAGCTGAATCGCCCTCAACCAGAAACAGTTCAGTGTCGTCGGAATCGCTGCGCGAACAATCGGCAAGCTTGCCGGGCAGGCGCAGTTTACGCGTGGCGGTTTTACGCTGCGTCGATTTTTCATCGCGGCGACGCTGACGCTCTTCCGAACGCAGGATCAGTTCATCGAGCAGTGCTTTCGAGGCGGCAGGATCAGCGGAGAGCCAGTGATCGAAGTGATCCTTGATGGCGACATCGACCCATTTCGCCGCTTCATTGCTGGCGAGTTTTTCTTTGGTCTGTCCCTGGAATTGCGGATCGCGAATGAATACGGAGAGCAGCACGGCGGCGCCTGCCATGATGTCATCGATCGTGATATTCGCAGCTTTTTTCATGCCGACCATTTCGCCATATGAGCGAATGGCACGCGAAAGCGCCGTGCGCAGGCCTTGTTCATGTGTGCCGCCCATCGGTGTCGGGATGGTGTTACAGTAGGAATGAATGAAGCCGTCGCCGCCTTCGAGCCAGCTCATCGCGAATTCGACGCGGCCGGCATTTTCGGGCAGATCGGCAAGGCCGGCGAACATGCGCGCCGTGACCGTCTGCTGGTTTTTGAGGGACGTTTCAAGATAATCCTGCAAACCGCGCGGGAAGTGGAAGGTGGCTTCCGTCGGAACAGGCGCGTCTTTTTCAATCAGAGACGCCGGGCAGTTCCAGCGGATTTCCACGCCACGGAAGAGATACGCTTTCGAGCGCACCATCTGGAACAGCCACGACGGTTTGAAGGCCATCTTCTTGCCGAAGATTTCATGATCAGGCTTGAACGACACGGTCGTACCGCGGCGGTTGTTCACGCTGCCAAGCTTTTCCAGTTTGGTCGTTGGAATACCGCGCGCGAAGGATTGTTTATAGAGCTGCTTGTCGCGGGCGACTTCGACCCAGAGCCATTCGGAGAGCGCGTTGACGACGGACGAGCCGACACCGTGCAGACCGCCGGAAGTCTGATATGCTTTGCCGGAGAATTTACCGCCAGAGTGCAGGGTGGTCAGGATGACTTCGAGGGCGGACTTGTCTTTAAATTTTGGGTGATTGTCGACCGGGATGCCGCGGCCGTTATCGGAGATGGTGACGGAGCCGTCTTCGTTGACGTCAATCGAGATGCGGTTGGCGTGCCCGGCCACGGCTTCATCCATCGAGTTATCTAGAATCTCGCTGGCGAGGTGGTGGAAGGCGCGCTCATCCGTGCCGCCAATATACATGCCGGGGCGCTTGCGGACGGGCTCCAGCCCTTCCAGAACCTCAATATGCTCGGCGCTGTAATCGTCGGAACGGGCGGTGTTGTTGGAAAACAAATCATTTGCCATGGCGCGGCCTTAATCTTTTGCTATGCTGAATGCTGTGAAATATCCCAAGGATTTGTAACGGATCGGGACGGTTTTGCAAGTTTTTGTCAGGGAAGGGGCAGATTTCATACAATGGGAAATATGACGAAACTACTCGCGTATAGTCTGGGTGTGCTGCTCATCGGCATATTTGCTTCGCCGACTCTCGCTCAGCAAAAAGCGGCGCCTAAAGAAAGTGTTATGAAAAGACCTGCTTTCATGACAGAAGCGGAATTTTTGGCCAAAACGCAATTATTCAAGGGGGAGCCGAACAACGATTCCGCGCTGGCCTATGAAGTGCGCCTTCCCAAAGACTGGGTCAAAGAAGCCAGCTCCGGTGTGGCTGATGCCAAAGATATTACGACGCTCAATCAAAAAGTCATTCAGCGCGTCGCGCGCTATGTCAGCCCTGCGAAAAAGCACCGCCGCAGTTTTATGACCGTCGAATCACAAGAGCTGAGCTATGAAATCGGTATTCGGAACTGGTTTCTTAATTACGTTGAAGATACTGGTATCACGCTGGAAACCATCACCAAGACCGATGATAAAGCCGATTATGTTGAAGCGTCCTATATCGCTGTCGATGGCGATGTGAGTTATGGCGTACGGGTCAAAGCCATCCTGAATGGTCCGAACATCGTGATGGCGCGCTATTATGTGCCGATCGAACTTTTTCAGGACGGCAAAGTTTTACAGGCGCAAGGTATCGCCAGCTTCCATCTGGTAGGAGAGAAGCTTTCGGAAATTGAGGAGCGTCGTACCCACGGATTTCTCGATCAGGCTTATTTTGATTTCCCAATATCCTGGACGCTGACCGCGCCAAAAGTCATCAATGTTGAACGGATGCGCGCGATGATCTATACGCCGACCGCGAATAAAAAGCTGTCGGGGCAAATCAACATCTATGCGACATCGCGCTTTATCGATACGTCGATGGGTAAGGAAGTGAATGAGTACCGGGAAAAATTCTCGCTGCCCGGGTACGGGATCGGCCCCAAGATTGAAAGCCTGACTCTTCCTGTTCAAAAAGACATCAGCAAATCCGTAACAGAAGCCTATGACCTCAAACCGCAAAAGGCCACGATGGCGGGCTATGAATTATGGGTGACGGCGATGGAATCAGAAGGGTTCATTTTTATCGTGACGATGATCACCCCCTCCCGCACAGAGGAATTTTACCGCTGGGCACGCAATGTCAAAGCCTATGAAATCGTTGTTGCTACGACGCGTCAGTTCGATGAAAGTATCGATCGCTACCAATTCTCGGAATAAAAAACGGCCCCTTTCGGGGCCGTTTGACGATTAGCAGGAATAATACATCTGGTATTCGATCGGGTGAGGCATGGTTTCGTACGCCATCACTTCTTCCATCTTCAGTTCGATGTAGCCTTCGATCATACCGCGCGTGAATACGTCGCCCTTCATCAGGAATTCATGATCGGCTTTGAGGCATTCGAGCGCTTCGCGCAGCGAGCCGCATACTGTCGGCACTTTTGCCAGTTCTTCCGGCGGCAGGTCGTAGAGGTTTTTGTCCATGGCTTCACCCGGGTGGATTTTGTTCTGAATCCCATCGAGGCCGGCCATGAGCATCGCCGAGAAAGCGAGATACGGGTTAGCGACCGGATCCGGGAAGCGAACTTCCACGCGTTTGGCTTTTGGCGATTTACCAAAAGGAATACGGCAGGAAGCCGAGCGGTTACGTGCGGAGTAGGCGAGCAGCACTGGCGCTTCATAACCCGGTACCAGACGCTTGTAGCTGTTGGTCGATGGGTTGGTGAAGGCGTTGAGCGCGCGAGCATGCTTGATGATACCGCCAATGTAGAAGAGGGCGTTATCGGAGAGGCCCGCATATTTCTCGCCAGCGAACATTGGCGTCTTGCCGTTCCACAAAGACTGGTGCACGTGCATGCCTGACCCGTTGTCACCAAAGATCGGCTTAGGCATGAAGGTCGCAGTTTTGCCGTACATGTGCGCGACGTTGTGGACGGCATATTTGTAGAGCTGCATGTTGTCCGCGCAATTCACCAGTGTCGAGAAGAAGATGCCAAGTTCACACTGCGATGGCGCCACTTCATGGTGGTGTTTTTCAACCGGCACACCCATGGAGGCGAGCACCGTGATCATTTCCGCGCGAACATCGGCCGTGGAATCGATTGGGGCTTCGGGGAAGTAGCCGCCCTTAACGCCAGGGCGGTGACCCATGTTGCCTTGCGGGTAGGCGGTGTTGGTGTTGTATGGGCCTTCGGAGGAATCGAGTTTGAAGGATACTTCGTTCATCGCCACTTTGTAGCGCACGTCATCGAAAATGAAGAACTCCGCTTCCGGGCCAAAATAGGCGGTGTCGGCAATGCCCGTGGTGCCGAGATAAGCTTCGGCTTTTTTCGCGATAACGCGCGGGCAGCGCTCATACGGGTCGCCCGATAGCGGTTCCATCACTGTGCAGAATACTTTTAATGTTGATTGCGCGGAGAAGGGGTCGAGCCAGCATTTGCTCCAGTCCGGCACCAAGCTCATGTCCGATTCATTGATCGCTTTCCATCCGGCGATCGAAGAGCCGTCAATCATGATGCCCTCTTCGAACATATCTTTATCAATGGTCGAGATATGCTGATCTGTGTGCTGCATCTTGCCGCGCGGGTCGGTGAACTGGAAGCCCACGAATTGCAGTTCGTGCTCCTTTTTGACCTTTTCGAAATCGGCGAAAGATTTGATGGAAATTATATCGGACATAGAGGTCGGTTCCTTTGAGGGGTTGGATTAGATATTCATAATAAAGATAACTGCTATGCAATTAATGAATGGCTAATTAGCATGTGCACAAAAACCTGTCTACTGTCTTTTATGCCTCTTTTGGTCATCGTAAAAGACTTGACCGCACCTGCCAAAAAATCATACACATCACTCTCATGTGGCGGTCGTAGCTCAGTTGGTAGAGCCCCTGGTTGTGGTCCAGGTTGTCGCGGGTTCGAGCCCCGTCGATCGCCCCATTTTCTGCTCGCTGAGGCGGCTATGAGCTTTAATTCTCCCGATCTCTGGTTACCCCATTTCCCCCGTCCGTCGCAGGACGGGCATAAATACGACCGCGGCCACGCGCTGATCTATGGTGGGCCGGAGAAAACCGGCGCGGCCAGACTGGCCGCTAGCGCGTGTGCGCGCATGGGCGCAGGGTTAACGACGATTGCCGCGCCGCCCGGCAAAGCCGATCTGTACCGCATGGAAATAGAGTCCCATCTGATGGTGAGCGAAGAATCGTTTCTATCACTGGCGGAGAATGACAAAGTGACGGCGCTGTGCATCGGTCCGGGAGCGGGGCTGACCAATCCCCAGATCGTTCTTGAAAGTCTAGCGCTTCGTAAGCCAATCGTTCTGGATGCGGATGCCATCAGTGTGTTCAAATACGATCCTCCCGCTTTATTCAATGCTTTGCATGATCAGGCGGTTCTGACCCCACATCAGGGCGAGTTCGAACGGGTGTTCGGTACTATGACAGTCAGTGATGCAGTGAAAGCGACAGGATGCACTGTGCTGCTGAAAGGTGCCCATACTCATATTGCTGCCCCTAATTGGCAGGTCGTGATTAATCAGGCTGATGCGCCGTATCTCGCTACCGCCGGGACGGGTGATGTGCTGGCGGGGATGATCACGGGCTTGCTGGCGCAGGGCATGGATACTCATCCGGCGGCCTGCGCGGCCGTGTGGATTCACGCCGAAATGGGCCGGGAATTGGGGGCCGGACTGGTCGCCAGCGATCTGCCCGCTTATATTCCTGTCATTCTCAAGCGTCTGGGCCTGTAATTTCCCTTGGCTTATAGGGCTTCATGCTTTAAAACGCCCGGGATACCGTGTGCGGGTGTGGCGGAATTGGTAGACGCACCAGATTTAGGTTCTGGCGGGGCGACCCGTGGGAGTTCGAGTCTCTTCACCCGCACCATTTAATTTTTAGGATGAACAAAACCATGCAAGTTAAAGAAATCAATGCAAAAGGCCTGTCTCACGAACTGGAAGTAACGGTTCCGGCCAATGATATCGAGAAAAAACGCCAGGAGCGTTTGCTCGAAGTTGGCAAAACTGTGAAAATCGCGGGCTTCCGCCCCGGTAAAGTGCCGATGAAGATGCTGGAGCAGAAATACGGCCGCGCCGTGATGGGCGAAGTGCTGGAAGCCGTGGTGAATGAGTTCACAGCCGCTGCGCTGAAAGAAAAGAACCTGAAGCCAGCCATGCAGCCAAAAATCGAAGTGAAAGAATTCGATGAAGGCAAAGACCTGACATTCAAGGTCGAACTGGAAGTTCTGCCGAAGGTAGAAGTAAAAGACCTGAAAGGTCTGAAGCTGGAAAAGCCTGTCGTTAAGATTGAAAAGAAACAGGTTGATGAAACGCTGGAACGCGTTGCCAGCCACCATAAAGGCTCGAAGCCTGTGGAAGGTGACCGCGCCACCAAAATTGGTGACATTGCGATCATCACGTTCCATGGCCGTACCAAAGATGACAATAAAGAACATGACGGCATGCACGCTCACGGCGTGAAGCTGGAGCTGGGTTCGAACCAGTTCATTCCGGGCTTTGAAGACCAGCTGGTCGGCAAAAAAGCCGGTGATAAAGTCGAAGTGAACGTGACGTTCCCTGAAAGCTACGGCGCTGCCGAACTGGCGGGCCGCGAAGCAATCTTCGATGTGGATATCGAAGAGATCCATGAATCCACGCCTGTCGACATCAACGATGATTTCGCTAAGCAGTTAGGCTTTGAAGATGAAGGCAAACTGCGCGAAGCGGTCGAGCACCAGATCAAATCCGATTACGATGTGCAAAGCCGCATGAAGACCAAGCGTCAATTGCTGGACCACCTCGATGAGACGCACAAGTTCGAAGTACCGCAAAGCATGGTCGATGCCGAATATGCCGGTATCCTCCAGCAGATCGAAGCTGAGCGTAAACAAGCGGGCGAAGAAATTTCTGAAGACGAAAAAGAAGAACTGAAAACCATTGCCGAGCGCCGCGTGCGCCTGGGTCTGGTGCTCTCTGAAATCGGTACGACCAACAAGGTCAATGTATCGGATCAGGAACTGCAGCGTGCTGTTATCCTCGAAGCCCAGAAATATCCGGGTCAGGAGAAAATGGTGTTTGAGTTCTATCAAAAGAACCGCGGTGCTCTGGAATCCCTGCGCGCGCCTATCTTTGAAGAAAAAGTATGCGAGCTGATTTTCAATGATGCCGACATCACCGAAAAATCCGTCACCATCGATGAGTTGATGGCAGAGGACGAAGACGAGGGCGCTCAGAAACCAAAGAAAAAGGCTGCAGTTAAAGCAAAATAACAAGAGTTGTCTCTAAGTATTTCAAAAGCCGGACTTATCAGTCCGGCTTTTTTTGTGAGCAAAAGCCCGGAATGCGGCGGAATAGCTTGTTATTTTACATAAATTTGCAGACGCTCTCTGTGTTTTGGTAGAGTTAATTTATAGAGAATTGAGATCACGGAATTTCGGGAAACATATAGAGGAGCTACAACCATGACGAAACAACTGATGCTTGCCCTGACGGCGATTGCCTGCTTTGGCGCTTTTAACCTGTCGATGATGAGTACTGCTGAAGCGAAATCCAATAAGCCGCCAACGATCAAGCCGGCCTGTAAGGATTTTCCCGCGCCAAAAACATCCAAAAGGCCGAAATAATCGACTCACAAAATTTCTCAAAAAGGGCCTCGTTCCGGGCCCTTTTTTCGTTAGATAAACCGACCGGATGCGGGTAAAGCTTTACGTATGGATGAGGCATTTATTCGTGAGAAACTGGACCGGCCGATTGTACTGATCGGGTTGATGGGCGCTGGTAAAACCCGCATCGGCATGATGCTGGCGGCGCGCCTCGGTCTGCCATTCGTGGATTCGGACGATCTGATCGTCGCCAAGGCGGGAATGAGTATTGCGGATATCTTCGCCAATCAGGGCGAGACCGCGTTCCGCGCCTCAGAGCGCGAGGTGATTGCCTCGTTACTGGATGGCTCGCCATGCGTCATTGCGACAGGCGGCGGCGCGGTGATGACGCCCGGAACGGATATATTGATTTTTGAGCGCTCGGTGTCTGTCTGGTTGAAGGCAGAGCTGGACGTTATTCTGGACCGTGTATCCAAAAACCTCGTCAAACGACCTTTATTAAACAACGGAGACCCTGCACGGATTTTAACGGACCTGATGGAAAAGCGCCATCCCATTTATTCCCGGGCGGCCGTGCATGTGGAGTCGCGTGCCGTCCCGCTAGAAGAAAACCTGAATTCTGTTGTCAAAGCCTTGGCGGAGCATCTATCGTAACGCCATGAGTGCCTCCACCGTTTCCGTCGATCTCGGCCCCCGCAGCTATGACATTGCCATTGGCAAGGATTTGCTGGTGAATGCCACGCATTATCTTCCTTCCTCCTTACTGGGGCGCCGGTACTTCGTGCTGGCCGATGACAATGTAAGGGGCCATGCGCAGGAACTGATTGGTGCGCTGGGCGGTGCGGAACTGCTGACCATCAAAGGCGGCGAGGGAGCAAAGAGCTGGGATGGGCTGCAAACGGTCACCGACTGGTTACTTGATCATCAGGTGGATCGCCAATCTGTTTTATTCGTCGTGGGTGGCGGTGTGATCGGCGATCTAGGTGGTTTTGCTGCCGCCAGCGTTTTGCGCGGCATTCCGTTCGTACAGGTGCCGACCACTTTGCTTGCGCAGGTCGATAGTTCGGTCGGTGGCAAGACCGGCATTAATTCCCACCATGGCAAAAATCTTGTCGGTGCCTTTTATCAGCCGCGCGCCGTGCTGTGCGATCTGGGTGTGTTGAACACTCTACCGGAACGCGAGATGAAAGCCGGTTATGCGGAAATCATTAAATACGCGCTGATCAACGATCCGACGTTCTTCGAGTGGCTGGAGAAACACGGCGATGATGTACTGGCGCGCGATGAAGAGGCGCTGAGCCATGCCATCGAGACGAGCTGCCGCGCCAAGGCGGCGATTGTCACGGCAGATGAAAAAGAATCCGGTGTGCGGGCACTGCTTAATCTGGGCCATACGTTCGCGCATGCGCTGGAAGCGGCGGCAGGTTATGATGGCCGGCTGCTGCATGGCGAAGCGGTATCAATTGGTCTGGTGATGGCGCAGCGCCTGTCGGCCAAAATGGGGCTATGCGGCGATAATGCGGTACAGGCGGTTGAACAGCATTTACGTGCGCGCGGTCTGCCGACAGCGTTACCGGACTTCGCGCCGGAGGCGGATGATCTGATCGGGCTGATGCACGGCGATAAGAAAGCCGACGGCAAACGCATTGGCTTTATTCTCTCGCGCGGTATCGGTCAGGCATTCCAGAGTTATGATGTCGATATGAATGACGTAAAAAACATACTGGAGCAAAGATAATGGAGTTATGGGTATCGATTATCGTTATTTTTGTGCTGGTTCTGTTATCTGCGTTCTTTTCAGGATCGGAAACGGCAATGACGGCAGCCTCGAAGGCGCGTCTGACCGGATGGGAGAAAGAAGGCAATAAGCGCGCCGGACTGGTAAATAAAATACGCGAGCGCAAAGACCGCTTGATCGGTGCCTTACTGCTCGGCAACAACTTCGTCAATATTCTGGCGTCTTCCATCGCTACGGCGGTGCTGCTGGATATTTTTGGTGAAACGGGAGTTGTCTACGCCACGCTCGGCATGACGGTGCTACTGCTTATTTTTTCGGAAGTAATGCCGAAAACCTATGCTCTTCATCATGCGGATAGATTGTCAGTAACGCTTGGGCCTGTGGTGCAGTTCGTTGTCTGGCTTTTCTTCCCGTTCGCAGAGGCGATCAACCGGATCGTGCGCTTCATTCTAAAGCTATTTGGCTCCGACTTGTCCAAAGTATCGGCTGGCGCCCATATCGACGTGCTCCGCGGTGTCATTGAAATGCATCAGGGCCCGGATCAGGAAACGTTGGATCAACGCGCGATGCTCCGTTCGATCCTCGATCTGAAAGATGTGTGGGTCGAAGAGATTATGACCCACCGCAAGCATGTGCAGATGGTGGATTGCGAAGACGATGTCGAAACCATTGTCGAAGGCGTCATGGCCAGCCCGTATACGCGCCTGCCTGTCTATCAGGGCGACCCCGATAACATTGTCGGCATCATGCATGCCAAGGCGTTGCTGCGCGCGCTACAGGCGCATCACGGCAAGGTTGATGAAATCAATATTCAAACATTGATCGCCGAACCGTGGTTCATTCCGGAGACAACGCCGCTCTGGGACCAGTTACAGGCCTTCCGCGCGCGGCGCGAACATTTTGCCGTGGTTATTGATGAATATGGCGATGTGCAAGGGATCGTGACGCTCGAAGACATTCTAGAAGAAATCGTCGGCGAGATCGACGACGAGCATGATATCGCCGTATCCGGAGTACGCAAACAGCCGGGGGGGAGCTTCATGGTTGATGGGACCGTGACCATGCGCGATCTGAACCGGGAGTTTCACTGGGACTTGCCGGATGAGGAGTATTCCACCATCGCAGGCCTGATTATCCATGAAGCCAAGGTTATTCCTCAGGCCGGGCAGAGCTTCTCCTTCTACGGATTCCGCTTCGATGTGGTCAAACGCCACCGTAATCAGATTACACTGATACGCGTTACGCCCTCTATGGCGCCCTGAAAGTTGTATTAACTTTTCCTGATATAACACCCTTGCCAAAAATCTGTTTGCATAACAAATTTCGTTATGGTTACATAATTGCCGTAATTAAGCATTTTGATAGAGGATATTACCCATGAGCTTTACAAAAAAATTCGGCCAGATAGCCGTAGCTGCTGCTCTCGCATTTTCCATTGGCGGTACTGATATTGCTGAAGCCCGGAACAACGAAGGCCACAATTTTGGCCGTATGGCCGGAGACAAAAAAGAAGCCAAAACGTCCGGTGGCTATAAGCCGGGTGACAAGGGACCTCCCGGCACGGGCGGCACAATGATTACACCGCACAAAGACAGACCATCGTCTTTGGAAGTGGATCGTTATCATTCCGACGTGAAGACGGGTCATTTTGAAGGAAAATTCTCAGCCTGGCGCGAAACACAACGCCAAACGCGTCCGACCTATGGCGATGATGGAAAAGTTTCTGGTGAGCAAAAGAACGGCAAAATGCAAAGAATGCATCCAGACAGCCCGACATCGGCGGAAATGGACAAATGGACAAAAGAAACGGGCCGTAAGGTCGACTTCAAAGACTGGCGCGCGCAGGAAAGAAGTGAAAGCCTCACCACAAAATGGTCGGCACGCAGTGATCGCTCGGGTGAAGGCAAGCACAATACGGGGATATCCCAGATTGAGCTGGTCAAAAGCGGCCGCGCTGGCCCTGGCCTTTACTAAGCGTTCTTTTTTCCCAAAGGCCCCGTTTCGGGGCCTTTTTTATGTCTCCAATAAACCTACTTGAACAATACGCCCTAGGGCGATACGGTTTATTGAGTTGATTCAAACACCTGACCTAAAGAGCACCCCATGACCTATTTGAGCGAACGCGACCCGATTGAAGTGTACAACAGCTATCTGGTGCCGACTGTTATCGAGCAGACGAACCGCGGCGAGCGCGCCTTTGATATTTATTCCCGCCTGCTGAAAGAGCGCATTATCTTCCTGACCGGCGAAGTGCATGATCAGGTATCGACCTTGATCTGCGCACAGTTGCTGTTCCTGGAATCCGAAAACCCGGACAAAGACATCTCGTTCTACATCAACTCGCCAGGCGGCGTGGTAACGGCCGGTATGGCTATGTACGACACGATGCAATACATCAAGCCGAAAGTCTCGACCGTCTGTATCGGTCAGGCGGCTTCGATGGGCTCGCTATTGTTGACCGCGGGTGCGGCTGGCAAACGCTATGCGTTGCCGAACGCCCGTATCATGATCCACCAGCCAAGCGGCGGTGCGCAAGGTCAGGCATCGGATATCGAAATTCAAGCCCGCGAAATTCTGCGCCTGCGCGCCAAGCTGAACGAAGTGTATGTAAAGCATACAGGCCGCAAACTGGCCGACATCGAAAAAGCCATGGACCGCGATAACTTCATGTCATCGGAAGAAGCCAAGAAGTTCGGCCTGATCGATCATGTGGTGGAAACACGCGCCGACATCGGCAAAATGGAAGATAAGAAATAAGCTTTAACCTTTTGTTTCTCATAACTTTTACAAAGGCCCCGTTTTGGTTGAAAAGCGGGGCTTTTGCTTTGAGAAACCACCCTTGATTTGTTAACCTATTGAAGCCATCTCATGTGATAGGCTGTAAGACAAAATTTCACAGGAAGACCATAGAAAATGATCCTCGGAAGCACCAAAAACACCAAATTCCATGCGGTTCTGCCGTTGCGCGACATCGTCGTGTTCCCGCATATGATTGTGCCGCTGTTCGTCGGGCGTGACAAATCCGTGAAAGCGCTGGAAGCTGTCATGGGTGGCGACAAGAAAGTGCTGCTCGTAACACAAAAAAGCCCGACGGAAGATGATCCCAAAGGGCAGGACCTGCATGTTGTTGGCACCATTGGTTCCGTGTTGCAATTGTTGAAGCTGCCAGATGGCACGGTAAAGGTTTTGGTCGAAGGGCTGGAACGCGTCGTCGTTAAACAATATGTCGATAGCGGTCCGTATCTGGAAGCGGGCGTCGATCCGATTGAAGACGCCACCGTGATGAGCGAAGAAATTGAAGCGTTGTCGCGTGCCGCCATGGCGCAGTTCGAGCAATATGTGAAGCTTAACAAAAAAATCCCGCCGGAAGTGATTGTCTCGGTCAATCAGATTGAAGAGCCGGCGAAACTGGCTGATACGATCGCTTCACACCTTGCGCTGAAAATTGATGACAAGCAAGAATTGCTGGCACTGCCGAACACGGCGGACCGCTTAGAGAAAATCTTTGGCTACATGGAAGGCGAGATTGGTGTCCTCCAGGTAGAGAAGCGTATCCGCAATCGCGTGAAGCGTCAGATGGAGAAAACCCAGCGCGAGTACTATCTGAACGAGCAGATGAAAGCCATTCAGAAAGAACTGAATGATGGTGAAGATGGCGGCGGTAACGAGCTGGCCGAACTTGAAAAGAAAATCAACGAAACCAAGCTGTCGAAAGAAGCGGGCGACAAAGCGCGCGCCGAACTGAAAAAGCTGAAACAGATGTCGCCAATGTCGGCGGAAGCGACGGTCGTGCGTAATTATCTCGACTGGATTTTGGGCGTGCCGTGGAATAAACGCAGCCGCGTGAAAAAAGACATCAAGGAAGCGAAAAAGATTCTCGATAAAGATCATTACGGTCTGGAGAAAGTTAAAGAACGCATCCTTGAGTACCTCGCCGTGCAGCAACGCGCCGGGAAAGTCAAAGGGCCGATTCTCTGCCTCGTCGGCCCCCCCGGTGTTGGTAAAACCTCGCTCGGTCAGTCGATCGCTAAAGCCACGAACCGTAATTTTGTGCGGATGTCTTTGGGCGGGGTGCGTGATGAAAGCGAAATTCGCGGTCACCGCCGCACCTATATTGGCGCCATGCCCGGTAAAGTTATTCAGGGTATGAAGAAAGCCAAAACATCGAATCCGCTCTTCTTGCTCGATGAAGTCGACAAACTGGGGCAGGACTGGCGCGGCGATCCGTCATCGGCTCTGCTCGAGGTGCTCGATCCGGAACAAAACACGACGTTCAACGATCATTATCTGGAGCTTGACTACGATCTCTCAGACGTCATGTTCATCTGCACGGCGAACAGTCTGCGCATGCCGCAGCCTTTGCTGGACCGTATGGAAATCATCCGCCTGTCGGGTTACACCGAAGATGAGAAGCTGCAGATCGTGCGTCAGCATTTACTCTCGAAACAGATGGAAGCGGCCGGCCTGAAGAAAAGCGAATTCTCTATTTCCGATGCCGGTATCCGTGACCTGATCCGTTATCATACGCGCGAAGCCGGTGTTCGTAGCCTCGAGCGTGAGTTGGCCAACCTTTGCCGTAAAGCCATCAAGGAAATCCTGATGCGCGGCAAAGGCTCGGTGAATATCACACCGAAGCAGTTAGAGAAGTATGCCGGTGTCCAGAAATACCGTTATGGCGAAGTCGATAATCAGGACCGCGTCGGTGTTGTCACTGGTCTTGCCTACACGGAATTTGGCGGCGACCTGCTGTCCATCGAAGCGGTGACCATGCCGGGCAAAGACGGCAAGGTGTCTACCACGGGTAACCTGAAAGACGTCATGCGGGAATCGATCACGGTGGCCGAGATGCTGATCAAGTCGCGGGCGTCCCAGTTCGGGATTTCATATGAAACCTTAAAAGAGCTGAATATTCACGTGCACGTTCCCGAAGGGGCAACGCCGAAAGACGGCCCGTCTGCGGGTGCGGCGATGACCACTGCGATCATTTCGTCTCTGACCGGCATCGAGATCCGCAAGGATATTGCCATGACGGGCGAGATCAACCTGCGCGGTTACGTGACGGCAATTGGGGGCTTGAAAGAGAAGCTGCTGGCGGCTTTACGGGGCGGCATCAAAAAGGTTCTGATCCCGATCGAAAACGAGAAGGACCTTGCCGAGATTCCCGATAAGGTCAAAAAAGGGCTGGAAATCGTACCGGTGAATACGATCGAGGAAGTGCTCAGCCACGCACTGATCCGCCTGCCGGAGCCAATTATTATCGAAAAAGCTCTGAAAATAGACGAAATTCCGCAAGATTCTGCGGAAAATAAGGGAGAAACCACAATTCGTCATTGAGTCGTGTTTTGAAAAGGCCTAAAACTGAGCCATTCGAATCGTTGGATTTCTGCGGGTTTTAGGGCCTTCGTCTAAAACTCTGCCTTGTCCGGCGTCGATTTTTGAAAACACATGTTCAACATTTGAAAAGGGACTTCCCAATGAACAAGCAAGAACTGATCGATTATGTCGCCAATGAAGCCGGCCTGACCAAAGCTGACTCGCAAAAAGCGGTTGAAGCCGTTTTCGATGGCATTACCACCACTCTGAAACAAGGCGATGATGCCCGTTTCGTTGGCTTCGGCACGTTCTCGGTCGCTTCGCGCGCCGCTACGACTGGCCGCAACCCACGCACAGGCGAAGAGCTGAAAATCCCAGCCTCGAAAAACGCGAAATTCAAAGCCGGTAAAGAGCTGAAAGACGCTGTTAACAAATAAGTTTTGTTATTTTAAAGAAAAACCGCGCTGGAGCTTTCCGCGCGGTTTTTTTCATTTGCGTTCAGGTCAGTTTTTTGGTTTAACCTCTAAACCTTCTGAAGGAAGGGCGTTTAGCTCAGTGGTAGAGCGCTTCGTTTACACCGAAGATGTCGGGAGTTCGACCCTCTCAACGCCCACCATTTCTCTTTTTATTTTGCCGCTGCCGCTTTCAACGTCGATACTGCCTCAATTAGGTAGGTATCCAGTGCGTTGAATTCACAGTCCATCAATGTCTCTTTAATCACTTCAAACATAATCATCTCCTCGTGTCTTGTCGTTCGTGACCTATCCAACACCCGAGGTGTGTCAAAAGTTGCATATCATTGCGACGGGGCAGAGGTCTTTTTACGGCAGGCCTGCCTTGATTGCTGCGTTGCCGCTTGCCAAGGGGCCATTCCTGATACACGCTTGATACCTTCAAAGCATGAGGAGGCTATATGCTGATAGGCGTTCCCAAAGAAATCAAAGCACAAGAGCATCGTGTGGGCATGGTTCCCGCATCGGTTCGCGAAGCGGTCGCGCATGGTCATCAGGTACTCGTCGAGACGGGCTGCGGCGCCGGTATCAATTACACCGATCAGGATTACACCAATGCCGGCGCGCAGATCGCGCCCGATGCCAAAACGGTCTTCGCCCAGGCGGATATGATCATCAAGGTGAAAGAGCCGCAGGCGCATGAGTGCAAGATGCTGCGTCCGGGACAAGTATTATTCACTTATCTGCATCTGGCGGCGGACCCGGAGCAGGCCAAAGGGCTAATGGAGTCGGGCTGTATCGCCATTGCCTATGAAACTGTCACCGGCACAAATGGCCGAGGCCTACCGCTGCTGGAGCCGATGAGCGAGATTGCCGGGCGCCTGTCGATTCAGGTTGGCGGCGCGTACTTGCTGAAACATCTGGGCGGTTGTGGCCGCCTGATGGGCGGTTCGCCAGGCGTGGAGCCAGCACGCGTCGTCATTCTGGGCGGCGGGGTTTCGGGTTTCCATGCGGCCCGCATGGCGGTCGGCCTCGAAGCCAACGTCGTCATCCTCGAAAAAAGCCACGATCAGATTCGCGTGCTGAACAAATACTTACACAATCAGGCCCGCGTGGTGCAATCGAGCCAGGATTCGATCGAGCGCTATGTGCAGACTGCCGACTTGGTCATTGGCGCCGTGCTGGTGCCGGGCGCGAGCGCGCCACGCCTCGTGACGCGCGAGATGGTCAGCCGTATGCAAAAAGGCTCGGTCATGGTGGACATCGCCATCGATCAGGGCGGATGCTTTGAAACCAGCCGTGTGACGACTCACAACGACCCGGTTTACACGGTCGATGGTGTGATTCACTACTGCGTCGCCAACATGCCGGGCGCGGTGCCGGTGACGTCTGCTCATGCACTCAATAACGCCGTATTGCCTTATGCACTGCAGCTGGCTGATAAGGGCTGGAAGCGCGCGCTGGCTGAAAATCCGGCGCTGATGGCGGGCCTCAATGTTTGCGAAGGGGAAATTACCTACAAAAATGTCGCCGACGCCCTGAACCTGCCGTTTAATGCCAAGCCAAAGGCGCTGGCCGCGTAGCATATTGACATAAATTATAGGGCGCGTAGGCTACCTGCAATGTTTATTATGTGAGGGTCTTATGAGCGATAACTATAAAAGCGCGTTGGCGCAGCAGTTCCTTCAAAACGCGATTGAATTGAAAGAAGGAGATCGGCTTTGGCTCAGCTATGTCGGCCCAGAGGCGGTGCCCTTTGCTGAGCATTACAAGAAAGAAGCTGAGCGGCTTGGCGCAACAGTCTTAATGCGCCCAAATGGCAGTCTACTTCTCAATAGTTTGTTCGCGTCCGATGATGAAAGCGCTTTGCTCGAGTATGCCGCGCAAATGCTCGAAGATATGAAAACATGCGACGCTTTTCTTGGTGTCGGCAATGTAGGCGATAAAAAACATTCTAAAGTTACGCCAGATCAGCAATTGCGTTTCTATGAAGTAACCAACGAGGCAACGCGCTACCGTGTGAATAATACGCGCTGGGTAATTTCATCGGCGCCTACAGAAGATTTCGCGGCGCTGTGTGGCATGGGTTACGAAGAGTTTCTGAAATTTTATGCCGATGCCTGTCTGTTTGATCACAAACGCTTCAACGAGCCGGCCGAGCGTCTGAAAGAAATCATGAACAAGGCCTCACAGGTCGAGATTAAAGGGCTTGATACGCATTTGACCTTCAGCCTTGAAGGAATTGGTGCCAAAGAATGCATCGGCCTGCGCAATATGCCGGACGGGGAGGTGTATTCCGCCCCTGTAAAAGGCTCTGTTGAGGGGCATGTCCGCTTCGGACCGTCACGATACCTTAATAATCCTTTCAGCGGAATTACTCTGCGTTATAACGCAGGCCGCGTTGTCGAGGCTATGGGCGGCAACGAAGAAGAGACAGCTTTGCTGAATCAAATTCTCGATAAAGATGAGGGCGCCCGCTATCCGGGAGAATTCGCCATCGCGTTCCACCCGCTTATTGAAAAACCCGTCGGCGTGATCCTGTTCGATGAAAAGATCCGGGGGAGCTGGCACATGGCTTCTGGTGCCGCTTATGAAGGGGTAACCGACAATGGCAACAAATCGGCGGTTCACTGGGATATGGTGCAAATTCAAACGCCGAAAGCGGGCGGCGGCGAAATATGGTTTGACGATCGCCTGATCCGCAAGGATGGCCAGTTTGTGGTTCCCGAGCTAGAGGGGTTAAATCCCGAAAAGCTGGCCCCCAGACCGTAAAAACCCGTTGACAGGGCAGGGTGGGAAGGCTAAACAACCCCTTACCAAAATGCGGGTGTAGTTCAGTTGGTTAGAACGCCTCCCTGTCACGGAGGAGGTCGCGGGTTCGAGTCCCGTCACTCGCGCCATTTTGGGTCTGGTTTGACCGCCAGATAATTGAAAAATAAGCCCTCCTAAGCCTTGGCGATGGAGGGCTTTTCCTTTATAGATTCAGTGTCATGGCCTCAGATGCATTTTTATTAAATTACCTGCCCATCCTGATTTTTCTCGGGATCGCGTTCGTTATCGCCGGTGCGGCGGTCGCGCTCTCGCTGATCGCAGGGCGGCAGAATCCCGACCCGGAAAAAATCTCCGCGTATGAGTGCGGATTCGATGCGTTCGACGATGCGCGCCACAAGTTCGATGTGCGCTTCTACCTCGTCGCTATCCTGTTCATTATTTTCGATCTTGAGATTGCGTTTCTATTCCCCTGGGCGGTGACGCTCGGCGATCTGGGACTGTTTGGTTTCTGGTCGATGGTTACATTTCTAGGCGTTCTCACGATTGGGTTTATCTATGAGTGGAACAAGGGCGCCTTAGACTGGGAGTAATATGACACACGATCGTAAAGTTATCACCGCGCCGGATGCGCAGTTCCAGACCTCTGTCGGCTTGCCGCCAGCCGTGGAGCAGGATGCTGTCGCCGCTGCGCTCTCGCATCACGTACAGGAAAAAGGATATTTGCTGACGTCAGCGGATAAACTCTTCGATTGGGCGCGTACCGGCTCGTTGTGGCCGATGACGTTCGGTCTGGCGTGTTGCGCCGTTGAGATGATTCACGCGTATATGTCGCGCTACGATCTTGACCGGTTCGGCATGATCCCGCGTCCGTCGCCGCGCCAGTCCGATGTGATGATCGTTGCCGGGACGCTGACGAACAAAATGGCGCCTGCGTTGCGCAAAGTATACGACCAGATGCCTGAGCCGCGCTGGGTTGTGTCGATGGGATCCTGCGCCAATGGCGGCGGTTATTACCACTACTCATACTCCGTCGTGCGCGGGTGCGACCGCATTGTTCCGGTCGATATTTACGTGCCGGGCTGCCCGCCGACGGCTGAGGCGCTGGTGTATGGTCTTTTGCAATTGCAAAAGAAAATCCAGCGTGAAGACACAAGGATTGCCCGCTAATGTCCCTGATTGAAACACTAACCGATCTGGCCGAGCATATCGAAGAAACCCTCGAGGGAATCATTCTTGAAAAGCAGATTGTTGCCAATGAACTGATTTTGGTGGTCGAGCGCGAACGCCTGGTCGATGCGCTGCAATTCCTGCGCGATGATTCAGATTGCCAATTCAAACAGCTGGTCGATATATGCGGCGCAGATTATCCCGAGCGCATCGGCGCGCGCTTCGATGTTGTCTATAATCTGCTTTCGCTGTCGATGAACAACCGTATTCGCGTGAAAGTGCGCACCGATGAAAATACGCCTGTGCCGTCCGCGGTAAATGTCTTCAGCAGCGCTGGATGGTTTGAGCGCGAAGCGTGGGACATGTACGGTATTTTCTTTGCCGGCAATCCCGACCTGCGCCGCATTCTCACCGACTATGGTTTTGATGGTCATCCGCTGCGCAAGGATTTCCCGCTGACTGGCTATGTGGAATTACGTTATGACGCCGAGCAGCGCCGTGTGGTGTATGAGCCGGTAAAGCTCACGCAGGATTTCCGCAATTTCGATTATCTCTCGCCATGGGAAGGTATGACCGACGTTCAGTTGCCCGGCGATGAAAAAGGCGCTATCCCGCCGATCGGCTGGGAGCCGACCAAGAAACGCGTAGGAGGCCAGAATGGCTGAGGCTACCATGAATAACACTGTCGAGATTTCTGACGAAACCCATATCAAGCCGTACACGATGAACTTCGGCCCGCAACACCCGGCAGCGCACGGCGTGCTCCGTCTGGTGCTGGAGATGGAAGGTGAAGTCATCGAGCGCGCCGATCCGCATGTGGGCCTTCTTCACCGCGGCACGGAAAAACTGATCGAATACAAAACTTATCTGCAGGCCATTCCGTACTTTGATCGCCTCGATTACGTCGCGCCAATGAATCAGGAACATGCGTTTGCGCTCGCCACCGAAAAACTGCTTGGCATTACGCCGCCACCACGTGCGCAATACATCCGCGTGCTGTTTTGTGAGCTGACCCGTATTCTGAACCACATTCTGAACATCACGACCTTCGCGCTCGACGTCGGCGCCATCACGCCGGCCTTGTGGGGCTTTGAAGAGCGCGAGAAGGGCATGGAGTTTTATGACCGTGTCTGCGGCGCGCGTCTGCACGCCAACTATTTCCGCCCCGGCGGCGTGGCGATTGATATGCCGGTCGGCCTTGCCGAAGATATGCGCGAGTGGGCGGAAGAATTCCCCAAAGTGCTGGACGATCTCGACAGCCTGTTAACAGGTAACCGCATTTTCAAACAGCGCACCGTCGATATCGGGATTGTTACCGATGATCAAGCGCTCGACTGGGGTTTTTCGGGTCCGATGCTGCGTGGCTCGGGCGTTGCCTGGGATCTGCGCAAGTCGCAACCGTATGATGTCTATGCCGAGATGGATTTCGATGTGCCGGTCGGTAAAACGGGTGATTGCTACGCGCGTTACCTCGTGCGCATGGAAGAAATGCGCCAATCGCTGCGCATTATGAAACAGTGTCTGGATAAGCTGCCCGCTGGCCCTGTGAAAGTGAACGATTATAAAGTTTCGCCGCCGCCGCGCGCCGAAATGAAAGCGTCGATGGAAGCGCTGATCCACCATTTTAAACTCTATACCGAAGGCTACCATGTGCCCGCGGGCGAAACCTACACGGCCGTTGAAGCGCCCAAGGGCGAGTTTGGTGTGTATCTGGTGTCCGATGGTTCGAACAAGCCGTATCGCTGCCACATCCGCGCGCCGGGCTTTGCCCACATGCAGGGTCTCGACTTTATGAGCCGCGGCGCCATGCTGGCCGACGTGGTAGCGAACATCGGTTCAATGGATATTGTGTTTGGTGAGGTTGACCGATGAAAAAATCTGATGCGTTAAACGCCCCGTTCCAGCCTGAGACATTCTCGTTCAATGACATGGGAGTGGTGCAGGAAATTATTGATCGCTACCCGCCGGGGCGCCAGCAATCGGCGATCATGCCATTGCTCGATCTGGCGCAGCGCCAGGTAGCTGTGACTGGTCCGTTTGGCGATCTGGGTCGCGGCGGCGGATGGATTCCGCGCGCCGCGATGGACGAAGTTGCCAGCATCTGCGATGTGCCGCCAATCAAGGTGTACGAAGTCGCGACATTTTATTCGATGTACAACCTTGCGCCCGTGGGTAAGTACCTGCTGCAATTCTGCACGACGACACCTTGCCATCTGTGCGGATCCGAAGATGTAATGAAGGCGGCTGAAAGACATCTGGGTATTCATGCCGGTGAGACAACCAAGGATGGTTTCTTTACCATCATGGAAGTCGAGTGCCTTGGTGCCTGTTCCAACGCGCCAATGATTCAGATCAACGATGATTTCTATGAAGATTTAACGGCTGATAAGATGGTCGAAATTCTGGTGCTGCTGCAAAAAGACGTCATCCCGCCGAGCGGCCCGCAAAACGGGCGTTTTGGTTCGATGGCCATCACCGGCCCCACCAGCCTTGAAGAGCAAGCCAAGAAAGCAGGGATCGTCTAATGCTTCCCGATCAGGACAGAATTTACACAAATCTTTATGGCTGGGAGCAGTTCGGTCTCGAAGGCGCAAAGCGCCGTGGCGATTGGGACAATACCAAGGACATCATTGCCAAAGGCCGTGACTGGATCATCGATGAGATGAAAAAATCAGGTTTGCGTGGCCGCGGCGGCGCGGGTTTCCCGACCGGTATGAAATGGTCGTTCATGCCCAAGGAAGTCAAAGAAAAGCCGCACTATCTTGTGATCAATGCCGATGAATCCGAACCGGGTACGTGCAAAGACCGCGAAATTTTACGCCATGAACCGCACAAGCTGATCGAAGGCGCGCTGATCGCGGCGTTTGCGATGCAGGCGCATACATGTGTGATTTATGTACGCGGTGAATTTTACGGTGAAGCCTCAAACCTGAACATCGCGATCAACGAAGCGCGGGCCGCAGGCTTGCTCGGCAAGAATGCCGCCGGCACGGGATGGGATTTTGACATCATCCTGCACCGCGGCGCAGGCGCCTATATCTGCGGTGAAGAAACCGCAATGCTCGAATCCATTGAAGGCAAAAAAGGTCAGCCGCGTAACAAGCCGCCGTTTCCGGCGATGGCGGGGCTTTATTCCTGTCCGACGACCATTAACAATGTCGAGACAATTGCCAGTGTGACGGCCATTCTGCGCCGCGGCGGGGAATGGTTTGCAGGGCTTGGCAAAGACGAAAAAAATACTGGCACGAAGCTGTTCTGCATCTCCGGCCACGTCAAAGCGCCGTGTGTGGTCGAAGAAGAAATGGGCATTCCGCTTAAAGAATTGCTCGAAAAACATTGCGGCGGTGTGCGCGGCGGATGGAAAAACTTAAAAGCGGTTATTCCGGGCGGGTCGTCTACGCCGCTGCTGCCGGCTGAAATTTGCGACACCGTGCTGATGGATTTTGATTCACTGCGCGCCGTACAAAGCGGTCTTGGCACCGCGGGTGTGATCGTCATGGATCAATCGACCGATATTATTTACGCCATTGCGCGTTTATCGCATTTCTACATGCATGAAAGCTGCGGCCAGTGCACGCCGTGCCGTGAAGGTACCGGCTGGATGTGGCGCATGATGACACGCCTTGTGAAAGGCAATGCAACGGTTGAAGAAATCGACATGCTGCTCGATGTGTCCAAAGAAATCGAAGGTCATACGATCTGCGCGCACGGTGACGCCGCTGCGTGGCCGATCCAAGGCTTGATGCGCCACTTCCGCCCGGAAGTTGAGGCCCGCATTCTTGAGTACCGCAAACACGCAAAAGCGGCCTGATCGTGAAAAAAGAAAGTGTTATATGCCTGACGTTTGGTTTTGCCATCGCAGTTTCAGCGTGCGTGGTTGTGCGGCAAATAAAGTTTGAACCTTCCAATTCCAATATCGATTATATCTTAAAAGGCATCCAAGAAAGTCGGCTGAATCATCCGAATGGTTATCCAGTCGGGAGGATAGACGATAGCTACAGCGCATTCCGTCCCTAAATTTTACGCGCTTTTCTTCATGATTGCTGTCTGGAAATACCGTCCCGCATTTTGGAACAGGGCCATGCCGTCGGCATGATCCGCTAATGTTTCGCCTTTACGGCGGGCAGCGTCTTTCAGGTTCGCGTAATCATCGCGTTGTGACATGAACATGCCGCGCTCGGGGTGCGGCATAATAATTAACACACGGCCAGATGGATCAGTGAGGCCCGCGATATCATCGGTCGAGCCGTTCGGATTGAATGGAAATTCACCGTTGGCGCTTGCGCCATCTTTAGTGAAGCGTAGGGCGATCTGATTATTTTTTTTCAGTGTCGCCAGCGTTTCATCATCCATCATGAAACGGCCTTCACCGTGAGCGACGGGGATGTGCATAGTCTCAATATCGGCAAGCCATGGGGAATTGGTTTTTTGTGTCGCGACATCGATCCAGCGGCATTGATAGCGCGCGGATGCGTTGTGTGTGACGGCAACCTGACGCTCCCCATATTTTTCATCGATGGCAGGAGCGAGGCCGAGATTCGCCGCGATCTGGCAGCCATTGCAGATGCCGATGGTCAGCGTATCGCGCAGCAAGAATTCTTTTAAGTGATCGCCGAGCGTGAGGCGCATTTTTTGTGCGAGGGCATTGCCCGATCCCGTATCGTCGCCATAAGAAAATCCGCCGGGTAGAGCGAGGACTTGCGCGGTTTTTAATTCTTCGGGCGCTTCTGCCAGATCATTGATATGGCGGATGTGCGCATCAAACCCGGCAATAGCAAATGCCTGCGCAGTTTCTTCTTCGCTGTTAATGCCGTAACCGGTGATGACGAGGGCTTTTGCGCTCATTAGTAATCCTTCAACGTGTTTTTATAGGCATGAACTATATCGTCAAGTGCGATAGCAGTTTTGTTGATCGTCAGGGTCGGCGAATCCGTTACCGTGCCGATCTGTATGGCGTATGATCCCATGGCCTGTTCGAAGGCGGCTTTATCCTGCGGTGCAATGGTTACTAGGATACGGCCCGTGCTTTCAGAAAACAGCATGACATCGCCGCGCAGATCATCCGGCAGCGTGATATTCATGCCCAGCTGGCCGCCGATGCAGGTTTTTGCCAGTGCCACACCGAGGCCGCCATGGGTGATGGCGATCGAGGAGGCGGGCAGCGGCGCTTTGTTCAATTTACGATACAGATCGAGGTTGGTTTTGCCATCGGTCTCCGGCACGTTGCTGCCGAGTTTATTATGCATCGCGTAATATTCGGATGCGCCGAGTTCGTTGCGAGTCGCGCCCAGAATGTAAACCAGATCGCCCGACTGTTTTGCGTCGAGCGAGATGGCGTTCGCGACATCTTGCATGACGCCGATACCCGAAACGAGCAGGGTTGGCGGAATTGAAATTTTCACTGGCTTGTCATTGGCATCATAGCCTTTGAAGTCGTTGAACATCGAATCTTTGCCGGAGATAAACGGTGTGCCATAGAGAACGGCGAGGTCGTAAATCGCTTCGCAGGCGCGCTTCAACTGGCCAAGGCGCTCAGCCTCTTCCGATGAACACCAGCAGAAGTTATCAAGGATGGCGAGGTGATCAACCGGGCAGCCTGCGGCGACGGCATTGCGGACGGCGATATCGACCGAGGCAGTCGCCATATGATAGGTGTCGATATCAGAATAAAGCGGGGCTAGACCTTGTGACAAAACGACGCCGCGTGGATTGCCGAGAACAGGACGCGAGACGGACGCTTCGGCATAGACCCGGCCTTTGCCTTGCAGCGGACCGAGTACGGCGGAGCCTTGCACGTTGTAATCATACTGGTAAGCGACGAATTCTTTGGACGCGATGTTCGGGCGGGCAAGCATAGTCAGCAGCGCCTCTTTGTAATCCGGCTCCTGCAGATTTGGTTCGGCATCGCCGCCACGGGTGAAGGTTGTTTTCAGTGGCGTTTCCGGAATGCCGTCATGGAGGAAGTCCATCGTCATATCCATGACAAGTTCGCCCATCCAGGTTGCCTGCGCGCGGCCTGTGTCGGTGAACTCACCCACATCCCATGCTTCGACGCCGCGCTTGGCAAACAGCTCGAGCAGTTTTTTCACATTCTGCGGCGGAACGGCCAGCGTCATACGTTCTTGCGATTCAGAAATCCAGATTTCCCATGGCTGCATGCCGGGATATTTCAGTGGCACTTTATCGAGCGCGACGATAAAGCCGCCGGAGCCTTCGCCCATCTCACCCACGGAGGAGGATAGACCGCCCGCGCCGTTATCAGTGATGGCGTTGTAGAGACCGAGATCGCGAATATCTTTGATAATCGCATCCGACATTTTTTTCTGCGTGATCGGATCGCCGATCTGCACGGCGGTCGCGGGCGAACCTTCGTCCAGCGCAACAGAGGAGAAAGTCGCGCCATGAATCCCATCGCGGCCAACCTTGCCACCTGCCATGATGATGCGGTCGCCTTTTTGCGCGCGTTTTTCGTGAGAGGGTTTGCCATTAATCTTGCGCGGAATTAATCCGACGGTGCCGGCGAACACCAGCGGCTTGCCCGCATACCGGTCATCGAAATAGACAAAGCCCTGCGGCGTTGGAATGCCCGAGCAGTTACCGCCGTGGTTCACGCCATGCACGACGCCTTTGAGGATCGTTTCCGGCTCCAGCATCTTGTTGGTTTTGTCTTTGCCGCGGTAGTAGTCGAATTTTTTGCGCGGATCGGCGACGCAAAAGCCATAGCGGTTGAGGATTGGTTTTGCGCCTTGACCGAAGCCGAGACAGTCGCGGTTCACTCCGACGATGCCGGTGATGGCGCCGCCGAAAGGATCGAGTGCGGAAGGGGAGTTGTGTGTTTCAACCTTGTCCGTTACCAGCCATTCATTGTCGAAGATGATTGCGCCAGCGTTGTCGCTGAAGACCGATACGCAGAAATCATCTTTGCCTCGCGCCTTGCGGATATCGTTGGTGGCGCGCTTGATATAGTGCTTGTAGAGGCCGTCTTTCACGTCATCGATCGGCGAAGCGAAGATCGTATGCTTGCAATGCTCCGACCATGTCTGCGCAATTGTTTCAAGTTCGATGTCTTTGGCTTTGCGGCCTTCTTTTTTGAAATAGTTTTTAACAGCCTGCATGTAGAGCAGCGACATGCCCAGCGGGCCGCGGCGCGACCCGTCTTCATCCTGAATACCGTCTTTCCCAATCGCAGCGAGATCTGCATCGCTGATGTCGAGATCAACATCGTCCGCGCGGATGCCTTTGTTATCCAGCTTCACTTTGGGAATAATAAGCGGCAGAGCCTCGCCAGACGATTTGATCGTCGCGCGCTGAATGAGCGGGTTGTGCAACTGGGCCGCGAACGCTTCCACGTCTTGCGGGCTGACATTGCCATCGATTAGGACGACTTGGGAGGAATAGACCGGCTGATGATCGCCGTTGGTGAGCTCGTTCAGCTCAGTTGCCGTATGGCCGATATTGTCTGTCACACCTGGCAGGAAGCCGATCTCGATCGCCCACTGGTAATTGTCATTTTGCGGCGGTGTGTTGTCATCACGCACATAGGATTTTTGTGTGACCGGATTGACGAAGCTTTTGGCTAGCGCCGCGACACTGTCTGCGGACAGATCATTTTCGATTGTGTAGACGTCGACGACGCGAATTTTGACGTCTTCTTTCGGGAATTTGCTGGCGAGCGTTTTGGCGCGGCCATCTTCGGAAATGGTGTGAACTTCAAGGCGCTGAGACATGAGGCTTTATAGCCGCGCAGCCCGCAGAATTCAAAGATTATTTCCACTTTTCCAGCGCCGCGTAGAGCATAATTCCAGTAGCGATGGAGAGGTTGAGGGAATCGGCGCGGCCGTTCATTGGCAGCTTCACGGTTTGATGGACGGCTGCCTGCATCGGGGCGGTGATTCCGGCCTGCTCGTTGCCCATGACGAGAATAAGGGGCTGTTTGTAATTGGCTTCGCGGAAATCGACGGTTTTGTCGTTAAGGGCGGTGGCGACGACTGAGCCGGGCCAATCCTTGGCCAGATTGACGAACGCTTCCAGTGAGGTCTGATACAGCGGGATCGAAAAGATCGAGCCCATGGTGGCGCGGACAGATTCGAGCGAATAGGGATCGCAGCATTGGCCGATCAAGATAACGCCATCGGCGCCGACGCCATCCACGGTGCGAATGATGGTGCCGAGATTTCCCGGGTCGCGCACTTCTTCGAGCGCGACGAGGCATTTGATTTTATCGGCGTTGATGGCGGGCAGGGCGTGGAACACCTGCTCGAACACTCCGAGGACCATTTGCGGATTGTCTTTGCGGGCGATTTTTTCCAGCACGGCTTCGGAGACGGCGTAGCATTGGCCGCCATGTTTGAGCGTTTCATCAATCGCGCGCTGCAGTCCGCCGCCCTTAGAGTCTTTATCCGAGAAAATCAGCTGTTTAGGAATGCGGCCGCAATCGAGCCCTTCGAGCACCGAGCGTAAGCCTTCTGCCAGAAACAGCCCAGTCTCTTTACGCGTTTTGCGCATGTGCAAGGCTTTTATCGCTTTGATCTTGGGATTGTTCGGAGAGGTTAAATGCTCAATGACGTTCATCTAAGCGCTCCAGCGGCAGAACATCGAGGTGGGCAGAGGGCGGGTTGTGCTTTTATCCATCAGCAGCAGTTCACCATAATCGACCGTGCCTTTACGGCCATCCAATGCATCGTGCATCATATGGGTGAGCGCGAGAGCCGAGAGACGCAAAGCGTAGGCGGTCAGGATCATGAATTTGGCATCGGGCGCCAGCAACGCTGCGCAGTTTTTCAGCAGGGGGGCTGTATCGGTCTCGAATTTCCAGATTTCGCCCTTGGGGCCACGGCCGTAACGAGGGGGATCCAAAAGGATGCCGTCATACTGATTGCCGCGGCGGACTTCGCGGGCGACGAACTCGGCGGCATCATCGCATATCCAGCGGATCGAGTCGCCGGGCAGCTTTGAGCTCTCCTGATTTTCCTTGGCCCACTGGATGGCTTTTTTAGAGGCATCAACATGCGTGACTTGCGCGCCATTCTTTGCTGCAATCAAACTTGCTGCGCCTGTATAAGCAAATAAATTCAATATCCTCAGTGGTTTTGTTGAAGTTTTACATGAATTACCGATCCACTGCCAATGCGGACGTTGTTCCGGAAAAATACCCATGTGGCGGTAGGACATCAGCTGGCAGTTCATTTTGACGCCTTCGACGTCGGCCAGCCATTTATCGGCGACATTTTTATTATGCTGCCAGCTGCCGCGATCGTCATCGTCGCGGTCCGAGGCGTTGGTAAAAGCGGCATCCGCCTTGTCCCAGTCTTTCTCCGGCAGAAGCGGTTGCCACAGGGCCTGAGGCTCCGGGCGGCTGACGGTAATCGGACCAAATCGCTCCAGTTTTCGGCCGTTGCCACTGTCCAGCAAGGCATAATCATGCCAGCCATTTTCGATCATGATATTGGGGGAAAACTTTTCCATTCAGTGCCTAGAAACCCTTTGATTGGCCATATAAAAAGGGTATACAGGGCCACAAAATGTTTTCAAAGTGAAATCCATGCCAAAGCTCACCATTGACGATCAGGAAGTAGAAGTCGCGCCGGGGACATCGATCCTTCAGGCCGCAGAACAGCTGGGGGTCGAAGTCCCGCGTTTTTGCTATCATGACCGTTTGAGCGTGCCCGCCAACTGCCGTATGTGTCTGGTCGAGCTGGAAGGGGCGCCGAAGCCTGTGGCCTCCTGCGCGATGGCGTGCGGCGACAATATGATTGTCCGCACCAAGTCGGAAAAAGTGAAAAAAGCCCGCCGCGGCGTCATGGAAATGATGCTGATCAACCACCCGCTGGATTGCCCGATCTGCGATCAGGGTGGTGAGTGCGACCTGCAGGATCAGGCGATGGCGTACGGGTTTGACCGTTCGCGCTATGATGAAAACAAGCGCGCCGTGCCAGATAAAAACCTCGGCCCCCTGATCAAAACAGCGATGAATCGCTGCATCAACTGTACGCGCTGCATCCGTTTTAGCGATGAGATCGCCGGCGTGTCGGAGCTGGGCCAGTTGAACCGCAGTGAAAATGCGGAAGTTGGCACGTTCATTCAAAAGGCCGTTTCGACCGAATTGTCGGGCAACCTGATTGATGTCTGCCCGGTTGGCGCGTTGCTGAACAAGCCGTATTCCTTCCGCGCCCGCCCATGGGAATTGCGCAAGACAGAATCCATCGATGTGCATGACGCGCTGGGCGTGAATATCCGCATTGATTCCAAGGGACGCGAAGTCATGCGGATCCTGCCGCGCCTCAATGAAGAGGTGAACGAAGAATGGATCGACGATAAAACCCGCTTTGCCTGCGATGGTCTCTCGAAAAACCGTCTGGATCGCCCGTATGTGCGCGATGCCCAGTCCGGCAAACTGCGCGAAGCCAGCTGGAATGAAGCGCTGGATCTGGTCGCCAGCAAACTGAAAACCACGGCGCCGGAAAAAATGGCCGCGTTCGCGGGCGATCTGTGCGCCGTTGAAGAAATGGTCGCACTCAAAGATTTGATGAATGCCGTTGGCGTATCGAACCTTGAGTGTCGCGTCGATGGCGGGAGCTTCGATATATCAGAGCGCTCGCACTACCTGTTCAATTCTACCATCGCCGGGATCGATCAGGCTGATGCGATCTTGCTGGTTGGCGTTAATCCGCGCCGCGAAGCGGCTATCCTCAATGCCCGTATCCGCCGTAACTGGCTGGACCGCCGCGTCAAAATTGGCGTAGTTGGGGAAGCCAACGATCTGACCTATCCGTATAAACATTTCGGCACCAGTCCGCAGGATATGGCGGCCGCCGCGAAAGACTTATTCGCGAACGCGCAAAATCCGATGATCATTATCGGCGCCGGTGCGTTTACGCGCGCGGATGGTACCGCCGTTCACGCGTTGGCCGCACAGGTTGCGCAGGATGCAGGCTGTATCAGCGAAGATTGGAATGGATTCAACGTTCTGCACACCGCCGCTAGCCGTGTGGGCGCATTGGAAATCGGCTTTACGCCGAAAGCCTCGTTCGATCTGAACGCACTCAATCTTGTGTATCTGCTCAATGTCGATGTACCGTTTGTGACCAGCCTGCCAAAAGACACGTTTGTGATCTATCAGGGTCACCATGGTGATCTGGGGGCGCACCGCGCCGATGTGGTTCTACCGGGCGCCGCCTATACAGAGAAGCACGGTCTTTATATGAACACCGAGGGCCGCGTGCAGATGGCGAAAAAAGCCGTCGACACACCGGGCGAAGCCCGTGAAGACTGGAAAGTTATCCGCGCCTTGTCCGAGCGCTGCAACAAGACGCTGCGTTATGATGATCTCTTCCAGCTGCGTGAACGTATCGAGCGTGAATGGCCGCAATTCGGTCTGATCGATGATATTTCGTTGAGCGGCTGGAGCGCCGTCGCCGCGCAGGGCGCTGTATCGGGAGATATTTTCACACCGGTCGTCACGGATTTTTATGCCACCAACGTCATTGCGCGCCATTCGCCGACCATGCAGAAATGTTCGGCCTTGTTTGTGCAGGGCATTACTCAACCTGTTTTAGAGGCCGCTGAATGAAAACGACATTAGAAATGGTTCAGGAATTTCACGAGACTTACGGCCTGCCGGTCCATGCTGAGCCGGATCTGTCCTGCGAACAAACCAAGCAGCTGCGCATTAACCTGTTACAAGAAGAACTGAATGAGTTGAAAGATGCGCTGCAGGATAACGATCCGCTTGAAACGCTCGATGCGCTGATTGATTTGCAATATGTACTGGATGGCGCATTTTTGTCGTTCGGTCTGCAAGCCATCAAACAAATTGCCTTCGATGAAGTACATCGCTCCAACATGTCCAAACTGGGCGAAGACGGCAAACCGATCCGTCGCCCTGAAGATGGCAAGGTCATGAAGGGACCGAATTATTTCAAACCCGATCTCGCGCAATTCCTGAAAGATTATAAGAAAGCCGCGTAATGCTCGAACTCTGGACCATCTATGGCGAACCGTTGATGTGGATGCTGATCCACATTCTGGCACTGACAGGCGTGATCGTCGGCGCTGTTGCTTATTATACCTATGCGGAACGCAAGGTGCTGGGCGCGATGCAGCGCCGCCAGGGGCCGATGACCGTTGGTCCGTTCGGTCTGCTGCAGCCGATCGCCGACGGGATCAAGCTGCTCTCCAAAGAAACCATCATTCCCTCACAGGCAAACAAGCCCGTCTTTATTCTGGCACCGATCCTGCTCTTTACGCTGGCGCTGGTCGCGTGGGCGGTCATTCCGGTGAGCGCGCAACTCGTGCTCGCTGATATTAATGTCGGTATTCTCTATCTCTTCGCTATTTCATCGATGGGCGTCTACGGCATCATCATGGCCGGCTGGGCCTCGAACTCAAAATACGCGTTCCTGGGCGCGATGCGGTCTGCCTCTCAGATGGTATCGTATGAAGTCTCTATGGGTCTTGTCATCGTCACCATCCTGCTGTGCGTTGGCTCCCTGAACTTAAGCGAAATTATCACGGCGCCGCGCCCGGTTTGGGTGCAGATCATGCTGCTGCCGATGTTCGTGGTGTTCCTTGTTTCCATTCTGGCGGAAACCAACCGTGCGCCGTTC
Source organism: uncultured Pseudobdellovibrionaceae bacterium (assembly GCA_964520985.1). Lineage (GTDB taxonomy): Bacteria > Pseudomonadota > Alphaproteobacteria > Micavibrionales > Micavibrionaceae > CAYSGL01. The sequence goes on from CAZFPB010000001.1 coordinate 441,996, forward strand.
GACTTGCCGGAAGGCGAGTCCGAAATCACCGGCGGTTTCATGGTCGAATATTCCTCCATGTCCTACGCGCTGTTCTTCCTTGGTGAATACGCCAACATGATTTTGATGAGCGCGATGACCACCGTTCTGTTCCTTGGTGGCTGGCTGCCACCATTCGGGATGGAGTTCCTTGGATTCGTGCCGGGCGTGATCTGGTTTATCCTCAAGACCCTGCTGATCATGTTCTTCTTCATCTGGGCGCGCGCGACCTTCCCGCGCTACCGCTATGACCAGCTGATGCGTCTGGGCTGGAAAATCTTCCTGCCTTTCACGCTGATCTGGGTCGTACTGATGGCTGGTTTGCTTTTGACGTTTGATGCGTTACCGTAGGGTTGCTATGAAAAACTGGATTAACTCATTTTTGCTGGTGGAAATCGTCAAGGGCATGGCCCTGACGCTGAAATATATGTTCTTCATGCCGCGCGTGACGATCAACTATCCGTATGAGAAAAACCCGCTCTCGACGCGTTTTCGCGGGGAGCATGCCTTGCGCCGCTACCCGAACGGGGAGGAGCGCTGCATTGCCTGTAAGCTGTGCGAAGCTATTTGCCCGGCGCAGGCCATCACGATTGAAGCCGAACCGCGGATCGATGGATCCCGTCGCACGACCCGCTATGACATTGACATGACCAAGTGCATTTATTGCGGCTTATGCCAGGAAGCCTGCCCGGTTGATGCCATCGTCGAAGGTCCGAATTTTGAATTTGCCACGGAAACCCGCGAAGAGCTTTTCTATAACAAGGACAAGCTGCTCGACAACGGGGACCGCTGGGAGGCGCAACTTGCGTCCAACCTCGCGGCCGACGCGCCGTACAGATAAGAAAAAGCCGGGACAAGCCCGGCTTTTTTTATAATTCGATAATGATCTAAGCGCGCGATCTGATCAGGTCGACCAGTTTGATGATCGCGGCGACACCGACGATGATGTAGACGACGCGGGTGAGGGTAGTGCCAGCGCCAAAAAGCATGGCGACCAGATCCATATCTGCCGCGCCTACCAGAAGCCAGTTCAGGCCGCCGATGATGAGCAGGATGGTGCAGATTAAGCCGAGATGTTGCATATATAAGTCTCCTGTAAAGAATGAAATCATTTTTGAATAAACACATTTTACGCAATTGCGTTCCCTAAGTTTGGAGCGTTTTGAAAGAAAAACAATAAACCCACCATTCATCCACATATTTATCCACAGGCAGCCGCCTTGCAGTGCCGCAAAGACACGGCCCTAAAAAAACTCCTGCATTATTCCGCAACCTCTCCTTGCCATGCCCTCGCGAAGCGGCTAAAAGCTTATAAAACCAAACGTTTTCCTTGTAGAAACCATGATCACAGCCATCGCCTTTTACCTCTTCGCCGCTATCACGCTTCTTTCGGGATTGATGGTGATTACGGCAAAAAACCCGGTTCATTCGGTTCTCTTTCTTATTTTGGCCTTTTTTAACGCGGCCGGTCTGTTCGTCCTGCTGGGCGCGGAATTCGTCGCGATGATTTTGGTGATCGTCTATGTCGGCGCGGTCGCCGTATTATTCCTGTTCGTCGTGATGATGCTCGACATTTCCTTTGGCGATCTGCGCAAGGGCGCGATGCAATATGTGCCGGTAGGCGTGGTCATCGGCGCTATCATGCTGGCCGAGCTGATCTTTGTATTTTCGGGATGGAAATTCGCGCCGGGTGCGGTGAAGCCAGAAGTCGTCAGTGATTTCACCAATACCGAGCAATTGGGCCATGTGCTCTACACCCAATATCTCTTCGCCTTCCAGGTATCAGGTTTGATCCTGCTGGTCGCCATGATTGGCGCGATCGTGTTGACCCACCGCCGCCGTCCTGGCGTACGCCGCCAGAACGTCGCCGATCAGAATGCGCGCACCGTGGCGCAGTCCTTGGAAATTCACAAAATTACACCGGGAACAGGGGTTTCCTAAGATGTTTGAGATTGGTTTGACGCATTATCTGTCTTTGGCCGCCGCCCTGTTCACCATGGGGATTTTCGGCATTTTCCTGAACCGCAAAAACGTGATCATTATCCTGATGTGCATCGAATTGATGCTGCTTGCCGTGAACATCAATTTCGTGGCGTTTTCCTCGTTCCTGAACGATCTGTCCGGGCAGGTCTTCACCATGTTCATTCTGACCGTTGCCGCCGCCGAAGCGGCCATCGGTCTTGCCATTCTCGTCGTCTTCTTCCGCAATAAAGGCACGATTGCGGTTGAAGAAATTTCTCAGCTCAAAGGGTAGGGGCTACACGCACCATGGAATTATTCGCAGTCTTCCCGCCGCTGGTTGCCTTTCTTATTGCCTTTCTATTTGGCAAGAAAATCGGTGATGCCGGGGCGCAATTTGTCACCTGCGCCGGTGTGATCATTGCCGCGCTGACCTCGACGTTCCTGTTCACCGACGTTGTTCTGAATAGCGCGCCGCGCACGATGGAACTGATGACCTGGATTTCATCCGGTGCGTTTGAAGTCAAATGGGCGCTACGCGTCGACCAGCTCGCCGTCATCATGATGTGTGTGGTCAACATAGTGTCGGCCTGCGTTCATGTTTATTCGGTCGGCTACATGCATGAAGACCCGAACAAGGCACGCTTCATGAGTTACCTGTCGCTCTTCACCTTTGCGATGTTGATGCTGGTGACGTCCGACAACCTCGTCCAGCTGTTCTTCGGCTGGGAAGGGGTGGGGGTTGCCTCGTACCTGCTGATCGGTTTCTGGAATTATAAAGACAGCGCGAATGCCGCCGCGATCAAGGCGTTCGTCGTAAACCGCGTGGGCGACTTCGGCCTCGCGCTCGGTATCTTCGCCTGTTTCGTCATTTTTGGTACCGTGCAGTTTGACTTGATGTTCGCGCAAGCGGCGGGTGTCGCTGGCCAAACGATGAATTTCCTTGGGCATGAAGTCAATGCACTAACTGTAGCCTGTCTGTTGCTTTTCATGGGCGCGATGGGTAAATCAGCGCAGCTGGGTCTGCACACGTGGTTGCCAGACGCAATGGAAGGTCCGACTCCTGTGTCGGCCCTGATCCACGCGGCAACGATGGTAACCGCGGGCGTGTTCCTGATTGCCCGCATGTCGCCGGTGTTTGAATATGCGCCTGTCGCGCTGATGGTTGTCACATTGGTTGGTGCCGCTACCGCGTTTGTTGCCGCCACCATCGGTATGACACAGTTCGATATCAAGCGCGTGATTGCGTATTCGACGATGTCGCAGCTCGGCTATATGTTCTTCGCGCTCGGCGTGTCCGCCTATAGCGCGGCGATTTTCCACCTGATGACGCACGCGTTCTTCAAGGCGTTGCTCTTCCTCGGTGCCGGTTCGGTCATTCACGCGCTGCATCATGAACAGGATATGCGCAATATGGGCGGGATCTTCAAGAAAGTACCGTTTACGTATGGATTAATGTGGATCGGGTCTCTGGCGCTGGCCGGTATTCCGATTTTCGCCGGGTACTATTCAAAAGACATCGTTCTGGAAAGCGCGTTCGCCGATCATACCTGGTTCGGAAATGTTGCTTATTGGGCCGGTATCGCCGCAGCCTTGATGACAGCTTTCTATTCCGCGCGCCTTTTGTTCATGACGTTCCATGGCAAGCCGCGCATGGATCATCATACCTTCGATCACGCGCATGAAAGCCCGCCTGTGATGATGACGCCGCTGATTGTGCTGGGCGTTGGCGCTATTTTATCGGGTATTGTTTTCTACAGCGGTTTTGTCGGCGGCCCTGCGCATCACGAAGCGCCGCATCATGAAGCGGCCGTGGAAACTCCCGTTGAAGGAGCCGTGACGGCTGAAACGCATGAAGCCCCTGTTGTCGCCACGGAAGAAACCGTAGCGATTGAGCCAGCGGCGGAAGCGACAGCTGTGACGGATGAAACACCGCGCGCGCCTGTCGTTGCCAAAGCGGCAGAAAACTCCCCGTATTTCGGCAAAAGTATCTTCGTGCTGGAAGAGAATGACACCGTCACCGCTGCGCACCATGTGCCGTTCTGGGTGAAAAAACTGCCACTGGTTATGGGGCTGCTCGGTATCTTCATCGGTTTTGTCCTTTATTTCTGGAAGACCGGCATTCCGGCAGTGGTGGTGCGTATCTTCAAGCCGCTGCACACGCTGTTCTTTAACAAATGGTTCTTCGATGAACTGTATCACTGCCTGTTTGTGCTGCCATCGCTATGGCTCGGTAAACTATTCTGGAAGAATGACAAAAATGTCATTGATGGTCTTGGCCCGGATGGGGTTGCCCGACGCGCCGTTCAGGGGGCAGGGCTGCTCAGCCGCTTCCAGTCAGGTTTTGTGTTTCAGTATGCGTTCATCATGATGATCGGCCTGCTGGCACTGCTCAGCTATGTGTTCTATCAAATCGTCAAGGTTCAGGGGTAACCGGGTATGGATCAGTTTCCGTTTTTATCACTGCTGACGTTCCTGCCGCTGATCGGCGCGTTCTTTATCCTGAGCGTCCGGGGCGATGAAACCATCGTCGTGCGCAATGCCCGCTGGGCTGCGCTTTATACGTCGGCATTTACGTTTTTCCTCTCGCTTTACCTGCTGTTGCGCTTCGATCCGAATATCGACACCTTCCAGTTTGTTGAGAAGAATGAATGGTTGCCGGCGCTTGGTCTGACCTATCACATGGGTGTCGATGGCATTTCGCTGTTCTTCATCCTGCTTTCGACCTTCCTGACGCCGATCTGTATTCTGGCCAGCTGGCATTCCGTGAAAAAACGCGTGAAAGAATATATGGTCGCGTTCCTCGTGCTGGAAACATTGATGATCGGCACGTTCTGCGCGCTCGATACCATTCTCTTTTATGTGTTCTTCGAAGCCGTTCTGATCCCGATGTTCCTGATTATCGGGATATGGGGCGGGCCACGCCGCGTCTATGCGTCGTTCAAGTTCTTTCTCTACACGCTGCTCGGTTCAGTTTTGATGCTCGTCGCCATGCTGACGCTCTATTATAAAACTGGCACGACCGATATTCCACAACTGATGGCCAGCCCGCTCACTCGCGACTGGCAGATATGGTTGTGGCTTGCCTTCTTCGCCAGCTTTGCCGTGAAAATGCCGATGTGGCCCGTACACACCTGGTTGCCGGACGCGCACGTCGAAGCGCCGACTGCCGGTTCGGTTATACTGGCGGGCGTGCTTTTGAAAATGGGCGGCTATGGCTTCTTGCGTTTCTCGCTGCCGATGTTCCCGGAAGCCACCGAATATTTCGCGCCGATGGTTTACTGGATGTCGATTGCCGCTATCGTTATCACGTCGCTGATCGCGCTTGTGCAGGACGACATGAAAAAGCTGATCGCTTATTCGTCTGTTGCCCACATGGGGTATGTGACCCTCGGTATCTTCACGCTCAACCGTCAGGGGATTGACGGCGCAATCTTCCAGATGCTCAGCCACGGTGTGATTTCCGCCGCGCTCTTCCTCTGTGTCGGGGTTGTTTATGACCGTCTGCATACCCGCGAAATTGCCCGCTATGGCGGCCTTGTGAAAAACATGCCGAAATATGCGGTGATCTTTATGATCCTGATGCTGGGCTCTGTCGGTTTGCCGGGTACATCAGGTTTCGTCGGCGAATTCCTCGTGCTGATGGGCGCGTATCAGGCAGATGGTCTGATTGCCGCCCTGGCGACAACGGGCGTTGTGCTGGGCGCAGCGTATATGCTGGTCCTCTACCGCCGTGTGATTTTTGGTGAATCCAAAAATGCCGATGCGGCGGCCATGCCGGATGTGACGAAGCTGGAACTTGGTTATTTCATCCCGCTGCTGGCACTTGTGCTGTGGCTGGGCGTTGCGCCCGGTTTTGTGATGGACCGTATCGGCCCATCGGTGAACCGTCTGATCGCGCAGGTGACCATGAACAAGCCCGTTGAAGCCAAACCTGAAAACCAGTTTATTTCCCAGCTTGAGGGAACCGCCCGATGACCCCGATCCTGTTTAATCCAGCCGACATCATTATCGCCCTGCCGGAATTGTTCCTCGCAGGCGTAGCAATGGTGCTGCTCGTCTACGGAGCCCTTGCGGCCAAAACGCGCGGCCCGCGCATCACGACGACGATTTTATGGATCAGCGTCGCGGCATTCTTTATTGCCGCCATGATGCTGACCGGGCTTCCATGGAATGGCCGCACCGCATTTGGTGAAGGGTTCATTCTCGATGGCTTCGCGGGCTATGCCAAAATCCTGATCCTGTTCGGTCTCGCGGCGTCCCTGATGCTCGCCAAGCAATATCTGATCCAGATTCAGACACAGAAATTTGAATATCCGGTTTTGGTGATTTTATCGGGTATCGGCATGATGATCATGGTGTCGGCGAACGATCTGCTGACTCTCTATATGGGCCTCGAATTGCAATCGCTGGCGCTCTACGTGCTGGCCTCGATCCGCCGTGATCATGTACGCTCCGCCGAAGCCGGAATGAAATATTTCGTCCTCGGCGCGATTTCGTCCGGGATGCTGCTGTTCGGCTCGTCGCTGATTTACGGATACACCGGCGCGATTGGGTTTAATGCCATTGCTGCGTCTCTGGCTGGTTTGCCGCAACTCGGCCCCGCCATTGGGATGGTGTTTGTTCTCGCCGGTCTGGCGTTCAAAATTTCCGCCGTGCCATTCCACATGTGGACGCCGGATGTATATGAGGGTGCACCGACATCCGTAACGGCCCTCTTTGCCATCGTACCGAAAATAGCTGCCGTCTGCTTGTTGATCCGGGTCGTTTCTATTCCGTTCGCCGCGCTCGAAGTTCAGTGGGAGCCGATCCTATGGGGTATGGCGCTTGCTTCTATGGTCGTCGGATCACTGGCGGGGATCGCGCAGGACAACATCAAACGCTTACTGGCTTATTCATCAATCGGCAATATGGGTTATGCGCTGATCGGTGTTGTGGCTGGCGGCGAAAAAGGAATTGCGTCGGTTCTGGTTTATATGACGATTTATATGGCGATGACGATTGGCACCTTTGCCATCATCATGTTCATGCGCCGCGAAGGCCGCGCAACGGAAAGCATTTCCGATCTCGCTGGCATGTCGCGTCACTCACCGGTGATGGCCTATTCGATGGCCGCGCTGATGTTTTCCATGGCGGGTATTCCGCCGCTTGCCGGATTCTTCGGCAAGCTCATGGTGTTCCAGGCAGCGGTGGCACAAGGCTATATCGTGCTGGCGGTGCTGGGGATCATGACGTCCGTTGTCGGGGCGTATTATTATCTGCGCATTGTCAAAGTCATGTTTTTCGATGAACCGAAGGAAGGCTTTGAAAAAGCGCTGACCAATTCACGCCGCATCCTGCTGATCGCATCGATGGCGTTCATTTTGCTATTCATTCTCTATCCATCGCCTTTGATTACGGCAGCCCAGACAGCGGCGACCAGCCTGTTTGCCATCCACTAAGATGATTGACTGGCGCATCACCGTTACGGGGCAGTTGCCATCAACGCAAGATCTCGTGCGCGTGGCCGCCGAAGGCGGCGAGCCTGAAGGTTTTGCCGTTCAGGCGTTGCAACAGACAGCAGCGCGCGGTCGTCATGGCAATCAATGGGCCGCCCCGATGGGCAATCTCTATATTTCGTTTCTGCTTCGGCCAGATTGCAGCGCATCCGATGCGGGGCAGGTCGCGTTCATCGTCGCGCTTGCCCTGTCCAAAGCAATGGATGACTATATCGATACCGATGCCCACCAAAAAACGCTGAAATGGCCGAATGATATTTTGATCGATGGTAAGAAAGTCAGCGGCATCCTGCTGGAATCCGAAATTACCAACGGTCATTGCGACTATCTGGTAGTGGGTATTGGCGTGAATATTCTGGTGGCGCCGGAAGAGCGCATTTGTCTGGATGCCGTCAAAAAGAAGCAAATTCCCATTCATCCATTCCGCGACCGCGTTCTGGCCTATATGTCCGATTATATGGATGGATGGCGTGCGCACGGTTTCGGCCCGATCCGCGAAGAATGGCTGAAACAGGCGCATGGCATGGATGCGCCGATGAGTATTCGCCTGCCCGAAGTCACGTATAGCGGCATATTTAAGGGGCTGGACGAGCAGGGTGGGCTGATGGCCGAGATTGACGGCCAAATAAAACGCTTTACCTCCGGCGATGTGCATTTTACACATTAGCCCATGTTACTCGCGATTGACGCCGGAAATACCAATATTGTCTTTGCCGTTTATGATGGCGATGTGCGCGTGCAAAGCTGGCGCTTCAAAACTGACGCCGCCCGCACGGCTGATGAATACGCGGCGCTGCTCAATCAATTACTGCCCGTCGCCAATCTGACCTTCAAACATATTAAAGAAGCAATCATCGCCTCGGTGGTGCCAGACGCCAATTTCCACCTGCGCCGCTTGTGCGAGCAATATTTTGGCTGCCCGACGCGCATTGTTGGCAGCGATCTCCTTGAACTCAACATCGCGATTAATCTGCTCAAACCCGAAGAAGTCGGCGCTGACCGGATCGTGAACGCCATTGCGGTCAAACAATTTTATCAGGCGCCCGCCATCGTGGTCGATTTTGGCACGGCGACAACCTTTGATGTAATCGATGGCAACAATACCTATTGCGGCGGTGTCATCGCACCGGGCGTCAATTTATCGCTGAATGCCTTGCATGGCGCTGCTGCCAAATTGCCGCGCGTTGCGATCAAGAAGCCGCAAAGCGTGATCGGCAACGATACGATTACCGCGATGCAGTCCGGCATTTACTGGGGCTATATCGGCCTCGTCGAAGGCACGATCAACCGCATCGCGCTTGAAATGGGCGAGAAGCCATTCGTTCTGGCAACCGGTGGGCTTGCCTCGCTGTTCGCGGGTGGTACTACCCTGATCGAAACGATTGATGAAGATTTAACCCTTAAAGGCCTCGTGCATATCCACCGCATGAATGCCGTGAAACGAGCCGCTTAAAAAATGAATTTCCTTTCTGACAAAGACAATCTCTATTTCATTCCGATGGGCGGTGCCGAACAGTTCGGCGTCAACCTGAATGTCTATGCCTATGCTGGAAAGTTGCTGGTCATTGATTGCGGGATGGGGTTTGCAGATGAGCGTTTCCCGAACGTCGATATCCTGCTGCCTGATCCGAAATTTCTGGAACAGCATTCCGATAAAATTGCCGGTCTGGTTATCACGCACGCACACGAAGATCATATCGGAGCAGTCGCGCATTTGTGGCCGCGCATGCAATGCCCGATCTACTGTACAAAATTTACCGCCAATGTCCTGCAGGCAAAGTTGAACGAAAATCCCCTGTGCCGCGATGCGCGTATTAATATTGTTTCGTTTACCCAAACCATTCATCTCGGCCCGTTCAAAGTAGAATTCGTGCCCGTATCGCACTCTGTGCCGGAAACATCGGCGCTGATCATCGACACCAAAGCTGGCTGCGTCGTCCATAGCGGGGACTGGAACCTTGATCCGGCACCTACTATCGGCAAGCCGACCGACTCTGCACCTTTTATCGCAGCGGGAGAGAAAGGTGTACTTGCATACATTGGCGATTCTACCAATGCGGAAGTCGATGGCGTCTCCGGCTCCGAAAGCGATGTCGAAAAAGGCCTTGAAAAAGTTTTTGCCGAATGCGCGGGCCGTATTGCCATTACCATGTTTGCCTCGAACGTCGGGCGCATGCGCTCGGTGCTGATGGCGGCGCGCGCGACGGGGCGCAAAGTGGCGATCATAGGTCGCTCGCTGCACCGCATGTCATCTGCTGCGGATGAATCGAATTACCTCAACGGCCTGCCGGACTTTATCAGCGAAGATGAACTGAAACGCCTGCCAGCGGACAAGGTCGTCATGATCGTGACCGGCTCGCAAGGCGAAGCCAAGGCGCAGCTTGCCCGCATCGCCCGCGGCGATCATCAGCACATTAAATTCGGCCGCGGCGATACGGTCATTTTCTCTTCGCGCGCGATCCCGGGAAATGAAAAAACCATTATTGAAGTCAAGAATAATCTGGCTGCCAGCGGCGTTACGATTATCGACCCGAAAAAAACCGCGCATTGCATTCACGTCTCCGGTCACCCGGCCCGCGATGAAATCACCCAGATGTTCCAATGGGTCAAACCGAATGCGGTGATCCCAGTGCATGGCGAACGCACGATGCTTGAGGCGCACGCTGAACTCGCGCGCGCCTGTCAGGTGAAGCATGTCATCGTGCCGAGCAACGGCTCGGTGATCCGCATCACGAAAGACGGCATCGAAGTCGTCGGTGAAGTCGAAACGGGTCTGCTGGCCGTAGAGCCTGGCCGCATCATCGATGTTTCCCACCCGGCGATCGGCGAGCGCCGCAAGCTGCAATTCTCCGGTGCTATACACGTAACGCTCGTGCTCGATAAAAAAGGCGATCTGGTATCTGAGCCAGCCTTGAGCACAGTCGGCCTGACAGACCAGACGGGCGAGGAGGGCGCTAATTTCGAAAACGACCTGCTCGATGAAATCGATGACATTCTGGCAGATATGAAGCCGGTTGACCGCAAGGACGATCACTTTATTTCCGAGGAAATCCGCATCGGTCTACGCCGCTATGTCGATCATTTATTGAGAATAAAGCCAAAAACCACTGTGCATGTGGTCAGGGTTTAGTTTTTTTGCTAGTCTGCGGTTATGACCTGGTTTTCCGCGCTCGTTGTGTATCTGATGGTTTTCTGGACGGTGCTCTTCGCCGTCCTGCCATGGGGAAACCGCGCGCACGGAGAAGACGATAAAGGGCTGGCCGGCAGCGCGCCGCTTAATCCCCGGATCAAACAAAAATTCCTGATTACGGCCGTTATATCGACAATTTTGTGGGGCATCATCTGTCTGTTGATCCAGTATGATGTCGTCAATCTGTATGAAATGGGCCGCCTGATGGCCGTGGAGGATTACGAACAATGAGATATTTTCTTATCACTGTGTTTTTTACCCTGATGGCTCTGCCGGTGATGGCGCAAACCGTTCAATACAGCGAATGCAAAACACTGGCCGAATATATGCCGCAGGCAGGCGTGAATTATGAGCCCGGCGTCGATGTAAACGGCAAATCCGTGGCGCCAGCCGATCTCAATGCGGCCCCTTTTGAAATGCCCGATGTCATGTCTATTCCCTTGTCGATCGATCTGGCCAGACGCCTGCCAGACCCGCCGCAGGGTATGGAAGCCGATGCGTCTGTCGGCTTTCTGGAAGTTCATAAGGATGGCCGAATTGTATTTGAAGGCAAGGACTGGACCCCGCAGGTTTATGCCATTTGCCGGGGCGAACCGATGCCGCCTGTCGTATCCGAGGATGGACAAAAGCCCAGCGAAACCGTAGAGTCGGCGCCTGCAAAAGCAACAGACAGGTATAATTAAATGACGAACGCGCAGCCCCAAGCCAAGAAGCCGATGACGGCAGTTACACCAACCCGGGAAGAAGATTTCCCCGGCTGGTACCAGGCTGTCATCAAAGCGGCCGACCTCGCGGAAAATTCGCCGGTACGCGGATCGATGATCGTGAAGCCCTATGGCTGGGCCATATGGGAAAACATGCAGCGTATCTTCGATGTCTGGCTGAAAGACTATGGCGTGCAGAACGCATCGTTCCCGCTCCTCATTCCTGTCAGCTTTCTGGCGAAAGAAGCCGAGCACGTTGAGGGCTTTGCCAAAGAATGCGCCGTGGTTACACACCACCGTCTGGAATCAGATGGCAAAGGTGGTCTGATTCCGGCGCCATCCGCCAAACTGGAAGAGCCGTATGTGATCCGCCCTACATCGGAGACGATCATCGGCGATGCCATGGCGCGCTGGATTCAATCCTACCGCGATCTGCCGTTGCAATTAAACCAGTGGGGCAACGTCATGCGGTGGGAAATGCGCACTCGCATGTTTCTGCGCACGTCCGAATTCTTCTGGCATGAAGGCCATAACGCGTTTGAAGACAAGGCGGGTGCGGAAAAAGATTGTCTCACCGTGCTTGATATGTACGAAAAATTCTTCACTGAAGTATTGGCGTTCGATGGCTACAAAGGCATTAAAACACCCGAAGAGCGCTTCCCCGGCGCTGATGAAACCTATGCTTTTGAAGCCCTGATGCAGGATGGTAAAGCGCTGCAGGCGGCCACGACGCACAACCTCGGCACCAACTTCGCCAAGAGCTGCGCCATTAAATACCAGGATCGTGACGGCAAGGAGCAATACGTTCATACGACCAGCTGGGCTTTCAGCACGCGCACCATCGGCGGTCTTATTATGATCCATGCCGATGATGACGGGATGATCATGCCGCCACGCATCGCGCCGCAACAGGTTGTTATTTTACCGATCATCAAAGACGGCGCAGGCGAAGAGCTGATTGCCTATGCGCAGAAGATTGCTGCTGACCTGAAAAAAGCAGGCATCACCGCCAAGTGCGATCTACGTGATATGCGTACACCCGATAAAATGTGGGAAGCCGTGAAAAAAGGCATTCCGGTCCGCGTTGAAATCGGCGAGCGCGAGAGGGAACAAAATCAGGTGACCTTCGTGCGCCGCGATCTAGGCAAGGAATCGAAAAAGACCGTGACCACCGATGAGTTTATCAAGGGCATCCACGGCGTTCTCGATGATATGCATGACGCTATGCTCGCCAAATCGCGCAAACACCGCGACGATAATACGGTTGAAGGTAATTCGCTTGCCGATGTGAAAGCATTCTTCGAGGCAGGCAAAGCCGGTTTTGTCAAAGTGCCGGTGGCTGTCTTGAAGGAGGCGGGTATGGATGAGGTGATGCAGCAGCACGGTTTATCCGCTCGTAACATGCCGTTCACCGATAACGGCCACAAAGTTCTGATTGCGAAAGCCTATTAATGTTTAACCCCTTTGAACGTATGATGGCAGGTCGGTATTTGCGCGCGCGCAAGGCCGAAGGCTTTGTCTCCGTCATTGCCGGCTTCTCGTTCCTCGGCATCATGATCGGCGTTGCGACGCTCATCATCGTGATGTCGGTGATGAACGGCTTCCGTGCCGAGCTGGTCGGACGCATTCTGGGTTTGAACGGTCACTTGAACATCTACGCTCATACCGGTCCGATGCAGGGTTATGACGATGTGCTTAAGCGTGTCGAGCTGGTTAATGGTGTTGTCAGTGCGCGTCCTTTTGTGGAAGGACAGGTGCTTGTCTCCGTCGGTGGCACGGCGAATGGCGCGATGGTGCGCGGATTACGCACGCAGGATTTCGACAACAAGCCCATCCTCGCTAATTCCATCGTGCAAGGCTCGATGAAAGATTTCACGGGTAACACCGTGGCGGTTGGCACCGAAATGGCGCGCCGGATGAATTTAATGATCGGCACGACGATTACGCTGATGGCGCCCAAGGGTAAAGCCACGCCGTTCGGGACCATTCCGCGCTCGGCCCAATATACGGTGGGCCAGATATTCGATGTCGGCATGTATGAATACAACAATGGCTACATCTTTATGCCGCTGGAAAGCGCGCAGAAATTCTTCCAGATGCCGAACGCCGTAACCGCCATTGAAGTGATGGCGCAATCGCCCATGCAGGTGGACCGCGTCAAGGAAACGCTTAATCAAGTGGTTGGCGGTTTCGCTGATGTTTATGACTGGCGTGATGCGAACAAATCATTCCTGAACGCGCTAGCGGTGGAACGGAATGTTATGTTCCTGATCCTGACGCTGATTATCATTGTCGCGGCGTTTAACATTATTTCTTCGATGATCATGCTGGTGAAGGACAAAGGGCGCGACATCGCGATCCTGCGCACCATGGGCGCGACCAAGGGTATGATCATGCGCATCTTTATTCTGACGGGAGCTAGTATCGGCATCGCCGGAACCGCGTTCGGTGCTGCCGCCGGGATTGCGTTTGCCGTCAACATTGAATCGATCCGCCAGTTCCTTGAAGGGCTGACCGGCACGGAACTTTTCGCCGATGAAATCTATTTCCTCTCGAAGCTCCCCGCCGTTGTGGAATGGGATGAGGTGATTATCGTGATCGGCATGGCGCTTGTGCTGTCGATCGCCGCGACCATTTACCCGGCGTGGCGCGCTTCGCGTCTCGATCCGGTGGAGGCCCTGCGCTATGAGTAACGATATCCTGCTGAAAACACTGGGCCTGCAGCGCATCTATAAGCAAGGCGGCGAAGCGCTGACCATTTTGCACGATGTTGATGTAGAAATCCGCAAAGGCGAAATCGTCGCGCTTGTGGGGCCGAGCGGCTCGGGCAAATCGACCTTCCTGCAAATGGCCGGACTGCTCGATACACCGACCAAAGGCACGATTGAAGTCAATTATAAGGACGTAACGCGTCTGGGTGATCAGGAACGCACGATGCTGCGCCGTGATTTCATGGGTTTCGTTTATCAATTCCATTATCTGTTGCCGGAATTCTCTGCGCTTGAAAACGTGGTGTTGCCACAGATGGTCGGCGGTAAATCGCAAAAAGATGCCGAAGAGCGGGCCAAAGAGCTGCTCGAAAAAATGAAGCTCTCGCATCGTCTTGAACACCGTCCTGCTAGATTGTCGGGCGGTGAGCAGCAACGCGTGGCGATCGCCCGCGCGCTAGCCAATAACCCTAAATTGCTGATCGCGGATGAGCCGACCGGAAACCTCGACCCCGAAACCTCGGCGCATGTGTTTGAAATGCTGACGTCTTTGGCCCGGGAAGAAGGTGTTGGCGCGTTGATCGCTACGCACAACATGACGCTGGCCGGTAAGATGGATCGCATCCTCGAGCTGAAAAACGGGCGGATAATCAGCTATTAATCCTTGAGCTTTGGGCGCTAAACCGCTTTGATGGGACATGTCTTCCTTTGTTCATTTGCGCGTGCATTCTGCCTATTCCCTGGCTGAGGGAGCGATCCCGGTCAAGGACCTGGTCAAACGCGCCACTTTGAATAAAATGGATGCGGTTGCCATGACCGATACGAACAATATGTTCGGCGCGCTTGAATTCGCGCTCGCCGCCAAAAAAGAAAACATTCAGCCTATTATTGGTGCGCAGCTGATGCTGGAAGATTCCTGCCAGATTGTGTTGCTGTGTAAATCACAAACCGGCTATCTCAATCTCTCCAAGCTAGTCAGCGATACCTACATGGAAGGCGGCGGTGGAAAAGATTTCCTCGCGACCTACGACAAGCTGACAGAATGCGCGGGCGACCTGATCTGTCTATCCGGCGGGCCGCAAAAGGGCGTGGTTGATCAGACGCGCTTGTTGTTCCTCAAAGATCTCTTCGGCGATCGGTTTTACATCGAGTTGCAGCGCCATCATCTGACGGAAGAAGATCAAAATGAAACGGCCTTGATTGATTTTGCCTATGCGCAGAATGTGCCGTTGGTGGCAACGAACGATTGCTATTTCCTCGACCCGTCCATGCATGAAGCGCACGACGCGTTGCTGTGTATTGCGGAAGGACGTTATATCAGCGAGGCCGATCGTCGCCGTGTCACCAAACATCACTTTTTCAAATCTTGCGAAGATATGGAAGCGCTGTTTGCCGATGTGCCAGAAGCGATTGCGAACACGCGGGTTATTGCGGAACGCTGCGCCTTCCTGCTAAAGGCCATCGATCCCATCTTGCCGCCGTTTAAAAGCGAAAGCGGGCGCGCAGAACCAGAAGAATTGCGCGCGCAGGCTAAAGAAGGCCTGCAATGGCGCCTTGATAACTACGTGCAGGATGCCGATCACAAACCATACTGGGACCGGCTGGAGTTTGAGCTGAATGTTATTCAGACGATGGGGTTCCCGGGATATTTCCTGATCTGCTCCAACTTTATCAAATGGGCCAAGAATAACGGGATTCCGGTGGGGCCGGGCCGGGGGTCGGGCGCAGGTTCAGTCGTCGCCTGGTCGCTGCAGATTACCGACCTTGACCCATTGCAATTCAACTTGCTGTTCGAGCGTTTCCTCAATCCCGAGCGCGTGTCGATGCCGGACTTCGACGTCGACTTCTGTCAGGATCGCCGCGATGAAGTCATCAAATACGTGCAGGATCGCTACGGCCACGACCATGTTGCACAGATTATCACCTTCGGAAAGCTGCAGGCACGTAACACGGTGCGCGATGTTGGGCGCGTATTACAGATGCCATACGGGCAGGTAGACCGCCTCGCCAAGATGATTCCAAACAATCCGGCCAATCCGGTTACGCTCGGTGAAGCGTTAGAGCAGGATGCGGATCTGCGCGCCGAACGCGACAAGGATGAAACCAGCATCAAGCTGATTGATGTTGCGTTAAAGCTCGAAGGCCTCTACCGCCATGCGTCGACCCATGCCGCAGGCGTGGTGATCGGTGATCGCCCGCTGTATCAGCTCTGTCCGGTATACCGCGATCCGCGCTCTGAGATGCCTGTCACTCAATTCAACATGAAATATGTTGAGAGTGCCGGTCTGGTAAAATTCGACTTTCTTGGTTTAAAGACGCTTACGGTCATTCAAAAGGCCCTGCAATACATCAAGCAGACGAGCGGAGAGGAGTACGACATTCTCAAAATTCCGCTGGATGATGAGAAAACCTTCCAGATGTTGGCCAAGGGCGATGCGACTGGGGTGTTCCAGCTGGAAAGTACCGGCATGAAAGACGTGCTGCGAAAAATGAAGCCAAACCGCTTTGAGGATATCATCGCGCTCGTGGCGCTGTATCGTCCGGGACCGATGGATAATATACCGCGCTACATTTCCACCAAGGCGGGCAAGGAAGAGCCGGATTATCTGCATCCCAAATTGCAGCCGATGCTGGAAGAAACCTACGGCATCATGATCTATCAGGAACAGGTCATGCAGGCCGCGCAGCTTTTGGCGGGATACTCGCTCGGTAACGCCGACCTGCTGCGCCGCGCGATGGGTAAAAAGATCAAAGAGGAGATGGATAAGGAGCGCGATAAGTTTGTCGAAGGCTCTGCGCGTGTCAGTCAGGTGCCGGCGGCGCAGGCGGAAAGTATCTTCGATCAGATCGCCAAGTTTGCCGGATACGGCTTCAACAAGTCGCACGCTGCAGCCTATGCGCTTGTGGCGTATCAGACAGCATGGCTCAAAGCCAACTATCCGGTGGAATTCATGGCGGCGTCTATGACGCTCGACTATGGCAACACGGAAAAGCTTGCTATCTTCAAGCAGGAATGTGACCGGATGGGCATTGAGATCGTACCACCGGATATCAATAAGTCCGAAGCGATGTTCAAAGTCGATGAGGCAAAAATCCGTTATGCGCTCGCCGCGCTGAAAGGCGTGGGCGAGGGCGCGATGCACCGTGTGATGGAGGAGCGCGCGCAGAACGGCGCCTACAAGTCGCTGACTGATTTCATCAGTCGCCTCGATGCCAAATCCATGAACCGTCGCCAGTTTGAAATGCTGATCGCGGCAGGCGCGTTCGATTCCCTGCATAAGAACCGTGCGCAACTGCATGGAAGCGCCGAGATGCTGCTCCGTCATGCGCAATCTCAGGCGGCCGAGCGCATGAGTGGGCAAGTCAGCCTGTTTGGCGGCGATGACAGTGCGCACAGCGATATCCCGCCGATGCCCGCTGTCATGGAATGGGATCCGCTAGAGCGACTGGGCTATGAATTCGGCGCGGTCGGCTTCTACCTCTCTGCGCATCCACTCGATGGGCGGCGCGAGCAGTTGGCGCGGATGAATATCCTGCCGGTGGCGGAAGTTGCCGATGCCTTGCGTCACCGCACGTCGAGCCGCGTGCAATTGGCGGGCATCCTGCTGAAAAAGCAGGAACGCATCGCCAAGAGCGGCAACAAATTCGCTTTCCTGCAGATATCCGATCCATCGGGCGTGTTCGAAGTCATGATCTTCTCGGACACGCTGGCCCGCACGCGCGGGTTCCTCGAGCCGGGTACATCGTTGCTGGTCACGGCCGATGCTGAAGTGAATGATGACCAGTTGCGCCTGACGGGGCAAGATGTGAAGCCACTCGACGCTGCCGTTGCGCACAAGCTCACCGAAGTGCGCGTGCATATGGATGCGCCAGCACCAGCCGCGAAAGTGAAGGAATTACTGGCGATCGAAGGAGCGGGGGCCGTGAAGGTGTTTATCTACGCGCATCTGCCCGATGGCACGCAGGCTGAGATTGCTGTCTCGGGCCGCCACGCCGTATCACCCGCCGCGATCCATGCCATCAATCGCACGCCCGGTATCCTGAAAGTGGAAGAGCGTTAGCCTTTGCCGAATTTGGGCGCGATGATCTGCGCCGTGGGTCTGTGTTCAGGCTCCTGAACGCAGGCAAAGATGCCGATGTAGTTGTCCTGCAGGGCGGCCTCGTTCGAAATATCATAGTGCTTTCGATATGTTACAACATCATGCAGCGATAAGTCGCACGCTTCGATGACGCGCTGTGTTGTCAATATCTCGCGTTTTGCCCGATCAATCCTTTCGGGCATGAATTCCAGCAGCTCTTTGAGAGTTTCTTTAAAGTCCGCGGCAAATTGCGCGTATTCCTGACGCTGGATAAGATCCGTATAATCTATCAGTTCGCCGCGCAGCGCTGTATTCAGATTGAATTGCTGCGACAGGCTTTCCAGGAAAATCTTCGTTGGCGTATCTTCCCGCCTTTCCGGCTGTTCATAGAATGAAAGGCTTCGTCTGATTTGTCCCAATGTAATGAGGTACAGAGAATCCTGCCTAAAACCGATGTAGCGGTGAAGATGAGCTACCAAGCCCGTATAGACCTGATTGGCTCTGCCAGTGCTCTTTGAAGGAGATTCTTGCATCTCCTTCAGGACCTCAGCCGTTTTTTGCTCCATATGAGGATATTCATTGTTATAGCGCCCCCATAGGGTGGCCAGCTGTTGCAGCGGGTCGGGCTGTTTTTCTATTATACTCATGACATGCTATTTGCATAACTTAAGCGCAGGCGTCAACAGTCATTTTCACAGGCGATCCCAAGGCTTTATGCTGTATTGCGCCTGATGATGTGCCAAGAAAGTATTCAGTTCGTTCGGCGTAATTTTTTCCCGGGGACCTGTTTTGGGGCCTAAAAAGGAAAACGGGCGCACTGCACCCGTTGATGCCGTCATCCTAACACAAGAACGGGCGAATAGGGTGGTTTTTCTTGAGAAAACCCTTGCTTTTCCGCCCCGAAACGCCTTATAAAGCCGCATCCATGGGGCAGTTCCCGTGGAAATTCACAGGATCAGTTCCTTACCGGTGCCTTACAAAGGCCAAGGCTGATCCAAGGATATAACCGGTTTTATAAGGAGACCACCCATGGCTATGCCAACATTCACTATGCGCCAGCTGCTCGAAGCAGGCGTTCACTTCGGACACCACACCCGCCGCTGGAACCCTAAAATGCGCCAATACATCTTTGGTGTGCGTAACGGCGTTCACATCATGGACTTGCAACAGACGACCCCGATGCTGGGTACCGCTCTGCAAGCCCTGCGCGATATCGTCGCCAATGGCGGCCGCGTTCTGTTTGTCGGCACGAAGCGCCAGGCACAGGAAAAAGTGGCTGAAAGCGCGAAACGCTGCGGTCAGTACTACGTTAACCACCGCTGGCTCGGCGGCATGCTGACGAACTGGAAAACCATTTCCGGTTCGATCAACCGCCTGCGCGAACTCGAAGAACTGGCTGCCAAAGGCGGTACAGGTCTGACCAAAAAAGAAATGCTGATGAACGCCCGTGAGCGCGAGAAGCTCGACCTTTCCCTCGGTGGTATCAAGGACATGGGCGGCAAGCCTGATGCGATTTTCATCATCGACGTGACCAAAGAAGATCTGGCCGTTCAAGAAGCCAATGTCCTGGGTATTCCCGTTTTTGCGATCCTCGATACCAATGCCAGCCCGGATGGCATCATGTACCCAATCCCAGGCAACGATGACGCTCTGCGCGCGATCGAACTGTACTGCGACCTGGTATCGGATGCGGTTCTTGACGGTCTGCAGGCTGAAATGGGCCGTTCCGGCAAAGACATCGGCGCTGCCGCTGATCTGAAAGTGGAAGTACCGGCTGCTGCGGAAGCGGAGGCTGATGAAGCCCCTGTTAAAGCGGCTGCCGCTGGTTAATCCCTTCGTTTAAAGTAATCACATAAGGAATTGAAATATGGCTGATATCACAGCTTCAATGGTAAAAGAACTGCGCGAAACATCGGGCGCCGGCATGATGGATGCCAAAGCCGCTCTGGTCGAAAATAACGGCGATATCGAAGCCGCCATCGACTGGCTGCGTAAAAAAGGTCTGGCGAAAGCCGCCAAGAAATCTTCGCGCACGGCGGCTGAAGGCCTCGTGTCGATCTCTCTGGCCGGCACCAAAGGCGTTGTCGTGGAAATCAACTCGGAAACGGACTTCGTTGCCCGTAACGAAGGCTTCCAGACGTTCGTGAAAGGCGTTACAGACAATGCCCTGAACAAATCTGACTCGGTTGACGCCCTGCTGGCGGCTGACCTGAACGGTAAATCGGTTCAGGACACGCTGACGAGCCTGATTGCGACGGTTGGCGAAAACATGACCATCCGCCGCATGACCAAGCTCTCGGTTAACGATGGTGTGGTTGCAGGCTATGTTCACAACGCTGTTGCCCCGAACCTCGGTAAAATCGGCGTTCTGGTTGCACTGGAATCCACAGGCGATAAAGCCCAGCTGGAAGTTCTCGGCAAACAGATCGCGATGCATGTCGCTGCCGCTTTCCCGAAATTTCTGAGCCGCGACGAAGTCGATGCGACGGAACTGGAGCGCGAGCGTGATGTCCTGCGCGAACAGGCCAAAGCCGAAGGCAAGCCACCGGAAATCGTCGAGAAAATGCTCGAAGGCCGTATCCGCAAATTCTACGAGGAAGTCTGCCTTCTGGATCAAATCTTCGTGATGGATGGCGAAACCCGCATCTCGGCACTGCTTGAAAAAGCCGCCAAAGATGTTGGCGCGCCGGTTGCCCTAAAAGCCTATGCCCGCATCCAGCTGGGTGAAGGTATCGAAAAGGAAGAAACCGACTTCGCCGCCGACGTAAAAGCAATGGCCAACGGCTAATTGTCCGATCATTACTGAAAAGCCCCGCCTTGTGCGGGGTTTTTTATGAAGGAAGAATAGACAAATCCCCCTTAATCCCTTATTTTTAAGCCGGTTTTATTCAAAAGAGAGTGATGGAATGAGCATGCCCGCCGTAAAAATTGATACAGGCCATAAATACAAGCGCATTCTGTTCAAAATGTCCGGCGAAGTGCTGATGGGACCAAATGAGTTTGGGCTGCATCAGGAAACGATCGAGCGGGTCTCCCTTGATATCAAAGAAGCCGTCGCCATGGGGATTGAAGTGTGTATTGCCGTGGGCGCCGGGAACATTTTCCGCGGCGTGGCCGGGGCGGCGCAGGGCATGGACCGGGCGACCGCCGATTACATGGGGATGCTGGGCATCGTCATCAACGCGCTGGCGCTGCAAAACGCGCTGGAGAATGCTGGCGTGAAAACCCGCGTGATGTCAGCGATCCCGATGTCAGCGATTTGCGAGCCGTATATCCGTCGCAAGGCCATCCGTCACATGGAAAAAGGCCGCGTGGTGATTTTCGCCGCCGGGACGGGTAACCCATACTTTACGTCCGATACAACGGCGGCGTTGCGCGCGTCCGAAATGAACTGCGATGCGTTGCTCAAAGGCACAAAGGTCGATGGCATTTACACGGCCGATCCGCAGAAAGACAAAACCGCCACGCGCTATGAGACGCTGACCTACATGGATGTGCTGACCAAAGATTTGAAAGTCATGGATGCAACGGCAATTTCACTGGCGCGTGAAAACAATATTCCAATCGTTGTCTTTAATGTCCGCGAGCAGGGCAACCTTGCCAAAGTGCTTGCCGGACAGGGCACGTTCACAACGGTAACGAATTAAATGATGTGGTTTGCAATCAAGCAGATTTTCGCGGAAGCGATCAAACAGGTGGCTTGTGATGTGGCGGGGACGCTGACCGTCAGTAAAGGGCCCGCGTCCATCCACAATCCATCGCTTCTGCCTGAGGTAAAGCCATTCTACAGAACGACAAAATTTGAAAAGAGGGACCTACTATGAACAAAGCCGATTTACAGCGCCGCATGGATGGCGCGCTTGATACACTGAAAAAGGAATTTTCGGGTTTACGCGCAGGCCGCGCCTCGACCAGCATGCTGGATCCGGTAATGGTCGATGTGTATGGCTCGAAAATGCCGCTGGCGCAGGTTGGTACCGTCGGCGCGCCGGAGCCGCGCATGCTGACCGTGCAGGTCTGGGACATGAACAACACCAAAGCGGTTGAGAAAGCCATTCGCGATAGCGGCCTTGGTCTGAACCCGCAAGCCGAAGGCTCGATGATCCGCGTGCCGATTCCGCCGATTACCGAAGAGCGCCGCAAGGATCTGGTGAAAGTCGCCGGGCAGTATGTGGAAGGCGCAAAAGTGTCGATCCGTAACATCCGCAAAGACGGCATGGACCAGGCCAAAAAAATTAAAGACGATGGCGGCTCGGAAGATGAGGCCAAACGCGCGTCGGACGAAGTGCAAAAGCTGACCGATGAATACATCAAAAAGACCGATGCGCTGGCGTCCGAAAAAGAAAAAGAGATCATGACCGTCTGATGTCTGTTCTTCCTAAACATGTCGCGATCATCATGGATGGAAACGGCCGCTGGGCGCAGGCCCGGGGTTTACCGCGCACGGCCGGACATCATCAGGGTGTCGAGGCGTGCAAGCGCACCGTGCGCGCGGCGGGTGATTTGGGGATTCAGTATCTGACTTTGTTTGCGTTCTCGGCAGAGAACTGGGCGCGCCCGGCGGACGAGATTGGAGAGTTGATGCGCCTGCTACGCATGTATCTGAGATCTGAAACCGCGGACCTCCACAAAAACAACGTGCGCCTGCGCGTGATCGGATCACGCAAGGAATTGAAAGACGATATTCTCGAGCTGATCGAGAATGCCGAAACGTTGACCCGCCACAATGACGGGCTGAACCTTGTCATCGCGCTCAATTACGGTGGGCGTCAGGAAATTCTGCAGGCCGCCGCCGACTTCGCGCATCAGTGCGTGATGGAAGGGCGTGATGCCTCATTTGAAACGGCTGAAGAATATTTCGATGGGTATCTGATGACGGCGGGCATGCCTGATCCCGATATCCTCATTCGCACCAGCGGCGAGCAGCGCATATCGAACTTCCTTTTGTGGCAATGCGCTTACACTGAATTCGTCTACACAGACACGCTGTGGCCGGATTTCGCGCGCGTCGATCTGGAATCCGCTATTGCCGATTTCCAAAGCCGTGACCGCCGCTTCGGCAGCGTGGAAAGCCGGACATCGTAATGGCCATATCCGGCGATTTATTAAAACGTATCGCGTCGACAGTTATTCTGGCGCCCCTGATCCTCTACATCGTCTGGCTTGGTCAATGGCCGTTTCTGATTTTCGTCCTCATCGCCTTTTCGATTTGTACGTATGAAGCACTCGTGCTCTCCATGCGCACCCGTTGGCCGTTTTTATTCGCGCCTGTCAGTGTTTTGTATATCGCCGCATCCATTACCTCTTTCGTACTGGTGCGTGACATGGGTCCGTTGCCGGTGTTCGCTCTGCTGATAGCCGTATGGATGACGGACATTTGTGCGTATGGCGCGGGACGCCTGATCGGCGGGCCGAAAATGGCGCCGACCGTATCGCCGAATAAAACATGGGCCGGCCTTTTAGGCGGCATGGTTGGCAGTATCTCGACTTTCCTTGTATTTGCCTACTTCACTCCCGGGTATGAAGATGTGATGAGCCTGATCGTGCTGGGCATCATCATCGCGCTAGTCGGACAGATCGGCGATCTGATGGAATCTTTTTTAAAACGTCAGGCGGGCGCCAAGGATTCAGGCAATCTCATTCCCGGCCATGGGGGTCTACTCGACCGGATTGACGGTCTGTTGCTCAGTGCCCCCATCTTCCTGCTCGCGCTCAGAGGTCTGGCATAATGAAGCACGTTTCCCTTTTCGGGGCGACGGGTTCGGTCGGGCAGGGTTGCGCCGACGTTATTGCCGCGCACCCCGATCTATTCAGCGTCCATACTGTCACCGCCAATACAGATTGCGCCAAGCTTGCCGCCGTGGCAAAGCGCCTGAATGCCAAATGTGCCGTCATTGCCAATGAACGATATGCCGATGAGTTACGCACGTTGCTGGCAGGAACAGACATTCGTGTCACCGCCGGTCAATCAGCGTTGCTGGACGCAGCCTCGGAGCCGGTTGATCTGCATGTAGCCGCTATTGTCGGTGCTGCCGGACTCGAGCCATTGATCGCAGCGCTCGGCTCTGCCAAGAGTGTGGCGATTGCCAATAAAGAGCCGCTGGTGGCGGCGGGTCGATTGGTCGTGGATAAAGCCCGTGTCAGCGGCTGTAAAATTCTCCCGCTTGATAGCGAGCATAACGCAATTTTTCAGGTGCTGGAGCAATCCAACCACGGCGCCATCGATAAAATCATTCTGACCGCGTCTGGCGGCCCGTTCCGCGACGCAACGCTGGAAACCATGGCGGCGGCTACGCCCAAGGAAGCGCTGGCCCATCCAAACTGGACCATGGGGGCCAAGATTTCCATCGACAGCGCGACGATGATGAACAAGGCGCTCGAAATCATCGAAGCGCATCATCTGTTCCAATTGCCCGCGAACCAGATCGACGTGATCGTGCATCCGCAATCGATCGTCCATTCGATGGTGGCCTACCAGGACGGATCGGTGCTGGCCCAGATGGGGGCGGCCGATATGCGCACGCCGATTACCTATTGCCTCGGCTGGCCGGATCGCATCGCGACGCCGGGCCAAAAGCTGGATATACGGGCGTTATCTTCCCTGACCTTCGTGCCTGTTGAAGACCGCCGTTTTCCAGCCATAAATCTGGCCTACGCTGCGCTCGAATCGGGGCAGGGGACCTGCATCGCGTTCAATGCCGCCAATGAGGTTGCCGTCGAGGCGTTTCTTAACGGAAAAATCGGCTTTTTGGCGATTGTTGAAACGGTCGAAAAAATGATACAAAAGACGAACCGTCTGGATGGCGCCTCTCTGGCCGACATTCTGGCGTACGATAAGGAAATACGCACCAAGACAACTGAACTTATTCTCAACCATTCCACCCAGAAGAAACACGCATAATCCCATGACATCCATCTTCGATATTTTCCAGCTGATCGCCACCAACGCGTGGCTGTATGGCGGCACGTTCATTCTGGTCCTCTCGCTTCTTGTCTTCGTGCACGAGTTCGGCCATTACAGCATCGCGCGCCTGTGCGGTGTGCGGGTTGAAACTTTCTCGATCGGCTTCGGCAAGGAATTGCTCGGCTGGACTGATAGTCACGGCACACGCTGGAAGCTCTCCCTTGTTCCGCTCGGCGGCTATGTGAAAATGTTCGGCGATACCGATCCTGCCAGCGCCGGCAACAAAGCCGAAGTGGAAACCGACGGCGGCGCGGTTCGCCCGATGACAGCGGAAGAACGCAACGTAGCCTTCTTTGCCAAGCCTGTGGCGCAACGCGCCGCGATTGTGTTCGCCGGGCCTGCGATTAATTTTATCTTTGCCGTACTGTTGCTGGCAGGCCTGTACATGACGATGGGCCAGCCTGTCTCGCCGCCACTGGCTTCGGCTGTTATTGAAGATAGCGCCGCCGCGAAAGCCGGGTTCCGCCCCCATGACCGCATTGTCGCGATCGATGGCAATGCGATCCGCCGCTTCGAAGAAATCCGCCTGCAAGTGTCTGTCGCGCTTGATACGCCGATGGATTTCACCGTTGAACGCGATGGCAAGGAAATCAATCTGACCGCAACGCCTGTCAAAGAAGTGAAGCAGGACCGTTTTGGTTTTTCTCACTCGCAAGGGATGCTCGGGATTATCGGGCCAGCGCAAGGTCTCCTGCTGAAAAACATCGTTGCGGTGAATGGCCGCAAGACATCGGATGAAGCCGCTGTGCGCAAAGCCATCCTGCCGCTGCTCGGTAAAAGCTTCACGATTACACTGAAGCGTAATGAAGAGCAGAATGACGTGTTGCGCGTGAATCCGGATAAGGAACTGAATGCGGGTTTGCTCGATGACGCGAATGCAGATTTCGGCACGCTGCTGGTTGCCCAGAAAACCGGCGATGAAATTGTGCACCATGGTCTGATCGGCGGTATCAGCGCAGCGATGCGCGAAACTTATGATATCTCGGCCAGCACGCTGACGGCTTTGGGCCAGATGATTACCGGGACGCGCAGCGCGACCGAGCTGGGTGGCATTATCCGCATCGGCGCGATTGCGGGCGACATGGCGCAATCGGGCATTCTCGCGTTGATTACGTTCACGGCGCTGCTGTCCATCAATCTCGGCCTGATCAACCTGTTCCCGATCCCGATGCTGGATGGCGGTCACCTCGTATTTTACGCAATCGAGGCGATTAAAGGTAAGCCAATTCCCGAACAGATTCAGGAATATGCTTTTCGCTTGGGGCTGGCCGTTTTAGTCGGTATTATGCTATTTGCGAATTTGAACGATATCGTGCAACTCATTCTGTAAATTAATCCCCAGCGGATAATCTATCGGATGGCGTTGTATCCCGCCCGTGAATACGATAAAAACAGAACATTCAAAGGTTTAGGTTAATGACAGCATCCCTGTTTAGAGTTTTTGTGACATCCGTGCTCGTAGTAGCGTTCAGTGCGTCCGGCGCATTGGCAGCCACGATCCGTGACTTTCAGGTCAACGGCACGCAGCGGATTGAGCCCTCGACGGTCATCAATTATTTGAGCCTGCATCAGGGTGATGAGCTGACCGATGTCGCGCTGAACGATGCGCTGAAAAGCCTCTTCGCAACGGGCCTGTTTGCCGACGTAAAAATTTCTGAAAATAATGGCGTCGTGATTGTCGATGTCGTGGAAAATCCGATCATCAACCAGATCGCGTTTGAGGGTAACAAAGAGATCAAGGACGAAGAACTGGCCCGCGAAATTTCGCTCAAACCGCGTCAGGTCTTTACTCGTACGCGCG
This sequence comes from uncultured Pseudobdellovibrionaceae bacterium, assembly GCA_964520985.1. GTDB lineage: Bacteria > Pseudomonadota > Alphaproteobacteria > Micavibrionales > Micavibrionaceae > CAYSGL01. Next base: position 468,917 of record CAZFPB010000001.1, read on the forward strand.
CGCAAAGCGATGTGGCGCGTGTCTATGAAATCTACCGCCGTTCCGGCCGTTTTGCCGCTGCGGTTGATCCGAAGATTATTTCGCTCGACCAGAACCGCGTGAACCTTGTGTTTGAAATCGTCGAAGGCGATGAGAGCAAGATTAAAGGGATCCGTTTTGTCGGCAACGAAGCATTCACCGATGATGCGCTGCGCACCGAGATTCAATCCAAAGAAGACCGCTGGTACCGCTTCTTATCGTCCGATGATGTCTATGACCCGGACCGCATTCAATATGATACCGAGCTGCTGCGTCGTTTCTACCTGAAAAACGGGTATGCGGATTTCCGCGTCGTGTCGGCCAATGCTGAATTAAAAGAAGGCACAGATAATTTCTACGTGACCTACACCGTTGAAGAAGGCCCGCGTTACAAGATTGGTCAAATTGCTATTGATTCCAAACTGCGCGGCTTTGATGCCAATACCCTGAAAGAATCCGTCAAGGTTCTGCCAGGTGAATGGTATGACGCTGACCAGGTGCAAAAATCCGCCGATGCGATGACGGATCAGCTGGGCGATCTGCAATATGCCTTCATGGCCGTAAAACCAGCGGTTGACCGTCAGGTCGATGCACAAACGGTCAATCTGACCTTTGAAGTGGGCGAATCGCCGCGCGTGTTTGTCGAACGCATCGACATTCATGGCAACGTCCGCACCATCGATAAAGTGATCCGCCGCGAAATGGCGCTCGGCGAGGGCGACCCATTCAACCGCTCGAAACTCGCGCGTTCGGAGCAAAAACTGCGCGACCTCGACTTCTTTGAAAAAGTCGACGTGAAAACCACGCCGGGCAGCGCACCGGATAAAACCATCGTCGATATCGGCGTGGCGGAAAAATCGACCGGGGAGATTTCTATCGGTGCCGGTTTCTCGACCAACGACGGTCCTTTGGCGGACCTGCGCTTACGTGAACGCAACTTCCTGGGTAAAGGTCAGGACGTGCTTCTGGCGACCACCCTTGCCGGTAGCCGCACGCAGTTCGATGCGTCATTCACAGAACCATACTTCCTCGACCGCGATCTGCAGGCGGGCGTCGATGCCTTCCACATGACCCGCGACTTCCAGGACGAAGCTAACTACGATCAACGTCGCACCGGCGGCGGTCTGCGCCTCGGTTATCCCTTGTCGGATAAATGGCGCCAGACGCTGCGCTACCGCTATGAAGTCAACGAGATTGAGAATGTCGATGCTCGTGCTTCGCGCTTTGTGAAGGATCAGGAAGGTGAGCGTACGACCTCTTCGGTTGGTCAGCGTCTTGTCTATGATAACCGCGACAGCACGATGTTCCCGACCGAAGGTCTCTATAGCTGGTTGGACACGGAAGTGGCCGGTATCGGCGGCGATGCGGAATATGTATCGGGTACGCTCGGCAGCAGCTACTATTACCCGATGTACGACCACAAGGTTGTCTTCAACCTGCTGGGTGAAACAGGCGCGATCGGTGCGTATGGCGACAGCAATGTCGCGATCAACGAGCGCTTCTACCTCGGAGGCGCTAACCTGCGCGGTTTCGAGCGCGGCGGTTTAGGTCCACGCGATCTGGCAACGGATGACTCGCTGGGCGGTAACTACTTCTACCGCGGTACGGCTGAACTGAGCTTCCCTGTCTTCCTGCCGGAAGAGATGGGTGTTTTGGGTCATGCCTTCACCGACTTCGGGTCTATCTGGGAGCTGGATGAAACCGGTCCGGGGATTGCCGATGAAGATTCTATCCGCGCTGCGGCAGGTCTTGGCTTGTCCTGGCGCTCGCCAATGGGCCCTGTGCGCATTGACGTAGCCGCGCCTTACATCAAAGAAGACTTCGATAAGAAAGAACTCTTCCGTTTCAGCTTCGGCACGCGTTTCTAAGTCATACAGAAAAGAGAATTCTATGCGCTACTTCCTTGTCCTTGTCTGTATGCTGGCCCTTCTTGGCGGTGCGGGAGTGGCGCAGGCGGCAGATGCCAAAATCGCCGTCGTCGATATCGAAAAGCTGCTGAATGAATCCAAGGCCGGGAAAAGCATCGGCCAGCAAATTCAGGACAAGCAGGCCGCTTTTCAAAAGGAATTTTCCGCCAAGGAAAAAGACCTGATCGATGCGCAGAAGAAACTCTCGGATGAGAAGAAAAGCCTCACCGCCGAAGATTTCGCCAAAAAACGCAAAGAATTTGAAGAGAAGCTGATCGAAACACGCAAACTGTTCCAGAAACGCCGTACCGATCTTGACCGCGCCCTTGGCGAAGCGCTGGCGCAATTGCGCAAGAACGTCGTTGAAACAACGGCGGCTCTGGCCGATAAAAACGGCTACGATGTCGTCATTACCCGCGATAGCGTCGTCATTGCCGATAAAACCCTCGATATTACCGAGCAGGTGCTGAGCGATCTGAATGCCAAGATAGACAACATCAAATTGTCTTTGTAAAAAAGACAGATGGCAGACCAGCGTTTCTTTTCTAAATCCTCTTCCAAAAAGCTCGGCGAGCTGGCCGCTTTGTGTGGTGGGACTTTGGCCGAGGACGCTAATCCCGAACTTGTGATTGAAGATATTGCGCCGCTGGCACAAGCCGGAGCGGGCACGCTCTCCTTTCTCGACAATGCACGCTACAAGGATGCGTTCAGCGTGACGAAAGCAGCCGCGTGTATCGTAGCGCCTAAGCTTGCTTCTCTGGCGCCGCAGACATGCAGCCTGATTTTGTCGAATAATCCCTATAAGAGTTACGCGCTTGTCGCGCAGGTGTTTTATCCCGATGTGCGCCCTGCGCCGCAAATCGCCTCGAGCGCTATCATCGGTCAGGATGTTGTCATCGGCGATGGGTGTGTGATTGAAGAAGGTGTCGTGATCGGTGAAGGCGCCGTGATTGGCGCGAAAGTATGGATTGAACCCAATGCCGTTATCGGGCGCAATGTGGTGATCGGCGATCATAGCCGCGTTGGCGCCAATGCCAGCGTTACCCATACGATTATCGGCAACGGTACACGTATCTACCCCGGCGCACGCATCGGGCAGGACGGTTTCGGTTTCGCGATCGATCCGGCGGGCCATGTCAAAGTGCCGCAGCTGGGACGCGTGCTGATCGGCGATCATGTCGAGATTGGCGCCAATTGCTGTATTGATCGCGGCGCGGGTCCGGATACGATTATTGGGGATGGCACGTGGATCGATAATCTGGTGATGATCGGGCACAATGTGCAGATCGGTCGCGGCTGCGTGCTCGTCGGTCAGTGCGGTATCGCGGGTAGCACGGTGCTCGAAGATTACGTGGTGCTGGCGGCGCAAAGCGGCGTGGCCGGTCACCTGCATATCGGCAAAGGGGCGCGAATAGGCGCTCAAACTGGGGTTTTGCGCGACATTCCTGCAGGCGAAGAACATTTCGGGGTGCCTTCGCAGCCCATTAAACAGGCGCTGCGCCAGATCGCCACGCTAAAACGATTGACGAAAGCCCAAAAAAGCGAATAAAACCAAAGAGCTATGACACAGACGATTACAGATCCCGTGAATATTACCGAAGTGATGGAATTGATTCCGCACCGCTACCCCATTTTGCTGGTTGACCGCATTGTGGAGTATACGCCGGGCGTGAGCGCCATCGGCCTGAAAAACGTCACGTTCAACGAACCACATTTCAACGGCCACTTCCCAGGCTGGCCGGTGATGCCGGGCGTGCTGATTGTCGAAGCGATGGCGCAGACGTCTGCCTGCCTTGTCGTCAAAACACTGGGCGATGAAGCCAAGGGCAAGATCGTCTATTTCATGTCGATCGAGGAAGCCAAATTCCGCAAACCCGTTACACCGGGCGACCAGCTACATATTCATGTGACGGTGGTTCAAAACCGCCGCAACGTGTGGAAGTTCAAGGGCGAAGCCAAGGTCAACGGCGTGAACTGCGCCGAAGCCGTGTTCAGCGCCATGATCATGGATAACGTTTCCTGATACACTCTGTAAAACAGCGTGAATGGTTCGCCTGACACGCTTTTGCTAAACAAAGACCATGGCTGATTCCTCAATTCATCAAAGTGCAATTATCGACCCGAAGGCTCAGATCGGGCAGGGTGTGTCTATCGGCCCGTATTGCATTGTCGGCCCTGACGTTATTCTCGAAGACAATGTGACGCTCAAAGCGCATGTCGTTGTTGACGGTCATACGCGCGTGGGTGCGGGCACAATTATTTATCCGTTCGCCGCTATCGGCACCGCGCCGCAGGATCTGAAATATCATGGTGGGCCGTCCGAGTTGATCATCGGCAAGAACTGCAAAATTCGCGAACATGTGACAATGAATCCGGGCACGGAAACCGGCGGCATGAAAACGGTTGTTGGTGACAATGGCCTGTTCATGGTGGGTGTGCACATCGCGCATGATTGCATCGTTGGTAACAACGTCATCATGGCGAACAATGCGACGCTGGCTGGCCATGTGCAGGTGGGTAACAACGTGCTGGTCGGCGGCCTGTCGGCTGTGCATCAATTCATCCGCATCGGCGATTTCGCCGTCATCGGCGGCATGACGGGCGTCGAGAGCGATGTCATTCCGTTCGGCCGTGTCAAAGGCGAGCGCGGTCATCTCGCCGGCCTTAATCTCGTAGGCCTTGAGCGCGGCGGATTCGATAAAGATGCTGTGCGCAAGATTTCCAAGGCGGTCGATCAGATGTTCAACGGTGAAGGTACGCTCGATGCCCGCCTCGAGAAACTCTCCAGCGACTATCAGGGGGACGACCTCGTTCAGTCCATCCTGACATTTGCCAAGGGAAAAGAACGTTTCGGCCTTTGTCAGCCGTCCAAAAAAGCCGCATAGTATAGCCATGTGTGCTCAACCCCTCGGTATCGTTGCGGGCGGCGGCTCTCTGCCCGCTCTGCTCATCGAAGAATGCGACCGTCAAAGCCGCCCGGTGTTTATCGTGGCGTTCGAGGGGCAAACCGATGTGTCTTTATATCAGCACCGCCCCCATTTTCTCTCGCGTCCCGATAAAGCGGGTGTGATCATCAAACGTCTGCGTGCCGAAGGGGTGAGCGATCTGGTGCTGATCGGGTCGGTCAAGCGGCCGCATTTAACCGATCTGCGTCCGGATTTGTACACCGCTGGTTTCTTTGCGCGGCTTGGCCTGCGCGCGCTAGGCGATTCCGATTTACTCTCCGCCGTTCGTCACACGCTGGAAAAAGATGGCTTCCAGATTCATGCAGTACACGAATTTCTGGGCGACGTGCTGATGCCGGACGGGGTGCAGGGAAAAGTGCGGCCGACATCGGCGCATGAGATCGATATTGAGCTCGGCATGAAAACGGCGCGGGCGCTCGGCATGCTCGATGTCGGGCAATCGGTTGTCGTGCGTGACGGCATCGTGCTCGGCGTTGAAGGTGTCGAAGGCACGGATGCATTGATCGAGCGTTGCGCGGCGTATCGCGCCAATGGCAAAGGCGGCGTGCTGGTCAAGACCTGCAAGCCGCAGCAGGATCGCGCGCTTGATCTGCCAACGATCGGGTTGAAAACCATCAAGCTGTGCGCCGACCTGAAACTGGATGGTATTGCCGTATCGGCGGGTGAGGCATTGTTCGCCGACCGCGATGCGTCTATTACGCTGGCGGATAAATCGAGCCTGTTTATTACCGGAGTAAAGGCATGAGCCATATCGTTTTGATTGCAGGCGAACCTTCTGGCGATGCGCTTGGCGCGTCGCTGATCCGGGCGCTCAAGCAGATTGATCCATCGCTGAAACTGTCGGGTGTTGGCGGATATCGGATGGAAGAAGCAGGGCTGCAAAGCCTGTTCCCCATTACCGATCTGTCGGTGATGGGAATCGTTGAAGTCGTGCCGAAACTGCCGGCCATTTTGAAACGCATCAAGCAGACGGTTCAGTATATCAAGGAAGTTAAGCCGGATACGGTGGTGACGATTGATTCTCCGGATTTTTGCTTCCGTGTGGCCAAAGCCGTTAAAACGGAAATGGGCAAGAATGCGCCGCGCTTGATCCATTATGTCGCGCCGACGGTGTGGGCATGGCGTGAAAGTCGCGCAGCGAAAACCGCCGCTATTTATGATGGCATGATCTGCCTGTTTGATTTCGAACCACCTTATTTCGAAAAGGAAGGTTTGCGCGCGATTGCGTCAGGACATCCGATTGTTGAGAAAGATGTCATGTCCGCGAACGGCGCGATTTACCGCGACGAAGTGGGCATTTCGCTGCGCGAGATGACGCTTGGCATCCTCATGGGCAGCCGGGTGTCAGAAGTCAATCGCCACGGGCCGATCCTGACGCAGGCGGCGACGCGCCTTGCCTACAAGATACCGGGCGATCCGCCGCATTTGATCGTGCCGACGTTGCCGCAGACGGAGAACCTTGTCTGGAGCCATCTGAAAGCCTATCCGGGGCCGGTGCACATTACGCGCAGACATGAACTGAAATGGCATGCGTTCAAGGCGATGGATATCGCGCTCGCCGTATCCGGCACCGTCGGTTTGGAGTTGGCGGTCATGGGTACGCCGCACATCATTGCGTATAAAATGAATGCGCTGACGTATAAAATTCTGCGTCGATCGGTAAAAGTGCCATATGCGCATCTGGCGAACATCATTCTGGATAAACGCATCGTGCCGGAGTTTATTCAGAAGAATGCTGATCCAGAGAAGATTGCCGAAGAAGCACTGGCGTTGATGATTGACCAGCGATCCCGTAAGCGTCAGATCGAGGCATTCGAACAGCTGCGTCCGCGCCTGGGCTTCGGCCAAGAAAAAACCCCGTCGCAAAAAGCGGCGGAGTTTATTTTATTTCCTTAAAAAATTATTTGCGCTTGGTGATCGGCACGTAGGCGCGTTTGGCGGCGCCGGTGTAGAGTTGACGTGGGCGACCGATGCGTAGTTCCGGTTCTTCGATCATTTCTTTCCATTGCGAAATCCAGCCGACGGTGCGCGACACGGCGAACAGTACGGTGAACATGCTGGTCGGGAAGCCCATGGCTTTCAGGATAATGCCGGAATAGAAATCAACGTTCGGGAAGAGTTTGCGCGAAACAAAATATTCGTCATGCAGCGCGATTTTTTCGAGTTCCATGGCGAGCTCGAGTTGCGGATCTTTGATGCCCAGCTCTTCAAGCACTTCGTAGCACGACTCGCGCATGAGTTCGGCGCGCGGATCGTAGTTTTTATAGACGCGGTGCCCAAAGCCCATGAGGCGGAATGGATCGTCTTTGTCTTTTGCCTTGGCGATGAATTCTGGGATGCGGCTTTTGTCACCGATCTCGGCGAGCATTTCGAGCACGGCCTGGTTGGCGCCGCCATGCGCAGGGCCCCACAGGCAGGCAATACCCGCCGCGATACAGGCGAACGGATTGGCTTGTGACGAGCCTGCAAGACGCACGGTCGAGGTCGAAGCGTTTTGTTCGTGGTCCGCGTGGAGGATGAGAATGCGGTCCATGGCTTTCGAGAGCACCGGCGAAATCACGTAGTTCTGCGCCGGTACGGCAAAGCACTGGTAGAGGAAGTTTTCAGGGTAGCTCAGGTCATTGCGCGGATACATGAACGGCTGGCCGATTGAATATTTATAGGCCATGGCGGCCAGCGTCGGCATTTTCGCGATCAAACGATGCGCGGAAATTTCGCGTTGGCGCGGATCCTGAATATCGAGCGAGTCATGATAGAAAGCTGACATCGCGGCAACGACGCCGCACATAACAGCCATCGGATGCGCATCGCGGCGGAAGCCCCGGAAGAAATTGTTCATCTGGTCATGCACCATCGTGTGCATGGTGATGCTGTGCGAGAAATCTTTCAGTTGTGTTTCGGTCGGCAGGTCGCCTTCGAGCAGCAGGTAGCAGACTTCCATGAAGGTGCTTTTCGCCGCGAGTTCTTTGATATCGTAGCCGCGGTGCATAAGAATGCCCTCATCGCCATCGATATAGGTAATGCGCGATTTACACGAGCCGGTCGAGGTGAAGCTCGGGTCGAGCGTGAAATGCCCGGATTCCTGTTGCAGCTTGCGGATGTCGATACAGTGCGGGCCATAGGTGCCCTCGACGATCGGGTAGGTGCTTTTTTCACCGGTCTGGTTGTTGATAAGGGTAAAGCTTTTTTCGGTTGTGTCGGTCATGGGAATCCATCGCGGGTGGGAGGGGCAAATCAGATAACGGATAATATACTCCAGTTTTGCATCGCGGCAAAGGGCATGGCTTATATTATGGCTGAGTCAACCATTTTGCATAGTCAGGCAATGCGGCGGCATCCAGCGTCAGGATGCACGGTAAGTCATAAGGATGAAGGATTCGTAAACGGCTGATCAGCGCGTCCTGTTTGTCGTAAGGAGTCTTGATAAAAATCGCCACTTCCTGCGTCTGTTCGATCTTGTCCTTCCACGGATAGACAGCCGTGTGCGGCTGGGAAATATTGCCGCAGGTCGCAAGGTCTTCGCCGATCAACTGGTGCAGGATTTTTAGCGCGTCGTCCTGCGTGGCGAAGGTCGAATAAATCAGGCCGATTTTTTCCATTATATTTTTCCTGAAAACGTATCGCATTGCGCGGGATCACCGCTCTCGTACCCGCGATTAAACCAAGCCATGCGTTGTTTCGCGCTGCCGTGGGTGAAAGAATCCGGCACGACGTAACCTTGGGATTGGTGTTGCAGGCGGTCATCGCCGATTTGTCCGGCGGCATGGAACGCTTCATCAAAATCGCCCTCATCAAGGGCGCCGAAATCCGCGATGCCATGCGCCCAGACACCCGCGTAACAATCTGCCTGTAATTCCGTGCGCACGGAATGTTCGTTGTCGCGGTTGCCTTTCAGGAGACCTTGCAGATTTTGTACATGGTGGCCGACTTCATGGGCGATAACGTAGGCGCGGGCGAAATCGCCGGGGGCATCGAGTTTATGTTCGAGTTCATAAAAGAAATCGAGGTCGAGATAGACGTTTTGATCGAGCGGGCAATAGAAGGGGCCCATCGCGGTTTGGCCCATGCCGCAGGCGGAATCGACTGCGCCCGCGAACAGAACAAGATTTGGCATCTGATAACTGGCATTGTTGGCGCGGTAAATCTGCGTCCAGATGTCTTCGGTGCTGCCGAGGACGGCGGCGGAAAAATCCGCCTGTTCGGTTTGCTGTTCTTCGGTCAGGCGGCTGGGCCGCTGCGTCGAGGATTGAATGGTGCGCGAGACGCCTTCCATGAGGAGCGAGGTTGGGTCACCGCCCATGGCATAGACCAGAAATGCCATCAGCAATACGCCGCCGACACCGCCTGCCGCCGTCTTGCCGCCCATCGAGCGGCGGTCCTGAACGTTCGAGCTGCGACGCAGATTTTGCCAGCGCATGATGTGTCTCCTTAAGAAGCAGCCTGTAGGCGTTTGATGGTTTCATCCTTGCCGATGATGGCGGCAACGTGGAAGAGCGAAGGGGATTTGTCCGTGCCGGTAAGTGCGGCGCGCACAGGCATCATCACCTTGCCGAGCTTGCCGTCTTTTTTCTCAGTGGCGTACGTGCGGCAGGCGGCGTCGATGGTTTCGGCGGTGAAGTCCGTTAAGACTTGGAGCGCGGGGATTAAATCCGCGAGCGTCGCTTTGGCATCTGCATCGAGAATTTTTTGCGCTTTGTCGTCGAACGCAAACGGGGCATCCTGCAGATAGACACGCGCTTCAGCGGCGAGGCCGACGAGCGTTGTCGCGCGAGATTTCAATTCATCCATGCCTTCGTTCAAACGGCGATTGCCTTCGTCGGTGATTGGCAAGTCGGTGAAATTTTTCAGCAGATCAATGAGGCGCGCGTTATCGGCTTCTTTTAAGTAGTGCGCGTTGAGGTGATTGAGCTTGTCGAAATCCCAGCGGGCGGGGGAGCGCACGACATGGTCGAGATCAAACCATTCAAGCGCCTGTGCATCGGAAATGATTTCATCATCGCCGTGGCTCCAGCCGAGACGCAGAAGGTAATTGCGCATCGCTTCGGGCAGGTAGCCCATGTCGCGATATTCTTCGACTGATGCCGCGCCGTGACGCTTGGACATCTTTGACCCATCGGCGCCCAGAATAAGCGGCAGGTGGCCATATACCGGTTGCTGCCAACCCATCGCATCATAAATCAAATTCTGGCGGAAGGTGTTGTTGAGGTGATCGTCGCCGCGGATGACATGTGTGACACCCATGTCATGGTCATCAACCACAACGGCGAGCATGTAGACGGGCGTGCCGTCACTGCGCAGGATGATCATGTCGTCGATCTGTTCGTTGTTGAGTGTTACATCGCCCTGTACCTGATCGTGCAGTGTGACTTGCCCGTCAAGTGGTGCCTTGATACGGACAACGGGTTTCACGCCTTCGGGCGGCGTGGCGGTACTATCGCGCCAGCGGCGATCATAGAAGGTTGGTTTGCCTTCGGCCTTGGCTTTTTCGCGCATAGCGTCGAGTTCTTCGGGTGTGCAATAGCAGTGATAGGCTTTGCCGGAGGCGAGTAATGCGTGTGCCACTTCCGCGTGGCGCGCGCGGCGCTCGAACTGGGAAATGACTTCGCCGTCATAATCCAGCTCCAGCCATTTGACGCCGTTTACCAGGGCGTCGACATGCGCGGGATCATAGCGCTCGCGGTCCGTATCCTCGATACGGAACACAACCTGTCCGCCGCGGCCGCGGGCATAAAGCCAGTTATAGAGCAGCGTGCGGGCCGTGCCGATATGCATCAGGCCGGTGGGGGAGGGCGGGAAGCGGGTAACGACGGTCATGGAATTTCTCTTTTTTGTTTGTATCCATAGAGTTATCGTATCGCTCATGGCTTGGGCAAGCGCTTTATCTGTTAAACAGGCTCTGGAAGCCCAGCAGGGGAACGCGTTTGCGTGGCTGGTGGCGGCCTTTGGCGCGGGAATCGCGCTGTATTTCTCTTTACCATTCGAGCCATCGGCCGGGTTTGTGCTGGTCGGCGCCGGGCTGTCCGGTATGGCAATTCTATACTGGTGGCCGCGGCGCGATGCGCGGTTTATCGCGGTGGTGGCGGCCAGCCTGATTTTTTGCGCGATGGCCGGCTTTGGCACCGCGCAGCTGCGCAGCTTTATCGTCCACACGCCGATGATTGTGAAAAAGAGCGGGCCGGTAATGGTGACGGGCACGGTCGAGCGCGTCGATATGATGGGCGAGGGCGCTGACATGCGCTTTCTGCTGACCGATTTGATTATCGAAGATATTGCGCCGGCCGACACGCCGGTGAAAATCCGCCTGCGCACCCGCGATGGCGGAGAGATCAAGCCGGGTCAGAGGATTACGGGTTTGGCCTCGCTCAACCCGCCGTCGCCGCCCGTTACACCGGGCGCGTTCGATTTTCAGCGACAGGCGTATTTCGAGCGGATCGGCGCGGTCGGGTTTTTCTTTCGCACGCCGGAGATCGTAGAGGCGACACCGCCGAACGGATTGGCGCAGATCATTGAAGGTTGGCGCATGGCGATTGCCGCGCGCGTCTCGGCCTCGTTCGATCAACCGCAGGCGGGGCTGATCATCGCTCTGATGACCGGTCAGCAAAAGGCGGTGAGCGAAGAGGATTATCAGGCGATGCGCGATTCTGGATTGGCGCACTTGCTGGCGATTTCAGGGATGAACGTGGCGATGATTGCGACGTCGCTGTTTTTTATCTCGCGTTTGATGATGGCGTCGGTGCCGTGGTTCGCGCTGCGCCATCCAATTAAAAAATACGCGGCGGTGATTTCGTTTTTCGGCGCGCTGCTCTACACGATGGTGGCAGGGATGTCGGTTCCGACGCAGCGATCAATCCTGATGACCGGGATTGTGCTGCTGGCGATCTGTCTCGACCGATCGCCCTTTTCGCTTCGTCTGTTTGCGTTCGCGGCTTTAGCGGTGCTGCTCATCACGCCGGAAAATATCATGGGGGTATCGTTCCAGATGTCGTTTGCGGCGGTGATGGGATTGATCGTGTTTTACGAATGGGCGCGGCCTTTCTGGACCGCCATGAACAGCCGCGCCGGGATCGTCCGCAAGGCGGCGCTGTATATGCTAGGGGTGATTGTCACCACGCTGATTGGCGGGACGGTGACGGGGATTTTCTCGCTCTATCATTTTCAGACGTATCCGCTCTATACGTTAATGGCGAACATCATCGTCGTGCCGCTAACGGGTGGAGTGATCATGCCGTGCGCGGTGGCGGCGATGGCGTTGATGCCGCTGGGGCTGGAAGGCTGGGCGCTTGATGGCATGGCGTGGGGCGTGACGTGGATGCTGGCAACGGCGCGGTGGGTTGCGGGTCTGGAGGGCGCGGTGCTGCGCGTAACAGCCTTCCCGCAAAGTATTTTTATCGGGCTGACGCTCAGTTTCCTGTGGTTCATGTTGTGGCAGGGGCGTGCGCGGTTTATCGGACTAGCGGGGATGATTGTCTTTTTATGCGCTATTCCTTTCAGCCGGTCACCGGACGTGCTGATTAATAGCGAGGCCAGTTTGGTCGCGTTGAAAAGCGGCGATGGTCTGCTCACATTTTCATCAGGCCGTGGCGATTCTTATGCAGCGGAAACGTGGTTGCGGCGCAACGGGCAGGATAGTGATGAAAAACGATTGGTATGGCCTAAGGAAGGAGCGCAGGGCGATTTAAAGTGTGACAGCGCCGCATGCCGGTATGAAGCGCACGGGCAGCGCGTATCTTTCCTACGCCTGCATCGCGCGATTGCCGAAGAGTGCTTGTGGGCCGATGTCATTGTCGCGGGATTCCCGGTGGAAAAAGAACGATGCCCCGCACCGCAGGTTATCGACCGTTTTTCCGTGTGGCGTGAAGGGGCGTATGCGTTACGTTTATCGCCTGATGGGATTGGTTATGACACCGTCGAACAAGAACGCGGGGTGCGACCTTGGACACAGACTGCGGAGCATAAAAACAAAAACGATTAGTGGTAGGTACGCATCAGGCTGACAAGCTTGCCTTGAATCTGAACGTGTTCGGCGGAATAAATCTGCGTCTTGTAATGACGATTTTCCGGGATGAGGTGAATGTGTTTCCCGGCGCGCTTAAGGCGTTTCAAAGTCACTTCGACGCCATCAACCAAGGCCACGACGATATCCCCGTCATTGGCGCGGTCGGTGCGCTGAATAATCACGGTGTCGCCATCATGGATGCCGGCTTCGACCATCGAGTCGCCATCGACTTCGAGGGCGTAATGTTCGCCGCGGCCCAGCAGGTTTGGCGGGACATCGACGCTGCCGGTTTCATCGCGAATGGCTTCAATCGGCGTACCGGCGGCAATGCGGCCATATAACGGAATGGCATTCATCGACGCAGCGGCGACGAGCGACGCAGGCGCGACGTTTGATTTGCCACGTTGCGGGTGTGTATTGTTATTGCTGGCGCCGAGACCTTCAGGCAATTTTTTGACTTCGAGCGCGCGGGCGCGGTGCGGCAAGCGCTCCAGATAGCCGCGTTCGACAAGCCCCGTAATTAGGCGGTGAATGCCGGATTTTGATTTGAGGCCTAACGCTTCGCGCATCTCATCAAAAGATGGGGCGATATCGCCATTTTGCATGCGGTCATGAATCAGAAGCAGCAGCTCTTTTTGCTTTTTGGTCAGCATGGGAATCCATCAATCGGTTAGAGGTAAAACAATGTTCTACACCTGTTCTACCTTTATTCCCGGTTTGTGTCAATAAGGCTGAATCAATTTTTTGAGGGCGGCGCCAATATCATCCTGGCGCATGAGGCTTTCGCCGATCAGGAAGGCCGTATAGCCCGCATCGCGGAAAAGGGCGATGTCATCGGCGTTTTCAAGGCCGCTTTCGGCGACGGCGGTGAAATCCGAAGGGATCTTGCGGGATAAGTCTAACCCCGTTTTTTTATCCACAGCCAGCGACTTAAGGTTGCGGTTGTTGACGCCGATCATGGCATGGGTTGGATCGATGTTCAAGGCGAGGGCGCGGTCCAGTTCTTGCGCGTCGTGGACTTCGATCAAGACATCCATGCCGAGCGCGACCGCGTCATCATAGAGTGTTTGCGCGAGCGCATCGTCAAGTGCGGCCATGATGAGCAGAATGCAGTCGGCACCGAGCGCGCGGCTCTCGACGATCTGGTAGGTATCAATCATGAAATCTTTGCGCAGCAGCGGCAAGGAGACGGTCTCTTTAACGGCGACGAGATAGTCATCATGGCCCTGGAAATAGGGCTCGTCAGTGAGAACGGAGAGGCAGGCGGCGCCGTTGTCTTCGTATAATTTTGCAATGGTCGGCGCATCGAAATCGGCGCGGATGATGCCTTTGCTGGGCGAGGCTTTTTTGACTTCGGCGATGATGGCGGGGATGTGGTGCGACAAGGATTTTATAAAGCCGCGCGGGGCTTCTTGCTGGTGTGCGCGGATCCGCACTGTTTCGAGAGATGTTTCAGTCTGTTTGCGGGTGACGTGTACGCGTTTATCGGCGCAGATTTTTTCCAACGTGTTCATGAGGGTACCTCTTCGCGCGAAAAGTCGCGGTATTGTTCCAGCAATTTTAAAGTCTGGCCGTTATCGAGAGCGATCGTGGCGCGTTTGACACCGGTGAACAGGTCGGGCGCATTGTCGGCAATCACCAGCGCAGCCGCCGCATTGGCCAGCACGATATCGCGGTAAGCACTCTGCGTGCCGTTCAGCAGCTCCATGAGCGCGGCGGCATTCTCCTGTGCATCGCCGCCTTTGATCGATTCTGGGGGCGATTGCGGCAGGTTGAAATCGTAGGGAGAAATAATCGTCTCGGTAATTTTGCCGTGATCGAGCTTGGCGACGAAAGTTTCACCGCTTAAGGAAATTTCATCCATGCCATTGGCCGCGTGCACGACCCAGGCTTTGTCGGTGCCGAGCTGGTGCAAGACTTCCGCCATCGGGCGCAGCCATTTTTTATCGTACACGCCGAGTAACTGGCGGCGCGCCCCCGCCGGGTTGGCGAGCGGGCCGAGCAGATTGAAGATCGAGCGGTGGCCCAATGATTTGCGCGCGGCGGAGACATGCTTCATCGCGGGATGATGGTTCGGTGCCATCAGGAAGCAGAAGTTCAGCGTGCGCAGCGCCATTTCGAGTTTTTTGGGCGGCAGGGTCAGATTGACGCCGAGCGCTTCGAGCACATCGGCGGCGCCGGATTTAGAGGTGGCGGCGCGGTTGCCATGCTTGGCGACAGGAATGCCGCAAGAGGCAACAACCAGCGCCACGGCCGTGGAAATATTGAGTGAATGCAGGCCATCGCCGCCGGTACCGCAGCAATCGATCGTGCCGGGAGGGGACATAATGGGAATGACATGACGGCGCAGGGATTTTGCGGCGGCGGTGATTTCGATGGTGGTTTCGCCGCGCTCATGCAGCAGCGTTAAAAAGCGCGTGATGTCGGCATCGCTGGCGCGGCCCTGCATCATGTCTTCGAACGCGGCGCTTGCCTGCGTTTCCGATAACACGGCGCCTTGTGTCATGAGATCGATGGACAACGCGAGCGACATTAGAGCATGGCTAAAAAGTTTTTGAGCATCGTGTGGCCGTGTTCGGTGGCGATGCTTTCGGGATGGAACTGCACGCCGTGCAGCGGGAGCGTTTTGTGCGCGAGGCCCATGATGAGACCGTCTTCACTTTCCGCCGTAATGGTCAGATCGGCGGGAAGAGTTTTTTTGTCGACAATCAGCGAGTGATAGCGCGTTGCCTGCAGCGGCGAGGGCAGGCCCTTGAAGACACTTTGACCGTCATGGGTCATGGCGGAAATTTTGCCGTGCATGGGCGCGGGGGCGCGGATGACATCGCCGCCGAACGCCTGACCCATCGCCTGCATGCCAAGGCACACGCCGAAGAGCGGCATCGATTGCTTGGCGCATTCAGTAATAAGGTCGAGGCAGATACCCGCCTGGTCCGGGTTGCACGGGCCGGGGGAGATGATGATGCCGTCCGGTTTTTGCGCGAAGACTTCCTTCACCGTGATTTTGTCATTGCGATAAACGGCAGGCTCCGCCCCCAGATCGCCCAGATACTGGACGATGTTGTAGGTAAAGCTGTCGTAATTATCGATAAGCAAAAGCATAGGGCAAGGTACAAGTTACGGGTTACAAGTTGCAAGATTTATTCTAGGCTCCCGGCCATGCGTGGTCACCTGAAAGACATCCTGATTTTTATCATCGTCGCGGCCGGGCTATTGGGGCTGGCGGATTACTATGTCATGGGAGGGCGGGACGCGCGCAAAGCCGAAAAACCCTCGCCTTATACCCAGATTGAGCCGGCTCCGCTGAATGTGCCCGAACCGCAATTGCCGGGTCCGCCACCGGTTCTAAACGATGGGCAGCTACCCCCCCCGCCCGAAGGCGATGACGGCTTCGATTTCTTCAACGATGAGTATTACTGGGAGTTTGAAGAGGATGAGGAGCTGGGGGCGATTGTCACGCCTCCGGCGCCCGCCGCAGAAGAGCCGTCGCTTGTCGTCGTACCGCCGACGCCGACCATTGCGCGCGGAGAGAAGCCGCGCATCGCGATCATCATCGATGATGTGGGCATGAACAAAAAGTGGAGCGAGGCGGCGGTGAATTTGCCGGCGCCAGTGACCATGGCGATTTTGCCCTATGCAGAACACGCGGCGGATTTCGCGAAAATCTCAAAAGCAAAAGGGCATGACATTCTGATCCACACGCCGATGGAGGCGATGCATGCGCCGGTGTCGCTGGGCGGCATGGGTCTGACGACCGATATGGGCGAGGCCGAGATTATCGCCATGATGGAGCTGATCGCGCTGAAGCTTGACGGCTATATCGGCATCAACAATCACATGGGGAGTAAATTCACGTCGGACCGCGCGGCGATGGAACGGTTGATGCCGTATTTAAAAAAACGCGGACTGATTTTTGTCGATTCAAAAACCATCGGCAATTCGGTGGCGGCGAGTGTGGCGGCAGAGCAGGGCGTACCGAACGCTTCGCGCGATGTGTTTCTGGATCATGAAGAGACAGCCGATTTTGTTGCTCGCGCGCTGATACAGGCAGAGCGGGTGGCGCACCGCAAAGGATATGCGATTGCCATCGGCCATCCCAAGGCGGTGACAATTACGGGCCTGCAGCAGTGGATTCCAACGCTCGAAGCAAAAGGAATTGAGTTGGTGGGGATCAGCACACTGGTGACATCGCCCGCAGCTCCTCTAGTCGAGGAGCCTGCGCCTGTTACGGCTTCTGAGCCGACGACGCCCGCGCCAGAGACAGCGCCTGATCTGCCGCGCTCAGAACAGCTTTTGCTTTATTCACCGTCTCCTGAAATTCGCTATTAGGCACGCTATCGGCGACGATGCCCGCGCCTGCTTGCGCATAGAGCACGCCATCCTTGATCAGGCCGGTGCGCAGAGCGATGCAGGTATCGACATCGCCGTTGCCATCGAGATAGCCGATGCAGCCGCCGTAAAAGCCGCGGCGGGTAGGCTCCAGCTCATCGATAATCTGCATGGCGCGGACCTTGGGCGCGCCGCTGACGGTGCCGGCGGGGAAACCTGCCATCAGGGCGTCGAGCGAATCCTTGCCGTCTTTCAAGTCGCCTTCGACGTTCGAGACGATGTGCATGACGTGGGAATAATTCTCGATGGTGAATTGTTCTGTAACAGAAACGCTGCCGATTTTGGCGACACGGCCGACATCGTTGCGGCCGAGATCGAGAAGCATCAAATGTTCGGCGCGCTCCTTGGCATCGCTGAGAAGGTCTTCGGCGAGCGCTTTGTCTTCGGCGGCATTGGCGCCGCGTGGGCGTGTGCCAGCGATCGGGCGGATCGTAACCTTGCCACCGCGCACACGCACCATGATTTCAGGGGACGAGCCGATGATCGCGAAATCTTTCATCTGGATGAAGAATAAAAACGGCGAAGGGTTCAGGCGGCGCAGAGTGCGGTAGAGTTCGATGGGTGGCAGATCGAAGGGCGTCGCGAAACGCTGCGAGAGGACGACCTGAAAAATATCGCCGGCTTTGATGTATTCGGCGGCCTTGTCGACCATGGCGAAGAAGTCGGCTTCGCTCATATTGCTTTGAATCTGTGTGCCTTCGAGTTTGGTGGTGTGATGCAATACGGTCGAGGGCAACGGTGAGAGCAGTTTATCGAGCGTAGTATCGAGGCGGGCTTGCGCAGACTGGAACAAAGCTTTCGCATCGCCTTTGGTGTCGCGCACAGGCGTGACCAAACACATTTCATGTTTGATGTTATCGAAGATCACCATCACGGTTGGACGGATCATGATGCTGTCGGGCACATTGATCGGATCGGGATTGGTGTCGGGAATATCTTCCGCGAGGCGCACCATGTCATAGCCCATATAGCCGAACAGGCCCGAGGGTCCCATCGGCGGAATATGCTCGGGCACGATATCGATGCGGCAGGCTTTCACCTGCGCGCGCAGATTATTCAGCGTGTTTTTATCGGTGGCTTCGCCTGTCCAGATTAAATCGGGCGCAATACCGATGGCGCTGTAACGACCGAGCACGGCGCCGCCTTCGACGGATTCGAGCAGGAAAGCGTAGTCTTCGTTTTGCGCGAGTTTGAGGTAGGCGGAGACGGGCGTTTCGAGATCGGCCGGAATCCATTTCCAGACAAGTTGCGTCTTGCCGGAAGCGAGGTAGCCCTCAAAATCGGAAAACGCCGTGTCTCTCATTATCCCTGTTCGCCGTAGAGTTGTTTCAACAAGGGCGCGTTGATTTTTACCGTGCTGTTGGCGCTGCGGTTCATCACATATTGCATGAGCGATTCCTGCGCCTGTTCACGTGCGACGCGGTCCTTGATTTCTTTCAACTCGGCAGCAGATGCTTTGCCTTGTGGAAGGGTTACGCCGGTGACGCGTACAAGGACAATAGCCTGATCGCTTTCAGCTAGCAGGGCGCCGCCTTTGTCGGTCGAGAAGATCTTGGCAAGCGCAACGGGCGAGATGGATTTGTTATCGCTGTCCGTGCGGCCGACCGATTTAAAGGTCTGGAACTGACCGTTGTTTTTCGCGGCGATGTCCGAGAGCGTGCCGCCTTTTTCAGCAGCGGCGAGAGCATCCTGCGCGCGGGCGCGGTTCATGAGGGCACGCTGTTCGCCGGTCCATTTGGCGGCAAGCTCACTTTCGACTTCCTCAAACGATTTGTAGGCGATGGGCGTGACTTCTTCGACGCGGACGATGGCGTAGCGGCCATCGGCCATTTCGACGATCGGCGCGACTTCGCCCGCTTCATACTCGAAGGCGGCGTCGATCAGGGCAGCCGAGTCCGTGCCGTAGGATTCGAAAAGGTTTTTCTTCGCGCCATTAAAACCGGTCTGGCGGAACGGTCCGATTTTTTGCGTGGTCAGGCCGTATTCTGTAACGAGCGTTTCCAGCTTGTCACCGCCGGCAAGACGGTCATCGATTTCATTGGCGGTGGCGATCATCGCATCCATGAGGTGCGTTTGCGCCATCTCCTTGCGGAGGGATTCTTTTACCTCTGCGAAAGGCGTGGTCGATCCGGCAATGTCTTTGCCAACGATCAATACGTGCCAACCGAGCGCGGTCTGCACGGGGCCGATCACATCGCCCGCTTTGCCGGAAAAGACCGGCTTGGCGATTTCCGGCATCAGGCCCGATTCACCAAACGCGTTTTTGCCGAGATAGGAATCGCCGGACGCGTCTTTGAGCGATTTGCCAGCGGAGACATCTTTAAAGGCTTTTTCAGCAGCGGCCTGATCGGCGAAGACAGACTGTTCGACTTCGCGTTGCGCAGGTTTTTGATAGGTTTCGATGTTTTGCTTGTAGGCGGCTTCGAGTTCCGCATCGGTCAGCTTGACGCTGTCTTTGAGATTTTCCTCGCTTAAGAAAGCGAGCGTTGCCGTGCGGGATTCCGGCGTGGCGTAATCCATCTTGTTGGCGTCGTAATAGGTTTTGAGTTGTTCTGTGGTTGGTTTTTCTACACCTTTGACCGTCGATGGATTGAGAATGACCGCTTCGATACTGCGGGTTTCTTTATCGCTCTGGTAGAGCGCTTGCGCGAGATCGTCGGAGACGGCGCCCGATCCGCTGATCAGCGCGTTACGCAGCAGGCCGATGGCCATTTCCTGACGGACACTACGAATGAATTCATTTTCGGAGATGCCCTGGCTGCGCAGAACCTGCGCCAGCGCTTCGCCCTTGCTGCGACCGGCTTGCGTGAGGGGTTCAGCGAGTTTGGCGATCTGGCCTTTGACGACGTCATCGCTGATGACGAGGCCGAGGTCGGTGGCTTCCTTGGTCAGGAGCAGGGATTGAATTTCGCTTTCCAAAATCTGGTCGATCAGGCCGAGGCGGTAGGCGTCCTGCGCGCTCATGCCTTGCGCGGCCAGCACACGGCGGACGGTGCGGTCAAAATCTTGCGTGGCGATACGGATGCCGCCGCCTTTGGCGATGGTGTCGGTCTGCATGCCGCCGCGGAAGAAGCCCTGCACGTCAGCGAGGACGAGGCCCGCGACCGCCATGAACAAAAAGCCCAGCAGAACGATCTTTACGGCCTTGCCGCCTGTGCCGCCGCTCATTCTTTGTAATATCATTGCTTCAATCCTTCGCTTTGCAATTAATCCGCGGGGACACTATAAGGAGGGTCGAAACACGGAGCAAGAGGACGATCCCATGAAAAAACTGATTGCAGGCAACTGGAAGATGAACGGCACGCAGGGTTCAGCCCGCGATTTGATCGCCGGGATTGAAACGGGCGTCACGCCAGAGCTGCTCGAGACTTGCGATTTCGTGGTGTGCCCGTCCTTCCCCTATCTGTCCGTTGCGGTCGATGCAGTGAAAACCATGGCGGTTGGTGGGCAGGACTGCTCGGGCTATGAGAACGGCGCCTATACAGGCGACGTGTCGGCCTCGATGCTCAGCGATATCGGCTGCAGCTATGTCATTCTCGGCCACTCGGAGCGCCGCCAGTATTTCCACGAAACAGACGCGGGCGTCGCGACCAAGGCTGCCAAGGCGCATGCCGCCGGGCTGATCACCATTATCTGTGTGGGCGAAACCGAAGCCGAGCGAGAGCAGGGTATTCAGGAGAAAATCGTATCAGAGCAGCTGCGCGGCTCTATGCCGTCCTGCGCCACGCCGGAGAATACCGTGATCGCCTATGAACCGGTCTGGGCGATCGGCACCGGTAAAACGGCCACGGCTGATGATATCGCCGCCATGCATGCTTTCATCCGCGCGCAGGTAAAGAGCGATGATATGCGCATTCTTTATGGTGGCTCGATGAAACCCGGCAACGCCGCGGAGATCATGGCGACCCCGAACGTCGATGGCGGTTTGATCGGCGGCGCATCGCTCAAAGCTGAGGATTTCCTGAGTATTGCCAAAGCCGCAAAGTAACCCTTAATAACTTGACATAATTTCAATGGTTTTGTTACGTTCCTGTATGTAAGCAGCATTCAGGTATAGGTAGCGTGATGATTGAAGATGACAGACCAATAAGTTTTGCCGATCTGGAAGAAGCAATGGAAGAGCGTAGTGAACGGAACAGCAAGTTCCTGACAAAAATGGCTCAAGGAACGGATGATCCTGAGATGAAGCGATTATTCGAAAGCTTTGCCAAGCGCGCATCACATCCCAATGGCTGGGGCACGGCCTATGACCAACTGGGACTATATCGGATCACTAATGCAGAATACGCAAATTCCCGCATGGGGTATTGCGACATGCGCGGCAAGCTGCAAGCCGGTGATCTGGCTGTATGCGTAGGTCATTCCGGCGATTATTTTCATACTTTTATTTTGCTGGATGAAGCGGATGGGTATGTCTCCGTCCGCCCGCATTCGACTTTTTCCGGCTATGGCGGTATGGGTGAGAAGGTTGGTAATCTGACCACAGCGGAATTTTTAAGCCTGACTGAGTTTTCTGTTCCTCAGACCGTTGATCTCACGCTGACACATCCATAATAAAAACCGCGTGACATGAGCAGGGCGGGACGATAAAAGGGCATCATGGAACACGTTATTCTCGTCATTCACCTCATCCTCGCGCTGGCCATTATTGGTCTGGTTCTGATTCAACGCTCCGAAGGCGGCGGTCTGGGGATTGGCGGCGGTGGTGGCGGCATGGGCGGTTTTGCGACGGCTGGTCAGACGGCCAACGGCTTGGTCAAAGCCACGCGCTGGGTCGCGGCCGGGTTCTTTTGCACCAGTCTGATCCTAGCGGTTCTGGCGGGCACGCACTCCAAAGATAAAAGTTTGATCGAAAGTCTGGATAACACCCCGGCAGTTGTTGACTCATCGGTAAAAACCGACGATAACGAACTCCCGAGTGCTAAGGCATCCGGCGAGTCGTCAGACACCCCCTCAGCGCCTATATCTGAATAACGAAAATTGCTGATTAATCAGTGGTTTCCAGCAGCTTTTTAGGAAAGCGGTTTAATGACGCGTTTTATATTTATTACCGGCGGCGTGGTTTCTTCTTTGGGGAAGGGACTCGGCTCCGCCGCTCTTGGGGCATTGCTTCAGGCGCGTGGCTATAAAGTCCGCCTGTGCAAGCTGGATCCTTACCTGAACGTCGATCCGGGCACGATGAGCCCGTTCCAGCATGGGGAAGTCTATGTGACCGATGACGGCGCCGAGGCTGACCTCGATCTGGGCCATTATGAACGTTTCACCGGCAACCCGGCGTGTAAGGCCGATAACACGACAACGGGCCGTATCTACACCAGCGTTCTGGGCAAGGAGCGCCGCGGGGATTATCTGGGCGCGACGATCCAGGTTGTGCCGCACATCACCAACGAGATTAAAGACTTCATCCGCGAGAAAGACGGCACGGCCGATTTCGTGCTGTGCGAAGTCGGCGGCACGGTGGGCGATATTGAATCGCTGCCGTTCCTCGAAGCCATTCGCCAGTTCGGCAATGAAGTGGGCCGCGAGCGCGCGCTGTTCCTGCATGTCACCTTGCTGCCGTATATTCCGGCGGCGGGCGAGCTGAAAACCAAACCGACACAGCACTCGGTGAAAGAACTGATGGGCGTGGGTATTCGCCCCCGCATCCTGCTGTGCCGTGCGGACCGTGAAATCGATAAAGACGACCTGCGCAAGATCGCGCTGTTCTGTAACATCGATGAGGAAAAAGTTATTCCGGCGCTCGACGTGTCGTCGATTTATGAAGTGCCGATTTCCTATCACAAGGAAGGTCTGGATACGCAAGTGCTCGACGCG
The DNA here is from genome assembly GCA_964520985.1 of uncultured Pseudobdellovibrionaceae bacterium. Taxonomy (GTDB): domain Bacteria; phylum Pseudomonadota; class Alphaproteobacteria; order Micavibrionales; family Micavibrionaceae; genus CAYSGL01. The sequence continues at coordinate 492,007 of CAZFPB010000001.1, forward strand.
TTCGGGATTAAGGATGCCAAAGAACCCGATCTCACCAAATGGGAAGAGATTGTCCGCCGCATTAAAAATCCGGAAACGGAAGTGACGATCGGTGTTGTGGGGAAATATACGAACCTGGCCGACTCTTATAAATCGCTGAACGAAGCGCTGAGCCATGGCGGGATCGCCAACAACGCGAAGGTGCGCATCAAGTTTGTCGATTCCTCGCTGTTCGATGGGCATGAGAGCGACATCGTACATCAACTGGATGGCGTTCACGGCATTCTGGTGCCGGGTGGCTTTGGCGAGCGCGGCGCGGAAGGAAAAATCAAAGCGGCGCAATTTGCGCGCGTACGGAACATTCCCTATTTCGGTATCTGCTTCGGTTTGCAGATGGCCGTTGTCGAGGCCGCGCGTAACACCGCCGGCATCAAAGATGCAACCTCTACAGAGTTTGGGGAAAAGGGCACGCACATTGTCGGCCTGATGACCGAATGGACCAAAGGCAATGAATCGGTCGCGCGCGGCAAAGACACGGATAAGGGCGGCACGATGCGTCTGGGCGCTTATCCGGCGACGCTGAAAAAAGGATCGAAGGTTGCCGAAATTTACGGCACAACCGAAATTTCCGAGCGCCATCGTCACCGCTACGAAGTCGATATTCACTACAAAGAACAGCTCGAAGCGCAGGGCTTTATTTTCTCCGGCCTCTCGCCGGATGGCAAGTTACCGGAAATTTGCGAGCGCAATGACCACCCGTGGTTCATCGGCGTGCAGTATCACCCGGAGCTGAAATCCAAACCGTTCGATCCGCATCCTTTGTTTGTATCATTCGTTGAAGCGGCTATAGCGCAGGGACGTCTGGTTTAATCTTTCCTAGGTAATGAAAAGCCTTCCCCCTTTTTGTCGATGGGAAGGCTTTTTGTTCTGATCAAAATATCTTGCGTGCGCGATTTTTACAGCGTTCGCGGAAATTTGCGCCAGCCTAGTTCTTCGAATTTCTCTGGCCATTCGCTTTTTTGGATTCGGAGGAAATATTCTCCGACCTTTTTTTCGGCGTATTCCACAGCTTCGCCCAGCAAGGCCGGGTTTACCATCTGGCGGTAAATTTCGGCGCCTTGATGCTGGCTGACAAATTGCACGTTGCGGAAAACATCCGTCAGTATCTCGATATCTTTCAGCCCTGTAACGGATAAGGATGATCTTGTTTTTTCAAAGGGGTTTACCGAGTGTTTCACGCCTACTTGAAACTTGCCTTGCATGTTTTTGATAAAATCTTGTGTTTCTGGCCACACCTCACTCAGGCGGATAGTCATGTTTAACGTTGTTTGAGGGTTGGCAGTAGGCGTCACGAGGTAGAGTTCGATGGTCGAACTGATGACATTCAGGCCCAGAGAGTCGTTTATCCCGACATCAGTATTGTCATTTTCGGCTCGGATAACTTCCTGCTGACGGAAAATGGTCAGACCGGACATTTTTTCTTCAACGATTACTTCTGGGGAGGCTAGACGGGGCATTCAGAAACTCCATTCGTAAAAACACAGGGGACTTTCCGAGGCTTTTTATACAAACATTCGGGAAAAATCAATAAAATTATGAAAATAGAAGACTAGGCCGGGGTGAGAGCAAAACCCATCGCCTCAGCGCCGCGCATAATGCAGTCTTCCTGCGTTTTGTTGTAGGGATGACCTTTTTGCAGTTTCAGCAGCGTTTTGACGCTCAAACCCATTTCTGACTCGGCTTTTTGGGGGCTGGCGGAGAGGGCGAAATCGAGGGCGATCAACACAATGGCTTTTTCAACTGGCGGTTTTTCCGCCGCTGCGGCTTTGGAAAAATAGGCAGCAGTTAGCTGTTTGCGATGTTTCGCGCTTTTACTTTTAGACACCAGATTTTCCCCCTCTAAAAACTAGACTGCTTCTAAAGCACGGATGGTGCGGCCACGCAAGCCGTTCGCCAATTGGCCATCGCCTTTCATGAATTGCTTATAGGCATCCGTAGTGACGTTGGCATGCTCCGCAACTTTGGGCAGAACGCCATTGTCGGCTGCTTGTTTCAACGCTTCGCGCAAGGCGGGGAGGGTTTTAATTTTCAGGCCCGTCCCTTCTGTCTGTTCGGAACGGTCAGTCTGGTTGCGGCCGGATTGTTTTGGTCTACGCATATTACACACCTCTAATCTATTGAGGGGCGACCATACAATTATGGATAATTAAACTCAAGAAAAAACTTTGCCCGGAGCAGGGCTTCGCGTAGAAGAAAAGGCATGAAAACAGTCCCGATTCAGAATATTGCCGTCGCCAATGACAAGCCGTTCACCCTGTTTGGGGGATTGAACGTATTGGAGAACGAAAGCATCACGCTCAAAGCGGTAGAGGTGTACAAAACCCTCACTGACAGGCTGGGCATTCCGTTCGTGTTCAAGGCGAGCTTCGATAAAGCCAACCGTTCGTCGGTGAAGAGCTATCGCGGCGCCGGGCTGGACGAGGGGATGAAGATCTTCCGCAAGGTCAAAGAAGAATTCGACAACGTGCCGATCATCACGGACGTGCATGAAATCTATCAGTGCCAGCCGGTCGCCGATGTGGTGGATGTTATTCAGCTGCCGGCATTTCTGGCGCGCCAGACGGACCTTGTCGAAGCCATGGCCAAAACCGGCGCGGTTATCAATGTGAAGAAACCGCAATTCATGTCGCCGTATCAGGTGGGTAATATCATCGATAAATTCGCCGAGTGCGGGAATGAAAAAGTCATCCTGTGCGAGCGCGGCCATTCATTCGGGTATGACAATCTGATCGTAGACCCGATGGCGTTCGGCGTGATGAAGCAGGCATCCAACGATGCGCCGATCATCTGTGATACTGTCCATGCTTCCCAGATGCGCCTGCCGGGCTCGGAAGCGTCAGGCGGCCGCCGCGCGCTGGTGCCGGATTTGACCCGCGCGGTGTTGGCAATCGGAATTGCCGGGATCTTTATCGAGGCCTACGAAGACCCGGATAAGGCCAAATGCGATGGCCCGTCCGCCTTACCCTTTGATAAATTAGAAGAATTTCTTATCCAGGCCAAGGCGATCGACGATTTGGTCAAATCCATGAAACTCGTGGAAATCCGTTAATTCGTTAAGGGTTTGATAGGAATTTCTGCTATACTGGGTAGTAGACAAAAGCAGGAGGCTTTTTAAGTGACCATCATTGCAGGAGCAATTCAGTATCTGAACTCTGCCAAACTTGCCAACTCGCAAGGACGTCCTGCTGGTCAATCCACCCTCATGAACAACATGTCTGTCGATATCCTGGATATCGGCCGTTCTATCAATCGCAGCGGTATCGGCATTTCCGCCAACGCCCGCGCGATGACCAAAGATTTTCTGAATAAATCCCAGTCGGGTGTGAATGCGATTTTCGGGATGAGCACGGTGAAATCCAGCTCGATCGAAAACATGCAAATGCAGATCAATGCCATCCGCTCGCGCACGCCTGACAGTCAGGTTGCCGAAGCGCTGCGCGGCAAGAATATCGACGAGCAGGCCTAGACCGCTCTATTTTTTCTCACATGCTCTTTCAGAAGCGCCACGTTCTTCGTGTTGGCTTTGAATCCCACATCGAAAATATCGCCCAGAAACGGCACGAGGCCGATCAGCCAGTCGAGGAAGATATTCCAGATCATGCGTGCCGTGATGTGGTGTGGCACACCGATGGCTCGGGCTTTGGCAATCATGTAGGCGGAAATGGCAAGGGTCGCCGTATCGCCGACACCGGGAACGACCCCTAAGATAGAATCGAAACCGAGGCGAATTTTCGTCCCCGGCAGCATAAATTTGGAATCCATCCATTCGGCCAGCTTTTCCAGCTCGGCAATAATTCGGTCATGTTCGTGCATATTTCCCCACTTTCCTGACTTTACGAACGATTGAGAGGCGATTAGAGTTGCACGGTATTTTGGAAAAAAGGAAAAAACCATGAGCGCTATTGTTGATATCACCGCCCGCCAGATTCTGGATTCCCGCGGCAATCCTACCATTGAAGTCGATGTGACACTGGAGAGCGGGGCCATTGGCCGTGCCGCCGTTCCATCGGGCGCTTCGACGGGCGCGCATGAGGCAGTCGAGCTGCGTGACGGCGACAAGAATGTCTATCTGGGAAAGGGCGTGTTGAAAGCGATCGACAACGTCAATACGACGATCGCGGGCGAGCTGCTCGGCCTTGATCCCGAAGAGCAAATGTTTATCGACCAGACGATGTGCGAACTGGATGGTACGGCGAACAAGTCCAAGCTGGGCGCGAACGCTATCCTTGGCGTGTCGATGGCCAATGCCAAAGCGGTCGCGGCGGAACTCGATGTGCCGCTGTATAAATATCTGGGCGGCCCGTACGCACATCTGCTGCCAACACCGATGATGAACATCATCAATGGCGGCGCGCATGCCGATAACCCGGTCGACTTCCAGGAATTCATGATCATGCCGACGGGTGCGGGAACATTCTCCGATGCCCTGCAATGCGGCGCGGAAGTATTCCATGCGCTTAAAAGCCAATTGAAAAAAGCCGGCATGAACACCAATGTCGGCGATGAAGGCGGTTTCGCGCCAGCCGTGAATTCAGCAGGGCAAGCGCTCGACTTCATTATGAAAGCGATTGAAAGCGCTGGGTACAAGCCGGGGCAGGATGTGATGATCGCGCTCGACTGCGCCGCGACGGAATTCTTTAAGGATGGCAAATACCATCTGGAAGGCGAAGGCCGTACACTCACCTCTGCTGAACTGGCTGGCTACTACGCGCAGCTGTGTGGCAACTACCCGATCTGCTCGATCGAAGATGGTCTGGCGGAAGATGACTGGGCCGGATGGGCTGCGCTCACAGCGCAACTCGGCGGCAAGGTACAATTGGTCGGCGACGATCTGTTCGTGACCAATTCCGAGCGTCTCTCACGCGGTATCGATGAAAAATCCGCTAACGCCATTTTGGTGAAAGTAAATCAGATCGGCACGTTGACCGAGACATTTGAAACGATCGAGATGGCCAAGCGCGCCAATTTCGGAATCATCATGTCGCACCGCTCGGGGGAGACCGAAGATTCGACAATCGCAGATCTGGCTGTGGCCACGAACGCCGGCCAGATCAAGACAGGGTCGCTGTCACGCTCCGACCGGATTGCCAAATACAATCAGCTGCTGCGCATCGAAGAAGAACTCGGCCCAGCCGCGCGTTATGCCGGATCTTCGATCCTGCGCGCGCAGCCTGAAAAAAAGGCGAATAAAAAAGCGGCTTAATAGCTTTCATGAAAATCCCCGCTGCGGCGGGGATTTTTTTAGGCGCCATGAAGTTTTTTTTGCTTCGGGGGACATGAAGTCTGCGAGGTCTTCCATTTCGTACAAGGGTCGGATTTCAATATCGCTGGGGCCCATCATCGGGTTGGGACATTTTTTCACCCATTCGACGGCTTCGTTCATATCTTTTACTTCCCAGATCCAGAAACCGGCCACGACCTCATTGGCGGGGAAGGGGCCATCTTTCACGGTGCGCTGTGTACCATCAAAACGGACGCGCTTGCCTTCGGACGAGGGCTTCAGCCCATCGCCCATTTTCAGAATGCCGGCTTTTTCGAGTTCCTGATTGAACCTTCCCATGTCTTCAAACATTTTGGCGGTATCAGCAGTATCGTGAATGCCTTGTTCGCTGCCTTCGGTCGCTTTGACAAACACTATTACACGCATGGGGACTCCTCTTTGGTATTGTTCCTGCATTAAACCAGTAATAAGGTGGAAAAGTTCAAACGCTGTTCTAGGTATATTGCACCATCATCGGAATTTTTAACCAAGGAGATTTATTATGAGCATTCAAAATTCAGCCAGCGCCGTCTGGGAAGGCGATCTGAAGTCCGGCAAAGGCCGTATCTCGACCAAAAGCAATGCGCTGAAAGATCTGCCGTACGGCTTTAACACGCGTTTTGAAGGCGCGCCGGGATCTAACCCGGAAGAGCTGATCGGCGCCGCGCATGCGGGCTGCTTCTCAATGGCGTTGTCGGCTGAACTCGGCAAGGCCGGCATCACCGCTGACAAGATTGAAACCAAGGCGACCGTGACGCTGGAAAAAGTCGGTGAAGGCTTTAGCGTGACTGGTTCACACCTCGATGTCGCGATTACCGCCCCGGGCGGCGATCAGTCCGCCATTCAGGCAGCGGCGGAAAGCGCCGAGAAAAACTGCCCGATCTCGAAATTGCTGAACGCCAAAGTCACCATGACCGCGACGATCAACGGCTCACAGGCGAAAGCGGCTTAACAGACCTTATAAATAGCTATTCAAAGCGCGGCGCCCTGTGTGCCGCGTTTTTTATGGCTTAGTCTTTGATTCCCCAGCGTTTTCCAATTGACGCGCGGAATCGAACATGATTCACTGAAGGCAATGAAACGCCTCATCGAAAAACGCTATCTGGTCCGGCAAAATCTGGTTGCCGTGGTGGGTATCTGTCTGAGCGTCTACTTCGCCTATCACCTGGTGGCGGGGCAGCGGAGCGTGTTGCGGCTGATGTCGCTGGACCGACAGGTTGCGGCGCAGGAAACAACCCTCTCCGAACTCACCACCGAGCGTGAAGATCTCGAAAAACGTGTGATCATGATGCGGCCGGGCTCTATCGACCGAGATCTGCTGGAGGAGCGCGCTCGCTTGATACTCGGTTATACAGCCGAAAACGAACAGATCCTCATCCAATAGCGACCATGTCGCCTTAAGCCTATATTTTATTAAAAATTTCAGCGATATCAATGTGTTGCGGCGCACAAAATCAGCGTTTTTCGCTTGGATGGCCCCGCGCAATCGGCTAAAACCACCTTCAGATGTTTCACCAAGGACGAGGGGTTACCTGTGTCATCAAACAAAGCCAAGAGCGGCAAGCCTGCTCTCAAAACAATTTCCAATGTTAATCCGGGCGCGACGCCGGAAGAGATGAAAACGCTCTACCGCGACATGCTGCTGATCCGCCGCTTTGAAGAAAAAGCCGGGCAGCTCTATGGCATGGGGCTGATCGGTGGTTTCTGCCACCTTTATATCGGTCAGGAAGCCGTGGTTACCGGGATCAATTCCGTTCAATTGGAGCAGGACACAGTGGTTACGACCTACCGCGATCACGGTCACATGCTGGCCAAGGGCATGGATGCCAAGGGCGTGATGGCCGAGCTGACGGGACGCGCCGGGGGTTACTCGCGCGGAAAAGGTGGCTCGATGCACATGTTTTCGCAAGAGAAGGGCTTCTTCGGCGGTCACGGGATTGTCGGCGCTTCGACCGCAATCGGCACAGGCCTCGGCTTTGCGCACAAATATAAAGAAGATGGCGGCGTCGCCGTGGCCTATATGGGCGATGGCTCGGCCAACCAGGGGCAGGTCGGCGAGTGCTATAACATGGCCGCGCTGTGGAAGCTGCCGGTGCTCTACGTCATTGAAAACAACCAGTACGGCATGGGTACGAGCGTGAAGCGCTCCTCCGCCGGTCAGCTCTATGCGCGCGGGTCCGGTTACGGCATTCCGGGCGAGCAGATTGACGGCATGGATGTGTTCACCGTGCAGGCCGCCGCGCGTCAGGCGCTCGATTATGTGCGCTCAGGCAATGGCCCGTACATTCTCGAAGTCATGACGTACCGCTACCGCGGTCACTCGATGTCGGACCCGGCAAAATACCGCACGAAGGAAGAAGTCGAGGACATGAAAACCAACCGCGACCCCATCGCCAATCTGCGCGTGCAGATGCTCGAAGATGCGGGGATTGCTGAAGATGATCTCAAAGAGATCGAAAAAGACATCAAACTCATTGTTGGTGAAGCCGCCGACTTCGCGCAAAGCTCGCCTGAGCTGCCGCCCGAAGATCTGTGGACCGACGTTTTAATCGAGGTGTAATTAACCATGCCAACAAATATTTTAATGCCCGCTTTATCGCCGACCATGACGGAAGGCAATTTGTCCAAATGGGTCAAGAATGAAGGTGATGCCGTCAAAGCCGGTGATGTCATTGCCGAGATCGAAACCGACAAGGCGACGATGGAAGTCGAAGCCGTGGATGAAGGGATTCTCGGCAAGATCGTCGTGCCAGCCGGTACACAGGGCGTAAAGGTCAATGACCTGATTGCCGTGCTGATCGAGCAGGGCGAGAGCGTCGGCGATGTGTCGGCGCCTGCTTCGACAACGGATATTCCCTGCGTGCCGCAATCGAAGGCATCGGACAATGCGCCGATCCAGACGAGTGTTGCCTCGCAGCCAACGGGTGCGGTCGTAAAGAACCGCGACATTCTGTATGCGCAAGGCGTTGTGATCGAGCCGCCAGTGTTTGATGAGCAGGCATTCTTCGACAAAGGTACGCAAACCAAAACGGTGCGCGAAGCGCTGCGCGATGCGATGGCCGAAGAAATGCGCCGTGATGAAAAAGTCTACATCATGGGCGAGGAAGTCGCCGAGTATAACGGCGCGTATAAAGTGACGCAGGGTCTGCTCGATGAATTCGGCGCCAAGCGCGTGATCGACACGCCGATTACCGAACATGGGTTTGCCGGTCTGGCGGTCGGATCGGCCATGAGCGGTTTGAAACCGATTGTCGAATTCATGACCATGAACTTTGCAATGCAGGCGATTGACCACATCATTAACTCGGCCGCCAAGACATTATATATGGCGGGCGGTCAGCTCGGTTGCCCGATCGTGTTCCGTGGTCCGAATGGCGCGGCGTCCCGCGTGGGCGCGCAGCACTCGCAATGTTACGCCTCATGGTATGCGCATGTACCTGGCCTGAAAGTGGTCTCGCCGTGGAGCGCGTCGGATGCGGCAGGCTTGATTAAGGCTGCGATACGTGATCCGAACCCGGTCGTCGTGTTGGAAAATGAATTGATGTACGGCCAGTCGTTCGACGTGCCGACCGATCCTGACTACGTGATTCCGATTGGTCGCGCGAAAATCGAGCGTGAGGGCAAGGATGTCACAATCGTGGCGTTCTCGATCATGGTCGGCAAAGCGCTGCAGGCGGCGGAGAAACTGAAAGAGCAAGGGATCGATGCCGAAGTCATTAACCTGCGCACGATCCGCCCGCTCGATCGCCACACCATTTTAGAGTCGGTGAAGAAAACCAACCGCATCGTGACCTGTGAAGAGGGCTGGCCGTTCGCCGGTATCGGATCGGAGATTGCTGCGCTGATCGGCGAACATGCATTCGATTATCTCGATGCACCGCTGGTGCGGGTGTGCTCGGCCGATGTGCCGCTGCCCTATGCCGCCAACCTCGAAGCGCTTGCCTTGCCGCAAGTAGATGAAATCGTCCATGCAGCCAAGAAGGTGTGCTATGCCAATTAAAGTTTTAATGCCCGCGCTGTCGCCGACCATGACGGAAGGCAACCTTGCCAAGTGGACGAAGAAGGAAGGCGACACGGTGAAAGCCGGGGACGTCATCGCCGAAATCGAAACCGACAAGGCGACGATGGAAGTCGAAGCGGTTGATGAAGGGCGTATCGGCAAGATCGTCATTCCTGCTGGCACGCAGGGCGTGAAAGTAAACGAACTGATCGCTGTTCTGCTAGAAGAAGGCGAGAACGATAACGATGTGGCGAAGGCCATGGGTGGTTCTGCCACTCCGGTACCTGCTGCCGCACCGAAAGCGGATGCACCGCAGGCTGCTGCTCCAGCACCGGCTCAAGCTGCACCGGTTGCCAAGGGTGATCGCGTGTTTGCTACGCCGCTGGCGAAACGCATTGCGAAAGACAAGGGTGTTGATCTGAAAGGGGTCAAGGGTTCCGGCCCGCATGGCCGTATCGTGAAGGCCGATATTGACGGCACCAAAGCGGGTGTGACTTCAAGCGCTTCTGTGGCTTCTGCTCCGGCAGTTCTGTCGGCTGATGAAAAAGTGAATGCGTTCGGCCAGATTTACACATCGATCCCGAACAACAATATTAAAAAGATTACGGCAAAGCGCCTGCTCGAATCAAAAACCACCGTGCCGCATTTCTATCTGACGATCGATTGCCGCATTGATGGCTTGCTCGAAGCGCGCAAGCAACTGAATGATGCGGGCAAGGACAAATATAAATTGTCCGTGAATGACTTTGTCGTAAAGGCCTGCGCCATGGCGCTCAAAGCGTACCCGGCAGCAAATGTCTCGTGGACGGATGAAGCGGTGCTGCAATTCAAGCATGCGGATATTTCCGTCGCTGTTGCTACGCCGAACGGCCTGATGACACCGATTGTCAAACAGGCGGAAGGCAAAGGTCTGGCGGCGATTTCCAAAGAGATCAAGGAGCTGGCCGGTAAAGCGCGCGATGGCAAGCTGAAGCCGGAAGAATTCATGGGCGGCACATTTACCGTGTCCAACCTTGGGATGTTTGGTATTTCGCATTTCGGCGCAATCATCAACCCGCCGCAAAGCTGCATCCTTGCTGTCGGCGCGGGGGAAGAGCGTCCCTATGTCGATAATGGCCAGATCAAGATTGGTAATTTCATGACCTGCACGCTGTCTACCGATCACCGTACGGTCGATGGCGCGGTGGGTGCGGAATTTTTACAAATACTGAAGCGTTATATTGAGAACCCTGCGGCAATGTTGCTGTAGGAAATGAAAGGAAAGACTATGCGTATTATCCTGACGATTGCTCTCTTAAGTATTTCTGCAATGACGATGGCCGCGTGCCACCATAATAATGGCAACGGCCCGCCGCATTGCCCGCCTGGCCATGCCAAAAAAGGCTGGTGCTAAATTTTAAAGGCGCTCCTTCGCGGGGGCGCTTTCTCTTGCTCTCTTTTGAAAGGATATACCGATGCTGAAAGTTTTGACCGTTACCTTGTTGAGTGTTTCTGCCCTGGCTTTGTCGGCCTGCGCCGCGAACTTTGCCGATCATAACCAGCCGAATTGTAAAGAGACGGCGGCCGGTTCGTGCCATCTGAACAATTAATCCGTCATGATTGTCGATCACCGTACCTATAATATTGTTCCGCGTAAAACCGGGGCTTTCATGGCTGTGTTCATGGAAAAGGCCGTGCCGATCATGACTCATTATTTCGGCGAGCCTGTCGGCATCTACCTTGTCGAGGTGGGCCCGCAGAACCAGCTGATCCATATGTGGCGCTATGAGAATTACGGCGATATGGAAGCCAAGCGCGCCGCGCGGGACAAAGACCCCAACTGGGGCGCGTATTTAAAAGAAACCGAAGGGCTCCTGGTTAATCAGGAAACCAAAATCATCAGACCGAAGGAGTAACACTAAGTTATGGGTACGAGTATTTTTTCTCTGGCACAAATCGCGGCACAATTTTTTGGACGCGGCGCCTCTACACAAGAAGTTCAACCTGACGTCGATTACGATGAGGTATTGAAGGCGGTCGCACATGGTGTTGCTCATGACACAGGGCGGACGCTGTGCGATAAAACAGCGCATCATATCGTGCATGGCCCAGACCTGCACTTTTGTAGCGGGTTCAGCCCATATGTAGCGGCTAGTTTCGCGCCGGAATATCTGGCGTTTGCGGAGGCGGCTGTTAAAAAATTGGTGCACGAGCATTTTGGGTTAGTGTTTGAGCCTGCTTCTCAGCTGGTATATGCCGCACCGAAAAACAATTCTTACTAAAGAAGGCAGATGAAGGTTCACTGGCAAAAACTGGATTGGGTGGAGATGCAGGTGTTTCGGCACGATGGATCTGCGCGCGATGCTATCCTGTTTTGCCCGGGTTTTCCCGGTATGGGCGCGTCTTTGTTCGAGCAACAGCATGCCAATGCGCTGACGGAAGCAGGGTTTGATGTCTACGTCATTCATCATAAGGGTACGCGCACCAACGCGGCGCTGTCTCCGGCTCTGGTGAATAACGGCAAGCGGTTGCAGGATGCGTGGGAAGCGCGCGAGACGCATCTGGGCGGCGGTGCCGTTTCGATGGAGGAGTTGCTTGCCGAGCCGTATGTGGTGTTGAAAGATATCGCGGGTGCTTATGAGGGCATTCATGTGATCGGCAACAGCTTTGGTGCGCTCTCTGCGCTGCAAGCGCTGACGACGCCGGATGCACCGACCGAGCGCGTGAGGACGCTGACCCTGATTGCGGGTGCGCAAGGTGTCGATGATGGCAGCGATGAGTGTGTCATGCGCATCTGGAGGGAAGAATTTTTAGGCAACCCGCGGATCAATGACCAGATTGAAGTTATCGATCTGCCGGGTGCTATTGCGACGCTAAAAAATCTCTACCGTGATTTGCCTAAGCGGGTGATGAACAATTTACCGGGCGCGATTGCGCTGACCTATGTCGTGGTGGAAAAGGATGAGATATTGCGGCTCTCGGACACGCAGGCCTTTCAGGCGGCCATCGGAGGCCGGGGCATTATTATCATGGAACAAGATGACGGCTGGCCCGCCTACGGCATCACGCCGCATTACACGGCCAAATATAAAACCAGCAGCTTGCTGAAACTGATTAGAGGATAAGATGAGCGATAAAAATTTTGATGTAGTAGTGATGGGTGGCGGTCCTGGTGGGTATGTTGCGGCGATCCGCGCCGCGCAGCTGGGTATGAAAGTGGCCGTGGTGGAAGCAAACCATCTAGGCGGGATCTGCCTGAACTGGGGATGTATTCCGACCAAGGCGCTGCTCCGCACATCGGAAGTCCATCATCTGATCCAGCACGCGGAGCAGTTTGGCATCACGGTTGGCAATGTCTCGTTCGATCTGAAAAAAGTGGTGGAACGCTCGCGCGGTGTGGCCAAGCAATTGTCGGGCGGGATCGGCCATCTGCTCAAGAAAAACAAAGTCACAGTGTTTGATGCGTATGCCAAGCTGGCAGGCAAGGGCAAAGTCGTTCTGGAGAAGGATGGCAAAAAAATTGATGAGCTGACAGGAAAGCATATCATTATCGCGACAGGCGCGCGCGCCCGTGTGCTGCCGGGCCTTGAGCCTGACGGCAAGCTGGTATGGACATACCGTGAGGCAATGGTGCCGGATGTCATGCCGAAATCCATTCTGGTGGTCGGCTCGGGCGCGATCGGCATTGAGTTCGCCAGCTTCTATCGCAATCTGGGCGCCGAGGTCACTGTGGTTGAGGTGATGGACCGCGTGCTGCCGGTGGAAGATGAAGAAGTCTCCGTCTTCGCGCGCAAGCAGTTTGAAAAGCAGGGCATGAAAATCATGACCAGCGCCAAAACCGCCAAGCTGGAAAAAGGCGCTAACAATGTCACCGTTCATGTGGAAGTGGGCGGCAAGACGGAAAAGATTGTTGTTGACCGCGTTATCATGGCGGTGGGCATTTCGCCGAACACGGACAATATCGGTCTAGAAAACGTGCCGGGCGTGAAGCTCGATCGCGGTCATATCGTCACAGACGGTTACCTGAAAACAGGCGAACCGGGGGTCTATGCGATTGGCGATTGCGCGGGCGCACCTTGGCTGGCGCACAAGGCGTCGCATGAAGGCGTGATCTGCGTTGAGAAAATTGCGGGTGAAAAAGATGTGCACCCGATGGATAAGTTGAACATTCCGGGCTGCACTTACTGCATGCCGCAGGTGGCATCGGTCGGACTGACCGAGAAGGCCGCCAAGGAAAAAGGCTATACGCTGAAAGTCGGCCGCTTCCCGTTCATGGGGAATGGCAAGGCGATTGCGCTTGGCGAGCCGGAAGGATTCGTCAAAACCGTGTTCGATGCCAAAACGGGCGAGCTGCTGGGCGCGCACATGGTTGGCGCGGAAGTCACCGAAATGATTCAGGGCTACGTCATCGGCAAAACCGCCGAACTGACCGAGGCCGAATTCATGCACACGATCTTCCCACACCCGACACTGTCAGAGATGATGCATGAAAGCGTTTTGAGCGCCTACGGAAAAGCGATACACTTCTAAGGTCTGATGGGGAGGGAAGTATGCCTTGGAGTGATGATGTTCCGAATGAACAGTCGGTATTATTAGAGGTCGGCCCAAAAACGCTTGAGCCGCCATCGACGTTCGAGCTCCTTGTAAGCTCACTGCTTCGTTTCTTCCGCAATACGCTGATCATCTGCTATGTCCTCATGGGTGTGTTGGCCGGATCGTGGTGGGCTGGCTGGCTGGGTGATGATTGCCGCTATAATGGCAGTGTTGTTGCTGGATGCAATTTCCTCGGTCTTTTTAGTGTCGATGGCATTGCGGATCTCATTTTAACCCCCTTTGTTCTGCCAGTTATCGGCCTGTTCGTCGGTCTGGTTGCGCCCTTTATGCATGCCTTCACGCTCACTATGTTTTTCTGGCCCCCTTATGCCGTAGTGAAATTTTTAATCAGATTTTTACGACGCTAAATATCTGCCACAATATTGTCACGATAGATTTGTTGACGTAAGGCCCGGCTATCCCTTATTGCGAAGCAAGATTTTGGCTTCGGGGGTAACATGTTCAATTTTTCACGCTTTGTGGCGCCTTTGTTCGGTGCCGATAAAAACGCTCAGCCTGTCGCTTTCATGAAAGCGTTCAGGATGGCGACGCAACCGATCGTAAATGGAGAGGGGCGACGCCTTTGGGTGACGCCGGAGGGCGGTACAGTCCGTATTAAGCTTAGCCAGGATATCTCGCCATTACCTTCGAAGGGCGATCGTTTCCTGATCGAAAAGATCGTCGCCGAAACACCGGGTAAGGGACACGGCAGCGCCGCCATGGGCATGCTGAGCCAATTGGCGGATGAGCATTTCATGCATTTAGCCATGTACGTCAATCCGATCGAGCATAAGGCCAAGGATGAAGAAGCCTTGCGCCGCTGGGCTGCGCAACACTCTTTTGAAGAGTACGGCTGGCCAAGCAACCTGTTCTGGCGCGATCCTAACCCAGCGCCAAAGGAACTGAAACCGGCTTAACTCCGTTAGCTTTTCCGTAAAGGGAGGCCGCATGAGCTTTGTCAAAAAACTAGTAGGACCCGATGAGAAACTCATCGGCATCGCACGCCTTCACTGGATTTATGGGGTAAAAGGCCTCATGTGGCTGGGCGCTATGATCGCTTTAGGCGGCGGCGCAAACTGGGCGATGAAGTATTTGCTAGGCAGTATATTGATGTCTCCCGGCGCGGCGGGTCTATTGACGATTGGTAGCTCCGTCTTCTGGATCTGCCTTGCGCTCGGTGTCTGTTTGTTCCTGATGTATTTTATCATGATGCTGGCCACGGAAATCGGTTTGACCGACCGCCGGGTCATTTACAAGACCGGCTTGCTGTTTGTGAAGACCGAAGGGCTGGATCTGGAAGAGATTAAAGGCGTCTTTGTCGACAATGAGATTTTCGGGCGTATGCTGAATTACGGCACGATAAAATTCGATTCCCGCTTCGTTCAGGATTTGCAGTTGCCGGCCGTGGCCGACCCTTATCGCTTGGTCAAAGCCTTAAACGATCAGCGCTCGAAAATGAAAGATGAGGGTATTCATCTGGTCGTGGAAGAGGACAAGCGCCATACGGTTGTGAACAAGCTGGAAGAGAAACTGGAAGATACCCCGCCGCCGCCCGCGCCATCACTGGAGGATCGCCAGTATAAAACCCTCGATAATCTGGATCCTATCGGGATGATTGAAGATATCGCGCAGGAAACGCAGGAGGCCCGCCATAAGATTGAAGCGGAGACTGGAGTCAGCGGAAAGCCTATGGTGCCCGAAGAAGCCTCCCCAAAAGCCCCGTTTTCGTTCAAACCTGGTGCAGTGCAGCAGGGCAAGGAAGAGCCTGAAAAGCCTGAATCAGGTCCAATCGTATTTGCCGAATTGAAGGAAGGCGTCATGGACGAATTCGCCGAAAGCACTCGTCATTAGGCCTTAGAATTTCCTTCCATTTTGCCGGGTGAATGCCTATTTTGAGGGCATGACGTATGACCCGACTTTGCTGGACCGCGCCAAGCGCCACCCGGAAAAACAAAAGAACACGGATAAACCGATGGGCAAAAAGCCCGATTGGATTCGCGTCAAGGCGCCGCAGGGCAAGGTCTATTCTGAAACACTCGCTACCGTTAAAGGCCTGAAGCTTACGACGGTGTGTGAAGAAGCCGGGTGCCCGAACATCGGCGAATGCTGGGATAAAAAACACGCGACTTTTATGATTATGGGCGAGGTGTGTACGCGCGCCTGTTCGTTCTGCAATGTTGCTACGGGAAAACCAAAAGATCTGGATCAGTATGAGCCGTTGCGCGTGGGTGTGGCCGTCGCGCAGATGGGATTAAACCATGTGGTGATTACATCGGTCGATCGCGACGACTTGGCCGATTCTGGCGCGCGCCATTTTGTGAAAACGATTGAAGCGCTGCGCTTTAAAGCACCCAACACCACCATTGAAATTCTGCCCGGCGATTTTCGCGGCAAGCAGGAAGATATTGATAGCGTGATTAAAGCAAAACCGGATGTGTTCAACCACAACATGGAAACCGTGCCGCGTCTGTACCCGACCGTTCGCCCGGGCGCGCGCTATTTCAGATCGCTGCAATTATTATCGCGGGTGAAGCAGGTTGATCCGACCATTTTTACCAAGTCCGGCATGATGGTTGGTCTTGGCGAGACCAAAGAAGAAATCGGGCAGGTGATGGACGATCTGCGCGCCGCGGATGTGGATTTTATCACGATCGGGCAGTATCTTCAGCCTACGCCGAAGCATGCGGCGGTCGATCGTTTCTGGACGCCCGAAGAATTTGAGGGATTGGAAAAGATGGCGCGCGCCAAAGGGTTTCTGATGGTCTCCGCCACGCCGCTGACCCGCAGCTCGTACCACGCCGGGGATGATTTCGCGCGCCTCAAAGCCGCCCGGGAGGCCAAACTCAATCCGCCGCTTGCCGCTGAATAGATATGCTCAAACATATCGAGCAAAAGCATCTGCCCTATACGCCTGAACAGATGTTTGATCTGGTAGCCGATGTCGGGAAGTATCAGGAATTTACACCCTGGTGCATTGCCTCGCGCATTAACCGGGTGGAGAGTGAGAGCGTTTTTTATGCCGATCTGGTGGTGGGCTATAAAATGTTTCGCGAGCGGTTCACGTCGAAGGTCGTGCTCGACCGCCCGAACAGCCTCCATATTGAATATCTCAAAGGACCGCTGAAAAATTTGAAAAATAACTGGGTGTTTATTCGCCAGCCGGATAATAGCTGCGTCATCGATTTTACGGTGGAGTTTGAATTTTCCAACGTCGCCTTGCAGGCTCTTGCCAATATGTTTTTCAACGAAGTGGTGAAACGCATGGTCGGCTCGTTTGAAATGCGCGCCAAAGAATTGTATGGTTAGTGTCTAAATTAAAAGGAGTAATGCTATGTCTGATAATGTTTCCAACCTGATGGATGCCTGGCTCAAGAAGCGAGGTCTTGGTTTTTCTTTTATCCCCAACTCGAAGGGGTATCCCTTATACAAAGATCCTGCAGCCGGAGGCGGCGCCGACGCTAAAACCACTCCTGCGGTTTCAGATCTAGGAATCCGCTATCTTCGCAACCATTATGGCCCGGCATTTCAGCGCCAGCCATAGAATAAACGCCCCACTGGGGATTGCGCCAAACCCTTGAGTCGCCTATAAAAACAGGGCAATGCGCATTCTTTATATTGGCAATATTCAAGGATTCACCAACCCGGCGAAGTATTACTTTACGCCGCAAAAACTCATGAACGGTTTTTCCCGCCTGGGTCATATGGTGTACGCGTTCAACGACCGCGATTTCGCGCGCTATTCCAATCCGTTCCGTTCGCAAAAATGGGGCATGAAGGCGCTCAATCAGGAAATTTTAAAAATCGCGCGCGAATTCAAACCGGAAATGGTCGTACTCGGCCACTGCAAAAATATTTCCAACGACACGTTGGCCGAGGTGCGCAAAATTTGTCCCGGCGTGCGGATGATGTATCGCAATGTTGATCCGATCCATGCCGAAGCGCAAAATAACATCAACGACATCAAGCAGCGTGTTGGCCATGTCGAGGGGATTTTCATCACGACGGCGGGCGAGACGCTCGCGCAGTTTTCGCATCCCAAAACCAAGGTAAGCTTTTTCCCCAACCCGGTCGATCCGGCGGTGGAGCGTAAACGCGCGTTCGAGAATGAGAATGCCGATATCGATTTCCTGTTTTTAGGCTCGACACTGCGCGACCACAAGCATGATCACCGTCAGAGCACTGCGGAATATCTGCTGGCGAACAAGGGAGATATTAACATTCACATTGGCGGCGCGGGGCAAAATGACGGGCGCGTGTTCGGCGCGGCTTATTACGATCTGCTGGAGCGCGCCAAGATGGGGCTGTGTACTAACAAGACCAATGACTATTACCTATATGCTTCTGGGCGGATGAGCCAGTATATGGCATCAGGTTTGCTGGCGTTTATTCCGCAAGGCGCACAGTTTGAAGATATTTTTGGCGCTGATTCTTTTGTCAGTTTTACCAGCGATGAAGAGCTGCTCGACAAAATCCGCTATTACGCGGCGCATGATGGCGAGCGCAAATTGATCGCGCAGCGCGGCTATGAAAAAATCCATGAGTATTTCAATGTTGATAAAATCTGCCAGTACATGATCGAGACGATTTTCGATCTGCCGCTGTCGCAAGACTATCGCTGGCCGACGAAGACCTATTAAGCATGCTGGACGCGATCAAAAAGAATTGCTGCGACTATAAATGTGCCCTGCCGTTCATTCTGCTCATGGCGACATCGTTCTTCTTGCCGACGGCCGGGCACCGGATCGTTTTTTATGCACTGGTGCCGTTTCTGGGGTATTTCATTTATCAACAGCGCGACCATTTAAAAGAAACGCTGAATACCTACAGCTTCAAGTTTCTCGTCGTTTACCTCGGATATTTTCTGCTTAGTCTGCTATGGAGCGAGCCAGCACCGCTGGAAGATGTGGTGCGCATCTGGCGAGATATGACCTGTATCTTGGTTTTTACGCTCTCGCTGTCACTTTTTTTGCAAAAGCCACCAAGCATGAACGTGGAAAAAGCGGCCTTCTGGTTTTCCGGCATCGTTCTTTTATTTGCGATAGGGTTGATTGGCTACTTCCTGATGCAGGGGCTCGACTTTGAAACAGGCCGTCTTGAAGGCGTAGGACGTTATGAGAATCCGATTCACTTTGCATATCTTTTAAGCTTTGCCGTTCTCATCCTGCTGAGCTTTGATGGGATGAATACGCGCTTTAAGCAAGTGTTGCGCTTTGGCATTATCATTCTCTGTCTTGTGTGCATTTTCCTCAGCGGGACGCGCGCCGTGCTGGTCGGGATTGTTGGCTGCGTTATTCTGCTCGGCCTTCTGGGACGCAGGCAGCTAGCGCTTATTTTAAGCGGTCTATGTCTGATCGCCGTCCTTGCCAGCTGTGTCATCTGGGATTTTTCGGCGGGTAATTATCTGAAGCGCGCAGACAGCAATCGCTTTGGTATCTGGAGCGAAGTCATCCAGCACGTTGAAGAAAAGCCGGTGCTGGGGCATGGAATTGCGACAGAGCCGCGTTTCTATAAAGAACGTGAAAGCGGGTGGAAGTCGACGCATAACGCATTCCTGGGCCATGCTTACACGGGCGGGACAATCGGACTGGTTCTTTATCTGGCGCTGCTGGGCAATATGATGATGCAGAGCCTGCGCCGTTACTACACGCAAAAGAAAGCGCACGTGAAGCCAGAGCATCTGCTGTTCACCAATGCCACAATTTTACTGATCGGCAATCTGGTGTTTATCAGCCTGTTCAACTTCACGCATTTCCTCGGCGGGCTGCATATTCACTGGCTGATGTTCTGGGTGCCGTTCGCCATGGCGTGGGTGCTGGAAGTCGAGCAGAAAAAGATGCGTTAATCAAGCATCAGGCTTAACTGCGCCAGCGCCGTTTCCACTGCCTGCGTACGGATCGCAGCGCGGTCTCCTTCAAAAATATTTTTCGTCACATGCGGCGCGCCGCCTTTGATCGCCGTGCCGATATAAACAAGGCCAACGGGTTTTTCATCCGTGCCGCCAGTGGGTCCGGCGATGCCGGTGACGGAGACGGCGATATCGGATGCCGAATGCTCAAGCAACCCCATCACCATTTCACCGGCGACTTCGCGGCTGACCGCGCCGAACTGATTGAGTGTGTTCATCGATACGCCGAGATGATCGTGTTTGGCTTCGTTGGAGTAAGTAACAAAACCGCGATCAAAAATGGCGGAGGATCCGGCAAGATCGGTAATAGCGGCGGCGATCATGCCGCCAGTGCAGCTTTCCGCCGTGGCGAGCTTCCAGCCTTTCAGGCGCAGTTTCCTGCTGAGGTCAATGACGGATGCCGACATAGGATAATACTACCAGAATAAGCGCCACATAACCACCGGCAGCGAGATCGTCGAGCATGACAGAGGCAGGACCAATCAGTTTCTGGTCGAAATAATTGCACGGCCACGGTTTCAGAATGTCGAAGGCGCGAAAGAGGACAAATGCCAGAACGAGTGAGAGCGGCGTCAGGCTGGCGGCGAGCAGGGCGATCCACAGGCCAGCGACTTCATCAATGACGATATAGCCACCATCATGATCGCCGGTCATTGCTTCGACTTTGGCGGTCGCCCACCAGCCGAGCGGGATGATGACGGCTAGGCCGATTAGCAGGGCGGGGGCGCCGCCCAGCCACATCAGGGCCATGCCGAAAGGCAGACCGCCGAATGTTCCCCAGGTGCCAGGCGCCTGTTTCATCAGGCCGCAACCGAACCACGTAGCCAGCCAGCTGGCGGGATGAGAAAAATCAAGTTTCCGAAGAATATCGCGGTTAATCATCGCGGGAATTCCACCGAAACGACGACTTGGGCGGCTAAACCGAGTCCGGCACCAATATCGCCGAGTTTTTCCATGGTTGTGGCTTTCAAACCGACGCGATTAACGGGTAAATCCAGCAACTTGCTGATTTTTTGGCTGATTTGATCTCGGTATGGGCCGATTTTGGGGGTTTCTGCCTGAACGGAGATGTCGGCGTGGATGAGGCGGCCACCAGCGGCACGCACCCGGGAAAGCGCTTCGTTGACAAAAATCGTGCTGTCGGCATCTTTCCAGCGATTGTCGGAGGGTGGGAAGAGTTGGCCGATATCCCCACCGCCAATCGTGCCGAGCAGAGCGTCGGTCAGGGCGTGGAGAATGACATCGCCGTCCGAATGCGCCTCGATCGCCAGAGCATGAGGAACGTCGACCCCTCCTAGTTTGATTGTCGTGGCCGGAGCCGCGCTGAAACGGTGGATGTCGAAGCCCAGACCTGTGCGGGTTTCTACGTCCGGGGCCAGCAGTTTTGCGGCGCGGATCATGTCATCCGCCGTGGTGATCTTGAAGTTCAAACGGTCCCCGTCAACAAGGGTCACTTTGTGTCCCATGGCGGCAATCATGCCCGCATCGTCGGTGAAATTATCGTTTGTTTTAAAATGGTTATGAGCCTTTTTTAACAGGCCGTATTGAAACGCTTGAGGGGTCTGAATGGATCGCAAATGATCTCGGTTGAGCCGGGTGTAATCGGCGGCTTCCACTACCGTATCGTGAATAGCGGCGGCCAGTGTGGCGGCGCCGTCGGCAGCGGCGGCTTTCACGGAAGCCAAGATTGCCTCCCGGCGAATGAAGGGGCGGGCCGCGTCATGGATCACAATAATGTCTTCATCTGCAAGATTAGAATATTCCAGCATTCCTTTGTAAACACTATCTTTTCGTGTTTTTCCGCCAATAATGGGGGAGGGCAGATCGAGGCCTTGCGCCGCGTCCTGATACGCGCTGACCCATTCCGGATCGATGATGACACGGAGCGATTTTAGGCCGGGCAGTGAAAGAAAGGCATCAAGCGTATGGCGCAGCACTGTTTTTCCATGCAGCGCCTGATATTGCTTGGGCAGGTCACCGCCAACGCGCGTTCCGGCGCCGGCGGCAGGGATCAGAACGTAAAAACCGGGGGTGTCAGACATGGGGTATCCCGTGAAAATGCTTGCTTTTTAGCCGTTTTTTCGTGGATAGTCTCATCCGGCCTTCCCGTCAACAAGGAACTGACATCCCTATGGGTGCCTCGACGCTTCACAACTGGTTTCGCGCTATGCCAACTTTTCCGCCCTTTAAAAAGGGCTGGAGCCTGCGGCTGGGTATTTTGCTGGCGATTGCCGCCATTCTCAGCGGATTTGCGACTTACGCCGCCCTGACCGAAACCCCGCCATTTGGCAATGATCCGGAAACGGTCATCTGGCTGCTCAATCTCGATTTGATTATCCTGCTAATGCTGGTGGCGCTGATCGCCCGGCGGGTAGCCAAGGTCTGGATACGCCGTCGCCAGAATGTCGCAGGGTCGAAGCTTCATATCCGCCTGCTGGCGACTTTCAGCGTGATGGCCGCCGGACCGGCGATTTTGATGGCGATTTTCGCTGCGCTGTTCTTCCATTACGGGGTACAGGCATGGTTTTCAGAGCGGGTGAGCACGGCCGTGACGGCGTCGCAGGCCGTGGCCGAAGCCTATCTGGAAGAACACCGGCAGGTGATCCGCGCCGATGCGATGGCGATGGCAAACGATCTTGATCGCGAAGCCAGCCTGTGGATCGAGGACCGTAAGGAGTTTGAAAAATTCATCGATACGCAAAGCCTGCTGCGGAATTTTTCGGAAGCGATGATTTTTGACGGCTCGGGCCGTCTGCTCGGCCGCTCGGGCCTGACTTTCAGCATGACGCTGGAGCGCACGCCGTCCTACCAGCTGGAACAGGCGCGGGCAGGAGAAGTCGTACTCATGACAGGCGGGGTTGATGAAGGCGGACAGGAAAACCGCCTGCGCGCGCTCGTGCACCTCAATAATTTTGCCGATGCATTTTTGCTGGTGGGGCGCTCGGTTGATCCGACCGTGCTGGCGCATGTGAAGGCGACGCGGGATGCCGCCAGCGTCTACGCCCAGCTTCAAGGAAAATATGGCGGGTTTCAGATTGCGGTGACGATGATCTTCGTGATGGTCGCGTTGCTGTTCCTGCTCGTCGCCATCTGGATGGGAATTGGGCTGGCGCGGCAACTGGTGACACCGATTGGACGATTGATTGAAACATCCGAGCGGGTGCGGGCGGGTGATTTGAGTGCGCGCGTGGTCGAGGGCGGCGGGATCGATGAATTCGATTATCTGGCGCGTTCGTTCAACCGTATGACGGGGCAGCTGCAAAATCAGCGCGATGAGCTGGTCGGCGCAAACCGCCAGATCGATCAACGACGCCACTTTATTGAGACGGTGTTGGCGGGTGTATCGGCGGGCGTGATCGGCCTTGATGACAAAGGCGTGGTGACGCTGGCGAACCACGCGGCGCAAGGGATGTTCCAAAGCACAGGACCGTTGGCCGGAACATTGTTAAGCGCGCAACTGCCGGGGCTGGAAGAATTACTGGCCGAAGCCAAAACAAAAACAGGGCGCCTGATTCAAAAAGAAATTCCGCTGCGCCAGCGTGACGGCACCACACGTACCTTGCTGATGCGGGTGGTGGCGGACGAGCCGCTGGCCGGGCAGGGGGCGGTGCTGACTTTCGATGATATCTCCGATCTGCAAAGCGCGCAGCGTAAAGCCGCGTGGGCGGATGTGGCGCGCCGCATCGCGCATGAAATCAAGAATCCGCTTACCCCGATCATGCTGTCGGCCGAGCGTCTTAAACGGAAATATTTAAAAGAAATACAGACCGATCCCGATACCTTCGTACAGATGACCGATACGATTGTGCGCCATGTCGGCGATATCGGCCGGATGGTCAATGAATTTTCAGCCTTTGCGCGCATGCCGGAGCCGGTGATGAAGGAAGAGGATTTATCCGATCAGGTGCGCGAGACGCTGGTCATGCAAAAAGAAGCGCACAGCGATGCCAATATCGCCATCGAGATTGTCGGCACCGAGCAAAAGCGCCCGGTAATTTGCGATTCGCAGCAGATCCGTCAGGCTCTTGTAAATCTGCTCCAGAACGCCGTCGATTCCGTTGCGTCGCGCATGGCGATGAGCCCAGGGCAGGGAAATGTCCGCGTCCTGCTTAGCGAAACCGAAACGGGCGATTATCTGGTGTGCGTGACGGACAATGGCCTTGGTCTTCCCGAAGGCAAGGATGTGGCGCGCCTGACCGAACCCTATATTACCCATAAGGAAAAAGGCACAGGGCTTGGTCTTGCCATCGTGAAGAAGATTATGGAAGATCATAAGGGGCGCGTCGTGATCGGCGAACCTTCCTGGCTGGCCAGCGTTAACAACTGGCACTCTCTGGGCGGTACCAGCGTGTCTATGATTTTGCCGGCAACGCAGGATCGTGCGATACAAACACCAAAAGCAGCGTAAGATAGACGAATGATTCACAAGGCAGACATTTTGATTGTCGATGATGAGGAAGATATCCGCTCCCTCATCGCGGGCATATTGGAAGACGAAGGATACGGCGTGCGCCAGAGCGGCCATGCGAAAGGTGCGTATGCCGCCGTTGCCGAAAAAATTCCAGACCTCGTCATTCTCGATATCTGGCTGCAAGGCAGCGCCGAAGACGGCATCGACATTCTCTCGAAGCTGAAAGGGGAGCATCCAAATCTACCTGTGCTGATGATCAGCGGGCATGGCACGATCGAGACGGCTGTCTCGGCCATCAAAAAAGGCGCGTACGATTTTATCGAGAAACCGTTCAAGGCGGACCGTTTGCTGATCATGATGGAGCGCGCTTTAGAAAACGCCGCGCTGAAACAGGAAAACCAATCTTTGCGCGCGCGCGTGGAAGCGGATTTGCCCAAAGAACTGACGGGCCAGTCGGAAACTATTTTAACGCTGCGCCAGCTGGTCGATAAAACCGCCAAGGCAAACAGCCGCGTGCTGATTACCGGCGAAGCGGGCGCGGGGAAAAACCTGATTGCGCGACTCATTCATAATGGCTCAGAGCGCAAGGACGGCGCGATTGAAATTATCAGCAGTGCCAGCTTAGAGCCTGCGACGATGGACAAGGTGCTGATCGCGGCAATTGAACGCACGCGCGGCGGCACATTGGTGCTCGATGAAATCGCCGATCTGCATAAGGACGTGCAGGCGCGCCTAGTGCGTATTTTACAAGATCAGAAAATTCAGCAGGGGCCCGGTCAGATGGTGCCCTTCGATGTGCGTATTCTCTCTACAACGGCGCAGAACCCGCAGAACATGATTCTCGAGAAAATCCTGCGCGAAGATTTATTCTACCGCCTCGGCGTGGTGACAGTGGAGGTGCCGCCGTTACGCAGCCGCGTCGCTGATATCGCCACACTGGCGCAGCTGTTTATCCAGACGCTGGCGCCGAAACGCTGCGTGGCGTTCGATCCCTCCGCCTTGTCGGCAATGGAGCGCTATAAATGGCCCGGGAATATTCGCCAGCTGAAAAACGTGATTGAAGGCGCTTTGATCATCAAGAGCGGCGATAAAGATGCTGTAATTGTAAAAGAAGATTTGCCGCCGGAAATTTCGGGGCTGAATAAAAAATCGGCTGCGGATACGGGTGCTTTGTCGCTTGATGATCTGACGGCGCTACCGCTGCGCGATGCGCGCGAACATTTCGAAAAGAAATATCTGGCGGCACAGTATGAACGCTTCAATGGTTCTGTCTCCAAAATGGCGGCCTCAATCGGCATGGAACGCTCGGCGCTTCACCGCAAATTGAAAGCGCTCGATATTTCCAGCGGCGATAAAGACGAGGATGACTCGGTGATCGTCTTGCGCACAACGGCTTAAAAGGAATTTTATCATGCGGGTGATTATCTGTGGAGCGGGACAGGTTGGGTTTTCCATCGCCTCATATCTCGCGCGCGAAGACAACGACATTACCGTGATCGACACAGATCCAAAACGCATCGGGCAGGTGAATGCCGAGCTTGATGCCAACGGCTTGGTCGGCTATGCCACTAACCCCGAAGTGCTGGAGCGCGCAGGCGCGGGGCAGGCGGATATGATTATCGCTGTGACCTCTTCCGATGAAGTCAACATGGTGGCCTGTCAGGTTGCGCACTCACTCTTCAATGTGCCAAGAAAAATCTGCCGTATTCGCGAGCGGGCGTTTCTGGATCCCGCGTGGTCGAACCTCTTCTCGCGCTCTCACCTGCCGATCGATGTGATCATCTCGCCGGAAGTGGAAGTCGCCAAGACCATTGCCAAGCGTTTGACTGTGCCCGGCTCGACGCATTTGATTTCGCTGGCGGAAGGCAAGCTCTACATGGTTGGCTTGCTGTGTTCGGAAAGCACGCCCCTGATTGAGACGCCGCTGCGCCAGTTGACTGCTTTGTTCCCCGAGGCGCCGGTCAGTATTATCGGGATTATTCGCGACGGCATCGGAATTATTCCGAGTGCGAACGATCAAATGATGCCGGGCGATGAAGTTTTCCTGATCGCCGATGCCAGCCAGATAGACCGCCTGATGGGCGCCTTCGGCTACGGCGCCGAACAGACGCGCAACATCGTGATTATCGGTGGCGGAAACGTCGGCTACTGCCTGACCAAAGAATTGCAGGAGATGCAGGACGACCTGCACATCAAGATCATCGAGTATAATCTGGAGCGCGCGCAGCATCTAAGCGAGATGCTAAAGAATGTCACAATCCTGAATGGTGATGGACTTGATAAAAACATTCTCAATGAAGCGTCAATCGGTTCAGCCCATACCATGGTGGCAGTGACGGATGACGATGAAACTAATATTTTAAGCTCGCTCCTCTCCAAACAGGCCGGATGCAAGCGCGTGATTACATTGGTGAACAAGCCAACGTATAACGCGCTGATCGGCACGCTGGGGCTGGGCGCGATCGTCTCGCCACGCGCGACGACGGTGTCGACCATCATGCAGTATGTCCGCCGCGGGCGGATCAAAGCCGTGCATAACATTCGCGATGGCTTTGGCGAGCTGATCGAAGCGGAAGCTTCTGATTCCTGCCCGATCGCCAACAAAGCGATTGGCGACCTCAATCTGCCAGACGGTATTTTCATTGGCGCCGTGGTGCGCGAAGACGGCTCAATCCTGATGGGCCGCAAAGACACTGTCATTCGCCCGGGCGACCATGTTATGGTCATGGCGTTGCCCGATCAGGCACGCAAGGTAGAAAAATTGTTCTCTGTTCACGTGGATCTTTTTTAATCATGAAATATTCGGCTGTTTTTTTCGACTGGGACGGCACGCTCGTCAATTCGCTCGATATCATCGTGCGCGCGCACAACCACGTACGGGTAGCCTTCGGATTGGAACCTTGGGAGATGGTCGATTATTTCGGCACGGCCAGCCAGTCGGCGCGCGACCTCTATCCAAAAATTTACGGGGCGGATGCCGAAAAAGCGATGGTGTTGCTGTATGATTATCTCGGCAAGCATCACCTTGATTACACGACGCCGCTGGAGGGCGCTGAAGATTTGCTCAAAGCGCTAAAGGCGAAAGGCATCGTCATGGGCGTGGTCAGTAACAAGCGCCACGATGTGTTGAACACCGAAGTCAAACATCTGAAATGGGATCGCTATTTTGCCTCGGTGATCGGCGCAGGGTTTGCCAAAAAAGATAAACCGCATCCGGATCCGTTGGAACTTGCCATAAAAGAGGCGGGCCTGACGAATTCCCCGCGGGGCCTGCTCTATGT
Source organism: uncultured Pseudobdellovibrionaceae bacterium (assembly GCA_964520985.1). Taxonomy (GTDB): domain Bacteria; phylum Pseudomonadota; class Alphaproteobacteria; order Micavibrionales; family Micavibrionaceae; genus CAYSGL01. The sequence goes on from CAZFPB010000001.1 coordinate 519,475, forward strand.
CGGCGATACGGAAACTGATCTGCGCGTCGCGGACGGGGTAGGGTGCGATAGTGCGCTGTTGCTTCATGGGCGTACCGATCTCGGCCCACTGATCGAGCGATTCAAACCTGTTTTCGTGACTCAGGATGTGCCCTCCATGCAGGTTGCCCTGTTATCGTCATAAATCATGGCTTGCCCCGTGACCTGCGCTCCGCTAAAAAAGTAGGACAAAAACAAGAACATCAGGGAGATGCACATGGCCGAAAAAAACCAAAACGTTCAGGACGTTTTTCTCAACAAGATCCGCAAAGAGAAAATGACCGTCACGGTCTTCCTCGTCAACGGCGTGAAATTGCAGGGCGTGGTAACATGGTTTGACAATTTCTCCATGCTCCTGCGCCGCGAAAGCCATGTGCAACTGGTCTACAAACATGCCATCTCGACCATCATGCCCGGCGGCCCGCTCTCGCTGAATGACGAAGAAACCATTTCGGAATAATTATCCTTTCTATGAATACAGCCATTATCGTTCACCCCGCGCTCAAGAATAAAGAGCGCGTACGCAGCCTGGACGACGCGATCGAGGAAATCACCGGACTGGCGCAAGCCATTCATCTTGAGGTGATGGAGGTGCGCGTAATCAATCTCTCGAAAATTACGCCTGCCACCTATATCGGCAAAGGCGCGGCGGAAGAGTTGGGCGAGTTGTGCAAAGAGCTGGAGCCCACGGTCGTTATTTTCGATGGCGCGTTGTCGCCGGGCCAGCAACGAAACTTGGAAAAAGCGTTGAATGCGAAAGTCATCGACCGCACAGGCTTGATTCTCGAAATTTTCGGTGAGCGCGCTCAGACGAAAGAGGGGAAGATTCAGGTCGACCTTGCGATGCTGGAATACCAGAAATCGCGTCTGGTACGGGCATGGACCCACCTTGAGAGGCAGCGCGGTGGCGGCGGCTTCATGGGCGGTCCGGGTGAAACTCAGATTGAGCTCGATCGGCGGATTACCACCGACCGTATCGTGCAGTTGAAAAAAGATCTGGAGCAGGTGCGTAAAAACCGCGAGCTGGGCCGTAAGGCGCGCGAGAAAGTACCGTTCCCGATCGTCGCGCTCGTAGGATATACCAACGCGGGCAAATCAACGCTCTTCAATCGCCTCACCGGCGCCGAGGTATTCGCCGAGGATATGTTGTTCGCCACGCTCGACCCGACCTTGCGCCGGATTAAACTGCCGAACGGTCAGGAAATCATTCTCTCTGATACCGTTGGTTTTATTTCAGATTTGCCCACCACGCTGATCGCGGCGTTCCGCGCGACTCTGGAACAGGTGCAATTCGCCGATATCATTCTTCACATGCGCGATGTTTCGCGCCCTGATCATGCGGCCCAGCGTCAGGACGTTGTCGATGTGCTGAGCGAGCTTGATGTCAAACATGATGACGATGAGCGGATCATCGAAGTACTCAACAAGCTCGATGCGTGTACGCCGGAAAATCGCGATGAATTTCTGCGTCTCGCCAAGACCAATGACACTGTCGCCGCTATTTCTGCCGTAACGGGCGAGGGGATCGAAACACTGTTACAGCGCATCATTGAAAAACTCTCCAAGACCCGCAAGGAACTAATCTACCATCTGCCCGTTTCTGATGGTCAGGCGCAAAGCTGGCTGCATCGCCATGCCCAAGTTCTAGAGACGGATTATACCGATACTGATATTATTCTGACCGTTCGGCTGTCTGAGGCCGATCAGGGGAAATTCAAATCACATTTTGGCTATCAGGCGGCCGCTTAAAGGATTACGCGCATGGAACTATTCGGCCTCCCGTGGGAAATCATTTTTTGCTACGGGCTTCTGGCCGTGACGTTCGTGATGTTTATTTTCGAGCGGATTCCGCCCGACATCACCGCCATGGGCGCCATGTGTCTGATGCTAGCAGTCGGTATCCTCAGCACCGACGATGCGCTCAGTGTGTTCAGCAATGAGGCGCCAATCACCATTCTGGCCATGTTCATCGTTTCCGCCGCCCTGCAAAGCACGGGGTGCATTGAGGTGCTGGGTAAAGCCATTACCAAAATCGGCGCAAAAAATGAATTCACCCTGATCTTTGCCGTCATGGCGATTGCCATGCTGGTATCGCCGTTCATGAACAACACGCCGATCGTGGTGATCCTGACGCCGGTGGTTATTACCATCGCGCGGCGCATGAGCGTGTCGCCGTCCAAGGTTTTGATTCCACTATCCTATGCCACGGTGCTGGCAGGGATTACAACATTGCTTGGTACATCCACGAACCTGTTGGTCAGCGGGATCACAGCGGAAAGCGGTATCGAACCATTTGGCATTTTTGACATTACCCTGCCGGGCCTGATGATGGCGGGGGCCGGGTTCATCTACATGATGTTGATCGGGCGGTTTCTCCTGCCGGAGCGCCATTCCATCGCCAGCTTGATCGGTAACGAGAGCGGCAAGAAATATATCGCCCAGATGCTGGTACCGGCCGGCTCCAAGCTGATCGGGCAGGTGGTGTCCGCCTCTCTTTTGAACAAAGGCGAGGACAGTCAGATTATGGACGTCATCCGCCACGGCGATTCCATGCGGGCATTTCTGGGCGATCTGACCTTGAAGGCGGGAGACCGTGTCGTCATCGAGACCAATGCGCGGGAAATTCTGGGAATTAGCGAGAGCAACGCCGTACAGTTTGAAAGTGCGCCGAGCGACGATCTGAATACGCTTAGCACGGCGGAGAATGTCGTGATCGAGGGGATTATCTCGCGCGGCTCGAACCTGCAGGGGCGCCTCGTCGGCGGTCTCGGCTTCCGGAGCAAGTATGGCGTCTATGTCATGGGCGTTCATAAATCCGACCATAAGCATTTTCCCAGCCGCTCGAACGCCAACGTGCTGGAGGCGGGGGACACGATCCTGCTCGAAGGGCCGCTTGACGGCATGAAGCTACTGCTCGAGGAAAACGGCATCGTGAATTTGAGCTTTGCCGAAGACCGCCCGATTCGGCGCCACAAGGCGCCGTATGCGCTTCTAGCGCTCGCAGGAATTATCGGCCTGTCCTCTTTTGGTGTGATGCCGATTGTCTCTCTCGCCCTGATCGGGGCAATCTTCGTGGTGCTGACGGGCTGTGTCGATGCGCGGGATATTTACAAGACGGTCGACTGGCCGATCCTGTTCCTGATTTTCGGGATGCTTGGCGTCTCCCTGGGACTGGAGAAAACCGGCGCCATGAAGCTGGTGGTCGATCAGATCGTCGATATGAGCGAGGCACATGGCCCGCTGGCGCTGCTGGCCGGGTTCTATCTGCTGACCACGGTGCTGACCGAGATTTTGAGCAATAATGCCGTGGCGGCCTTGCTAGCCCCGATTGCGATTGGTGTGGCGACAACGCTGGGCCTCGACCCGCGCCCGTTTCTCGTGGCGGTGATGTTTGCCGCCAGTGCCAGTTTTGCGACGCCGATCGGGTATCAGACCAATACATTCGTCTATGGGGCAGGCGGCTATAAATTCCGAGACTTCATCATCGTTGGATTACCGCTCAACATCATCATGTTCATTGTGGCGATGATCGTTATCCCGATGTTCTGGGACTTTTAATGACAGCGGGGGCGATCCGTGCTTCAATCGCCCCCATGCTAAACCTTGATAAAATTCCCGATATTCTCCGTTCCGTTGCCGCCGACAAGATCGTGCCGCGCTTTCAGACGCTGGCCGACCATGAAATCAGCGCAAAAACCGGGCCTACCGATCTGGTCACCATAGCCGATATCGAGGCTGAGTATGAGTTAACCCGCATTTTGCAGGATATGGACCCCAGATTTGCCGTGCTGGGCGAGGAGGCGGTGTCCCGCGCGGAAGTCTCGAACGATCTGTTTGGCACGCATGAGGGTGGAGTCTGGGTGATAGACCCGGTGGACGGCACCAACAATTTTGCCTCAGGCAACCCGCGGTTCGGCACCATGCTCGCCCTTGTCGAGGGCGGCGAAATTACCGGTGCGTGGATCTACGATATTCTTGGCGACCGCATGGCGATTGCGCAAAAGGGGGCTGGCGTCACGTTAAACGGGAAGCCGATGTCTTTTGAGGCACGCCATGCGCCTGACACGCTGGGTGCCTTGAACGGCTTCATCGCCCGCAAATTTCTTCCAAAAATCATTCGCCCTGAAATTGAGGCCCGGCTGGAGGATATCCAGTCCTACAAATCCTATGGCTGCGCCGCACATGATTATTTGGCGTTGCTGGAGGGAGAGCGTGATTTTTCGATGTATACGCGGATCAAGCCGTGGGACCATCTAGCAGGGTCCTTGATCCTGAAAGAAGCGGGCGGTGAGAGCCTCAAATGGGATAAATCAGCTTATCGCCCGGGGGATGAATGGGGCGGCCTGATCAATACGCCGGATAAATCCCTCTGGCCGCGTATTTACGACCATTTTGTCGAGCCGGTTAAGGATAAATTAGCCGAAGTGGCACGCCTGTAGCGTTAACCATCAGCGTTTCCCGTGAAATAGAGTCAGGACCGTTTCGATTCTCGCCATGCGCTCAGCAATTCATCCAGCGTACAGTCTTTTATTTCTTTATTTTTTAGTTGAAGAAAATCATTCATATTATTGAAATTTAATATGAATTTATCATTAGACTGACGCATAATTTCTTCTGTATCGAGGTCTTCGAGGCGGGCATAGTTGACAAGGCAGAACATCAAATCGCCCAACTCTTCGGCGATTTCATTTTTGTCTTGATTGGCGATGGCGGCCTGTACTTCCGCGTACTCTTCGGCGACCTTATTCCATGCATCCTTTGAAGTTTTCCACGTAAACCCTTGCTTTGCAGCGCGTTTTTGAAGTTTTTGGGCACGCAAAAGGGCGGGCAGGCCAAGCGTAACGCCGCCTAAGGGGCTGGTATCTTTACGTTTTTTTGCTTTTTGTGCCTCCCAGATGTCAACGACTTCGGCGGCATCGGCCGCGCTCTGGTTGCCAAAGACATGAGGGTGGCGGAAGACGAGCTTTTCAACCAGGTTGTCGACTACGTCATCGAAGGTAAACAGGCTGGCTTCAGCGGCGATCTGGGTGTGAAAAACAACCTGCATCAGCAGGTCGCCAAGTTCGTCTTTTAAATCGTCCATATCATTACGATCTATAGCGTCAGCCACTTCATAGGCTTCTTCAATCGTATGCGGCTTGATGCTCTCAAACGTCTGCTCAACATCCCACGGGCAACCGTCATTTGGATCGCGCAAACGGCGCATCACAGTGAGCAATTTATCGATCGGTTTATCGCCGTTTTCAAAGGGTTTTGGGGCCGGAGAAGCGCTCATAAAAGACCTGCTTTCTTGATAATCCTGATGTGATAATGTATATTATGGAAATTAAATAGCTATAGAGAATAGGGTGATGAGATCAGTCTTCTGTATCAATCTTGTCGCCATTCTACACTCATCCCGTCATACGCCACTTCATAGCCTTTGGGCAGTTCGCTCATCACGGTTTGATAATCCATGTTCGGCGCCAGATGCGTGAAGATGACGCGCTGCGCGCCAACGCGTTCGTTGTAAGAAAATACTTCGGCAAGATTGGCATGCACAGGATTGTCTGCTTGCTGGTATCCGCAGCCGTCGACGATCCAGGTTTTCACATCCTTTAAGGCGTTAAACGCTTTATCATCTAAGCGTTTCATATCGGTCGAATATGCCGTGTCGCCGATGCGGAAGCCCACCGACGTACGCGTCCCATGGTCTTGCTGAAATGGCAATATTTCCAAGCCATTCAGCTTCAGAATTTCATTCATCTGAATGATATAAGCCTTTAAAACGGCTGGATAAAAACCTTCTGCCATTTCCTGAAACATATAGTGAAACCGCTCCGTGATTTCATCCATGGTGGCCTGATCGCCATAGGACGGATACATCGTTTTGTTGATGCGTGACAAGGTGCGGATTTCATCGATTCCATGGACATGGTCGGCATGCGCATGGGTATAAAGGATCGCGTCGATATTCTTGATGTTTTCCCGGTTCAGTTGCAGGCGTAAATCTGGGCCCGTATCTACCAAAACGGTCGTATTCTCGGTTAAAATGGCGATACTAGCGCGTGTTCGGCGGTTTTTTGGCTCATTCGGGTCGCATTTTCCCCAATGATTGCCTATGGCTGGCACTCCAGCGCCGTTTCCACACCCTAATATGACGATTTTTCCGCTTTTCATGCCAGTTTTGCCTTATTAAACAGCCGGAAAAAGTTGTCTGAGGTGATTTTGGCGAATTCTTCAACGGATAGGTCATAGAGATTGGCGAGAAATTCGCCGGTATGGCGTACATAGGCACTTTCGTTGGTTTTACCCCGGAATGGCACGGGCGCCAGAAAGGGGGCGTCGGTTTCGATCAACACCCGGTCAAGCGGCACCGTACGCGCGATGGCCTGTAACTCCGTTGATTTATTGAATGTGACGATGCCGGAAAAGGAAATATAAAACCCCTCTTCCAGAGCGTCCTGTGCCAGTCCTTCGCCGGAGGAGAAACAATGCATGACACCGCGCAAGCCTGCCTTGCCGCCGCCTTCTTCGCGGATGATGCGGGCGATATCGGTATCGGCATCGCGGGCATGCACAACAAGCGGCAGGCCGGTTTGTATGCAGGCCTGTATGTGTTTTCTGAAACTGGTCTGCTGAATATCCACAGGGCTGAGATTATAGAAGTAATCAAGGCCGCTTTCCCCGATGCCGACAATTTTGTCATCGCTCTGCGCGAGCGTGATAAGCTGCTCTAACGTAATGGCAATTTCGGCTGCGACGCCGCTGTCATGCGGATGGGTGCCAACCGTGCACCAGACATTCTCGATATTTTGCGCGGTGGATAAAATGGTGGGAAACTCGGAGACAATCTCGCAACAGATGTTGACCATCCCGTCTACCCCTGCCGCTCTAGCCCGCCCGGCGATGGCGGCGGGGGAGTCCCCTGCCTCATTGCGGTCATGGTTGAGGTGGCAGTGGGAGTCGATCCACATTACGCGCTCGCCTTCTGTTCGCCCTCTTCCAGTTGAATGCGCGGGAAGATGCCTTGCGGCTGATCGATTGTGGTACCGGCCTTAATCATATGATCGGTGCAGATATGGGCGTATGTGCGGGCGTTCTCAGGCACTTTTAACTGGTCAAGCATCTTGGCGGCCCCATCGGGCACGATCGGCTGCACAGCAATGGCGAGGCATCGGATCACTTCAGCCAGTACGTACAGCACTGTTTTCATGCGGGTCTCGTCTGTTTTCTTCAGAGTCCACGGCGCTTGCGCATCAATATAGCCGTTCGCATCATACACAAGGCGCCAGATGGCTTCGAGCCCCCTATTGAAAGCGAATTTGTCGAATGTCTGGCGGATGGCGGGCAGCAGGCGATCATGAGCGTGGGCGAGGATTTCCTTGTCTTCGGCGGTCAATTCGCCGCACTCCGGGAAGGCTTCGCCGCAATTTTTGTAGATCTGCGAGAGCGTGCGCTGGGCCAGATTGCCCAGACCATTGGCAAGATCAGCGTTAATGCGGGTAATGGCATGTTCATGGCTGAAATTACCGTCCTGCCCGTGCGAGACTTCGCGCATAAGAATGTAACGCGTGGCGTCGAGGCCGTATGTGTCGACCAGGTCTTTCGGGGCGATGACGTTACCAAGGGATTTGGACATTTTCTGGCCATCGACATTGATGAAGCCGTGGGCGAAAACCGCCTTGGGAATGTCCAATTTGGCGGCCATCAGGAAGGCCGGCCAGTAAACGCAGTGGAAACGGATAATGTCCTTGCCGATGACATGGTAGTCGGCGGGCCAGAATTTCTGGTATTGGGCAGACGCGGTGTCTGGGTACCCTACCCCGGTGATGTAGTTGGTCAGGGCGTCGAGCCAGACATACATGACATGTTTGTCGTCCCCCGGCACCGGCACCCCCCAGTTAAAAGTGGTGCGGGAAATTGAGAGGTCTTGCAGCCCCCCTTTCACGAAAGAGATGATTTCGTTCCGGCGGCTTTCAGGCTGGATAAAGTCCGGGTTTGTCTCGAAATAGGCCAGTAATTTGTCGGTGTAGGCCGAAAGGCGGAAGAAGTAGGAAGATTCCTCGACCCACTCGACGGGGGCTCCTGAGGGGGCCAGTTTTTGCCCCCCTTCTCCTTCGGTCAGCTCGGATTCGCCAAAATAGGCCTCGTCGCGAACCGAATACCAGCCGCCATAATTATCGAGATAAATGTCCTCGGGGGAGTGTTCCTTGATGGCATTCCAGATAGCTTTCGAGGCGTCATAGTGGCGCGGCTCGGTCGTGCGGATGAAATCGTCGTTCGAGATGTTGAACTGGCCGGTCATCTGGCGGAACAGATCGGCGTTCATGTCACAGAATTCTTTGGCCCCCATGCCTTTGGCTTCGGCAGTCTTGGCCACCTTCTGGCCGTGCTCGTCGGTGCCGGTCAAGAACATGGTCTTATGACCGTCGAGGCGCTTATAGCGGGCCATCACGTCGGTCAGGATCATTTCATAGGCGTGGCCGAGGTGCGGCGCGCCGTTCACATAGGCAATGGCGGTGGTGATATAGAAGGGATTCTTGGTGCTCATCCCTTATTCATAAACGAGAATTCAGGCGGACAACAAGCTGTAAATGGAGAGCACCGCCTGGCGGCGATCAAGGTTGGCGTGATTGGTCTGATCGATCAGGATGCGCGCCTTGTCGTAAAACTCGTTCAGGGTCAGCAGGTCGTAGCTGCTCAGCATTTGCGGGAAAGGGCTGCGGCGCAATGAGGGAGGCAGCGTATCGCTGCCTTGCACGCGGGCGAAGACGAGTGATTGCAGGAGCCAGAGGATCAGTGTCTGAAATACGACCCAGCTGTTATCATTGCCAAAGCGGCCAATATTTTCGGCGAGCTGATGCAGCTTCACGCCATCGAGTTTCGGCCAGTCATCAAGCGGGCCGAGCACGCTTTGCACCATGTCGATGCCGCCCTCTTCCACCAGTGAGAGCGCGCGGCCGGGAGAGCCGTTGGAAAGCGAGTATAATAGAGCGAGATCGTTCTTGCTCAAATTTGGATCGGCCTTGGCGACCAGATCGTTGAAGACAGATTCTTCCGGCGGGGTGAAGGTCAGCACGCGGCAGCGCGAGCGGATGGTCGGCTTGAACGCGCCGATGCGCGATGTAATGAGAATAAGCAGGCTGCGCGGCGGCGGCTCTTCCAGAATTTTTAAGAGAGAGTCCTGCGCGGTCAAACTCATCGTTTCGGCGTCGTCGACGATCACGACACGCCACCCCCCTTCCGAAGCGGTCATGCGCAGGAAAGGCGTTATTTTGCGGATGGTATCGGCATCGAGATTTTTTTTGAGGGCAGCGCTTTTGCGTTCGTCCTGCTGACGCTCGGCGACCATCAGATCGGAATGACCGCCACTGGCAACACGGCGGAAAATAGGATCGTCGATCGAGACATCAAAATTATCGGGTAGCGCGGGTGCATCACCAAAGAGGCTATCTTGCCCCCCATCGATCATGCCGTGCTTGAACAAAAAGCGCGCGAGGCGGAACGCGAAGGTGGCTTTGCCTACCCCTTCCGGCCCGGCGAAGATCAGCGCGTGCGGCATTTTATTTGCGGCGATCAGGCCGAGCAGTTGCGCTTCGTGTTTATCAAAGCCAAACGCCTGCGCAGTTTCACGCGGCGGGAGTAGCGCAGCCGCCGCCGCGATCTCTTCCGAAAAGGAAAAGTCGTCGGCTTCTTCGTCCGCAGGGTCTCCAAATAAGTTCATGATAACCTTTTGTCTACTTCGGCGATCAATGTGTCAAATATATCGTCAATCGTGCCGGAGGCATCCACCATGACGCAGCGTTGTGGGTACTGTTCCGCGATCTGGCGAAAAGCGGCGGGTAGTTCGTCATGGAAAGAGGCTTTGGCCTTGTCGAACATTTCGGCGGCGCTGCGACGTGACAGGCGCGACAGGCCGACCGTTGGATCGACATCGAGAATGAAGGTGAGGTCTGGTTCGAAGTCACCAAAACACAGGCGACTGATCTCGTTGATTTTATCGACACCGAAACCCTGCACAATACCCTGATAGGCGCGGGTGGAATCGATGAAGCGATCACAGATGACAATTTTACCAGCGTCTAATGCGGGGCGAATTTTCTGATCAATGTGAACAGCGCGCGCGGTCAGCATCAATAAAACTTGCGCAGGCAGCGGCCAGTCCTGCCCTTCATGTTTGACGAAGACATCGCGCAAGGCTTCGGCTTCCGGTGTGCCGCCGGGTTCGCGCGTGACAAGGACATTGCGGCCCTGTTCACGCAGGGCCTGTTCCAGCTTTTTGATCTGGGTGGATTTACCCGCGCCCTCTCCGCCTTCCAGCGTGATGAAGAAGCCGCGGGTCATGATTATGGCGCCGGGGCGGGAGCCGGTGTTGCGGTTGGCGCGACTGTGCCAAGAGAAGTCGGAGACTTCACGCCGCTTTGATTGCCGAAGATCATCAGCTCAATCTTTGTCTGAAGGCTTTTAAAGAAGCTTTGTTTGGCGACATCGGCGCCCGCGAGCAGCGGCACTTCAACCGGTTCCATACGGGCAACGGAGACGACGAGTTTGCCGATCGTGTCCCCTGCCTTGATCGGCGCGATCAGCGGCGCGTTATAGACAGCTTTGATGGCGACGGCTGTGTCAGTGCCCATGCGCGGCACGGTGACGGTCAGATCCTGCGCCGATACCAGCGGGATCGATGTGGCCGTGCCCATGACAACAGGGGCTTCGGTCAGCGGCTTGCCTTTTTCGAGCAGCTTCATGTTTTTGAACGACATCAAGGCCCATTCCATCAGCTTGGCGCTTTCATCGGCGCGGGCCTGCATGCTCTCCATTCCATTAAGCGCCATTACAACGCGGCGGCCGTCACGCACACCCGATGCCATTAGGCCATAGCCAGCAATTTCGGTGTGGCCGGTTTTAATTCCGTCGACGCCCATGTTGCGGTAGAGCAGCGGGTTGCGGTTGCCCTGCTTGATGTTGTTATAGGTGAATTCTTTTTCCGAATAATATTTGTAGTAATCCGGGAAGTCGCGGATCATCACTTTGCCCAGCAGCGTCAGATCGCGCGCGGTGGAATAGTGATTGTCGTCCGGCCAGCCCGAGGCGTTGACGAAATTGGATTCAGTCAAGCCGAGTTGGTGCATTTTTTCCGTCATGCGCAAAGCGAATTCGCCTTCCGAACCGGCGATCCCTTCGGCCAGCACGATTGTGGCATCGTTCCCCGATTGAATAATAACGCCGCGGATCAGGTCTTCGACTTTGATGTTCTCACCGAGCGGCACGAACATTTTCGAACCTTGCGTGCTCCAGGCGAGCTGGCTCACCGGCAATGACTGATCGATCGCAAGATTGCCTTTTTTCAACGCATCGAAAACCATATAGATGGTCGCCACCTTGCTCATCGAGCTGGTCGGCATTTTTTCATGCGCATTTTTCTCGAACAACACCTGCCCTGTGTCGAAATCGATCACGTAGGCCTGTTTCGCGGCGACTTCAATCGCGTGCGCCGCCGGCGTAAAGGCAAAAAGGGAGAGAATAAGGAGGGTGAATCGGGATATCTGCATACCCCTATCAAAGCGGGTCACCCCTCGCGCGTCAATCGTTAATCGACGATAATCACAGCCCCGGAGGCTCCCGCTCCAACCGCGCTGTTCAGCGCTGCATCCGCCTGTTCCACCTGAGGATACGGGCCTAAACGCACGCGATAGAAATTCTGTCCGCGCACCATCGCCGGATACACGCGGGCGGGACCGATAGAAGCCAGCCTTTGACTTAACGCCAGTGCGTTGGCTTCTGTGGAGAACGACCCTGCCTGGACATAAATGCTGGACGGGGAAACAGGCACCTGCTGCACCACCTGGTCAGGATACATCACGCCGCCGGGGCCTGCATGAACGGGCACGCTGCCGAGTTGTTGCGAAACGACAGGTTGCGCCGAGGCGGTTTGATAAGTAGTGGTCTGCTGTTGCAAGACCACCTGCTTGGGGGGACGCCCATTGGTAGGAATGCGATTCTGGTTCATCGCGACTTCATAGCCGCGCGTGTCCTGTCCCTGCTTCGCCATTTCGGCGACGCGGCGGCTTTCTTCGGTCAGCACATCGATTTTGACCTTGGCCGTGCCGCGGCCTTTAAAGCCAAGCAGATCGGCGGCGCGCTCTGAGAGATCCAGCACACGCCCGCGCGAATATGGACCGCGATCATTGACCCGTACAATTAGTGAACGCCCGTTATCAAGGTTGGTTACGCGAATGAGCGAGGGCATCTGCAATGTTTTATGCGCGGCGGTCAACTCGTTCTTGTTAAAGGTTTCGCCGTTGGCCGTGCGTTTGCCATCAAAACCTGGCCCGTACCATGACGCGATCCCGGTTTCGGAATGTTCGTAGCGTTCGACCGGTACATATTGCGTGCCCTGAATATTATAAGGATTGCCAACCTTGAAGGTGCCTTGGGTTTTTGCGGGTGGATCGTAGGTTTTCCACATGTGTGAGGCGAGTTCGGTTTCCGCGCAGCCAAACAGCAGGAATGCCAATATCAAAGAAAGATGGGCGCGCCTCATTTACTGACCCGATGCGATGGCATCCGCCAGCAGCCCTACAGAGGTTGCAAAGTAAGTCGAACGATTCCACTTCATCACGGTCTGATAGTTGTTGTATACCACATAGACTTCACCACCTACGCCATCCGGTGCTACGATGGACGCCATCATATTATTCGCCGGCAACGGCGATCCATCCGGCAGGCGCACACCCATGCGGCTCCAGGCGTCCAGCGTCTTTTGCACTTTGGGTGTGGCGAGGCTTTCGGGAAAGTTAGACGGGATCTGTACGCGGCGGCCCCAGCGATCACCCGCGCTCCAGCCGCTTTTGCTTAAATAATTCGCGGTCGAGGCGAAGACATCGTCGAGTGTGCCCCAGATGTCGCGGCGACCATCGCCGTTGCCATCGACAGCAAAATTATTGAAGGAGGATGGCATGAACTGATTTTGGCCCATCGCGCCCGCCCATGAGCCTTTCATAGCGGCGGCAGTGATGTGTCCAGCATCGATAATTTTTAAAGCCTGAATGAGTTCGCCTTTGAAGAAATCGGCGCGGCGGCCTTCCCAGGCAAGTGTTGCAAGGGCCGGGACAATATTAAATCCGCCGGTATTGCCCCCGAAATTCGTTTCGATGGCCCACAGCGCCACGACATATTGCGGAGCAACACCATATTTCTGCTCCACGCGGCGCAAAGAATTGGCGTGAAGACGCATCATCTCGCGGCCTTTATTAATGCGCTGCTGATTGACGACGTTCTTTTTGTACTGGGCGAAGGTGATTTTGTGTTCGGGCTGCTTGCGATCGAGATCGATGACTTTCTGGATCGGCTGGATGTTATACAGCGTCTCGTTGATCGTCTGTTGCGACACGCCCTGACGCGCGGCTTCACTGCGCACGTCCGCCAGCCATTGATCGAACGGCTGGGCATTGGCAAAAGCGGGAGTGGCGGTGATCAGGGCCAGAAGAAAAATCAGAATCTGTCGCATATCTGAAATGCTAAAGTATCAGGGGTGGGATGACCAGTTACTTTTCCCGGTTATTCCATAAACGAACTGGCCGATCAGCTCGCGTGTCGCTTCCTCGAAATCCTGGAAATTGCGCGCCACATTCATCGGTCCGCCGAGACGGCCGTAATCGAGCGGCGTTTCGGGATCGACGGGATACGGAATCACCGCCCACTGTGCTTTGTCGAACACCGCCACCGCGCGGCGCATGTGCGAGGCGGAGGTGATCATCACCCAGATTTCAGAGTCCTGCGGCTTCACCATTTCTTTGGCAATCACGGCATTCTCGTACGTATTGCGTGAGCGGTTTTCGAAAATGACGCGGTCGAGTGGAAAGCCGATGGTTTCGAGATAGGTGCGCGCATCCACTGATTCGGTGCGGTCCTGCTGCTGGATATGCCCTGCCCCGCCGCTGAAGACCAGTTTGGCGTTGGGATAGCGGCGCGCGAGATCGACGAAGGCAATCATCCGCTCGAAATTATCGTTCACGACGAGCTGGTTGGTGTGGGCCGCCAGATAGGTGTCGAACATGCCGCCGAGCACGATAATCCCGTCGACATCGGGCGGCAGGACCGGCTGGCTGTAGCGGGTTTCGAGCCAGCCGAGCATGTTCGGTCCGATCGGCAGGAAGCCGATGGCCAGAAACAGCGTGATAGAGATGGTGAGGAGAATGCGGCCCAGCCGTTTGAACCAGATTCCCGCCATCAGCCCCGCCCCCATGGTCAGCCCGATCAGGGTCAGCGGCTTAAAGATCATCCAGAGTATTTTCGACGCCCAGAAAAACATGCTTTACGGATAGCGCGCCGCTGGCTAATGTCCAAGCGATTTATACCGCAACCCGGCCCTATGTAATGGAAGAGTGGCAGAGCGGTTGAATGCACCGGTCTTGAAAACCGGCGAGGATGCAAGTCCTCCGTGAGTTCGAATCTCACCTCTTCCGCCATTTGTACATATTTTTTAATATGTTATGCTTAAATTCAGTCGCTACCCAACATTGGGCCCCACATAATGGGGCAGCAGAAATCTTCGGCAATTCTGTCGCGTGCGCTGATGTTAGAAGGCTGCCCGGGCGAATGGTTTTGGCACTTTTTTGTCCGAGATCCAGGTCTGAAGTGTTACTAGCCGGAAGCTGGTTTACTGGGAAATCCAGGAGGGATATATGAGAAGAAAGTCGATTTTAATTGTAGCCGTTGCCGCCTTTGTAATCGCGCTCGCCGTTTCAAGCATGATATTTTATAACCTTTACCAAGAGCCTGAATTTAAACTCAGCGATTCTGAAAAAGCAAAAGTGATGACGACGGTGACGACCTTTGGTGAGTGCGCTGGATACTTTGAGGCAATGTCATGGTATACCGCTTCCCACGATCTTCCCCAAGCATCAACACAGTTCCACAATGCTTATAACGGCTGGATGATGTCCGGTGCGTTCCTGATGCACATGATGGGATTGGCGGAGAGTTATACAAAAGCATCCGCCTACTCGGAGAGCCTCGCTGAAAGTTCCGGTCAACATTACAAAGCCAAGCTTGAGCTTGAGGGCGATAAGGCTTTTGAGGAGATGGACGTTTTCTTCGATACGAGTTGCGCGCCCTACAAGGAATATCAATCCACTTTAGTGACGCAGATGCGCGAACTTATTGCCGGCGCGGCCGAGACTAAATGACACCGGATGAGCCAGATTTCGGCTAGAGTTCCTCGCGCGCACAAGGCTAACTGTTGCCCTTAGCAATTTCGACCAAGATTGTTCATAAGTGTTGAGGCACCGTTATGGAGGCGTTAATGCCATCTCTAAAACGGCCCCCCTGCCTTTTATAATCAGCCTGATAAAGCAATTTTATCCACAGGCGTAGATTTTAAATAATTCGCCAATATTTGAACCTTTTAAAATTCAAGCGTACAAAGAAAAAGGATCGGCTGGAACCGATCCTTTGATCAACCAGCAAGGTGTATGAACCGGGTTGCGGGATGAGGTAGTTTGATATGGCTGAGTCTAGCAGCATTGCCGAATTTTCGTCAACCCGGTTTTTGCCTTTGCATTTTTTATGAAGAGGTAAATATGAAGAAGCAGTCTCCCCCCGTCACCCCCACGATCGTTCGTGCAGCGAAACGCCTTTTAGATAAAGATGTTCTCAACCAGCACGATATAGCAGCATTGTTTGGTGTAAATCAGGGGCGCATCTCAGAGATAAAGCATGGTAAGTACGATGACATGATCACTGAGAGCCCTGATCAAGCGTCATTGTTTTAATTACGGCCCCCTGCTTGGTTGCAGGGGGCAATTTTCTTCCAGTGCTGAAGGCTGTGTCAGCGCTGTCAACTGCCACTTCCAGGGATCGAGTCATGACAAAAGTCAGCGGAGTTAATTTCACTTTTGATTATAATATTAACGATCTAAATCCCGAGATTAAAATAGCCGTTGCTAACGCCATTCTTGCTTGGTCAGAAGTAGAGCTTTTTGTTGGTATTGTCTTCAGAGATGCGCTGGGCAACGACCACGCCGCGGACGCGATCTGGGACGCTATAATAGGCTTCGAAACCAGAGCGCAGGTCCTTAATGCAATAATATTCGGCTCCTGCGGCAACCCCATCTTAGTAGCAGGATGGCATGAAATTCATAAAAATCTGATGCCTGCTTACAGAACACGGCATAAGATCGCCCATGCTTCGCTCGCTAAAATTAATGGGCAAACACATTTACTTCCCGCCTCGCATAAGGCACGTCCTAATCTGAATGCTGCTCTCAAAGCTAGCCAGATCGACGAATTCACCAAAAAGTTTATCAAGCTGCAAAAACAGATAAGCGGTTATTCTGTAGCATTTAATGACTTCCAGAAAATGGTGCAAGATTCTCGCGCGTCAGTTAAGTGTCCGTTATGTGATCGTTTCAAAACCGAGGCTCAGCTTCTGGCGGAAAGTGCGCCGGGCGCCACAACTCCTGATTTATGAAGTCCTTGTTGCAGCCGTCTAAGCAGCCCCTTTTGCATTTACCCGGGTGATGGCTTCCGCACCCAATATCTACTAGATAGCATGTATGGTAATCTTTAAAAGAAGTTGTTCTACCTAAAGTTTCGGCCTTTGGAAAATACGTTCTTTGCCATCTTCGCACCCTCATCTCCTCGCGACAAAATAAATAAAGATCATCGCCTTTTGCGGTCCTTGCTTTCACAGAAGTGAAGACCCACCGTGTACTGAAATAACTTCGAAAAGAGGAGATTAAGCAACTAGGTTTCCGTTTATCAGCAAGGCGTCCTCATCGGTCAGGCCAGTCAATCCATTCAACGTAGCGATTTGCACGAAATTATTGCCGCCACCATCAGTATCGACCGCCAGGAAGCTATCTGTGCCATTATCGGTGATCTGAACGAAGTCCTCAATAGCATGCATTAGCGGATCATAAGCGAATAAGAGGTCGCTTAGATCAACCTTATCTCCTTGTACCGTGCTGAAATCATGGATTACATCGACATTGTTAAAGGCGCTGACTGTTTTAAATCCGAAGGTATCGGCGCCAAGGCCACCCCATAAGTTATCTAGACCATCGTTACCGTAGAGGACATTGTTTTCAGCATCCCCGGTAATTTTGTCATGCTTATGGGAGCCATTAATATTTTCAACGCCCGTTAGCTGCTGAATCCATGAGGGGAAACCAACAACGTAATCGCCATATGTCGTAACAACTTCTGGGTTAGCGCCATTATCGAGGGTAACTTCAACGGCATATTCAAAACGGCTGAAGTCGAGTGTATCATTGCCATCGCCGCCGTCAGTTGTATCCGCTCCACGCGCGAAGAAGATTACATCGTCCCCTGCGCCTGCCGAGACCGTATCGTCGTCATAGCCGCCATCAATGATGTCGTCATAAACTGTCCCCACAGTTACGTCAGTACCATAGGTTCCTGTAATGATATTGTAGTGAGGACTGATAACCAGATGGCCGCTGCTAAGCAGCCCTTCTTCATCTGTGATGCCCGTAATATCCTTGAGTGTTACAATTTGAGCGAAGCTGTCGCCGCCGCCATTTGCGTCAATTTGCAAGATGCTATCGGTGCCATTGTCCGTAATGCGGATAAAGTCTTCCAGATCATCGATCAAAGGATTATATAAAACTAACAGATCGGATAGATCGAGAGAGTCATCTTCCAGCAAGTTGAAATCATGAATGACATCAATATCATTAAAGGCTGAAGCCATGGCAAATCGGAAGGTATCTCTACCATCCTCTCCCCATAGATTATCTAGGCCATCATGGCCATACAGCTGATCATTGCCGTAACCGCCGCGGATTGTATCGTCGCCGTCACCACCATCCAGAATGTCATTAAAGTAAGTGCCGGTAACTGCATCGTTGCCGGATGTACCATATTGCGTATTTTGGTAGGGAGCGGTCACTAGAATGCCGTTATTGAGGAGCAGCTTAACGTTACTTAAACCCGTAACATTGTACATCGTGGCGAGCGGTACAAAGCTATCGCCGCCGCCATTAACATCCAAGGCAATATAGCTATGAGTACCATCATCGGTAATCTGGACGAAATCTTCAATTTTATGTGTCAATGGGTCGTAAGCCGCTAATAGGTCAGACAGATCAATAATGTCCCGATCTGACGTTTTGAAATCATAAATAATATCAACGGTACTGAAAGCTGATGAACTGGTCAGATGGAATGTATCGCTACCCGCGCCACCTAGTAGCGTATCTAAATCGCCTGTAGCATATAAATGATCGCCCCCGTTATCACCGTAAACGGTGTTATCACCGCTGCCGCCATCTAACAGATCATTACCATCCTGGCCGTACAGAATGTCGACACCATCTTCACCATATACAATATCATTATCGTTGCCCGCGTAGACCACATCGTCGCCGCTGCCGGTAGTAATCACATCATTTCCAGCATAGCCATAAACTGTATCAGCCCCTGCGCCACCAATAATTTTATCATTTCCTTGTCCGCCACTTATAGCGTCATCGCCATCTCCACCATCCAAGATATTAGCGTCATAGCTGGCATAGGCAGAAATTACATCGTTCCCGTCTCCACCGAAAACGGTGTTGGCACCGGCGTCAACAGAGATTGTATCATCTCCATCATGACCATAGACGGTTTCATCGTTATTCCCCCAAACATAATCAGATGAGGAAATAGTATCGTTGCCTGCCGTTCCGTGAGTAACCAACGGCGCAGTGATAGCTGTCATTGACAGCGTCGTACTATCAGAGAAAGAGAAGGTAAAGGTATAAGATTGAGTAAAGTAATTCTTGATCAGCAGATTGCCATCTGGGTGATAGATCTTCAGATCATTTAAGGAGGATCTTTCGTAAGTTAAATCAGCAGCAATTATACCCGTCAAAAACGCAATCGTCCCTCCTCGATGTGTCAGAATGGTATCGCTGCCTGTGCTAGCAACATACGTGGTGTTTTCCCCACCATTGTAAGTGTCATTACCATCTCCGCCATCATAATAGTCGTAATCCAATGTGGTAAAGAATGCATAGAAGTAATCGTTTCCAACGCCGCCATATGCGGTGTCGTCACCAAAATCTCCGTCTAAATAGTCATCACCATCGCCGCCGTGCAGCGTGTCATTATCATCATCGCCGAATAAATGATCATTTTCATCGCCGCCATAAAGCGTGTCTTCCCCATCCCCGCCATGGAGATAATCTATACCTGCATCTCCGTAGAGAAGATCATTGCCCAGGAACCCTAAAAGCGTATCGCTTCCATTGCCACCATGGAGCTCATCCACGAAGGAGACAGCACTTCCATAACCGAACATACTCGCCATGTAATCATCGCTTTCTGATCCAGTGCCTACGATACCCGTCAGAAGTGCAATATCGGATAAATCAACAGTATGTTCTCCCGGCAGACCGGTTTGGAATTTTAGAGATGTCAGCCAGCCTTGAGCCTGGGTGAACTGATCAACGATGTAGATATTGACCGTTTCACCGGATTTTGTGCCAGTGATGTGCAGGCTGTTGACCACGCGCTCAAACTGTAATTCTGTTTCATCTATAAAGACAGCAGGAAGCTCGATTGTATCTTGGCCAACCGTCGCATCACGACGCTCTATCCAGACTTCAGCGCCCCCACCGATAATACGGTAGATGTCTGCGCCGTTACCGCCGATCAGAACGTTTTGCTGATTGTTACCATAGCCATCGACTAAAATGTCGTCACCAGCTCCCGCTTCAATGAAGTCGTTTCCGTCGCCGCCATCCAGAAAATCAGGCGAGCTTAAATAAAATCCCCCCCAAATGGTGTCATTGCCGTTACCGCCGTAGATGACATCGGATCCCCAACCGCCACGGATGTCGTCGTTACCGTTTTCCCCATAAATGAGGTTTGAGGAACTATGATGGCCCGCAAGATCCTCGCCTGTGATGGTATCGTCGCCATCGCCGCCGTAAATCTCGTCATGACCAGAATCGCCTACGATATAGTCGTTACCGGCGCCCGCATGAATCGTATCATTTCCAGCTTTGGCATCAATCCAGTCATCTAAGACAGAGCCCGTGATCGTATTGTCACTGCCATCGCCAACAGAAACTAGGCCGCTCGTATGAGTGTTGTAAGCGTATTCTACAGATAGCAGGCCGCCCACGCCGTGATCTTCTTTGAACCATGTAATGTTTGCGTCGCTGGCAGTCATAGCAGCGTCAAGTTTGCCTTCCTCTAGAGAAGACAGGCCAAATTCATTCAGACCCGCGATCGTTGGATCAATCGCTGGCGCTATGTGCTTGAGTATATTCGCGACATTTGACCAGAATTCAATGCGTAACGCGGTTGATGCCAGACCAGCGGCTTCTAGTGTTAATGCGTCTAAAGCGTCCTCTGAAAGAACAATGCCGTCTATTCCTGTGATTGAGTCGCTAGCGCGATCATATTGCACCGAACTATCAAATAATTCTTTCGCGCCTGCTTGCACTAACAAGCTTCCAATAAAGTGCGCTTTGATAAAATCAAATGCCGTTTGCACAGATGTCATTTGTTGGAATCCGAATGCTGCACCACCTGTCGCGTCTGTAAAAGGACGCGACAAATATTTCTCAAGAAAAAGAAGTGGTCTGACATCTTCAACAATGGTGCCTCGCGCGAAGGCGGGGGCGCCCTCCACGCCTGCCCAATGATAAAACAGTGTATCGATCTCGACGACGATTGATTCATAATCATCAATTAAATCTGCAAGGCTGTGAGATGCCAGAACATTGAGTTTATCAATGATTGAATCGCCGTTGCTGTCCAGGCTGTTATCAATGCTTGCTGCAACATGCAAATCTGCGACTTGTCCATAGCCACGGAGGCTTGGCAAAAAAAGCGACTCAACACTAAGAGTGTGTGGCGCAGTGTAAGTTGTGTTAATGTTATCCGTATCGAATAGAATGTTAGAGATACGCAGTGTTCCAGTTGTTGTTGTGACGGTACCATCATGCGTAATCAACGGATTTGTGGTTGTCACGACTGAAGCGAGCGTAATTCCTGTGATGTTAAAACTTGCAAGTGTTAAGAGTTCATTTTCTTGGGTTTGGCCATCCTGATTACTATCTCGCCATATTTTCAAGTCACTCCATATATCATCTAACGCATTTATGACCCCATCTTGGTTGTCATCATAGGTCGCCAGCATCGAAAAGCCGTCCGTTTCGGCATTTCCGAACATTTCGCTTATACTGTCGATCAGGTTGTTCGCGTTGATGTCATGCACAAGAAATCCGTCGGATGGTAGTACCCAGCTAACCGCTTCACCGAAGGCGTCACCATCTACATCGAAGTATACAGTGTCGGGATCTGTCAGATCGATTTGGCCATTCCCATCTAAATCAATTACCAACGGATCAGATCTTACTCTTGTTTGCTGGAAGAGCCGTTGCAGCTCATCAATTTTCGCCGTTGCTACTGCACCCGTCTCCTCAAACTGGTCGCCAACTCCGTCGAAGAATTCATCAACAGTTTTAGAGATTTCAGAGCCAAGATAACCTGCCAAAGCGTTTAAAGCGCCTGGCTCTAATATCATAATGGGGTGCTGATAAGTAAGAGCTCGGTAATCATTATCACGGTCCACGATTAGCTCGCCATTGCTAAGCCCCAAGCCGACCCGTGCTGCAAGAGCCAGATCTACTTCATTCATTGGAGCGGTAGAACCAACCGCGGCGTAATAATTTAGTCCCTGATCATTGTTGTGATAGTCTTGTGTCCGATACTTATGCTCATTTCTACCGATGAACTCACCCATATCGCCTAAAAATTGAGCAAAATCCGTTCCTGCAATTTGGGCAACCCGGGCAGAACTATAAGCGTGGCGAAAAGCATCACGGCTCTCATCGTGTCGCTTCTCCTTATCGGTATCATTAATTCTTTCTGGATGTACGATCTCATAAGCTTCGTCAGCTTGCCGGTGAAGTAACTCTTTAAATTCATATATTGATAAAGCGCCCGTGCCATAGATTATGGCATGCGCCGCGGCTGTTAGCGTAACGCCGGCGATTACTAATGGGGCGGGCATGTATGTGACCTATCTGATGAATAATGTGTAGATGTCGTATTCTTTGACTATATCAATAGTACCTTTTTCACGGCCGCCGCACATCATGCCATGGCCATCATGCTCATCATCAAGCTCCAAACTGGGAGCCTTGTTTTTAAGAGACAAAGATCTGCTTAATGAATACTCCTTACTTATCTGCCCATTTTTAGAAAAAATCAGCACATACCGGTACCGACCTTTTGAAAGGGTTCCCTCTATATTTTTCTCAGTAAGGTATTCGTTGTAACTATCATACGCGCTGTACGGAAAAGAATCTGCCTGCATAAATATGCAAAACTCATCCCAATCAAAGGCCGTAAGTTTATCCAGCGTGGTCGGTTCAGAACTATTTTGAAAATGGTTTTCGAGATCAACAAATATTTGATCGTCTCCGCGGTTGCAGGCGCTCAGAAGCAGCGTTGCTGATAAAGCCAAGCATAATACTGTTGATGTGAATTTCATTATTCCTCCCGAAAAACCATCGCAATGGTAGTCACACCAAGCTTGATTACAAGTCTTGTATTAAATTATCGGTTGTGGTGCGATTCGCACCTGTGGTTGGTGCTTTATAGTGGCCAAGCTTTTTCAAAAAATATTCTGATTATTCTGAGGCGTCTATCACGCTGTAAATTATGGCAGATACTTTATCCGCTCCATGCCCCCCAAGCATGGCAGTTAAATTTTTCCATCGAATTTTTTCTTAAGGCCATTGAGCCATTCTTGAACCTGGACACTGTCTTGATGGTTGTTAAAGTCGGCGCGTCGCTCCCAAGCTGTCCCGGCTTGATAAATTACCGCGGAATCTGCAACTACCCGAACTGCGCCAGATAGCTGAATTAAATTAAAGGTGATACGGGCATTATGCCCAGTGTCGGGTCGTTCACCTACTATCATCATAAGTGATTTATCTTTAAGGGGCTTCTCAAATGTAAGCATTAAATCGTCGGTCTTGGACACAAGCATTCCGGCATCAATCATTTTATTGATGATTGTGGTTTTAATTTTTGCGACGTTGGCGCGATAGATTGTCACCTCGGGCTTGCCGCTTGGTGTGTTATGAAAGACGGGGGTAGCACAGCCCGTCATCATCAAGATGCTGAAAAATAAGATGATAGTCCGCATTTTGGCCTCATTTTGTTCACTATAGTGTACAGCACAATTGTTGATGATCGTCAACAATTGTCCATGGCCACCCTCCAAACAATAGGTTTATCCATAATTAAACACCGCCAGCTTCGCAAAATGTCGCAGGAGGATTTGGCATGGGAAGCGGCTTTGAATCGCGGTTATCTATCACGGATAGAAAACGGCCATGTAAATATGTCAGTGGAAGTATTGTTACGGATTGCTGAGGCCTTGAAGATCTCTCCCAGTAAAATCCTTGAATAGATCACCGGAACAGGCATTGCGCACGGTCAGAAAAACTTTTTTAAGATTACATGTTTTGGTAATTGTTATTTAGGGCGGCCAGTCTGATGGGACCTTGTTTTCCGCCCTTCACGGCATTCGCACTTTTCCTTAATCGCTTCATCTACCCTTACTTACCCATATGCTTATTGAGAGCGTTTTTGTTAAGGACATAGGACGACCAGCCCCCGCATAAATGCCGGGCTGACCCCATGTCCTTAGCATATAAAACACATGCTCATCGAGCCGCGCCTTCGCCGTAGGACCCTTTGCATCGTGCTTAACGCATCTTCCAGTGCAAAAGTTGGTAGCGACTTACGACGAATGAAGAAATTCACCGGTGACCCTGCTTCTACCGTTCGGACTGCAGTCTGGGGTATGGTCACGCCCCCGGGTATCCAGAAAAACGGTTGTGCGCCCGCGTCTTATCATCATAACCGCTCACACAACCAATTGATCAATAAACGTCCAATTGCCCTTCCCATTCTGAAAGATCGGATGCTTTCCATCGGGTGCATCCGTCGCTAAGTTTCACTGGCGTAGGAAAAACTCCCTCTTTCACCCAGCGCCATATGGTGGCTCGGGATACACCGATTTGTTCAGCGATCTGCCAGTCCTTTAGATAACGGGTATCCGCGGGAATGCTTTGGTTTCGTCTTGTCATGAAGGAATAATACATCCAAGGGGCGTAGATTTCCGACGCGAAACTACGGTTATTTTCCTCTCCGCAAAATCTGTGCGACATAGTGCGCGTTCATCTCACTGAGGGTGCTTTGTGAAGAATCTAAATCCCACCAATTCTTGTCGCGTTCGAGAATCTCCGCTTTTTTAATTATAGCTGAGGCGATAGCCTGCGTGCTTTGCTTCTTTATGCTATCGCTAAGGGTGCCGTATACCTCATAAATTTTCTGTTTTCGATAGGCGGCGGCAAGTTGCTTACCTGCGACACCAGCTTGAGAGGCAGATCGTCTTTGTTCGTACATACGTTCGGTCTGGCTCAGGGCATCCCGGTATATTCTCGCAGCTTCTTCAATGAGGCTTTCCTGGGAATATTTGCTGTCAGGGAGCACGGCGTTTGCTTCTTTTAAATCCATCAATCTTTCCCTTAATCGCATCGACGGCCAAGCACATATTGTGACCAAGCTGTCATCATGCTGTAACGTTTCTCGAAAAGGTCGCCGCGACGATAAGCGGCCTCTACCTTGGACGGAATTTTATGCGCTAAAGCCATTTCTGCTACATCGCTTGAAAAATTTGTCTTCTCCGCAACCCAGTCGCGGAAAGTTGAACGGAAACCGTGAGGCACCGCAGGGATTTTCATTCGCCTTAGAAGCTGCGTCATCGCCATGTCAGACAATTTTCCACCGCGTGGTGATTTAAATATAAATCCACCTTTTCTGAGATGGGCGCCCGGCAATGTGTTCAAAAGCTCTAGAGCGGCAAAAGTAAGGGGAACGCGGTGTTCCTTCCCAGCTTTCATACGCTTTGCAGGGATCGTCCACACGCGCGTCTCGAAGTTGATCTCCTCCCATGTCGCGCCGAGCACTTCGCCCGACCTAGCAGCACTCAGAATTAAAAACTGCAGCGCATAGGCTGCCATAAATTTTTGAGTTTTTAACCGCATCATAAAGGCTGGAATCTCGGAGGCAGGAAGCGCTGGATGGTGGGTTATTTCTGCGACCATTTTCGGCTTTGGAAGGATAGTGGCTAAATTGCCCCCCCACTTTGCCGGGTTTTCACCTGTTCTGTATCCGCGAACCGTCGCCCACGCCAGGATGACTTCAATGCGACCGCGTAATCGTGTGGCAGTTTCCGTTTTGGTTGTCCAAATCGGCACAAGTATAGTGACTAAATCATTGATACAAATGTCTCTGACATCTTTGTTGCCAATATGCGGGAACGCATAGGTTTCAAGCGTGTTACGCCACTGCTGTTTGTGTTTAGAATTTCGCCATGCTGAGGCATGAAGGGAAACGTATTCATGCGCAGCAGCTTTGAAGGATATATTCGACCGCTGGTGCGTTTTCAGGGCAAGTCGTGCTGCCTCCCTGGCAGCTACAGGATCAACTCCATTTTTGACATCAGCCCTTACCGCACGCGCCTTTGCCCTTGCCTCAGCAAGCTGAACGTCGGGAAAACCCCCAAGGCCCATATCACGCCGTCGGGTGCCGACTGTTATACGAATTATCCAGGAGCGCGCTCCATTGCAGCTAATTTGCAAATGCAGGCCAGACACGCCGCCTACCGCATGCAAGCCAGGTGTATGAAGGCGCTTGACCGCTAACGGTGTAAGCTCTTTTGCTTTTTTTGGCATCGCCGTACTTGCAGGTGGCCAAGGCACAATTGACACCCCACCACCTGCCCCTCAAAAGTTGTAAGACTGAATCATACAATTTTTGGCCGCATGGGCAAGATTAAAACGTCGATAAACGCAATGGCGACAAGGGCTTAGTCAACTATCTTACATTATCCTCCACGAACATACACGGGATAGGCGGACACCTCTTCCGCCATTTTTCCTAAAATTACTGGTGCGGATGCATTACTACCTTAATGCAACCATCTTTTTTGTTTTTGAACATTTCGTAGGCGTCGGGGCCATCTTCCAGTTTGAGGCGGTGGGTAATGATGAAAGATGGGTCGATCTTTTCGTTTTCGATCATGCCCATGAGCTCGTCCATGTACATCTGCACATGGGTTTGCCCGGAGCGGATAGTCAGTCCTTTTCCGACAATCGTGCCGAGCGGAATTTTATCAGCGTAACCGAAATAAACACCGGGGCTGGATACGTTACCGCCGGGCTTTACGCATTTGATCATTTCACGCCAGACATGCGGGCGATCCGTTGCTAGACCGGCCGCCGCTTTAACGCGGTCAACGACGGCATCTACGCTACCCAAACCATGCGCTTCAGCGCCGACGGCATCGATGACGGAGTCAGGACCTCTGCCTTTGGTCAGCTTATTTAATTCATCCAGCGGTTCACACTCCATAAAATTAAATACCTGCGCCTTGCCGATATTTTTTGCCATCTCCAGACGTTCGGGAACATGGTCGAAGGCAATGACCTGTCCAGCACCTTGCAACCATGCGCTCTGTATGGACATCTGGCCGACGGGGCCGCAACCCCAGATCGCTACCGTATCGCCCGGTTGAATGTCGCAGTTTTTCGCTGCCATCCAGCCGGTGGGGAAAATATCACTTAAGAATAAAGCGCGCTCATCAGAGATGCCATCGGGTACTTTTGTCGGCCCATTATCCGCCTGAACAACGCGCACATATTCTGCCTGCCCGCCTGAATATCCGCCTAGCATATGGGTGTAGCCGTATAGGCCGGATGTGTGATGGCCCATAACTTTTGCCTGTGCCTCGGCGTCAGGATTCGTATTCTGGCAAAAGGATGTCTGTTGCTTGGCGCAATATTCACAATGGCCGCAAGCAATAACGAAAGGTACGACGACGCGGTCGCCAATTTTATGCTTTTTGACGTCAGCGCCGACTTCAACGACAATGCCCATGAATTCATGGCCGAGAATGTCGCCCTTCTCTAAGCCCATGGCATAAGAATCATAGAGATGAAGGTCGGAGCCGCAGATAGCCGTGCTCGTAACCTTAATGATCATGTCTGTCGGTTCCTCAATGACGGGATCGGGAACGGTATCGCATTGCATGTGGTACCGGCCGTGCCAAACTAACGCTTTCATGAGAAGAGCCTTTTGATGGTGTGTCTAAATTCACTAAACACAACAGTCAGCGCGTCTGACTCGTTCCAAAGTATTTTAGCTGATCAGGATTGCGCATCAAATTTCTGTTGCGCGGTCATTACCTCGGCGTGGGAATTTTGCGCCCAGATCGTGAGGGCGGTTACGGGCACAAGCAGCGTTTTGCCGAGTGCGGTTAGTTCGTAATAAACGCTGGGCGGTGTGGTGGAGACGACGGTGCGGGTGAGCAGACCGTTACGCTCGAGGCCGCGCAAGGTGCGGGTCAGCATACGCTGGGAAATACCGTCGATGGCGTTGCGCAGTTCATTGAAACGCAAGGGGCCATTATTCAGGATCACGACGATCAGCACGCTCCATTTATCGCCGACCAGGCTCAACACATCACGCACGCCCGAGCAGCATTGCGCCAGATTTTCGGGGTTAGGAACATGCTTGTTACCTGTGGACATGGGTGTGCCTTCTTGTCAAACGGCTGGGTTACTATTAAATACCTAGTTAACAACAATAACCAATCAAGCCCTCCACAGGCAAGCATTACGAAAGCAAAGGAAAACCGCCGTGACGAACGCCCTTATTACCTCCATCAAAAAACGCCGCTCCCAATATAGTCTGGGCAAAGATGTGTCCCTGTCCAAAGAAGAGATCACGGCGCTGATCAAGGAAGCGGTGAAGCAGGCCCCGTCCGCGTTCAATTCGCAAAGCTCGCGCGTGGTCATTCTCTTCGGCGCGGAAAGCGACAAGGTATGGAATATTGCAAAAGACACGCTGCGCAAAATCGTGCCGGAAGCGGCCTTTGCCTCGACGGAAGGCAAGCTCAACAGCTTTGCCGCGGGCGTGGGCACGATTCTCTTCTATGAAGATCAGGATGTGGTGAAAGACCTGCAGGAGAAATTTGCGCTCTATGCGGATAATTTTCCGGTGTGGTCAGAACACAGCACGGGCATCGCGCAATTTGCCGTCTGGTCCGCGCTGGCGAATGCCGATATTGGCGCAAGCCTACAGCACTATAACCCCCTGATCGATGAAGCAGTTGCTGCTCAATGGGGTATTCCATCCAGTTGGAAGCTGCGTGCGCAGATGCCGTTCGGCGCCAACGAAAAGCCCTTCCCTGAAAAAACATTCATGGATGATGACGCGCGCTTTAAAGTCTTTGGCTAATAACGCAACACAATTAATTCAGGCGCATCGAACATGACGATGCGCCTGAATAGTTTTAAGTATGCTAGAAATTAAGCTTTGGTGTTGCCGGCCTTCACTGCTTCTTCTTTGGCTTTGATAGCGGCAAAGCCCGTGACTTCAGCGGGATTGTTTTTTTTGGCATCGTCTTGGTTGCTATTGTTCTTCTCTGGCGCGTTCTGCTGCTTGTTTTTGTCATCAGCCTGTTCAGGCTTAGCAGGCTGGGCGTTCGGTTGATTTGTCATGGAGTATCTTCTTTCTGTATAGGGAGCGATTATCGCCCCACACACCCAGATAGAGGGTTTATGTCCCCTGCATACCCTGTCGCGCTTAATAAATATTATTAAAAGCGTTGCTATATCGTCATCCGGCGCGAACGGTTCATACGAATATTTATTGTATATCGCCAATTATTTTATAAGGCGTGTCCGAATGGGAAAATATATCGAGTATGCCCGCGCAAATTTCTTCGTGGTTCAACCAGCGTTTTTGGAGGCCCTCTTTGATCCAGCCCAGCACAATATTCTGGCGGATAATTCCGGGCGGCGGCGCGGGATCGGAGGTAATGCCATCGCTCGGATCGCCCGCGCTAGAACCATGAATACGGATTGATCGTCCGTGGGGGCGCAGGAATGTTTCCACATCACTCAGGCAACCGATGCCGCGATCATGGATCCAACTGATGAGCGTATCGGGCTGCGGCAGCGTTTGAAGTGTTTCGAGAGCGGCCTGAATGGACGATGGCTTGCTCCAGTCCATCGGCACAGCGTGCGCGCCAATCTGCCCGGCCAGTGTTTCAGGCCTGCGGGCGATGAGCGTGACGGCATAACCCTGCTGCGCGATCTGCCGCGAGGCTTCTGCCAGCATGCCCGTCCCGCCGATAATCCAGGCTGTCTGTGTCATAGGATAACCCAACCATGTTTCCGATCCTTTTCATAGACGCTTAACCCGGCATGCCGCATACTGGAGGGCATGAGCGACGCCCCTGCCCCGATTGAAACCGCCTTTACAAAGATGATGGGGTGCGATTATCCGATCATTGCGGCGCCGATGTTTCTGGTGAGCAACGAGGCGATGGTCAGCGAAGCATCGAACGCCGGAGGGCTGGGCGCCACGCCATCCTTGAACTGGCGGACGACCGAGAGTTTTTCCGGCGCGCTTGATACGATCCGCGCGCAGACCAACCGGCCCTATGCGATCAATTTAATCGTCAATAAAAGCAACCCGCGCATGGCGCGCGATCTGGCGACGATCGTCGCACACAAGGTGCCGATGGTGATCACGTCACTCGGCAATCCCAAACAGGTAATCGAAGCGGTGCATGGCTATGGCGGGAAAGTGTTCTGCGATGTCACGGACCTGATCTATGCGCAAAAAGTTGAGGCGCAGGGCGCGGACGGTGTCATTGCCGTGTCGTCCGGCGCGGGCGGCCATGCCGGCCCGATCTCCCCTCTCGTGCTAATTCCCTATTTAAAAGAGAATCTGACCATTCCTGTGGTCGCCGCAGGCGGTATTGCGACCGGCCGGCAGATTCTGGCGGTGCTGGCGCTCGGCGCGGACGCGGTGCAGATTGGCACGCGGTTCATTGCCTCGACTGAAGCGGGCGTGGCAGACGGTTATAAACAGGCGATTCTGGACTCAAAGCCGGAGAACATTGTGCTGACCAAGCGGATCTCCGGCACCCCCGCTGCCGTAATCAATACGCCGTTCATCCAGAAAATGGGACTGGACCTGCCTTTATATGAGAAAATTCTAAGGAAATATCCGCTCACCGCCAAATATATGAAGCTGTTCCGCTACCTGCGTGGCACGAAACAGCTGGACAGCGCCGCCAATCAGGTCACGTGGAAGACCGTATGGAGTGCTGGGCAAGGCGTCGGCCTCATCCATGACATTCAGCCAACGGCAGAGATCATCCGTACCCTCGCCCATGATTACTGGGATGCAAAACGGGCGCTGTAAACGCCCCTGCTGATAAAAAACGCGATTTTCTTGACAGATTTCCAAAATTCGCTATATTGCGCGGACCTTATCGGAATCAGCGCATTGCGCCCGAAAGAAACCAATTAGAACAGATAGTTAGAGAGACTAAACGATGTTTGCAGTCATTCGCACGGGCGGAAAACAATACAAAGTAGCCGCCGGGGACAAGCTGAGAGTAGAAAAACTGGGTGCCGAAGAAGGTAAATCCGTTGAAATGGAAGTGCTGAGCTTCTTCGATGGGACTGACCTGAAAATCGGCAAAACCGGTGTAAAAGTCAACGCAACCGTGCTCACACATGGCAAAGCCGACAAAGTTGTGGTATTCAAGAAGAAACGCCGTCAGAACTATCGCCGTACCCGTGGCCACCGTCAGCCTTACACGCTGCTGGAAATTGCCGATTTTGGTAAAGCAGCGTAGTTACGGTTAAATAATAACATTAAGAATATATAAGAGGACACTGAAATGGCACATAAAAAAGCAGGCGGTAGCTCCAGAAACGGTCGCGATTCAGCGGGTCGTCGTCTTGGCGTAAAACGCTACGGCGGTCAGGACGTTCTGGCTGGTAATATCATCGTTCGTCAGCGCGGCACGAAATACGCTGCTGGCAAAAACGTTGGTTTGGGCAAGGATCACACGATCTTCGCGCTGATTGACGGTCAGGTTTTGTTCTCGAACGGCCGCGGTGGCAAGCCGACGGTCAATATCGTTGCCGCCAATGATGGCCTGGCAATGGCTGCCGAGTAACCCTGCCAACACACATATTTTGGAACAGGGGAAAGGATGCCTTTCCCCTTTTTCTTTGGGCGTAACAATGAAATTTCTCGATGAAGCAAAAATCTATCTGAAAAGCGGCAACGGCGGCCCCGGGGCCGTCTCGTTCCGTCGTGAAAAATTTATCGAGCATGGCGGCCCGGATGGCGGCAACGGCGGCAGCGGCGGCCATGTCTTTATCGAGGTCGTCGAAGACGTCAACACGCTGATCGATTTCCGCTATGCCCAGCACTTCAAAGCGCAAAGCGGTCAGAACGGTGCGGGCCGTAACCGCACGGGCGCGGATGGCGATGATTACACAGTGCGCGTTCCTGTCGGCACGCAATTGCTGGATGAGGACAAAGAAACCATCCTGTTCGACTTCATGACGATCGGCGAAAAAGTCCTCTTCCTCAAAGGCGGGGATGGCGGTTTCGGCAACACCCATTACAAATCCTCCACCAACCAGACGCCGCGCAAATCGACGCCGGGCTGGCCAGGTGAAGAACGCGCCGTGTGGCTGCGCCTGAAACTGATTGCTGATGCTGGCGTGATTGGTATGCCCAATGCCGGTAAGTCGACGTTCCTTGCCGCCTGCTCTGCCGCGAAACCAAAAATTGCCGATTATCCGTTTACGACTCTGCATCCAAATCTCGGTGTGGTGCGTGTCGGCGAAAAAGAATTTGTCCTCGCGGATATTCCGGGATTGATCGAAGGCGCGAGCGAAGGTCTTGGCCTGGGCGACCGTTTCCTCGGCCATGTTGAGCGCACGGCGGTGCTGTTGCACCTGATCGACGGTACGCAGGATGATCCGGCGAAAGCATATGATATTATTCGCGGCGAGCTGGAAGCCTATGGCAACGATCTTGAAGACAAGCCGGAAGTTGTCGCGCTGACCAAAACCGATGCCATCGGCATGGATCTGGCGAACGATCAGGCGCGCATATTTGAAGAAGAAACCGGCGTTAAACCGTATCTGATTTCCGGGGTTAGCGGCGATGGTGTGAAAGAGGTTCTCTACGCCCTGCTCGACACCATTCAAAAAGCGCGCAAGGAAGAACAGGGTCATGACGATGATTCCTTTAATCCAGCAGACTAAGCGTATTGTCATTAAAATCGGCTCCGCCCTGGTGACGGATGACACGCGCGGCACCGTTCGTCGCGACTGGCTTGAAGCCTTGTGCGACGATGTGGCGGCGCTTAAAAAAGACGGCAAGGAAATTTGCCTTGTGTCGTCCGGTGCCATCGCGCTTGGCCGCCAGTCGATGGGCATCGCTCAAACAAGGCGCCCGAACAGCATTCAGCTCGAAGAAAAACAGGCCGCCGCGGCGATCGGTCAGATCGCATTGTCGGGCGCCTATTCAAAAGCTTTCAGCGAGCGCGACATCATCGCCGCGCAGATTTTGCTGACACGCAGCGACACCGAAGATCGCCGCCGTTTCATCAATGCGCGGGCGACGTTCCGCACGTTGCTTTCCAAAGGCGCCGTCCCGGTCGTAAATGAAAACGATACGGTGGCCACGTCGGAGATTCGCTATGGCGATAACGATCGCCTCGCCGCGCGCGTGGCGCAGATGATCGAGGCAGATTTACTCATTCAATTATCCACCACAGATGGCATGTATACGGCCGATCCACGCCTTGATCCGGGCGCACAGCATATTCCGGTGATCGAAACGATCAGTGATGATGTCGTCGCTATGGCGGGAGATGCCATCGCCGGCGTTTCCACCGGCGGCATGAAATCAAAAGTCGATGCGGCGCGTCTGTGTTCGGATGCCGGCATTCCCATGATCATCGCCAAAGGCACAGGCAATCACGCGCTGCGCGAACTGTTCGACGGATCGGCGCGGCATACGGTATTTGAAGCATCCGTGCGACATGGATCTGCGTGGAAACGCTGGATTCAGGGTAGCGTGAAACCGCAAGGCACGCTGACGATCGATGATGGCGCTGAACGGGCGCTGCGCGATGGCAAAAGCCTATTGCCAGCAGGGATAAAAGAATGTGCAGGCGCGTTTGATCGGGGCGATGTGGTCGCGGTTCATAACCTGAAAAATGTTGAAATCGCCCGCGGCCTCAGTGCCTATAGTCTGAAAGATGCCCTGAGAATCGCAGGCCGGAAATCGTCCGAAATCGAAGCGATTCTGGGCTATGCAGGCCGCGCCGAGATGATTCACCGCGACGATCTGGTCTTGCGGGTCTAGGAATTTCACGCCATCATGGCGGGATGCGCACAGACACTCCTAAAACCATTTACCTCAAAGATTATCAGCCGCCGAAATATAAGGCGCGGCATGTTGATCTCCGATTCGAAATTTTCGAGGAGAAGACCATCGTTCATGCGACGCTACAATTATTCCAAAACCACGAGGGAGCGGAGCCGCTATTTTTAAACGGCGAGCACCTGAAATTTATATCCTGCAAACTGAACGGTATGGAAGTATCACCGGAGATTTCAGAAAAAGGCCTGACGCTGCCCTGCCCTGGCACCAAGGAATTCACCCTGCAAACTGTCTGCGAGATCGATCCCGCCAACAACACGGCGCTGGAAGGCCTCTATCAATCGGGCGGCAACTGGTGCACGCAGTGCGAGGCGGAAGGGTTCCGCCGCATCACCTACTACATAGACCGTCCCGATAACATGGCGACGTTTACGGTTCGCGTTGAAGCCGATAAAGACCGCGCACCTGTCCTGCTTTCCAACGGCAACAAAATAGATCAGGGCGATCTAGACGACAACCGTCATTTCACGGTGTGGGATGATCCGACACCGAAATCCTGCTACCTGTTTGCGCTTGTGGCCGGCGATCTTGTGCACATCCACGATACGTTCACGACGATGAGCGGCAATAATGTCGACCTCTACATTTACGTGCGTCCGGGTGATGAGGATCAGTGCGAACATGCGATGCTGGCGCTGAAGAACTCGATGAAATGGGATGAAGACGTCTATGGACGCGAGTACCAGTACAATATCTTCAACATCGTCGCGGTCAGCGATTTTAACATGGGGGCGATGGAGAACACCTCGCTCAACATTTTCAATACGGCGCTTGTGCTTGCCCATCCTGAAACCGCGACCGATTCAGATTTCGGGCGTGTCGAGGGTGTTATTGCGCATGAATATTTCCACAACTGGACGGGTAACCGCGTCACCTGCCGCGACTGGTTCCAATTGACCTTGAAAGAAGGCCTCACTGTTTTTCGCGATCAGGAATTTTCGGCCGACATGGGGTCGCGCGCGACGCAGCGCATTGATGACGTCACGCATCTGCGTCGTATGCAGTTCGCCGAAGATGCCGGGCCGCTCGCCCACCCGATCCAGCCGGATGAATATATAGAGATCAACAATTTCTACACGATGACGGTGTATGAAAAAGGCGCAGAAATCATCCGCATGTTCCATACGCTGCTGGGCGCGGACGGATATCGCAAAGCGACAGATTTGTATTTTGATCGTTTCGATGGGCAAGCGGTGACGTGTGATGACTGGGCGCAATGTATGGCGGATGCCAGCGGACAGGATCTCGCGCAATTCAAACTCTGGTACAAACAAGCCGGCACGCCGGAGGTCAAAGCGACGACCCGCTATGACGAGGCGGCGCAAACGTTCACATTGACTTTGACGCAAACCATTCCTGATACACCGGGACAAAGCGATAAAAAGCCGATGCATATTCCCGTGTCGTTCGGCCTGATTGGCCCGAACGGTGACGATCTGATCGAAACGCAGATTTTACATCTGAAAGACAAAACGCAAGAATTTACGTTCAAGGATATTGGCTCCCGCCCTGTCCCCTCGATCCTGCGCGATTTCTCGGCGCCAGTAAAACTGACAACGGACTTATCGGACGCGGACCTGCGATTCCTGATGGTGCATGACAGCGATGGGTTTAACCGCTGGGAAGCCGGCCAGACCTTTGCGCTCAAAACTATCAACCGCATGATTGATGATAAGGCATCGCCGGATGACTTGCTCAAAGCCCTCGAAGCGGTTCTTGATCAGGTGCTGGTGGGTGAAGCGGATAAAGCCTTGCTGGCCCGTGCCCTCTCCTTGCCCGATGTCGCGATTATCGGGCAAAGCCGAGCGGTTGTCGATCCTGATGCGATTTATGCCGCACGCCGTCTGGTGCAGTCCTTGTTCGGGTCGCGCTGCATGGGAAAACTGATCGAAGCGTATCATGCCTGCGAAAACGAAGAAGACTATGCGCCGTCGCCTTCGCAGATGGCTGACCGGGCGATGCAAGCCGTTTTGCTGCGGTATATTTATGAAGGCGATGAGGAACGCGGCACAATGCTGGCGACCTCTCTCTACAGCAATGCAACCAACATGACGGCGCGCGTTACGGCGCTGGCGATCCTGACCGATACAGACGGCGCCGAAAAGAACGAAGTCTTCGCTGACTTTTATGAGCATTTCCGTGCCTACCCTCTGGTGATTGATAAATGGTTCAGCTTGCAGGCGGCGGCGGTGAATGATGATACGATAATTTACCTCAAGAACTTATCCGGCCACCCGGATTTCAACTGGAAGAACCCGAACCGGGTGCGGTCGCTCTTTGGCGCATTCGCCATGAACAACCCGGTCATGTTCCATTCAGCGGATGGTACGGGCTATGATTTCCTCAAAGAGGCGATCATCAAGCTTAATACGATCAACCCTCAGATTGCGGCGCGCCTGCTCACCCCATTGCGTGAATGGAAACGCTACACACCCGATCGTCAGGCCAAAATGAAAGCCGCGCTCGAAGAAATATTGGCGCAGCCGAAATTATCGCCGGACGTATTCGAGATCGTGAGCAAGAGCCTGAATGCTTAATATCGCCGGCATCGATGAAGCAGGACGCGGGCCGTTGGCCGGGCCTGTCACGGCGGCATGCGTTTTTATTCCTGTCAAAAGCAGAAAGCTGTCTTTCTGGGCAGAGGTCACCGACAGCAAAAAGCTGAGCGCAAAAAAGCGCGAATATCTCTTCAGTCATATTCAGGAGCATAGTGTTTACGGGATTGCGGAAGCCAGTGCCCTCGAAATAGACGCGCTGAATATCCATCATGCCACCCTACTTGCGATGAAGCGTGCCTATGAGACTTGCAGCATTGTCGATATCGATCATCGCGCTTTAGTTGATGGAAAATTCTGCCCGGCGATTGCGTGTAAGGCGCAAGCGGTTGTGGGCGGCGATGCGAAGCATGTGGAAATTGGCGCCGCGTCCATTCTGGCCAAGGTTACCCGCGACAGGCTGATGCACCAGCTCGATACCCTCTTCCCGGTCTATGGTTGGGCAAAGAATGCGGGCTATGGCACGGCAGAACACCTGGCTGCGATCACCGCGCACGGTATTACCGATCATCACCGCAAAAGCTATGCGCCTTGCGCCAAGTTCGCTGCTTAAAAAACGAGCGCCGGGATGCCGTCTTCGGGGACTTTGTAATAGCCTATAAATTTATAGGCCTTTTCATTCGTCGCTTTTTTGGGATTGTGAATGGTGCAGAACTGCTCGGTTAAATTGACAGGCTTGCTGGCACCTTGTTTGTGCGACCACGTGCCATCCGCATCGCGGCGATAAAAATGAAAATCAAAAAAATAAGGGGCGGCGAATGCGGCGATCAGATGCTGGTCGCGACTTCTGATATCCTGCCGGGTGGCCGGGACCAGCCCGTCGCGCAACAAGGCGGCTTCTACCCATTCGGGAGGATTATGCGGCGGTTGGCGCAGCCAGGCGCCTCTGTCTTTGTGGATGTCACCCGGCGTTCGCTTTTCCAGAGCAGGACTATTTAGCGCGTAAGCATAGCAATTCGTCGTCTGGTCCCATGCCGGGTCAAACCGCATGGTAGGCGTCGGATAAATAACGGCTTCTTTTAACGTATACCCCATGGCCCCCGCCTCAAGTATTATGGTTATAACTCATTATCATAAATCTCGCAAAAGATTTTGCCCTCGTAACACTTTGAAGCGATTCCGTTTTATGAAGAAATTGCCATAGAGTCCTGACTCTATTGAAAGATTCCTGTTTGTTCTCCTTGACTGATTCGGTTTGATTCGGCATGATTCCCCCAGATTTATCCACAGGGGGATCCATTGTCTGCGCCCAAAACCAAGAAATCAGCCGCTTTCAAGACCGATACGATCATCAAGGGTGATTGCGTTGAGTCACTGAAAAGGCTGCCCAAAGGGTCGGTCGACCTGATTTTTGCCGATCCGCCCTATAATCTTCAATTACAAGGCGACCTGCACCGCCCCGATTCGTCCAAAGTGGATGCTGTCGACGATCACTGGGATCAGTTTGATTCCATGGAGGCGTATGACAAATTTACGCGCGAATGGCTTTCGGCCGCGCGCGACGCGCTCAAGGACGATGGTGCGATCTGGGTCATTGGCAGCTACCACAATGTCTTTCGTCTCGGTGCCATCCTGCAGGATCTTGGTTACTGGATTCTCAACGACATCATCTGGCGCAAGTCGAACCCGATGCCTAACTTCCGTGGCAAGCGTTTCACCAACGCGCATGAAACACTGATCTGGGCAGCCAAATCGGAAAAGAGCAAATACACGTTCAATTATGATGCGATGAAAGCGTTGAACGAAGATTTACAGATGCGCTCGGACTGGTTCATTCCGCTCTGCACAGGCGGTGAGCGCCTCAAAGATAAAAACGGCGACAAGCTGCACCCGACACAAAAGCCGGAAGCCTTGTTGCAACGAGTCATACTCTCCTCGAGTAAGCCGGGTGATGTGGTGCTGGATCCGTTCTTTGGAACCGGCACCACCGGAGCGGTTGCGAAAAAGCTGGGCCGTCGCTGGATCGGCCTGGAGCGTGAAGATGCTTACATCAAGGGTGCGCAAAAACGTATCGATGCTGTCGAAGCTGTCGCCGAAGAAGATATGGTGATGGAAAGCAAGCGCGAGCAGATGCGCATTCCGTTCGGCTGGCTGCTGGAGCATGGTTATATTCAGCCGGGCGAAGTCTTGACCGATGCCAAAGGCACGCTGCGCGCCAAGGTCAATGTTGATGGCAATCTCACGTTGCAGAATAATAAAACCACCGGCAATCACCGCGGCTCGATCCATAAGGTTGGTGCAGCTGTTCAAAACGCGCCCAGCTGCAATGGCTGGACCTACTGGCATTATCAGGATGGCGGCAAGACAAAGCCGATCGACAATCTGCGCCAGCAACTCCGCGACCAAATTGAATCCAAACAAATCAACACGTTACAATAAAGGCTTGAAGACATGTCCCATATCGGTTTTAAAGGAAATGCCATGAACACGCTTTTCAAAACCATTACGAACCCGACCTCGCGCATGAGCGCGACGAATGGCAACGACTTCATGATGGATGAAGTGAAGACCGAAATCTTCGTGCGCGATTTTCAGGTGAACGCCATGATCGGCGTGTATGACGAGGAAAAAGACGCCAAGCAGCCATTAATCATTGCCGCGTGGCTCGAAGTAAACCGCCCTGGCGAATGGCAGGATGATAATTTCGATGATGTGGTTTCGTATGAGACGGTCATTGAAGAAGCCGAAGCGATTGCCGCGAGCGGTCACATCAATCTAGTTGAAACCTTTGCTGAGAAGCTGATCGCAGCGCTCATGCTGAATGAAGGTGTTCTTGCTGTTACGGTGAATATCGACAAGCCCAATGCGTTCGGTGGAAACACGATTGCCGGAGTGCGTATCTCACGCCGCCGCGAACAGCGCTTCAGTGTCTATGATAACGACGACGAAGCCGATCTTTACTGATAATTGATGCTCGCCAGCAGCATCTCTTCTTTCAGATCTTCAAAAATATCAATGCCGTCCAGTGTGCCGTAGAGAATAGCTACTTTCCGTCCGCCCTGCTCATCCATCGTGCCCTGATGGCGCACGAACGTGACACGCATGCGCGCGAAAGCAACGCGCTGAAATCCCTTGTTGCGTAGTTCATGCGGCAACGGCGTGGGATTGTATTTTTTACGCAGCAGGAAAGCTTGTGCGACATGCTCATCCACTTTGATAAAATTGAACGTAAACGGCTTGTTTAAAATCAGCACGACGCGCGAAGGGTATCCCGCAAGGTCGTCCTGCTGGCCGCAGCCTCTGTACGAGTTTTCGCCGCCCGTTACCTGAACACGGCGCGAGTTCACAAAAGAGGTGGACGCCGTCAGCATGAAGCCGCCGCGATCCATGTCATAGCGACCAAGATCGATCGGCACCAGAACCTTAAATTTATTTGAAAAGGTTGCCGCCTGCTGCTTCATCATATCCTGCGTGGCTTTGCGCACGCTGGCCCATTCGAAATCGTCTTTGAAAAAGTTTTTATAGACTTCGCATTCATTGATAATCAGATAATTATCCAGCGCCTTTTTATCGGTTGGCTTGAAAACACCCAGACGCCAATACAACTTGGATAGATTTTCCATGCTTGCGTTCACGTAGTCGGAACTGGCGAAGTTGTCCTTCATCACCGTGATTTCGCTGTCGCCCACATTGGTCGGATCGACAAGCGGCGCTGCAGGCTTTTCTTTAATTGTTAATTCCACGCCGCTTTGAGGCTGGGGCACGGGTTCTTCTTGCACCTGGGCCGATGCCTCTCCAAGCGGCAGAGCGAAGAAAAAGGCGAGGACAAGGACGAGGGAAAGGATACGATTCATAAAAAGGATTATACCGCTTTGTGCCATGCCGCTCAAACTCCCTTTATTGTAAAAGCTTTACCGCCTTGGCAAACAAGGTCGGCAGGCCTGCCTGTCTGAGCGCCTCGCGCTCTGTCCACCAGCCATTAGTGGCGTCGGGTGCAGACTTCTTAATGATATCAAGATACAGGTCAAAGTGGGTGAAACTGTGGCGAATTTGCCCCAGAACGATGACCTTTTTAACGGGCGAAGGCGGCTGCTCCCTCCATTCGGATGTGGGGAAGCCAGGCATTCCGCCCAGCATCGCCTTTTCCGGTCGGCGCTCCAGCCATACCCGGCCCTGCTTGTCTTCAATCCAATATAGCTGCCCGTATCGAACCGGTTTGGCTTTTTTGGCGGCGCGGCGGGGCAATTGTTCGGCGATGCCAAGCTTGCGCGCGTCGCAATAGGTGTTTACCGGACACAGGCCGCAAGCGGGTTTGGTTGGTGTGCAGATCATCGCGCCCAAATCCATAAGCGCCTGCGCGTAATCGCCGGGCCGGTCGGTGCGCCCCTGCGCCAAATACCCGGCGGCCGCTTTCATGTCTTTCTTGGCGGCAGGCAGCGGCGTTTGAATAGTAAAAACCCGCGCCATCACCCGCTCCACATTGCCGTCGACGACGATAGAGGGCTGATCGAAAGCGATGGCAGCGATAGCATTGGCCGTGTAATCGCCGATCCCCGGCAAAGATTTGAGCGTTTCGATATCTGAAGGAAACTGGCCGCCATAGTCATTGGCGACAATTTTGGCGCATTTGTGCAGATTACGGGCGCGGGCGTAATACCCCAGCCCTGCCCATTCCTTCATCACCTCGTCCTGTTCGGCCGCGGCCAGATCCTCAACGCGGGGCCATAAGTCGATGAACCGGGTGAAATAGCGCCCGACTGTGGGAACGGTTGTCTGCTGGAGCATGATTTCCGAAAGCCAGTCATGATAGGGATCGGGCCGCTGGTGCGGCGGCGCGCGCCAGGGCATTTTGCGCCAGTGGGCATCGTACCAGGTCAGCATGGCGCCGCGAAAGCCGTCGATGGTTCGCTTGTTCGGCTTTTTCAACTCTGTCATAGTGCGGCCCATGGCTCTCAAACTCTTATCAGACGCGGCCGCCAAGATTACAGGCAAAACATTCTCGCGCAAATATATTGCGTTGGGGCGGCTGTTCGACCAGTGGGAAGAGATTATGGGCGCCGAGATGGCTGCCCGAACCCAGCCGATCAAAATCCATTACAAACGCAAAAAGGACCCCAAAGACAAGCCCGAAGGTGCTTTGGAGATTGCCGCCAGCAGCGCGGACGCCGCCGTCCTGATTTACCGCCGCGACCTGATTTTGGAGCGTATTAACCGGATTTTCGGCGATCGGTGGGTGACGGACATTAAATATACCCATATCGATCCCCACAGCGCCGGCGTCATCGCCAAACGCCGCAAAAAGCCATTAACCGAGGAAGATCAAAGCTTTCTTGCCAAAACACTTGAACAGATAACCGATCCCGATATAAAAGAGCGGCTGCAACGCTTCGGAGAAGCATATTTAAAGGATAAGAAGAAATGAAAGTCGCCGCTATTACCCTGCGCCCCGGCAATGTTGTGGATCACAACGGCAAAATGATGGTTGTCACAAATTATGACATTATGCAGCCCGGCAAGGGCGCGTCGGTCATCCAGGTCGAGATGCGCGACATCCGCACCGGCAACAAGGATAACGTGCGCTACCGCACACAGGAAACAGTCGAGCGCCTGCGCCTCGATCAGGGTGAATTCCAGTATCTCTATAATGATGGTGCTGACATCTACACTTTCATGAATAAAGAGACGTTCGAGCAGGTCGAAATCAAGAAAGACGTCATCGGCGAACCACAGGTTAACTTCCTGCAGGACGGTATGACCGTTCAGGTTGAAAGCTATGAAGGCGATCCGCTGAGCGTCGAACTGCCAGCCCATGTAACTGTTACCGTTGATACGACGGACGCGGTTATCAAGGGCCAGACGGCTACGACCTCTTACAAGCCAGCCATCGTTGATGGCGGAATCAAAGTCATGGTACCGCCCTTTGTTGATGCTGGTACGCGCATTATCGTGAAAACCGAAGACGGCTCCTACGTCGAGCGCGCGAAATAATGGCTGGTCCTCGTTCCGCTATTCTCGGCATCATGATCAAGGCGGCTGAAAAAGCGGCCCGCACATTGCGTCGCGATTTCAATGAGGTCGAGCAGCTGCAGATCAGCCGCAAAGGTCCTGCAGACTTCGTAACCGCTGCCGATCAACGCTCGGAAAAAATTCTGTTCGAAGAACTGCAATATGCGCGCCCCAGCTATTCTTTCATGATGGAGGAAAGCGGCGAAGTGAAAGGCGATGACAAAGATCACGTCTGGATCATCGACCCGCTGGATGGTACGCACAATTTCATGCACGGCATTCCGCATTGGGCGATCTCGATCGCGCTGGAGCGTAAAGGCGAAGTCATCGCGGGTGTTGTCTACGATCCGATCAAGGAAGAAATGTTCATGGCCGAAAAAGGCATGGGCGCGTTCCTGCAAAACAAGCGTTTACGCGTTTCGGGCCGCGACCAGATGGAAATCTGCTGTTTCGCTACCGGCTATGGCGGCTTCGATGCCGGCGTGAAGAAAACCTTCCTCACCGAACTGAATGCTGTCATCAGCGTTGCCCCGATGATCCGCCGCGGCGGATCGGCTGCGCTTGATCTGGCCTACGTTGCCGCTGGCCGTCTTGATGGTTACTGGGAACATGGCATCAAGCCGTGGGACGTTGCGGCGGGCATGCTGATCGTCAAAGAAGCCGGTGGTTTCGTGAGCACGATTACCAGCAAGGAAAATCCTGTTTACGCGTCAGAAATCGTCGCGGGTAACGCGGCGATCCATACTGATCTGCGTACTTTGGTTAAAAACGCCGCCTGATAAGGCCGGAATATGAAACTGTTTGCTCTCGTTTATTGTTTCTTGATGCTCGCCAGCGCACCCGCGTTTGCGCAAGAAACTTATACGCCGCCGCCGATGTTCGACGCGCCGGCGATGAACGCGCAACCAAACGAAGTGCTCCAAGCACCCGTCACATCCGATCCTGCCGTATCGCCCAAGCCTGCTTTCCGCCCACGCTATTCACCCTCCAAACCATCCGCGCAAACTGGGATAGACACCACCAAGCCGGAAACACAATACAAAACGCCCGAGGTGGTGACGCCAGCGTCAAAGGACGCGTTCATCAACAACCCGCTTTTACCGCCAATCATCACCAAAGGTGATCCCGCGCACGAAAAACCTAAAGCGCCCTCGAAGCCGAAAAAGGTGAAAGCGCCTGTCCCTGTTGCCAAGCCCGCTATCAAAACGCCAGAGAAAAAAGAGCCGGTAGCGCCGATCATCAAGAAGCCTGCCCCCGCTGCCATCGAAAAACCTGCCGCTCCTGCTATTGAAAAGCCCGCAGCGCCGAGTGTGAAGAAAACGCAAAAGACCATGCCTGCCGCGCGGGTTACCAGTGAAGGGGTGGTTAAGGGACCAAAGACCATGCCGTCGGTTCCAACAACCGATGTCGCCGCCGAAAAAACCTTTGAGGAAACAGCTCCTGCTGAACAGACATTGATGGAGCGTCATCAGAGCCGACAAAAACCTATCAAGGTAGCGCCGGTTGTCGTCGCCCCAGTAACGATCAAGCCGGAAGAGGACGCTCCATCCACGGCTCCTTTGCCACAGTCTCTCAGCCTGCCTTATGAGCGCGGCAAGATCGCACTCGAAAATCCGCAAGTGGCACCCCTGATTCAGGCCCTAAGTGCAGACCCATCGAGCCGCCTGATGATTCAGTCCTACGCCAGCCCGACCGATGCTGGGGAAAACAGCGATCGCCGAATCGCCCTCGCCCGCGCTCTTGATTTACGTAAGGTGTTGATGGCACAGGGCGTCCCCTCGCACCGTGTCGATATCCGGGCGCTGGGCCAAAAAACCGACCAAACCCCAGTCGACAGGGTCGATCTGAGCCTCTATAACGGCCAGAAATCAGCCAATTAAGCCGTGGATAAGATTCGCCGATTCGGGCGCGATGCTTGACAGGAAAAGGCCTGATCAGGTCAATTAGCAGTAGATTTTCGACACGATGAGCGCGTATAAAGCAATTCATAGCATGATGTTATGAAAAGATAAGCGCCAATAAGGAGCACCATGTCAGACCACAACCAAAATTCCTCTTCACAAAGCGGCAAGTCGCCGTTGAAAGTGATCCTGCTGATCGCCGCAGTTCTGGTGATCGCGGGGATTGCCTATCTGATGGTCAATCGCCTGAGCCTACCGCTGGCGGGTGATCCGGAAACACCGGCTGCTGTTGAAGAGATTGTCGATAACGCCAACCCGTTCCCGAAGACGCAAGCCTTCAATCTGCCGCCACAGGATGAGATGGTCAAAGAACCGGGTGAAGCAGACACAACCGCGTCTGAAGGCGACTCCCTTATTGCACCGACTGACGGCACAACCGAAGCCGCCCCTGCCGCCTCGATCGATGTTGCCAAAGCCATGGGCACTCGCAGCCTCGGCGATCCGAATGCGCCGGTAAAACTGACGGAATATTTCTCGCTGACCTGTAACCACTGCGCGAACTTCCACAACATTACGTTGCCGCAGATCAAACAATATATCGACAGTGGCGAAGTCTACATTGAATTCCATGAATTCCCGCTAAACGCCCCTGCTCTGCGCGCTTCGATGGTTGCGCGGTGCCTGCCGGAAGATAAATATTACGGCTATATCACCCTGCTTTTCAAAACGCAGGACACGTGGACGACCAACCCTGATTACATGACAGCGCTGCGTCAGAATGCCAAACTCGCGGGTATGAGCGATGAGACATTCGATGCCTGCGTGGCCAGCAACGAACTGCAACAGGCACTGGGCGAAAGCATCAAGGCCGCGACCGATCAGTGGAAAATTGAATCGACCCCGACCTTTGTTGTTAACGGCGGCGCGCAGACAA
This sequence comes from uncultured Pseudobdellovibrionaceae bacterium, assembly GCA_964520985.1. Taxonomy (GTDB): domain Bacteria; phylum Pseudomonadota; class Alphaproteobacteria; order Micavibrionales; family Micavibrionaceae; genus CAYSGL01. Next base: position 564,189 of record CAZFPB010000001.1, read on the forward strand.
TTAAAGGCGCACAGCCTGCCTATGAATTTGAGCGCGTCTTCCGTGAGGTCACCGGCGGTAAAGTTGCCCCGCTGATGATTGACCAGCAAAAAACGGGCGACGCTGAAAAAACAGAAACTGAACCGACAACCCAACCCGAGTAGTACTGCGTAGCATCCATGATCCAATTTAAAAAAATTCGTGTTAGCGGCTTTAAGTCGTTCGTCGATAAAACAGAACTGGATATTAATCCCGGCCTGACAGGTATTGTCGGACCGAATGGATGCGGCAAGTCGAACACGGTCGAAGCGCTTCGCTGGGTGATGGGTGAAAACTCGGCAAAATCCATGCGCTCGGGCGAGAACGGCATGGAAGATGTAATCTTCAACGGCACGCAGACACGCCCGCAGCGTAACTTCGCGGAAGTTTCCTTGCTGCTCGACAACTCGGCCCGCACGGCGCCGCCAGCCTACAACAACGAAGACGAAATTGAAGTATCGCGCAAGATCGAGCGGGATAAAGGTTCGACGTACAAAATCAACGGTAAGACAGTGCGTGCGCGCGATGTGCAAATGCTCTTTGCCGATACGGTCACAGGCGCTCACTCGCCAGCGTTGGTGTCGCAAGGCCGCGTTGCCGCGATCATCAATGCCAAGCCACAGCAGCGCCGCATGGTGTTAGAAGAATCCGCTGGCGTATCGGGCCTCTATGCCCGCCGCCACGAAGCCGAACTGCGCTTGCGCGCCGCCGATCAAAACTTGCAACGTGTACAGGACATCGTCGGTTCGATGGAAGGCCGCTTCAATGCGCTGAAAAAGCAGGCGCGTCAGGCCCAGAAATATAAAAATCTCTCGACCGAAATCCGCCAGATGGAAATCAATATCGCCTGGCTGGAATGGCGCGGTCTGCACGACAAAATCGAAGCGGCCCGCAAGAGTTTCGCCGAAGCCGAAAGTATCGTTGCAGAAAAAATGACAACGGTCACGCAACTGACCAAGACACAGAATGTTCAGGCCGAAGATTTGCCAGCCCTGCGCCGCGCCGAAGCCGAAGCGGCTGCTACCCTGCAAGCGCAAAAATTGACTCTCGCCCGCCTCGAAGATCAGGAGCGCGACCTCAAAAATAAACTCGACGAAGCGCAAAGCCAGTTGACGCAGATTGCTGCCGACCGCGAGCATGAAGTGCATGTGCTCGGCGAAGCCACGACAACAATCGAGCGCCTCGAGAGCGAACAAAACCATTTGCAGAATGCGCAAGGCAACGAAGAAGCCACGCTGAACGACAAGCGCGCGATTAAAGAGCGTCTCGAGCAGAAAGTCTTGAAGCTTGAAGAAGACTATTCTGCCTTCATGCAAAAAGCTGCTGAAACAAAAGCCAGCCGTGCCGCGATTGAAAAACAACTGAATGCCGACAGCGCCCGTCTGCGCGCGAACGATGATCGCGCCGATACGCTTTCTTCTCGTCTTGTTAATGCCAAAGCCAAAGTGGAAGACGGTGGCCGTCAGGCTGAACTGAAAGAGGCGATTGCTCAGCTGGAATCAGCCGTTGCAAGCCTGCAAGCCGAAGCCGAAAAAACCAAAGTGGCGTTTGAAAACGCACAGGATGCCCTCGACAAAGCCCGGATCACCAAGCAGGACACGGAAAAAACCCGCTCGGAAATGGCGACGGAGATCCGCACGCTAAAAACCGTTCTACAAGCGGGCACCCAAGATAACTTCCGTCCTGTGCTGGATCAGGTTACGCCGGATTCCGGCTTCGAAACCGCTTTGTCCCGTGCGCTCGGCGATACGCTGATGGGTTCGCTCGATAATGGCGCGCCGGTTGTCTGGCTCGATCGCGATCTCGATGAAAGCGTGTTGCCTGCGCTGCCAGCCGGTCTGCAACGTCTGGAGCCACATGTTAAGGCTCCTAAGAATTTGAAAGCTGCCCTGCTACTTATCGGCGTTGCCGACAGTCAGGAACAAGGCATTGAAGCCGCCAAACATTTGAAAGTCGGTCAAGCCATCGTCTCGAAAGATGGGGCTTACTGGCGCTGGGATGGCCTGCACATCAAGGCGACAGCGGCCGACCGCCATGCGCAACAACTACAGCAGAAAAACCGTCTTGCTGAACTGGAAGCCGCCTTCCCACCGATCGAGCAGGCAGCAAATGACGCTGCCGCTACACTGGACGCCGCTCAAAAAACATTCGGCGAGACCCGCATCGCGATGGAAACGGCGCAGCGCGATCAACGCGCCAATGAACAGACACTGTCTTCGAAACAAACCGAACTCTCCCGCCTGACGGAAGAGCGCAGCGGCCTGTTCGCCGAAGTCGCCCGCCTTGAAGAAGGTCTACAGCAGACGCACGATGAGCGCGGCACACTGGAACAAGCTGTGAAAGACCATGAAGCCTCGTTGAGCGCCTATGACGAACAGACGATGGCCGCGCAGGCGCAGGAAGTCGATCAATTGCGCGCCACCCTGCTCGAAGCCCGCGACGGATTGCAGGAAGCCATTCGCGATATGGACAAAGTTCAGCAGGAACAGATGCGCCGCAAGGCTCGCCTGCACGGCATTGCTGATGAACGCATAAACTTGCAAAACCGCGCGATCCGCGCGCGCGAACGCTTGAAAGATCTCGACTTGCGCGATGCGCAGAACAAAGAAAAACTACAGGCACTGAAAGATCAGCCGTCGACCGTTGGTGCCGACAAAGCCGCTCTGCTCGAAAAAATTTCTGCCGCCGAGACCGAGCGTGGCGGCGCGGCCGACCGCCTCGCCGTTGTCGAAAATGAATTGTCCGACACCACGCGTGCGCTGAAAGAAGCTGAAAACATCATGATGGAAGCACGCGAAGCCCGCGCGCACGCCAACGCCCTCGTCTCTGCCGGTATGGAAGAGATGGAGCGCATCACCGCGAATATCGCCGAGCATTTTGATAACAAAACGCCCGTCGCCTTAACTGCCGATGTTGATTTCGACGCACAAGCAGAGCAACTGCCGAATATCGATCCGATCAAAGCCGCCAAAGAAAAATCCGTGCGCGAGCGCGATGCGATCGGCCCGGTCAATCTGCGCGCTGAAACCGAAGCCGAAGAGCTCGAAAAAGAAATGGGCACGATCTTCACCGAGCGTGAAGATCTTATTCAAGCCATCGCCGAACTGCGCGAAGGCATCAACAAACTGAACGCCGAAGCGCGCGAGCGTCTGAACGCTGCGTTTGAAACGGTGAACAAACATTATCAGGAACTCTTCGTAAAACTGTTCAATGGCGGCGCCGCGCACTTGAAGCTGATCGAATCGGAAGACCCTCTTCAGGCTGGTCTCGAAATCTTTGCGCAACCGCCGGGCAAGACTTTGCAATCACTCTCGCTTCTCTCGGGCGGTGAACAGACACTCGCCTCGATCGCGCTGATCTTTGCGATGTTCTTGACGAACCCTTCGCCGATCTGCGTGCTGGACGAGATTGACGCGCCACTGGACGACGCCAACGTAGACCGCGTGTGCAACCTGCTCGACTTTATCGCCGAACGCGGCGAAACCCGCTTCCTCATTATTACCCACCACCGTTTGACGATGGCCCGCATGGACCGTCTCTACGGGGTGACGATGGCCGAGCGCGGCGTCTCGCAACTGGTCTCGGTCGATCTGAGCCAGCACTCAATGGACTTCCTCGAAGCCGCGGAATAGGAACTCTATAAAGTTTCGCGTTGTTGTGTATGATGATGCCGCAACAAAAAAAGGAGCTTTCTCTATGAAATATGTCGACGGATTTGTTATTCCCTGCCCCAAAAAGGGAATCAAGCAATATCAGGCCATTGCCAAAAAGGCGTCACGCCTCTGGATGGAACATGGCGCGCTCGAATATTTCGAATGTGTTGGCGAAGACATGAAGACCAAAATGGGCGTTCCTTTTCCCAAGGTGGCCAACGCCAAGCCAAGCGAAGCCGTTATTTTTGCCTGGATCGTTTATAAATCGCGTAAACATCGCGATGCCGTAAACAAAAAGGTCATGAACGATCCGCGCATGGAAAAAATGTTCAAAGACATTGAGATGCCCTTTGAGATGGATCGTATGACTTACGGTGGATTTGACGTAATCGTCGAAGGAAAAACTCAATGATCAACGACAACAACGACGATCTGGAAAATCGCATTCACGCCGCCAAAGAGGAGTTCGAAAAGGACTTTAATCCCACACCAAAAGCCAAGGGCAGCGAATCGCTCAATGACGGGGCGAAGGCAGGGATTGAGCTCGTGGGGGCAATTATGGGCGGAGCGCTTCTCGGCTTCGGGATCGACAAGCTGTTCGACACCTCCCCGGCAGGGTTCTTTATCTGCCTGATTTTGGGTGTGATTACAGGGTTTTACAACGTTTATAAAATCACGATGGGGCTGGGCACTTCCGTGGGATTTATGCAGTTGCATCGCAAAACAAAACCCGCTAAACAGGACGCAAATTCGGACCAATAACCCAGTAAAACAGCAAGGTTGACCCGCAAAAACCATGGCCAATCCTATCCACCAGTTTGAGATAACGCCTCTCGTTCCCCTGTCGCTCGGTTCGCTCGATATTTCGTTCACCAATTCATCCTTGTGGATGGCTATTGCCGTCGTCGTCAGTACCGTCTTTTTGAGCGTCGCCACCCAACGCAAAGCGCTTGTTCCGGGCCGCCTGCAAATCGCCGCTGAAATGCTCTATGAATTTATCGCAGGCATGATCCGCGAGAATATCGGTCAGGGCGGCCGTAAATATTTCCCGCTGATCTTCACGCTGTTCATCGTGGTGTTCATGGGTAACGTGCTCGGCCTTCTGCCTTATTCGTTTACCTACACAAGCCATCTGGTCGTCACTGCCGCGCTGGCCATGATTATCTTCCTCAGCGTTCTGGTGATTGGTTTTGCCAGCCACGGCACGCATTTCTTCGCACTGTTCGTGCCGCCGGGTCTGCCGCTCTGGCTGATGCCGCTGATCGTGCCGATTGAAATCATGTCGTTCCTCGTGCGTCCGGTCACGCTGTCCGTGCGTTTGTTCGCTAACATGATTGCCGGTCACATCATGCTGAAAGTCTTCGCGGGCTTTTCAATGGGCATGGTGGCGATGGGCGCGGGCGGTTTTGCGCTCGGCCTCCTGCCGGTTGTCTTCAACTCGATCCTGATCGGATTCGAGCTGCTGATCGCCTTCCTGCAGGCTTATGTATTCGCGATTTTAAGCTGTATCTACCTGAAGGATACCGTTGAAATCGACCACTAAGTGTGTCAAGTGATTGGCGCAGAATTAACCCCTTACACTAAAAAGAAAAAAGGAAAGAAAAATGGAATTAGAAGCTGTAAAACTCCTCGCTGGCGCAATCGCCCTCTTCCCGCTGTTTGGCGTGGGCATTGGCCTCGGCATGATCTTCTCGTCGTACAATGAAGCTGTCGGCCGTAACCCGGGTGCTGCTGAAATCCTCGACAAAAAATACTTCCTGGCCTTCGCGCTGACGGAAGCTCTCGCGATTTTCGCACTGCTGATCGCGTTCTACCTCGTCTTCGCTTAGGCCGTTAGACGAGATAACAGGATAGGTATATGACGATGCGGTTGTGGTTTGTTTGTCTGTTGGCTTTGTGCTTCTTGCCGGTTTCGGCAATGGAGGCGCGCGCGCAAGACGGGCATTCCACGCCGCATGCGTCAGTTGCCACCGAAATTGCGGACACTATGGGTCAAGGTGCGCATGAAGCTGAAGCCGGCGGTCTGCCGCAGTTCGATCCGACCTGGTTTGCCTCGCAGGTATTCTGGCTCGTGATTGCCTTCGGCTTGCTCTATGTGATCTTTGCCCGCCGCACCCTGCCCGACCTGTCGTCGATCATCGAGAACCGCAAGAACCATATCCAAGCGGATCTGGAACAGGCGGAGAATTTGACGTCGCAGGCGGAAAACGTACAAAACGCTTACGAAAAAAGCCTGAACGGTGCGCGCGAGCAAGCCACGACGATGCTGATCTATATGCATGCCTCCATGCAGAAACAAAAGAATGACCAGACGGAAGCCTTCCGCGTGCGCAGCGAAACGGAAGTCCGCGCCGCTGAAGAGCGACTGACCAATGCCAAAGATAAAGCCATGAGCGAAATCAGCGATATCGTCGCCGATGTTGCCGCGCAGGCTGTTGAAAAAATCATCGGTGTATCGACGGATGCGAATGAAGCCCGCAACATCGTCAGCCGTCTCAAAGCGGCCGCATAGGAGAGCATAATGTTTGAATTCCTCGCACATGACACCAACATCTGGGTAGTTTTCTCCTTCGTCCTGTTCGTCGTCGTGGCGTACAAGCTGGGCGGCAAAGCGGTAACGGGCGGTCTTGACGCCCGCATTGCCGAAATTAAACGCGAAATCGACACGGCGGAATCGCTGCGTGTCGAAGCACAAGAATTGCTGGCGCAATATCAACGCAAACAGCGTGACGCCGAAAAAGAAGCCGCCGATATCGTTGCTGGCGCGCAGAAACAAGTCGCAAAAATCCGCGAAGCCGCCGAAGCCGACATCACCGAAATGGCCGACCGCCGCGAAGCGCAACTTACCGATCGCCTGAAGCGCATCGAAGACAAAGCGATGGCTGATATTCAAAACCACGCCGCTGCCATGGCTGTGGAAGCCGCCAAGCAGATCATCGCGCAGAGCATGGATGAGAAAACATCGGCCAGCCTGACCAAAACCGCCATCGGCGATCTGACCAAAGCGCTGAATTAATCTCATCCCCTGATGACAACCAAGGCTTTGCCCGTCTATGATGGGGCATGTTCGCATGGCGCCGTAAAAAACAACCAGACCCCTTCGATTTTCGCGCCTTCGCGCAGCCTTCCCGCGCGGCATCGCGTCAGTTATTGCTGATCAGCAACGATACGATAGACGCAGCCCTGCTGGCTCTCAGCGCGCATATTCAGGTATGGAGCGCCGAAATTGTTTCTGCTAATGAGCAAGATGTTGAAGTGGCAAAAACCAAAGGAATGGGCGCCGCCATGATTGAGCGCCTGACACTGGACCCAACAAAAGTATCGGCCATGGCAAAATCCCTCGTCGATATTGCAGCGCTACCGCACCCCGCCGGTATAGCTCTCGATAGCTGGACACGCCCAAACGGACTTATCATTGAAAAGACGGCCGTGCCTATCGGCGTACTCGGCATGATTTACGAATCGCGCCCGAACGTGACGCTCGATGCGGCGGCGCTGTGCCTGAAATCGCGTAACGCCGTTATTCTGCGTGGCGGCTCTGAAGCGTTTGAAACGAATAAGGCCTTGCATAAACTCATCTGCGACATGCTCAAACAGTTCGCCATACCTGAAACGGCGGTTTTGTTTGTTCCTGATACCGACCGCGCGATTATCGATCAGATGCTGATCTGTAATGACCTGATCGACGTATTGATCCCGCGTGGCGGAAAAGGACTGACGGGCCGTGTCATGAGCGAGGCCAAGATGCCGGTCTTCGCGCATCTCGATGGCAACTGTCATGTCTATATTCACGAAAGTGCTGACCCGGCAATTGCTCATGCCGTAACGCTCAACGCCAAGCTGCGCCGTACGGGTATTTGCGGGGCGGCGGAAAGCCTGTTGATAGACGAGGCCTTCCCGGAAGGCGCAGCGCTTGTGAAAGTCCTGCTCGATCAAGGCTGCGCGGTGGTTGGCGATAAATGGGCACAGCTGATCGATGACCGTGTGGGCGCCGCGACCGACGATGACTGGCGCACCGAATATCTCGACAAGAAAATCAGCGTCAAAGTCACGGGCGGCGTGCAAGATGCGATTGATCATATCAACTATTACGGCTCGCATCACACCGATGCGATCATCGCGACCGATGAGGTGGCGGTACAGAAATTCACCCAGCAGATCGATAGCGCTATCGTTCTGCATAATGCCTCGACACAGTTTGCCGATGGCGGCGAGTTCGGGTTTGGCGCCGAGATCGGCATCGGTACAGGCAAACTGCATGCGCGCGGGCCCGTCGGTCTGCAACAACTCTGCACGTTTAAATATGTCGTGCGTGGTACGGGACAGATTCGCGCATGAGCTTTACGGCGCCGCATCTGAATGATGGGGAGCGGTGGCGCGGCAAGCGCATCGGCCTGCTCGGCGGCTCGTTCAATCCGCCGCATGCCGGGCATCTTCATATCGCCCGCATTGCACAAGCCCGCTTCGGCCTCCACTACGTCTGGTGGCTGGTGACCCCGCATAATCCACTCAAAGATAAAAATATCATCGCGCCGTATGAAGAGCGCTTCGCGCAGGTGCAAGAAATAACCGCTTCAAACCCTGCGATGATGGCAACACATCTCGAGCGCGATATTGGCAGTCGCTATACTTATGAAACTGTCAGCACCCTGCGAACGCGCTTTGCCCGAACGGACTTCCTGTGGATCTGCGGCATGGATAACGCGCTGATCTTCCACAAGTGGGAGCGCTGGCGCGATTTGCTCAATCTATTGCCCATGACTTTTATCGCGCGGCCGCCCGCTCAGGCCCTGGTGCGCAACTGCCCCGTGCGAATGGCCGATGTCCCGCAATACCGCGACACACAGGGACGGCAGACGGATCTCGCAAAACCGGGCATTTTCTGGCTGACATCGACGCGGATGATTGATCTCTCATCCACGAAAATACGCAATCAGAACAAATAGTTATGCTCTTGCAGCAGGGATGTTTATTGAAGCGTTTACGAATCCGGCGTATAATAAAGATATGAGCTTATGTGGTTTTACCCTGAAGCATTCACCCAATCTAAAACCCACAACCGCATACACTGCCGGCGTTTATCGGATGCACCCTTGCGTCAATACGGCACATAGCCTATATCAATCGTTATCGCAAACAACTGAAGGAGACCTACGCCATTTTTACTGATTCCCCCAACGGATTGCAGGACACATCCGTTTTAAAAGACCTCATCGTAAAATCCCTGGATGACGATAAGGCTATTGATATTGAAGTCATTGATTTAACCGGTCAGTCAGCCATCGCCGATTTCATGGTTGTTGCCTCCGGTACATCCTCCCGTCAGATCGTCGCCATGTCGGAAAAGCTGGAAGAGCGCCTCAAAGGGCGTGGCCACCGCCATTTCCGCACCGAAGGCACGAGCGAAGGCAACTGGGTTGTCTGCGATGCCGGTGATATCATCGTTCACCTGTTCCGCCCCGAAGTACGCGCCTTCTATAATATCGAAGAAATGTGGCGCATGACGCCGCGCGCGAAACGCGACCAAAGCACTTTCATCCCGGCCTAAAACCAATTCTCCCCTTGCGGGACAAACGGCGGCTGGGGTGTAATAACCCTTATGATTCCCGCGCATCTCATCGCGGTCGGCAAAATGAAATCCGGCCCGTTCAAAGACCTGTTTGACGACTATCGCAAGCGCCTTACCGGGCGCTTCGATATGAGTGAGCTTGATGCCCGCTCGACGGGCGATGAGCATAAAAAAATCCTCTCAACCCTTGATGAGACTAAACCGCTGATCGTGCTCGATGAGCGCGGCCAGAATCTTTCCAGCAAGAAAATGGCCGAGACCTTGGCTAAAATCCTTGAGACGCGTGGCGGGCCGTTGCAGTTCGTCATTGGCGGCGCGGATGGCCTTAGCGATGCCATCCGCAGTCGCGCCGACCTTGCCATCAGTTTCGGCGCCATGGTGTGGCCGCATATGCTGGTGCGGGTGATGGTGATGGAGCAGCTTTATCGTTGCCAGCAAATTCTTTCCGGCCATCCGTATCACAGGGAATAACATGCGTTTTTTGCTGATTTTGCTGACGTTCATGGTCACCCTGCCGGCCTTCGCGCAGACACCGCCCGTGCCGGGCCACCATCCGATCAAGGAGATGGAGCAAAAATTAAAAGAAGAACAGGCGGCGAAAGACGCGCTGCAAAAAGAACTGGAGAAGCTGCAGGCGGATATTGGCAGCGGTAAAAAATCCTTGGTCGAACTGGCGTCCGATATCAAAGATAATGAGGGCGATCTGACAACTCTTGAAGCACGCTTAAAAGAGTTGAAATCAGAGCAGGATGAAATCCAAGATCGCCTCGGCGTCGATCAAGGCTCCATGGCGGATTTAATCCTGGCCCTGCAACGTATTCGCCGCGTCCCGCCCGAAGCGCTGCTGGCCCGCCCCGGCGCGCCGCTGGAAACGGCCCAAAGCGCGATGCTGCTGCAATCGGTTTTACCCACCTTGTATGGCCGCGCCGAAGGGTTAAAAAATGATCTCGCCCGCCTGTCCGACATTGTCGAAAAAACGCAAAAAGATAAAAAGGATCTGGAAGTGAAAACAGCCGCGCTCACTCTGCGCCGTAATGAAATGACCGCGATGCTGGACAAGCGTCAATCCGCCTTCAAACAGGCGGAAGGCGACGTAAAGCAACGCGAAGCCGAGATCAAACAAATCTCCGCCAAAGCCACAGGCTTGCGCGACCTGCTCAAAAAACTCGATGAGAAAAACAAGGAAGAGATACGACTGGCCGCAGCCACGCCGCGCGCTGTACCTAAAAATGTGAAACGTGACATCATGCCCAAGGCTGGATCAGGTCAGTTGCCAGTGTCAGGCATTGTCCGGGTGCGCTATGGCGAGCGGGATGAGATTGGTGCGAAAGCAGAAGGCATTCGTATCGAGGCGCGTAACGGCGCATTGGTTGTGTCCCCGCTTGGCGGCATCGTGCGTTATAGCGGCGATTTTCGTAATTACGGCCGGATGGTCATCATCGAACACCCGAATAATTACCATAGCCTAGTTGCAGGTTTGGCCAGAATTGATACAGTGGTGGGGCAATCGGTTGCGGCAGGTGAACCCTTGGGAACACTTGGCGCGCAAGGCGGTGATAAGCCTACGCTCTACTATGAGCTGCGGCTTGACGGCCAGCCGATTAATCCGGCGCGTAAAATTGGTGATCTCGGCTAACAACTCTACTTCATGAAAGACCGTTATTGATGCGTTCCCTACTCTCCTTGGTTGTTTTCGCTCTCCTCAGTGTGCCTGTCGCTGCATGTGCTCAGACGGCAGCGCCTGCCGAAAAAGCGAAAGCCGATGACAGCAACGATACGTACCGCCAATTGAATTTATTCGGCGACGTGTTCGAGCGTGTGCGCGCGCAGTATGTCGAGCCAGTGACGGATGAAGAATTGGTCAAGACTGCGATCAACGGCATGCTGACCTCGCTTGATCCGCACTCTTCTTACTTGGATGAAAAAGATTTTGCCGATATGCGTGTGCAGACCAGCGGCGAATTTGGCGGTCTCGGGATTGAAGTCACGATGGAAGAAGGCTTTGTCAAAGTTGTCTCGCCGATCGATGACACCCCTGCCTCGAAAGCCGGCGTCAAAGCGGGCGATTTCATTGTGGGTATTGATGGAGAAAGCGTTATCGGTCTTGCGCTGAACGATGCTGTCGATAAAATGCGCGGCAAGGTTGGCACCAAAATCAAAATCACCATCCAACGCGAAGGCTCGGCCGAACCGCTGGAGCTGGAACTCACGCGCGATATTATCCGCATTCAATCGGTCAAGCACCGCGTCGAGCAAAAAGATATCGGCTACATCCGTATTTCGACATTTAATCAAAATACGCAAACAGCTCTCGAAGCTGCGATCAAAGACATCAAGAAACAAACGGACAATAAAGTATCCGGTTATGTCCTTGATCTGCGCAACAACCCGGGCGGTCTGCTCGATCAGGCGATTTCCGTATCGGACAGTTTCATTGAAAAAGGCGAAATCGTTTCAACACGCGGCCGCAGCGAACAGGATACGCAGCGCGATAATGCCACACCGGGCGACCTGCTTGATGGCAAACCAATGGTCGTGCTGATCAACGGTGGCTCCGCTTCCGCCTCAGAAATCGTTGCCGGCGCCCTGCAAGATCATCGCCGCGCTATTCTGCTTGGTACACAATCGTTCGGCAAAGGCTCTGTGCAAACCGTTATCCCCCTGCCGGGTCACGGCGCGATGCGTTTGACCACGGCGCGCTATTATACGCCATCGGGTCGCTCCATTCAGGCAAAAGGCATTGAGCCGGATATCACCGTGGAACAGGCAACCATTCAAGAGATCGACAGCTCGGGCCGTATCCGCGAAGGTGATCTGCGTAAAGCGCTCGATGATGGCCTTGGTGAAAACATCAAGATCATTAAAAAGCCGGAGCCAGTCCTGACTGAGCCAAAAAAAGACGGTAAGGATGGCGAAGCCAAAGACGATGCCAAAAAAGGCGACAAGAAAGACGAGAAAAAAGACGGCGATAAAAACGCTGAGGCCGAGGATGATGACTATCAATTAATCCGTGCCATCGATCTTCTGCGTGGCATCACCCTTTATGGCAGCAAGGCCAGCGTTAAATCATGACGGCCACCTTCGCGTCATTGCGGCAGGATCCTGAATTCCGGCGCGATGCGGGCAAGGCTTTTGCCAAGGGCATGATTTTCGTCATTCTCTTTTTCGTCCTGCTGTTCGGCTGGATGTTCTTAAGGGCGGACGACACGCTTTTACAATGGCAAGAACGCTTCGCCTCCAAAACCGTCTCTCTGCAAGCCGCACCTGCCGCCACGAAAGCCATGGGCCTGAGTGAAGCAGATCGCGTTACACCGGCAGAAACCGTGGAAACTAACTTGCCTGTCGTGCCAAGCGAAGCGGCGCCAAAAACGGCCGCTCCCGCCACGTATTTCAACCAGTTTCGCAAAGCCGTTCCGCTTGCAGAAGGCAAAGCGCACATTGCTATCGTGCTGGCCAATCTTGGCATCGCCGAGAGTTTTTCCAAAAATTTGATTGAGACAGTGCCGCAAGGTGTCACGCTGGGTTTTTCTCCGTATGCGGCCAAGATCGATGTACTGAAAGCCAACGCTGATTCCAAAGGCTTTGAAAGCTGGCTGATGTTGCCCCTGGAGCCTGCCAATTATCCGGCACGCGATCCCGGGCCTATGACAGTGCTAACCAATGCCAGCCTCGATGCGACGCAAGAACACATCAATCGCCTCACTACGATGGCGCAGATGGGCTATCCCGGCTTTATCAGCAATCCTGATCATGTGTTCAGCGATGTCGATCTGCGCACCAATCCACTGCTGAAAATGATCGCGGAAAAAGGCTTTGGGTTCGCTGAAGGCCGGAATGAAGGCAATAATTTTGCCAAAGAATTTGCCGCGCAGAATTTCATTCCCTATGCGCAAGCGGGTGACTGGCTGGGCCGCAATATGGGCCGCACCGATATTCAGGCCGTTTTGCAGCGCGTGGAAAAACTGGCGCAGTTAAACGGCAGCGCTATTTTAATGGTCGAAGCGACCCCTCTGTCGTCGCAGCTACTGAAAGAGTGGATGGAGAAACTGCCGGGCATGAATATCCAGCTCGTCCCTTTATCCGTTCTGGCGCAATGAGCGATTTTTATCCGTACCGCCCCTGTGTGGGCATCGCCCTGTTCAATAACGAAGGCAAAGTATTCGTAGGCGAGCGTATCGACACGCCTGGCTCCTGGCAGATGCCCCAAGGCGGGATCGATGCGGGCGAAAATATACTGACGGCGGCGCGGCGCGAACTGGCTGAAGAAATAGGCACCAACAATGCTACATTGCTGGAAGTGCTCGATCAAAAAATTCTCTACGATATTCCTGCCGAGATTTTAGAGCGACTGCACAAGATTTGGGACAAGCCGTATATCGGGCAGGAGCAGACATGGGTAGCGATGCGCTATACTGGCAGTGATGCCGATATCAATCTAGCCGCTCATGACCCGGCAGAGTTTTCTCAATGGAAATGGGAAACGCTGGAGCGTGTGCCTAATCTGATCGTGCCGTTCAAGCGCGAGGTATATGCCACAATCGTCGCCGCCTTCACCAAATTCAGCGCATAAAAAAGCCCCGAACCCGGGGCTTTTCTTTTATGGATTGAGCGGCGACCAGGCTGGGTCGGAGCCGCCTTGCGGTGTTGGCAAGGTCCGCTCGTTGTAACCGGTGATGTCGATCGTGTAGACGTTCGAACTGCGACCGCCGCTACCGCCCGGCGCTTCTTTAAAGTATGTCAGCACACGGCCATTTGGCGACCAGCTCGGGCCTTCAACGTGATAGGCTTGCGTAATCAGACGCTCTCCCGATCCATCGGGGCGCATCACGCCAATATAGAACTGGCCTTTTTGCATTTTGGTGAAGGCGATCAGATCGCCGCGCGGCGACCAGACAGGGTTGGCGTAACGGCCATCGCCGAACGAAATGCGTTTCACGTTGCCGCCGCCCGCATCCATGACATAGAGCTGCTGCGTGCCGCCACGGTCGGATTCAAACGCGATGCGGTTACCATCGGGCGCATAGGTCGGCGCCGTATCGATGCCGCTATTGTCTGTCAGACGCTTTGTCGTGCGCGAACGCATATCGAGTGTGTAGATATCGGTATTACCATTTTGCGACATACTCATGATCACACCGTTACCGCTTGGTGAGAAGCGCGGCGCAAAGGTCATGCCCGGGAAGTTACCCAGCAGTTCCTGACGGCCTGTATCGATGTTGTAGAGATATACGCGCGGCGTGCCACCCTGATACGACATATAGGTGATTTCCTGCGCGGTCGGCGAGAAGCGCGGTGTCAGCACCAGTGTGCCCGATGGCGTCAGGAAGCGGTGGTTCGCGCCATCCTGATCCATAATGGCCAGGCGCTTATCGCGGCGGGTCGCGGGACCGCTTTCCGAGACATAAACGATACGGGTATCGAAGTAGCCTTCTTCCCCGGTCACGCGCTTATATGTCTCATCCGAAATAATGTGCGCGATGCGGCGCCAGTTCTGCTGGGTCGTCATGTAGGCCATACCGGCGATCTGTTTTTGCGAGAATACATCCCACAGGCGGAATTCCACGCGCGGGCGGCCATCGGCGCCTTTGGTAACAGACCCCGTCACCAACGCTTGTGCATTGATCGCGCGCCATTCGGCAAATCGCGGGCCGTCTTTTTCAATCGAGGCCGCATCCTGAATAAACGCACCCGGGCTGACTGGCGCAAACAAACCAGAATTTTTCAGGTTCGACGTAATGATTCCTGGAATATCACGGGCCAGTTGCGCCAGATCAGCGCTCTGCGCATAGAAAGGCGAAATCGCGATTGGCATCGGGTCGACCTTGCCTTTGGTAACGTCGACACGCAATTGCGCGGACGCCGGGGCGGCAACCAATATCAGGGCGGCAAAAAGCAGGATGTTTTTCAGCATGATTCTTTCCTTTGAACCGGGTTTTTATAGCATATCCTTAGGATCGAAGCTGACAATAATGTCTTTCCATCCATCGTATTTCTCTTCTGGCAGACGCAGCGGCGTACACATCGGGCTCAGCACAGCGCGCACTGCGGAATCAGCCGCCGCACGGAAGGCCGGGTCGGCGTTATAGCGGTAACGGTCCTGAATAACGGCGTTCTGCACCGTGCGATCACGATTAACTGTCAAACGGATTTCCACGACCAGATCTTCGGCATAACGGGCACCAGCCTGAATGCTCCAGCATTGGGAGAGTTGCTGGCGCAGCGCGTCGGCCTCGCTGACAAGCAATTGTTTTGCAAAGTCACCAATCGGCGATGGCAATGGCGGCTCGACCGGCGCATCTGTCACCGGTGCATCTGTTGGCTGTTCCGGCTCAGAATCCTGCAGGTTGCGCAAGAGAGAATCAAAGGCTTGCTGGCTGTCGTCTTCTTGCACTTCAGGCTTTGGCGGCTCAACCTCTTTTGGCTTGTCCAGCTTCTCGGCATCGGGCGGCGGAATAACGGGGGCCGGCTTTTCGGCTGGCTTGGGTTTTTCTTTCGGAGGTTCCGGCGGCGTTGGTTTCGGCGGCTCTTTCGCTTCCACTTTCGGCGGCGATGGCGGCTTTTTCACTTCTTTTTTCTGAACCGGCTTTTCTTCTTTGGGCGGTTCTTTTGGTTTGGGCGCTTCGACCGGCGGCTTGATCGCCGTCGTCACTTCGCCAATGGGAAGGATTTCAACCGGGATCGGCGTCGAAACAATTTCAATCGGCGGGGCCAGATGCGGTAAACCAACGAGCGCGACGATGATGATCAGCGCGTGAAAGCCGATCGAGACATACAAAGACGTGCCGGGACCTTGCGGTTCCGGTTCCTGTGTCATGCGATGCTCGGCATTGGCTGCGTTCATGGGTTTCGACGCTAAGGTTGCTTTTAGGCGCTTTTATGACGCGTTTTCAGAAATAAGGGCGACCTTTTTAAAGCCTGCCCCGTTGATACCGCCGAGGATCTTCATCACCCGGCCGTAATCCAGCCCCTGATCGGCGCGGATATAGATGCGGCGTTCAGCGTCGTTGTTGGTCATTGAACGCAGGATGGTAATCATGCGGTCATCCGTCACTTCAGTTTCGCCGACAAACATTTTGCCGTCTTTGCTGAGCGAGACTTCAATCGGTTTGTTATCTTCATCGCTCATCGCCTTGGCATCGGAATCAGGCAGGTCGACAGGAACGCCGGCCGTCAGCAACGGCGCCGCCACCATGAAGATAATCAGCAGCACGAGCATGACATCAACCATCGGCGTCACGTTGATTTCCGCCATGGCGCGGTGATTGCCCCGCCCGGTGCGGCGTGTACGGCCATCCATGTCCATTTTTACGCCCATGGGACTATGCTACCTTTGCTGGGTTGGGAACGGACGGCGTTGATTTGCGCGGGCCTTCCTGACCTTCGAGATGACGCGACAGGATTGCGCTGAACTCGCTCACAAATCCATCGAGACGCGACGCATAGCGATTGAGTTTTGAAGAGAAACCGTTGTAGGCGACAACAGCCGGGATAGCGGCAACAAGACCGAGCGCCGTTGCGAATAACGCTTCGGCAATACCCGGCGCTACAACAGCCAGACCCGTGGAGTTGGTGTTCGCGATCGAAATGAACGAGCGCATGATACCCCACACTGTACCGAAAAGACCGATAAACGGCGCGGTCGAACCGACGGTGGCCAAGAACGTCATGCCGCGCTCAAGGCGGTCCATTTCACGGCCGATGGCGATGCTCATGGCGCGCTCGACGCGCTGGCGCAAACTGGCCTGCATGCTTTCATGTGCCGGCACACCGCCTTCGACGGTTGAATGCCATTCTTCCATTCCAGCCGAGAACGTTTTCAGCATCGGGTCGTTCGGGCTTTTCTTGATACGGTGATAGAGCTTGTCCAGCGGCTCGCCCGACCAGAATGCATCTTCAAATTTATTGGCGCGGCGGTTGAGCTTCGAGAGTGTCGCGCGTTTTTCAAAAATGATCGCCCAGGACCAGATCGACGCAGCCATCATCATCAACATGACGACTTTCACGATAATATCGGCCTGCATGAACAAGCCCATAATGCTCATATCGTGGGCACCTACGGTTCCTGCTAAAGCGGCAGCGTCTACGGCGCGGTCAGGGATCTCATTCATCGGCTTTTAACTCCAAAAAGGGTTCGAATTTTTCACGTAATATTTGAGGTACCCGCATGGGTCTGGCGGTACGATCGACGCAAACCAGTGTTACCACCATGTCAAATAGATGAGATTCATGGCAAAAAATAGACTGTTTCATCGTAAAAGATGAGTTTTTCAAAGAAATTACCCCAGTTTTGACGGTCAGCAGGTCATCGAGGCGGCTTGGGCGGTAATAATCGCATTCCATATGACGGACGACGAACTTGGTACCGATCTGCTCATCGAGGTCGGGACAAGTGATTCCCACGCTGCGGAGCAGCTCAGAGCGTCCTCGTTCACAAAAGCGAATGAAACTGGCGTGATAGACAATCCCGCCCGCATCCGTGTCCTCATAATAAACGCGCACATTGATGTCGTGTTGCATAAATAAATTGCCTGCCCTTGAATTATGGAATAGTCTTTTTCTTCATCTTAGATAAGGAATGTCAGTATGGATAAACACACACAACAAGGCAATATCGGCCTTTCTTCGCGGGCGTTCAATGCCGCAGCGATCGTGGGGACTGTTGCAGCCATAGGGCTGACTCTTTTTGCTGCCAATAGCGATAACGATTTAGCCAAAGCAATGTTTGATTCCCAACACCATGTTACGGGCAAAAACCTCACTGTGTTAAGTCGTTAAGCTTTATTCGTCGAACAAGGCTGCTTGATCAATCGTTTTTGGAGTCAGGCCAAAAACCTTGTATCCTTTGCCCGCAATGACGCGGCCGCGGGGTGTACGCTGAATATAACCCTGCTGGAGCAGATAGGGTTCGATGACGTCCTCGATGACATCGCGTTGCTCCGAGAGCACGGCGGCGATGGTTTCAACGCCTACCGGGCCTCCACTATAATTCTCGATAATGCACTTCATATAGCGCCTATCCATCGAATCCAGGCCGGAGCCGTCGACATCGAGGCGCGCGAGTGCGGCGTCAGCGATTGTGGCGTTGATCTCGGATGATTTGGCGACCAGCGCAAAATCACGCACGCGGCGAGTCAGGCGTCCGGCGATGCGCGGCGTGCCGCGTGAGCGACGCGCAATTTCCATCGCGCCATCGCGCGTCAGCGTCATCTCCATCAGGCGCCCTGCCCGCTCGACGATCAGGCACAGTTCATCATCGTTATAAAATTCAAGGCGCAAGGGAATGCCGAAACGATCCCGCAATGGATTGGTGAGCAAACCCGAACGCGTCGTCGCACCAATTAATGTAAAAGGCGGCAGATCGATCTGCACCGAGCGCGCGGCCGGGCCTTCACCGATGATGAGGTCGAGTTTGCGGTCTTCCATTGCGGGATACAAAATTTCTTCGACCGCCGTGTTCAGGCGGTGGATTTCATCGATGAACAGCACATCATGCGGTTGCAGGTTGGTGAGAATCGCGGCGAGGTCGCCCGCTTTTGAAATCACCGGACCGGAGGTAGCACGAAAGCCCACGCCGAGTTCGCGCGCAATAATCTGCGCCAGCGTTGTTTTGCCCAATCCCGGCGGGCCAAAGAGCAGCACGTGGTCCATGGAATCGCGGCGCGTCTTTGTTGCCTCGATAAAAACTTTCAGGTTTTCGCGCAGCGCCTGCTGACCGATAAATTCATCGAGCTTGATCGGGCGCAGCGGATTTTCTTCATACCCTTCTGCCTCTGCCTGCTGTTTGTTCAAAGCGGGATTGATACTCATGAGGATAATTCTTTCAGGGCAAGGCGGATCATCGTGCCGATGTCGGATGCGTCATTATCATTGGCTTTCGATTTTGCCTGAAGTACAGCCTGATACGCATCGGCGCGGGCATAGCCGAGATTAACGAGTGCGGAGACGGCGTCATTATCAACGCTGATAGCAGCAGTAGGTTGATCGATGGACACAACCTTGGCGCCCTTGGCGGCGGGCGATAAATCGATCTTGCCCGCTTTGTCTTTCAATTCCGTGAGAATACGCACGGCGATTTTGGGGCCAACCCCATCAGCTTGCGTTAAGGCCGATTTATCCTGCGCGGCAATCACGAAGGCGAGTTTGTCCGGCGGGCAGACGCCGAGGATTGCCATCCCGGCTTTGGCACCAACTCCCTGCACACTGGTAAGCAAACGAAACCATTGCTGCTCCGAGGCACTGGAGAAACCAAACAAATGAATATGATCTTCGCGCACATGTGTGTCGATCAGTAGCGAGAGAGGCTCCGCCGTTTGTGCTTGCGCCAAGGTGCGCGGCGAGCAAAATACCTGATAGCCGACGCCCTGCACATCCAGAATAAGATGGTCCTGCGCAACTGAATCGACGATGCCTGACAATTTACCAATCATCTAACGCGCCCCCGCATATAGCAGGGCGCTTTGTGCGTGATGGGCATGACAAATTGCAATTGCCAGCGCATCGGCTTCGTCTTCGCCGATATCACCGCAGGTTGGCAACAGTGTTCTGATCATCATGCCCATCTGTTCCTTGGCCGCATGCCCCGCGCCCACAATTGATTTTTTGACAAGGTTGGCCGGATATTCGGCGCAGGAAATACCATAGCGCACGGGCGCGACCATGGCGACCCCTCGGGCCTGCCCTAGTTTCAGGGCGGAAGCTGGGTTGTTATTCATGAAGGTTTCTTCGATGGCGGCTTCTATCGGATGGAATTCGGCGAGCATCGCCGCCATGCCATCATCTATCTGTTTAAGACGTTCCGGTAAACCCCACGACGCATTAGTTTTTATCAGGCCGCATGCAACGAACTTCAAGCGGTTATCCACCGCCTCGATAATACCCCAGCCCGTCTTCTGTAAACCCGGATCGATTCCCACAATTCTCATAGGATCAGTAAAGCACAAACCGTGAACAAGGGGAATCCCTAAAGCGCGCTATCCCATCAGTTTTTCGAGCAGCGCGTCATCTAGCTCCATGTTGGAGTAAACGGTCTGCACATCATCATCGTCTTCCAAAACTTCAATGAGTTTCAAAACGCTGGCCGCCTGCTCTTCCGATGGCGTCGCCGCAACATTAGAGCGCCAGGTCAGACCTGATTTTTCCGCATCGCCAAATTTTTCCGCCAGCGCGTCCCGCACGGCGGCGAAATCTTCGATCGCGCAGGTGATGTCGTGAATCTCGTCATCGCTTTCGACATTCTGCGCGCCGGCTTCCAGCGCCGCTTCAAACATCGCTTCAGCCGAAGCTTTGCTCGCAGGATAGAGAATTTCTCCCACGCGGCCGAACATGAACGAAACCGAGTTTGTTTCGCCTAGCGAACCGCCCTGCTTGGAAAATGCGGCGCGTACTTCGGCAGCCGTGCGGTTATTATTGTCTGTCAGCGCTTCGACAATAATGGCCACACCGCCCGGACCATACCCCTCATAGCGCATGTCTTTATAGTTTTCGGCATCCTTGTCGCCAGTGGCCGATTCAATGGCGCGCTTGATCCGATCATTCGGCATGTTGACCGCCCGCGCCGCCAGAATAGCCGCCCGCAAACGCGGATTGCCCGCCGGATCGCCGCCGCCGAGCTTCGCCGAAACGATGATCTCGCGACCAAGCTTGGTGAATTGCTTCGCCCGCTGGGCATCCTGTTTGCCTTTGCGGTGCATGATATTTTTAAATTTGGAATGTCCTGCCATGACGCTTCTTTTAGCCTATAGGCATCGCTTGTGACAAGCGCCCGCCGAGGCGGATCGGCTCGATCGACGTAGCGAGACCGTTATCGTTCGTCTGGATAAAGCAACCACACAAGGTGGCTTCGCCATCGGCCGGATTGAGGTTTTGCGGCATACGGCGAATAAAGCGATGCAGGGCATCCTCGCTACGCGCACCGATCACGGAATTATAATCACCGGTCATACCGGCATCGCCCTGAAACGCTGTGCCTTTCGGGAAAATCTGATGATCGGCGGTCGGCATGTGCGTGTGCGTGCCGATGACGGCGCTGACTTTGCCATCGAGATAATGCGCCATACCCATTTTTTCGGACGACGCTTCCGCATGGAAGTCGACAAGAATGGCCTGACCATTCCCCATTTTGTGTTTTTGCACCATGGCGCTCGCCGCATCGAACGGACTGTCCTGTTCATCCATGAACACGCGACCCTGTAGATGCATCACCGTTAACTGCTTGCCGTTCTTGCTGCCAGTCCAGATACCCGCACCGGGCGTCGCCGCCGGGTAATTCAGCGGGCGGATCAGATTTTTATCGTTGCCTATATAGGTAATTATTTCGCGCTGATCCCAGACATGGTCGCCCGAGGTAATGCAATCAACACCCAGATCGTAAAATTCCTTGCAAATAATACCCGTGATACCGCGTCCGTGCGCCGCGTTATCGCCGTTCACCACAATAAAATCAGGCTTTAAGGCCGCTTTTAACGTCGGCAAATGGGTTTGCAACGCATCGCGCCCGGCGCGGGCCATCACATCCCCGATAAAAATAATGCGCATAGTCATCCTAACGGTAATCGAACACGTCCTGCGGGGTAATCACCAGATCCAGCCGCTGGTCGTGCGCGTCATTCGGTAAATTAAATAGCACGGCCTGCTCGCCATAGCCAACCCCGACAGCCGTAATTTCTTTTTCCGCCCGAAGCGCCTCCAGCGTGGCATCGTAATACCCGCCACCATAGCCCAGCCGGTATCCTTTGCGGTCAAACGCCAAAAACGGCACGATGACGATGTCTGGTAACACGATCTCGCGCCCTTGTGGTTCCATCACATTGAAGCTGTTGGAGGCTAACGCATCCCCTTCGCGCCACAAGGCGAACTCCATAATGCGCGTCTCTTTGCTGACCAGCGGCAGGGCAATCTGGATATCTTGGCGCAGGCAGTCATCGATAATGACCCGCACATCGAATTCCTTAGCCTTGGGCCAGAAGGCGGCAACGACTTGCCCGGCCTGCGGTTTCACCGCCTCGAAAAACAGGGCGGAGGCCTGTTCAGCCTGCTCCAGCGTAGAAACAAGATTATTGCGGATGTCGCGCGCGTGCTCGCGCAGGGCGTTTTTTTGATCGGTCATGGGAGGGAAATATAAAGGATGAAGAGCGCCATGAGAACCGTACGGATAAAAGTATTCGCATGAAGCCCGGTAAACCAGGTCGGGCGCCGCATAACCAAACCACGGTCTGGACAGTGGTAGCACCCTATGCAAATAAGCATCGGCCTCTGGAATAGCATTCCGCGACGAGAACCACAGCTAACTCTTCAAGCTTGATATAGTATCACCGGCCGGAAAAGAAAGCACGGAAAATCGCAAAAACCTTACAGTTTCTGCAGGTTTCCGGCGATGGAGTCGATCCGGGCGGCCAGTTGTTCGATGATATCGACAATATCGCCCTCATCCTGCTCGGTCAGGCGGACGCCAGTGGTGGTCTGGGCCTGACGCTCGGTGGCGCGCATACCGTCTTTGAGGTCGAAAATTTCATCAGAAAGGACCAGGGCAGTCAAAACCAGCAGATGGCTTTCGGTGCTGGCAGCCCCTGCTTTGGCAATGTCTTTCAGGCGGGCATCGACATAGCGGCTGAGGTCCAGAACGCGTTGTTCCTGCCCGTCATCACAAGCGATCCCGTAATTGCGGCCATTGATGATGACGTTGACTTCAGCCATGAGTGTAACCCTTAATTTTGTTTCAGTAATTCTTCGACTTTTTCGATGGTGCTGTCGAGGCGGTTGGCCATCGAACGCATCATATCTTTTTGCTGACCGCCGGTAAACACGGTGAACAAGTCAGCCTGCTGTTTGCCCTTGGCCGGAGCGGCCGGACGAGCTTTGGCTTCTTGCATTTTCGCGCTGGCACTGGCGGCAGCCGCTTCCAGTTTTTGCACCTTGGTATTCAGCTCTATCAGTCGTTGTTTGATTGCCGCGCTCACGTCAAAAATCCTCAATTAACCTTGAATGGATGTGTAAAACGGGGTCATTATGCGCCACACGCAAAGCTGGTCAAGACCCTTGTCATGCTTATACACGGAAAACCAAGAAAGCGTTTGATTTTCGCCCCTTGGCGGGGCAAAGTGTGGCCAGTTTACGCACCAATTATATAAGGGTACTTTAATGTCTCAGGCAGCCGCTGCTTCTCTCTCATCAACCCCACAAGCCGACATGCGCACCATGGCAAACGCCATCCGTATGCTGGCCATGGATGCGGTCAAAGCAGCCAACTCGGGACATACTGGCATGCCGATGGGTATGGCCGATATTGCTACCGTTCTCTACTCCAAATTCTTCCGCTTCGATCCGAAGACGCCGAACTGGTTTAACCGCGACCGCCTTGTCGTTTCGAACGGTCACGGCTCCATGCTGCTCTATGCGCTGGCCTACCTGACCGGCTATGAAGCGATGACGATCGACGAGATCAAGAATTTCCGCCAGTTGCACTCCAAAACTCCTGGTCATCCGGAAGTTGATGTTGCCTGCGGCATCGAAACAACGACAGGCCCTCTGGGGCAAGGTATCGCGAACGCCGTCGGTATGGCGCTGGCCGAACGTATCCTCAATGGCCGCACACCGGCAGACGTCGATCACTTCACTTACGCCTTCACAGGCGATGGCTGTTTGATGGAAGGCGTCAGTCATGAGGCCTGCTCGCTAGCAGGCCACCTGAAGCTTGGCAAGCTGATCGTGTTTTATGATCAGAACAACGTCACAATTGACGGAACGATTGACCTCGCCTTCACTGAGAATGTATCCGAGCGTTTCCGCTCCTATGGCTGGCATGTACAGGAATGTGACGGCCATAATCTCGAAGACCTCGAGGCCGTGATCAACTCGGCGCGCAAGACAACCGACCAGCCGAGCATCATCTGCTGTAAAACCAAAATCGGCTATGGCGCGCCGACCCTTGAAAGCCAGCCAGCCGCGCACGGTGCAATCACCAAAGACGATGAAATCGCCGGTACGCGCAAAAACCTCAACTGGAGCCACGCCCCGTTTGAAATTCCTGCCGATATCCTGAATGCCTGGCGCGCGGTTGGCCAACAACACAAAGCCTCCGGCAAAACACCGACCATTGATATTTCGAACATCGAAGCCATCACCAAAGATCTGAAAGCCGCTTTCGCTGCTGAAAAACCAAATAAAGCCACGCGCCAATTGTCTGGCGTCTGCCTTGAGAAACTAGTCGAAGCCTATGCGATGGTCGGCGGCTCCGCCGACCTCACCGGTTCCAACAACACCAAAGTCAAAGCCTCGAAAGTCATCGACGCCAAAGATTATTCCGGCAACTACATCAATTACGGCGTGCGCGAACACGGCATGGCCGCGATTATGAACGGCATTGCTCTGCATGGCGGCCTTGTCCCATATGCAGGCACGTTCATGCAGTTCGCCGATTACATGCGCCCGTCGATCCGCCTTGCCGCCCTGATGAAACAGCGCGTCGTGCATGTGCTGACCCATGACTCGATTGGTCTGGGTGAAGATGGCCCGACGCACCAGCCGGTCGAACACCTCGCCGCCCTGCGCGCCATTCCAAACCTCTTCGTTTACCGTCCGTGCGACGGCATCGAGACGGCTGAGTGCTGGGAACTGGCGATGAAGCACGAACAATCGCCATCCGTTCTCGCTCTTACGCGTCAGAACGTACCGAGCGTCAATGACAACCGCGCCGAAAACCTCTGCGCCAAAGGCGCTTACATCCTGAAAGAGTCGAATGGCGAACCAGAAGTTACGTTGTTTGCCTCCGGCTCTGAAGTACATCTTGCGCTGGAAGCCGCGCAGCAGCTCGGCGATAAAGTCCGCGTTGTCTCTGTGCCATGTATGGAATTGCTGGCGCAACAGGACGGCAAATATATTGAAAGCCTGATCTGCAACAAGTCGGTCAAGATCGCCTGCGAAGCCGGTATCCGTCAGGGCTGGGACGCATTGATCGGCCCGCACGGTTCGTTCGTCGGCATGACGGGCTTTGGTGACTCTGCCCCGGCAGAAGTCCTGTTCAAACATTTTGGCATCACGTCGGACGCGATCGTGAAAGCCGCAAACGCTAAACTCAACTAAGGAGAAACTAAATGACTGTACGCGTAGCAATTAATGGTTTTGGCCGTATCGGACGCCTCGTCGCCCGCGCCCTCTATGAATCGGGCCGCAAGGACATCGAGCTGGTCGCGATAAACGACCTCGCCACACTCGAAGGCAACAAGACCCTGCTGAAATATGACTCGGTCCATGGCCGCTTCCCGTTTGACGTGGAAGTCAAAGGCGACAAGACGCTGGTCATCAACGGCAAGGACGTCGCCGTGGTTCAGGAACGCGACCCGGCAAACCTGCCATGGGGCGCCATGAACATTGATATCGTGTTCGAATGCACAGGCATTTTCACCACACGCGAAAAAGCCTCGCTGCACCTGCAAGCCGGCGCGAAAAAAGTCCTCATCTCTGCTCCGGCAGAAGGCGAAGACCTGACCGTTGTCTTCGGTGTGAACTCGGATCAACTGACATCCGAGCACAAAATCGTCTCGAACGCCTCCTGCACGACAAACTGTCTCGCACCCGTCGCCAAAGTGCTGCACGAAGCGATCGGTATCGAGAGCGGCTTCATGACGACGATCCACTCCTACACCGGCGACCAGAACACGGTCGACACGTTCCACAAGGACTTGCACCGCGCCCGCGCCGCTTCGCTGAACATCATCCCGACATCCACAGGCGCTGCGAAAGCCGTTGGCAAAGTATTGCCGGAACTGAAAGGCAAGCTGGATGGTGTCTCTTTACGCGTTCCAACGCCGAACGTGTCGGTTGTCGATCTGAAGTTCATCGCCAAGCGCGACACCACGGTGGAGGAAGTCAACGGCGCGATCAAGAAAGCGCTTGGCGATATGACCGGCATTCTGGGCGCTTATTCCGATCCATTGGTCTCGAGCGACTTCAACCATGACAGCCACTCCTCGATCTTCTCGTACGAAGGCACGAAAGTGATCGACGGCAAACTGGTGCGTATCATGAGCTGGTACGATAATGAATGGGGCTTCTCGAACCGTATGCTCGACACAGCCACGAAAATGCACGAAGTCGGCTACGACGCCAAAAGCAAAGCCGCGTAAGGAACCATGAGCATGTCTACTTTGAAACCTGGCGTTGTCTGGGGCGATGATTACAAAACGCTGCTGAAGGCCTGCAAGGATGGCGGATACGCCCTTCCTGCGGTCAATGTCACCGGTACGAACACGATCAATGCCGTGCTTGAAGCGGCAGCAAAGAACAAGTCGGATGTCGTTATTCAGCTCTCGAATGGCGGCGCTGAGTTCTATGCCGGTAAAGGCATGCCGGACAGCTTTCAGGCGAAAGTTCTGGGCGCCGTCAGCGCGGCCCAGCATGTTCATCTGCTAGCAGAGCACTATGGCGTTTGTGTTGTTTTGCACACCGACCATGCGAACAAGAAACTGCTGCCTTGGATCGACGCGCTTGTCGATCACGGTGAAGCGTTCTTCAAGAAAAACGGCAAGCCGCTCTTCTCTTCGCACATGATCGATCTCTCGGAAGAGCCGATTGAAGAAAACCTTGCCGAAAGCGCCCGTGTATTGAAACGCGTCGCGCCACTCGGCATGAGCGTTGAAATCGAACTCGGCGTGACCGGCGGCGAAGAAGATGGCGTCGGCTCCGACGATATCGACAACGCCAAACTCTACACACAGCCGGAAGATGTTTTGCTCGCCTATGACACACTGAACAGCCTCGGCCATTTCTCGGTCGCCGCGTCGTTCGGCAACGTGCACGGCGTGTACAAGCCAGGCAACGTGCAGCTGCGTCCTGACATCCTGAAAAACTCGCAAGATCTCGTGCAGAAAACACACGGGACCGCGAAAAACCCGCTCGACCTCGTCTTCCATGGCGGATCGGGTTCGGAAAAAGACAAGATTGAAGAATCGCTCGGCTATGGCGTGTTCAAAATGAACATCGACACTGACACGCAGTTTGCCTTCGCCCACGCGATCGGCAATTACGTCAGCGATAATGACCGTGCCTTCGCCTACCAGATCGATCCCGATGACGGCAAACCATACAAGAAACAGTATGACCCGCGTCACTGGCTACGTGTCGGCGAACAAGGCATCATCGCCCGTATGGATGAAGCCTTCGCCGATCTGAAGTCTGCCGGCAAATCGCTCTCAACCCGCATGACACAGGCCAAAGCTGCTTAATGGGATTAAGTGCAACGACAATTGCGCTCATCCTGCTTGTTGCCAGCCTGTTTTTTGGCAGCCTGCTAACCGATAAACCGCCCGCGCCCGTAGATGTACCGGCGCGGGTTGTTATTATCAGCCCGAAGCAGAAAACGCATATCCTCTATGGTGATGAAAAAGGCGGCGGCCATTTTCACACCGCCGATAAGCCCTGCAAGAGCGAATTCCCTGCCAGCTGGAGCCAGCCCAAAATCATTGAGACGATTGAAAAGATTGCTAGCGACGATACGCTGAACTGGAAAAAAGCCGATAACGGCTATTTTACCGCCGAACGGCAGGTGGACGATCTACGCATTCGCGTGGTGCTGGCATCGGATAAAATGAAAGTAATTACGGCCTATCCTGTGAACGTGAAGCGTAACCCCTGCCCGGCCAATGATCGCTAGTTAGGCGCGGCAGCGTCTGACTTCAACAGGCGCGACGCCCGGACCGATTAATCCCAATTCACGCGCAGCGGCTTTGCTCACGTCAATTACCCGCCCTCTAATAAACGGCCCCCTGTCATTGACACGTACCGTTACTTCTTTGCCATTGGCGGGGTTGTGCACGATCAGTTGCGTGCCGAAAGGTAACGTTTTATGGGCCGCGGTCATTTCAGCGTTATTGAACCGCTCGCCGCTGGCCGTCTTACGCCCGTTGAATTTATCGGCGTAATAAGACGCAGCACCCTTCTCAATCTTGCAGCCTTTAAAAAAGCCATCGTCTTTCGAAATATCACTCGGGCCGACACTGGCGCATCCCGTCATCAGCAAAAGCAGCGCGGGAAGCGCGAGGAAATAGACAGATAATCTGGTCATGCCGCCACCATAGCGAATCACTCCAAAAGAATAAAGCGCAGCTTTTGAGGGCTGCGCTTTATTTAATTTAATATGTTAAAGAGGGCAGACCTGTACAGGAGCCGTCCCGGACTTGATCATGTTAATGTCTTTGGCGGCGGCAAAGCTTATATCTATTATACGGCCTGTTTTTTTCGCTGGACCGTAATCATTGATGCGCACGATCGTGCTCTCGCCATTGTTTAAATTGGTCACACGAACTTTGATATTTTTTTTATTTGAAAAAGTCGTACTGGCTGCCGTTAGTGCATTTTTATTAAATATTTCACCGTTGGCTGTTTTTTCGCCATGGAAACCATCACCTTGACCATAATAGGATGCTTTACCTTCTTGGCATCCAGCGGCAAATGCAGGTTCTGCTTTTAATAAAGGATTTACACCGCTAGCTACAACAAAGGCTGCGGAAATTCTTTTTACTTTTTCAATCATAGTCACACCTCTCAAAGTTTTAAAAACTATCGAGGTATTAACGGTTCAAATGTGAACAGAATGCGTCAAGAATGTCCCTATTCCATGATCTGAAAAGGTGATTTTATGGCGTACCACACCAGAGGACGTCGTCAATGTTGTCCGTATGAGTCGCAAGCATGACGAGACGATCAACGCCCAATGCAATACCAGCGCTGCTTGGCATGCCGTGGCGCAGCGCGAGAATAAAGTCTTCGTCAAGAGGATAACGCTCGCCATAGAGTTTTAGTTTCATATCCATTTCGATGTAATAGCGCCGCTCCTGCTCATCCGCATCGGTCAACTCAGAGAACGCATTGGCAAGTTCGATGCCGCAGACATAAAGCTCAAAGCGTTCCGCGAATCGCGTGTCATCGGCGCGAGGGCGAGATAAAGACGCCATCGAAATCGGGTAATCGCACAAAAAAGTTGGGCGTTCCATGCCGAGCCGCGGCTCAATCTTCGCATCCATTACGCGGAAAAATAAATCATCCCACGCATCATCAGCGGCGGTATGCAGACCAAGAGCTGAGACAGCCGCGCGAAACTTATCCGTCTCATCCAGATGCGCGATTAGGTCGATTCCCGCATAGCGGGAAAAAGCCTCCACTACGGTCAGCCGTTCGAATGGCTGGAACGGGTCACAGTAGTTATCCTGATAGCGGTATACGCTGACGCCGCAGGCTTTTGCCACGCCGCGCAACAATCCTTCGCAATCTTCCATCATCGCGGTGTAATCCGTTCGAACCCGGTACCATTCAAGCAAGGTAAATTCAGGGGAGTGCCTTTTGGAGCCTTCGGCATTCCGGAAGACCTTGCCCATCGCATAGAGCTTTTCGACCCCGGCAACCATCAGCTTCTTCATCGCGAATTCCGGGCTGGTGTGCAGATACATCGTCCGCTCGACCTGTCCATCCACCCCGCGCAGATCGGTGGCAAAGGCGCGGATGTGCGTATCGATCACCGGGCAGATCTGGAGAATCGGGGTCTCGACCTCGTCGAACCCCTGCCCTTCAAAAAAGCCCCGGATCGCGCGGGTTACAGCCTGCCGCACCTCTAAATAAGGGCGTTTTTTGGCAAATTCGCTGGGGAGCCACCACGGGATCGTCATCTGGGCCATTTTTCCTTGCATCACCTAGGCAAAAGTCCTATAAGCAAGCCGGAATTTACACCAAGGAGTGACCGAAATGAAAGCCGATATTCACCCGAATTACCACGCCGTTAAAGTGGTTATGACCGATGGCACGGAATATGAAAGCCGTTCTTGCGCAGGCAAGGAAGGCGAAGTCATCCGTCTCGACATCGATCCCCTGACGCACCCAGCCTGGCAGGGCGGTACAGCCCAGGTTATTGAGAAAGGCCAGCTCTCGAAGTTCGAGAAGCGTTTCGGCAGCTTCTTGACGGCCGGTGGCAAAGAAGAAAAAGAAAGCAAGTAAGCGATGAAACTGCCTCACGCCATTTTTGGAAGTGCGGTTGTTCTGGCGGTAGCGATCATGGTCGCTGCATTTACGCCGGCCGAAAGCCAAAGCCGTGGCGGCGGATACATGGCTGCGTCCGATGGACGCGCCCTCGTCTGGCGTGTGAATACGGTAACAGGCGCCATGTCTTACTGCATTCGCCGTACGGACTCGGTTGATCCCGGCTACGTCGCCGAGCAGACACCAACCTGCTCCAAGTTCTCAGCTCCGGCTCAGTAAGCGCAACAAAGATTTAAAAAAACCCTCCAGCGATGGAGGGTTTTTTAATGGGTTAAGCGGCCAGCTGTTTCAGTGCGGCGGAGAGTTTGTCCCGTGCGATCTGGTCTTCGGCCACACGCGCTTTCTGTTCGGCGATGATTTCTTCGGGCGCATGCGCGACGAACTTCTCATCGTTCAGCTTGGCTGAGAGCTTGTCGATATTCTGCTCCAGCTTGGCGATTTGCTTCGTCAAACGGTCGCGCTCTTTATCAAGATCGATGATATCGGCGATCGGCAACGCGATGGTCGTTTCATCGACAACGGCTTGAATCGATCCCTTCGGCGGTTCGGCTGAAATCAGCTCGACTTTTTCGATGCGTGCCATCTGCGCGATGATTGGCTGATACGTAGCCAGACATTCTTTGGTCTGTGCATTAGCATCTTTCACTAGCAATGTCAGCTTCGCGCCTGCCGGTACGTTCATGTCCGCACGCACCGAGCGGATTTCTCCGATCAGGCGTTGCAACCAGTCGATGCGGCCTGC
Source organism: uncultured Pseudobdellovibrionaceae bacterium (assembly GCA_964520985.1). Lineage (GTDB taxonomy): Bacteria > Pseudomonadota > Alphaproteobacteria > Micavibrionales > Micavibrionaceae > CAYSGL01. The sequence goes on from CAZFPB010000001.1 coordinate 595,192, forward strand.
CGATTCCTTGTTCTCCGGAATAGCGCTGTAGTCTGGCCACTGAGATGTAAGCAGGCGCTTGCCATTTTCACGAATTGCAATCTTGCTATATAGCTCCTCACTGAAATACGGCATGAACGGATTGAGCAACGTCAGGATCTGATCAAGCACCCAGCCTGTTGTGCCGCGCACTTCGGCTTTGGTCGCTTCGTTATCGCCATTCAGCAACGGTTTGGTGAATTCGACATACCAGTCGCAGAACGTATTCCACGCGAACGAATAGATCGCATCGGCGGCAAGGTTGAATTTGTAATCGCCCAGCGCCTTGTCGATGTTTGATTGGCAGTCTTTCACCTGCGCGATAATCCACTGATTGATCGGATGCTGAACCGTAGCCGGATTGAAACCCGGCTTCGGCAGGCAGTCATTCATTTCGCAAAAACGCGTGGCGTTCCACAGTTTGGTGGCGAAGTTGCGGTAACCTTCAACGCGGTCTTCGGACAGTTTGATATCACGTCCTTGCGCCGCCATGGCGGTCAGGGTAAAGCGCAGCGCATCGGCGCCAAACTTGTCGATCAAATCGAGTGGATCGATGACGTTGCCTTTCGACTTCGACATCTTCTGGCCCTTGGCATCGCGTACAAGCGCGTGGATGTAGACTTTTTTGAACGGCACATCGCCCATGAAATGGATACCCATCATCATCATGCGCGCGACCCAGAAGAAAATAATATCAAAACCTGTGACCAGCACTTCGCCCGGATAATATTTATTTAGCTCCGGCGTTTTTTCGGGCCAACCGAGCGTCGAGAACGGCCATAGTGCAGAGGAGAACCACGTATCAAGCACATCTTCATCGCGGCGGATTTTTACCCCTGCCCCGGCTTGTGCCTGCGCTTCTTCTTCGCTTTCGGCGACGTAGATTTTACCGTCTTCGTCATACCAGGCAGGAATCTGATGCCCCCACCATAACTGGCGCGAGATACACCATGGCTGGATATTCTCCATCCATTCAAAATACGTTTTTTCCCAGTTTTTCGGCACGAATTCTGTTTTGCCGGTTTTGACCGACTCAATCGCAGGCTTCGCCATCGTCGCGGCATCGACATACCATTGGTCCGTCAGATACGGCTCGATCGCGACGCCGGAGCGATCGCCATGCGGCACCGTGTGCGTAATCGGCTCGATCTTCTCGATCACTTCCAGTGCTTCAAGTTCGGCCAGCAGTTTCTTGCGTGCAACATAGCGATCAAGACCCACATATTCTTCGGGCACATTCTCATTCATATGCGCGTTGTCATCGAAGATATTGATCATCGCCAGATTGTGACGCTTGCCGACTTCAAAATCGTTGAAGTCATGCGCCGGGGTAATCTTGACCGCGCCTGATCCATGTTCAGGATCGGCATAGTCATCGGCAACAATCGGGATTAGGCGACCGCAAACAGGCACGACAGCCATCTTGCCAACAAGATCCTTATAGCGCTCGTCATCCGGGTGAACGGCAATCGCCGTATCGCCGAGCAGCGTTTCAGGACGCGTGGTCGCAACGGTGATGGTACGTGCTTCTGCCCCTTCAACCTGATACTGGATATGCCAGAGATTGCCCTTGGTTTCTTTTTGCTCGACTTCGATGTCGGAAATTGCCGTATGGAATTTCGGGTCCCAGTTAACCAGACGCTTGTCGCGATAGATCAGGCCGTCTTTGTACAATTGCACGAAGACTTTCAAAACAGCCTTGGACAAACCATCATCCATCGTGAACCGCTCACGCGCCCAGTCCGGCGTGTTGCCGAGACGGCGCAGCTGCGACGTGATCGTGCCGCCGGATTCTTCTTTCCACTGCCAGACTTTTTCGAGGAATTTTTCGCGGCCCATATCGCGGCGGTTGAGGCCCTGCTCGGCCAGCTGGCGCTCGACCACCATCTGTGTCGCAATCCCGGCGTGATCCGTTCCCGGCATCCACAGCGCATCGCGCCCGGTCATGCGGTTATAACGCGTCAGCACATCTTGCAACGTCATGGTGAAGGCGTGGCCCATATGGAGGCTGCCCGTCACGTTCGGCGGCGGCATCATCACGGCAAAGGGAATTTTATTGCTGTCGGGGTTTGCGGCAAAGGCGCCAGATTGTTCCCAATCGGCATACTGGCCTTTTTCGATTTCGGCAGGATTAAACGTCTTTTCTAACATCTGGTGTGCTCACTTCTAAAGGAGCACAGAGATTAGCTATCCATGGCCTTGCGGGCAAGCTTTTCGAGTTCTTTTTGGACCAGACGCTCGACCATCGGCGGCAGATTGTCGTCCATCCAGTCACGCAGCAGCGGATTGAGCAGGTCGCGCACGATATCCTCGAGCGTGACACCTTCATAATGACGCGGTGTTTCGGCTGGCTTGCTGATCGGCATACCGGATGCGAGGCGGGCCATGCTGGAAATCGTCGCCGATTTCACACGCTCGGAGAGTATATCTTCGAATTCTTGGGTAGGGGCAGCGGCAACCATTTCTTCCTCCGGCTCTTCATAGACAGGTTCAGGCGTTGCATCGGCAATATCGTTGGCCAGCGTCTCATTGATTTCAGCCAGCGCGATGTCGAAATCCATATCAAGATCTGGCTCTTCATCAATAATTTCAAGATCTTCCGGCTCATCCTTCATGTTCAAGGTGAGCTCAAGAACGTCTTCCTCCTCTTCCGGCTCTTCTTCAGGCTCGGGAATCGGGGCTGGAGCCGGCTTGGCGGCAGCAGGCGCAGGGGCTTTTTCGGCAGGCGCGTCATCATCAGAGATGATCTGGCGAATCGAGGCCAAAATCTCTTCAATCGATGGTTCTTGTTCTGGTTTAGCGTCTGCCATAGTCCCCCGACGGCGGTTTAAGCGATGAATCGCAATAGCTTGATCAGCTTCCCTGAAGCCATGAGGACTGTCAAACCCTTATTAAGATTTGTCCTCAGCTACTGAGTTTAGAATACAAATTCGTTCTTGGGTGTCATGCGCGGCAGGTAGGGCGTGCTGGCATCAAAGAGCACGCGGCTCGACCAGCTATCCTCGGCAGTGCGCAGAATCATGACCGCTTTACCGGCCGCGCTGTTGGTCTCCCGCACAACGGCCATCAGGCGGCCACCAATGGCCATCTGCGCCTTCAGGGTCGGCGGTACTTCAGCGATCGCCCCATTAACGAAGATCAGGTCATACGGGCTATGCACGGCGGACCCACTGCTGAAATCGCCTTCCAGAGATACAATGTTGATTAATCCCAGATCCTGCCAGATTTGGTTGGCGGCTTCCATAAGCGGACCGCTCTCATCAAGGGCTATAACAGTGCTGGCCAGCGAGGAATAAATTGCGGCCGTATAGCCGCACCCTGCGCCCACCACCATGACCACGTCATCCACTTTGGGCTGCGATGCCTGCACCAGACGGGCCAGCACTTGCGGCTCCATCAGCCAGCGACCAGCGCCCAGCCCCAGATCTTCATCGCAATACGCCAGCGCGCGTTTTTCCGGCGGCGCAAATTTTTCGCGGGGCAATGTACGGAATGCCTGCAATACCGGCTCTGATACCACGCCCATCGGGTGGATCTGGCTGTCGACCATATTGGCACGGGCCTGTTCGAAATTCATGGTGAAACCCTTTTAAAAGAACAAAATACTGCCCTTTCAATACCTCAAATCGCCTCCCCCTGCCAGTCTTTCATGGCGCGGAAAGCATTGGTTGACAGAAAGGCCGCCCCTCTCTAATCATTACCCGCTAAATAGACGGCGCGATGTCAGAGCGGTTATGTAGAGGACTGCAAATCCTTGTAGGCGGGTTCGACTCCCGCTCGTGCCTCCATTTATTTCCAGAATAATTTAAAAGTTACCTTCGATCAGCAACGCCGCGTGGTCGGAATAAGGCTGCGGAATAACTTTCAACTTGAGACGGTCGGCCAGACTTTGCGTACAGATACACAAATCGAGCGCCCAGCTACGGCGGTGTAGCTTGAACGTGTGTTCCGCCTCATCATTCAGCACCATCAGATCCGTGCGGTCCAGCAGAGGGCGCAATTCCTTGAAGCCCTGCATAATATTAAAGTCCGCCAGAATAATCACTTCACCGTCATGCGTCTGAATGAAGTTGCGCAGCTCGATCATCTGCAACGCGCGCACACTTTCCTGTAGCGAGAAGTGTCCAAAATAGAGCGCGATGTTATTGGGCAGCATGATCCGGTAGATCAGGCGTTTCGATCCCCGTTTAAAATAAAGCCGCTGAAAGTCCAAAGACTGCTTGGCAATGAAGGCGTTGCTCTTCCCTTGAAACAGCGGCAAACGCCCCAGCGGATTGTTCTCCCCATACTTGTCAGCGATATCGTGAAAACAATAGTCGTCATCCACAAGCGCGTTCATCTGATTGTAATAAGAAGAGTGGAAAGAACCGCGATCCACTTCGACAAAGCAGCACACGTCCGGCTCTTCTGCCGCGATAATGGATTTTAACTGACCCAGCACCTGTTGCTGCGGCGAAACGCCAAAATACACGTGGCGGTGAAAGCGGCGCACATGCTGCATCAACGTACCATCAATGCCTTTTGCGTACCCGACGTTGCTGAAAAATATCTTACGCATTCTGATTATGGGATCGCCCAAAGAATTTTTTGACACCGTGGATAGCATCGCTGATCAGGGTGAGCTTTCGGTAGTCGGAAATATGCGCTTGCTCGCCGTCTTGAATGTCGGCACGTAGATTATCTAGCATGAAATATACAGCCGATTGTTCGCGCGTAATAATATTGGCCTCACGATTCCTCAGCAGGCTCAAATAATCCATGTTGGTGCTGCCGAGCGTGGCCCAGCGTTCATCAATCACGGCGTATTTGGCGTGAAGCACCGTCCGCGTAAAATGATAAATCTTGATCCCTTTGCGCAGCAAGCGTGGGTAATACAGTCGCGCCATCCAGTCGGCTATCCGCACGTCCGATTTCTCGCTGATCAGAATCGTCACATCGACCCCGCGTTTCGAAGCATTGCGCAAAGCACGGCGCAAACGGAAAGGCGGCATGAAATATGGCGTCACCAGATAAATATGCTGCTCCGCTGCTTTGATCTGCGCCAACAGATCTTTATATAAAGGGTTGGCATGACGCCATAAACCGCCCGAAGAAATAAAGCGGTACGGGGCGGAGAGAGAAGATTTTGTCTCCAGTCTGCGAGATCCACGCAGGATTTTCTTGCCCTTGTCCATCTGGCGCCACAACAGATCGAAATCATGCAGCGCGGCTTTCACCGGCTCGCTGGTCAGCCGCATATGCATTTCGCGCCAGCCAGCCATCGTTTCATCAATACAGGCGCTGCCTATATATAAGGCCACATCATCAATTACCGTATTCTTGCAATGATTGCGTGGCAGCCAGCGACCCGGCATTAAAATTTTATCCAGTGCGAAGTCATTGTAGAATTTTATCTCTACGCCCGCATTGAGCATGTCTGACAGTATTTGCGCGCCGCGCATTGTATAACTGCCCAACGCGTCCAGTATCAGTTGAACCTGAATACCTTCCTTCGCCTTGCGCACAAAAAGATCAGCAAATCTTTTCCCCGCCGCATCATTGGCAAAAATATACTGCTCCATTTTGACAGACTGCCGCGCAACTTCGATATCTTTATACAGCGCGTCCCACACGTCGCTGGTACGGGTGAAAAATTGCGCATCGTCCGCAGCGACGGGATTTTCAAAGGACATAGTCTGGGCATACATGGCAATCACCGTCGTTCGTGTTCAAGTCCACATGAACGAACGGTGGCCGCACTCTGTTCCTTTAAGGTTTCGGAATTTGGGATAAACGCAGAATAACAACGCCCTGGTTATCGATCAAGCTTAACACCCCATCTTCTATTGACCACTGGCTCACAGTAGGCAGGGCGGCAAGAAAGGCGTTTTCTGTCGCCATGCTGGCTTCTCCGCACATCATTTTAGTGGCCATGAAACCTTGAGGGAAATTCAGGCCGCTGCCTTCCAGGAGATAATTGCCAGAAAATTGGTTGCATCCTGCCTTACCAACAATGCGGCCATCGTCCTGCAGTACTATATAGGGCGCATTCTCTTTTATGTCGTCTTTACCCATTGTCTTGACCACCCATTCAACTCCGGTCAGGGGAATTTCTACGGCAGGCGGCATCGTACTCGTGGGCACTTGGTTCGAAGCAGGCGCGGTCAGCGCTTCATTAATGGCACCCATGGGCGGAGTCGAAGGTTCTGGTGTCGGGGCCGGCGCATCATCTGGCGTCGGCAGAGCGCTTTGCTGAATGGGCTGCGCTGCCTGAGGCATCTGATTCGAGAACATAGCAGGAATAGACGGCTCGGGAGCAAAGAACGCCTTAATCTGGGGCAGGTAAAAATAAATAAGCGCCGCCACGATGGCCAGCACCATAACGCTGAAAATAATCCGGGTTTGAGGCATGGAGTTCTCCTTTGAAGACCGCGAAAGCGATCCGCTATTTCTACCTGATTTGCCCGGAAAAAACCACCGTTTCCCGCCGACAGGGCCCTTGACAGCCCCGGCTCAATCGGCGATAACGCTACCCGGTATTCCTCGATAGCTCAGCGGTAGAGCAGTTGACTGTTAATCAATTGGCCGCAGGTTCGATCCCTGCTCGAGGAGCCACTTTTTTTAAAGGCCGCATCCATGCAAACGCCTCTTTTTCTCGACAATTCCTACCAAACTGAATTCGACGCCGAAGTGATCGCTGTCGATGAAACCGGCATCCGTTTGAGCCAGACAGCGTTCTACGCGACCAGCGGCGGGCAGCCCGGCGATAGCGGTCGCCTGATCATCGCCAACGACACCCTGCCCATTACCATTGCCAAAAAAGGTGAAACGCCTGCGGACATTGTCCACGTCGTAACGGAAGGCTGCGCCCTGCCCGCCATCGGTACGCGCGTGAGAGGCGTGATTGATTGGGATACGCGCCACAAGCATATGCGCATGCACACGCTGCTGCACCTCGTCTGCGCGCTGGTCGAGGCGCAAATTACCGGGTGCCAGATTGGCGCCGATAAAAGCCGCATTGACATGAATGTCGAAGCAGAGGCGCTTGACAAAGACGCCATTACGGCGGCCTTGCATAAGCTCATTGAAGAAGACCATCCCATTTCCACACGCTGGATTACGGATGAAGAATTGCTCGCCAATCCTGATCTGATCCGCTCCATGTCAGTCAAACCGCCGATCGGATTTGGCAAAGTGCGTCTCGTGCAGATCGGCAGTGATGACAAGGTTATCGATTTACAGCCCTGCGGCGGGACCCATGTAAAATCGACGGGTGAAATCGGCCGCGTTGCCATCACAAAAATCGAGAATAAGGGCAAACTCAACCGCCGCATTTCCCTGATTTTTGACCCGGCGTAAAACGAATAGCTGGCATTCCCAAAACTCATAGAAGTATTCACAAAGAATAAAAGCGCTCTATACTCTCGTTACAGTATAAATGTTTCACTCGTATGCTTATCAAGTAAGAATTTCATCTATAAATAGTATAGTTTTACTCAAATACGGGATTACTATTCTTTTTTGATAAATTTTTGCCAACAATTACTTGGTTTTTTCAAAAGCAATAAACTTTTTGTTTATTTTCGTTGTCATCTACAGGATTTTAGCATACATTCTTCATACACACCCTCTATTACCGCCGTTTGTCCGGAAGTACCGTCAAAAGTCTTCCGGACCTTTTTTTGTCTAAAAATCCGAATCTAGAGGAAAATGGCGATCCCGGCAGGGCTCGAACCTGCAACATCCTGCTTAGAAGGCAGGTGCTCTATCCAGTTGAGCTACGGGACCTAACGGGGAATATCATCCACGACAGGCGTTTGATGAGGCGGTTTTTTCGTCGAATGCACGGTCTTGCGCGCATCCGTGTAATCGGCAGGAATATACTTGAAGTTATCGCCGTAATTGCGCGGGCGGACGATACGCTGCTTAGGCTTGGAAACAGCGTAAGACCAGCCTTTTTCTTTGGCAAAGGCGACCGCCTGTTCGCGGCTATCGAACGTCAGGCGCACTTGGTTGTTCGTATCGCCGGACGCGATCCAGCCCATCAGCGGCTCAGGCTCGCGGCGGGAGGATGGCTCATATTCCAAAAGCCATTCATGCGTCTTGCCATGGGCAGATTGCGTGGCGGATTTGGCCGGTTTGTATATTCTGACGATCATGAGGCGATTATAGGGGGAGATTTTGAACTTTCTACTAAAAAAGCTGGCGTCCCCTCTTATAATTCGCTAGAAGATTGCCAACGGAGTGTAGCGCAGTCTGGTAGCGCATCTGCTTTGGGAGCAGAGGGCCGTAGGTTCGAATCCTATCACTCCGACCATTCCTCCTTATTTAACAGCATTTCCAAAAAAAGTATGGTGCACCTGCTGGCCGGGCTTAATGCCCAGTTTGCGCGCCATTCCGCCGTTTAACTCCAGCACGGCCGCCACAGGACCCTTGGAATAAATCGTCGTCTCATCGAGCGGCTTGGCGTTTTCATGAATGGAATGAATGATCCCGTTCTTACGGATGAAAATCATATCGAGAGGAATCAGCGTGTTCTTCATATAAAATCCCCGCTCTTCTTCATTGCCAAAATAAAACAGCATCCCGGCATCGGCGGCCATGGTTTCGCGATTCATCAATCCCTTTTGCATTTGCGCTGGCGTCACGGCCAGCTCTACCGTGAAATCCTTTTGCCCTTCCGGCGTTGTAATGGCCAGCCGCTCCAGGCCGGTCGCAGACGCGGCCTGCGTCTCTTTATCTTTGCAGGCCACCACCATGAACAAGGCAAGGCAGCTCAGCAGTATAAATATTTTATTGTAGCGCACGGATAACCTCGATCACTTTTGTATTTAATTCTTCAATCGGCAAAGTGTTATGCCCTGCGTCGGCAAAATCATAGCGATGCTTTTTATCGCCTGCTTGTTCATACAAAGCCTCGCTGAATTCAGGCGCAATGACCTCATCCTTGCTGGCCATAAAAAACACGACCGGCATATTTAAATCCGTAATCTTCGAAATATTATCAAAGTGGTCTTTGAGCAGATATTTGACCGGCACAAAAGAATAATGTTTTTCAGCCAAATCAAGCGCGCGGGATAAAGGCGTTACCAGTAACAACGCGGCGATATTGGGATTGCGCTTAGCTATCTCTACCGCAACGCCAGAACCGATGGATTCTCCGTAAAGAATAATCTGACTGGCGGACACATCATGCTGCGTTAAAAAACTCACATAAGCATCAGCGTCTTTATAAAAACCTTCTTCCGAAGGCGAGCCCGGATTGCCGCCATAACCGCGATACTCAGCCAGCAGCACCCCATACCCTTGTGCAATATATTCCTGCGCCAGTGGCAGACGGTGCTCTATATTCCCGGCATTGCCGTGAAAATATAAAATGGTTTTTTTGCCATCCTGCGCCGGACTGTACCAGCCAATCAGCATCAGACCATCCTCGGTCGAAACGCGAATGAACCCTGTACCGTCCTTTTCTGGCAAGGCAGGAAAATTCGTATCGGGAAAATAAATAAAAGAACGTTGAGCCAGATAGAGGGCGAGACAGAGCGCGCCATACGCAATCGCAATCCCCATCAGGAATTTAGCGATCCACATCATCAGGCACGCATACCCGCACTGTGAATACGGGCATAGACGCCTCCGCGCGCGAGCAGATCTTCATGACGGCCGATTTCAGCTACGCGCCCCTCTTCCATCACCACAATCTGGTCGGCGTTCTGCACGGTAGACAGACGATGCGCGATAACCAGTGTCGTGCGGCCCTTTTGCAATTCATAGAGCGTGTCCTGAATGGCACGCTCGGCCTCGTTATCCAGGGCCGAGGTCGCTTCATCGAGCAACAGCACGGGCGCGTCGCGCAAAATGGCGCGCGCAATCGCAATGCGCTGCTTCTGACCGCCGGAGAGCTTCAGGCCTGACTCGCCCAGTAACGTGTCATAGCCTTGCGGCAATGAGCGGATGAACTGATCCGCTTCCGCCGCAATCGCCGCCTTGATAATTTCATCCTGATAGGCGCCCTTGCGGCCATAACCGATATTGGCCCACACGGTATCGTTAAAAATCGTAATGTCCTGTGACACCAGCGCCATGTTCTCACGAAGCGATGTCATCGTAACATCGCGCACATCCTGATTGGCAATCGTGACACTGCCTAGGCTGACATCAAAAAAACGCGGAATAAGATTGAGAATAGTCGTCTTGCCGCTGCCCGAACGGCCCACCAGAGCGGTCACCTTGCCGCCCGGGATAAGAAACGACACATCGTTGAGTGCCGCGCGGGCCTCTTCATCATACCTGAACGTAACACCATCAAAACGAATGTCAGGCTGCTGCGTTTGCAACACTTGCGCATTCGGTCTGTCCGTTACCGCCGATTGCGTATCGAGCAGCGTAAATACGCGGTCCGCCGCCCCCAATCCCGTCTGTAAATTGTTGTTCAGCTTGGCCAGTTTTTTCAACGGCTCATAGGCCAGAGAAAACGCCGTGATAAAGGAAATCAATTTACCCGGTGTAGTCAGCCCGGCGGCCACCTGATACCCCCCATAAGCAATCACGCCAAACACCACGACGCCAACCAGCGTATCGATCACCGGCGTCGATAAGTTGCCGATCCGCACAGACTTGACGATGTTTCCGCGCAGCAAGGAAACAGCCTTAGCCGTCTGCGCCTTTTCATGGTCTTCCATGCCATAGGCTTTGACGAGACGAATTCCCTGAAATACTTGCGACAGCAAATCAGACAGGTTCGCCATGTAATCCTGGCTGCGTCCCGACATCTTGCGCAGGCGCCGTCCGCTCCACGCTACGAATGCCGCACAGAGCGGGAAGAAAATAAATGCCGCAATCGACAGCTTCCAGTCCTGATAGAACATGACGCCGATCAGGAAAATCAGGCTCAAAAAATTCTTGCCCAGATTGATCGCCAGTTCGCTGACCGTCGTGCGCAGGACATTCACATCGTTGACGATACGGCTAAGCAACTGCCCGCTTGGATTGGCATGAAAGAACCGCAAGTCCAGCGACATGAAATGCGCCATCATGTGGTTTTGAATGTCCGAAGCGACCGACTGGCCTATTTTGTTGAGTTGAACCGTATGCAGATAAGTCAAAATGCCCCGCATGACAAAGATAGCGAACACAGCCGTGGCCAGTCCCCAGACAACGCTCAATCGGCCATTGGTAAACACATCATCAAAGACAGGCTCGATCATCAGAGCAAAAGCCGCCGTTAAGGCGGCCGAACACGCCATCAGTATCACGGCTACGATCAGCGCCCCTGTATACGGGCGCAGATACGTGCTCATCAATCTTTTGAGGACGGCGAAAGTTCCGTCATTCTTTTGGGAGGAAACGAGCGTGAAATCAGACATGTATCCGTGATAAGATACTTTCCGTCATGATGCAAAACATCCCTCAAACTTGCCGACAACCTTTTTATCTGGCCGTCCTGCTGGCGTTGCTTTCATGCCTGCCTTTTGGCAATATGTCTTATGGCGCCGGGTTGAAGCTGGAATTCCCGCTGGCCTGTATTCATGGTCAGAATTGCTGGATTCTCAATTATATGGATGTCGACCCCGCCGATGGCAAAGCGGCAGATTTCACCTGCGGCCCACGCACGACGGATGGACATGACGGTATAGACATTGCCGTGCGCGACCTGGCAACGGCGAGCGGCGGCGTCGCCGTTCTGGCCGCGGCCGATGGCACCGTATCCGCTGTTGATGACGGCATGACGGACAGCTTCGTCGATCCAAACCGCGTGGATGAAATGCAGACCATGGCCTGCGGTAACATGATCGTGATCGATCACGCCCGCGGCTGGCAATCGCGCTATTGTCATTTACGCAATGCCAGCATGCAGGTGCGGGTGGGGCAACGCGTACAGGCCGGACAAATTCTGGGTGCCGTGGGCCTTTCCGGCCTGACCAACTGGCCCAAACTGAATTTCGCCCTCGCCCGCTGGGGCACGCCGTATGATCCCTACACGGGGCGCACGCCGCTCGAAGGCTGCGGCCTTTCTACCAAAGGTACTTTGTGGAAATATCCGCAGGATGTGCCCTACCGCGCCTTCGCCATTTATAACCTGGGCTTTGGTGTCGTCCCTCCCAAAGAAAAAAATCTGGATAGCGGCCAGCCTGTCATAACCGCCCTGCCCTCTGACAGCCCCTCCTTATCCTTCTGGGCCACGCTCTTCGATGCGCTGAAAGGCGATATTGTCGAGATGCGCGTGGTTGATCCGCGAGGCAGCGAGATCATGAATGTCCGCGCCGTCTTGCCCGAAGATCAAAAGAAACGCCTGCTATCCGTCACGAAGCCCCGCGAAGGTGTCTGGCGGGCGGGCATCTACACCGGCACAATCACCATTACGCGCGGCATCGGCAAAAATAAGCAAGAATCGGAATGGTCCACGAAAGTCGTCGTGCAGGATTAGCTAACGGGCTGTTTGCGCTTTTTATGTTTGCGGTCGGGCAGGCCTTTGCCCCACTTCATCTCATCCACCAGATATTTCGGCATGACGTTGTTATAGACCGCCATCAGGTTGCGCAGCGCATTGTTCACTTCCTTAGGGTTCTGGCAGTGCGCGAAATTCGCCGCATGCAGGCCGGATTTGAACAGGCAGGTATCGATGCCTTGGCTGTCGGCGCCGATCATGTCATGCCCCATCGTATCGCCCAGCATCACCGTATGCGCCGGATAGATGTCTTTTTTCTGCAGGAACTTGATGCATTCATTGAAAATCAGCGGGTATGGTTTGCCCACATAATGCACGATACCGCCGGAATCCGCATAGCGGCGCGCAATAATTTCCGGGCCCATCAATAACCCCATCCCAATCTGCGAGAGAGAATCCTGCACCAGCGTAAACGCTTTGAGGCGGCGCTGAATCGCGCGGCGGATAATCGGCTCATAATCGACGAGTGTCCGGCGCGGATAATCGTTGCCGAGGATCAGGACGAAATCGGCGTCCTCGATGCTCTCGACCGCTTCCACGCCCGTGCCTTCCAGAAGTTTCAGATTATTACCCCGGGTAAAGACATACGCCTTCTTGCCGATCTTTTCGAACACGCCAGATTTTTGCTCGGCCATGCCCTGCCACAACACTTCGGCGGGCGTGATGATTTTGTCGTACAGGCTTGGCGTTAAGCCCATTTTCTTCAGTTTGGCTTTTTCTTCCTCGGCCCGGTGCGGGCTGTTGGAGAGGATGATCAGGATTTTTTTGCGCTCGCGCAGCTCCTTGATCGTGCTGAGGGCTTCCGGGAACAGGCTCTCGCCGTCGTGGAGTGTGCCCCACTGATCGATAATAAAGCCCATATAGCTATCGGAGATGTCCGATATACCGGCGCAGAATTTTGTTTTTGCCATAAAATACCGCCGCGACCTCCCTCATGAAAACTGATGTCGCGCATCAGCAGTATGAAGGCGTCGCGGCGGTCAATCAACCCTTTGATTGGGCTAAATTAAGCGGCCATGGCCTTTTCGGTTTGCGGCTTGCGGCCCGTCGCTTCGCACAGGAAGCCATACAGCTTGCCGACGTCGCTCGAGGCGAAGGTCGAAACCAGCAGGCTGCCATGGTCATTGGCGACCGCCTGCTCGTAAATCTCTTCGAATTGACGGATATAGCGGCTGACATAGGTGCGGAATTCCGTGTCATCGGCAAATTTCGCGCGAACTTTGTCAGTCGGCAACTTGTCGCCCATCTCGACGAGGCGGCGGGTAAACGCAGCCACATCGCCTTTCTGGTAAGCCTTCCAGGTGCGCTCCTGCACTTCGCCTTCGATCATGCGGGTCATGTCGACTGAGAGCGAGTGGAGAGACTCGACCACGAACTTGGCGGCCCCCATGAAGGAATCGCGCTGGTGGCGCAGGCCGCTGTCGCGGATCTTGTCCGCCTGGCTGGCCGCTTCCTGCGCCGCCTTGAACAGCGTGTTCGACTGGCGGCTGAATGTGCCGGAGGCTTCCTCAGCAGCTTTGACGGCTTCCTTGGACACCGTAATCAGGCGGTCCGACTGACCATCCAGCATTTCGCGTGCTTCGGTAATCTGGCCAGAGACGGTTTTCGCCGAGCCTCCCACTTGGTCAAGCGTCGATGTCAGCACCGATACGGCCTCGCTGATCTTGTCCGCGGTACGCGCCGAAGCGGCCGCCACGGCGTCTGCCTGTTTGTCGAACTCATTCGTGTAGTCTTTGGCCGTCGCCAGCGAGGCCTTCATCGCTTCATCGACTTCGCGGGCGCGCAGCGCAAATCCTTCACCGGACTGTTTCAGTTGGCTTAAGGAATCCTGCGCGCCTTTGAGCAGGTCTTCCGCCTGTTTTTGTACTTGTGTGACCAGTGTTTCGGTCAGGCGGACTGTTTCGCTCGACGCGCCGCGCAGCTTGTCGCTTTGCATCATGGCAAGGCCGCCCGCCTTGACGATTTTCTCGCTGATCTCATCGGCGCGGCTTTCGACCACGTCGGTTTCGCGAGCGAAGGAATCGCCGGCATCTTTCAGCTGTGCCATGGCATCGGCCACCATCGTGGTTAGCTCATGGAACTGCTCGTTGATTGCCTTTTGAATGTTTTCGATTTTGATCAACGCCTGATCGGTTGTCAGGTGGATATCTTCCGACTGACCTTTCAGCTTACGATCGATGTCATGCAGACGCTCGCTGGCCAGTCTCGATGCCCCGTCGATATCTTCCACACGGTCGCGCAGTGAATCGCTGGCGCGGCCCAGAATATGCGAGGCATCTTCCGTTCCGGCTTTGAGGGATTGCAGGCGCTCATCGAATACCATGCCAACCACACCCAGCTTCTCGAGTTTTTCGGATGTCAGCACATCGAATGCGCCGCGCAGATCTTCAAACCGCACTTGCGCCTGCTGCGCTTTATTCAGGGCATCAAGATAGATCGGTTCAACTTTTGCCGCCGATGCGGTCAGCGCCTCAGTCACCGTTGCTACGGCTTGCGTGGCTGCCGTTGTGTTTTCTTTCATACTGGCGACGCGGCCTTCCAGTTTGCCATCCAGCTTTTCCAGATCGGCGATAACGACCTGTGTACCTTGCGACACTTCATCGCACCGCGCTTCGATTTTACCCGACAGCGTATCGATCTGACCTGTGGCCGTATCGGCGATGGATGTCAGGCGCGCGGCCTGTTCACCCAGCTTCACGCGCACTGTGTCGATTTCAGCGAGGGTTTTAACCACCTGCTCGCCCAAAACGTTTTTCTGCTGGCCCATCTGCTCGTTGATCGAACGTGAGTGACCGGCAATTTGACCACTTAAGGTCGAAATCTCCCGCGCCTGATCACGCAACATGTCGCGGATTTTTTCCGCGTTGTCGTTGGCGCGCGCCGAGGCATCATTCAGTTCGCTGACACGCTTGGAAAGCGTCTGTGCGATCGAGTCATGCTTGATATCGGCATCCTGTACTGCCTTTACCATCGACGAGAGCGGGCCGGACAGCGCGTTGCGGACGTTCTCCACGCGCTCGGTCAGGTTGACTTGCGCCATGTTGATACGCTCCACCTGTTCATCGACGGCGGCGGAGAGTTTCGATACCTGTGTATCGGCCAGCGATGTCGCTTTTTCGATATGATCGCGCGAGGTTTCCAGCAGGCCGACGATTTCGCGGATGCTGACAACATTCTTCTCGCTGGCATCGTTTAGATCAGTGATGTTCTGCGAAGTTTTTGCCACCAGATCGCCTGCTTGCGCTTGCGCCTGCTGCGTTGCCTTGCTCAGCGATTCAATTGCGCGGCGGACGGCAGAGCCGATGCCTTCAGCGCCCGATACGGCCACTGACATGGCTTCTTCGAGACGGCCGGCGCTGTCTTTACCGATCGTGTCGATCTCGCGCGCTTTATCGCTGATGCCATCGACAGCAGCTTTCAGTGTCTCCGCGCGTTTTTCCAGCTGCTCGCTCATGGCGCCGCCGCGTGTTTCAATCGTATCAACAGTTTCCTGAACCGCGCTCAGGCTACCTTCAATTTTATTGGCAATGCTTTGCGCCTGCTCCGCCAGTTTGTCGGCGCCGCTCAGCAGTGCTTCACGGTTGGTGTCGATTGTCTCACCCGCTTTTTGCATCGATTCCGCCGCACGTGATGTAACGACATCGACTTCTTTCAAATGCTTGGAGAGCGCTTCGCCTAGCAGCTCGGTTTTGCTTTCCACTTTTTCAGTCGTCTGCAAGAGAGAGTCTCTATGACCATCGAACTTGGTGCTCACGCCTTCAAGACGCTCGGCAATATCATCAATCGCTTTCTTCAGCTGGCTGGTCTGGCCATCAAGTGCAGATGTGATCTGCGTCGCTTTGTCCTTGGCGGCGTCGGCGGCTTTCAGAATATTGTCCGATCCCTGCCCCAGTGCTTTTTGAATATCGCCAGCTTTGGTCGTGATTTCTGCCGCCGCTTTTTCCCACTGTGCGATACCATCGGTGCTCTTCGCGCCAATATCAGCCGCACTTTTCTCGATGTCGCCGCTCAGTCCCAGCAGTTTTTCCGAGCGCTCTTTCAGTGTTTCCGTCATGCGGATCACATGCGCTTCGGTTTTATCCGCCGCGCCCAGCAATTCTTTCATTTCATGACGTAGGCCCATGCGCGCACGGTGAATGGATTTCATCACCGATTGCGACGCAGTCGACAGTTCAACCGCCTGACGGCAAAGCTCTTCGATGTCCTTGTGAATAACCTGCGCGCGTTCTTCTGACGGGAAGATCATCGCCTGCAATTCACCGCGCAGCGCGCCCGCGTACATCTGGATGTCCGATCCGCGTTGCAGATAGGCTAGCATCATCCACAGCATCGCCATAGGCGCCATGGCGCCTGCGAGGAACCCGCCCAGCTGGTGCGGTTGCAGCGAAGCGAGGTTACCCCAGCCCATGAAGCTGTGCACATAGCCAACGCATAGCCCAACCCAGATAGCCGTCAGCATCACACCCAGCACATGCAGAATTTTAAAATTGGCCGTGCGGCGCATCGGGCGCGCATTGGCGGGGGACAGCATCATCGCCGGCTCGAATTCCATTTCACCCGCCGCGTCATTGTCTGTACGGACCGCGCGAATGCTCGGGAACGGCTTGCGGCCTTCTTCCTCATTCGCGGGCGCCGATGTAATGCGCAGCGTTTTCAGCGTCGAGCCGCTTTGAATGGCGAATTCTTTTTTCTCTTTCGGCGGTTCGGCGGAAACAGTGACCTTGGCGCTCTGAGCGGCTGCCAGCTTGTTGCGCGTGTCCTCAATATTCTTGATGTTCAGAGGTGACGGTTTTTTGGCGATGATAGAGTCGGCCATTGGTGGTTAATCCCCAAGTCAATACGATTGCACGAAAGTGTGAGATCAATATGAAGCCAAAGGCGCGCCCGAATCACAAGCAAGCGATTCGTCTTATCCACAAAAGAACGTATCCCGCATTCCTGTTATGCGCTTTATGAATAAGATAATTTTTATTTATTGAAAGGATATTAGCCGATGTTTTTCAGAATTCGGTTTAACCGATTATTGATTACACAATGGCTCAGATGTACCCACCGTACGATACGTGCTGGCCGCCCATTCTTTGAGCTGCGCCGTCGTCATGGTCGAAACTTGCGGCAGGCGCGGGGCGAAGGTGGAGCAGAACACATCGGGGCGCATTTTCGCGGCATCAACGGATACTTTATTGGCGAACACCGTGCGCAGGTCGTTCAGACGGCCTTCGGGGTTTTTGATGCCGACATCCTGGAAGTGATTGATCATGGTCTGCTCGTACCCGGCAATAAGCGGGCCGTGCTTGGCGGAAATTTCGCGGTATTGCAGGTAGAAGTTTTTCCAGCCCGGCGGCGTCATGTGCTGGCAGTTGAGGCCAATCACCATCAGTTCCGAGTGAATGCGGATTCCCTGTTCGGCTTCGCCTTCGGCGTCTGAGAGGCAGCTTTTGATATATTCAGCGGCCATGGCCGGCGAAGCAATCATCAGGCAGGCGAGAACGAGCAGGATCTTTTTCATCCAGCGTTTCTAGCGGATTGGTTCACGCACGGGCAAGTGAATTGTGCGGTTTTCCCCCACCCAAGCCTGCTAGCCACTTAACATATTGATATACCGCCCTAATTCCTAACTGTGGCAGAGGGCATGTTCCGTCATTTTTTGTGGAAACCATGGACGTGCGCCCCGCATTTGTGAGATAATGGGACACCAACACATATATTAAGGTGAAAACCATAGCCAAGAACACTGACACTCCTGTCACCCTCGATTTTCACGACAACCGCCTGATCCCGCTTTTATATGGTGAACATAACGCCAATCTCAATTACATCGAGAAGGCGCTTGGCGTGGACATCATCAGCCGCGCCAATTCATTGAGCATTCAAGGTGAGCGCCGCGACCAGCAGACAGCCGAAATCGTGCTCGATATGCTGTGGCAGAAACTTGAAAAGAAACAGGATATTACGCTTACCGATGTCGACTCCGCGTTGCGTTTTGCCCGCGGAGAAAAAAGTCAGCTGAAAAGGGATGACGGACGCATGAAGCCAGAGCACTACTCGCGCGAAAAATTCTTTGATGAAAAAGCCGCCGTCAAAACCGGTAGCGGCCGCATGATCAATCCACGCTCGCCCAATCAGGCCGCCTACATCGACATGATGCGCCAGAAAGATATGGTTTTTGGCATCGGCCCCGCCGGTACCGGCAAGACATTTCTCGCGGTCGCCACCGCCGTTGCCATGTACCAGGAAGGCCTGGTCAAGCGCATGGTCTTCACCCGCCCTGCGGTGGAAGCAGGAGAGCGTCTCGGCTTCCTTCCCGGCGACCTGATGGAAAAAATCGATCCATATCTGCGCCCGATTTACGACGCGCTCCACGAAATGATGCCGGCCGATGTCATCAAGAAAAAGATGGAAGCGGGCGATATCGAAGTCGCCCCCCTCGCCTTCATGCGCGGTCGCACCTTGAAAGAAGCTTTTGTCGTGCTCGATGAAGCGCAGAACACCACCTCGATGCAGATGAAAATGTTCCTGACCCGTATGGGCGAAGGCGCGCGCATGGTTATTACAGGCGATCCGACGCAGGTCGATCTGCCGCCGGGCGCGCCAAGCGGATTGAAAGAAGCCATCACCATCCTCGGTCAGGTCGAGGATATCGGCTTCATGCAATTCTCGTCCAGCGATGTGGTACGCCATAAACTCGTTTCCCGGATTATCGAAGCCTACGATGCCCACGACTTCCGCTCGCGCTAAACAAGAATTGCTCATCGATATCGCCTCGCAGGATCCGGCCTGGGAGGCGATCAAGGATGTCGAGCCGCTGATCAACCGCGCCGTTGAAACGGCCATCCAGATGGCTACCCTTCCCGATCCGGCCAAGGATCGCCCGCTGGAGCTGTGCATGGTGCTGGCCAATGACGCGCTGGTGCAGGTTCTCAACAAAGAATACCGCGCCAAGGACAAGCCGACCAACGTGCTGACTTTCGCCACGCTGGACGACGAAGACATGCCCGATATGGGCGGCATGCTCAGCCTTGGGGATGTCATTCTGGCGCTGGAAACCATTCAGCGCGAAGCCACCGAACAGAACAAACCGTTCGCTGAGCACTTAACGCACCTGTGCGTCCACGGCACCTTGCACTTACTGGGCTACGACCACATGGACGAGGACGAGGCGACCGTCATGGAAACCTTGGAAATTCGTATTTTATCCCAGTTGGGCATACAAAACCCTTATCTTGACCCTCTGGATATGGCATAAACTCTTCCCATGACCGATACATCGTCCGACCGCCCTCCGAGTAGACTGGCCCAGTGGCTGAAGTCCTTCCGTAAAACCAAAAACGGAACCGACACGCTGCGCGAGGCCCTGGAAGATTTCATGGACGAGATCGAGGAAGGCGAGGAAGAAAATTCCGCCATCGCCTCTCACGAAAAAAGCCTGCTGTCGAACATTCTCAAACTGCGTGATATGACGGTGCATGATGTGATGATTCCGCGCGTCGATATTGCCGCACTGGAAAAGAACGCGGCGCAGGAAGATATTCTCGCGCTGCTTGCTGAAAAGCAATATAGCCGCATCCCTGTTTACCGTGAAACGCTCGACGACATCATCGGCGCCGTACACGTCAAAGACATTCTCTCTCAACTGGCCGCAAAAAAACCGATCGATATTTTTGCCATTATCCGCGAATTGCCGATCGTCTCGCCAGCTATGGCCGTGCTGGACCTTTTGCTCTACATGCGCGAAGCCAAAAAACACATGGTCGTCGTGGTCGATGAATTCGGCGGCACAGATGGCCTTATTACGATCAACGACGTCATCGTCACCATCGTCGGTGAAGTCGATGACGAATTCGCCAATGAGACTGAACCCGAGATGGAGCAGAATGCCGACGGCACTGTTCTGGCCGATGCCCGTCTCGAAATCGAAGAGTTTGAAGAGAAATTTGGCAGCGTCCTGAATGATGATGAGCGCGAAGAGATCGACACACTCGGCGGCCTTGTCTTTTCCATTGCCGGGCGCGTCCCGGCCCGCGGCGAAGTGATCCATCACAAAGAATCCGGCCTTGTCTTTGAAATTCTCGATGCCGATCCCCGCAAGGTCACCCGCCTGAAAATCAAGAACATTCCGCAGGCAGCCTAAGAGCTTATTGCCTTTCGGCCAATTCCCTCTATCATCGCCCGCGTGAAACGCTACACCCCATATATTGCCTCCCTCCTCGCCGGATGGATTGCCGCTTTTGCCATGCCGCCCGTCGGTTTCTGGCCGTGCATCCTCATCGGCTTCTCGCTGCTATTCTATTATTGGCACCAGACAACGACTTACAAGTCCGCCTTCTTCACAGCCTTCCTGTTCGGTATTGGTTATTTCACCACCGGCCTGTGGTGGATCGGCAACGCGCTATTGGTCGAAGGAAACGAATTCTGGTGGGTATGGCCTGTCTCCGTTATCGGTCTGCCGACCCTGCTCTCCTTCTTCACCGGCCTCTTCGCCGCTATCGCTAAAGTCTTTTACAAAGACGTCCGCCTCTCCAGTTGGATCGGTTTCTCCGCCCTGATCACCTTAAGCGAATGGGTGCGCGGCACGATCATGACCGGCTTCCCTTGGAACCTTTATGGTTATGCTTGGAACAAAGACCTCGCCCTGATGCAATCGGTCAGCCTCTTTGGCGCTTACACGTTGACGCTTATCACCGTTCTCATCGCCACGCTGCCCGCCGTGCTCTGGCTACTACGACCCGACAAACGCCGCATGATGACGGCCGCCATCGCCAGTACCTGTATTGCCTTGATGCTTTACGGATTTGGATCGTGGCGTCTCAACCAAGGCGTACAACTCAACGAAGACATCGTTGTGCGCGTTGTACAGGCAAACATCCACCAGACACTCAAATGGGATCCATCCCAAACAATCCCGAACTTTGAAAAACATCTGGCGCTGTCCTCCAAAGAAAAAATTCCACAGAAGCTGTTTATCCTCTGGCCTGAAACCGCCATCCCGCCGGTACTGCTCGATAACGACATCGCTCGCGACAAAATCGAAACCATGCTCTCTGCGCAAAGCGCGCAAGGCGCCTATCTTCTAAGTGGCGCGCTGGTTCACCGCAACGATGAAAAAGGCGAGCGCTATTACAACGCGATGCTGGCCTTTGACAAACACGCCGCCGTGCGCGCCTCTTATGCCAAAACGCATCTCGTGCCCTTCGGCGAATTCATCCCCTTCCAGCAATGGATACCGATCAAGCCCGTTGTACGTTTTCAGGGATTCGAGCGCGGCGATGGTCCAACCACTTATGCCATCGATGACATGCCAAGCTTCAGTCCGCTGGTGTGCTATGAAATTATTTTCCCCGGCCGCACGGTCGATACCCACAATCGCCCCGCCTTCCTCGCCGCCGTCACCAACGATGGCTGGTATGGTGATTCCGCCGGGCCGCGCCAGCATTTCTTCCAGGTCACCGTCCGCGCGATTGAAGAAGGCTTGCCCGCCATCCGTTCCGCCAACACAGGAATCTCCGGAGTCGTGGATTCCTACGGCCGCGTATTAGCAAAATCAGAATTATTCCAGGAAACGTCTATCGACCATGCGTTGCCGTCTGCGCTGCCGCCAACTTTGTACGCGCAGACCGGCAACGGCCTCTGGTATGGACTTCTCATACTTGTGATTATCTGCACTATTGTCCGCACACGGTTTGCACGTTAAGCCCCCCTAACCTTTAGGTTGTAAATATTATTGTTTGCTTGCATACGCAGGCATGGTTTTGATATGGTTGCGCGAATTTCATAATTGCCTGACCCGCAAGGGCCATCCTCACTGTGTATGCGACGTAAGGACTCCTCATGATCAAAGTAGCCAAAACCAAATTGCCAGCCGTGAAAAAACAGACCGATAAGAAAAAGGGCCGCGCGAACTCCGTCGACGAGCATGTCGGTCAGCGCCTGCGTCAGCGTCGCTCGATCCTAGGCATCAGTCAGGAAAAACTGGCCGAAATGGTAGGCATCACCTTCCAACAGATTCAAAAATATGAAAACGGCGCCAACCGCGTCAGCGCCTCGCGTTTGTTCCAGCTGAGCAACCTGCTCGAAGTGCCGGTTGATTTCTTCTTCAACGACAATGCCAAACTCTCGGTTGTCACCGGCCTGTCCGACAACAAGCAGGAAGCCTTCGAAGGTATCCCGAGCGATGTCATGCAGGAGAAAGAAACGCTGGAGCTGGTCCGTGTGTACTACTCGATTAAAAATCCCAAGGTACGCAAAGATTTCTTCAAACTTTTAAAATCGATGGCCGAAAATAAGAACGACGGCGACGAATAAGCCGCGAAACTTCTTGCCTGCCACTGCTTTCACGCTTATTGATAATGCATGAAAGCAGCCCTGAACTCTATGTCCGCACCCCAAGCCAATCCGCTGAAAGATTACATTTTCACCAGCGAATCCGTGTCCGAAGGGCACCCTGATAAAATCTGTGACCAGATTTCGGATACCATTCTGGACGCGTTTCTGGCCGCAGACCCGCAAAGCCGCGTCGCCGTTGAAACCGCTACGACTACCAATTTTGTTGCCCTGATGGGTGAAGTGCGCGGGCCTGCCAGCATTACAAAAGAAGTCATGGAGGACCTCGCCCGCCAGGCCATCAAAAAAGTCGGCTATGAGCAGGAAGACTATCACTGGAAAAACGTCGAGATCGATTGCCGCGTCCACAAACAATCCGCCGACATCGCGCAAGGCGTCGATGCCGATGGCAGCAAGGATGAAGGCGCAGGCGACCAGGGTATCATGTTCGGTTATGCCTGCCGTGAAACCGCCGCGCTCATGCCGGCCGCGATTCAATATTCGCATGAAATTCTTAAACGCCTGGCCGACCTGCGTCATGCAGGCACATATGACGGCCTCGGTCCCGACGCCAAAGCGCAAGTTTCGCTGGAATACAAAGATGGTCAGCCTGTTCGCGCGACCTCCGTCGTCGTCTCGACCCAGCATAAAGAAGCATTGTCGCAACAAGACGTGCGCAATCTAGTTCGCCCGGTCGTACAGGCCGTTTTGCCAAATGGCTGGATGCCATCGGAAGAAGAATTCTACGTTAACCCGACAGGCCGCTTTGTTATCGGTGGCCCGGTAGGCGATGCTGGCCTGACAGGTCGCAAGATTATCGTTGATACCTACGGCGGCGCAGCCCCGCATGGCGGCGGCGCCTTCTCTGGTAAAGACCCGACCAAGGTCGACCGCTCGGCTGCCTACGCCGCCCGCTACCTTGCGAAAAACATCGTCGCTGCCGGCTATGCCGATAAATGCACGATCCAGCTATCTTACGCGATCGGCGTATCGAAGCCGATCTCGATCTACCTGAACACCCACGAAACAGGCGCTGCCCCCGAGGCCGAAATCGTCCGCGCGATCACGCAACTGGTTGACCTTTCGCCACGCGGCATCCGCGAGCACCTGCAACTGAACAAGCCAATCTATGCCCGTACCGCTGCGTACGGTCACTTTGGCCGCGAACCGGAAGAAGATGGCGGGTTCAGCTGGGAAAACACCGACCTCACCCAAGCGCTGCAGAAAATCCTTGGCTGATAATCACCACCTGACTGAAGTCAAACGTGTTTACGGGCGCCGTCATGGGCGGCCTTTGTCCGCCGCGCGTCAGCAAGCGTACGACGACCTGTATGAAACACTGAAAATCCCGCTCGAAGCGATGCCTGAAGACGGCACGCTCGCCCCGAACACGCTCTTCGCCAAGCCCCAGCCCTGCGTGTTTGAAATCGGCTTCGGCGGCGGCGAGCATGTCATCGATCTGATGACCAAGACGCCGAACCGCAATTACATTGCCGCCGAGCCGTTTTCCAACGGCATGACGATGTTCCTCAAACATCTCAAAGAGAAAGAATTCGCGACCGACAATATCCGCGTGCTGATGGATGATGCGCTCTACATTGCGCGCTCGCTCAAAAGCGACAGTCTCGACGAAATCTACATCCTGAACCCAGACCCCTGGCCCAAATCCCGCCACCACAAGCGCCGGATTGTCCGTCAGGACACGCTCGACCATTACGCCCGAATCCTTAAACCCGGCGGCCGCCTAATCATGACCACCGACGTGCCGGGCCTTGCCGAATGGATGGTCTCTGAAACCACCCGTCACGGCGCCCTGACCTGGACCGCCAAATCCAAGACCGACTGGGAAACCGCCCCCGAAGGCTGGTCCCCTACTCGCTACGAACTTAAAGGCGCCAAGGGCGCCCAGAAAATGGCCTACCTAATTTTTCAGAAATAAGGGTTGATTTTCGGGATAAAACCCCCTATTTTGCCTCTTATTAATACCCTGTACTTTTGTCAGGTGGGCCGGAAACGACCCGCCTTTTTGTTTGGAAAAATGAGATTGAGCCCGCTGGAAAGAGATCTGACCGCCCTGATTGACCCGATGGTGACTAACCTCGGCTTCAAACTGCTGTGGCTCGAGATGAAAGGCGGCATTCTCTCGCTCAATTGCGAAAATGCCGATGGCAGCCGAATTACCTTGGATGACTGCGGTCGCGTGAGCCGCGCCGTGGGCACCATGCTCGAAGAAAAAGATCCGATCCCCGGCGCGTATACGCTGGAAGTCGGCTCCCCCGGCATCGACCGCCCGCTTTTTACGCAAGCCGACTATGAGCGCTTCAAAGGTCTGGAAGTCAAAGCCGAGATTGATGAAGCCGCCGACGCCATCACGGGTCAGCGCCGCTTCAAAGGGATTATTAGCGGTGTGAAAGGCAGTCTCATTACCCTGACATGCCCCGACATCGGAGAGGTGGAATTGCCCCTCGATAGAATTCATAAGGCCAAACTGGTGATGAGCGATGAGCTGATCAAAGCCACCAAGCCGAAAGAAAAAGTAGTAAGCGAATAACCTGATCTAAAGGACGTAAGGAAAAAAGGAAAAGACTATGGAACTGTTGCAAGTTGCTGACACTGTCGCGAGAGAGAAAAATATCGACCGCGAAATCGTTCTGGAAGCCATGGAAGAAGCGATCCAAAAAGCGGGCCGCTCCAAATATGGTCACGACCATGACATCCGCGCGCTGATCGACCGCAAGCACGGCAGCATCGAGCTGAAGCGCTACCGCGAAGTCGTCGCCGATGCCGCCAGCATTGAGAATGAAGTCACGCAGCTAACCGTCGAGCAAGCCAAGCGCATCAAGCCGGAAGCGCTTGCCGGGGAATTCATCGTCGATGAACTGCCGCCGCTGGACTTTGGCCGTATCGCCTCGCAGACCGCCAAACAGGTCATCATGCAGAAAATCCGCGAAGCCGAGCGCTCGCGCCAGTATGACGAATTCAAAGACCGCGTTGGCGAAATCATCAACGGTATCATCAAGCGCGTCGAATACGGCAACGCGACGATCGATATCGGTGGTAAGGCCGAAGGCCTTCTGCGCCGCGATGAAAGCATTCCACGCGAGCATCTGAAAGTCGGCGACCGTGTACGTGCCGTTATCTATGACGTGCGTGAAGAAATGCGCGGTCCGCAAATCTTCTTATCCCGTACCCACCCTGAATTCATGGCGAAACTGTTCATGCAGGAAGTGCCGGAAATTTATGATGGCGTCATTGAAATCCTGCGCGTTGCCCGCGATCCGGGTAGCCGCGCGAAAATCGCCGTTGTCAGCCACGACCACTCGATCGACCCTGTCGGCGCGTGCGTTGGTATGCGCGGCTCACGCGTTCAGGCCGTTGTGGCTGAACTGCAAGGGGAGAAAATCGATATCATTCCATGGACGGAAGATCTCGCCAGCTTCATTATTCAGGCCCTGCAACCCGCAGAAGTTTCGAAAGTGGTTCTGCACGAAGAAAAGCAACGCATGGATGTTGTGGTTGCTGAAGAGCAGCTCAGCCTCGCCATCGGTCGCCGCGGTCAAAACGTCCGCCTCGCTTCGATGCTGTCGGGCTGGGATATTGACATCATGACCGATGCCGAAGAAGCCGAGCGCCGCGCGAATGAATTCAAAACGCGCTCCGCCCTGTTCCTCGAAGCTCTGGATGTGGACGAAATGATCGCCCACGTGCTGATCGCCGAAGGCTTTACCAACATTCAGGAAGTGGCCGAAACGCCAATTCACGAGATGATGGCCATCGAAGGCTTCGATGCCGATATCGGTCAGGAACTGATCGACCGCGCCACCAACTGGCTCGCAGAAAAACAAAAAGAACTGGAAATCAAAACGGATGCCCTTGGCATTCAGGCTGATCTGGTGAATTTCGATGGCCTCGATGCCTCGACCATTATCAAGCTCGGTGAAAACGGCGTGAAGAGCCTCGATGACCTGGCAGATCTGGCGAGCGACGAGCTGGTCGAAATCATGGGCGAAAACGTCATGACCAATAAAGATGCGGAAGCGCTGATCATGCGCGCCCGCGCCCACTGGTTTACCGACGAAGACACTGCGGCCGAGCAAAGCGCCACAGCCTGATAAAAACATTGCTCCCCTTCCTTGATGTTGAGGAAGGGGATACTAGCCTACAGACAAGAATGAAGTGAAAAGCGAATGAGCGACAGTAAAGAAAAAGACGGAAAAAAACCTTTGAGCCTCGGCGGTGAGAAAAAGACGCTGAGCCTGAAAGGCGGCGCGCTGCCAGCTGGCGGGCGCCCTTCCACGCGTGGCGGCCCGGTGGTGGAAGTCCGCCGTGTGCGCTCAGCCCGTCCGGAAACCCCTGCCGCCGCAGTCTCTGCGCCGATCAAGCCATCCGGTGTCGATCAGGAAACCAGCGACGCGTTGCGCAGCCTCACCGCCGATGAGCGCGAAGCCCGTGCCAAAGCGCTGCAGGAAGCGCTGGCCACGCCACGCAAGAAAACCATCACGGAAATGAACCGCGATCAAAAAACCTCGATCGACGCGCCCAAAGAAGAAAAGAAACTCGACGCCGATGAACTGCGTCGTCGCGAACTCGAAGAACTGCAACGCATCGAAGCCGAAGAAAAAGCCCGCGTCGCGCAGGTGGAACAAAAGAACGCGCCGTTCGCCGTACGCGGCCCTGTCGGCACGGCCCCACCTATGGGCACGGCCGGTGTTCGCCGTCCGACCGACGAAGATGCCAGCCCGTTCCGGGCGCGCGAAAAGAAAGCGCCTGTGCGCCAGCCGCGCAATATTGACCGTCGTAACGGCGGCAAACTGACCGTCTCTCAAGTCTTGAGCGATAACTTTGAACGCGACCGCGCACCATCGCTCGCCGCGCAAAAACGCGCGCGCGAAAAAGCCCGCAAGATGGCCGGCCCGCAAGCCGCCGCACAAAAAGTCTACCGCGAAGTCATTATTCCTGAATCGATCACGGTGCAGGAACTGGCAAACCGCATGACCGAACGCGCCGGCGATGTCGTCAAATCCCTCATGAAAATGGGTGTGATGGCGACGATGAACCATTCCATCGATGCCGACACGGCCGAGCTGATCGTGCATGAATTCGGCCACACCTTTAAACGCGTGACCGAAAGCGATGTGGTTGATAGCCTGTTCGCCACCGCCGAAGTATCCGAAAATATGATGTTCCGTCCGCCGGTCGTCACCATCATGGGCCACGTCGATCACGGTAAAACCTCCCTGCTCGATGCGTTGCGCATGACCGATGTCGTTGCGGGCGAAGCGGGCGGCATTACCCAGCATATCGGCGCCTACCAGATCGAAACCAAAGGTGGCAACAAGATCACCTTCCTCGACACGCCGGGTCACGCTGCCTTTACCGAAATGCGCGCGCGTGGCGCGAACGTCACTGACATCGTCGTGCTGGTCGTTGCCGCCAACGATTCGATCATGCCGCAAACGATTGAGGCGATTAACCACGCCAAAGCCGCCGGCGTGCCGATCATCGTCGCAATCAACAAGGTCGATCTGCACGATGCGAATCCGGACAAGGTGAAAAAAGACCTGCTGCAATATGAAGTCGTGGTTGAAGACCTCGGCGGCGATGTGCAGGCCGTGGAGATTTCCGCGAAGAAAAAAATCAATCTCGACAAGCTGGAAGAAGCCATTCTTCTTCAGGCCGAAATTCTTGAACTCAGAGCCGATCCGTCCCGCGAAGCCGAAGGTGCCGTGGTCGAATCGAAAATGGAAACGGGCCGCGGTTCGGTTGCGACCGTTCTCGTTCAAAAAGGGACCCTGCGTCAGGGCGATATCTTCGTCGTCGGCGCCGAATGGGGCCGCGTGCGTGTACTGCTCGATGACAAAGGCCAGCAAATTCAGAGCGCCGAACCCGGTAAACCGGTTGAAGTTCTGGGTCTGCAAGGCACACCCGATGCTGGCGATATGTTGAACGTGGTGGAGAGCGAATCCCGCGCCCGTGAAATCGCCGAATTCCGCGCCCGAAAAAGACGCGAAAAAACCACCGCGTCCAGTGGCGCTGGTAAAACCTTCGATGAAATTCTCGCCGCGTCCAAAGCGCACGGCAAGAAATCCATCCTGCCGATCGTTATCAAAGGCGACGTGCACGGATCGGTCGAAGCCATCATCGGTTCACTCAACAAAATGGTCGAAGACAGTCTTGAAATCGGCGTGCAGATTCTGCACAGCGGCGTCGGCGCCATCACTGAATCTGACATCACGCTGGCCAAGGCGTCGAACGCCATGGTCATCGGCTTTAACGTCCGCGCCAATGCGCAGGCCCGTCAACAGGCCGAACGCGAGAAAGTTAATATCAGCTACTACAACATCATCTACAACGTCATCGATGATGCCAAAGCGATCCTCTCAGGCATGCTCTCGCCGAGCAAGCGCGAAGAATATCTGGGTCAGGCTGAAATCCGTCAGGTCTTCAACATCACCAAGGTCGGCAAGATCGCCGGATGTATGGTTACCACCGGCTCGGTCAAACGCGGCGCGGGTGTCCGCCTGCTGCGCGACAACGTCGTCATTCACGACAATGGCGTGTTGAAAACGCTCAAACGCATGAAGGACGAAGTCAAGGAAGTCAAAGAAGGCATGGAATGCGGTATGGCCTTTGAAAACTTCGAAGACCTCAAAGAAGGCGACATCATCGAATGCTTCGAAGTCGTCGAGGAAGCCCGTAAACTGGCGTAAGGGTATAAGTATGGTCAACAAAAAGCTTCTTTCGCATGGATTTAATACTGGCGCTAACGGGCATCTGGAAGATTATCTAGAAGCAACGGGGCGGCTGGAAGCTTTCGACATAAACGAGCAGGATGAAATATTTTTGCTGACATCAATGCAACAAAAGGAGTTCTTTGAATTCTCCTTAAGTTTATTTGTTGAAGCAGAACTTCCCGTAGAAAGTTTAAACGAAGAGTTTTTCCAGGCTAAAAACGCCCATAGAAAACAATGGGGCGATAATCCGCCTGAACCCGTTGTTCAAACAATCGGCTTTGTCAAACTGACAGACAACAATACGATTATGGCGTCAACGGCTGATGGAGAAGTTATTTCTTCGGAAGATATTGAAGACGTGTTGGGCGTTAATGAACAAACGTTACTGAATATTATGAACAGGCCTAAACCAAAGTTGCATTAATGAAAAATTCCACCAACCAGCCATCGCAACGTCAGCTCCGCGTCGGAGAACAGATTCGCCACATCATCGGCGAGACGCTGCTGCGCGGGAATTTCAAAGACCCGATGCTGCTGGATGCCAGCCGTGTCACGGTCAGCGAAGTACGCGTCTCGCCCGACCTGAAACATGCCACCGCCTACATCATGTCACTGGGCGGTGAAGGCATCGAACAATTCCTGCCCGCGCTGAACGGCGCGGCAGCAATCTTTCAAAAAGACATCGGTCGCAACGCCGAATTAAAATTCACGCCCAAAGTCAGCTTCCGCCTCGATACCAGCTTCGATAATGCGCAGCGTCTGGAAGGCATCCTCAGCACCCTCAAATATTCCGAACAAGAGTAAGCCATGGCCCGCCGCAAAAAAGGCAATCCCATCAGCGGATGGATCAATCTGCACAAGCCGGTGGGCATGACATCGAACCAGGCGCTCGGCGCGGTGAAACGCATTCTCAATCCGCAAAAAGCGGGGCACGCCGGCACGCTCGACCCGCTGGCATCGGGCGTATTGCCCATCGCCCTCGGCGAAGCCACCAAGACCGTCCCCTACATTCAGGACGCGATGAAAACCTACCGCTTCACCGTCACGTGGGGAGAGCAGCGCACCACCGATGATGCCGAAGGCGCCGCCGTGGCGACATCCGATCTACGTCCGACACAAGCCGCCATCGAAGCCCTGCTTCCGGAATTCATCGGCGAGATCGAACAGACCCCGCCGCAATTCTCGGCCATCAAAATTAACGGCGAGCGCGCCTATGACCTCGCCCGTGGCGGCGAAACTGTCGAGATCGCGTCGCGCCCGGTTTATATCGAAACCTTCACTGTCGTTGAACACACACCCGAGAAAACCGCCTTCGAATGCTATTGCGGCAAAGGCACCTATGTTCGCTCCCTTGCCCGCGATATGGGCCAGAAACTGGGCTGTTACGGCTATATTAGCCTGCTGGAGCGCACCGGCGTCGGCGGCATGACGTTGGAAAACGCTATTTCTCTGGACTTTTTGCAGGATATGGACGATAACACCCCGCAAAGTGGCTATCTGATGCCTCTTACGACCGCCCTGGACGACATCCCGGTGCTGGCCTTGAGAAGCGAAGAAGCCGCCCGACTGAAGAACGGGAATACTCTGCTCTTTGTCGCCAAACCCGATCAGGACCGCCTCGCGAATCTTGGTCTCGATGGAGACAATCAGGGAGCAATCGTTCTGGCCACCTATGACGGCAAAGCGCTTGCGATGCTGACCATGGATGGTCCGGAAGTAAAGCCGGTGCGTATTTTTAACTTTTAACATAGGAGAAAACGATGTCGATAGCACCAGACCGCAAAGCGGTTGTGATTAAAGAAAATGCAACGAAACAGGGCGACACTGGTTCGCCGGAAGTTCAAGTTGCGATCCTGACCGAGCGTATCAACAACCTCTCGGAACACATGCAGGCAAACAAAAAAGATTTCGGCTCACGCCGCGGTCTGCTGAAAATGGTGGCCCTGCGCCGCAAGCTGCTTGACTACGTCAAGGGCAAGAGCGAAACCCGCTACCAGCAGATGCTCGAGAAAAACAACATCCGCCGCTAGGCTTGTTGATTTCGAAAAAAGTTCCAAAACCCCCGCTCTTTTGCGGGGATTTTTTTGGTTACATGCCTGATACACTTCGCCCCGAAATCGCCCCGCAATGCTCATGAAGTTGTCGGCTTGAGTCACCACATTGCTTTCACAACTGGAAATCAAAAAGGAGATTTAATCATGACAAAAGTTGATGCACTGAAAAACACCGCGTTTGGCCTTTTCCTCGCAGGCACTGTTGCCTTCCCGGCCGCTGTCTATGCTGAAAGTGCCAAAGTCGATCATTCCGCTTCGGCCAGCACGGGCGTAACCCAAACGCAATTCAACCAGGCTGACGTCGATAAATCGGGCAGCCTCACCGACAAAGAATATGAAACCTTTGCCGATGCCCAGGAAAGCGCGGGTATCGACCTCGCCAGCGATTTTGACGATCTCGATACCAACAAGGACGACACACTGACGGTAGCTGAATTCACCGCTCAGAAACATGACGCCAAAGGCGTAGATGATAACCGTTAATCGGTTATTATACTCCCTCAAGCAAAATCCCCTCTTTTTGAGGGGATTTTGTGTATGGGGATAACTTATTTTTGATGAAACCATTTGGCTTGTGAGCCGTAGGCTTAATGACACTCACGCAAAAAAGGAGGTCATCATGTCTAGAACACTCGCACTTCTCGGAGCTGTTACTCTCATCGCCCTGCCCGCTTCGGCAGCCTTACACAATACACCGCCTAAATATGGTCAGGTAATCCTTACCGTTGATACGCATTTCGCGCTCGCCGATCAGGATAAGTCAGACACATTGAGCTTGGGCGAATATGTGGCTGTCAGCCATAAGATGAAAGAACAGGCGGCAGACGAAGCCCGCATGGACTTCATCGCCATGGATATGAACGACGATGGACTTGTCAGCCTCGATGAATTCTACGGCGAGATGCCATCTGACCTGACGGTGTAATTACTTCAGCATATACCGCTTGATAATAACACCGTCTTCCATTTCAAAAACGACCGGCACGCCGGTTTCCATTTCGGCCGCATTAATCGTTTCGGGCGTCTCGGCGCCGATAATGATCAGCAAGGCGCGCAGCGAGTTACCATGCGCGGCGACAAGGATATTTTTACCTTCATCGAGCAGCGGTTTGATATTGGCTTCATAATACGGACGCACGCGTTTTTCCACGACATCCTGCAGACACTCGCCGCCCGGAGGGGCAACATCATACGAGCGGCGCCAGATATGCACCTGCTCATCGCCATACTTGGCACGGGTTTCATCTTTATCAAGGCCGGTCAGGTCGCCGTAATCACGCTCGCGCAGATCGTCATGGCGGACCATCGTGTGAATAAGATGAGATTGACCCGCTTCGGTCAGCGCAATTTCTGCCGTATGCATGGCGCGCTTCAGCGTGCTGGTGAACGCCTGATTAAACTGAATGCTGGCATTTTTCAGGCGTTCGCCCGCGCCTTTGGCTTCTTCCCGGCCCAGATCCGATAGATCGACATCTTTAAAACCGGTAAAGCGGTTCTCCAGATTCCATTGCGATTGGCCGTGGCGGAGAAGGACGAGGTAGTGTTTCATGATAATGGCACCCTGCTGTTGATTTCCAGCAGGATGCCATCAGGAACGGTTCGGATCAATCTTAATTAAAGACGAAAATATAAAGCAGAATGATAACTGGGATCGGAATACCAACGAGCCAGAGTAAAATACCTTTCATGAAAAACCTCCTGTAAAATGAACGTCAAAACTCCAATGACCAAATTATCAAAAAAGTTCCGTCTAGGCGCGCTTGAGTGCCAGTTTTACTTCATCGAGCAGGTTGGTTTTGGTAATCGTCCGGCCATGTTGCCAGCTGTTGAATCCGGTAAACAGCAGGACCAAGGCTGCGGCATTTAAAAGAGCGGATAAAAGAAACGAGAGGGTCAGCGTCATCATGAACAAAGAGCTGATAATCACGTTGACGATGAAGAACCCTAAAAATACAAGAACCACATATTGCAGGTGTTTAATCTCCAGTGACGAAAACGAATCCTTATAAGCGGCCCAGCCAACGACAGCCATGATCAGACCAACCAGCCCCGCCAGACTGCCGATAGCGCCCAGCAAACTGATAAACCCGACAAGCGCCAATAAAGAGAGCAGTGCGCCAACCCCGGCGGATACCAAAAGCAGGATATAGGTAATTTTTACATATTTAGCAGGCGCCAGACCCAGAACAGTATTATCAGACATCGGTATTTCCCCTTATAAGGTTGTCGTCATACCTGCCAAGTATCTCATTAAAGCAGACGGGTGAAAACCGCTATCTGGCCAGCCGGAGATGGGGAAGCACTTTTGCCGATGGCGGTCTGGAATCGGCTGGCCATCTCAGGGCGGGGTCCGCCGTATCGGTGATCACGCCGTATTCAGGATTTTCCATGAGACCAGAGATGATCTGACGCGCCCGGAACGGTGGGACATTGGGGTTATTGCGAAAGACCGGATCGTAGTAAGCGCCCATGAATGACAGCATATTGCTCATATAGACAAGCTTCGCGCGCGAGGGCGCGCCGGCAGGGTTGGTGTCGAGATGATCAGCCAACTGTTTCCAGGCGGCTTCATCAAGCGCATCGATCGTCAACACCCCAATGGCATTGCGCTGCGCCATCGCCCGTAGATGGTTATAGCCTGCGGCATCGTCCACCCACCGCAGGAAGCCTTGCGCGCGATAACACTCCCACTGATCCAGGGGAGAGCCCATGTAGGTATACATCATGAACTGCATCACCGACGCATCGTCAGGCAGCGGCGCGCCCAGCATGTGATGCCCCGCCTCCGCATGAAGCGCCGCGGCTTGACGCTGGATCGAAGGGGTCTGATGGATAAGCCGGCTCATGAAGCGCTCGCCTGTCGGTTCTCGCGCCAGTATGGATAGAACGGTTTGCCAGAACGGATTTCTTTGGACCGGATTGACATCGAACAGAATGGCCGCGCCGGGCTTGGCTTCGGCGATAAGAGCCAGATTGAGAAATCCCGCCGCCCCCATATAGAGCGATCCCTGCAGATCCTCGCGTTTACCCAGCGACTCAAGCAACGCCTCCGGCGGGTCTTCACCAAAGCTGAACGCATGGATCAATCCTGTATGGATGCTGGCCTTTGCCCCCTCGGCCTGACGATGATGGGGCTTTGCATAGCCGCGCCCATCTCCCAGAGTCCGCATCTGCGGCGAGACAAGCGTCCGGTTCAATGCATCGATGCCCTGCGCGAAGCCATCGTAAATGACCGCATTGGTAGCAGCCTGCTTGAATATCGTTTTGGACTCATTCATGGCCGATTTATTATGGAATTAATACATTTCTGTCAACGAAAACCATCCCGCGACATAAGGTTTTGACTTAATTGGCTAAGTATGGCAATAAGACCGCAGTAAAAGGGCGTGAAAGTCCGGGTCGTCCGTTAAACGGTTGACTGTTGAGTACAGGTAACAAGAGATATCAGCGTTTACCTGTGTTCTGCCGTCCACCGCCATATCGGCCCCACCCCTTAAAAACGACTGTCACGCCCTTTCTTAACATTAAGAAAGGACTACCCATGTTTAACGTATTCCGCAAAGAAATCGACTTTGCCGGTAAAAAACTCGTTCTCGAGACAGGCAAGATTGCCCGTCAGGCGGACGGCTCCATTATGGCGACTATCGGCGGTACCACGGTGCTCTGCTGCGTAACCGCCGCCAAATCTGTCAAAGACGGCCAAGACTTCTTCCCGCTGACCGTTCACTACCAGGAAAAAGCCTACGCTGCCGGTAAAATCCCGGGTGGCTTCTTCAAACGCGAAGGCCGCCCGAGCGAAAAAGAAACGCTCACCTCGCGCCTGATCGACCGTCCGATCCGCCCATTGTTCCCTGAAGGCTTCCTGAACGAAGTCCTCATTATGTGCACCGTTATCGCGCACGACATGGAAAACGATCCGGATGTTGTCGCGATGATCGGCACGTCCGCTGCCCTTACCATTTCCGGTATTCCGTTCATGGGCCCGCTCGGCGCCTGCCGCGTTGGGTACAAAAACGGTCAGTACCTCGTCAACCCGACACTGGAAGAACACAAAGATTCGCAACTGGATCTGGTTGTTGCCGGTACGGTCGAAGGCGTGCTGATGGTTGAATCCGAAGCACAGGAACTCTCCGAAGAAATCATGCTCGGCGCAGTGGAAGCCGGTAAAAATGCTTATGCGTCCGTTATCAACGGAATCATCGACCTCGCCGAAATGTGTGCGAAAGATGCGTGGGCTGTCCCGGTCAAAGCACCGAAACTCGTCAAACTTGCTGCCGACCTGAAGGCTAAATTCGAAGGTGAAGTCCGTAAAGCCTACGCCATCACCGACAAGGCCGCCCGTTACGCTGCCAAAGACGCCGCCAAGGCAGCCGCGAAAGCCGCCTTTGTTGTTGAAGGCGGTGAGATCACCAAAGAAGAACTCTCTTCCGAATTCAAACATCTGGAAGCCGAAGTCGTTCGTGGTGACATCCTGAAAACCGGTAACCGCATCGACGGCCGCGACACAAAAACAATCCGCCCGATCGTCGCCGAAGTCGGCGTTCTCCCGCGTGCACACGGCTCCGCCCTGTTCACCCGCGGCGAAACGCAAGCGCTGGTTATCACCACGCTCGGTACGGGTTCGGACGAACAGATCATGGATGCGCTGGAAGGTGAATACCGCTCCCGCTTCATGCTCCACTACAACTTCCCTCCATACTCGGTCGGTGAAGCCGGCCGCGTGGGTCCTCCGGGTCGCCGCGAAATCGGTCACGGTAAACTCGCTTGGCGCGCCATCAACCCGATGCTGCCGGAAGCCGAAAGCTTCCCGTACACCATGCGGACCGTTTCGGAGATTACTGAATCGAACGGCTCGTCCTCGATGGCAACCGTCTGCGGCACATCGCTTGCGATGATGGATGCGGGCGTTCCACTGAAAGCACCGATCGCCGGTATCGCCATGGGTCTGATCAAGGAAGGCAATGATTTTGCCGTTCTGTCGGACATTCTGGGCGATGAAGATCACCTCGGCGACATGGACTTCAAAGTGGCTGGTACCTCTGCTGGTATCACCGCACTGCAGATGGACATCAAGATTACCTCGATCACGAAAGAGATCATGGAAATCGCATTGCGTCAGGCAAAAGACGGTCGCTTGCACATTCTGGGCGAGATGGCCAAAGCCATCGATACCTCGCGTAAAGGCGTGTCTGAATTTGCCCCGCAAATGACGACGATGAAAATCCCGACCGATAAAATCCGCGATGTTATCGGCACCGGCGGTAAAGTGATCCGCGAGATCACTGAAGTCACCGGCGCGAAAATCGACATCGATGATGACGGTACGATCAAAGTCTCGGCTGTCAGCCAGGCGAACATCGATGCCGCCGTTACGTGGATCAAAGGCCTCACGGAAGAGCCAGAGCAAGGCAAAGTCTACAACGGTAAAGTTGTGAAGATTGCTGACTTCGGCGCATTCGTGAACTTCATGGGCGCCAAAGACGGCCTCGTGCACA
The DNA here is from genome assembly GCA_964520985.1 of uncultured Pseudobdellovibrionaceae bacterium. Classification (GTDB taxonomy): domain Bacteria; phylum Pseudomonadota; class Alphaproteobacteria; order Micavibrionales; family Micavibrionaceae; genus CAYSGL01. Next base: position 632,240 of record CAZFPB010000001.1, read on the forward strand.
TCTCCGAGCTGGCTGAAGGCCGCACGGAACGCACAGGCGATATCGTCAAGGAAGGTCAGGCTGTGAAAGTCCTCGTCATCGGTTTCGATGACCGCGGCAAGATCAAGCTGTCGATGAAACGCGTTGACCAGGAAACCGGCGAAATCCGCGAACCTGCGAAAAAAGAACGCCGCGAAGACCGCGAAGAAAACGCCGCTTAAGTATCCTCAATTTAGAAAACCCCGCTTCGGCGGGGTTTTTTATAGTTGTTTACGTCCTATCTAAATAGATAGCTAAAAGGGTCCCATATGACATCCACACCCATCCATCCTGGCACGCGCATCGGCCATGTTCATTTAAAGGTTGCGGATATGCAGCGCGCGCTTGATTTTTATTGCGGCGTTCTGGGCTTCGCTGTCACGCAAAAATACGGCCATAGCGCCACCTTCATCGCGGCGGGCGATTATCACCACCATATCGGTTTAAATACGTGGGAGAGCAAAGGCGGCGCGCCGCCACCGCCCGGCTCGACCGGCCTCTATCATACGGCGATCCTTTATCCCACGCGCACCGCTCTGGCCGATGCCCTGCGCCGCTTACAGGCCGCTGGCATTACCCTTGATGGCGCCGCCGATCACGGCGTCAGCGAAGCGTTGTATTTGCGCGACCCCGATCAAAACGGCGTGGAGCTATACTGGGACAAGCCGCGCGATCAGTGGCCCGTTACGCCTGAAGGGGAATTGGCCATGGTCTCGGAACGCCTGGACATCGATGATTTGCTTGCGTCCTAGTTTATCCTTTGCACCTTTGTGCTTTTGCGCTCTACTAATGCCATGAAAAAGAAAATCATTCTGGCCCTGCTTATCACCCTTGCCGCCGCTGGCTTATGGATTGGCTTTGATAAAACCCGGGATTATCTCGCCGACCGTAAGGAAGAAGAAACATACACCGCGCAGATTGAAACTATCAGCGCCACGTCCGGCTTTGCCGATAAAGCCACTTATCATGAGAAACTGGACGCCCTGCGAGCCTATATCAACGGCAACACCGAGCATAACATCGACGATGAATTTTATGCCGTCTGGAAAGACAAAGCTAAGATAACCCAGACTTTTCTGGATTACACACAAGGCCGCCGCAAAGACTTACCCCATTATGAATGCAGCACGCGCGCCAACCTGATGCGCGACATCCTGAACCATCACGGATACAAAACACGCTCCCTGCTCGTCTATCGTGCCGTGCCGCAACCGGACGCCTCCTACAAAATGGATGGGCACAAAGTACTCGACGTCCAGAACCCGGATACGGGAAAATGGGAAACGCAGGACGCCGATTATAATATTTACTGGGCAAACATTCTGGATGGAACACGCGTCAGCATGGTGGACGCCATGGCCGATCCCGCCCATTACACGCCATGCAGCGGCGCCAATTGCGGATGGCACATTGTCAGCCGCGAAAATATTCAGGCCCGCGTGTTACAGGATTATCTCGATGTAATTACCGCGATCAACGAAGCAGAAGATACCCGCATTACCTATCATGCGCAGGACATTGATCCGAACGCCTCATTTTCCTATCAAGATAAATCCGGCACACTGTGTGAAACGCTAGGGCGTCATTGTGACGAAGGATTGATCAAGGCACAAACGTCAGCTGACTGAGAACAGACCAAGCGCTGGCGCCAAGCGCGATGATTGCCGGAACAGCCTGTACAAAGAAAATGCGCTTGTTTACGGTGATACCGCCCCATATGCCTGCTACGATTACGCATCCAAGGCCGAATACGGTGAATGACTGGTTGATGGCTTCATTGGTCGCAAAAAATCCGATGAGCAGCGCTGCAACGAGAAACAGATTATACAGCCCCTGATTGGACGCGAGCGCCGCCGATTGATGCGCGAAATCTTGGCTGATCCCGAATACCTTGGGCGCCTTCGTTTTCCACAGCGCCATTTCCAGCACGGCGAAATACACATGCAGCAGGATAACGATCCAGTAAGCGATCGCATTAAAGATAAACAGCATGAAAAAGCCTCCTTGTCGGAGGCTTAGTGTAATCCCGTTTCTTGAAAAATCCTATTCCTCGTCGAACCAGATTTCGCAGGAGTAATTCCAGGTCAGCTCTTCGCCCTTTTTGATGTCGCGGGCGGCAAAAGCGGTGATGGTGTATTCTTCCATGTCGCTCTCCAAATTCATCGTCGGCTCTTTGCTGTGGTTGTACAGCATGATGTAGCCTAGCGGCATACAGTGTTCTTCATCTTCGGTATCTTCATCCCAATCGAGCAGATACCCATCCGGCGCGCCGCCGTCATCGGGAATGGCATTTTTGGAAACGGGAATGACCGGCGCCACTTCGATAATCTCGCCCTTGGCGATATCGCACAGAGCAAAAACGCCGCGGCCTTTATCACCCTCGGCTTTTCGCCAGCCGATTTTCGCGCCCAGAATGGTTTCGCCCTTGTTTGGCGCGGCCTCGTTATCCCAAGCCACAACTTTTGCTGTATTATCCCGCATGGTAACCACCCTTTCCTTATCAAGCCGAACCGTGTTATGACACAAACCATGCGCATAAATCTACCCAAAGTTATCGGTCACCGGGGCGCCTGTGCCTATGCCCCCGAGAACACTCTGGAGAGTATTCACACCGCTGCCGATATCGGCGCGAAGTGGGTGGAGCTGGACGTCAAGCTCACGCGCGATGGTGTGCCGATTATCTTTCATGATGACGAACTCGACCGCACGACAAATGGTTCCGGCCTTGTCGCCAACACCGATTATGCCGATATCCAGACACTCGAAGCCGGCAGCTGGTTTTCCGATGGCTTCACCGGCATTATTATCCCGACGCTGGAAGAAGCTGTCGATGTCCTGCTCCAGCATAATCTCGGCCTGAACCTGGAGATCAAACCCTGTCCAGGCCGCGAAAAAGAAACCGCCGAGGCCGCTCTCGATATCCTCTCCCAGATCTGGGACGACCATGACAAATTGCTCATCTCCTCGTTCCAGCATGTGAGCCTTGAAGCCGCTCGCGACGTCGCGCAGGACTGGACACGCGGTTTGCTTATCGGCGGTGACGAGATGCCGGAAAACTGGCTGGAGATGGCCGACTACCTCGACGTCAAAACCGTCAACCTCGGCTCACGCCTGATCACGCAAGACCTGTGTGAGAAGATCATGAATGAAGACTACGGCGTGCTCGTCTACACTGTCAACGACCCCATAGAAGCCCGCAAGCTCCAGCAATGGGGCGTCGACGCGGTCTTCTCCGACATGCCCGACGTTATCCTCGAAAACCTCCTGAGCGTTCATTAACCATATTATATTATGGAAATTAATACTTATTTTGTGTAGTTTGTGAGCACTGCACAAAAGCGTATTGCGCTGCACAAGCGACTCGCGCTAGTTTGCATTGACAAATATGCATGGCTGCCTTACACAGCACGCATACAGTATTACTAAGTGGAGATTATCTTATGTCCAAGTTACAGGAAGCCTTTGTTCCGTGCGTTATCGTGAATGACCTGATTGGTATGCGCGAGAGTTCTGAGCAATTTTTGCCCTTTGAAAAATTCAAAGATTTGCTCTCCGAATTCAGCAATGCCCTTACTGTGCCCTGCAAGGCTGTAGAATTCGAATTAAAGCGCTACAGACACAATAAAGTAGCCATGGCGGTCGCCATTCCCCCGGAAAAAATTGAAGAAGCGCACCAGCTCTGCCGTCAAAGCGGCTACATGGTACGTGTCTGCGGCTGATTAATCGCCGTTTTTGGCCAGTTCTTTTAATTGATCCGGCACAGGCATGCCCACGGCGTTGAAGCCGCAATCCACATAGTGGATTTCTCCCGTAACGGCACTCGACAGATCGGACAGCAGGTATAACCCTGCCCCGCCCAATTCATCCAGTTCAACCGATCTGCGAAGAGGAGCCGTTAAGACGTTGTATTTAAACGTCGTTCTGGCACTGCCGATAACCGCTCCCGCAAGCGTGCGCATCGGACCTGCCGAGATCGCATTGACGCGAATCCCTTGCGGGCCAAGGTCCGCCGCCAGATACCGAACCGACGCTTCCAATGCGGCTTTTGCCACACCCATCACGTTGTAATTCGGCATGGCTTTTTCGGCGCCATAGTAAGACAGCGTTACGGCGCTGCCGCCCGCGCTCATCATGTCTGCCGCGCGGCGCATGACGCTGGTGAACGAATAGCACGAGATATGCATCGAGGTCTGGAAGTTGCTTAAAGACGTATCGACATAACGCCCTTTCAATTCTTCCTTGTCCGAAAACGCGATTGCATGAATGAGGAAATCAATCTGGCCCCATTCTTTTTTCAACATCGCGAAAATTTTATCGAGGTCTTCTTCTTTCGAGACATCGCAATCGAGCACCAGTTTCGAGCCGAGCGATTCCGCCAGCGGTTTCACCCGTTTACCAAAAGCATCGCCCTGATAGGTGAACGCCATCTCGGCGCCGTGCGCCGCAAGCGTGCGCGCCATACCCCACGCGATCGATTTATCGTTGGCGACACCCATCACGAGGCCGCGCTTACCCTTCATCAGGTCCGTTGTTCCGAATGTCATTGGATTTATGCCTCTACTTTCGAGAAAGCGAGGGTGGCGTTCGTACCGCCGAAACCAAAGCTGTTGGACAGGACGGTCTGGTGATCGACATTGTCGACACGGGTTGTAGGAATTTTCATCCCCTGCGCCCCTTCATCGAGCGTGTCGATGTTGATGCTGGGCGCAACGAAATTGTGTTGCATCATGAGGATGGAATAAATCGCTTCTTGCGCCCCTGTCCCGCCAAGGCTGTGCCCGGTCATGGATTTGGTCGAAGAAATATACGGCGCATCGGCGCCGAACACTTCGCGGATCGCCTTCAGCTCGGTGATATCGCCCGCCGGCGTCGAGGTGCCGTGGCTGTTGATATAGGTGACTGGCGTGCTCACCGTGGCAATCGCCTGCTTCATGCAGCGCAGGGCGCCCTCGCCGCTTGGCGCCACCATGTCAGCGCCATCGGACGTCGCGCCATAGCCTGTCAGCTCGCAATAGATTTTCGCGCCGCGTGCTTTCGCATGCTCATATTCTTCGAGGCACAGCACTGCGCCGCCGCCGGCAATCACAAAGCCATCGCGGTTGGCATCATACGCGCGCGACGCTTTTTCCGGCGTCTCGTTATAGTTGCTCGACATCGCGCCCATTGCATCGAAGAGACACGAAAGCGACCAGTGCAGCTCTTCCGCGCCCCCCGCGAACACAACATCCTGTTTGCCGAGCTGAATGACTTCCGCGGCATTACCGATACAGTGTGCAGACGTCGAACAAGCCGATGAAATCGAATAGTTCACGCCCTTGATTTTAAAATTGGTGGCAATGGTCGCCGAGCACGTCGATGACATGCAGCGCGGCACCATGAACGGTCCGATGCGGCGCGGCGAACCTTTTTCGCGCAGAATGTCGACAGCGTCGATCTGGTTCTTGGTCGACGGACCGCCTGAGCCCATGATGATGCCGATGCGCTCATCCGAAATATTTTCCAGCCCGGAATCGGCAACAGCCTGTTCCATCGCGAGGTGATTATACGCGGCGCCATCGCCCATGAAGCGCAGCAGGCGCTTGTCGACGACTTCTTCTAAATTAATATTGGGTTTGCCGTGCACCTGGGACTTGAATCCTTTTTCCGCCATCTCCGGCGAAAAGCTGATGCCGCTCTTACCGGCCTTCAGCGAGGCCAGCACTTCTTCCTGATTGTTCCCGATGCACGAAATAATACCAATGCCGGTCACAACTACGCGTTTGAGTTCTCTTGTCATGGTGAAATATGTAAGGGAGATAGCCCCAAAAGTCACCCCGTAAAAGGGCAAAATCAACAGCTATATAGACATAAAATTAAGGCGCGCAAACCGGCCCCTGAACCTTCCCGCGCTCAGGGCAAGCAGCATCGAGTATTTGCGCGAGAGTGCGTGTAAGACCTCGGCCCTTTCTGGCCCCGGCCGCATCCAGCCCGGCCCATGTTTCAATCTGCCAGTGTGGATCGCCAGTCACATGTCGCACAATGTCGAGCGGTATTTGCCCTGCGGCTTGCGCAGGCCATTTCTTTAGAGTATCTCGCAAGCGGGTCAGGCGTGCCATCTGCACGACCATATGTTCGCTCAAATCGTAATGACATCCCTGCGCCTTCAATATCTGCGACAGGCTGCGCTCAAGGCCGCGCTGGCCTCGGTCGCCAGCTTCCTGTATGCCCTTCCATGTTTCCTTGCGCCAATGCTTGTCACCCGTCACGGCTTCCAGAATATCCGGCGCGATTTCACCAGATTCCCATGTCGGCCATTTTTTGTCTGGATCGCGCTCACGCGTCAGTCGAGCCATTTGAGCAATCATGATCTCGGTAAAGTCATAGTGACAATTATGCGCATAAAGAATTTGACTAATAGGACGCGTCAATCCACGCGCTTGTTTGTGGCCGGCTACATCGATTTTTTTCCAGTTTTCTTCCTGCCAGTTGGGATCACCCGTCACGGCAAGAACGATCGCTGGATCGATTTCACCGCTGCGGCTACCGGGCCATAATCTCTCAGGATCGTTCAGTCTGTGCAACTGCGCCATGGCTACGACCATTTCTTCGGTAAGCGGGTATCGTAGCTTGCGGTGCGCCTTGATATAGCCGGATAGATTGACTTTCGGTCCAACATCAGGCTCTTCGCCAAAAAGAGCCTTCATCAACCGCTCTTCCCACGCGCCGCTGTGAACAGTGCGCGTCACGTTTTCAAAAACCGTGCCTTCCTGCCCCGCCATTTTCTTTTCAAACAGCGCCCAGTTCATATAGGCCAATGCCGGGCGCGCCGCGAACAACGCTTCGCCTTTCTGATCGGCCACGGCGATTTGCGCGTTCAACCGGGGAATGGTGACGATCACATATGGCCATTCGCGCATCTGCATATTTGACACGCGCCCGACATCAATCACCAGATCATCGAAATAGACACCTTTGGCCTGCAGCGCCATAACGACTTCGCGCAGGCGCGGTTCATGGACGGGCGGCGTAAACTCGCCCTCACCGTTTTTGATACCCTCACCGTCAGGATCGGGCCGCACAAAAACGGACCCATGGTGAAATATCTGCGCGCCGCCCTTGGCGAGACGTTCCAGAAAATCTTCTTCGCGGTTGACGTTGTTAATCGCACCGATGGCGGTATCGAGAAGCTCGTCTACTTTGGGAGGTTCTCCGCCCGCCTCTTCATACGCAATCGCCGCCTTCATGAACTGGCGGTAGGCAGGCTCAGACCCGTCATACGTCTGGGCAAAGCCAGACGCGCTATTAAAAAGACCCAGTAAACGCATGGGCCTTTTAATACCGATTTATAATAATTATGTCAATAAATTAAGCGGGAGACAGCGCCGCTGTGTTGTCGAACAAACCGACTTTCAGGTCTTTGGCTTCGTAGATCACCTGACCGTCGCACTCGACGCGGCCGTCGGCGACGCCCAGCACCAGCTTGCGGTTGATGACGCGTTTGATGTCGATAACATAGCGGACCAGTTTCGCGGTTGGCAGCACCTGCCCTGTGAATTTCAGCTCACCCAGACCCAGCGCGCGGCCCGAACCCGGCGCGCCGGTCCAGCCGAGGTAAAAGCCCAGCAATTGCCACATGGCATCGAGCCCAAGGCAGCCCGGCATAACGGGGTCGCCCTTGAAATGGCATTCGAAGAACCAGAGATTTTCTGTGACGTCGAGTTCGGCAACGATCTCGCCTTTATCAAACGCGCCGCCTTCCAGCGACACATTCGTAATGCGATCGAACATCAGCATCGGCGGCAGCGGCAGTTTGGCATTGCCCTCACCGAACAATTTGCCTTCACCGCATGCGATGATTTCATCGAAGCTGTACTGTGACTTGGGCACGAAATCCATAATTTTCCTAACGGCATCTTGCATCGACATGCCTCGAGTCTTAACAAGCAAATAAGGCTGAATCAAGGGTTAGGTTGCGATTAAAGACAGGTTATGGACGGTTTATGACCAGCTGCCATCGACGAGCAGACCATCGCCGACGCACATGCCTTTATAGCTCTCGGTCAGGGCGGCCATGGCCAGCGGTTTGGCGATCGGCGGTTCGATTTCCGGGAACTCGCCGCCGGCGGCAACGGCCAGCATGCGGCCCGCCGCCTTGGCACAGGCCACCGCCTGTTCTTCCAGATCCATCATGCCCATGCGGGTAAAAAATTCATCGGCAATCGGCGCGGCGGCGCGCACCAGCGCCATCGGCGGGTTGGCCGGAATATCGTTGGCGGGGAGGCCAAAACGCCAATCGGTGTGGCATTTCAACCCCAGACGCACGGCTTCCTGCGTCATCACATACGCGCATTGATCGAGCAAGTCCGGCAGGTCGCTCCCGCGGAACCAGCAGCATTGATTTTGTCCGTTGTGCGAGAGCGCCAGTCTGTGCCCTGCCGATCCGGCCAGCGCGCCGATGGCGTCTGCCAGCGTCCAGTCATTGCCGATCTTGGCTTCGATAATCCCATCGCAGATTTCCTGCGCGGCCAATTCAAAGCCCATCGCGCGCACGGTCACTTCTTTAAACAGTCGCAGCGATTCCGCGCGGCGTTGCCCCATCTGCTCCCAGCCGACAAAGCGCTGCTGGATGATGAACAATAACAGGTCATGGAATTCGTATGGGCAGTCGAGCCACTCTTCAAAATATTCGCGCGCCAGCTGGCGGCCCTGCTCGGCATCGAAATCAATCACGGTGGCAGGCGGCAGCACATCGTCACGCAGAGGTCCGCCGACAGGCATCGCGCCCATCATTTCTTCGAGGCGCGCAAACGTGGCGTCCATCGCTTCAGCCGGATCATCGAACAGGAAGGCGGTTTCCACCGTCATACCGGCGAGCAGCAGGAGCATGCGCACCCCGTCCGTCCCCTGATCTTCATCAAAGCAAAGACCTTGAATCGCGCCTTGAATCCGGGTGGCTAGCCCCGTTGTGCTGTATATATCAGACATGGCTCTTTTCGATGTAAAAACTGAAGGTTGGCAGGGTTTGTTGATAAGGTTTGTAAGAAGCGGGGGATAAAACGAATCACCCTGTTCCTTAAAGCTACTTGATTTGCTCGCCCTCGTAAATTCCCCAAAGAGAATTTCGCGGAGCCCAGCCCCGGTAGTTGTCTTTTTGCAACTCGCATGCCTCATCCTCGCAGCGGATCAGCTTGGCGATCACACCGGGCTCAGCCTTGGCGACAGCCCGGGAATCCACGCTGATTTCTTTATGCCACGTCTCGGTGTCCTCACCCGTCACCAGAACCGTGCGCTGGCCGGAGACCAGCGTATGGTGGACCCAGCCCTCTTCGCCCTGTGGCCCCTTGATCTTGCGCCAGGTATCGAACTCCTGAACGATCTCGACCGGCAGGCCGGCCTTCTCGAACACCCAGGCGATGGGGTAGCGCAAGCCCGGCCCCGTCCGCACGAACGCCTTTTCCCCCTTTAGGGAGACAAAGCGCGGCACCGGCAGGCCCGTCGTCCGAATAGCCTTTTCCGGCGCCGCCGCCTCAACGGGAGCAGCCGCCTCCTGCGCAAAGGCGGGAAACGTGAAAATCATCAGCAAGGCAAGAACGGCAAATCGCATGGCGCTACTAAACCCAAAAATCGCGATTCCCGCAACCCTTTGCCAAATTTTGCATTTATTAACCGTAATTTGGCATAATTGCATCATGGCCCTGTCCCAGCTATTTAACGCCGCCAATCAGCCAGACTCGGCCCCGACCGGATTGTCTCCGCATTTAAATCAGTATTGGGACATTCCCATGCATGAATGCATCAAGGGCTTCCCTGTCGGCCATCAATATGAGTCCGACAACAAGGCTCTGACACCGCAAACATTCGATTACGGCGTCCAGATTGAATTTGCCCCGGGCAAGCGCGATGAATTTTTCCGCGACCCCGATATCAAATCCACCTATCACAGCATCACCTCGACGATCAGCGAAACGATGGGCGATACGCTGGCGTTTGAATTGTCGCGCGACCTCAATGAAATGACAGACCTTGGCCCCTCTCTGACCGAGGAAGAGAAGGTCGATATTATGCGGAACGTCACGGATAATACGCTTGATGATGCTGACATCGAGATGAAAGATCTGACCGGCATTTTACAGCAAACCTATCCTGATAGCGGCATCCTGAGCGCCAAACTCTCGCACCTGAGCAGCGATAACGTGTGCGGCCTGCCGAAACCGGCCGACATCATGAACGCTTCGCTGAAAGACAACACCTTCACCATGCCGCAAAACACCGTGGCGCAAAACTTTGGACTGGGTAAATAACCGCTCACGACAGATGACAAACCCTGTCCATCCCGTCTATAACCCCATCCATGAACGCAAAACCGCATATCAGCGTCGCGCCGATGATGGACTGGACGGACCGGCATTGCCGCCACTTCCATCGCCTGATCTCGCCGGATGTGGTGCTTTACACAGAGATGGTCACAACCGGCGCGCTGATCCACGGCGACCATGACCGCCACCTGCGCTTTAATCAATCCGAACATCCTGTCGCCCTGCAACTCGGCGGCAGCGAGCCGACCGATTTGGCGACCTGCGCAAAGATGGCGCAGGACTACGGCTACGATGAAATCAACCTGAATTGCGGCTGCCCGTCCGAGCGTGTGCAAAAAGGCGCGTTCGGCGCGTGTTTAATGCGCGAACCTGCCCTCGTCGCTGAGTGCGTTGCCGCCATGAAAAATGTGGTCGATATTCCCGTCACGGTAAAATGCCGCATCGGCATCGACGACAGCGAAGACTACGCTTTCCTCGAAGACTTTATCCTGAAAAACGAACAGGCCGGATGCGATACCTTTATTATCCATGCCCGTAAAGCGTGGCTCAAAGGCCTCTCCCCCAAAGAGAACCGCGAAATCCCCCCGCTCCAATATGATGTGGCACATGCCATCAAACAAGCGCACCCGCAACTCACCATCATCGTCAATGGCGGCATTAAAACACTTGAGGATACGCGCGAGCATCTCACCCGCTTCGATGGCGCCATGATCGGTCGCGAGGCCTATCAGAACCCGTGGTTTCTGCGTGAAGTACAAGAAGCCCTTTTCCCCGCGCAATCTCTGCCCGATAAAGCCGCCGTTGTTCGCGCCATGATCCCGTATGCCGAAGAGCAAATGGCCCAATACGGCACCCCGGTCAAATCCATCACCCGCCACATGCTCGGCCTCTTCAACGGCGAACGCGGATCGCGCACCTGGCGCCGAATCCTCTCGACCGAAGTGACGGACTTGAACACCCCGCCAACCATCCTCGAAAAAGCCCTGAGCGCCATTGAAGCGTAATCGCCATTACACGGCGCGTGGAGGCGAATAACTCATATATCACAACGCCTTACTCATCGCTGCTTTCACCGATTTGCAATTTTTGAAATTCAATTGATAATGTAATGAGTTTAGTTTCAAAAAGGCAGTAACCGCCATGCTTTGGCAACGGCTTGACCGCGATACATCAGCGAAAATCATCACTTCCGTGGCATCCGACGCGGAAGCGGGCTTGTTTTCGTCCGCGACCAGCGAAGTGACCCGCGCCCCTTTGCGATTCTACACCGGCTACCAGCTGTACAAGATCACCAATTACGCCTCGCTCCCCTCCTTCACCTTCCAGTATTTAAGCGACGGCACCTTCTTCCATTACCTCGACGGCACGGAAGAGCCGATTTACGCCGTGAACGCCAAGGGTTCTTTAAGCCTTGATGAGCGCACCGTGCTCGATTACGTGGAGTTTTTCCTCGAACAGGTGAGCGGCGATGACGGTGAAGAGCGCAAGCTGATCACCAACCCGCACGACATGCCCCTGCTCGAATCGCTTGGTCCCACGGCCTTCGATACCGTCATGCGCGACCACAAACCCCCGGTTGTTACTTATGATGGCGGCCTTGATGCCTATGTGGTCGATGCCGACCTTTATCTGGACGGCCAGGTTCTGCGCGGCGCAGTGGAGGTCAAACCCAATGGCCGGGTACGCATTGCCTATGAAAAAATGACCATGATGCGCCTCAGCGACACTGGCCAGAGCGATTATATGGTGTAGAATGGGCAACGACATGAACGACACACCAGGCACACAGAGCGGCGGTTTAACCGGTTCCTTTAAAAAAGGCACCGCGGCGACGATCAGCTATGGCCACCCTCATGCCAAAGCCCTGATGGAAAGCGCCTACGAAATATTACAACAAAGCGAAAGCGCCCGCCTGTTCCTGCGCGTGGTTGATACCGGCCTTGTACCCGTCAGCATCATTAAAGGCACCGGCGAATCCGGCTATTCCCCGGAGTTGAACACCATTTACATGCAAGTCCCTGCCAAGCAGGAAAAAGCCACAACGACATTCGCCCTGCAACTAGCCAAAGCCGTTCATGAAGCGACGCAGGAACATGCCGGCTTTAAAACGCCGGATCCCGCCAAGGATATCATGGCCTATGCCAGCTTCATCCATGGCCGAAACCTTGATTCCATTACGGAAACCTGCCAAATTGTGAAGGAATTAACCAACTCTTCAGAATATCCAGATTTGCTTGACTCTTTGGCAGAATTGGGGCTTAATGGGGTCTATAAAGCCTATATTGCCGGGAAATCCAGAGATGAGCTTTATGAAGAATATGTAACAGCGTACGATATTGCAACGAGAGGGAACTAAATATGGTAAAAGCATTCAATGATGTTGGTAAATTCGCAGCCCGCGCAGTTCACCCTGCTAACGTTGTCCCTGCCATGAGCACACTGGCTCCTTCCCGCGCGTTCGCACAATCGCTGAGCCCAAAACTGGGCCGCAAACTCGGTCTGTAATCTACAGACACATAAGAATTCAAAAGGGCCGCTTTTGCGGCCCTTTTATTTTGCCCGGATGAGGGCCAGCGCGAAAAAAAATACGCCGAACGAACTGAATAGATTGACGCAAAGCCGCAGGAATCCTAGGCGTTCTCTTTGCGCTCGACCGTGAAGGATTCGCCGCAACCGCAGCGCCCGGTCTCATTTGGGTTGGTGAAAGTAAAGCCCGAACCCATCTGTCCTTCATCGAAACCGATGGTCATGCCGAACAGCATCCAGCTATGAAGTTTAGGGATATAGAGCACGGCGTCGCCCACTTGGATGATGTCATCCGCCTGCGGCGTCTCGTCCATCACATGCTCCATGGCATAGCTATGGCCCGAACAACCGGTCGATTTGATCGTCAGGCGCAAGCCATAAGCCCCGTCTTTCAACGCGGTCTTTTCAGCAATCGCCTTGGCAGCAGAGTCGGTAATGGTGATCGGTGCGCTCATCTCTTTATCCTACACGAACATGTTTAATTGAAGTTTAGCGGTCTCGGCCATTTTCGATGGGTCCCAGGTCGGGTCCCAGACGATATCGACATCGACATGCCCCACTCCTTCCAACGGGAAGATCGCGCCCTGCACCCAGCCCGGCATTTCCTGTGCGACCGGGCACGCGGGCGAGGTCAGCGTCATCTCGACATAGACATCGGCCTTGCCGTCTTCCTTGTCGGTGACATCGATTTTGTAGATCAGGCCCAGCTCGTAAATATTCACCGGGATTTCGGGGTCATACACATCGCGCAAGGCGCGCACGATGATCGGCACAAGCGGATGATCGCTCAGCTCGACATTGCCCGGCTCCGCCAGTTCGTCATAGGCATCGCCCACGGCGTTACGGATCATTTCTTCATCGGCGACAGCGTCCATTTTCATGCCAGTAACTCTTTCGCTTTCTTGAGGGCCTTTACCAGTGAGATAACATCATTTTCGTTATTGTACAGGCCGAACGACGCGCGCACCGTGCCATCGACACCAAAGCGCGTCATCAGCGGCATACAGCAATGATGCCCCGAACGCACCGCCACGCCCTGTTTATCAAGGATCATCGCAATATCGGACGTATGCGCCCCCTTCATTGTGAAGGAGATGATACCCGCCTTATCGGCCGCGGTGCCGTAGTACGTAATGCCCTCGATATCACCAAGCGCGCGCATCGCGCTGTCGAACAGTTTCTTTTCATGCGCTGCGATATCTTCGATACCGATCGCGCGCACGTAATCGATCGCCGCGCCCAGACCGATCACCTGAATGATCGCCGGCGTACCGGCTTCAAACCGCGCAGGCGGTTCTTTATAAACAGTATGCGCGAACGTCACCGTTTCAATCATGTCGCCGCCACCCTGATACGGCGGCATCGTTTCAAGGACGTCATATTTGCCCCACAGCACGCCCACGCCTGTCGGCCCATAGAGCTTGTGCCCCGTAAAGCAGAAGAAGTCGCAGCCCAAAGCCTGCACATCGACGCTCAGATGCACGGCGCTTTGCGATCCATCGATCAGCACCTTGATATCGGAATTATAGGCCTTCACCTTACGCACGATATCCTGCGCCGGGTTAATCGTGCCGAGCGCGTTAGAGATATGCGTGAACGAAACCAGCTTTGTCTTCTCGGTCAGCAACCCATCGATTGCGTCGAAATCGAGCGTGCCGTCATCCAGCACCGGCACAACCTTGATCACCACGCCGATTTGGTCGCGCAGCAACTGCCACGGCACGATATTGGCGTGATGCTCCATCTGCGTCAGCAGGATTTCATCGCCCGCTTTGAGGAACGTACGCCCCCAGCTTTGCGATACCAAATTGATCGCTTCAGTCGTATTACGCACGAAGACAATCTCCGTGGCGCTCGGCGCGTTGATAAACTCCGCCGCCTTGATACGCACATTTTCAAATGCGCGCGTCGTCGCTTGCGAATTCTGGTACAAGCCGCGGTGAATATTGGCGTAGTAATGATCCATCACGTCGCGCATGACGCCGAACACGATGTTGGGTTTTTGTGCGGAGGACGCGGTGTCAAGATACGTCAACGGCTTACCATTGACTTGCGCCTCCAGCACCGGGAAATCACTGCGATATTGTGCTACGCCAGCCATGACCGGGCTTTCTCCTGCCACTCGGCGCGCAGCGCTTCATCGTGGATATACTCAAGCGCCGCGCCGATAAACGATTCAATCATCAAGGCGCGCGCCTGATCTTCTGGAATGCCCCGTGCGCGCATATAGAACAAAGGCTCTTCATCGAGGCGCCCTGTTGTCGCGCCGTGAGAGCATTTCACATCATCCGCGTAAATTTCCAGCTCCGGCTTGGTATCCATTTCGGCGAGCGGCGATAGCATCAATGTGTTGGAGAGCTGGTATCCATCGGTCTTCTGCGCAATCTGATGCACATGCACCTTGCCCTGAAATATCCCGCGCGCCGCGTCATCCAGCACATTTTTATAGAGCTGGTTCGAGGTGCAGTTCGGTGCCTGATGCTCAATCGTAATTGTCGTGTCGCAATGAACCTTGTCGCCCAGCAGGTTTACCCCGGTCAGCGTGCAATCTCCGCCCTGTCCCTGCAACTCCGCATGAATCTGGTGGCGGATCAGCGCTGCGCCGAAATTCAGCGCGAGCGTTTTATACTGCGCATCACGGCCAATCGTGACATGGGTGAAATTGGTATGCACGCCCGCGGCGCTTTCTTCCGACACGCGGTAGTGATGCAGGATCGCGCCGTCTTCGACGACAATCTGCGTAACCGAATTTTTCCAGTACGCGCCCTGCCCGCTCTGACGCTCGATCAAGGTGATTTCCTGCCCGCGCTTGACATGCACGATCAGGCGCGGCGAGAGCATCTGCCCGTCTTGTGCATCGACGCTGATTTCTTCAGACGCAGTAATGAATTTGATGTCCTTGGTGTAACGGGCGTTGATATCCCACAGCTGCGTGTCGCCATATTGGACTTCGCCGGGCGCGCGGGGATTAAGCAAGGAAACATTGTCGCTCCAGCCGAGTATGGCGGGCTTGAGGGCGAGCTTCTTCACTGCCGCCGGTAGGTTGGTATATTTCCACCGCTCGGACTTCACGGTCGGCAATGACTCCAAAGAGATCATGCCGCTTCCCCGACGATATCGGCGTAGCCGTTGGCTTCCAGCTCATGCGCCAGTTCCGGCCCGCCGGTGCGGACAATCTTCCCACGCGCCAACACATGCACCACATCCGGCTTGATGTAATCGAGCAGACGCTGATAATGCGTGATGACGAGGAACGAGCGGTCTTTCTCGCGCAGGGCATTGACGCCATCCGCGACGATCTTCAGCGCGTCGATATCGAGACCGGAATCGGTTTCATCCAGCACCGCGAATTTCGGCTCCAACATCGCCATCTGCAGCACTTCATTGCGCTTCTTCTCGCCGCCGGAGAAACCCACATTTACCGCGCGCTTCATCATATCGTCGGCAATGCCGAGCTCCAGCGATTTGCGCTTCATGAATTTCAGGAAGTCGATCGCATCAAGTTCCTTCTCACCGCGCGCTTTGCGGACAGCGTTAAGCGCTGTCTTAAGGAACGTCGTCATCTGCACGCCCGGAATTTCGATCGGGTACTGAAACGCGAGGAACAGGCCGGCCGCCGCCCGTTCTTCAGGCGCCATCTCGAGGATACTGGCACCATTGAACAGGATATCGCCGTCCGTCACTTCATAATCCTCGCGCCCCGCCAGCACGTAAGACAGGGTTGATTTACCCGATCCGTTCGGCCCCATGATGGCATGCACCTTCCCTGGCTCAATCGTCAGATTGATGCCTTTGAGAATTTCCTTATCGCCAATTCTGGCGTGCAGATTCTTAATTTCGATCATTACCCATCACTTTTTCAATATGTTTTAGCGATTTAAATATTTGGGCCATTCCGAGAATAAGAGCAGAACAAACTATAAGTATGGCGGCGGCAAAAGCTAAAGCCAAACAAACAATGTAGTCCTTCTCGTAATAATTAAAGGATGAAAGATAGAGTAAAAGGAAAGACAATATGCCCATCCCGATACCAAACCATCCAAATAAAGAAAAAGCCTGCCTCATAAGATTTATATTTTATTCATCCGCGCTAAACCTTCAGCGATACCGAGCAGGACCAGAGGCTGGAATACGCCGTTGGCCAAACCAATGACAACAATCGCAAGAGCGTCATCAAAGCCGGCGCCACGATTAACGCCCGCTATAACGCCCAGTATCGTCGAGATGATACAAACGGTAATCAGAATTACGGCCGCCCAACGCAGGGTGCACACCATATTAATTTTTTCACAGCATTTATTCATTTATTGTCTCCTTGGGTTTAAGAATTATTGGCGGCTTTTACGCCGGAAATTTTTTCAAGCATGGCATTATTGTTTCCGGCCAGTTCACGCAGTTGCGTCTGACGGGCCAGCAATTCGTCGAATAGCGCCTTGTCCGCGAACTGACGCAGCTCGCCCGCGCGCGTGAGGAATTCGGCGGCGCCCTGTTCATAGCGGGTGGCCGTGGCGCTTTTGCTCTGCTCCGACACGGAAAAACCAATCGCATCGTTCATGGCGATAGAGCGGCCTTCTTCCTGCATCAGCTGGATCAGATCATTAGCGAGCGCGATCATCTTTTTGATCGCGGCATTCGGGTCTTGCGGTAAAATATCGGTCATGGTTTTTCCTTTTTTTATCCAACGGATCCTTCGAGCGAGATGCCGACCAGCTTTTGGGCTTCGACGGCGAACTCCATGGGTAATTTTTGTAAAACTTCCTTGCAGAAGCCATTGACGATTAGCGCAAGCGCTTCTTCTTCGCCGATGCCGCGCTGCTGGCAATAAAACAGCTGGTCTTCCGAAATCTTGGAGGTTGTCGCTTCATGCTCGAGCTGCGCACTCGCGTTGCGTGTTTCGATATACGGCACCGTATGCGCGCCGCATTGATCGCCGATCAGCAAGCTGTCGCACTGGGTAAAATTGCGCGCGCCATCGGCGCCCGGCATGATTTTTACGAGGCCGCGATAGGTAGAATCTGATTTCCCGGCGCTGATACCCTTGGCAATAATGCGGCTCTTGGTGTTGGCGCCCAGATGGATCATCTTGGTGCCGGTATCGGCCTGCTGGTAATTATTGGTGATGGCGACCGAGTAAAACTCGCCCTGGCTGCCTTCGCCCTTCAGAATGCAGGAGGGATATTTCCAGGTGATGGCGGAACCGGTTTCAACCTGCGTCCAGCTGACCTTGGAATTGCGGCCTTCGCATAAAGCGCGTTTGGTCACGAAATTATAAATCCCGCCCTTGCCGTTTTCATCGCCCGGCCACCAGTTCTGCACGGTCGAATATTTAATCTCGGCCTCTTCATGGGCGATCAGTTCCACCACGGCGGCATGCATCTGGTTTTCATCGCGCATCGGCGCGGTGCAGCCCTCGAGATAGGACACATACGATCCCTTATCGGCGATCAGCAACGTGCGCTCAAACTGCCCTGTGTTTTTCGCGTTCATGCGGAAGTATGTGGACAGCTCCATCGGGCAGCGTACACCCGGCGGCACATACACGAACGAGCCATCGGTAAAGACGGCAGAATTCAAACAGGCATGCTTGTTGTCAGCATACGGGACGATCGAACCCAGATATTTTTGCACCAGGTCCGGACGGCGCTGCACCGCTTCCGAAATTGAACAAAAAATCACGCCCACTTCTTCGAGCTTGGCTTTGAATGTCGTCGCAACCGAGACGGAATCAAACACCGCATCGACGGCAACCAGATTTTGCGTACCCTCAACGCCCGCCAGAATTTCCTGTTCCTTCAAAGAAATGCCCAGCTTGGCATAGGTCTCCAGCAATTTGGGATCGACCTCATCGAGTGATTTCGGCGCGCTGCCGATTTTTGGCGCGGCGTAATAATATGCATCCTGATAATCGATTTTCGGAATGACCGGCTTTGCCCATTGCGGTTCGGGCATTTTGAGCCAGTGCGCATAGGCCTTGAGGCGCCAGTCGAGCAGCCATTGCGGTTCGTTCTTCTTCGCCGAGATCAGGCGAATGATATCTTCATTTAAACCCTTGGGCGCATAGTCCATCTCGATGTCGGTTTCAAACCCGGCATCGTATTTGTTGGCGAGGTCTTTGACGGCCTGAATGGTTTCGGCTTCGATGCTCATATGTGCCGCGCAATCATCTGGGCCAGCGAGACATTTTCAAGCGCGGTTTTCATCGCTTCATTCACCGGATCCCACTGCCCCTTCACAGCGCAAGTTTTTTCATGACAGCAACCGCCGCCATTTTCAACGCAGGCGGTGAGCAATACGGGCCCTTCGAGCGCGGTAATCACCGACGCGATGCTGATGTCTTCCGGACGCTTCGAAAGCACATACCCCCCGCTCGCCCCGCGAACAGAGGAAATAACGGTGCCGCGCGCCAGCATCTTTAAAACTTTGGCAACGGTCGGCTCCGGCAGATTAGAGAGCGTCGCCAGTCCCGATGCGGTCATAAGCGCCCCTTCCCCGCGCGACATCTCGGCGAGGATCACAATCGAATAATCCGTCAGTTTTGACAATTTAATCATGTGAATCAGTACGTTAAAAAGGGACGTGTTTCGTACCCTTTATATGCCTGCTTTTATCGCCAATATCAAGGGTTCTGCCCCAATAAGACTGATATTCCGCCCTTTTTCCGCCGTTAATGCCTTGTAAATCTTTCAAGCGTAACGTCGGAAATGAACGGAGACTTCGATGCCAACCAATATTCATGAGATTTTTGCTTCTTCTGTTCAGGCTGCGCCTAAGCCATTGAACATCAGCGGGACGTCGATTAAGGCAATTCCTGCTATGCAGCAGTAACAAAAGGATTCTTCATTCCTTTATCTTCGACTTCGATCACCCAGAGGTCGGGATCACGAGAGCAAGCGCGCGCGATATAGTCGTCCGCGCTTTTTTCATCGGTGATGTCGTCTTTCAGCGCGGGCATCCATGTCAGATCACCCTCCAGATTACGCAGTTGGGTCAAAAGGCGGCACTGCCCAGCCATATCGGCAATTTTAAGCAGAACCAGCCCGCCCGTTTTATCGCCGCGCTGCGCGACATACACACCAACCCCCTGCGCCGAGAGCTCACGGATTTTGGCGTCGAGCCAGAGGTAAGTGGGAAGGCGGTTCTCCAAACAATCAGACCCAGAGATGCATCGCTTTAGCGCCATCCGGAATGTACTGCTTATATTCTTCTAACACTGCAGCCCCTTCCTCATTCAGCATGATTTTACCATCGGCCGCATTGCAAAAAGCGGCGATGCGCTCGAGCGGCGACACGGAAACAGTCATAGGCCATTCATTACTGCGGGCAACTTCTTCAAATACGGCGCGCGCTTCTTTTTTTAATTCTATTTCTGACAAAGGATGATCTTCCAATGATTTCAGAAACGAATATGTTTGCATCTGCTCCGGAGTGAAACCCTTCTCTGAAAATTGAAAAATTAGCATTATACTCTCCTGACTGTTTAGTGGCCCGAATGTTGCGAATGTTCGAACACCCAGCATTCCACCACGGTTTTGGCTTCGCGCGACGGACTGGGATGGTGGTAGCGCAGGATGTGCATGCCGGCGATGATGGCCTCGCGCTCCGACAACCCATGCCCGCGTAAATTATCATAGGCCGTCAGCACAATATCCTTACAGCGGCACCGCTCCGGCTCTTGCGCCTTATCAAAAAACTCCACGCAATTGTCAGGATCGGATACAGCCATGGTTAAACGGCTTTCTTTTTACGTCCATATAATTCCAGGCGGTGATCGATGAGGTCATATCCCAGTTCAGCCGCAATCTTTTCTTTCAACGCTTCAAGCGCTTCATTTTGAAACTCAATCACCTCACCCGATTCCAGATCGATCAAATGGTGATGGTGTTCGACATTGATATCGTAGCGCGAAAAGCTCTCATTAAATTCGCGGCGCATGACGATATCCATTTCGTCGAGCATATTCAGCGTGCGGTACACGGTGGCGATGCTGATCGAGGGGTCGATCTCCTTGGCGCGCTCATAAACTGTTTCAACGGACGGATGGTCCGTCGCCTCTTCCAGCACTTTGAGAATTGTTTTGCGCGGCCCCGTCATTTTCAGACCGGCATTGGCGCAGCGTTGTTCGAGTTCGGTCATAATGGCCTCTCTTATTATGGATAGGAGGCCAGCCTACTCTGCCGGGGTGAGAATTTCAACCGCTCTGTTGGTTATAGGCTCCGGGCGGCATACACGGCTTTTCGGGAAAGATACGGTCACCGTCGTGCCAACCCCCTCTTCTGACTCAAGTTTGAGGGCGCCGCCGTGCAGTTCCGTCATCGCTTTGGCGAGCGGCAGGCCCAGGCCCGTGCCCTGATATTTGGTGCTGATACGCGGATCATTCAACTGACCGAACGGTTCCATCGCTTCGGCGATGCGATCTTGTGGAATACCGACACCTGTGTCGGAAATAGTCATCGTCAACTCGCCATCATCCGCGATATAGGCTTTGAGATTAATTTCACCGCCATTGTCCGAATATTTGACCGCGTTGGTCAGAATATTGATCAACACCTGCCGGAGCAGACGCGGATCGGCGCGCAGGCGGTTAAGGTCTGGTTTGATGTGGGAATGAATGCGGATACCACTGCTCAACACGCGCGCATCCATCATCCGCGTAACCGATTCAATCAGGCCGGCAATATCGACATTCTGCTCATCCAGTTCGACGCGGCCCGCTTCGATTTTCGACATATCGAGTACTTCGTTGATGATCTCGAGCAGGTGGCGCGCGCTCAAATGAATGTCGCCCAGATATTCTTCGTACTTCGGATGGCCCAGTTCGCCATACATGTGCGTCACCATCATCTCGGAAAAACCGATAATGGCGTTGAGCGGCGTGCGCAATTCGTGCGACATGTTGGCCAGAAACGCAGATTTGGCATGGTTGGCGCTATCCGCCTGATCCTTGGCAAGGCGCAGCGACATTTCCATTTGCTTGCGGATGGTAATGTCCATCACTGTCGTTACCTGGAAGCGGCGACGCTGACTTAATTCAAGTGTGGCAGAGGTATAGAGCGCATTGGCGATGCCGCCATCACGGCGGATCAGGCGCATCTCTCCGGTCGAGCGGATGCCGGTACGCAGGAATTCTTCGTGATTGATGATGGCGAGTTCGCGCTCATTCTCGCTGATGATGTCGACGAAATCATGCCCTACCAGATCATCGCGATCCCAGCCAAAGGTGCGCACGAAGTTATCGTTCACCTTGATAATACGGCGATTATGATCGGTCACGATAATCCCGATCTCCGACACATCGAAGATGGACGTCAGCAGGCGCAGCGCATCGTCGCGTTCGCGGTGTACGGATGTTTCATCCGCCATGGAGGGCTGGGCGATAACATCGATATAAAGCACCTCGCCCGCATCGGAAATAATCGGATTGATCCAGAAACCTGGAATAAAAATATCACCCGGGAAAGTCGGCAGCGATTTGATACCAACCGCTTGTTTCTTTTCGAGCGCCACGCCGATGGAATGATTAAGGTGAATGCCGTTTTCCTTGTCCATCAGTTTGATAAAACATTGACCCACAAGATCGCTTTTATTTTTACCAAAAAACGCGACGGCCTTTTTATTGCATTCGATAAGTTTGTAGCAACCTGGCACGGGGAGGATGACGAACCGCGCGACCGGCATCTGGTCGAATAACATATCGAGTTTGATATCGTTTGCGCTCATCTCAGCTCTTGCCCCTTGGAAGCCCTATTATAGCTACTTCCGCATAAAAGTGCCAAAAATCAGCGGATTAGTGCGTACCGAACAGGCGATCACCGGCATCGCCCAGACCGGGGACGATAAAAGCGTTCTGATTCAATTGCTTATCAAGAGACGCAATGTAAATCTCGACCTCCGGGAAGGAAGCCTGCATTACCGCGACACCCTCCGGCGCCGCGACAAGCGCCATGAATTTCATATGGCTCGTCGGTACGCCATGCTGGCTCAGCAACTGGAAGGCATATTCGGAAGAGTGGCCGGTGGCCAGCATCGGATCGACGACGATCCACATCTGCCCTTCGTGTTTGGGTAATTTTTTGAGGTACTCAACCGGGCGATGCGTTTCTTCATCACGGTAGAGACCGATATAACCGACGGCGCTGTCCGGCATCAATTCCATCAACCCTTCGGCCATCCACTGGCCTGCGCGTAAAATCGGCACAATCGTCGGCGGCGTATCTTTCAGGATCGGCGCATCCATCGCTTCGACCGGTGTGACGATATGCTTGGTCGTCAGCGCAAGGCTGCGCGTAATCTCATAGCCGATCAGCAACGCGATTTCGCGTAAGTGCTGGCGGAACTCGCGCATCGGTGTGTGCTTGTCGCGCATGCGCGAGAGCTTATCCTGCACCAGCGGATGATCGACAATGTGCAGGGCGGGAAAGTCAGGCAATGTTCTCATGATGATTATTCCGGCAGATAGGTTTTGCGAAGCTCTTCCAGTGTACCCGTTTTAATCGCCGCGCGCACTTCGCGCATCAGACGGTTAATGGTGGCGACGTTATGCTGGCTCAGAATCTGGTGCGACAGCATCTCCCCTGCTTTCAGCAGGTGGTGAATATAGGCCTTGGAATAATCGCGGCTGCATGGAATATCGAGCGACGCATCGAGCGGCTCAGGATCATCGCGGAAGCGCGCGTTCATCAAATTGATGCGCTCACCTGGCTCGCCTTTGATCAGCGCCATGCCGTGACGCGCAATGCGGGTTGGCATTACGCAATCAAACGTATCGATGCCGTGCTTGACGCCTTCAAACACATCTTTAATGCGGCCAATACCGAGGAAGTGTACCGGGCGGTTCTCCGGCAAATGCGGGCGCGTCCATTCCAGAATGCCGTACATTTCTTCATCGGAACCGCCAAGGCAGCCGCCGATACCGATGCCGAAGAACGGGCGCGACGCAATATACTGCGCACTCTCGATGCGCATATCTTCATAAACGCCGCCCTGCACCACGCCATAGAGCGCCTGCTTACCATCATGCGTATGCTCGAACGCCATGAGCGAGCGATCACCCCATCGCTGACTCATGCGCATGGAATTTTCGGTATATTCTTTGGTCACCTGATACGCCGTGCATTCATCCATCTGCACAATCAGGTCTGCTCCGAGCTTGCGCTGTATATCCATCGAGATTTCTGGATTGAGACAAAGTTTTTGCCCATCCAGATACGAGCGGAAGAATGCGCCGTCTTCATTGATCTTCAGCAAATTCTCTTTACGTTGCCCACGGTTGCGTCCTTTGATCTCGTCGGCACAGGAGCCGTTACCCATCGAGAATACCTGGAAGCCCCCGCTGTCGGTCAGCATCGGGCCGCGCCAGTTGGTGAAATTATGCAAGCCTCCCATTTTCTCGACGATGTCGGCACCCGGCTGAATCATCAGGTGATAGGTATTGGAGAGAATAATATCGGTTTGCGCTTCGACCATCTGCGCGGGGGAAAGATTCTTGATCGACGCTTTGGTGCCGCAGAAAATATAATTGGGTGTTTCGATCGTGCCGTGCGGCGTTTTCAGCAGACCGGTACGCGCGCCCGATTTTTCATCGCGGTGCGTAATCTCAAACCCGTGCCCCGGATAAGAGACGTTCAAATCGAACTCTTTGGGCACAGGTTGCGGTTTAAATTTCTTTTTGCGGTCGGCCATTGTCTTTTACCCGTAAAAAACGGCGCATCGCTGCGCCGTTTGTAAAACTCTCTATCGACGAAACACTAAGCGGCAGCAGCTGCTTTTTTCTCGATTTCGGCTTTCAGCGAAGCCAGATCAGGATGCAGCTTGGTTTTGGCTGTGTTCTGGATGAATGCGTCGATACCGCCTTTGTGATCGAGCGTACGCAGACCGGCAGCCGTAGCGCGGATCTTGATTTTGCGTTTCAGCACTTCCGAGTAAACGGATGTGTCCTGAACGTTCACTTCGAACGTGCGGCGGGTGGCGTTCAGCGCGTGAGAGCGGTTGTTCCCAACCATACGCTTTTTACCGGTGATCATGCATTGGCGGCTCATAATGGTATTCCTTAAAGTCTTGGTCGATTCATCAAAATTCTGGCGGACAATAGCCAAAACCCGCTTATAAAGTCAACAGCTGATTGCCAGAAACCACAATCGCGCCCAGCAACACCGCCAGCCACAGGAAATGGGCCAGAATGGCGAGATACAGCGCCCGGTGAATATGCGCCGCGCCCAGCTGGGCCGTTGCGCCCCTCGGCCCCACCCACTCGCGGTGAATGGCGGTGCCCTCCAGATCGCGGGTAGCGCCGCCCAGCGTCACATTCATCCCGTAAGCAGCCGCCGAAACCGGCCAGCCGCCCTCATTATAAGGGGCCGCTTTGACTCCGCCCAGCGAGCGCGTCATCTGCGCCGTTGGGGTAAAGAGCGAGGCTATGGTAACCAGCAACCCGCTGATCAACCCGGGAATAAAGCCCATCAGCTTTTCAAGACCCAGCGCCAGATTGGCAAACCCGCGCCCATGACCGTCCTTGCCGAACCGCCAGATAAAGGCGGCCAGACCGGCATAGAGGTAGGCTAGCGGCAACCCGCCAACCATGAACCAGAAAAGCGGCGCCACGGCCCCTTTGTCGAACAGGCGAACCGCCAGCCCCATGCCGATGCGGGTAATGGTAAAATCGTCATTCTGAAGCAAATCTGAGCGGCTGGTCAGGGCAATCGTGCGGAACGCGCCTTTAATATTATGGTCGCTCTCCAGCGCCTTTTTCACGCGAAACAGTGAATGCCACAGCGCCCCTCCGGCCAATAATGGCAACAGGCAGAGCATTTCCACCAGTCTATAATCCGGCCATAGCTGCCAGCCATAATGTGCCGCGCGGCCAATAAAGAAAGAAACAGCCATCATGACGGCGCATAAAACAAATCCGCGCAGCGCCAGATCGCCTATAGGGCGGCCGGGTTTATCCATTTTCACCCCGAATTTTCCGAAAATCACATCCAGCGCCCGCCAGTATAAAGGCCCAGCAAAATGGCCAAACGGCCCGAGAATCAGCCCGGCCACACTGACCAGCGCCAAGGCGGCGGTGGCAACCGGCAGGCGGGCCTCGCTAAATATCTGCTCGTAGAAACCGGCGAATACATCTATCATTCCATCAGCCTAACGCGGAATGCACCCCTTGCCTATCCGCAGAATCCGCCCCATCTTTATTGCGTTGCAATATATCTGCCTCTATGAGATAATAATCTTAAGGAAAACAATGCTTTATCAAATTCACGAACTCCAGCATGCCCTTCTGACCCCGGCCCGCCTGATGGCCGAGACGGCGCAGATGGTTTTCAGCAACCCCTGGAACCCTCTGTCTCATACACCTTTGGGTAAAACGCTGGCCGCCAGCGGCGAATTGTTCGAGCGCGTCACGCGCCGCTTTGGCCGCCCGGAATGGATGCTCGGCAACACCGAAATCAACGGCAAAGAAGTCGTTGTAAAGCCAGAGATGGTGGTTGAAAAACCCTTCTGCACTCTGACCCACTTCAAGCGTGACATTAAGCGCAAAGATCCACGCGTATTGATCGTCGCGCCGATGTCCGGCCACTATGCCACGCTGCTGCGCGGTACCGTTAAAGCCCTGCTTCCCCATCACGAAGTGTACATTACCGAATGGGTCGATGCGCGCCTTGTACCGCTTAAATCCGGCAAGTTCGATCTCGATGATTACATTACTTATTTGCGCGAATTCATGTCGATGCTCGGCCCCGATACGCATCTGATTGCCGTGTGCCAGCCAGCCGTACCGGTGCTGGCCGCCGTTGCTTTAATGGCCGCCGATAATGATCCCAACCAGCCCAAATCAATGACGCTGATGGGCGGACCGATCGATACACGTCTTTCTAAAACATCCGTGAACGAGCTGGCAGAGCAACGCCCGCTGAGCTGGTTTGAAAATTCCGTCGTGCAGGATGTGCCCATTTATTATCCCGGCGCGTTCCGCAAAGTCTATCCGGGCTTCCTGCAACTCTCAGGATTTATGAGCATGAACCTCGACCGCCACGTTGGCTCGCACATGGAATTCTTCCAGCATGTGATTTCCGGCGACGGGTCTTCTGCTGAAAGCCACCGCAAATTCTATGATGAGTATAATGCTGTCATGGACATCACAGCGGAGTTCTATCTGCAAACGGTCGATGCCGTGTTCCAGCGCCACCTCCTGCCGCGCGGGAAGATGAAATGGCGCGATCCACTGACTGGCCATCTGATTTCTGTGCGTCCCGAAGCGATCGAGAAAACCGCCCTCTTCACCATCGAAGGCGAACTCGACGATATTTCCTCGCGCGGTCAGACAACCGCCGCGCACGATTTGTGCTATTCGCTCAGCCAGAAAAAACAATACCATCTGTTCCAGCTCCAGACCGGGCATTACGGCATTTTCAACGGCCGCCGCTGGCGCACCGAGATCATGCCCCGCCTGCGGCATTTTATCCGCCTGTGGGAGCCGGATGCCGACCCGATTCCGGCAGCCGACCTCGCAAAAATACCTGACATTGCCCCTGATCGTTTCAACCGGGATACACATGGGGTGGCCGCAGTGAAACGCTGGCTGAAAGAACGCGAAAGAACCAACGGAACCTTCACCCAGCAGAAGTCAGAAGACGCCTGATTTCGGCGTTAATTTAATCTGTAAAATAGAACGATTCCCTCAAAAAATCGCAGAATTCTGCGGCGCACAAGTGTTTTTCATAACTTAAACACAAAATTTCGCCCCCTTATTCCCCAATCGAATCAGTCTATTATCAAATAGTTTTTCAAAGCATCATTTGCCTCTTGCCATCTAATTTTCAGGCGCTATAAAATGGATATATATAATCTATTTACCTTCTTAGAGGACTGCATGGGCAAACGGGTTTCCCCGCTGCAAGCAGGGCGCAAACGCTTGCGCCCTAACACTAAAACTATGTCACAATCCAGTGACTTAGCGACCTTTGCTTACCCATTTTCTGAGATATCACCGCGCCTGAAAGTGAACATCAGCACCCGGGCCCGCCGCATGGCTCTGCGCCTCGATCCCAAGACGCGCCAGATGCTCCTTGTGGTGCCCCAAAAAGCCTCCTTAAGGGCCGCTTTCCGCTTTGCCGAAGAGAACCAGGAATGGATCCGCGAGAAGCTCCGCGCCCTGCCCCGGCCCGTCGCCTTCAAGGACGGTGCGATCCTGCCGGTATTCGGCAAAGACCGCCGCATCGTGGTTCTGTATAACCCGGCTTTGAAATTCACCGATATTCAGCTCCGTAAAGATGAAATCATTGTTACGACCAACAAGGCCGATCCGTCCGCGCGCATCCGCCGCTTCCTGATGGATGAGGCCAAGCGTCGCATCGAAACCATGGCCGAAGAAAAAGCCGCCCTCATCCGCCGCACCGTTGCCGAGGTGCAGGTCAAAGACACCAAATCCCGCTGGGGCTCGTGCGCCGAAGATGGCCGCATCTGTTTCAGCTGGCGCCTCATCTTCGCGCCGCTCAAATCCCTTGACTACGTCGTCGCCCACGAAGTCGCTCACCTCGTCTACATGGACCACTCCGCCAATTTCTGGTCGGTCTGCGAGGATTTAAGCTGGGATTACCATGAGGGCAAAGGCTGGATGGAAGAAAACGGCCACGAACTCATGCGATACGGGCAGTAAACAGCGAGGATTTCCTATGCTTTATCACAAACCCACTCAAGCCGATTTACAAAGAACTGCGGCTGTTGCAGCGATTGTTGCCTCTTTTGCCATGGTAGCCGTACCCACCGTCGCACCGGGCTACAAATATTTAAAATCTTTGATTGTCTCGGCGGAAACGCCTTCCCCTACGCCTTAGAGATTTCAGCGCTCAGGTAATCCAACGCCCCCGACAAAATCGTCTGCGCGGCCAGAGCGTCAACCACTTCCTTGCGTTTGCTCGCTTGCATGCCGCGCTCGCCACTAAGGAAATCCTGCGCGGCGGAGGTCGTCAAACGCTCATCGCATAACGCAATCCACAGGTCCGTCCCCGGATTTATCCCCAGTTGCTGTGGATAATGTTTCATCTCGTCGATGAAGGATTTCACCCGGTCGCATGATGCGCTGATCGAGCCATCCATATTGAGCGGCCAGCCGAACACGAATCCGCCCACTTCATATTCACGCACGATTTTACTAAGCGCCTCAATATCGCGCCCGAACTTGGTTCTCTGTATAGTGGTAAGGGGGGTCGCCAGTGTCTGGCGCGCATCGCACAGGGCAAGCCCTATCGTCTTGGTGCCGAGGTCGACGCCGAGCAAACGGACGCCTTTGGGGCAACTGGCTGCGATGTCTTTGATAAGACCGATGGGCATAGGGCGTGTATACGCGATCATTCCGCCTTTTGCCACGAAAATACCCTTTGCGCGGCGCGGCGCTTTGCGGGTACAAAAAGAGGATAAAGGAAGCAAAACCATGGATTTGGATACCGTTAAAAAAGTCGCGCGCCTCGCCCGCCTCGAACTCAGCGAGGGGGAGATGGAAGCCACGCGCGTGAAGCTCGGCTCGATTATGAAATTCGTTGAACAACTGGGCGAAGTGAACACCGATAACATCGAACCGTTAGCCAATGTCGTCGATATCAAACTGCGCCTGCGCGATGATGTCGTCACCGATGGCGGCATCCAGCAGGATGTCCTGAAAAACGCCCCGGAAGCGCTTGAAGGCTTTTTTGTCGTACCGAAAGTAGTGGAATAAAATCATGGCCAACTCCCTCACCCCTCAAAACGCACAACTTATTTCGAAAATGCTATACGCCTCAGGATTCATCTTCGCTGTCCTCGGCGCCATCTGTCTGGCCCTGCCGCAAGCCCTCGCCGGCTTTTTTGATCCCGAGACCAGCCGCCTCGTGGCCGGCTCTTTCCTGTTTATCGGCGTGAGCGATTTCGTCATCGCCCGCTTTGTGTTTGATAAGGTAAAAACCAAATGACTGACTTAACCAGCCTCACGCTCAAAGAAACACTGGATGGCCTGAAAAAAGGCGCCTTCACTTCGGTGGAATCTACGCAGGCGCACCTGAAAGCGATCGATGCGCTCAACCCGTCCATGAATGCTTTCACGGCCGTCACGCATGACATTGCGCTGAAACAAGCCGCTGAAAGCGACAAGCGCCGCGCATCGGGCACCGTTGGCTTGCTGGAAGGCGCACCCATCGGAATTAAGGATTTGTTCTGCACGCGCGGCGTGACCTCGACCGCCTGCTCGAACGTGCTCAAAGGCTTCAAGCCGGAATATGAATCAACCGTCACGCAGAAACTGTTCGATGACGGCGCGGTTATGCTCGGCAAGCTCAACATGGATGAATTCGCCATGGGGTCTTCCAACACGACCAGTGCCTACGGCAATGTCATCTCGCCATGGAAACGCAATGATGGCTCGAACGTCGATCTGACACCGGGCGGCTCATCTGGCGGTTCTGCTGCTGCCGTGTCGGCACGCCTGTGCCTGGCCGCAACAGGAACCGATACGGGCGGATCGATCCGCCAGCCCGCCGCCTTCACCGGCATCGCAGGTATTAAACCAACCTATGGCCGCGTATCACGCTGGGGCGTGATCGCTTACGCCTCTTCGCTGGATCAAGCCGGTGCGTTCGGCCGCAATCTGGAAGACGCCGCTTTGATGCTGCAATCGATGAGCGGCTTCGATCCCAAAGATTCCACCTGCGCCGATCGCGCTGTGCCTGATTTCGCGGGCGCGGTTAAAGGCGGCGTCAAAGGATTGAAAATCGGAATCCCGAAAGAATTCCGCGTGGATGGCATGCCGGCGGAAATCGAAGCGCTCTGGCAACAAGGCATCGATTGGCTAAAAAGCGAAGGCGCAGAGATTGTTGATGTGTCCTTGCCGCACACAAAATACGCGCTGCCGGTTTACTATATCATCGCCCCCGCCGAAGCCTCCTCGAACCTCGCCCGTTATGATGGTGTACGCTATGGCGCGCGCGATGCCGGGAAAGATCTGATCGAGACGTATGAAAAAACGCGCGGCCATGGTTTTGGCGAGGAAGTCAAACGCCGCATCATGATCGGAACCTATGTTCTGTCCGCCGGTTATTACGATGCGTACTACATCAAGGCGCAGAAAGTCCGCAGGCTGATCCTGAACGATTACCTCAACGCCTATAAACAATGCGATGTGTTGCTGACCCCTTCGACGCCAAGCGCCGCTTTTGCAATTGGTGACAATGAAGACGACCCGATCAAAATGTACCTGAACGATGTATTCACCGTATCCGTTAACCTGGC
The DNA here is from genome assembly GCA_964520985.1 of uncultured Pseudobdellovibrionaceae bacterium. GTDB lineage: Bacteria > Pseudomonadota > Alphaproteobacteria > Micavibrionales > Micavibrionaceae > CAYSGL01. The sequence continues at coordinate 663,328 of CAZFPB010000001.1, forward strand.
AGGCCTGCCAGGCCTCTCCGTTCCGGCCGGTCTCGACGCGCAAGGGTTGCCACTGGGTCTCCAGCTGATCGGCAAACCGTGGGACGAAGAAACCATCATCCGCGTGGGCGGCGTCATTGAAAAATGCGCGCAGTTCAGCGCTCTGCCTCAAACCCTGTTAAAGAAAGCCGCTTAAATGAAATTATTTCTTGGCCTGATTGCGTTGATGACACTCTCCCTCCCGGCAATGGCGACCGAGATCAGTGATGCGACCGCCAATAAATATTACCAGAACTGTCTGCAAGGTCAGGCCCCGAACGTCAGCGAGACGACCAAGCAGACGCTCTGTGCCTGTACCGCCGCGCAGATGAAAACCGGCTTCACCATGGAAGACATGCAGGCGATGAGCAAAAAAGACGAAGCCGCGCGCCTCGCCGTCAACAAGATGATCGTGAATGTGTATGCGCCATGCATTCAATACCCGGCGCATGATTATTACTATAATGTCTGCGTGACCAACCCGCAGACAGCAGGCTTGTCAAAAAATCCGCAAGCCTTGTGCGGCTGCCTGGCGCAAAAAGTTTCCGGTTATCTCTCACAAAACAGCCAGCAGATTTTCCGCGACATCCTGACGCGTAATCCCTACATCACCGATCCGATGGGCGCACTGACCAGCGATCCGCAATTCGATCAGTTCGCGCAGAGCCAGCTTCTGACTTGCGTGAAATAATCGCCGCTCTTCGCGGGCGGCCCTTCTAAAAACTATGACGTGTGAAAGACTGACCGATGATCTCGCTCAACCAGAAAGATAAAATGGGCATGCTGCTGTCGGCGGCAGGCTTCAGCCTTTATTCCATTGGAGACGTTTTCATCAAGCTGGCGGCAGAAAATTATCCGCCTGAAAAAGTCGCTTTCTTTATCAATATATTCTTTTTGCCGTTACTGCTGATCATGTCGAGCCGGGTTGGTGGACTCAAAGCCACGCTTCGCACAAAACATCTCAAACTTCACTTATTCCGCTCGCTACTTGGGATGTGCGTATTTTTCGCTATGACAACAGGGTTCAACAAACTCGGCATGGCAATGTCCTACACGCTGATTTTCTCCGCGCCATTTATCGTCTCCATTCTCGCCGTCTTTTTTTTGGCGGAAAAAATTCGCATCTATCGCTGGTGTGCGATTGCCGCAGGTTTTATCGGCGTCCTTGTCGTTCTGCGTCCCGGTATGGTGCCGCTGGAACCTGCAGCGCTTGGCATTATCGCCGCAGCCTTCGCTTATGCCGTTTCCACCATCATTATTCGCAAGATCGGGGAAGGCGAACCCCTTCTCGCATTCTCGCTGTTTGGCTGCCTGACGTCCCTGACGCTCTTTGGCGCGATGATGATTTACAAAGGCGAGATGTCGCTCCCCAGAACAGAGCATCTATGGTTTTTTGGCGCGACAGCGGCGTTCCACATGTTCGCCAACTTCGCTGTATCGCGCGCTTTCCAGACCGTTGATACGTCTATCGCCGCCCCCTTCCAGTATGTGCAGCTTCTATGGGGCCTTGGTGCTGGTTATCTGATCTTCAATACGTCCATTGATGTCTGGACAGGTGTTGGCGGCGCTATTATCGTAGGCTCCGGTATCTTCATGATCTATCGTGAGCATGTCCGCCAGAGCCATATCACCACCGGGGTTGTCGCCCATGGCGGCACGGTGGAGGATACAGGATTGAACACAACGACGGCGGCAATCGCCGAAGACACCGCATCAGAACAAAAAGAGGCAGCGTAGCATGGCACAACTGGTTAAAGGCGAAACAGGCGAATGGGAAATCGTGATCGGCATGGAAGTGCATGCACAGATCACCGCCAACTCAAAACTTTTTTCGGGCGCGTCATGTGCCTTTGGCGCGGAGCCGAACACGCAAGTGTCGATGGTCGATGCCGCCATGCCGGGCATGTTGCCGGTCTTAAATAAATACTGCGTCGAACAAGCCGTGCGCACGGGTCTTGGCTTGAATGCGCAGATCAACAACGTCTCGGTCTTCGCCCGCAAAAACTATTTTTATCCTGATCTGCCACAAGGTTATCAGATTTCACAGTTCGACCAGCCGATCGTTGGCAAGGGCATCATCGAAATCGATCTGCCTGATGGCACCGTAAAAGAAATCGGCGTCACCCGCCTGCACCTCGAACAGGATGCGGGCAAATCGCTGCACGACCAGCACCCGAACAAATCATTCGTCGACCTGAACCGTTCCGGCTGCGCGCTAATGGAAATCGTTTCAGAGCCGGACATTCGCGGCCCCGATGAAGCGACAGCGTATTTGAGCAAGCTGCGCATGATCCTGCGTTATCTCGGTACCTGCGATGGCAACATGGAAGAAGGTTCGATGCGCGCCGACGTCAACGTCTCGATGCGCCGCCCCGGCGCGGCGCTCGGCACCCGCGCAGAGATCAAGAACGTCAACTCGCTCAAAGCGGTACAGCAAGCAATTGATTACGAAGTCTCCCGGCAGATTGAAATATTAGAAAGCGGCGGCAGCGTCGTGCAGGAAACCCGCTTGTGGGATCCGGCTAAAGGCGAAACCCGCTCGATGCGTTCCAAGGAAGAAGCACATGACTATCGCTACTTCCCCGATCCCGACCTGCTCCCGCTCGAACTGGAAAACACGTGGATCAAATCGATCAAGGAAACGTTGCCGGAATTACCCGACCAGAAAAAACACCGCTTCATGGGCGACTACGGTTTATCTCTCTACGATGCCAGCGTCCTGATCGCCGAGCGCGTCCGCGCCGACTACTTTGAAGAAGTCGCCAAGGGCCGCGAAGCGAAACTCGCCGCCAACTGGGTGCTCAACGAACTGCTCGGCGTTCTGAACAAGGACGGTAAAACCTTATCGGACAGCCAGATCAAATCGGCACAGCTTGGCGGTCTCATCGACCTCATCGCCGACAACACTATCTCCGGCAAAATCGCCAAGGAAGTGTTCGCGGATATGTATGCGACTGGCAAAGATGCTGGCGCGATCGTCGAAGAAAAAGGCCTACGCCAAGTCACCGACCTAGGCGCCATCGAAACAGTCATCGATGCAATCATCGCCGCCAACCCCGATAACGTCGCGGCCTATCGCTCCGGCAAAGACAAGCTGTTCGGCTTTTTCGTCGGGCAAGTCATGAAAGAAACCGGTGGTAAGGCGAACCCGAACGCCGTCAACGATATCCTCAAAAAGAAACTGGACGTATAAGATGCAATTCAAAGAAGGCGATTATTTTTACAGCCAAGACGCGGACGATAAAGGCACGCCTACCTTTTCCATTTTCCGCTGCCTGAAAATCGATGCCGAGTACAATGTTGCGCATGTGACTTTGTTCGATCCGATGGACCGGGCGCCTGCTGCCAACGATCTGGGAAAGCTGAAAATCCGCGCGGCGCATCTGCCGATTGATCTCGATGGCTTTGATGAGCCGTCCGTGTTCGCGCAAAAACCCATCGCGAAGGAAGAGCTGGAAGGTTATTACGAATATCTGAAACAGGTCGATTTCTATGCCTACCTCGAAGAAACCGGCGCGGATATTGAAAAGCTCAGCGCCGCCGCCGAAAAACTCTTCGACAAGGCTTCGGAACTGGCCGACAAAGAACAATATGAAGAAGCCGCGCAGCTATATTACGAATGCTTCGAATCCTTCCCTGTCTATTTCGAAGCGCTCGACAATGCCGGCCTGTGCCTGCTCGATGCCGGTAATTATGACGACGCCATCGGCTGCTTCGAAGAATCGATCAACGTCAACGATCACACTTTCATGACCGATTTCTCAATCGCCGAATGCCATCACGCGATGGATCAGGTCGAACTCGCCGAAGAATGGTACCGCAAGGCCGCCGCTATTCCCGGCATAACAAAAGAACAAAAAGACGCCGTGAATGCGATATTAATTGACGGATGATGATCATCAAAACCTTTGTCGGGGCGGATCGCTATGGCGGACAAGGGTTGTTTGCCAGTGAAGATATTCCGGCCGGGAAACCTGTGTGGCGTTATTCAGAACACACAACCCGGACATACACCGAACAGGAATTTATCGAATTAATCGGTAAAAACGATGAACTGGCCAATACGTTAAAACGATACGCCTATCCCGGCATCGAATTTCTGGACAATAAACCAGTTACGTTTTTTCATCACGATCTTGATGTCAGCTCTTTTATGAACCATTGCGAAGAACCCAATACGGGCCGTGTACCTGAAAATCAGTGCCACCTGTATGATGATGCCGCCTTTATAAATATCGCCTTGCGCGATATTAAAGCGGGTGAAGAAATCACTTACGACTATTTTGATTTTCATCCTGATATCAATAAGTTCCGTCACATCGAAACATGCGTAAGCTTTCTGTTGAAATGATAAGACACGAACTTTTTACCCGTTCGCGCGTTAATTCATCCATAGAAATAAATATATAGATAGTAGGAGAATAATATGTCGCACGCCTGGGTTGCCATGAAACACTGCACCGATATTGGTGAATACTCGCTGGTCGTTGAACAGCAAAAAACACACTCCGGCTGTGAACAAAAGGTCGATTCGTGGAAATGGCGCGTCGATTACCACGGGGCTGTCATCGCTCAGGGAATCAGCGATTCTTGCGAAAAAGCGCAGGTTATGGCTGTTGAAAACGTTCCTCAAGGCAACGACGACAAGAAATAATACCCCTTTCACCCGGCTTGGACCCATGGCATTCTTTATGCCATGAGCAAACGCTACGAATATAAAGTTGTCATCTACCGTGAAAACATTCTGGGTTCGCTGTTCCTTGGCGGCTCCAAAGTCGATCCTGTCCGTTTTAGCGAGTTTTTAAATCGTAGCGGCGACGACGGCTGGGAAGTCAAAACCATGGAGCGCGAAATCCGCCGCATGTTGCTGTTCTTCAAACGCGAAGCCTTCATGGTCGTTCTGCAGCGGGAGAAAGATCATGCATAAAACGCTCATGCGCCTCATAGTCGGCTGCGTGCTGCTCGGTGCCGTGCTGACCATTTTACAAATCTGGACCAGCTTTATCATGTGGGATGATTTCGTGAAAATCGCCTCGACGCTGGGCATTATTATTGTCGTCGCGGGCTTCGTGCTGGTGGCCAAATCCGATTTCAGCGAACATAAAAAAATGAAGGACGAGAATTATCTCGATTAACATGGCCCTCTCCGACAAAACCCCGCTGCAATTTTCAACCCAAGGCAAAGGCCGCATTCTGGTCGGTCTTAGCTGGGACCCGCGTCCCGATAAAATCGGCTTCATCGATCAGGTCGTACGCAAGGATTCACAGCACGACATGGACCTCACGTGCTTTCTCTATAATGCTGAAGGCGAATTCGTCGATTATGTGGGCGCCGAAGCGCAGGATTCGATGGATCAGTCCGGCAAGGTCTATCACAGCGGCGATGACATGAGCGGCGAAGGCGGCGGCGATGATGAAACCATTACCGCTGAATTGAACGCCCTGCCCGCCGACATTCACGCGCTGGTCTTTCTGGCCGAAGTAAAAAGCCGACACGTTCTGGGCGATGTCGACCGCCCGTCCGCCCGCCTGCTCGACTCCCTGACCGGTGAAATCCTGCTGGAAACCTATCTGGCCGAAAATGCCGATGATAAAGGCAAAATCGCCTGCATTTTGTGGACGATCAGCCGGGATAAGGCCTCGCACACCGGTTGGAGCCTCAGCGCCATCCGCACCTGTCCCGATCTGGCCGATATTTCTGAATGGGGCCCCTATTTAGCCCGCTATTTGGCTTGAACCTCAGGGCGATAGCTGTTATTTCATTTTCCTGACGGAGCTGTGGCCGAGAGGCTGAAGGCAACGGTTTGCTAAATCGTCATACGGGTTATACCGTATCGAGGGTTCGAATCCCTCCGGCTCCGCCATTTTCCCTATTTGTCAGATATCGCTCTCAGCGCTGCTTTGCGTGCATGTAGCCCTCTGCCTGTTATGTCCAGGGAACCATCGCGGCTAAAACCCGTTGACCTAGCGAACCCTAACAAAGGAGATAATCCCATGGTTACTTTAGCTGGAACACAAAATAACGAAAAAGATCTTGTAGAAGCGTTGCTGCAACTAGAACAGAACGCATTGGAAGCCTATGACGAGACGATTGAGCGTCTGGAAAATCCAGCCTTCTCGCAGAAAGTTGCAGAGTTTCGTCAAGATCACTATGACCACGTTGAAAAACTCTCACAGACGGCACGTGCGCTGGGCGTAAAAATTCCTGAAGCGGGCGCAAAATCTTTGCTCACCAAGGGCAAGGTTGTGATTGCCGATCTCGTTGGCGATGACGGTGCCATCTTGACCGCCATGAAAACGAATGAATATGAAACAGTCATGGCTTACGAAAATGCCTGTAAAAAAGACTTTCTGTCCGCAGAACTGCGCGCTCTTTGTGAAAAAGGCCTCGCCGACGAAAAACGTCATAGAGACTGGATGGATCAGACAGCCAAAGCCGATAAAAAAGCGGCTTAATCCAGATCGATTAGAAAATGCGGGCTTAAGCCCGCATTTTTTGTGCGCTGTCCATTGCCACGACAGCAATTTATGGTAAAAACAACGCCAAATGACGCATCAATCCCGCCGCACCTTCGCTATTATCTCCCACCCGGATGCCGGGAAGACAACGCTGACCGAAAAGCTGTTGCTGTTCGGCGGCGCTATCCGCATGGCGGGTCAGGTGAAGGTCAAACAGAACCGGCGCCTTGCCCATTCCGACTGGATGGCGATTGAACAGGCACGCGGCATTTCCGTGACAACGTCGGTCATGACCTTTGAATTCGATGACGTCACCTTCAACCTGCTCGACACGCCGGGCCACCAGGACTTCTCTGAAGATACTTACCGCACCCTCACCGCCGTCGATAGCGCCATTATGGTCATCGACGCTGCCAAAGGGATTGAGGCGCAGACACGCAAATTATTTGAAGTCTGCCGCATGCGCGACGTGCCGATCATTACTTTCATCAACAAGATGGACCGCGAGACGCGCAACCCGTTTGAATTAATGGACGAAGTCGCCGACACGCTGGCGCTCGATACCACGCCGATCACCTGGCCCATCGGCATGGGCCGCGATTTCAAAGGATGCTACGATATCCCGCGCGAGCAGATGATTGTGTTCGAAGACAATCCCAAAGAAGAATTGCCCCGAACCATTCAATGCAGCGGCTTGAACGACCCGGCGCTCATTGCGTCCATCTCGCCAGAGCAGCACGCGCAGCTCACCGAAGACGTTGATATGATCAAAGGCCTGTGCCCGCCGATGGATATCGAGGCGTATCGTCAGGGTCATCTCACTCCCGTCTTTTTCGGCAGCGCGCTGAAAAATTTCGGTGTGCAGGATCTTATTCAAAGCCTTATCAGTTATGCGCCGCCGCCGCGCCCGCAACCCGCCTTGCCGCGCCCGGTGATGCCCGATGAAAAGGCCGTGAGCGGTTTCGTCTTTAAAGTTCAGGGCAACATGGACCCCAAACACCGCGACCGCATCGCGTTCTTCCGCATCGGCTCCGGCACGTTCAAGCGCGGCATGCGCCTCTTGCAAAACCGCACGGGCAAATGGATGAGCGTCAACAGCCCGATCTTTTTCTTCGCCCAAGGGCGCGAGCTGGCCGATGAGGCCGTCGCCGGCGATATTATCGGCATTCCCAACCACGGCACGCTGCGCGTAGGCGATACGATGACCGAAGGCGAAGCGCTTTCCTATACGGGCATTCCCAACTTCGCGCCGGAAATTCTGCGCCGCATCCTGCTGAAAGATGCGATGAAAGCCAAGCACTTGCAAAAGGCACTCGAAAGCATGGCTGAAGAAGGTGTGGTCCAGGTCTTTCGCCCGATGAACGGATCGCAATGGATTATCGGCGTGGTCGGTGCGCTACAGCTCGATGTGCTGCAAAGCCGCCTTGAAGCCGAATACGGTCTGCCGATCAATTTCGAACCGGCCCCTTATTCCACGGCGCTGTGGGTGACGGCCGACGATAAAAAAATGCTGGAGCGCTTTACCAATGGGAATGCGTCGATGCTTGCACATGATCGCGATGGCGCCATTGTCGCCTTGCCCCGCGATCAATGGGCCCTCAACAGCCTCAAACGCGACTGGCCCGACCTGCGCCTGTCCGCCACCAAGGAAATGGGCGGCCTGCAATCGGCCTAAACATTATTTCACAACGTAATCGTACGGAATAATCGACGAGCAGCTCTGCGGTCTTTGCGATGAAATCAGGTGGAAGCGAACAAGCTTTCTCTCCCATACAGGATATGGCGTCAGAATATCAGGATCACCTGCGGGCGCTTTACCGTTCTGGATGATATATTTCTGGTCGTTCATTTTGTACCTTACGTACATATCGCCAGCCATGTCCGGATTCCTCATCGCTTCACGCGACACAAAATCCCGGAAACCATGATAGGTCAGCTTCATCTTCTTTTCTTGAATGGCGTTCAGCCAAGGAAGGCTCGATGCTAAAATTTCAACTGTCTTGCTCTGCTCATCGAACAGATATGGCGGCTTCGACATCAGGATATGATTGGTCCTGCCCTCTTCCGTGTAGAGATTGCTGAACATGTTCAAAGATTGCTCGGTCTTATAGCCGATATAAGGCGTCAATCCATTCAGGAACAACATAAGCGGGATGATGTTCAACCATAAAGCCGGAGAAATGAGATTGAATATCTCGCTGCGATCAAGCGGTTGCGCCCGGCCATATAGAATAACAAGAAGAATACAGCCGCCGCCCAGTACGAACCACAGGCAGCGGGCGATCATAGGCAAGGATGTCGGATAAAGGCTGATGACCACGCCCATGAACACTGCGCCGACAAGAGCGGCGCCATAACGCCCGCGCGCAGTCAATAAAAATGCCGCGATCTTTCCTGAACGTAATCTTGAATAAAAATCCGCTGGCAGGAACAAGAAATGCAGCGCAAACGTCATCGAGGAAAAGGCCGGGAAGAACCGGTATGTGTTTAGGCCAAGCGCCATATGGAACAGCAACGCGATAATCAGGCCGGGGTATTTCAGCCGCGGGACAAGCAACATAATAACGATCACCAGTTCAATGAGGATCGATCCATAGATGGCTGAATACTGCGTCCACAGCATATCCGTCAACCCGAAGGGCAACGGATAAAGTTTCCACATATGAACGGCGCAGCTGGTTGCGGGTTCGAGATAGTCCCAGTTCAGCTTATGAAACACCCCGTAGAAATACATGATCAGCAAGATCATTTTTCCCACCGGTGCGAAATAGCGGTAGAAGTCTTCCCATGTAAGAACCAGCGACCGGTTTGCAAGGATCATCTGCATAAAACTGCCAACCATGGCAAGCAGGATAAGTAGCCGCATGATCGTATGGTTGGAGGGAACGGGCAGAGACAGCCACGTTGCGATCAACCCTGATGTACTCGCGGCCGCAAACAGCCAGATAAAAGAAGGCCTGACCAGCAAAATAAGACTGATCCCTGTTGCGACGAAATAAAAGAAGTTGGGCGGCCAGGCGTTCGATTCATACAGATAGCGCAGAATATGGAACTGGCAAAATGCCGACCATATCCAGGCAAAAACAATCGCTGCATCGTGCCGAGACTGGATGGTGTGAGTCATATATCCCCCACCTTGGATTTTACGGCTGAATGCATTAACAGGTCAACCGCCCAGCTTAAGGCAGCAGGTAGGTTTTATGCCAGTCTAGGTGATCGGCCATGAACGACTGAATGAAGAAATAGCTGTGATCGTATCCATCCTGCAGGCGTAGCGTGAGCGGTTGCCCCGCCACCCGGCACGCCTCGTCAAACAGATGCGGTTGTAATTGCTCTTCCAGATAGGGATCGGCCGCGCCTTGATCAATCAGGATAGGTGTTTTTGTCGGCGCTTGCGAAACGAGAGCACAGGCATCATGCCCGCGCCACATCGCTTCATCGGCGCCGAGATACGCCGCAAAAGCTTTGCGCCCCCAAGGCACGCGGCTCGGCGCCACGATCGGCGAAAAGGCCGAACAGGACTGAAACAATCCCGGATGACGCAAGTAGAGAGTGAGCGCCCCATGCCCGCCCATCGAATGACCGAAAATTGATTTACGCGCCGCCAAAGGCATGTCCTTTTCGACGAGCGGCAGCAACTCTTGGATCAAATAACTTTCCATGCGGAAGTGCGTGTTCCACGGCGCCTGCGTTGCATCGAGATAAAACCCCGCTCCCTGCCCTAGATCATACGACTCATCATCCGGCACATCCTTGCCGCGCGGTGATGTATCGGGCGCCAGCACGGCAAGGCCTAACTCCGCAGCCCGCATGTACGCCTGCGCCTTGGTCGTAAAATTATCTTCGGTGCAAGTGAGGCCTGAGAGAAACACGACATAGGGCACAGTGCCTTTTTCCGCTTGAGGCGGTACAAACAGCGAGAAATTCATGGCTGTACCGGTCTGCACGCTATCATGCGTGTAGTAAGACAGCGTGCCGCCGTGACAGTGATGGGATTTTTTACACTCCATTAGTATTTCACGATACTGCGAATGCTCTCGCCTTTATGCATCAGATCGAAAGCCTTGTTGATCTCTTCGAGCGGCATCGTGTGCGTAATCAGATCGTCGATATTGATGCGGCCATCCATGAACCAATCGACAATTTTGGGCACATCCGTGCGCCCACGCGCCCCGCCGAAAGCAGAGCCGCGCCACACGCGCCCGGTGACCAGTTGAAACGGCCGCGTCGAAATTTCCTTGCCCGCTCCCGCCACACCAATAATGACGCTCTCGCCCCAGCCTTTATGGCAGCACTCCAGCGCCTGACGCATCACCTCGACATTGCCGATACATTCGAACGAGTAATCGACACCGCCATTGGTCAGGTCGATGATCGCCTGCACGACATTATCGACTTCGCGTGGATTGATAAAATCCGTCATCCCGAATTTGGTCGCCAGTTCTTTGCGGTTGTTGTTGAGATCAATTCCGATGATCCGGCTGGCACCGACCATGCGCGCGCCCTGAATCACATTCAGGCCGATGCCGCCCAGACCGAACACCGCCACCGTCGAACCCGGTTCCACCTTCGCATCGAACACCACCGCGCCCACGCCTGTCGTGACGCCGCAGCCGATATAGCAGATTTTATCGAACGGCGCGTCTTTACGCACTTTGGCCAATGAAATTTCTGGCAGAACGGTAAAGTTAGAAAAAGTCGAACAGCCCATATAATGCAAGATCGGTTTGCCGTTCAGCGAGAAGCGCGACGTGCCATCCGGCATCAGGCCCTTGCCTTGCGTTCCACGAATTTTCTGGCACAGATTTGTTTTGGGATGCAGGCAGTAATCGCACTCGCGGCATTCGGGGGTATACAGCGGAATCACATGATCGCCGGGCTTGAGGGATTTCACGCCTGCGCCGACTTCGCGCACAATGCCTGCGCCTTCATGACCAAGGATTGCCGGGAACGCGCCTTCGGGATCATCGCCCGATAGGGTAAACGCATCGGTATGACACACGCCGGTCGCCATGATTTCGACCAGTACCTCCCCTTCTTTCGGCCCGTCCAGATCGACCAGTTCGATTTCCAGCGGCGCGCCTGCGCGCACGGCAATAGCAGCTTTGGTTTTCATGATTTAAGTCCTCACATTCATGGTGCGGACAGTCTAGGCAGTTATGCCGCAAGCATCAAATCAAAAACATCACGAATTTGATGAAGTAGCCGATAGCGCTGACGGTGAACAGGCCCGCGCACCACAGGCCGATAAACCACGCCCATTGCTTTTGTTTGTCAGTAAGTGTGATCATGCGAGGTCTTCCCGCGGAAAGTGTAATAACAAAAAGCCGTATAGCCGAGTATCACCGGCAGCATCAAGCTAACCCCGATCAATAAGAGCGAGAGCGACGTCCCCGCCGCAGCCCCCTGCCACAGCGACACTTCATACGGCACGATCCATGGCCACAGACTGATGGCAAGGCCGAGGTAGCACAGCAGGAACAATCCCATGCTGAACATAAACGGTTTATATTCCGCCTCACTGCGCAGCGAGCGCCATGCCATGAAATAGACGATCGCCGTGATAATCGGCAGCGGCATCAAGAAATAGAAATTCGGCAGCGTGAACCATTTCATGAAAGACGATGTCTCTAAGAACGGCGTCCACAGGCTGATGACACCGATAAAGATTGCGATGAACAGCAGCACATATTTCGCGCATTGCCGCGCCCATGCCTGCGTGTCGCCATCGGTTTTCATGATTAGCCACGTTGCGCCGAGCAGCACGTATCCGCATACCAAGGCCAATCCACAAATCACGCTGAATGCGGTGAGCCAGTCGAATGCGCCGCCCGAAAAAGCACGGCCTTCCACGTCGATGCCCTGAATAAAACCGCCAAGGATAAGCCCCTGAAAGAACGCTGCGCCGAGCGATCCGAAGTGGAACGCGTAATCCCACAAATACCGGGATGTATCCGCCTTGAAGCGAAACTCGAACGCCACGCCCCGGAAGATCAGGCACAACAACATCCCGATAATCGGAATGTAGAAAGCCGGCATGACAATCGAATAGGCCAGTGGGAAAGCGGCGAATAATCCGCCGCCGCCCAGCACCAGCCATGTTTCATTGCCATCCCAGAACGGCGCGATCGAATTCATCATCTTATCGCGGCATTGGTGGCTCGGCGCAAACGGGAACAGGATCCCCACCCCCAGATCAAATCCGTCGAGCAACACATAAAGCAGAACTGCCGTGGCAATAATACCGCCCCATATCAGCGGGAGATCAATCACGTGTTCGAAGGTAAACATCAGCGCAACTCCTCGTCTGCATCGCTCAGCAACGGCGGCACATCGACGCCATGCGAGCCATAAGGCTCATCGATTGTCTGGTTCGGCCCTTTGCGCACCAGCTTGAAAATGTAATAAATCGCGGATCCAAAAATAATCGTATAGACGATCACGAATGCCAGCAGCGATAAGGCCACATGCTCTCCCAATACTGGCGAGACGCTTTCACTCGTACGGATCACGCCATAAACCGTATACGGCTGACGACCGACTTCGGTCACGAACCACCCCGCCAGAATAGCCACAAAGCCCATCGGTCCCATCATCACGCACCATCTCTGGAACAGGCGGCTATCGAACAGGCGTTTGCGGAAGAACAAAATTGCCGCCAGCACGCCGGTCAAAATCATCGCCATACCGATCGACACCATCACGCGGAACGACCAGAAAACGATGGCCACTGGTGGACGGTCTTCCTTGGCGAATTCCGACAGGCCTTTGATTTCTCCTTTGAAATCATGCGTCAGAATAAAACTCGCCAATCCCGGAATTTTAATCGCATGCGCGACCTCTTCCGCCACATCATCCGGCCAGCCGAATAAAATGAGCGGTACGGAATGCTCAGTTTTGTAGAGACCTTCCATCGCCGCGACTTTGGCAGGTTGATGCTCCAGCGTATTCAGGCCATGCATATCGCCGATGATCAGTTGCAGCGGCGCGACGAACACCGCCATCAGCATCGCCATGCCGAGCATGATGCGTGCATGCGGAATGTGGCGGCGTTTCAGCAGATACCATGCCCCGACCCCGCCTACGGCAAACGCTGTCGTCAGGAACGCACCCACCACCATGTGGGATAATCGGTATGGGAAGGACGGGTTGAAAATAATCTCGATCCAGTTTTCCGGGTAGAGCAAGCCATCATCACCGATGCTGAAACCCTGCGGCGTCTGCATGAAGCTGTTGGCCGCCAGAATCCAGAACGCAGACACCAAGGTGCCAAGCGCCACGATCACCGTCGCACTGAAATGCATCCGCGGGCTGACCCGGCCCCAGCCGAACAGCATGATACCGAGGAAAGAGGCTTCAAGGAAAAAGGCGGTCAAAACTTCATAGCCCAGCAGCGGGCCGAGCACATTTCCGGCGCGATCGGAGAAAACCGACCAGTTGGTGCCGAACTGATAGGACATGACAACGCCCGAGACGACCCCCATCCCGAACGCTACCGCGAAAATCTTGATCCAGAATTTATAGACATCCCGGTAGACCGGGTTGCCGGTTTTCAGCCACCGCCATTCAACCACAGCCAGCCAGCTGGCAAGACCGATGGTAAAGGCCGGAAAAATAATATGGAATGATATGGTAAAGGCGAACTGGATGCGGGCGAGTAAAAGCGGGTCGAGATCTATATCAAGCATGAGATACCTCTTATAAAGGACAGCTTGATCGGGACCTTCTGCTCCTATCCACAGTTTGTCAAGAATGTGGCGGAACTTTTAGTGGCGCCCGGTCATTAGCCAGCCCACAACGCAATTTTATCGATGAAAAGGCTTAGGATTATGAAACAAACCCTCCCCGTTCTCTTTAGTTTTATGGCGATTCTGGCCCTTTCGGCCTGCGCCAAGACCCTGCCACCTGGCGAATACAGCAAAACCCAGAAATCGACCTCAGCCGACGGCACAACGGTCAAAAAAACCACCAATACTGACGTTTATTACGATGCCAACGGCAATAAACGCGTGACAGAAGAGGTCGAAACCTCTAAAGATCCTAAAGGCTTAATGAATAAAAGCACATCGAAAACAACTAACACATACTAATTAGGAGTATAGACCATGAAAAACACCCTTATGCTGGCAGCAGCTCTTCTGACCCTCGGCGTTGCCGCTTGCGATGACAAAACATCGACAGAAACAACTGAAACATCGACCGTTGACGGTACGACTGTTGAGACCACAACAACTGAAGAAACAACCGTTGATGACGGCGTTGTTGTTGAGCAAGAAAAATCGACCGAAACAACGGTTGATCCAGAAGGCGCAATGAACAAAGAAACAGTTGAAGAATCCACAACGGAAACAACAGCTGAATAGTTTCTATTCTGACTAATTCTAAAAAGCCTGCGGTAACGCAGGCTTTTTTTATGGCTGGCGCCCGCTATATCAAGCCCCCTTCCTATGATATGATTCTCTTCGCAAAGAGAGTTATCCATCATGCCCATCACCCCGCTTCTGCCCTCCTGCTTTTCCGCCAAAGCGTCCAAAGACGCCATCCCGCTGATCGTCATCAAAGACGGTGCGTTGAAAAAACAGTCCGCATCCGTGACGCGTCAGGCGGCGGACGAAAACTTTAACGGCAAAGCCGGACAGGTTTTGATTGTGCGTGGTAAGGATGGATCGATTGATCAGGTACTCGCTGGTGTCGGCGCGAAGATAACCCCCTATGCTCTCGCCGCCGCTTATCAGGCCCTCTCAAAATTATCGCTCGATACACCGTTTGATTTGCAAGGATCGCTGAGCGCGGAAGAACAAACGTTGTGCACAATCGGCTGGGGCTGGTCTGCGTATAACTTTACGACTTACAAAAAAGCGGCGCGTGCGAAACCGCTGTCACTGATCTGGCCCAAAGACGCCGATCAGAAACGCGCCAAGGCGATGATCGAATCCGTCTGCCTGATCCGCGATCTCATCAACACGCCGACCAACGATCTGGGCACTGACGATCTCGCCGCCACGGCCAAGGCGCTGGCGACCAGCCACAAAGCAGACTGCACCATCATCAAAGGCGCACGCATCGAAAAAGAATTCCCGATGCTCTACGCCGTCGGCAAAGCCAGCCCAGAAAATCCGCCGCAGATGATCGACATACGCTGGGGCAAATCATCGCACCCCAAAGTCACGCTGATCGGCAAAGGCATCGTCTACGATACCGGCGGCCTCGACCTGAAACCTTCGCCGCACATGCTGCTGATGAAAAAAGACATGGGCGGTTCGGCGCACGTGCTGGCTCTCGCCCACCTCATCATGTCGTTGAAGCTGCCCATCAATCTGCGCGTCATTATCCCGACTGCGGAAAATTCCATCGATGCAAATGCCTTCCGGCCCGGCGATGTGATCCAGAGCCGCAAAGGCTACACGGTCGAGATCGGCAATACCGATGCCGAAGGCCGCCTGGTCGTTGCCGACGCCATCACTTATGCGTCCGAAGATAAACCGGAACTGATGATCGATTTCTGCACGCTCACGGGTCATGCGCGCATCGCGCTCGGTTTTGACATTCCGGCACTGTTCAGTAACAAGCTGATCATCGCCGATGCGATCCGCGATACCGCGACGCAAGTCGGCGATCAGGTCTGGCCACTGCCTTTGTGGAAAGACTATAAATCCGAGATGCGCTCCACCATTGCCGACCTGTGCAACGATGGCCGCGCAGGAAAAGCCGGCGCCATTCACGGCGCCCTCTTCATCCACGAATTCGCCGATCAGTCCATCGACTGGGTGCATGTCGATTGCTATGCGTGGGAACAGAACGGCAAGCCCGGCCGTCCGCAAGGCGGCGCCGACACAGGTCTGCGCGCTGTCTTCGCGTGGCTGGAACAGAAATATTCGAAATAATTACAAGGACGCCAGAATATCCTTGGCGAAATCAGAGAGCGTATCATCGCGCGCGCCCATGATGACGATGCGGTCGCCCGGCTGTGCAGCAGTGATAATCGTGCCTTTAACCGCTGCGCGGTCTTCATAGACCGCCGCCTTTGGCGTTTTGATATTCTTGATAACATCGGCGGAGCCAATCGAGCGGTCAACCGTACCCCCGGCATAATACGGCTCAACCATCAGCACGATGTCGTCGTTATCCATGCCGTCCGAAAAACACGCGGCAAGATCGTCTTTCAGTAACTTCAAAAATCCATACCCATGCGGCTGGAAGAACACGATCAGCCGACCTGGCTTTTCTTTCAAGGCCGACAGGCTCGCCGCAATCTTGTCCGGGTTATGCGCAAAATCATCGATCACCGTGATATCATTTTTCACCCCGATGGTTTCCATACGGCGCTTGATACCTTCAAACCGCGACAGCTCACTGCGCGCTTCAGACAAATCAATACCAAGCGCTTTCGCCACGCCCAGCGCCGCCAGCGCGTTCGAAATATTATACGCGCCGGGCAGCAAAAGATGCACGCCGTCGGGACGGACATCCGCCTCATAATTCATCGCATAGGAAATGATTTTATCCGGCGATATTTTCTGCGCCAGATCACGCACCGTCGCACTATCAAAATTCAACACAACTTTGTCCGCTTTATTGAGATAGTCGCGAAACAGCGGGATCAGTTCATCGAGCGGCTTGTGATCGAGCGCGATGTTATTCAGCACGGCAATCGTCGGATGATAATGGGCAATCGACCCATCGCTCTCGTCCGCTTCGGTGACAAAGATACCCCCATTACCGACCAGCGCCGAACAATAGGGATTTTCCTGTGCGTAGTTACGGAAGATCCCGCCATTCATCACGGTCGGCTCGCGGCCCAGTTCTTTGAGCAAAAATCCCACCATACCTGTCGTGGTCGTCTTGCCGCTGGTGCCGGCAATCGCTATGCGCACAGGTGCCTGATTGAATAACTCAGCAAGCAAAGAAGCACGGTGGACAATCGTAACACCCTGATCCTTCGCCGCTTTAATATCGGGAATGGAATCTTCAACCGCCGTGGAAATAACCACGCGATCAATTTCGGCGCTTACGCCCGATCCATCCTGTGGAAATAAGGTCATGCCGCTGGCTGTCAGCGCCGCGAATTTTTCCGGCGTGCGCCCCTGATCGTAGGAGCGGTCAGACCCTGACACCGAAAAACCCTGCCCTTGCGCAATCATTGCCAGCGGCATCATGCCGCTGCCGCCGATGCCGCAAAAAAACAGCCGCTGTGTCATTTATTTTTCAGTGATAGGCAGAGGCGCTGCGTTCGGCTGGCCCGTTCCGGTTGCGCCACTTGTCGGCGTCAACGATCCAAACGGACTATCCGTCAGACGGCCGCCTGTGCGTTTTTGAATAACGCCTTGCGTGGCATACGTGTCGGAGGGCAATGCTCCCGTGGTCGCGCCGTAATATTCCATTTCACCCTTGTAAACGTCCCGCGCCTCCGGCTTCATGTAATCGGGCATCGGGTAGGCTTCGCCTTTCACGCCGGAGAAATCAATCGAGATCGTTTCAGGATAGGCATAGAGGCCGCGCGAGAAATGATCGTAGGTCGTGCCCGGCACGACGCCGTTGGTGACGTTGGCCAGCGCCGTCGGCTCCAGTTGCGTGTCGACAATCACGGTACGCTTGCGGTTACCCGGCGCCAGACAGTCGATCGTCAGATCATTGTTGGATTTCATGATCAGGCGCGTTTCGCCCGTGCGCATGATGTAGCTCATATCTTTGTTATGCACGGTGCATTCGGCATCGTTCGCGCCGGGGGTCAGAATAGTGAAGGGCTGCGTCTGCCCTTCAATCACCGTGGCGCATCCCGCCAGAAGCGTTAAGGACACCAGAACTGCAGATATTTTTTTCATGAAAAGCTTCCCCCGGAACGGGTAGTGAATCAAAGACAGACAATTTTATCGAAAAACGGCGACTCTGTCACGTGTCAGGCGTATCAGGCCGCTTTTTTCTGGCTGCCCAGCTTCGGCGTCACGATGGTGATATCCAGCGCGCCGCCCTTTTCGCTCACATGAATAGACGCCCCGTCCGTCGCTTTGCCTTCCAGAATGAGCTGTGCCAGCTTGTTCTGCAATTCCGTCTGGATCACGCGTTTGAGCGGTCGCGCGCCATACGCCGGATCATACCCCTTATCCGCCAGCCACTGCACCGCCTTGTCATCGATGTCCAAAGTCATGCGGCGATCGGCCAGCAATTTACGCAAATATCCAAGCTGGATCGACACGATCCCCGCCATCTGCCCGCGGCCAAGGCGCGAGAACAGGAGAACTTCATCGAGACGGTTGAGGAATTCAGGGCGGAACGCACGGCGCACCGCTTCCATCACTTCACCCCGCACGCTTTCGACATCGGCGCCATCCGGCATATTCACCAGATGCTCCGCGCCAAGGTTCGATGTCATGATCAGCACCGTATTGGTGAAATCGACCGTGCGGCCTTGCCCATCAGTCAGACGGCCATCATCCAGCACCTGCAAGAGAACGTTGAAGACATCCGGGTGTGCTTTTTCCACCTCATCGAACAGGACGACCTGATATGGGCGTCGGCGCACGGCTTCGGTCAGCGCACCTCCTTCTTCATACCCAACATAACCCGGCGGCGCGCCAATCATGCGCGACACGGAGTGCTTTTCCATATATTCAGACATGTCGAGGCGCACCATGGCGGTATCGTCATCGAATAAAAATTCTGCCAGCGCCTTGGTCAGCTCGGTTTTCCCGACACCTGTCGGCCCCAAGAAAAGGAACGAGCCGATCGGCCGGTTCGGGCTTTGCAATCCCGCCCGCGCACGGCGTACGGCAGCGGCCACGGCTTTGACGGCCTGATCCTGCCCGACCACGCGTTCGCCCAGCTTGGCTTCCATCTCGAGCAATTTGATCCGCTCGCCTTCCATCATCTTGTCGACAGGAATGCCCGTCCACTTGCTGACCACCGCCGCGATGTCGCTCTCGGTGACTTCCTCGTTGATCATCCGCGCGCTGCTCTCGCCCGACGCGCCGGCGAGTTTTTGCTCCAGCTCGGGAATGACGCTGTATTTCAATTCCGATGCCCGTCCCCAGTTGGAGTCACGCTCCGCCTGCTCCAGCTCACTGCGTGCCTTGTCCAGTGCCTCGGTGGCTTTTTGCCCGGCCCCCAGCTTTTCCTTTTCGGCTTGCCACAGGCCGGTCAGATCGGCAGACCGTGTTTCCAGATCTTTTAATTCCGTATCCAGCGTTTTCAGGCGGTCTTTCGACGCATTATCCGACTCTTTCGATAGCGCTACGCGCTCAATCTTGAGCTGGACAATCCGGCGGTCGAGCTCGTCAATCGCTTCAGGCTTGGAATCCACCTGCATCCGCAGGCGCGAAGCCGCTTCATCCACCAGGTCAATCGCTTTATCGGGCAGGAAACGGTCGGTAATGTAGCGGTTTGACAGCGTTGCGGCGCTTACAATCGCAGAATCCGTAATTCTGACCCCGTGATGGGCCTCATATTTCTCTTTTAACCCCCGTAGGATAGAAATTGTGTCTTCAACGGTGGGTTCTGGTACGAAAACAGGCTGAAAACGCCGCGCCAGCGCCGCATCTTTTTCAATATGCTTGCGATACTCTTCCAGCGTGGTAGCCCCCACCATATGCAATTCGCCACGCGCCAGCGCAGGTTTGAGCATATTGCCTGCATCCATCGCGCCGTCGGTCTTGCCCGCGCCTACCAGTGTATGCAGCTCATCCAAGAACAGGACGATTTCGCCCGTCGCCGCCTTAATTTCATCCAGCACCGCTTTCAGGCGCTCTTCAAATTCACCGCGATATTTCGCCCCGGCGATCATCGAGCCAAGATCGAGCGACATCAGCTTTTTGCCCTTAAGGCTTTCAGGCACGTCGCCATTGATAATCCGCAGCGCCAGCCCTTCAATAATGGCGGTTTTCCCCACCCCCGGTTCGCCGATCAGCACCGGATTATTCTTCGTACGCCGCGAGAGGATCTGAATCGTACGGCGGATTTCCTCATCCCGCCCGATAATCGGATCGAGCTTGCCTTCGCGCGCATCTTTGGTCAGGTCGCGGGCATATTTGGACAGGGCTTCAAAATTATCTTCCGCCGTGGCGCTATCCGCCGTGCGGCCCTTGCGCATACCATTGATCGCCTCATTCAGCGCTTGCGGTGTCGTTCCCGCATCCTGGATCATTCCGGCAATATCGGCCGTCTTGGCCAGCGACATCGCTTGGAAAATACGCTCGGTCGTGATGTACTTATCACCGCTTTTTTCAGCCAATGTCAGTGCGTTATCAAGTATCTTTGCGAGATCGGTTGAAATGCGCAAACCGCCCGCCCCAGCGCCCGTCACGCTCGGCAGTTTCGCCAAATGTCCCTCAATGTCCTTTTTAAGGCGCGTAGGATCGCCGCCCGCCGCCCGCATCAGATTGACAACCAGCGTGTCCTCATCCTCAAGCAAAACCTTGCCCAGATGTTCCGGCTCCAGCGATTGATGGTTGGAACGCAGAGCCAAAGTCTGCGCCTGCTGCAAAAATCCGCGTGATTTTTCGGTAAATTTTTCAAAATCCATGGTGCAATCCTCAGAATACAAGGCGTAAGGCTTATAAATCGTTAAAATATTACGCCTTTAATGCGGATCAAGCCAGCACCGTATAAAAACAAATAAGGCGGCCTTCAGGCCGCCTTATTTGTAACACTCTATTACAAGCGTAATCAGGGGCGTACAGCCCGTTCTTCACCGCGCTTACGCGCTGGCGAGCATCAGCTCTTCGTTGCCCTGATTTTGTTCATTCTGCACTTTAATTTCCGTGCTTAAGATACTGGCAGGCAACCCTAAATCATCTTCTCCCTGCGCTGCTGGCTGTTGCGTGTACGCTGGTTGTTGTTGTGGATTTTCCTGTTCCCAGGTGCTGATGATGCGCTGATAATGCTCGGCATGCTGCAGGTAGCTTTCCGCCATCACCGTGTCGCCCATTGAAGTGGCGTCTTTGGCGAGCGCCGTATATTTTTCACAGATCTGGTGGGCTGTGCCGCGGATGCGTACGTCCGGGCCGTTTGAATCGAACACCTGATTGCGGTTATATGTCTGACCCTGACCACCCGAACGGCGGTGGGGATTGCTACCGCCGCGATTGTTCCGCGGACGTCTGTTGTTCGTCGTGTGTCTCATAGTCTCTCACTTTCCCGTTTTTATCCCGGTGAATCTCTTTGGATTCATTGATTGAATCAGGTTATTCACCGAATCATTCACACATACAACTTTACCTGATTTAGGTACAGCCGCCTAATGCAATTCATTTGTTTTCTATAACGCCGCCACTTACTCCCCGTACAGGTTATCCTGTCTCTTTCAATCAAAAACCGGGCGGTTCGTTTTGATGAACTGAAGCTATCGTATGCTTTCGAGTCGGATCAACGGGGTAATGCAAAGTTTTTTTCAGTTGTCCCCATGACTTACGGGATGGATAGACCAATCACGCGCTCATGTCCAGCTAAGTCTTTGTAAACGCCTTCAAGAGTCGCGCCACTGTCTGCCACGAGTCGCTGCATGTGGACGGATTGATCAAACCCCATCTCGAAGAAGGCCATGCCGCCAGGTTTAAGCCAGCGTTTGAGCTGTGGATAAATCGTCCGGTACGCCTCAAAACCATCTTTTTCATCCGTCAACGCCGTCCGCGGATCGTGATTCAGCACCTCCGGCGCCAGCGTTTTCATCTGGGATTCGGCAATGTAAGGCGGATTGGACACGATCAGGTCGAACGATTCCCCGATTTTGAGCGGCTCGAACCAGCTGCCGAGGCGAAAATCGGCGCGCCCTTCGACGCCATTGCGCGAGGCATTATTCTGCGCCGTGGCGATCGCGCCCGGGCTGATATCTACGCCGATGCCCGTCGCCTGCGGTAATTCCTTGAGTAGTGACAGGAGGATGCAGCCCGTGCCCGTCCCGAGATCGAGAATTTTCAACGGCCCGCCGCGCGCCCAGCCTAAGGCCGCTTCGACCAATGTTTCGGTGTCAGGGCGCGGATCGAGCGTGTCGGGCGTCACCGCAATTTCCATCCCCCAGAATTCTTTCTTGCCGACGATGCGCGACACCGGCTCCCCGGCCAACCGCCGTCCGACATACCGCTCCATCAGTTTCAGTTGATCGGGCGTCACCACCCTGTCGCGGTAAGCGACCATATCCTCGGCACTGACAGCGCAGGCCGCCTGAATAAGCAGCCGGGCGTCGAGCGCGGGGGTGGGCATGCTGACCGTCTTAAACCGAGCGCTCGTCTGCTGGAGCAGCTGCGTCAATGTGGTCATAAAAAAAGCCCCTGATGTGTCATAGGGGCTCTTCTATCACTCTTATGGGATAAGCGCAAAGGCGCTGGTTACACGTCCAGCGTCGAGAGCTGTTCCGCCTGGTCAGCGACGGTGATCGCCTCGACCACGTCCTGCAGGCCGTAGCCGGTCAGGATTTCATCGAGATTGTGCTTGGTCAGGCCAATCCGGTGGTCGGTCATGCGGCTTTGCGGGAAGTTATAGGTGCGGATGCGCTCCGAGCGATCCCCTGTCCCGATCTGGCCTTTACGCGCGGCCGAGCGCTCGGCATCGATCCGCTGGCGCTCCAGATCGTAGAGGCGCGATTTCAGGATTTTGAGCGCCTTGGCCTTGTTCTTGTGCTGGGATTTCTCATCCTGAATGGCCACGGCCAGACCAGTTGGAATGTGCGTTACGCGCACAGCCGAGTCCGTGGTGTTGACCGACTGGCCGCCCGGGCCGGACGAGCGATAAATATCGTAGCGCAGATCGCTCTCATTGATCTGCATATCGACGTCTTCGGCTTCCGGCAGAACGGCGACGGTCGCGGCAGAGGTGTGGATGCGCCCCTGCGTTTCCGTTTTCGGCACGCGCTGCACGCGGTGGCCGCCGGATTCATATTTCATTTTGGCGAACACGTTCTCGCCGATAACGCTCAGGATGACTTCCTTGTAGCCGCCCAGATCGTTCTCGGACATTTCCATGATCTCGACGCGCCAGCCCTGCGAGGCGGCGTAGCCTTTGTACATGGTGAAGAGATCGGCCGCGAACAGCGCCGCTTCATCCCCGCCCGTCCCGGCGCGGATCTCGACGATGGCGTTCTTGGCGTCGGCTTCGTCTTTGGGCAGAAGTGCGACCTTCATCGCCTGCTCCAGCGCGGGGATTTTTTCCTTGAGCGCTTCCAGCTCCATCTGCGCCATCTCGCCCATTTCCGGGTCGTCGAGCATGACGGTTAAGTCTTCGCGCTCTTTCAACGCATTCTCATACGCATTGAGCGTGACGACGACAGGCTCCAGCTGCGCATATTCCTTCGACAGCGATACGAACTGTTCGCCGGACAGACCGCCCGCGCTCATCTGTTCGCTGATTTCCTTGTGCCGCGTTCTGATCGGGCTGAGTTTTGCGAGGTAATCCATGTTATTCAACTTTCACTGTAGAACTGTTTATTTCGGCAGCCTTCTCTTCCACCATGCCCACGATGTAATCGACGATCGACTGATCGCCTTCGTGGAAGCGGTGGGCTTTGTCGCCGCCGATGTATATCTGGTGCGTGCCGGAACCGCCGCCGGTTAAACCAATATCCGTCATCAGCGCTTCACCGGGGCCGTTGACGACGCAGCCGATGATCGACACGGTCATCGGCGTGGTGATGTGACTCAGGCGCCCTTCGAGCACCGTAACGGTTTCAATCACGTTGAATTGCTGGCGCGCGCAGGATGGGCAAGAAATGACGTTCACGCCGCGGTGCCGCAGGCCGAGTGATTTCAAAATATCGAACCCGACTTTGATTTCCTCGACCGGATCGGCGGACAGCGAAACGCGGATCGTATCACCAATCCCTGCCCAGAGCAGATTGCCCATGCCAATAGACGATTTGATCGTCCCGGCGCGCTGCGGCCCGGCTTCGGTGATACCGAGATGCAGCGGGTAATCACATTGCTCCGATAGTTGCTGGTACGCGGCGACCGCGAGGAATACATCGGATGCCTTGCACGAAATCTTGAAATTGTAAAAGTCGTGATCTTCGAGAATGCGGATGTGGCGCAGCGCGCTTTCCACCATCGCATCCGGACATGGCTCGCCATATTGCTCGAGCAGATCGCGCTCCAGCGAGCCAGCGTTCACACCGATGCGGATCGAGCAGTTATAATCCTTCGCCGCCTGAATGACGTCTTTGACCTTCGCCGCATTGCCGATGTTACCCGGGTTGATGCGCAGACACGCGGCGCCGTTCTGCGCGGCTTCAATCGCGCGTTTGTAATGGAAGTGGATATCGGCGACGATCGGCACGGTGACTTCCGGCACAATGAATTTCAGCGCGGCGCTGGATTCCTCATCCGGGCACGAAATCCGCACGATGTCCGCGCCCGCCACTTCCATGGCGCGAACCTGCGCAATCGTCGCGGCGATATCGGTTGTCGGCGTGTTGGTCATGGATTGCACGGTGATCGGCGCATCGCCGCCCACCGGCACGTTCCCCACCCAGATCTTGCGCGATTTCCTACGCTCGATCATCCGCCACGGGCGCACACTATTATGGTCTGCTTTAGACATGAGAGTTATGTGGCATGCCGCTAGAGTTTTAGCAAGTCGGACGGATTCAGTGAGATATTGCGTTTGACTTGTGCTGGTTCGCCGACTTTCGGCAAAACCTTACCATCGAGCGTAACCGTCAACCCGCCGGCATTCCCGGTCGACAGCGTCATGCCCGGTTCGTTCGGCACCAGGAACTGATCACCCGGCTTCAAGACTTGCGATAGCAGAACCTTGCCGGTCGCATTACGGATTTCGACCCAGCTATTGTCTTCAATCGTAATCACCACGCGCTGGATGGCAGCGGTCGTGACCTCATCCGTACCCGCAGGCGCAGCTTCAGATATGACGGCGCCCGTTGCCGGATCGGTTGTCAGACCGACCGTGTCGGTGCCGGTTTCATTGAACATGGGCGGTGGCTGCGGCGGCGGTTCGCTCGAGGGGATAATTGATGGCGCTTCGCTTAACGTCTGCTCCTGCATGGCATCCGGCACGGAGGGAATAGATTCATCGCCGCCTTTGTTACCAAGCAGCAGATAGCCGCCAATCGCCACCGCCACGCACAGCGCAATGCCTACACCGACTGCCGGGAATGTCGGCACTTTGGTATCGTCGGCCGCGACAGGAAACTGAAGGGCGGCGCGGTTTTGTTTGCCCCCGCTTTGCTGCTTGAACAGCTGCACCATCTTGTCGCCATCAAGGCCCAGATATTCGGCATAGGCGCGCACGAAACCGATCGCATAAACCCGCCCCGGCAACTTCTCTATATCGCCGGTTTCCAGCGCTTCCAGCTGAATGGCGCGAATGCGCAACACTTGCTCGATCTGCTCAAGACTCTGGCCGTAATGTACGCGCGTGCGGCGCAGGATTTCCCCCACCGATAAATCAGTATGGAAAGTCAGGTCGTCCGCCGATTTTTGCGCATCGCTCATAGGCCGCACAGTAGGGCATTTTGTATCAGGATTCCAGCCCCTTATCGTCGAGTCCGTAGGCTGTATGTAAAGCGCGTATGGCGGTTTCAAGATGGGCGCGGCCAATCAGCACGCTGATCTTGATCTCAGAGGTCGAAATCGCCTGAATGTTGATGCCGTTATCGGCCAGCGTCTGGAACATGGTCTGGGCCACCCCGGCATGGGTGCGCATACCGATCCCGACGACCGATATTTTGACGATGTCTTTGTTGGTGCGCACGGTCAGGTCTTTTAAGAACGGGTCTTTCTTGAGCACCTGCTCAGTGCGGGGCAGATCGACTTCCGGGACGGTAAACGTCATGTCCGTGGTCGTGCCGTCCGGCGAAATATTCTGGATGATCATATCGACGTTGATGCTGGCAGCAGCCAGCGGACCGAACACATGCGCGGCGATCCCCGGTGTATCGGGCACGTTCAACAACGTAATCTTCGCTTCGTCCTTCGTATAGGCGATGCCATTAACCAGAGCTGCTTCCACAATATCCTCCTCACGTGTCAGCAACGTGCCCGGCATGTCACTGCCGATCGCTGCATCGAAACTTGATAAAACCTGAACGGGTACATTTTGTTTGTAGGCCATCTCGACCGAGCGGACCTGCAACACCTTTGCGCCGACCGAGGCCAGCTCGAGCATTTCCTCGTAGGAAATTTTATCGATCTTGCGCGCCTTGCGCGTAATGCGCGGGTCGGTCGTATAGATGCCATCGACATCGGTATAGATATCACAGCGGTCCGCGTTCAGCGCCGCGGCCAAAGCCACCGCTGTGGTGTCCGATCCGCCGCGCCCCAAGGTCGAAATCCGGTTGCGATCAGTGATGCCCTGAAAGCCCGCCAGCACGGCAACTTCCTTATCGCCAAAGCGTTTCACCATCTCTTCAGCGTTAATATTCTCAATCCGAGCGCGGCCATGCACATGGTCGGTCAGGATCGGTACCTGCCAGCCAAGCCAGCTGCGCGCCTCGATGCCGCGTTTTTGCAAAGCCAACGCCATGAGGCCTGCCGTCACCTGTTCGCCGCTGGCAACCACCGCATCATATTCGCGCGCGTCGTATAAAGGGGTTATCGTCTGGCAATAGCCGACCAACTGGTTGGTCACGCCGGACATGGCCGACACCACCACGGCAATCTCATGGCCGCGCTGATACTCGGCCAGAACCTTGTCCGCTGCCGCTTCGATGCGATCCGTATCCGCGACGGACGTACCGCCAAATTTCATCACGATCCGTGCCATAGGCCTTTTGTTTTCCTAAAGAGAAGGCTACATAGATATCTATGAATACCGTTGATGCAAAAGAAATACAAAACTTTTCGAAAGACGCCGCGAAGTGGTGGGACGTCATGGGTCCCTTCGCCCCCCTGCACCGCCTCAACGGCACGCGCCTCAAATATCTGCGCGGGCAGATCGACGCACATTACGGCTGCCACCCGAAAGACCTTACCCCCTACAAAAAACTATCCATCCTCGATATAGGTTGCGGCGGCGGACTGGTGTGCGAGCCGATGCGCAGGCTTGGCGCAAGCGTTACCGGCATCGATGCGGACAAGGAAGCGATTGCCGCGGCAACAGCCCACGCCGCGCAAGCAGGACTTGAGATCGACTACCGTGCCGTGACCACGGCCGAGATCAATACCCAATTTGATGTCGTCCTCGCCCTTGAAGTCATCGAGCACGTCAGCGACACGGACCAGTTTATGAAAGAAGTCGCCACCCTTGTAAAACCCGGCGGCCTGCTGATCGTCTCGACCCTCAACCGCACGGCAAAATCCTACGCGCTGGGTATCGTGGCGGCGGAATATATCCTGCGCTGGGTATCGCCCGGCACGCATAGCTGGAAAAAGTTTTTAAAGCCGTCTGAGGTATCGCGCCTCATGCGCGCGCAAAGCATTACCCCAAAAAATATTCAGGGGATGGTCTACCACCCCCTGAACAAAGAATTCGCCCTGTCGGACCGCGACACCGATGTGAATTATTTCATCGCCGGTTCCGCCGCAACAGGCGGATGAACAATCTGCGCACCAGCATTATTCCGGCTTAAAATTTCGGGCAGCTTGGCTGCGTGAAATACGCGCGCCAGACTCCAGACGTCGTTCTTCAAGGCTTCTTTTTCAAATTGCCAGTAGCTTCCAACAACTTCTTTGGGAAAGACACCACGCATGGCATCGATTAGCGGGACGCTCACTTCGAAGGGAGGCAGGTCAGGCTTGCCCCGTCTTGGTTGTGCTTCACAGTCAAAAAACAGACGCGCGCCGCCAATCGTCCGCGGACATTCAACGATCCGCATCTCAAAATCATAAGTCATTTTACACCTTTTCTATTACCGCGGCCGTATGTATACGGGTCAACCGCGATAAGCAATATGTATATTGCAAAAGTTATAAATATTGCATTTTTGTATATTTGCTATAATATGACGTTATGTTTGAAAACCTGCAAAAAGAATTTCTGTCCGTCTTTCCGGCCCTCAAAAACCAGCCCGCGATTTTCGTCAATATGGATGAGTTTTACGCCAGCCACCGTCCGGTACGGGACAATGGTAAAAGTATTTTTCTGGAAGCCTCTTTAACGGATAAATGGCTAACGGCACTGCATAAGACAGAAAATGTAGCGTACAGCTTTGGCGGTTATCTGGAAGATCGCGCCAATTTATGGGCGGGATCCTATATGGACGGCACGGGAAAAGAGGTCCATCTGGGCATCGATGTGAACGCGCCTGCAGGCACGGATGTCGCGCCCGCGCACAATGCCCGCGTTGCCAAAGTCATTCACGATCCCGATCAGGATGGCGGATGGGGTTCGGTCATTATGTTCGAACTGGAAAAGCCTATCGGGACGATCACGCACTATATATATGCGCATTTATCCAAGGACAGCTTACTGGTGAAACCAGGCGATGCCGTGCAAGCGGGGCAGACAGTCGCAAAGCTTGGCAAAACGCACGAGAATGGAGGATGGTATGAGCACCTTCATGTGCAGGCCATGACCATGGATGCATGGAATATGGTGAAGAACCGCAATGATATGAGCGCGTTCGATGGATATGATTCCATGCCGCTGGGCGAACAACATCATTTATCGCCTGATCCAGCGCCGTTGCTGGGTTTACGTCAATTTTCTATTTAAGCACGCTTATAATTGAGGGGCGGCCATTTTCAAAGATTCAAGCGCGGCTTGAAGAACTTTGCGCTCTCCTTGCGTGGGATGACCATGATCGAGAACGCTTTGTATCTGCCTTGGTGTCATTTTGACTTCGCTTTGATGAGTCGTCACCCCTTTAAACGTCACGGCGATCGGTGCCATTTTAATGATCGCCTTCACTTCACCCTGCTCGACTGCGCAACCGGCGACTTCGAGGAAAGGGGCAAAGAGAATAATCGACATCGTTAATCCAGTTCTACAACAGGTGAAGGAAAATGTTTATTTGAATACTCTATCGCAACACCGAGCACTTCGTCTTTAACTTTTTCCAGTTGCGCTTGCGTAAACAGCTCTGTGATAACTAACGGGAAGTGCCCCACGGTTGCTTCTGTCCACCCTGCCTGACAGATTTCTTCGGCGCCCTTCTGGAAGAAGATGCAGTGATCACCCGTTACAGGATCTTTTCCAGCAACGACCGACAGGTTTTTTTCTTTTAGTATGCTCATGATTATTTACCCAAAGAATGCGTGCGGTTCACTTGATTGGTGATGCCATCTTTTTGTGTCTCACCCGTTAATACGCGCGGCATCTGCGCCATCGCTTCTTTGCGATCTGCGTCAGTCATCGGGACAACTGGCTCTACCGCCCGGGCAAATCTCCGGTCCAGTGCCTCTTCGCGCCGCAGATTAATCATCGTTTCTCTTTTTCTGTTCATTGACACGCCTCTTACAATGTTATTTTTATGACTAATATACAGCCTGATCCAGCGATGCAATAAAAATTTATCCCCTCTGGCCACCCTCTTTTGAACGGGTTATCTTATTGGCATGTCTGGATTCTTTTTCACCCTGATGATTGCGGCGATGGTCGCTGTGCTGGCCTCTTTGATGGTCGGGCTGTTTTCCATGGTCAAAGGCGGGGAATTCAACAAAAGATACGGCAACCGCCTGATGCGCACGCGCGTCACCCTGCAGGGCCTGGCCCTCGTCTTCTTCCTTCTGGCCGTCTGGTCGAACCAAAACTAGGAGTATATCCATGAAAATTCTCGTCCCCATCAAGCGGGTCATTGATTACAACGTCAAAGTGCGCGTGAAAGCGGATGGCACGGGCGTTGATCTCGCCAACGTCAAAATGTCGATGAACCCGTTCGATGAAATCGCCATCGAAGAAGCCACACGCTTGAAAGAAGCCGGCAAAGCGACCGAGATTGTCGTCGTCACCATCGGCTCCGACAAGGCGCAGGAAACATTGCGCACCGCCATGGCGATTGGCGCTGACCGCGGCATTCTCGTGCAGACCGATGCGCCGACTGACATTGGCGGCGTTGAGCCGCTGGCCGTTGCCAAAACATTGAAAGCCCTCGTCGATCAGGAAAAACCTGATCTGGTCATCATGGGCAAGCAATCGATCGATGATGATTCAAACCAGACGGGCCAGATGCTCGCCGCCCTCCTCGGCTGGGCGCAAGGCACCTTCGCTTCGAAAGTTGATCTCGCCGATGGCAAAGTGAATGTGACGCGCGAAGTCGATGGCGGCCTCGAAACTGTCTCACTCAAATTACCCGCGATCGTCACCACCGACCTGCGCCTGAACGAACCTCGCTATGCCTCCCTGCCCAACATCATGAAGGCCAAGAAAAAAGACCTCGTGGTGATGAAACCCGAAGACCTCGGCGTTAGCTATGCCCCGCGTCTCACCGTCATTAAAGTCGCCGAGCCTGCCAAACGCACCGGCGGCGGCAAAGTGGCCTCCGTCGATGAACTGATCGACAAACTGAAAAACGTATCGAAGGTAATATAGTCATGACCATTCTCATCATCGCCGAACACGACAACGCCACCATCAAGCCTGCAACGCTGAACACCATCGGCGCGGCCACTAAGATTGGCGGCGATATCCACGTGCTGGTTGCCGGATCGAACTGTCAGGGTGCTGCCGATGCCGCTGCGAAAATCGCTGGCGTGTCTAAAGTCTTGAAAGCTGATGATGCCGCCCTCGCCCACGGCCTCGCCGAAAACGTCGCGCCGATCATCGTCGATCTCGCTAGTACCTACTCGCACATCCTCGCGCCCTCGACCACCTTCGGGAAAAATGTACTGCCCCGCGCAGCCGCCCTGCTCGACGTGCAACAGATTTCAGACATCATGGATGTCATCGACGCCGACACCTTCGTGCGTCCAATTTATGCGGGCAACGCCATCGCCACGGTAAAATCATCCGATGCCAAAAAACTGATGACCGTGCGCGGGACAGGTTTTGATCCTGTTACCGCGACAGGCGGCAGCGCCTCGGTTGAAGCTGTCTCCGCCAAAGGCGATAGCGGCTTATCTTCCTTCGTCTCTCAGGAAGTCTCCAAATCCGACCGTCCGGAATTGACCGCGTCAAAAATCGTCGTCTCCGGCGGCCGCGCTCTCGGCTCTGCCGAAGGCTTTAAAATCATCGAAGCGCTCGCAGACAAACTTGGCGCCGCCATCGGTGCCTCGCGCGCGGCTGTCGATGCCGGATATGTGCCGAACGATTATCAGGTTGGTCAAACCGGTAAAGTCGTCGCGCCCGATCTCTATATCGCAATTGGTATTTCCGGCGCGATTCAGCATTTGGCCGGGATGAAAGATTCCAAAGTCATCGTCGCCATCAACAAAGACGCTGACGCGCCTATTTTTGGGATTGCCGATTACGGCCTTGTTGGCGACCTGTTCCAGATCGTCCCTGAACTCACCGAAAAACTTTAAAGAATTATTCGCGCGCCATTTCTTTCAGGCGGAACACAGCGCCGCCCGTCGGGATAGTCGCGCCTTCTGTTTGGGCGTTGTCGAACACGGTACCCGTCACGTCGGCGCCGGTGAAGTCCGCATCGCGCAGATCGCAATCGGTGAAGTCGGCATAAGAAACATCGGCATCCTTGAACGTCGCCGCCCGCATCTTGCATCCTTGCATCATTGCATACGTCATCGACGCACGATCGAAGTTGCTGGGTGCAAAACGCTTGCCTGTCGTCTCCGAGCCAAACATCAGCGGATCGAAGTTGGAATTTTTGATATTGGCGTGATTGAGGCGCGCGCCCTTGAAGGACGAGCCGCGCAGATCCGCCTGTTCCATGTCGCAGCTGCGGAAATCAGCGAGATCGAGAATGGCGCTTTGTAACTGCACCTTATATAAATTCATGCCGAAGAATTTTGCGCCGACCGCTTTAATCGCCGTGAGCACCTGCTCTTTAAGCGTTTCCAGCGAGCGCATGTCGTAGCCGCTCAAGTCCAGATAGACACCTTCTTTACCGCCACTGCCGACCCACTTGCGATGGCTTTCAATTTTGTTGGAAAGCGGCTCATCCATTTCACTGACGGACTGGCCGATATTCTCATCGGTGATGGCTTGCGTGAAATCTACTTCCATCGGGCTGAACTGCGCGGTATTCACGCCGGTCAGGATGGTGTCTTTCATATTGGCGCCCTTGAACTTGACGCCCGCAATCTGTGCATCGCTCAAATCCGCGCCTTCGAGATGCGCATTGCGGAAGTCAGCGCCGGTCAGGTTTGCCCCTGCCATGCGGCAATCGGAAAAGTCGGCATTGTTCGCCATCGAACCCACGAGGCGCGCGCCGCTAAGGTTGGCACCTTTAAACGTCACGCCCTGGCCCGTGTCATACGTGCCGCCTTCCGAAATACCGCCGACGCGTAAATCGGCTTTATCAAGGTTGGCGCCTTCAAGGTTGGCCATCACGATTTTCGCGCCGCGCAAATCTGCCCGCGCGAAGTTACACCGTGTGAGGTTTGAGCCGCTTAAATCGCAGGCGTATAACTTCGCTTCTTGAAAATTGGTTTTGCTCAAATCCATGCGTTGCATGATGCAGCCGGTGAAATCAATCTGGCGCATATCTTTACCGGTCAGCGACAAGCCGGTCAGATCGACCATCTTCAACGACGCGCGGCGACCGCCCAGACGATTGCTTAAAAACCGCGCATGCAAATCGGCTAGAGCATCAAGTTGCTCCTGCGTCATTTTTTCATATTGTTTGGTCGTGAGGGCTGGCTCGGTGATCATGTTGCCTGATATTGCCTGAAACTGGTTAAGAATGGCTTAGCGCTGGAAAGGAAAGGCATTAAAGAAAGCCAGTGCCTCGCGCGAAGTCCACGGCGCAGCACCATCAAAAATATAAAGGATTTCGCCGCCCTCAGCCAATAAAAAACTCGAAGGCAGCCCAACGATCGGCGCATTACGCATAATGACACCCGCTTTATCCTGATTAGCGGCCTCAGCCCAAAGGCCGCGCTTTTTTAAAAATTCCGCGACATCCGCCTGTTCCATGCGTTGATCCGCCGATATGGCCATGATTTTTACGGTCGTATTCTCCGGCAAAACGCCCTGCAACTTTTCCAGGTCCGGCAACTCGATCAGGCAAGGCGGGCACCAGCTGGCCCACACATTGAGTAAAACGAACGTCCCCTTCTCCACGGTAAATTGCTGTTCTTCACCCTTCGTGTTCACATAGGAAAAAGCAGGAAATACAGTGTGTTTCTCAGGTCTGCGCACATTGGAAAAATCATCGAAAAAAGCGCCCTGAATTTCGGCAGGGATCGATAAAATTGTCTGGGTCGGCTCAGCACTTATCAGACGTCCATAGCGATGCGCGCCATAAAACGTCGCGGCAGCGGCAAGGATAATCGCAACAGCCACAACAAAATACCTTGCGCGGCCCGGCAAAACCCTGCTTTTATCCTTGGTATGGCTCATAAACTTTTACCCTTGTTGTGCATCGTTTTAACGCTGGGCGTCGCTGCCTGCGGCGTGAAACCAAAACATCTCTCGGCCCCGGAAGGCGCCGATGCGACAGCCTATCCCAAAACCTATCCAACCTCCAAGTAGATCATCATGACCGGATTTTACTACAAAAACGCCACCTTGCATGTGGACGATATGCCGCTGAGCGACATCGCCGCCGAGCATGGAACTCCTGCGTATGTATACAGCGCCGCCCACATCAAACATCAATATGATGCCCTCGCCGGCGCGATGAAACGCGCGCTGCCGGATGGTTCGCACGCCCTGCTCTGCTACGCCTGCAAAGCGAACAGCAACATTGCTGTGCTCTCACATCTGCGCAAACTGGGATCGGGTCTTGAAGTCGTATCGGGCGGCGAGTTACAGCGCGGCCTGAAAGCGGGCTTCGATCCGCAGAAAATTGTGTTCACAGGCGTTGGCAAAACCCGCAGCGAAATTGCGCTCGCACTGAACAGCAATATCAAACAATTCAATGTTGAATCCCTGCCGGAAATGGCGGCAATTCAGGACGTCGCGCAATCTTTAAATAAAATCGCTACCGTCGTCTTTCGCCTGAACCCTGATGTCAGCGGCGGCGGCCATCACAAAATTTCAACAGGCCGCAAGCGTGATAAATTCGGCATCGGCTATGATGCGATGCTCGATGCGTTCGCCCAAGCCAAAGATCATAGCCACATCAACGCGGTTGGCCTGTCCATGCATATCGGCAGCCAGGTCTTCGATGTCGCGAAATTCCGCGATGCGTTTGAAAAACTCCCCGACATCGTCAGCGAACTGCGCGCTAAAGGGTATACGATCGAACGCCTCGACATCGGCGGCGGCTTCCCCATTCAATATAACAACGAAGATTTGCTCGACCTTGATGCCTACGCGCAATGGGTGGCGGACTTCGTCGCCCCGCTCGGCACCGAACTCATTCTGGAACCGGGCCGCTACCTCGTCGGCAATGGCGGCATCCTGCTCAGCGAAGTCTTGTATGTGAAAGAAACCAAAGACCGCTCGTTCCTCATCATCGATGCGGCAATGAACGATCTGATCCGCCCGACTTTGTATGAAGCCTATCACGGCATCGTGCCGATCAAACAAGGCGCGAACGACATGAAGGCCTACGATGTCGTCGGTCCAATCTGCGAAACCGGCGATACGTTTTCAACGGGCCGCGAATTGCCGGAAAGCAAACCGGGTGACTTGATCGCCATTCAATCAGCAGGCGCTTACGGCATGTCGATGGCGTCGAACTACAACACGCGCGGGATTATTCCCGAGATCATGGTCATGGATGGCACCGCGCATCTGATCCGTCGCCGCCAGAGTGTCGAGGATATTCTCAGTTACGAATCCATTCCGGAAACTTTGCGTTAAGGCAGGGTAAAACCGGCCTTAAGCGACACACCTGTTTCAGGTGGCGCGGCGATACTCGCGGAAATCGCAATATCGGATTCCCCTTTGAGAGTTTTATCGTCAATCGTCACAGGATGCGTAGCCAGCACAGCGCCCTCTTTATCGAGAATGAATAAAGCTAACGGCGGAATAGCGACATCAGCGGTCGTCAAGTTGATCACACGGCCATCAACGGCCAGCACACCGTCTTTTACCTGCGCATGCAACTGATCGATGACCAAACCAGAACCCGGCACAGGCGGCGCCAGCTTGATCAATTCATACAGCATCACACTCGGCGGGAATGCGCGCGCGATTGGCCCCTTGAATACGACCAGCAACAAGAACAGCGCGAGGAACACGAGGAACGCGCCGAAATAACCGCATACCCGCGCAATCATATCTTTTTCGCGCATAACCTGCGCCGCGCTGGCCAGCACGGGCGGCATAGCCTCTTCCGGGCGTGGCTTCACGCTGTCGGGAATATCCGCCTGTTTTGGCTGTTTGGGGCGCAGCGCATCTTCCAGAACGATCTCGGGAACTGGTTCCGGCTCAACCACGACATTTGGCTCCTGAAACCATTGATGGCCACAGCTGGCGCATTTGACTTTACGGCCCTGCTCCCCGATGGATCCATCGGCGACAAGGTAGCGCATCGAGCAGCTGGGGCAGGTCAGGAGCATGTTTCGATAATATCTTCTTTAAGGGCTATTCTTCGTGGTTTTAACACATGATATGACTGGAGTGCGACTCAAACTAAAGTGCAATACCCAGCTTTCTTGAAGCAGGGTCATCTATTACATAAAAAGAAACTGGCAATCCATTGATTAAATACGACCATGTAGGATTACGATACGGCATTGGACCGGAGGTTTTAAGCGATATTTCCTTCTCGCTGGCCCCCGGCTCGTTCCACTTTTTATCGGGGGCCAGCGGCGCCGGTAAAACCTCGCTGCTGACCTTGATGTTTTTGGGTCGTAAACCCACCCGCGGCCTCGTCTCCATGTTTGGTCAGGATATCGGCCAGGCAGACCGCGCCCAGCTAGCCGCCCTGCGCCAGCGCATCGGCGTGGTGTTTCAGGATTTCCGCCTGCTCGGCCACTTATCCGCCTTCGACAACGTCGCCCTGCCCCTGCGCATCATGGGCAAGGCCGAAAAAGAAATTCGCAACAATGTCGGCGAACTGCTCAACTGGGTCGGCCTGGGTGATCATCATAAAGCCTTGCCCGATACGCTATCCGGTGGACAGAAACAGCGCGTTGCTATTGCCCGCGCCGTCATTACCCGCCCGCGCTTACTGCTGGCCGATGAACCGACCGGGAACCTTGATGATGAAATCGGTCTGCGCCTGATGAATTTATTCGATCAGCTGAATCGCATGGGCACCACCGTCGTCATCGCCACCCACAACCAGCAGATGATGGAACAGTTCGGCCACCCGCGCCTGATCCTCGATAAAGGTCATTTGCATGTGGAAGAATCCAAGAACTGGCTGAAGAAAAATCTGGAAGGCGTGTTTTGATGTTCTCTGACTTGCTCACACGCGCCAGACCGTCCCGCCGCCTTGGTATCGCCGAGGCCCGCCGATACGACTTGCCGTTACACAATGATTCCGGCTCCGGCTTCCTGCGTTTATTGCTCGGTCTGATGGCGCTGCTGACCGTTCTGGCGCTCACTGCCACCTTTGCTTTGAACGCGCTGCAAAGCCGCTGGGAAAACGGCCTGAAAGGACAATTCACCATTGAAGTCCCCGCCGATCAGAAAAAGAAACTGGATGATGTGTCCGCCCTTCTCACCGCACACCCTGCGGTAGAAAAAATTGCCGTCATGAGTGACGACGACATTCATGGCCTTCTGTCTCCGTGGCTCGGCAATGACTGGAAGGGCGCCGACATTCCCCTGCCCGGCATTATCAGCGTCACCCTTAAAGACGAAGCCGATCCAAATCTCGATACGCTCGGCAAACGCTTAAACAATGCCGCGCCCGGCACCCGCATCGATGCGCACGAAGGCTGGCTCACCGACGTCATGCGTTTCACCGGCGCGCTGTCCTTCGCCGCGGCGCTGCTCACGCTGGTCGTCACTGGCACCGTCATCGTCGCTGTCATTGGTGGTGTGCGCACCCGCATGGAAATTCACCGCGAAGAATTAAAACTTCTCCATTTGATGGGCGCGACCGACCCCTACATCGCCCGCCAGCTGATGCGCCATTCGTTCCTGCTCGCCTTGCAAGGTGGGTTGTTCGGCACCGCCTTTGCCGTGCTCCTGATATTCCTGACAGGCTGGGCCGCCGGGGAAATGTCCCTCACGCTCCTGCCGGATTTCAGCCTGAATGCCGCGCATTGGGCGGGCTTGGCCGCCTGTCCGTTCGTTCTTGCCCTCATGGCCATGCTGACCGCGCGCGTGACGGCCTTGCATGAACTGCGCCGGATGCCGTAAAAGAGTAACGCATGATTATTCTTCGCATTTTTAAAGCAGGGGTCGCCCTGACCATGACCCTCCTTCTGCTGGCCATCCTCGGCTGGGTATGGTTTGCCGTTTCCATGGTGACGATGAAGCCGGATGCGCCGGGTACCAAAACAGATGCGATCATCGTGCTGACCGGCGGCAAGAAACGCATTGATGAAGGCGTGCGCCTGCTGACCAACAAACAATCGACCAAGCTGTTTATTTCCGGCGTGCATCCCGATGCCACGCTTGATGACCTGCTCAATGGCCGCAAAGTGCCCTGCTGCGTCACGCTCGGTTACCGCGCTGAAGATACGATCGGCAATGCCGACGAAGCGCGCCGCTGGGTCAGCGAAAACAACATCCGCTCGATCCGTCTGGTGACGTCCAACTATCACATGGCGCGCGCAAAACTGGAATTCGACCGAGCGATCCCCGACCTCACCATTTACGAACATCCGGTGCCGAGCGACGCGAATGACAACGACATCGCCCGCCGCTCGTTCCTGGAACTTACTTTACGCGAATACGCCAAACTGATTGGCGCGTTCGTGCGCACCGCCCCTCCCCTTAACGATAAAGTCTCTTCATGATCTGGCTCCGCAGTTTTATTTTCTTCATCATCTTCTACATTCTGACGATCACCGTCTGCACCTTCCTGCTGCCGTTCCTTGTGCTGCCGCGTAAATGGATGCTGGCGGTCGTGCATTTTTATCTGTGGCTATCTTCGATCGCGGAAAAATATGTGCTGGGCATTACCTTTGAAGTACGCGGCCGAGAATACTTGCCTAAGACCGGCAGCTACTTCGCCGCCGCCAAGCATCAGTCCGCTTATGAGACGATGAAACTTTTCCACCTGTTCGGCGATCCTGCCATCATTCTCAAAAAAGAACTGATGTATCTGCCGCTGTGGGGCTGGCACGCCCGCAAGCTCGATTTTATTTTCATCGATCGTAAGAACCGCAGCAGCGCCATGACTTCCGTTGTCGATGGCGCCAAGCGCATGAAAGAGCAAGGCCGCCCGATCATCATCTTCCCGCAAGGAACGCGCACGCGCGTGCATGAAACATCGGCTGATAAACCTTATAAAGGCGGAATTGCGAAAATGTATGCCGCGACCGATTTGCCGATCGTGCCGCTGGCGATGAACACGGGTCTCTTCTGGCCGCGTGGCAGCTTCAGGAAATATCCGGGCCATGTGGTGTTTGAATTCCTGCCGCCCATTCCGCCCGGTCTACCGGAAAAATCCATCGTGCCTCTACTGGAAGAACAGATCGAAACCGTCTCGATCCGCTTGATGCATGAGTCCAAAGCGGTCAATCCGGGGTTAAAGGATGTTCAAATTCCACCTCAGCGCGAGCCGTCAAAAGAAACCGTTACGGTTTCTTAAGCGCCTTTTTTAGCGTCCTTGGGATACACATACTCGGCCTGTCCGGCATCGACGATGGCGCGGCGAATGGCGCGGGTTTCCGTGAAGACATTATAAAGATAGTCCCCGTCCCCTTTGCGGATCGCTTTTTGCATCGCGGTCAAATCTTCGGTGAAACGCTGCAGCAGCTCG
Organism: uncultured Pseudobdellovibrionaceae bacterium; assembly: GCA_964520985.1. Lineage (GTDB taxonomy): Bacteria > Pseudomonadota > Alphaproteobacteria > Micavibrionales > Micavibrionaceae > CAYSGL01. Next base: position 702,578 of record CAZFPB010000001.1, read on the forward strand.
AGCACGGCATCCTTGTTGTTCATGAACACATCGCGCCACATGACTGGATCAGATGCGGCGATCCGCGTGAAATCCCGGAAACCCGACGCCGAAAATTTGATGACTTCGCCTTTGATGTCTTCTTCCAGATCGGTCGCCGTTCCCACAATCGTGTAGGCAATCAAATGCGGGAGGTGCGAGGTGATGCCGAGCACCAGATCATGGTGCTGCGGGTCCATCAGCTCGATGTTCGAGCCGAGCGCTTCCCACAGCGCGACGATCTTCTCGACCGCCTGCGGCGAGGTATGGCTTTGCGGCGTGATGATGCTCCAGCGGTTCTGGAACAGTTCGGCAAAGCCCGCTTCCGGGCCGGAATGCTCTGTTCCCGCAATCGGGTGCGCCGGCACGATATGCACATGCTTGGGCAAACTGACTTCCAGCGCTTTCGCCACCGCCATTTTCACCGACCCAACATCACTGACAATCGCGCCTTCTTTCAGGTACCGCCCAATGCGGCGGCCCACCGCATCCATCGCGCCCACCGGCACGCACAGGATAACCAGATCGCTGTCTTCCACGCCTGCGGCGATATCTGTCGTGACGCCGTCGGCAAGGCCTAGCTCCGCGACTTTGTCACAGACGGCCTGCGATTGATCGGCGCAGATCAGCCGCTCGCACAGATTATGTTTGAGAATACCCCGGGCCATGGAAGAGCCAATCAGCCCGAACCCGATAATTGTAATTTGCTTGAACATAGTAATCGTTCCCTATTCCAATAAGGATTAATGATAAAAACCGGCGATGTGAATGAAATAATAGATATGGCTCCCGATTAACGGGAATAATACAGGGCAAAACAGGCGATTGCGATAACCATTCGAGATTTATAAGGAATTACCGTGCCGGGATCAAGGCTCTTTGGGCGTAAACCGTTTGGCCATGGTCACGTTGGCCGGACAATTCGGTTTATCGGGCGTAATGCCATAGCCAATGGTGCTGTAAAAAAGAATGTTCTTTTTCGCACAATGCAGCCATGCCCCATCATAGCGATCGGATACGGCTCTCTCAAATTCATGCATCATGCGCAGCCCGTTCTTCTGGCGCTGCGCCGAGGGATCAATGGCGACATTGTTCACATACGCAAAATCATGATCCGTATGGCGCATGCTTAATATGCCGATGATTTGGCCTGTATCATCTGCGTATAAAAAATGCTGTATCCGGGGTTCATCAGGTTGCTTGTTTGGGTCCCAAGGATCGTCTGACTCTTGGCTGGCCTTGAAAGTCCTTCCGGCAATGCGGCAATAATCCTGCCAGCCTTCGCCGTTGCGCGTAATCGGTATCAGTCTACTCATAACCATACTCTAATAAAAACGCCTGACGGGGCGCAAATTTACCGGATAAAATCTTTGATACTGGCCAGCGCCAAAGCCATTTCATCATCGGTGCCCAGGGAGATACGCAGATAAGATGGCAGGCCGTAACTACCCACCTGACGCACCAGAATGCCATCCTTTTTCATCGCAAGGCGGCAGGCTTCGGCGCGTTCTGCTGAACCGAAATCAACCAGCAGGAAATTCCCCTGGCTTGGCACGACGGTTAATCCCATCTCCTTCAAGGCGCGCGCACATTTCTCGCGCACATGCGTATTATGCTCGACGACCTGTCGCAGGAAATCTGTATCTTCCAGCGCGGCCACGCCCGCGACCTGCGCCGCGCTTGATACGTTGAACGGCCCGCGCACACGGTTTAGCACGTCAGCAATCGCGGGCGGGCAATAGCCCCATCCCAATCGCATGCCGCCCATACCGAACGCTTTTGAAAAGGTGCGCGTCACCACGACATTATCGAAGCGATCCACCATCTCAAGACCGCCATCGAGATACGCGGGGTCCGTCACATACTCCGCATAGGCGCAATCGAGCACGAGCAGAATATCGCCGCGCAATTTCTTGCGAAAGGCGCTCACCTCATCCTGAGACCAGTGCGTGCCCGTCGGATTATTCGGATTGGCGAGAAACACAATTTTTGTTTTGTCGGTAACCGCCGCCAGTAAATTATCCGCATCCGCTTTGAGATTATGTTCCGGCGCAGTCACGGGCGTCGCACCAAAGGCTTTCGCCGTGATGCCATACATCAAAAACCCGTGCGCGGAATAAAGAACCTCATCCCCCACTCCGGCATAGGCTTGCACCAGAAATGTAATAATCTCATCCGAACCGTTGCCGCAGATAATCCCGTCTTTGCGCAAACCATGCTTTTTCGCCAGCGCTGAGCGCAAGATTTCACAGCCGCCATCAGGATAACGATGCATATCCGGTGCCATGGATTGCAACGCGTCGATTGCATTCGGCGACGGGCCGAACGCCCCCTCATTGGAAGAAAGCTTGATAATACGCTGCGCGCCTTCGGCCTTGCTCTCGCCGCCTACATAGGCCGCGATGTCCAGAATGCCGGGCTTTGGCGTAATCATTCCGCCGCCTCGTCGCGCGGTGCAGACGGGATCGGATTCAAATTCGGGCGGATGGTTTTGCTGTAGGTTGGCGGCACAGGAAAACCACCCACGCAGATAATCTTCACATCATTCTCTTCAATCAACTCTGCGAATTTTTTGCAGCGCTCATCGTCGCTGGTGAAATAGCCTTTCACTTCCATCAGGTGCAGCGTCGGCTGATACGCATTACCCGGGCGGTTTGACACCATGCTGATAGCGTCGATCTTCGCGCTGCGCGCTTTATCGACAAGACGCGCGCGGCTGGTATCGCCGCTGCACTGGATCAACAGGAAGGAATGATCGTCGCCGCTGTCATCGAAGCCCGATTTGGCAATCACCAGCGCGCGGTGCTCGGAGGTCTTATCCGCCGGATCATCGCCATGCGGCAAACGCACGATAATCTGCATACGCTGGTCGGGATTTTCGGCATCAAGGTAGGACCACCATGGTTGCCCCTCTTCTTCCGTCGGCCACGGCATCACGGCCAGATTGACTTTGTCTTCGCGCACAGCCGAAACAGCCGACAGGCCGCTCGTCATGCGGATCATCGGCAGGCAACTGCCGAAATAATCGCGCGCCATGTCCCACACCGTATCGCCCTGATCGGCGGCCACGGCAACTTTCAATCCCGTTTGCAACATCGACACGGCGCCGACCAGTTCGCGCCAGATACGCACCACCGCCATCTCCGGCAACGCGCCGCTATGGCGCTCCAGCAGTCGGCGGATCATGCGGGCTTCGCGAGCAGGTTGCACCACGGGAATGTTCTTCTTGCGTTTCTCCTCGCCGATCTTGAGGACCAGCGCCGCCCGCTCCATCAGCGTGTCATGGATCTTGTTATCGAGCGCGTCGATCTGCTGGCGCACTTCATCAAGGGCGGGGGAATTGTAAGGTTTGGCTTCAGACATGATCAGGATAATAGACAAAGAGGGGGTTTATTGGCTAGAAAGATTTCATGCCTTTGGTAAAACACTCTGCCCTGCCCACCTATGACCGGCTGATTGCCGAGGGTCGCCCGGTCATGCCGGAAGGCCGGGCCCTCAATCAGGACATCCGCGAGCTGCATATCGGCTTTTGCAACCTGATGCCGGACGCCGCGCTGGAAGCCACCGAGCGCCAGTTTTTCCGCCTCGTGGGGGAAAGCAACCGCGTCGCCCAGATATACATCCACCCCTTCACCCTGCCCGTCGTGAAACGCTCTGCCGAGACGCAGGCCCATCTCGATCAATACTATGAAAAGCTCGAAGACATACAGGCGGCGGGCCTCGATGCCCTCATCATCACCGGCGCCAACGAAGAAACCAACCCCCATGTGAGCGACGAAAGTTTCTGGGGGCCCCTGCGCGACCTGCTGGCCTGGGCGGATATCCATGTCACCTCGACCATCTGCTCCTGCCTCGCTTCGCATGCCGCGCTGACCTACAGCTACGGACAACAGCCCGGCTGGCGCGACGATAAGCGCTGGGGCGTTTTTAATCACCGCGTCATGGACCGCACGCATCCACTGGTGCGCGGTATGAACACCATCTTCGATGTCCCCCATTCACGCTACAGCGAGATTGCCGCCGACCAGTTTGAAAAAGCCGGGATGAAAATTCTGGTGAAAAGCGATGAAGCCGGCGTGCACATGGCGACCAGCCCCGATGGCTTCCGCCTGATCTGTTTTCAGGGCCATCCCGAATATGATGATTTCAGCCTGCTGAAAGAATACCGCCGCGAAGTGCAAAATTATCTGAGCGGCGTACGCCCCGATTACCCGCCGCTGCCCGAAGGCTACTTCAGCGATGAAGCTTCCGCCGTCGCGATCGGCTATCAGGATGATGTACTGTCAAAACGCAGTACTGGTGATTTCCCCGAAGACCAAATTACGCCGCTGCTGGAAAATACCTGGGCAGACAGCGCCCGCTCGGTCATGGCCGCGTGGATCGGCCTTGTCTATCAGGTCACGCACGTCGAGCGCAAAAAACAATTCATGGATGGCATCGATCCGGAAAACCCGCTGGCGTCTGTTTAATCGACCTGCGTTGCCAGCGTCGGCGTGACAGACACTTTCGCCGTCTGTCCTTTACCTGTCAGCGCATAAACCTGCTTGCTCACTTCAATGACATGCAGACCGCCAAAGCCTGGACAGATATAGCGCCCGATTTTTTCAATCGTCTCGGCGGCATTCAATAAAATCCCGCGCGCGAATGGCGGCACGAACAGCGCGCCGAGTTTATTCTCGATCACAAATCCCTGATCGCGCAAAAACTGACCGATCTGCGTTTGTGAAAAAGGTGTGCCATACCCGAACGGCGTCCAGTCGATGCGCGACCATAATCCGCGGCGGTTCGGCACAATGACAATCATCCGCCCCGTACTTTTTAAAACGCGCCAGTATTCCGCGAACGTCTCCGCCGGGTTATCGGCAAACTCCAGCCCGTGCACCACAACCAGACGGTCGATAGAATTGGTTTCAATCGGCAGGTCGGTCGACGATGACAGCACGACAAGGTTCTTACCCTCATCAGGCCAGTGATGCGCATCGAGCGTGCGCGGCAGTTGCACGACCACGCGCTCGGCGCTGGACAGATAAGGTCGCATATACGGCATCGCATAACCGCACCCTAAAACGCGCAAGCCTTTGGCATCAGGCCACAGGCTGATCACCTGCGCACGCAGAATGCGGCGGATTAGCCGTCCCGTCTTACAGGCATAAAATTCTTTGAGGTCGTAGGCGGTTGGCGTCATGACGCCTATTATAGCCGATCGATGATCTGATAGATAAGCGGAATATCGGCGGGCGGCATGTCATATTTGGCCAGATCGTTCGGCATGACCCAGATAAGCTCCTGCCCCTCTTTGGGCACAGGCGTGCCTTTCCACATGCGGCAGGCATAAAGCGGCATCATCAGGTGAAATTTTTCGTACGAGTGCGAGGCGAAGCCGAGCGGCGAGAGGCAGCATTCGCGCACCTGCACATCCAGCTCTTCTTCCAGCTCACGGCATAGCGCGAATTCAGGCGTTTCGCCCTCCTGCACTTTGCCGCCGGGAAATTCCCACAGACCAGCCATGGATTTGCCCGCAGGACGACTGGCGAGCAATACGCGGCCATCCTTGTCGATCAGGCAGACAGCGGCGACCAGTAAAACGGGAAGCCCCGGCGGAGTGACCGGCCGGGGCTTCTCTAAGGCTTCAGAACAACTGACCATTATTGGGCAGGTGCTGGCTCGGCTACTGGGGCAGCGTCTGTCGTCGCAGGCGCTTCAGCTGGAGCGGCGGCTTCAGGCGCAGCGTCCGTTGCTGGCGCAGCTTCTTCAGCAGCTGGTGCTTCTTCCGCAGCGGCAGGAGCCGGAGCAGTTTCAGCGGGTGCTGCTTCCGTTGTAGCAGGAGCGGCGGTTGTTGGCGCTACAGCTTCAGGGGCTTTTGTTTGCTCGGCTGGCAGCGGGTCGCCATTGATGTCAAAGACTTCAATGGTAGAGGCCGAACGCCAGTCATTGACCATTTTCTCGAGCACTTCACGGCGTTTTTGCATTTCAAGCGCTGGCTTGACCTGCTCGAACGTCGGCTTTGGCTGGGTGCGGACATCTTCCAGCTTGATCACGTGCCAACCGAAGCTGGTTTTGATCGGGGCTGTCGAAACGTCGCCTTTTTTCATGGCGTAAGCAGCTTTGGCGAATTCAGGCACCATCGCTTCTTTGGTGAACCAGCCAAGATCGCCCGAGTTTTGAGCGGCGGTCGGGTCTTTCGACTCTTTCTTGGCGATCTCATTGAAGTTTGCGCCATCAGCAACCTGCTTTATGATCGCTTCGGCTTTTTCTTTGCTCTCTACCAGAACATGGCTGGCTTTACGCTCTTCCACATTCGGGGCTTTGGCCATCAGCGCGTCGTATTCGCTTTTCAGCGCGCTTTCCGAGATCTGCTCATCCACAACTTTTTGTACGTAGATGTTACGGGCAATCTGCTGCTTGGCCATTTCGACTTCGCGTTTGAATTCAGGCGAAGTTTCAAGGTTGGCGGATTCAGCTTTGTTCTGGATCAGGCGAGTGTTGATGACCTGCTCGAGCGCCAGCGGGTAGACAGCCGTGGCTGGCATCTGCTGGATCTGGGCCGGCATCATCTCGATGAAGCGGTAAACATCGACGCGGGTGATGTCATGGCCGTCGACCTTGGCAACAACCGGATTACCTGGACGCACGGGCGTGCCGTTGAATTCACCGGAGAATGTGTCTTGCGGGACTTCTTCTTCCTCAACTGGCGCGGCATCCGCATCGGCGGTTTGCGTCTCAGGCGGTGTGGTTGTTTCGGCCGCGACTGGCGCTTCGGTTGTCTCAGGGGCTTTGTCGCCCATGAACATAAAGGCACCTACTGCGATAAGGGCGACGACGATAACCGCCACAACTCCCATTACCATATTCTTGTTGCCGTCAGGCTGTTGCGTATTCATCGGAAAACAATCCTTTTGTTAAGAGTCGGGAAATACGGGCAAACACTGCACAATCTCCTGTGCAAACGCAAGCCCCTACCAAGCGGATATCCATATAGAGTTCATTGACGTTAGGGAAAGAGCGCCTTATATGAGAAGCACGAAAACCAGCTCTTGAGGGGTATATGTTGTTAGCCTTGGCCCAGAAACTATTCGGATCCAGCAATGAGCGGGAGGTAAAACGCCTGTCCCGCTATGTGGAGCCGATCAATGCGCTGGAACCGCGCTTCGCCGCCCTGAGCGACGATGACCTGCGCGCGATGACCGATGAATTCCGCGCCCGCCTTGCTTCTGGGGAAAAACTCGAAAGCCTGATCACGGAAGCCTTTGCCGTCGTCCGCGAGGCCGCCAAGCGCGCCTTGGGCCTGCGTCCCTTCGATGTCCAGTTGATCGGGGGCCTTGTCCTCAATGACAACCGCATTGCTGAAATGCGCACCGGAGAAGGGAAAACCCTCGTCGCCACCCTACCCGCTTATTTAAATGCCTTGTCCGGCAAAGGCGTGCATGTCGTGACCGTGAACGACTACCTCGCCCGCCGCGACTCTGCCTGGATGGGCAAAGTCTATAACTTCCTCGGCCTGACCGTCGGCTGCATCACGGGCAATATGCCTGAAGAAGACCGCCGCGCCGCCTACGCCGCCGACATTACCTACGGCACTAACAACGAATTCGGCTTCGACTATCTGCGCGACAATATGAAATTCAGCCTGTCGCAAATGGTACAACGCCCCTTCAACTTCGCCATCGTCGATGAGGTGGACTCGATCCTGATCGATGAAGCGCGCACGCCGCTGATCATCTCCGGCCCGTCCGAAGGTTCGATCGACCTCTATGTAAAGGTCGATAAACTTATCCCGACCCTCGATGACGCCGACTTCGAAAAAGACGAAAAAACCCGCAACATCATGCTCACCGAAAGCGGGATCGAGAAAATCGAAAACCTGCTGCACGAACAAGGGTTGATCAAAGACGGTAATATGTATGATGCGCAGAACATCGCGCTCGTCCACCACGTCAATCAAGCCCTGCGCGCCCACAAAATCTTCAGCCGCGATACAGATTACATTGTGAAAGATGACAAGGTCATCATCATCGATGAATTCACCGGCCGTATGATGGAAGGCCGCCGCTACTCCGAGGGCCTGCACCAGGCCCTCGAAGCCAAGGAACGCGTCACCATCCAGAACGAGAACCAGACACTGGCCTCGATCACCTTCCAGAATTACTTCCGCATGTATCCGAAGCTCGCGGGCATGACCGGCACGGCCATGACCGAAGCCACCGAGTTCGGTGAAATCTACAATCTCGGCGTCATCGACATGCCGACCAATGTCCCGGTCGCCCGTATCGACCATGACGACAAAATTTACAAATCGATCGACGATAAATTTGAAGCCATCGCCAAACTGATCGGCGAGTGCCGTGAAAAAGGCCAGCCTGTTCTGGTTGGTACCGTGTCGATTGAAAAGTCGGAGCGTCTGTCTGATGCGCTGAAGAAAATGAAAATTCCGCACAACGTGCTGAACGCCCGCTATCACGAGCAGGAAGCCCTGATCATCGCACAGGCTGGCGCGCCGGGTGCCATCACTATCGCCACCAACATGGCAGGCCGCGGGACCGACATTCAGCTCGGCGGTAACCTCGACATGCGTGTTGCCAACGAAGTCGATCCGACATGGGATGAAGCAACCAAAGCGCAGGCCATCGAAAACATCAAACACGAAATCGAACAGAACCGCGCGATTGTGAAAGCAGCAGGCGGTCTCTTCGTTATCGGTACCGAGCGTCATGAATCACGCCGTATCGACAACCAGCTGCGCGGCCGTTCCGGCCGTCAGGGTGACCCCGGCACGTCCGTCTTCTTCCTCTCGGTCGAAGACGATCTAATGCGTATTTTCGCCGCCGATAAAATGGAAATGCTGCTGAAAAGCCACATCGGTTTGAAGGATGGCGAAGCCCTCACCCACCCATGGCTTTCGAAAGCGCTTGAGCGTGCTCAGGCCCGTGTGGAACAGCAGAACTTTGAAATCCGCAAGAACCTGCTCAAATTCGACAACGTGATGAACGACCAGCGTAAAGTGATTTACGAACAGCGCCGTGAAATCATGGATAGCGGTGAAGAACTCGACGGTCTCGTCGATGAAATGCGCCACGACACCGCAATCGACATTGTCGATCGCACCATCCCGCGCGGCTCATACCCCGAGCTGTGGGATGTCACCACGATGCACGCCGAAATCCTGCGCCTCTTCGCGCTCGATCTGCCGGTGGCTGAGTGGGCGAAAGAAGAAGGCATCGATGAAGCCGCCATGGAAGAGCGCATCATTCAGGCCGCCGATGCCAAGATTGCCGAGAAGCGCACTATCGCTGGCACCTCCGGCTTCCGCCAGCTGCAAAAAGCCTTTGTCCTGCAAATGCTCGACCAGCACTGGAAAGAGCACCTGCTCAACCTCGACCATTTACGCCAGGGCATCAACCTGCGTGCCTTTGGTCAGCGCGACCCGCTGAACGAATATAAAGCCGAAGCCTTCGCTTTGTTTGAAGCGATGCTCAACAACCTGCGCGAAAGCGTCACGCAAACCCTCTCGCTGGTGGAAGTCAATATCGACCCCGCCGCGATTCAGGCGATGCAAAAGCAGCAGGCCGAAGCCCAACAAAAACTGAAAGAAGGCCGCGCCGACCCCGCCATGGGCACCCTGGCCGATCAGGCCGCCCGCCCGGAAGGCAAAGTGCAATCCCTGCCCTCGCGCAACGTGGCGTTCGATCAGAACGATCCATCGACATGGGGACAGACGCAACGCAACGCGCCCTGCCCGTGCGGATCGGGCAAAAAATACAAACAATGCCACGGCGCGATTAACTAACCGCTGGCCCTTTAAACACAGGCTCCATTCGAGACCGCTCTGCCGACAGCAGGGCGGTCTTTTCATAGCGGGCCATGTCATTGGCCAGCAAAGATTCTACGTCTTCGGCATTGAATATTTTTCTAATGGCTGCAATGCGTTTTGCTGTGCAAGGATGCGTGGACAATATCTCAAAATTTTCTTTGCCTTTAAGTGCTTCCAAAGCGCGTATAGCCGCTTGCGGATTGTCCGTCAGTTCAACAGCCCGGCGATCGCATGTATATTCTCCGCTCCGGCTTAGTTTCCGGTTAAGTAAAAATTGGCTGACTGCGCCGATAATAAGAGCATTCTGTGCTTGGAGAAATCCGCTATTGTCAGGTAAAAAATAGGCCAGCAAACAGGCGCCCAGCATCATCGGATGCATAGCCATTACCGTAGACGCATAATCTTTGGCAGGACCGTCCGGGTCAGCCAGATGGCCCATCTCATGGGCCACGACGAATTCCGATTCATCCGCGCTTAGCGTCTTGTGTATGTGAGCGCCTACACTGATTTGAAAGTTGCCACGATCGGCGTAGGCATTTTTCAAAAGATCGCACCGCTTACTTTTTTCCGTCTCGGCAATGATGCCGATCTTTGAAGCGAGGGATACTTTTTGGCTTAATCTATAATGTATGTCCTGAAGTTCTTGCGAAGCTTCCACGACTCGGTATCTTTCTCCGGCAGAAGCGGCCTCTCTGAGATAAAATAGAGTGCTCACCATAGCCGCGCCACCCAGTAAGGCAGCCGCCTGCACAGTCGCGCCCAGCGCAACGAAGTTGGCGGATACCCCGGCAATGGTAGGTGAGCAATACACAGCCGTTTTAAAAATCGTACGCAAGGACATGGCCAATACATTAGTCTTTTCTATTAAATTATGTCAATAATTTTGGCGCGTTAATCTCTTCGTTAATAACTCCCACCGACTGATTGCGCCACCCCGCCCCCTGCGCTAGGGTTTCTTTACAGATTCTCAGACCCATCAAAGGATGTTTGCTTATGTTGAAAGCCTTCTCATACCTGTTCGCGTTTATTCTGATTGCCGCCATCGGCGTTCTCGGCTGGCTGAGCTTCACCACCGTGCCCATAGAACAGCAGATGATCGAACAGCCGATTCAGCTGCCGGCCCAATCCTAATGCGCTTTTCCGCCCTGCTCTTTGCCGCATTGATCGGCATTGCGATTCCTGCCTCTGCGCAGGAGCGTGAGATCATTAAACATGAAGATATCGCCGCGCTGGAATCTGCCGGCACGATAAACGATATTGCCGCCGGCGCCTTTGAAAAGACTCTGTGGCGCGACAACAGCCGCAACGACATCATCAAGGGCCTGCAGTCTTTACCGCCGGAAAGCCCGCTGCGCTCCGTGCATGATCTCAAACGCCGTATAATGCTGTCACGCACCGATGCCACGCTGATCGACAACGATGGTCCGGCAACCAGTTTTGAGAATCTTTTCATTCAACGCATCCTGAAATTGCAGGAAATGGGGCTTTATGAAGACGCCCTTAAATTATACACCGATAACATTGACACTCCGAATGATGCCATTCTCGCCGAAACCGGCCTGACGCTCATCACCCATCAGCGCGGCCTCGCCACCGCCTGCCTCGAAGAAAAAGTCCTCGCGCCAGAATTCGAAGGTGATGCGTTTTTCGCTCAGATGGATGCGCTGTGCTCGTTCGAGTTAGGCCAGACCGATACGCCACCCGCGCTTGAAAGTTTGACATTGCAAGCCATCACCAAAGAAGAAGGCTATAAAGTCAGCGCCCGCGATATCCCGACGCTCTACAACCTCACGCCGCTCGAGCTGGCCGTGCTGAAGAGTGAAGCCCGCATCGACTACAAAAGCTTCGAGACAACACCCGCCGCGCTCACGCCCTACCCGGCCCGCGTGCTGACGACGTTCCTCGAAGACAAAACCCTGCCCGCCGAACGCCTCTTGCCGTTGCAGGTTGAACTGGCGCGCCGTGGTTACCTCTCGGTTAAAAAACTGCCCGTGTGGAAAGAAGCGCACATTCTTGAAGTCGATGTGAAAGACAAAGCCAAGACGGATGCCGGCGCCGCGGATGCCATCTTCTGGAAGGGCTTTACCCCACTCCTGCAAAACGAGCAGGAGATCGTCAATCTCACGCCATACGGCAAGCTTTTGAGCGAACGCAACCCGCGCGTGACTGGCCCGCTGTTAACCAAATCACTCGCCGTCATCATGGCGTCCGGCAATGAGATACCGGCCCCTTGGTGCAACGCGCTGCTGGCCGAAAAAACCGATCAGGCGACCGTATATTACCAAACACTTACGTTTTTACAGGTCTGTGAACCAAATAGCGATAAAGCTGTGGATAATCTCACGTCTGCCTTGGGTGCTTTCCCGCCTGAACAAAACGCAAAATTGTGGATTATCATGGGCTTACTGGCTCCCAAGACAGAGGCCTATGGATCAATCTTACAAATTTATGAAAAACATTTTCCCTTGACAGGCCAAAATGATTATGTAATGCATACACAGGATAAACCGGATGAATCGCGCAAAGATGCGGAGTCCGGTGGATTCGGGGTTGCGCTGTTGCGCACCCTGGCCCTCGTAAAGGGCGAAACTGGGGAAAATATCAACCCGCCAGTCTTGCAAATTACGGTAAAGGGTTTACTAGATGAAGGGCTCGAGAACGACGCCCGTCAGCTGGCAAAAGAAGTATTTGTGGGAATATTACTGAACAATAAGAACTTAGGAGAGAATAAAAATGGCTAGACCTGGTCGCCCGAAACTACCGAAACCGGATCTGCACCCATCCGTGGATGCCTTTCTGGATATGCTAACCGCCGAGCGCGGCGCGGCCGACAACACGCGTCAGGCTTACTGGCGCGATCTGGCGGATGTTTCCGTATTCGTGAAAAAAGAACGCAAGAGTGACATTAACGTTGCCACAACTGCCGATCTGAAAGCCTATATCGATCATCTCTCCAAGAAGATGCACACCAAAGGCACGAACAAATCGCAAATCGCCGTACGCACGGTTGCGCGCCGCCTGTCCGCGCTGCGTCAGTACTACCGCTTCCTCGTGTCCGAGAATAAACGCAAAGACGACCCGACTTCGACAATCGACAGCCCGAAACAAGGTCGTACCTTGCCGAAAACGCTGACCGAAGCCGAAGTGAACCGTCTGATCAAAGTCGGCGCCGGTGCCGGCGGTGCGGATTCCATCCGTCTCGTCTGCCTGCTCGAAATGCTGTATGCCACAGGCCTGCGCGTATCCGAGCTGGTCGGTCTGCCAATGAGCGCCATCAACGATGACGCCCAGTTCATGACCATCGAAGGCAAAGGCGGCCGCGAGCGCATGGTACCGCTCTCCGAGCCAGCCCAGAAAGCCCTGAAGGATTACCTGGCCGTGCGTCAGCAATTCATCTCCGGCGAAGACAAAGGCACGCAGATGCAATGGGTCTTCCCATCGCGCACGTCTGAAAAAGGTCACCTGACCCGTCAGCGTTTTGCTCAACTGCTCAAAGACCTCGCCCGCGATGCCGACATGCCGGAAGGCAAAGTCAGCCCGCACGTGCTGCGTCACGCGTTCGCCACGCACCTGCTGGCCCGCGGCGCCGACCTGCGCTCGGTACAAAAAATGCTCGGCCACGCCGACATTGCCACGACACAGATCTACACCCACATTCTGGGCGAGAAGCTGAAAAAGACCGTCGAGGAAAAACACCCGATGGCCAAGAAAACAGCCGGCAAGAAATAAGGGCTAACCCCCAAAACAAAACGCCCCGCTAGACGGGGCGTTTTTTTATGTTTGGAAAATCAATCCAGCAGCGCGTCAATATCTTCCGGCGGCAAATGCCCTGGCACGACAAACACCGGCACGTTCAGCGATGAAATACCTTTGCCCGTGTAATAACTCACCAGCGGATCATTCGAGCCACCCGCGCCCAGCACCAGCGCGACAATCTCGTCATCGGCGTTGATCGTATCGGTCAGCGCCTTATGGCGATTGCCTTCGCTGATATAGAGGCTCGGACGCTGCCCGGTAATCTCATTGATCGTCTTGGCTGCGCTCCAGATATATTGCTCCGCTTGCTGGCGCAGCTCGGCGCGCATCCGCGCTTCGACGCCGCCCCATTGTTGCAGCTCATCCATTTCTACCACGTGAATGATGCCGACATGCGCCCGGCGTGCCTGCGCCGCCCGTGCGGCATAGCGCAGCGCCACGGTAAATTCCGCACTGTCGTCGGCCACGACTAAATAGGTCCCCCCATCGCCGCGCCGCCCGCGTTTCACGACCGGTTCAACATCGATAAAGTTAGGTGTGGTATTCATCTCATCAATCCCTTCTTAAAAAGGTAAAAGCGCCCCATCCGGCGAACAGGGCCATGGAAATTGCCAGCAGGGAATAAATCCACGCATGGTCATGCGCGAAAATATACACCTGCGCGCTGAACCCCACCTGCCCCACCTGTAATGTTTTTTGTGTGCGGCTCAGGACACGCGCGCCATCAATCACGGCTGCTTCCACCGAGTAAGCGCCCGTCGGCATATTGGCGGGTAATGGAAAGACAGCCTTGTAAAAACCGTTCGACACGGTCTGCAGCGCGCGCCCTTGCGGCGGGAACAAGCCTTGTACTTGTTTGTTGCGGATCAACGCTTCGCGAAAGCGTCTTGCATCGCTGTCAGACAAACGGTCTTCCGGGTAAAAATCCAGCGCGGACAATCCAAACTCCTCGCGGATCGCTTCGGGCATATCGCGGATCGGGCTGGTGCGCGCATAATCGTAATACCCCGGCACGCGGTGAAATTCCACCGACTGCGCATTGATCCACGCACCCAGCACCGAAGCCTTGCGCCGCACGACCATCGTGCGCTCCGGCCCGCGCAGCGTGATAATCAAATCACCGCGCTCCGGCGTCACCACATAGACAATCAAATTGGTGCCGTTAAAGCCCGTGGTGATATCGACATGATCTTCCGCTAGATCGATTGTCATCGGCGCGCGCTGCGCAAAGGCAGGGACGGATAAACAGACCAGCAGAAGCGTCAGAAAAAATTTCATCGCACCACCGTCGTGAACACATCCATCGGCGGCAGGAATAAATCCATGGCCAGACGGAAACTCACACCGACAATCAGCAGCGCCAGAATAATCCGCGCGGGCGCGCCCTTCACATACTTGGTCGCGCGCACGCCCATCTGCGCGCCGACAACCCCCCCGGTCATCAGCATCAGGGCCAGCACGATATCTACCGTCTGATTGGCGATCGCATGGGCAAAACAGGCAATCGACGCCACAAAAATAATCTGGAGCAGCGAGGTGCCTGCCACCAGAAGCGACGGCATACCGATAATATAAATCATTGCCGGCACCAGAATGAACCCGCCGCCAATCCCCATCATCGAGGTCAGGATACCCCCGACCAGCCCCACACCTGCCGGAACCAGCGCCGAGATATACAGGCGCGATTTGGTAAAGCGGATTTTATAGGGAAGATTTTTAAAGAACGGATTTTGCGTCAGTGCGCCGCCGTCACCGCCTTGCGCATTTTTGAAAAACACCGCCCGCACACTTTCATACAGCATCATCAACCCGATCATGCCAAGCAGGAAGACGTATGACAGCGCAATGAACAGATCGACCTGCCCCAGATAATGGAGCAGCTTGAACAGCGCGATCCCGATGGCCGAACCGACAACTCCGCCCGCCAGCATGATCATCGCCATGCGCACATCGACATTGCCTTTGCGGAAATGCCCGAGCACGCCCGTCACACTGCTGGCGACCAGCTGCGCGCTTTGCGTGCCCACCGCAATCGCCGGTGGAATACCCATGAAGATCAGAAAAGGCGTTGTCAAAAATCCGCCGCCCACGCCGAAGATGCCGCCGAGAAACCCGACGACCGCCCCCAGCAATAATATGGACTCACCCGAGATGGCCATCTCGGCAATCGGCAGATAGATCTGCATGCGGACCCCTCAAGACAAACGAATGACCTGATTTGTTTGTAGCACACGCAACGTGTTTGTTGGAGAAGTTTTAATACGCGGTGGTGCCGACCGGGCTGGTTTGCGACCAGGTGAAGTAATCCGCTTTTTTCAGGAAATTGGCGTAATCGCCGTAATCCTTTTCATGATGGGTTTTGCGGAAGTTCACCGATTTCACGATGCTACGGAACGGGTCCATCCACTGGTTGAAATTATCGGCGAGCGACGAGCAATCGACGATGTACAGTTTGTCGTAGTACAGCGAGGCAAACAAAATGCCACTGCGTGTCTGGTGAACGGTGCCATCGCGGCGTGTAAAGCTGGCCGTCGTATAACTGGCAAAGCCACGCCCCAGACCGCCTTCATAAATAGGCCCGGTCATAAAATTATCGTAGGTCGCCAGATAGTCCTTCCAGAATTTCTGGCTTACGAACGTCTTTTGCACCGAGCGGCTATATTCCGGCGGAAAAATTAGCGCGCGCGCATCGTCGCGCACCCGCACGCGGCAGATCGGTTGCGCATTATCGCTGGCCGGCGCCTGAATGGTGAGGATATCGTCTGGCTGCTGGTTGCTCTGCTGCTTCCACGTATCGGGGAAGGTAAGCGTTAAACCGCTGTCCGGATCCTGCCACACGAAATAATCCGCCTTCGCCGAGAGAGGCGTGAGGATCAATGCAGCAACAAAAAAGGCCATGAATCGTGTCATGGCCTTTATTATAGCCCTATTCCAGGCGATGAAAACAAATTTAGCGCCAGAAACCCATGATATCCATGACACCCTGCACGGTCGGAGCCGCCAGCGCGTTGGCATCATTCGCCCCTTTGTGCAGGATGCGGTCGATCTCGGCGACATCGCCCATATAGCGGTTCATCTCGGCCGTGATCGGCGCGATCTTGGCGACGGCCAGTTCGGTCAGCGCCGCTTTGAACGCACTGAACTGCTGCCCGCCGAACTGCGCCATGACCTCGGCTTTGCCCGTGTCATTCATCGCCGCGTAAATGGCGATCAGGTTGATGGCTTCCGCGCGTCCTTCCGCCTCAGTGTCGTTTGAGGGAACGAAGCCAGTGTCGGTCGTGGCTTTGCGGATTTTTTGCGCGATCGTGTCGGCATCGTCGGTCAGGTTGATGCGGCTCATATCGCTTTCCGCCGACTTGCTCATTTTCTGCGTGCCATCGCGCAGGCTCATCACGCGCGTCGCTTCACCCATGATGTAGGGTTCCGGCACGGTGAAGAAATCCTTCTTCGCGTAATGCTGGTTGAAGCTAATCGCCAGATCGCGCGTCAATTCCAGATGCTGTTTCTGGTCATCGCCCACCGGCACATGCGTTGCGTTGTACAGCAGAATGTCGGCGGCCATCAGAACCGGATACGCATAGAGACCAAGCCCTGCCTTATCTTTGTTCTTGCCTGCCTTGTCCTTGAACTGCGTCATGCGGTTAAGCCAGCCGACCGGCGTCATGCAGCCCAGCACCCAGTTAAGCTGCGTGTGGCCCGGCACCGAGCTTTGCGCGAACAGGATCGATTTCTTTGGATCGACGCCCGCGGCCATATAGGCCGCCGCTATTTCCCGCGTCGATTGTTTGAGCACCGCAGGGTCCTGCGGCATGGTGATGGCATGCAGATCGACCACGCAGTATAAACACTGCGCGCCTTCTTCTTGCAGCTTTACCCAGTTCTTCAGTGCGCCGAGATAATTACCCAGGTGCAAACGGTTGGTGGGCTGCATGCCCGATAGAATACGTTTCATCAGTTACGCTTTCGTTTTAAATATTTTGTCAGATCGGAGATTTTAAGAGCGCCGCTTCCGAGGATTGCGGCGGCATAGACTAAAGAACCGCTGGCCACAATGGCCAGAAGTGCAAAGACACGCTCTTTGGTGTCGCCGTCGAGAAGAGGATGTAATCCATGCGCCGACCCTAGCAACACCGCGCCCATGAGTAAAGAGGCCCCGATGATTTTTGGCGCGTTGCGTTTAAATCGGCTATCCATGTGTGCCGATGGGTGCGCTTTCAGCGCCCGGCCGAGGAACAGGATCTGCAGCCAGCCGACAATCCCCGTCGCAAACGCAATCCCGGCAACACCGTAGCCCAGAACCATGCTGAAGGTCAGCGCCAGCACGATGTTCATGATCGTCGAGGCAATCGCGATCTTCACCGGCGTCTTCGTATCCTGCCGCGCCCAGAAGCCCGTCGAATACACCTTGATGACAATGTAGGCCGGCAGACCGATGGCATACCCCATCAGCACTTTGGCCGTCATTGCCGTATCCTCCGGACCAAACTCGCCGCGCTCGAACAACACCTTGATCAGCACATCGGGAATGGTAATGAGCGCAACCGCTGCCGGTAGAGCAAGGAACAAACAGATTTCCATCGCACGGTTGAACAGATCCTTCGCTTCGTCATGATTGCCTGACGCCAATGTTTTAGAGAGCATCGGCAGCAACGCCGTACCCACGGCAATCCCCACCATGCCCAGCGGCAACTGGTTTAAGCGATCCGCATAATACAAAAATGAAATAGATCCTTCAGGCAGGAACGACGCCATGATGATGTCTGCGAACAGATTGATATGCACGATCCCCGCGCCCAGAACCCCTGGCCCCATCAATTTAAAGAGGCGCTTGACATCCAGTGTCAGACGCGGCCGCACAATCGGCAGGCGCAGCTTTGCTTTACGCAGGCAGTAATACAGCCAGATGAATTGCAAGATACCCGCCGCGAACACACCCCATGACAGCGCATACCCGCCATTGCCCATATACGGCGTGCCCAGATACAGGGACAGACACATTGAGAGGTTGAAAATAATCGGCGCCGCCGCAAACGGCGCAAAGCGATCATGCGCATTCAGCATTCCGCCGACGAGCGACGAGAGCGACATGAACAACAAATACGGGAATGTAATGCGCGACATCTCAACCGCGTAATCGTACCGCGCCTCCCCTGTGTGGAAGCCCGGCGCAATGGCGATCATCAGCAATGGCATCGCGGCAATGGCCAGCAACGTGAACGGTAACAGAATGGAGAGCATTACAGCGAACGCCTCGCCCGAAAACTTCGCCGCCGCGTCTTCCCCCTCTTTTGCGACCTT
Source organism: uncultured Pseudobdellovibrionaceae bacterium (assembly GCA_964520985.1). Lineage (GTDB taxonomy): Bacteria > Pseudomonadota > Alphaproteobacteria > Micavibrionales > Micavibrionaceae > CAYSGL01. Next base: position 721,458 of record CAZFPB010000001.1, read on the forward strand.
CTCTGAATAGAGGGGCACGAACGAGACACTGAATGCGCCCTCAGCCGTCACGCGGCGGAACAGGTTGGGCAGTTTCAGCGCGACAAAGAACGCATCAGCGATCGGCCCTGCTCCCAGCGTTGCCGCCGTGAGCACATCGCGCAAAAATCCAAAAATCCGGCTAAGACCCGTAAGCCCCGCCACCGTCGCCATCGCTTTGATCAGTTTCATGGGACGGGACTATAATGTGAATCCCGAAGGTCGCCTAGTACCCCGGACTTAAATCACCAGATAGGATCAAGTCCCAGCGCGTTATGAGCAATATGGATCGCCTGCGCGGCGAACAGGGATCCCTTCTTCAGGGTGCGGCGATTTTCAAGGAATTGTGCCAGCACGGAATAATCTTCGAATTTCGGCCAGGATTTGATGCTGTAGGCAATCTCCCGGGAAATAACGACCAGGGCCTGATCGTCTTCAATCCCGTTCTGTTGTGAATAGGCAAAAATGCCCTTTAATAAAAGCTCACTCGCCTGACCGATCCCCACAGGGTTTTTCTCGAGCAGGTCTGTCTCGCTCATCTCCATGTAATCCAAACCTTTCAACACAGGTTTGCCATCCGGGCCTTTTTCAAAAGGCAGGGCGGCGGTTAGGAAATCGTTCGCAAGAGTACTGAGAATAATCGGCTTATTTAACATGATGCTTGTATACGCCAAGCAACTAAATTATGTCAATAAATATCCCCGTGACCTGCCTGCCCGCCGGGGCTATAAATTCCCCATGCAAAACCCTGAAAGCCAATGGTTCGGCGAGAAGCCGGTATCCCCTGAAGAAAAGACCGCCGCCGTTCAGGGCGTGTTCGGCTCGGTCGCGTCCAAATACGATGTGATGAACGACTTCATGTCGGGCGGCATTCATCGCCTGTGGAAAGACCGCCTGATCCGCGAAATCCGCCCGCGCAACGATTTTGCCTATCTCGACGTGGCTGGCGGCACGGGCGATATCGCCTTCCGCATCAAGAACCGCGCCCCGCGCGCCCAGATCACCCTGTGCGATCTCACCTATGATATGCTCGCCGTGGGCCGCGACCGCGCCATCGACAAAGGCTGGCTGAATGATTTTTCGTGGGTGACGGGCAATGCCGAAGCGCTGCCGATCCCGGATGAAAGCGTCGATGTCTACACCATCGCCTTTGGCTTGCGGAACGTCACCCGCATCGACACCGCTTTGACAGAAGCCGTACGTGTGCTCAAACCGGGCGGGCGCTTTTTCTGTCTTGAGTTTAGCCACGTGACCGACCCCGGCCTTGCCAAACTCTATGACCTCTACTCTTACAATGTTATCCCGAAGATGGGCAAAATGGTCGCGGGCGACGCCGAAAGCTACCAGTATCTCGTTGAATCCATTCGCAAATTCCCAAAACAGGCCGAACTGGCCCGCCGCATGGGCGCTGCCGGACTGACCGATTGCACCGTCAAAAACCTCACTTTCGGGGTAGCCGCCATCCATTCCGGCATCAAGGGATAGCCTCCAGCTTTATGCAAAAACCCCTTGCAAACGCCTGCAAACACTACTAAGAATCATCGCGTTGCATTCTGAATGCGGGTTCATTACAAGAGCGGTCACCAAAATGGCCATCCCGTGAATGAAACGCTCGTGGGTGAATATTATTGATAACTTTAACAAGGAAAAAGAAACATGAATAACGTCGTTAAATCAGTCGTGTTCGCAGCCGTAGTCCTGGTGGCCGGTATCGCAGCGATGCAAGTAATTTACAACAATGTATCCAGCGATGATGTTGCTGGTATCGAGCCAGCAGCCGGCGAAGGCTTCATGGGCACGATCGAAGAAAACGCAAACGCTGCTTCTGACAGCATCCAGCAGACAGCTGCCGAAGCAGCCGCTGCAACAGAAGAAGTTGTTGATGAGTCCGCCATCGCCGCTGAAAAAGCTGCCGCTGAAGCCGCCGTTGCTGCTGACGCTGCCGCCACGGATGCTGCTGTCGCCGTTGACGAAGCCGCAACCGCTGTTGAAGAAGCCGCTACGCCAGACGTTACGCCAGCCGCTGATGCAACAGAAGCTGCCGATGACGCCGCTGTTGCTGCTGACGATGCTGCCAAAGCCGCTGATGAAGCCGCTAAAGCTGCTGACGAAGCCGCAAACGCCGCTGGCGACGCTGCTGTAGCCGCCGATGACGCTGCTGTATCGGCTGACAAAGCCAATGCTGAAGAAGGCAAAGTCGAGTAATTTCTCGATTTTCCTGATCAAAGGAATTAAGATCGGCCTCGTTATAAACGGGGCCGATTTTTTTTGAATAAAAACCACCTATATTACTGTGCATGCTGAACGATAAAAAAATACTGCTGGTGATTTCCGGCGGCATCGCCGCTTACAAAGGCCTCGAACTTATTCGCGGCCTGCGCAAGGCTGGCGCGCATGTGCAATGTATCCTTACCAAAGGCGGCGCAGAATTTATCACGCCGCTGAGTGTCGCCTCGCTCTCTGAAAATCCCGTCTATACCGATCTCTTCTCGCTCAAGGATGAAACCGAGATGGGGCATATCCGCCTCTCACGTGAAGCCGACCTGATTATCGTCGCGCCTGCGAGCGCGAACCTCATTTCCAAACTTGCACAGGGTGTGGCGGACGATCTTGCCTCCACCACCCTGCTCGCTGCCGACAAACAAATTCTCTTCGCGCCTGCGATGAACCAGATGATGTGGGGCAATGCCGCGACGCAGGACAATCTCGCCACCTTACGCGCGCGCGGCCTGATCCAGATCGGTCCTGTTAGCGGCGAAATGGCGTGCGGCGAAACCGGCCTCGGCCGTATGGTTGAAGCCGCTGATATTCTCGCCGCCATCGACACGTACCTGCGCTACGCCAACGCGCTCAAGGGCAAACGCGCGATCGTCACCGCTGGCCCAACCTATGAGCCGATCGATCCCGTCCGCTTCATCGGCAACCGCTCATCCGGCAAACAGGGCTATGCCATCGCGCGCGCACTCTCCCGTGCAGGCGCAGACGTCACCCTCATCAGCGGCCCGACCGCGCTCGAAACACCGGCGCACATGAAAACCATCCGCGTTGAAACCGCGCAGGAAATGCTGGCCGCCACGCAAAGCGCCCTGCCCGCCGACATCGCCGTCTTCACCGCCGCTGTCTCCGACTGGTCGCCAGCACAGGCTTCATCCCAGAAAATCAAAAAGACTGGCGATGCACCACCCGCGCTGACGTTAAAAGAAAACCCCGATATCCTTGCGTCCATCGCGCAAGGCAAGAACCGCCCGGCCCTCGTCATCGGCTTTGCCGCCGAAACCGACAATGTTTTAGAAAATGCCCGCGCCAAGCGCGTGAAAAAAGGCTGCGACTGGATCATCGTCAACGATGTCTCCGATGCCACGATTGGTTTTTCCGGTGACAACAACGCCGCGACCCTGATTACCGCGACATCCGAGGACACCTGGAAGCGCCAGTCCAAAGACGACATGGCCGCCCTCATCGTGCAACACATCATCGAAACAATCCCTCACTCCAAACCTTATGAAGAGGCAGCAGAATAATGGCATCAACCAAATTAACCGTAGCGCTCGTCACGCTCGATCACGCAAAAGACCTGCCGACCCCCGCTTACGCGACCGATCAGTCCGCAGGCATGGATCTGTGCGCCGCTGTCGATGAACCGATGACCATCGCCGCCGGTGCCCGCGCCCTTGTACCGACCGGCCTCTCCATCGCCCTGCCACAAGGGTTCGAAGCGCAGATCCGTCCGCGCTCCGGCCTCGCGCTCAAAAACGGCGTGACCGTTCTCAACACCCCCGGCACCATCGATGCCGACTACCGCGGCGAAATTAAAGTCATCCTCGCCAACTTAGGATCGGACGCTTTCGTCATCGAACGCGGCATGCGCATCGCCCAGATGGTCGTCGCCAGACACGAAGTCGTCGCCTGGGATCTCGTCGAAACCCTCGACGACACCGCCCGCGGCGCCGGCGGCTTTGGATCGACCGGCACCAAAGGCTAAAAAGCCGGGAAAACCGCCAGAATCTTGGTGAAATTGCCCTTCGGGGCCGTTAAAACGGTTCTATGTCTGTAACCGCTGAAAAGACCTCCGAGGAGTACCTCGCCGATGGGCACACGCCCATGATGGCGCAGTATCTCGGCGTCAAAGCGGCGCACCCGGATTGCCTCGTTTTCTATCGCATGGGTGATTTCTACGAATTGTTTTTCGATGATGCGCTTGCCGCGTCCGAAGCGCTCGACATCACGCTTACCAAACGCGGTCGCACCAACGGCGATGACATCCCGATGTGCGGCGTGCCCTATCATGCGTTCGAGCCCTATCTCGCCAAGCTGATCAAATCAGGTTTTAAGGTCGCCATCTGCGAACAAACCGAAACCCCTGACGAAGCGCGTGAGCGTACCAAGCGCGAAGGAAAACCCTCATCCAAGGTTCTGGTCACACGCGATGTCGTGCGCATCGTCACGCAAGGCACGCTCACCGAAGACACGCTGCTCGATGCCCGCGATAACAACTACCTCGCCGCCCTGTGCGAAATCGGCGGCGCGTTTGCTTTCGCCTGGCTCGATGTCTCGACCGGGATTTTCAACACGCAGACGATTGCCGCCTCGGCGCTGATCAACACGCTGGACCGCATCAACCCGTCTGAATTACTCATCCCCGATACGCTGGAAGAGCGCATTCCCAAACACTATAAACCGCTCCTCACCCGCCAGCCTTTAAGCACCTTCAACGCACAGAATGCCAAAGACCGTCTCGAAAAATTTTATAGCGTCGGCACGCTCGATAGCTTCGGCGCTTTCTCGCGCGCGGAAATCGCCGCCGCCGGAACCCTGCTCGATTATATCCTGCGCACCCAAAAAGGCGCGCTGCCACACCTGCAATCTTTGCAACAGGTCAGCGAAGGTTCGGTCATGGAGATTGATGGCGCCACGCGCCGCTCGCTCGAACTGACCCGCACGCAAAGCGGCGAAAAGCGCGGCAGCCTGCTTGCCATCATTGATCGCACGGTAACCGCCGGCGGCGCGCGCGTCCTGCAATCGCGCCTCGCCGCGCCGCTCGTTGATGTCGCCGCGCTGAACCAGCGTCTTAATGAGGTCGAACATTTCACGCTTGAGCCATCCTTGCGCGATGCGATGCGTGCGCATTTGCGCGAAACGCCCGATATGGAACGCGCCCTCTCGCGCCTCACCATCGGTCGCGGCAGCCCGCGCGATCTTGGCAGCCTGCGCGATGCCCTCACCCGTGCCGAAACGCTGCGCGCCTTACTTCAACAACTCGATGTTCCTGCGTTGAAACAAATTACAAACGGTCTCGCGCAAGATGCGACCACCCAAAAACTCTGCGATCATTTAAAACAATCCCTGCGCGATGAATTGCCACCCACCGAGCGCGACGGCCATTTTGTACGCGCAGGCTACAACGCCCGCCTCGACGAACTCTATGCCCTGCGCGATAACTCCAAGCGCCACATCGCCAATCTGCAAGCAGACTACCGCGAGAAAACCGGCATCGACAGCCTGAAAATTTCCTACAACAATGTGCTGGGATATTTCATCGACGTAACGGCGCGTCACGCTGACAAGCTGATGGTGCGCAAGGACGCGCAGAACGACAACGACAACCCGTTCATTCACCGCCAGACACTGGCGAACAATGTGCGCTTCACTACGCCCGAACTTTCCGAACTCGAACGCGACCTCGCCAGTGCCGGTGAAAAAGCGATCGCCCTCGAACTCGATATCTTCCGCACGCTCACCTCGGAAGTCACCGCCGCCGCCAATACCATCGCCACTGTCGCGGGTGCCCTCGCCGCGCTCGATGTCGCCACGTCTTTCGCCCACCTCGCGGTTGAGCAAAGTTACGCGCGCCCAAAACTGGATACATCAACCGCTTTCACCATCACCGGCGGTCGCCACCCGGTTGTCGAAGCCGCGCTAAAAACATCCGGTCAGCCTTTCATCGCCAATGATTGCGCGCTTGAAAACAAAGACCGCCTGTGGCTGCTGACCGGCCCGAACATGGCGGGTAAATCGACCTTCCTGCGCCAGAACGCGCTGATCGCCATCATGGCCCAGATCGGTGCGTTCGTACCTGCAGCCTCCGCCCATATCGGCGTCATCGATAAACTCTTCTCCCGCGTCGGCGCGGCGGACGACCTTGCGCGCGGCCAGTCGACTTTCATGGTCGAGATGGTGGAAACCGCCGCCATTCTCAATCAGGCAACAAACCGCTCGCTTGTCATCCTCGATGAAATCGGCCGCGGCACGGCAACCTTCGATGGCCTGTCCATCGCGTGGGCGTGCGTCGAGCATCTGCATGAAGTTAATCAGTGCCGCGCGCTATTCGCTACGCACTATCATGAATTGACCAAGCTCACCGAAACGCTGAAATCGCTTTCCTGCCATTCGCTCGCCGTGAAAGAATGGGAAGGCGACATAGTCTTCCTGCACCATGTCGAAAGCGGATCGGCCGACCGCTCCTATGGCATCCATGTCGGTAAACTCGCAGGCCTTCCTGCCATTGTGATTAACCGCGCCCAAGCCGTTCTCGCCCTGCTCCAGCAAAGCGAACAGTCGGGCGCGCTCGCTCGCCTCGCTGACGACTTGCCGCTGTTCTCGCAAAACGCGCCGCCCGCACCGGCCAGAAACTCCGCTGCTGAAGAGCGTCTACAAACGCTCAACCCCGACGCGCTCTCGCCCCGCGAAGCGCTCGAAGCCCTCTATGAATTGAAAAACTTACTTAAATAAGCTTGCGCTCGGTCAGCTCGTCTTTGAGATAAGCGTAATAGATCGGCGCGGCGATCAGTCCGGCAATGCCAAACAGCGATTCCATCACCAGCATCGCCAGCAATATTTCCCACGCGCGCGCTTTGATTTGCGTGCCGATGATGTGCGCGTTAAAGAAGTATTCGAGTTTGTGAATGACCACGAGGAACGCCAGCGAGCCTACCGCCGCCGTCGGCGACACGCTGAGCGCTATCAGGAAAATAACCGTGTTGGAAATCAGGTTGCCGACGATCGGCAACAGTCCCGCGATAAACGTCACGGCGATCATGGTTTTGGTCAGCGGCAGCGGATTGCCCGTCAGCGGCAAAATCACGATCAGAAAGATGCTGGTTAAAAACGTGTTTAGCGCCGAGATGCGCACCTGCGAAAACACCACGCGGCGGAACGCACTGGTAAACAGCGTGATGCGTTGATCAAGCCCGGCGGCCAGCGGTCCGTTGATCACTTCAAACGCCGGGCGAATGGCGATCATGCCGCCGATAATCATCCCGAAGACGATGTGCACCAGAACAATCCCGACATCCTTGCCGATCACACTGAAATTCAGCGCGTTGTCGCGCAACCAGTTGGACGCCGCCAGTTGCAGCTCGTCGATATTCTCCGGCACATATTGCTGCGCCCACAACGGCAAATAATCACGTCCCGCCTCGACAATATCCGCCATACGGCGCAGCAGGACGACAAAGCTGTCCGGCCCTTCGGACACATAGGAAATAAACGCCACGACGCCCGCCGCGAGGCCGGACGCCAGCACAACCGCGATCAATGACACCAGAATAAGCTTGCCGGTCGTCGGGATAATACCGACATTGCCCAGCAGCCGCGTGCCAAACTCCACGATGAAATAAACGATCAATCCGCCCAGCAACGCCGGCAGCAAGCCCAGATGCAGCACCGCGACCAGCGCTACAATCGCCAGAATTTGCGTGAATAGGTAAACTTTTGCCGTGTCGAACATGGGACCCCCGCCTTTTCCCTAGTGTGCCCGAAGGCAGCCTCGCGCTCAAGGGAAACAAAATCCATAAAACACTAATATTTTATCAATAATTTGGGACCATAGTATTAGTCTGACTATAGACGAACCTTACTGGCCCGCTATGAAACAGACCGCTCGCGACACCGTATTCTCCCCCCAGACCGAAGCCGACAGACTGGCCGCTTTACAGCGGCTCAACCTGCTCGACACGCCGCTGGAAGAACGGTTTGAACGGATCACCCGCATGGTATGCAAAACGCTCGATGTACCCATCGCCATTTTCAACCTGCTTGATGAAAAACGCCAGTGGTTCAAATCCATTCAAGGAATGAACGGTACGGAAAATTCCCGCGACCTGTCTTTTTGCATACACACCATCGCGACGGATAGCGGTCTTCTTGTTGTACCCAATACCCACAACGATGATCGCTTTTCGCAAAATCCGCTGGTCACTGGCGATCCCCATATCAATTTTTACGCGGGTTGCGCCGTGCATTCGCCGGATGGCGCGCGTGTCGGCACGTTATGTGCCGCAGACAACAAACCGCGCTCCCTCTCCCCCGAACAAGAACAGGTGCTGCGCGATCTTACCTATATGCTGGAAAATGAACTGCGCACATCGGTGATGTCGAATGCTTATGCCGCCATGGCCAAAGACCTCGACGCCGCGCACCGCCTTGCCCTTGTCGATCCGCTCACCCGTCTGTGGAACCGCGCGGGCATTGACAAGATCATCAAGGCCGAGTGGGCAGACGCCGCGCGCGAACACAAACCCGTCGCCCTGATCGTCGCCGACATCGATCACTTTAAATCCATTAACGATACCTACGGCCACCCGATCGGCGATGTGATTTTGCAAAAAGTTGCCAAACGCCTGCTCAAAGCCCTGCGCGCGGGTGATGCCATCGGCCGCACAGGTGGGGAAGAATTTTTACTGCTTCTGCCCGGCGTGCCGGCTTTGTGCGAAGAGACGGCAGATCGCCTGCGTCGTGCCATAGAAAGCAAACCGTTCAACACGCCGGCCGGGCCTATCCCAGTCACCATCAGCCTGGGCCTCTCCATCGCCCAGCCCGACCGCAAGGATCATACTATCCAGGCTATTACCAAACGGGCGGATGACGCCCTCTATGCCGCCAAAAAGGCCGGTCGCAACTGCGTGAAGACAGATAACGCTGGCTAACCCGCCCCCTGCCCACACAAACCTTGACGACTCCAGTCCAAATCGGTATTTAAACCCCTCTAGGCTCACGGTTTCAAGGATAGGTGGCAGAGCCCGCCCGCTTGCGCAAGCAAGCCCTTATAAATCGGAAAGCATATAGAGTTTATTATAGGGCTTATTGGACAGGTGGCAGAGCCCGGTTGAATGCGCCGCACTCGAAATGCGGTATGGTGGTAACACCATCGGGGGTTCGAATCCCCCCCTGTCCGCCATTTTCTCTGTTTTTATTCTTTTACGGTAAAATGGGGCTCAACTTACTATTCAATAAATATAATTTTGTTATCGTCATTTCGCTTTAGTTTTACCGACCCGGAAAAACACTCTGTGGATGCATTTCCTAGATCAAAAGCGTATTGGATATCCTCAACGGTAAATTTACTGTCAAAAAACCCGTAAGCTTGTATATCCTTTTTATTTCTAAAAGAAAAAATAAAGTCATATTTCTTTTCCGGCAACGGAATCGAAGGAGAGCTATTTTTCTGCATATAGTTACTGTATTGCCAATAAGCGTCGTCAGGCGACGAGGACTCGGTTACTTGGTAGAAACAAAATTCCTCCCACGGCTCCGCCTGAATATTTGACAATGGAAATTCAACTGTCCTGGCAAAAAATTTGGCAATTTTTATAGAAAATTTTTTCGTTTCCGTAGACTGATTATCACATGCAACAAGGCACGATAAAAGACCGAAAAGGAGAAGTTTTTTCATTGGCTTTCCCGCTTACTTCGACATGCATTAAACCATAAAAAATTGCAGTTTAAATTCACAATAATAAACCAGCACATAATCATAGGTTACGCATAGTCCTGATTTTAATAAAATTTCTCTTTTCTTTCTATTTCTGAAAAAATAGTAAAAATATTACCTAGTTTAATTAGAATGTACGGTGCAGCAACAGATCCGAAACAAACAAAAATATAAGATAAAAGTATTTGAGGAATTATCGTTTCCCTAAATAGAAGGGTTAGGACGATGATGAACACACTAATAAACATTACAAACACAGTTGCTGAAAATAAATCAACCAGTTGGAGCATTGCTGCTTTGAGTCTATATTTTAGCAGAATATTGTTTTTTCCTACGATTTCTTTACGAAGAACCAAAGAGAAGCATAGGCCTATAACTACACTTATAAGTAGAGAATAAAACCAAACAAGTTCGCTGATACTGGAATGTTCTCCAATCATTACCGATGGAAGATGAATTATGGCCTCTCGTCCATAACGGATTTGTAGAAAAAACAAAGACGCCGCCGCTAAGTTATTCGCAAAGAATGACCATTGCTGAACTGCAATCAGATAATCTTTCTTTCGATTTCTATAAAAAGGCCAAAGAATGCTGCGTAGCATGTATCCCTCAAATTGCAATACCATCAAAAATAGTTCTACAATCCTTGCATATAATTATAAGGTGTGGTCTGATTTTTTCACCTTCTCTTTCTTTTCATGAAAAAATCCATGGCATATATCGCCGTCTATTCCAGTTTATTTGTCACAGCCTTTCTGGCCGCTACCATTTTCCCCGCACAATCGGAAACACTGCTCGCGCTGTTGATCGTGCAAAAAACGCATATCGTGTGGCTGCTCGTGACGGTCGCCAGCATTGGCAATATTCTGGGCTCATGTATCAACTGGTGGCTCGGCACCCGGATAGAGCGCTTTAAAGATCGCCGTTGGTTTCCCGTAAACAAACCCTCTCTCGAGAAAGCGCAACTATTGTACCAGCGTTATGGCCGCTGGTCGCTGTTGCTCAGCTGGGTGCCCTTCATCGGCGACCCGTTGACCATCATGGCAGGCATTTTAAGAGAGAAATTTCTCGTCTTCCTGCTGCTGGTCTCCGTGGCCAAAACCGGTCGCTATGTCGTTCTGGCCCTGATCCTGACAGGAATAATCAGCCCATAAACCTGCCCTGCCCCCTTGGCGAACCTCTCGTAATCCCCTATATAGTCCCTATCTTCCAACCGATCACAGGATTTCCATGTCGCCCCCTGCCCCGATGCCCGCGCCCATGAAAGAATTTACCGTTCTCATGGCGCTTCTCATGTCGATCGTCGCGATTTCGATCGATGCGTTATTACCGGCGCTAGGGCAAGCGGGCGCCGACCTGCAACTGACCAACCCCAATCACGCGCAATATCTGATCGGCTTTTTGTTCGTCGGCATGGCGCTGGGCCAACTCATCGCGGGCCCGCTCTCCGATGCGTGGGGCCGTAAACGATTGCTGTATTCCGGCATCGGTCTCTATCTGGTCGGCAGCGTCGTATGCCTGTTCGCCAAAGATTTCACCTGGATGCTCGCGGGACGCTTCATTCAGGGACTCGGTGTCGCCGGTCCTTACATCTCCGCCGTCTCCATCGTGCGCGATAAATATAGCGGCCGCCACATGGCCCGCGTCATGTCCGTCGTCATGATGATTTTCATCATGGTCCCCGCCATCGCGCCCAGCCTCGGTCAGGGCATCATGCTCTATGCCTCATGGCGCGCGATTTTCATTCTCTACATCGTCTATGCGCTGTTAATTGCCGTGTGGATTTCCCTGCGCCTCGAAGAAACGCTTCCCGCCGAACGCCGCATTCCCTTCACCGGTAAAAATCTGGCGCATGGTTTTCGCGAAGTCATCAGCAACCGTGCGACCGCGCTTTATACCGTTGGCATGGGGATTTGTTTTGGAAGTTTCTTAGGCTACCTTAACTCCTCGCAACAGATTTTTCAGGACCAGTTCGGCACAGGCAAACTCTTCGTCGTCTATTTCGGCCTGCTGGCGCTTGTTCTCGGCGCGGCCTCGCTGGCCAACTCCCGTTTCGTCGAACGCCTTGGTATGCAGTATATCAGCGTGCGCGCGTTCGTTGCCATCGTCCTCGCCTCGGCCCTGTTTCTTGCCCTGCATGGCCTCGTCGATGTGATTACCCTGCCAATGTTCCTCGTCTATGCGGCCGTGCTGTTTTTCAGCTTCGGCCTCGTGTTCGGAAACCTGAACGCACTGGCGATGGAGCCGATGGGCCACATTGCCGGGATGGCTTCGGCGATCATCGGCTTTATGTCGTCACTGATTTCCATGAGCCTCGGCTCCTTGATCGGCCAACTCTATGATGGTACGCTTATCCCCATCACACTCGGATTTTTCGGTTTTGGCCTGCTGGCTATTTTTATTTTAATCACCGCCGACAAAGCCCGTCATCGCGCAACGTTACAAGGATAATATCATGAGCACCAAAGCCTACGCCGCCCAGTCCCCGAAATCTCCGCTGTTGCCGCACACGATCGAACGCCGCACCCCGGGCGCGAAAGATGTCGCCATCGATATTCTCTTCTGTGGTGTCTGCCACTCCGATCTGCACACCGCGCGCGGCGAATGGGGCGGCGTGCAATATCCGTCCGTGCCGGGTCATGAAATCGTTGGCCGCGTGACGCAAGTCGGCGGCGATGTCAAAAACTTCAAAATCGGCGATCTCGTTGGCGTTGGCTGTATGGTCGATAGCTGCCGCGAATGTGCGGCGTGCAAAGACGGTGAAGAAAACTATTGCGATGGCCCTGTCGGTTTTACCGGCACCTATAACGGCCCGGTCGGTGGCGGCGAAAACACCTTCGGCGGATATTCCGCCGCTGTCGTCGTCGATCAGGATTTCGTCCTCCACATCAAACACGATGAAAAAGATTTGGCCGCCGTTGCGCCGTTGCTGTGCGCGGGTATCACTACCTACTCGCCCCTGCGTCACTGGAAAGCCGGCCCCGGTAAAAAAGTCGGCATTGTCGGCATCGGCGGTCTCGGTCACATGGGCGTGAAGATCGCTCACGCACTCGGCGCGCATGTCGTCGCCTTCACCACATCGGAATCCAAACGGGAGGACGCCAAGAAACTCGGCGCCGCCGAAGTCGTTGTCTCTAAAAACGCCGATGAGATGGCCGCGCACGCCAACAGCTTCGATTTCATTTTGAACACGGTCGCAGCGCCGCATAATCTCGATGCCTTCACCACGCTGCTGAAACGCGATGGCACGATGACGCTGGTCGGCTTACCGGAAACTGCGCACCCATCGCCGAATGTCGGCGCGCTGATCATGAAACGCCGCCAGATCGCAGGCTCCGTCATCGGCGGCATTGCCGAAACGCAAGAGATGCTCGACTTCTGCGCCAAGCACAACATCCTCTCGGAGATTGAGACGATTGCGATGCAGGATATCGAAACCGCTTACGCGCGGATGCTCAAAAACGATGTGAAATACCGCTTCGTCATCGACATGGACACACTCAAGAAAGCCGCCTAGTGAGCTGGACGCCATCTCCCGATCCAACTGAAGACCATCCGGCCGCGCCGGATGTCGAAACGGTCATCATTCCGCGCAGCCATGATGTCGGCGGTTTCGATGTCTGGCGCGCGCTCCCCTCGCGGCAAAAACGCATGGTCGGGCCTTTTATTTTCTGGGATCAGATGGGCCCCGGCGAATTTATCACCGGCACCGGCATCGACGTGCGCCCGCATCCCCACATCGGCCTCTCGACCCTCACTTATCTTTTCGATGGCTCGATCATGCACCGCGACAGTCTCGGCGTGCAGCAGGAAGTCTTTCCGGGTGACGTCAATCTGATGACCGCCGGGCAAGGCATCGTCCATTCCGAACGCACCAGCGATACCGTGCGCGCGCATCCCCACACGCTCTACGGCATTCAATCGTGGCTGGCGCTACCGAAAACCCATGAAGATGGTGCGCCCGCTTTCGATCATATCAAGGAAAGCGATTTGCCACGCTTGAGCGATACCGGCGCCGACATTCATTTAATCGCGGGCAGCCTGCACGGCAAAACCTCACCGCTGAAATTCCCGCATGACGCGCTTTACGCTGACATCAAACTGAAAGCAGGCCAGACATTCAGCATCCCGCGCGATGCTGAAGAACGGGCGATTTATCCGCTCACCGGCCGAGTCATTGTTGGTGATACAGCCTATGATCCAATGCAGCTGCTTGTCCTCACGCCCGGCCGCGCTGTGACGATCAAAGCCGAAAGCGATACGCATTTCATGCTGCTCGGCGGCGCGGTGATGGATGCGCCGCGTTATATCTGGTGGAATTTTGTCTCAAGCAGTAAAGAGCGGCTGGAGCAAGCCAAGCAGGACTGGAAGGCAGGCGCCTTCCCCAAAGTCCCCGGCGAAACAGAGTTTATTCCGCTGCCCGAATAGGCAACACCGACAACGCCTGCTGCGCAATTGCGCGCAGATCCGCGCACGCAATACCGCTTACGCTCTGCACCGACATGCCCTGCAACACCGTCGCATAAAACCGGGCCAGCTCACGCGGCTTGGCGTCTTCTTTCAATTGGCCTTCACTGACAGCGCGCTCAAAGCGCTTCTCCAGAATGTTGAACACCACTTCGCGCCGCACCGCTGCCTCATCGCGCGCGCCGCGTGTATCATCACCGCCGACAAGCGCACTCTGCACGGCCAAACATCCGCGTGGCTTATCTGTTGAGGTCAGCGAGTCCGCAGAGCCCAGCAAAAATCTCTCCACCGCGTCTTCAATGCGCGGCACGTTCAATAACTCATCCGCCCAGCCGACGGATTTTTCCGCATACAGCGCGAGCGTTTTTTTGAACAGATCTTCTTTGTTACCAAACGCGGCATAGATACTCGGGCGGTTCATGTTCATCGCCTCGGTCAGGTCGGGCATGGTGGTGCCATCGAATCCCTTTTCCCAGAACACGCGCATCGCGCAATTCAGGGCATCATCGTAATCGTAAGATTTAGGGCGTCCGGCTGTCATGTGAGCCTCCTGGTTGATATTCATACTGGTAAGTACAATATAAGGAATCGCGACCCAAAAAGCCAGTAAATTTTATACCATCCGATACTTAATTCTGACAATTCATCCGATAAAATTTACAAGAACGCTCTATAAACAACTGTAAAACATAAATATTAATTTTTTACCAAAGAGTAAGAATTATCGTTGACTCTCTCCTGATTCCCTCTTATATTTGTACCATACAGTACAAAATAAGAAAAGGATCACCCCATGAAACGCTCTCTCTCCTCCCAAGCCATCCCCCTGCTGGATCGCGAATTCGACGCCCTGACGACCGACGAACGGTTTTATGTCGGCGCCGCCACTTACTCCGACATTTACTAAGAAAGACATCGCCATGAATACCCCAGACTTACTCGCCCAAATGTGGACGGCCGCAACCTTCTATTCGGTACTGCCTCCGCTCCCTGCAAAACAAACCACCCAACGCACACACTAGAAGGATTGAAATCATGACTACTCCCCTCCAAGGAAAAACTGCCCTCGTCACCGGCGCCTCACGCGGCATGGGCGCGGCAATTGCCAAACGTCTTGCCAAAGACGGTGCGAACGTCGCCATCACTTACTCCGCCTCTCCTGATAAAGCCGATGACGTGGTCAAAGCCATCCGCGATGCCGGCGGCAATGCCTTTGCCATCAAAGCCGACAGTGGCATCGAAGCCGATGTGCGCGCCGCCGTTGCCAAAACCGTCAAGGAATTCGGCTCGCTCGACATTCTCGTGAACAATGCCGGGATTGCCCCCATGGGCGCGCCGGAAGAATTTTCTATTGCCGATTTCGATCGTATCCTGAACGTCAATGTCAAAGGAATCTTCGTCGCCGTGCAGGAATCCTTGAAACACATGAAAGAAGGCGGTCGCATCGTCAACATCGGTAGCATGATGAATGATCTCGCCCTCTTCCCCGGCGCCAGTGCCTACACGATGACCAAAGGCGCCGTCGCCGCCCTGACACGCGGCCTTGCCCGCGATCTTGGCCCGAAAGGCATTACCATCAACAACGTACAACCCGGCCCCATCGATACCGACATGAATCCGGCGGATGGCGCAATGGCCGACATGCTGCGCGGCATGGTGCCGCTCGGCCGTTATGGTACGGGAGATGATGTGGCAAATCTCGTTGCCTTCCTCGTCAGCCCGCAAGCCGGCTTTATCAACGGTGGCCAATACCACATCGATGGCGGCCTGACGGCCTAAGACTTTTTACTCAACAAGATAACGGATATCGACGATCTCTATCACTTCGGGGCCTGCGGGCGTACGGATGGTGACGGAATCGCCGATACCCGCTTTCATGAGCGCGGTTGCCACAGGCGACACCCAGTTGATTTTTCCCTTGTTCATATCGGCCTCATCGACGCCGACCAGCTTGACCGTCAATTCCGTATCGTCTTCGCGCACATAGGTCACCGTCGCGCCAAAAAAGACTTTCTTCACGCCCTGCTGCTTTTTCGGATCGACGACTTCTGCCGTTTCAATCCGCTTGGTCAGATAGCGCACGCGCCGGTCAATCTCGCGCAGTTTCTTTTTGTTATAAAGATAATCGCCATTTTCCGAGCGATCGCCATTCCCTGCCGCCCACGAAACGATCTCGACAATCTTCGGTCGCTCGTCATGCAACAAAAAATGCAACTCCGCGCGCAGCGTTTCATAGCCCTGCGGCGTCATCAAATTCTTTACCCCGCCCGGCAACGGATCCGGCTCGTCCAGCTCTTCTTCAGTATCGGTTTCCTTGGTAAACGCTTTGCTCATATCCCTATCTTAAGGCAAAAACACTGACCTGCTCACCTGTTTTTTGTAGACACATCCCGCCCGTGTCTTTATATGTTACTTTATAACACTTAGAGACAAGGATTACCGCTATGTTGCTACGCCATGAACACCGCCGCGCGCTGAACGCACTGGGTATAGGAGAAACTCTCATAACCGAACTGATGGCGTTCAAAGCCAGTGAGCGCAAGGACGATCCAACGCGCAGCCTCAATCTGCATGGCCCTTATGAAGAACTCGTGCTGATGAACACCGGCCGCCTGCCCGATGATTATTACGCGCCGGGTGACGATACACCCTGGGGCCTGCGCCTCGAAGAAAGCCGCAGCAACATTCTCTGGCAGGTTGTCTCCGGCCTGCTCGACCAATCTCCCGATTTCGCCGCCAATTATCTTGGCCTCGCCCTCGATAAAACGCTGGGCGCGGATGACTATGCCAAAGAGCTGACGCAACTGCATACAGACTGGCGCCGTCATCACGGCCCGCATGTGCATCATCAATCGATGGGCGCCGCCTACCGGTCTGTCGCCTGCCCGGCCTGCAGCGTCGTCACCGCTTTGGCCTGCCGCGATGCCGGCATGCACGCGCTGTTTCAAGAACTGCAGCCACTCAATCCCGCCGATCGCCGCCAGCTGTTGCAGGACAAGCAACTCATGCCGCTGCTGAAACTGATGATCCCGTCGGCGCCTTGATCAGGCGGCGCGCGATAAAGGCCGCTGCGCATCGCGCCACGCCATGATGCCGCCGGACAGATTATACGCCGTGCAACCAAGCGTGCGCAGATACCCTGCATAATAGCGCGACTTCTCACCGACTGCGCAGATCAGCACCACATGACTATCCCGTGGAAACGGATTCTGCCCATCGATCCATTTGGCAAACAGGTCGATCGGCATATTCATCGATCCCGGTATCTGCACCAGATCGAACGATTGCGCGGCGCGCATATCGATCAGGATCGCGCCCGGATGCGCCGCGCGAAATGCCTCAAGATTTTCTGGCTGCATTTCCAGTTCGTCTGATAAGGGCTTGTCTTCATAACGTGCCAGAGAATGTTCCCGCACCATCTCACCAAAGACTTCAGGCCTGCGGCTTTTAATGTAGGATATATACCACTCCATGCGGTCGCCAACGACAAACACCGCCTTGCGCGGCCCTTTGAGTGTCTCATCCACCGCGCGCAGGTAGCGCAGCGCTGCTGCGAAGTTCGCACCTGATGTCGGACCACACAAAACCGAGCATTCCCGGATCAGTGTCATCATACCGTCCAGCGTTTCACTTTCCGTCATCCTGTCGATCTGGTCGTAATAATCGCGCTGGAACAAAACGCTTTCCATCATCTGCTCCATATTGCGGATACCGGGAATATACTGGTTCGACGCGGCAGTAATGCCGACCGCTTTGAAATCAGGGTTTTGCGCGCGCAGGCGCGTACAGATACCAAGGCTCGATCCCGTTGTGCCCAACCCACCAAAGAAATAATCGACCTGCCCCAGATCGTCGATGATTTCCTGCGCGGTCGTCTGCTCGTGATAGGCCGGATTTTTCGGATTGGTGAACTGGCTCGGGAAATAGACGCTGTCCGGGTTATTATTCACCTTGCGCTCAATCAGATATTGCGGATCGTTGGGATCGGAGGGATCAAAACAATCGCTCGCCGTCGCCACCTCTTCGATCTCGGCTCCCATCACCTGCAACACATCTTTTTGTTCCGGCACTTTGGCCAGCGCACTGATCAGGCTGAATTTCAGTCCATGGATATTGGCGATCGCCTGCAGCGACTTGGCGGTATTGCCGCTGGAGTTCTCATAGATGGTCTGACCGGTGCGCTTAATCTCTTCCAGATCATCCTTCACCATCGCCCAGGCCGTCCGGTCCTTGACCGACCCGAAAGGATTGAGCATCTCCAGCTTGGCGTAGAGATCGACATTTTTCAGTCCCGTCACGTGACGCGGAATTTTGAGCAGCGGCGTATCGCCGATCAGGTCTGTCATATGCTCGATAATCATAACGCGCTCTCCAAAGGATTATACTGCTCATCCAGCGTCCACCGCCAGGCATCGCCCGCTCGCGTCATCGCTACTTTACGGGCCAGCGGCTGCATCAGCGTCTCGCTCTCGGTGAAATCCATCATGTAAGCGGCCGTATTGGCAAACGCCACCAGATCGCCCGGCTGCGGCAGAATATCGGGATAGGTGCGGTTATACTGGATCATGTCGTATGACAGGCACAGATTGCCGACATAGAACACGCCTTCTCCCGCTTCGTTCGCCGCGCCCTCACCACGCGGCACGATCAGCGGTTCGGTCAGTTGCTTGTAATGATCGGCATGCAGGTTCGAGCGGTTCATATTCAGGGCGATCAATGTCTCCCCGCGCGCAGAACGCTTCACCGTATTCACCCGTGACAAGGTAATCCCGCATTGGTCGAGCATGCCGCGCCCCGGCTCGATCGACAGGCTCAGCAATGAATCGCGCACGATATCGACTAAGCGGCTATGCCCGAAAGACGGCAGACGGAAATTCAGCCAGCGTTCCAGTTCCTCGCCTTTGGTATCGATCGGCGCATGATTGATAAAGGCCGCGCCGCCGCGCAGCGCGCCGTCCTGAAGACGAAAACCCAATCCGTTATCATTCCATACCTGCGCCTCCGCCTGACCCAGAACGCCTTGCTTGATCGCATTCACATAGATTGACCATTGCTTACAGCTATCGGCATACATGATCGGAAAACCGCCGCCAATATTGATGCCGCTTGGCGACAATCCTTTTTTAATAGCCACAAAGGTCATCTGCAATTGATGCTCGAGCGCGGCGATGCGCTGCTCGTCACTGGCCATGCTGGCATGATAGGCAAAGCCCTTAAAATCTAGAACCGCCGTTTGCGCCAGCAACAACTCGAACAGCGCATCAATCTCCGCCGCCGGCACACCAAACGTCGTATCCTCCTGCGAGGTAAAACGCACACGCGCCGCGCCGTAATCGGCCAGTCGCACAAGGATGCGCGCCTTGCGGCCCAAACCCAGTCGCGCATGCAGCTCAATAATCTGCCGCAGTTCACTCAGGCTGTCTGCATTGATCAGCACATCCATCTGCAGACAGGCCAGCAGATACTCTGCATTCTTCGGTCCTGTCGCCTCAATGCGCGACGGCGCAAATCCGCCGGCCATGACATGCTGCAGTGAACCCACTGACGATACGTCGGCGCCAATATCATGCAGGCTGGCGCGCCGAACGATCGCGCGCGATTTACACGGCTTGCTGGTAAAATAAATTGTCCCGCGCAAGGCATGCTTTTTATACACCGCCTGAAAATCGCGGATGTTGTCATCGACGTGATCGGGGAACATCACATTCAGCGGTGAACCAAGCCCTTCCACCAGCTGGTGAACAAGCGCTTTGTCATTCAGAAAGTCCCGGATCGCCGGATGTACGCGCGGCGGCAGGCGCTTATGCGCCAGATCGCTCTGCACCGCTTGCACCGTCGCCATCATTACGCCGCCTTCGCCTGCGCAATGGAAACAGGATATTCGAAAGCCGGATCATACTGCTCATTCAGATCGACGCCATAGGCCGCCGAGGCCCAGCCATCCGCCGCCCGCGCATGAAACGCGCGACCCACGGCCTGATAGTGTTGCCAGTCACGCGCCGGCAGCGCGTCGAGTTGCGCCTTGATCAGCGCGAGCGCCGAGATAGCGGCCGCATCCAGATCCTGCACGACAAAATTTTTCCCCTGCTCCGCTGCGCGCACGGCATCCAGCGGCGCGAAAGAACACAGGCAACGTTGACCGATCTGCTCTTCAATAAACG
Organism: uncultured Pseudobdellovibrionaceae bacterium; assembly: GCA_964520985.1. Classification (GTDB taxonomy): domain Bacteria; phylum Pseudomonadota; class Alphaproteobacteria; order Micavibrionales; family Micavibrionaceae; genus CAYSGL01. The sequence goes on from CAZFPB010000001.1 coordinate 741,813, forward strand.
CCAGATCGGACGGTTGCATAATCTTGTTGGCGACCGGCAACAGGCGAATATTGTAAGGCGCGCCGTAGTCACGCGCCTGCTGGAACACCGTTACCGATTTCATCGTCGGCTCCATGACCACCACGCAGGCATCGTAGCGCGAGGCCAGCCCCGATGAGGCGAATGGATCAGCGCCCGCGCACATATCGCCCACCACATACTCATCCTGCACATCAAGATAGTGATTAAGAAAGATACCTTCCGCGCCGGTGAATTTATGGAAGCAGGTCGTCCCGACATCTTCTTCCACATGGCCACCTACCTGCAAAAACCGTAACGTCCCTTTGCGTGCGATAAATGTCCGGCTGACCGGATCATCGCCCGCACGGCTTATAAAGCCTGAGCCCTGTCCCGCCGGTGTCGATTCAATAATATGCCCGGGATCGGCAATGCGCTTGTTCGTTCCCGCAACATAGTGCTTCAGCGGTTTCTGATCCTGACCCAGCCTTGGCAAAGCGGCCAGTTCGAGGTCGGAAAAACCAAGCGCCGGACCCAGATGCTGGTTGATATCCCCATCAATGGCCAGAACGTCCTCGCCTTTTTCGGCCAGAAATCTGATGAACAGGCTGGCCAGTGTGGTTTTCCCGCTGCCGCCTTTACCGCAAAACGCTACGCGCATAATGATGTCTCCTTGTGTTTAAAGTGTGATATTATAACATAACAAAAAGAGCAAGCCCGAAATGCGCGTTTAAGGCCTTTTTCATTTGCGCCCCCCGCGATTCCTGTTAAGACAAGATCCATGCGGATGATGGCCCTGCGCCCTTACATTCACGGTCTCTTTATTCTCGCGCTGATCCTCGCGGGCGTCTCGCCTGCGTGTAAGTTTATTTCCGGCCAGTATGAATTCATGGAAATCTGCGGCTTCGATGGCATGAAAACCGTCGCCGTGGAAAAAACCCAGAACACCGGCGATGCACCCAGCCATGACTATGCGCAAGATGACTGCGCCTTCTGTTTCAGTCATGCCAATGTCAAAATCGCCGTAGCGGCGCTCCCCGTCCTTACCCAAGTGCCGGACATCACCACCGCTGCCGTATTTACTGCTCCGCTTTCTGCTTCGGTCCGCTGGGCCGATCACGCGGTTTATGCTCGCGGCCCCCCGACCCTCCTTTAATTCCCTCGTTCGTTTTTATTTTTCAGGAATTAAAGGATACTTCCCATGACGCGTTCTCTTCGCGGCGCCCTGTGCGCCACCCTCTTCGGCATGACGGCGCTGGTGCCGCTCGCCGCTTCCGCCGACCCGCTTTTTATTACCGTGCCCATCGGCCAGTTCGGCCCGCCGACTGCCTTATCGACGTGGCAGGCCGAGCAGATGATCCGCAAAATTCCGGGCGGCGCCGATGTTGTCGATGCGAAAGAATATAAAGAAGGCGCGGCGCAAACGATCAAGGACATGCTGGTCACTACGCCCGGCGTCTTCGTGCAACCCAAATGGGGCGATGACTCGCGCCTCTCTATCCGCGGATCGGGTCTCTCACGCTCGTTCCATTTGCGCGGCATCACGCTGATGCAGGATGGCATTCCCTATAACTTTTCCGATGGAAACGGCGACTTTCAGGAATTCGATCCGCTGGCGATCCAGCACGTTGAAATTTATCGCGGCGGTCAGGCCCTGCGGTACGGTTCCGCCACACTCGGCGGCGCCATCAACATGGTGACGCCCACCGCCCGCACCGCCGGACACAACGCGCTCTTCCGCGCCGAGATGGGCAGCTTCAATACCTACCGCGCCCACGCACAAGCCGCGCAGACGTTCGATGGTTTCGATGTGTTTGCCGCCGCCACCAAATCCATCAACGATGGTTACCGCCCGCAAAGCGAACAAAACAATACCCGCTTCAACGCCAATGTCGGCATTCCGCTCGGCCGCAATGCTGAAACGCGCTTCTACCTGACCTGGAACGACATCGAGCAGGACCTGCCGAATTCACTCACCAAAGATGACGCGCTCAACCATCCTAAACGCGTGGCCGCCATCAACGTGCTCAATGATTACGGCCGCGATATGCGCTCGCTGCGCCTCGCCAACAAAACCGCTTTTGAATTATCCAACGGCCTCAAAGCCGAAATCGGCGGCTACATGAATGACAAGACGCTCTATCACCCGATCTTTCAGGTGCTGGATCAGGACTCGCGCGACCTCGGACTGTTTGGTCGCTTAAGCGGAAGCAACACATTGAATGGCCTGCCCAATGAATTCATGCTGGGCCTCAATGCCAGCCGCGGCGTCAACAATGCCGACCGCTTCGTCAACGTGCAAGGTGAACGCGGGGCCAAAACCGCCGATGGCAGACAGGAAGCGAGCAACGTCGAACTCTACGGCGAAAACCGCCTCGAAGTCGTTCCCGACTGGACGCTGATCACTGGCCTGCACGGCAATTTCTCCAGCCGTGATTATGAAGACCATCTCAACCCCGCGAACGATGCCGACACCAACTTCCGCAGCCTCAATCCGCGCCTCGGCGTGATGTGGCAGGCAACGCCGCAGACGGAAGTGTTTGCGAGCGTCACCCGCAGCACCGAAATGCCGACCTTCTCCGAATTGGTGCAGGGCGCGATCGTCGGCTTCGTGCCGGTGGAGCCGCAAAAAGCATGGACAGTGGAAATCGGCTCACGCGGCACGCACAACGCGTTCTCATGGGACGCGACGCTTTATCACGCCCGCATCAAGGACGAGATGCTGCAATTCAATGTCGGCCCCGATATTCCAGCCTCCACCTTCAACGCGGATGAGACAATCCATCAGGGGATCGAGCTCGGCCTTGGCTGGCAGGCTTTGCCGTGGCTTGGCTTCAACGCCATCTATAACTACAACGACTTCCGCTTCGATAACGACGTGCAGTTCGGTGACAATGAATTGGCCGGCGCCCCGCCGCACCAGATCCGGCTCTCCGCCCGCTACGAAGATCACGGCGTCTATGTCGAACCGAATGTCGAGCTGATCCCCGACGCACCGTTCGCCGATTACGCCAACACGCTGAAATCCGACAGCTACGCGGTGCTCGGCATGAAAGCAGGCTGGGAAGTGCTGGACAACGTCACCCTCTTCGTCGATGGGCGTAACCTGACCGACGAAGACTATATCTCGAACCTCTCAACATCGACCGACGCGCGGGTGGGCAGCACCGCTCTCTTCTACCCCGGCGCAGGCCGCAGCGTCTTTGGGGGCCTCACCGTCAAGTTCTGATAATCCTTCCCTTTCACCGGGGAAGGCCTTATCTTAAGGGAGATGAGAATAAGCAAGGACACCAAACAGCTATTGGCCGAGGTCGAAGCGCATTGCCAGGAACACGGCATCCGCTTTACCGAGCCACGCCGTTTGGTGCTTTCGATCATCGCCGAAAGCAAACAGCCGATCGGCGCCTACGACATCCTCGCCAAGCTCGGTGAATTTATCGACAATCCCAAGCCACCCACCATTTACCGCGCGATTGAATTCCTGCAAGGCGGCGGCTTCATCCATAAAATCGAAAGCCTCAATGCGTTCGTCTCCTGCCACGCGGGACATTCGCATAACGGGTCACAATTCATGGTCTGTGATGATTGCGGGCGTGTCGAGGAAGTGCATATGTGCGAACTCCCGGCGCCCTTCCAGAAGAAAATGGCCCAGACCAATTTCAAGATGCATCACTGGAACATCGAACTCCACGGCACCTGCGGATCTTGCGATAAATAATCAGTGGCCGTGATGGCCGCCGTGACTCATGCCATCCATGCCATGCACCATGTCCGGCGTAATCTTGATCGCCTCGGCATCACCCGGATACGCCTCAACCACCCGCTGCATCAGCGCAATCTCCTGCTCCTGATCCACCAAAATATCGAGACAGAATTTTTTCAAGTAACCGTTCTTGGCATTGGCATCACGCAGATAAGCATTCGCCATGTCGAGCGCGCCCTGATGATGCACGATCATCGCTTTGGCAAATTGCACATCGCGCACGGATACATTGTCTAAACTGCCCCACACCGCCGGCATCGGCGCGCGCTGGAAGCGCTGCTTTTGCGTTTGCCCATCGGCGGCGATCTGGCGTCCGCCCTGCTTGTTCAACTGCTCGAGCGAATCCAGAATGCTGATTTCAAACGTCTGGTTGTGAATAATCCCGCGCGCGAGGCTTTGCAGCACGTCGTTCGACGCCTCTTTATCATTTAAATAATCCTGAGACATTGTCAGTGCTCCCGCATGGTGCGGGCGCATACCTGTCACAAAATTCATATCGGCGGCGCGCGCCGCCTCATCCAGCGTCGCAATCCACGGCGTCGTCACCGGCGGCTTGCTCGGATCATAGTCTTTTTCAATGGCGGCGTGCGACACGCCTGCTGTAAGAATTGTCACGATAAAAACAGGGATAAAAAACTTCATGGGGACCTCATTAAAAAAAAGCATCCTATCCCGAAGCGCCTCAAAGAAAAAGCCCCAGCTATAAAACTGGGGCTTTTCAATAAATATCACACTACAATTTTAAGGTTGCGGTGGCGTCGTGGGTGTCGTTGTTGACTCTTCACTGCCCGAAACGCCATCCATCGTATTATCCGTTGCATCGGTCATCGTGCCTGTTGCATCCGGCGTTACGCCAGTCATGTCTGGAGCCGTGCCGCTCATAGTCTCTGGCGCTGCATCGCCGGTCATGCCGGTATCTGTCCCGTCTGTGGCAGGAACGCCAGTTGTGCTATCTGGCACAATAGCCGGATTGGTCGTGTCGGTTGCAGGGGGTACATCTGTTGTCGGCGATGTATTTGTCGTGGTGGCTGTCGTGCCGGCGGTACCTGCCATACTGCCGTCGGTTGTCATACCCGCTTGCGACGATTCTGTGCCTGCAGCTGGTTCGATGGTATTCGGGTTGTTATTCCACATATAATAACTGCCAATACCCAGCCCCAGGACAACCAGTACAGCAATAACAACAAAGAGGCCCGCATTGTCATTTTGCACGGGTGGTGTATTGGGTGGGGTCGGTGAATTTGGATCGCGATTGTATGTTTGCATGATAATCTCCTTAAGTCTTCATAAGGAGAACAGCGGTACGCGCAAAGAGTTCCTGTTTTTACAGAATTTCCTTAAATTCGCCATTTTCTTGCAGAATTTCCAGCGTGCCCGTGCGCACCGCATACCATGCGCCGTGCAGGGTGAGCGTGCCCGCAGCGACCCGCTCGGCAATCCACGGAAAACTCATCAGGTTGTTGAGAGAGACTTTAATCACTTCATGCTCGCAGCACTGCTGACGCCCCTCTTCCGGCACAGTCAATGCGCGGGTGCGGGCTTCTTTGGCAATTTCCATCCATGGGCCGATAAAATCCTGCGCTGCTTCCGGCGCGCCATTCAGCAGCGCCTGCACGCCGCCGCATTGTCCATGACCCAGCACGATCAGGTCTTTCACCTGTAAAACCCGCACGCCAAATTCCAACGCCGCGCTGGTGCCGTGATAGGCACTGTCCGGCGCATAAGGCGGCACCAGATTGGCGACATTACGCACGATCAGCAATTCCCCCGGTCCGGCATCGAAAATCGCCGCCGGCTCGACACGGCTGTCGACGCACGCCAAAATCATCGCCTTGGGCTTTTGCCCCTTTTCAGCGAGACGCTCATAGGTTTGTTTTTTTTCCGGCCAGCTGTTCACGCGAAAGCGGCGGTATCCTTCAATCAACTCATCCATGCGCGGCAGTGTAACGCGAAGCGGGGGCCGTTTCCAGCCCCCGCAAAACGCCCAAATTCTGTAAAAAACTAACGGCCTTCTTTGAGGAAACGCTCCATATTGGCCAGGCTCTTCTCGGTATTATTCCCGATCATTTTTTCACAATTGATGAAAACGCTCATGAGTTTACCGACATAATTCTGATCGCCATACATCGCAAAATCGACGCGCGTGCCGCTACCTTCAGGGGTCAGCACATATTCGGTCGTCGCCTTGCCCGCCATCGGTTTATAGAAATCCATGGCCAGACGCACGATGCTGTTGGGCTGACTCTCTGCCACCACAATTTTACCCGCGCCGCTTTTCTTGCCATCCCACGATACAGTGGCGCCCACGCCGCTATCCGGGCCTTCATAAGTATACGCCGCGTCGGGGTCCATGATGTACCACTCCGACCATTTCTCGCTGGCCTTGGGATTGTTCAACTGCTTGAACACTGCCGATGGCGACGCATCGACAACAATGGAGCGCGTGTAGCGGAAGGTATCCGGCTTGGTGGCCGCAAAAGCAAGCACTGCCACGATGGCCGCGCCAATAATGAGAAGAATGATTTTCAGCATGACAGCTCCTTTGATAAATTCCCTGGCAGTGTAGGACTCAATAGAAACGTTTTCAATAGCCTCCCCTTGCCGGAATAAACCGGGACAGGCACAATGCCTCATGACCTATTTTACCCCCGAAGCCCTGTTCGCCTTTGCTTTATGCGCCGGAGCCGCCCTCGCCACTATTATTGGCAGCGCGTTCATCATTGGCGCCAAGCAATCAAATCCGCGGCTTTTGGCTTTTGGACTGGCGTTTGCTGGCGGCGCGATGGTCTATATTTCGCTGGTGGAAATTCTCGGAAAATCCATACTCTCTTTCTCGCAAGTCTATGTCGACAACACCGCTTATACCTATGCGACACTTTCGTTCTTCGCCGGGATTATCCTGCTTGCCGCCATTGATAGATTGGTGCCCAACCCTCACGCCTCTTTATCCATGAAAGACGACACCCATCTCGGTCCCTCGCCACAGGCGATCAAACGGTTAGGATTAATGGCCGCGCTCGCCATCACCGTGCACAACGTGCCCGAAGGCATGGCGACGTTTTTCGCTGCGCTCGATGATCCGGTCGTCGGCCTGCCGCTCGCCATCGCGATAGCCATCCACAATATTCCGGAAGGCGTGTCGATCGCGATTCCCGTTTATTACGCAACAGGCAGCAAGAAAACCGCCCTGCTTGCGACGACAGGCTCGGCCCTCGCAGAACCGCTCGGCGCGCTCGTCGGCTATCTGATTCTCGCCCCCTTTTTATCACCCGTCGTTTACGCAATTACGTTCGGGATGATTGCGGGTGTGATGGTCTATCTCGCGCTCGACGAATTGCTACCAACCGCCAAACGCTATGCCAGCGGCCACGAAACAACCTACGGCATGATCATAGGCATGGGCGCAATCGCCTTAAGTCTGGTAATGCTCCGCTAAGCGGCAATCTTTTGCTTTGTGCCGGTGCCGTGCGCCAGCACAGCTTTGGTGAATTTGGGCAGATCGCCCGGCCAGCGCGCGGTGATGAACTGTCCGTCTTCCACTGTTTCCTCATTCAGGAACGTCGCACCCGCGTCACGCACTTCGGCTTCAATCTCCGGCCATCCGGCAATCGCTTTATCCTGAATAACGCCCGCCTTAGCCAGTAACTGCGGGCCATGACAGATCGCCGCAATCGGCTTACCCGATTTGGCAAAGGCCTGCACAATCGCAACGGCGTCTTTTTCCTGCTTCAACGCTTCCGGCGCTTTACCACCCGGAATGTAGAGCATCGCATAGTCGCTTTCTTTGACGTCATTTAGCATTTTGGTTTTTTTCAAGCCCGAGCCGTTCTTACCTTTGAACTCCCCGTGCGGCGTCGCAACGTCCACCAAAAAACCTTCTTCAATGAAGCGGTAATACGGATAAAAGAATTCCGTGTCTTCCGTACCATCGGCGGTCACGATCAAAATACGCGTCTGCGAGTCCTTGCTTTGCGAGGTTGCGACAAAAATATCATCTGGGGCCTGTGCCATGGTCAAATCTCCTTTGTTAGGCCAAGCCAACAGCCCCCGCCCCCGAAAGTTCCGCTGAAAATCCCGATTGTCTTTTATAGGAACAGGCCTATCATACCGCCATGAGCCACGCCGCCATTGCCCCCGCCTCCCCCTCAAAAAATACCCTCAAAGAACGCTGGATGCTGCTGATTGGCTGTATCGGCGTTGTCTATGGGGATATCGGCACCAGCCCCCTTTATGCGTTTCGCGAAGCTGTCACGCTGGCGTCTGGCGGCGGCCTGAACGCCCATGAGATTTACGGCATCCTCTCGCTGATCATCTGGTCGTTGCTGATTATCGTAACACTCAAATATATTCTGTTCCTACTGCGCGCCGACAATAACGGCGAAGGCGGTATTCTCTCGCTGATGGCCATGGCCCGCGCGGTGATCGGCAACAAAACCGGCTTTGTCTTTTTTGCGGGCGTCATTGGCGCGGCTTTATTTTACGGCGACGCCGCCATTACGCCAGCTATCTCGGTGCTCTCCGCCGTGGAGGGCTTGAAGCTCGTCACGCCTGCGTTCGAGCATTACGTCCTGCCGCTCTCGATGGGCATTTTACTGTTGCTGTTTATGGCGCAAAAATCCGGGACAGGAAAAGTGTCCATTTTATTCGGCCCGATAACAGTTATCTGGTTTGTCGCCATCGCCATTGCCGGTCTTATATGGATCGTAAAGTCGCCCGATATCCTCTCTGCTTTTTCTCCGCACTACGCCGCGACATTTCTGACCAGTCATGGCTGGCTCAGCTTCTTCGTCCTCGGCGCGGTGTTCCTGTCTGTCACGGGCGCCGAAGCGCTCTATGCGGATCTGGGACATTTCGGTCGCAGTCCTATTCAGCGCGCGTGGATTTTCTTTGTCTTCCCCGCCCTTGTGCTTAACTATCTGGGACAAGGCGCGCTTCTGATCTCTCACCCGGAAGCCATCGCCAACCCGTTTTATCTGATGGTGCCGGAATGGGCGCTGTTACCGATGGTTATCCTCGCCACCATGGCCACCATCATCGCCAGTCAGGCCGTCATCACCGGCGCTTTTTCGCTCACCCGTCAGGCCATTCAACTGGGCCTGCTCCCGCGCATGGAAATCCGTCACACCTCGGCCACGCAGGAAGGGCAGATTTACATGCCCAAAGTAAACCTCCTGCTGCTCTTTGGCGTGTTCTTCTTGTGTATCCTGTTCCGCACGTCAAGCGGCCTCGCTTCCGCCTACGGCATCGCGGTTACGGGTACGATGCTGGTCACCACCTGCCTTGCCTTCATCGTCGTCGCCAAAGTCTGGAAAAAAGGCTACGTCATCGCCGCGCTGCTCACCCTGCCTTTCATCGTCATCGAAGGCACCTTCCTCGCCGCCAACATGATGAAAGTCATGCATGGCGGTTTCGTGCCCCTGCTATTCGCCGTCTACGCCGTTATTCTGATCGTCACCTGGGTGGCGGGCACGCGCTATCTCTATGACACGACCCATCGCAAAAGCATCCGTATCGAAGAACTGCCGGAAAAACTAAACCTCGAAGCGCCGCACGTCGTGCCCGGCACCGCGATCTTCCTGACCAGCGATCCGCTGACCGTGCCCGACGCGTTCATTCAGAACATGCGCCACAACAAAGTCGTGCACGAACACAACATCATCCTCACGGTGAAGACGGTACAGGTACCGAAAATCTCCATCATGGAACGGCTGGAAATTCACAGCCTGACAGATAGCCTCACCCAAATCACCGTCACCTTCGGCTACATGGAAACCCCGCATATTCCCAACGCCCTGCATCAAGGCGCGCTTTACGGTTTCCCGATCGATGTGGACAATGCCACCTTCTTCCTCGGCCGGCGCAAAATTTTCTCTGATCCCGCGCGCGGCCTGCCCGTCTGGCAGGATAAAATCTACATCGCCCTTTCCCGCTCGGCCGTGGCGGCCACCGATTTTTACCGTATTCCCCATGCGCAGGCGGTGGAATTCGGCATCCAGATGGGCGTTTAGGGCGTTGCCTTAAACCGCCCGCAAAGCCGCCTTATTGATTTCGCAATCATTCTCTATATCTTAAAGCCTATGAAAAAATTTCTTCTGGCGTTGTTACTTCTGGTTTTTCTGTTTGTGGGAGCTCTATTCCTCGTGCCGTGGAACAGCGTGCTCGAAGGCCGCGTCATCGCGATGCTCCACTCCAAAGGCATCAACGATGTCGCTTTGACCATCGACACCATCAGCTTCAATCAAGCCAATCTCAGCAACGTCACCATCGGCGGCGATACGCCTATTACTTTGCAATCCGTCACTCTCAATTACACCCCGCGCGAATTGCTGAACGGTACGCTTGACGATGTCTCGCTAACGGGCCTGACCGTTCAACTTAACCAGACCGATGCCGGATGGACGGTTGGTGGTCTGCCCGCCACCCCCAAAACCAGCGATGAGCCCTTTGTTCTCAGCCGCTTCGTCACCTCTCTGCCCTTCGCACGCCTGAGTGTTACCAACAGCACGCTGGTGCTGAACGGCACGGCGATCAGCGGCACTATTCCTTTTGCCCTCTCTTTATCCAAGGGCGAGAAAACTGAAATCGATCTCGCTACCCAGTCAACCACCCTTACGGCTGGAAACGCAGACCTGCCGCTCGGCACCCTGACGGCGAATGCCCAGCCGACACAGAACGACAACTGGGCTGGCAGCTGGGCACTGTCCTCTCTCGACCTCAACGACCTAACCCCCATGCCAACCCTGCATGGCGCAGGCACGCTCGCACTTGAAAACAACGCGCTGAGCATGGCGGGCAATCTCGACAGCGCCGATAAAACCTATCGCGGCGCCTTCGGCCTGATCCTCGATCCCGCCGCGCCGCAGAACAACAAGGCGACGATCACCGCCGCCAGCTTCCCCTTCAAGGAAGGCCGCCTCTCGACCCGTAATGTCGTCATCCCGCTGTCCGGCACCGCGCCGATCCGCGCGGCCGTCGACGTCCAGCAAGTCTCCGTCGATGCGCTCCTGCAAACCCTGACCGGTAGCCGCGTGACTGCCACAGGAACCTTTTCCGGCTCAATCCCGTTAGTCATCAACCGGGATGGAACCTATTCATTGGGCAAAGGCGGATTGAAAGCGGACGGCGCGGGAACGATACAAATGTCCCCCGAAGCCATTCCGGGCGACAATCAGCAGGTGGCTTTGGTGCGCGATATCCTCTCGAACTTACAATATTCGCTGCTTTCGGTGAACGTCGAAAACAGCAAAGCTAACCAGATGACCGTAAAACTAAGCGTCGAGGGCAAAAACCCTGACGTGCTGGATGGGCGGGCCGTAAAGTTGAATATCAACCTGACCGGCGATCTGCTAGACTTTGTCCAGCAAAACATTATGCTACTGACCAACCCTGAAAAACTTTTAGAACAAGGTGCCCATGAATAACATAGCCTCCGCCCTCCTTGCCGCGAGCCTTCTTGTCGCCTGCACACCGACCGTGCAGTTGCAGGCGCCTGACAAACCGATTGAAATCAACATGAATGTTCAAATCGATCACCGCGTCCGCGTGGAAATTGAAAAAGACGTTCAACAGTCCATCAAAAAGAACAAGGATATCTTCTAATGAAAGAGACAACCATGAAACGCACTCTGTTTACGTCGCTGTTTTTAGTCACCATGCTGGTCAGCATCGCGGCTTTTGCTATGGACCTCTCGACTGCCCGCCGCACCGGTATGGTCGGCGAGCGGGCTGATGGCTATGTTGGCGTCATCAAAGCGGATAACGGCGTTGCCGAACTCGCCGCCGACGTAAATGCCAAACGCAAAGCGGAATACGAGCGTATTTCCAAACAAAACGGCCAGCCCGTTTCTATCGTCGCCAAGCTGGCTGCCGAACAGATTATCGGCAACCTGCCATCAGGTGCGATGTACCAAAGTGCCAGCGGTTCCTGGCAGACCAAATAATCCATGAAGAACGCGGTCATCCTGCATGGCATTTGTGATCGCGAAGAATATGAGGGCGACGGGCATCCGTCGCCCTCAAATCATCACTGGATACCATGGCTGCAAAAACAACTGCTCGTGCGCGGCTATGAGTGTCAGACGCCCGAAATGCCCACTCCCTACAAGCCACAATACAGCGAATGGAAAGCGGTCATGGACCGTTTTCCCTTATCCGAAGAAACCATCCTGATCGGCCATAGCGGCGGCGCAGGCTTCCTGCTCCGCTGGCTGAGCAAGCATCAGCAATCCGTCGACAAACTCATTCTCGTCGCCCCATGGCTCGATCCCGACCGCTACCTGGGCAACTTCCTCAACGGATCGCTGGCGCCCGACCTGCTCACCCGCGTCAACGAACTCCACGTCTTTTATTCTTCCGACGAACCCGTCAGCGGCGTGCAGGAAACCGTCGAACTGATTACGGATACCTACGATGCCGCCCGTATACATAACTTCACCGACCGCGGCCACTTCACTCTTGATGGCATGGGCACGGAAAAATTCCCTGAATTACTGCGCGTCGCCACAGGCGGATGATTGATTTCACCCGCCAGAGGCGTAGTATCATCTTCATGCGCTTGCTCAGCTTTATATCCCTGCTCTTCGTCGTAACGCTTGCCGGTTGCGCGCAGCAGACCTCGACCAACGCGAAAAGCTTTATTGATCCCGCCTGGAACGGCGCGCGTGTTTCCTCCGTCCTCATCGAAGTGCAGCAAGCGGATCTGAATGAACGCGACGCCATCGAGCGCGCATCCGTCGCGGCGCTCAACGAAGCCGGTATTCGCGCCACACCTTCTATCGACATCTTTTTACCAACCCGCACCTACTCCGCGTCCGAGCGCAAAAAACTCGCGCGCGACAGCGGTGCGTCCGCCATTTTAATCGTCACGCCCACAGGTAAACAGATTGACCGCACCTATACGCAGCCCTCGCGCGTGCGCCCCTATGGCGGCTTCGGCTGGGGCAGCGGCGGATATAGCGGCGTGGGCCTAGGCGTTGGCGTCGGCAGCGGCCTGCTTTTGCAGGAACCTGTCGCCAGCTACCGCGCCATCCTCGCGCCGCTCTCCGATGATAAAACCATCTGGGTTGGCGATTTCACCACCCAAGGTCCAACCGGCATGAGCTTCACCACCGTCGGCAAACGCTTTGCCAACTACCTCGTGCGCCAGTTGCGCAACGATGGCATGATTTAAAAAACAGGAAAAAAGGAACGTCTGATGTCTGCCAATTATATTCTCCCGATCGCCGCCGCCCTGCTCCTCTCGGCCTGCGCCTCGCACACCGCCATCGAAGAAACCGCCTACATCGCCGAGCGTTTCTGCCTCGTCAATCATCAAGACACCGCCGAAGCACAGATCGAACGCGAACTGTTCCTTTCCCCGTCCCTCGCCAAAATCATTAATGACGCGCAACGCCGCAGTAACGCCTTCGCCGATGCCAATCCCGGCCTGAAACCACCGCTCGGTGACGGTGTGCATTATCAGGCGAACGTCGACCACGCGCCGATCTGCAAACCCGGCCGCATGTTCACGGTGAACGGCGTGCGCTACGCCGAAATCCATCACGGCTTCGATGACCCGCAAAACGCCAACGCGGGTTGGACCGACCGCCTCGTCCTGAAAAAGATCGGCGGCAAGTGGATGATCGACGATGTCCTCTTCGCCCCCAATTACCGCACCGGGATGCGCTCAACCCTCATCCGCGCGCAGTAACCGCATATGAGCTATTGGCGTAACGGCACCCTCCTGCGCAACCGCACGCATTCCGAAGCGCGTGTGTCGTTCGTCGAGCTGTTCTTCGATCTCGTCTATGTCTTTGCCGTCACCCAGATATCGCATTATCTGCTCGGTCACTTAACGCTGATCGGCGCAGCGCAATCTTTGATCCTCTGGTTCGCTGTCTGGCTCATCTGGCAATATAACGCGTGGGTCACCAACTGGTTTGATCCTGAAACCATGCCCATCCGGCTCTTGCAATTCACGCTCATGCTGATCGGTCTGGTGCTGGCCGCGATTATTCCGACCAGTTTTGCACAAGGCGGACTTATCTTTGCCCTCTGCTTCGTGGCCATTCAGGTAGGCCGCACCGTGTTCGTGCTCTTCAGTCTCCATGGCGACCATGCGCTCACCCGCAACTATCAACGCATTCTCTGCTGGGGCTTTTTGTCCGCTGCTTTCTGGATTGCCGGTGGCCTTGCAACCGGCGAAGAGCGCCTTGTCTTATGGCTCATCGCCGTCCTGTGCGATTACATCGCGCCCATGGTCGGATTCCGCACGCCGCTTCTCGGTCGCTCCTACACATCCGAATGGACCATTGATGGCGCGCACCTCGCCGAACGCTGCCAGCTATTCATGATCGTCGCGCTCGGCGAAACCATTCTCATCACCGGCGCATCCTTAAGTCATCATGCGCATTGGGATATTCCCACACTTGTCGGCCTGATCGCCGCGTTTCTGGGCACCATCGCCATGTGGTGGATTTATTTCGATACCAGCAGCAAGGATGGCCATCACGCCATCGCCGCGTCCGATGATCCGGGACGCATGGGCGCCTACTTCCATTATGTTCATGTCATTCTGGTCGCGGGCGTCATCGTCTCCGCCGTAGCCAACGAACTGGTCTTCGCCCACCCCGCCGCCCGCGTCGATACGGTTTCCGCACTCACCCTCATCATCGGCCCCGCCTTGTACTTGATCGGCAACCTTATCTACAAACGCGTCGTTTATAACCGCTGGCTGAAATCCCACCTGCTGGGCCTGCTGGCGCTGGCTCTTTTATTCCCCGCCGCATACTTGACCGACCTGCTGATGATCAACAGCCTGACCACCGTCCTGCTACTGATAATCGCCCTCACCGAAGGCTGCGCCAAACGGCGCAACGGCTGCGCCGCCTAAAGCTTGTGGAACAAAAGATTGTTTCGTTGCCTCGATAGCCGCGCAGGCATAGACTCGGGCGGCATTTATACGTCTGGGGAGATACCATCATGCTCAAAAGCCTGTTCCGCAAAAAACCTATTACGGGCTACGAGGGTGAGTCCGGCATGAAAAAATGCTTAAGCGCGTTTGATCTTGCCCTGCTCGGTATCGGCGCGATCATCGGCACCGGGATTTTCGTGCTGACCGGCGTTGCCGCCGCGACGCAGGCCGGCCCCGCCGTCGTTCTCTCCTTCATCATTGCCGGCACTGCCTGCGCCTTCGCCGCGCTCGCCTATTCCGAGCTGGCTGCCAGCGTCGGCGGATCGGGTAGCGCCTATGGCTATTCCTACGCCGCCTTCGGTGAGCTGATCGCCTGGATCATCGGCTGGGATCTTATTCTCGAATATGGCGTGTCCGTCGCCGCGGTCGCCAATGGCTGGTCCGGCTATTTCAACAATGCTCTTACCGCCATCGGCTTTGCGCTGCCCGTCGAACTCACCCGCGGCCCGTGGGCGGCGGAACCCGGCATCGTCAATTTACCGGCGGTGCTGATCATCCTCTCCCTCATGTTCATGCTGATTATCGGCATCCGCGAAAGCGCACGCTTCAATGCGGCGATGGTGTTCATCAAACTGCTGACCATCTGCGTGTTCATCGGTGTGGCCGTCTTCCACGTGAATCCGGAAAACTGGTCGCCGTTCATGCCGTTCGGCTGGTTTGACACCAACGAAAGCGGTCACACGATCGGCATTCTCGCGGGCGCCTCGCTGGTCTTCTTCGCCTATGTCGGCTTCGATGCGGTCTCCACCGCCGTCGAAGAAGCCAAAGATCCGCAAAAAGACGTGCCTATCGGCATTCTCGCCTCGCTGATTTTCTGCACGGTGATTTACGTGATCGTCTCGGGTCTTCTGACCGGCATCGTGCCCTATCCTGATCTGAACGTGTCCTCGCCCGTTGCGCACGCTCTGCAACAGGTCGGCGTCAACTGGGCCTCCGCTCTCGTGGCGACCGGCGTTATCACCGGCCTCACCACCGTCATGCTTGTCCTCTATTACGCGCTGACCCGCATCATCACCGCCGTCTCTCGCGACGGCCTGATCTCGCCCTTCTTCGGCAAGATCAACGAAAAAACCCACACGCCTGTGCGCACCACCGTCCTGTGCGGTGTCGTCATGGCGATCATGGCGGGCTTTATGCCGCTGGGCGCGCTGGCCGAACTCGTCAATGTCGGCACGCTCGCCGCCTTCGTGCTCGTCTGCATGGGCGTGATCGCCCTGCGCATCTCGCATCCTGATCTGCCGCGTCCGTTCAAGATGCCGTTCGGCATCCTGTTGCCGGTGCTCGGTGTTCTGTCCTGCGGCGCGCTGATTGCCTTCCTGCCGGCGGTCACGCATATCCGCTTTGTCCTGTGGCTCGCGCTCGGCGTCGTAATTTACTTCGCCTACTCCTACCGCCACAGCAAACTCGGACGTCAATAAGGAACCGGCGGCCTTGTGTTGCGTTAGATAGTCATGAGCGAACCAAAACCATCCAAAGACGCCTTCACCCGGTTCGCCAACATCACGTCGAACGTGGCGGGCCACCCCGCCACCTTCATCAGTGCCATGGGTATCATCGTGATCTGGGCAATCACCGGCCCGGTTTTCGGTTTTAACGATACATGGCAACTGGTCATTAACACCGGCACAACCATTATCACCTTCCTGATGGTGTTCCTCATTCAAAACACCCAGAACCGCGACACTCGCGCGCTGCAGATCAAACTCGATGAGCTGATCCGCGCCAATGAAAACGCGCACAATGTCCTGCTCGACCTCGAAGAACTCACCGACGCACAATTGCAGAAAATCCAGAACCGCTACGAAAAACTCGCCGCGCAGGCTCGTGAAAAAGTAAAAGACGGCCTGCACGATATGGACCGCATCCTGCCGGAATTCGATCCCGAAAAAGACGACTAAACATGGTGACGCGCCACAAAGACCTGCATGACGGACGCACGGTCTGGCAGGCCTATCCCCAGCCGCGCGTTGCCTATACCCCCCTCACACGCGATGAAACCACCGATATTATTGTTATCGGCGCTGGCATTACCGGCGCCATGGCCGCGCAGGAAATGGCGCAGGCCGGATGGAGGGTTATCATTCTCGATCGCCGCCCGCCACTACAGGGTTCGACCCTCGCGACGACGGCGTTGCTCCAGTATGAAATCGACAATCCCATCCGCGAACTCATCAAAAAAATCGGCTATGAGAAAACCGCGCGCGCCTGGCACCGCTCGAAACTCGCCGTCGACAGTCTTTCCGCCAAAACCCGCATGCTCGGCCTCTCCTGCAACCTTCAGACAAAAGACAGCCTCTACCTCGCCGGCAACGTGCTTGATGAAAACGGACTCGAAGAAGAATCCCAATTGCGCATGCGCCTCGGCCTGCCCTGCCGCACGCTCACCCAAAAAGAGCTCAAAGATCAATACGGCCTACGCGCCGACGCTGCGCTGTTTTCCTCCGGCAATTACACCGCCAATCCCGTGCGCCTAGCCGCGGGCTATCTTCATTCCGCTCAAACCCACGGTGCTAAAATTTATTCACCGGCCGAAGTGCTTACGCTCGAGTCCTCACCGCGCAAAATTCATGTCACGCTCACCAATGGCATTACGCTCACAGCGCGCCATGTCATCGTTACAACGGGGTATGAAGTACCCAATTATCTCACGAAACAGCCTTATGAGATCGTCTCGACCTGGGCCTTCGCCACCAAACCGCAACCGGAAAAAATCCCAACAACCTTGCCGCTGATCTGGGAAGCGGCAGATCCCTATCTCTATATGCGCCGCACACCCGATGGCCGGTTCATCTGCGGCGGAGAGGATGCGGGATTTTCCGATGAAGACAGACGCAATGCCCAGACAGCGCAAAAAATCAAACGCCTGCGAGCCAAAGTGAAAAAAATCTATCCCGGCATTGATCTGACCGCCGACTATCAATGGAGCGGCTCGTTCGGTGAAACCAAAACCGGCCTGCCGCTGATCGGGCCCATCCCCCATATACCGCACGCCTATGCCATCATGGCGTTCGGCGGAAATGGCATTACTTTTTCGCGCATGGGCGCCGAAATCATTCGTGGCTATATCGAAGAAAAACCCGACCCTGCCAGCGATCTCTTCACCCTGTCAGGATAAAAAAGGAACGATAAAAATGTCTAAGCGCCTGCTCTCTGGTCTCGCCCTCGCCCTGCTCACCATTACCGCGTGCGATGCCGCGCCGCCCAAGGACAGCGTCATCTCGTCCGAAAAATCATCTTTCACTGTTGAAACAGTGGCGGACGCACTCGATCACCCCTGGTCGCTCGCCTTCCTGCCGGATGGCGATTATCTTGTCACCGAACGTCCGGGGAAACTCTGGCGCATCACCGATAACGGCGTAAAGACGCAAATAACCGGCACACCCGCCGTGTCGAATGACGGACAGGGCGGTCTTTTCGATGTAGCCGTGTCACCGGACTTCGCCAAAACCCGCCGCCTGTATTTCTCGTACGCGGGCGCCGATGACAAAGACAACCGCAACACCGAAGTCGCCTATGCGACTTTAAACAACAACCGCCTCGACAACCTCACCGTTATCTTTAAAGCCGCGCCGAAAACCGACGGCGGCAATCATTATGGCGGCCGACTGCTCTTTGCCGATGATGGCTATCTCTATGTGACGCTGGGTGAACGCTTCGATTATCGCGATCAGGCGCAAAACACCAAAGACAATATCGGCACGCTCGTGCGTCTTCATCCCGATGGAAAACTGCCCAAGGACAATCCCTATCCGCTCGGCATCTACACCTATGGCCACCGCAATGTACAAGGCATTGCGCAGCGCCCCGGCACATCCGAAATCTGGACGCATGAACACGGCCCGCGCGGCGGCGATGAAATCAACATTCTCAAAAAAGGCGCGAACTATGGTTGGCCGCTGGTCAGCTACGGCAATCATTACTGGGGCACCAACATTCCCGATGAAAGCGATAATCCCAACCTGACGCCGCCGCTCCATCACTGGACGCCCTCCATCGCGCCGTCCGGCATGGCGTTCTATACAGGCAGCGAATTCAAGGACTGGAAGAATAATCTCTTCGTCGGTGCCTTGGTGCAGGAGCATCTGCGTCGTCTGGAAATCACCGATGGCAAAATCACGCATGAAGAAGTGTTGCTGAAAGATTTGGCCCGCATCCGCGACGTGCGCGCCGGGCCGGATGGATTCATTTATCTGCTGACCGATGAAGACAATGGCGCGCTGCTGCGCCTAAAACCCGCCAATTAAGGTTTCAGGGCAAAGAGTGTTTCTTTGGTTTGTTTTCTGAGCGTTTCATCTTTGAAAACCGCGCCTGCTTCCGGGGCCAGGCCTAGCAGTACTTTGGCAACGCCTTTGACTTTTTCACCCAGTGTTTTTTGCGCATCGGGGATCAGAATAATATCGCCGTATTTTCCCCGCCAGATGATCGTATCCTGCGGCGTGCACGCGGAAAACGCTTTCACCGCGTCATAGCGCACAGGCACAAACCCGCCATTCTCTCCCTTAACAACGGCCGAGAAAGCGTGTTTGGCATCCGGCGCAGCAATCAACACATAATCGCGCATGCGGCGCACCACATTATCCAGGTTGATCGGTTGTTCAACGAACGGGGCAAAATCGCTTCCCGATGATGGCATGGTCGGGCGCCCGCCATCCTGACTTTCCTTTAAGCGATCCGGCATTGAGAGCACCGCTTCGATATCAACCGGCACGGAGAATTGATCCGGTGGCGATAAATACATATGGTCGCCATACTCGATCCGATTGAAAAAGGATTTAAAAAATCCGGTCGGTTTTTTGCTGACCGTAAAGCCTTCCGCCAAATCTCTATCCGGTGATGTCATTGCCTTATCCTCTGCCGAAATGATCAATCAATAACTTTGGCGATAATCGGGCGGCGCTGACGCCATGCCTCTATACTGTCCCGAAACCGCTGCTCGACAAGATGGGTGCGGCCGGTGAGACGGATATCGCTCTGGCTGCCCGACCATACAGTGAGGGAGTTTTCGGGCGCGCATTCTGCCTCAGGCACCATCGCGGTATAAGAAATTTCTCTCTCCTTACCGTTCTCGCCCGGCACGCGGGCGCTATAGTGGCCTTCAAGATCGGCCTGCTTTTCATTGTGGATCAGGTGAACCTGATCGCCCGTTTCGCTTTTTAAAAACAGGGCCTTCAGACTTAACAGTGGTTTACGCATTGATTACTCCTCTTAAACGCAACAAAGACTACACACCCGATAAGATTATGGCAATAAAAAATCGCGCAACCCGGGAAAACCACCGTAACCCTGTGTTTCATAGGAATTTTCTGGCTTTTCTCCCCCTTTTTATGAGATAACCCGCGCCATGAGCACTGCATCCCCCAAAGTTGGCATGGTTTCCTTAGGCTGCCCCAAGGCGCTGGTGGATTCCGAGCGCATCCTCACCAAACTGCGCAGCGAAGGCTATGCGCTTTCGGCGGATTACGCAGGCGCGGATGTGGTGATCGTCAACACCTGCGGCTTCCTTGATTCCGCCAAGGAAGAATCCTTGGACGCCATCGGCACCGCGATGAAGCAGAACGGCAAGGTGATCGTCACCGGCTGCATGGGCGGCGAGCCGGATCAGATCCTTTCGAAATTCCCCAACGTCCTCGCTGTGACGGGTCCTCAGCAATATGAGCAGGTCGTCAACGCCGTGCATGCCGCCGTGCCACCAAAGCATGATCCCTACATGGATCTGGTGCCGCCCGAAGGCCTGAAGCTCACGCCGCGTCACTATGCCTATTTGAAAATTTCCGAAGGCTGCAACAACCGCTGTTCCTTCTGCATCATCCCGTCTTTGCGCGGCGATCTCGTCTCCCGCCCGATCCACCACGTGATCGCCGAAGCGGAAAATTTAAAACGCGCGGGCGTGCAAGAACTCATGGTCATCTCGCAGGATACATCCGCCTACGGCGTCGATGTAAAATATGCGAAACAAAAATGGAAAGGCGTCGAGTACGAGACGCGCTTCCTCGATCTGGCGCAGGCGCTCGGCGAACTCGATATGTGGGTGCGTATGCACTACATCTACCCCTACCCGCATGTCGATAAAGTCATCCCGCTGATGGCCGAAGGCAAAATCCTGCCTTACATCGATATCCCGTTCCAGCATGCCGCCCCGAACGTCCTGAAAAACATGCGCCGTCCCGCGCATCAGGAAAAAACCGTCGAGCGCATCCATAACTGGCGCAAAATCTGCCCGGACCTCACGGTGCGCTCGACCTTCATCGTCGGCTTCCCCGGTGAAACGGAAGAAGATTTCCAGTACTTGCTCGACTGGCTGAAAGAAGTGAAGCTCGAGCGTGTTGGCGCGTTCAAGTACGAACCTGTCGCCGGTGCCAAAGCCAACGAAATCGACGGCGCAATCCCGGAAGAAGTCAAAGAAGAACGCTACGCCCGCTTCATGGAAGTGCAGCAAGCCATCTCGTCCGAAAAATTACAGAAAAAAGTTGGCACCACCATCGATGTCCTGATCGATGATGTCGCCGGCGGAGGCGCCGATGGCCGCTCCAAAGGCGACGCCCCCGAAATCGACGGCAAAGTCTACTTACGCGATGTCCCGGACACCTTAAAACAAGGCGACATCGTCAAAGTCCAGATCGAAGACGCCGACGATTACGACCTCTTCGGTATCGCGGTTACCAATTAGTTACGATATCGTTGTGCCCAAAAACAAACTTAAACGGCTTGCCATCAGTAGTTCTGCCAAAGCCCGTCCCTCTGTCACCGCTAGATGTAAAATTGAAACTTCCTTTACGACCATCGTCACAATT
The DNA here is from genome assembly GCA_964520985.1 of uncultured Pseudobdellovibrionaceae bacterium. GTDB lineage: Bacteria > Pseudomonadota > Alphaproteobacteria > Micavibrionales > Micavibrionaceae > CAYSGL01. The sequence goes on from CAZFPB010000001.1 coordinate 763,315, forward strand.
AAAATCTCCAGCACCTGAAACTCTTGGATTGTCGTATTGGAATTTACCATTACATCTAACACCACTTTCTGTAGTCATGGTAATCGTACCGCTGCCATCCATTTGACCCGTAGCAGAGCCTAAAAATTTCTCTTGCCCCTTATTAAAATCCCCGTGCACAGGTAATGTCATGCTACAACCGACAACCATTAAGCTTGTAATAAGAATTAAATTTGATCTCATATGAATCCCCAATTAATTATAATAATTTTTTATTTTCATTTATTAGACTTACTATAACAATAAAAAACTGTAAGGCTTAATAAAAAACCCCGCTTCTCAGCGGGGCTTTTTTTAATTCATTTACGGACAGAGCGCATTATCTGTCGGGATAAACTGGTTGCCCAGATACCCGCCCGCCACGGCGCCGCCGATCGTGGCCGCGGTTTTACCGCTGCCTTTACCAACCTGACTGCCGGCGAGACCGCCCGCTGCGCCGCCGATCACCGTACCCACGATGTTGCCATCGCTACAGTTACTGGCCACGCGTTGCGGCTGCGGCGCAGGAGCAGGCTGCGCATTATTGTTCCAGCGGATATTCTCGCCGACTTTGGACTCTTTTTTCACGGACGCCACTTTCACCGGCGTTTCTTTTTCGTTCATCATGCTCGTGGCGACATAGGCGCTGGCGCCTGCCGTCAAAGCGATCAGAACCAGCCCAGCCACGCTGGCCAAAATAATATGGTTACGTTTCATAATACAAACCTCCATCGGTTGTTAAAATCATGCGCAACAAACCGCCCACCAGAGGTTTCGTTCCAACAAAAAACCCCGCTATTCACAGCGGGGTTTTCTTAATTCTGCCACAAAGCTTAGTGGGCGTGACCGCAACCGCAGCCATGGCCGCCTTTGTTGTCATCTTTACCGGTTGGCTTGGTCTCCGGTTTTTTCGGTGTTGTTGTCATGATGTCTCTCCTCTTTTGCTGTAAAACCTTATACGATAAATTTAGTCTTATATTCCACAAAAACAATAGGTTTTCGCATCCATGAAACAGACCCCCCTCCATGCCGTGCACGGTGCCCTGAAAGCCAAAATGGCGGAATTCGCGGGCTACGACATGCCGATCCAGTATGAAACCGGTGTCTTAACCGAGCATAACTGGACGCGCGGCCACGCCGGCGTCTTCGATGTCTCCCACATGGGCCAGCTACTGATTGTGGGAACGGGTGCCGCTGGCTTCCTCGAAGCCCTCACCCCCGCCGCTGTGGAATCCTTAAAACCCGGTGCCGCCAAATATTCCGTTCTGATGAATGAAGACGGCGGCATGATCGACGATCTCATCATCACGCGCGTCACCGACACGCAATTTTTCGTCGTCGTCAACGGCGCCTGCAAAGATAAAGACATTGAATGGATGCGCGCGCGCCTGCCGGATGGCGTTACACTCACCCACTTAACCGACCGCGCGTTAATCGCGATACAAGGCCCCTCTTCTGAACAAGTCTTGCGCGAAGCGCTTGAGATTGATGTCGCCAACTTAAAATATATGCATTACAGGGAATTCGGCCCCTGCTGGATTTCGCGCCTCGGCTATACCGGCGAAGACGGGTTTGAAATTTCCATGCCGGCCGACCACGCGCAAACCGCTTGGGACAGACTACTCGCGCATCCTGAGGTAAAGCCCGTCGGCCTCGCCGCGCGCGACAGCCTGCGTCTCGATATGGGCTACCCGCTCTACGGCCATGATATCGACGCCACCACCACACCGCTCGAAGCCGATCTCGGCTGGATCATCCGCAAAGACAACAAAGAGTATATCGGCCGCGATAAAGTGACAGCGCCCAAACGCAAACGCGTCGGTGTGAAACTGCTCGACAAAGGCGTCGCCCGCGAAGGCTGTGAAATATTCGCCGAAGACGGCAAGATGATCGGCGCGCTCACCTCAGGCGGGTTTTCCCCGACGCTCAATGCCGCTATCGGCATGGGCTACGTCGAAACCGCGCACGCCGTTATCGGCGAAAAAGTCTCGGTGATTGTCCGCGGTCGCGATATCGCTGCCGAAATCGCTGGCCTGCCCTTCGTCGAAGCAAAAACCCGTCGCACAAAAAAATAAATCGTCGATTAAAGTTGATCACAACGCTTTTAAAGAATTTGCTGCGTGCCAGCAAAAACGGAGAAACATACCCCCAGTTATCCGATAAAAAACGTGTTTTCCATTGAAGCTTTCCCCGTCTTCCCGGTATTCTGGCCTCCTCATACACACCCGCTCAAGGAGACACTCGATGACCCTGCAATTCACCAAAGACCATGAATGGATGAAAGTAGAGGGCGATACCGCCTGGATCGGCATCACCACTTATGCCCGTCACGCGCTCGGCGATCTGGTCTATCTTGATTTGCCGGATGTTGGCCGCACGGTTGTCAAAGGTGAAGATTTCGCCGTCGTGGAATCCGTCAAAGCTGCTAGTGAAATTTACGCGCCCGTGTCGGGCGAAATCATCGAAGTGAACACCGCCCTGCAAGACACGCTCGATAATCTGAAAGAAGATATCGACACCGGCTGGATCGTCAAAATCAAAATGTCCGACCAGTCCGAAATTCAGGGCCTGATGGATCAAAGCGCGTATCAGACCTACACCGAAGGCCTTGAATAACATGCGCTACCTACCGCAGACAAAAGACAACCGCGCGGCGATGCTGAAAACCATCGGCGCATCGCATGTGGACGATCTGTTCCGCGATATTCCGGCGGCGGCTTTCATCAAAGACAAGCTTGATTTACCCGACCATCAAGGAGAGCTGGAAATCGAACGCCAGATGGCGACGCTGGCCAATCAGAACCATCCCGCCTCGGCTGGTCCCTTCTTCCTCGGCGCAGGATGCTATTACCACCACATCCCCGCCACCGTTGATTACATCATTCAGCGTTCGGAATTTTTGACCGCCTACACACCCTATCAACCCGAAATTGCGCAAGGCACGTTGAAAGCGCTCTTTGAATTCCAAAGCTTTATCGCACTGCTCACGGGACAGGAAGTCGCCAACGCCTCTTTATATGATGGTGCCACCGCGATGGCCGAAGCGGCGCTGATGGCGATGCGCGTGACCAAACGCACCAACATCGTCTACGCCACGGAGATTCATCCGCACTATAAAGAAGTCCTGCAAACCTACCTCACGCATAACGGCGCGGGACATATAACCGATACAGTCGATAACACCACCGCCTGCGTCATCGTGCAGTCGCCGGACTTTTTCGGCAACGTGCATACCTATGAGACTTACCGCAAACAATGCGATGACAGCGGCGCGCTGCTGGTCGTCGTGATCAATGAAATTCTCTCGCTTGGGTTATTGCCTGCCCCCGCGGAAGCCGACATCGTTTGCGGCGAAGCGCAATCGATTGGCCTGCCCATGTCGTTCGGCGGCCCGCATCTCGGCTTCTTCGCCTGCCGCGAACAATATATCCGCCAGATGCCGGGGCGCCTCTGCGGTGAAACTGTCGATGCGCAAGGCCGCGTCGGCTATGTGCTCACCCTCTCCACGCGCGAACAACACATCCGCCGCGAGAAAGCGACCTCCAACATCTGCACCAACCAGGGGCTGTGCGCCCTCGCCTTTACGGTGCATATGGCTTTATTGGGAGAAGATGGGTTCAAAACGCTCGCGCGCCTCAATCACGAACGCGCGCAAGCACTCGAAGACGCCCTCATCAACATCAAGGGCGTTACCGTCGTCAATAAAACTTACTTCAACGAATTCGTCGTTCAGTTACCGACGGATAATTCTACTGCCCTCGTTGAACAGCTCGCGCTGCGCGGGGTGATAGCAGGGTACGCACTTCCTGAAGGTCGACTTCTTTTGGCTGCCACCGAAATGACCACGCCATCGGATATCGACGTCCTGTGTGCTGCATTGGAAAAGGGGTTGTCATGATGATTTCTCCTGAGACTTCTAACCGCGCGACAGGCCTTGCCCAATTGGACAAGACCTGTATGCACGCTCAAACAGACGCGAACAATGAATCGCTACTTAGTAGCGGTCTTTGTTCGACTGCTGCTGATCGCTTTTTTGCGAAGAGCGATCTGGCGATTGGCCAGGGGCTTTCTGTGGCGCGCGTGGGTCAGCTTTTTCCTCTTGTTGCTTACGCTGAGGATTCTGGTCTTGGTTTTTCATCACAATCTCCTTTGGTTGATGTAGTGATGCCTAGCCAACTAGGGTTTTGCGCTTCTCGTTCCAGCAATATAATTTCGTTATAATTTCCGAAAGAAATTCACAATGATGTCACAAACCAAGCAAACCCAAAGCCACAGCGCGATAGACAGTGATGGCAACCGCGGTTTGCACTATGAAGAAAATTTATTGTGGGAAAAAGCGCACAGCGATACGCCGGGCGTCGATCTTCCCGCACCGCAACACCTAAGCCTAAAAACCGGCGCGCCCGCGCGCGATAATATTGGATTACCGCAAGTCTCCGAACCGCAGGTCGTGCGCCATTTCGTGCGTCTCTCGACGATGAATTATTCCATCGATCACGGCTTCTTCCCGCTCGGCTCGTGCACGATGAAACACAACCCGCGCCTCAATGAAAAAATCGCGCGCCTGCCCGGCTTCGCGCATCTGCATCCGCTGCAACCGACCTCCACCACGCAAGGCGCGCTCAAACTCATGCATGAGCTGCAACACTGGCTCGGCACACTCACCGGCCTGCCGGGTGTGTGCTTGACGCCGGCTGCGGGCGCGCATGGCGAACTCGCGGGCGTGATGACCATCGCGCGCGCCCATGAACTCAAAGGCAACAAGCATAAACGCGTGATGCTGATCCCCGATTCCGCGCACGGCACCAACCCCGCCACCGCCGCCATGTGCGGTTTCGCCATCCGCGTCATCCCGACCAAAGACGGCGGCCGCGTCACGCTCGACGCGTTCAAAGAAGCGCTCGGCGATGGCGCCGATGTCGCGGGCATGATGGTGACCAACCCCAACACCTGCGGCCTGTTCGAGCGCGAGATCATGGAAATCTCTGGCGCCCTGCACAAAGCCGGCGCGTATTTTTATTGCGATGGCGCCAACTTCAACGCGCTGGTCGGCAAAGTGCGCCCGGCAGATTTCGGCGTCGATGTCATGCATATCAACCTACATAAAACATTTTCCACGCCCCATGGCGGCGGCGGCCCCGGCTCCGGCCCGATCTGCGTAACCGAGGCATTGGCACCTTATGTGCCGTCACCCACCGTCATCAAAGACGGCAATACCTACCGGCTCGAAGAGCCGGGAGAAAGAGACACCTCCTGCGGCCGCCTCAAAGGCTTCCAGGGACAGTTCGGCATGCATGTGCGCGCCCTCACTTACATGATGAGCCACGGCGCCGACGGCCTCAAACAGGTCGCCGAAGATGCCGTGCTCAATGCCAACTATATTCTGGCGCAGTTGAAAGACGATTATCACGTGCCCTTCGACGGCCCCTGCATGCATGAATGCCTGCTGACCGACAAGAAGCAGAAAGACGCGGGCGTCACCACCCTCGACATCGCCAAAATGCTGATCGAGCGCGGCATGCACCCGATGACCGTCTATTTCCCGCTGGTGGTCAGCGGCGCGATGCTGATCGAGCCGACCGAAACCGAAAGCAAGGACGCCCTCGACCGCTTCATCGGCGTCATGAAAGACATCGCGGCGGACGTGCGCGCCGGCGACACTGAAAAATACCACACCATGCCACTCTCAACACCAAGACAGCGGCTGGATGAAGTGAAAGCGGCGCGAGAGCCGAAGTTAAGGTGGAAAAATTAACGCAGAATTTCTATTGATTGTGAGAGAAAATGATCCGATTTTTTTTATTTTTATGCATAAGCCTATTTTTTATGTCCGCAACTACCGCCGCTGAAGATTCATGCACCAAATTCAATGACGTCTTCTTTAAGATCGTCAGAGATGAAACCATGCCGAAAATGAATAGCAAGCATTTTAGGGTTCATGCAGTCAGATATTTCACGGATAAAAATCATACTAAGTTATTTTCTTTATCCAATATAACTTCCGATAAAAAAGAATTTTGGCTTTCGGCTCAAATCTATCCTGATCTTGAAATTCTTGACATTTCTCCCTGGGAAAATATTCGCAAAGACCCTCCCCATATAGAAAAATGGATATCAGATTTGAAGGAAATTTCCCCCGATAATTATTTGTCAGGCAATCAAATCCCTATTGATGCGGCAGGTTATAATGTCAGCACTTGTTTACCCACCCGTGCCCTGGCTGATGCCAGTGAGTTTGAAGATGGAAAATACAGAAGTTTCATGCGTCATTATAAATACGCAAATATCATTCGCGGTGGTGGTAAATGGGGATGTGATCGTTGGGAAGCAGGTAATGATTTGATGATTTTTTATCAGGGATTTTTACCGTCAAAATTTACCGTATCCGGTAAAACAATTTTCGTAGATGCGGCGTATCTGGGCGTAATGGAGGATGGCGAAACATCCTTTAAATATCCCTGCGATTTAAATAGAATATTAGAAGCCAGAATGAAAATTTTGGAAAAGAAACCTGAAGAAATTAAAAACACAAAAGACCTTTTCGAATCTCATGGAATTCCTTGGAATAAAAAAACGGGCGCTTGGGAAACGGAAGTTCTTCGAAATATATTAGAAGGTTCTTCTGCCTATTAATTTATTCAAAGCCTATAAGACCTATCCATCGTATGAGCCATTGGCCCATTCGATAAAAATGTAAATGCGAATTTCCTTGACAAGCTAGGAATACTATCCTATAAACTAACAGGATGAAAAAAGACACCCCCCCAACCACACCCCCACAATCCCCTGAAACCCCTAGCAAACCGTCGCTTTCCCTGCCTGTGCAGGCCGAGCGGCTGGCGCATGCGCAGATGGCGGAAAGCCTGCAACATCTGCTCACCGCGCCCAAGAAGCTCGGCGAGGCGGCGCCCTTGCCGCCCGATATCGCGCCGCTGGCCGCGCATCTCACGGCGCTGACCAACGACACGCAGGCCGCGCTCGATGCGGGCACGCGCATGCCGCTCGAAGACCATCTGGTGCAACAGGCGCGGATGCTCGACGCCGTGTTCCACACGCTGATCCACCGCATGGCGCAGTTCAGCCTGCACGACGACACGCTGCGCACCGCGCTCAACACCCAGCGGCAATATCGCTACACGGTCGAGACGCTGCGCAAGGCGCCGCAAAAAAATACAGCGAACGAACTGAATAGATTGGAGCTGGCGAAAATCGACAGGCTGGTGATTGACCATGTGTCTAATCCTGAGTGACGGCCGTAAAGCGTCGTGGACGCCGGAGCGCCGCGCGGCGCAGCGGCAACGCGCCCTCGCCCAAAAACCATGGACGCAGTCCACCGGCCCGCGCACGCTAGAGGGAAAGGCTCGTTCATCGCGCAATGCCTATCAACATGGCGGCTGCTCTGCCTCGATGCGCACGCTCTCGAAACTGATTTTCCTGCACGGGCGGCAGGTGCGCCGCTATGCGCAACTGCTACGGGAAGACGCGCTTGCCGCTAGTTTGATAGAGCGGCTGCCCGAGCGGCGGCTCGCCGGCGGGGTTGGTCGGATAGCTGTTGCCATTGAATTGCAGGGCGACATCGCGGTCGCGCAGATTGGTGCCGCTGGCCCGCACGCCGATATCGCGCCAGCCGGAACTCACACGGTCGGTCAGCACGACCGGGCCATAGACCGACGTGATTTCGGTGACCGGTGCATACCCGCCCTCTTTGGCTTCCATCACCATCATCGTGCAGCCCGCGCCGCCGCACCAGTAATGATACGGCAGGCTGAACAGAGCGACGACATCGCGCGTCCCGTCATTGTTCATGTCTTCCAGCACATAGCGGAATTGCGAGTTGGCGGGCGCGCCGCGCGCCACCACATATTCGCGGATCGCGCGCTGCGCCACGATCTCTTCGGATTCAATCGACGAATAGTTGGGGCCGCCCGTATCGCTCGTGCCACATGCAGCGAGCATCAACATCAACGGATAGATGGCAGAACGAAACTTCATCATACAACTCTTAGAGATACGGGGTCACATCGAGGCGCGGCACGCGCTGTTCGATCTCGGGAACAATCGTCGGAACGGGTTCCGGCTCCAGATCACGCGGGCGCATGTCGCATTGATAGCTCTGGCCATTCGAGCGGATCACGCCGAACGCGCCCTGGCTCTCAAACTCCAGCCCGCCGCCTTTGTAGTACGCCCGCTTGGCGCCCGCACTGCGTTTCAGATCGAAGCGCTTGCCCATGAAGTGCATCTCCGCGTTGGTCGGCGAGAGCAGCTTGACCGACGCCAGACCGACGGGTCCGCAATCGAGCACCTGCGGCGTCACCGGCATGCGCTTCACCCCGCCGCCTGAGGCACAGGCGGTCAGGCATAACGCACTGAGGAGGATACAGAATCGGGCCTTCATCCCTCCATTGTAAATCGTCTCTTGCGCCGTGGTAGTCCTTTCTCTATATTAGAACAAACCATGAACATGATATCTCCTGACATAGCCGGCCTGAAATGGATGTTCGTCGACATGAACAGCTACTTCGCCTCGGTCGAGCAGGACGCCAATCCCAAGCTGCGCGGGCGACCGGTGGCGGTCGTGCCGCTGATGACGGACTCGACTTGCGCCATTGCCGCCTCTTACGAAGCCAAAGCCTATGGCATCAAGACCGGCACCAAGATCTACGATGCCAAGCGTCTGTGCCCGCAACTCATCTGCGTGCAGGCGCGCCACGATATCTATGTGCAATACCACCACGCCATTCTGAAAGCCGTCGAAAACCATCTGCCGATCCACAAAGTCTGGTCGATCGACGAGTTCGATTGCGAGCTGATGGGCCGCGAAAAGATTCCTGAGAACGCGCGCCGCCTCGCCGCCGCGATCAAGGAATCCATTCACCGCGAAGTCGGCCCCGCCATTCACTGCTCCATCGGCATCGCGCCCAACTCCTTCCTCGGCAAAGTCGCGACCGAGATCGACAAGCCCAACGGCCTCGTGCTGATCGAGCCGCGCGATTTGCCCGGACGCCTGCTCGAACTCAAGCTGCGCGATCTGCCGGGTATTAATGTCAACATGGAAGAACGCTTGCGAAAAGCCCGTATTACCACGATGAAACAGCTGTGGGATACCTCGCCCAAGCAGGCGCGCGCGGTGTGGCACAGCGTGCAGGGCGAGCGCTTCTGGTACTGGCTGCATGGCTATGATGTGCCCTATCAAGAGAGTAAGCCATCGATGATCGGCCACTCCCGCGTGCTTGATCCCGAACTCTACTATGTCGACAAGGCGCGGCTGATGGCGCGGCGATTGTTGGTGAAGGCGGCAATCAGACTCCGCCGCAAGGAGTTCTATGCCAAGCGCCTCTCCTTCAGCATCCGCCTGCTCAATGGCGAGCGCTGGCAGGGTGAGGCCGACTTCCCCGCAGCGCACGACCCCTTCACCTTCCTCGAGCATCTCGATGCGCTGTGGACCAGCATGATAGATCAGTGTTTCGGTACGCACCGTCCGCGGCAGTTTGAGCAGACGCGTCAGTTCAAGAAACTCTCGGTCATCCTGCATGGATTGCAGCGCCCGGATGAGGTCACGGACGACCTTTTCGATACGAACCTGTCTGAGGCCAAAGACACAGTTTTGAAGCGTGAAAAGCTGGTCGGCGCACTGGATCATCTGCAAAAGAAGTATGAACGCGAGATGGTGCATCTGGGCATCACGCCGCAGACGCTGGCCGGGCATGTCGGCACCAAGATCGCCTTCTCCCGCGTCCCGGACCAGGAGGAGTTTCAGGAGTGACCGCTGACTTGAAACCCGCGACCAAATTGGCTACAACCGCCCTATGACAAAACAGCCTGTACACATTATTGGTGGCGGTCTCGCCGGATCTGAAGCAGCGTGGCAATGCGCCAATGCGGGCGTGCCCGTCGTGCTGCATGAAATGCGCCCGGTGCGGGGTACCGATGCGCACAAAACCGATGGCCTCGCCGAACTCGTCTGCTCCAACTCTTTCCGTAGCGACGATGTCGATTACAATGCCGTCGGCGTGCTGCACGAAGAAATGCGCCGCAGCAATTCCCTGATCCTGCGCGAAGGCGACAAAGCCGCCGTACCGGCCGGCAGCGCGCTGGCTGTCGACCGCGATATCTTTTCCGATGGCGTCACCGCCGCACTGAAAGCCCACCCGCTGGTCACCATCGAGCGTGGCGAAGTCGAGATGCCGGATGCGTCATGGGAGAGCGTCATCATCGCAACTGGCCCGCTCACCTCTCCCGCCCTTGCCAAGACGGTGCAGGAACTGGGTGGCGAAGACCAGTTGGCCTTCTTCGATGCGATCGCGCCGATCATCTACAAGGAAAGCATCAACTTCGATGTGGTGTGGATGCAGTCCCGCTACGACAAGGGCGAAGGCTCTGACTACATCAACTGCCCGATGGATGAAGCGCAATATGATGCCTTCATCGCCGCCCTGCTCGCCGCCGAGAAAACCGAGTTCAAGGAATGGGAGACCAACACGCCCTACTTCGAAGGCTGCATGCCGATTGAAGTCATGGCGTCACGCGGCCCTGAGACGCTGCGCTTCGGCCCGATGAAACCAGTCGGCCTCACCAATCCACATACCGGCAAACGCGCCCACGCGGTGGTGCAGCTGCGTCAGGACAATGCGCTGGGCACGCTCTACAACATGGTTGGCTTCCAGACCAAGATGAAATACGGCGCGCAAACCGACGTGCTGCGCATGATCCCGGGCCTGGAGAACGCAGAGTTCGCGCGTCTCGGAGGTCTGCACCGCAATACCTTTATCAACTCGCCGCGCCTGCTCGACGCAATCCTGCGCATGAAGGTTAAACCGCAATGGCGCTTCGCGGGCCAGATCACCGGCTGCGAAGGTTATGTCGAAAGCGCCGCTGTCGGCTTGATGGCGGGCCGCTTTGCTGCAGCGGAAGCATTGGGCGAAGCTGTCATTGCGCCGCCAGCCACAACCGCGATGGGCGCAATCCTGAGCCACATCACCGGTGGCGCCGAAGCCGATACCTTCCAGCCGATGAACGTGAACTTCGGCCTGTTCCCGCCCCTCGACAATGAGAAGGATGCCATGAAAGGCATCAAGAACAAGGAACGCGGGCGCGCCCGCAAGAAGCTGCTCTCCGAACGCGCCTTGCGCGATTGCGATCATTGGCTCGCCGGGCAATTGAAGCAGGCCGCGTAGTGGCCAAAGAACAGGTGCTGCTGTTGCATGGTATTGCGATGGCGCCGCACCGCATGTTCACACTGGCCACCTATCTGCGCTGCAAAGGCTACGATGTGCTCAACATCGGTTATCCCTCTCGCACCAAAACCATTGCTGAATGCGCCGATCATGTTGCAAGCGTTTTAGAAGGACGCACCCCTACTTATGCGGCGGTTCATTCGATGGGCGGGCTGGTGCTGCTCGATCTGCTGGCGCGCGATCTGGTGCCCTCGCTGCAACGCGCGGTGCTGATCGGCACACCATTCGGCGGCAGCGAGGTTGCCGACTATCTGGCACCGAACCGGTTGTACCGCGCTTACTATGGCCCGGCGGGTCAGGAACTGACCACGGCGCATCGCCGCGATCTGGTGAGCCGCTTCATGCCCCCGCGCCCCGAAATCGGAATCATCAGCGGCACGCGCGGGTGGGAGCATCCGTGGTTCCTGCGGGTCATGAAACAGACAGCGCCACATGACAGCCTCGTGAGCGTCGCCAACACGCTCATTCCCGGCATGAAGGATCATCTAGTGATGACGATGTCGCACGGCATGCTGACGGAAATCAGCGGCGGGCAAATCGCCCACTTTTTCAAAACAGGTCAATTCAAAAAGCCAGCCACACCCGCAGCGCCTTGAGTGGCGGCGGCGCAATAAGGGCCGGGCTGAACACATCAAAGCCCGTTTTTTCTATCTGCGCCAGATATAAATCCGTAAGCGTATTCATGGAATTCAGGAAACGAGACGATGATTTCGATACGGTTGGCAGGACGGATATAATTTCTTGTATTACTTCAGGCAATTGCTGTGTCTGTCTGAAATCAAACATCTTTTGCGATGAAGTACCATGCAAGGCCATAACCGATTCCGGCAGGTAGCAACGGCGCTGCGTGAGCATATACGGAACACTGCGTAGCAATCCGGCGCTGGCATATCGGATGGACGCAGCGCGGGTCAGTGCTTCGTCCTGCGCCGCGCCGATAATACGCAACGATAAGTCCGTCAGCGGCGTGGTGGTGTAGTCGGCGTAGTGGAAGAATCCTTCCAAAGTCGCCGGACTCCTGTCTTCCACGTCGAATTCTCGCGCGAAGATCAACGTATCGAAATGGCTTTGCGGCAGATCATACGTGCGGATGGCCTGCGCCAAAGGCTGCACCACCTGATGCTGGCGGACGGATTTCCCCGTGTAAATTTCATCGATGGCCTCGCGCCACCATGTCAGACGGATGAGGCCCGTTGTGGTTTCACTCACCACTTCGCGGGTTTTGGCGATTTCGTAATTGAAGGCATAAAGCGCCCATAGCGCAGGCTTTACCTTGGCGGGCGCCATTAAACTCAATAAAAACCGGTCAGGGTCTTGTTGACGAACCAGATTTCCGCAATAACTAAGAGACATGCACTGTCTTAGCGCGAAAGCCGCGTTAAATCGAAGAAATTATTGAGGAGATTATTATGGCTTTTACCCTACCTGAACTTCCCTATGCGTATGATGCGCTGGCCCCTTACATGTCGGCTGAAACGCTGGAATTCCACCATGACAAGCATCACAAGGCCTATGTCGATAAAGGGAACGAGCTGATCGCCGGAACGGGTCAGGAAAACGCGTCTCTGGAAGACGCCATGGTCTGGGCCTTTAAGAACAAGCCCCCGCTCTTCAACCAGCTCGGGCAGCATTACAACCATATTCACTTCTGGCACTGGATGGCGCCGAACGGCGGCGGCACAAAAATTCCGGGCGCTCTGACAAAAAAAATTGAGAGCGATCTCGGCGGTTTCGAGGGCTTCAAAAAGCAGTTCATCGAAGCAGGCACGACGCAGTTCGGCTCCGGCTGGGCTTGGCTCGCCATGGATGCCAGCGGCAAACTCGAAATCCTGAAAACCCCGAACGGCGAAAACCCGGTCGTGCACGGCAAAACGACCCTGCTCGGCGTCGATGTGTGGGAGCACTCCTATTATATCGATTACCGTAACGCCCGCCCGAAATATCTTGAAGCCTTCGTCGACAATCTCATTAACTGGGAGCATGTCGCCGAACTCTATGAAAAAGGCCCGCTCAAAGCAGCCGCATAAGAAAACCCTAATATGATAAAGGGCGCTTCTGCGCCCTTTTTTATTGAAAATTGTAAGGACAGTTTGATAGCCTCCAAGGGCATGTATTCTGCGTTATACTTTACCGACCTGCATCACGGGACTGATTTTATCAGCAAAGATGATTCATCCGCTTCGACCCTCGGCACGCAAGCCCACTGCACCCTGAAACATGTTTTTGATTACGCCGAGCAGCATGGCCGGATGACTATTATTCATGGCGGCGATGAAAACAGCATCGGTGCCGACGCCTTTGCCGAGAATTTTCGCGCCACGGAATTATTGCTGACGGGGTATGCGGGTCAGCTAATCCGTGTCAGCGGCAATCACGATCCACGCCCACAAACCAAGATGGCGGAAAATTCTATCGCCGCCGAGTCACACAGCCTGCAGGTGGCCGAGAATGTCAGCGTGATCGTGCTTCAACCCAAGCTGTATGAAAACCCGGCGCGCGCGGGTCAGCAGATTTATCATTATAACGGCGTTGATGAAGATCTGGTGGCGCAGACCCTCAAAGAGCGGCCCGATGATTTTATTATTCTGGCCTCACACTGGGGACTGGATCGACAGACACGCGGCTACCCTGCCCTCTATGACAAGAATAAATATTACGGCTATGAGATCCGGACGGACAGCATCCTTGTGCAACTCAAAGAGCGCCCGCACGGATCGGTGATCAACATCGCCGGGCACGAGCATCGCTTCTCACTGAACGATAAAGCCGGTATTCCAACGCTGATCCTGCCAGCCTTCACACAGGTTGATATGGATGACCCCACCAAAGCCGCCGCCTTGTTTGCTCGCCTCACCATCGATCGCAAGGGTAAAGAATACAGCCTGTCGATCGACTATAAGAAAGCGGCATCCCCCACATGCGCATCGGTCGATATGCCGTATATGGAGCGGTATTACAGACCGTATAAACCCTATTAAAAAACCCCGCATCTCGCGGGGTTTTTCGTATCTTAGTGCAAGGTCTTTTTCTTGCGCCCGCGGGCCCAGAGATTGAGCGCCTCGACGCTGAGCGAGAACGCCACGGCGAAGTAGAGGTACCCCTTCGGAATATGGAAGTGCAGACCATCGGCGATCAGCGCCATACCGATCAGCAGCAGGAAGCTGAGCGCCAGCATCTTGACGGTCGGGTGTTTCTGTACGAACGCGGAGACAGGCTCGGCGGCCAGCATCATCACGGCAATCGCAGTAACAACAGCGGCCACCATCACCGGCATGTTGTCTGTCATGCCGACAGCGGTAATCACAGAGTCGAGCGAGAACACGAGGTCGATCACCACAATCTGGAAGATCACGGCGGCAAAACTTGCGGCCGCTTTTGTTTTTGTGGATGTCTCTTCATGCCCTTCGACATGATGGTGAATTTCCATCGTGCCTTTGAACAGCAGGAACGCGCCGCCGACCAACATGATCAGATCGCGCCAGGAGACCGAATGATCCCACACGGTGAAGATCGGCTGCGTCAGATGCGCGATCCATAAGATCATCGAGAGCAACGCGACCCGCATACCGAGCGCGAGGAGCAAACCGATCCGGCGCGCCATCGGTTGCTGGTGCTTCGGCAACTTCTCCGAGATGATCGTGAGGAAAATAATGTTGTCGATGCCGAGCACGATTTCGAGCACGGCCAGCGTCAGGAAGCTGATGATAATTTCGGGGGACATAAGGGTTTCAAGCATGGCCGGATAGTAGCGAAGCCTCCGCCAAAGTCAAGATCAGGCAAATATCCGTTCCGGCAGTTTTATCGCCACATCGGGTACGTCATACAGGGCTTCATTCAGGTTGATCGATGGTTGATCAAACGCCGCGACATCTTTGAAATGCATAAGGAAGGACCGATTGCTGGTTTTGTGCGTGCCTATTTTGACATTATCCGGCTCTTCCAGCAAACAGCGGCGCGCTTCATCACAACCATGATAGTCTTTTTTCGATTTAATCGTCCCAACGACATAAACAGGTGTATGCAAAGTATCTTGCGGGTCAAAAGCTGCGCGCTCTGCACCCGAAAAAGCCTGACTGGCCTGAAAATAAAGAACATCGGGAGAGGGTGTGTATTTTTGCGCTTCGTCGTAACTGATCAAACGTTGTTTATCTACAACCTTGTTATAGCCCAGAAAGGCTTCGGAAAGGGAAATCGTGGCATTCACCATTTGATTCATTCAGACCCTGTGCACGAAGCGCATAGCTTCCATGAGCGAGAAGCGTACCATGGATTCGTTGAAAAACGATTATCTTTTGTCGTTTATGAACAAGGAAGAAGCGCGGCGGCGATGCGGCGGCCTTCGGCCATCAAGACGTTATAGGTGCGACACGCAGCGCCGGTGTCCATAACATCGATGTTTACCCCCTGCTCCTTCAACGACTGACGCAAAGCGGGCGGCAAAAACTCCTGCCCTGAACCCGTGCCGACCAGAAACACATCGATTTCAGCAGACAGAGATTTCAGCGCGTCGAAAGACGATAATGATAGGGGCGCACTGGCGGGCCATTTAAGGGTGCGTTCCGGTAGCACAATGACGGCCCCGCTATAATCCTTGCCGGAAATGCGAAAGCCGCCCGCGCGATAATTCTGAATGATCTGCCGCCCGACAGGAATGAGCGGTGTGACATCCATCAGCTTACTGGATCAGACCCATGTGCTGCGCTGTCTGAACGGTCATGGCGCCTGGCGTCAGACCGTTGGCCGATTGATAACGGCTCAGCGCATTCAGCGTAGCTGTAGACATGACACCATCGGCCGGACCCGCATAGAGACCTTTTTCCGTCAGCACGGCTTGCGCACGCGTGATCATGGCTTTGTCCATCACAGGTGTACCGCCGCTTGTGGCAACCGGTGCCGGAGCAGACGGTGCTGGCGCTGGTGCCGCGACAGGAGCCGATGGCGTTGATACAGGCGCAGCAACTGGCGCGGATGGTGCCAGAGCCACACCGGCAGGCGGAACGCTTCTGACAACACGCATACCGCCAGCGGCGATATCTTCAGGGGTCGGACGGAAATCACCCGTCGCAGTGGTTGTCGCGACAGGCGCTGCAGCCGATGCCGCAACGGCAGGCGCAGCGTCAACTGGAACAGATGGAGCTACACCCGGTGCGCGTGGCACAGGTTGCGCGCCCGGTGCGGCGGCGGCAGGCGTCGGGGCATTTTGCAATGCTTCGGCGGCAGCCTGTTCAGGGCCTTTGTTCTGATATTCTTCTGCCGCCTGATCAACGGCAGGCGCAGTGACTTCACCGATCACTTCACCCGGTCTGTCGAGTTGTGGCGGTGTGCGTGTTTCCAGACCGGCGTTCACATCCGGCGAAATCACGCCAGCCGTTCCGGCAGCAGTTGTCGCAGGACGCGTTGTGTCGGCGGCGGCTTCTGCCATGTCAGCGGCAGGCATTGTCTGCGTAGCTTGCTCGGCAAGGCTTTGTGGTTCAACGATCGGTGCTGGAACAGCTTCGAGACCGGCAGTCGTGGCTTGTTGCTGGGCAACGGCAGCCTGACGTTGCATTTGTGTCTGGCCTACTTGCATCCCTTGTTGTGCAGCTTCTGGTGTTTCCAATGGTGCTTGCGCGGTATTTTCTACGCCAGCCTGCGCTGTCGCGACGGCGGCTTGCGCATCAGCGGTTTTCGACGCCATCATGTCAGGCGGTGTGCCGGCTTCTTGTTGCAGCATTGCTTCGGCAGAGCCTTGCGGCGCGGCGGCTTGCAGCGTGGCAGATGGCGGCAGCGGCGCATCACCGTAATTGCGCACGACAATATCATCGGTCGTACCGACGGCGCCCGGACCTTTGGCCGACGAGCAGGATGGCAGTGCCATAAGAGCCACAGTGGCCAGCAACAGCGTTTTTGTAAGGCGCATTAAAATCTCCCTCAAAGGCGGCGCGTGGTTATGAAAATTATCGCGCCTAGATATGTCTCATAAGATGAGATTCCAGACACAAAATCAAGGGGTAACGGCCTTTTCATCAGCGATTTCGCCCGGTTTTTCAGGGCGCACACGCATGTACATGAGCAAGAGCGCCGCTACGAAGATCGAAGAATGCGTCCCGATGGCCACACCGAACATCAGCGAGAAGACGAACCCGCGAATGACTTCCCCGCCGAACACGGCCAGAGCCGCCAGCGCCAGCATGGTCGTGACGCCTGTCACCACGGTGCGGGCCAGCGTGTCGTTGATGGCGCGGTTGATGATTTCCAGCATCGGCTGTTTGCGGTATTTGCGCATGGTGTCGCGGATACGGTCGAAAATAACCACCGTGTCATTGACCGAATAACCGGCCACCGTCAGGACCGCGGCCAGAGCGGTCAGGTCAAACGACAAGCCCGTCAGCGAGAAGAAACCAATCGTACCGATAACATCATGCAACAGCGCAGCCATCATCGCGACGCCAAACTGCCATTCAAACCGCACCCACACGTAAATCGAAATACCGAGCATCGCAAAGAAAACGGCAAGCATCCCCTGCACTTTCAGTTCTTCACCGACTTGCGGACCGACGAATTCCACGCGGCGATAATCGACCGGCCCATAGTTTGTATCCAGTTCCGCTTTGACTTTGGCAATCGCCGCTGTTTGCGCTGTTTCATCACCCGGCTGTTGCGGCACGCGCAGCAGCAGATCTTCCGGCGCCCCGAATTCCTGAATGGAAATATCGCCCATCTCAAGATTGTTCAGGTCGGTGCGCATGTCGGCCAGATCGACCGGCTTTTCGGTGCGGATTTCAATCAGCGTGCCGCCGGTGAAATCGATCCCGAAGTTGAGGCCCTTGGTCGCAACCAGTGCGATAGAGGCAAGGATAATGACAATCGAGATCGCATAGGCGGACCAGCGGTGCCCCCAGAAATCAAACTTCATGCCGAATGGAATAAATGTAACGCCCTTCATGATTCGGTCCCTATTATACTTGCAGCGGCTTGTTGCGGTTTTTGTTCATCCAGACGCTGAGCAGCATGCGGGTAAAGATAATCGCGCTGAACATTGAGGTAATCACCCCGATCGTCAGCGTCATGGCGAAGCCTTTGACAGGCCCGGTACCGATGGCGATCAGGATCACCGATGAAATCAGCGTCGTGACGTTGGAATCCAGAATACTGGAGAGCGCGTTCTGGAAGCCGGAATGGAAGGCATTGATCGGTGATTTGCCGAGATACACTTCTTCCCTCATCCTCTCATAAATCAGCACATTGGAATCGACCGCCATACCGATGGTGAGCACGATCCCCGCAATACCCGGCAGCGTGAGCGAGGCCTGCAAACCCGACATCACTGCAAAGATCAGCACAAGGTTCACAGCAAGGCCCGCGCAGGCGAACATGCCGAACGTGCCGTAAGCGACGACTACGAATGCGACGACGAGAACAAGACCGACGATGGCCGCCAGTTCACCCGCCGCGATGGAATCTTCACCGAGCGATGGGCCGACGGTGCGTTCTTCGAGAATAGTCAGCGGCGCAGGCAGCGCGCCTGCGCGTAACAACAACGCTAAATCATTGGCTTGCTGGATGCTGAAGCCACCGGAAATTTGACCGACGCCGCCGCAGATTTCCGTGCGGATAACCGGCGCGCTGATGATTTTGTTATCGAGGACGATCGCAAAAGGCTTACCGACATTGGCACGGCTCAAATCGCAAAAGCGTTTCGCTCCCGCCGTGTTGAGGCGAAACGTCACAGCCGATTGACCGCTTTCATCCGGCGCGTAGGCCGCATGTGCGAGCATGTCACCCGTGATGGCGGGACGGCGTTGCAGGGCAAGCGTTTGTCCCGGTGCTTCCACCAGTGGCAGAACAATCTGGCCGCCGCCTTCGCGCAGCGAGGCACCGACCTGTTCATTCACCAAGTGAAAGCCAAGTTTCGCCGTGGTGCCGAGCAATTCTTTAATACGGGCCGGGTTATCGAGGCCGGGCAGCTGCACCAGAATACGGTCATCGCCCTGACGCTGAATCACAGGTTCGTTCGTGCCGGTTTCATCAACGCGGCGGCGGACGATCTCGATCGACTGGCCAAGCGTCTGGCTTTTGATTTCATTTAAGGCAACCTGACTATAAGCGCCTTCCAGCGTTGTGCCGTTTTCGGTCAGCACCAGTGTGGAATCCACTTCGTCGCGGATAATTTTCTTGGCCGCTTCCATCTGCGCGGCGTCACGCAGAGTAATGCGGATACCGTTCTCCGTAGCGGCAATGCGGGTGTAGGCAATTTTCGCGGCGCGTAACGCAGGGCGGGCGGTCGCGGTTAAATCTTCGGTGCGTTCTTTTAAGACAGCCGAGAGATCAACTTGCAGGAGAAGGTGCGATCCCCCGCGCAGGTCAAGTCCGAGGTTGATGGCTTTGCCCGGCAGGAAAGATGGCAAAGTGCCCTTCCCTACCACGTTCGGCAATGCAAACAGGATGCCGCCTAGAACAACGGCTATCACCAGCAGAATTTTCCAGCGCGGGATGTGGATCATAATATTTACTTGTCCATTTTGGTTTGGATCGTGTGGCGCAGCGCCGTCACTTTCAGGCCATTGCCCAGATCGACGATCACTTCATCGCTGCCTTCAGCCGGCAATGTGTCAACCGTACCAACGAGACCGCCAGCCGTGACAACCTTGTCGCCTTTTTTCAGCGCATCCAGCATCGCTTTGTGTTCTTTAAAGCGTTTTTGTTGCGGGCGGATGAGCAGGAAGTAGAACATGACGACCATCACCAGGATGAGGCCGATGTTGGAGAACGCGAACGCGCCGCTATCCATGACCGGGGCGGCAGCCGGGTCAGCCGAAGCCGTAACAGCCGCATCTTGTGCATAAGCCATTGAAATAAACATATCTTTATGATCCTCTTCTTGTGTAAAACGAGAGCGACTATAAAGCCTTGTCAGGCGAAAACAAGGGGGGCGGGAAAGTGGAACACAAGATATTGGAAACACTGGAGAGAATAGCCGCCGCACTGGAAGCGCAAAGCGGCACGGGCCGCGCAAAAGCACCGCAAGATTGGTCCGCCGCCCACGCCTGGGTGTGGCAGGCTCATGCACAGACGCTCAAACCCATCACGCATACCGGCGCGCTCCCCCTCGACCTTCTGGTCGGCATCGCGCCGCAACTGCAAACCCTGCTGGAGAACACGCAGAATTTCGCGCAAGGCTTCCCGGCGAATAACGCACTGCTCTGGGGCGCGCGCGGTATGGGCAAAAGCTCGACCGTCAAAACGCTGCATGCGCATCTGGCGGGACAGCATACAACATTGCATCTGATCGAAATACACCGCGAGGATATCGCCAGCCTGCCCGCCTTGCTCGACCTGCTGCGCGATCAACCCGACAAACGCTTTATCCTTTTCTGTGATGATTTATCGTTCGATGAACAAGACAGTCATTACAAATCTTTAAAAGCGGTGCTGGAGGGCGGGATCGAAGGCCGCCCTGAGAATGTGATTTTCTATGCCACCTCGAACCGCCGCCATTTGATCCCGCGCCAGATGATCGAGAATGAGCGCGGCACGTCGATCCATCCCGGCGAGAGCGTCGAGGAAAAAGTTTCCCTCTCAGATCGCTTCGGTCTGTGGCTCGGCTTTTATCCCTGCAGTCAGGATGATTACCTTGCCATGGTTCATGGCTACGCGAAACACTACGCTTTAGCCGTTGATAACAAGAAAGCGATCGAATGGGCCACCACCCGCGGATCGCGCTCCGGCCGCGTCGCGTGGCAATATATTCAAAGCATTGCGGGCGAGCAGAAGAAAAAATTATAGATATTTCTGCGGATCGAGCGCACTCGATCCTTTTCTGATTTCAAAGTGCAGTTGCGGAGAGTCGACGTTGCCCGTCGATCCGACCGTGCCGATCGATTGTCCGGCCTTCACATTCTCGCCGCGCTTCACCAGAATTTTATCCATGTGCGAATAGGCCGTCATGAATTTATCGGCGTGGCGGACGATCACAAGGTTGCCATAGCCTTTGAGTTCGCTGCTGGCATAAACAACCGTGCCGTTTTCGGCCGCGCGTACCGGCGTACCCTTGGTCGCCTTGATGTTGATCCCGTCATTGTGCAGACCGTCTGATTTCGGACCGTAACCGGAAATGATCTTGCCCTGCACCGGCATCATGAATTTGCCGTTGCCCGTGCGCGCCGGGACGGTGTCCGGTAATTTCGGCGGCGCCGCAGATACCGGCTGAACTGTTGCTTTGGCTTGTGGTTGCGGCGGGACAGTACCAGCGCTGCTGGCTTGATAGGTCGGCGCTGCCAATACTTCGCGCTCGACGACACCCGGCGCGGGAGCCGGTTCCATTTGCATCACATCGCGCTGCGCTGTCGGCTGCGGGAGTGTCGCCACCTGCACCGCCTGATCGTTCGGCGATGGTAAACGGAGAGTTTGCCCTGCGCGCAGACGATACGGACTGGCCAGATTATTGAGTCTGACGATATCATTCTGCGACACATCGAACAGACTGCTGACCGTGTAGAGCGTATCGTTCGACTTCACTTTATATTCATTGGGCGGCGGCAATTTCAGGCGATAACCTGTGGTTAAACGATAAGGGGCCGATAATTGATTAAGCGTGACAATATCGCGCGTCGGCAAATTATATTCCTTGGACACCGTATAGACTGTGTCGCCAGGCAGCACGGTATGAATGCCCGCGCTCCCTGCCCCGGCTTGCGTGCCATAGGATACGCTCGGCGATGGCGCCTGCGTGAAGGAACACCCCGAGAGCAGAAGAACGGCCAGCGCGGGTGCGATATATTTCATGCCACTTCCTTGTCCGGCGCGATGTCCGGCAAGAGCGGCACGAAGCGCACCGGCATAAGATCGAGCTTGGAATAGGTATCCTCAGCCAGCTTGGTGTAGCGACGCAAAACCTGATCGCCCTGCCCGCCGACCGGAATAACGAGGAAACCGCCGATCTTCAATTGATCGAGCAACGCGGAGGGTGGTTTTTCACGCGCGGCGGCGGTCACCATAATTTTATCGAACGGCGCCTGTTCGATGCCGTTGATCTTCGGCCAGCCCTTCATCCCATCGGCGCAGATCGCCGTGATGTTGCGCACATGTAATTCTTCAAAGCGCGTCAGCGTCATTTCATGCAGCGGCTTGTGACGCTCGATCGTGTAGACACGGCGCACGCATTTCGACAGCACAGCCGCCTGATACCCGCATCCCGTTCCGATCTCCAACACCTTATCGCGGTCATTCGGCTCCAGCGCCTGCGTCATCGCGGCGACGACATAAGGCTGCGAGATCGTCTGTCCGCAATGAATCGCCAGTGCCGTGTCTTCCCACGCGCGGTGGCGCATCTCGGGCAAGACAAAGGCCTCGCGCGGAACGGCGTCCATCGCGCGCAAAACATTTTCATCAGAAATTCCATTAGCCCTTAAGAGGTCGAACAACCGGGCTTTCTCATAGGCGATACCACTCATCCCCCTAGTGAATCACAGGGGGGACGTGGGATCAAGACTTATCCACAGGCGTCAATTTTACCGCGGCATGGTCAAATGCAACGAAAACTCAATATTGTCGTAACTAATCACTCCGTTAACAATACGGCCGCCAATCTGGGTGATATGAATTTTTGCCCTGCCACCTTTTGTTCCGGTTGTTTGGAGCACTTTGCGCAGTGCTTGCGTTGATTTGGCATCCATCACACCCATCTCGGCTTCCATCTCTGTCAGATCAAACACAAAATGGTCGGTAATATTATCTTGCGCGATGTCGATCTGGATGCCTTTTTCGACGAAAGATGCGGCAATGGAAGGGCCTGGGTACTCATGAAGCGCATTAATACGCCCGCTTTTTTCATTATTTTTATGAACTCGTACTTTTGAGATATAAAAATCTGCCCCCCTTATATCGGTTGCTTCCACAACAATAAATTCTTGTGAGCCAAAATAAGTATAACGGAATTGTTTGCCTGGCTCGTCATTTTCTGGCGATGAATAAGGCCTGAGCAAATCAAACCCCATCCGTTTGACAGCCATATCAGCGAGGCTATGACTATCGGCCCCTTCCGATTGTACACTCAAAATGGAAATATATTCTATGTCCTTCAGACGACCCGTTTTTTGCAGATAAGACAGGATAGAGCTAATTTCTTTTCGGACTTCGAACGGGAGCTGGTCTTGCGCCGCAACGAGCCTGCCGTCCACAAGCAGATTTTGTTGCTTGAGTTGGGCTTCCAGCCTGCTTATCTGGCTGTAAGCAGAGACATTGGTGATACTCCACGGCCCAAAAGAAGAAATGATGAGCAGCGACATTAAGGACAGTAGAACATCTTGCAGCGATAGGCGCTTTACGACATACCCCACGCCCAAAAACAAGAACCATAATCCGCATAATACAATTAAGTAGCGATCTTCCGTTACCCCGTAATGATGTATGCGAATGCCGATCACCAGCAAAAGAACCAGCGCCGGAATGATTAGGGCAGGGAAAATATAGGCAGATATTTTTTGAAACAGGGCTTTTCCATCATCGCGCAACGGGTAACCAAAAACCCAGGTGACAACGGCGACCATACCAAATCCAGCCGTCATCCAGGCTAGATGTCCGTTCGGCAAGCTCCACGTTACAAGCAGTTTGAAATAATACGCATACAGAATAAACAGATAGAGCGTGGTCAGCGGAGCAAAGACCCATTCCACCAGAAAACGCGTTTGCGAACGTGCCTTACAATCTTCAGCAGAGAAGGAAAATTTTTCTGGAATCCACGATAACGCATACAAAGCAGCAAACACGAAGATGGAAAAACCCAGGATATACGCAAATACCTGCGAAACCTGCGGCACACCGAAAAGCATGCTCACACTTGCGTAAGCTAGGGAAATGCCTCCCCCCATGATTATCGCGGAGATACCAGCCATGGCGAGCCCGGAAAAATAAGACTCGGCCAGAAGCCAAAACGATAAATCATCTTTTTTCTTAAGATACGGTGCCACAGGCACAAATAAAATCGCCGTGCCAATCATGATGATCATGAAATAGAAAGACATCATACCACTGTAAAAACCGGACGCCACAAAGACGAGAACCATCACCAGCGGCGAAAGCAGGTAGATATAGCGACGATTGATATCCTGTTTTTCAAAAATAAGTGTGCAGGCGGCAAACCAGAAATAGCCAAAGAAACACGCAAAGGCACATCGGGGGAAGACGGGTGACTGGGACGCAAATACCCCATGAACACTTAAAACAATGAGAATAAACATGCCCAAGCCGCAGGCGGCGGACAACGGAAACCGCCCAGGAACTTTTTTTAGATCTTTGAAAGGTAGAGCCGAAACAAGATTTCCAAATCTACCCATACTCTATGCTCCCCGCGTAATTTTCTCTAATCCCCCCATGTACGGCTTCAGCGCTGTTGGCACGAAGACGCCGCCATCGGCTGGATCGTAGTAGTTTTCCAGCACGGCGATGAGCGCGCGGCCCACGGCAACGCCGGAGCCATTGAGGGTGTGGACGAATTTCGTGTCTTTTTCACCCTTGGCGCGGGTGCGGGCATTCATGCGGCGGGCCTGGAAATCCCAGCAGTTCGAGCAACTGGAAATCTCGCGGTAGCGGTCCTGCCCCGGCAACCAGACTTCGATGTCATAGGTCTTACGCGCGCCAAAGCCGGTATCGCCAGAGCACAGCACGATCGTGCGGAACGGCAGTTCGAGTTTCTTCAGAATATTTTCAGCGCAGTTGGTCATGCGCTCATGCTCTTCGACGCTTTTATCCGGCGCGACGATCGAGACCATTTCCACTTTATAGAACTGGTGCTGGCGGATCATGCCGCGCGTGTCTTTTCCGGCCGCGCCTGCTTCCGAACGAAAACACGGCGTGAACGCGGTCAAACGCAGCGGCAGCTTGTCGTCATCGAGAATTTCTTCGGCGACCATGTTGGTCAGCGACACTTCCGCCGTCGGGATCAGCCAGTGGCCCGTCGTCGTGCGGAATAGATCTTCCGCAAATTTCGGCAACTGGTTGGTGCCGTATACCGCATTGTCACGCACCAGCAACGGCGGCGAGACTTCCGTATAGCCGTGTTCTTGCGTATGGGTATCGAGCATGAATTGCGCCAGCGCGCGCTCCAGCCGTGCCAGACCCGAATGCATGATCACGAAGCGCGAGCCGGACATTTTCGCCGCGCGGTCAAAATCCATCATGCCGAGCTGTTCGCCGATATCGAAATGTTCGGGGGTTTTGGTATTCAGTTTTTTCGGCTCGCCGACTTTGCGCACTTCGACGTTATCGTCTTCATCTTTGCCATCCGGCACTTCGTCAAACAAGACGTTCGGCAGGCTGGCGAGATGCTGGTTCAAACTTTCGCCTAGCATCTTTTCCTGTTCTTCCAGCGCGACCATTTCGCTTTTGATATTGGCGACTTCCATCATCAAGTGCTCGGCATCGCCGCCCGATTTTTTGGCTTCGCCAATCTGCTGGGATTTGGTGTTACGCGACGCCTGCAGACTTTGCAGCTGTGTCTGCACGCTGCGGCGCTCTTCATCCATTTTCAGGATATCTGCGGACTGAGGCCCCAGCTTGCGGCGCTTCATGGCAACGTCAAAGGCGGCAGGGTTTTCCCGGATCGAGCGTAAATCGTGCATTTTCTTAAACTTTATAATGGGTTAAACTGGGTCTATGTCCCTCCTACCTTACCGCATCATTCCGGACAAGCAAGAGCGGCAATCGTTGCCGCTGGTGTTCGATTCCCCGCACAGCGGCACAGTTTATCCGAAGGACTTTCAATATTCGTGCGATTTCAACCAGTTACAAAAAGCCGAGGACAAATTTGTCGACGAACTTTTTGGCGCTGCTCCGGCGTGTGGCGCGGCCTTTTTATGCGCCGATTTCCCGCGCGCCTATATCGATGTGAATCGCTGCGAGAAAGATATCGATACCGAGCTATTGGCCGATGTCTGGCCGGACGAGATTGAGCCGACCACCCGCTCGCATGCCGGCATCGGGCTGATCCGCCGCCTCGTGCGTCCCGGTCTGCCGGTTTATGACCGCGCGCTCAGCACATCGGAGGTCAAACACCGCATCGAAACCTATTACCGCCCCTACCATGCCGCGCTCGAAAAATTGATTGAGGACACGCATTATCGCTTTGGCGCTGCTTACCACATCAACTGCCATTCCATGCCGATGCCGGCGCTGGGCCAGAATTTTGCTTTTATGCCCGCCTTTGCCCCGCCGGATTTCGTACTGGGCGACCGCGACGGCACCAGCTGCGATCCGGCCTTCACACGGGCGATACGCGATTACCTGAAAACCAAGGGATACAAAGTCGCGATCAACGATCCCTACAAAGGCGTCGAACTGGTGCGGCGCTATTCCTCGCCCGCCACGAACCGCCACTCATTGCAGATTGAAGTCGGACGCTGGCTCTACATGGATGAAGAAACCTGCACGAAATCCAAAGGCTTCGCCCGCACGCAAAAAACCATCAACGAGTTAATCGATTTTATCGCGGCTTATGTCAGCGCACAGGCCTTGCCACTGGCAGCGGACTGAAACACAGGTTCGAAGTTTAGCTGAAGAGCGGAATCTAACGCGCTCATATCAATCGTCTTTCCCAAACCTTCAAAACTCGTTACACCGGCATCGTTGATACCGCAGGGGACGATCCCGCTGAAGTGCGAGAGGTCTGGATTCACGTTGATCGAAATACCGTGGTAGGTGACCCAGTGCCGGACCCGGACACCCAGCGCGGCGATCTTGGCATTATCGACCCAGATGCCGACGCGACCATCCACCCTTTGTCCTTTGATATCAAACTCCTGCAAGGAATTAATAATCCATTGCTCGAGATTACATACATAGCGCTTGATATCCGGGGCCGCCTGCCGTTTCTTTAAATCCAGCATCACATAGGCGATGCGCTGGCCCGGGCCGTGGTAGGTGAATTGCCCGCCCCGCCCCGTTTCATGCACCGGGAAGCGGGCATCCAGCAAATCTGCGGCTTTGGCGCTGGTTCCGGCGGTATAGAGCGAGGGATGCTCGAGCAACCACACCAATTCAGGCGCATTGCCGGCCCGAATATCGGCTACGCGCTCTTCCATTTTCGCCACAGCTTCGTCATACTGAATAAGTGTGTCGGATATGATCCATTCCGGCTGTTCCATTATTTATCAGTTAGCGACAAGTGATCATAAAGTCCACATCCCCCTCATCCCAATCCGGCCTCACCCTGCTCGAAACGCTGATCGGCACCCTAATCGCCGCCCTGTTCATCGCCCTTATTATAGTCACGGTAAACAATGTGCGCGAGGGAAAGCGGGTAGAGCGCACACTGACCGCAATTTACACTCTAAAAGAAGAAATCAAGAAGGTTGCCAGAGTTAAAGGCTCTTACACGCAAGGCCGGATGATGCCCGTCCTTTTTGCCTC
Organism: uncultured Pseudobdellovibrionaceae bacterium; assembly: GCA_964520985.1. Taxonomy (GTDB): domain Bacteria; phylum Pseudomonadota; class Alphaproteobacteria; order Micavibrionales; family Micavibrionaceae; genus CAYSGL01. The sequence goes on from CAZFPB010000001.1 coordinate 790,950, forward strand.
GCGCTCCTTTCCCGATGCCTTGAAAGTCGATTATGCGCACCGCATCGTCGAAACCCCGATGGGACAGCCGATGGATGTCATGGGGCGCGGCCAGAATTTCTCAATCGACCTCTACGGCATGTCCCCCGACGATTGTTATGATTTTGGCTATCAAATTCTGCTCGGCAACTTCTTTATCCTTGGCAACCGCGGCGATGACTTTGTAGCCCTGCGTATTGGAAAGACTTTATTTACGGATAAAGAGCCGCTCACTCAGGAAAAACTGGAAAAAGCCTGTACCGAAAGTTTCAGCATTGACGTGATTATGGCTTTCCGATAGAAAGCCCTTCTTCGCAAGTGCAGCGCGAGTTGCCCTTGCCCCCTTGATAGGGATTTGTTACGGAGTTCATGCTTGTTTCTTAGGCAAGCGGCCATGGCGGAATTGGTAGACGCGCAGCCTTGAGGTGGCTGTGGGAGAAATCCCGTGGAAGTTCGAGTCTTCTTGGCCGCACCATAACAAATTTTACACTATTTAAGGGATCCTATAATGGACGATGCATTGCGCGAAGCCGCGCTGGACTATCACAAAAATCCGACACCGGGTAAAATCTCGATCCAGCCAACCACGGCTTTGGCGACCCAGCGCGATCTCGCCCTCGCCTATTCTCCGGGCGTCGCCATTCCCTGCCTGGAAATTGAAAAGGATCCGTCCAAAGCGCTCGACTACACCTCGCGCGGCAACATCGTCGCCGTTATCTCGAACGGGACTGCCGTGCTCGGCCTCGGCAACATTGGCGCGCTGGCTTCAAAACCCGTCATGGAAGGCAAAGCCGTCCTCTTTAAAAAATTCGCTGATATTGATTCCTACGACATTGAGATCGATGAAACCGGCGTCGACATGTTCGTCGAAACCGTTGCACGCCTGGAGCCGACCTTCGGCGGTATCAACCTCGAAGACATCAAGGCACCGGAATGTTTTGAAATTGAAAAACGCCTGCGCGAACGCATGAAGATCCCGGTCTTCCATGACGACCAGCACGGCACGGCGATCATCGTCTCCGCCTGTATCATCAACTGGCTGCACTTCACCAAGCGCAAAATTACCGACGTGAAACTCGTCGCCAACGGCGCTGGTGCCTCGGCGCTGGCCTGCTTGAATTTGCTCGTCTCGCTCGGCATGCCCAAAGACAACATCATTGTGTGCGACCGTAACGGCGTGATTTATCAGGGCCGCGAAGCGGGCATGGATCCGTACAAGGCTGTCTTCGCCAACAAAACCAATGCGCGCGAACTGACCGACGCGCTGTCCGGCGCGAACATTTTCCTCGGCCTCTCCGGCCCGAACGTGGCAGACGCGGCGATGGTCAAGGAAATGGCCAAAGCACCACTTATCATGGCGCTGTCGAACCCGACGCCGGAAATCATGCCCGATGAAGCGCGCAAAGGAAAACCCGATGCGATTATCTGCACGGGCCGCTCCGACTTCCCCAACCAGGTAAACAATGTTTTATGTTTCCCGTTCCTGTTCCGCGGCGCGCTCGATGTTGGCGCGACGGCGATCAACGAGGAAATGAAAATTGCCGCCGTGCACGCGATTGCGCAGCTCGCCCGCAAGGAAGCCACTGACGAAGTCGCCGCTGTCTACGCCGGACAAAATCTCGAATTCGGCCCGGAATATCTAATTCCGAAACCGTTCGACCCGCGTTTGATCGTTGAAGTATCGATCGCCGTTGCCAAAGCCGCGATCGATAGCGGCGTCGCCACGCGCCCGATTACCGACTTCCCGGCTTACGCTGAGAAGCTCCAGCAGTACAACACACGCTCGGCCATGGTGATGCGTCCGGTCTTTGCCGCGGCAAAGCGCGACCCGAAACGCATCGTCTATTGCGAAGGCGAAGAAGAACATGTCCTGCGCGCCGTGCAGATGGCGCTCGATGAAGGCGTGGCCAAACCGATTCTGATCGGCCGCCGCGAAGTCGTCGAAACCCGCATCAAACGCATGCGTTTGCGCATGGAGCTGGGCGTCGATGTCCAGCTGACCGACCCGCAGGACGATCCGCGTTACCGCTCCTACTGGGAAACCTATCAATCTCTGATGGCCCGTCACGGCGTGACGCCGGCCATGGCCCGTAACATCGCCCGCACGGATACATCCGTTATCGGCGCGCTGATGGTGCATAAAGGGGAAGCCGATGCGATGATCTGCGGTGCGATTGGTGCCTACCGCCAGCATTTGAAACCGATCCTCGATGTCATCGGCCTGACGCCCGGCGTTGAAAACGCCGCCGCAATGCGTCTGCTGATTTTACCCAAAGGTACCTTCTTCGTCTGCGATACGCATGTGACACGCGATCCAAGCTGCACGCAGATTGTTGAAACAACCTTGCTGGCTGTTGATACGATCCGTCGCTTCGGCATCACGCCGAAAGTCGCCCTGCTTTCGCATTCCGACTTCGGCACCATTGAAGATGATAGCTCGCAAAAAATGCGCTACGCCGCCAACTACATTAAAGAGCGCGCGCCCGATCTGGAAATCGATGGCGAAATGCATGCTGACACGGCCCTCTCGCAAAGCATCCGCGATCTGGTCATGCCGGAATCAACCCTGAAAGGTCAGGCCAACCTTCTGGTCATGCCAAACATGGAAGCCGCGAATATCTCCTTCAACATGCTCAAAGTGCTGGGCGACGGTATTCCTGTCGGTCCGCTGCTGCTGGGCGTGGCCAAACCGGCCCACATCCTGACACCGTCCGTTTCCAGCCGCGGCATCCTGAACGTCAGCGCGATCGCCAGCGTCGAAGCTCAGGCCTTGCAGAGTGCACTAGAAGAGGACCATACTAGCCAGAAGAAACCGAAACTCCGGCTTTTCTAACCCAAGGGATTTTACATGGCGTTTGAGCAGCCTATCCCGCTTGATGAGAATCAAACGGACAAGTTAAGTCCTGCCGAGATTTTTGAGGAGGCCAGCGCGGTCGGCCTCAGGGATACCGGCATCGCGAGCCTGCTCGACGCGCTGCATGAAAACAATACCGACTGGGTGACCTCCTACCTTCACGAACTCTCTGAAGCCGACGTCGCCGAGCTTCTCTCAAAAATCACGCAGGATGACCGTCTCGAGCTTCTCGAAAAATACGGCGACTCGATTGATCCCTATGTGTTTACCGAGATGGACCCCGAGCTGCGCAGCCGCACGCTTGAAGAAATGCCCGCAGTCAAAGTCGCGGCGATTATTTCCGAACTGGACAGCGATGACGCGCTCGACCTGATCGTCGATCTCGATAAAGATTTCCAAAAAGAAATCACGCGCAAGCTATCGGCCAAAACCCGCCTTGCGATTGAAGAAGGTCTGACCTTCCCCGAAGATTCCGCCGGCCGGATGATGCAGCGCGAATATGTCGCGATCCCGGAAACATGGACCGTCGGCAAAACGATTGATTATCTGCGTGCCGCATCTGACTCATTGCCTGATGAATTCTACGACATCATCGTTATTACGCCCACCTATCATGTCGTGGGCGAAATTCCGTTAAGCAAGCTCATCCGCGCGACGCGCCCCGAGCATGTGCGCGAACTGGTGCTGGAAGACACGCACATTATTCCGGCAGACATGGACCAGGAAGAAGTCGCCGAGATGTTCCGCCGCGAAGACTTAAGCTCCGCGCCTGTCGTCGATGCCGAAGGGCGGTTGATCGGGGTGATTACGGTCGATGACATTATCGACGTTATCGACGAAGAAGCCGCCGAAGACATTCTGAAACTCGCCGGGGTTACCGAGGATGGCGATTTATACCGCGCCGTGTTCCAGACCAGCATGGCACGTTCCCGCTGGCTGCTGATCAATCTGATTACCGCGTTCATGGCCGCCGGTGTTGTATCGCTGTTCGGCGCGACAATTGAACAAGTCGTGGCCCTCGCCGCACTGATGCCGATCGTGGCGGGCATGGGCGGCAATGCCGGCACGCAGGCACTGGCCGTTGCCGTGCGCGCGATTGCCACCCGCGAACTCTCCAGCACCAACGCCCGCCGCGCGATCACCAAGGAAGCGCTGGTCGGCCTCGTCAATGGCGGTATTTTCGCCACGCTGGTCGGCGCTATCACGGCCCTGTTCTTTGGCGACATGATGCTCGGCGCCGTCATCGCCATGGCGCTCGTCATCAACCTGTTTACGGCGGGCGTCTTCGGCACGGCGATCCCGATCATCCTCGACCGCTTCGATCTCGATCCGGCCATTGCCTCTTCCGTATTCCTCACGACCATCACCGATGTTGTCGGATTTTTTGGATTTTTGGGTCTGGCTACCCTTTTGCTCATTTAGTAGTATCTTGTTCTTATGTCTGCTTCGAAACTCATCCGTCCCGATATCGATTATAAAGAGAGCTACCTCGCCGCGCTGAGAGAATATCACGCGGAAGGCCGCTACCTTTATCAAAAACCTGACCTGATCGCCGGTGAATTCGGCAGCTTTGTGAAAGCCCTGCGGGCCGAGCGCGGCTACCCGCACCAGCCCTATCAGGACTGGGTGGAACCCGTCCCCGAAACTATCGTCTGGATGGTCAAGGATGACGACTATATTGGCACGGTCGATATCCGCCACCGCCTCAACTGGCACCTCGAAAAACATGGCGGGCACGTCCATTTCGTCGTTCGGCCAAGCTGGCGCGGCAAGGGCTATGGCAAGAAAATCCTCAAAAAAGCCATGCCGATCATCAATTATCTGGGTATCGACAAGGCCCTTATTACCCTGCCTCCCGGTGACACTACGGCCATCCATATCGTTGAGGCTTGCGGCGGGATTTACGAGGATACCACCCCGGAAACCGAATGTTTTCCCGTCCGGGCGCGCTACTGGCTTGATTGCCGTTGATATTTGGGGCCGGGCGCAGTATAGCTTTCGCCCATGGCGACCCGTAAAAAAGTGACCCGCAAGAAGGGCAAATCCACCAAGGACACCAGCATCCAAGGGTATTTCAAAACGATGTTCCGTTGGGGCCTCGTTGCCTCCCTATGGGCGGCCCTGCTGATTGGCGGCCTGATGGTGTGGTACGCCAGCGAATTGCCAGACATTACCGAATCCATGGTGTTCGAACGCCGCCCGAGTATTATCGTCAAAGCCAGTGACGGCACGGTGCTCGACCGTTACGGCGACATTAAAGGCGAGACCGTCGCCATCGCCGACCTGCCGCCTTATGTGGTGCAAGCCGTTCTCGCCACCGAAGACCGCCGTTTCTATCATCACATGGGTGTCGACCCGCTGGGCATCGCCCGCGCTTTCTTTGTCAACATAGCCCGCGGCGGTTTCGTGCAGGGCGGCTCGACCATCACGCAGCAGCTCGCCAAGAATTTGTTCCTGAGCCGCGAGCGCACACTCAAACGCAAAGTACAGGAAGCGATGCTCGCCTTGTGGCTGGAGCGCAAGCTGACCAAAGATGAAATCCTCAGCGCTTATCTTAACCGCGTCTATCTCGGCTCCGGCGCGTACGGCGTCGATGCCGCCGCGCGTGTCTATTTCAACAAGCGCGCAACGGAGCTCTCGCTGCGCGAAGCCGCAACAATCGCAGGCCTCTTGAAAGCGCCGTCGCGCTACTCCCCCGCCGCCAATCCTGAATTATCCGCCGAGCGCACCAATATTGTGCTGGGTGCCATGGTCGATGCTGGCTTCATCAAAGAATCCGATATGAAAAAATGGGCGAAAGTCCCGCCCGCGCCGCGCCGCAAACCATCGAGCGGCGAAACCGTGCGCTACTTCACCGATTACGTCGTCGAGCAAATGAACGATCTGGTGGGTGTGAGCGAAAAAGACCTGATTGTTGAAACAACGCTCAACCGCGCCGTGCAGCAGACGACCGAAGCCGCGATCACCAAAGCGCTCCTCGCAGCGGCCAATGAACACGCCACGCAAGGCGCCGCCGTTGTCATGCAACTCGATGGCGCCGTTGTCGCCATGGTAGGCGGCCGCGATTACGGTGCCAGCGAATTCAACCGTGCGACCGATGCCCTGCGCCCCCCCGGCTCGTCCTTCAAACCGATCGTCTACCTAACCGCGCTCGAACATGGCTGGACACCTAATACATTGATCATGGATGAACCAATCACGTCCGGTCGCTACCGCCCACAAAACTATGGCGGCGAATATTACGGCGAAGTCACCCTGACCGAAGCGCTCACCCGCTCGCTTAACACCGTGGCTGTAAACCTGATGCGCAATGTCGGCCCCGATGCCGTCATTGGCATGGCCCGCCGCCTTGGCATCACCGCCGACCTGCATCCTGATTTGAGCTTGGCGTTAGGCAGCAGCGGCGTGCCGGTTATCCAGATGGCCACCGCCTATGCCACGCTTGGCCGCGGCGGCAGCGCTGTCGAGCCCTATGCCATCACGCGCATCACAGATGAAGATGGCAAAGTTTATTATGAGCGCGACGTACCCACCGGCAGCCAGCAGGTCGTTGATCGCGGGATCGTGTATGGTATCGCCGGCATGATGCGCTCGGTTGTGGAAAACGGTACTGGCCGCGCCGCGATGATCGCCTGGCCAGCCGCCGGCAAGACCGGCACGTCGCAAGATTTCCGCGATGCATGGTTTAACGGCTTCACGGATCGTTACGCCGCCGCCGTCTGGATCGGCAATGATGACAATTCCCCGACCAAGCGTGTGACCGGTGGAACGCACCCTGCCCGTATCTGGCGCGAAGCGATGACGTCCGCCATGAACCAATCGGGCGCGCAATCGTTCGGCGTCGCTTCGAACAGCGGGTATGGCGCTGACTTTGGTTTTGATGGATTGCTGGGCCGTATTCTCGGTGGTGAAGAACCAGAACAAACGCAGGAGGATAATGGCGGCGGCTTCTTCAATCGCCTGTTTAATGGCGGCACCTCGCGTCAGGAAGTGCCGAGAGGCAATAGCCCGAACAGCACGCCGCTCGGCCGCCATCAATGGGATATGAACGAGTAATCCCTAGCGAATATGCTCTGGGTTGAAGAGCGGCTCACGCAACGCATAGCTTTTGCGGAATGCCGCGAAGCGGTCTTCGCCAATATCATCCCAGTGATTTTTCAGATCGATCAGTGCATTGCTTGGCCCGCCGACATCCCATCCACTGCGCATTAATGCCGCATCGGCATGATCGAGAAACGCGGTCGGGAATGATTTACGCGGCGCGCGCAATCCCATATCGATAAGTGTCTTCGCGACCAGTGCGTCAGTGATATCCATCATGTCGGCTGTGAACTGAATGGAGGAGAGAATTTTGATCTCCGTGCGGCTGTTGGGAACGTGGCGGAGGTGTCTCATGAACCGCGCATAAATTTCCATCTCAATATCGTTCCCCGCCATTTCGGTGCCGGGGCATGGATACTGGATGCGCAAATCCGTTTGGTTGTCGTTTGACTTGAGTGGATAGTCGTTGGTCATCATGGCAGACCTCCTTTTCCCTGTTCCTGCTTACGGCGGTTGTGAGTGTTTGGTTCCGTCGTTGCTTATTTCAAGGGTCTGCCGAAAGATTTAAGAGAATCTTAATGAAAGAAAGACGTGCGCTTGGTTGCCTGTGGACAAGTTTTCCTAAGCTCTTGGAATCGCGGCAACCGCCAGCTTATCCACAAGCTCGTTTTCCGCGTGCCCGTTGTGCCCGCGCACCCAGATAAATTCGACGTCGTGCTGCTGAATCAGCGAATCGATGCGCAGCCACAGATCCTGATTCTTGATCCGGTCCGGCCAGCCTTTGGCCTTCCAGCCTTTCATCCACTCCGTCACGCCCTGCTGCACATATTTGCTGTCCGTATAGAGCTTCACGGTGGAATTCTTTTTAAGCGCTTCGAGCCCTTTGATCACCGCCATCATTTCCATGCGGTTATTGGTGGTGGGCGTTTCACCACCCGAAAGTTGCTTTTCATGGCCGTTCCAGCGGAGCAACACGCCCCAGCCGCCGGGACCGGGATTGCCGCTGCACGCGCCATCGGTAAACATTTCGATCACACTCATGCGCGGAAATGCTCCAGACGCTTGGCGAATACCAGCGGATCGTGCGGCTGACCCAGACGGTCCGGCGTCCAGTTGGTTTTCTCTTCGATGCGCGACAATAAGAAGCGCATCGCGGCGAGTCGCAACATCATCGGCAGCGAGTCATATTCCTTCGCCTCCAGCGGCATGATTTTTTTATAGGCAGCAATCATCGCCTCATACCGCGCCGGTTGAAACTCATTGGCCTGATCGAAACACCACGCATTCACCGCAATGGCGAGGTCATAGAGGAACCATCCGGTACTGGCGAAATGGAAATCGATGACACCGCTCACCTCGCCATCGGTAAAGAACACATTATCCGCGAAAAAATCGCCATGAATAGGCCCGCTGGTGAGACCGTTTGCCGGATAACCTGCCAGCTCATTGAATGTATCAATGCAGACAATAAGCAGTCCCGGTTTGGTCGCCGCGATCGGATCGGCCATGCCTTCAATCCAGCGGCGCCATTTATCGGGACCGTAGGGATCGGGGTGGCGCTGATCCATACGCGCAGTCGCCAAATGCATCAGCGCCAGCGTTTCGCCCGCCTGCGCGCAGATGTCCGGCGTAATCATGCCGGCATGTCCGCCCTCTCCCGGCAGGAAGCTGTAGAAACACGAAGGGCGGCCGCACAGCATATTAATCTGCTGTCCATTTTTCGCCCGCATCACTTCCGGCACCGGCAGGCCGCTTTGATAGAGCATATCCGTGTAGCGCGTGAAGAAATCAATATCTTCCGGCTTCACGCGGTGCGGCTCGAACAGGGTCAGCACATAGCGCCCTTTATCCGTATCGACAAAATAATTGGTATTGCTCACGCCCGCTGCAATGCCTTCATGGTTGACCAAGGCACCGATATCATACTGCGCAAGAAACGCTTCAAGCGCGGCCGCGTCAACCTGCGTATAGACAGCCATCAGAGCGTTTCCTTTTGCGCTTCTGCATCGCGCAGGATGCGAGGAATATTAAAGACGACGTTCTCTTGCGTGATCGCCACTTCTTCAACCGTGACATCAAAGCGCAGGCGTGCGGCCTCAATCACTTCATCCACCAGAATTTCGGGCGCGGACGCGCCAGCGGTCAACCCCAGACGATCAACACCCTCCAGCCAGTTCCAGTCAATCTCGCTCGCGCGCTGCACAAGAATGGATTTATCGCAGCCATGCAGCGCGCCGACTTCCACCAGACGGTTCGAGTTCGATGAATTGGGGGCGCCAATCACCATCAGTGCCTGCGTTTTTTGCGCAATCACTTTCACGGCCGCCTGACGGTTGGTGGTGGCATAACAAATGTCTTCCTTGTGCGGCGTCTGGATGGTCGGATATTTTGCCTGCAGCGCTGCGACAATATCCGCCGTATCGTCTACCGACAATGTCGTCTGTGTGCACAGCGCCAGATTGTCAGGATTGATCACATTCAATGTCGCCACATCCTCAATCGTTTCCACCAGCACCACGGCGCCCGGCGGCAGTTGCCCCATCGTGCCGACCACTTCCGGATGGCCCGCATGACCGATCAGCACAATCTGTTTGCCGATCGCGAAATGCCGCTCGGCCTCTTTATGCACCTTGCTCACCAGCGGACAGGTCGCATCGATATAAAACATCTCGCGCACCTGCGCATCCTTGGGCACGGATTTGGGCACGCCATGTGCGCTGAAAATCACCGGCTGGCCATCTGTGGGGATTTCATCCAGCTCCTCGACGAAAATCGCGCCCTTGGCTTTGAGTGAATCCACCACGAATTTATTATGGACAATCTCATGGCGCACATAGACGGGCGCGCCGTATTTCTCGATCGCCTTCTCCACAATCTGAATGGCACGGTCTACCCCTGCGCAAAACCCGCGCGGCGCGGCCAGATAGATGGTGAGGGGGCGTTTTTCCATGTCCCCGTTATATCAAGGCTACAAGCCAAAATCCATCCCTTGCCAGCGCGCCTTCCCTCGCTTATTTTGTCCTCCCATGAGACACCTGACCCGCGCCGCCCTGCTTTCTGCCTTTGCCCTGCTCGCCCTGACCTCGTGCGAAACCGTCGAAGGATTTAAACGCGACACAGGCAAATTATGGGCCAGCCTGCAGCCGGCTCCGGGAAGCGCTACCGCACCCGGCCAGACCGCTCCCTCAGATGATGGATCGTTAGTCGCGCCCGTTGCGTCTGACTGCCCGGTCATCACCATCATGCCCGAGCTGAAAACGCTGAGCGAATTTACCGACATCACCAAGCCGAGCGATAAAACCAAAATTTCCGAATTCACCCTTGTGGGCGTTCAAAGCAAATGTCAGCAGCACGCCGCCGCCATGGCTATGCATATCGAGCTGATTTTCTCCGGCAAGATCGGTCCCAAAGGCCGCGCCAACAAATCCGACAAGCCGACCTTCTCCTATCCGTATTTCATCGCGGTAACGGATGCCAAGGGCGCCGTCGTTGCGAAAGAAGTCTTCGCCGCGAACGTAGCCTATAAAGCGGGAGAATCCGAAAGCAAGCAGATCGAAAGCATCACGCAGAACCTGCCGATCAAATCGACGGATCAGATGGCCGATTACAAAGTGCTGGTCGGCTTCCAGCTGGACGATGCCCAACTCGCGTACAACCGCACCAAAGCTCAATAACTTATTTCAGCTTGTAACGCACGGCCCGAACGCCTTTGGACACGCTCCGGCGCGCGCGAAACCATTGCGCCTGAGCCCAAGTGCTTAAGGAGCGTGTCGGTCCCCGCCCCTTTAAGACATCGCGCGTTTCCATGATGCCAAAATACACATGGTACGGCGTGGTGCCCGGCATGTAATCTGTCTTCGGCGTTAAATCACGCGCCAGCCATTCGGCCCAGAACCCGCGCTCGTCGATATAGGAATGACGGAACACTTTGACCATGCGGTGGATGGTGGCTTTCAGCGCGTCTTTATCGCTTCCCTTGGCATCGAGCATCAGCGCGTTGGCTTTCAGCAATTCACAAAACGGCCAGATACGTTTGGTATCGAGCACAACAGCGCCCTCCGGTGTCATCTCGTCATAGATACCGCCAAACTCTTCATCCCAGCCCTTCGCATTGGCAAAAGCCAGCAATGCATGACAGGTGTCATCGTAGCGCGATGGATCAGCTTTCAAGGCGGCATGTTTTTTGAGCAGCCACACCCATTCGCCATAGTGCCCGGGCTCAACAATGATAGAGCCGCTGTCGGCAAGCGGTTGCAGGTCTTGTGTGAAGTATTCGCTCAAAACATCCGCCTGATAAAAATCGCTGAAAAACAGCGCGACAATTTCATCGGCAAGTTTTGTAAAAATATCATCGGGCCATTTTTCCGCCGCGAACAGGCACGCTTCCAATACGTGCATGTGCGATTCATGACGGCGGCGCACATCCTGCGGCGTTAAATCAGCGTTCAGCCCCTCATGAAAGCCTTTAGCCGTACGGAAAGAGCGGTCGATAAAGTCCGCCGTTCGCACGGCATAGGCCCTCGCCGTCTCCCCGCCATAATGCGCCATCGCGAAAATGACAAAGCCCTGACTGTAAAAATCATAATAGGTATCGAGCGGCTTGTTGTCCGCATCGAGGCTGTATATCCATCCGCCAGTCCGGGCAACATGATAATATTTGGCCATCGCCTCTAAGTGTGGCGAGAGGTCTCCCGTAAAATTTCCGCGGTTTCTGGCATCGGCATAGACCGATAACTGGCGGCATTGCGTGAGTAAACGGCGGCGCTCGACTTGTTTAGGCCGGAACGCATGGCCCACCCGCTCATAAAATAAATCCGTGCTGACATCATGAAAGGCTTCATACCATTTCGGCACCCAGCGGTAGAGCAAGCGGTTTGCCAAAAGATCAATACTGGATTGGGGGCCGCCACTCATGCGCGCACCTGTAAAAATTCAACCGTGTCATTCTCCAGAACCGCGCAAGTCAAAACGCCGTGGCGGTATAGACCCGTATCAACATTGATGCGGTTCGGCAGCAATTCCGGGTGCTCGCTGATCGTGTGCCCATGCACGACACGCCACGGATGCAATCCCTCATATTCAATGAATGTTTCACGGATCATCCACATGTCTTCAGGCGCTTGCTCGTGCAGCGGAAAATTCGGGCGGATACCCGCATGCACGAACAGATAATCACCGCACTGATAATACACATCCAGCGATTTCAGAAATTCCTGATGAGATGCGGGAACTTTCTCATTCAGACTCTTGGATAAAAATTTCACCTGATCGGCAATCGGCCGCCGCGGATCGTGAATTACGTAGTAACTCTGCATCGTCTCCACACCGCCCCAGACCAGCCACTCATTGCTGTTGATCAGCGGGTCGCGCATGAATTCCAAAAGCCAGTGTTCGTGATTGCCTTTGAGGAAAATAAACTCGAATGGCAAGTCGCCATTCTTCAGCGCGATCAGATCATCCAGCAGCCCGGCGCTATCCGGCCCTCGATCGATGTAATCGCCGAGGAACACCACTTTAACATGCTTGATATCGCGCCCGCGTACATCCTCGGTGATGAGGTTCATCATTTTAGTCAGCTCGGCGCGGTGGCCATGCAAATCACCAATCGCATAAATACGCGTGTTCGGCGGTGTAATATAGGGTCGCGTCATGGAGGTCACTATGCTATAAATCCCCAGTGAAAACAACGATCTACACACATGACAGCGCACTTTTGCATGATACCGGACCGGGCCATCCGGAAAGCCCGGATCGCCTGCGCGCGCTGCAGGATGTGCTGGCCGCTTACCCGCAGCGTCAGGCAATCCCCGCCACAATAGAGCAACTATTGCGCGCCCATCCGCTCCATTACATTCAGGATATTGAGGATGCCACGCCCGCGCAGGGGATTGCCGCGCTCGATGGCGACACGCTCCTCAGTCCCCATAGCTACGACGCCGCGCTTCATGCCGCAGGCGCGGCGTGTCTGGCGGTCGATGATGTCATGACGGGAAAAACTAACACGGCCTTTTGCGCGATGCGCCCGCCGGGACATCATGCGGAGCCTGCCCGCGCGATGGGATTTTGCCTGTTCAATTCCGTCTTCATCGCCGCACGCCATGCGCAGGAAGCACACGGCCTCAAAAAAATCGCCATTCTTGATTTCGATGTGCATCACGGCAACGGCACGGATGCGATGACGCGTGCGCATGACGGTTCGATCCTGTATATCTCCGTCCATCAATATCCGCTCTGGCCCATGAGTGGCATTGAAGAAGACAACGAAGCCAGCGTCAAAAACTTCACCCTGCCCGCCGGCACGGACAGCGCCGCGTTTCGCGCGCTCTATGAAAAGAAAGTCTTCCCGGCGCTCGACAAATTCGCGCCCGATCTACTGATGATCTCGGCCGGGTTCGATGGCCATGCCGACGATCCGCTGGCGCAATGGCAGCTTACGACCGAGGACTTTGCGTGGGTCACCACCGCCCTCAAAAAAATTGCCGCGGCGCACTGCCACGGCAAGATCGTCTCGGTGTTAGAAGGCGGCTACGATTTGCCCGCGCTGGCGGCCAGCGTCAAAGCCCATCTCGACGCGCTCAGCGCCTAATGCAGATCGTCGGCCCGTTCGCGAGGACGCGAACTTAAGGTCAGATCAACCTGATGCTGATGACGCAATTCATGCTCGCGGCGCAGCTGCCAGAGGGTGAAATTGAGGTTTTTAAAGTCCTGAGACTGATCATGATGTTGAGCTTTAGAGGCCATGGGGTATCTCCTTTTATCGCCAAACTGTTCTTTATTATACGCCCGCGCCCCTGTATTATGTCTTGCAAAGATGGTTTATCAGCCTTGCGAAATTGCGGTATCTCGCGTATAGTCTCGCCGGATAAACCGATTAAAAATTGTGGTAAATCAGGCAGATGGCAAAAAACACGGCGCTGGAATCGCTCTCCTTCGAGCAGGCTTTGGATGAGCTTGAAGGAATCGTGCGCGACCTCGAAACCGGCAAAGCACCGCTTGAGGAGTCCATTGGCGCGTATGAGCGCGGTATCGCCCTGAAAAACTACTGTGATAAAAAGCTCAAAGAAGCCCAGTCGAAGATTGAAAAAATTACGATAACCCCCGGCGGCGCGGTCTCTACCGAACCGTTCGACCTGAATTCATAAGTTTAATAAGGAACACATCATGCCTTCACCAAGAGAAGCATCCGGCAATCTGCAACGCGTGATGGAAGAAGCCATCAGCGCGGTCAACAAAACCATCGAGCGCCTGTTGCCGGAAACGGACTTGGCCGAAAATCGCCTGTATGAAGCGATGCGCTATGGTGTGCTGGGCGGCGGTAAACGCTTGCGCCCGATCATGGTGATGGAAACCGCGCGCCTGTTTAACGTCGATCCGAACAAAGCGCGCCGCGTCGCTGCTGCGCTCGAATTCGTTCACTGTTATTCACTCATCCACGATGACTTGCCCGCGATGGATGACTCCGATCTGCGCCGTGGCCAGCCTTCGGTTCACCGCAAATACGATGAAGCCACCGCCATTCTCGCAGGCGACGCCCTGCTCACGCTTGCCTTCGATGTGCTCGCGCATCCTGACACGCATCCCGATCCGCACGTGCGCATTGAATTGGTGCGCAAACTTGCGATTGCGTCCGGCCCGCACGGTATGGTCGGCGGGCAGATGCTTGACCTGATCGGTGAAGAAAAAGAATTCGATCTGGGCACTATCTCACGCCTGCAACGCATGAAGACAGGTCAGTTGATGGCCTTTGCGTGTGAAGCCGGCGCCATCCTCGGCAAAGCCGATGAAATTCACAAACGCGCTTTGTGCAACTACGCCTACGATCTCGGCCTCGCCTTCCAGGTGACCGACGACGTTCTCGACGTTGAAGCCGACCCCGCCATGACGGGCAAGCCTGCCAACCAGGACGACAAAGCCGGTAAATCCACCTTCGTCTCGACAATGGGTAAGGAACAGGCCAAAGGCCGCGCCGACATGCTGATCCGCCAAGCCATGGGCCACCTGAAAGTCTTCGAAGCACGCGGCGACAACTTAAAAGAACTCGCCCTCTATGTGCTGGAACGCAGGGCATAGTTAAAACCGAACGAGAGTATAATGAGTAACATCCCTGAAACGAATTTTAGTATTGCCGTTGAAATCCTGAAAAAAATCGGCGAGGCCGACAATCGCGCCAAGCAGGATATTCTAAACAGAATGCAGCGCGCCTGGGTTGCCGAGGAAGAGCCGAAAAACACACTCAAAGCCATTTTTACCAGCAAGGCTTTCTGGGATGGTGCCAAACAGGTTTTCACAGCCCCGTTCCATTTTGTCGCCGGATTTTTCAAACCCTCTAACAACACCCCGCCGCAAATACTGGACCGCGCCGATTCATTCGATGGGTATGCGCGCGGAATGTGTAAAGCGATCAGGGCACATTTGGCAGAAAATCCTCTTATCCTGGAAGATATTCATCTCAACAACAAAGAGCGGGACCTGCTAAACCTGCCCCATCGCAGCCCGATTAAATATGCGGATGAGCCATCATTCATAGCTTCATCCAATCTGCAGATGTAGACCTACGGCGCGAGCTTAAAAGGACTATACTCTTCCCTGTTTTCCTGATTGCGTCGGTACACGTCATCCGTATCCTTAAACTTCACGCCGACATTCATTTCCATGAAATGAAGTTGCTCGTACAAAGATGACGGCAGAACATGCATCATTAAGGCCGTCGCCAGATAACGGGTTTGATTATGGTCTCGACCAAAAACAATAGGGCCATCCGCCAGAGCCTCTTGAATGATCCGCCCAATATCGTAATGAAGAAGCTGCCGCCCCCGGTCTACTTGCTCAACTTTATTAAGCATACCGGCCTTGGCAAAATCACTGATGATGTCTGAATTACCCAGATGATATTCTGCATACTCTTTGACAATCCGCAGAATGCGTCCAACAGGAATTTTCGCCGTTGCGGCGATAAAAGTGGGAAAGTCACAATGAGGTGTTAGACGCCCGGTTTTACGATCATGTATCCCCGCATGCGCGACAACATCCAAAATTACAGACGCATTTTCCCGTCTGACCGTTATTTCGTGCAAGTCCGTATCTTCAATCGGATAATCATGTTCATCATACGTCGGTTGAAACGGCAAGTTGTAGCCAACCCATACATCCGGTGCCATCATCCAGAGATCGTGAGCGCTGATCCGGCGCTCTTCTTCAATCTGCTTTGCGATATCGGGCGTTGCATTTCCAATGATCGGAAAACTTTCCGATAAAAAACGAACGGGAAGGCTCCCCATACTGCTGCGGCTGTATTTTGACATGACCTATAAGTACAATCATTGTTAATTTTATGTCAATATAATAACCATGGAATTCCGCCCCCCGTCACGCTAAAACCAATCCATGGCTCAACCATCTGAAAATACGGCGGAAAACCGCGCTTCCACAACGCCTCTGCTGGATCAAATTAACGATCCGGCGGATATGCGCGACCTGTCCGATACTGAATTAAAACAACTGGCAGATGAACTGCGTCGTGAGACGATTGATGCCGTGTCTGTTACCGGCGGGCATCTTGGTGCGGGCCTTGGCGTTGTCGAACTCACTGTCGCCATTCACGCCGTGTTCAACACGCCGGACGACAAACTGATCTGGGATGTCGGCCATCAATGTTATCCGCATAAAATTCTGACCGGACGCCGCGATCGTATTCGCACGCTGCGTATGGGCAACGGCCTTTCTGGTTTCACCAAGCGCGCGGAGAGCGTCTACGACCCGTTCGGCGCCGCGCATTCTTCCACCTCTATCTCTGCCGGTGTTGGTATGGCAACGGCGAGCACGCTGGCCGCCCAAAAAAACCATGTGATCGCCGTAATCGGCGATGGCGCGATGTCCGCCGGCATGGCCTATGAAGCGATCAACCATGCGGGAGACCTGAACAGCAACCTCATCGTTATCCTCAACGACAACAACATGTCGATTGCGCCGCCGGTTGGCGCGATGAGCAAATACCTGACGAACCTTGTCTCGTCAAAGCCGTATCTGACTGCCCGCGAAGCCGCGAAAAAAATCACCTCGATCTTGCCGACGCCGTTGCGCCGCGCCGCCGCGAAAGCCGAAGAAGCCGCGCGCGTTGCCATGGGCGGCGGCACCTTGTTCGAAGAGATGGGCTTTTACTATATCGGTCCTATAGACGGGCATAACCTCGACAACATTCTGCCCGTCCTGCGCAACCTGCGCGACAACGCGCCCTATGGCCCGGTGCTGATTCACGCCGTCACGCAAAAAGGCAAAGGCTACGCGCCAGCCGAAAATAGCGACGACAAAATGCACGGCGTCGCAACGTTCGATGTCGTGACCGGCAGCCAGCACAAAATAAAATCCAACATCCCAAGCTACACCAAAGTCTTCGCCCAAGGCCTCATCGCCGAAGCAAAAGACGATGATAAAATTGTCGGCATCACCGCCGCCATGCCGGGCGGCACGGGCATGGATCTCTTCGGTTACGAATTCCCGGAGCGTATGTTCGATGTCGGCATCGCCGAGCAGCATGGCGTGACCTTCGCCGCCGGCCTTGCCGCCGAAGGCTATAAGCCATTCGTCGCCATCTATTCTACCTTCCTGCAACGCGCCTATGATCAGGTCGTGCACGATGTCTGCATTCAAAATCTGCCCGTGCGCTTCATGCTGGATCGCGCAGGCCTTGTCGGTGCCGATGGCTGCACGCACGCAGGCGCGTTCGATGTCGCCTATCTCGGCTGCCTTCCCAACATGACGTTGATGGCCGCTGCCGATGAAGCCGAATTGATGCATATGGTTGCCACTGCCGCCGCGCACAATGACGGCCCGATTGCCCTGCGCTATCCGCGCGGCGATGGCACAGGTGTCGATCTGCCCGAACGCGGCACAGCGCTCCCCATCGGTAAAGGCCGCATCGTGCGCCAAGGCACCGATGTTGCGATTCTCTCCTACGGCACGCGCCTGGCCGAATGTCTCGCCGCCGCCGACCTACTCGCCAAGAAAAATATTTCGGTGACAGTTGCCGATGCCCGCTTCGCCAAACCGCTCGATGAAGCGCTGATCAAACAACTCGCCACAACGCACCGCGCCCTCATCACCATCGAAGAAGGCTCGATCGGCGGTTTTGGCTCTTACGTGCTGAACTATCTGGCGCGCGATGGCTTGCTGGATAGCGGCGCACTGAAAGTTCGCACCTTGCACTTGCCTGACCTCTTCCAGGATCAGGACAAACCTGACAAACAATATGACGAGGCTGGCCTTTCCGCCCGCCGCATCGTTGAAACCATTCACACCCTCGTCTAGGCATGAAGTTTCAAAAACCCACCATCGTGCTGTTTGATATGGATGGCACGACCGTGCGCCATGTGAATCCGAAAATGCTGGGCGCGCTGGAAAAAATCGATGATGCGTTTTACGCCATCACCCGCCGCCTGCATAAAAAAGAAGCGTTCCTCTATGACGCCGAACCCGATATCGAACCCAGCCTGATCGTCCACCGCATGTTGCACAGCATGCGCCGCAAGCCGGTCGAACAGATCGTGCAACCCTGCCCCGGCATCGTCAGCCTGCTCAGCCTGCTGCGCGATCATCACATTCCCACCGGGATTGTGAGCAACGGCCTTGGTAAAGGCTACGGTTTCGATATTTTGAAAAAATTCGATCTCGAAAAATATTTCACGTCGAAAACCTTTCGCGAACACATCACGCGCTCGAAACCGCATCCTGAACCGATCCTGCGCGCCCTTTCGCGTTTCGATCGCTCTATCACTGATAAGGATGTCGTCTGGTATATCGGCGACCGCCGCAAAGATATTACTGCGGCGCTGGCCGCTGATGAATTATCGCCCGCTACGATCGTGCCCTTTTCGTACGGCATTCACGCCGCTCTCGCCGTGCTGGAAAATCATCTCGGCCCCGATCATATCATCGTGAATTACTATGACTTTACCGCGAAGATATTCCCGCTACTGAAATAGGCCGAGCGGCTCCACCGCCTGCACACCCTGCGCGCCGCGCCATAAATTAAGCTGCGCGTTCAGTTGCGTGAACCATTGGCCCATCGCTACCTGCTGCCCCATCAGTTCGAGCAGTTTTTCGAACGCAGGCTTTTCGCGTGGCATAACGACAATCTCCAGATCATCCCGGCTTTTCTTGCCCAGCTCGCGTGCCAGATGATCGAGCGCATCCGTCTGACCGCCCAGCGCATCGACAAGCCCGCGCTCTTTTGCCTGTGCGCCCGTCCACGCGCGACCTTTTGCCACGCTACGCGCCTGCTCCTTGGTCATCTTGCGGCCTTCGGCCACGCGGCTAAGGAACTGGTCATACGTATCATCGATCAGCGCGTTCATGCGCGCCAGACCCTGCGCGTCCAGCGGTTCATTCATCGACCACATATCGGAATTCTCGCCGTATGAGACGCCCTGCCAGTTGATGCCGAGCTTCTCCCACAATTGCGCGAGCGATACCTTGCCCATCACCACGCCGATCGATCCGGTTAGCGTCGCGGGTGAGGCATAAATCACATCGGCCGGCGCCGCAATCCAGTAACCGCCCGATGCCGCCACAGCACCCATCGAGACAATCACTTTCTTGCCTTTTTGCTGAACCTTCAAAACGCCGCGGCGAATGGTTTCAGACGCCGAAGGCGATCCGCCGGGGCTATCGATGCGCAGCAGGACAGCTTTGATATCATCGTCCTCTGCCGCTTCATAAAGCGCTGCCGCGATATCATCGGCCGCAGCTCCGCTCGTCTCACGCGCGGTGCCCGGCGCAATCGTGCCCACGGCTTGAATCAGTGCTACCTGCGGGCGGCCTTTGACCGGTTCTTTGTGATGGTATTGATCAAGCGGTACATAGATTTCTTCCTCCGAATCCGCATCGCCCGTAATCGTCTTATCTATTTCATCGATCATGACATCGCCGTAATCGAGACGGTCGATGAGTTTCGCTTTCAGCGCTTCATCGCCGCTCATCAACCCCGTATCGACATATTGCTGGATGACGGATTTGGAAATTTTGCGATCCTTGGCAATCGCGCTGACCATCTGGTCGGCATAATCGGTGACGATCCCTTCAATCGTTTCGCGGCTGGCGGCGGACATCTGCTTGTCCGTGAAGTTTTCCATCGCGCCTTTATATTCTTCGCGCTGTAAAAATTCCGGCGTCGCGCCGATTTTATCCAGTACCGTGCGCATGTATGGCATTTCCATCGACACGCCGGTAATCGCCAGCATGCCCACCGGTTGCATCCACACTTCATCGAACGCACTGGCGAGATAATAGAGGCTCAAGCCCTGCCCGTAATCGGCGAAAGACGTCGTATAGAATTTGGTGAATTTCCCGGTCGCGCGGAACCGCTCGATCGCCGCGCGCAATTCCTGCGCCTGGCTTAAATTAATCCCGCCACTTTTCAGGCTGAAGACAAAGCCTTTCACGCGTGTATCTTTTGCCGCCGTATCGATCTGCGCAATCACCTGATGCACAGTCGGTTGCAGATAGGGAAAAGGATCCATCAGGCTCGGCGTATTCGCTTTTTCGGAAAGACCTTTTTCGAGTTTCAGCACGACGACCATTTTATCCGGCATCGGCGCATGGCCGGACCCGCCGATCATCATCATCACGCTCGCGCTCAGAATAATCCACACCAGCATGATCGCGCCCAGCACATAACAAATGCGTTTCAGCGATCTGCCCAAAAAGCCCAGCAGGCTCCAGCGTTTTTGGGGTGTCTCATCAGCGTGAGAGCGGACTTTAGGAAAGAGCGAGCGATATGTCATGGCGGCATTCTATCGACGCCATATCCAAAGTCACGCGATTTGCCCGCGCGTTTTGAGGTTATCGGACAGAATCTGCTTAAAGATTTTGCGCCTTGTGACGCAGCCAGTGATCGGCCAGAACGCAGGCCATCATGGCTTCACAGACAGGAGTGCCGCGCAAGCCGACGCAGGGGTCATGGCGGCCTTTGGTGACAATGTCGCTTTCAGCACCGTCCTTGGTGATCGTTTTAACTGGCGTGAGGATTGAGCTGGTCGGTTTGAATGCTACCCGCACCACAATATCCTGACCGGAAGAAATACCGCCAAGGATGCCACCCGCATTATTGCTTAAAAACAACGGCTTGCCATCCGGTCCTAAACGAATTTCATCAGCGTTCTGCTCGCCGCCCCACTCGACCGCATCGAAGCCTGCACCTATCTCAACCGCCTTGGTGGCATTGATCGACATCATCGCTTTGGCCAGATCGGCATCGAGCTTGTCGTAGACAGGCGCGCCCAGACCGGCCGGAATACCGCTGGCGACAACTTCCACCACCGCCCCGGCGCTCGACCCGGCTTTGCGCTGCCCATCCAGATATTCCGCCCATGTTTCGGCAGCTACTGGATCCGGACACCAGAACGGATTCTCATCCACTTGCGCCCAATCCCAGTTGGCGCGGTTGATTTTGTGCGGACCAACCTGCACCACCGCGCCGCGAATGGAAACATTGTCGCCCAAAGCATTGTTCAAAATTTTACGCGCGATCGCCCCTGCCGCCACCCGCATCGCCGTTTCGCGCGCGGAGGAGCGCCCACCCCCGCGATAATCGCGAATGCCATATTTGGCGTCATAGGTAAAATCGGCATGGCCCGGACGGTAGGTATCTTTGATATCCCCATAATCCTTGGATTTCTGGTCGACATTCTCGATCAGCAGACCAATCGGCGTGCCCGTCGTCTGCCCTTCGAAGACGCCGGACAAAATGCGCACCTGATCCGGCTCCTGCCGCTGCGTCGTGAATTTGCTCTGCCCCGGCTTGCGGCGATCCAGATATGGCTGAATATCCGCTTCGCTTAAACTGATGCGCGGCGGTACACCATCAACCACGCACCCGATCGCCGGGCCATGGCTCTCGCCGAAGCTTTGATATTGAAAGAGATTGCCGAAACGATTGCCGCTCATAATGCCCCGATAAACCGTATAAATTTTAAAACCAGATACACCTTGTGTATATCAGCCCTGCCGTTATTTACAAAAAAGAATTAAAGTCATACCGTATTATGACATGTTTTCGGCGTTCAATATGGAGTCTGTTTATGAATGACACATTTGATTTGAGTGAATGTTTCAACTGGATATCGTCTTACGAGTTAGGATTTTCCAACCAGCAAAATTGTCTGGAAGAGCGCATTTTACCGATAAAAAGCCTCGATAAAACCAGAGAAACGCAGGTTTATGTGGCGCGCAGAAATCATAACTACAAATTTGCCGAACTCACATATTACGAAGAAACAACCGAGGGCGAACCCTTGTATTTTGACTTCCGCCACGCCCAATTATTTCTTCAAGAACATGCGCTGCCATCCTATTTTCCTATCTCGAACGACGAACTTCTCGGCCCGATGAACTGCGTCAATATGGTGCGGCTTTTGAAAATGGTTCAGGCCAATTTGTCAGGGCATGCGGAAGTACTGGCCGATACCAGAGACAATCTGTGTGATTATTATGCAGAAAGGCAGGCCAAGCTGCAGGCGGGTATTCTTCTCTTTGAACGGAAATGGGCTTAGCGCTTAAGCTGCCTGCGGGAATTATTTCGTGTTTTTTAAAAATGCCAGAATATCGTCGCGCACAACATTGCGTGTGTCTTTGAGCCACGTCAGCGAGGCGATGATGCCGGTGTGGTCGAGATCGGGATAGAGCTTGGTGTCGACCTGCCCGCCCTTTTGTTTAATCGCACTTTGCAGACGCTCGAGATTGTATTCCTTGACCGTTGTATCTTTGGCCCCATGCAGGAGCAGCATCGGCGGTTCTTTGCCATCGATAAAGCTTGTCACCTGCATGTGTGGATAGCGGCCGGGCGGGCCGAACATATCGATCAGGTCCGGTTCATCGGGCGTAAACGCATACGGTCCGGCCAGGCCGACAAACCCTTTTAAGACAGAAATATTAACACCGGCCTTTTTCAGATAGCGTTCGTCCGCTGTTAACAGCGCGGCAATATGCGCGCCGGACGAATGCCCCATCAGATAGAGATGATCGGGCGCGCCGCCATACTGGGCGATATGCTTGACGGTCCACGCAACGGCTTGCGCGCCATCTTCCACAAAGGCCGGGAATTTCACGGACGGATATTTGCGGTGATTGGCAATGACAACGACATACCCTTTTTCAGCAAAGGCTCTGCCGATGAAGGCGTATTGCTCTTTCTCACCAAAGGTCCAGCGGCCGCCGTAAAAGAAAACAATGACGGGCGCCTTTTGCGCATGAGGCGGTGTATAAACATTGAGTGTCTGCTCGGGCAGCGTGCCATACGCCATACCGGAAGAAAGATGTGCCTCGCCTGTACCGGGCGCGTTAGCGAGCCAGAGGCCGGCATTCATGCAGGCGGTGAGTAAGAAGGCCATCATGGTGGTGCAGCCTATCGTCAAAAGAAGGCGATGCTTACGCAGCTTTATCCGTGCCTTTGGGCGCGAGCGAAGACAACAGCTCTGCCGTCTCTGCCGCCGTATCAACACTGCACATACCCACCGTGTGATATCCGCTATCGACATGCAGTACTTCGCCCGTCACGCCCGAACCCAGGTCCGAGAGCAGGAACAGGCCGGAGCGGCCCACATCCTCGATCGTCACGTTCCGGCGTAATGGCGCGTTCAGCTCGTTCCATTTCAGGATATAGCGGAAATCACCGATACCCGAAGCGGCGAGTGTTTTGATCGGACCGGCGGAAATTGCATTCACGCGGATGTTGCGCGGACCAAGGTCATTGGCGAGGTAGCGCACAGACGCTTCAAGCGCAGCCTTGGCCACGCCCATCACATTATAGTGCGGCATGACACGCTCAGCGCCATAGTAAGTCAGTGTCACCAGCGAACCGCCGTCTTTCATCAGCTTGGCCGCGCGCTGCGCCACTGCCGTGAAGGAGTAGACCGAGATATCCATGGTTTTCAGGAAGTTGTCGCGGGTCGTGTCGAGGTAGAGGCCATCGAGTTCGTTCTTGTCCGAGAAAGCGATTGCGTGAACCACAAAGTCCAGCTTGCCCCATTTGGCTTCGATTTCGGCGAAGGCTTTGTCGATACTGGCGCCGTCCATCACGTCGCACGGCACCACGATGTCGGAATTGACGCTCTCGGCCAGCGGCTTCACGCGTTTTTCCAGCGCCTCGCCCTGATAGGTAAAGGCCAGCTCGGCCCCTGCTTCATGCGCGGCCTTTGAAATGCCCCAGGCGATCGAGCGGTCATTCGCGACGCCCATGATGAGGCCTTTTTTACCGGCCAGCCAATTTTTCGGAGAATTATCCATGTATATCAGTCCATTATCGAAATTGTGGCCCCATCCTACACATTCCTGCCAGCCCGTCCAGCCTTTTTGGGCAGTTAGTCCCCGCTATAGGCCGGATTTTACCCATTCTTGAAGGTTTGTTAACGGCTTTTTCCTATGATGAAGGGGGCAAGAAATCACGGGATTGGGGCAATCCAGACAGTTCAATGAGCAATAAACTCGATTATATTCAAAAAATCTGCGAGATGGTGCGCGACCAAAGTCATGCCGCCTACCCGGCCCTCGACCTGCATTTCATTATCCACCCGCCGGGCCATCTGGCCGAACGCCTGCCGCTTGCCGAAGACAAGGTGCGCAAGCACCGCGCCTTTGACGGCGCGCGCACCATCCTCTCCAAAATGCCGATGATCGAGCGCTCGTCACTGCTGGGTATTGCGATGAAAACCGGCGCGGGTCTGTTTGGTCTTGGCAAACGTCATTCCTTCCTCGCGTTGATCAACATCAACATGGATGACATTGATGACAGCCGCCAGGCGCGCCACCTCGCCTATCATCTGGCATGGCATGCGATCGATTTGATGCAGTACCGTCTTGATCCAAAGAATATGGAACGATTACAGGACGGACCGATGGTGCCCAAACGCGCGCCGATCGGATTGGCCTATGCCAACCTGAAAGCCGATATCTTCGCGACCAGTATGAATTACCTGCAAGGCAACAAGAAAGCTTTGAGCGAACTGGCCGCCACGCGCGCGACGCAAAGCATTATTCCGTTCCGCAGCCATCGCGTCGAAGATTTCCCTTATGTGATTGCCGCCGAAGCAACACAATATGCCCTGTCGGATTTGGAAAAACGCGGCCTGCCCGCCGCCAGCCAGATGGTCAAAAAAGCCCATACCCTGTCTCAGGAAATTTCAGCGCAGTTTCAGGAAAACCATATCAAACAATGGCACGCCTTTGCCTCACCTGCGCAAAACATGGCATGGGCAGGACACCCCGGTGAAGAAATTCTGGGCGCAGCCGTCAACACATCGGAAAATCCCTATATCCGCTCGACCGGCTATCTGGTTGCGCAGTTCGCCGACATCGCCCCGCTCTCTGCCTCGACCATGATGTCGCGTTATAACAGCTTCACCAGCTTTGAGCGCAACGAGCGGCTCCATAAAGAGCGCATGGAACATATCTTCGAAGCCGCTTTGTCAAAAAGCCTCATAGAAGAAACAGCCTCGCCCTTAAAGGATGCAGCCAACCTGCAAAACGAACAGTTGGCAGATGGCACTATTCTAGGGTGGTGCGCGGGCGCGCTTCAGATTGCGGGAGACCGGTTTATTTCCTCTCTGCCCGCAGGCAAGGATAAAGCCGCCGATGTGGCCCGCCATACATTTCAGGATCAAAAAGAGCAAAGCCACTGGAGCGATATCGTGGCCCTTGGCGATAAAATCATCGACGAAAAACGAAAAGGTTACACCGTTACGCTGGGCCAGATTAACGAACTATGCGCCGATGAACCGCGTTTTGCCGGTATGCGCCAATCGGTTCAGGCCACCCTGCAGGATCCGGCTTATGCCCAGCGTCTTGAAGCGGCGAACGATTTGAATTTTACGCCCGCCGCACCCGCCGCCCCGCGCGCCGCGCCGCGCAGCCCCGCGCCCAAAGGCCCGGCGCCGCAAGCCCCTATTCCCTTTTCACCCGCCGGCCCCGGCCTTGGCGGCAGCTCGCAAATGGTGCGCGCCCGCGAACTCACACGGCAAAAACGATTGGCCGAACAACAGGCGCAGGAAAAACAGGAATAAAAAAGGCCGCTTGAATAGCGGCCTTTTTCTTATTCTATACGGTCAACCTAGTTGACGATTTTCCACGTGCCATCGGATTGTTGGCAGGCGGTACCTTTACCGGTTTCCTGACGGCCACCGACATAAATGCTCTGCGTGTATTCACGGCAGTAGTTACCGTTGCCATCGCGGCCATCATTGACAGGCGTTACGTAACCATAGTTACCGCTGTTCGGGTTGTTCCAGCTGATCTGCTGGCCAATTGGCGAAGACAGGGCGCGCTGGTTTGCCTGGAGGGCCATCGCTTTATCCGCATTGTCCAAAGACGCACCGATTTCGCTACCAACCAGAGCGCCGAGCAGTACGCCCGCACCCGTTGCCCACAGACGGCCTGAACCGCCGCCGATTTGCGAACCGGCCAGACCACCGAGGATGGCACCGCCGCCCGTACCGATTGTTTGTTTAGTTCCCATGTTACCCATGTTTTCGCAGGCGCCGAGCGCCAGGGCCGAAACCAGTACAAGAGAGAGTATCGATTTTTTCATTGTTGCTTCCTTTCTGATGAAGCGTGTTTTAATAATGTGAATCTATATATCAAATGGGACCAAACCATGACACAAAATAATGCCACCGACCACAATATGACCATAAACCAGCTACCGGTTAATCCTTACGCTCTGTTCGAGGAATGGTTCCAACTGGCATCGGAAAAAGAACCGAACGATCCCAATGCCATGTGTCTGGCAACGGTGGATGCACAAGGCCGCCCTTCCGCCCGCATGGTATTATTGAAAGGGCTGGAGAAAGATTCCGGCTTTATCTTTTACACCAACTCCGAAAGCCGCAAGGGCGGAGAACTTTCAGGCAACCCGAATGTCGCGGTATGTTTCCACTGGAAATCCCTGCTCCGCCAGATCCGCATTGAAGGCTCAGTCGAGCGCGTCAGCGATGAAACGGCGGATGCCTATTATCAATCGCGCGCGCGTGGCAGCCGTGTCGGTGCGTGGGCCTCGCGTCAATCACGCCCGCTGGAAGATTACGCTACGCTGAAAGCCCATGTGGAAAAGAAGGAAGCCGAATTCATCGGCGAAGAAAACATTCCCCGCCCCGCGCACTGGAACGGTTACCGCATCAGCCCGCGCCGCATCGAGTTCTGGATCGACGGTAATTACCGTCTGCACGAACGCTATGTCTATCAAAAGATGGACAATGGCACATGGACCATCGGGATGCTCTATCCTTAGAGCATGCCCTGATGATGGCGGTCTGCCATCTCCTGAATGTCTTTCTCGGAAAATTCAAAGCGGCTGCCCAACTCTTCAATCATGACATTGCGCACGACGCTGGTCAGGTCTTCCCCGCTGTCGCACCAGAAATCCAGGATCGGGCGGCGGTACAGCATCAGCACGTCATCCGCATCTGCTACCTTGCTTTCTACGCCCGGCGAGATTTCCTTGCCACTTTTATAGAGCGCCAACAATTCATACGGATCGTCTAAATCCAGTTCGCTTTCAATGGTCTCATCGGGGAAATCGTCAATCTCGATAGTCAGCGTTTCACAAAACTCCAGAATTTCTTCCGGGAGGATTTCGAAGACTTCCTGCGCGATGACGAGCAGATCTTCCGCGCTCGGCGGGACTGAAAAATTCATGATGATTCGCTGTTGCTCCACAGTTTGTGCTTCATTGCAGGAGGATTAAATGATTCTGAATAATAGTGTAGCGCGATTACACCGCTTTGCCAATGCACGGGCGTTTATTCATTTTGCGTTAACACTTTCCGTGCTATCCTGATTCTCATGGAAAGCGCCGCTATCTCTGCTCAAATTGCTATGACCCGCCAGAATGCGGCGCTTGGCATGATGAAATCGAACGCCAATGCCGACAAGGCCATGGCCAACATGCTTGCGCAAGCCGTCGAGAGCGTCCCGACATCTTCGGGCCGCGGCTCCATCGTCAATATTACCGCTTAATCAGATTTTTAACGTGAGAAGTTTTACGGCGTCTTTGCATTCAAGGACGCCATTATTTTCTGTGGCGATCCATTCAACATCTTCTTCCGTCTGGCCATACTGTTCTTTGCCTACGGTACGGAAGTTTTTATCGGCGGCGCGAAAGCCCAGTTTCAACGTATTTTCATCGGGTTGAAAGACCAGGGCCTCTCCCCCGTCTTTTAACCGCAAAAGGTGCGCGAAGCGGCCACTTTCCTGACGTAAGTGAAGAATGGCATGAGATTTTAGCGCACGCTTACAGACATGCTCAAAGGCTTCACGGCAAATATGCGCGT
The DNA here is from genome assembly GCA_964520985.1 of uncultured Pseudobdellovibrionaceae bacterium. Lineage (GTDB taxonomy): Bacteria > Pseudomonadota > Alphaproteobacteria > Micavibrionales > Micavibrionaceae > CAYSGL01. The sequence continues at coordinate 819,177 of CAZFPB010000001.1, forward strand.
GCTCTTCTGGCGTAGCGGCATTGTCATCAATTGCGATGGCGGCGGAAAAAACATTCATGATACACACCCTTTTTTCAAAACTTTATTCAAAGTTATGAAAAGTTTCAATCAGGAAATATATTGCAGCGCAATATTAGAGGCTGATCCTGCCGGCCCATTGCTCGGCCCGGGCGAGGTTCTTATCGAGCGCGGCCATGGTCTTGGGCAGATCGGCGCTCTCATCGTCCATCCAGGCTTTAACCGCTGACAGATAGACGGCGGTCAATCCGGCAATTCGGACAGCCCCCCGCCAGCCGCCTGTTTCAACGCCAGCCGCTTCCAGCATCCACGCCATCGAGCGTCCCAGATGAGGCAAGGCAATCAGGCTCTCCTTGGGATCGAACTTATATGCCGACAGGACCGACAGCAGTGCCTCGCGGTTTTCATTCAGGATTTCAAAACGGTCCATCAGCAGATCGAACAGCGTATCGCGCGGATCAGCGGCCAGATCGCCGACAGCGCCAGCCAGCACCCTACTGGTTACATCGCGCTCATACGCCGCGATGATATCGCCTTTATCGACGAAGCGTTCATGAATGTCCGCCAGTGTGCAACCGCTTTCCTGCGCAATATCGGCCAGCGTCACATGCGCCCAGCCAAGCTGCGCGGCCAGCGTCATCGCCGCTTCGATTACGGCGGTTTTAATGTGGCCCGGCGCGGGGGCTGCTTTTCCTGTGGCTTTCTTGGCCATCACTCTTTGCTTTCTTGGGCTTTATTCAGTATGCATGAGCAAAATACCTCAACGGCAGAAAAAAGGAAGAGTTCATGAGCAACGCAAAATTCGGTCTGGTCGGCATCGGCAACGCTTTGGTGGACGTACTGGCCACCACCACGGATGCCTTCCTCGATGATCAGGATGCCAAGCACGGCATGAAACGCGGCTCGATGAACCTGATCGACGAGCCTCGCGCCGTCGAACTTTACGCTGCGATGGGCCCTGCCCGCGAAGTCTCCGGCGGGTCAGCCGCCAACACCATGGCGGCCTTTTCCTCTCTCGGTGGCAAAGGCGCCTACATCGGCAAAGTATCGGATGACCAGCTCGGCGCCATCTTCAGCCATGACATGAAAGCCGTCGGCACCCACTACGCCACAACCCCTTTGAAGAACGGCCCGCAAACTGGCCGCTGCATGATCCTCGTCTCCGATGACGGCAACCGCACGATGAACACTTTCCTGGGCGCGGCGATTGAACTCACCCCCGCCGATATCGACGCCGACATTATCGCGAACAGCGAAGTGACGTATCTGGAAGGCTACCTCTATGATCCGCCTCTCGCGATGCAGGCCTTCCAGAAAGCCGCAAAAATCGCGCATGAAGCCGGTCGCAAAGTATCGCTTTCCCTCTCCGACCCTTTCTGTGTCGCGCGCCACCGCGATGACTTCCTCGATCTGGTCGAAAACCATGTCGATATTCTCTTCGGCAACGAAGAAGAAATCAAATCGCTTTATCAGGTTGATGACTGGAATGATGTCGCCGCGATCGCCAAAGACAAATGCGAGATCGTCGTTCTAACCCGCAGCGAAAAAGGCTCGGTCATTTTCACCAAAGGCGAAACCTATGATATCGCCGCTGAACCCGTTTCGAAAGTCGTCGATACAACAGGCGCGGGCGATGCCTACGCCGCAGGTTTCCTCTATGGTTACACGCAAGGTTTGAGCATGAATGAGTGCGGGCGCATCGCCTCTGTTGCCGCCGCCGAAGTGATTTCCCACATCGGCCCGCGCTCGGAATGCCTGCTGGCTGATTTGATCAATAAAAAAGCCGCTTAAGCCGTATGAGGCTGCTTCCACCCGCGATGCTTTAAGCGGGTGCGATACGTATCCATCATACGCTTGTCGGAACAGGCGATGGTGACACTTTCCACAGAAGGATTGTTCGCCAGTCCCTGCGCAATGCCTTCGACGGCCAGACGCGCGAAACGGATGTGCGGGAAATCGCGCTTGTCGCGTCCCATCGCCGGGAAGGCCACTTTCGTCAGCCCCTGCTTTGCCGCCAGATGCACACCTTCGCGGTAACAACGGACCAGATCACGGTCTTCAAATTCCTCGCCGCCATCCCATTCAGTCACGACCGCCATGAACAGTGCCTTGAACGGCGTGTTGAATCCCGGCAGCGCAAACACTTCGCCTGAATTCGGCGCATGGACGTTACTGAGAATATACTCATCCAGCTTCGGCCCGGCAGCGATCGACACGCTGCGGTTCAGCGACCCCTGCCACGACAAATCTTCCGGCATAAAAAACGAAATGCCTTCGACCGCGCCGCTTAAATCGAAAATAGGACCGTGATAGAGCCGTATTTTATTGATATCAGTCGCGCGATAGGCTTTGATCAGAGACAAGGATGCCTTTGATGGGTTAAACAAACCTGCCAGATATTTGAACATGACCCGAATATTTCTTTTTGTTTTCGTTATAGCGAGTATATCCGCGTTTCCCGCAAAAGCCGAGAGGCTTTATGCGCTCTCGATGCATGGCAGCAAATACACCGCAGAATCCGATCATCTGAGCTATGTGAATCCGGACGCGCCCAAAGGCGGCACGATCAAGGAAGCCGCCATCGGCTCTTTCGATACGCTCAATCCCTATAATATCAAGGGTAAGCCCGCGCAGGGGCTGGAACTGGTCACCGACCGGCTGATGGCCCGCGTGTGGGACGAGCCGTTCACATTGGTACCGCAGGTAGCGCAAAGTGTCGACGTCGCCGATGACCGCTCCTCCGCCACCTTCAATCTCGATCCGCGCGCCCGCTTCCACGACGGCAGCGCGATGACGGCGGATGATGTTCTTTTTTCTTTTGAAACCCTGAAAACATTCGGCCGCCCGAACATGCGCCGCATCTATCAACTCGCCACGCCGGAAATCATTTCGCCACAACAAATCAAATTCACGTTTGGTGAAGGGTATGACCGCGAAACCATCATGATCTTCGCGATGATGCCGATCCTCTCCAAAACCTACTGGAGCGATAAGAATTTCGATCAGACGACGTTGACCGCGCCACTCAACAGTGGCCCCTATAAAATCGCCAAAGTCGATCCGGGCCGCCAGATTATTTTCGAGCGCGTTCCCGATTACTGGGGGAAGGATTTACTGATTGCCCGCGGCCAATATAATTTCGATCGCGTCATCTATGATTATTTCCGCGATGACTCAGTCGCCTTCGAAGCGTTCAAAGCGGGCGCCTTATCGCTGCGCCGCGAATGGGATGCGGGCCTGTGGCATTCGGGTTATAGCTTCCCCGCCCTCACCCAAGGCCGCATCAAAAAAGAAGAATTGCACCATGGCCGCCCGGACCGTGTACGCGGCTTCATCATGAACACGCGCCGTGCCCCGTTCAATGATATCAAGGTCCGCGAGGCCATGGCGCTACTCTTCGATTTCGAATGGGCGAACCACAATCTCTATCACGATCAATATAAGCGCATCGAAAGCTTCTATCCTAATACCGACCTCGCCGCCGTTGGCGATGACACTTATAAAGCACCGGTCAATGCCACGCCCGTGCAAAAACGCGAAAACATGAAACGCGCAAACGCCCTGCTCAAGGAAGCCGGATGGATTGTGAAAGACGGCAAGCGCGTCAATGCACAAACCGGCCGCCCGTTCAGTTTTGAAATGCTTGCTGATGATCCGTCGCAAGAAAAACTTGCTTTATCCTTTATCAACGCGCTCAAAAAAATGGGCATTCAGGCGCGGGTGCGCGTGCTCGATACCGCCAACTTCCGTGCGCGCCTGAACGATTACGATTTCGACATGACCGTCTATTTCTGGCTCTCGACCCTTTCACCAGGCACCGAGCAATATCTCTACTGGTCGTGTGAATCGAAAGACATTAAAGGCCGCTGGAATTATGCCGGCATCTGCGATCCCAAGGTCGACACCCTCTCAAAATCCATCGCCAACGCCCAGACCCGCACCAACCTGCAGGATCACACCCGCGCCCTCGACCGCCTGCTGACCGGCGGCCATTATTTCGTACCGCTCTACTACAGCGACAAGGATTTCGTGGCCTACGACGCCAAAATCCGCCACCCGGACACCATCCCCCTCTACGGCATGGTCATGGAAAGCTGGTGGGCCCAATAAGGAATTTTGCGCCGGACGCGCTTTATGGTTTAATAATAACGGATTCTGAATAGGACAACGATATGACACGGTCTTTTGCAATTTTGGGTGTTTCTCTGCTGGCGCTGAGCGCCTGCACCACCCCGCCTCAAAGCACGCTGGAGCGCGCCGATTACTGGCAGCGCGCCGACACCTCGAGCGCCCTGCACCTGCAAGGCCCGAAAGCGCAGCAGCAGCTGCACGTCGATATCGCCACTTGCACCAACGAGATCAATGAAATCCGCCGCCTCGAACAAGTCCGCGCCGCCATTCCCGCCAATCAGGCAACCGATGGCACGCTAGAAGACTGGGACACGCCGGAGCGCGATGGCTATCTCTACGCCGAGCACCACAAATATCATGACTTTGAAACCTGCATGCAATCCAAAGGCTGGCAGCGCGCCGCCTGGTTGCCATACACCGAAGTCGACAAAGCCAACCGCGACTACATCCAGAATCAAGGCAAACGCATCGGCACCGGCAAGGATCGTGAAGTCGTCACCTCAGTGCACGTTAAGGCGCAAAACCCTGAGCCATATAAAAACTTGAACGAGTAGGCCGCGCCGCGACCTTCTTTTCCGGCTGGTAGGCGATGTAAGTAAAACCGCCCAGCCCTTTTTCGACTTTGTGCATCTGCCGCACGTTGGAAAAATCAAGACTGGCTTTCCATTCACTGCCATACAGCAGGAATTGTCCGAGCCTGATCGGCATACCGCCTGTATCACGGCGGGATAACAGCGATTGAATTTTATGCAACTCGGCAAACAGACCGCCCTCCTGATGGTCCACCGTTGCAACGGTGGCAAAGGCGGAGGCCAGCAGGGAGTGACGCTCTATGTTGCGCAGATCAAAATCATCGATCGTCAGATGCGCGGGCAATTCAAAATCCTGCGCCGCCAGTTTGGTAATATCGTCCACGTTCGAGAGCGTCGACCATGTTTTACAGGCAGTAAATAATTCACGCGGCAGATGATCTTTCACCGTCAGCAGGCGTCCCAGGATAGACGCAGATAAATAATCTTTTTTTGCATCCTTACTTAACTCGAATCCGCACCGCGCCCAGGTGTAAGCGCCATTGGTTAGGCCGGCGCCGAATTCTAAACCCGGAAGGCCCAAGGCCATCGCTAATTCAAGCCGGGCTTTGGCTATTTTGGTACCAATGCCTTTGCCCTGCTCGTTCAATTTCATGGTTGAAAAAAGCAGTTGGTTTTTTTTCAGATCAAACCCGAACGTAACATCATCGATAATCGTCTGATCATCATCCAGTTTAAAAATAAAAATATGCGCTTGTTGATTGCGCACGATGAGTTGCAGATTGGGGATAGGGAGTGTTTCGAACATGTCCGCAATTTCCTGCGGCAGCAGCGGCATGTACTCATTCCAGTCGTCCAGCCGGGAAACACCATTCATGCGGCTCGTCTGGCTCAGGCAGCAGCTCTCCGCCAGATCCTGAAAATCATCCGGGGTGATGTCCCGTGTGCGCGGCAGAAGGGTCGTCTCGTACATGGCGGCCAAACAGTTTACAAATTATGTCAATAACTTGCTCCGTTTCTAACCCGCCCATGAGCGTGTGGTCAAGCGTTTTCGCGCTGTACCCTGGGAAATCCGTCAATTCATCGAACGTCTGCGGCGTCTGGATATAGGCCGCATGCGCCCCCCAAGGGCGGTAGAGATGCGGGTAGCTCGGCCCGAACAGGCCCAGTGTTTTCACGCCGCTGGCCGCCGCGGCATGCATCAGCCCGGAATCATTCCCGATAAAGAAATCGCACCGCGCAATCGCCGCCGCCGCTTCGCCGGGCGTACCCTTGGCGATACCATCGATGCGGCGCTCCGCAGGAACACTCTCTAATACTGGGCGCGCCTGCGCCTCTTCCCCCGGAGCGGCGAAGACGGCTATGCGCGCGTTCGGCATCGGACCGTCCGCAGAAATCATCCATTGCACCACCTCGATGAAACGCTCCGCCGGCCATGTCTTGCCGATCCAGTTGGCTGCCGGCCCGACACCGAGGATCGGCGCTGGTCCCGCCATCAACCGATCCGCAAATTCTGTCTGCTTGCGCGTAAAATATAATTTTGGCGCAGGCGGCGGCGACACGCCGATCAGTTGCCCGCCCTGTTCTACCTTATGTTTTGTCTGGTCGATATGCTTGCCGAAAATATAGCGTTTATCCGACCATATCAGCCGCGAGACCGCCGAGTTGCGCAGGTCGATCACAATATCCCAGCGCGTGCCGACAACCTCTTTCCACAGATCGATCCAATGCCCATGGCGCGGCTTCTTCACGACGGGAATAACGCACTCAACATTCGGAAAACCTTCAAACAAGCTCACGCATAATTTCCCGCACGCCACCGTCACCTTGCCTTGCGGATAGGTGCGCGCCATATAATCGAGCAGGCCCGTGGATAAAATGGCATCGCCAATGCGCGTGGCTGTGATAAAGAGTATTTTCATGACCATTGAGACAACGCCATTTTTCGTGACTTTGCAAGACCGGGGCCTCGTCCGCATCGAGGGGCCGGACCGCGTGGCCTTCCTGCAAGGGCTCGTCTCCAATAATGTCGAACACGCAGCGCCGGACAAAACCGTTTATGCAACCCTGCTCACACCGCAGGGAAAATTCCTGCATGATTTCTTTATCCATGAAACCGGCGACGCCCTGCTCCTTGATTGCGAAGGCGGTGCGCGCGCACAAGACCTCTATGACCGCCTGCTGAAATACCGCCTGCGCGCCAAAGTAACTTTGTCCGTCGATCTCACGCATCCTGTCTACGCCGTCTTCAACGCTGACATCGGGCTACCCGATCCGCGCCATGCCGACATGAGCAACCGCGGCTTCGACAAACCCGACCTGCCCGAACAACCTTTCGCCGTGTGGGACAGACGCCGCCTTACCCTCGCCATCCCTGATGGCAGCCGTGATATGATCGTCGATAAATCCACCCTGCTCGAATGCAACCTCGATAAACTCAACGCCATCGACTGGAACAAGGGCTGCTATATGGGTCAGGAACTGACCGCCCGCATGCATTATCGCGGCCTCGCCAAAAAACATCTCTATGCCGTGCAATGTGAGGGCGAATGCCCCGCCCCGTTCACTGACTTGCATAAAAATGAGGGCCTGATTGGTGACATGCGCTCATCCGTTGGCGATATCGGCCTTGCGCTGCTCAAGGATGACGCGGTACAAACGCTGAATGAGCAAGATCCGATACGTCTTCTGGGATAGCGACAACACACTGGTGCAAACCTACCGGCACCACTGGTTCAAACATGTCGAAACCTTAAAAACCCTTGGCATTACGCTGGGCGATGAATGGCAGGAGCGCATCTACACCAACAACGGTGCGCAGAACTGGGAATGGCTCTCGAGCGAACTCGGCCTTGCGCTCGACAAAGACAACTATCTCGACCGTATCGATCACTGGTATTTCACCCAGATCGCCAACATCGAAATCCGCGATGGCGTGCTCGACGCTATTCAATTGTTTAAAGACGCAGGCCTGCGCCAAGCCGTAGTGAGCAACGGACGCCAGAGATCCGTCACGGCCTCCCTTACCGCCAAAGACCTGGTGAAGCATTTTGATTTCATCCTGTGCAAAGAAGACTACCAGGGCCGCAAACCCGAAGCCGCCCCCTATCTCGCCGCCAAAACCCGCATGCAGCAGATCACCGGCGATATCATCGACCCGCAATCCTGCCTCGTCATTGAAGACGACCCCAAAGGGGTCGAAAGCGGCATCGCCGCTGGGATGGTTGTAATTGATCGCCCGATCGGCGCAGATGATACGGCGGCTTTTTTACAAACCTGCCGGAATTATCTCGTTTAACTTACGGACCGGATAGACCGCCGTCTTTTTTGCCGGCGCGAACCTTCACCATATTCTTGGCGTTAGCCGTCTGCATTTCCGCTCGTTCTTCAGGCGTCATCTTTGCACGGCGTCTGTTTTGACGTTCCCGATCTTGCGCACGCAATCTTTCGCGCTCTTCTTCTGAAAGATGCGCGCGGCTTCCCGGTTTCTTTAGCTCCCGATCCAGAACCGATTTACAAAAAATCTCTAAGCTTTGATCGAACTGCCTTTTTAACTCCGGCGTCGCCCCCGCGCGAATATCGCGCAGTGTTTCAAAAAATCCGTTGATGAATGACTTGTCCATAATTTATTTCACCACGAATTGTTGCGTCTTGCCATCATAGATGACACGCTCTCCCGCATTCGTATAGGCTTTGGCACCCTGCGTAACACGTCCGCCAATATTGCGATTGGGTCTGCCCGAAGAAGCAAGGACGGCCAATTCAAACAGACGGCTTGTCGCGCCCTCTTCCGTGCCGCCAAGAGCTGTCAGCCCGGCGATGTCTTTATTCTTGCGAATGTAACCGTCTGCGCTCGCGATGTAACGGGCATCTGGTGTTTGTTCCAGCGTCAAAGGCCCAAAGGCTTTTTCCAGCGCCCGTTTTTGAAATTTTGCACTCAACATATCGCACTCTCTTGTTATTAATTTTATGCGTTATGTAATATTTGGGTGCGATTTGTCAAGCAAGACCCGCCTTTTTATGGTATGATGAATAATCAACGGGCGCATTGCGTCCGTTTTTTTATGGGTAAAATGCCGTGCTCGGCAAAAAATACGCCGAACGAACTGAATACTTTTACTGCTGCAAATAGGATTTGAATTTATCCATCCAGCCGCCAGATGAGGCGACTAGCGCCGCTTTCACCTTGTTATCGTTGGCTTTTCCGGCACGCAATGTCGCCTGCGCCGCGGCAAGGCGGGCAATCGGTACGCGGTAGGGGGAACAGGACACATAATCGAGCCCTGCCTCCTCGAAGAACGCAATCGACGCCGGATCGCCGCCATGTTCGCCGCAGATGCCGAGCTTCAGATCGCGGCGGGCCTTGCGACCCCGTTCGACCGCCATCTTGATGAGTTGGCCGACACCTTCTTTATCAATGGTGGTAAACGGGTCTTTCTCGAATATCCCTTGTGAGAGATAATCGGGCAGGAATTTTCCGGCATCGTCGCGCGACAGGCCGAGGGTGGTTTGCGTCAGATCGTTGGTGCCGAAGCTGAAAAATGCGGCATCGTGCGCGATATCTTCCGCCATCAGCGCGGCGCGCGGCAGCTCGATCATCGTGCCGACGCTGTAGGCGCGGCCTTTGAAAATCTCGGCCGCGACGTCATCGACGACCTTCTTCAAAATGGTCAACTCAGTGCGCGTCGCGATCAACGGGATCATGATTTCCGGGATAACATCGGTTTCAAGCGCCGCCTCAAACACCGCCCGCGCCTGCATCGCATAGATTTCCGGGAAGCTGATGCCGAGGCGGCAGCCACGATGGCCGAGCATCGGATTGCTCTCGGACAATTCTGCAAGACGCTTGCGCACCACATCGACATCGATCGCCGCGAGCTTGGCAAACTCGGCGATATCTTTTTCCTCATGCGGCAAGAACTCATGCAAGGGCGGATCGAGGAAGCGCACCGTCACCGGCAGGCCTTTCATGATCGCGAACAATTCCTTGAAGTCGCTGCGCTGCGCCGGCAGCAGTTTGTCGAGCGCCGCTTTGCGTTCGTTGATGTTGCTCGCGAAAATCATCGCCCGCACATTCTGGATACGGTCGGCATCGAAGAACATGTGTTCCGTGCGGCACAGACCAATACCTTCCGCGCCAAACCCGCGCGCCGTTTTCGCATCGAGCGGCGTTTCCGCATTCGCGCGCACGGTCATGCGGCGGACTTTATCGGCCCATCCCATGACGCTGGCAAAGTCACTCGACAAGTCCGGCTGGATTGTCGTCACCTGCCCCAGCATGACTTCACCGGTCGAGCCGTCAATCGTAATGATGTCTCCGTCTTTCAGATCAACGCCACCAACACTCATGGTTTTGGTTTTGTAATCGATGCTCAGCGCGCCGCAGCCCGCCACGCATGCCCGGCCCATGCCGCGCGCCACAACCGCCGCATGCGATGTCATGCCGCCGCGCGTGGTCAAGATGCCCGCCGCCGCATGCATGCCGTGAATGTCTTCCGGCGATGTTTCGATGCGGCACAGGATGATGCGCTCGCCATTCTTCGCGCGCTCTTCCGCCTCATCGGCGCTGAAGACGATCTTGCCCGATGCCGCGCCGGGAGACGCCGGCAGGCCTTTGGCGATGATCTGCTTGTGTGCCATCGGATCAAGCGTCGGATGCAGTAGTTGATCCAGTGCCTGCGGTTCCAGACGCAACAACGCCTGCTCTTCCGTAATGACTTTCTCGGCCACCATATCGACCGCGATTTTGAGTGCCGCCGCCGCCGTGCGCTTGCCGCTGCGGGTTTGCAGCATGTAGAGCTTGCCCTGCTGCACGGTGAATTCAATATCCTGCATGTCGCGGTAATGACCTTCGAGGCGCAGGCGCACCTGATCCAGCTGCCGGAACACATCTGGCATGGTTTCTTCCATCGACGGCAGATCGCTGCCTTCTTTCTCACGGCCCTTGATGGTGAGCGATTGCGGCGTGCGGATACCGGCGACAACATCCTCGCCCTGCGCGTTCACAAGATACTCGCCGTAGAAGTAATTCTCGCCGGTCGAGGGATCGCGCGTAAACGCCACGCCCGTCGCGCAATCGGCGCCCATGTTGCCGAACACCATCGCCTGCACCGTTACCGCCGTTCCCCATTCTTCGGGAATATCGTGAATGGTGCGGTACGTGACGGCGCGCGGTGTCTGCCACGACTGGAAGACTGCGCCGATCGCGCCCCAGAGCTGTTCTTTCACATCGGCGGGAAACGGCTTGCCGAGTTCGCGCGCGACCATATCTTTGTACTGCCCGACAATCTGCTGCCAGCCTTCCGCTGTGATGGCGGTGTCTTCGGTGATATCCAGATCGCGTTTATGCTGGTCGAGAATATCTTCGAACTCATAATGATCGATGCCGAGCACGACATCGCCATACATCTGGATGAAGCGGCGGTAGGAATCCCATGCAAAGCGCGCATCGCCGGATTTCTCCGCGAGGCCTTTGGCGGTTTCATCATTGAGACCCAGATTGAGCACAGTATCCATCATGCCGGGCATGGACACGCGCGCGCCCGAACGCACAGATACAAGGAGAGGGTTGCTCGGATTGCCAAAGCCCATGCCGCTCGCCTGCTCCATCGCGGCCAGCGCTTCATTGACCTGCAATGCCAGCTCGGCTGGATACTGGCGTCCGTTCTGGTAATAATGGGTACAAACTTCGGTGGTAATAGTCAGGCCCGGCGGCACCGGTAAGCCCAGAGAGGCCATTTCGGCAAGGTTGGCTCCCTTGCCTCCCAGTAGGTTGCGCATATCGGCTGTACCTTCATTCTGGCTACTACCAAAGATATACACCCATTTCGCCATATTTTCTGCCCTTTTCAGTGATTTTATCGGAACCAAAGTGTAAGGCCATGCGTCCTAAAGGGCAATGTCTAAGCCTTAGATTAAAAATTGACATAACAGTTAATAATTTGTTAAGGTGAGCCTTAATCAGGAGTGTGTAATGAGTGCAGTTGAAGACAAAATTGAATTGGCGAAACGCCAGATTTTGGGAGAAGAGCCACCGCTCCATGAGAAAGCGCGTATTCCTTATAATCTCTCCAGTGTCGCACTCGTAGATTACATTCGTTTATTTGAGGAAACGTTGGCTAGCCCACAAGACAATAAGTCTAACTTGTCGCAACTTTTCTTTCACATGGCTCAAATTGAATTTGGGGAACATCACGGCAGCAAAAATATTGAAAAAATTGAGAACGATATCGGCATCAAACATTATGCAGCGGCTCGCAAACGATTTGTCGAATATTACAAACCTAAAGTGCCTATTCCTACTTACTAAATTCTTTCACCATCATCAGGCATAATTCGCCCGATCGGTAGAGCCGGTCTGAATCAATGCTGACACGATCATAGGTGGCGCCGTAACCATCCGGCTCATAACCCAGTTTCCAATAGAGACGCTGTGCCGGGCCGAATTCTCTGGTAATACCGACACTGATCCCTACTCCCTCATGACCGGCTTCTTTGGCGGTTTGCTCCAATGCCACGATCATGGCTTTTGCAGCGCCTTGCTGACGGAAGTTGACCAGCACATTCACATCCTGAATCTCAGGATAGTTGAGTTTTTGATAGAGGCTATAGCGCGGTTTGTAATTGAGCATGGCATACCCGCAATCAACGCCGTCGCTTTGCGCCATAATGATCAGGCGCCCTTCGTCGAAACAGCGCTCGAAATAGCCTGGCTCGTTTTCGCTTATTTTATTCAGGATAATGATGTCAGACGGCGTTGTCTCGCGCAGCGTGATCATAGACCGTACCGCGACCAGTAGGTTTTGGCATCCACGCTATCCAGCGCGTCCATCAGGATGTCCGCTTTCGCATCGCCGACGATCGGCAGGAGGGAGAGCAGCGATTTGCGCTCAACGGCAATATCGATGAAACGGGTTTCTTCACCAAGCTTTTCTTTCAGGATGGTTTCCAGCATGCCAAGGCCATCGATAAGGCCCAGATCTACTGCCTGCCTGCCGGTCCAGAACGCGCCTTCCATGAGCGTATCCTCTTCTTCAGTCAGGCGGTCGGCGCGGCGGTATTTGACCCAGGCTTTGAAATCGTCATGCATGATGCGCTGAATATCTTTCAGGCGCGCAATATCTTCAGATTTTTCAGGCTTGAACGGATCAAGAAAGCTTTTGTCTTTGCCGGACGTATAGACGCGGCGCTTGATATCGTAGCGTTTGATCAGCTCTTCAAAACCGAAACCGGCAGATATGACGCCAATCGATCCGACGATCGACGTGCCCTGCGCATAGATTTCATCACCGATGCAAGCCAACCAGTATCCACCCGAAGCGGCCACATCTTCGATGAAAGTGTAAACGGGAATTTCTTTTTCCACGCTGAGAGCGCGCATGTAATCGGCAATAAGGGCGCATTGCGCGGGCGCGCCGCCCGGCGAGTTGATGACCAGCGCCACGGCGCTGAGACCCGGCGTTGCGAACGCCTTTTCAATCGGCTTTTTAAATTTTTCAAAGTTGATGCCCGCGCGGCGCACTTGCGAAAAATCGGCGATGATGCCGGCCATCCGCAGAACGGCTACTTTAGGTTTGGCTTCGACCTGATCGCGAATGAACGGCAGGTCACAGATAAAGTCTTTGAGTTTTTGCATATGCCTATCCTAAACGATCGGCTGCATGTCCCGCAAGATGGCATCGGCTGCCCGGGTATATCCGCCATCGGCTTCATGCAGGATCACCCCGGCATGCAGGATGGCGGGCGATTTGCGGTCTTTTATAGCGCGGACAATCACGCGCTTGGCGTTCTCCCCCAGCCGCGGCCAGAGCGGGATAATCTCCACCGCGCCGAAACGATGCTTTAACCCCAGGATGATTTTATCGACCTTGTCCGCCCGGTGGATGATGGTGAGCGAACCGCCAGACTTTAAGGACCGAAATCCTGTCTCCAGCCAGTCATCGAGCGATAAATCTTCCTCATGGTGGCCATGCGCGATGGCTTTTCGCTGTGAGGGAGACGCCGTGTGCGTACCTGTTTCCATGTAAGGTGGATTGCAGATGACATGATCATAGCGCGTTTCAGCATGTGTGAAGTCGCGAATATCTCCGGCGATGAAGGTCGTGCGCTCCTGCATGTGATTTATATCCGCATTCTGGCGCGCCAGATCGATATGATCGACCTGAATATCGAGGCCGGTCAGCACCGCCCCTTCAATACGGCACAGCACGGACAGACCGGCGCCGCCAACACCGCATCCCATATCGAGAATGTGCGTACCCGCCTTGGCGGGACAAGCAGCCGCCAGCATCACGGAGTCCAAAGATGTGCGAAACCCATCGGTCGGCTGCAATAACCGCAACCGTTTGTTCAATACATGAATTTCAACCGAATCCGTCATCACGTTTTTCCTTGCCCCTGTGGGGGCACTGGTTTAAGTCACTTTATATGACAGCCTCTTCCGCAAAGAAAGCCGCAAATCCAAGCCCGCTGGACCAGCTGGGTTTTCTGCTGGCCGAGGATATGAACGCCGTCAATGCCATGATTATCGCGCGCATGAACAGCCGGGTGCCGATGATACCCCAACTGGCAGGCTATCTGATCGCCGCAGGCGGTAAACGCATTCGCCCGCTGATGACCCTTGCTGCGACAGCCATTCAAGGCGGCGATATGATCCGTGCGCATCGTCTCGCAACCGCAGTCGAATTTATTCACTCTGCCACCCTGCTCCACGATGATGTTGTGGACGATAGTGAAGAGCGCCGCGGCCAGCAATCGGCCAACGCCGTTTTCGGCAACGAGGCCAGCGTACTGGTCGGAGACTTTCTATTTTCGCGTGCCTTCCAGTTGATGACTGAAGACGGCTCGCTGGATGTGTTGAAAATTCTCTCGGACGCATCGGCCGTGATTGCGGAAGGTGAAATCTTGCAATTATCCCTGCAAGGCAACATTGATGCTTCGATGCAGGATTATCTGGATGTGATCCACGGCAAGACGGCCGCCCTGTTTGCTGCCGCCTGTGAAGTGGGTCCAGTTGTTGCCGGCACCTCGGAAGAACAGCGCCGCGCAATGTACGAGTACGGCCTCAACCTTGGCATGGCGTTTCAGATTATCGATGACATTCTTGATTATGCGGCCGATCAAACTGTACTGGGAAAAACCATCGGAGATGATTTCCGCGAAGGAAAAATGAGCGCGCCGGTTATCATGGCTCTGCAAAAAGCCAACACAGACGAAAAACAATTCTGGGAGCGCACGATTGCACAAAGAAACCAGCGGCCGGACGATTTCAACCACGCGCTGTCTTTATGTCGTCAGCACCTTATTTTTGAAGATGGCATGGCGCTGGCTATTTCCTACGGTGACAAGGCCAAGCAAGCTTTGTCCCTCGCGCCAACTTCGCCTGTGCGCGACGCATTGAGCGCGCTCGTAGATTTTACGCTGCAGCGCGACTATTAAATCAAGTATCAGCTGAAAGTATGATGAAGATGGGTAATATTGCCGATCTGCGCTTCATACTGCTTTACGACCGCTGCCGTACGAGAATCAATAACGGCAAAATCCGAAGCCTTGCCCGCCGCCACGAAATAGGGGGAATCTTCTACCGCCGTTATACCTCGCACCTCTCTTAATCCTGTCTGCGCGCGGTTTAGTGATTTCACTGCATGCGTTGATGCATCGATAATCATGATGCCATCGGTATTGGGATAAGAGATGCCGATTGCATCCGATGTCGCGTTGTAACAGATTGACTGGGCGCGACGATGATGTTGCGGGTTGTCTGTGATACGCGTGAATTCACTGGCTCCATAAGGCAGCACAAGGTTTGGTAGCGGCAAACCTAATTGTCTGGATTGAATATCAAACTTGCTCGGACGAATATGTTTGATGATATCGATATATTGGTCTTTTAATTCCGGTTGGCTCTTCATGAAAAAGTCTTTCAACACTTTTTCCCAGTGCCCGGCCGTACGGTTTGGAATGTCATCATCGTTGAATTGCTGATTACCAATGGCAAAGAGCTGTTTGTCTTTGCTCATGACCAGATGCGCGATGATGGCATCACCATACGCCTGAATGGTTTGCTTGGGCTTCAAGGTTTCGCGATCATACAGGACAAGATAGCTGTATCGACCGTCCGGCTGGAGGCTGAGTGCATTAGGAATTTCGGCGTCCGTGCGCGTATTGTAGGCGCACAAAGCGATCGTATCCTCATCAAGGAAACACAGATCGTGCCCCCCATAAGATCCGCTAGGAATGGTTTCCGTCACGTCCAGCGTTTTGGGGTCCATCAAAACGAAATAACCTTTGGAATAATCGGCCCGGTCATACACGGTTATAATGATGCGGCTATATTTTTCATCATGAAGCGCGTGGCCCGAATAAGCCATCTTCTCCCCCAGATCGACACGCCTACCGATTTTATCGTGCTCATTTCCGATCCAGAGCGGTTCCGCGTTGCGGGGGAGCGCGATATACTGATCGCCTATTTTTATCGCATCGTGCGGCCGGACCATATCAAAGCCCATTTTGGTGAGCTTGCCCGTTTCCAGATTAAAGTTAAAAACGCGCGACCGGCCGGGACGGTCTTCGTTGATCGCAGACGCAAGAACACTGCCTTTTAATTCGGGAGGGGTCGGGGCATGGAGAAAGGGAAGCTTTGGCGCCTGGACGGCAGCAAGCGCAGGGCGGGCAGCAGAACCCGCCACCGCTAATGCCATCAGGATCAGGAAATCGCGTCTGTGCAAATCGCTCATGTTACAAAAATTATACGTTGATTTGCTTTAACGAACAATAAAGGGCCCAGAACGAGCCAGATCCCAACAGACAAGATTATTGAAAGAGAAAATGGCGCGCCCGGAAGAATTCGAATCTCCAACCTCCTGATTCGTAGTCAGGTGCTCTATCCAATTGAGCTACGGGCGCAGTCTCGCGTAAAAGCGTGTGACGTTATAACCAGCTTACCTGCCCCTTGCAAGCTCAAAACGAGCCAAAAACGCCCCCGCTTTCTATTCCCCGCTTTTTATTCGCTTAATGGCTGTTTTCCTTGACAGTTTTGCTTATTTCAGGTGTTTTCATAGCTGGATTTTATTTAGTGGCATGTTCTTATGGATTTGCCGGACCGCTTTTCAACCTGATAGAGTGAACCATGACATATCGCTCCCTGCTCTTTTTCGCTGCCGCTTCCGCGGTACTTGTTTCTTCTGCACCTGCTTCAGCCGCCGATAATATGCGCGTTAACAAACGCCCCGCCCTTGTGATCACCAATGATCCGATGCCGGGTGTCAGCTCCTCTTCCAGCTCGATGATGCAATCGCCCGTACGTATGGCAGCGCCCGCGAGCATTACCCCCGCAGCCCGCCCGTATCGCACCGAAGAAATCACCGCCGCGCAGTTGACCGGCAGCGCGTATCATGATGGCGCCAATACACTGGTCGGCCGCAAGATCGATGGCATGATGAGTGACCTTGGCGCGTTGCAAAGCCGCGTCGCGGGCCTTGATGGTAACCTGACAGAAATTGAACGCCGCAATGATGGCCAATCGGCTGAATACTACGCCGCGATCGCGACGATCAGTACACAGTTGCAGGCTGGCACGACGCCAGGTAACCCGCGCCTCGTGCAACGCCTGTCAACCGCTCAGGGCGTTCTCGATACACTGGGGCAGAATATTGCCGACCTGAACGGCCTGGCCGTTCAGATTGCTGATGCCGCCTCACAAGCCGCCTTCCTGATGCAATCGACCCAAACAACCTACAGCCTGTCCGGCGCGGTGGAAGAAGATCACCAGAAACTTTCGGGCCTGGAAGAAAAGATCGACGAAGAGATCGCGAAAATCGACCGTCTGCTGAACAACGTGAACGATGACATTACCCGCTCAGCCGCCTACCTGAGCACCGAGCGTTCGAACCTGCGCACCTTGTCCCTGGCCGTCAGCAATGGCGATCTTTATGGCCGTGCGCTGTCGAACCGCCCGTTTGCCGGTGCCGGTTCCGGCAGCAGCGAAGGTATGGTACAGCCAGCCAGCTTTGGCGGCATGGCGTCGGGCCCGCGCCCACTGGTCAAAATCAAGTTCGATAAACCGGACGTTCAATTCGAGCAGCCTGTCTACATGGCCGTGAGCGATGCCATGCAGAAATATCCTGATGCGCGCTTTGAAATTGTTGCCGTTCATCCAACCGGCGGCAATGCCGCTCAGGTTGCGATTGAAAGCACCCGTGCGCGCCGCAATGCCGAAAACGTCCTGCGCTCTCTCACCCAAATGGGTCTGGACGGTAGCCGCATCGATGTGTCTTACGCTCCGAGCGATACGGCATCGACCAGCGAAGTGCATGTCAACATCCGCTAAGCGATTTCTGCCCGGACTTTTGATTACCGTCATCCTGCTGATCTGCGTCGGCCTGCTGGGCTTTATCCTTGGCCGTCAGAATGGCGCGGCAGTTACAGCAACAAATTCCGCCCTGGTTACAATAGAAAAACCGCTTACGATTGATCAACCCTACCAAATCATTCAACCTTCCGTAGGCTTGTTACAAACTACCGTGCCCGTAACATTCAACCTTGTAGAGGGTAATGTTGCTTATTTCACTCAAATCGACCCCCGCTTTCAACCCGGCATGAGCCTCTTGCTGTACGATCAAAACGATGAGTGCGCGCCTAAAAAAGCAACCCTGTCCTCTATCAAAAACGATACGGCGACTGTGGAACTTCCTCCCTCGGGCCTGAGCGCCGTACGCGGAGATGTTATCGTACAAGATAATTTTATGGCGCGCCGCCTTCCGAACGCCGCTCGCGCCGGGGACCACTTTTGGAAGGCTGTCCCAACTCCCGAAGGTCACTACGTTATCGAAGTGGTGGAAATCGGGACGGTGCAATCAAATTCCCAGTATTTCGACGCAAGCGGATATGTCCGTTCAGATGAGTTCGTCATTGCTAATCCCGATGAACTTTTAAGGCCCGGTGCGACATTGACCCAGGTCAGCCTGATTCAATCAGATGCACCGACTATCGATGCGCAAGAAGTGGCTTTGCAACGAGCTTCCGATGCCTATGTCGCAAAATTAATTGAGACAATTAACATGTCGCCACCTCCCCCTGATAAAATGCCGGATGGCATTTCCTGCGTGGCGCCGGCGGCAATACCTGCCGCGGAAATATATTGATCTTAGAGAGGTAACTTACGCATATCTGTTCCCGTAGCTCAGGTGGATAGAGCAGCAGTTTCCTAAATTGCGGGCCGCGTGTTCGAACCACGCCGGGAACACCATTAAAAGAAAAGAAAAGAAAGCAACAATGACGACCGAAATTCTGATTATCTTTTTACTGCTCCTGCTGAATGGTTTTTTCGCCATGTCAGAGATTGCCGTTGTTTCCTGCAGCAAACCCTTGCTGCGTCAGATGGCAAAAAAAGGAAACACCCGCGCCGTTCGCGCCTTGGCGCTGGCCGAAGATCCGGGCCGTTTCTTATCGACAGTACAGGTGGGCATTACGCTTGTCGGAATTCTGGCGGGGGCGTATGGTGGTGCGACACTCGCTGAAAAGCTCACTCCTACTTTCAACGATATTGCTTTCATTAACCCGCACGGTGAAACCGTGGCCGTTATTCTGATCGTTAGCTTGATCACATACTTCTCTGTCGTGATTGGCGAACTGGTACCCAAGCAGTTTGCTCTGACCCGCCCGGAAAAAATTGCGATGCGTGTCGCTTACCCGATGTGGTTACTGTCCAAAGCCTGTACGCCCGTTGTGTGGGCGCTCGAAATGTCAGCCATTCTTTTGTTCAAAGTCCTCGGTTTGAAACAAAGCTCTGAAAATCAAGTGACTGAAGCCGAAGTCAAAGCCATCCTGCATGAAGGCGTTGCCAGCGGCGCGATTGAGCAATCCGAACATGAAATGCTCCAGCGCGTTATTCGCCTGGGCGACCGCGATGTAAAATCCATCATGACGCACCGCACGGATTTTATCGCGATCGACCTGAACGATAATCTCGATGTGATCCGCCAGAAGGTCCATGACGCAGGCCACTCACGCTATCCTGTGACAGATGGAGACAGCAACATTGTGGTCGGTATTATTCATGCCAAAGAACTACTGCACGGCGCTTTGTCTTCACCGAATTTAAACCTGCGCGATTATGTACGCGATGTGCAAGCCGTTCATGACAGCGTGTCCTGCCTTGATGTCATGGAGATGTTCAAGAAATTCGATATGCATCTGGCGCTTGTCGTCGATGAATATGGCAGCACCGAAGGGATTGTTACCGCCGCCGACATTCTGGAAGCGATTATTGGCATCATGCCGTCCAACTATGACGAAGACGATCAGGCGCTGATCATCAAACGTGCGGATGGGTCTTGGCTGGTGGATGGCCTGACATCCATCGACGAAATTCACCTCTCTATCGGCCTCGAAGAAATTTCTTCAGAAGAGGATTTTGAAACGATTGCCGGGTTCCTGCTCCATGCGCTCGAGCGCCTGCCGCAGGAAGGCGACGTGCTGGAGCGGCACAATCACCGTTTTGAGGTCGTCGATATGGATGGTCGCCGGGTGGATAAGATCATCATCAAAAAGTTATAGCCCAAAAGATAAAAGCCCCCGCAAGCGGAGGCTTTTACTGTGTGTGGGGAATATTACTCTATTAACGCCGTTTAACTCTTCTTATTGTTGAGGTCACCTTCGCAAATGACGCCCTGTGAGTCAACATAACTTTTGAAAAAAATATGATTTACTTGTGTAAATAATAACTTTTATGATTTTTTGTTTGTTTTCAAGAGATTACGGGAGCTGATGAGCCCCTCTATCCCCTGCTCAATCAGCGTATAGACCTGCTCGAAGCCTTCCAGACCGCCATAATATGGATCAGGCACATCGAATCCCTTCTCAGCGGATAATCCCGATTCTTCAAGAAACAGCCGGATTTTGTTTTTATGAGAGACCGGGCAATCGCGCAGTAACCGGCCTAGATGGCCTCGGTCCATGGCCAGGATCAGGTCAAAATCGGCATAGTCTGCTTCGGCGACCTGACGCGCCCGCTGCATCGCCATATCAACCCCTTTATACGCCGCCATCTGAACCGTGCGGGGATCAGGCGGATCGCCGATATGATAGCCGTGTGTGCCGGCTGATTGCGTTTCAACAGCCAAGCCCAGCGCCGCCGCGCGTGCCCGCAAGATGGCTTCGGCCGTGGGCGAGCGGCAGATATTCCCAGTACAGACGAAGAGGATCTTCATGTTTCTTTCCTTGACCCGGCAGGGCGAATGCTTAGGATAAGGCCGATCAAGAGTAGATGACCTAATATATGAACGATCAGCAAGATACGATAATTGTCCGCCTCACGGAAGACACATCCGAAATCGAGGCGTCCCAGCGTCTGCGGTACAAGGTTTTCTATGAAGAATTCGGGGCCGTCCCGACAGCCGAGATGGCGCGTGAAAAACGCGACATGGATGCGTATGACGCTTTTACCGATCACCTGATCGTTCTCGACACCTCTCGCACAGATGAGCAGATTGTCGGCACCTACCGCCTTTTACGCCGAGAGATTGCCGAAACACACGGACATTTTTATACTTCCGATGAATATGATATCGGCGCGCTCCTGCAATCAGGCGCCACTTTGCTCGAGCTGGGTCGCTCTTGCGTGCTGGCTCCTTATCGCACCCGCCCTGTCTTGCAAAAACTCTGGGAAGGGATCGCCCATTATGTGGCTGACCACGACATCAGCCTGATGTTCGGCTGTGCCAGCCTGCATGGAACAGACATTGGCGACCTGCAAGATCAGCTTTCCTACCTCTATCACTTTCATCTCGCCAAGCCGGATCTGTGCCCACGCGCGGTTGAAGGCCGATATGTCGATATGAATATCAAGCCAAAGGAATCGCTGGACGCGAAACGCGTCTTTGCCTCGCTCCCGCCTCTGATCAAAGGCTATTTGCGTCTTGGTGCGATGATCGGCGATGGCGCGGTGATCGATACGCAATTCAATACAACCGATGTCTGCATTGTCATGCCGACCCATCAGGTTACAGCCAAGTACGTCAATCATTACAGCCGCAAGACCCAAAAACACATTCCGACCGATAGCGATTTTGCCAAGAAATCCATCGCGGCGGAAAGCGTTGCTTAAACAATGCGCACGCTGATCGGCATTTTTCGCTTATTTGTCTATGGGTTATTGTGCGCTTCTTTAATTCCGATTCAGGCTTTGATCGTTCTGGTGACCAAAGGGCCTATCGCCTATATCATCCCCCAATTCTTTCATCGCTTTAACCTGAAGCTCTTTAATATTAAGGTGAACATCATTGGAGAGCCTGCAGCCCGGCGGCATATTGTCTTTTTAAGCAACCATCTGTCCTACCTCGATATTGAAGTAATCAGTGCGGTTATCAACACGTCCTTCATTGCCAAGGACGATGTGGCAAACTGGCCGCTCTTCGGCATTCTGGCCAAACTTCAGCAAACGGTGTTCATCAGCCGCGATCCCAACAAGGCCGCCGAAAGCCGCGCCTTGTTTGAAGCCGCCCTAGGCCGCCCGATGCCCTTGGTTCTGTTCGCCGAAGGAACCTCCACCAATGGCGAAACCGTTCTTCCTTTTAAATCAACACTGTTTGATATCTTCTTAAACAATCACGAAAAAATACAACCTGTTCTGCAGCCTATGACTTTGGCCCTGACACATATTGATGGCCAACCGATTGGCCACACCGTTGCGCGTGACGCGTATGCGTATTATGGCGACATCGTCCTCGCGCCGCACTTATGGGAATTTGCCAAAAGCCGGGGAGCCGCCTTGAACGTCGTATTTCACCCGCCCTTGGATATAAAAACCCACACTGACCGAAAATCGCTGGCAATGGCGGCGCAAACGGCTTGCGCGGCGGGGCTGGAGTTTGCTAAGCATGACCAGACCTCACCGATAAAGGAAAAACACCGTGCTTGAAATCAAACCCGATGAAATGATCAAAATTCAGGATTATCTGCGCCGCAGCTTGAACGGCCAGATCGGTGTGCGCCCACGCGCCCAGACACCTGATTCCATCGAAGTGATGCTCAACGGTGAATTCATCGGCGTTGTTTACAAAAACGTTGAAGATGGCGAAACATCGTATGATTTCAATATGTCGATCCTCGACATTGATCTTGCAGGTTAAGTTTTTTTCTCTGCTATTGACGGTTATGGCGGCTGCCAGTCCTGCACTGGCGCAGCAACCCGTCCTATTCAAACCACTCGGCCAGCATCCTGCCAGCGCAGCCATCACCCGCTTTCTAAATTTTAGCGGCAGCGCGCCTGTTGCTGGTGATATCCAGATTGCCGACGCCGATTTGAATGGGGACGGTCTGAGCGAGGCCTTGCTTAAATACCCGGATGGCACCATCCACATTCTGGCCCTGCCCCCTAGAAAAGCGTTGGTTACTTTGGGGAAATTGCCCGCCTCGACCGGCATGCAGATTACCGATGTACAAGATTTCGGGGTCCGCCAGATTGTGACGACCGGCAGCGCGTTCAGCGATTATGCCCGCACCCGCTACCGCTGGAACCCTTACGCGCAACGCTATGAAGCTGCCCCGTGATTTACGCCTATAATTGTCTTTAAGCTTTTGCGCCGGCTGAACCTTTTGCGTTACACTGAAAAGGTAAAACCGGAATCACCCGGCGCTTTGGGGCAAATCTTTGACATCCAAGACAAAAATTTATAGTTGTCTTTCACTGGGCCTGTGCATTTTTGCCCTGTCATTTATGCTGATGCCTCATCACGCCCGCGCCAATTCCCCTCCCTTATGCTATCTCACCTGGACCCTGCCAAACGGTGAAACGTTCAGCCCCTTTGGTGCAACGAGAAGTGGCTCGAGGAAAGTGCCGTGGCACGCAGGCGTTGACGTCTGTATGCCCGTTGGAACACCGGTTCCCGTCATTCAAGGTGCGGCCAGCGCGAGCGATGCCACTGCAGGCAAAACACAAAAATGTCATATCATTCCGGGGAGTAAAGGTCCGCTCCACAACACTGATCCGAATGGCTACGGTATGTACACCCGGTATGACTGCGGTAATGGCGTCGAAGTATTCATGGCTCACTTGCACGGTTTTTCCGGTAATATTCCTGCAGCCCTCAGTGGACAGGAAGGTAATGCCTGCGCAGGCGCGAGTGGCCCGCACGTCCACCTTGAAGTTATCATCGATCAACAGGTCGTTGATCCGCAATGTGTGTTCGGTCTCGTCAAAGGCCCTTATCACGGCAAACCGCAAGGTCCGGGCAATGCCCACACGGACCAATGTAAAGGCGTTTTGGGCGCGGGCGGCGCGGTTAACCTTTGTGATGCGGGTATTCGCGCGGCTTTGAAAGAAGATGGGCGCAACCGCGTGCCGATTACACGCTATCCCAAAGCAGCTTCATTTCCGGCTGAAAATTACCCTGGCAGCTATGGTGAGCCGCAATGTAAGAAGCCGGCAAAAGAAGTCAGCTGCAAGATCGATCACTCGAAAGTACCCGATCCTACCAAACCAAACGAGTGGACGGGCGACCCGAACTACAACACGGATGAAGGAACGCTGCTTATTCAGATTCCGAACGGCGACCCTTACACCGGCCTTGTCTCGATTCCGCCTGGTGACCCTGGCGATCCGGGTGGCGAACTAACGCCCGGTAAAGATGAAAAGCCAGCCGAACTGCCGCCTATCCTGCCAAGTGATGTCGTAGAGCCAACGACATCCTGCGCCGTCGATACCTGGGTTGCGCTCAACAATCAGGCGGCTCTTGAGGGCCGCCGCGAGACCGCCATGCAGCGCCGCTTTATTGCCAAGGCGGACAGTGTGATCGATTACGGCTGCCTGCCGTTTTATCTGAAAAAAACCGAGACGGTTGTCGCGTCCATTTTCAGTGAGACGGATGCATGGGTAAACCGTCCTGTCGATATCATCGGCAAGACGCATACCATGAATAAGACGATGGGCGCCATGTCGATGGACAGCTCGTTACTGAACGTCATCTGGACCGCGCACGAAGAATATAAAAAGAACTTCGCGCATCCTCTGCTTGGCGGCCTTGAAGGGGTGGCCATCACGCCTGATGGTTCGAAATGCCAGGATATGCAACAGGTGTGGGATGCGGCGCGTTGCCAGAACTTCCCGGCGCCTGATACTGCCTTCCCGCGCTTCAGTGACCTGATCAGTAACGATCCTCGCCAATTCCCTTCCACCATGGCCTGCTCAAGCACCGCCATTAATCAAGGCATGATCGATGCCGCCAAGAATCAGGCGACCAAATATGATAAGGTGAAACCGAAACTGGACTATCTGGCTGGTGACAAAGACTGCAAGGACCCGATCGCCACTGGCATCACCATTCACCGTTTCGAACCTGCCAAAGACGGGGGAATTGCCAAGATTAAGACCTATGATGACGGTATCTGCAGCAACACTGGGTGCAGTTACGACAACCCCGATTTCGAAGGAGCCGGGACCTGCAAGAAAGATTAAGAGTTTATTTGCGCACGCAACCACTTTTTCGGTAAACTGATTACTGGGGCCAACCAATGACACATAGATTACGCATTTCAGTATTGGGACTTTTGGGGATCGTCATGATGTCCGGGTCGGCCACTGCGCAGACATTGTATAACACCCCTCCCGCAAACGCGGCGGGCGGCGCCTCAAAAACAGCGCCACAAACATGCGACCCTGATTACTGGCAGTCCATGACGGCCAAAGCCTGGATGGAAGCAGAACGTGAGATTATCCAGAATAAAAATCTGATCTACAAGCCTGACAGCGTCATGGAATATGTCTGCTTTGATTCTTTCGTACAGCATAATGCACAGAAAGTTGGCGATATTTTCACGCACACGACGTATTTTAACAACACCATGATTATTCCGCGCGGTACGGGTTACAGCCTTGAACAGACGTTGGCGCGCACAGTCACGGATACATACAAAGCCTATATCACCAACAATTTTAATCATAAGTTTCTCGGCGAACGCTCTGCCTATCTGGGTCGTCATGCAACCGCCGACCGCACCATAGGGGATGCTTCGGCTGCCGGCGCTGGCGGAGCAGCTCCTTCCTACAGCTGTTCCCTCATGGCGAACATCTGGACGCAGGCGAAGTGCGAAAACTTTATCGACAATGCGAAGTTCGAAAGTGACGGCTTCTTCCCGTTCGATGACCTTGAAGGCGGCAAAAAGAAAATTCAGGGCTACAAAAATATGACCGACCCCCGGCAGTTTCCAGCAGCCTGTAAAGTGGCAAAACCTGACAATACGGCAGGCAATGCCACATGGCCGACCGCCATTAATCGCGCCGAAAATAAGTTTGATCAGCTCTATGATTTCACCAAACCGCTGAAAAAAACCTACGATGATATCCGTCCAAAACTGGAACCGGGAAAATGTAGCGGTGCCGCTGCAAAAGCCATCCTGACAGGGGTAACCGTGGTGACGGATGCGGCCGGTACAGGAGGGTATGACGATGGCGTGTGCTCAAATCCCGGCTGTTCCTTCAAAAAAGACGGTACGTGCGGCAAATAATTTAATAACTTGAATAATCTCAAAGGGTTGGGTTTACTGAAGCCCACATGGCCCTCGGTTTTTACACATCCGCATTAACCCTCGCGACCCCGCTTTTACGCGGGCTTCTCGCATGGCGGCAATCAAAGGGCAAGGAAGATCCACAGCGTCTGCCTGAGCGTATGGGAGAACCGTCTCTTCCCAGACCAGAAGGACGCTTGGTGTGGATTCACGCTGCCAGCGTAGGCGAAGCACAAAGCGCCCTCATCCTGATCGATCATATCAAAAACTCCCATATTCTTGTTACATCTGGAACGGTAACCTCGGCGCAATTTCTCAGCAAAAGGCTGCCAGCGCAGGCAATCCATCAATATATGCCGCTCGATGCGCCGCAATGGGTGGCACGCTTCCTTGATCACTGGCAACCGGATTTTGCTTTGTGGATGGAAAGCGAGCTTTGGCCGAATATGCTCATGGCGTTAAAGGCACGGGGCATTCCGGCGGCATTGATTAACGCCCGCCTGTCCGACCAATCCTATGTTCATTGGAAGCGCGCGCCAAAAACCGCGCATGACATTCTTAGTTGCTTCAGCGTTATTCTGGCGCAGACGCAAGACGCGGCGCAAAAATACGAAAACCTTGGAGCACGCAGCGTTCATTTTACCGACAATCTGAAATATAGCGCCAATGATCTCCCCTGCGATCAGCAGGATTTACAATCCTTAAAAGATGCAATCGGCCCGCGCCCTGTCTGGATTTATGCCAGCACACATGATGGCGAAGAACAACTGGCGGCACGACTGCACGCCCGGTTGATTGATGATTTTCCAGCACTGCTGACCATTATTGTCCCGCGCCATCCGGAGCGCCGGGGACAGATTGCCCAGAGTATAGCGGCTACTCAGCCCCTCTTCCGTAGCGAACAAAAAACATTGCCAGACGCCGGTACAGGCATTTATGTCGCCGATACACTCGGGGAATTAGGTCTTTTTTACCGTGCCGCGCCGATCGCCCTCATAGGCCGTTCTTTTAGTCATGATGGCGGCGGCAGCCATAACCCGATTGAACCAGCACAACTGGACTGTGCCGTACTGACAGGCCCGCATTATCAAAACCAGCAAACATTATTCGATGAAATGCTGGCAGAGAAAGCCGCGCTCTTGGCACCAACGGAAGACGCTCTATATCAGCTGCTGAAAAACTTACTCAGCGATCCCGCCTATCTGATGACACAGCAAGCCAATGCCCGTAATTTCGCCGCCCGCAAATCAGCAGTCATCGATACCGTCATGACGTATCTCACGCCAGTCATGAAGGCGGCATAGCCATGGCATGGGTTCCTCCTACTTTCTGGCAAGATAATAACATCTGGGCAAAAGCCTTGATGCCGGCGTCGCTGCTCTATGGTCGCATTCAAAGCACGCTCTATAACAGCCGCGCGCCGTACAAAAGTACGATACCAGTCTTATGCGTCGGCAATGTGCAATTGGGCGGCAGTGGTAAAACACCGATCGTCCAGGCTCTCCATAAATTAGTGACAGCAGCAGGACTGGCTACCAATCCTGTCATTTTATTGCGCGGCTACGGCGGCTCTCTGAAAGGACCCGTTATAGTGGATATTGCTTTGCATACCGCAAAAGATGTCGGCGACGAAGCGTTGCTGCATGCGCACTATGCGCCGACGATTGTGGCGCGCAATCGTCACACCGGCGCGCGCCTGGCAGAACAAAATGGGCATGACCTGATCCTTATGGACGACGGACTGCAAAACAACCAACTGACGAAAACATTTTCAATGCTGGTGTTTAACACAGATCAAGGGCTCGGTAATCAGCTGACATTCCCTGCAGGCCCCTTGCGCGAAACACTGCGCAGTGCATTAGAGAAAGCAGATGCTGTCTTGCAAATTGGTGCGGCGCTGCCCTTTACAACAACGCTTCCTATATACAGCGCCCATATTCAGGCGCCTGCTGCCACCAATCCCAATCAGCCTTATTTGGCTTTTTGCGGCATCGGTCAGCCCGAGAAATTTTATACGACGTTAAAAAACAATTATTATCATGTGGTTGAAACAGTATCTTTTGCCGACCATCAGCCCTATACCGATAAAATGCTGTCCGATCTGGTCGATCGCGCCGCACAAACCGGCTCTCATTTAATCACTACAGAAAAAGATACCATGCGCTTACCCACTTCATGGCGTCACAAAGTCAATATATTAAAGATAAATTATATGATTGATCAACCCGAAGCCCTTCTGGCTCAGATCAAGGAAGTCATTCAACGATGAAGAAAATACGGTATTTTTTGGAAGCGACTCCTATTCACTTTCTTGTCTTGCTTTTCAAATTTCTGCCTGTGCAGACGGCTTCTGATTTAGGCGGTTTCATAGGTCGCACGATCGGTCCGCGTCTCGCCGCGTCTCGCAAAGCTATTAAGCATGTTGAAACTTCCCTTCCCGGCACGGATGCACATAATATTGTTAAAGGCATGTGGGATAATCTGGGGCGCACGATTGCTGAATATCCGCACCTAAAAACCATCGTAGAGCAGCACACCGAAGTACATGGATATTTGCCTGAAGGCGTGAAACAATTTGTTTTCTTTTCCGGCCATCTGGCCAACTGGGAAATGTCCGCAACCGGCATGATGCATTTTTTCGGTATCACGCCACAGCTGATTTACCGTGCACCAAACAATCCCTATCTGCAAAATATTCTGGATGAATGCCGCAGCCTGCAGGGTACGATCTCCACCATTCCAAAATCTTCCAAGGGCGCGCGGAATATGATGCGGGCACTGCAAAACGGTGAAAGCCTGGGGATTCTCATCGACCAGAAATATAATGAAGGTATTGCCGCCGACTTTTTTGGGCAACCTGCAATGACATCTCCGGCCTTTGTGCAGCTGGCGCAAAAATTCGACCTGCCGCTCATACCCGTTCGCCCCGAACGAATTAAAGGTTGTCAGTTCCGCATCACGGTTTATCCGCCCTTTGAAACAAAAGGCCGCACCCTAGATGACGTCGTCAGTGACGCTCACACGCTTCTGGAACAATGGATCACCGAACGTCCCGATCAATGGCTGTGGCTGCACCGCCGCTGGAATTCACGAAAGCTGAAACATAATGACTGAGACGCATTTTGATTATTTTGTGATTGGCGCAGGATCAGGTGGCGTTCGCTCTTCACGCATTGCAGCCAGCCATGGCGCCAAAGTCGGCATTGCCGAAGGCCGTTTTTATGGCGGCACATGCGTCAATATTGGCTGCGTGCCAAAAAAATTATTCACCTATGCGGCTGATTTTGGCGCGGAGTTTGCCGATGCGGCCGGTTATGGCTGGCAAATGGATAACCCCCGGTTCGACTGGCCGATGTTGATAGAGAATAAAGACACGGAGATCACACGTCTGAACCGTATCTATCAAACCATGCTCGATAAATCAGGCGTCGCACGCTTTGATGACTATGCCCATTTTATCGATGCGCATACGCTGCAGGTTGGCGAAAAAACTATTACGGCGGATAAAATATTGATTGCCACTGGTGGCCGCCCGCGCTATCCCGCTTTCCCGGGTCATGAGCATGCGCTTGTATCCGATGATATGTTTTATCTGAAAGAATTTCCCAAGCGCATCGTCATTCAGGGCGGCGGCTATATAGCTGTAGAATTCGCGCATATTTTTCACGGCCTGGGCGCACATGTCACCCTGCTTTATCGCGGCGAGTTATTTTTGAACGGGTTTGATCATGATGTGCGCACGTTCCTGCGCGATGAAATGATCAAGCAAGGTATTCACATTCATTTTGAGTGCGATATTGAATCAATCGACAAAACGGATGGACTGCAGGTTAAAACAACGAAAGGTCATACGATTCATTGTGATACGGTACTGAGCGCGATCGGCCGTACGCCGGAAATCGGTAAATTATGCGTGGGACAAGCCGGCATTACATTTGAAGACACTGGCCGCATTCCTGTGAACGATCAATTCCAGACCAGTATACCGCACATTTATGCGATTGGCGATGTAACGAACAAACACAACCTCACCCCTGTGGCTCTGGCGGAAGGTCACGCGCTGGCGGACACTCTGTTCAATCAACACAGCCGGACTGTAAGCTATGATCTGATCCCTACGGCCGTGTTTTCCCGCCCGGCGATCGGCACCTGCGGTCTGACCGAAGAACAGGCCCGCGCAAAAGGCATGGATGTCACCCTTTATAAAAGCAATTTCAAACCGCTCAAAAATACCCTGTCCGGCCGGGACGAGCGTTTCATGGTCAAGCTCATCGTCAACAAGGCGGACGATAAAGTTGTCGGCCTGCATATGGTTGGCGCGGACGCACCGGAAATCCTGCAAGGGTTTGGGGTAGCCATGAAAATGGGTGCGACGAAGGCCGATTTTGACGCCTGTATTGGCATTCACCCGACGGCTGCCGAGGAGCTGGTTACCTTACGCACTCCCTCAAGCACCTGATCCACTTGCCTTTTCGGGGCGAACTGTCGTACAAAAGAGGCATGACATGGAAACCCGATACATGGCGCGAAAAGCCTGCCAAACAGCTCCCCCAATACCCTGATCAAGCCCGCCTTGAATGGGCCGAAGGTGTGATCGCCGGGATGCCGCCTTTGGTCTTTGCCGGGGAAGCCCGCCGCCTGAAAGCGCAACTTGCCGATGTCTCCGCGGGAAAAGCCTTTCTGTTGCAAGGGGGAGATTGCGCCGAAAGCTTTAATGAATTCTCCGCGAACAAAATTCGCGACACGTTCCGCGTGCTGTTACAGATGTCCGTCATCATGACCTTTGCAGGCGGCCTGCCTGTGGTAAAAATGGGCCGTATGGCCGGTCAATTCGCCAAGCCACGCTCGGACGATAATGAAACCATCGATGGCGTGACACTGCCTTCTTACCGCGGCGATATCATCAATAAATTTGAATTCACGCCAGAGGGCCGCATTCCTGATCCGGAACGCATGATCCGCGCCTATAATCAATCCGCGTCGACGCTGAACCTGATCCGCGCTTTTGCACAAGGCGGATATGCGGACTTGCAAAAGGTCCACAGCTGGAACCTTGATTTTGTCTCCGATGGCCCGCTGGCCGCGCGCTACAAAAGCATGGCCGATGAAATTGGCCGCGCGCTCGACTTCATGCGCGCTTGCGGTGTCACGGGCGATAACGTGGCTGCGATGCGCGAGACAGATTTCTACACTTGTCACGAAGCGTTGTTACTTCCCTACGAACAGGCCATGACCCGTATCGATTCAACGACGGGCGACTGGTATGACACATCCGCTCACTTCTTGTGGATCGGCGCACGCACCAAACAACTCGATGGCGCGCAGGTGGAATTCGTGCGCGGCGTGAAAAATCCGCTCGGCCTGAAATGTCCGCCTGATTTAGAACCGGATACGCTGATCAGACTGATAGACGCGCTGAACCCGGAGAACGAACCTGGCCGCCTGTCGCTCATCGCGCGTATGGGTGCGGGCAAAGTCGAAGCCAACCTCACCCCGCTGGTGCGCAAGGTAAAAGAAGAAGGCCGTCATGTTGCGTGGATCTGCGATCCGATGCACGGCAACACGGAAAAATCATCGAGCGGCTACAAAACCCGCCGCTTTGATAACATCCTGTCAGAAGTGCGCGACTTCTTTGCCGTACACCGCGCAGAAGGTACGCACCCCGGCGGCGTTCATTTCGAATTGACCGGCCAGAACGTCACCGAATGTGTTGGCGGGGCACACGATGTAACCGATGAAGATTTATCCTCGCGTTATCACACCGCGTGCGACCCGCGCCTCAATGCCAATCAGGCATTGGAGCTGGCCTTCCTTGTCGCCGACGAACTCCATAAGGGGCTTCGGTGAAATTAACCCTCGCACAGGTCAATCCAGTCGTTGGCGACCTTGCGGGGAACATGGCCTTGATCCGGCGCGTGCGGGATAAGACTAAAGACACCGATCTGATTGTGTTTCCTGAACTGGTCTTGAGCGGCTATCCGCCGGAAGATTTAATCCTGAAGCCGCAATTCATGGCAGATGTGAAAGCCTGCGTTGAGCAGCTCGTTGCCGAAAGCGTGGGCAAACCCGCCATGCTGCTCACCACGCCATGGGAAGAAGATCACAAGCGCTATAACGCGGCACTGCTGATTGCCGATGGCGAGATTAAAGACGGCACATATAAAAGCCGCTTGCCGAATTACGGCGTCTTCGATGAGAAGCGCACGTTCAATCAAGGGTACGATCCGACACCGATCAGCTTCATGGGTAAGAAACTCGGCATCATGATTTGCGAAGATATGTGGTGGCCAGAGGTCGCCGCGTATCTGAAGGCGCAAGGGGCTGACATCCTCATCGTCCCGAACGGCAGCCCGTTCGAAATCAATAAATATGATACGCGTCTGCATCATGCGCGTCTACGTATCGAAGAAACCGGATTGCCGCTTGTCTATGTGAATATGGTCGGGGGGCAGGATCATCTGGTCTTCGATGGCGGATCGTTCGTGCTGAATGCCGAATGCGAAATGATTCAGCAATTCAAGTTTTTTGAAGAGGACATTCATTCCCTCGCCTATCCTTTCACCGAAAAGGTCACCGAAGGTTGGGTGGAAGACGATGGACATTTGTATCGCGCTTTGTGCTTAGGTACGCGCGATTACGTGACCAAGAACGGCTTTGATAACGGCGTTTTGATTGGCCTATCAGGCGGCATTGATAGTGCGCTGGTCGCCGCTATCGCCGTTGATGCCTTGGGTGCAGACAAAGTGCAGTGCGTGATGATGCCCTCCCCTTTCACATCACAAGACAGCCTTGATGACGCCAAGGCCTGCGCGCAAGCGCTCGGCATTTCCTACCAAGAGTTGTCCATCGAGCCTATGATGCAGGCGATGGAAGGGACGCTTCAAAATCTTTCGGGCATAGCGCATGAAAACATGCAAAGCCGCGCACGTGCTCTCATTCTTATGAGCCTGTCAAACCAGACGGGCAAAATGGTTTTGACCACTGGCAATAAATCGGAAATGGCTTGCGGGTATGCGACTCTCTACGGCGATATGTGTGGCGGCTTCAATCCGCTGAAAGATATTTATAAAACAAAAGTCTATGCGTTAAGCAAATGGCGCAACAAGCAGAGCGCCGTTATCCCGGCGCGTATCATGACCAAAGCACCCAGCGCCGAGCTGCGCCCTAACCAGACGGATCAGGACAGCCTGCCCCCCTATGACAAGCTGGACGATATCCTCGAATGCTTGATTGAGCGTGACATGGGGCTCGAAGGGACGATTGCCCGCGGCCATACGGCTGAAACGGTCAAGAGGGTTTGGAAATTGCTTGATCTGGCCGAATATAAACGCCGTCAGAGCGCGCCTGGCGCCAAGGTGACCGCTAAATCATTTGATCGTGACCGCCGCTACCCCATCACCAACGCATACCGCAAGACCATTGAAAAAGCCTGAAATAAGGGCTATTTAAACGGATCTAGGAAGGATTATCCCATTATGTCAGTTCGCGTTCGTTTTGCTCCCTCGCCCACCGGTTTCTTGCATGTCGGCAACGCCCGGACGGCGATTGTCACGTGGCTGTTCTGTCGCGCCAATAAAGGAAGTTTCCTGCTGCGCATTGACGACACAGATACCGAACGCTCGACGCTGGAATATGAAGCAGCCATCAAGACCGGTCTGACCTGGATGGGTCTGACATGGGATTCCAATTTCAATCAGAAAGACCGCAATGAGCGCTATGACGTCGTCATTGAAAAACTGAAAAAGTCAGGCCGTTTGTATCCTTGTTATGAAACAGCCGACGAACTCGGCCTGAAGCGCAAGACGCAACTCTCACGCGGTGTACCGCCGATCTATGACCGCTCTGCCCTGAAGTTGACCAGTGAACAAAAAGCCGCCTTTGAAGCTGAAGGCCGCAAGCCACACTGGCGCTTTATGCTGACCGACAACCCGACGCAATGGGATGACCTTGTGCGCGGCAATGTATTGTTCAAAGAACGTGAGATGTCGGACCCGGTCGTGATCCGCGAAGACGGCCGTCCGCTCTACCACCTGTGCTCGGTGATTGATGATTACGACACCGACATCACGCACATCGTGCGCGGCGAAGACCATGTGTCCAACACCGCCTGCCACATCCAGATGTTCGAAGCGATTTCGGAAGTCGAAGGCAAAGAGTACAAACCGCAATTCGCGCACCTGCCGCTGATTTCGGATTCCGAAGGCGGCAAGCTTTCGAAACGCCTTGGCTCCCTCTCGGTCAAAAGCGTGATGGAAGATGAAGGATTGGAGCCAATGGCCCTTGTATCCTTGATGGCCCGTCTCGGCAGCGCCGATCCGATCGAACCGTTCACTTCGCTGGAACCGCTGATTGCCGGCTTCGATCTGACCAAATTTTCGCGCAACACGCCGAAATTCGATGTCGAAGAACTCTATCGCCTGAACGCAAAGATCCTGCACCAGACAGAATACAGCGCGGTGAAAGACCGCTTGGCCGAGATGGGCCTTGCTGATCTCGATGAGAATTTCTGGATAGCCGTGCGCTCGAACATCACCAAGCTCGAAGAAATCTCTGAGTGGTGGCGCGTCGCCAATGGCCCGGTCACGCCAATCATCGCCGACGCCGACTTTGCGCAAGCGGCTGCCGACCTGCTGCCACCGTCACCTTGGAATCAGGATACGTTCAAAAGCTGGGCGGATGCGGTGAAAGAAAAAACCGGCCGCAAAGGCAAGGATCTTTTCATGCCACTTCGTCAAGCGCTGACCGGCATGGATCATGGCCCGGAACTGCCCGTGCTCATGCCGCTGCTCGGCCCCGATAAAGTGAAATCACGCCTGGTGAAGCGCGCCGCGTAGCCTAACGCGCGTCGTTGGCCGCGATACGGCGGGTCATGTATTTTTCGAGGCGCTTTGCATCGACGCGGTTCGCCTGTGGCCAGAACAAATGCACCGTGCGCTCAAACGCACCGGGTGCGACATCATTCAACCGATCAAACAGGGCAAGCTTGCGCGTATCATCAAGCTTGATAAAAGCCTGCATGACATCGAACTGCGCGTTGCGCCGGTATAGTTTGTTTTGATCAACAAACATGGTTCTGTCCAAAAGTTAATGAATTATGAATAGAATAACCCATTCTTAAGGTTTTGTAAACTATTTCTATTAACCTGTTGATTTCATTCATCATTACTATATGGTTTGGGCCATGAATACCGCGCCTGTCATCATTCTGGTCAACCCGCAGATGGGGGAAAACATCGGCGCTGCCGCGCGCGCGATGCTGAATTGCGGCCTCTCTCGCTTGCGTCTCGTCGCGCCGCGCGATGGCTGGCCCTCAGAGCGCGCAGAGGCGATGAGTTCCGGCGCGCTCGAGAAAATGCCGCCTGTTGAGGTCTACCCCACCCTCGCCGACGCCGTGGCTGATTGCCATCATGTCTATGCAACCACGGCGCGCCCGCGCGATATGGTGAAGCCCGTTATGACGGCGCGGGAAGCCGCCAGCGATGCGCGGCTGCGTGAAGGCCAAGCCCAGCAATGCGCGTTTGTCTTCGGGCCGGAACGCGCGGGCCTCTCTAACGATGATGTGGCGCTGTCGCATACCGTTATCACCATTCCCGTTAATCCGGAGTTCTGGTCGCTCAATCTCGCGCAATGCGTTTTGCTGTGCGCCTATGAATGGTTTCAGGCAGAACCTAAAACCAATGCCCAGCACGATGAGCTGCCGGCCACGATGAAGAATCTGACCGCGCTTTATGATCGCCTTGAAGCGGAGCTGCACGAGCACGGGTTCTTCCGCACACAGGAATTACGCCCAAACGTCATGCGTAATCTGCAGAACATGCTGGGCCGCGCAGAGATGACCGAGCAGGAAGTGAACACCTTCCATGGCATCATTACCGCCTTGATAAATAACAAGAAATAAAAATCTATTCAGTTCGTTCGGCGTATTTTTTTGTCGCGCCATGGGCCGGCCACAAAAAAAACGGGCGCAGATGGCCCGTTGATGAAACAACCTTAACAAACTATATGGCAAAAGGCAATAAAAAAGGCCGCTTCGAAAGCGGCCTTCTTCGTATCTTGAGGGCCGATTAACGGCTGTAGAATTCGACGACCAGGTGCGGTTCCATTTGAACGGCATAAGGCACATCTTCAATTTTCGGCGTACGCAGGAAGGTCGCTTTGCCTGCTTTGTGATCAACGTCCAGATATTCCGGTACATCGCGCTCGCCCGATTCATTCGCCGTGATGTACAGCGTCAGCTGGCGGGATTTTTCTTTTACGGCCACAACATCGCCTTCCTTCACTTGGTATGAGGGAATGTTTACTTTTTTGCCGTTCACGGTGACGTGCTGGTGGCTGACGAACTGACGGGCAGCGAAGACGGTCGGCACGAATTTGGCGCGGTAAATGATTGCGTCCAGACGGCTTTCCAGCAGACCTACCAGGTTCTGACCCGTATCGCCGCGCAGGCGCAGGGCTTCATGGAAGTATTTGCGGAATTGGCGCTCGCCGATGTTGCCGTAGAAACCTTTCAGTTTCTGTTTGGCCATCAGCTGGATACCGTAATCGGTTGGCTTGCCGCGGCGTGCGCCGTGCATACCAGGACCCGTTTGACGGATGTTGAATGGTGATTTGGCGCGGCCCCACAGGTTACAGGCAAGGCGGCGGTCGATTTTATGTTTCGATTGTGGGCGTTTATCGCTCATAGTTTTAGTTCCTTTTTGTTGTTTTTGTCCCGATTGCCAAACATGGACTGGTCCGAAAACGCAGCGGAAGGGTTGCCCCTTCTCTTCTCAGGAATAGGCGGATTTATAAGGATTTCCGCGGGCATGTCAAAGAAAATATCCCTGCCTCCCCTAGGCATTCCCTTAAAAACGCCGTATTTTGGTGGCTAATAGCGGCAACCCGTGAGAAACCCATGAACAGTTTAGCCAGTTTATCTTTTGATTTCAGCGATTTAGACCTTAAGGACATACTGTCCTTCGGGTCAATTTTTACCTCTATTTTCCTGATCGGCGCGATCATCCTGATCCGCGGCTTCCTGATCCGCTATGTACGCCGGGACGCCGAAGTGCTGGATAAAGACCAGCGCCGCTGGACTATCCGCATCAAGAACACCAGCGCGATTCTGATGGTGATCGGCCTTGTGCTGATCTGGGCGCCGCAGCTTCACACTGTCGCCCTCTCCATCACCGCCTTTGCGGTCGCGCTGGTCGTTGCGACCAAAGAGATGATCCTGTGCCTGACGGGGGCCATCATGCGTGCCACGAGCCAGCCGTTCAAAGCAGGTGAATGGATCACCATTGATGGCATTACCGGTGAAGTCGTCGATCTTGATGCTTTTTCCTTCCGCCTGCAGGAAGTCGATATGGAGGGAAAAACTTATCAGTTTACCGGCCGCACCATCACCATCCCGAACAGCAAGCTGTTCACTTCCAACATCGAGAATTCGAATTTCTTCAAAGCCTATATTTTTGAAGATGTGCGCGTGGGCGTGCAATATACCGATATAGACCCTGCCGCCGCGATGAATGCTTTGAAAACAATCTCCGAAAAGCATTTCGCGCCGTACCGCGACGATTCCTTAGCGTTTAACCGCAAAATCCGCCGCCGCGCCGGAATTGAAATCGGCTCGGCTGAGCCTGTGTTTGATCTGGTCACCAGCGAATTGGGGCACTATCAGTTCCATGTGCGCTTCTTCCTGCCGACCGGCATTGCGCCGAGCGTTGGATCGGACGTGAGTCAGGATTTCCTCAGCTACGTGCATGAGCAGCGGCAGAAGGAAAAAGCCAAAGCCGCAGAAGCGGACAGTGACGAAGTCTAGTCTCTGGGATTATTGCCGCCGGTCGTGCTGCGGCGGAAGGTGCCGCGATCATACGCATCGCGGTAAAGCCCCGGGTGAACCGGGAAGCGCTTTTTGAATTCTTCTTCGATGGTCAGAACCTGATATTGCTCGACCGGCGAGATGCGGCGGTTGTTATTGCGGGAATAACCACGCGGTGTATTACCCGTCCCTAAAATCGCCTGACGCTGCTGCTGCGCTTTGACGCGATCCATCTCTTGTTGCGTAACACCCAAGGCATACGGATTGTAAATCTGGCGCTCGGCTTTCGCAGGAGCGCAGACGGACATTGCAAGAATGGTTAAAATCGCCAAACGGTTTTTCACGGCATACCTCGTTTTTCGTAACGCTATCTTCTTACCCTAATTTTACCCGCAAAAGCCAGAAAAATAAAAGTTTTTCTGCCTAACGTCTTGAATATGATTTGGTTATTGCCGGGCAAATCCTATATCTAGGTAGGTATGACAACGACTCCCAGCTGCTGCGCGCACGATCATGA
This sequence comes from uncultured Pseudobdellovibrionaceae bacterium, assembly GCA_964520985.1. GTDB lineage: Bacteria > Pseudomonadota > Alphaproteobacteria > Micavibrionales > Micavibrionaceae > CAYSGL01. The sequence continues at coordinate 857,674 of CAZFPB010000001.1, forward strand.
CCATGGCGACCATTCGGGCAAACGGGACTGGATGCTGCTGATCTGCGGTGTGTTGGTGGCGTTAGCCTATATCGCAGGCTCTTTTTTCAATGAGGTGATTGCACCCTACCCGCCCGTCCATCATTTCGCCCATGCTGTGGTCGAGTTTGTGAACACCATGTGGTGGGGCGTGCTGGTTGGCATTTTCTTCCTAGGTTTGCTGTCAAAAACTCCGCGCGATTTTATCATGGCGGCGCTAGGCACCAACAAAGGGTTGATCGGCATTGGCCGCGCGACGCTGGCGGGTGTTTTACTGGATCTGTGTTCGCACGGCATTCTTATGATCGGCACCAAGATTTATGAACGCGGCGCCAGTATCGGCCAGGTCATGGCCTTCCTGATTGCCAGTCCGTGGAACAGTTTTTCGATGACCATTATTCTGTTCACGTTGATCGGGGTAAAATGGACGTTGCTGTTTATTGTCTTATCGCTAGTCATCGCCATTATTACGGGCGTTATTTTTGACTGGCTGGTGGAGCGCAAAGGCTTGCCCGCCAATCCGAACCGCCAGACGGTCAGCGCCGATTTCCGTTTTTGGCCGGAAGCAAAAGCGGGGTTGAAACGCACGCAATGGACCCCTGCTCTGTTCAAGGACATGATCCTGACCGGCATCCAGGAATCGCGCATGGTGATGCGCTGGCTGCTGTTCGGGATTGTATTGGCGGCGTCTTTACGCGTCTTCTTAAGCCCCGATGATTTCGCCCAGTATTTCGGCCCGACGATGCTGGGGTTGAGCGCGACGGTTGTTTTTGCCACCATTCTGGAAGTCTGCTCGGAAGGCTCGGCGCCGATTGCGGCCGACCTGTTTAATCGCGGCGGCGCGCTGGGCAACGCGTTTGCGTTTCTGATGGCCGGCGTCTCGACGGATTACACCGAAGTAATGGTGTTGAAAGAAGCGACCAAGAGCTGGAAAATCGCTCTCTTCCTGCCACTGATCACGCTGCCGCAGATTATCCTGCTGGCGATCATTCTCAACAGCGCGTCCTAGCGCTTTTTCTTGCAGGGGTAGGCGCCCGATAGTGCCATGATAACCGTAGGCGCGGCGGCGAATGCATCGACCGGCGGATTTCTATCGATATAGCGCCAGACGATTTTCTGCAGATCGTAAATCGGCGGCGTCTTGCCGGGGAAGCAGATCGACAGGCTTGGCTCCGTGCCCAGCGCTCTTAACGTGCCATGATAATCGAGCACACCCGCAATGTAGGCCTGACAGGCGGCATGGCCGCCCTTGACCGTCTCATTGCCATTTGGATCGCTTTTGCATAGTTCGCGCATGTACGCAGCCGAAAATTGCGGGCCGCTTTGAGCGTGGGCGGATGGCATCCATAAAAGCATCCCCGCAAGTGCGGGGAGGCAAATAATCCGGCAACGTAATGTCATCCGCTTACTTTTTATCATTGCCCATTTTCAGCTGTTGCAGAATGGCGAAAGGATTGTCTTCCGGCTTGGCTTTCGCACTGGCGCTGAAGACGCGCTCTTTGTCTTCGCGGGGCGCTCTGTCTTTATCGCGCGGTTTGCCTTTGAATTTTTTCTCGTCGCGCTTGCTATCGTCGCGCTTCGGTTTGTCTTTATGATCTTTATTCTCGTCTTTTTTGAACGGCTTCTTGAAACGTTCGCGATCAACAGCCGGCTTATTGCGTTTCAGGCGGAAGGTTGCCAGATCGGGTTTAATCACGGCAGGTTTGGCTTCAACGGCGGGTGCTTCTGATGCAGGTGCGTCAGCGGCAGCCTCTGTTGCCACAGGTGCTTCTTCGACAACGTCACTCGCTGGAGCTGGAGCGGCTTCCTCTTCGGCTTTGACCTTTTCTTCGATCGGGTCGTTTACCTTGGTGTGGCCCATGGCTTCGAGAATGGCGTAGAGGTCTGGAATATTACAGCCAAGCCATTCAGCCATCTTGTGCTGGGCTTTGAACATGCCTTTGTCGGCGTTGTCATAGATGGCGCAGATAACGCGGTCCAGCATGTCAACGCGGATCGCGCGGGGGCCAAAAACCGGGTAGCCGATTTTGCTGTAGAAATCAGCGTCAATTTCTTTATCGGCAATCGCGAGCGATACCATCCCATCGGGCGGTGTTTGCGCCGGCAGCGCTTTGTCCTGCCACAAGGTCAGCAGCAGCGCACGCAATTTGATCGCAGCAGGCTTGTTGAGGTCGGGCATGTAAATAACAATCGGACCCATGCGCACTTTGCGCGCGCGTAGCGCCTTGCGGCCTTCTTCGTCCAGCTTGGCAATATCGTCATTGAGGCTATCGCGCGGCACGATCCCCAGCGCTTCGAAAACGCTTTCGGCAATCGCGCGGGACGCATCGGTGTGGTCATCGCCAGCGATCAAACGGAATAGCGATTCCAGCGAGAGATGGATCGAGGTCGAGAGCCATTCCTGTAACTTGGTAATGATGAGGTCGGTATCCTGACCTTCAAAAATCTGGCTGTCGGCCAATACGACTTTTGGCTTGAGCAGACTATCGCCCTTGACCACATGCGCGATCATCGTCCCCGGTAACGGGTTGGTCGTGTCGGGTTGGAAATAAATCTGCCCATCTGCGTGAAGGGAGAATTGCTTGTCAGGCGACGTCAAAATCATGGCCGGTATTATCTGTTACAATCGTTGTGTCGGGGTTGACCTCTTCTCTAGCCCATTGCGGGGGCAGAATAAAGCAAAATCCCACCCTTAAACCGGCAGATCGCCCTAAAATTGCCATTTGATGCAGGTGGTATTAGGATGACCGACTTAAACCAGAGGATGACCATGCTTCGTTTTGCCCTTATTGCCCTTTTATCGCTCCTGCCTTGCGTTCCGGCTTTTGCCGCGACAGACGCACAAAGTGAAGCCAGCCTGCGTGGCGTGATCGAGCGCCTGCTCAACGGCCAGAAGGCTGCGTTTGAGAAAACCGGCGGTACGTTTGTCAAAGAAGGCGCGATCATGATCGAACCGGCAGGCAGCTATTACGCTGTTACTCTGCCAGATATCACGCTGGTCCAGCCCAACCAGTCTAAAACCGCCCTAGGGTTGATCGCGCTGAATGCGTCCCCGGCAGGCGCCAAAAAATGGAATATCACCATGGCGCTGCCGACCCCGATCATCACGAAAGATAAAGAGGGCAAAACGGAATCTGAACTGGCGATCGGCAAACAATCTTTCACGGGTCTGTGGGATGAATCGTTCGAGAATTTCACCTCGCTGAAAACCATTTATCAAAGCGTGCGCCTGTCGCTTCCGCAAGCAACCGCGGAACGCCCTTTCTCATCCGCTACGATTCAAAAGCTCGGTTATGGCTTTGATCTGGCAGATACAACCAAAGACAAAACCAACCTGACATTCCGCATGGGGCTGGAAGGCATCGCCGCGCAAGAGTTGAAACAAGCATACGCGCGTCTCTTCCCGACTGATGCAACGGTCAATGTTGATGTCAAAGGTTTACCCGTCGAGAAACTCGGTGATATTCAAAAGAGCCTGATGACAGCGGATCAAGGAAGCTCACCTGCTGGCTTATTATCCATTCTGGCGCAGGCCGGCTCGGAAGCGATTATCAATTCGATCGTGGTGAAAAATGCGCAGTCATCCGTCAACCTGACCGGCAAGCTGAAACCATCGGCCACGGCGCCGCTGAAATATACCGGGAATCTTGTCATGGATGTTGTGCGGATCGATCAGATCATGCTGGGACTGAATGATGCTGCCGCTGGCCTGACCCCCGCCGAACAAGGTAAAATCCAAGGCGCGCGTGTTGCTCTCACGATGATGTCGGCCCTTGGTGAAAACATCAGCGGTACGGGCGCAACAGCGACGAAGCGGTATAATGTCGAACTGCGTGAAGACGGCAAAGTCATGATGAACGGCACAGATTTCACGCCGCTTCTGAACGGTATTGCTAAGACAGCAGATAAGAAAGCAGCCCGTTAAGGCGCTGCAATCCTTCAGGTGTTGCGGCTAAATGCGTATCCTCTGTCATCAGCATACCTTCACTGACCATGGCCTCAATACGTTGAGCCGGAATGATGGTTGCCCAATCCACTCCTGCTTCATTGGATAAGCGCTCCACAGGCACGCCTTCCTGCAAGCGCAATCCCATCATTAACGCTTCTTCCAGACGCGCATGCGGCGCAATCTCTTCAAAAGGATGCGCGCCGTTGCCTTTTTCGGCTGTCTGTTTCAGCCAGATGTCGGGCGCACGATGGCCGCGTGTCGCGAGTTTTTTACCCTCCACCGTCAAGCGTCCATGCGCGCCCGGACCAATGCCCGCATAATCGCCATAGCGCCAGTACGTGAGGTTATGCAGCGACTCCTGACCCGGCTTCGCGTGATTGGAAATCTCGTATGCGGGCAGACCGTGCGCGTTCATAATATCCTGCGTCAGCTCGTACAGAATGCCCGCATCTTCATCGACAGGAATGGTGAAATCACCGCGCTGATATTGTGTATGGAAGGCGGTATTGGGTTCAATCGTCAGTTGATACAGCGATAAATGATCGCCCGCATACTGCAAGGCTTTTGTCAGTTCCGTTTCCCATGCATCCGGCGCTTGCTGAGGACGCGCGTAAATCAGATCAAAGCTGTAGCGATCGAATACTGTGCGCGCTGTATCGATGGCTTTGATCGCCTCTTCCGCATCGTGTTGACGGCCCAGAAATTTCAGTTGCTCGTTATCGAATGATTGCACGCCCACCGACACGCGATTGACTCCGGCTGAACGGAACGCGCGGAATTTCTCGATTTCTATCGATGTCGGATTGGCTTCGAGCGTGATTTCGCAGGAATTGGAAAAGCGCCAGAGTTTTTGCGCGGTATCGATGACATGCGCCACCGTCTGCGGTTCCATCAAAGACGGTGTACCGCCACCAAAGAAAATGGAGGTAATCGTGCGGCCTTTTGTCAGTTCGGCATAATACGCCATTTCGCGCGCATACGCGTCACGCCACGCGGCGTGATCAATCGTCTGCGCGACATGGGAATTAAAATCGCAGTAAGGGCATTTCGAAGCGCAGTAAGGCCAGTGAATATAGAGGGCGAAAAGATCAGCGCTCATGGGCGAGGAACGTCTTTAGCTTAGCGACTGCTATAGCGCGGTGACTGATCGCATGCTTTTCGTCGCTGGTCATTTCGCCGAAAGTTTTATCGAAGCCTTCCGGCTGAAAGACGGGATCGTAGCCAAACCCTTCAGGTCCGCGTGGCGGCCAGACCATAACGCCTTCACAGCGACCTTCGAAGGTTTCTTCGCGGCCATCGGGATAGACGAGCGCCAGCACGGCAATGAACGCGGCGCGACGGTCGGAAGTATCACCGAGCAGGTCGTTTACTTTGGCCATCGCCATCGTGAAATCTTTTTCCGGCCCGGCCCAGCGGGCGGAATACACACCGGGATCGCCATTCAGCGCCGTGACGGCGAAACCGCTATCGTCTGCCAGTGTCGGCAATCCCGTCACCGCGCATCCGGCGCGTGCTTTTAACAGCGCGTTGCCGATGAAGGTCGTTTCGGTTTCTTCGGGTTCGGGCAGATTAAAATCTGCCGCGCTTTTCACGTCCTCCACAAGCCCATGCAGCAGGGTGGCGAATTCCTTCGCTTTTCCCTGATTGTGCGTGGCGAGCAGAAGCGTTTTCATTACTGACCTAGAATGCTCTTTTGCACTTCGGTCAGATCGGCGCAGCCTTGCTTAGCGAGGCTGAGCAGTTCCAGGAATTGCGCTTCGCTGAACGGTTCTTTTTCGGCCGTGCCTTGAATTTCAACAAGGCCGCCCTTGCCGGTGATGACGAAGTTGGCATCCGTATCAGCGGAAGAATCTTCGGCGTAATCGAGATCGATCACGCTTTGCCCGTCATAAATACCGCAAGAGATTGCGGAGACGCTATCGGTCAGCGGTACTTTCGGCAACGCGCCGATTTTCACCAGATGCTGGAACGCCAGCGCCATGGCGACATACCCGCCCGTGACGGATGCCGTACGCGTGCCGCCATCAGCCTGGATCACATCGCAGTCGATTTTCATCTGACGCTCGCCCATGCCTTGCAGGTCAACGACTGAGCGCAGCGCGCGGCCGATGAGACGCTGAATTTCCTGCGTGCGGCCGGATTGCTTACCCTTGGCGGCTTCGCGGTCCATCCGCTGGCCGGTCGAGCGCGGCAGCATGCCGTATTCCGCCGTGACCCAGCCTTTACCCAGATTGCGCATCCAGCCCGGCACTTTTTCCTCGATACTGGCTGTACAGAGCACATGAGTATCGCCGAACTTCACAATGCACGAGCCTTCGGCATGTTTTGAGACATGCGGGATGATTTCGATGGTGCGCAACTGGTTCGGATTGCGGCCGGAGGGGCGGGACATGGGTATTTCCTTTCAAATTCCTGTTATGGGCGGACTGTAAGGGCTTTCAATCATTTGTCAATTTGCCCGTTTGTTCTTATAGTCACCCCATGACCGATTTCAGCCTCTTTAGCGAACTGGACGACCGCGCCCGCCGGGTGTTTATCTCGATTGTCGAGAATTACCTGAAAAACGGCGAACCGGTTGGATCGCGCTTTTTATCCAAAGGCTTTAACGTCTCCCCTGCCACCATCCGCAATGTGATGGCTGATCTGGAAGATTCTGGCCTGCTTTATTCCCGGCATACATCGGCAGGCAGATTGCCGAGCGAAACGGGCCTCAAATATTTTGTCGATGGGATTTTAGAGCGCGGCGCTCTGGGCGATAGCGAACGAGCCGCGCTGGAAGAAGAATATCGCCATATGGGCGCAGGCACCTCTTCTTTCTTTGAACAGACGGGACGAATTTTATCGGACCTCTCCTCCAGTGCGGGCCTTGTGGTGGCACCGAAAGAAGACAAGCCGCTGCGCCATATTGAATTCCGTTTGTTGAACGACCGTCAAGCGCTGGTCATTCTAGTGCCGATGAGCGGCGCGGTGGAAAACCGGATCATTGATATTCAGCCGGGCACGACGCCCGATATGCTCCATCAGGCCGGACAGTTTTTGAGCGAGAAACTGCATGGTTCTTCTCTTAGTCAGATGCGAGAAGGTTTGCGCCGAGAAATTGCGGAGCGACGCAGCGAACTCGGCCCGATGAAAAGCGCCATTATCGAGAGCGGCCTTGCCATTCAACTGGGTGACGGGACATTTATCGTGCGCGGCACTTCCAACCTGCTCAATGCCGAAAGCCTGCAAAACCTCGAAAGCGTTCGGCTGCTGATGCAAAATCTGGAGCGTAAAGAGACAGCCGCCAAACTGCTGGATGAAGCGGGGCTGGCGGGCGGCATCAAAATCTTTATCGGCGCGGACAACCCGGTATTTCAGGAATCCGGCTATTCGCTGATCCTGTCCCCCTACCGGGATGCGCACAAAAATATTGTGGGCGCTTTGGGCGTGATTGGCCCAACGCGCCTCGATTATGCGAAGATCATTCCCAGCATTAATGCCATGGCGGAAATTTTGAGCCGCCGCCTGACACAATTGACACCGTAAGAGGATAATCCATGCGCCTGTTTTTGATCGCGTTACTGATGATCGCCACGCCCGCTTTTGCGGAAAGCCAAACCTATGACTCGATGGGCACCTACGAGAATGATGCCGAGCAAGCGGTTGAAGAACAGGCGCAGGAGCAGGACGCGCAAGACGGCAAGATCGTCCCCGATCATGTTGAGGTCTCTCTGGTGCCGCAAGGCGACAGCCATAAAACAGTGGGCATGCGTTTTTCCGTGCCGGATGTGGTCAATGGATGTTGGGCCATCAGCCCCTTGAAATATGACACGGCGCAGCAGGACCCGTTTTATTACGACATCGTCATTCACGATTATACGCGCAAGGAAGGCCCTTGCAGCGCTGGCAACCGCATGGCCATGGCGACCGTCCCGCTGGAGAAAAAACTGATCGAAGATGGCAAGATGAAAATTCTGCGCCTGAGCATCGGCACAACGATCGATCGCTATAACGTGGCATATAAGGATGGCATTGTTACCATTACCCCGGAATCGCAAATTAAATTTAAAGCCGCTGGCGATCTGATCTATAATTTTGAGAGAAGCGGCGAAAAAACCGGCGCGCTGATCGGCCTGATCATCCCTGTTGCCCCGGCCAATACCGATACAACACAGGCCATTGCAGACTTTGCTGAGATGAACGGCTTGACTCCGGCCCCTGAAAGCGCCACATCATCCTTGCCGCTGAAAAACGGCGGATCGCAAATCCATTATTACTATGACAGCCGCCACGCGATGGCTGGACGGGTAACATCTGAGTTTGCGCAAGTCGGCGGCACGACCATTCCAATGACCTATGATGTGCAGGATGGCCGTGGGCAGGAATTTGTTCCGGCGCCTGTGTATGCAAAAAAGATTGAGTAGAGAGATATGACGAATACTGAAGCCACTATTCCTGAAGAACAACCAGCGGACAATGTCGAGCCGCTGCACGCCCCTGCCGATGCGTCGGCTACAGAAATAGACACGTTGAAAGCCGCGCTGGCCGAAGCGCAGGATAAGATGATGCGCGCGCTGGCCGAAGCTGAAAACACCCGCCGCCGCGCCGTGAAAGAGCGGGAAGATGCCGGTAAATTTGCGGTTGCCGCCTTCGCCAAAGACCTGCTCGATTTTTCGGATAATTTTCACCGGGCACTGGCCGCCATTCCAGCCGAGCTGCAAAGCGATGCGCGCATCGGCGTCATCGTGACCGGCCTTGAAGCCATGAATGCCAACCTGCTCAAATCGTTCGAGCGTCACGGCATTCAAAAAGTGGAGCCGCTGAACCACGTGTTCGACCCCAACTTCCACGAAGTCATGTTCGAAGCCCCCTTCCCAGGTAAACCCGCCGGAACGGTTATTCAGGTGATCGAAGCAGGCTACACCCTGAACGGCCGCCTGCTGCGCGCCGCCAAAGTAGGCATCGCTAAGGCTGAAGACGGTGCCGCGGGCGGCCATCAGGTCGATCAATCAGCTTAGGCGATTCAAGGGGGGAGCATGAGCCAGACGACCGATCCAAAAGGCCCTGCTCCCATTCTCATAAAACTTCGACAGCTGGATGAAGAATTTAGCCGGTATAAACCGCTGTATTTTATAACGCCCCTCCTCATTTTCGGCGCTGTTTCCTTTGTTGCGCAGAACATGCTGGTTGGCGTCGCCCTGGGAGCGGCGGGCGGCCTGGCTCTTTATTTAGGGATGAGTCACATGTACGCGCGCAAAGCTCTGGCACTGGCCATGCCGGCGATCACCGGCCTGCCTGCATCAACGTGGACATTAACGGGCCAGATCAACAACAAACGCTACGATGCCCTGGGTCTTCGCACCATACGGTCCAAAGAAGTGAAATTCAGAGGAGAGCTATCCGCCGGTATTGACGGCATCCCGTTTAAAATTATCCAGATGGGCGATAGTTCAGGCCGCAAAAAAGCTGGCTCCGGCCTGATGGTTGAGATTGATCAGAAAAATAATATCCAGTCCAATGTCCTCATCATTTCGGAAGGCACGCTGAGCAAAGCACTGACAAGGCTGAATAAAGACGCTTCCTTACAAAAAGGTTTCACGGATCCGGAATTTGAAAAAATGTTTGAAGTGTACGCACGCGATGGCGTGGAGGCACATTACATGCTCAACCCCGTAGCCATTGAAAAACTTAAAGCTCTGCACAAAGAATATAACGGCGATCAAATCGAAGCCGTCCTCACCCCCTCTGACGACATTTTTTATATTGCCACGCAGCGGGCAATTTTTCCGCGCTTTTATGCCCCCGCCTTTAAACGGGATGAAAACCGGCAAATGACTGCTTTAAAAGAGTGCCGAAAGACGTTTCAGGCTCTGCTTGAAACCGTGAAGTCCTTTAGCCGGCCGTAATCCACCTGCTGACGAAGCCTTCCGTTAAAGAGCAGGATGTTACCCGTTAAAACCTGAAAAATTCCCTTCTTAAGGCTGGATTTCCCGCTTTTTCATGTTATATATCTGCCTGTTAGCCCCCTTTAGGGAATGAACCGGCCGGTGCTGTGAAAAACGGGCCTGCCATCAACTATTTGCCAACGAAAGGAAATTACCATTATGGGCAAAGTTATCGGTATCGACTTAGGAACCACCAACTCGTGTGTTGCTGTCATGGACGGCAAGGAAGCACGCATTATTGAGAACGCCGAAGGCGCGCGCACGACGCCGTCGATGGTTGCCTTCACCAAAGACGGTGAACGCCTCACAGGCCAGCCGGCCAAACGTCAGGCTGTGACCAATCCAGAAAATACACTCTACGCTGTCAAACGCCTGATCGGCCGCCGCTTCGAAGACGCGGAAGTGCAAAAAATGCTGAAAACCGCCCCGTTCAAAATTATCAAAGGCGATAATGGCGATGCGTGGGTGGAAGTAAATGGCGAGAAAAAATCCCCTTCGCAAATCTCCGCGATGATCCTGCAGAAAATGAAAGAGACGGCGGAAAGCTATCTCGGCGAAAAAGTCGATCAGGCGGTAATTACCGTTCCGGCTTACTTCAATGACTCGCAACGTCAGGCTACGAAAGATGCCGGTAAAATTGCCGGTCTTGAAGTCCTGCGCATCATCAACGAACCAACCGCTGCGGCACTGGCCTACGGTCTCGATAAAAAATCGGCCGGCACGATCGTGGTATACGATCTGGGCGGTGGGACGTTCGACGTGTCCGTGCTTGAAATCGGCGACGGTGTGTTTGAAGTCAAATCCACCAACGGCGATACGTTCCTTGGCGGTGAAGACTTTGATAACCGAGTTATTGACTACCTCGCGGATGAATTTAAAAAAGAACAAGGTATTGATCTGCGCTCTGACAAATTGGCTTTACAACGCCTGAAAGAAGCCGCTGAAAAAGCCAAGATCGAATTGTCGTCAGCTTCGAGCACGGAAGTAAACCTGCCGTTCATTACGGCGGATGCCTCCGGCCCGAAACACCTCAACATCAAACTCTCGCGCGCCAAGCTCGAGAGTCTCGTCGATGATCTGGTGCGCAACACACTCGGCCCGGTAAAAGCCGCGCTGAAAGATGCTGGCCTGAAAGCTTCGGATATCGATGATATCGTACTGGTGGGCGGTATGACCCGCATGCCGAAAATCATCGAAATCGTGAAAGACTATTTCGGCAAGGAACCCCACAAAGGCGTGAACCCTGATGAAGTGGTTGCCGATGGCGCAGCTATTCAGGGCGGCGTTCTGCAGGGCGATGTCAAAGACGTTCTCCTGCTCGACGTTACCCCGCTCTCACTCGGCATCGAAACATTGGGCGGCGTGTTCACCCGCCTGATCGACCGCAACACGACGATCCCGACCAAAAAAGGTCAGGTATTCTCGACAGCGGAAGACAGCCAGAGCGCGGTAACGATCCGCGTGTTCCAGGGCGAGCGTGAAATGGCGGCGGATAACAAGCTGCTGGGTCAGTTCGATCTCGTCGGCATTCCCTCCGCGCCGCGCGGCGTACCGCAAATCGAAGTCACGTTCGACATCGATGCCAACGGTATCGTCCATGTTACGGCGAAAGACAAAGCCACGAACAAGGAGCAACAGATCCGCATTCAGGCGTCTGGCGGTTTGTCCGATGCTGACATTGATAAAATGGTCAAGGATGCCGAAGCGCATGCGGACGAGGACAAAAAACGCCGCAGTCTGGTTGAAGCCAAGAACGGTGCTGAAAGCTTAATCCATCAGACGGAAAAATCGCTGGCCGACTTTGGCGACAAGGTTCCGCAAAGCGAGAAGGATGCCATTCAATCGGCGATCACCGAGCTGCGCGCATTGACGGAGAAGGAAGATGCTTCGGCGGATGCCATCACCGAGAAAACCAATGCGCTGATGCAGGCCTCGATGAAGCTGGGTGAAATGGCGTACCGCGCCGCGCAGGAAGAATCGGCCGGTTCCGCCGAGCAACCTGCCCAGCAGCAGCCGAATGCCAAAGCATCCGATGATGACGTGGTCGACGCCGACTTCACCGAAGTCAAAGACGACGATCAGAAATCAGCCTAACCCTTTAAATCTGTCACTTTTCCGGGGCGAAACGCCAAAGAGTCTCACATGAGTTCTTTCGCTTCGCCCCGGATGACAGTATAGATAGACGATAATGGCAAAAGATTATTACGGCATACTCGGGGTTTCGAAATCGGCCAGCGCCGACGAAATTAAAAAGGCCTATCGCGCGCTCGCGATGAAATATCACCCCGACCGCAACAAGGACAACAAGGAAGCCGAAGCCAAGTTCAAGGAATTGAATGAGGCGCACGACATCCTGAAAGATGAACAAAAACGTGCGGCCTATGATCGCTTTGGCTCGGGCGCGTTCGATGGCTCGATGGGTGGCAGACCGGGCGGCGGTGGATTTAATCCGTCCGATTTCCAGGGTGGCTTTGGTGGTGGCAACTTCTCCGACATTTTCGAAGATATTTTTGGCGACATGATGGGCGGCCGCGCGCGCGGCAGCCAGCGTAATTCCGCCATGCGCGGCGCCGACCTGCAATACAACATGGACATCACGCTGGACGATGCCTTCAAAGGCAAAGAAGCGACTATCAAGGTGCCTGTCCATGAAACCTGCGACAAATGCGATGGTAGCGGCGCGGAAAACGGCGCGAAGCCCGAAACTTGCCCGACCTGCAGTGGATCGGGCCGCATGCGCGCGACGCAAGGATTCTTTACTGTTGAGCGCACCTGCTCCACCTGCGGCGGTGATGGCCAGATTATCAAAGATCCGTGTAAAAAATGTGCGGGCGCAGGCCGCGTACGCACGGATAAAACGCTTAAAGTGCAAATCCCCGCGGGTATTGAATCCGGCCGCCGCATCCGTCTGACCGGCGAAGGCGAAGCCGGATATCGCGGCGGGCCATCGGGCGATCTCTATGTGATGATCTCGGTCAAGCCCCATAAATTCTTTAACCGCGACAATGCCAATCTGCATTGCCGCGTGCCGATCCCGATGACAACGGCCACGCTTGGCGGCGAGATTGAAGTGCCGACTATTTCCGGCGGTCGCACCAAAGTGAAAGTGCCGCCCGGCACACAGACGGGCCAGCAATTCCGCCTGAAGGGTCAGGGCATGTCGATCATGCGGTCCGATGCGCGCGGCGATTTGTATATCGAAATATTCGTCGAAATTCCCGTAAACCTGAATTCCAAGCAAAAGGACCTGTTCAAAAAACTGGCCGAAGATCTGGAACAGGATAAAGGCGCAAAACACTCGCCTGAATCATCGGGCTTCATCAAGAAGATGAAAGAACTCTGGAACGATTTAACGGAGTAACTCATGCGCTTTTTTCCTGTCTTTCTTGCCGCCCTTTACTTACTTCCTGTGGGTGCGCAAGCAAAGCCGTCAAAAGACTGCACACTGATCGTTGATTTAAAAACGTCAGAAACGCTGCATGAAACCGGCGATTGCAAATCGCGTCATGGGGCGCAATCAACCTTTAAGATTCCCCTCGCCGTTATGGGGTTTGATTCCGGCATTCTTCAAGAGGCGCACGCTCCTGTCTGGCATTATGAAGAAGGCTTTACGCTTAATCGCGAGACAGACAAAGAACCAACGGATCCCGCCTATTGGGAAAAAGAGTCTGTCGTCTGGTTTTCACAGAAACTGACGCGTTTACTGGGGCCGGAAAAGTTCAGCCGCTACGTCACCCAATTCTCCTATGGCAATCAGGATATTTCCGGCAATCCCGGGAAAAATGATGGCCTGACACGCTCATGGTTATCTTCTTCACTGCAGATTTCACCTGTCGAGCAGATTGCGTTTTTGAAAAAACTCAAAACACGCGATCTTGGCGTATCAGACAGCGTCTATGATAAAACATATGCGATTATCCCGACATTTGCAGCGGGTGACTGGTCCATTCAGGGCAAGACGGGCACCGGCTTTCATCGCAACGCTGATGGTACAAAAGACCGTACACTTCAGGAAGGCTGGTTCGTCGGTTGGGCGGAGAAAGGCGATCAAACTGTTTTATTTGCCACTTTTATTGCTGACGAACAAAAAGAAACCAGCTATGCCGGGCCGCGCGCCCGTGACGCTTTCTTAAAAGAATTTCCTCAACTGGTAAAGGTTGCCCCATGAGCATCTGGTTTAAAGAATATGATCTGAAAGATTTAAACGATCTGCGCGGCGTGCAGAAGGAAAACATCAACAAACATCTTGATATCAAAATCACCGAGATTGGCGACGATTACCTCAAAGGTACGATGCCGGTCGATGAACGTTCAAAACAGCCTTTCGGTATTTTGCACGGCGGCGCCAGCTGCGTACTGGCGGAAAGTTTGGGGTCGATCGCGGCCTGGATGTGCGTCGATGCGGATAAATATATGGCTGTGGGCCTTGAAATTCATGCGCACCATCTGCGTCCGCTCACGGGCGGCCACGTCACAGGCATCTGCAAACCGATCCGTGTCGGTAAAACCATTCATCTGTGGAACATCGATATGTTTGGCGATGATGGCAAAATGAATTGCACCTGCCGGCTCAGCGTGGCCATCAAAGAGCGTTAAATTAACCGCTCTGCGTCGCTTAATCCCCACTGAGCGCATTCCAAGCCGAGGAGAAATTTCTTGCGCGGCGTACCCCATCCATAATTTTCTACAATACCGCTTTGCTGAATGACGCGGTGGCAGGGAATGAGTAGCGATATAGGATTTTGACCCACAGCCGAACCCACCGCGCGCGATGCCTTTGGAATATTCAGATGATGCGCAACATCCTTGTAACTGACGCTGGCACCGCCCGGTATTTTTAAAAGCGCTTGCCAGACCTGTATCTGGAAGTTCGTACCGTACAGATCGAGCCGCAGTTTTTTACCGGCCTCGCCTCTGCCTTGCCAGATAGCCATGATCTGATCGGCGTACGGTTTCGTCGCCGTAGCATCTTCTACCAGTGCGGCCATTGGCCAATGATCTTTCAGACGCTGGAACGGCACGTCACGATCTTGATCCACGACAAAGCCCAGCCAGCACACACCGCGCGGCGTGATGCCCACCAGTATCTCGCCCAGGATAGTGGAATGGTAGGCATACTGAATGTTAAGACCGGCCCCGCGTCCTTTCACTTCCCCCGGCGTGGCGCCTTCGATCGTGACAAAAACATCATGCAGGCGGGCATTGCCGGATAGGCCCGCTTCGTAAGCGGCTTGCAAGGTCGGGTAGCCTTCCAGCAGGAAATCACGCGCGCGGCGCATGCCCATATAGTGCTGAAGCTGTTTGGGCGATAGACCGACTTTTTCTTTGAAGAGTTTTTGGAAATGAGTGGCCTCATAACCAGCGCGTTTCGCCAGAAAATCCAGATCCGGCTGGCCTGGGCTTTGTGCCACCAGATAGTCGATGGATTCAGCAATAATCTGTTCGTTCAGCGGGGTCATATCCCTACCATGGCGAAAAACCTCTCCTGCGCCAATCCGTTTCTTGGGATCGTGACGCAGAGTCTAAAAAGGACCTGTCATGCCGACTTTGGCGCGCAGGCTTTCGGCATATGTTTCATTTTTAACTGGAAAACAGCCCCATTTTTGACTGGCATAGGTTTTATAGGTCGTCAATCCGATTAAGTGCGCATCCGACGTTTCAAGACATACTTCGTTGCGGCTCATGTCCCAGCTCCGCACCGTCGTATTCAGAATACCGGTTTGCTGGTCCGTACGCTTGAACCATTCGTAAATCATGTTGGGCGTTTTGCGGCTCTGAAAATATCCTGCTTCGACATGCCCTGCTGGCGATGTGCGTTTCGCCGTTTTGCTGGCGTTCCAAGAGTCAGGCAACAATTTTGCATCAACGCAATGGGCATCCTGTTCTTCGATGGCGGCGGCAATGATCTGCCCGTTTTCTGCTTTCTGAAGGTTGCTGATCGTGCGCGATTCACACAATATACCGATCGCCTGATCAAGACGCGCGCGCTCGGAAACGTAGCGGCCTTTGTTCAATTCTGCTTCATGCAATACGTAGTGTTGCGCGCTCATCGCGGAATCTTGATACATGAATGATGGTTGCATGTTGGTGTAGCGGACCGTTTCTTCTTGGGCCTGCGCGCTCAAGGCAGTGCCGAGCAAAGCCGCGGCGGTAAAAGACTGATAAAGTGACTTCATTGAACCCTCCCACACATTTTCCTGCAATTACTAAAACCCTCCCATGCGTTTAATGCAAATATTTTTTTGACCTGATTAAAAACTGGTCGCAAGATTCTCCCTGCCCGGCTACATATCAGGGATGAACAAGGCCAAAATCATCGAGTTTTTTAGCCGCCTGCGCGATGGTAACCCGCAGCCCAAGAGTGAGCTGGATTATACCAATCCGTTTACCTTGCTCGTTGCCGTTGTGCTGTCGGCCCAGGCCACGGACAAAGGGGTGAATAAAGCGACCGCTGCCCTGTTTAAAGCCGCTGATACGCCCTCCGCCATGATGGCACTCGGTGAAGATACCATCCGTGATCACATAAAGACGATCGGTCTGTTCAATGCCAAGGCGAAGAATGTCTATGCGCTGTCGAAAATCTTGGTGGAGCAATATGACGGCGACGTACCGCAGGATCGCGATGCGCTTGTGAGCCTTCCCGGTGTCGGGCGTAAGACAGCCAACGTTGTATTGAACATTGCCTTTGGCCATCACACTATCGCCGTCGACACGCATATTTTCCGCGTCTCGAACCGCACTGGGTTGGCACCCGGTCCTACTGTGGAAGCGGTCGAAGATAAACTGGAACGTGTGGTGCCGGCAGAATTTAAACAGCATGCGCATCACTGGCTGATACTACATGGGCGCTATATCTGCGTGGCGCGCAAACCAAAATGCCCGATCTGCCCGGTGTATGATTTATGTTCGTATAAGGAAAAGACGAAAGCGTAATTAACCGGCGTTCGGGTCGATGCGCGTATCGGCGTAGATATCGGCAAAAGATTTTTCAATCGCAATGCGGCGATCCTGATACAGCGATTGCAGACACTGCCAGCGTTCCGGCTCTGCTTCATCCAGCGCATCGGTAGAGCGGAACTCGTAATGCGCGATCTGATCTTCCTTACCGGTGATGAATACATCGAGCACACAGGACGCCGTGCGGTATTGCCAGCTTTGCGTATTGCCGTCTTTGCGCAGCAGGTCCGGCTCGGCCAGAACAAGGCGCACTTTACGTTCATCAATCTTGGTGAAGAGATCGGGATTATCAGCCAGCGCGGATTGCAGCATGTAAGTGTAGCGCATCATGTCGGCCTTCGAGAGGCTCGCCAGATCGCGCTGCACGCCATGCGAATCCACGCCAGTATGCATCGGTTGATGACAACTGCCGACCAGAAGGAAGCTTATAGCCAAAGCCGACCACACGCGCTTAAAGCGCACAGCCTGTACTTTTGCCTTCGCGGCGGCCAACAGAGGAAGACCGGATGACACAAGCCGGCTCTTGTTGGTTATAGTATTATACGTAAGCATAAGCTCATACAGACTGTTTCATTCCTTACACCATGTAACGATTGAAACGTCTGCTTTGCTCCTCTTTTTACCTAATTTAATGCCGCGATTACGCGCTGGCCTTTTGGCCGAACGGTAATTCCGCGCTGTTATCTTGCGGCTTGTTAGTTGGTTTCGCGAATTTCTTGTTGTTGGACGATTGCGCTTTGCTGCCGTCCAGCGGGTTTACTTTACCATCGAGGGTCGCGCCGGCTTCAACAGCCAGTTCTTTGTACGCAACCGAACCGATGATCGTGCCGGTAGCGCGGATCGTCAGGCGGCCTTTAACCGTCAGGTCGCCTTCGAAGCGGCCGGCGATTGTGGCTTCGTCGATTTCAACGGTACCGAAGAACGCGCCGTTCTCAGTGATGTCCATGCGGCTTGCGCCTTTCAGAGCGGCTTCAACCGTCCCTTCAACAATGAGGTAATCGCACGACTCGATTTCGCCCGACAGGGTGATGCCCTGACCGATAACCAGCTTGCGGCCGTTATCGCCCAGACCTGTGCTCAGGCTCGCACCCTGGCCGTAGGTACCGGCAGAGTAAGAACCTGGGTAGGCACCTGGCGCGCGGTTTACGACCGGCGGCTGGCCTGGACGCTGAAAACCTGCACCGGGAATATCAACGCGCGCTTGAGCGCCTTCGTTTTTTGCGGCTTCGTTTTCAGGCTTGTTGTCTTGCGCGTTCATGGCGGGCTGGTCCTTTGATTGGTTGTCTGTGGAAATGGAGTCAGTAGTCCCCTCTGCATCCGGAGACACAGGGGCATCGAATTTCTGCTGAGGTACAGCGTTTCTGTGAAACATTGTATAGTCGCTCTATCCGTTGTGAATGGCCGGACAGTACCATCGGTTTTTAGCCCAGTGCAAGTTTTTAATGAACTGCAAAGCGCAGTTTTGCACACCATGGCAGGCCAATTTGTTTACCTAAACCAGATATTTAGCACGAAATCGGCCTCAGTCAAATCATGGTTAACAAATCTATAATATTGATATCAAACAGGAATTATCGGTTAATGCCAGTGTGCATCCGAACCGGCCAAAAACGATACGTATCAGATCAACTATTCGTGAAAAAAGCCGTGAATTTTCTCTGCCATAGCCAGAGAAACACCCTCTACCTGCATCAGATCCTTCACGGATGCTCTTCCGACTTCACGGGCAGAGCCAAAATGGAGGAGCAAAGCCTTCTTCCGTTTGGCGCCAATGCCCCCAATTTCATCCAGCGGATTCCTGGCAATATCCATGGTGCGGCGGGTGCGGTGCGCTCCGATGGCGAAGCGATGGACTTCGTCACGCAGGCGTTGCAGATAGTAAAGCGTGGCATCGTTCACAGGCAACTGGAACGGCGGTTTGTTGGCGGTGAAAAACTGTTCGCGGCCGGCATTCCGGTCCACACCCTTGGCAATGGCCACGACTGTTAAATCATTCCACACACCAAGCTCTTCCAGCGTTTCCTTGACCACGTTAAACTGTCCCTGCCCGCCGTCGATCAGCAGCAGGTCCGGCCAGTTTTCGGATTCCCGGTCCATGCCGTCTTTGAGCGCGCGGGTAAAACGTCGCGTCATCACTTCGCGCATCATGCCGTAATCATCACCCGCCGAGGCGGTCTTGATATTGAATTTGCGATAGCCGTTTTTCTGGAAGCCTTCCGGCCCCGCGACCACCATCGCGCCTACCATGTTCGTGCCGCTGATATGCGAGTTATCGTAGACTTCGATGCGGCGCGGCGGCGCCTCCATCTCGAACAGCTCGGCCACTTTATCCAGCATGATCGCTTCGCCCTTGCGTTGCAGGATATGGCGCTCCAGCGCTTCCTTGGCATTTTTCACGACAAACTCGATCAGGCTTTTGCGCTGGCCGCGCGCAGGCTGGCTGATGCTGACCTTACGGTTATTCTGCGTGCGGGTCTGCAGCGCTTCTTCCAGCAGCTCTTTTTCCGACGGAATGATGTTGAGCATTATTTCCGGCGGGACCGGTTTATTCTCGTAAAACTGCGCCATGAATTCCGAGAGAATATCTTCCGGCGTTTCATCTTCGGCATGGCGGGGGAAATAAGCTTTGTTACCAAAGTTCTGGCCGCCGCGGTAAAAGAAAACCTGCACGCAGGATTTGCCTTCATGCTGATGAAGGGCAATCACATCCGCGTCTTTTAACCCTGTGACGTTAATATCCTGAGAGCCCTGAATGGTGGCCAGTAGAGCGATACGATCCCGCAGCTCGGCCGCCTGCTCGTACTCCATCGCTTCACTGGCCTCGCCCATCGCCTGCTGGAATTTCTGCTGGATAGCGCGGCTCTCCCCGCGCAGGAAAGAGCGCGCCTGTTCGACATCCGCTCTATACTCATCCTGCGAGATTTTCCCGACGCACGGGGCCGTGCACCGCTTGATGTGATACTGGAGGCAGGGTCGCGTTCGATTGGCAAAAACGTTGTCGGAACAGTTTCTTAGCTTGAAAAGTCGCTGTAAAATATCAATCGTGTGATTGACGGCAAAACCGCTGGCAAAGGGGCCAAAAAACTCCCCCGCTCCCGTGGTTGCGCCGCGATGTTTTTTCACCATCGGATACTCATGATCGCCCGTCACCATGATGTAGGGGAAAGATTTATCGTCGCGCAGTAAAATATTAAAGCGCGGCTTTAACTTCTTGATCATGTTAGATTCAAGCAGCAGCGCTTCGACTTCGGTATGCGTGCGGATGAACTCCATCGATACCGTTTCCGACACCATGCGCTTCAGCCGGTTGGGCAGCTTGGCGACTTGCGTGTAATTCAATACCCGGCGCTTCAGCGCCCGCGCCTTGCCGATGTAGAGCGGATCACCCTTTTCATCCAGCATGCGGTAGACCCCCGGGCTTTCCGGCAGGGTCTTAACATACTCGCGGATCAAGGCCGCGCCGCGCTCGAGGGGATTCTCACTCATAACCTTTATATAGGGGAAATTTCAGCTTGAATCCACGCGCAACCCTGATTACTGATGACACACGAAGCGGGCGTGGTGGAACGGTATACACAAGAGACTTAAAATCTCTCGCCGCAAGGCTTGCGGGTTCAAATCCCGCCGCCCGCACCACCCTCTTTTCACCTCCCCTCTTGTAAAAGGACGGAATCGGTCCTATAACCCCAAATGAGAATTATTCTCATTTACTCGCGTATAAAAATTGATTATGTAAGAGCCTCTTAAAAAGAAGCTCCCCGGGGACAAAATGCCTTTAGACGCCGCCTTGAAAAAGATCGATGCCGCCGATTATTCCGGCGCAAAATACGTGGCTGATAACACCAACGATCCCGTAACCCGCGCAGCCGTGGGCTTGATCCGCGCGTACAAGGTTACCAGCCATCTTAATCAGGAAAAACCAGGGGTGCTGGTCAAGGCATTCGGTCGTCCGGACGAGGCCCGCCATAGAGTGGCAAAAGAGCTTAAGCTGCTCGGCAACGCCTATGACATCGATGCCTTATGCCTGAATGCGCTGGAACAATATGTCGAAGAAAATGGCGATCTGCCGGCAAATGTCAGTAAAGTTATTGCCTCTGCACAAATTCTCGACCGCCTGCCCGATCCACAATTCAAAAGCGGGCACCGTGTTGTATTAGCGATTAATGAGCAAGGCTCTGACTTTGTCGGCGCAAGCGAAGCGGGCATGGCTTTCGGACCGAACGGCACCTGCACCTCATCGAAACAGGGAAAAATTGACGAACGATTTGGCGCGATCACCAAGCAGACACTCTGGATCACGATCGATTTTCCGGAAAAGTCCGAACTGGAGGGGATGGAAGCGGAACAACAGGCCGCTTTAACCGTCATCGCCGAAGCCATCGCCGACCCGGCCAATGCCGCCCAAAACTTCGATGCCATTATTGAACAAATTCAAGAACTCGGCACATCGACTGATATCGACGTTGCCGCCACGATTGAACTGGTGGCCAATGCGGTGGAAGTTGCGTCAATGATTGCAAGCAACCCTGCCCTTGCAGATAGCGCTCCCGTTCAGCAAAGCCTTGAGCGCATCATCGCGCAATTAGAGACAGACAGCAATATTCCTGCCGGCATCGTAGAAACCATACAAGCTACTGTAGCCGCTCTTACTGAAGCGCAACCTGCCAACGCCCCGATAGCGATAGAAACGCCCTCTGTCGCCATCGCAGAAATAGTGCCTTTCGCGTCAGGTGACATGACGCAGAGTGTTCCAGAAAATGTTGCCGAAGGCATTGACGTTATCGCCGATGTTAAACCTCAGGATGTGTCCATATCAATAGATATGACGAGCGAAATAACACCTCACTCGGCTGAAGCCGCAGTTCTGTCTCAACAAAATCAAGACATCGCTGTTTCAGCCGAAACTACTGCTGCTCCCACGGCACAAATTGTTGAGACGGGCACACCCACTGAAATTTCTACGCACAATGGCACAATGCCCGCATCAGCAGAGATCATGATTTCAGTGCAGGATGCGGCAATAACGTCTGAATTAGCGCTGACGAACAATCCCGAAAAAGGCAAGGATATTACACCTGAATCACTCTCAGTAAATGAGATATCTATTGCTTCCGTTGAACCGCTCACGTCCGCTCAGGATACAGCAGCCGTAGCATCAGAAAATCAAAACACAGTGACAGAGAGCCACTTCGATCATATAGAAGCCCCTCAAACTGTTCTAGCCGAGCAAGCGATACAGACTACTGCAACAGATATAGTGGTTGCGTCACCGGAGACCCATATTGCTGAGTTAGAGAACATCGCAACCAATATGGATGCCTCTACGCCGCACGCCGCACTGACCGAACAGATCGCTTTAATTACGGCCAAGCCTGCCGAAGCTGTTGCTGATATTGCTACGATGAAGACAGATGCGCTTGTTATGGAGCAAGGCCATGCAATCTCGACGGCGTCTGTAATGACGCAAGCAACTTTCACGCACAATGCTGCTCACGCCCAGCGGGCCACATCATCACATGGACAAATTCCTGCCCTTGGCACACTGACAGCAAAAACGGCTTTTGGCGGGCAGGCGGCGGCGACGTCATATAATGCTGCCCCCCTTACCTCACAAATTATTCACAACGTCGCACAAAAAGATGTAACGTCTCATCAAAATAATCATACAACGGCCCATATCACCCCTGTCGTTACACCCGCGAATAACAACGTAATTTCAGTCACCAGCGCAAAAAACACATCGACTCCATTAGGCGAGAAAAATACCGTTACGCCAGCAGCTGCCGTAACGCAATTGCTAGTTACCGCCAAACTGCCGACGGTCCTAGAAAATCCTGAAAGCCGAAAAACAATCGAGCGCGCCATTCAAATAATTGAGCAAGGCGGCACTCTGCCCAAAGCAGAGCAAAAAGAAATTCAAAAAATCATCGAAAAAATGCCACAGGGACAAGAGCGTCAACAGTTGCAAAAAATCAACAGGGATTACGCTCAATCTTCAACACCAGCCTTGGTTATCCAGCCCTCGCAAAAAATCGCCATAGATAAAATAATGACAACAATGGAAAAATCTCTGCCCAATACGCCTAAAAACGAAGAAATTCGCGCAACACTTAAAGAAATCAGTGCGACGGGCACAATTACAGCCGCTCAGATAGAGATTGTACGGGAAGCCGCCAAAACGACGCCTGAATTAGTGCGCGTTATCCCAGAAACAAATCTGACTTTAAACGACTTTATGCCCGCCAAGATCGCAGAAATAGATACATCTACAATTGATTTCTCTGCGCCCTGCGGCAAAAAAGGCGGCTGCGCAACAGGTTGCTCCTGCCCCTTCATGGCCGTTGCTTCTGGCGAAAAAGCCTATGTAGAGGCGGCCGTAACGCATGACAAGCAAGTTAATACAAAACTATTTGCTTCGCTTGATCTGGATAATTTCTAACGATTGATCAATACCAGATCCTTAGATCCAGTTTGTATCGTGTTAATTTTATCAAAGCTCAAACTTTGCAACTTTTGATTTTCGGGATATTGCTTCTGAAGTGCGGCAAACGTATTTTGAATTTCTTTCGTGGCTCCTTTGATCGTAAACTCTTCAGCCGCAACGCAACCATTGCACGAGCCGATCATAAACACATCTGCACTGACTTTTCCGGTTGCTTGATCATACGAGATTTTGGCAATATCCATGGCGCCGCCATGCGAAGCAATTTTTGGATTTACTTTTTGCTGGAAGGCTCCCTCAACCAGCTTGTAGATCGTGTTATCTCCGGCCTGAAACACTGTTTGCAAAGGCATCGTCTGCAAAATATTGCCTTCTAAAGCCGTAACATAATCCCCGTCAATAAATTGGCGCATGACTTGGCCGGATGTTTGTTTCGATTCTTCGGTCCATTCTTTCAGACGAGAGAGGCCAACCAGCGTTGTACCATTTTTTTCACTCGTAATATCGATCCGGGAAAAATCTTCTACGGCGTGCGCAGCTCTGAAAAAAAGGATCGCGAGTGGCACATGGTTTACCAATTGACCGTCCTTGCTAACAACCAGCTTACTAATTTTTTCGCCGAGAAGGTTTTTGCCAATACGAAAAGACATGACTTTAGGATTGGGTTGGTCTTGGACCAGTTGGATAGACACAGACATTTTTTACGCCTCTCAATTAAGAACCATTCTCAATTAAAGAAATATATGGGAAATGTAAAGAGGTATTTAGGTCGCTTTTGGCGCGTCTTTGCTGATCGCGGTCGGGGTGCCGCCGAGGCGGCCGATCATGGCGACGACTTCGGCCATGGCCGCATCTAAACGCACGGAATCGGCTGTGCGCACCACAACGCTCAGCCCTGCCATACCGCCGCGATAGGTGGGATAGCTGCCGATATCGGTATCAGGAAAACGCGCCTGAATGGCGGCGAGGTCGGCAGCGATGACGCTTTCGCGCATGTCGCAGGCGATCGTGCCGGACAGCACTTTGTCGCCGCCTTTCAGCTCTGCCCGGATGGAATCGAACATGCCCTGCATGATGCGCGGTACGCCGGCGAAAGTATAAACATTCTCCAGACGGAAACCGGGCGCGCCGCTGACAGGATTATGCACCAGCGCGGCGCCCGCCGGGATCATGGCCATCTTTTCGCGGGCGGGCGTAACCTCTGCCTCGCTCTGGTAATAATCGACCAGAATCTGGCGCGCGTTCGGGTTCAGTTCCAGCGCCACGCCAAAGGCGTTCGCGATGCTCTGCGCGGTAATATCGTCATGGGTCGGGCCGATGCCGCCGGTGGTGAATACATAGTCGTAGCGGGCCCGCAGGGCGTTCACCGCTTCGATGATCTCGCCCTCGACATCGCGCACCACGCGGGTTTCGGCCAGACCAATACCCACCTCGTTCAGCGCCTGCGCCAGCCAGGGGGTGTTGGTGTCCTGCGTGCGGCCCGAGAGGATCTCATTTCCAATGATAATCAGGGCTGCGTGAATGGCTTGGGTCATGGCTCGCCTATTGATTGGAATCCAGAATAATATATGTCATAAGGGAGTATAAATGCCAAGGTTTGACAACAGGTTAAGACGATTAAAATGATGAATTATGCGACCCGCGTGACGGAAGATGGAATTGAGCTGCACACGCCAGAGGGCTTCGCCGGGATGCGCGCGGCCGGGCAGCTGGCAGCGCAGGTTCTGGATATGATCACCGAGCATGTCGTGCCGGGCGTGAGCACCGAAGAGCTCGACCGTCTGTGCCACCTCTACATCACCAAACACGGCGCAATTCCGGCCCCGCTGAACTATCGCGGCTCCGGCCCGACGCCCTATCCGAAATCGACCTGCATCTCGATCAACCATGTGGTGTGTCACGGCATTCCCTCCTCCGACAAAATCCTCAAAGAAGGCGACATCCTTAATATCGATGTCACCGTCATCCTCAACGGCTGGTACGGCGATACCTCGCGCATGTATATCGCGGGCGACAAAGTTCCGGTGAAGGCGCGCCGTCTTGTTGATGTGACGTACGAATGCCTGATGGCCGGCATTGAAGCCGTAAAACCGGGCGCGACGCTCGGCGATGTCGGCTACGCCATTCAATCGATTGCCGAGAAAAACCATTTCTCCGTGGTGCAGGATTTCTGCGGCCATGGTCTGGGCCGCGTGTTCCACGCCCCGCCCTCCGTCGTGCATTTCGGCGAACCCGGCACGGGCGTCGTGCTGGAGCCCGGCATGTTCTTCACCATCGAGCCGATGATCAACGCGGGCAAATACCACACGACGATCCTGCCCGATGGCTGGACGGCCGTGACCAAAGACCGCTCGCTCTCGGCGCAGTTCGAACACTCGCTGGCCGTCACCGAAACGGGCTTTGAGATTTTCACCCTCTCCCCCGCCGGTTTCACCAAGCCACCCTATAAATAATCCTTGGTTGTCGCCATAGAGGCGGCTACCATCTAGGCATGTCTGAAGCCGTCAAATCCGAAGAGCCGCATCACACGGGCCACCGCGACCGCTTGCGTGAGCGGTTTTTGAAAAGCCCCGACGCCCTGCCCGATTATGAGCTGCTGGAATTGTTGCTCTTCATGGCGATCCCGCGCCGCGACGTCAAACCCATCGCGAAAAAGCTGGAAGCCAAATTCAAAAACCTTAATGGCGTGCTGAATGCCTCGCTCGCCGAGTTGCAAACGGTTGAAGGCATTTCCGAGACCGCCGCCATCGCGCTCAAGACCGTGCAGGCGTCGGCATATCGATTGCTCAAACAGGATGTGATGGACAAGCCCGTGCTCAATAACTGGCAGCGCCTGACCGACTACCTCAAAGTCACGATGGAGAATGAAACGCGCGAGCATTTCCGCATCCTGTTCCTCAACAAAAAGAACGCGCTGATGGCCGATGAGATTCAAGGGTCCGGCACTGTCGACCACACCCCCGCCTATCCGCGCGAGATCATGAAGCGCGCGCTGGAACTTGGCGCGACCGCCCTCATCCTCGTCCACAACCACCCGAGCGGCGATCCGACGCCCAGTAACGCCGACGTCGTCATGACCAAAGCCATCCTCGCCGCCGCCGCCCCCTTCGACATCGTTGTCCACGACCACCTGATCGTGTCAAAAAACGGATTGAGCAGCTTTAAGAGTTTGGGGTTGATTTGATTATAATAAATATATAGAAAAAATTATGGATTATACTTCCAAATTAGCAAAACCATCGTCTTATTCGACTAAGGATGATAGCCCACCATCTGGTATTCTTTATCTATGGTCTAAAATATATGGAGATTTTTCCGATGTATTTGGACAAACCGTTTTTAATTCTTGGTTAAAATATCTCGTATTACATTCCTATTCCAATGGAAAAATAGTTATTTCAGCTCCAAATCGCTTCACAGCTGACTGGGTAGAGACACATTACAAAGATAGAATTTTAAATATTTTTCAATTCTACAATGAAAATGCAAAAGATATCACTTTTATTATCGATGAAGATAATAAGAATAAAATAGAAATTTCTAAAATTAGCAAATCAGAAAAAACGCGAAAAACTTACGAAATTTATACAAGCGAAGGCCCCGGTGTAAGAATAAAGGGTACTGCTTGGCAGATCTACAATAAGTATCAAGAACTCGCAAAAGAAGCGATGCTTGAAGGTGATGAAAAACTAGCAGAAAGCTACATGCAACACGCCGTATTTTATCATGAAAAAATTCACAACCCAGATAGTGACCTTGCCAACAAATTAATAGATTCAGTCAGCAAATCTAATACTATCGAAGATAAAGAGAATTACTATCAAGCATTGTCTTTGATGGACAGCCATATAAGCACAATTAAAAGTGTTTCTGAATCTTTGATTTACGATACCGACAACTTTCTCCAGAGCGAAAAAGATTCGCAAAAAAAATTGGAGGAAATTATCAGCAATCTAAAAACCCATATCGAACATCTAAATAGCAAAAACATCAAAAGAGACAAAATTTTTAAATTGAGAGGTAAAAATGTCTGAGATTAATAAAGATAAAACCTCTGAAGGCACAGCAAAAGACACAATCAAAAAGATATGGTCAGGACTTACCGATGTTGTAAGCAATTTATATGCTATCAGCAAAAATATTGCAGATCTAAAAGAGGAAAATATTAAACTACGCAACACTGTCGCAGATTTTGCAAAGATAATTCATTATCAATCTGGGCAAATTGATCAAATGGATAAAAGATTAGATCATTTAGACAAGCAAACACTGAATCAGTCTCTAGAATTGAGACAGCAAATTGTCGATCAAGTTAGATTACAATTTCTTGAACAGGAAACCTTAAACCAAAGAAAAATGAAGCAAGGTTAAGACTTAATGCGAGAATAGTTAATCGCACGTATTTCATTTTCATATAATAGTCTTTAATAACCTCTTGGCCTTATTAGTATCGAATGGTAAAAGGCCTTAGATTTCAATAGCCCGCCTAAAAAGGGCCAATTAAGGACGCTTATTAGATGATACCCCGTTATACCCGTAAAGAGATGGCCGATATTTTTGAGGCGGAGAACCGCTTTAAGATCTGGCTGGAGATTGAAACGCTGGCGACCGAGAAAATGGCGCAGATGGGCACCGTGCCGCAGAGTGCCGCCATCGCCATCCGCGAACGCGGCAATTTCGACGTCGCGCGCATCGACGAGATCGAGCGCGAAGTAAAGCATGACGTGATCGCATTCTTAACAAGCGTCGCGGAATTCGTTGGCGAAGACTCGCGCTACGTCCACCAGGGCATGACCTCTTCTGACATCATCGACACGGCGTTTGCGGTGCAGTTGACGCAGGCCTCCGATATGCTGCTGAAAGACTTAGACGCCCTGCTCGCCGCGCTGAAGAAACGCGCCCTCGAACATAAAGACACGGTGTGCATCGGCCGCAGCCATGGCATCCATGCCGAACCGACGACGTTCGGGTTAAAACTCGCCGGCCACTACGCCGCGTTCAAACGCGGACGCGAGCGCCTTGTCGCCGCGCGCAAGGAAATCGCCGTCTGCTCTATCTCGGGCGCGGTCGGCACTTACGCCACCGTCTCGCCGGATGTGCAGGATTACATTGCCGAGAAGCTTGGCCTTGAGAGCGAAACCGTTTCGACGCAGGTGATCCCGCGCGACCGTCACGCGATGTTCTTCTCGACGCTCGCCGTCATCGCCAGCTCGATCGAAAACTTCGCCATCGAAATCCGCCACCTGCAGCGCACCGAAGTGCGCGAAGCCGAGGAGTTCTTCTCCAAAGGCCAAAAGGGTTCGAGCGCGATGCCACATAAACGCAACCCGATCCTGTCCGAAAACCTCACTGGCCTCGCAAGATTGGTGCGTGCCGCCGTCATCCCAGCCCTCGAAAACGTGGCACTGTGGCATGAGCGCGATATCTCGCACTCCTCGGTTGAGCGTAATATCGCGCCCGATGCGTGCGTGACGCTCGACTTCGCGCTTGCGCGCCTGACGGGCCTCGTCGAAAACCTGCTGGTCTATCCTGACACCATGAAAGACAATCTCGAGCGCATGGGCGGGCTGGTGTTCAGCCAGAAAGTCCTGCTGGCGCTCACCCAGGCCGGGATTTCGCGCGAAGACGCCTACCGCATCGTGCAGGCCAGCGCCATGAAGGTGTGGGAGAGCCGCGGCACCACCACCCTGCTCGACCATTTGAAAGCCGACAGCGCGGTGACGTCCAAGCTCGACAACAACGCCCTTGAATCCATCTTCAATTACGGCGATTATCTCAAACATGTTCCCGCCATTCTCGCGCGGGCCTTAGCAGAATAGGACGACACCATGAAGGGCGATGCACAAGTTTTAAAAGCGCTGAATACGGCACTGAAAGGCGAGCTGACCGCCATCAATCAATATTTCCTGCATTCGCGTATGCTCGAAGACTGGGGCGTTACCAAACTCGCCAAGCATGAATATAAAGAATCCATCGAAGAGATGCAGCATGCCGACCGCCTGATCCAGCGCATCCTGCTGCTCGAAGGCCTGCCGAATTTGCAGGAACTCGGCAAGCTGATGATCGGCCAGGATGTGAAAGAAGTGATCGAGTGCGATCTGAAACTGGAACAAGGCGGTATCAAGGATTATCGCGCAGGCATCAAGACTGCAGAAGACGCCGGTGATTATGTGACCTCGCAATTGTTCAAGGAAATCCTCACCGACGAAGAAGGTCATCAAGATCATTTAGAGACACAACTGAAATTGATCGAAACCATCGGCCTCGAAAACTTCATCCAGCTCAACGCCGCGCCCGAAGGCGAAGGCAAGTAATTTAAGGATTATTCTTAGACAAGCCGTACGCAGCCATGCGTGCGGCTTTTTGCTGTTCGTAGTGCGCCGTCATGGCAGCATCACACCGCTGAAGGAATTGCTGGCCCTTCTCTTTATCAAGCCACATAACCGCTAATTCCAGCGCTTCCACATCGCTGTATTTTTCAAGACTGCCCGAAGCCTTGTAGAAGCTGCTCAGCAGAAAACGGCGCGGTGTGCTGCCAGCGCTGACCATGCGGTCCCACACATTGTCTTGCGCCCAGATCATCAAATGAGCCATCGGCTTATCCAGAATGCTTAAATCGTCACGCAGTTTTTTTGCGCTGTCCCTGAAATTTATGCCCGCATTCGTGCCCAGCCATTTCATCAAATCCGTGACCAGCGTGACATGGCGTTGCTCCGGCGCGTAACCGAACATATCGACAAGCGGTATCTTGCTGCCGGAATGATCGATGTCCCACAGATCGATGCGGTAGGTGTGCCTGCCTTCGTCCATTTTCACAAAAGCGAACTCAGGCGTCAGCATGGTTTGAAGCCAGTGCTGCGAATAAATATTCTCCCCGGCATGCCCCTCGCGCGGCGCAACCGTCGGCGCAAAATCCCAGACGATGTAACGACCGTCAGAATCTTCGTAATATCTTTGGTTCATATCGGATTATGTATAGAGAGCCCCAAAAAAACCGCAACGAATTTAATTGCAAACCATTCTCATTTGCACTAGTCTGATTCCATATCCACAACATCTTGTGGCAATACCATCGGGAACCAACGACATGTATGTATGCCTGTGCAATCCATTTACTGATAAAGATGTTAAAACTGCGCTGGATTCCAAAACGATCCGCAAAACGCCGGGCCAGATTTACAAAGCCTGCGCGGGTGGCAACAAGCCCTGCTGCGGCACGTGCCTGTGCATGGTACGCGATATCGTCAAAGCCCATAATGCGCAGGCGGATGCCCTGCCCCTCGCCGCGGAGTAACCGTTATGACTTATGTGTGCAATTGTAACGCCATCACCGACAAAGACGTCACTGACTATATTGAGAAACATGCCGAGCGGCTGGAAACCCTCCCCTCCAACAAGGCCACGGCCGATATTTTCAATAACCTACGTCCCAAACCGCATAAGCACGCCGATGGCTCGTACCATAATCCCTGTGCCGGCTGCCTTCAGCCCTGTATTCCGAGAATTGAGGAAATGCTGATCGAGGCAGAAGAACAACGATGCAAAGGCTATCAGTCGCCGACGCAATGCGCGGTGGCCGACACGCTGGCCGCCCTGTTATTCGAAATGAAATAACAGCCCCCACGCCTTGCAATCTGCTGTGGCCTGTGGCACGACTTATCTCCTCATCCGCATAACAAGGAGCCGTATATGCTGAAAACACTCACGCTTGTCTTAGGGAGCTTACTGATTATGACTGCCACCACGAACGCCGCTGAAGGCCTCGACCCAGAGAACACTCTCTACATGGATCTAAAAGATGGCCGCGTTACCATCAAGTTGCTGCCGGAAATTGCGCCGAACCATGTTGCCCGCGTAAAAGAACTGGCCCGCGAAGGATTCTATAACGGTATCGTCTTCCACCGCGTCATCGAAGGGTTCATGGCCCAAGGCGGCGATCCAACGGGTACAGGCACAGGCGGCTCCGACAAGGGCAATCTGAAAGCGGAATTCAGCGATTACAATTTCGGTCGCGGTACGGTTGGCGCGGCGCGCTCGGCCAGCCCTGACTCCGCCAACTCGCAATTCTACATCTGCTTTGAAGACTGCAGCTTCCTGAACGGTCAATACACCGTATGGGGCCAGGTTGTCGAAGGCATGGATGTGGTGGACAAAATCACCCGCGGCGAACCGCCTTCAAACCCGGATAAAATTATCAAGCTGCAAGTTGCCGCAGACGCCAAGTAATTTAGAAAATCCCCGCTCCGGCGGGGATTTTTTTTACCCGGTGTACGCTTTCAGCAAGATGATGATCGCGGCGCAGGCGACGATGCCGAGGCCTGCCATCACGTTTGCGGTCTCCTTGCGGCCCGTGGCTTTGTAGAACAGCATGATCAGCAATGTATCGGTGAATTTCACGGCTGGCACGAGGCCTGGATTATCAACGTAAAACATGGCGGCGAAGTTCGAAGCGACCATCAGGCTCGATACGCTACCTACCATGAAACCGGCCTTGATCGCGGAAGGCGACAGCATCACTGTCCGTGGCAGCGGTTTCTTGATGGCATAATATATCATCCAGAGGGCGACCATGACGCTGGCTTCCACCACCACATAGGAAAAGGGGCCGCGCTGAATATCGGTGTGCTGCGCCACCAGCTTGAACATCAACGGGCCGACGACGGCGGCGAACACGACGAACCAGATCAGACGCAATGCCTGCCAAGACACGGGACAGTCTCTCAACTGCATCGAGAAATAAACGGACGCGCACAAGGTGACGCAGACCAGTGCGCTGCGAATGGGTGTTTCAAGATACACACCGAGAAGCGCCGGATCGAACAGGAACCATAAACAGAAGGTCAGAATGACCGATAGCGGCAATATGCGCGACACAACACCCGCCCCGACTTTGGCGACAGCATTGAAAAAGATCACATCGCTGATCACCCATAAAAAGGCCTGTCCAATTACCAGCGCGTAGAAAATGGGCTGGTTCGGCAAACCGAACCACAAGGCCAGTGGCAGCATGAAAACAATGCAGGCGACCTTGTTCCAAAAGGCGATGGCGAATCCGTCAACCTTCAGCCGCTCCTGTATCAGCATCATGACGGCAGACAGGCTGGCCGATAGCAGTCCGAACAACGCCCATAATGGAAATATCATGGCAACCCCTTCCCTCGTCCTGTATTGTACCTAAGTCAGACAAAAAAGGAACGAGCATGACAATCGATAAAGACTGGTGGCGCGGCGCGGTGATGTATCAGGTATACCCGCGCTCGTATAAAGACTCCAATGGCGACGGTATCGGTGATCTGCCGGGCATTACCGACAAGATGGATTACATCGCCTCGCTCGGTGTTGACGGCATCTGGATATCGCCCTTCTTCAAATCACCGATGAAGGATTACGGCTACGACATCTCGGATTACTGCGCGGTCGACCCGATGTTCGGCGCCAATGAGGATTTTTCCATCCTGCTGCGCGAGGCACACAACCGCGGCCTGAAAGTCATCATCGATATGGTGCTGAGCCATACCTCATCCGATCATCCATGGTTTTTAGAAAGCCGATCGAGCCGCGACAATGGCCGCTCTGACTGGTACGTCTGGGCCGACCCTAAACCCGACGGCACGCCGCCGAATAACTGGCAATCATGCTTTTCCGGCGCGGCGTGGACGTTCGATACACGGCGCGGGCAATATTACCTGCACAACTTCCTGTCGGAGCAGCCAGACCTGAATTTTCACAATCCCGATGTGCAGGATGCGCTGCTGCGCGCCTGCCGCTTCTGGCTCGACATGGGCATCGATGGCTTCCGTCTCGATGTCGTGAATTTTTACTACCAAGATAAAGCATTGCGCGACAACCCGCCGCGCGATCCAGATACGGTGTCGACGGGCGTGCAGTTTGAAAAACTCTACCCCTACATCATGCAGCAGCACATTCATGATAAATCGCAGCCGGAGAACAAAGACTTTCTCAAGCGCCTGCGCGCGTTGACCGACGAGTTCGAAGCCACGATGATGATCGGCGAGATCGGCGATGACGATCCATTCAAACTGGCGGTGGAATATTGCGCGGGCGGCGACATGCTGCACACCTCCTACAGCACGCACATGATGTCCGGCCAGAGCAAGGTTCTGACCAAGGACATTATCGAAGAGCCGATCAGATTGTTCCACAGTCACTCGCAAACGGCGTGGCCGTCCTGGGCGTTTTGCAATCATGATGTCGTGCGCGCCGTGACCCGCTGGGGCAAGGACATGGCGATGGAACACCGTCTCGCCTTCGGCAAGATGCTGATGGCGTTGCTCTGCTCGCTGCGCGGCTCGCCGTATATCTATCAGGGCGAAGAGCTGGGCTTGCCCGAAGCGATCATCCCGTTCGAGCGTATTCAGGACCCGTGGGGCAAGGCGCTGTGGCCGGAATGGCAAGGGCGCGACGGATGCCGCACACCGATGCCGTGGAACGCCCTCGACAAGCATGCCGGCTTCAGCCAGAGCGAACAAGACACATGGCTGCCCATACCTGATTCCCATTTGAAACTGTCTGTAAACGATCAGGAAAATGATCCGGAGTCCCTGCTCACCTTCACCAAAGAGTTTCTGGCGTGGCGTAAAACCAAGCCTGTGCTGATCAAGGGCGAGATGACGCTGGAGGATACAGGCAATGACTCTCTGATTGCATTCACGCGCAGCTATCAGGGGGAAACCGTGCGGTGCCGGTTCAACCTCAGCGCGGATCAACAAGGTGATCTAAGTCCATACGGCTTTGCCTTCGATTAAGCGGCAAGGCCTTTGGCGTGCTTGATCAGGCGCGCGATGGCTTTCTCCATCTTGTCGACATCGGTCAGCGGATCGCGTGTCTCGAGACGGATCAGCGCCTGCGTCTCATCGAACATCAACAGGCTGTCGGAATTCTTGGTGCCGACGATGGCGACGATATGGCCCACGCGCTCATCGGTCAGCCACGCTTTGATCGCTTCGTCGTTGCGGGCGTAGAAGTGTAAAGACTTATCCCAGTTGGCATTGTCCGGCGTGTACGGATGTAGCGCCGAGAGGGAGTTGAGGAACGGCAGCATCTCTGTCGTGCCCACCGCGCCGCCATCGATTAGCCCAGCTGGAAACGTAATCTCCATCGCGGTCAGCATGCGGCGCTGGCGCACATCGAGCGCCTGACGCTCGGCCGCGAACAGCGCAACGCGAAACCCGTCCATATGACCCGACACGGTCGGCGAGGAAAAGAAGCGGCCTTTTTCGAAGACAAGGCGGTGTTTCTTGGCGAAGGCTTCCCAGGCGCGCTTCTGGGTCAGCAGGATATGCGCCGACCATGCGGTGGCGCCGATCAGCACGGCGGAAATCAGAAACCAGACGGTGAAGCCTACGAAGGACATGCGATCAACCCTTTACCCTTTTCCAAGTCTACCAAGAAAGACAAGGGATTGTCACCTTTGGCTATTTCGCGCCCTTGACCTGTTTGCTGTCGAAAATTGGCGCGGCGTCCGTCATCGGCGTAGCGGCGCTCGCAGCGACCGGCGTGAGCACAGGGCCCTTCTCCGGCAGCATGTAAGCGCGGACATAGGCCACGCCCGACCCGGCGGTGCGCTCTTCGGTATAGGGCACCATGCCGCGCACCGGTTGGACCACCCAGCCGCCGCCATCGCCCTCGCCGCACGCGGCCAGCGCCGGCGCTAGAACGGCCAGAATCAACAAGGAACGGGACAATCGGGTCATGGGACACCTCGCGGGAACAGGTCAGAAATGGAAGGATGGCCAGAATCGGCCGATGCGAATCAGAAGAACTTATCCACAAATTATGCACAACTTACCCCCAGCTGTAAATAAGTGTGGACATAAGGGCCCGACATGCCCTACACACGCCCGGTTTGTGTTCAATCAACAACCTTTGGGGGGTAACCTATGACGTTCGTTCATCCTTCTGCCGACTTCCGCTCTGCCATCAATCCTTTGGTCCAACAGATCGCCACCAGCATCCAGATGCCGGCCGGTCAGGTGGCCGAGGTTTTGTGTAGCGCCGGGATCAACCTGACCCCCAAGAACGTCGAGCGCGTGGCACAGACCTTCAAGCTCGTCCTCGCCGCCAGCCGCCCGGGTCGCCAGCCGTAATCCCGCACCCGCCGTTCTGAGCCGCCTCCCAAGGCCCGCGGAATTCCGCGGGTCTGCTGGAATCTATTCAGTTCGTTCGGCGTATTTTTTTGTGAAGGGTCTCTCTCCGGCAGCCCTTTCGCCCCAGCGCGCGCCGCGCCGGGTACAGGGGTATGACATCCGCTCCGCCAGACCGACCCTCCCGCTAAAATTGGTTGGCCCCAGAGAACAAAAAACCCGCAGAACGCGGGCGCATGGATGGTGTTGATGGAGTAATTATAGCATAGAATGCAATTAGTAAGAAATAAAATTATATGTAATCACAGTGAGTTGGAAAAGCTATACAAGGAAATATAAATGGACAACTTTGAAAAACAAAACCAAGAGATTCTTCTTAAAATATTTTTTTCAAAAATATTTTTGCATCAAAATAGAATTAAAGAAGAAAATAAAAGGTTTGTTCATTATACAACAGCGGAATCTGCATACAAAATAATAGAAAGCAAAAAAGTATTTCTTAGAAACACTAAAACCATGAATGATTTCTCAGAGGTTCAACATGGCATAGATTGCTTAATTGAAACTTACAATAATTCAGATGTCGGCCACGAGTTTAGAGAATTACTTGAAAAAATTCATCCTGGAATAACAAAAAAGTTAGAAGGCCACTTCAATGGATGGCAACCATCTTTTAAAAATCAATCATTTATTTTTTCAATTTCAGAACACGAAGACAATGAAGACTCATTAGGTAGATTATCCATGTGGAGAGCCTACGGAAAAGGAACTGGTGTAGCATTAGTATTAAATAGCTTTCCTTTTTTACAAGAAAACGATCATTTATCAGCATATACCGTGAAAGTTGAATATATAAGCTCCGACGATTATTCTAAAAGTTTAAGACAAATAACAGATGGGTTAATAGATAACTTTGATCTTATAAAATCACTAAGTGAAGATCACCTAATTCGCATTATCTTCGATGTTTTTAAATTTACAGCGCTATCGGCAAAACATAAAGGTTTTAGCGAAGAGCAAGAATGGAGAGTGATTTATAATCCGGAATTGGAACCATCAAACTATATAGACCATGAAGTACATATATTAAACGGATTACCGCAAGAAGTTCATTGCATAAAACTTCAAAATATCCCTGAGATTAACTTAATGGGAACAGAAGTTTCAGAGATATTAGATAGAATTATAATAGGCCCCTCTGATTATGCGGATACCATATACAAAGCTTTTGAATACTTATTAAAAGGAAATGGTATTAGCAATCCAAGAGAAAAAATATTCATTTCAAGCATTCCTCTCCGCTAAAATCACCGCTTCTTACTCACCCGCCCCTTTTTCTCGGACTTAGTCGGCGCGCTGGAATTTTGGGACCAGCCGTTTGCTAATCTCGGCGCAGTCATACTGCCTTCGATGCCGAGGTCCATGGCTTCCAGGCGGCGGAGCTGGTCGCGTAGGCGGCCGGCTTCTTCGAATTCGAGGTCGGCGGCGGCTTTGCGCATCTGGTCGCCGAGCTTCTTGATCTGTTTTTGCAGCGCGGCGGGGTTAAGCAGCAATTCCTGATCGGTATCGTTGAGACCGTAATAATCGCCCGCCAGCGCCTGTTCACGCAGGCCGCCCATCGCATCGCCGATGGCTTTGCGGATACCGACCGGCGTGATGTTGTGCAGCGTGTTATAGGCCACCTGTTTTTCGCGGCGGCGGTCGGTTTCTTCGAGCGCGCCTTTCATGGCGTCGGTCATTTTATCGGCATAGAGAATAACGCGGCCTTCGAGGTTCCGCGCGGCGCGGCCGATCGTCTGGATCAGCGAGGTCTTGGAACGCAGATAGCCTTCTTTGTCCGCATC
The DNA here is from genome assembly GCA_964520985.1 of uncultured Pseudobdellovibrionaceae bacterium. Lineage (GTDB taxonomy): Bacteria > Pseudomonadota > Alphaproteobacteria > Micavibrionales > Micavibrionaceae > CAYSGL01. The sequence goes on from CAZFPB010000001.1 coordinate 894,912, forward strand.
GAGAATGGCGACCAGCATACATTCGGGAATATCGAGCCCTTCGCGCAGCAGGTTGATGCCGACCAAAATATCGAACGCGCCGAGACGCAGGTCGCGCATGATTTCAATCCGCTCAAGCGTGTCGATGTCGGAGTGCATGTAGCGCACCCTCAATCCGTTTTCGGTGAGATATTCGGTGAGGGCTTCGGCCATTTTTTTGGTGAGGGTGGTGACGAGGATGCGCCCGCCCTTCTCGATCACGATTTTGCATTCGGCCATCAGATCGTCGATCTGGTGCTCGGTCGGTTTGATTTCGACGGGCGGATCGATGAGGCCGGTGGGGCGGACGATCTGTTCAGCAAAAACGCCGCCGGTCTGTTCCAGCTCATACGCGCCGGGCGTGGCGGAGACGTAGACGGTCTGGCCGCGCAGGGCATTGAATTCTTCAAACTTCAGCGGCCGGTTATCCATGGCGGCGGGCACGCGGAAGCCATATTCCACCAGCGTGGATTTGCGCGCGCGGTCACCCTTATACATCGCGCCCAGTTGCGGCACCATGACGTGGCTTTCATCGAGGATGATGAGCGCGTTATCGGGGAGATATTCGATAAGCGTCGGCGGCGCGGTGCCGGGCGCGCGGCCCGTGAGGTAGCGCGAATAGTTTTCAATCCCGGCGCAGGTGCCGGTGGCGAGCAGCATTTCGAGATCGAAGGTAGTGCGTTGTTTGAGGCGTTGCGCTTCGAGCAGCTTGCCTTCGCTTTCGAAATACGCGACCTGATTGATCATGTCTTCCTTGATCTGGCGGATCGCCTGCGCCATCGTCGGGCCGGGCGTAATGTAGTGCGAGTTCGCGTAGATGCGCACGCCTTCGAGCCGCGCATGCTTCTCGCCGGTCAGCGCATCGAATTCGACAATCTCTTCCAGCTCGTCGCCGAAGAGATTAAAGCGCCACGCGGAATCTTCCATGTGCGAGGGAAACAGCTCGACCGTGTCGCCGCGCACGCGGAAGGTGCCGCGCTCGAACGCGATATCGTTGCGTTTGTAATGCAGGGTGATGAATTGGGCGATTAGTTGCTGGCGGTCGAGTTTATCGCCTTTGCGCATATCGACGGTCATCGCCTGGTAATCTTCTTTGGAGCCGATACCGTAGATGCACGAGACCGACGCGACGATGATGACGTCTTTGCGTTCGAACAGCGAGCGCGTAGCAGCGTGGCGCATGCGGTCGATCTGTTCGTTGATCGAGGAATCTTTTTCGATGAAGGTGTCGGTGCGGGCGACGTAGGCCTCTGGCTGGTAGTAATCGTAGTACGAGACGAAATATTCCACGGCGTTGTCGGGGAAGAAGGCCTTCATCTCGCCATAGAGCTGCGCCGCGAGGGTTTTGTTGGGCGCGAGGATCAGCGCCGGGCGCTGCGTTTCCTGAATGACATGCGCCATGGTGAAGGTCTTGCCCGATCCCGTGACGCCGAGAAGCACCTGATCCGACAGGCCCGCTTCGATGCCGTCCACAAGCTGTTTGATAGCCGTGGGCTGATCGCCCGACGGCTCAAACTCCGAGGCAATTTTAAAGGGCGGCGAGGCTTCCATCGGAACACTCGCGGCCTGATTCAGTTCGACAACTCCGCGCATGCGAAGAATATAGGGTGACCCAACGGAAAAGGAAAGTTACGGATGGCGCCCGTTTACGATAGCAGGACGGTTATTATAGTCGATGATACCTTTGGTGCCGGTTGGCAACGTGTCAGCCACCGCTTTGTTAAAAGCGGCGCGGTTACGGCCCAGTATACCGCCCATGCCGGGCATGGTTGCGGACACCACCATGTAACGGTGGTGGTTTTCGTCCCAGAGCGGTTTGATCAAGACGTTGGCTGACATGGGGATAGTCTGGCCCATTTTACGCCCGGGCGCAATACGGAAAAGGCTTCATGTTTTGCCAAGTATATGTTATGACTATACAAAGTTATTCTCTGTACAGGCGTATTTATGAGTAAAAACAAAGGTATTGTGCCAACCGACCAGCTCGCGGCGGGCGATATCATCGATTATGCCGCGCGGTATGGCTCCGTCGCACCCGCCGGGTCGCGCACGATGGCCAAGGGCCTCGTCTATCACGTGATCTATGATTCCCAGAACAATGACGCCGTGCGCGGCTTCTTCATGCTGGAAATCGTGCCGCAATCGGTGGCGCGCAAATACACCGACAAAGCGTTTCCGCTGGAGAGCGCCGGCACCGGCCTGCCCGGCAAAGAGAGCTGGGCCATCGTGATCGAGCCTGTGCAACTGGACAACAGCCCGCAGAGTTTTCTGCGCGATGCGGAATTCACGCAGCGGTATGGCGCGATCAGCCCGGCAACCGAAGACGCGCTGGAAAAACATATGAATGCGTATGGGGGCGAAGAGAAACTGTTCCGTCATATGCTCGACTTCAAAGGCATTGCCCCGGAAAAATGGGACGATCTTGATGTTTATAATAAACCGCGTCCGGAAAAACCCGGCGAGTTCGATGCGCAAAAACCAGAAAAAACCGGCAAGACGCGTAAACGCGCCAACCGCGACAAAGGCGGCACGATGGTGCCGGATATCTCGCTGGTGCATGCCGTGCAAGGGCTGGCGCTGGACGAACGGATAGCGTCAGCTTTTACGCAACCCGCCGCGTTGCCGGGGATTGAAAGCCTGCGCGATGTCTGGGCCATGATCGCCAAAGAGCCGGACAGACTGGAAAAATATCTGGCGCAACAGCCTTCGGCGCGCGTGGACGTTTCTTTCAGCGAGGTGAAAGACGATCTGTTCCCGGCAATTTTTAACGGGCTTCAGCAGCCGCGCAGTGAGGCTGTGTTGCCTGTGAAAACTTTGCAGGAAGCGTATGATCTGGTGACGCAGCGCCCGCATGAATTACCGCAGTATAAATATATGGGCCCCGCCAACAGCGAACTGGCGATCGAACAGATTACAGGCCTGTATGAAACAAAAGCCGGAGCGGTGATTTCCCCGGCGAGCGCCCTGCTCCAGATCAAAACAGCGTGGAAAAAACTGGGAGATCATTACCTCGCCGCCACGCGCGCAGAACCAATTCCCGATACGCTCAAAACATCCGACGGCAAGCCTTTATGGGTTTTGCGCAAACTGTAATTTATTGAATGAGCGAAGCCGTCTTCGGGTCGGACTCGATCAGCGAGGAATCGACCGTGTTGACATAGCCGAGCAGGTTGGCGCGAAAGCGCGCGGCATTGGGCTGGCTTCTCAAAAAGGCGCCGAAGGAGGAAAAGAACGAGCGGGAGAGCCCACCTTTTTCCACGCTGATGCGATCCCGCTTCATATCATAAAGCAGTTGCTCTTCAAACGGGGCCTGCCCGCCGGGCGTCTGGGCAATCAGGCGGACTTTGTAATGAGCAAACAGGCGCGGCCAAGGATTACGGCCCAGACGCGGATTATTCACAATCGGCTCGATCCCGCCCAGCGAAAAAGCGCGGCGCAGGAAGCGGGCGACCCGGGGATCGAGCCCCTCTTCCGTGCGGACAGTCTGCGATAAATCGGCACCGGCCCAAAGCAGCAGGATCGCGGTAATGTCGGAATCAGTCTGGGCATAATTGGCGAAGATCGCGGCATCGTCTTTCTCACTGAAGGCCTGCACTTTGTCGCGCAAGGCTTTGTTATCCTTCATCGCGGACTGCAAAGACGGCAGACGCCCCACCGGCGGCAGGTTGAAGCCACGTTCGCTTCGCCATTCTTCGGGTTCCGGCGACGCTACTGCTTTGTCCTCGACCATCACAATGTCCTGCTGCTGCCAGTCCGGCGTCTTTTTATGATAGAAACCAATAAACAGCGCGACGAAGATGACAAATCCGGCGATCCCCGCCGCAAATACAGCAAAAGGCGATGATTTTTTGATCGGCAAAGTGGGTTTCATCATAGTGGATTCAGTGTAGCATGAGGACCGATCAAAGGAAAAATACCATGTCCGATACGCTCTACACCGGGGTGAAAAGCCCGGCCCTGCTCGATTACCTGCAAAAGCGCCGCTCGTGCAAGATCGCCCATATGGGCGAACCGGGCCCGGGCGCGGAGGAGATCTCCCTCCTCCTTGAAGCGGGCGCGCGCATTCCCGACCACGGCAAACTGTTCCCGTGGCGGTTCGTGGTATTTACGGGCGAGGCGCGCAAGCGTTTTGGCGATGAGGTTTTGCGCAAAGCGTACCTGTTTGAAAATAGCGAGGCGATGCCGGCGAAACTCGATCTGGAAGCGGAACGCCTGCTGCGCGCGCCGTGCGTGATTGCCGTGATCTCCAAACCGCAACCGTCGGAAAAAGTACCCGTCTGGGAGCAGCAGATGAGCGCGGGCGCGGCGGCGTATAATATCTGCCTAGCCGCAAATGCGCTCGGCTATGGCACCAACTGGCTGACCGAATGGTTTAGTTTTAATTCGGTCGTTAATGAGGCGCTGGATGTAAAGAACGACGATAAAATCGTTGGCTTTATCTATATCGGCACACCGACCGAAGCCACCGAAGAGCGGCCACGCCCGGGCATGAAAGATATCGTCACTTACTGGCGTTAGTCTTTTTTCGGACGCAGGGTCGGGAAAGCGATGACGTCGCGGATGTTTTGCGAGTTGGTCAGCAGCATCGCGAGACGGTCGATCCCCATGCCCCAGCCACCGCACGGCGGCAGGCCGTATTCGAGGGCGAGCACGTAATCGTCGTCCATCATCTGCGCTTCTTCATCGCCGGCATCGCGCTGGGCGACTTGCTCTTCAAAGCGCATACGCTGGATCTTCGGATCGTTCAGCTCGGTAAAGGCATTGGCAATTTCCCAGCCGTTGCAGAAGGTCTCGAAACGCTCGACCAGACGCGGATTATTGCGGTGGACTTTGGCCAGCGGGGAGATTTCCATCGGGTGGTCGGTGACGTGCGTTGGATTGGTCAGCGTCTTTTCGACTTTTTCCTCGAACATCGCCTCGACCACCTGACCCCAGTTGGATTTCGGGTCGATCTTCACGCCGAGTTTTAACGCGGCGGCAAGAGCGTCCTGCGCGGTTTCGAAGCTGAGGAAATCAACGCCTGTCTGTTCTTTGACGGCATCGACCATCGTCACGCGGCGCCACGGGCGGGTGAAGTCGATCTGTTTGTCTTCGAACGGAATGACGAGCGAACCATGAACTTCCTGCACGCATTTGCACACAAGGTCTTCGATCAATTCCATGATGTCGTTGTAATCGGTATAGGCATGGTAGCCTTCGATCGAGGTGAATTCCGGGTTGTGCTTGATCGAAATCCCTTCATTGCGGAAGATGCGGCCGATTTCATAGACCGCGTCGGCAAGGCCGCCGACGATCAGGCGTTTCAGCGGCAGTTCGGTCGCGATACGCAGGAAGAAATCTTCGCCCAAAGCATTGTGGTGTGTCATGAACGGCTTGGCGGATGCGCCGCCCATGATGGATTGCAGGACAGGTGTTTCCACCTCGATCGCGCCCATGCCATCCATGTAATTGCGGATGAAGGAGACGATTTTGGAGCGCGTGCGCAGCGTCACGCGGCTTTCTTCGTTCATGATTAAATCAAGATAACGCTGGCGGTAGCGCTGCTCGACGTCCGAGAGACCGTGATATTTTTCCGGGAGTGGTTGCAGCGATTTGGTCAGCATGACGGCCGAGGTGGTGCGTACTGACAACTCGCCGCGCGGGGTGCGGCGGATGGTGCCTTCGGCGCCGATAATGTCGCCGATGTCAAAATAATCAAGTACGGACAGCGCCGCCTCATCCATGGAATCCTTATGGCAGAATACCTGAATTTTGCCCGACGCATCCATCAGGTCGATAAACATGCCGTTGTTGCGCATCGCCATGATACGGCCCGCGACCCGCACGACGTCCTGCGTTTCCGCGCCGTTTTCCAGAGCCGCATATTTATTCTGCAGCTCTACCGCCTGATGGGTGCGGTCGAACACGTGCGGATAAGGGTTGATCCCGGCCTTGATCAGGCCCTGAAGCTTTTGTTCTTTGGCTTCATGGGGGGTCAGGGCTTCGGATTTGGCTTGGGGCTGTGTCATTTTAATAAATTCATGATATTATGGGTGAATGAGACACCAATTTGGCCATAAATCCATGAAAAAGCAAGATAATCATCGCGCAAACGAGCGTGGTAGCGCGGTTATGATCGTCTTTATACTGATCGCCCTGTTCGCCGCCCTGACCGCCATGATGGTCCGTGGCTCCCGGGTTGGGGAAACGACAGTGGGCACGGAGCAGAACGACCTCGCCGCCGCGGAAATCATCGATTACCTGACAAAAGTACGCAACGCTTACAAAATGCTGTTAATCAACGGTTGTACGCCGGAAACGATTGATTTTACCAATTCTATCTATCTCACCAATGATGGTGATCCTCTAGAAACAGCGCCCGCATCCACAAGCGCCGACTGCAAATTCTACTCAGCGGAAGGTGGCGGCATAAAACCTCAAACATTTGATTCCTTTGTTGCCTATAAGAATGTCGGCAGCGGCGCTAGCTCCCTTACTGGACATTTTGCCATGAGAATGATTGTTGTAGATGGCGCAGGCACCGCCGCCAAAGATCCCGCTTACTACACATCCGGCTTTAAGCTGAGCGTCTGTCTGGCCGTGTTAAACTCAATTGCCGGCAGCAAAAAATACACAACAGTTCCAACGGAATTGTATAATTCTTCAGGCAGCGACCCGTTGATCAGGCCGGAAAATAACGCCGTCTTTGCGGTTAAATTGGTTGCCTCGAACGATTATTGCAACATTGGAATCGTACTGGCGGAATATTAAGATGAACAAACAACGTGGCAATATTCTCTGGATCGTACTTGTCTCGATCGCCCTGCTCGGCCTGATCACGGCGATGTTCACGCGATCGAGCGGCACATCGGAAGATACGGGAAATTTTGAGCAAACCAGCATTACGGCGAGTGGGATATTACGCAATGCCAAGGCCTTGCAACTCGCCGTAGAAAATCTGACCTCACGCGGATGCAGTGAAAACCAGATTTCTTTCTGGGATGACAGCAATGGCGACGACGTAGAAGACAGCAACGATGATTTTTATAACGCAAATTCACCGAGTAACAAATCCTGCCATGTTTTTAAACAAGAAGGGGCAGGCCTGGCTTACATACAAAGTGAAAAATTAATAAAAGGTGGTCTGTGGGGGACATCGGGCACGCTGAACGCCGTAAAATACAATCAGTTCGCCCTTTCACACCAGATTATCGGTGTAGGGACATCAGGAGCCGGCGCAGCGAGTTCCGATTTATACTGGGCACTAGAACTGCCTTACAATATTAATCGGGCCGCCTTGTGCACGGAAATAAACCGTCAAATGGGGCATGCCGTCATCGTACCCCCCTTAAGCACCCTATCTGTTGCTAGCAAATACACAGGTAGTTTCAGCGCGGTATCACTTATCAGCACGCCTGAGTTCGATGGAAAATCGGGCTACTGCTACAACTGGTCTGCTGATCCGCAACGGTATATATTCTACTTTGTTCTTCTGGCTCGATAAGAGCAAGACATCGCGATTCCGCCCTTATTGTAGCCGTGAATCTGTGCTAAATCCTGTGGATGCCAATCTCTATTTCCCTGCCAGCGTTGAGCGTAACCGCGAAGAAAGCGGCGTTTCTCAGCCGTGACGGCGAGATTGTTACAGGCGCGCCGCGGGATATTCAAACACTGATTGAAGGTCAGGCGGTTATCGTCTGTCATGCCCCCTACACCACCACGCGGCTGGATTTTTCGGCGTTTCGCGCGCTGGATATTCTGGAGCTGTTTGCCTTTGTGCACCCGGCGCGGTTTTGCGTGCCGACGCCGATTGGCATGGCGCGAGCCGTTGGCGTGACGCCGCCAACGAGCTTTGAAGACTGGCCGCTGACGCTGCTCGACTGCGCGAACGCGCTACTGGACGACCTGACGCGCGATGTATGGACGGCGAAAGCTGATCCGGCGAAGATCGCGGGCGTGATGGGATTGAACGGGCGCGGTTGGGGCTGGACTCCGTATGTATTCGCGGCGCTTGGCAAAGAGTATGTGATTAGCGAAACCATCATCGGCAAGGCGGATTTAAACGTCTGGAAGAACCTGCCCGAATGGTCGGAAGAAGCGCCGCCGCCGCCTGCCACGCACCATGGCGTCAGCGCGCAGGAAGCGCAGGATCGCCTCTCGCAGATTTTAGGGCCCGGCGCCGAACATCGCGCAGAGCAGTTCGCCTACACATCGCTCATCGCCGAGACGTTCGCGCCGCGCGACAACGAATTAAAACCGCATACCATTCTGGCCGAGGCGGGAACAGGCGTGGGTAAAACGCTGGGGTATCTCGCGCCGTCCGCCGTGTGGGCGGAAAAGAACGGTGGGTCGGTGTGGATTTCCACCTATACCAAAAACCTGCAGCGGCAGATCGATCAGGAATTATCGCGCCTCTACCCGGATGAACAACTGAAAGATAATAAAGTCGCGGTGCGTAAGGGGCGCGAAAATTACCTGTGTTTATTAAACTTTGAGGATCTGGCGGCGGGCGCGTCTCTGGCGAAAGATCCGCGTCAGGCAGTGGCCGCAGGGATCATGGCGCGCTGGGCCACCGCCACGCGCGACGGCGATATGCAGGGCGGCGATTTCCCGGGCTGGCTCGCAGGCCTTCTCGGTCACACCTACACACACGGCCAAGCGGACCGGCGCGGCGAATGTATTTACGGTGCGTGCGATCATTATCACCGCTGCTTCATCGAACGCTCTGTGCGCAAAAGCCAGCATGCTTCGCTCGTGGTTGCCAACCACGCGCTGGTGATGATTCAGGCGGCGCTGTCCGGCGTGGAAGACAATCTGCCGTCACGCTATATCTTCGATGAAGGGCATCATCTGTTCGATGCGGCCGACAGCGCGTTCGCCGGGCATTTAACCGCGCGGGAAAGCTACGACATGCGCCGCTGGGTGCGGGGGAATGAGGGCGGGAAAAAATCCCGCGCGCGCGGCTTGAAGAAACGCGCCGAAGGATTGTGCGAGGGTGACAAGACGCTTGAAGCGCTGCTGGAAACCATTCTGGAACAAGCGCGCTGCCTGACCACCGATGGCTGGGCCAAGCGCCTGAAAGACGGGCAACCGCAAGGACCGATGGAAGCATTTTTAAGCGCGGTTTATGCGCAGATCATGGCGCGCGGTGATGGACAGACAAGTCCCTATTCCATTGAAACGGCGACACGGCCGCTGGCCGATGGATTGGCGGAGCGCGCGATCGTGCTCAAACGCGCGCTTGAAGAACTGCAAAAACCGATGACTAAATTTGCGGGCCTGTTGCGCAAGAAACTGAATGAACAGGCTGAAACACTGGATAGCGATACACGCCGCCGGCTGGACAGCGTGGCGGGTGCGGTGGAGCGCCGCGCGCAGATGACGCTCAATGCGTGGATCGATATGCTGGAGTCTTTGCAGCGCGCGCAAACACCCGAAGGGTTTATCGACTGGATGGAGCTGGAGCGCATCGAAGGGCGCGCGTATGATTTGGGGCTTTACCGCCATCACCTCGATCCGATGGTGCCGTTCGCCAATGCGATCAAACCCCATGCGCATGGCATTGCCGTGACGTCCGCGACATTGCGCGATGGCACAGGAGATGAGGCCGAAGACTGGCGTGTGGCGGGATTACGCTCTGGTCTCACTCATATCAACGGCGATATGGTGGCGGAAAAATTTACGTCTCCCTTTGATTACAAATCCGCCACCAAGATTATCGTCATCGACGATGTGAACAAAGTTGATATGGATCAGGTGGCAGGTGCGTATCGCACCTTGTTCCAGTCGGCAGGCGGCGGCGCGCTCGGCCTGTTCACCGCCATCAGCCGTTTGCGCGGCGTGCATGAGCGGATTGCGGGCGCGCTGGAAGAAGAGGGCTTGCCGCTTTACGCGCAGCACATCGACGCCATCGATAACGGCACGCTTGTCGATATTTTCCGCGACGATATTCATGCCTGCCTGCTCGGCACCGACGCCGTGCGCGACGGGGTCGATGTGCCGGGTGACTCGCTGCGTTTGATCGTGTTCGACCGTATTCCCTGGCCGCGCCCGACGATTTTGCACAAGGCCCGCCGGGAAGTTTTCGCCAAGAAACGCTATGATGACATGCTCACCCGGCTAAAGCTGAAACAAGCTTACGGCCGCCTGATCCGCCGGGCCGGGGACAAAGGCGTCTTCGTCATGCTGGATTCCCAATTACCATCAAGGCTTTACGGGGCCTTCCCGGAGGGCGTGGAGATCGAGCGGATGGGATTGGCACAAGCCAATGAAACGGTGCGGAATTTCCTTGCAACCAACGGTGTTTCCCGCCATAAAGCCGCATAATCTTAAGGGGCGGAACCCATGCGGCTGTTTACCTATCCGATTGCAAACGCTGATCCGGCGAATATTTTTCCGGCCCTCGCGTCCCTGCCCTACAGCCTGTGGTTCGATAGCGCCCGCGCCGGCAACCCGCACAATAAAACATCCTATCTCTGCTGGCAGCCATTTGAAATTATCGAGAGCAAGGAGGGCCGTACGCGCGTGACCAACCGCGAGTTTCAGTTTTCCTTCGACAGCGATCCGTTTGACTTGCTGCAAGCCCGTCTCGGCCTGTGGGCTGAAACGATGGCGCCAGCCGACGCTACCCTGCCCGCGTTTCAAGGCGGCGCTGCTGGTTATTTTGGCTATGATCTGGCGCGGCAGATAGAGCGCCTGCCCTCAACCGCGGCGACAAACGAACTGCCCGATATGGCGATTGGTTTATACGATCAGGTGATGGCGTATGATCATGACACGCAGACGATGACGTTGATCATTCACGCGGCGGATGAAAAAACAGCGCTTGTGAAAAAAGAACTGGTTTTTTCCTATGCGCAAAAAAAATCTGATAGTGACCTGCCTGGTTTGTCATGGAAACCGGATTGTTCGGATGAGGCGTATAAGAAAAAAATTGAGCGGGTAATTGATTATATCGAAGCGGGCGATATTTTCCAGGCTTGCCTGTCGCGCCGCTTCAGCGCGCCGCGCCCGCAGAGCTTCGATAGCTTCTCACATTACCAGACATTGCGCGCAACCAATCCCGCCCCCTTTGGCGGCTATATGAATTTTGGTGACTTCCAGCTGGGTAGCTCGTCGCCCGAGCGGTTTTTGAAAGTCGATAACCGCGTCGTTGAAACGCGCCCAATCAAAGGCACACGCAAAGCGCATGCGGATGAAGATGAAGATGCATTGATCCGCGACGGTTTGCTGACATCGGAGAAAGACCGCGCCGAGAACGCGATGATCGTTGATTTACTGCGCAACGATCTCTCCAAGGTATGTGAAGACCATTCTATCAATGTGCCCGTTCTATGCGGGTTAGAAAGCTATGAAGGCCTGCATCATCTGGTGTCGGTGGTCAGCGGCACATTGCGCGCAGACCAGAGCGCCGTTGATTTGATGCGCGCTTGTTTCCCGGGCGGATCGATCACCGGCGCACCGAAAGTGCGCGCGATGGAAATTATCGAAGAGCTGGAACCGAACCGCCGCGGGCCGTGGTGCGGATCGATGGGATGGATCAGCTTTAACGGCGCCATGGACTCTAATATCGCTATCCGCACGATTGTCTATGAGCGCGATATGATCCATCTGCAGGCTGGCAGCGGTATCGTTGCGGATTCTATCGCAGAAGATGAATTAAACGAGACACTGATAAAATCCGATAAATTGTTCGAGAGTTTTGATAGAAAGATCACGCGCCATGATCTTGCTCATCGATAACTACGATTCCTTTGTCTACAACCTCGCCCGCTATGTCGGGATGCTGGGACGGGACAAGCGCGTGGTGCGCAACGATACGATTACCATGCATGACGTGGCCGCCAATCCGCCAGACGCGATTATTATTTCCCCCGGGCCGATGACGCCGCACGAAAGCGGCGTGTCGATGGAGATTATCCGGCATCTGGGCAACCGCATTCCCATTCTGGGCGTCTGCCTCGGGCATCAATGTATCGGCGAGATTTATGGCGGGCGGACGATGCGCGCCCCCGTCCCCATGCATGGCAAGACATCGCTGATCCAGCACAACGCGGAAGGTCTGTTTGCGGGCCTGCCTAATCCGCTGGAGGCAGCGCGATATCATTCGCTGGTCTCGCATATTCCAGCGAATACAGACCTTGAAATCACCGCGCAGACGGACGATCTCTTGCCTATGGCTTTTCAGCATAAGACGCATCCGGTCTATGGCGTGCAATTCCATCCGGAGTCAGTGCTCACCGCGCACGGTCTCGATCTGATGCGTAACTTCCTGCACCTGGCGGACGAGTGGAACGCCGCATGACGCTTGTGTGGCTCAACGGCGCGTTTCAGGATGTCGCGGAACCGGAAGCCCTGCGGCAGGGCGACGGCGTGTTCGATACGTTGCTGGCCGTTAACGGGGAGCCGCAGGATTATGAGGCGCATATGGCGCGGCTCGTCCATGATGCGCAGATGGTCCTGGAATTTATACCGCAGATTGACGACAAAGCGCGCTGGTTACTGGACCGTTCCGGATTTAAACAATTCGCCCGCGTGCGCACGACCGTGAAGCGCGATATATTCATGATCGAAGCCTTCCCCTGCCCGGATCCGGCCTCGCTGCTGCCGCTGACGGCCATGGTGATCAGCGATTATCCCCGGCAGGCGGATGACCCTCTGGAGAATTGCAAGCGCCTTGAGTATACGCGCAGCTTCGCCGCGCGGGCGATGGCGCAAAAACAAGGTGCCGATGAAGCTATCCTCACCAATACGGCAGATATGATTGCGTGCGGCGCGACATCGAACATTTTTATCGAAGAAGATGGTGGGTTGATTACGCCGCCGCTGATCGATGGTGTTCTAGCAGGAATTACGCGACAGAAATTAATCGCTGAGGGCGCGCGTGAAGAGCACATTACGCAAGAACGCCTGCTTACCGCGGACGCGGTGTATCTTACCAACAGTATTTTCGGGAAGCGCCGCGTGACGCTAATGCCTAAGAGAGAATAATAGACGGTACGGATTATTCGTTCTTCGGTTCGGCAGGATGATAATCGAGGGTTGTTTTTCCACCGCTGATGCTAGCGGATGTAATCGTCGCTGTGCGTCCGTCTTTATGTGTGTAGCGCTCAAACGCATATTCATGGGAAAAAAGACTGGTATGCTCATAGGGCTTCTCAAAACCCTTGGCGCGCAATGCAACTCTATGAAAAAATAACCGCAGTTTCATATACTGAATTCTTTTCTTAATTACGCAGCCCGATCCAGCGGCGTTGCGCGCTCGGCGAGAATCGTCATCGACGAGCCGGTGACATCGGCGAAACCATCTTCGATCTGGAAACGTTCCGGCTTGCCGCCTTTGACACGCACAACTTCCACCACACCAGCCTTCAGCGTGGCGAGCAGTGGCATGTGACCGGCGCGGACGCCAAACATGCCTTCCGTGCCGGGCGCGGTGACTTCAAAGGCCTCTTCCGATACAAGCTTTTGTTCCGGGCTGACGAGTTCGAAATGGAAGAGTGTTGTGTCGGTCATTATTCGCGTGTCCATTTAAATTGGAATTCCAGTTCTTCGTCGCCACCTTCGCGTTCATGCTCGATGGAGAAGACGGCGCGGGCCGGCACATAAATGCGCTCACCCGCCACCTGGATTTCAAAGTTTTTACCGCTTTCGATGCAATCGGCGAGACGGCGCAGTTTTTCCACCACGTCGGCGTCGCTATATTGTTTTTCGATGTCGCGATCCTGCTTGCTCATTATGCAGCCTCGGCAGCCATTTTCTTGGCTTTGGCTTCCACATCTTCGATCGTGCCGACCATGTAGAAGGCCGATTCCGGCAGGTGATCGTATTCACCATCGACAATCGCGCGGAAGCCTTTGATCGTGTCTTCGAGCTGTACGAACACACCTGGCGAGCCGGTGAAGACTTCGGCCACGTGGAACGGCTGCGAGAGGAAGCGCTGGATCTTACGGGCACGGGCCACAACCAGTTTGTCTTCTTCCGAGAGTTCATCCATACCCAAGATGGCGATAATGTCCTGCAGGGCTTTGTATTGTTGCAGTGTTTTTTGAACATCAGAGGCGCACTTGTAGTGCTCGTCACCCACGATACGTGGGTCCAGAATGCGCGAGGTCGAGTCCAGCGGGTCAACAGCAGGGTAAATACCCAGCTCGGCGATCTGACGGGACAAAACGGTCGTCGCATCCAAGTGAGCGAAGGTCGTGGCAGGTGCCGGGTCGGTCAAGTCGTCAGCCGGAACGTAAACGGCCTGAACGGATGTAATCGAACCTTTGTTGGTCGATGTAATGCGTTCCTGGAGCGCGCCCATGTCGGTCGCCAGTGTTGGCTGGTAACCCACAGCCGATGGAATACGGCCCAGCAGAGCGGACACTTCAGCGCCAGCCTGCGTGAAACGGAACACGTTATCCATGAAGAACAGAACGTCCTGGCCTTCTTCATCGCGGAAATATTCCGCCATCGACAGACCCGACAGCGCCACGCGGGCACGGGCACCTGGCGGCTCGTTCATCTGGCCGTAGCACAGCGCCACTTTGGATTCGCCGTCCAGCTTGATAACGCCGGCTTCGATCATTTCGTGGTAGAGGTCGTTCCCTTCGCGGGTACGCTCGCCCACACCGGCAAAAACAGATACGCCGCCGTGTGCTTTGGCGATGTTGTTGATCAGTTCCTGAATGGTAACCGTTTTACCAACACCGGCACCGCCGAAGAGACCGATTTTACCGCCTTTGAGGTACGGGCAGAGAAGGTCGACAACTTTAATACCGGTAACCAGCTGCTCGGCTTCAGCCGACTGGTCGACGAACGCAGGGGCGTCGCGGTGAATTGGGTAGGTTTTCGTGGCTTTAACTGGGCCGCGCTCGTCAATCGGCTGGCCGATAACGTCCAGAATACGGCCCAGCGTGCCCGGACCAACCGGCACGTTGATGGCATCGCCTGTGTCGAGCACTTCGTTGCCGCGCATCATACCGTCTGTCGTGTCCATCGCGATGCAGCGCACGGTGCCTTCACCCAAGTGCTGCGCCACTTCCATGACAACCGTCTGGTTGTTGTTACCGGCGTTGACGGTTGTCAGCGCGTTCAGAATGGCCGGCACGCTGCCGTCTTCGAACTGCACGTCGACAACGGCGCCGAGTACCTGTGTGATAATCCCTTTAGATTGAGCCATTTTTCTCTTCCTCTTTTAAACTTTGAATATCGTTATACTGCTTCGGCGCCCGAGATAATCTCGATCAGCTCCTTGGTAATGTATGCCTGACGCGCGCGGTTATATTGCAGCGTGAGCGCCTTGATACGATCGCCTGCATTACGGGTCGCGTTATCCATCGCCGTCATACGCGCGGCCTGTTCACCGGCAGCGGAATCCAGCAGCGCGCGGAATACCTGCACACCCATGTTTTTCGGCAGCAGCGCGCTCAGGATTTCTTCTTCCGACGGTTCGAAATTATACGGCGTCGCATTGACCGGCGTTTTCTGATTATCGTTCGCCTGCGGCGCGTTTGCCACGAACGGAATCAACTGCTGAACGGTCGGTGTCTGTGTCAGCACGGAAACGAATTTGTTGTAGATCAGCGTGCAGACATCGAACTCACCGGCTTCGAACAATTTCGACACCATCTGTGCGACACTATCGGCATCATCGAACTTCACCAGACCTTTGGTGGCAGCACCGATGCCGGTGAAGCTTTCCACCATTTTGTCTTTGTCGGTACGGCGCAACAGGTCACGCGCCTTGCGGCCAACGGTGATGACTTTTACCGTTTTGCCTTCAGCAGTTAAACGTTTGATTTCGAGGCGGGCCAGACGCACGAGGTTTGCGTTGAAACCACCAGCCAGACCGCGATCGGACGTCATGACAACCAGCAGATGAACCTGATCCTTGCCAGTGCCGATCAGCAACTTTGGCGACGCGGGGGTCGGCAGAACGCCCGCCGATACGCGCGCCAGCATCTCACCCATCGCTTTCGCGTATGGTTGCGAGGCTTCAGCGGCTTCCTGCGCCTTTTTCAGTTTCGAGGCCGCCACCATTTTCATCGCCGACGTAATTTTACGCGTCGATTTCACGGAAGCAATGCGGTCTCTAAAGTCCTTTAAACTTGGCATTTACCAGTCCTTATGCGGCTTTTTTAGCGGCCGTGTAATTTTTCACGAAGTCACCGAGGTAGGCTTTCATACGCTCTTCCGTGGCGGCATCCAGTTTTTGTTCCTTGCGGATGATTTCCAGCACGTCTTTGGCGCTGTTACGCATGTCTTCCAGCAGACGGCTTTCGAAGTGCGATACATCGTTTACGGCGATCGTATCGAGGAAGCCTTTGGTACCGGCGAAGATCACAAACACCTGCTCTTCTACCGACAGCGGCGAGTATTGCGGCTGTTTCAGAAGTTGTGTCAGACGCGCGCCGCGGGCCAGCAGACGCTGGGTCGAGGCATCGAGGTCGGACGCGAACTGAGCGAAGGCTTCCATCTCGCGGTACTGGGCGAGCTCGAGCTTGATCGTACCGGCGACCTGTTTCATCGCTTTGATCTGAGCGGCGGACCCCACGCGAGATACCGACAGACCGACGTTAATGGCAGGACGGATCCCTTTGAAGAACAGGCCTGTCTCAAGGAAGATCTGACCATCGGTAATGGAAATCACGTTGGTTGGAATGTACGCAGACACGTCACCGGCTTGCGTTTCAATGATTGGCAGCGCGGTCAGCGAGCCTGAACCGAATTCTTCGTTCAGTTTCGCGGCGCGTTCCAGCAGGCGCGAGTGAATGTAGAACACATCGCCCGGATACGCTTCACGGCCCGGTGGACGACGCAGCAGCAAGGACATCTGACGGTAAGCAACAGCCTGTTTCGACAAGTCATCATAGATGGCGAGGGCGTGCAGACCGTTGTCGCGGAAATATTCGCCCATCGTGCAGCCCGTGTACGGAGCGAGGAACTGCATCGGCGCAGGATCGGAAGCGGTTGCGGCAACAACGATCGAGTATTCCATCGCGCCGTTTTCTTCGAGTTCGCGCACCAGCTGGGCAACGGTCGAACGCTTCTGACCGATAGCAACGTATACGCAGTACAGGTGCTTTTTCGGGTCGGTCGCTTTGTTGAGGTATTTCTGGTTGATGATGGTGTCGAGAACGACAGCGGTTTTACCGGTCTGACGGTCACCGATGATCAACTCACGCTGGCCACGGCCTACCGGCACCAGCGCGTCGATAGCTTTCAGGCCTGTCTGCATCGGCTCATGCACCGATTTACGCGGAATGATCCCTGGCGCTTTGACTTCAACGCGACGGTATTCAGCATCCTTGATCGGGCCTTTGCCATCGATTGGGTTGCCGAGACCATCGACAACGCGGCCGAGCAAGCCGCGGCCAACCGGCACCTGCACGATTTCGCCGGTACGTTTGACGATGTCGCCTTCTTTAATGGCGCGGTCGGAGCCGAAAATAACCACACCGACATTGTCGGCTTCGAGGTTCAGCGCCATGCCTTTGATGCCGCCCGGGAATTCGACCATCTCGCCAGCCTGAACTTTATCGAGGCCATAAACGCGGGCAACGCCATCGCCGACCGAGAGCACTTGCCCGATCTCGGCAACGTCTGCCTGCGCGCTGAAGTCTGCGATCTGCTTTTTCAGGATTTCAGAAATTTCTGAAGCTTTGATTTCCATTGTAAGTTTCCTCTTTGTGTATTCTTTAAAATTAAGCGGCTTTGCCTGTGCCGCGCATCATGGCGCGGGAGAGGCGTTCAATTTTGCGTTTAACGGAAGCGTCAACCAGTGTCGAGCCGACCTGTACGACGAGACCGCCGATGAGGTCTTTGTTGACCGTGACGTTCATCGCGACGTTCGAGCCGAACGCTTTGGCGATACCGGCTTGCAGGTCTTTGGTCTGCTCTGGTGTCAGCGCGACGGCGGTTTGCACCTTGGCTTCGACTTCGCCGCGGCGTTTGGCGATTTCGCCCTGCACGGCTTTCAGCGCTACGGCCAGCATCGGCAAGCGGCGATTGGCGATCAGGGTCGAAAGAAAGTTTTTGGTGTAGGCGTGGAAACCCGCTTTGGCAGAGATCGCGTCCATAGCCGCCATCTGATCGGACTGGCTGATCAGCGGTGAGGTCACGAAGGTCTGCATGTCCGTGCTGTTCGAGAGCATAGCCGACAAGTCGGCAACATCTTTTTCAACAGAATCAATTAATTGCGCCTTACCGGCGGTATCTATGAGGGCGGCTGCGTATCTTTTTGCAGCAGCGGTAGAGGTGTTTGTCGAGGCCACTTGGCAAACCCTTTTTTTCTAGCGTTCAGCGATTCTTGTTAAGCTGCGCCTCAGATAGCATACGACCCAAGGGGGCGCAAGCTTTTCGGGCGATTTTCTCGCCTTAAAAAGGAAATAGGTTTGGGGAAAAAGGATGATACTTGGCAGAACCCAGCGCCATGCCGATTGCCATGAAAAGAACAACATGGAAAACATAGAAAATCAGGGAGTTACGACCCATTGCTTGCAATATGACTATTAACGCGCTTGGCAGCCTTTGGGTAAGCATGGGATAGGTGGTGGGCCGGAAGCGATAGACCAGCAGAAAGACTGCCGCGCTACTGATAAAAAACCATAAGAGGCCCGTTTGGGTAAAACTGTAGGTCGCCATGTGGAAGAGCATGAAGACCACCATGATAAAGGCCATGAACGGCGGTGCTATCCGGGCGTAGAAATCATTCTCCTCCTGATGCTTCATAATATAGCCAAACATCGCCAGTAAAAAACCGAGCGTGCCATATTCCAGGGTAATCATGCCCAGCGGCATAAGGAGAGTGATGAGAAGCACGGCGACGCAAAAGCTGCCCGGGCGCGTTCCGGCGAAGCGCATCAGCGGATCGAGACAGGCGCGAACCAGCAGGATGACCGCCAAGATATTCAGCGGGAAAAACGGAAAGCCGGCGATCGCATTGGCGCAGATCAGGATTAACGCGCCCGTCCACAATAAAGGCCCCATATGACGGCTGCTGGCATACCCCACGAGGAAGAACCAAATCGGCGCCGAACTGCCGAGCCAGCGCCATGCCATGTCTTCGGTATAGATATAGGCACCAACATGATCGATCATCATCATGACGACCGCCAGCGATTTGAGCAGATCGTAGGAAGTGAGCGTAGGCCCCAGTGTTTTGTATTTGAGGAAATCCATCAATAGAAACTCTGCGGGTCGATGTCGGCTTGCACTCGTACGGTAGAGGGAAGCTTAACATTTTGTAGCCATGCGGCGATGGTTTTTTGAATATCGAGTGTTTTGTCGGCCCGCACCAGCAGGCGGCGGCGGAATTTTCCGCGCAGGCGGTAGAGCGGCGCTTCGGCGGGCCCAAGCGTTTGCAGGCCGGGGCCATGAGGCGCGGCTTTTCCGAGCTCGATGGCGGCAAGGCGCACCTGCTCTTCATCACGGCCGGAGATGATGATCCCGGCTAAACGCGAGAATGGCGGCATGTGCGCAGACTCGCGGCTGGCGGCTTCCACATCCAGAAATGTATCGCGGTCATGACTGGCCAGCGCCTGCATGACTTTGTTTTCAGGATTGAAGGTCTGAATATAAACATGGCCTTTGTCAGTTTCGCGCCCTGCCCGGCCTGCGACCTGATGGAGTAATTGGTAGGTACGTTCGGTTGCGCGCAGATCACCGCCCGCGAGGCCCAGATCGGCATCGATGATACCGACGCAGGTGAGCTTGGGAAAATGGTGGCCCTTGGCGATGATCTGCGTGCCGATGATGATATCGACGCGGTGCTCCTGAATATCATTCAGGATTGCAACGAGTTGATCATGCGTTGTGGCGGTGTCGCTTGAGAGAATGATCGAGCGCGCGTCGGGGAAGAGTTCTTTGACTTCTTCGGCGATACGCTCGACACCGGGGCCACAGGGCGCAAGGCTGTCTTTCTCGCCGCATTGCGGACAGGCGCTGGGCACCTTGGTGTTATAATCGCAATGATGACAATGCAGTTTGCCGGTTTTGCGGTGTTCGATCAGCCATGCGGAACAGCGCGGACATTCAAAACGGTGCCCGCAATTACGGCACAAGGTTAGCGGGGCATAGCCGCGGCGGTTCAAGAAGAGGAGCGATTGTCCGCCCGCCGCCATGGTGTCGCGCACGGCGTTCTCCAAGGTCGGGGAGATAAAATGCTGACGGCCCGGCTTGTCAGTTTTCAGATCGACCAGATGCATGTCGGGCATCCCGGCCCCGCCGTGACGATCCAGCAGATGCAAATGATGGTACTTGCCATCCCAGACATTCTGCATGGTTTCCAACGATGGTGTTGCGGAGACCAGCACGATCGGCAATGCGCCGAGATGCGCGCGCACGACGGCCATGTCGCGGGCGTGATAGAGCGCGCCTTCTTCCTGCTTGTAAGCAGGATCGTGTTCTTCATCGACGATGATCAGACCAAGATTTGCGAAAGGAAGAAACAGCGCCGAGCGCGCCCCCACAACCACTTTGCTTTCGCCCTGCGCCACGCCGCGCCACGTTCTTTTGCGCATGCCTTGCGAAAGAGACGAATGCCAGAGCGCGGGCGCGCAGCCGAAGCGCGCTTTAAAGCGTTCAAGGAAGGCGTTCGAGAGGGCAATTTCCGGCAGGAGAATTAAGACTTGTTTATCTTCCTTGATCGCCTGCGCCACCGCTTCGAAATACACTTCGGTTTTGCCGGAACCTGTCACGCCATCGAGCAGGGCCGCAGAAAATTTTTGTGATGAGACGGCTTTGACCAGATGATCGGCGGCTTTGGTTTGCGCGGCCGAGAGTGTTGCGCCATCACGGGTGATGTCAGGATGGCGGCACGGCGCGCTGGAACGCATCTCTACTTCATTCAGATAGCCGTTTTTATGCAGCGTTTTGATGACCGATGTCGAGCAGCCCGCCTCTTCCGCCAACTCGCTGGCGCGGCGCGCCAAACCATCACCAGCAATCGCCAGCGCATGCTGCTGCGGCGGCTTGAGCTTGTCAGTTTTGGTAACACGCGAATTGAGGGTGTAGCCAACAATTGCCCTGTCGGGTTCGAGCGCCGAAGGCACCGATAAAGTCAACTTCAGCACGCTACCGAGCGGATTCATCGTGTAGCGCGCCATCCAGTCGATAAATTTCCGATGGACATCTGGCAGGACGGGGGTATCGTGAATGTGTAAAATGTCTTTAATCTTAGCCGCGGCGATATCCCCATGGCCATCGCCCCATACGACACCGGTTACGACACGCTGTCCCAGCGGTACGCTAACGTAAGATCCGTCTGCTACTGGGTGCGTCACAGACAAGCCATAATCATATGGCTTATCGATCGGAAACGGGATGAGGACAGACTTGTTTGACATAAATTCAGTGCGTTGTTAGGAGGGTATTATGAGTGGCTTTGTAGAAAATGTTAAAGGGAAAGTTGCCGGCTGGCTGAGTGATACTTTTGGGTATTCAGCTCCCTTCAGCGCTCAGACTGTTTTAACCGCGCAGGCCGCATCTGTTCTTTTTGCATCCGCAAAGAAAGATGCTGGCAGTAATACAATAGATAATGCCCGGTATATCAACAGCCTTCTAGGGGCCTATATTGATAAAACTTCTCCACAAGAGACGACTTTCCGCCGCGCTTATCGCGATTTATTCGATTTGATAGTGAGTGCAGATGAGGAAGATGGGATCGTTATTAATGACAGCATTCTTCTTGATCTTTACGAAAACGCGTCCTGCATCACCCGTCTTACTGATCGCCTGGTAACCACGCAGCGCCTGTCGGAACCCGCAAGTGTTCAAGCCATTATCGGAAAAATGGAAGAACGCCCAGGTATTGACGACGCCCAAACACAGATAGCTGCTCTGAACGGCTTTCACACCCGCCTTCATGAATGGCTCTCTCAAACTGATATCCCACAAAAATCAGCCATACGCGTGAAAGAAGCGCGACTCGAAACCAACGACATTTTTCAGAGAATGACTGAAAGGCCTGCTAACAACTTACCCAAGGAATGGCGCCTGTAATAATTACTTGCGTGAATGCGCTAAAAATCCCACTATGCCCGCGCATTCACCCCTCTATTCAAGGACGTTATTATGAAGTTTTTCGCCGACACCTCCGACCTCGATGCCATCAAGGATCTGGCTACGCTGGGCATGCTCGATGGCGTGACCACCAACCCTTCCATCATCGCTAAATCCGGCAAGCAGTTCATTCCGCTGATCGAAGAGATCTGCGCCATCGTATCGGGCCCGGTCAGCGCCGAAGTCGCGTCGACCGATTACGAGACGATGATCAAGGAAGGCAAGAAACTCGCCAAGATCGCCGAGAACGTCGCCGTCAAAGTGCCGTTGACCGAAGCGGGTTTGCGCGTCTGTAAAGAGCTCTCGGACGAAGGCACGATGGTCAATGTGACATTGTGCTTCTCGCCGATGCAGGCACTGCTGGCCGCGAAAGCCGGCGCGACATTTGTTTCGCCGTTTGTGGGCCGCCTCGATGATATCGGTCAGGATGGCATGCAGCTGATTGCCGACATCTTGAGCATCTATGATAATTACCCGCAATATTCGACCGAAGTGCTGGTCGCGTCCGTGCGTCACCCGATGCATATTTTAGAGTCGGCCAAGCTGGGCGCCGATGTCATGACCTGCCCGCCGGATGTGATCAAGAAACTCTACCATCACCCGCTGACCGACAAGGGCCTCGCCGCTTTTGTCGATGACTGGAAAAAGACCGGTCAGAGCATTCTGTAATTCAAAAAAACCCGGCCAGCGCCGGGTTTTTTCATGGTAGAATCAGGTTATGAGTGATTCACAGGTACAAGCCCGCATGGAAACCCCGATCGACGCCGATGATGTGATTGCCTTTTTGAAGGCCAATCCGCGCTTTCTGAGCGACAATCCGACGGCTGTCGATTATCTGGTGCCGCCAAAGCAAGGCGATGGCCGCAAGGTCAAAGATTTCACCTCGTTCATGATCGAGCGACTGAAATCCGATAAAGACAAAGTCATGCAGACGACGCGCGAGATCGTAGAGAATGCGCGCTCCAACATGAACAACCAGCAGCGCATTCATAAAGTTATTCTGCGCCTGCTCGAAGCACGCTCGTTCGATGAATTCATCCAGTTCGTCACGACTGATTTATCGAGCATGCTCGATACCGATATTTCTGTGATGGTCGTGGAAAGCAACGGCAGCGATATTCCGCATATTCACACCTCCGGCATCCGCGTGGTACCCGGCGGCACCATCGATAAATGGATGGGCGGCAAGAATGTGCTGCTGCAGGATAACATCATGGGCATCGAAGCCATGTATGGCGGCGCCTACACGCTGGTCGCCTCGCAAGCCCTGCTGCGCATCGATATTTCCATGGACACGCCGCCCGCCATTCTGGCTTTTGGCAGCCGCGATCCAAACATGTTCATGGACGGACAGGCCACCGATCAGGTTGATTTTCTTGCCCGCGTAGTGGAGCGCGCTTTCCGCTCATGGCTGAATCTACCCCGTTAAACGCTGGCCTTCTCGAGCGCTGCGCGCCGGATCTTGCCGATCAGCTCGGCCAGTGGGTGCGCTATCTCACCTCGGAAAAACATGTCTCGAAACACACCCTGCGCGCCTATACCGGCGATGTCGGGCAGTTCATTACTTTTCTCTCTGAACATTTCGCGCGACCCTCGTCGATTGCGGATTTATCAAACGTCTCACTGCAGGATTTTCGCAGCTGGATGTCAGGCAAGGCGATGGGCGGCGCTGCCGCCTCTTCGCGGGCGCGCAGTTTATCCGGCGTTAAAAATTTCCTCAGCTGGCTCGATAAAAACGGCGTCATGCATAATGCCGCGATCTCGGTGGTGCGCACGCCGAAACAAAAAAAGAAATTGCCGCGCCCACTGCAGGAATCGCAAGCCTTCCGCCTACTCGACCAGATAGAAGTCAGCGACTGGGTTGGTGCGCGCGACAAAGCCCTGTTCACCCTGCTCTATGGCTGCGGCCTGCGGATCGATGAAGCACTCTCGCTCGATATTCGTCACATGGGCAGCGACGAATTTTTGATCGTGCGCGGAAAAGGCAACAAGGAGCGGCAGGTGCCGTTGCTGCCTGAGATCAACCAGACGATCGCGGCGTATCGCGCCGTCTGCCCGCTCGCCGAAACGCAGGACCGCCCGCTATTCGTCGGGGAGAAAGGCAGGCGCCTCAATCAGGGGGTCGTACAAAAGATGCTCCGTGATTTGCGCCGCGCGATTGGCTTGCCGGAAACGGCAACGCCACATGCTTTGCGTCACTCCTTTGCCACGCACCTGCTCCAGAACGGGGCAAACCTGCGGGAAATCCAGGAATTGCTGGGCCATGCCAGCCTCTCCACCACCCAGCGCTACACCGAGATCAACGCCGAAGAACTGCTGGCCATTTATAAAAAAGCCCACCCACGGGCCTAAAATCCTTGACATAAAAACTTTTGGCCCTCTATGCTTACCCTTTACAGGAGAATAAGTGTGTATCGCTGGGTTCATTCACTGACAAAATCTTTCAACGCCGCCTTTGTCGAAATGGCCGAACCCAAGCGCACTCCCACCCGGTTTGAATGTGAATGGGCGCAATATTTCAGTTCCAGCCGGCAGCGCGATCATGCTCAGTATGTCATCGCCGTGCAGCTTCCGCCCAACGTCCTGACCAGAGATTATTTTTTTCAAACCATTTTTGACATCGACAATCTGCATCATCGTTTGCGTAATTATGAAGAGAGTGACTTTAAGATCCCCCTCGTTTTTCGCACCGATGTTAGTTATGACGATCAATGGCCCTATAAAATTCCGGGATGGATTCGGGGACCTAGTGATATCGATCATCCTGTCCATCATTACCGCCTGACCGACTGTGACTTGATCGAGCCGCACTATGCGCAAAAAGAAAGCGGCCAACGCTACCCAGTGAATAAACCGTTCATTCAAGGCTTAATCATGGGAGGCCGTTCATGAGCAACGATAAAACGCCACCCGGCGACGAACCATTCGATCTTGTGGATGGCTCGCCTTACGATCAGGCAATTACCTACAGCCCGATGATTTTGACACTGCGCGATATGATACAGATCGTACCTGAGTCATGCGCGTATTTAAGTGTTTACCTCATGAAGAATAATACGTTCAGTATTCATATGGATAAAGACCTGTCCACGCATTCCTCAAACGCTGCAAATAAAGCTTACGAAGCCATTACAACTGGTTCGTATGTCATGACGATTCATCGTCATAGAGATTTTGCGGAACAGCTGTGTAAATCCGGAATCAACTTTAAACGCATTACGGATTTTTCTGACTTACAAAAATATCTTGCGGAAGAAAGGTTGTTGGCAGAGGAAGCTGAAAAAGAAAACTATAAGTCTGGCCCCTCAAACCTTCCTGACATAATAAAGAACGCAGACGGTCACATTCCACGCTTGTCTTTCACCCGCAACAGCAAAAAAATAAACGAATTCCAGAATCGATGCGACACGGCGAATATTTCTTTAATTTTTAATGGGGGGATTTCCACGCCTTTTTCCAAGCTAACCGTCAGCAACCAGCGCCTGAAGATAGCGGCTGAATACGGTATTTTAAGCGAAGACTACGAGAGCTATTCAGACATTCCTAAGAACCTGAATATGGAAGCGGAGATGTTTGAGTATTTTTTGAAAACAAAAAGCGATATTTTTGTCTGCTATCGTAA
Source organism: uncultured Pseudobdellovibrionaceae bacterium (assembly GCA_964520985.1). Lineage (GTDB taxonomy): Bacteria > Pseudomonadota > Alphaproteobacteria > Micavibrionales > Micavibrionaceae > CAYSGL01. The sequence goes on from CAZFPB010000001.1 coordinate 920,578, forward strand.
CCGCTGGTCCAACACTGTTACGTCCGATCAGTTTAATACTGCCTCGGAAGCCATCGTCGAGATCGATCAAAGAATTAAAGCAAGAGATTTTTATTTAACGATGGTGCTTGATGCAACACGCTCTTTTGCGGATCACATCAAAGGCAAATATATTTCCATCAATCATCTGGAAATGCATCCAATTATCGCGCCCAATGCGCTGGCAGATCGTCTCCGTGCTGCGCAAAAAGTGGAACGGCCTGAACCGTTTGAATGGCGCTAGTCAGAGACTTTATCCTCAGCTTACAGCTATTACAGAATAAGTTTGGAATACTCGCCACGGATAGAGGGCATACGTATCATCTCGACAATCCCCTCAAATCCGGGGATGCCTGCCGCAAATCCGAATTTCTGATAGAGGCGCATGGCGGATCGATTGGTTTCCACGACGTAAAGAGTCGCTTCATAGTTTTTGGCATCGCTGTCTTTTAACGCTTCTTCGAGCAAAGCGCGGCCAATCCCTTGTTTGCGATGAGGCGGCGCGACGAAGAGATGGTTAATGACTGTCTCGCCCTCGGCTTCGCTCGTATGAATGAGACCTTTGATATCATTGTCCTGTGTCGCCAGATAAATGCAGGCCGTTTCACAGGTTAAATAAGCCATCCAATGCAGATCATAGTAATAAGGGCTGCCGGAATCTTTATGCAGCCGGTCAAACGCGCGCAGGCGCTCAAAATCATCAGGGGTCGCTTTACACATAAACACCGCGCCTTATGGCACGGTGTTTATTGAAGCGTCAAGAAATTTAGATGTGGATCGGGCGGCCGGCAACGGCGAGCGCGGCTTCCTTGATCACTTCTTCCAAGGTCGGGTGCGCGTGACAGGTGCGGGCGATGTCTTCGGCTGAAGCGCCAAATTCCATGGCCACGCCGAGTTCGCCAATCAAGGTGCCTGCTTCAGGACCGATGATGTGACAGCCAAGAACGCGATCGCTCGTCGCATCCGCCAGAATTTTGACGAAGCCTTCGGTGGCATTCATTGCGCGCGCGCGGCCATTGGCCATGAACGGGAATTTACCGACTTTGTAGGCGACGCCTTCTTCTTTTAACTGCTCTTCGGTTTTGCCGATGGATGCTACTTCCGGCCAGGTGTAGACGACGCCCGGGATGAGGTTGTAATCGATATGGCCGGATTGGCCCGCGATCATTTCAGCGAGCACCATGCCTTCGTCTTCGGCTTTGTGGGCCAGCATCGGGCCGACGATGACATCGCCAATCGCGTAGATGCCTTTGATGTTGGTTTCGAAATGGCCGTTGGTTTTCACGCGGCCGCGCTCATCGAGTTCCACGCCTGCTTCTTTCAAGCCAAGGCTATCCGTGTAGGGCTTGCGGCCAACAGCCACCAGCACGATGTCGGCGGAGAGTTTTTCGGCTGAGCCGCCGGCAGCCGCTTCGAGTGTCAGATCGACGCCCTTCTTGCCCGGCGTGGCGGATGTTACTTTGGTGGAAAGTTTGAAATCGATGCCCTGCTTTTTCAGGATTTTCAGGGCCTCTTTCGACAGCTCTCCATCCATGCCCGGCAGGATGCGATCGAGATATTCCACCACGGTGACTTTGGCGCCGAGGCGCGACCACACGGAACCGAGTTCGAGGCCGATCACGCCGCCGCCGATGACCACGAGACTTGCGGGGACTTTATCCAATTCCAACGCGCCTGTCGAAGACACAATCTGTTTTTCATCAATCGTAATACCCGGCAGCGAAACAACGTCCGAACCCGTCGCGATAATAATATGTTTGGCATCGTAGGTTTTACCGGCGACGGACACTTTTCCCGCGCCGTCTACTTTGCCCGCGCCCTTCAGCCAGTCGACTTTGTTTTTCTTGAACAGGAATTCGATGCCTTGGGTGTTGGCAGAAACCACTTTGTCTTTGTGGCCCATCATGCCTTTGAGGTCGAGCTCGACGCCTTTGACCTTCACGCCCAGCGCTGCGAGACCCTCATGCGCCTCGTGGTAGCGCTCGGATGCGTGCAGCAGCGCTTTGGAGGGAATGCAGCCGATGTTGAGGCAGGTGCCGCCCAGCGTATCGCGTTTTTCCACGCACGCCGTTTTCAGGCCCAGTTGCGCCGCGCGAATGGCCGCGACATAGCCGCCTGGGCCCGCACCAATTACAATCACATCATAGGAACCATCAGCCATCGTCTTATCCACACCTTGTTCGAAATAGTTAATTAGGATCAAAACCTTGTAGCGCAAGGGATGGCACTTGGCCAGACCCTAAGCAAGCCTGTCAATTGTCATAATTTTATTGACAAATTGCGCCGTATTTCGTATTAGGAAATGGTTAAGTATTACTACACGGGGGACGGATAAGTGAGTTACGACAGAAAGATCAGCCTTAAACCTGCCTATCTTCATGCCTATGGCGTCTCGCCCACTTTTCACGATATTAAATCAAAACTCCCGGCCGGAAACAAAGAGCCCGAGCCAAAAATTCTGCTGAAAAACCCGAATGCTTTTAACAAGATTCGGGCTTTATTTTGCCTATCTGAAAATGCGTTCATGATCCCAGAACAAATCTGGGCGCAGAAACACCCTCTGGTCAGCCTGCTGCTCGACACCAAGGAAAATCAGATTCCCACGGCCGAATTTACCGAAGGCAATCATAGCCTGCGATACCGCTATGAAATCGATCCAGAAACGGGATTGATTACCCAGCGTGACTTCAACGAAAAAAGTTCGATGAAGCTGGCGAACATTATCGGCGGATGCGCCGACCGCGATGAGCGCGAAATCGAAGTGCCGCTCGAGCAAACATTGAAAGACGGGTATCAGGCGCTGAAGGACAAATACCGCGCTTTGAACGATACCGCTTATTGCGATGATATTCCTTACGAAAATCTGCATGTGTTTGGCGGATATATTGCCGCTCGGACGGAATATGGCTTCGCCGTCAAGCATCCGCGTCATAACGTCATGATGGTGTTTGAAGCGTGCGAGGATATTTTCGAGGTGTATGGGGCGGATATGTCTCACGCCAAATCGCATCTGTATGAGTTCGAATTTGAACCTCGTGAAGTATGGGGCGATTTACCGGCCCATGCGCAAACGCCAGAAGGTTTCCGCGAATTTTTATATTCAGCGATGAACGATATCCGCAATCATCTATGTGCTGTCGTGCGCGGTGCTGAAATCAATCCGAACACCAAGGCGGACTACGTCAAGGATATGCTGATCGAGGAATATGGCATGGAATATCTGGAAACGCCCACATATCTGACCGCACAGTTTCAGTCATTTTCAACGCCGCGCAATTACCTTCTTACCTCTGAGCGGCTGTCTTTGAACGCCGGCATGACGTTGGAAGAGACACTGTCAGAATGTCAGGATAGCATTTTCAGCAACGCCGAACGATTGCACAATGAAAAGAAACGGTTGAACGAAGATATGATCCAGCCGAGCGAAGATTACATCGCCAGCGGCGCTCAACTTATTGATTTTGAGCCTTATCGTCTTGCCGCAAACCCAAAAGTTGTTGCCCGCCTCGGCTAGGCGTTCTACCATCGCCCATGCTTGATTTTTGCGGCCTTGGGAATGCGTGTATTGATATCGTCGTCGAAGTGGACGAGGCCTTTCTCGCCAACCACTCTCTGCCCAAAGGCATTTGCACTTATTTAACCGACGATCGCGCCGAAGAGATCGACAGCGCCTTGATAAAACCGGTATTCGAGCCGGGTGGCTGCGCGGCCAATACCGCCGTGGTGGTCACGGCGCTGGGCGGCACGTCCGCTTTCATGGGCCGTGTGGCAGAGGATACGATTGGCAAACTGTTCATTCAGAGCATGAAGGATAACCAAGTTTCGTTTGCGCCCGATCTGGCGCCGATGGAAGGGCGCGGGTCGACACGCGTTTACACGTTCGTCACGCCCGATGCCGACCGCACCTTTGCCACCTATTACGGGGAGCAGGAAACGCTGTCTGTCGATGACCTGAATGAAGGCGCCATCAGCGCGGCGAAATTTCTCTACCTTGATGGCTACGCGCTGCACTCAAAATATAATGAAGAGACTTTTTTGACGGCTATCACATGGGCGCACGGTGCGGGCAATCACGTCGTGTTTAATCCGTGCGATCTCAGCATTCTCAATCAGTACCCTCAATTATGCGCCGCGATTATGGAGGCGGCGGACATTCTGATCTGCAACGATATCGAAGCGATGCAGATTACCGGCGCTGCCAGCGCACACGATGCTGTTATCTTGCTGCAAAAGCGCTTTGCCCGCGGCGCCGTAACCATGGGCGCTCAAGGGGCTTTGGTGTTTGATGCCAAGACCATCACCCCCCTGCCCGCTATCCTGCCGGGTAGACCGATTATCGACACCAATGGCGCCGGCGATGCCTTTGCTGGGGGCTATATCTACGGTCTAGCCCATGAATTTGGCGATGAGCGCGCGGCAAGGCTTGGCATTTTGTGCGCTTCGCGTATCATTACGCAGATCGGGGCGCGTCCCAAGTGCTCCTTCACCGATTTGCCCGCACAGGTTTAAATGAGCCTTACCCCTTTTTCCGCCATGCAGGACGCCGTCGATATTGTCGGCACCTCGCCGCATCCGACCAACAAAATCGCGGCCACCTTGTTTGGCGCTGACTGGCAGATTTCGAAAACCAATTACTGGCCGGAAAAAATACAAGACGCCTTTGGCATCCATGGCCGCATCGGCAGCTCGTCGGGAACAGTGCATGCTGAAACAGCGTGTATTCTGGATGCTCCCGCTGCCACCAAGGGTGCATCCTTGTGCATCACCGATCCCTTCTGCCCGAACTGCGCGAAGAATATCGCCGAGGCCGGGATCAAGACGATTTATATCGACCACAAAGGCTTCGATAAGGATTTTTTTAAACGCCGCAGCGATCATTTCGATGCGATGTCGATGCAGATTTGCGAGAAGGCGGGAATCAGCGTGTATGAGTTATGGCGCAAGGAAGAGCGGTTGGTGCCGATCATCCAGATCGCGCCCGATTACGTTCCTGCCGAAGACAGTCCGATTGATGTCGAGCGCATTGAAACGGCGGACGATAAAAATTTCCGCTTCTTTATTGAGAAAGCGACGCAAAAACATTACCGCCGTAAATTCGCGCTCTGCTTTGCCGAAGATGATTTCGGCGCGAAACATGCGCTGATCGTGCGCTCGCACGTGGTGCGCGGCTATACTATGCTGGATAAAAAGGATGTCCATGAGGTGGAAAAGCCGGAAAGCAAATACAGCTTCATTCAGGAACCGATCAACCGCTTGCTGATGGTGCTTGCGCGGCGCGGCTTACGACTGATCGATGGATTTTTATATTCCAGCCAGGTGCCGACCAGTCGCGAGCAGGTCAATCTGGTCGGGGCCGATATCGGGCGGGTGACCATTGGCGATCCCACCAAATGCCGCGATTCGGAAGGGTTGCGCGCGATGCGACTGCTCGGCGACACAAAGATCATTCAATACACGTAAAAAAATCCCCGCCGAAGCGGGGATTTTAGCATTAGATCGCGAGAACCAGACGTTGTGGATCTTCGAGCAGTTCCTTGATACGCACGAGGAAGCTTACCGCTTCCTTGCCGTCAATGATGCGGTGATCATACGACATGGCGATGTACATCATCGGGCGCGCCTTGATGTCGCCGTTCGGCATAACCATCGGGCGCTGCTGGATTTTGTGCATGCCAAGAATAGCGACTTGCGGTGAGTTCAGGATTGGCGTGGAGAGCAGCGAGCCGAAGATACCACCATTGGTAATCGTGAAGGTGCCGCCCTGCATTTCATCGATTGAGAGTTTGCCGTCGCGGGCGCGCAAGCCCACATCGCCAATATCTTTTTCAATCTGCGCCATCGATTTGCCATCGCAGTCTTTGACGACCGGTACGACAAGGCCCTGCGGCGTCGATACGGCAATGCCGAGATCGTAATAGTTTTTGTAGATGATTTCATCGCCGGCGATTTCCGCGTTCACGGCCGGGAATTCCTTCAAGGCCTGAATGGACGCTTTGACGAAGAAGGACATGAAGCCCAGCTTCACGCCGTGTTTCTTTTCAAACACGTCTTTGTATTGATTGCGGGCTTCCATGACAGCCGTCATGTCGATTTCGTTGAACGTCGTGAGAATGGCGGCGGTATTTTGCGCTTCTTTCAGGCGTCTGGCGATCACCTGACGCAGTTTGCTCATCTTGATTTTTTCTTCGCGCGGACCGGCATCGCGCGGCGCGCTGGCGGCGACAGGCTTATCACCGCCTTTAACGGGCTGGACCGATACGGCATCATTCGGAGAGACGTTGCCTGCCCCGAGGTGATTGATCACATCGCCTTTGGTCACGCGGCCATCGCGGCCCGAACCGGCGACATCGCCTGCATTCACATTATTGTCGGCCATCATCTTGGTGGCGGCCGGGCCATTCTTTTGGTCCTGAGAGGCAGCAGCCGCTTTTGGGGCTTCTGCTTTGGGTTCTTCTTTTTTCGGGGCTGGCGCTGCGCCGCTGCCGGCACCGATCGTGCCGAGGACCGCGCCCTTTTCTACCGTCTCGCCTTCTTTGGCGGCGATCGAGGTGATGACACCATCGGCCGGAGCATTGACTTCCAGTGTGACTTTGTCTGTTTCCAGCTCGACAATCGGCTCATCGGCTTTTACCGCATCGCCTTCTTTTTTCAGCCATTTGGCAATCGTGGCTTCGGAAACGGATTCACCCAGGGTCGGGACGACAATATCGGTCATGGTTATTCTCTGATCGGTAGTGGTTAATTGAATGCGCCTAATCTGGCCCGATTAGGCGAAAAGGTCAATAGAATGAAGGGGGTATTATGGGGTGGCCGGAGAGAAATTTGCACCGTCTTTTTGCTGGCGCTGCTCTTGCCGTTTCAGGCCGACATCGCGGGTTTTGTGGGGATCAAACGGGGTCGCCATATCGCGGCTTTCCAGGCGCAAGGTGAGATATTGTAGCCGATCATGCGACCTGTCATGGGGTTTGAGCGTCGGCACCGCCAATACGAGATATGAGCCTGCCAGCGAGAAGGCCGCATTCAATAAAGTATTATGGTCATTGGGAATGCGTACTTGCGGGATAACGGTCTCATACAGATTGTCTTTGCGCAGGATATGTAACTCTTTAAATTGTAGCTCGCGCTGACGGAAAGAGAAAAAACGCCCTTTATCGGCCGTCAAAATCATTGCACAAAAGGTCTCGCCCTCTCCGGCTTCGAGACGATCCACGAGCTTTGCCGCGCGAGGGTTGCCCTCCGCCGGGCGAATGAAAAAATCATTCCAGGGCAAGGACTTATTGCGGAAAATTACAATAGAATCTTGAATGCGTTCGAACTCGCCGCGCTCAAGTAATTTCACAAGATCGTTCGCGGATTTGATGGAAACCGGTTCGCGCTCACGCAATTCCGGCGGTAAGGCGCCACCATCATAGACACCGCTTTTATCATTAAAAACATCGCTGTAGCCGCTTGTATTGATATGGATGCGAAAGCCCTTTGTGTGATCAATAATCAGCGGGCGGCGATAGGCAGGATTATTTTCGATCTCACAGCCTTTGTCATGAACGCCCCCCGGAAAACGCATGAAATGTGAACGCCGTCCCATCTCCGAACTGCCGCGCACAGAGTCAGGGCCCGTGCGCAATCGAACAGGCATTTCGCAATGCGGACATTTCAAATGCCCCTTATGATCTGGTTCATAATAATGCGTGGTGGTAGCGCTGTCTTTGGCGGCAATGGATGTACCAGGCGGCACGACAAAAATCTCCCGCCCATTGGGACGGATAAAGCGGGCTTCAGGAATCAAAGGGCCGGAAGATGACATGCACTGTATATGTCAACTTCCGGCCCGGATTTCCAGTAAAATCTATACGGTGAGGACGGCGTCCATCAATTTGGCCTGTTCGACAACGTGGCGTTTGTTGATGCCGGTCGCGGGAGCGGCCGAGGCCGGGCGGCCCATGTAGATCGGACGCTTGCCTTTGTTGCCTACTTCGATGAGGACGTTTTCGATGCGGCGGTCGACGAACTGCCAGTAGCCCATGTTCTCGGACTCTTCCTGGCACCAGACGAACTCGGCGTTTTCGAATTGTTTCAGATCCTGAACCAGCGCTTTGTGTGGGAACGGGTAGAGCTGTTCGATACGCATCAGGTAGACATCCTTGATGTTTCGCTCGCGGCGGGCTTCGAGCAGGTCGTAGTAAACCTTACCTGTGCACAGCACGACGCGTTTGATTTTCTTCGGTTCGACCAGCTCTTCACGATCCGTATCCCACAGGATGCGGTGGAAGGAGGTCTTGCCGCTGAAGGCATCGAGATCGGAGACGGCGAGTTTATGACGCAGCAGCGATTTCGGCGACATGTTGACCATGGGCTTTCTGAAATCACGTACCATCTGACGACGCAGGGCGTGGAAGTAGTTCGCAGGCGTCGTGATGTTGGTGATCTGCCAGTTGTCTTCAGCGCACGCGGCAAGGAAGCGTTCAGGACGCGCGGAGGAGTGCTCCGGCCCCTGCCCTTCGTAGCCGTGCGGCAGCAGCATGACGAGACCCGACATACGCAGCCATTTGGATTCACCCGATGAGATGAACTGGTCGATCATGACCTGCGCGCCGTTAGTGAAGTCGCCGAACTGCGCTTCCCAGAGAACGAGCGTTTTCGGATCGGCAAGCGTGTAGCCATATTCAAACCCAAGCACAGCCATTTCCGAGAGCGGCGAGTCATAGACTTCGAATTTAGGCTGGTCTTTTTTCACATGCTGGAGAGCGATATATTTCTCTTCAGTGTCTTGATCGTACAAGATCGCATGACGGTGCGAGAACGTCCCGCGACCGACATCCTGACCCGACAGACGGACCGCATAGTCCTGTTGCAGCAGGGTACCGAACGCCAGTGCTTCCGCCGTTGCCCAGTCGATACCTTTGCCTTCTTCGAACATCTTGGCTTTCTGGCCGAGCAGACGCACGATTTTGGGATTGGCCACGAAATTATCCGGTGTTGTCGACAAAAGTTTGCCAAGCTGTTGCAGGTCGGCATCGGTGACATAGGTTTCGCCGCGGCGCTCTTCGCCCGACGCGACCTTCATGCCTGTCCATGCGCCTTCGAGATAGTCGGCTTTGTTCGGCTTGTAGCTCTTGGTCGCTTCAAACGCGTCTTCCAGATATTTCATGAATTCATCGACCATCGCCTTGGATTCATCTTCCGTGATGACGTTTTCCGTCACCAGCTGGTTGGCGTAAATCTGGCGGGTGGTTTCGTGATCCTTGATGGCTTTGTACATCAAAGGCTGCGTGAATGCCGGCTCATCGCCTTCGTTGTGACCGAAGCGGCGGTAGCACATCAGATCGATGACGACGTCTTTCTTGAATGTCTGACGGAATTCAGTAGCGATACGCGCGACATGCACAACCGCTTCGGCATCATCGCCATTCACGTGGAAGATCGGCGCGGCCAGCATTTTGGCAACGTCCGTGCAGTAAGGACCCGAGCGGCCGAATTTCGGCGTCGTGGTGAACCCGATCTGGTTGTTGATGACGATATGCATCGTGCCGCCAACGCGGTAACCTGGCAGTTCGGAAATCAGCAGGGTTTCCGGCACAACGCCCTGCCCTGCGAAGGCGGCGTCGCCATGCAGCAGGATTGGCATGACCTGAACGTTCTCAACGTCTTTACGTTTCACCTGTTTCGCACGAACCTTGCCGATCACGACCGGGTTTACAAACTCAAGGTGCGACGGGTTGGCGGTCAGTGACAAATGGATGGTGTTGCCATCGAAATCGCGGTCAGCCGACGTGCCCAAATGGTATTTCACATCGCCGGAACCCAGCACGTCATCCGGGACAGAAGATTGCCCTTGGAATTCGCTGAAAATCGCGGTGAATGGCTTGCCCATGACGTTGGACAGAACGTTCAGGCGGCCACGGTGAGCCATGCCGACGATCACTTCTTTGAGGCCCATCTGGCCGCCACGCTTCAGGATTTGCTCCATCAGCGGGATCAGGGCTTCGCCGCCGTCCAGGCCGAAACGCTTGGTGCCGACATACTTGGTATGTAGAAACTTTTCGAAAGATTCAGCCGCGATCAGGCGCTGTAAAATCGCACGCTTGCCGTTGATGGTGAAATCAGTGTGGTTGCGCGGTGCCTCGATGCGTTCTTGAATCCAGGCTTTTTCTTCCGGATCGGTCAGGTGCATGTATTCCACGCCGACTTTGCCGCAGTAAGTGGCTTTCAGCATGTCAACGATCTGGCGCACGGTGGCGGTTTCCATGCCGAGCACGCCGTTGATGAAGATCGGGCGGTCATAATCGGACGGCATGAAGCCGTGATGTTCGGGCTCCAGCTCCGGATGATGGCTGATTTCTTTCAAGCCCAGCGGATCGAGATCGGAAATCAAGTGACCACGTACGCGGTAAGCCCGGATCAGCATCAGCGCGCGGATGGAATCCAGCGCGGCCTGACGGACAGCGCCAGCATCGGCCGGGGCTTGCGGGGCGATCGTCGCGATTTGCGGTTCGGTGGCAATGGCGGTGTGCAGAGCCGCGCCGCTAAAACCATTGGCATCCTTGCGGTTGTCATTCGGCGTCCAGCTGGCGCCGTGCAATTCGCGCAAGACCGAAAGTTCAGACTCGTTCAGGCCATCGAAAAACTGTCGCCAGCTCGCATCCACTCCCGTCTTGTTGCGGACATAGTGCGTATACAGGTGAGAGATATATTCGGCGTTGGCGCCGGACAGGAACGTCAGATTGTTCGACATGTGTGGACCTTGAAAATATGGTGATTTTTAACGCGTTACTCTAGCACGCAGGGCGCGCCCGAAAAACCCTTGCTTTGTAACGCGCTGCCGCAAATTTGCAAGAAAATTAGGGGTCGTGGTTAAATGTCATAATCCAAAGCGTCGGCAATTTTCTGTATGGCAACGCGCTCGGCTGCGCTGATATTGCGGTGATGATTGCGCTCTTCCCGTTTGACCTGCCCCAGCAAGCGGACAAAGAAGGATGGCGGCGGTGGTGGCGGGGCATTTTTATTCTCGCGGAACGCCTGCGCCACGGCGAAGGCGATGTCCATCATCTGCTCCTGAAAGGATTTTAAGTCTTTGCCATGGAGAACGCCGCGTAGATCGTACATGGCGGCGATGCATTCGCCCGGCACGTTATCTAGCCCATGCGACCAGGCAACCCATTGCGCCCGTCCGGCAAGAGTTTGCATTAACAGGCCCTGCACGAATTCGCTTTTGCAGAAATCTTCAGAAAAAGACCGCAGGATGGTGGTGAGGGTTTGCATCTCGGCGTCCTGCGCTTCCCAGCCGCCCGTGACATCGGCGTGCGAGACGAACAGGCCGATACGATACGGCAGCGCCACCATCGCCAGCCGGTCGGTTTCAGAAGGCAGGGTGCCCATGACTGAATCAAAGTGGATCATACGGGTTTATAGTAACAGAAATCGCGGCCGTGCAAATTTATTGAAAGCGCGTGAACTTTTTTTGTCACCGGTCATTAGCGTGGCAGAAGACGCTTTATAACGAGGAAGGAATTTATAATATGAAAAACATTTTTATGCTGTCAGCCCTGATGCTGTCCGTTCTGGCCGTTTCGGCTTGCGAAAACACCTGGAAAGGTGCTGGTCGCGATATGGAACAAACCGGTGAGACGATCCAAGGCTCTGTCGACGGTAACAATTATCAACAATAAAGTTTTGTCCGCTCTTGTCCCCCCCAAGATGACAAAAGAAAACCCGGCCTATGTGCCGGGTTTTTTATTGGATTAAATGGGCAGGCAATCTGTCTTTAAAATCCGCTATCCTATCCCGTATATTGTCCTCGGCGTCCCTTACACCGGCCAATGATGCGAAAGTTAAAAGAACTCCAAACGCGGATGGGGTCGTCAAATATTGCGCCGCTGTCAGCATTTTCTCATCGGTAAGAAAACCAGAGCTATTGCTCACCTGAATGAACAGCCCGCAAAGTGTAGTCGGAACACCAAAGACAAGCCCGCCATAAGCAAGTTTCATCATAGAATTCTTACTGGACATTTCGCTTGTCACTTCTTCATGTAAATCAAACACGTCCTTTTTAGGGATGGATGAGAAAGCGTGGCTAAGCGTGCCTCTTTTACATTCAAGCCATTCCTCTACCTCTTCGAAGGCAGAACGGCTTTCTGTTGTATGTGTCATAGAAAAACCCCCGCGATGTTATCGCAGGGGTTAAATCAATTTCAGAGATATGTCAATAAAACACTACGCCGCAATTGCTTTCATGACAGCATCGCCGAGACCGGCCGGGCTTTCGGAGACGATGAAGCCTGCGGCGCGCATGGCGTCCATTTTGGCAGGTGCCGTGTCGTCCTTACCGGAGATCAGCGCGCCGGCGTGGCCCATGCGTTTGCCCGGAGGGGCGGTAGCGCCGGCGATGAAGCCTGCGATTGGCTTTTTGGTTTTCAGCGATTTGTAGAATTCCGCCGCTTCGATTTCAGCCGTGCCGCCGATTTCGCCGATCATCAGGATCGCTTGCGTTTCTTCATCGGCCATGAACAATTCGAGGCAGTCGATGAAGTTTGTCCCATTGACCGGGTCGCCGCCGATGCCGATGCAGGTTGATTGGCCAAGGCCAACCGCGCCCGTTTGTGCAACAGCTTCGTACGTGAGCGTGCCGGAGCGCGAGACGATACCGACTTTACCGCGTTTGTGAATGTGGCCCGGCATGATGCCGATCTTGCATTCATCCGGCGTAATAACGCCCGGGCAGTTCGGTCCGATCAAACGGGTGTTCGAGCCTTGCAGCGCGCGCTTCACACGCACCATGTCCAGAACCGGAATACCTTCGGTGATGCATACGACCAGCTCGAGTTTAGCGTCGATCGCTTCGAGGATCGAGTCCGCGGCAAAGGGAGGCGGCACATAGATCACAGAGGCGTTGCAGCCTGTGACATGCTTGGCTTCATCGACGGTGTTGAAAACCGGCAGTCCCAAATGCTGGGTGCCGCCTTTACCGGGCGTCACGCCGCCGACCATTTTCGTGCCGTACGCAATCGCCTGCTCCGAGTGGAACGTGCCCTGCGCGCCGGTAAAACCCTGGCAGATCAATTTGGTGTTTTTGTTTACGAGTACTGACATTGTGTTTCCTTTAAAACTAAGCGGCTTTTTGCGCGTCTTTGGTTGCTTTCACCACTTTTTCAGCGGCATCGGCAAGGTTATCGGCGGAGATAATCGGCAGGCCGGATTTGGCCATCAGGTCTTTACCCAATTGCACGTTCGTACCTTCCAAGCGAACAACAAGCGGGACCGAGAGTTTGACTTCTTTCGCCGCGGCAATAACGCCCGCCGCGATGACATCGCACTTCATGATACCGCCGAAGATGTTGACCAGAATGCCTTTGACGTTCTTGTCCGAGAGAATGATCTTGAAGGCTGCCGTCACGCGTTCAGCCGTAGCGCCGCCACCAACATCGAGGAAGTTCGCCGGCTCGCCGCCATACAGCTTGATGATGTCCATCGTCGCCATGGCAAGACCGGCACCGTTGACCATACAGCCGATGTTGCCGTCCATGGCAACGTAGGAGAGTTCCCAGTTTTTGGCTTCGCGCTCGTTCTCATTCTCTTCGGTTTCATCGCGCATCTCGGCCACCGCTTTCTGGCGGAAGAGTGCGTTTTCATCGAAGTTCATTTTGGCATCGAGCGCCATGACTTCGTTTTTGTCGGTGATGATCAACGGATTGATTTCCACGATCGACGCATCGAGTTCAACGAACGCTTTGTAGAGCGAAAGGAAGAACTTCACGGCCGACTTGTTGGCGTCGCCTTCAAAGCCAAGCGCAAAGGCCAGTTCGCGGGCGTGGAATGGCATCATGCCCGTGACCGGGTCGATCGCAACGCGCGTGATTTTTTCCGGATGGCTGTGGGCGACTTCTTCAATGTCCATTCCGCCTTCGGTCGACACCATGAACGTGACGCGCGATGTGGCGCGGTCCAGAACGACCGAGCAGTAATATTCTTTTTTAATGTCGACGCCGTCGGTGACGTAGAGGCGCTGAACCAGTTTGCCTTCCGGACCCGTCTGAACGGTGACCAGCGTTTCATTCAGCATCGCTTCAGCGGCGGCTTTCACTTCATCCGCCGTCTTGCACAGGCGAACGCCGCCCTTGCCGGTTGGGTTGTTTTTAAATTTACCGGCGCCACGGCCGCCCGCATGGATCTGCGATTTTACGACATATAAAGGACCCGGCAATTGTCCGGCGGCCTTCACGGCTTCATCGACGCTCATCGCCGGAATGCCTTTTGGTACGGCAACGCCGTATTTGGCCAGTAATTCTTTTGCCTGATATTCATGGATATTCATGAGTTTATTAAACCTTTTCAATGGGTTAAGCGGCACTTGAGGCCACGATTCCAACTAACGCCCTATTCCTAGCACACCGCACCTGCGAAGGCCAAGCCCGCATATCCCCGCCGCTCCTGACTTAAATCTGTTTTTATTTGCATTATGACAAATAAAAGATTAAGATGGGGGCGAGTTTAATCAATAACGAGCACGACGCATGGCCAAGCCTCCTTCACGTGAACAAATTGCCCTGCAAGAAGCGTTGCTCAAAGGCGATCCGAAAGAGCTGTCGGATTTCCTGCTCGTCAACTCCGGCACGATGCGCCGTTTCCTCAAACTCAACACCACGCAATTCGATGAATTACAGGATGTACTGACCAAAGGCAGTGCCGCCGCCGTTGATCGAGCGCTGGATTATGTCGATGGGTTTTTAGAGAACCCCAAACGTCTGCGCGCAAACGCTGTCCATTTAACGCCGCTGGTCCGTAAAGCCGTGGTCAGCGCGCAACATCAAACCGAAAGCGAAAAATCCCGCGCTTCCCGCGCCGAAAAAGCGCCAATCAGTTCCTTTGCCAATGCCTGGGCGTCCATCATGTCGTCATGGGGATTTGATCGTAAGGAGCGCAACGCCATCGCTATCGGTTTTTGGACACCCATGATTGCGGGTGTCGCCATGAATGCGTTTGGTACGGCCAGCACGGCTCACGCTTCTATACCTGTCGACGTTGAACCAGCCTCTCATGCCGATACTTTGAAGGAGCGTTTTAATGCGCCGCTCGAATTTACGGTTACGCCCAAGAAATCTGATCCGTTCGCGTTAATCATGCAAAGCGACTATAAAATGATGCCTTCACTCATCCGTCACATAGGGCGCGATCCACAGGCGAAGGAATATGTTGAATGGTGTCTGGAAGCCGCCGCTCAACATAAAATTGATGGCAATTTATTCGCCAACCAGATGTATAAGGAATCGTTCTGGTTCAAACCGGAAGTCATCAACGGTACAATCAAATCACCAACGGGCGCGATGGGTATTGCGCAATTCATGCCGGGCACCGCCAAAGCGCTCGGCGTCGATCCGCTCAATCCCAAAGAAGCGATTTTTGCCGCAGCCAAGCACATGAAAGATCTCACCCATAAATATGGCGATCAGCATCTGGCCATGGTTGTATATAACGGCCGCGCGGAAGCGCTGGATTTTGCGCAGACGGAAATGGGTCTCACAAAAACACCGACCATCAATCAATGGATGAGCTTCATGAATGAGCGGTATGAGCGCCTTGGAGATGAAGCCAAACATGCCTGGCATGTGGAAACGCGCGGATATATCCAGCAGATTTCCAGTAAGTTCTGGGACACGGGCGTACAGCGTGTTGCACTCAATCTGCCCAAAATCGTTCCATTGCCTATGGCGCGCCCTCAATAACCACTTGATATTCCACCATTTTTGCATTCCGCCGGCCATATCAGGTAGAATAAAGGCAGGATGAGCATTCACGCACGACCGCTGGAATTTTCGAAACCCGCCTTGGCGATGACGGGCGATGCGCGGTTGATAGAACAGTTCGGTTTGAGCGCCACGCAGGAATCCCTTCAAGAATTTAATCGTCAGAATGATCCGGCATTGGCAGGTCGGTACATTGCCGGTATC
The DNA here is from genome assembly GCA_964520985.1 of uncultured Pseudobdellovibrionaceae bacterium. Lineage (GTDB taxonomy): Bacteria > Pseudomonadota > Alphaproteobacteria > Micavibrionales > Micavibrionaceae > CAYSGL01. The sequence goes on from CAZFPB010000001.1 coordinate 936,537, forward strand.
TCGCGCAATGAAAGCAATGCGCACGGCGCCAACCACACAGAAAAAGAAAAGCGCGATGAAAATTTTGCGCGCGCGATGAATTCCGTGCAGATGCAAAGCCTGTCGATCGACCGCATGCTGGACCGATTGAGTGTCGGCATACAAAATACACTCTCGTGGCTTTCGGAAGATAAAGAGCTGGCACAGACAGCGCATCTGGATGCCGCGCAAAAAGTCATGGTGTCGCCAAAAGACGTGATCCGCGATCCGCTCACGGGTCAGCCGATGACTCTGGAACAAAAGCTGCAATTCGATGCGCAGAACCGCAGTTGCGCCGTCGGTCTGACAACCGATCAACTGGTGCTGGATGATATGGGACGCCCGCTGATGGATGCGTCAGGCAGTCAGTTCTTCGACAAACGCATGCAAAAACGCATGGATGACGCGCTGGAAACCGCGCAGGAGAATGACGCCTATATCCAGAAAATTGAAGCCGGTGAGATGACGTTCAGCGACCTGCCCAAAGACAAGCAGATATCGCTGTTGCAAAACCAATCTCTGGAAACAAAACAGCGCCTGTACGAAGAAGCCGGTTACACGCCTGAACAGGTTGCCGAGATGAACGAACTCACCAAACCGAAGGCAACCGGTCTGCTGGCTGATCTGGAAGATGCGGGCACGGCCCTTCAATACACGCCCGCCGCCTTGCAAAGCACCCTGAAACTCGCACCGGGCTTTTAGTCCGAGGTTTGAAATAAAAGGTCTTTTCTGCTAGGATGCTCGCATGCACCCAGCAACCGATGACAGTGCCGACCGTCTGCGCGCCGATCAGGAGCGCTCGCGCGTTAATCAAAAAGAACGTGACACGCTGTCGGCGGAACAGCGTTCTCATGGCGGATCGACCGAATTCGGACGGCGTGTAGAGCGCATTGAAAAAAAGAAAAAATCATTCGGCTTTCTGACGTCTTTCTTCAATAATCCTCTGGTTCAGGGATATTTATTCAGCAAGGCGCTGGAAGGCGTCAACGCGCTAAGCGCCGCTGCCCTGCTCGCGCAATTTCCTTCCTTGCGCGACCAAGAAGAACAGCGCCGTTACATACAGGTTGCCGATACGCTCACGCCTGATCTGGAAATCGAATTCGCGCAAGTATCGGTATCGCGCGATGTCGCCGCGCAGATTGAGGCCGAGATTGCGGAAGTGCGCATGCAGGACATGATCATCACGCAACGCTTTAACAAATCAGGTTTTATGGGGCCGTTTATCGAAGAAAAAACGCGTTATGGGCTGATGCATGAATTCCGCCTGCGGCATGATCCTGATAGCCATCAGTATGCGCATTGCATTACCCGCGTCGCGCAGATGGAACGCGAACTGGACTGCGATGGACAAAGCGGCCCATGCATGGTGCGCGTATTCGGCGTGGTGTCGGCCAACGCACCGGCAGGCCGTAAGCCCGCTATCAACATTGCCGAGGTCGGCGCGGAAATGACTGTAAGCGATCAGCAAGCATTAGAAAAGGCGGCACAAGTGATTGTCGTGCCGCCTCATCTTAATTATGTACCATAGCAATTAGGCGGCGAGTTTATCGACCGCTTCTACAAGACCCTTCACCGCATTGACGGAGTGATCGAACATCACCTGTTCGTCTGCCGACAATTCGATTTCAATGATTTTTTCGATACCGCCCGCGCCGATCACCACCGGTACGCCGATATAAAGACCCTTCACACCATATTCGCCATTCAGTTTGGCGGCGCATGGCAGAACACGTTTTTTATCTTTCAGATAGCTTTCGGCCATCGCGATCGCTGCGGAAGCGGGTGCATAATACGCCGAGCCGGTTTTCAGAAGGGCCACGATTTCAGCGCCGCCATCGCGGGTACGCTGAACGATCGCGTCCAGTTTCTCCTGCGTCGTCCAGCCCATTTTAATCAGGTCTGGCAATGGAATGCCTGCCACGGTGGAGTAGCGCACCAGCGGCACCATAGTGTCGCCATGACCGCCCAGAACGAAGGCGGTGATGTCTTCCACCGAGACATTGAATTCTTCTGCGAGGAAGTAGCGGAAACGCGCGGAATCCAGAACACCGGCCATACCGGCGACTTTATTGGCGGGCAGGCCAGAGGCACGCTGCATCACTTCAACCATCGCATCGAGCGGGTTGGTGATGACGATTACAAACGCATCAGGCGCGTGTTTCTTGATGTTCTCACCCACCGTTTTGATAATGCCGGAATTGATGCCGATCAGATCATCGCGGCTCATACCTGGCTTGCGCGGCACGCCAGCGGTCACGATGATGACATCCGAGCCTTTAATCGCGGCGTAATCGTTGCTGCCGGTGAAAGCGCAGTCGAACATTTCGACAGGAGAGGATTCTGCCAGATCGAGGCCCTTGCCCTGTGGCACGCCTTCGGCCACATCGACCATAACGACATCGCCCAGTTCCTTGAGACCGGCCAGGTGCGCCAGCGTGCCGCCAATCATCCCTGCCCCGATTAATCCGATTTTCGCGCGTGCCATGAATCTCTCCTTTGTCATTGAATCACCACAAGATTAAAGCACCTGCGCCGCACTTTGTCACCCTGCTGGACGGTTTAAATTTTGCCATAACGCAAAGAAGACTGGTTATTTTTTTACGCCGAGGAAATCGAGCTGCCAGTTTAATTCTTCATCCGTCATCGGATAATCGGTGCCGCCTTTGGGATAAAGCAGATCCTTGTGCGGGATGCGGGCGACCTCTTGTTGCAGACGCAGGCACATGCGCATACCGACACCCGCTTTCCAGCACAGAGCCGTAAAGGGTTTGGGCGCTTTCATTTCGATGGTCTGATCGATGGCCGAGCGCGGCGCGCCCGCCATGAGCGAGAGGGATTCCTTGACGAATTCATGTTCGCGCATGGCCAGCGCATCGGAGATGGCATGTTCATCGAGCTTGCCTTTTTTATAGGCTGCCGCGGCGCGCTCCGGCGCCGTAACGCTACCACCAGCTTTCCAGCTTTCTTCGAATTCGACGCGGCGGCGGACGATGTGAGTGACTTCTTTGGTGGTTTCTTCGTCGAAATCTTTGCGCGCAATCAGCATTTTCTGAATGGCTTTGTCAACAAAACCTGCCAGATAGAGTGCCGCGCGTTTCGAGAGCATTTTATGGGTGGCGAGCGGCTGGTGCCATTCCGGGAATTCACGCGCATGTTCGACGATAGATTCCAGCGTATCTTGCGTCATTATGGCGCCTGTATTTTTTAGCAGGATGGCATTTGCGCTTTCCTGATTTTTTTCGGCGATGGCTTGCGTCAAAGCCGGTGGCACCTTTTTACGTCCAGCGATGGAGTCCACAGCCCATGAAGCCGGGTGCTGATGGACGATATCCAGCAGGTCTTCATCTGAGAGCGCGACACAAAATCGCAAAATCGGTTCGGCCACTTCCCGCTCTAAATCCTTGGCCAATTGCGCCGCCACTTGCGGCGGACAATGGGCATGGTCTTTGAGCGTTTCGGATAAAGCGCGCCGCACTTTCAACACTTCGTCGAGCGCAAGAGACCCTAAAGCCTGCACCGTAAACGCATAAAGCTGGCTGTGTTTGTCGTGCGATAATTCCGGCAAAAGCTTAACGAGGCGGGCCGCCAGCGCCAGACGTACATCGACGTTTTTATCGACCGCCTGCACGGGCGCAACCTGCAACGGCGTGGCGTTATTTTTTGCAACCGCTTCGCGCACCTTGGCGGAAGGATCGTGTTCGGCGAGATAATACAGAATTTCTTTGTGGGTCTTGGTGTTTTGCGCCAGAGAAAGACGCTGCTTTTCATCTCCTGCTTCCGCGATGCTGCGCGCCGCTTCATAGGGCACCGATTTTTTCAGCATCTTTTTCAGCAGATCAAGCATTGAGGCGGGCGTAATCCTTGCTTTGCATTTCTGTCAGGCGGCTGATGGTGCGATCAAATTCAAACGCATGATCAGAGCCGGAATAGAGTTTATCCGGCGGAGCCTCCGCGCTGATAAACACGCGCACGCGGTTGTCATACAGCACGTCGATCAACGTCATCAGGCGCTTTAGTTCATTGCGTCTATCATACCCCATTTTGGGAATATGATCGATAAAAAGCGTGTGATAGCGGTGGGCGATTTTGAGGTAATCCTCAGCGCCATGCGGCTGCTCGCATAGTTGCGCAAACGTTGTCCGCGCCACGCCATTGCCCGCCAACATGGGAATAGAGCGGCCTTTGACAATGACGATATCGTCTTCGGGCGGCTTACCATTGGTATATTTTACAAACAGATGATCCATAGCGCTCTGCGCCGCTGGGCTATACGGATAGAAATAATTGGACCCGTCCAAGAGAGCGTTTTCACGGTAATCGATACCGTTGTCCAGTTCGAGAATAATCATGGAGTCCTTGACCAACTCGATAAACGGCAGGAAACGTGATCGCTGCAAGCCATCTTCATACAATTTATCGGGCGGCCAGTTGCTCGTGGCGACGACGACAACGCCGCGCTCAAACAACGCGGTGAAGAGATGCGAGAGGATCATCGCGTCGGCGACATCCGTCACGTGGAACTCATCGAAGCAGATCAGTTTGGTTTGCTTCGCCACCTGCGCAGCGTAGCGCGGGAGCAGATCGTCATCGTGTCCGCCCTGCCGCGCCTGATGCAACCAGTCATGGGTTTCCAGCATGAATTCGTGGAAGTGTATGCGGCGGGCAGAAATTTTGTCTTTTATGGCGCGAAAGAATAAATCCATCAGCATGGATTTGCCGCGCCCTACCCCGCCATGCATATACAGGCCCTGAGGTGGCTTCTTTTTGAAAATCAGGCCGCGCGGTTTAATCAGGGCTTTATAGAGCGCTTCCAGCGCCTGCGCCGCTTTGGCCTGCGCGGCATCCGGGCGTATCTGACCCGCCTGTACCATACGTTGATACTGGGCGAGCGGCGTCGTCATGCTTTACGGTTTTTTTCTATACGGCGGATCAGCAGGATGGAAATTTCATACAGCAGATAGAGCGGGATCGCGAGGCCGGTTTGGGAAATTACATCGGGCGGCGTGAGGAAAGCTGCGATAGCGAAAGCGATGACGATGGCATAGCGGCGTTTGGTTGCGAGGGATTCTGCCGAGATAATACCGGCGCGGCCGAGCAAGGTGAGCAGCACCGGCAACTGGAAACACAAACCGAACGCAAAGATCAGCGCCATGATCAGATCGAGATATTCGCTCACACGTGCTTCCAATTGAATAGGCAGAGCCGTTTGCGCCCCGCCACTCTGGAAGGAAAGGAAGAATGGCCACGCCAGCGGAATGATGCCGTAATACACAACTGCGCCGCCCATGAAAAACAAAAGCGGTGTTGCCAGCAGATACGGGAAGAACGCCATTTTTTCGTTTTTATAAAGGCCCGGCGCGACAAATAGCCAGATCTGCGCGAGCAAAATCGGGAAGGTCAGAAAAATGCCAGCGAAGAAAGAAATTTTCAGATAGGTGAAAAAGGCTTCGGTAAGACCAGTGTAAATCAGGCGCTGCGATCCGGCATCGGCGAGCGGCGCGATTAAAAAACCATAGATCGGTTCTTTTAAATACCAGCAGACGATGGTGCCCACCGCCATGGCGATGAACGCCCACATCAAACGGCGGCGCAGCTCGGTGATGTGCCCTGTCAGGGGCAGATTGACATGCGCGGGATCGTGATCGCTCATATGCTGCCCTCGTCTTTTTTCACGGGCTCTTCGACGGGAAGTGTTTCAGGGGGCAGCGGCGTGACTTCGTCAGCGGCTTTTTCATCGGTTTTGCGCGTTTCAAAATTCACGCCGCGGCGCAGCTCTTCGATATCGCCCGCTTTCAGGATATCATCGAACTGCTGCGAAATCGCAAAGCGCACATATTGGAAACGCCGGAACAGGCGCCCGATCGTGTACATGACTTTGGGAATGTCCTGCGGCCCGATCACGAAAACCGCGATGGCGAGGATGAGCAGGATCTCTGTCCAGCCCACGTCCATCATGATCGTCTACTCTCTTTTATCGTCGATGCGCTTTTGCGGCGCGTCGTCGTCAGCGAGACCTTTTTTGAAGGATTTGATGCCCTTGGCGAGGTCTTCCATCATGCGCGGCACGCGGCCGGCGCCAAACAGCAAGAATACCAGTACGGCAACAACCAGAATATGCCAGATGCTTAAGCCCATAATTTGTTAATCCTCTTCGTCGGCATCATAGCCCGCAAATTCATCCTCGTCATCCCCTTGTGCGCCGCCGAGGATTTCCCCGGCGTTTTTGTCGGGATTATCGAAGAGATCGCGGGTGTCCGGCACGGTTTCAATGGCGGGGCGCTTGTCGAGCAGGCCGGAGGCTTTGAGGTCTTCAAGGCCCGGCAGGTCGGTAATGGCTTCGAGGCCGAAATGATCGAGGAAACTGTGGGTGGTCAGCCAGGTCAGCGGACGGCCCGGCGTTTCGCGGCGGCGGCCCGGCTTGATCCAGCCCATTTCCATGAGAATGTCGAGCGTGCCTTTGTTCGTCGCGACGCCGCGGATGTTTTCCACTTCCGCGCGGGTAATCGGCTGGTGATAGGCGATGATGGCCAGAGTCTCCAGCGCGGCGCGCGACATTTTCTTTTCGACTTCGCGCTCGACAGTCAATTTATCGGCAACATCGCGCGAGGTGCGGAACGCCCATAGTCCGCCGATTTCACTCAGCTCTACACCGCGGCCTTCATACATTTTCTGCAATTCGCCCAGCAGCAGCGCGAGGTCGGCCTCAGCCGTCAGGCGGTCATACATCGCCGCCGTCGGCAGCGGTTCCGCCGAGGCAAAGAGCATCGCTTCCAGCAGGCGTAATTGTTCAGTTTGTTCTGGTGTCATTCATTTCCCCTTGGAAGAGTGCCAGTGTTTCTTTCTCAGTCAGGCGCGGACATTTATCAGCGAAATCGTAGTAAGGCGGTTTCATATCGATGTAGATATGATCTTTGAGCGTGATGCCGTCCTGATTATCCAGCGCCGACGCCGAGACATTCATGTAATCGCCGGTTTCATGGTTCAGGCGGAAAAACAGAGCAGACCCGCAGCGATTGCAAAAACCGCGCTCCGCCCATTCCGAGCTTTGATACCATTGTAAAGTGGCATCGCTCTGAAATTGAACGTTTTCACAATCGAGCGAAATCGCGGGACCGCCCGCGCCCCATTTACGGCACATGCCGCAATGGCAGACATGCGCGGTGTTCTCCGTCAATGTCAGGGTGAATTTCACACTGCCGCACATGCAGGTGCCGGTGCGGTTAGGATGCGGCTGCGTCATCACTGCCTCCTGCCTGTTGTTCATCGAGAGAGGGGCGGTTTGCCGTACGCAGATAGATCGGGCGGAATAATCCGTCCTGACGCAGTTCGACTTTGCCCTGTTTGGCCAGCTCCAGCCCTGCCGTCAGTGTCGAGGCAAGCGAGGAGCGGAAATAGAGTTTGTCTGTAATGTTTTCCGGCACGAAGCTGTGAAGCGTTGTCCAGACGCTGTAGGGGCCGGAGCGCGGCAAATTGCCGAGCATCTTGGTCATGCGGTCGACCGCTTCTTCCATCGACATGACGGAGAAGATCGGCAGTTCATAGGTGGAATATTCCGCGCGGCGGGAAATATCGCCGTAGGCTTTGAGCAGATCGTAGAGCGAGACCTGCCATTGCGCCTTGTATTCAATTTTGAGTTTTTCCGGCATGCCGCGCGCGAAAATATTCACGCCGAGCTGCGGCAGCTCCATGAGTTTCTTGGCGGCTTCGCGCATGGATTCCAGACGGCGCAACTGGAAGGACAGCGCTTCAGCCATGGCTTCACCCGAAGGCCCATCAGCATTCGATTGCGAGGATGGCAGCAGCAGGCGCGATTTCAGATAGGCGAGCCACGCGGCCATGACCAGATATTCAGCGGCAAGATCGAGACGTAACGCCTTGGCGCGATCGACAAATTCAAGGTACTGGCGCACCAGTTGAAGAATCGAAATTTCGCGCAGGTCGACTTTCTGGTTGCGCGCCATTTCAAGCAGGATGTCGATTGGCCCTTCGTAACCGTCAATGTTCAGGAGAAGAGAATCGACCGTGCCGTCGCCCGCCTCGGTGTTACGCGGCGGGTCTTCTTCGAACGGCTTTTGCGGCAAGGCTTCGCTCATATCTCTCAAGCGCCGCGTCGCTCATCTCGGGGGCGATCGCGGCAATCTCTTCCATTTCTGTCAGTTTGCCCGCGCAATATAGCCCGATGTCAACGCCGCATGCCAGCATTTTGGCCGTTCTATCCGCAAGATTCCCCAGAAAATTCAAGGCGCCCATCGACACGTCATCGCTGAGCAGCAACCCCTCAAAGCCGATATCGCGCCGGATCGTATCGATCATTTTGGCGGAAACCGTGGCGGGGTTTTCCGGATCAATGGCCGTGTAGATAATATGCGAGGTCATGCCCCAGACGGCAGGCGCTAAAGCGCTTTGGGAGACAGCGCGAAAAGGTTTTAAATCACAGGCATTTAGAGCCTCATATGCAGCATCCACACGAGGCAGATCATAGTGGGAATCAAGCGTCGAGCGTCCTTGCCCCGGCATGTGTTTAATGACAGGTGTAATGCCGGCGGCGATGAATTCCTCGATCACGGCCAGCCCCTTGGCGGCCACATCATCGGGATCATCGGAATACGCCCGGTTGCCAATCGCCTGATGGGTGTCAGGACACAGGACGTCCAGCACCGGGGCGCAATCGACATCGAGGCCGACTTCGTTCAGATCGCGGGCTATGGCGCGGGTGGTTTCGCGCACCTCGTCGATCGAGCCATGATCCTGCGCTGATTTGCAGGCATTCCAGTGAGGCGCGTTCATGCGCTGTACACGCCCGCCCTCCTGATCGATCAGCACCGGGCAATCGCGGCCGACGCTGGCGCGCAAATCGGCGATCAGTACGCGCAGTTGATCGCGGTTGTCGATGTTGCGTTTGAAGAGAATAAACCCGAAGGGCTGACTTTGCGCGAAGAATGATTTTTCTTCGGCAGTTAAGGTTAAACCTTCACAGGAAAAGATGACTGCTTTCATACTGATTTTTACCATGAAGCGTAAAGCGCGCGAAGGATAAAAAAAGCCCCGCAGGATAGCGGGGCTTTTTAGGAATGGGATATATTACTTCGCGACGATCAGGCAGGTGCCCGAGGCGGACTTGATCGCGCTGCAGGCCTTGTCGGCGTCGGCTTTGGCAAGCGGGCCAGCCTGGATGCGGTAGAAGGTGCCTTTCGCGCCAAGGTCTGCCGTTTCAACACGGTAGGCCACGCCGGAGAGTGCGCCGTATTTCTTTTGCAGATCTTTGTAAGCCACATCGGCTTTGGCTTTATCGCTGATGCTGGCCAGCTGGATGAAATGCGTACCCGAAGCAATCGCAGCTGGAGCCGCGGTGGCGGCACCGGCGGCTGGCTCGGCTTTCGCGGCTTGCGTTTCTGCAGGCTCAACCGGCGCAGGGGCAGCCGTCGCTACTTCCGGCGCAGCTGGCTCAGCGGTGATCGGTTGCGGCGCGGCGGTCGCCGCACGCTCGGCTGGAGCCGGCGCAACTTCCGTGATTTCAGCTTTGCCGGCGTTGGCCGATGGGCTTTCCAGTGCAGGCACCAGATCTTCCGAAGAGACAGGCTCTTTCATCGGTTCGGCTTGCGGTTGCGGCGGCACGTTTTCAGGATTGGTATTCAGACCGGCGAACAGATCAGATTTGGGCATTGGCGCTTCGGTTTGATTCTCAGCCAGCAGGTTTTCAACTTTGCCGTCCGGATTGTCTTCGCCCATCGAAGAGAAGACCGTTGAATCACGGTGCGGGATATCCATGCCGCCCGGCGCATCCGGTTGCGTGGCATAGCCATTGGCATCGGCGCGGATGATCGGCACTTCACCGGTGGCTTCGTCGCCCGATGGATAGGCGATCCACAAAACGAGAGCCAGCAGGATAACGGCGGCAAAAATGGCGCCGGCGGCAAAACCACGCCCCCCAAGACTGAGTAGGCTCATGATTTTTTCTCCTTTGAAGGCTGAAGGGGCGTCGTCGAATTCGTCGAATTGTTTTTTCTTGCTCATGATTCGAAGATTATGAGAAAAAATGAGGCGAAACAAGGGCCGAGGGCATATTAACCATAAATATTTTTACCGTGTATCGCTGTTGATATCGAACAGGCGGCCGTGTTCGCGGATGGCGTAGCGGTCGGTCATGCCGGCGATGTAATCGCAGACAATCCGCGCCCGGGCGGTGTCGTCCGTCATGCCGCCTGCCTCTTCCACCCGGCGCTGCCAGTGGTCCGGCAGCAGGGTGTGGCGGTCATGGAAGGCGTGGAAAATATCCTCGACCACGCGCTCGACTTTATGGCGCATGCGCATGACGGTGTAGTGGCGGTACATGCGGTGATGGAGGAAAGCGCGCAGCTCTTCGACTTTTTTGTACATGCTGGATGAGAACGCCACCATCGGTTTGTCCGCGTTCCGAATATCATCCGCGTTTTGCGGTTGTAAGTCGGTCAGACGTTTTTTTGTTTCATTCAGCACATCGACGATCATCGTGCCAATCATCTCGCGGATGGTTTCCTGCACCAGATGATGGTCGCTGATGTCCGGATAGTGATGGCGCACCGTGCCGATGACATGGCCAAGCAGCGGGATGCGTTCCAGATCCTCGAGACCAAACATACCAGCGCGCAGACCGTCTTCGACGTCGTGATTATTATAAGCGATATCATCGGCAATCGCGGCGCATTGCGCTTCGATGCTGGCAAACGTGTTCAAGCGCAGATCTGTCTGGTTTTGAATTTCCGCCAGCGTCACAGGCAGCGGCCCCGTGACAGGACCATTATGCTTGACTACGCCTTCCAATGTTTCCCAGGTGAGGTTCAGACCGGGCCAGCGCGGATATTTACGCTCAAGCTTGGTCAGCACACGCAAAGACTGGTCGTTGTGCTCAAACCCGCCATAAGGCGCCATGCATTTTTCCAGCACTTCCTCGCCCGTGTGGGCAAACGGCGTGTGACCGAGATCATGGGAGAGCGCGACGCCTTCGGCAAGGTCTTCATTGACCAGCAATGCGCGTGCAAGGCTGCGGGCAATCTGCGAGACCTCGATCGTGTGCGAGAGGCGCGTGCGGTAATGATCGCCCTCGTGATAGACGAAAACTTGCGTCTTATCCTTCAGGCGGCGGAAGGCGCTGGTGTGAATAATGCGATCGCGGTCACGCTGAAACGGGGTGCGGGTGTTGCTTTCCAGCTCGGCGTAAATCCGGCCCTTGGTCTGGTCCGGGCGGCAGGCAAAGACGGCCAGCGGCAGTGCGCAATAATTATAGGCAATGGATGATTGTTTTTCGCTCATGGGTCTCATATATATAATGTTATGACCATCACCTTAACCGACTCTCTCGTGAAGCGCATTAAAACTTTGCGCGAAAAACAGGGCGACCCTGCCTTGAACTTACGGATTACCGTCAATGGCGGCGGCTGTCAGGGGTTTGAATATGCCTTCGATCTGGATGCCGTCCGCAACGACGATGATCAGGTGTTTGAGAAGGACGGCGTGGCCGTAGTGACGGACGAAATATCCCTGCCCTATCTGGCCGGATCTCAGATCGATTATGTCGACGAGCTGATTGGCGCGCATTTCAAAGTAGTCAACCCGAACGCGACTTCGTCCTGCGGGTGCGGCACCAGTTTTTCCGTTTAACCGAACGCCGGCCTCCAGATCGCCGCTGCTGCGCGTTCTTTTTGACGGTTTATATTATCGCCCGGCGGTTTTGGCTTGTTCGGGAAGAACCCGCTATAATCTTTTAAATTCCGCACATCTTTCCAGAATTGCAAAACGGGCTCTCCTTGCCCCTGTATGAGAGAATAGAACTGTTTTTGATCTATCGTGCTTTGGATACCAGACAGGCTGTTTGCCAACGCGAAAACATCGCCTAGATAGGCACCATATAATTTAGATTCAGGAAACTTGGTGAGATTCATATGAGAGACCATATGATGCGCAATCCATATGCCCCGTCTCTCTTTATCTTTGATATGAAGCGTTAAGGGGAGGATGGAAGCAATCTCTTCATCCGGCCAGCCTTTATCGAGTAACTGATCTTTACGTGTCAGATTTGCCCTCATGCGCAGATCTAACTGATGAATTTCAATTGGAAAGACGGGACGCTGTGTATGACGCGCTGCGTAGTTCGCCTGATAATAAAGGCTCTCCCCGTACTTCACAAAAAAATCGCTTAAGGATGTTTGATGATGGAGCAGCGGCTCTACGGCATGAAGAAAAAAATCATCCATTAAAATAATAGAATGCGGATCAATTTGTAGCTTCTCGCGTTCTATCAGGCGGTTATATTCCTGATAATCGCGCACACGCTGCTGAAACTGTCTTGCTAAACCCATCATACTCTGGTCACTCTTGATCTGCTCTCTCATGCCTAACAAACGGTTTTATTTATGTCAATGAAGATTGCCACCTGGAATGTCAATTCGATCAAAGCCCGTGAAGACCACGTGCGCCAATGGCTGGATTCTGTGCAGCCCGACGTGCTGATAATGCAGGAATTAAAGGGGCTGGAGTTCGGGTATGCGTTCGAAGGGTATGAAGTTCAGGCCGTCGGGCAGAAAGCTTATAATGGCGTGGCGATCCTCTCGAAAGAGCCCTGCACGGTTATTCTGAATAAATTACCCGGAGATGAGACGGATGAACAATCGCGCTATCTGGAAGTTGACTATAAAGGATGGCGGCTGATCAATATCTACCTGCCGAACGGCAACCCGGTCGACAGTGAAAAATATCCCTACAAACTCGCGTGGATGGCGCGGCTCCATGCGCATTTAAAAGATTTGCGCGCGCAGGATATTCCCTTCCTGATCGGCGGCGACTTTAACGTGATACCGGAAGAGCGCGATTGCTGGGACCCGGCCGTATGGATCGATGATGCTTTGTTTAAGATTGAAACACGCCAGGCCTATCGCCGACTACTGAATTTGGGTCTCACCGACGCGTTTCGGGCGCTGAACGATTTACCGCGCCAATACACCTTCTGGGATTATCAGGCCGGATCGTGGGCTGCCAACAAAGGCATCCGCATCGATCACTTTCTCCTGTCCCCACCCTTGGCAGACCGCCTGAAAAGCTGCACAATCGATACAACACCCCGGGGGTGGGACAAGGCGTCGGATCACACGCCTATTTTGGTGGAGCTTGCCTGACATGAAAAAATTGACCGCTATCGCGCTGACCTGCTTGCTGCTCACAGGCTGTATGAAAAATTACGGCTCGTACGAATCTTATTTAACCCAGCGCAATTTGCCCAAGCCGACGCGCACTGCCTTTCCCCATTGCTCTGATTATGATTGCGCCACGGTGCAGATTGCGAATTTCTGGCCGCGCGAATGGAAGAAAGTCGAAGCGGTGTTTAAACCGCGCGCGCAAAATGCGGCCACTGAGCGCCAGCAAATCGCCACCGCCATCATGGTGATGGAGCGCATTGTCGGACCGATTACCGGCACCGCAGGAGATATCGGCGATACATTCAAAAAAACGGGAAAAGGCCAACTGGATTGCGTGGATGAAAGCACGAACACATCCGTCTATCTCGATTTATTGCGTCAAGCCAAACTGATCCGCTTCCACACGCTTGAAGCGCCTGTTGCGCGCGCGCCCGCCTTCCGCTGGCCGCATCAGACGGCCGTGATTGTTGACAAGAAAACGGCTGTTCCTTATGCCGTCGACAGCTGGTTCGACGATAACGGCAAACCAATTCACATCGTGCCGCTCATCCAATGGAAAGATGGCTGGAAGCCGTCTTCCAAACCGGATGCTTCCTGATTTCCTTGAAAATCGTCCTTTTTTCTGTTAGGCTCTGCGTAACAAAATAAAAAAGACAACAGGGAAAAGATGGCCATGGCCAATGACAAGGAGAGCGAACGCTCTCACGATTCCAACACGTTTGACTCGCTCTATGAAAAAGCTGGACGCGCCGCTGTTCAAGCTGAAAAACTGTATCACGATCTGAATGTCGGCAAACGGCTGACCGGCGCAGGATTAGGTCTCAAGGCCGGATTTCTAGTCGGGCGGTTTGCGGGGCCACATGGCGCCATTGCCGGTCCGGTTATCGGCGCTGTTCTGGGGGCCACCTATGGCCCAGAAGGCATTGAGAGAGCGAAAGCGGCATTTGATAAAGCCTTGGACCGGTTCAAACCAGAGCGCCTACCTGCACCTGAACAAGACCTGGAAGATCCTTTGGATAAACAATTTCCCCACCGGATTGATCTAACCCGGAAACTTTAGCGGGGCGATTTTCTTCAACAGGAAATGCATGGGAATGATGACACCGAAAACCAGCACAAACGGCATCAGCTGTTCATAGCGCGCTTCTGAAATATAATCCGCCACCGCATCCGGACGCGTCGCCATGTTGATGTGCTCACCTGTATTATCGAAGCGCTGTGTCAGCAGCACAACGATTACGCTCAAAACAATCTGCGGGATCAGCGCACGTTTGTCGTACCCGACTTTCACCATCATATAGATGACGGCGATAATCATCGGGAAATGGAACAGCGACAGCAGACGCAGCCACAACGGCAAGCTCGCATCATACATATATTCCGCGATGCCGAGGAACGAACCGCCGCTCACAAGGCCGACCACCCACATGATTTCGAGCGGCAATACCCCCACCGCCATCATGCTGGCCAGATAGCGGTTATTTAGCCACAAAGCCGGCACCATCGCAAAAAACGCAATATCCGAAAACCACAGGAAATTCACCGGCCCGTATTCGCGCCAATAGATGAGGATCACGGCAAGCGCCAGCAAAGTATAGGCAGATCTGAGGAAAAGCATCATGAAAGCCGCCTATAGATTAGGGGAAAAATGGTGCTGCCGGCGAGGATTGAACTCGCGACCTCCCCCTTACCAAGGGGGTGCTCTACCACTGAGCCACGGCAGCATTTTGGGGCAAAACCCGAAGTGGGTTTGTTCTTACAATATTGAATCCCGCCTGTCATCTAGAGTTTTCGGGAAAAGCAGATTATTTACATAAATTCAAATAAGGCAGCAGAACTTCATGCGTTTTCTGTGCCCGCTTATCCCAGTTGTGTTCGGTGTGAATAGCCTGCGCGCCTCTTTTCCCCATCGCTTGCGCTTTGTCGGCATCATCGACCAACAGAGCCACTGCACGCGCCAGGGCCTGCGCATCGTCTGCCGGAATAATCAGTCCGCAATCATACTGGCGCACCAGATCCGCCTGCCCGGGAAAATCAGTGACGATGACAGGAACACCGCAGGCCAGTGTTTCAAAAAGTTTTAACGGAAACAATCCTGTGCGCGCGCGGCCTTGCGGGCTGCTGATCGGAACGAGACTAACACAGGCATTGGCTATATAGGGCTGAAGAGTTTCCTGAGAACGCTTGCCTAAAAAGCGGATCAGAGGATTGGCCAGTGCCGCCTTTTCCACGGTGCCTGCCTCGGGACCATCTCCAATAATGACCAGACTGACAGCGTGCGGCCAGTCCTGCGTACTTGCCGCGTCAAGCATCGAACCAACGCCGTGCCATGCCGCCAGCCCGCCAAAAAAGAGCGCGTAGCGTTCCGGCACATCGGCAGGCTTGATCGCACCCGGAAAAAACACCTCTGTGTTGGCTGCATTGGTGATCATATAGGTCGGTCGCCCGCCCGATTCATGATGCGCCCATTGACGCAGTTCCTCGGTCACGGCAATCAGCCCTGTCGCCCAGCGAAACTGCAAGCGCTGCATCCAGGTCAGCAGCGGTTTTGCCCAGGACAATGATCGGTGCGTAATGAATACTTCGTCGTATGGCCCGTTTATCTCATGAAAAACAGGCACGTTCAGCAGACGCGCGATGATTGCCGAAGGAAACGCCATATAATGACCCCGTACATACAGCACACTGCCGCTACGCCAGTTCGCCCATACCTGTCCTTGCAGCCAGAGCATGCCCAGCAGCCGCTTCAGCAAACCCGGCGATGAATCAGATTGCGTGTAAAAAGGTTCATACAAAGATGCCTTCCACCCCCGCTTTTTCAATCCTGCCATGATTTCATGAACATGCGTATGACTGGCACTGCCCAGGTGAGGCGCTTCTAAAGATAAATAAAATAATTTTCGAGAACTATCGGTCATAAAAATAGCTATACCGCTACTTTTGTCAAAATTGACAATAGTTTCTTCTTCTCTTCTTCGAAACATAAAGCACGAGCAGCGACATCGCTCGCCTTCTTTGCTCGCAGGATATCATCGAGTGTAATTGATTTAATCAGCGCAACCGCATCGTTCACATCAAAAGACGGGGATATCACCCCACATTGGTAAGTTGATACGATATCCGCCATGTCAGGAGAAGGCCCGGTAAAGATCATCAGGCGCGCTTGTATGTATTCAAAGAATTTATTGGGCAGACAATGCAGTAGATTGAAGGTAACCGGCGGGAAAAAACACAGCCCTATGTCATAGGCAGCCATCGTCGGAATAATATCCTGAAACGCAACGGGCTTATGAATAGTAACATTGGGGCAGGTTTCAGCCAGTTTTTCAAGAAAATTTCTATATTTTCCGGACGTAGAAAGATAAAGATCCAGTTGATATTGGCTACCCAGACGCGTCGCAATTTCAATTAAATTTTCCAGCTTGCGGACGCGATTGGCCACACCATGATGCACTAGCCTGATGGGATCATTATGCATGGAAGGCACTGCAATTTCCTGATAGCCAGGAACACTGCGAATGACGTCGCATGGTACAGAGAATTCAGTGCTGTATTGTAGGGCCAGGCCTTGCGATACCGTAATTAAAGAAGCGCAACGTTTCAGGTACCGTTTACAGGTGCGCACATGCAGGGATTTTTCTACAACACGCCAAAAAAATGTGTTCTTTTGAGCCGGATAATATTCCCGCGCATCAAAGATGATACGGGCCTTTTTTTGGATGGAAAATGCCAACGGCAAGAAATGGATATCTTCGACAATGATTAAATCAAAAGAAGTATTTTTCACCTGTTCGTCGATCGAGGAAAATCCCCAGCGGCGGGCGCGCACATAAGCATCAAGCGGCCGAGGGACTATCAGCTCTGCCAAGCTCAACAGCTTTCGCGCAATACGTTGGCCATATGCATAGGAGGGTCTTTCGATAGGGTAAAAGAAATCGACAGAAAAAGCGCTTTTAAAAGAAAAGCTGGCGACATGCACTTGCGCACCCTGCTCTTTCAGCAGTTCAATCATCCGCTTAGGACGTGGATTTCCACTTGGATCCGCATAGACTAGAACAAGAACTTTTAAATCTTTTAATGATTTATCAGCCATGATGACGAATTTCATCTGGGGAAATGACACGGACGCCCCCTCCCGTTAAATCTTCATAAGCACTAACGAGCACGCGCGATTCATTTTCCCAACATAGTTCTTTGGCCGCATTCAGGCTATTTTGCTTATAGCGATTGATGCTATCTCGATCAAAACTATTTATAACAGCAGCCACCTGCAAAGCATCATATCCCTTTACGAGTTTACCAAGATCATACTGGTTGGTAATGCGGCTCATTTCCGGCAAATCCGATACGCAAAGCGCCAAACCCGCCATGATGTATTCAAAAAACTTGTTTGGTAAAGTAAAGCGCTTTTGAGGGCTTATGTCCTCGTGCACGAAGTAGCCGATATCTGCTTTATTCGCAGCCGGTATAATTTCGTTGAATAAAACCGGCTCTTCAATCGTCAAGCGATCACCAACACCCAAATTGGCGCCCTTTCGCTTTAAATAATCAAAATAATCACTCGATCCTGGCCCTCGTAAAATCAAGTTAAACTCAGGACGCCACAAGCGCAGAGATTCAACGGCCAGCTCCAAACCGCGGGAGGGATAAATAATTCCATGATAAAGAACATTTATTTTTTCCCCGACCGGATTATACGGCACGGACGTATAAAAGGGGGTCGAGCGGATAACAGTTGGCTTTTTCAAAGGGGCATAATCCTGTTCAAGGAGATTCGCAATTCCTTCGCACACCGTTGTATTATAGGCACTTTTAAACAAAAAAATTTTCTGCATGCGGTCAACCCATGGGCGGTAGAAAAGGCGCCACACGCGACTGTGCATGTACTGACCTTTCGCGTATTCATGGATATCGACGACAAAAGGAACCTTAAATTTTTGCGATAGTTTTTCAGCGATCGGAGCGGCGAAATAGTCATGCGCTATGATTAAAGATGGTACGCCCTTCTCTCCTAAAGCATCGAGATTTTTTTCGATATGAGGAAATATGAAACGGTAGTAGCCACTTTTCCAAAAATATTTGATGGCAGCATCATCGCTTTTCCTGGCCAGCAAAAGCAGATAGATGCGGGATATTAACGGCAAACGGTACGCGATTTTTAACACTGCCCGAATAGCTGTCCGTACATAAGGAGGCAGCTTGACGATCGTTCGATCATATAGCCGCTTTACAGATAAGGATTGCGTCGTACCAGCTTTCGCTTGCGATGAAATTGCAGCTTGCTTTTCCCCCATCCCCATCTCGATAAGCGGCGGTTGCGTCTGGCTGTTGGCAAAAGTGATTAACTTTGCATTCGCAGGTGGCGGAGACGATCCCTTGAAGCCCGCCAAGATAACATCCCACCCGGCTTCAAATAGCGCCTGGTTTTGCCGCAGAACACGAGGCTCTCCCGTAATAGGCGTGAAAGATAAAATTAACGCTGTCTTATTCATCAGAGCAATTTTCCTGTCAGGCGCTGGCAGAAATCCGTCTGCGATTAAGACGCTTAATAACAGCACCTGGAATTTTATGGGGTTTTTTGACTGCTGCTTTTATCAGTCCGAGCATCCAGAATGGCATCTTGCGAACTTCCCTTTCGTAGGATGGATAATCCCAGAAAGTTTTCAAAGGCGCCTTCATCATTGCATCAAATTCCTGTTCTGTCATGCCGAGTTTCTTAATGACAAAGGCTCTATCTTCTTTTTGAAGTTCTGGCGGAATAGCAGGCTGCTGAATTTCACGCAGCGCCTCATCGCGCGTTATCCGCTTGTTTTTCACCAAGCAGGATAAGTGAGAGCGGCGCTTATCAAAACCAAATTTTGTTGGCAGGATATATCCTTGATAAAAACGCGTGTAAATTGACTCATAATGCTTGCCGCCATATGGCTCCCACTTCAACTCTTTCTTCAGAACCTCCATCGCTTCCAGTTTATTGAAATCAATGTAATTCAAGATCGGAAAACGGCGTAATTTGCGAATGCGCGGATATTCGTACAAATATTGGAAGTAATTATAATGCGGGTATGTACGCAGCTTGTTACCGCCGGAAAACATTTTGTTTAGCGTTTTGATGTATTTCCAATCAGAGTGCCCGTGCGACCAAGTCGCCGGCACCATAATTTCTGTTACGACATTTGAACCATCCATGATCCAACGTATGTCGTTCTTCTTGGCCAGTTTGTACAAGGTGGAAACGATGGCATGATCCGTTGGAATTTCGCTATCAGGTGTTGAGGCTTTCAGAAAGCTAGCCTGCAAGCGGCGGAACTCATCCCAGTTGAGGACCTGTGTATATAAATCCAGATCAAGCAGGCTAACAATATTCTCGATATTGCGTGCAGCGATTTCAGAATTCCAGCCATTGTCCAAATGAACGGCCAGTGGCCTTAAATTATAAACTTTTTTGCACAGGTAGGCGACATAAGTAGAATCTACCCCACCCGACAAGCCTAAAATACAATCGTATTTTTTACCTTTGCCTTCATTTCTGATTGTTTCAAGGACGGTGTCAAGTTGACGCTTGCCCTCTTCCCCTTTGATGACTTCGGTTGCAACACGCTCATCATAGTTGTGGCAATGATTGCATATACCGTCGCTATCGAACACGATCTCAGGATCGGATGTGTCCATAATACATTGTCTGCAAATTTGGTAACGGCCATGATTGTTTTTGAAAAGATTTTCACCTTTACGCGAGTCAGCGAGCTCTACCCAGGTTTTAATTTTTTCGTGCTTTTCTGCCGTACTATTATTTTGGGACATGTTTACCGATCAACATTAAAAAATTGTTCTTTAACAGTGATGTAAACACTAAAATCAGCAGGAAATCAAACGCAATCCATTGGCTAGACAAGTTTATGCAAAAATTGATTTCATCTCGGAATCGCTCGGAAATTTAATCAAAACAGCTCTGTGCGGTCCCTGAAAAACAAAAATGCTGCCGGCTGCAACGGCCGAGACACCGGCTTCGCGCACTACCGTGGCACAGTCGGCAATTTTACCAGCCCCGCCGCAAGCGACGACAGGAATGGTAACAGCGTCGGATACAGCCCGGCAAATATCAATATCATAGCCCGTAAACATGCCATCGCGGTCGATCGAATTGAGAAATATCTCTCCAGCTCCTGCCATTTCCGCCTGCCGGGCGGCCTCTACAGGGTCCATTCTATGGTTTTTTCGTCCACTATTACTAAAAACCTGAGTTTTGCCGAACAGGGTCTTTTTGAAATCAATCGAAATGACAACGCTCTGCGCGCCTGAAAAATCAGCGATCTGACGGGCAAGGGCTAGATTGTCGAAATGTGCAGAATTCAAGACAACTTTTTCGACCCCTAAAGAAAACAGTGTCTTCGCATCGTCAAAAGAAGACACGCCGCCACCATAAGCCATAGGCATGAATGCCTCACCAGCAATTTCTTCAATCAGGCTAAAATTGGGTTTGCGCTTTTCTTTTGTCGCTGTGATGTCCAGCAGGACAATTTCATCTGCACCTTTATCATTAAATATCTTTACGGCTATACGCGGATCACCGACATATTTCTCATTTTTGAATTTTTGCGTTTTATAGAGAAGGCCGTCACTTTTGATGAGCAGAACTGGCATGACTCTGGGTCTGTGAACGCGGCGGTTTTTAAGTGTGACATTATTCATGAGACGGAACCCATTTTGAAAAATTTTTAAATATCTGCATGCCAAATTTATGGCTTTTTTCCGGATGGAACTGGGCGCCGATAATATTATCGCGTGTGAACATGGCCGTTACCGTAAGGCTGCCATACTCAGTTGTCGCCAAAAGATTTTCTCGCTCTGCGCAATCAACTTGAAACGTATGGACGAAATAGAAACGCGGATCATCCGGCATATCATTTAAGATAGGATGGCTTTTTTCCTGATCGATAAAATTCCAGCCGATATGAGGAAACTTTGTTTTTTCGCCGGCCGGCACCAGACGGCGCATATCCTTGGTTATACCCTTAATCCATCCAAGGCCGGGCTTAACGCCTTCCTCGCTGCCTTCGCTCATCAACTGCATGCCGACGCAAACGCCCAGGACAGGAGTTTTTTCCACCAAGACCTTATGATTCAAAACATCCACAATGCCGCGCTCGGCCAGATTATTCATGCCCTGATCAAACGCGCCGACGCCAGGCAGGATAATTTTTGTTGCCTGCGCGATTTCTTTTTCCGTGGTCACTAGTTTGGAATCGACACCGATACGCCGAAACATATTGATGATGGATCCCAGATTGCCCAGCCCGTAATCGACCACATGTATCATCTCCGAATTATCCATAGGATCTCGCTGTTGTTAGCTGAGTGGCTTTATCTGTTGAAGATTTCTCCGGCAGACCTTTTTTCCAGGCGCCGCTTTCAAACAAACTTAACCATTCATTCAAACTAATCCAGCGCCATAATTCCCAAGACTGATCGCTCTCGCCTGATTGATGGCTAAACCATAATTTCTCGATAGTCGCATGATCATATTCAGGCCGCGTGGTAATGGGCCCTTCAAAGAGCCGCTCTGCCGACCAATTTTTTAAATCATGGCGCAGCCATTGATCTTGGGGAGCCGCGAACCCAACCTTATCGACCCGCCAGCGGATGGATTCAGGAATAATGTTTTTAGCGGCTTGCCTGAGAATATGTTTTTGCCAACCGTATTTTATCAGCACATCGGATGGCAACCTCAGGCACCATTCCACTAGATCATAATCCAGATAGGGAAAGCGTGTTTCAACGGCGTGCGCCATGCCATTACAGTCGGCTGAATGCAGGTTATTGGCGAGCATGTCGTACATCACGCCTTTAGCCAGCGTATAGCGCAATGTGTTTGCCGGGTAGGCTTCGGGAAGCCCTTCCCATTTATTGACAGAAGGCCTCCTTAAGGGGCGCGTATGATACAAGAACGCTTTTCCGATAAGATGTAAAAAATCTGACATCTGATGAGCCACTGCTACATCAATTCGCCTCTTTCCATCGTCATATCGGGCGACTTCTTTTTGCAACCTGCTATTGAAAAGATGCGTATTAAGGGCAGCATCTATCCAGTGTCCGCGCGCGATCTGATCATATTGATGATTTTTAAAATAATGCTGATAACCAGCCAGCACTTCATCCGATCCTTGCCCATCGAGCAGAACCGTCGTTCCATGTTTTTTGGCATCGCGCGTTACGCACCACTCCAGATACATAGAAGCCGACAAAAAAGGCTGTTCCTGATGCCAGTGCAGACGTTGCGATTCATTTATAATATCCCGGCCGTGCGGATTAACTGAACTTGAAGGAATGTTTTTATAGCCGAGCATATCATCTATGTATGAGCCTTCCGACATGGTCGGATCATTTTCAAATCGCGCCGAGTAAGTGTAACCAAGCGTCGCCTGATCTTTTTCCTCCAGAACTTTGAGCAGGCCGACGATGGTCGATGAGTCCAGACCGCCTGACAGGCAAGCCCCTACCTTGACATCTGATCGCAATCTCATTGCAACAGATTTCTCAAGGCGATTCCGGAATTCTTCCGCCAGACTTGCTCTGCTTTTACGCGTGTAATTATTAGTGTAATCAGGCATCCAATAGCGACGGATCGATTGGATATTTCCCTCTAAATCAATTGTCATGCAATGCGCAGGAGGCAACCTAAAAATATCTTTAAAGAATATTTCTTTATCAACGTATGACGTTATCCCGTTCATGAAGGCCGACACGACGGATTCATTGATTTGAGGATAAACGTCGGGGTGCGCGAAGAGCGCCTTCGCTTCAGATGCCAGAGCAATTCCACCTTGCGGCAGAGAGGTGTAATATAAAGGCTTCTCCCCAAAACGATCGCGGGCAACAAATAATATTTTTTCGGAACGATCCCACAGAGCAAAGGCAAACATGCCGTTCAATTTTAGAAGACATTCTTCGCCCCAGCACGCATAAGCGGCGAGCAGAACTTCTGTATCGCTTTCACTTTTAAAAGTATAACCTTTGGAAATCAGCTGTTCGCGCAATTCAATGTAATTATAGATTTCACCATTAAAGACGATCACATAACGGCCGCTCATGTCTTCCATCGGTTGATGGCCCAACGGGGACAGATCAATAATGGAGAGGCGGCGATGCCCCATGCCGAGCACACCCTGACCGGTACTTTCGATCAGCTCGCCCGCATCATCAGGGCCGCGATGGGCAATCCGGTCCCGCATGTCGCGCAAGATGGACATGGGGAAGGACGTGTCAGGCGTTAAAAGGGCAACAAGTCCGCACATTCAGAAAAAACCGCTCAGTTAGTGGGGCCAGCACAGCATAATACCAAGTGCTTATAGGAAGAAAAGCCGTTTCATGTAACAAAGCGGCCATTCTTCTCTATTTTTCATATTTTATCAGCGTTATCCGGTTCACGCTGCACGAAACATCATGGTAGAACGGCGTCTATCACGGGCAGGGAAGGAAAAAATACGGTCTTTGCGCAAAGCACGCAGTCCATACCATTCATATAAGTAATGAATAATGCGCCAGCTGAGTTTTAAATCATGGTCGTACACGTAGAGAGAAGGATCCGTCTCATCTCGTCTTTGTTCGAGCTTGAAGCCCTCCTTCTCAAAAATCTGGACAACACGATCCGCTTGTCTCAAAGAGAAGTAACTGAACTCATCGAGCTGAACCCGTACGGCCACACCCAAAGTCGGAATTACGGAGTGGTTGACGATAATTTGTCCGCCCGGTTTCAGGATTTTCTTCAAATCTTGAACGTGCTGCGGCAGATCTTTACAGAACATGATCGCCGCACGCAGCATGATAATGTCGTATTTTTCGTCCGTCAGTTGATCGATGCGATGCTCATTGAAGTTAAAGCAAAAAACTTTCATGCCATGAGTCGTTCTGGCGTAATCAATCGAAGGCTCATTAATTTCTGTCATCGTGACATCGGCGCCCATTTCCTTGAATACGTTCAAGAAGTGCCCATTGCCTCCGCTCACATCCAGTATTTTTTTACCCGATACTTCAATATTCCAGGGCTTCAAATAGTCTTTGATAAACTCATGGGCCGTGCCCAATGAATATTCAATGTGAACCGGCGCAACGAAATAATCGTACATGGACGCTTCATCGGACGCTGATTTCTTAAAGCTGCTGCAGGGCAGAAAACTTAAAGGGTAATAACTTTTTTGACGCGGGGTGCCACAACCACAGGTGCGACACAGCAACCAATGCCGTTTATAGGTTGTCAATTTGACCAGATCACCTGATTGGCATTCCGAACACTTATTTTCACTTCTCATTAAAGTCGCCTCTATTGGTTACCTGTGATTCTGGATGGTTCAGGGTCTGTATTGTCTCCTAAATACCATTGGGCGGGATAATGCATGTAGGGAGGATCACTGTCATTAGTTTCTGTAACTTTTATGTAATTATTAGCCAAATAATGCACAGCTTTGTTGTCTTTTTTCAGGATAGCAGCCATGACATAATCTCGATGCCCCAATGGGCAGTCCTGCAGATCCACTTCTATGATATCAGATGAATGGGAAAGTCCCACTCCCGATTCTGCTTTAGCGATATAGCTTCCCTGCCCATCAAAAAACAACAGATCACAGGTCAATGCCTCAAGCCTCTCCGATGTCTTGATCACAACATCAATCTGCATAGGCATGCCAGTCGAAAACTGATTGGTTTTTTTCTGAAGACTGCGGAAATCTACGCGGGAAATATACGTATTGCTTGCCGGCGGCACGGATCCATAAATTTCCTGAATGGTTTTCACCATAGTATCATGAAGATCTGCTCGCTCCATGTGTGAGGGGGCTTGAATATAGTTTTCAGAGACAGGCCCCCTATCTGATTCAGCGCTGGAATTTTGGCGCAACATGGTTGCATCGTATGCGGCGGTAATTTCTTCAACCGGGCCGAACGCGCGAATTTTTCCCTCATCAATCCACAAGGCTTTTTCACAAAATTCCAATATCTGACCGCGAGAATGAGACACAAGCAGCAAGGTACATCCAGAGTTTGTCAGTTTCTTCATACGCTCAACGGATTTTGTCGCAAAGTAGGAATCCCCCGCCCCCAATACTTCATCAATAATAAGAATGTCAGGCGTAATGGCTGTCGCAACGGCGAATTGAAGACGGGCAGCCATGCCCAAAGAATAATTTTTTAAAGGTTGATTGATGAACTTTCCCAGCTCAGCATATTGAACCACATCATCATATGCGCAAATTAAGGCATCGCCGCGAAGTCCATTATAGAGCAGCGCATTGCGTATATTTTCATCGCCGGTAATTTCCGGGTGGAACCCCCCGCCCAGTCGCATCAAAGCCTGTACAGTTCCTTGCACATGAACAGCACCCGAAGAAGGAGCGATCATCTGTCCGATAATTTTCAACAGAGTGGTTTTCCCCGCACCGTTGCGGCCGATCACACCGATCCGCTCGCCTTTTTCAATGACGACATCGATATTGGACAAGGCTTGCTTGATTGCAAAAGCAGGCCGCTTTTTCCAGAAACGCAATGCGTAATACCCACACTGGTCAAGGACCATGGAGACGTGTCCGGGATATAATTTATAGGATTTATTTAATCCTGTAATAGAGATCGCCTGATTAGTCATTCCCTTATACCATTTCCCCAGACAATATTTTTGCCAACCAGAGATGATGCCTATCCGCTTGAGGGATCGTGCGTTCTGGATGCCACATCACACCAAACCAGGGAAGCGTAGTATGTCTTATCGCCTCAATGCTCCCGTCCTCCGCCGTCGCTTCGGCAAGAAGTCCATCTCCCAACGAGGCGCCGGTTATGCCATAATTATGAAAGCTATTAACCACCAGCGTTTCACCGTTCCAGTCAATTGGATGATCTTTGGCAACGTGGTCAGAAATTTCTTTGTTTTTGCCACCGCAATAGAGATTGATCATCTGCATTCCTCTGCAGATTCCGATGACCGGCAATTTTTTATGCTCTGCCAAAGTGAGCAGTTTCATTTCAAAATTCTGGCGAACCTCATCAAAAGAGATACCCGTTTCAAGCGTATCATTGCCGCCGCTTAAGATAAAACCTGACAAATTATGTTCTTCAATAAAACCTTTTTCACCGCCGGCAACATTTGGAATCAGCACCGGGAAAAATCCCAGCCTGCGCAGTAATAGGGTCCATTGCATGTCCAGTGAATTGCGCCGCTCACCATGCTCACTCACATCCACCCGCATCGTGATGCCTATTTTTTTCATTATTTAATAATCCTGATAAGTCTGGCTCTGCAATCCAGATCTACTCTCTTCGCTGTATCAAGGGAATGATATTTTTCAGAACCGATGCCAATTGCTGCCGGCAAGCCAAATTCCGCCGCCCTGATCGCCATATGAGAGTTAGCGCCGCCATACTGAGTAATCAATCCGGCAATCCTATACCCAAACAGCCAGTCATAGCCCGGGTCTGCCGCATTAATGCGAACAATCTTGCCGCATAAATTATCTTTGGCAACCTCCCCTTGTTCCAAGGAATATAAAGGAGCGATTATACTTTTTTCGGTAATAAAATTAGGTTGCGTGTCAGGAACGCGGAACGAAACAAAATCTTTCTGATCAAATATTAAAGGGGGTAATTCTATCTGCATATTGTAATAGGCATTCAGGCGCGCCTCTCTCACCTTTTCTTGCAGATACGCAATCCCCCGGCCTCCTTCAGCATATGATGTCCATTCAGGCAGGGCGATGTTCGCGACATCATCCCGGGTTAACCCCATAGAAGCGCCCGCTTTAATGAAATATTGAATGGCCTCTGAGAGATACCGCGTGAAAACAAATTTTGCTTCTTCCCGCCCATGGATGGCTTTATGGCAGAAATGATCAAATTGAGCGAAACTGACGTTCAAACCCAGCCGGTTAAATTCCCGCTCCAATAGTTCAATTTCATCGTTACGCCACGAAAAAACACTGTCCTCTATCGGCGTAGAATTTTGAATGACAGCGTCCAGATAAAAGGCCGGATTTTCATCATATCGTAAAGAAGTGGCATCATAACTGCCTGGTCTCAAATGCCCATATTCATTTACAAACGCATCAAAGCTCAGCGAGCCTGTCTTGACGCGCCACGCATCGCGCTGGAACCGAGAAGAAACTGTATGAATAGATAGAAGATATTCATTCACACGGCCCGTGTCCAAATAACCCATTTGAACGGCGGATCTCAGTAAGATGGTCGCAATAAATCCTGATCTGGCAAGATGCGCGAATAAGACCGTTCCTTGTTGACGGCAAGCCTCCAGCAATGAGACGGCATTTAAAATAGGCTGCCCTTCTGGAAGTGTACCGCTTAGCTGCTCATAGTTTTCCTGAACAGACTTGATGGCGAGATGATCATTATCTATACGCAAAAAAGCGCCATTGGTTACAGCCAACAACCCTTTTTTTATTTCGCTAATTTCATTATGCGACAATAAGGCTTCTTGAGATAAGCGCTTCGTCCAGCGATCGAAATCAAATGAAAAACAGGTCGGTATGACATCGAATTCAATTTTATCGTGTAAAGAAGGATGGTTTTTTAACCAGGAAACACAAAAATTTATTAGCTTTTCGGCTGTTGGCGAAGAGACTTCTGCCGGAACAAACGAATTAAGACTGGCTCTAACATCTACGTACGGCTGTCCGCAGAAAAGTAGCATAAGCTTATGCGGTCTTACATCATGATACCCAAATTCTGCGCGTTGCTGTGCCCATGCATCATTCATAATAAGAAAATCATAAAGACTGCTAGCCAACCACGTCGGATGAATACCAATAATTTCCGCCGGATTCCAATCCGGCATAACCCCGTAAGCAGGAAGCGCGCCTCTGATTTTATCAGAAGGTGCCTGCATTTCGCTTAAAAAATTCTGCGCCGTATGGAGACGCGATTGAATTTCTTCATCGACATCATCCGAAGGCGACTCCGTCAAAACGAGGGGACGAACCTGCAGAATAAAAACCTTTAAATCAGCATCAACCGCAAATTCAATATCCAATGCGTCATGATCGAGCGTGAATTCTAATTCTTTTGACGCTTTGATCAACGTATCAGACCAGACCGGATCCTGTTGCGTTACCTCTTCAACTCCACGAAAAACAACCAGACTTTGCGTTTCAACTGCATGCCCACTAGTGACAGCGGTCGTATCCTCTCCGCAAGCATAATTAATGCGGTAATAAGGAGCTCCATTACGCAGCAAACGGGTAAAAATTACGCCGCTTGCAATGACATTTTCAACCATTGGCTGAACGAATACCTGATGAGCGCCCCCATCATCCGGGAAAGAGGCGATGACCTCTTCTATCGTTCTTTCTATATCGCCAGCCGTCAAAGGGACATTAACGACAGAATGAAAAACGCCTGCATTGGCACTCAGAAAACTATCTTCACTTAATGCCGAGCTACGTATGGCCAATAGACCGCGGTTAAATTTTTCCTGAATATCATGGATAATAGAAAGCTTCCGGGATGCATAATCATGACAATCAAAGCGATACTGCGGAGGAATAATGCCGTGTTCCAGACGATCCTGCAGCCTGTTGAGTGTCTCAGCCTTGCTTCCCATAACAAAACGGGTCAATGAAGACGGGTCATTTAAATCGCTCCATACACCTTGCATATCATGTAAAGAGATTGGGCAGTTTTTTTCCATCATGGATTGAATAAAATAAGATAAATGCTTTTTTCCAGGATCTATCTGATGCAGTTCCTGTAAAAAAAGCGCGACATGTTCATGAGGCACATAGAGTAAGCCGACAAACTCCACCGTCTTTGCCTCAGGAGCGCCAATTCGAAACAGCTCCACATCTTGCGCCTGATGATTACTCAATGCTTTGTGTCTGTGCGGATAAGAGGCATCAATGGCTACGACAATATTACCGGCCGATGAGTGTATCAGTTTCCCGAGTTCTTCCGGATGAAACACAATATCGCTGTAACTGATCAGCACGCCGCCTGTGCCGGTGAAATCGCCATGCTTCAATGAATCAGTGCCGCCTGTCTGTTGCCAGTCAGAATTGATGGTATAGGTCAGATCGGGATATTTTTTCTCTACGCTGTCTACAGAATATCCGCCAATAAACTGCACGGTTCCTGCATGAAATTTAAACGCGTATAACAGCCAATCCAGTACACTTTCCTGAGCACCAACTTTGCGCAATCCGGCATGGACAACGCCACGAAATGGTCTGCCTGCGCCTAGAATAATGGCATGGGGTAAAGAGTGAGACATTATTGTGTGACCAGGGATAAAATTTTCATTCTCATCAGCGGATGCATCCACAGATAACTAGCGATTTTTTCGGCGGGTTGTGCCAGAGATGTTAGATTATTCAAGGCTTTTCCCTCAGCTTCCACGATGATATCGCGCAGGAGATTGGCCCTTAAATGCGGATCGTAGGCAATAAGCAACGCTTTGTATAAAGCCTCTTCCTGCGCTGAGTTTGCAGGCGCCTTCACAGGAAAAGATGGCAGAGCAAACTCCTTACATTTTATAATTTTTCCCGTATCAATCCCACTATCCATATAAAAGCAGCTCACCCCTGCCTTACCCCTTGTCAGTATTGACCAGAGCAAACCATCAGAGCCGCGCACGTGAGGAACAATACCAGGATGCACGTGAAAAATTCTAACGCCCGGGTGTGACAGCAATTCAACCGGAACACGCCCTCCATTTGTATAGAGAAACGTCTGGCAGCTTTCTTTTTTCAGATAATTTTGAAAATATACATCATCATAATCTTCTGCCACAATTTCTTGAACATGCTTGGCATAGACTGCGTAATGGAAGGGTTGACCGTAATCAATCTGATTTTCCATTCCCGCCTGAAGAGCCGTGAATAATCCGTCATGATCTTGATAGGGCCACGCCGGTCTGCGGCGGGTCATAATTTTTCCCGCTATTTTTGCACCAAAGAAACGGCGCAACATTCTTAATTTTTTATTCGGCCCCAGGAAATCGACCAATATAATTTTTTGCACCTGAAAACCGGCATGGTGCAAATAGGTCAGGTACGTCCTGCTAGTGGGGCACCATCGATCGGCAATAATCGTCAGATCCAGAATTTTCATGGCAGAGAAACCGTATGAATTAAATCTTGAGCTGCCGAAAAAATCTCGGCAGAGGCTTTATAGGGCGGATTTACAAGGCATCCACTGGATACTTTTAAAATGCCATTCAGAAGGCGATAATCATGTGTCGCTTGATAGACCTGCAATGATAAATGCAAGAAGGCCTCAATTGATGCTTGTGACAAAAATGGTGAGTTTTTTAACGGCCTCCATGAATCATCATAACTGGCATAAAGATTACCGGAGATTTCAGCTTTCCTCATCATCGTTATGGTGAAATGAATTTTATCGGAAGAGTAAGACGGCTGCTCTAGATAAAAATTAATCTTTTCCTCTATCGAAATAACCTGATCAGGCATTATAAAATCGGGATAAGCCGCCTTCTTTATATAAAGTTTCATAGGCAGTCAGATCTTCGACTGTATCAACCTCAAGCCATCCATTATTAATGAAAGAAGGCGTTAGTTTAAAATTATTATCGATCAAATTTTGCAGGAAGCTGGTCATGTACATCTGATGGAAAGATTTTGCATCGTATAAAGCATGACGATCCAAAGAATCGTAAAAATTCAAAATAGAATTAACCGACCCGGCATTCCATTTTTGAAGGCCAATATATTGACCTTCAATGTCTGTATAGCTGGTTGGCTTTTTGCCTATTTCCTGAATGTAGCCCGCATTATTAATTTTCAACGTTTCCGCATCAGACAGGGGATTTTCCATGCGAATCTGCCAGTAATCTTTCCACGATCGATCGATGCTGACAACAATGTCGCCCGGTGTACTTAAAACAGATTCGAGAACATCAGGATTATACACAATATCGCCGTAGGAAATGATTACATCGCCCTCCTTTTCCAGCCACTCTCTGGCCTGCATTAAGGAATAGAGCATATTGGTCGTCTGATAGTCGGGATTATGATAGATAGCCAACGCATCATTTTTCACGGCTTGCGGTGCATGCCCCAGCACGATAGCAATGTCGGTTATGCCATGAGCCGTAAAAACATCTATCTGGCGCTGCAAAAGAGTTTTACCTGCAAATTCGACCATGCATTTGGGACGATCTTTGGTGTAGGGCATGAGGCGACTGCCAAATCCAGCCGCCAGAATAATGGCACGGGGTCTCTTTAATGACATGCGGGGCGCTTTCCATCTGAGGAATGAGTCAATAATTTTTCAATATACTGCGTTGCCTGATCCGCGCATATGCCTTCATGCAGATAGGCTGCGGAAAATATCTTTACTTGCTCCAGCCAGTATTCACGCCGGACGCGCACATCTTCAATCGCCGCCATGACTGACGCCACATCGCTGGCAGCCAGAGGTCCCAAATTATTGCGTGAGGCCATTTCTATCGGTTGCACCTCAAGTTTTTGCCAGTCCGCATTCACCATTTTTGTTGGAACATCGACAAAGACAACAGGATTGCCGGTTAACGCCGTAAATTCCTGAACTGTGCCGCTATAGTCAGAAATAAGTATGTCAGCGGATAAGAGCGCTCTACCAACACTGAGGCTGTTCTCAAGCGTATAATCTGCATGTCCGCTGAATATGGCTTCGTACTCCGCCAATAGCGGGTCATTTTCCAGAAAAAATAACGGATGCGGGCGTAAAGTGACCGCGCATCCTTTTTCAAGGAGAGCGCTCATTAAATCTTGTCCCATTACATTCAAAATATTGTGCTTACCCCAGGACGGTGCCAGGAGGATGTGTGGTTTGTGGGCCGGTTTAATTTTTTGTGACAGAAGCATCTGTTTTAAAACATCGAGCTTGCCATAGCCGCAAGGAAAGCTCTGACGTCCCGTCAACTGTCTTTGTTCCGACAATATCTCAAACTCGCGGTCGTGATGTGGGCCAACGGAAAAAAGGATGTTATAACCATCAAAGGCATCTTCAGGATAGATCATGTGAAGGCTGGCAATAGAATGTGGCATATGAATGCGCCATAGGCAATGTTTTTTAGAAAACCAGTCTTTTTCCAATCCGCTCGAGGCTGTTAACACAAGGGGAGCGGTGCATGTCTGTAGGAAACGCTGACTTGCGTTTTTGTATAAGGCAATGCCGGCATCAGTATATAATGAAACTATCTCATCAGACATTTCCCCATTGGACCAGGCAAATGCTACCTTTATGCCGGATCGGGCACAGGCCAATAATGTCGAGCGAATCCAAACCTCATCAACGCTATGAGACGCATAACCAAGCACAGCGCAATCGCTGCCCTCACGCCCCTGCCAGAAATTGATGATATTTTTCAGCATTACTTTGCTTTCATCAAGTAAAGCTCTCGCTCGCCTTTATCTGAAAGCTGTTTGCCGTCCCAGGTAAAGTGGCTGCGGATATCTTCCATGGTTTCATAAAAAGTAGCATCGCCTACGTCCGCGCAATGACTTTCAAAAACCAGCAAACCGCCGGGCTTCATCAAGGAGTGAATTTTCTTCAGGTGATCTGTGAGCGCTACACGATAGTTCCCGTCATCCGTCCAGTGCGTCGCAAACGAATAAACAACGCTGAAAGGGCCCGCATTACCAGCTTCCATTTCCTGAAACTTCTTTGCCTCCAGTACAACTTTATCGGACAACCCCAGAAAATCGGCGCATTCTCTACCGATATCGATCATGTAAGGATTGATATCTATTCCATGCGTGGTTGCGCCGGTTCGATAACTGGTCAGAACCGACATAAAGCCGCAATTGCATCCAATGTCTAAAACATGGTCGTCTTTATTGACCAAGTCCGACAGTTTATAAGCATCATACCGCTCTTCACTGGGACGCTCACCATATATCCCCAGAATGCCGAGCGACTGGTAGGGATAGCCGTAAAAATAAGCATAATGGCCATATTCCTTTTTTTGCGCTTTTAAAATTCTATCAATCTTGCCGTGCAAAACGGGAAGCTCTATCACAAACCGGTCGGAACTTTCATCCGTCAGATGATAGTTAATAAAACGCACAAATTTTCTGCCCGTGCCGGTCAATAAAATTCCGAAATGGTTGAAATAGTAACCGATGGCGGTAAGGATCGAACGCCATTTTGCGTCGGTTGTCATGGTTGCCACCATGTTTTTTCTGGAAAAACGCCTTAAAAATTTTCTCATGCCCGTACCTTTTTCATTGTGTCTGCGGTTTTTGAAGAATGACTGGTTGTCAGATAAAATGCTGGAGAAGGATGCTCTTGCGCGACAACACTAAAATCTAGAGCATGGGCGATTACATCAAAACGAGCCTCTTGCCCATGTGCGCTGCTACCATAATCTTTCATATCGTAAATTGAAAAGGAAAGGGTGTAGTCCCCTTCTCCCAACCTCATAGGAGACATATCCATTTTGACAGACCGCTTCTCTCCTTCTTGTGCAGAAAATCGATCCATTTCATTTTCAATTCGGGCAATTCTTTTGCCATTTTTCGTCCAAACCGTTGCCATGTAACGGCACCCATATGAACCGGATTTTTCAACGTTCAGCACCATATGAATAAAGAAATCATCGCCGGATTGCGTATGGCCCTTATTTTTTTCTGGCTGAAAGGATAACGAGTCAATTTTTATCCCCTTGCGTGCCGGCCAGCGAAACACTTTTTTTCCGTCCGCCAAGGTTGACTGAAACTCGGAAACATTTTCTTGGGCAGTTACCTGTCTATTGTCAAAATTATCCGTGGCACT
The DNA here is from genome assembly GCA_964520985.1 of uncultured Pseudobdellovibrionaceae bacterium. Classification (GTDB taxonomy): domain Bacteria; phylum Pseudomonadota; class Alphaproteobacteria; order Micavibrionales; family Micavibrionaceae; genus CAYSGL01. The sequence continues at coordinate 970,490 of CAZFPB010000001.1, forward strand.
CAAACCAGCATGCCGTCTGTGCGTTTCGCGTTCCATATAGACGTCATAAGCATTGACGGCATCTCGCACGGGTCCATCCAGAAATACGGCACCATTGCGCAACCAGATTCCTCTCTCACAAAACTGCAAAACCTGCTGTGTATTGTGTGAGACCAACAGCAATGTGCACCCTGTATCGATTAAATTCTGCATACGCTTGTTGGATTTATTCATAAAATAAGTGTCGCCAGCCCCCAGCATTTCATCAACAATCAGAATGTCCGGATTGACCGCGCTTGAAATGGCAAATTGCAACCGGGACTGCATGCCCAAAGAGTAATTTTTGAGAGGCTGATCGAGATAGTCACCCAGCTCAGTAAATGTCTCAATATCTTCCATAGACCGCGCGATTTGGTCCGCATCAAGACCATTATAGGTGAGAGCTGATATGACATTTTCCCGCCCTGTAAAATGGAAATGAAATCCTATACCCGTATGGATCATCGCCTGCACAGTGCCGTTCACTGATAAGCTGCCCTGGCTGGGACGGACATGCCCGATTAATAACTTTAATAATGTTGTCTTTCCCGCGCCATTTCGGCCAATCAAACCCACGCGCTCTCCGCGCTTGATGGTTAGATCAATATTCTGCAAGGCAAAAAAATCTTTAATAAGGGCCTGTTTCTTTTTCCCGACCGAAAACCCAAGACGGTCTTTTACCCGCGACCCTATATCCGGATAAAGTTTGTAAACCTTGCTTACGTCCTGAGCCTTGATGGCGATATCATCAGATATAGTCATAGAAACTAGTCTTTACTTTTTGAAAAAGCCAGAAACCCAGACAGAAACTAAAAAGAGAAATAAGAATAGTACCGACCATTATCTCGGCAGGCGGCAACCTGTCATAAGATAAAACATATTGAAAACTGGTGGTATAATACGCAAGTGGATTGGCATACATAACCATGCGCAACTTTGCAGGAATCATATCTGGGGTGTACGCGATGGGCGTTACAATCAATAACATGATCGTAATATATTGCAGAATTTGCTGGATATCGCGCACGACGATGGTCAGCAATGACAAGACCCAGGCAACGCCGATTAAAAACATCGTCTGAAGAATAATAATAGGAATTACGAGCAACGTGGTCCACGACAAAGATCCAAAGAAAGCATCACCGAGTACAATAATAATAATTCCCACTGGCAACGTCATTGAGGCGATGAGTACCGCTCTTAGCGGCAATAAATCCGGAGGGAATACGGTGCTTAACAGCATCTGGCGATTGTTGGCCAAGGAAGTTGCCCCTTGCGTTAAAGCAGCAGAAAACGATAAAAAAGGCACAAGTCCTGCAAACACATACAAAATATATTCGGGAATAGAGAGTTCAAGCGGACGCACTTTAAAAATAAACGCGTAAACTGCTGTGTATATGCTCAACAATAATGCAGGGCCAATGACAAGCCAGAAAAGACCCAAGACAGAACCGGCATAGGTTGTTTTAAGCTCGACGACCGTCGTGCGCCAAAGCAGATAGTGATTTTTGGCTATCAGTTGGAACGGATTTTTTATCAAGCTCAGCATTCAGCAAGAACATCCTTCACGACGTGAATAATATAATCCTGCGTTTCTTCATCGAGGTAAGGATGCATGGGCAGGCTGAATACGCGTTTGGCCAGGCTTTCGGAGACGGTGACACCGCCGGGGACGCTTGGGAAATGCTGATAGCCTTTTTGCTGGGACAGCGGGATCGGGTAATAAATCATCGTCGGCACGCCCGCAGCCTTGCACGCATCCATGACAGCGGCGCGGTTTGAACCTTCCGGCAATAGGAGCGTGTATTGCGCCCAGACGCTGGTCGCGTGTTGCATGACATGCGGGATTGTCGCCACACCGGACAAGCCGGCGTTATAGCGATCGGCCACGATCTGGCGCTCCTTAATTTCATCACCGAAAATTTTCAGTTTTTCGAGCAGGATCGCCGCCTGCACCGTATCGAGGCGGGCGTTCATGCCGATGCGCACGTTGTCGTATTTCTCACTGCCCTGCCCGTGCACGCGGATGCTTTTCAGCAGCGTGACGATTTCTTCATCGTTGGTGAACAAAGCGCCGCCATCACCGTAGCAACCCAGCGGTTTGGCCGGGAAGAAGCTGGTGGACATGACATCGCACATCGTGCCGACAGGTTGGCCATTCAGGGTTGCGCCAAAACTTTGCGCGGCGTCGGCCATTACCCACATACCGTGTTTTTTGGCGATGTCATTGATGGCCGGGTAATCCGCAGGCTGACCGAAGAGATCGACCGGCATCACGCAGGCTGGTTTCAGACCTTCTTTTTTGGCGGCATCGATGGCGCGCTCAAGGCTCGCCGGATCCATATTAAACGTGTCTTCTTTGACATCGACGAAATAGGCCGTCGCACCAACCCAGGAGACGACCTCCGCCGTTGCCACAAAAGTGAAGGCCGGCACAAACACGGCGTCACCGGGGCCGACATTTTTGGCCATCAGCATCATGCCAAGAGAATCTGTCCCGTTCGAACAGGAGATCGCATATTTGGTGCCTGCCCAGACGGCGAGTTCTTTTTCCAGCTCCGCAACCTGCGGGCCCATGATGTATTTGCCGTCATGGATGGCCTTTAGGACCGCTGTATCAATTTCATTGGCGATACGGGCGCGCTGCGCACCCAGATCAATGAACTGGATGTCTTGTTGAGGCTTCACGGATTTCAATGCGGCATTAGCCATTGGCTGCTTCCTTTTTCGGCAGAGATACTTCTTCAAGCGTATTATTTTTTTCGGCATAGTGGCGGCCTTCCAGCGGACAGACTAGATCCGCGCCGAGCTTGGCGCCGGCATGGCTCATCCAGCCGATGCGCTTGGCCGGCACGCCCGCCATCAAGGCGAACGCTGGCACATCGTTGGTAACAACAGCGCCAGCCGCTATGAACGAATATTCACCCAGCGTATGACCGCAGACAATGGTGGCGTTCGCACCTATCGTTGTGCCGCGCTTCACCAGCGTCTGGCGGTATTCGGTTTTGCGTTCGATTTCGGCACGCGGATTATTGACGTTGGTGAAAACGCAAGATGGGCCGCAGAACACACCGTCTTCGAGCACCACACCTTTATAGAGGCTGACATTGTTTTGAATTTTGCATTGATTACCGACGCTGACATCGGGGCCGATCACACAGTTCTGACCGATCGTGCAATTCTGGCCGATGGTGGTATTTGGCAGCACGTGGCTGAAATGCCAGATCTTGGTGCCTTTGCCGATGGTCGATGGTTGATCGACATAGGCGCTTTCATGAACGGTGACATCGTCCTGCATGGCGGTATTTGCTTTCTTGGAAAGATCGCGGCTGGCTTTTTCCAGCACGGATAGAACGCGCAGGCCTTCGCGGCCATCGGTGCGCGGTGTGGCGCGGTTTGTAATGCAATCAGCGAAATGCTGGCACTCATCGCGCAACGGTTCGGATTGAACAAGCGTGACGTTTTCCGCATCGGCTTTGTTTGGCACCGGCAGATCGCCCTGCCACGTAATGCTATGACGATAGAGGGTGAGTTTACTGTCCCACGGCAGACCGTCATCGAACACGGCCATCGCCTTCTCGCCGACGATGACCAGTTTTTGTTCTTTGAACGGGTGCAGCCAGGAGACAAAGACATGGCCTTTCAGGCCATTCGAGAAGGTCAGATGCATAGTTGTGACATCGGCAATGGTGTCATGCAGATTGAAACTGCCGACGGCGGACACCTGATTAGGCGCTTCACCGGCCAAGCCGAGAATCATCGAAATATCGTGCGGGGCAAAGCTCCACAGCACATCTTCCTCGCGGCGAATTTTACCGAGGTTCAAACGATTCGAATAAATATATTGCAGCTTGCCCAGTTCACCCGCGGCAATCATGTCGCGCAGTTTCAGATAGGCCGGATGATAATGCAGCAGGTGACCGACCATGAGGATGGCTTTTTTGGCATCGGCCAGATCGCACAGCTCAGTAGCGTCGCTCACGCGCAGCGCCAACGGCTTTTCCACAAAGACGTCTTTGCCGGCTTCCAACGCCTGTTTGGCAATCGCGTAATGCAGCGCGGCGGGTGCAGCAATCGCCACGCCTTTGATCGTAGCATCGGCCATGATCTGATCCATCGTCATCGCGGGCACTTTATATTGCTGCCCGAACGTCGCTGCGAGTTTCGGATCGTGATCGCACACAGCGGCCAGCGCGCCGATCTCGGCCATGTTGCGGACGATATTCTTGCCCCAGTAGCCGCAGCCGATAACGGCGATGTGTGGATTGGTCTGCGCCATGATTATGCTTTCACCACTTTATTGCCCGTGACACCCTGACGCTCGCAGATGTTGCGGGTATCGACCACCAGCGGGACATTGTCCGCCAAAAATTGATAATCGACATCATCGTGGTCGGTGGCGATAAACGCCGCATCGTATTGCTTCAGCGTCTGCGCATCAAACGTCACGCTTTTGCGGCCAGCCAGCGGCGCATGTTCGCGCGAGGGTGGAATAACCGGAATATAGCTGTCGTAGAAATCAACCTGCGCGCCCAGATGCTCGAGCATTTCAATGATGCGCAAAGACGGGCTTTCGCGCATATCATCGACATTCTTTTTATAGGCCAGACCGACCAGCAGGATTTTCGAACCATTGACGCTTTTCTGGAAGCGCTCGCTCAGCGCGGCAATCAAGGCGTTCACGACATGGCGCGGCATGTGCGCGTTGATTTCACCGGCCAGCTCGATAAAGCGGGTCGATAATTCAAACTCGCGCGCTTTCCATGTCAGGTAGAACGGATCGATCGGAATGCAGTGACCGCCAAGACCCGGACCCGGATAGAACGGCATGAAGCCGAACGGTTTTGTTTTCGCGGCGTCAATGACTTCCCAGACATCAATGCCCATGGCGCCATAGATAACTTTCAGTTCGTTCACCAGCGCGATGTTCACGGCGCGGAAAATGTTTTCGGTCAGCTTCACGGCTTCAGCTGTCTGCGTAGAAGACACAGGTACAACTTTCGGCACGAATTTGCCATACAGCGTGCAAGCCAGTTTCACAGCCGCTTCCCCATCGCCGCCCACCACTTTGGGCGTCGTCGAGGCGGAGAAGGATTCATTGCCCGGATCTTCGCGTTCCGGCGAATACGCCATGAAGAAATCAACGCCGGATTTCAGACCGCTGGCAGCTTCGAGAATCGGCGTCATCACATCGGTTGTGGTGCCGGGATAGGTAGTCGATTCCAACGAGATTAATTGACCGCGGCGCAGGTATTTGGCGATCTGTTTCGTTGTCTCCACGACAAAACTTAAATCCGGCTCGCGCTGTTTGGTGAGCGGTGTCGGCACGCAGATAATAACCGCATCCATATCCGCCAGAGAGGCAAAGTCTGTTGTCGCATTGAATGTTTTATCGTCGACAATCTGTTTGATCTGCTCTGATGGCAGATGCTTGATTGGCGATTGCCCTTGGTTCAGTTGCTCCACACGTCTTTGATCGACATCAAATCCCGTCACGCTGAATTGCTGCGCCGTCAGGCTGCACACCAAAGGAATCCCGACATACCCCAGACCGATAACACCGATTTTGGCTTTGGCCGTCGCGAACAGTGTGTTCAGCGCGTCCACATCCAGCGATGCGCCAGCAGGAGAAAGGTGGGCGAGAGATGACTTCATGATAGAGCGGCTCCTAGGGCCTCTTTGGAATTCTTATGGCAATTAGTCTGATTGGGTTGGAGTTTACAAAGATATCGCCCCGAAACTCAACAGATTCTTTCGGTTTAAACTGGGGTTACACCCCGTAATAATCCCGGTGCCAGGCTACGTAACGCGCAACCCCCTGCTCCAGCGACACGCGCGGGCGGTAACCGATCACGGCCGTGGTTTCGGTAATATCGGCGTAAGTCTCTTCTACGTCACCCGGCTGCATGGGGAGGAACGCAATATCGGCTTTTTTGCCCAGCGCTTTTTCGATCAACCCGATAAAACCGAGTAAAGGCTCGCTGTGCGCATTCCCCAGGTTCAAAACACGCGATGCAGCCCCGCCCTGCTCGGTTGGAGGGGATTTGAGTGAGGCCATAATGCCATCGACAATGTCGTCGATATAGGTGAAATCGCGGCGCATATCGCCTTGGTTGAAAACAGGCACTTTGCGCCCTTCGGCAATTGCTTGCGTGAAAATATAAGGCGCCATTTCCGGGCGTCCCCACGGGCCGTAAACGGTGAAGAACCGCAGGCCCGTCTGAGGAATATTAAACAGATGGCTGTAAGTATAGCTCATCAATTCATCGGCGCGTTTGGTCGCGGCGTAAAGCGATACCGGCTCATCGACTGCATCCCCGATTGCATAGGGCAGTTTTTTATTACGCCCATAAACCGATGATGAGCTGGCATAAACGAGATGCTTGAAGCCCGGTGTGTGACGGCACATTTCCATCACAGTTATGTGGCCCATGCAGTTGCTGGTGATATAGCTGTAGGGATTCTCGAGCGAGTAGCGCACCCCGGCCTGCGCCGCCAGATGAATGACTTCCAGAAACGGTCCCTTGTCGCGCCATAGATGTTCCAGCGCATTTTTGTCGGCAACATCGCCTTCCACAAACTGAAAATTCTGGAAGTTGTCGAGCAGTTGCAGGCGCGCCTGTTTTAAAGCGGGGTCGTAATAATCATTCAGATTGTCGATGGCGACGACGTCATACCCATCCTGCAATAAGCGCGCACAGGTATGAAACCCGATAAATCCCGCCCCGCCCGTAACCAGAATTTTCGCCATTTTCCCCGTAACTTATTGCTTTAACGTATAAAATTACACGCCATGCGGTACTATATAACACCCTTATCAAAAAGCAATTCCCCTTAAGAGCGGAACTAACAGGCGTCTAAGCCATTGGCTTCATATCAATTCATTCAGAAAAAAGGATTATCATTATGAGCAAGATTATTACCGCTACTTTTAAAACCCGCGATGCCGCTTTCAATGCCATTCGTCAATTGGAAGCGATTGGTGTAACGGAAGATCAGATCAGTCTGGTTGTAACCGATGAAACCCGTGGCCGTTCTTTCAATATCGATGAAGGATCCAAAGCCGATGAAGGCGCTGCTGCTGGCGCGACGTTCGGCGGTATTGTCGGCGGTGTTCTGGCCGCTATGGCTGGCGCTGGCGCGCTGGCCTTCCCGGGTCTGAACCTGATTGTATCGGGCGCAGTGGTAAGCGGTCTGGCTGGAGCCGGTGCAGGCGCCGCAACGGGCGGCCTTGTCGGCCTGCTGGTTGGTTCGGGTATCAAAGAACACGAAGCCAAAGTCTATGAAGATGAAGTCAAGACAGGCGCTATCCTGATGGCTGTCAAAACAGAAAACAGCGATCAGAAGAAAGCCGTTGAAGACCTGCTTGAGCGCAGTGATTCCTACAATCTGGCCGCCTAATTACGCTTTGCTTGCTGGAAAACCCCGTCCTCACCGGCGGGGTTTTCTTTGTCCGCAGGAGATTGGGGGCATCTCTCGGATTTTTCTGGCATTTTACCGGTTTTCTCGTCTATAACATCCTCGGTATTTTGGAAAACAGACCCCACAGAACACGATCCGAAGCGACGATGCAAAACCTGAAAACAGCCCTTCCTTTTGATGACGAACAGGCCGCCGCGCGTCTGGCCAATGCCTTGCCGGGCATCATGCCGGATCACTGGATTCGCGATCAATCGATGCTGAACGGCATGATCGAACCGTTCGTGGAAAAACAGACCGCCAAAGGCGCCATTTCTTTTGGCCTGTCCTCCTACGGGTACGATGCCCGCTGCTCCAGCGAGTTCAAGATTTTCACCAATGTCGATAACGCGATTGTCGATCCGAAAAATTTCAGCAACCAGAGCTTTGTCGATCGTGATGTCGATGTGTGCGTAATCCCGCCGAACTCGTTCGTGCTGACGCGCTCGGTTGAATATTTCCGCATCCCCAAAGACACGCTGGTGATCTGCCTTGGCAAATCGACCTACGCACGGTGCGGGCTGATCGTGAATGTCACGCCGCTCGAACCCGGCTGGGAAGGCCATGTCACGCTGGAGATTTCCAACACGACGCCCCTGCCCGCCAAAGTTTATGCCAATGAAGGGATCGCGCAGTTCCTGTTCTTCAAAGGCTCCAGCGCGTGTGACGTGTCTTATGCCGACCGCTCGGGCAAATATATGGGCCAGCGCGGTGTTACCCTCCCCAAAATTCTGGAAGACCGATAGGACGAACCTCTCATGATGACATCCTTTTCCCGCATCGTATTAACAGGCTGCCTGATTGCCGCCACGACGCCAGCGATGGCTGCCACCGAACAGGATATTCGCGGCTGGCTGAACAAAACTGTCCCAGTCATTTTGATGAACGATCCGGCGCAGCCCGGCATGATGGATAGCAAACGCGCTTTCTTCACCCCCGAAGGCTTCAACGGTTTTGTGAAAACAATTGAGCGTCAGGGAACTGGCCAGCTCGCCCGTCAGGTCGCGGCCGTCTGTATCGCTCAGGCCCGCATCGCCGAAGGCGGCACGTGGATTGTCGACACGCAGGTCGTCTATAAAAATCAGCAGGCTTTGATCCAGCCGATCGAAGCGCCCGCCGACAAAACCGCGCCGCCCAAAGCCAAACCCAATCCTTACAGCTATGAAACCGCACAGTTCTACATCAAGGATGTGGCAACCGCCAATGACGTGAAGGTCAATCAATATATTCCCGAACAAGCGCCTAAAGAAGGTTTTGCAAATTGCCGCGCGCCCGGCGAAGTGCAAGAACGCATGAGCGGCATTGATGAGCAGCTGGCTTTTTATGAAAGCACGCTGGCCACCCTGCAAGAACGCATCGCCGCCCTGCGCGCGCAAAAAGCCTCGATGACCGGCGCCGCGCCCATGCCGGGACAAGTCGTCCCGCCAGCGCCGCAACAAATTGCTCCGGCCCCAATCGCTGCCCCGCATATGCAACCGACACCAACTTTGCCGCAGCAGGTGATGCCACCCGCGGCGCAACCAATTCCGCAACAAGCGCCTGTTCCAACTAACAGCATCGATGCCAACGCCGCCGAGCATGTGCTGCGCGCGCCGGCGGGCGCCGTTCCTGTTGCCCCGGCCCAACAACAATACATCGCCCCGCAACAACAACCGACTGTAGCTCCTCAAACGGCGCCGTATGCCCGCCAGTACAATACGCACAGCACTCTACAAGAAACACGATAAGTTTACTTTACAAGGATCACCTCAATGACAACAAACGCTGCTGCCGTTTCCCCGTTCGAGGGGTTCAACAAAGAAGACTCGACCATCGAGCTTATTCACACAGCGCCAGCGCAAGGATCAGGCATGGATAAAATTATCGTCACCGGCGGCACCCAGTTAAACGGCACCATTCCGATCAGCGGCGCGAAGAACGCGGCCCTGAAACACATGTGCGCCGCGCTGCTGACAGATCAACCGGTTCAGTTCCAAAACCTCCCTGTACAACTGGGCGATGTGCGCGCACTGGCTGAACTGCTCCAGCATCTCGGCATGATGGTCGCCTTGCGCGATGACGGCGTTGGCTTTTTAAAAACAGCCGAAATCAAATCGCATATCGCGCCCTATGACATGGTGCGCAAAATGCGCGCCAGTATTCTTGTGCTCGGCCCGCTGCTGGCCCGCCACGGCATTGCCGAAGTATCGCTGCCGGGCGGCTGCGCCATCGGCACACGCCCTGTCGACCTGCACATCATGGGCCTCAAAGCCATGGGCGCCGAGATTGAAATTGAAGCCGGCTATATCAAAGCCAAAGCGCCAGCGGGCGGATTAGTCGGCGCGGATATCACCTTCCCGAAAGTATCGGTGGGCGCCACGGAAAATACGATGATGGCGGCCACGCTGGCCAAAGGCACGACCATCTTGCGCAATGCCGCGCGCGAGCCTGAAATTATTGATCAGGGCGAAGCGCTGATCAAAATGGGCGCAAAAATCGAAGGTCTTGGCACCGATAAAATTACGATTGAAGGCGTTGAAAAACTCGGCGGCTGCGTTCACTCCGTTCTGCCAGACCGCATCGAGACCGGCACGTATCTGTGCGCCGTCGGTCTGACCGGCGGTACGGTGCGTTTGCAAAATGCGCGCCTCGATCATCTCTCCGCATTGGTCGGCCCGCTCAAAGCGGCCGGCATGGACATTGCGCAGGATGGCAACGATATCACCGTGCATAAAAACGGCAGCCGTCTCAAAGGCGTCGATATCATGACGGAACCATATCCCGGCTTTGCCACCGATTTGCAGGCGCAATTCATGGCGATGCTGACCCTGTGCGATGGTGCGGGCATGATCAGCGAGACCGTCTTTGAAAACCGCTTCATGCATGTGCCGGAACTGGTGCGCATGGGCGCCGATATCACGGTGCATGGTCATTCCGCCATCGTGCGCGGCGTCAAAACACTCAAAGGCGCCGAAGTCATGGCAACCGACCTGCGCGCATCCGTCGCGCTGATCCTCGCCGGGCTTGTGGCCGAAGGCGAAACGACCGTCAACCGCATCTATCACCTTGATCGTGGCTACGAAAACATCGTCAAGAAATTGTCCGACGTCGGCGCAAAAATTGAGCGGGTAAGCGGCAAGGAATAATTGTTACTGGAGTAGCCTGTGTCTTCTGTTTCTTTTTCTGAGTATAGTGTTGAGGCTGTGTTCAAGCATCTGGACCTTCGAGAGGATCAGATAGAGGAGCGCGAAGCGGTCCGCTTTGTTTACAAGCAATATGCACATGGCGAGTTTAAGTCAGACAATCCCCAATTGGCCGTAACCGATACAATCGAGCGTGTAACTCAACGTTTTGATATGCTGAACCATTACGCCGAAAATTTTTTTCCCGAAAATAATCATGAATGGGATGCTCTTTTAATCGCAATCATATGCGACGATATGATTGAAGAAGCGAGCAATCTCAAAGAAGCCGATGATATTGGCGCAATCCAAGATTTTTCCGATGATTACGCTGTGAAAATGGCTGATCGTTTTTTTGATGATGCGACAGATCTTGCTAATCGCGGCCTCTTAAAAGATGAAGTTGTATCTCCAGAAGCGTTGTTTCTTGCTCATATCAACACTATACTCGACATGCATATAAAAATAGACAACATCGATCAATATAACGAAGACGAGCTGTATGAAATAAAAGAAGAAACGCAGCATGCTCGGAGTTTTATGCGTCCAGAAACCGATATCGGATATGAACTGCTCGGCGCAATTGATAAGCTGGCGAAAGAAGTAGAAGCACGGCTCCCCCATATCTGCTCGCTAAAAGTGTCGTTCAATGGCGAAGCCAAATACATCTCATTCGGCTCTCGTGACAACGACGCTGAAGCTATAACCCGACTGCAAAAATTCTTGCCCTATAAAGACAACGTGCTGCGTGATCTGGTCAAAGCTTACTGGTATGCAAGCAACGAGCTCTATGACGAGGATATTTTTGAACAGGCAAGCGCGCTTTTCGCCCAGCGCACCTCCCTTTTCGCCTTCTTTGAAGGCGATCTTAATCTGAATACCAGAGAGCGGGAAACGGCTCTATGCAGCTGGCTTCTCACAAACTTTATCGATCCTCAAAACAACAATTATGCGCACCTGATGACAGATGGCACGATTGCCATCCTGGATACGATATCAACCAAAGAACATATCCAACCCACGCTATCACAATGGATGGAAGACAAAGCCCTCTTAGTGCCGATCGGTCTTAACATTTTCACCCATTTGAATCATATTGCTTATGGATACAGGGACGGCAATAGAGGAAAAACATTATCGGTCGATGCGCAACGTGCTGATTACGATTATGCCCAGACACTGCTAAATGAGGCGCCGCCTTTCGATTGCAAGCTGGCTTACGAGATTAAAGAGAAAGCCAAGGTTGTCATGCATTCTATTAAATTGCCCGGCCCGCGCCCGGATCTACATCTGGTTTAAATAAATCTTGGCCCCTTCCTTGGTTCATGATTAATTCGTGCCTATGACCGATAAACTCATCATGGCCGTGCCCAAGGGGCGTATTCTGGACGAGCTGATGCCCGTGCTGACCAAGGTCGGCATAGAGCCGGAAGCGGCTTTTTTCGATGAGAAATCCCGCCTGCTGCGCTTTACGACCAATATCCCCTCGCTCGACCTGATCCGGGTGCGCGCTTTCGATGCGGCGACCTTTACCGCCTTTGGCGCGGCACATCTGGGCGTGGCGGGCCTCGACGTGCTGGAGGAATATGATTATTCCGAGCTCTACGCCCCGGTTGACCTCAAAATCGGTGGCTGCCGCCTGTCTATCGCGATGCGCGAAGAGGACGCGGCGCAGGAAGACCCCAGCCGCTGGAGCCATATCCGCGTCGCCAGCAAATACCCCAACCTGACCCGCAAGCATTTTGCCCGCCGCGGGGTGCAGGCCGAAATCATCACCCTGAACGGGGCAATGGAGATTGTCCCGGTGCTGGGCCTGGCCAAGCGGATCGTCGATCTGGTGTCATCGGGCAGCACACTGAAAGCCAACGGGCTGGTCGAAGTCGAAAAGATCCTTGATGTCTCCAGCCGCCTGATCGTCAACCGCACCGCGCTCAAAACCATGCCGGACGCTCTCCAGCCCTGGATCACCAAATTCCGCGCGGCGGCGTGATGACGGCTTCCCTTAACGCCATTCATCTTCATTACCCGGCCACAGGCGCGGCCCCTGCCAAAATGGCCGGCGAGCGGGATCGGGCGATAGCCGATCTGATCGAAGAAAGCCTGTTTCAGCCCTTAAATGATGATAACGGTCCGTATCGTCTTGATATTTCACTTCAAGAACAACGCCTTGTTTTGGAAGTAAAAAACAAGGATGACGCCGCCCTGCCTATGCTCATCCTGTCGATGAGACCGTATAAGCGCCTCATCCATGATTACTTCCTGATGATCGAGAGTTACGAGCGGGTGCGTATGGAAGGAAACATCCAAAAGCTGGAGCCGATCGACATGGCGCGGCGCGGTTTGCACAACGAAGCTGCCGAGATGATGCGCGAGCGACTGGCCGATAAAATCACCATCGACCACAATACCGCGAGGCGGCTATTTACGCTGGTGTGCGCGCTGGTTTAGAGCTAGATGCTTTGCGGTCTGCGATCGCCTGAGCAAAGGGACTTAACGGGATTTTCCCCGTTTGAGCAAACGCGTCCTTTAATCTCTGCTCTAAGAGCGCAGATTCTATGGCAACCGTGTTTGTATAAGACGGAGCCGTGTAGCCTGCAGGTTCGTATAAGCGTGTTTTTTCCATCGTGTCCCCCTGCTGCTTTTTATATTATGAATATATGAGGCACTCAACCATTTTCGCGTTTGATTTTTGGCCATAACGCGCGTATAGCTGTAATCCATTCAAAAACAACAGATTACGAGTACATGGCAAAAGAAGATCTTATCGAATTCAAGGGCACGGTGACGGAGGTACTTCCGAACGCCATGTTCCGCGTTAAACTGGAAAACGACCACGAAATCCTGGCGCATGCCGCCGGTAAAATGCGCAAACACCGCATCCGCGTGCTGGAAGGCGACACTGTTCTCGTGGAAATGACCCCTTACGACCTGACCAAGGGCCGTATTATCTTCCGTGAAAAATAAGATTCCGCTGATTCTGGCTTCGGCCTCGCCGCGCCGCGTCGACCTGCTGAAAGAAGCCGGAATCACCCCCGACCAGATTATCCCCGCTGATATCGACGAAACCAAGCTTAAGGGTGAAAAGCCTGCTGAGCTGGTCGTGCGTCTGGCGATCGGCAAAGCGCGCGCGATTGCCGCTTTGCACCCGGATAAAGCCGTGCTCGCCGCCGACACTACGGTGGCCGTCGGCCGCCGCATCATGGAAAAACCGGCTGATGAGGCCGAAGCCCGCCAGTTTCTGGAATTGATGAGCGGTCGCCGCCACCGTGTTTATGGCGGTATCTGCCTGATCACACCGGATGGCAAGGAACGCAGCCGCTTGTGCGAAACCGCCGTACAATTCAAACGTCTCTCCGACGCTGAAATCCGCCACTATATCGCCGCGCGCGAGTGGGAAGGCAAAGCCGGCGGGTACGCCATTCAAGGCATTGCGGCAGGCTATGTCTCGTTCCTCTCCGGTTCACATAGCAATGTCGTCGGCCTGTCTTTGTATGATACCATAAATCTATTGGCCGGCAGCGGCGTGATCGACACAGAATAGAGGCTTTTTTGGATATCCTGATCGACGAACTGGACGGAAGCTTGTGGGTCGCGTCGGTTGAAAAAGGCCGTCTGGAAACGCTGGAAGTCGATCCCGTTCAGGAAGCCGTGCGTTATGGCTCGATCTACTGGGGCCGCGTGACGCGCATCGATGGCGCGCTCGACGCCGCCTTTATCGATCTTGATGGCGACAATCAGGGTTTATTACACAATGCCGATGTCCGCCTGCTGGATGCCAAGGGCAAAACGATCAAGGGCGGCGACAAAGCGATCGGCAAATACATATCTGAAGGGCAATATATCGCGGTGCAGGCGAAGAGCGGATACGTGCCTGCCGCCGACGATATGATCCTGCCGACAGAAGCCAAGCTGCCGCGCGTGTCGATGGATATTACGATCCCCGGCCGCCATCTGATTTACGCGCCGTTCATCGAAGAAAATCGCCTCTCATCCCGCATCAAGGACAAGAAGATGCGCAAGATGATTTTGAAGATGATGGAAACGGTCGAGGATATGGATCGCTGCATCCTGCGCGCCTCATCCGCCAACACACAAACCGACGTTCTGCGGCGCGAGGGGCTGATCCTCAAAGCCTTGTGGGAAAAAGTCGGCGCTTATTTTGAGGGCGCGGAATCCGCCTTGATCATGGAAGGCCCGAACGCCGTTGAACGCAGTTTAAGCGATCATGCGGGCACGCCGGTCGACCGCGTCGACGTCACGACCATGGACCGCTATGCTGAAGTAGAGGAATGGTGCGAAGTCTATGCACCGGATCTCGTGCCCAAAATTCACCCGGTCGAATTGCCCGACCAGAACGCCGATCTGGGCCTCTTCGATTTTCGCGACATCGTCGACCAGATGGAGGCGCTGTTCGCGCCCTACACCATCATGACGCACGGCGCGAATATCATCATTCAGGAAACCCCGGCACTGATCGCGATCGACGTCAATCGCGGCGCCGACAAGCGCGGTAACCTCGCCATCAATCTTGACGCCGCGAACGAGGCCATGCGCCAGATCCGCTTAAGGAACCTCGGCGGCATCATTATTATCGATTTCCTGAAAATGAACGGCAAGGTGGAAAAAGACGCTCTGGTGGACGCCTTGCAGAAAACCACCGAGGCCGACCCCTGCACTGTCCAGATCCATGGACTGACCGGGCTGGGCCTCATGGAAATCACAAGAAAACAGCGCACCCCGCCCCTATTACTCCGCATGGATAGCGCTTTGGAAGAATAAGGATTTTTGGGGCTGGACAGGCCGGAATCATTCTTTTATAAGCGTTAAATCCGAAGGTTGGCCCAGGTAGCTCAGTCGGTAGAGCAAGGGATTGAAGATCCCTGTGTCGGTGGTTCGATTCCACTCCTGGGCACCATCTGACTTATCCACCATATTCATACATAGCCGCTCATGACCGCGAAACGCTTGCATTTTCTAGGGTTTCCTTGCTAATAGCGTTCTCTTTTGTTCTCCTTTAACCGTTTACACCCGCAAATTTTGGGGGTACATTTTAGGGGTATCGGCTGAATACCCCCATTGGAGATACCCCCAAATGGCCCTGACAACCAAGCAATGCCAGAACGCAAAACTGCTGGAAAAGCCTTATAAACTGGGAGATTCCGGCGGCCTGTATCTTCATATCACCCCGAATGGCTCGAAATACTGGCGCCTAAAATACCGCTTTCTGGGCAAGGAAAAGCTCATGGCGCTGGGTACCTTCCCCACCGTGTCACTGGCGGAAGCGCGGCAAGGACGCGACAAGGCAAAGAAACTGCTAGCAGCCGAGCCGCCGATAGATCCAATGGTGCATAAACAGGATGCGCGGGATGAAGCCGCCCGCAACGCGCAAAACAGCTTTAGGGCCGTTGCGCTGGAATGGCACGAAAACCAAAAAGATCGATGGAGCGAAGGATACGCGCAAAAAAATATGCGCTGCCTTGAAATGAATGTGTTCCCCCATATCGGCAATAAGCCCATTGCCACCATCACCCCACCCCAGCTTTTGAATTGCCTGCGTAAAGTAGAAACCCGCGGTGCTTTGGATATTGCCCTTAAAACAAAACAGATATGCGGCATGGTGTTCCGCTATGGAATCCAAACCGGCAAATGCGAACGGGATGCTGCCGCAGATTTAAGGGGCGCATTGAAAACCCGCAAGACAAGTCATTACGCCGCGCTGGAGGCCGATGATATTTCCAAATTCATAGATGCGCTGGAGCGAAACGAAGCCCGCCTGTATGAGCGCACACGCCGCGCTATCTGGCTGTCCCTTCTGACCTTCCAGCGCCCCGGTGAAATCCGGCAGGCGCAATGGTCTGAAATCAATTTCGAGGAAAAGACGTGGTCAATCGGCGCACACAAAATGAAGATGCGCCGCGACCATATGGTACCACTGTCAAAACAAGCAATCGCTGTCCTGAAGGCACAGAAAGAAGAAGTTGAGCATTTAAGCACTGGCTGGGTGTTCCCCTCTCAGATACGCCCGAAAGACCCAATGAGTGATGGCACTGTTAACCGCGCCCTGAAACGCCTTGGATTTGGACAAGAGACTGTTGCCCATGGTTTCCGCGCTTTGGCCCGCACCACTATCCGCGAGAAGCTGGGCTATGACAGTGAAATCATTGAAAAGCAGCTGGCGCATAAAACGCGTGACCCATTAGGCGAAGCGTATGACCGCACCCAATTCCTGCCCCAGCGCAAGAAGATGATGCAGCATTGGGCTGATTACCTCGATGCGCTTACACAGCCGAATGTAGTGCAAGGCATATTTGGCAAGAGAACACGATGAAACCAGCATTATCTGACCATGAACTTATAGAGCTTATTGATGAGGTTGGCTTTCCATGCTTAGACCCCAAAGGGCTAAATCTAGCTCTCGATATAATCTTCTTCGATCCAAATTACTGGCATAGCAGTTCTCCTACAAAAGCATCAAAACTTAAAAAAAATGAAGAACTTCATGAGGAGTTGATGCAGCACCAAGATGAAATGTACAGAAGCGCTTTATGGGCAAGTGCACTCTTAAAGAAACGTGAGGCACGCATCCTTAAGCAATATGATTGTTTTTCGTCCGAGGATATAAAAAAGGCCGGAACAATCTTGTTAATACTTTTGGAAATGCAATCTGAAGAAAAAAAAGAATGGGAAAAGACTATAGTTGATAACAATCAATTTATAGATAGAGAGGCTGCCAAAAAAGTTCATCCCAGCTCTGTTTTAATAGGCCACTTAATTCCTTCGCTATATAAGGAATATTTTGGAAGAGAATGGGGAGTATCGCGTCCTCCTGAAGGAGGAGAAGCATACGGCCCGGCCATACGTTTTTCACAAGCAATACTTAAAAAATTGGGTTTAGATAAAAACGCTGAAGCTATATGCATGACGGTCCGCAGAACCAGAGAAAGACAATGTGACACATAAAAAGATTAATTATTATTCAGTGTCCTATTTAGATAAAGCAAAATATTTATAGCATTCTTTTGTTATCGCGATTATTCGCACAACGCTTAACGAAAGAGAAAAGATGCTAAACACAATTCAACAAACTAAAGAGAAGATTGGTCTGGGTACAACCCGGATTTACGAACTGATAAATCAAGGAACGCTAAAAGCAAAGAAAATCGGCCGTCGTACCTTTTGTAGCGATGAGGCCATTCAAGAGTTTATCGCTAATCTTGAAGACTACCCCACCGAAAATGCCAAATCATAGGCAGTAAAAAGCCCTTAAACATTTGGCGATGCGCTAAGGGCTGACAATCCAAACAACGAAATGATTTTTGAAAGGAATGTTCAAATGAACATAGCCCAACACCACCCTTGTATCAATTCCAAAAACACAGAACCGAGCGACAACCCTTTGCTGGAATACCATGAGGGGCATTTAATCGGAAAACACCCTGAGAATGTCGATATTTTTGAAATGAAGGCGGCGGGACATGCCGATACACCCTTAGCCAAAACCATCCGGGAAAAGTGCCTAGATTGTTGTGGTTTTCAGCAAAGCGAAGTGAGGAAGTGCGTTTGCACCACATGCCCACTATGGCCCTATCGGATGGGAAAGAACCCGTTTCAGGCCGCAAAGTGCAAGAGAAAGCCCTGCAATCTGAACAAGCTGGAGGATTAAGCCATGAAACAGGTAAAATCCGTGAAATTCAAGGCATGGCTGAATGGCGAAGCGAAGCTCTTTAGTGCCGCTGGGAAAAAAGCCCAGACGATATTGGCGCTGGTACGCCAAGGTAAATCTGGCATTACTGCGCTGGAGCTATCCAATACGTGGGCGCTGCGCCTTGGCGCCTACATTCACAACCTGCGCCATGATTACGGTCTGAACATTGAAACCCAGCGCGAGGCGCATGACGATGAGGGCGGTTGGCACGGGCGCTATATCTTGATTACGCCGGTAGAAATATTAGAAGCTGAATAAAGATTGTGGCGGGGTTTCGTGCCCCGCCCTTTTTCATCATGCAGGAATATCTCACCACACAAGAAGCTGCCGGCTATCTTCGTCGCTCCACAAAATCGCTGGAACGGTGGAGGGCAAATAATTATGGCCCGCCATACAAGAAAATTAACGGGAAAATCCTGTATTCGTTTTCGGAGCTGCAAGAATGGATAAACAGACATTAGCCCTCAAATGCCCTCATTTGCCCGCACTTTCAGCGGAAGCAATTTTGAACCTCAAAAACATCCTGAACCCACGGAAACAAACATCTTCACAGGAAGTCCAGCATGACGCGCTACTATAGTATAAACAGAACCTACTACACACACTCTCATAAATACCTGACAGCAAGACAGGCTGAATCCATGTTTATTGCGGGGGAGAAGGCATATCATCAGGGCACACCGTTAAACAGGTTCTTTACCATCCACTATAATGACCACGCAGATCCGAAAAGACCGCAAGCGTTTGTAACGAATATATTGGAACACACCAGAAAATGGCTGCAACATCGGGGCCTACCCGTTGCCTATACCTACGTTATCGAGAAAGGACGGGGCAAAGGCATCCATGCCCATATCCTGATTCACATACCGAAACATTACCAGCGCGGCTACAAACACGCGCTGCGGGGCTGGTTGCCCTTTGAGTGGACTCGCAAGAGCGTGAACGTAAAGCCGGTTAATCATCCCGAATACGGCAATCTGTCTCCCCTGAGCAGCATTTACGGTTTTTTGCGCTATATGTGCAAAGGTATCGATCCTGCAACACCCACAAGGGGCATAGAGCCGCGTTACCAAGGCGAAATACACGGCCAGCGCTGGGGGATAAGTCATAGCCTAAGAGAAATTTCCTGATTTTCTTAAGTCCCTAAAAGACGAAGGCCGTAGCTGACGATGAAACATGACCATCAAAAAAGAAAGATACCCATATCTTGATTTTCTGACACCATAAAAAAGGAATTAGATGAGCACCTAGAAAAACCAGAAATAAAAAACGCATCACTGAATGGTGTTTTTCGGAGCCCTTAAAGAGCGGTGGGCGTATTTCCGACACCATAAAAAGCATGTTTATTTACAAAGGCAGGCTCGAGCAGTACAGTTACAGCATAACAAACATTAGAATTTTCTAACAATTGCATTCAGGCGGGCCGGAAGGTCATTGCCGCCAAAGGCATAGTTTCGGGACACTATAAAAAGGGGAAATAGAACCATGCATGATACGAAAGACAAACTCACAGCCTTCCTGAAATTAGGTCTCCAGTATGCAGCTTTTTTGATACTACTTCTGCTGGCATTTGGGGCATCAATCGATAGTATCGGAGCCGGTATTGTTATCGCCGCAACTTCTCTCTTACTTTTACCTGTCATTAGAGAAAAAATTCCCTCTAAAGATTTGCGTCACCCTCTC
This sequence comes from uncultured Pseudobdellovibrionaceae bacterium, assembly GCA_964520985.1. Lineage (GTDB taxonomy): Bacteria > Pseudomonadota > Alphaproteobacteria > Micavibrionales > Micavibrionaceae > CAYSGL01. The sequence continues at coordinate 990,518 of CAZFPB010000001.1, forward strand.
TTAACAACTGTGGTAATTATTGGCGCTATCATTCTCTCCACTAACATTTCGGATAAATCAGCTGTAGATAAGCGCGAACGTCAAAAAACCGAAATGGCGGAAGCAACCCGTGCAGAGAATGAGAAAGCACTGGCTGATTTTTCGGCCAATTCCCAGCCTAAAATTGATGAGATCAAAAACCTGATAGAGAAGAAAGATTACAACGCTGCCCGCAGCCAAATAAATTTATTTAAAGAGGTCAATAACCAAGAATTAGGCGCCCTGGACGAGCAACTAGTAAAGATTGAAGAAAAGATAGAAGAAAAACGACAACAAGCTGAGGCAAAAGCCGTTAAAGAACAGCAAATAGCTAAAGCAGCAGAACTATGGTCGTATTCCCATACAGATGACCCCATGAGTAAGGGCATAACCCGCCTAGCCTCTCTTTATAGCTCTAACACAGTGAATTTCGATTTTCCTTACGGAGGAGAACAGAACGGGAGCTTGACCCTAAGGACAGACCCGAAATACGGGAAAGATGTTATTTTCAGTATAGAAAAAGGACAAATTTTATGCGCTTCCTATGATGGATGCACAGTGCTGGTGCGTTTCGATGATGAAGATGCAGCTTCATACACCGCAGTGGGCGCGGCAGATAATAGCAGCGAAACTATTTTCATACGGAATTATAGCCGATTTATAGAGAAAATGATGAAAGCCAAGCGGGTTCGTATTTCTGTGAATATTTACCAAGAAGGTTCGCCAGTTTTTGATTTCGACGTAAGCGGCTTTAGCAAGGACAAATACCAGCAAAAAGTATAAAAAAGAAAGGGCTACTAAACCCTTTCTTCACTTTGTTAGACTAAATTTTTAATGTCTAAAACAAGGGATTCAACTACCCTAAATTCCCAATCTGTCTTATTTGTACTCATCATCTCAGCATCCTGCAGAATAAGATCTGCCTTTGCTTTCAGCCCTCCACTCGTATTAGCCCGTACTGAAATAATCTGCATTTCAACCTCCGCGATTTGCGCAAGAGTTTGCTCTGATATCTCAATAAGATTGGGTAAATTCACGCTTTCTTCTGCTTCTTTTTTTAGACGTACTTGATTATTAAACCAGTCAAGACGTTGTTGGCTGAAAGAGGCTATCTCTTCATAATGAACACGATATTCTTCCCTGGCCTCCCAATCATAATCTTTAAAAAGCTGATTAAGATTTTCTATTTCATCAGAAGTAGGTTTTAAAGCTTTACGTCCAACATTATAATTAAATGTATGCAACGCTTTCTCTGAGAGTCTTCCTTCATACGAAAAATTCCACGAAGTAAGCGCAAACTGCCATTCTCGATCTTGAGGATAAAAGTAATCTAAATTGGCAGGAAGCTCAGGCCATCCACTTATTTTAGCAAAATCGGGCAAGCTACTCTGTGCTTTTTTATAGATTTCATCGTTAAGACTCAGTTTTTTTAGTAATTCCTCCCGTTTCCTAAATAATTTGAACAGCCCTCCATCAGACGGTTCGATTTTTACTGGATTATAAGTTTTTTGCAGATTGTATGCGGTAAATTGAGTTCTCATGATATTTTCCTTTTATGTGTTGTGGGGTGAATAAACGCAGCGTACTTATCTACCTATCCAATGCGCGGCACCCTCCATCGACATATCGCGTCCCCAGCGGTTGTAGAGATAGACAGGCGGCCTCTTGGGGGCATTACTCAAATCAGCCATAAGGGCCGATACACCATCAATCCACTTATCGCCCCTTACGGCTTTCCACGCCTCTTTAAGAGCAGCCCCTATGTAATGACGGGTAGAACCACCAAAGCGGGCCGACCCTTCACGGGCAATACCCAAGCCTTTTGCATGACATTTTTTATCTTATAGGATTGTTTTGAAACCTTTTTGTTCATCTTTCTTGCCTTTTCATTCCTTTATTGATACTATTTGTATCAAAGGTGAGATGAATAATCAACCCTTTTAGAGCAAAAAAGATACAAAAAGTTTTATAAGAGGACTAAAAATGCAAAATGCCGCACAAATCCGGGCCGCAAGAGGCTTTCTGGCCTGGAGCCAAACCGAATTGGCCGAGAAATCAGGCGTATCGCTTCCCACCGTCAAGCGCATGGAAACAAAGGGGCTGGAGTCCTGCAATTTCGGGAATGTAAAAGCGGTGCAGGATGCGCTGGAGGCCGCCGGCATCACCTTCTCCCCAGAGGGCTGTATTTGCCCTCCTAAATCATAACATGAGAAACTTATATAAAGTTATATGTAGTTATAAAAGACTATTGATATAACTTTATAAACTTTATATAACCTCCAATATGGATCCTGTAAGAAATCCCTTTGCCCCTGGCGCTGGCTCGCAACCCCCTGAACTTGCGGGGAGAAATGCCGTTATTTCAGACGCTAATATCGCTCTACAAAGAGTATTACAAGGTCGGCACGACAAATCTCAAATTTTACTCGGTCTTCGGGGGACGGGGAAAACCGTTCTTTTAAATGCTATTGAGAAAATAGCTCTTGAGCATGGTTATGTAACCTCTTTCATAGAAGCCCCCGAAGGAAGACCTCTTACTGAACTAATATATCCCAAAATATTTCAGACTTTACGCAAGCTATCTTTAATTGAATCAGCGAAAGCCACAGCATATGGCGCAATGCGGGCGCTTAGAAGCTTCGCCAGCGTTTTCAAGGTTTCTATGGGCGAATTATCTATTTCAGTCGATTCAGAAGCCGGCACAGCAGACAGTGGAATTTTGGAGTTTGATCTAAGTGAACTTTTTATACGAGTAGGAGAGACGGCAAAAGCTGCTGGTACTGGATGGGCCCTATTTATAGATGAGGTGCAATATTTAAAAGAGGAAGAGCTTGCCGCTTTAATTGTCGCAATACACCGTATCAACCAGAAAGGTTTACCTATCATGTTTTTTGGGGCGGGATTGCCGCAGGTTGCCTCATTGTCAGGTGACGCTAAATCGTATGCAGAACGGCTTTTTAACTACCCATCTATTGGCCCTCTCGATAAAGAAGCTGCAAAAAAAGCCATTGAGCAACCAATTATCGAAGAAAGCGAAACTATTGCATCTGAGGGATTGGAATTAATCATAGAGGAAACGAAAGGATATCCCTATTTTTTACAAGAGTGGGGCTTCCAATCTTGGAACATAGCTGAGCAGTCTCCAATAACTGCAAAAAATGTACAGGATGCTTCGCCTACCGCTATCAAGCGTTTGGATGACGGATTTTTTAAAGTCCGATTTGATCGCCTGACACCTAAAGAAAGGGAGTATGTATTGGCTATGGCTAAACTAGGGAAAGGCCCTTATAGATCCTCCGACATTGCAGATGTAGTGGGTGATAAAGCACAGAGCCTTGGCCCTTGCAGAGCAAATATTATTAGCAAAGGCATGATATACAGCCCATCATACGGAGATGTAGATTTTACTGTTCCGATGTTTGATGATTATCTGCGCAGAACTTTCCCAAACTACTTTGATAATTGAGTCAGTAAAACTTCTATAAAATAGAGAAAATCGAATAAGAAGAAATGCTGTACTGCTTAACCAATGGGGGTATATACGGGGGTATGAATGAACATTTAACCAGTAAAAACTTAAATAAATCAGGTGGTTAAATTAAAAATTCCGTTCCACTCCTGCACCATTTTTCTTTCTAATTTTAGACAAAGAAAAACCCCCTTGCCCGCAGGCAAGAGGGTTTCCATCACACCTGCTGCGTATTACACGCGGCGGAATGAGAAGTAGCGGGTCAGGTCGATGTTGTTGTCGCGGTGATCGCCGCCAACCGTGGCAGCCCACCAAGACACAACACCAGCAACCAGCGAAGATGCGGCTGCGCCGAAGGCGAAGATAATCGCCGTGTTTTCAGAAACGCGCATTGCGGCTTCCGTCAACGTGGCTTCCGCTTCACCGGCATTGCCTGTAACACCAGCGGCAATCGCGCTGAAAGCAGCAACAATCGCAGCGCCAATGGCCACGAGTACTGTACCGCTTGCCCAGACTAGCAGGCCGTGCATGCCGTCGCGCATTTCGCGTTCATGGGCCGAAGCGCCACCAGCGAGTGTACGCAGACGACCAGCCATGTAGCCACCAGCCAGCGACGCGATCATCTGAATCCACAGGAGCCAGATACCAACCGAGAAAATTTTCACAGCGGTAATGTCAGAAGCCGTCATGTCGAACGTATCCGCCAGACCGACAACACTGCCAAAGTTCAGCAGGACGAGAGAGATGGCAATCGCCAGCACCGTCCCTGCCATGATAGCGCACCAGTCCGTGTAGGAATGGCCACCATGTGTGTGGGGTTCAACAACCATGCTCATGTCTCCTTAGTGAATGCCAACAAAGGACAGAATGGCCATCACGATAACGACGAGACCAACAAGATAAATAATAGAGTTCACGTTTTTTCTCCTTTTAAAATGAATTGAGGCAGTAACATGAAGATGAACGGGCGAAATTAAGAAAGGTTCCCGGAAGACGCTAAATGGCCTCTACGGCGCGTTTCCAACCCTGATACAGGGCTACACGATCTTGCGCCGGGAGCTTTGGATCGTAGCGTTTTTCCAGCGCCCAGTTTTTGGAAAGATCACCAAGGTCGTGATAGACGCCGCTGTGAAGACCCGCCAGAGACGCGGCGCCGAGGGCGGTTGTTTCATGCACACGCGGAATTTCCACTGGGCGATCAATCATGTCCGCAAGAAACTGGCACATAAATTCGTTGGCAACGAGACCGCCATCAGCGCGGATGGTTTTGGGATCATGCCCGCTATCTTTTGCCATCGCGTCCATCAGGTCGAGCGTCTGATAAGCCTGTGCTTCCAGCGCGGCGCGGGCAATATGAGCTTTGGTGCTTTCACGGCTAAGGCCGGAAATTGCGGCGCGCGCGGTTGGGTTCCAGTAAGGCGCGCCCAAGCCTGTAAACGCCGGCACGAAATAAACGCCGTTATTATCCGGAACGGAGCGCGCAAGCGTTTCACTGTCCGCTGAATTCTTGATAATGCCGAGATTATCGCGCAGCCATTGGATTGCTGCACCCGCTGTGAAAATCGCTCCTTCAATCGCGTAAGTTGATTTACCATCGAAACGATACGCTGTCGTCGTCAGTAATCTGTTTTGCGATTGTTTAAAGATATCGCCGATATTCATCAGAGCGAAGCAACCCGTGCCATAGGTGGACTTGACCATGCCATGTTCGAAGCAGCACTGGCCGATCAACGCCGCCTGCTGATCGCCTGCCATACCGCCGATAGTGTAAGATTTGCCCAGAAGCTCCGGCAGTGTCTGGCCGAAATCGGCGACGTTGTCTTTCACGTCCGGCAAAAGGCTGCGGGGGATATCGAAGAGATGTAGCAACTCCTCGTCCCAGTTTTGCGTAACGATATTATACAGCATCGTGCGCGCAGCGTTGGTGGCATCGGTGGCATGCACCTTGCCGCCCGTGAGATGCCAGAGCAGGAAGCTATCGATGGTGCCAAACGCCAGATCGCCCGCCTCGGCCCGCTGGCGCACGCCATCCACATAATTGAGCACCCAGTTGATTTTGGTCGCGCTGAAATACGGATCGAGCAGTAAGCCTGTTTTGGCCGAGACTGCCGCTTCATGCCCCTGCTCTTTCAGCGTCGCGCAATAATCGGCTGTGCGGCGATCCTGCCAGACGATAGCGTTATAAACGGGCTTGCCGGTTTTGCGATCCCACAGAACCGTGGTTTCACGTTGATTGGTAATGCCGATCGCAGCGATCGTCTGTCCGCCTGCATGGCCGATGACATCACGGCAGCAATATAGCGTATCACGCCAGATATTGTTGGCATTCTGTTCTACCCAACCTTTGTGCGGATAATGCAGGGTTAATTCTTTTTGGCTGACGGCAACAATATCGCCGCTCTTGGAAAATAAAATCGCGCGCGAAGAAGTTGTACCCTGATCGATAGCCAGCAAATAGGTCATGAGACATTTTCCATGTATTCCGTTACCGCCGCAATCGTTTCCGGCGGTACATGTAATCCAAGCTTCGAGCGGCGCCAGAAGATATCATCTGGCATCTTGGCGAATTCATGTGCGCGCAAATAATCGATTTCAGCCTGATAGACACCAAAGCCAAAATCGATACCAAAATCCTTTAAAGCATATTTTCCTTCGATAAATTTATCCATGCGGGTACCGTATGCTCTGGCGTAACGCCACACCAATTCCAGCGGCAAGAACGGATATTTTACCGACTGATCATCGACATAATTTTGCATCGACCCTTTTATATTACCGCCAGGTAGCGGCATGGCGGCGGTCCAGCTGAGTTTGCGCCGCGTAATCTTATTGACAACCTCTTCGGCGAGATGGCGATAGGTTGTGATTTTTCCGCCGAAAATGGAGAGGATCGGCGCCTTGTTGACAATTTGCATATCCAGCTTGTAATCGCGCGTCACTTTGCTGGCGCTGTCTTCTCCATCGTCCGCCAGCGCCCGAACTCCGGAATAACTCCAGACGATATCTGCAGCGGTGATCTGTTGCTTGAACGAGCGATTGGCGGCATTCAGCAAGTAGTCAATTTCTTCAGCGGATATCTGCGCCAAGGCTGGATCATCGGTGTAAGGCACATCGGTGGTACCAAAAAGCGTATAATGGTGTTCGTACGGAATGGCAAAGACGATGCGGCCATCGGGTTGCTGGAGAATATAACTCTGCGCGCCGTTATGAAGTCTGGGAACGATAATATGGGAGCCTTTGACCAGACGGACCAGCGGCGTGCGTAGTCCATCCATCTTCGATGCTTCCAGCACTTTGCGCACCCACGGGCCGCCGGCATTGACGATAGCTCCCGCCGTGACGCGAAACTCGTCACCACTGGCTAGATCCATCATAGTGATACGCCATCCAGTGCGTTCACGCCGCGGCTCGATTTTTGTCACCGCCGTGCGCGTGAGAATATCCGCTCCGCGTTCTTTGGCATCCAGCGCATTCAGCGCGACAAGCCGCGCATCATCCACCCAGCAATCGGCGTAAGTAAAACCATCGTGATAACTATCCAGCAGCGGATCGCCGTATGGATGCGTTGCAAACTCAATCGCCGCGCTTTTCTTGATATTTTGTTTTCCCGCAAAGCGGTCATAGAGAAACAGACCGAAACGGATCAACCATTGGGGACGTAAATGTTCATCATACGGCAGGACGAAATCCATTGAGCGCACGATATGCGGTGCCATGGCCAGAAGTTTTGCGCGCTCCTGCAGACTTTCATGCACTAGCTTGAATTTATAATGCTCGAGATAGCGCAAACCGCCATGGACCAGCTTGGTGCTGGCGGAACTCGTCGCACCCGCCAGATCCTGCGCTTCGACCAACAGAGTCTGATATCCCCGGCCCTGCGCGTCCCGGGCGACGCCCGCCCCGTTGATTCCGCCGCCAATGATACATATGTCGTAATCCGCTTCCATTGTTCTCCCAGCCTATACGAATTTCACCAACCGTCTAGAGAAAGCCGTGAATTTCAGTGCTTTAGCCTTTGACAGACCCCAAACCATCAGGAAAACTATAGGTTGTTATTTGAAATTTATTTCTAGCGGACATTATGCCTTCCTGCCGCTGCCGTCTATTTTATGCCTGTATTTTCCTGACGAGCCTGAGCCCGTTATCAGCAGGGTCGGCTGCGGCCAATGAGCATCGCCCCTCCGCCACGCTGATGGGGCCGATCGGATTAAATACAGTGCCCAGCGCGCGGATGGACAAGGCAGGAACGGTGCGTATCGGCGTTGGCACCATTGATCCTTATCTGCACAGCTTTGCCGGATTTCAGTTAACCGACCGTTTTTACGTCGGCGTGCGTCAAAGCGCGGAAAAATCATCGCTAACGTCCACACCCGACAGATTGTATCCCGGCGTTGATCTGAAAATAAAACTGAATAATGAGGGGCGTTATGATCCCGAAGTCGCGGTGGGATTTCTCTCGGCGTTCGGGCACAAGAAAACCGCGTCCGAATATATCGCCCTCTCGAAACGCTATAACAATTTTGATTTTACGTTCGGTATGGGATGGGGACGCTTGGCAGGCGATGGGCATCTCTCCAACCCGCTGAAACGCATGGCATCGCATTTTGGCAACGACCGCGATTTTAACAATGAAGTTGCCAATTCCGCGCATGACTGGTTCACGGGCAGTGATGTGAGCTTCTTTGGCGGCCTCGAATATCAGACACCGCTGGAAGGTGTGAGTTTGAAAGCAGACTGGGGCGCGAACCCCTACTCCATCGAAGAAAACACCATTCCCGGCTTTAACGCACCTGCGCCTTGGAGCATTGGCGTGAATTACAGCCCGGTACCCTGGGTGGATGGCATGATCGGCATCGCCGGAACAGATACGGTCATGGCGCGTCTCTCCTTGCAGAGCAATGCGATGGATTGGCTGACACGGCCTTACAAAGATACAACGGGCGCAAGTTTACTGCCTCGTGACGAGACCAATGCGGATGCCGGGAAAATGATGGAAGCTGCCGAGCAAGGGGCTATATATCTAAGCGACACGCACATCGACGGTGATAGCGCGATAGCATCCTTACATTTAAATTCACATAGGCCGCTAGCTTATCAAATAGGGCGCGCGGCGCGACATGTGGCGAATAATGCTGGAAAAAATGTTGAAACAATCACAATCATCCCGATGCGCGGCAAGATCAAAGGCCGCCCCATCAGCTTTCTGCGGCGCGATCTGGAACAGGCGCTGGCGCAGCATCAAGGAAGCCCGGAAGAAGTATGGCGCAATACACATTTTGATGCAGCCATCAAAGAGGGCGATGGACGCGGGTTTTTTCAATCGTTTGATTTTAATTATAATGTCGCCCTTAAAAACGATGTCAGCCTGTCAGAAGATGACGCGGAATATCTTTATCGCAGCGCTGCTGTTTTACGAGGACGCGCCGAGTTACCCGAAGGCCTGTTCGCGGGCGGCGACTTTAAAATTAATATCAGCGATAATCTGGATAAGCTGGATGATCGCAATCCCAATCTCGATGTGACACGTAGTGATGTCGATGCCTATACCAAACGGCGATTTTATTTAGAACGCGCCTATGGCGGGATGAGAAAAACTATCCTTGACGATGTGTTTCTGTCTTACAGTGGCGGTTTGCTGGATGAAATGTATGCGGGCTATGGCGGGGAAGTCTTATATCGCCCTTTTGGCAAAACTTTTGCGCTGGGCTTTGAAGGCTGGCAGGTATTTAAACGCGATCCGTCCGACATGTGGGGATTAACGGCGAATAGCGAACCGCGCGTAACGGGACATTTTAATCTTTTTTATGAAGTGCCGGAAACAGATATGACGGCCTATGCCAAGGTCGGGCAATATCTCGGGGGCGATACGGGCGTGACACTGGGGCTGGATCGTCAGTTCAATGGCGGCGCGACGCTCGGCGGCATAATTACCGCTACCAAAGAATCCGATTACGACACGCTGGGCGGCGCCACGCATTTTTACAGCGGTATACAGTTAAAAGTGCCGTTGGGCAATGTGCCGTATGTGCCGGAAGGATCGGAAGTTATTACGACCTTCCACCCTCAAGGGCGCGACGCCGGGCAATTCCTGGATAATCCAGAGCCTTTGTATAAAGTTACTGAACCAGTGTCTTACCGGGCAGCGAGCCGAAGCTGGAACCGCCTTCTGGATTAGCGCCCTCTTCCGGCAAAGCATCGCCGCCCAGGAAACGGCCTTCGGCAATTTTGTCCGAGGCTTCGCCCGGATTGACCTTATTCTCGGCTGAATATTTCAGGATATCGGCAACTGTTTGCCCGATACGGCCAACATGGCCCAGCATCGCATCGCGACTGAAGGTGAAATCGAGCGGGTTGTAGCCGCTCTTGCGGAAATATTCATAACCGACGCAGATCACGCCGCCCGCATTGATCACATAGTCCGGCACATAGGTAATACCGCGCGATACAAGTTGCTGGTCGTGGTATGGGGCGAGCAATTGGTTGTTTGCCGCGCCCGCGACGATTTTGCATTTCAGTTGCGGGATTGTGTCATCGTTCAAAACGCCGCCCATGGCGCAGGGCGCGAAGATGTCGCATTCAACACCGTAAATGTCATTCGGACCCACGATTTCAATCGACGGAATGTCGGCTTTGGCGAGTTCAATGGATTTTTCATTTACATCTGCGCCAATCAGCTTGACGCCATCCTGATGAAGCAGCTCGCACAGCGCGAGACCAACAGCGCCCAGTCCCTGAACCGCAACGGTTTTACCCGCAAGGGAGTCGGAGCCATAAACATGCACGGCAGCCGCTTTTAGACCATGGTAGCAGCCGAGCGCGGTAACGGGCGATGGGTTGCCGCCAAGTTCACCATACTCGCTGCCCTCAAATGGTTCCGGCGGCAGGCCGGTAACCTGATCGGTGTGGCGCGCAATGGCAACCATATCGGATTCACCGGTGCCGCTATCTTCTGCGGTGACGTAACGCCCTTCGAGCATTTCAACGGCGCGGCCCATATCTTCCATGATGCCCGGGGTTTTTTGCGTGAAGGGATTGCCAATAATGACGGCTTTACCGCCGCCCAGCGGTAAACCGGCCATGGCGTTTTTATAGGTCATGCCGCGCGACAGGCGGAGCACATCATTGATGGCGTCTGCTTCGCTTGCATAGGGACGCATGCGCAGACCGCCCAGAGATGGACCAAGGTGCGTATTGTGAACAGCGATGAAAGCGGTCAGCGCGTGACTGCCGACGCCGAGCATGACTTTGCGCACCACTTCGTGATGGTCGTAGGAATCAAATTGTTCCAGCTGCTCGTCGGTCAGATCTTCGAATACCATGGCTTACCCCTCTATGTGATATTGGGGATGGTTTTAGCGGATCGGGGAGCGAAGGAAAAGGCTTAATAGCGCGATACGCGACCATCATAGGCGGTGGCGTGTTCGCTGACCGGCAACGACATGGCATAAGTGCCCTCAACTTCCATGGCGCTTGTCAGGTTGGAGAGCGCATGGTTGAAGCTGTCCGCGCAGGTGTAGCTTTGCGTCTGCACAGCCACCGCAACGGGTGCTGCAGGCTGCACGGCTGCTGCCTTGGTTTCGCCATGGCTACAGGCGCCCAGCAAAAGCGCAGCTATTAGCATTAAACGGTTCATAAATATCCCCCCGGGGCAGTATTTTCTATAACTTTTAAACAAGTGGCGGGGAAGAGAATCCCCGCCAGCGTTCTTATTGTGGCATCGGGCAAGTCCCTGTACAATAAAAAGAAACCGCTTTGCATACCGGAACACATAATCCCGCCCATGGCTGATAAACCGCAGAATACCCGCTCTTTTGATACCAACCGCAAGGATTTTCTGGGCGGTATTCTGCGTGGCGACATGGTCGTGGCGCTCGGCATCATTATTATCGTCACGTTCATGATCCTGCCGATGCCGAAGTTCCTATTGGATATCGGACTGACCATTTCCATTCTCTTCTCGATTTTCATTATGATGCTGACGCTGTCGATCAAGCGGCCGCTGGAATTTTCGACCTTCCCGACCGTGCTGCTGATCTCGACCGCGCTGCGCCTCGGCCTGAACGTCGCCTCGACCCGCCTCATCTTGGGAAATGGTCATGAAGGAACCGATTCAGCGGGGGCCGTTATTGAGGCCTTCGGCCATCTGATCATTCAGAATAACTATGTCGTCGGCGGGATTGTCTTTGCCATTCTGGTCATCGTGAACTTTGTGGTTATTACCAAGGGTTCTGGCCGTATCGCCGAAGTCGCTGCGCGTTTCTCCTTGGACGCTATGCCCGGCAAGCAGATGGCGATCGACGCCGATCTGTCTTCGGGCCTCATTCAGGAAGACGAAGCCAAGCAACGCCGCAAGGACTTGGAGCAGGAAAGCAACTTCTTCGGGGCCATGGACGGCGCGGCGAAGTTCGTGCGCGGCGATGCCATCGCCGGCCTGCTGATCGTCTTCATCAACGTGATCGCCGGGATTATTATCGGCACGGCCCAAGAAGGCATGTCGCTCAATGACGCGGCAACCACCTACACCATGCTCACCATCGGCGATGGTCTGGTAAGCCAGATCCCTGCCCTCATTATTTCAATCTCCGCCGGTTTGCTGGTGTCAAAAGCCGGTGTCGAAGGCTCCGCCGATGAAGCACTGCTCGATCAGTTCAGCGCGCACCCAAAAGCGATGGCCATCACCTCCGGCCTGATGCTTTTACTCGGCCTGATTCCTGGTATTCCCGCTGCTCCCTTCCTGTTTTGCGCCGCGGTCTTCGGCGGCATGGGTTACCTGAACTGGCAGCGGATTGAATCAGAAAGAGAAGTCGCCAGAACCCCCGTGATGGTCGGTGCAGATGGCAAGCCGATGTTACCAGGCGCGCGTCCGCCGGAAGAGCCAATATCGAAAGCGCTTGCTATCGATATTCTGCGCCTCGAACTGGGTTACGGCCTGTTACCGCTTGTGCAAGGTGAAGGCGGCAACAAGCTGACCGATCAGATCAAAGGCCTGCGCCGCCAGCTGGCCGAAGATATGGGCTATGTCCTACCCGCCGTGCGTATTCAGGACAATTTGCAACTGCCCGCGAATACCTATGTCGTGCGCATCAAGGAAATTGAAGCGGGTCGCGGCGATGTGCGCCCTGGCATGCTGATGTGTATGGACCCCTCAGGCGCTGCTATTACTCTGCCCGGCGAAAGCACAGTCGAACCGACGTTTGGCCTGCCCGCCATGTGGATAGACGAGCAGTACCGCGAAGAAGCCAACTTCAAAGGCTATACGGTCGTAGATGCTCCAACGGTTGTCACCACGCACATCACCGAGATCGTCAAAGACAACATGGCCGACCTGCTGTCCTTCGCCGAGACGCAAAAACTTCTCGACGAAATGCCGCGCGATTACCAGAAGCTGGTTGCCGATGTTATTCCGGGCATGATCACGATTGGCACCTTGCAGCGTATCTTGCAGAATTTGGTGTCGGAGCGCGTCTCTGTGCGCGACCTGCCCACTATTCTGGAAGGTATTGCCGAAGCCGCGACCTATACAAAAAATCCGGCCTTCATTACCGAACACGTGCGCATGCGCCTTGCCCGCCAGATTTGCAACGCCAACGCCAGCCTGCAGGGTTTCGTGCCGCTCATCACGCTCTCGCCAGAATGGGAGCAAGCCTTTGCCGAGGCGCTGGTTGGCGATGGCGAAGACCGTCAACTGGCGATGGCGCCGTCACGTTTGCAGGAATTCATCACCGGCGTGCGCGAGCAGTATGAGCGTTTCGCGCAGAGCGGCGAAACACCGGTTTTGCTGACCTCGCCGTCCTTGCGCCCTTACGTGCGCTCCGTCATTGAACGCTTCCGTCCCCAGACGATCGTCATGAGCCAGAACGAAATCCACCCCAAAGCCCGGATTAAGACGCTGGGTCAGGTTTAAGACAAAAAAGAACCGCCCGAAGGCGGTTTAGGTGATGGGTACCAGATCGGTATACTGAAACTCTCAAAAACAAAGGCTGCGTGTCGTCGTCTTAATGCTCAAAATCTTGCTCAAATCAAAGATGCCGGATCATCGTGTTGTGCCCTACCCCGCTACGATAATCCGGCTCCTGATTGCCATCCCCCTGGCCGTCGTCTGTCTTACTCTTTAGTCCCCTGGCCGCTTGTTTGCCCCAATGCGCCCAATCCATATAAACAGTTTAGCTAAAATTTTATGTAAATAGCAAAATCGGGTTGTTAACCTATTGTTTTAATTTCGCTATACAGCGTTTGCATATCTTCCGGCCAGTCATGCTCGAAGCTCATTTCTTCGTCCGTACCGGGATGAATGAAGTGAATTTCGGCCGCATGGAGAGCCTGACGGGGAAAAGCCAGTACAGCCTCGATTACCTCGTCCTCCGCCCGCGCTCTTTTCAGCAGACCGCGCTGTTCCTGGGCCGGCAGACCATAGAATGGATCGCCGATCAACGGATGGCCGAGCTGCTGCATGTGCACGCGGATCTGATGGGTGCGGCCCGTTTCGAGATCGCAGCGCAGGAGCGAAATGACATCGCGCACGCTGTCTTCACGGTGATAATGGGTGATGGCTTCACGCGCCCCTTGCGCGTTGGCAGGACGGATCGCCATTTTCAAGCGGTTGGTGGGATGACGGCCAATCGGCAGATCAACCTTGCCTTTAACAATATTTGGCACTCGCCAAACGATCGCATGATAGCTGCGCGATAACGTGCGATCAGCCAGTTGTGACGAAAGACCTTTGTGCGCTTTATCGTTTTTAGCGACGATCATGAGGCCGCTGGTTTCTTTATCGAGGCGGTGGACGATGCCGGGGCGCATCACGCCGCCAATACCGGACAGGCTATCGCGGCAATGATGCAGCAACGCATTGACCAGCGTACCGCTCCAGTTTCCGGCACCCGGATGTACGACCATGCCTGCCGCCTTGTTGATGACCAGCAGATCATTATCTTCATAAACAATATCGAGCGGAATATTTTCCGCCTGCGGCGTCGCATCGACCAGCGGCGGGATGAGCACACTCAGCAAATCGCCCGGCTTAACTTTCATCGAACCGGCAGCAGGCGGCACGTCATTGACCATCACCGCGCCTTCCTCGATCAGTGCCTGCAGGCGGGATCGGGAAAGACCCTCAGCAAGTCCCGCCAACACTTTATCCAGACGCCCGCCGCCTTCGAGCGGCACCTTGAAGATCATGGCTTCGCCGTCTTCTTCATCTTCAATCATTTTATTCATGGGATACACACGGATCTTCATACAGGGAAAAGGTTTGCAGTTCCGATACCCAGCCATCATAGGAGACGGGCGGAGGCGGGAGAGGTTTTTTATCTTTGCCGAGAGCGGGTTCCGGCGGGATTTCACGGATACTGCCGATTAACAACGGTTGCGTGCCTGCGTTCAACAAGCGTGAGGCCCACAGGCCATTGCCATCGGTAAAGCTGTCCGCCTCCAGCAACTCGCCGCGGGTCGACATGGCCAGTACGCGCACATGGGGATATTGACCGTCCGTTACCAGACCCAGAGGCATGGCCGAAATCATCACAACGCTACGCCCATCATCCAGCGTCGATACATCAAGCGCGCGGTAATCATCAGGGCCACTGAAGAATCGCTCCCATTGCATATCGCCTGCATTATCGACTTTCAGAATCCAGCTGCCGGTTCGCTCTCCGTTAATCGGCCAGCTAACGCCGCTTGCAACGTAGCCACTGCCGTCTTTGGCTTCCGAAATAGCCGTGATTTGCGCGGCGCGGCCACGGCCATAATTTTTCTGCCATTTTATTCCGCCGGCACTGTCGGTACGCACCATCCAGCCGGTTTGACGCCCGTTACGGTCCGTCATGGAGCCGGCCATCAGCAGATCGGTATTTTTTAAGACAACCAGATCATCCAGCGTCGTGGTCAGACCGGGAATGTACGCGCGGCGCCACAGACGCTTGCCCGCTTTATCCGTTCTATAAACAACGCCAAACTGCTGCCCTGCTACCTTGCGGTTGCTGTAACGGGCCGCGATGTAATAGCCGTTTTTATCAGCCACGATAGCGGCGGGATCGAGATTCCCATCCCCTTCTCCGATCGAAAAACCGCCGGTGCGTTTTCCATTCAAATCGTATTGTGAAACATCGATGCGGCGCGGAGCGTCCTTTTCGCCTTGCGTGGTGCTGAGCGTGGTAACCGTTTCGCCTTCGCGCACGATGCGAATAATTTTTTGTACAGATTCCGATTCCCCGCGTACTTGCCACATGATTTTCCCCCGACGCTCCATGCGCGTTAGATAGGGTTGGGCTTTTTCGGGCGTGTCAGACGGCGCATAATACCCGCCTGCGATGATGCTCTGATCATCCAGTAAGACGGCATCGGAAAAATTCTCGATCGTCCGCTCGCCTGCGGCGGCTTTCCAGATGATCGGAGCGCTGAATTCGGCGGGGCGAAACTCGGTTCTGGCGATACGCACCTGCGTACAGCTTTCAGCCGCCACGGCAGCGCCCGTCCACAAGATAATTGCCGCCCCGATAAACCCTGCGCATGTCATTTTCATGGGTTTAGTGTACGGTTCTTTTGTCGACAAAAAAAGGCCCGATTATTCATGAAAATTCTGATCATCAGCGATGCCTGGCACCCGCAGGTCAATGGCGTGGTGCGCACTTATGAAGAGTTGGAACGGGTATTGGTATCCAAAGGCCATATTGTGCGGATTATGGGGCCCGATGATTTTCCTTTATCTTGCCCCATGCCGGGTTATAGCGAGATCAGACTCGTGCCGGGACCGTATGGCCGCCTGAAACGCCTGATAAGGGATTTCAAGGCCGATCATCTGCATATCGGGACAGAAGGGCCGCTGGGTATGGCGGCGCGACGATACTGTCTCAAAAATAATTTACCGTTCACCACCTGCTACCACACGCAATTCCCTGAATACGTGGCGCGTCGTGTGCGCAGGTTTTTTCCGCGGTGGACACGTTACTTTTATACTCTGGCGTGGAATCACATCCGCCGATTTCATGCACCTTCCCACGCGACGATGGTGGCGACCCCCTCTATTGCGGCGCTTTTAAAAGAAAAAGGATTTGAAAATCCTGTCTGCCTATTCACACGCGGCGTTGATACATCCATTTTCCATCCTGGCCCCAGAACACTTTTTCACGAGCTGCCAGGCCCGATTGCTTTGTATGTCGGGCGCATTGCCATTGAGAAATCAATCGAAGATTTTCTAGAAATGCCGTGGCATGGCAGCAAAATCGTTGTCGGTGACGGGCCGCTAAAAGAAACGCTGAGCGCCCGCCATCCTGATGTTGTATTCACTGGAAAGCGGACAGGACAGGCACTGGCGGATCATTATCGCTCAGCTGACGTTTTTGTGTTCCCCTCCCGCACCGATACATTTGGTATGGTGCTGATTGAAGCGATGGCGTGCGGTCTTCCGATTGCAGCCTACCCAACCAGCGGGCCGATCGATATTGTCACAGAGCCGTATCTAGGCGTGCTGGGTGATGATTTGAGCGTGGCGACGAAGCAGGCGGTTATGCTTATTAATGCTGATCTGCGTCACGCACATGTGTGCGCGCATTACACATGGGATGTCGCAACAGATCAGTTTTTAAAAGCGATCTGACTACTCTTCTTGAATTTGCAGATCGGCCTGAAGGCCAACGAAGGCAATCATCGGATGCGTGATAAGATATGTCGGGATTTTTTTAAGGTATTCGCTCATGCGTCCCTTGTTTTCATACTCGTCACGGAAGCGGCTATTGATAAACGTATCGCCGAGCTTGGCAGGAATACCGCCAGCAATAAAAATACCGCTTTGCGCACCTAGCGTAACGGCCAGATCGCCCGCGATCGTCCCAAGGAAAGCCATCATCTTATCCAGCGCTTCGACGCAGACAGGGCAGGATTTATCGAGCGCTTTGCGGCTCAATTCAGCCGGATCGATATCCGCCGGAATATCATCGCGACCATCGAGTACGCGAATGGCATTGTAAATATTGACCATGCCTTTACCGCTACAGACGCGTTCCGCCGAGACATGCGAATATTTGTAGCGCAATGTGCGGAAAATATCGAATTCACGTTGCGTGCGGGCCGCCATGGTGACATGACCGCCTTCACACGGATTGGGGCGATAACGCTCGCCGTCCCAGAAGAGGCCGGCAACACCAAGTCCCGTACCAGGACCGACAATCCCGATCGGTCGATGCAATTGTGCTTCACCACCACCAATTTTAACAAGATGCTCAGGCTGTATATGCGGGATAGCCAAGGCCACCGCTTCGAAATCATTTAGTAAGTGAAAACTGCTCAAACCCAGTTTGCGGCGTACATTTTCAACAGAAAACGCCCAGGGATTATTGGTCATCTCAAACCAGTCGCCATTCACAGGTCCCGCCATGGCGATAGCGGCATGGGTTATCTTTTCACCAGCGCCGGACAGATAGGCAGCCATAGCGTCATCGAGATTGGGAAAGTCGGCACAAGCCAAAACTTTTTCCGCGTAAATACCGCGCGAATCCGCCAACGCAAATCGTGCGTTCGTAGCTCCGATATCTGCAATTAAACCCTTCATGACACCCCCATTTTTGGTTTGCTATATAAGCACAGGGGCTATTCTCTGGCAAATATCTTGAAAGACATATCCCAACCTGAAATACGGCCTTTTCCGCCATTTATGCTGCCTTGCAGCGCACAAAAAACCCGGCGCGAAGCCGGGTTTTCGTTTTTATGGAGAGATAAGGCTATTCTGCAGGGGTTGGTGCAGGTTCACCCTTTTCAAAGCGCTCTTTTGCCTTTGCGCGCTTATCTTTCATTTTTTCTTTCCACTCTGCCTTGCGAGCGTCGTGTTCGGCTTTGGAAATTGAGCCGTTTTTGTCAGTATCGAGTTCAGCGAATTTCTTTTCGGAACCTGCCAGAAATTCTTCTTTGCTCACTGAGCCATCTTTGTTCGTGTCGTGCAGCGTAAACATATCCTTTTTGCCGCCCTCGTGTGGTTCAGCCATCGCGGGTACCGCAACGGCCATCGATACAGCAGCAACACCCAGCATCAATAATTTGTTCATAGTGTCATTCTCCTTGGTTGAGGCGATAAGTCAGTAATCATAAATATCGCGGCTAACCAAGGCAAGAACATGGCAGAAAAAATGTATTCTCAAGGTATTGTGCTCCCTTGATCAAGTGAAAACGGCTTGTTTCTGCGACATTAAGTGGCAGATAAATCAATAACTACGCGGCCGGGCGTAGCACTCTGCGCCTTTAATTTTTCCGTTGAGAGAATTTTAACCGGTTTTTTTAACTGAATGGCCAGTGTTTTCATGCCGTCGCTATCTTCCACTGTCCAACCGGAAATAAGCGGGGAAGATAGACCAGATACATTTTTCTTTGCATCCCACGCGGTTTTTGAAAGCGTGATCAGTAATAATTTTTCCGTGTTGTCAATTTCCGTTTTGATATCACCCAACTTGCTCCAGTCAATGACAAGGCGCGTTTTATCAGGATGCTCGCCTAAACGCACACCCATGACAGTCGCCTCTTTAGGCAATACGTCCGCAGGTCTTTCCGCAACTTTCACAGGAGCGGCAACGGGCGGCATTAAATCTGCTTTTTCAACTGATGGTGTGGGCGCGATTTCCTGCTTCCGTTCAATTTTTGTCAGCAAGGAATCAATGCGGTCATTAGTTGTCATCAATCCGTTGTACGTCATCGCCAGTTGGGACATATCATTTTTGACGGCAGCCACATCATTTTCAAGCCTGGCAACGCGGGCGGATAAAGTGTTGTTTTGTGAGGCTGCCATTCCGGCAGTGCGTATCTGCAGATTTTCGCCCGTGTATGCACCGCTGGAAGCAGCTTTGTCGCCACCGCATCCTGCCAGCGCGCCGCAAAGCATCGTGGTTAAAAGAAAATAAACAGATGATCTAGCTGGCTGCGCCATAGATTTGCCCCACTTGGCTGTGATTCTTGTTGCCTCAAGTGTAAAGCAAGCCTTGGAAAGCGCCAGACTTAGCGGCTAAATTTTGCCGATGTTATCCACATATGCTAGACTGATAAAAATCACTTGAACGAGCCACCATGAAACAGACAACGAAAAATCATATTCTCGGGTGCCTTGATGCCATGTTGTTCATGCCGAAGCCGGATGCCCGCTTTAGCGGCTCATACAATGATATGCTAGGCTCCTTTGTCATGCTGGTACTGGTTTTTCCCATCATGCTACTGGGCGCATTGATCGCGCCGATTCCTGTCTTTGCGGAACAATCGCAGAACCTGATTTCTCTAACCTACAGCCTGCGCTTTTGCATCGCTCTTGGCATATTTCTTGGCTTTGTGTATTTCCTCAGCAGCAAGACAGACCGCACAGAGCATTTCTTCCGGTTTGTCACCGCCTATAATTGGCTGATGGTGCCATCTATCCTGTTATCGTTGCCAGTGACACTGATGATGTCCAGCGCCGACCCCGTCACCGCGCATCAAGGACTGGTCTTAAGCTATTTTCTTGTGGCTTATACGTTTGCGTTTACCTCTTATATTGCTGCCTGTACGTTACGCATTCCGATTGAACTGGCGGCATTCGTCGCAATTATCGGATTTCAGATTAATAATTCATCCTATGAATTCGTCGACTGGGTCGGCGCGATGCTCAGCTAAACTGACGATCTGCCCCGGGACGTAAGCTGTAGGCTACATACAATCCTAAAACACCCCACCATCCGGCAAACAGAACGACTTCCGGCACACCAATCGCTGGCGCCTGAATGGCAAGGCAGCCGCAGGCAATTCCCGCCAGCAAGATGAACGGCGTCGTCCACTCTGCCGCAAATCCTTTGTCGAGAAACCGGTGATGCAAATGGTTACGGTCGGGTTCGAACGGGTGACGACCCCGCAATTTACGAATAAAAAATAGCGTCAACGTATCCATCACCGGAATGGCCAGCAACCACATGATGCCCACAGGCAGCAAAGCTGCGGCCGGCGGTTGTGAGAGATCAATCGCAAACCAGCCAATAATAATCGCTAGAGATAACGATCCCGCATCGCCCAGAAACACGCGGGCTTTTTTCAGGAAAGGATGGCGCATATTCAAACTAAGAAACGCCAGCAGTGGCACAAGGATACAGAGTATTTGAAGAGAACTGTTTGTTTGCCCGGCGCTATAGGCGGCGAAAGCGAGCCAGCCAAGAATGACCGCGGCCATCCCGCCAGCAAGCCCATCGAGACCGTCCATCATGTTCAGGGCATTCATCAGCAAGACGAAAGCTGCTATGGAGAACGGAATGCTCAGTATGTTTAAACCTGCCTCCCCCATACCAAAAAGGTTGCCCAAGAGATGCACTTCGGCACCACCAAAAATCACGAGATAAGCGGCGACCGCAATTTGAATGAAAAATTTAAGCCAAGAATTTAATTGCGCCAGGTCGTCACAAGCGCCCATCAGGAAAATAACCGCGACCGCGCTCAGCAACACGGCCATTCCCTGATCCAACGCACCAATGCCCCACAGCAAAAATGTGGACATGGGCAGAATAACAAGTCCCCCAATCGGCGGTGTTACTTCCTCATGCGTTTTGCGCCCGCCCGGATGATCGACATAGCCTATGCGGCGCGCAAGCGGCACAAGAACAAGAAGAGCACAAAAGGCTGTGAGATAGCCAAAAAGGAGCCAAAGGATGATCATGGGCGGAGCATGGCAAACTCCCGCCATAAAGTCCATCAGTGCTCGAGCACAGTCGGCAAATCTTCATAAAAAAGGGTGTACAGGTTATCACCTAGCAAGTTGACGGCGATCAGAATGGCCAGCGCAATGCCGCCCGCCAGCAGGCCATATTCAATAGCCGTTGCGCCGCGCCGATCTTGCATCCAAAGACGGAGTAGAACCATGCGCCAAGTTTATCATATTTTT
This sequence comes from uncultured Pseudobdellovibrionaceae bacterium, assembly GCA_964520985.1. Lineage (GTDB taxonomy): Bacteria > Pseudomonadota > Alphaproteobacteria > Micavibrionales > Micavibrionaceae > CAYSGL01. Next base: position 1,011,877 of record CAZFPB010000001.1, read on the forward strand.
TAAAAGTGACGTATAAAAACCGCGATATGGTTAACCTGCGGTAAAGCGTCTGGGCGATAGAATGCCTTGAGTGTCGCGCGACTGGCTGCGAATGCCGCCACGCAGGATATCTGCCAATATATGCGCGCCCGCGAGAGCAGAGACAATTCCGTGTGACCCGTGCGCTACGGACAGATATACCGAATCGTTCAGTACGCCGATTAAAGGAAACCGGTCTTTTGACGCACATCGCAGGGAGGCTCTCGCCCCCATAACTCTATAATTAGCCTGAAGAGACGGAACAGCCTTTGTCATCATTGAAAGGTTATACGCATTATCTTCTTCCATCGTTTCTGTGTGATCAATCCAGCGCTGAAACGTCGAACCAACCATATGGCGACCTTCACGGGCAGCAGATAAATAACCACCATAATGAAGGTTACAGCGAAGTGATTGGGATGTGGTTTCTGTGCCTATCTGTGTGATCTGGCCGCGTACCGTATGAATCGGCAAATCTGCCAGTATTGCCGCCCCTGCTCCATTTGCCAGGATGATAACGTCAGCCTCGATATCATCAAGAGTGGTGATTTGCCGTACTTCACAATCTGTGCCTTCTGCCAGCGCGGCACTCAGCTTGCGCGGCGATACAAAACCGCTATCGGCCAAATAGAGGGCCTCGTTATCGAGTGTAATTCCCGCTATCTCACTGGCTTCTTGCGCGCTCACCAACACCATATGCTCTGGCGACCATGCCCAGTTTTTCTGTGTCTGGTATAAACGCTTTTGCTTTTCCGCGTCCATGATGAGATGCAAGGCTCCCACCTGCTCAAAATCAATATTTGGCAACATTTGAAGCGTGCGCAACGCCAACGCATAGGCACTCGTGTAAAAATCACTCTCCGCTGTGCGCAAAGCACTCAAACGCGGATTAATCAGCCCCAGATCATTGCCCGAAGCCCCTGCCGCAATTCCCGTGCTGTCATAGAGCTTTACGTTTAAGCCATATTGCCGCAAGACATGCGCGCAGGCCGTTCCCGCAAGGCCGGCACCAATAATGGCAACAGTGCCCGGCGACGGGGAGGAAGGCTTATGGCGCTGCGTATAGTTTCCCGCCAGCCGATCGCGCTTGGCGCCAAAACCGGGACGCTTTTCCACGGTGAAACCAGCATCCCGCAGGCCCCGTTTCACAAACCCCGCTGCTGTGAACGTTGAAAATGTCGTCTGATCGTGGGAGAGGCGCGCCATCTGGTCGAACACCTCTTGCGTCCACATCGCCGGATTTTTCGACGGTGTGAACCCATCCAGAAACCAGCTGTCGACACTACCCTCAATCTGCGCAAGCGCCTGATTGGCATCATCAAAAATGAGGGTAAGCGCTACCCGGTTATCAAACACCATCCGGTGGAAACCAGGCACACGCATTGGATATTGCGCCAGCATCTTTTCCAAGTAAGGCGATAATTCAACCGCCCAAGGTGATAGTCCTTCCCGAATCTGCTTCGGCGTTAAAGGATGCTTCTCTACCGAGACAAAATCCAGCAAGGCGCCGGGCGCAGCCGTTTTATCAAACAGCTTCCAGGCAAGCAGGAAATTAAGGCCGGTCCCGAAACCCGTTTCGCCGATAGTATGGCGGCCGCCCCCTTGCCAACGGTGTGGCAAGTCATTACCGTCCAAAAACACATGACGTGTCTCGTCCGGCCCGCCTTGCGCCGAAAAATATACGTCATTATAAAGATCTGACCTTGGCACATCGCCCATGGCGCATCATATATAGGATAATCGAACAGGATAAAAGATGAGTCAGAACCCTTTACTCGCCCCCTTCACCGCGCCGCATGAAGCCCCTCCCTTTGATGCGATCAAGGAAGAACACTATCTGCCCGCCGTTCGCGAGGCGATTGAAGCTGCTCGCACAAATATCGATTCCATCAAGGCCAACACGGCCGAACCCGATTTTGACAACACAATCGTCGCTTTAGAAACGGCGTCTGAACTGCTCGGCACCGTCACGGGTATTTTCTACAATCAACTCTCTGCCGCCGGAACCGACAAGCTCGAAGCGTTAGCCGAAGATATCGGGCCGCTGAATTCCAACTTTGCTTCGGATGTTGCTCTCGACCCTATCGTCTTTGCAAAAGTCAAAGCTGTCTGGGATAAGCGCGATACGCTACATTTGCGCAAAGACCACATGCTGCTCCTCGAAGATACCTATAAAGGGTTCGTGCGTGGTGGTGCTCTCTTGGATGAGGAGAAAAAGCAGCGCCTGCGCGAAGTAAATGAAAAGCTCTCGACCCTCGGCCCCGCCTTCAACAACAACGTCAAAAAATCATCGGACGCGTTTCAGCTCGTCATTGAAAAAGAAGACGATCTGGCCGGATTGCCCGAGACAGCCGTGGCCGGCGCCGCCGCAACAGCCGAAGAAAAAGGCTTGCCGGGAAAATGGGTGATTACGCTTGATTACCCAAGCTTCGGTCCGTTCGTCACTTATGCAGACAATCGCGCCCTGCGCGAACAGGTTTGGCGTGCTTTTGGCAGCCGTGCTTACAACGACTCCTTCGATAATTGCGAAACCATCAAATCGATTATCTCGCTGCGCAATGAGCGCGCCAAGCTTCTTGGATACAAGCACCACGCCGATTATGTGCTGGAGCGCCGCATGGCAAAATCACCGGACAAGGTATTTGATTTTCTTAACAAGATGCTGGCGACTTACAAACCCGCCGCCGAAAAAGACCTCGCTTCCCTAAAAGCCTTTGCCAAAACATTGAATGGCCCGGAAGAGATTATGCCGTGGGATGTGGCCTATTACAGCGAGAAACTAAAACAAGATCTTTTCGATTTTTCCTCGGAAGATTTCCGCCCTTACTTCCCGCTGACCGAAACATTGGAAGGCGTCTTTGGGCACTTTACCAAACTGTTTGGGCTGTCATTCAAAAAAATGAACGGTGTTCCGGTCTGGCATGATGATGTGGTGGTCTATGAAGTAACCGATACATCCGACGGCCGTTTCATCGGTTTACTTTATGGGGATTTCTTCCCGCGCACGGGCAAGAAACAGGGCGCCTGGATGACCTCCTACCGCTCACAAGGCCTGTATGAAGGCAAGATCGTGCGGCCACTGGTAGCCATTGTTTGCAACTTCACCAAGCCCACAAAAGACCGCCCTTCACTCATCACCTTCGACGAAGTGGAAACCCTGTTCCATGAAATGGGCCACGCGGTTCACATGCTTGTTTCGGATGTAACCTACTCTTCCCAAGCTGGAACCAGCGTGTTGTGGGATTTCGTTGAACTACCAAGCCAGGTGCAAGAAAACTGGGCCTCGACAAAAGAAACGCTCGACGGGTTTGCACGCCATTATGAAACAGGCGAAAAAATCCCGGTAGAACTGATCGAAAAACTCAACCGCTCGAAAAACTTCATGACCGGTTGGGGCGGCTTGCGTCAGGCAAGTTTCAGCCTGATGGACATGGCATGGCACACAGCTGATCCAGCCACCATCGACAAGGTCGCTGATTTTGAAGACGAAGCGACGAAAGATGCGCGCCTCTTCCCGCGCCATGCTGGTCCGGCCTCTACCTCCTTCTCGCATATTTTTGGTGGAGGCTATGCCGCCGGCTACTACAGCTACAAATGGGCCGAAGTGCTGGACGCCGATACCTTTGAGCTGTTCCGGGAAAAAGGCCTCTACGATCAGGCCACCGCGCAGGCTTATCGCAACGAAGTGCTGGCCAAGGGCGGCAGCGAAGATCCCGAAATTCTGTACCGCAACTTCCGCGGTCGAGACGCCGACCCGGCCGCACTGCTCCGCCGGGAAGGGCTGCTCGACACCGCCTAAGAATCGAAAACGGGATATCCTTGGTTTCCCTTGGATATCCCGCCTTCGTGTGGGTTATAGTAACCCTCATTACCGCTTTAACAGTAGTACTCTAACCCGGATTTCCGGCTTTCGTGTGTGGGGGAAAGCGCAGAATTCCCGTCAACTTCGCAATTTACAAAGCTGAACTTGCACTTTTCATAAATTACACTATTTTGTCAATAAAATTATTTTACGAAATATATTTGATTTTGTATTGCAAGTTTTACTTAATTGGGATAAAACCAACTTCGCTTGCACAAAATTTGAAGCAGATTGACCCTAGTGGATTGTTATAGCAAATGACGATTACGACAGCACAGATACGCGGTGCCCGCGGAATTCTTAACTGGAGCCAGCAAGATCTGGCCCAGCGCACTGGCATCAGTGCGACATCCATCGGCGCCATCGAAAACAATCAAACGACCCCTCGCGAAAGCACACTGTCTACCATCCGTAAGACTTTTGAAACCGGTGGTATCGAGTTTATCGGGCTGGATGGAATGCGGTTGAAAACAAGTTATATCCATAGTTATAACGGCTCTGAAGGATTTAAAGAGTTTATGGATGACGTATACGACGTGGCAAAAAAAGAAGGGGGAGAAATTGTTCTCTTCAACGCTCATCCGCCGCATTGGTATAAATGGCTCGGCGAAGAATGGTTCCAGCAACATTCTAAACGTATGAGCGAGCTCGGCGATCATATCAATTTCAAGATTACGGCCCGAAAAGGGGAAACTCAGCTTATTTCAAAGGGGTTCGCTGAATATAAATGGTTTCCTGAAGATCTTTTCAGTGATCGCGCTTTGTATGCGTATGGCGATAAAATCGCCTTTGTAAACTTTGACAAGAACGATGTGTCTGTCATCACTTTGGCACAACCTGAATTCGCGAAGGCTTTTCGCGTTCTTTTCAATATTGCATGGGAGAATGTGGCTATAGCGCCGCAGGAATTAAATAAAAGAGTAAGCTAATGACAAACGACAACGGCAAAAAAGTAGCGCTGTTCATCGGGAGCGACATTACCGCGCACCTGGTATTGAACAAGATCGTGCCTGAAATGATCGATAATGGTTTCAGGCCAGTTATTTTTATGCCTGAGCATAAATCGAGCAAAAAAGCTAATCTGCCTGAACTTAAAAAAATGGCATTTTTTGAGCGTAAAATTTTAGCAGAGGTTGTTTATCCTTACCTGAACGGATTAACCGAGCGTAGCAAACCACTTGCACCCGAAATTCTAGCAAAAAAATATAATCTCAAATATATCCCTGTGCCGGATATAAATGACCCTGAATTTGTCCGTCGTCAAAAGGATGCCAGCGATTATGTCGGCGCCTTATCTGTACGATGCTTTCAGATTTTCAAACCAGAACACATTCAGGTTTGGCGCGATAAAGGCTTTTTGCTGAACCTGCACCCAGGCATTTTGCCGGAATATCAAGGGGTGATGTCTGTAGCGCGCGCAATTGCCGAGCCAAATGAAACGCGTTATGGCTGGACACTTCATTACATCGATGAAGGCATCGATACCGGGAATATTCTGGCTAAACGCCCGATACAAATCGACCGCACCAAGACTGTTCTGCGCTCCACGATTGATATGGTGGACACAGGCGCTCTTGCCATTACGCGTATTTTTGAAGATTTGCAAAATGGTGGCCTGATTGAAGGCAACCCTCAACCCTCGCGTGGACATGGCGCCAACTATTTCACTTATCCCACTGCTGCTGAGTTGAAAAAATGGGAAAATGACGGTCTGAAGCTGGTTGATCCGGAAGAAGTCGTGCAGCTTTATACCAATATTTTTAGCGATCCTCATACGTCTCACGGAAAAGGTCTTAAATCAAAATTGCGCGAAGCGATTGAAGCCGCTGGATTTGACAATCCACCGAGCAGTAATGATGGCTATGATAACCTCAGAGACAATCATGTACCAGGTTCCCACTCCAACACCGCAGAAAAAAACGAAGCTGACGAAACAATTTTTGCCAGACTTAGTCGCATATCATGGTCAATGTTCAAGTCGAACAACAATGTTGCGCCAAAGCCAAGCTCACCGTAATTGCGCGAGCCCCTGTTGAAGGGGCATGCAGGAGGTCAATGGATTTTCCATGATTTTTCTGGGGACACCATCCGAGTTCTTTTGGTCGAATAGTATTATTCCTTTGTAACCCACAACCTCACTTATCATCTGCGCTAAATTGCGGATGGATATTTCTTCGCCGGACCCAATATTTAATGGCACGCCATCGCTGTAGTGTTTCATGACATTCGCGCACGCATGCGCCAGATCGTCGACATGCATGAATTCACGCAAAGGGTTTCCTGTACCCCACAAAGTGACCGATGGCGCGTTAAGGCGTTTCGCTTCGGATATTTTAAGGATAAGGGCGGGAATGACATGGGATTTTTCAGTGTCATAGTGATCATGCGGGCCATAAAGATTACAGGGCAAAACAGACACGAAATCATATCCATCCCTACGGTATAATTGGCACAGGCGGATCGCTTTTAATTTCGCGAGAGCGTATCCCTGATTGGTTTTTTCAAGCCGCCCTTTAAACAGAGAATCGGGCGTCAAGGGTTGGGGAGCGTTGCGCGGATAAATGCACGATGAGCCCAGATAGAGTAATTTGCGCACCCCACTTTGAGCCGCAGCAGATAACACATTGCGCGCCATGATCAGATTATCATGATAAAATCCTTGAGGATCGGCCGCGTTTGCCCCTATTCCTCCGACACGTCCCGCCGCCATAATGACCAGATGCGGCTTATACGTCGCGAACCACTCCCGCGTTGCAGAGGCATCTTTTAAATCGAGAGTCTGATGAGAGGCGCTGAGCAAAGTCACGGGTTCTTGCGTAAAACGCCGAACCAAAGCCCGCCCCACCATGCCTGTTTCGCCGGCAATAAAAAGAGAATGGCCTGCCAGATCAAGCATAAGAGGCACGTTTTGATGGCATAACCCTGTCAGCATCCATCATATCCGCGACAAGCCTCTCAAAAGTGATATCGGGATGCCAGCCGAGTTTGCGGCGCGCTTTTGCTGCGTCTCCCAGCAATACATGCACTTCTTGAGGGCGGAAAAATGCAGGATCAATTCTGACAAGCCTCTTGCCACTCCGGGCATCTATTCCTTGTTCGTCCATTCCCTGCCCTTCCCAGCGCAAGGTAACACCAATGTAAGTAAAGGCCGCTTCCACAAACTCGCGCACGGTGCGCGATTGACCGGTTGCCAGTACGTAGTCATCCGGCATGTCCGCCTGCAGCATCATCCAGGCACCCCGCATGTAATCGGATGCGTGTCCCCAGTCGCGGCGTGCTTCAAGATTGCCAAGGGATATATAGTCGCGCTGACCCGCTTCGATTTCACACACCGCGCGGGTTATTTTCCGCGTCACAAACTCTTCGCCGCGCAGCATGCTTTCGTGATTGAATAAAATGCCGTTGCAGGCAAAAAGACCATAGGCTTCCCGGGCGTTACGCACCATCCAGTACGCGTAAAGTTTGGCACAGGCATAGGGGCTGCAAGGATGAAACGGGGTAGTCTCTCGTTGTGGCGGCGCCGAGCGGCCAAACATTTCAGAACTGGAAGCCTGATAGAGTTTTACCCGCTGTGTCATCCCGAGGGCGTAGATAGCCTCAAGGAGCCTCACCGGCCCCAGCGCATTGACGTTACCGGCCGCTTCGGGCAGATCAAAACTGACATGCACATGGCTCAGTGCCGCCAGATTGTAAATTTCGTCAGGAATGACTTCTCCTAGGACGCGCAGAAGGCTGCCTGTGTCCGTCATATCCGCGTAATGAAGAACCAGCCCATGCGAAACCAGAGCGCTTAAAAAGGCCCCGGGAGGCTCAGGAGTATAAGGGCGCAACCCATGAACTGCATATCCTTTACCCAGCAACAGATCGGCCAGTATCTGACCATCCTGCCCGCTAATCCCTGTAATCAAAGCAACTTTTTGCCCTGCAACCATACGGTAGTATGAAGGGCACTCGGCAATTTTTCAAGAGGTCCCAAGTTACCATAAATATTAGCAAATTCTGTGCGTAACCTTTCACTAATTTTTAAAACATCCCTGATATTTGATACACTGATCATGCCTAATTTCCCGTTCAAGCGCATGGCAAAGCGCGGTCCGGGTTCTATATAGAATAAGATATGAACACCATTGACCGCAGCCAGTTGATCGACTCGCTCCTGAAGCAGAAACGCGCTTATCAGGCAACGGCGCCTGTAGTCAAAAATCTGCCGGCGGTGGTTGCTTCCCCTGCGGCATCCGTGGAAAACACGACCGACGTGCGCCCGTCCGAAACTGTCTTGCAGGGGCTGGCCGCTGCGCAACCGAAACTTGTCAGTGAGACGCTCGATACGCTGGAGCGCGGTTTCCGCCGGACACAAATCTTCCGCCAGAGTGATGGTCGCAATTTTATCCGCAATGAAGAAGTAACGCTGACAGATCGTGGATTAAAACGTACCGTTACGCAGGAAAATCCCTCTGGCAGTAACGTTGAATTTGAAGAAAATCTGGATCGTCAAGCAGATGGAAATTTCCGCCGGACCGTGCGCTACACCGATGAGATCGGCGCTGTTCAAACGAAAGTGGAAGACAGCAAATCGGGGATCGATCCCTTTATTGTCAGTAGCGGTACCTACCGCGAACCTGCCTCACCCTATCAGCCGCAGCGCGGCCTGAGCCTCGATATCTCCGCTTAAATTTACTCAACGGTTTCTTTTAACTCTTTCAGGCGGGCATCGCGCCCGCAACCCGAGCGATAGAGTTTATACCGCACGGCATTTTCTTTGAAATAATCCTGATGATATTCTTCGGCTGGATAAAATGGCTCCGCTTGTAAAATAGCCGTTTCAACTTTTTTACCTGCCTTCGCTTCAATTTTTTGAACGGATTGCTCAGCCAGTGTGCGTTCCCGTTTATCATTCACAAATATGGCCGCCGTATATTGAAATCCTTTATCGCAGAACTGGCCTTCGGTATCGAACGGATCGACATTGTCCCAAAATATACCAAGCAGTTTCTCGTAGGTGACTTTGGCGGGATCATAAGTTACCTGCACTACTTCGCGGTGGCCCGTATCACCGCGTGACACGGCCTCGTATGTGGCCGTTTCTTTGGTACCGCCGGAAAAGCCTGAAACCACGCTCTCGACACCTTCAAGATCTTGATACTCGCTTTCCATGCACCAGAAACAACCGCCCGCAAAAACAGCGGTTTTTGTGGCGGCAACCGCTGGGAATGTCAGAAAAGATAAGAACAAAAAAGACAGGACTAAACGCATGGACATCTCCTATTCTATAACTCTAACAGGCAATAAAGGCGGGATTATGGGGTGGATGGCAACTTTAAGCCCAGTCCTGCGGTATAAATCTTTGTGACGAGTGGCAGGCCGGCTCCGGCCTCTTTGGGCGCATATTCTGTCAGACAGCAACTTGCCATCGGCATTGCCGCGCGCAGATACTGCAAAATCTCAATCAACCGTTCCAGACTGAGCCCTTCGGGTTCCGGCACATGCACATGCGGAAAAACCATCTGGTCCAGAACATCGCAATCCACATGCAAATGAAGATGCGTCACACCGTTTTCTTGAAAGCGCGCAATAATGGAATCCAGTGGCGCGTTATTATTGGTGACATCCTGAGCATGAAAGCGCGGTATGTTGTTTTTTCTGATGAATTCATCTTCCGGCTGTTCCGTATCCCGTAAACCCACATAAGCAATCTGCGCAGACTTTAAAGGCAGATCAGGTTTTTCTTTAAATTCAGGATCGCCCATCAAATGCCGCAGCACCATACCGTGGTAATTGCCGGACGGGGAAGTTGATGGCGCATGAATGTCGGCATGGGCGTCCACCCATATAACGCCCAACTTGCCTTGATATAAAGCGTTCATGTATGCAATCGGAACATAGGACGCGCCGCAGTCCCCGCCCGTTGTCAGGATAAAATCTGGCTGCGCATTTCTTACCAATGCCATCGCGTCTTTTAATTGACGGTACAAAATATCACGAAAACGGATGAGAGGATCGCTGCCTAGGCTAGCCGCATCTGTCAGCTGCAAGGGAACTTCGACAAAGCCCGGTGCCTCATGCCACAGGGCGCGCAGAGCGGGTGTCCCGGTTGGGATTTGGCTCGGCACGGCGCCCGCCTGATACTGCGGAAAAAACAGTACCATGTCGTTTGGGCGCAAGGGGTATGAAAGGTCGGTCGATTGTGCTTTTTGCATGGTCATGCCAGAATAATATCAATTGCGTTGCGTTAAGAATACCGATACGTCCTCCTTAGTTTACCCCAACTCCAGCAAGTCACAACCATGCAAAAAACCCTCGCCTCTTCCTGGCCTCTTTTCTTTGGTCTTGCCATGATCATGATCGGCAATGGCCTGCAAGGAACGCTGCTCGGCGTACGCGCCAATATCGAAGGGTTTTCAACCATGAGCATCGGCGTCATTATGTCGATGTATTATGTGGGCTATCTGCTCGGCAGTCTGTTCGTACCCAAGCTTATACAAGGCGTGGGACATATCCGCGTTTTTGCGGCGCTCGCATCTCTCGCCTCAACGACCGTGCTTTTTCATGGCATTTTCTCCGATCCCATAATATGGGGCGTCGTGCGCGTCTTTACAGGCTTTGCGTATGCGGGGCTCTACATCGTCATTGAAAGCTGGCTCAACCAAGCAGCAACTAATGAAAACCGCGGTAAAGTCATGGCTCTCTATCTCATTATTTTATATGCAGGCATGACGTTGGGGCAATTCTTGCTCAATGTGGCAGACCCGGCCGATGTCGAACTATTCGTGATGACGTCCATTCTGGTTACGCTCGCCGTGCTGCCGATCTCACTTTCCAGCCGGCCAGCACCGACTTTTGCCACACCAGTACGGGTATCGATTAAAAAACTCTATGAATATTCCCCGCTCGGGATTGCAGGGGTAATGATTTCAGGTCTCGCCTCCTCCGCGCTTTTTTCGATCGGCCCGGTTTATGCTGCGGAAATGGGATTAAGCGTCTCGCAACTGTCCACCTTTATGGCCGCCTTCATTGCGGGCGGCGTTATTTTTCAGGCACCGATCGGATGGCTGTCCGATCGCTTCGATCGCCGCAAGGTCTTGATAGGCGTGACGGCACTAACGGGGCTCTTTTGCGTGTTCGCTTATTTTGCGTCACTGCACAGCATGTATGCGGTGATTGCGATCATGCCGCTGATCGGCGGGACGTCCCTCTCCATCTACGGTTTGTCTGTCTCTCACACCAACGACCATTTATCCTCCGGGCAAATTCTCGCGGCCAGCGCGACCCTCATCCTGCTCAATGGCGGCATCTCAATCGTTGGCCCGTTCATGGCCACTGGATCGATGAGCACCTTTGGCGTGAACAGCTATTTCCTCTATGTGGGGGCTGTTTATCTGGTCCTTATGGCCTTCGGGATCTACCGCACCCGCCGCCGCCCGCCCGTGCCGCTAGCCGAACAAGGCGAACATCTCAGCCTGCGTGAAAACAGCGCGCCGCTCATCCAACAGGTTGCAGAAGATTCCCGTGCAACCCTCAAAAAGCTACATGAGTGATCATGTAACTTAAGAAAAAGACAACAAAGTTACAAAAACTACTGAAGTTCATGTGATTAAGGTGATTTTTGCCTTGATAAGAAGCCCCCTAGTTATGTTAGCATTTATGCATAAAGTTCAATTCACCTATGTGGAATTGGTATTGCGATGCAGCAATTTGGGGCGATAACAAACGGGTTGGAAGATGATAAGCGCGGCACCACGCTTCAAGAAGCACGTGATCTTGTTGCCAAAGCTGCTTTGATCGAACCTTTCTTTCAAGATTTTGTTAAAACCATTGCGAATAAACTAAATGTTCGCAGTGAAGACATTAAATTTGGCAGCATTAAAACAGCAGGCAATATTGCTAACAAAGCTATTCACGAAAAAAATGGCGATATTCGCCAAGTAAAAGATATTCTGCGGGCTACTATTGAAGTGAGCAAAATAGACCAGATCAGCAAAGCGGAAAATCTTCTCGCTTTGATGGATCAAGGCGCTTTAAGATGCCTCACAGATATCAAAGTTAACAAGGATAGCATTAAAAATACGTTCAATGATGCCAGCTTTGATGGCTTTAAAATGCTTAAAGCAAATTTCTCGATACAGGGATTTTCTGCCACGGAAATTCAATTAAGCCTTCCTTGCGATTCAAAAGAAATGAAACGCTCCCATGCCGCGTATGAAATAAAGCGTGCCTGCGACCATGCATTCGGAAGCTTTGAAAAATTATCCTCCCGCTTAACCGAGCAGGAAAAAGCAGACTTATCCTTGTATCTGGATAAAAAGGGACGGCGCGCTGGAAAAGAGCGGGAAAAACACAATCAGTTAGCGCTTGGCTCCTGATAAAAAACCGGGCAATGCCCGGTTTAATTTTAAAAAACCCTATGAGAATTAAATCTTTGTGTGGTGATTCCTGCCTTTTCGCGTTCATCGATCAGCTTTTCTGTTAGCTCTACTGATACACCCTTCCATAAAGGAGTTGCTTCAAAAGCATCTCCCTTGTTAACTAGCTCCCACACATCGTAAAGCTTCATGCTGGCCTTACCTTCAACCCAGAATTCTTTTGCTTCCTTTGAAAAGAACGGAAGTTCGACAGGCTTGCTAGGGCACACGGCCGTCACAATCTCTTTTATTTCTTCGGGAGGATACAGTCCTTTATAAATTTGATCAGACATCATTTAATTCCAGTTACGCTAAAGCCAAATTGCGCGAAGCTTGTTTGCCCATGGTTACAGCAGGCAGCTTAAAAGCACGATATACGTCATTCATGAATAAAAGATTATCTTTATTGTAGCCATCACCCGGAAAGACGGGATCACCAAACACAAATTGAGGGCCGTCAGCCGTATGGCGTAAAAACACATTATCAGGTTTCACATCGCAATAAGGTAGCGTAAAGCCATCGGTCTTTTTAAATAGATGCTGCGTTAAACCTAAAATATCGCGCACCGTTTCACTCAGGGTATATCCATTTTTTTCCTGGTCTATAACAGCGCCTTTTTCAGCTCGTATGAAGGCTACCCAGGACTCCATATTGTCCTGTAGTAACTTTTTATCGGCCGGCGCAACATCATGGTGATCTACCGCAATCAATTTTTCCATCCGAACAACGCAGAAATCATCATGCATACGGATTTCATGAACGGTTGGCAAAAAAGGATTGTCGGGATTTGATTGACAGTAATGATAAAATAAAGGGGCCCAGCTGGCATCAAAATTGACTGCAACAACATGATCTGCATCCGGCTTAGTCATACAAACAGCAAAACTGTTATCCGCTTTATTAATTTGCGTATAGCCATCATTCCGCAGGACAGAAATATATCCTGACGGCGATTGTTTTGTTACATGCTCAAATAAATGTGTTAATGCCATAACCTGCTCTTAATATTATGGAATATATCACATGGATCGTTAAACGACCAGCTTTTTCTCCATGGCGGAAACAGCGTCATTGGCGGCCGAGGCGTTCGGTCCGCCGGCTTGTGCCATGTCAGGACGGCCACCGCCGCCTTTACCGCCTAGCGCTTCCGCGCCAACCTTAACCAGATCTACGGCGCTGATGCGGTCCGTCAAGTCCTGTGTAACTGCGACGACGATGGAGGCTTTGTCCTCCTCTGTCGAAATCAGGACAACCACGCCCGAGCCGACTTTTTGTTTCAGGTCATCCGCCATTGGCTTCAAATCTTTGGCCGGGAAGCCGGGCAGGATTTTGGCGAGGAATTTTATGCCCCCAACGTCTTTGGCTTCATCATTTGCCGCACCGCCGCCTGTTGCCAGTTGACGGCGCAGAGTGGTGACTTCGGCTTCGAGTTTCTTTTTCTCATCCACCAGCGCTTGTACGCGCGCCATAAGTTCAGATGGCGCAGCTTTCAGAATGGCCGCAGCATCAGCCACAACGCGCGCCTGATGTTCAAAATACTTGAGCGCATTCTCACCCGTCAACGCTTCGATACGGCGTACACCGGAGGATACAGCGCTTTCCGAGATAATTTTAAAGAGGCCAATTTCACCCGTGCGGTTCGCATGCGTTCCGCCGCAGAGTTCCACCGAGAAGACATGGTTTTCACCAGCACGCTGGGTGCCCATAGACACGACACGCACCTCGTCATCGTATTTTTCGCCGAACAGGGCGCGCGCGCCGCTTTCCATCGCATCTTCCAACGGCAGAACGCGGGTAATGATGTCGGTGTTGGCGCGAATTTCTTCATTCACTTGCTGCTCTACCTCACGCAACTGCGCTTCAGTAATGGCAATCGGTTGCGAGATATCAAAGCGCGTACGGGCCGCATCCTGGAGCGAGCCTTTTTGCGCGACATGGTCGCCAAGCACACGGCGCAACGCTTCATGTAACAAGTGAGTTGCCGAGTGATTGGCTTTGATCGCGGCGCGGCGGCGCGCATCGACACGGCATTCAACGCCTTCGCCGGTTTCAAGCGAGCCTTTTGTCACCTTGCCGATGTGCACGAAGAGTTTGCCGAGTTGTTTTTTGGTATCGGTCACCGTAAAGCTGTCACCGGCGTCTGTGAGGAACACACCGATATCGCCCGTCTGACCGCCGCTCTCTCCATAGAAAGGCGTCTGGTTGACGATGATCTGACCTTCTTCACCGGCATTCAGCTTCTCAACCAGCGCGCCATCTTTCACGATAGCGAGAATTTTTCCTTCGGAGCTATCGCGCTCATACCCGAGAAACTCAGTCGCGCCATGCTGGTCGAGCAGATCAAACCAGATTTTTTGTGTGCCGACATCGCCGGATCCTGTCCAGCTTTTTCGCGCCGTGGCTTTTTGTTCTTCCATGGCTTTGGTAAAACCATCCATGTCGACGTCGATGCCTTTGGCGCGCAGGGCATCGGCGGTCAGGTCCACCGGGAAACCATAGGTGTCGTACAACTTGAACGCGACATCGCCCGGCAGAATATTGTTGTTCACGCGCTCGGCTTCGTCATCGAGCATTTTCAGGCCGCGATCGAGTGTCTTCTTGAAACGCGACTCTTCCATTTTAAGCGTTTCAGTGATCAGGCCTTCAGCGCGCTTCAATTCAGGATAGGCGGCGCCCATGCTGGAAAGCAGAGTCGGGAATAATTTATACATTAGCGGCTCCTGCGCCCCCAAAATATGCGCATGGCGCATCCCACGGCGCATGATCCGACGTAATACGTACCCACGGCCTTCGTTTGATGGCATAACGCCATCGGCCAGCAGAAACGAGGCGCAACGCAAATGGTCGGCAATCACGCGATGCGACGCCGCCTGTGCGCCATCCGGCGAAACGCCGGTCAGGTCAGCACTGTGTTCGATGATCGAACGCAAGAGATCGATGTCGTAGTTCGTCGTCTTACCCTGCATCAGCGCGGCCATGCGCTCGAGCCCCATGCCCGTATCCACGGATGGCTTGGGCAGGTTAATGCGTTCGCGCCCATCGTTGAATTGCTCATACTGCATGAACACAAGATTCCAGAATTCGAGGAATCGGTCACCATCCTGATCGGGCGAGCCTGGCGGACCGCCCTGCAGTTTTTCACCCTGATCGTAGAAGATTTCCGAACAGGGACCGCACGGCCCCGTGTCGCCCATCATCCAGAAATTATCGTTGGTGTTGATGCGGATGATTTTGTCATCGGAAAAACCGGCCACCTTTTTCCAGATGGCGGCAGCTTCTTCATCGGAGCTGTGTACTGTGACGAGCAGCTTGTCTTTCGGCATCGCGAAATTCTTGTTCACCAGCTCCCATGCAAAGGCAATCGCGTCTTCTTTGAAATAATCGCCGAATGAGAAGTTACCAAGCATTTCGAAGAAAGTGTGATGCCGCGCGGTGTAACCGACGTTATCAAGGTCATTATGCTTGCCGCCGGCGCGCACTGATTTCTGCGCGGTCGTCGCGCGGCTGTACGGGCGTGTTTCTTGCCCTGTAAAAACGTTCTTGAATTGCACCATGCCCGAGTTGGCAAACATCAGGGTTGGGTCATTCTGTGGCACCAGTGGGCTGGACGGCACATGCGTGTGTCCCTGCTTTTGAAAATAGCCCAGAAATTCGTTCCGGATGTCATTAACCGTTTTCATCGTTAAGCCTTTGTCTTATAAGGAATTAGACCAATACTTAAGCCCAAAGGCTACCCGATATGCAAGAAGTTCTTTCACTGGCGAATAAACTGGCCGATGCCGCCGGGGACGTGATCCGCAGCCATTTCCGCACGCCCTTCGATATCATCGCCAAAGCTGACGAAACGCCCGTTACCATTGCCGACCGCGCCGTGGAAGCCCGTCTGCGCGAGATGATCGAAGCCACCTTCCCACAAGACGGAATTCTGGGTGAAGAATTTGGCGAAAAACCTACCCAAAATGGCCGGGTCTGGGTGATCGATCCCATTGATGGCACCAAATCGTTTATCATTGGCCGCCCGACCTTCGGCACGCTCATTGCGCTCGCTGAAAATGATATTCCTGTCATGGGCGTCATCGACCAGCCCATCGCCCGGGAGCGCTGGATCGGCGCAAAAGGGCAAGCCACGACCTTTAACGGTCGATCTGTCAGGACGCGCGCCTGCCCCGGACTGAAAGAGGCTGTGGCCAGTTGCACCAGCCCGCGCCAGATCCCTGCTCTTTGGCCGAAATTTTATGCCGAGTGCAAAGCCATGGTGTGGGGCGGCGATTGCTATTCCTACGGTATGCTGGCCAATGGCTGGCTTGATGTGGTCGTGGAAACAGGGTTGGCGACCTATGACTATGCGGCGCTCTCGCCGATCATTGAAGGCGCTGGCGGCTTGATGATGGACTGGAACGGCGCGCCTTTGACGCTACACTCCGATGGCCGCACCATCGCGCTCGGTGATGCCACGTTAAAAAACACAACCTTAGCGTTTGTTGCCGAATAATTATTCCGCCGCGTTCGCTTGATTGTCCCAGCCGCTGGCCAGAGTCATCACGACATTACCTAATTTGCGGGCCGCATCAGGACGGCCGCTATTGCGCGCCGCTTCCGCCGCACGGAATAAAATCTGCGGTGTTTGCAGGAAGGTCTGGATGCGGGCATTCAATGCTTCCGGCGTAAAGCCGCTTTGGTTCATCACCCAAGCGCCGCCCATGTCAGCAATCGTTTCGGCGTTGCGCGTTTGCTGCTGGTCGGCATGATGCGGATAGGGCACGAAAATCGCAGGGCGTCCAGCGGTGGCGACTTCCGCCACAGTGCTCGCCCCTGAACGGCCAATAAATAAATGCGCTTTTTTCAGCTGGTTGGCGACATCGCTGAAGAAAATTTGCGTGTCGGCATTAATCCCTGCCTCACGATAGGCAGCGCGCACGTCTTCAATATCTTCGCCGCGGCACTGCTGCACGATGGAGAGGCGCTTCTTATAATCTTCAGGTAAAAGCGCGAAAGCCTTGGGCAGGACATCACTGAAAATTGTCGCGCCCAGAGAACCGCCCATGACAAAAATATTCAAGCGGCCATCGGATTCGATCACCGGGTAAGGTTGCGTATAAAGCGCGGCAATATCAGGACGCACAGGATTGCCTGTTACAATAGAGCGTTTGCGCTCTTCATTACTCATGCCGCTGGAATTATCCCACGAGAGTGCAATACGGTCGGCGCCGTCCGCCAGCATGGCATTGGCTTTACCGAGCACAGCGTTTTGTTCATGAATAATGGTTGGAATACCCATTTTCTGCGCGGCATAGACACCGGGAAATGACGGATACCCGCCAAAGCCAATCACGACAGACGGCTTTAATTCTTTTAAAAGGCAGCGTGCCTGAAAATAGCCGCGCGCTAGTGCCACCACAGATTTGGCTTTATTCAGCATACCGCTGCCCAGCGTGGCCGATTTGATGACGTGTACTGGAAGATTGTCGCCAAATGGTTCAAAACGCTTACCACGAATGTCAGTCAGCAATGCCACGCGATAACCGCGGCTGCTTAAATCACGGGCCAGCGCATCAGCCGGAAACATGTGCCCGCCCGTACCGCCTGAACTCAACACAATCATTTTATCGCTCATGAACTCTTCCCTCCTACCGGGCGGATCGATAATCCGCTGCGCGCAATCCCCTGTCGTGACTGGCGACGCGTCAATGCCAGAACCATCCCCATGGCCATTCCCATCGCCATCAAAGACGAACCGCCGTAACTGATGAACGGCAACGTCATACCTTTGGTAGGCAGAAGACTCAAAGCTGATCCCATATGGACCAATGCCTGCAATCCAAACTGCGTCAGCAGGCCGCCCGTTGCCAATACCACGAATAAATCACCGGAGTCCATAATGCGGTTGAACCCGCGAACCAGCACATACCCATACAAGCCAACAATCATAAGAACGAATATAAGACCAAGCTCTTCCCCGGCTACCGAGAAAATAAAGTCAGCGTGGGCATCGGGCAGATGAAGTTTAACAGTACCCTGCCCCGGTCCCGTACCAAACACACCGCCATTTTCAAAGGCAGCCAGAGATTTTGTCACCTGATAGGCATCACCACTGGACGGATCAAGGAACAAGTCCAAACGTTTTTGAAAGTGCGGCAAGCTCATATAAGCGAGCATAATGCCGCCGATACCCGCGCCGCCCAACAAAATAACCCAGCGCAGCGGCAGGCCTGCCAGAAAGATAATCGCAAGAAAACAGCAGGTCACGAGGAACGTCATTCCCATATCCGGTTGCAACACCAGCAGTGCGGCGAACACAGCATAAAGCGCAACCGCGATTTTATAGCCTGGAAATTCCGCGTGCTCTTTCTGACGCGCGATGAAACCCGCTGCGGCCACAATGAATGCCGGTTTTACGAACTCGCTTGGCTGCAGGGAAAAACCGATCATCGGCAACCAGCGTTGCGCGCCTTTAATTTCCGTCCCAAATACAGGAACAAGCAGCAAAGCGACAATACCGATTCCGAATAAAATAAGCGACATGCGCCAGAGCGTGTTCAACGTACATAACGAGGTCGCCACCATGATGCCAATCGCCGGAATAAGAAACACAATATGTTTGATAATAAACATATGTTGTGACGCGCCGATCCGCTCCGCGACAGCGGGGCTGGCTGCCGCTACCAGCAAAATACCAAACGCCATGATAGCCAGAAGGCAGGCGAGCATGACTTTATCAACCGTCCACCACCATTCGCTGATCCATGTTTTATCCGTCCGGGCGAGAAATTTCATGCCTCTGTTCATCCTTCATCTTCCGGCAGTGCGAGCACTAGCTGCTCGAATGTTTCGCCGCGATGCTCAAAACTTCTAAATTGATCCCATGAGGCGCAGGCGGGAGACAGCAATACAACCCCCGCGCCCCCCGGTGCGCCACGGTTTTGCTGAACGGCCGCATGAGCTTCTAGCACGGCGACATCCAGTGTGCCGCAAACGCTGTAAGAGACGCGGTTTAAATCCATCCACTCGGCGAAGTCTTTTTCCGCTTCGCCGATGATGAAGGCTTTGTGCACGCGGTTCATATATTCTTCGAGACCCGATAACCCGCCCTCTTTCTGGCGTCCTCCGACGATCCAGTAAATATGCGGATAAGTTTCAAGGGCGGTCGCGGTACTTTGCACATTGGTGGCTTTTGAATCGTTGATATAGACGACTCCGTTAATGGCCCGCACCGGGAACTGGCGATGCGGTAGACCGGGATAGGACTTCATTGCCTCCAGCACATCGCTTTCATTACAGCCGCAAGCAAGACAAACATAGTAAGCTGCCATCATGTTCTGGCGGTTGTGAGCGCCTTTTAACGTCGCCACATCTGGCAGGCGCGCAGCTAGATCCGTATCTTTTGTCGTAAGGGCGGTAATAGGGCGATCCGCGGCTATTTCCTTACAATATTTATCATCGGTGTTGCATATGATCGTATTAGCCCCATCCAGCATGCGCGCCTTGGCGGCAGCATAGGCTTCCATTGTACCATGGCGATCCAGATGGTCTGGCGTAATATTCAGTAACACACCGATATCAGGACGGAACGTTGGACAGAGATCAATCTGGTAGGAAGATAATTCCAGAACAATTAAACCTCCGGTAGTCGGCAAAGATTGTTCTAGTACAGGTTTGCCAATATTTCCGCCCACCATGATATCGTGTCCACATGCGGCTAGAATGTGCGCAATCAAAGCCGTCGTCGTGGATTTACCGTTAGTGCCGGTGATGCCAATCGTTTCCCGACCATGCTGGCAACGGTGCAGAATTTCAATATCCCCAATAATTTCCAGACCTTCCGTTTGTGCGCGCTGGACTACGGGGTGCGGGTTAAATGTATAGGGAACACCCGGCGATAAAACCAGTATCGCGGCTCCTGCAAAACCATGGTCTGAGAAATTCTGTAATTGCGCGCCCTGCGCCAAGGCTGCGCTGCGCTTTTCATCATTCTCATCCCATGCCAATACGCTAGCACCCGCTTTTAACAGAGCGATGACGGTCGATAGACCTGACAGGCCAAGACCGTAGACGGCGATGGGTTGGCCTTGCAACGTTTTCACGAAAGGAGATAGATCGATCATCTCAGCTTCAGTGTCGATAGCCCGACCAATGCAAGAATAATCGCGATGATCCAGAAACGAATGACCACGGTCGGCTCCGACCAACCTTTCTTTTCAAAATGGTGATGGATCGGCGCCATACGAAATACGCGTTTCCCGGTTAATTTATACGACGCAACCTGAACGATGACCGAAGCCGTTTCCAATACGAACAGGCCACCGATAATCACCAGCACGATTTCATGCTTGACGATCATGGCTATCGCGCCAAGTCCCGCACCCATCGAAAGCGATCCCGTATCGCCCATGAACACCATGGCGGGCGGCGCATTAAACCACAAGAAACCCATGCCTGCACCGATCAGCGCGGCGCAGATAATCGCTAGCTCGCCGCTACCCGGTACAAAATGAATACCAAGGTAATTCGCGAAGACCGCGTTACCTACCAGATAGCTTATCAATCCGAAACAGCCAGCAGCAATTATCACAGGGCCAATTGCAAGACCATCAAGCCCGTCAGTCAGGTTTACCGCATTCGCCGATCCTACCATCACCAGCATAGCGAAGGGGATAAAGAAAAAACCCATCGAGAAGAGGTAATCTTTCATGAACGGAATCGCGAGGCCCGTGCTGAAATCAGCATTGGTCGTATGCAGATAAGCGGCGATGGCGAGCGAGGCGATTCCAAATTCAAACGCGAGACGCACTTTACCCGGAATGCCATGATGCGAACGGCTGGTCAGCTTAGCGTAATCATCAGCAAAACCGATCAGACCGAAACCGGCGATGACGCCGCCGACAATCCAGATATAGGGATTGCTTAAATCCGCCCAAAGCAGAACAGAGATACCGGCTGAGATCAGAATCATCAGACCGCCCATTGTCGGCGTGCCGGCCTTTTTGAAATGCCCTTCCGGCCCGTCTGCGCGGATCGGCTGGCCGCCATTCTGTTTACTGATCAGCCAGCGGATCATCGGCTTGCCGATCAGGAAGCAGATGATCAAAGCGGTCATCATCGCCGCACCGCCGCGGAAGGTGATGTAGCGGAACAGGTTGAAAAAAATAATATCCTCGCCGAGCGGGCTGAGCAGATTATAGAGCATTAGTTTTTGACCTTTCCAACCAGTCCGAGCTTATCCGGCAGTGCGCGGAGCGCTTCGACAACGAGCTGCATACGGGGTTTTTCACCAGGGCCACGTGACCCTTTGACCATCACAACGTCGCCGGGACGTAAAACATCAGGTACAATACTGGCGAGTTCCCGTGTGTCATCAATATGCGCGCCACGCTTTTCCTTCGGCAAAGCATTATAAAGATTTTTCATCAAAGGGCCACTGGTATAGACCAGCTGCACGCCGGCAGCTTCCAGCGGCATAATCAGCTCCTGGTGCAGGCGCGGCGCATCGGCGCCCAACTCATACATATCGCCCAGAATGGCGATCCGACGACCGCCGCGACCGGGATCAATCATCGCCAGTACTTTAAAGGCTGCCTTCATCGCCACCGGCGATGCGTTATAACTTTCATCGATCAGGATAACCGGATTGTTTTTGTCTCCCACATCGATCAGTTCGCGCTTTCCGCGTCCCGGCAAAGGTTCTATTTTACCAATTTCACGGGCGGCTTTGTTCAAATCTCCACCCGCAAGCTTCACCGCGGCGAGAACGCTTAAGGCGTTCAGAGCCAGATGCTTGCCGGTTGATTGCATGGTAAAGCTGACGGCATCACCCATGATATCGGCGTCCACGCGGCTGCCATTCGCGGCGACCAGAAAGCCCGTCAACTTCGCATCGGCATTCTTGTCTTCGCCGAAAGAAACGATATGTAAGCCTTTATCCTGAGCCTTGCCACGCAATTTTTCAAACCAGACATTGTCACGGTTCAGAATCGCGATGGCGCCTTGCTTCATGCCATCGAATATTTCAGCTTTTGCTTCGGCAATACCCTCTTCACCCTTGGTGAAATTCCCGGCATGTACTGATTCTACATTTGTGATGATCGCGATATCCGGCTTTACCATCAAGGAGAGTGGCGTGATTTCGTTAGGGTTATTCATGCCCATTTCAAAAATACCAAAATCGCTACCGGCATGCATGGAAGCCAGACTGAAGGGAACACCCCAGTGATTATTAAAGCTTTTCACGCTGGCGTGGGTCTGGCCTTGACTATCAAACGCTGCTGCCAGCATTTCTTTCGTACCTGTCTTGCCAACGCTTCCCGTTACACCGATAATTCTAGCCGATGTACGCAGACGCCCGGCGCTGCCCAGTCTTTGCAACGCAGATAATGTATCATCAACGATCAATAATCTATTTTGATCGACACCCTCAACCGCGTGATCGACCAAAGCGGCAACAGCGCCCTTTTTTAAAGCATCTGCCACGTAAGCATGCCCATCGCCGTTATCGCCTTTCAGCGCGACAAACAAAGCACCCTGCTCCAGGCTGCGCGTATCGATGGATAGGCTGGTCGCCATCCATTCGCCGCTCGTCCGTCCGCCCGTTGCCGCAGCGGCTTCTTTAGCACTCCAGATAGTATTCGATGCACACATACGCTCTATTGTCCTTCTATGGCTTTTCTGGCTTCTTCTACATCGTCGAACGGTTCCACCCGATCTGCGATGATTTGTCCTGTCTCATGTCCCTTGCCGGCAATTAGTACGACATCACCGCTGCGCGCCATGGCAACCGCTTCTTGTATGGCGCGGCGACGATCCCCAATTTCCTGCGCGCCAGGAGCGGCACTTAAAATCTGCTGACGGATAATGCCCGGATTTTCACTGCGTGGATTATCGTCAGTAATGATCACAACGTCCGCCAGTTCACTGGCAATGCGACCCATCATCGGACGCTTGCCGGGATCACGATCTCCGCCGCATCCGAAAACACAAATCAGTTTTCCTTGCGTGTGCGGGCGCAGAGTTTTGAGAATAGTTTCAAGCGCGGCTGGCTTATGTGCGTAATCGACATAGACACCAGCGCCGTCCTTATGACCTTCAACCAGTTGCAGACGGCCTTCGATTTTGCGCAGCGATTCCAGATGCGGCGTCACTTTTTCGGCACCAATACCGCTGGCAACAACCAGCGCCAGCGCTGTCAGCGCGTTCTTCACCTGAAAATCGCCAACCAGCGGCAGGTCAATGTGATACGCCTCATCAAAAACATTCAAATCGAGAATTTGACCATGCGGAACGGCTTCCAGTTTTTCGATACGGATGTCTTTACCCAGCGTAATAGCCGGACGATCGATCATGGATAAAAGTTTGCGGCCCCATTCATCGTCATCAGGCAGAACGGCAATGCCTTCCGGCGGTAACAATTCGGTAAACAGGCGCGATTTCGAGATAAAATACTGATCCATGTCGTGATGATAATCGAGATGGTCATGCGACAGATTGGTGAATGCCGCCGCCGTTAAATTAACGCCATCCAGGCGGAACTGATCAAGACCGTGGCTTGATGCTTCCATGGCCAGATGGGTGATACCACCTGCAGCGAGATCGGCCAGTTCCGCCATCAGTGCCTGTGCATCGGGCGTGGTCATGCCGCCATATTTGCGAATGTTTGGACCGCGCGTGCCCAGCGTACCCAAAGAGGCACAATTTTTGCTGCCAGCGAGATGCCAGAGCTGCTGCGTGAACGAAACGGTAGAGGTTTTACCGCTGGTGCCCGTGACGGCAACGATTGTTTCCGGTTGCTGCCCGTAGAAAGCCGCTGCGATATGCGCGAATTTCTTACGCGGATTTTCATCCGTAATTAGCACAACATCTTCAGCGTCATCCGGTAAAACCGTACCGCGTGGAGCAAGAATGACGCTGGCGCCATGCGCAATCGCGGCTTCGATATAAGACCGGCCATCGCCTTTGTTGCCCGGAACGGCCGCGAAAATGAACCCACGTTTAACCTGACGACTATCCGCCGTAATGCCGGTGATTTCCGGATCAGAAGCGGATTTACTATTCGTGAGTTGCGACAGGTACATAGCGCGCCTCCTTTTCTTTTTTGATTTGTTCTTTGGTTTTGACAAAACGGCGCAACGGTTCGACGAGTTCGTCACCTGACCCATGCGGTTTTAATCCAAGAATAGATGCCATCGAGCGTACGACATTACCAACAGCAGGTGCGGCAACCCAGCCCGCTGTGGCGTAACCATAGGTATCTTTCGTGCCTTGCGGTTCATCAATCATGATGTAGACAACATATTGCGGTGCATCCATCGGGAAAGCCCCAACAAAGGATGAAATCAGGCGTTTCTTGCTGTAACCGCCGCCGCCCGGCTTTTCTGCCGTACCGGTTTTTCCGCCGACTTCATATCCCGCGACATTGGCCTTGCCGCCCGTACCATCGCTGACAACCAGACGCATCAACTGGCGCATGCGGTGCGCGGTTTCCGGTGAAACGATGCGCACCAGCGGCTTTTCTTTTTTCGAAGGGTCTGTATCGCGGATCAGCGTTGGCCGCACGGCGATACCGCCATTCAGGATAGAGGCCGTCGCGCTGACCAGTTGCAGGGGGGATACTGCAATACCATGGCCATACGACGCCGTGATAGTGTGCACTTCTCCCCAAGGATTGGGCACGATTGGTTTGCCGACCTCGCCGATTTCAATCGGCGAGGCGTTAAAGAAACCCAGATCATTGTAAAACTGCTTCAGCTCTTTTGTGCCGACCATCTGCCCCATCATGGCTGAACCGATGTTGGACGAATGCATAAAGACTTCCGGCACAGTCATGTAACGGTTTTCGGCGTGATAGTCATTGATCTTGAAACGACCAATTTGCAGAGGCTTGGTGGCGTCAAACTGGTGTGATAACGGCAGGTGTTTCTTTTCCAGCGCCGCGGCGGTTGAGAAAATCTTGAACGTGGACCCTAGCTCATACACGCCGAGTGTTGCGCGGTTGAACAAACGCTTGTCTGTTGATTTCGGAATGGTGTGTGGATCGAAGTCAGGATAAGAGACGGCGCCCAACACTTCGCCCGAGTGGATATCCATGATGATTCCGGCGCCGCCGATGGCACTGAATTTTTCAACGCTGGCGGCAATTTCACGGCGCAACGCATGTTGCAGGCGCATATCAAGCGTTAGCGTTAATGGTCCATCGCCTTTGGCCAGCAGCGTATTGAACGATCCTTCAACGCCGCCAAGCCCCTGCCCGTCTATGCCGCTGTAACCCACCATGTGCGCCGCCAGCTCACCTTGCGGATAGAGACGGCGGTCTTCTGACTGGAACGATAAGGCAGGATCGCCAAGATAGAGAATTTTTTGCTGTTCGGCGGGCGTCAGGTTGCGTTTGATCCAGACGAAGCGGTTTTTGCCTTGCAGTTTCTTCAGTACGTCGCCGTAGGAAATGTCGCTAAAAGTCTTGGAGAGTTCACGCGCGAGTTTAGGCGCGTCGCTTACCAGCGCCGGATCGGCGTAGAGGGAGGCTGTTTTGAGGGAGCGCGCCAGAATGACACCATTGCGATCCACGATATCGGCGCGGCGTTTGGCAGGTGCTAGCGGCTGGCTTTGTTCAAATGAGAAGGTTTCCTGCCCACGCTGCAACGCGCCCTGAATGACGCTGACATCAACAAGGCGTGCGGCGACGATCAGATAGGCGAAGACGAAGATCGCGCTGATTAGCACGAGGCGGCCGCGCGCCTGATCGAGAGCAGAGCCACGGCTACCAGCCATATAGAGGGTTTTGCGGGAGAAAGAACCGAGGCGCATCTATTGTCCCCCACTCAGATTTTCAAGAAGGGTCTGGAAGCGGTCTGAGTCGTTTTGCTGGATAACCGGGGCGGTGGGCGCGGCAGGCTTGGGGGCGGCGGGCTGAACCATGGCGGGAATGATGACGGGCTTGGAAAGCGGAATGGCGGGCGTAACGGGTTCCATGATGACGCTGGCATCAACGACAATGCTGTCTTCCTGAGGGCGGACAACATGGAGATATTGATGGGCGAGCTGTTCGAGGCGTTGCGGGCGGTTGAGGTAATCCCATTCAACGGTCAGCACGTTGAGCGTTTCGATTTCGTGATTGCTGTGACCGGTAAGGGTGGCGAGCGCGTCCTGCTTGTTCTGGACCTTCTGACTGGTCCAGAACAGCGCGCTGCCAAGGCCGGTGGCGAGGACGAGGATCAGGACATTGGAGATTCGGAAGATCCTCATTCAGCCCCCTCGGTGCGGGTAGCACTGCGCAGCTTGGCGGAACGGGAACGGGGATTGATCTCGGATTCTGTGTCGCTTGCGGCAATCGCTTTGCGTTGATCGAGAGTAAAGGCGGGTGATGAAGATGTATCGGACGATACGGGGGGAAGATGACGCGAGCCGCCAGAGAGGCGGCCAGAGCGTTCATACAAGAAAGTTTTGACGATGCCGTCTTCCAGAGAATGGAAGGACACGACAACAAGACGGCCGCCGGTTTTCAGAAGCGTTTGCGCGGCTTCGAGACCGCGCGATAACTCGCCCAGCTCGTCATTGACGGCGATGCGCAAGGCCTGGAAGCTGCGCGTAGCAGGATCGGTTTTATCTTTGGGGCCGCGCGGGATAACGGAGCGAATAACGTCCGCCAACTCCAGCGTGGTTTCGAATTTCTTTTCTTCACGCTGCATAACAATACGGCGGGCGATTTTGCGCGAATGGCGTTCATCGCCTAATTGATAGAGCAGATTGGCAAGATCGGTTTCATCATAGCTGTTGACGATATCGGCCGCGGTCAGACCGGTTGAATTATCCATGCGCATATCGAGCGGCCCATCGTTGCGGAAAGAAAAACCGCGCAGGGCTTCATCAATCTGGAAGGACGATACGCCAACATCGAGCACGAAGCCGTCAACTTTGTCGAATCCGGCGCTGCGGACCAGCTCCAGCGCATCGCCAAAACAGCCATAGACAAAGATAAGGCGCTTACCGAATTCACCTTGCAACTGCTCGGCGCGCGCACGGGCGGCAGGATCGCGGTCAATAGCAATTACAGTGCAATTTGCACTCTCAAGGAAAGCGCGCGTGTAGCCACCTGCTCCGAAGGTGCCGTCTACATAGACCTCACCGTCTTTCGGGCCAAGGGCGGCCACGACTTCATCGAGCATCACGGGAATGTGGATACCGCTCATACCGATGCACCTTTCGGAATGGTCAGTTTCTTCTTATTCACACTGGCGCGCGCATCCTTGCGGCGCGCTTCATACGCCTCTGGCGACCAGATCTGGAATTTGGAGCCCATACCGACAAACACAGCCTGTTCCTCAAGGTTGGCCTGTGCCATCAGATCTTCACCGATCATGATGCGGCCTTCTTTATCAAAGCCCAATTGCACAGCTTCACCGAAGACACTGGCAGCGAGATCCTCCTGATCGGCGGAGAACATGTCGAATTCATCGAGGCGGCGCGCAATTTCCTGCATCGCAGAATACGCAAAGCCTTCGAGGCAGTCATGATTTTGCGAAGGAATTAACACCACACCGGCGAAGGATTCTTTTTCCAAAGCAGCACGGAATGCCGAGGGGACGGAAACCCGCCCCTTCTTATCAATCTTGTTCACGCTGGTGGAAAGAAACAGAACCATATAACCGCGAGGCATTCCCTTAATAAGCCAACCATCATACCCGACTTTTGGGATTTCATGGATATATATGGGATAGCATGGGATTTTATGGGTCGCAATGCCCGCAACCCCTTATTTCATGCGCTATACACAGGTTTTTAGCGTTCTGTGGATAAGTTGCCTCCAATAGTTCGTTTGCGCGAATTTTTTGTCTTTCAGGGGTATGGCGCATAAAAAAAACGGGCGCAACTGGCCCGTTTGTAAAAAGATCATATCATGAACACGCTTGAATTTGCAGGAAAATCTGGCGCAACCCGCCTAAAGTTTCCTGTATATTTATCCACAGAGTTACCCAAATCGCTCGAAACACAAAACAATATGTAAACTTATAAAAACCCAAAGTTTTGATTAGAGAAAAATTAAGTTGTTGTTTTTATTGAGTTTTTTTCATTTTTTACTTGCAAGAGGTTAAACCGTTATGGTAACTATCATTCCCATCAGGACTATGTGTGGATTTAAACTTTTATCGTGTGTGGGGATAAACAATGACAACTCTTCTTGTGATGGCGATGGCGGTTAATGGAGGCCTTTACTTGGGCACCATTATCTGGTCCAGCGTTACAGACGTCTGAAACGACCGGCAGGCAAAACCGCCTGTCTCTTCCAAGAAAAAACCGCCGGTTTAAAACGGCGGTTTTTTCATAGGTAAAAAAATGCTGGAAAGCCTGTAAGCCGGGTTCTGTTCCACCCGAAAGTGGAGACGGCCATTCATCTACGGGATATGTTGCCATAGCCCTTTAGCAGCCTACCCGGATCGCGCGGGCACGAAACCACCCTGCCTTGCGGCGTGTCGATCCCTATTTGGCTTTGCTTCCGGTGGGGTTTGCCGTGCCGTTACCTGTTACCAGGAACGCGGTGCGCTCTTACCGCACCCTTTCGCCCTTACCTGTGATCCCGAAAGATCCATCGGCGGTTTGCTTTCTGTTGCGCTGTCCGTCGGGTTACCCCGCCCGGGAGTTACCCGGCACCGTTTTTCCGTGAAGCCCGGACTTTCCTCTCATCGAAACGAGCGGCCGTCCGGCCTTCCAGCGATACGGGGTATATCACACAGCGCGTTTCGGAATCAACCAGTGTCCGGCGAGCAGCGCATAAAGGCGCGAGCGTGTGCGCGAGGTGATTGCGCCGATCTCGCCCGTTTCGAAAACCTCCGGCTCAAAGTGGCGCTGGAAGGCGATGAGGCGCTGATCAGGCTTTACGGAAGGATCGTAGCCAAAATTTTGTAAAGCGCGGTCCATGTCGATGCC
This sequence comes from uncultured Pseudobdellovibrionaceae bacterium, assembly GCA_964520985.1. Lineage (GTDB taxonomy): Bacteria > Pseudomonadota > Alphaproteobacteria > Micavibrionales > Micavibrionaceae > CAYSGL01. The sequence goes on from CAZFPB010000001.1 coordinate 1,041,065, forward strand.
GGCTCCCTTTAACGCGCTTTCATCGGAGTCTGAAGGCCAAAGACCAATCCCTTGATCCGCCAGTTGTTTCCATGGGAACAGTTCGCCCGGATCTTCCTTGCGCGCAGGGGCGATATCGCTGTGCGCCAGTACGTGTTCGGGCGCGATATCATGACGTTTCATGATAACCAGAGATAATTCCGCTACGGCCTGTATCTGCACATCCGGGAATTTTCGGTAGCCAAATTCATGGCCGGGATTAACGATTTCAATGCCGATGGAAGGGGTGTTGAGATCGCCCTGCCCGGCCCAATGAGAGTGCCCGGCATGCCAGGCGCGATTGGCTTCATCGACGTGGGAATAGACGCTGCCGTCTTCATCGATGGTGTAATGCGCACTGACTTTGGCGGCAGGATCGCACAGGCGCGCGATGGCTGCCTGCGCACTTTGCATGCCGGTATAATGCAGGATGAGGAAAGACGGGGACGCGCCGCGCCTGTCATCAAAATTCGGGGAGGGATGGGTTAGCGCGCTCATTTTTCTTTGACGAAGAGCATGCAGATCAACCCGATCAGCCAGAAGACGATGATGCTCATCATCCCCGCCTGCTGCGTGCCGAAAATAGTCACGGCAGAGGCATAAGCCAGCGGGCCCATGAAGCTGACGGATTTACCGGTGAGGGCATAGAGGCCATAGGTTTGGGTAATCATGCCCGGCGGGGCGAGGCGTCCGGCGAGCGTGCGGCTGGCGGCCTGCACCGGGCCAATGAAAATACCAAGTGCCAATGCCAAGCCGATGAAGACGTGTTTGTCGTGGATCATCAAAATGGCGAGGCCCGTCAGCACGAGGCAGAAGAGCGAGATGATTACGGTTGGTTTGGATCCGATCTTGTCATCCATCGAAGCAAACGCGAAGGCGCCGAGGCCCGCCGTGACGTTGAGGCCAATGGCGAAGATGAGGATTTCCTGAAAATCCATGCCGAACTGGCCGGCGGCGTACACGCCGCCAATGGCGAAGAGAGTCGTCAAACCATCGCGATAAAACGCGCTGCCGATCAGGTAGGTCATCAGGTTTTTGTGACCGCGAGCGTTTTTCAGCAAGGAGAGAAGCTGGTTCATGCCCTCTTCCGCCGCTTGCCCGATAGGCTTGGGGGCGCGTTCGATGTCGCGGGTGAACACATAGAGCGGGATCATGAAGGCAACGAACCACACGGCGGCGAGTACCGCGCTGGAACGCACATTGAGCGAATCTTGCCCCGAGACGCCGAAGATCGGCTCCATCGGGCCGATGCCGATCAGGCCGACCATGGTGATCAGCAATGCCAGCAAGCCGCCCAGATAACCAAGCCCCCAGGCCCAGCCGGACACGCGCCCGATTTTCCCCGGTGGTGCCACGTGCGGCAGCATGGCGTTATAAAAAACCTGCGCCATTTCATACCCGATATTGGCGAGAATGACGCAGACCAGAATGAAGAGAACGTTCGAGGGCGTGTTGACCGGCTCGCCGAACACCAGCAGCGCCGTTGGAATAATGCACAGCATCGAGAACCAGAAGACCCATTTTTTGCGATTGCCCGCATGGTCGGCGACCGCGCCCAGCACCGGCCCCAGGATGGCGATGACGATACCAGACAGGCCGATGGCAAAGCTCCATTGGGCCGCGCCAGCCGTTTCGTCGCCGATGACGGCGCGGGTGAAATAGACGCTGTAAATAAAGGTGATGATGACGGTGCCGAAGGCCGTATTGGCCCAGTCATACAAGCACCAGCTGAACACGGATTTGCGGGTGACGGGGGGCAGTTCGAAAGACATGAAAGGAGCCTGTTCTTTTGAAGGAGCGGTCTTATATTACAGGTATGAGCCTAGCATCGACCCTTCAAAAGCAAAAGCCTGCAAATCTGCCCGTCGCGACGCTGGGCGGCGGGTGTTTCTGGTGCCTGGAGAGCGAATTCCGCCGGTTGGAAGGCGTGGTTTTCACCGAATCCGGCTATGCGGGCGGGCAAAGTGAAAACCCGACTTATGAGGAAGTCTGCACCGGGATTACTGGCCATGCGGAAGTCACGGATATTTATTTCGATCCCGCCATCATTAGTTATGCGCAGTTGCTGGACTATTTCCTGACTATCGCGCACGACCCGACGCAAAAAGACGGACAAGGCGTGGATCTGGGCACGCAATACCGCTCGGCGATTTTTTATCATGATGAGGAACAGTTGCGCACGGCGCAAGCGGTTATCGCGCAGGTGAATGAGGCCGGGCGCTGGCCCGCCCCTATTGTTACGACGCTGGAACCGTACGAGACGTTCTGGCCTGCGGAAGCTTATCATCAGCAGTATTACGAAACCTATGAGACACGTACCGGGGTGATGCACCCGCGCGCGTTATACAAACAGCGCAAACGTCAAAATTCCTACTGATCCGGCGGCCGGTTTTGCGGTATCATGGTGGCGACCCTTTTTAAAGAAAGTGACGCCATGAAATCTGCTCTTGCCGCCCTGATTATTTTATCTGTAGCCGCTCCCCTGCCCGCACTGGCGTTTGGCGGAGATGATGACATGAAGACCTTAACGCCGGCGAAGGTGAAAAAGCTGGTCGATAATATGACCGAAAAAACCAAACCCGGCGGATCGTTAAACGATCAGGGCGTGAAAGATTATCTGAACGAACATCTGGCTAGTGACGGCGTCTTCACCAGCACTGTCACCTTCCGCATTCCGGGTTATGAAGACCAGGTGCAGATGATTTCGGTCGACAAGGCCAAGTTCATCGAGAATGTCATCGCGGGCCGCCAGCAGATCAAAGACTACGAATCCAAAGTCAAGGTGCGCGAACCAGAAGTGACCAAGGATAAGAAATCAGCGACACTGAAATTAGAAACCCGCGAAGAAGGGTTGATGCCGATGCAAGACGGCAAATGGGTTCCTTTTAAAGGCCAGTCCGATTGTTTTCAGGAAATCCGTATCAACGGAAACAAGCCGCAGATTTATTCCGCGGCTTGTCAATCGCTGATCGAAATTCAGAAAACTATAAAATAATATACAAGAACGCCATGTGCACGAGCGCGAACACGTAATAGCCGCCAAGTTGGTAGGCTGTATCAATGGCGACCGCCTCAAAGGACGATCCGCTGTAGAGCGAACCCATGATGGCTGGCGGCATCGAGAACGCCACCCACAGCAAACAGGACAGGCAGAAATATCCCGCCGGTGTATCGATTGACAGGAAACCCGCGAGAAACGCGTAAAAACACGCCGATAACATCCACAAAAAGAAAGACGCCACGAACGGCAACGGGCTGCCTGCACTGGCTTCATTCACAGTCCGCCCACGCAGAACCGTCAGACGCGTACCCATGATTTTCGGATGATACCAAGCCAGTCCCAGCAGGAAAGCGAGAAGTCCGGACGTTAGAACAGCTAGAAAATTGACATCGATTGAAAGCATTGTTTGATCCCCCACAATATAGAATCATATGTTATCAGAACTAAAAATGTGGTATAGCTTGAATAATAAAAAAATATAAAAAATGACCACAGGGAGAGACTTATGAAGACAGGGCACGCATTACGCGGCGCGTTCAAGGCCGTCTGCAACTTTAATCAATCCATCTACGACTGGTACGATCGTCAAAGCTTCAAGCTGTATTACCTGATGATGTGTCAGGATACCGATGAAATCGCGCACGTGCTCCCCTTGAGTGACAGTATGGCCGAACGCACAGCGCATGTTTTGCAAGCTTCCCGCAGCAGTCTGTTTACCACCGCCGCCACACAGGCAGCCGCAGGAGATCATGCCAAACCCGGTTACGGGAATGTGTGGGCGGGGTTTATGACTCATGCCGATAAAAGCCTGCGTCCGGCTATGGACATTGCGCTGCGCACGGGTATCAACACGCCGCTACGCGTGGTTATTCTGGGCGCGGTCAGCTTATTGTTGTTCGATTATCTGGCGGGAGGTCACTTGCGTGACAGCGTGACGCAGATGATTGCCAGTGTAAACACGGAAAGCGGTAAAGCCAAAGCCTTACCCGTGCATGAACGGGCCGGGGAATATCACGAAAAACCAGCGCCGAAAGACTGGACTATGCTTTACGCGCGACCATCAGTTTTTTGATCTCTGCAATCGCCTTGGCCGGGTTCAACCCTTTTGGACAGGCGTTGGTGCAGTTCATGATGGTGTGGCAGCGATAGAGCTTGAACGGATCTTCGAGCTGATCGAGGCGCTCGTTCAGTGCATCATCGCGCGTATCGATGATCCAGCGGTAGGCTTGCAGCAAGATAGCCGGGCCTAAAAACTTGTCGGCGTTCCACCAGTAACTCGGGCACGACGTCGAGCAGCAGAAACACAAAATGCAACCCGCAGGGCCGCGGCCATCATCGCCGTTCATTTTTTCGGAATCATCCGCGCTTTGCAGGCGTTCTTTTTCCGGCGCGTCAGTGTTCGATTTCATCCACGGCTCGATCTGTTCATATTGTTTATAAACATGGGTCAGATCGGGCACGAGATCTTTCACCACCGGCATGTGCGGCAACGGGGTAATCTTGATCGGGCCGGACACATCGTCAATCGGCTTGGTGCAGGCCAGCGTGTTCCGGCCGTCAATGTTCATGGCGCATGACCCGCAAATACCTTCACGGCACGAGCGGCGGAAGGTCAGCGAGCTATCAACTTTGTCTTTGATATGGATGATGGCGTCGAGCACCATCGGGCCGCAGTGATCGAGGTCGATCGTGTATTCATCGAGGCGCGGGTTTTCCGGCAGGTCAGGATCATAGCGATACACCTGAAACGTCTTTTTACGTTTCGCCCCCGCGGCGGCGTCAATTTTCCGGCCGGGTTGTACTTTGGAATTTCTGGGGAGGGTGAATTCTGCCATGGGTCGCCTGAAGGGGTTGGTACTGCCCGGTAAAATAGCCTCCCTGCCCGGCTTTGTGAAGACCTAAATGGCGAGATCGAGGCTGTCCTCTACGTGCGGCTTTTTAGGGCGGCGCACCAGTTTGCCTTCCGGCGTGACGAATTCCTCGAATTCCTCTTCCAACAGGGGTTCGGGCGGTTTTGGACCATTGGCCATAGCGGCGGCCTGTCCCTGCTGCCAGTCCACGACATCGCCGCTCAGCATCTCGTGCGAGACAGAATCGTCGATTTCCTGAACGGATAAGGTAGTCATGATCGGCTCGCTGCCGTTTGGTAGAACGGGCGGCGGCACGGCGGATGCGCTCTTTTCAAAGACAGGTTGTTCATCATTGTCCGATACGGGCTGGGAGGCTTCTTCAAAATCGGCCGGCAAGGTATCGTTTATCAGGCGCTCAGGATGCGCAATCTCATCAATCGCGCGGTCATGCATTTCACCGCGCTCCCGCTCCAGCGCCTGCGCGGATTGCAGATAGGCGATATCAGCGACGGAATCATGTTCGGCGCGGGCAGGCTCTACGCTGCTTTTATCGCCGCCGCTGGAGCCTTCTTCATCGTTTTCTGGTTCAGCTTCGTCTTTATTCAGCACTTCTTCTTCGCTGAGGACCATAACCTGAATATTGACCACAAATCCGTTGGGCGTGTGTTCGACAGTTTGGGAAATAATCTGCGATTCGGCCGCATCGTTCATCGGCGCAGAGAGTGTGGCCATCGCGTTCATACGGGCCGTATTCTCGTTATCGCCAGTCCCGCTGGATGTTAAAATTGTCGGCATGTGCCCTCCTTTGCCGCTGTTGCGCGGCCTTTCAGTTTAGGCTAACAACCGCCAGGGCAAGGCAGTTCCCTGCGTCGCATGCGCGGGATTGAGGCCAATGGGCAACGGCGTCACTGGGCCTTCGGGCGTGTCCAGCATTTCAACCGGGGTTTCCTGACGGATCAGGCGGAAGGTGTCTTTGGATTCCGGCAGATCGTAGAAATTTTTGCCGTTATGGCAGAGGAACTGCGCGAAAAGAGCCTGATTGGAAGGTTGATCGAGATCGGCGCCAGCGGCTTCGAACCCCATAGCGTAAAGTTGCGGTGCGATGCCGCCGGTGAAACAGCCGGCCGCGCATCCGCACGGCGTGCATTTGGTGGTGTGGGGGGCGGAATCGGTGCCGGCAAAAAATTGGGTCTGGCCAGGCTTGGTAACGGCGGCGCGCAAGGCAGCGCGGTCATCGGCGAACTTTACCAACGGCAGGCAGAAGAGATGATATTTCAAGCCTTGCAGCAGATCGCCTACTGTATAAAGCAGATGTTGCGGCGTGATGGTGGCTGCGACATTATCCGATGCGCCCGCAACAAACTCCGCCGCGACTTTCGTAGTGATATGCTCGCATACCAGTTTCAGCGCCGGGAATTTTTGAATGATCTGCGGTACGCGCGTCTGATAAAAAATTTCTTCGGCATTTTCGCCGCGCGCGAAATAGCGGTCCGGCGCGAGGCCATGCTCTTCGCCGTGAATGCACAGGACGATGCCGTGTTTTTCCATGGCGGCGAACACGCCGTTGCTCATGAACTCTTCGACCGGCGCGCCGAAATCGGCGTTGGTCGTGCCGTGCGGCGGGTAATATTTACAGGCTTTGAGAATGCCGGATTGCGCACCCGCTTCGATCATCGCAGCCGTCGTCTCGCGGGTGAGATAGAGCGGTACGATCAGCGCCTGAAACGCATTGCCGCCCGCCTGTTCGATATCGTCGATGTAATTGCTGATCGCGCCGATGCTCGCCACCGGCGGGCGCGTGTTCGGCATCGCCAGTATCCCGGCGCACCCCATCGCGCGCTGCGCCGCCACCAGCGGGGCAATCAGCCCGTCCTGGCGCAGATGCACGTGAAGGTCATACCAGTAAGGAAGGGTGAATTCGGTCGTCATGCGGAGAGCATACTGAAAAGCACTCTTTTTTCAAAGAGTTGTTTACTCCGCATTCCGCCGGAAACCTTCGATGCCGATGGCGTCGAGTTCGGTGTCTTCTTTCGCCGCCTGTGCTTTTTGTTCGGCTTCCTTACGGGCGGTGGCGACGATTTCAATGCGTTTCAGATTGGCGAAGGCTTCGCGAATATCGTCCTGCGCGATGCGGATACGGGCGTCGAGTTTTTTCAGTTCCAGATCGATACGGCCAAGGTCGCGTTTGACGATCTGGGAATAGCGGCCAAAGTAGGCGAGCATTTCGGGCGTGAGTTGTTGCTCCAGTGCGAGACGTTCTTTGATCAGATCGCCTTCAAACTGTTTCTTGCGGATTTCGAAGCGCTCGACCTGCCGGTATAATTCCGCCAGCGCTTTTTGTTTTTCCTCGACGCTGTAGCGCCGTACGCGGATGAGGGAATCAAGCTTGGCCATTAGGCGGCGGCCTCACCTTTATAGACCATGCCAACGCAGATCGCGAGCGCGGCAAAGCTTTGCTCAATCGTGTTTTGTTCTTCCTTGCGCTGTGTGAGAAACGCTTCGAGCGCGGGGTAGCGCGACATCGCTTCATCGACTTCCACATCGCTGCCTTTGCGGTACGCACCCAGGCGGATCAGCTCTTCCATGTCTTCATAGCGGCTGATGAGTTTCTTGGCCTTGGTGAGAATGGCAAACTGTTCTTCGGTCAGGCAGCGCGGAATCATACGCGAGACGGATTTTAAAACATTGATGGCAGGATACCGCCCGCGGTCGGCGATTTTACGCTCCATCACGATGTGACCATCCAGAATACCGCGCACGGCATCGGAGATCGGCTCGTTGTGATCGTCCCCTTCGACCAGCACGGTAAAGATGCCGGTGATACCGCCCTCGCCTTTGATACCCGGGCCTGCACGCTCCAATAAGCGGGCGAGTTCGCCAAACGTTGTGGGTGGATAGCCTTTACTGGTTGGTGGTTCTCCCGCGGACAAACCGATTTCACGCTGGGCCATGGCAAAGCGCGTGACGGAATCGATCAGGCACAAAACCTGTTTACCCTGCCCGCGGAAATATTCGGCAACAGCGAGTGTCATGTAGGCGGCCTGACGGCGCATCAAAGCAGGCTCGTCTCCTGTCGCCACGATAACGCAGGCGCGCTTCAAGCCATCTTCGCCCAGATCGTCTTCTAAAAATTCCTGCACCTCGCGGCCCCGCTCGCCAACCAGACCAATGACGATGACCTCGGCTTCGGTGTAGCGCGCCATCATGGAGAGGAGGACGGATTTACCCACGCCGGAGCCGGAGAAGATTCCCATCCGCTGGCCACTGCAGGTGGAGATGAAACTGTTCACGGCGCGCACGCCTAGATCGAGCTTGCCACCAACGCGCTGGCGCGCATGGGGAAGCGGCGGTTTGTTGCGGAGCAAGACGGTTTGCCCGCCTTGCGGCAGCGGGCCTTTATCATCGATCGGTTGTCCCAGCGCGTTGATGACGCGGCCAAGCCAGCGCTCTTCCGGGCAGATGAACGGCTCGAATCCCTGCAGGTACGCCGGGCAACCTAGCCCCACCCCTTCCAGTGCGCCAAAAGGCATCAACAGCGCCTTTTCATCCTTGAAGCCAATGACCTCGCACGGAATGGTGACATGGGGTTTCGGCCGCAGATCGACGCGCGATCCCACGGCTAGCCGGTTGTTGCTAAACCCCGCAATTTCAATGAGTAAGCCGAGAATTTTGGTAACCTTGCCATACACTTCGACATCCTGAAGCGGCGCAATTCCAGCAAGGGCTTTTTCGGCAAGACGATCCATCTTTCTACTTTACCACTAAAGTTTATTTCTCTAATAGAGTTTTGATTATTCATAAAAAACTCTCCGCACTGTAATTACGGGTGATTCAAATGCGTATACTGATCGCGCTCAGAGATAAACGCTGGGCCAAAAAAATTTCCGATATTTTTACGGCTGCCGGGAATATTGCCGAGATTATCGACCATGATGCCGAGCACGTACAAGATCAATTAAAATATACGGGCACACCCTATAACCTGCTTATACGCTCGCCTGATCTAGCCGTTAATAAAAATTCTACACTGGCGGAATTGATCGGCAGTGATAAAAACCAAGAACTTCCCAAGACGTCACCCCTCAATATTTTCACGCCAAAAGAAGGCCGCCCTTTCGTCTTAAGAAAAGCTTATGCAGCCGTCTGTCTTAGTAAATTTTATCCGCCGGGCGGGGTGATACAGGCAGGAGACATCGTGCTGGACCTGTGGCAAAAAAGCGTACGGATCAAAGAGGAAACGATTATTTTAACACAACTGGAATATAAAATTCTGGAGGCGCTGTGCTTGAACAGAGGTCAGTTTCTCGGCGTAAAAAATTTAGTAGACTACATTTATCCCGCCGATACCCCGCTGTCCTATCCCGATGATGTGATCCGGCACAAAATTGTATCGCTGAAAAAAAAGCTGGGAGCGCCGACGCACGAAGCCATCATCAATCAAAAAGGATTGGGATATAAAATTGACGATCCGGCGTTCGATCAAAAAGTTCAAATTTCTTTCGGCTCCCTTACAATGAATATAACAGAGGCCAGATTAGAGCGTGGAAACGCCCATAAGCATCTTACCAAGGTCGAAATGGATATCCTGAAGGCGTTATCAGATCAGCAGGTCTGCTCGCGCTCCTCGCTCAGCCCTGTCAGCGATGACAGCTTAAACGTTCATATTTCTAGGCTTCGCAAAAAAATGTCAGCGCTGGATGAACAAGTCGATATTTTGACAATTTATGGCAAGGGATACCAGCTAATCGGGGCTCCCAGCCCTTTGACCCACCCTACTTATCGCCCCCGTTAACGATTTTCTTTTGTTAACCATTCTTAACTATGGTAGACTTGTTAATAATTATTAACACAGAAACAGCGGGCAGGATGCCTGCTCTAACGCAAGGGGTCTTATCATGCGCGTGCTATTAGTCGAGGACGACAGTTCAACCGCAAAATCCATCGAGCTGATGCTGAAAAGCGAAGGCTATGTGGTCGACAATACCGATCTGGGCGAGGACGGCCTCGATCTGGGTAAACTTTACGATTACGACATTATTATTCTCGACCTGATGCTGCCCGACATGGATGGCTATGAAGTGCTGAAGCGTCTGCGCGCGGCAAAGGTCAACACGCCGATCCTTATTTTATCGGGTCTCACTGAGCTGGATAACAAAATCAAGGGCCTGGGTTTTGGCGCCGATGATTACCTCACCAAGCCGTTCGATAAGCGCGAACTGATCGCCCGTATTCAGGCGATCGTGCGCCGCAGTCAAGGCCATGCACAATCGACGATCGTCACCGGTCGCGTCACCGTCAACCTCGATTCCCGCACTGTGGAAGTGGACAGCAAGCCGCTGCACCTGACCGGCAAGGAATACGGCATTATTGAGCTGCTGTCCTTGCGTAAGGGCACGACCCTCACCAAGGAAATGTTCCTCAACCACCTCTATGGCGGGATGGACGAACCTGAAGTGAAGATCATCGACGTGTTCATCTGCAAACTGCGCAAGAAGATCGAGGACATGACGGACGGCGAGAACTATATCGAAACCGTCTGGGGCCGCGGCTATGTACTGCGTGACCCCTCCGGCGAAGTGGTCGCCAAACCAGCGGCCAAAGCCAAGGCCAGCGCTTAGTTTTAGTTGACATAACTTAATAATTTTTGATAACGTTCCGCCCATGTCACATTTGGCCGGAACGTTTTCTTTAGCACAGCCTGAAAAGCCCATACCATCTTGGTTTGCGCCGCTCGATAAACTATTTCAGTCCTTTACCCTTAGTAATAGCTGGCCATCCGACAAAGAGCTGGGTTTTTTACTGTTGCGACAGTCCAAGCCGTTACAGCTTTTCTTTGCTGGATATCTGCAATCCGATCTGAAACAGAACGCCCAATATTTTATAAAATCCTACAATACAATATCGTCGGAAAAAGTGGTCGATGCCCTGACCAACGCGCGATCTTATCTCAGTAAACATCAGCTGGTTACACGGGATATATCGACAGCGCCGATGACAAAAGATCAAGCAGCATTGGCCGCTGCTGAATACAGCAAAAATGACCCCATCAAACTCATGAGCGCTGTTATTCAAGAAGGAACTAACCAGTATTTTGAAAGAATAAATACCATTCTCGTCCGTGCTTACAATATCAGCTTCATGAGCGACACGCTGGAGATGATTTCCACAGGGATTTCCAGTCAAAGTTTCTGGCGCGAAATGGCGCCATTTTTCAGCCTTTCGATTGCACAGAATTCAATTTCGGGTGAGGCAAATTTTCAAACGGCCTTTCAACTGGCCAAAACCAATCAGGCTTTCACGTCGTATGATGGGCAAAAAATACGCGAATGCCCAGCGCGGCATATGATCCGGCACTTACTCAATACTGATTTCATCGAGCAGCCGGATGGCACGCTGGATATTGCCCCCAATCCGCGTAGCGGTGCTCTACCTGAATTCATTTATCAGAAACTGAGTGCTTGTGAGCCAATCGCTTTGCGTAGAAATTTATAGACAATCATGCAGCCGCGCTCCTGGACATTTTCGCTGGTTAAAGAGCTAAACGAGATCGCTGCCTATTTGCCCGACTGGTTTCAACCTATCGGCGCCATGATCGAAAAAGCCCGCTTGGATCAAACATATTTTAATGAGCGCGAATTGGCTTTCCACATCATGGGGCAGGCAAAACCTTTACAGCAGTATCTGCTTGGTTATTTGCGCACGGATTATGTGGCGCAGGCCGATGCTTATCTGACGGCGCCGCGCCGGTTCACGCCAGAAAAAATTGTGAAAAAGCTTTTAAGCAATCACTACCTTTTCATGGATGATCATCAGGGCGGCATTCGCAAAACAGGGGCCATACCGATGATGCGACATGATGCGGCCCTTGCCGCCCAGACCTTTGCGTCCGACAGGACGCTGCAACGTACCGCAGCCGCCATGCAGGTATGTCTCGACCAGTATACGGATGCTATCCGGGAGCAATTGGTCCGGCATTATGGCTTTCCGGAAAAATCGGACGCCTGCAATCTGTTGTCTATCGCAAAAGACAGCGAAGCCATATGGGCCGACTTCACGCCTTTTTTATCGTTAAATGCACAAAAAGAGAACACGTTTGCGGGAGCCTTTAAAACAGCCTTCGGTAATCAGGCATTCCAATCACAGCGCGGTCACGCCGTCAAAAAATGTCCCGGCCAGAGCCTCGCCAAACATTTCATGAACACCGATATTACAGAACTGCCGGACGGGACGCACATCATCGCTAAAACACCTCGCGAAGGCGCTCTACCAGCTTATTTTTACGACAAGATGGCAAAGGCCGTGCCTACCCTCTCTTTGCCCGCCCAAACACTGGGATAAGGCGGATTTTGTGCTTATCATAGGCACTCTTATCGCCTACAAATAGCCTATGTGGACACTACCGAACATTTTGACGCTCTCGCGTATCGCCCTTTTGCCCGTTTTGATCGGGCTGTTTTACTGGAGCAACCCGTGGGCGCCGTGGATCGCCGTGGTGATTTACACCGTGTGCTGCATTACCGATTTCCTGGATGGGTATCTGGCGCGTTCGATGAAAACGACGTCCGCGCTGGGCACTTTTCTTGACCCGATTTCAGACAAGATTTTTGTGGCCTGTATCATTCTGGTGATCGCGGCGTTTCACCGGCTGGATGGGTTTTGGTTGATCGCGGGGCTGGTGATTTTTGCGCGGGAATTTTTGGTTTCGGGTTTACGCGAATTCTTGGGTCCGCAGAATATTCAAATTCCGGTGACCAAGCTTGCCAAGTGGAAAACCACGCTGCAGATGATCGCGCTCGGCTTTCTGATCGTCGGCGATGCGGGCGATGTACTTGTCCCGCACACCTTGCTGATCGGACAAATCCTGATTTCGATCGCCGCTTTGATCACCGCCATCACCGGCTGGCATTACCTCAAACATAGTTTCAAGCATCTGAAATGACCGACCCTCTGTTTAAATTTGCCAAACCCCTGCTCCATGCGCTTGATGCCGAAACCGCGCATCGGATGACGATCAAGGGACTGAAAACGGGATTGTATCCGGCTTGTCCGGGCGTCAGTGATGCCCGTCTTGCCGTGACGCTGTGGGGGAAAACATTCAGCAATCCGGTTGGCCTGGCCGCAGGCTTCGATAAAAACGCCGAAGTCATCGCGCCCATGCAAAAGATGGGCTTTGGCTTTGTGGAAGTCGGCACGGTGACACCCAAGCCGCAACAAGGCAATCCGCGCCCGCGCGTATTCCGCGCTGGCGAACACAACGCCGTCATCAACCGCATGGGCTTTCCCAATGAGGGCCTCAATGAATTCCGCCGCAATGTCGCGCGGTACCGCGCTGGGCATAGCGGCATGGTCGGCCTCAATATTGGCATGAATAAAGATCAGAGCGAACCCGCAAAAGATTATACACTGCTGATTAGCGCGCTGGGCGAGTTTGCCGATTATCTGACGGTGAATATTTCGTCACCGAATACGCCGGGTCTGCGCAATCTGCAGGAACCCGAATTTTTGAAACCGCTGCTGCGTGAACTGATTGCCACGCGCGATACGCTGGACAACAAACCGCCGCTGCTGGTGAAACTGGCGCCCGATCTGAGCGAGGCACAACAGGAGGTGATTGCGGCTGTGCTGATAGAAGTCGGCATCGACGGCGTTATTCTGGGTAACACCACGCTCGACCGTCCGGATTATCTGCCCGCTGAATTCCGCGAGCAGAAAGGCGGCCTCTCCGGCGCGCCGCTCACACAAAAATCGACGGGCGTTATCCGGAATTTTTACACGCTGACCAAAGGCCAGTTACCGATCATCGGTGTCGGCGGCATTTCATCGGCGCAGGATGCGTATGATAAAATTCGCGCCGGTGCCTCGCTGGTACAGCTCTACAGTGCACTGGTCTATCAGGGCCCGGGACTTGTGAATGAGATCAAGCGCGGTTTGAGTGATTTGCTGACCCGCGACCGTTTTACCACCATCGCCGAAGCGACAGGAAAAGACGCATGAAAAAACTCCTGCTCCTGCTACTGATGCTACCCTTAACCGCACAGGCGCAAACGCCGCAGCACGGCATCGCCATGCATGGCGATATGAAATACGGCGCTGACTTCACGCATCTTGAGTACACGAACCCTGATGCGCCCAAGGGCGGCACACTGAAACTCTATTCCATCGGCACATTCGATTCCCTGAACCCGTTCGTGATTAAAGGGCAAAGCGCGGCGGGCATGATCTATCTCGGTCAGGGGATGATCTATGACTCGCTGATGGAGCAAAGTCAGGACGAACCGTTTTCGATGTATGGCCTGCTGGCCGAAAGCATTGAGCGCGCGAAAGATAATAGCTGGGTCGCGTTCACGCTGCGCAAAGAAGCCAAGTGGGCCGATGGCAAGCCTGTCACACCGGACGATGTGATCTGGACGTTCGACACGCTTATGGAACATGGCATGCCGTTTTTCAAAGCGTATTACGGCGATGTGACAAAGGTAGAAAAAACATCCGAGCGCCGCGTCAAATTTTCCTTCGGTCATAACGATAATGCGGAATTGCCGTTGATCCTTTCGCAGCTGCCGGTGCTGCCCAAGCATTACTGGACATCGGAAGGTCGCAGCTTTACCGGCAATGCGCTGACCATGCCGCTCGGCAGCGGTCCTTATAAAATTGGCAAGGTTGTTGCGGGACGCTCCATCGAGTATGTGCGCGATCCGAATTATTGGGGCAAGGATATTCCTATCAACCGCGGCAAATTTAATTTCGATAAAATTACGTTCGATTATTACAAGGATCAAAACGTCGCGCTCGAAGCGTTTTTCGCCGGTGAATATGATTACCGCATGGAGAATACCGCCAAGCTATGGGCCACAGCGTATAATGCCGCGCCCGTAAAAGACGGGCGTATTATCAAAGAAGAGATTGAGCATGGCCGCCCCGCCGGGATGCAAGGGTTTTTGTACAATATTCGCAAACCTGTGTTCGCGGACAAAGCGGTGAGGCAAGCCCTCGATTACGCATTCGATTTTGAATGGTCGAACAAGCAATTCGCGTTTGGCAGTTACAAGCGCACCAACAGCTTTTTTGAGAATACAGAACTGGCGGCGCCAGACACGCTGCCGTCGGGCCGCGTGAAACAAATTCTGGAACAGTATCGCGGGAGAATTCCCGATGAGGTATTTACCACGCGCTACCAGCCACCTGTGACGGACGGCGATGGCAATGTGCGCGCCAATCTGCGCCGGGCGATGGATATACTGGACAAGGCTGGATACAAGACCGGCAAGGACGGTATTCGCGTGCATGAAAAAACCGGCCAGCGCCTGTCGTTCGAGATTGTCGATTCCAGCCCGATGTTTGAGCGCTGGGTTTTGCCATTCATCGGTAATCTGAAAAAGATTGGTGTGGAGGCGACGTTCCGCGTGCTCGATACCGCCCAGTATCAAAACCGCATGAACGATTTCGATTTCGAAATGACGGTCGGCTCGGTGCCGCAGAGCGATTCACCGGGGAACGAGCAGCGTGATTTCTGGGGGTCGGATAAAGCTGCCCTGCCCGGTTCGCGCAATTATATCGGCATTAAAGATCCTGTGATCAACGAAATCAGCGAAAAGATTATCCGCGCCCGTACGCGCGAAGAGCTGGTGGCGCTGTGTCAGGCGCTCGATTATATTCTGCTCTCCGGGCACTATGTTATTCCGCAATGGCATACCAATACGTTCCGCGTGGCGTATGCAAAAAAATTAGGACATCCTGAGATTATGTCCCCGCTCACGCCGGGCGTCGACGATACGTGGTGGGTAAAAAAATAATGAAAACAGCGATTATCATTCCCGCCCGTTACGCCTCGACCCGCTTTCCCGGAAAGCCGCTCACCCTGATCGGCGGCGAGACGATGCTCAGCCGCGTGGTGTCGATTGCACGCAAGGCGGCGGCCGCACATCCGAATACCGTGATTGCCGTCGCGACAGAGGATGAGCGTATTGCCAGACATTGTGCGGAGATTGATATTCCGTGTGTGATGACATCCGATCAGTGTGCGACCGGCTCCGACCGCGTGCTGGAAGCCGCGCAAAAACTCGGCGATGATTTTGATTTCGTGCTGGGCTTGCAGGGTGATGCCCCTTTTACGCCCGTAACCGCCTTGACGCAAATGATCGAGACGTTTGAGAATAATCAGTCTCTATCGGTCATTACGCCTGTGGTGCCGCTACGCTGGGTTGAACTGGATGTGTTGCGCGAGAATAAGAAAATCACGCCGTTCAGCGGTACGACGGCGATTGTCAATGAACAAGGGCGCGCCTTGTGGTTTTCAAAAAATATCCTGCCCGCTATCCGCAAGGAAAACCGCAAAGATGAGTTTTCGCCGGTGCATCAGCATATCGGCCTCTATGGCTTCCGGTATGATGTTTTGAAAAAATTTGTCGCGTTACCGGCGGGGCATTACGAGCAGCTGGAAGGGCTGGAGCAGTTACGTCTGCTAGAACATAATATTCCAATCCAGACAGTGAGCTTAAAAATAGATGCCGGCCTTGCGCAGGCCGGCATTGATTCACCCGAAGATGTCGAGCGCGCCGAAGCCATGCTGGCCGCGATTGCGCTGACGTTTTAAGCGGCTTTTTTAGATGCCGCCGTATCCCATTGAGGGGCAAAGTCAGGATTGACCTGACGGCCGTCTTCACGGGCCAGCCCAGAAATTTTCTTCATCTCGGCATCGCTCAATTCAAAATCGAAAATATCGAAATTGGATTCGATGTTGGCTTTGGTCGCCGATTTCGGAATGGCGGCCACGCGGCCTTGCTGGATCGCCCAGCGCAGGCAGATTTGGGCGGGCGTTTTATCGTGCTCCGCCGCAATATCGATCAGAACTTTTTCCTCAAGGCTTTTGCCCCGGCCCAGTGGGGAATAGGCTGTCAGCGCCATATCATGTTTCTGGATATAATCCAGTACGGGCTTCTGGCTTAAGGCTGGATGGTATTCCACCTGATTGACGAGCACCTTGCCCATCGAGTATTCGCGCGCTTCGTCCATCTGAGCGACGGTGAAATTACTGACGCCGATCAAACGGGTCATGCCTTTTTCCTGCGCATCCAGTAGCGGATCCAGCATCTTGCCGATTTCGTATTCCGGGAACGGCCAGTGCACCAGCAACAGGTCAACATAATCAACCTGCAATTTTTTCAGGCTTTCTTCGATAGAGGCCATCGCCGTATCGGCGCTCTCAAAATTGCTGCGCCAGACTTTTGTGGTAAGGAAAAACTTATCGCGCAGGACGCCCGCGTTTTTAATCCCTTGCCCTACTTCGGCTTCGTTTTCGTAAATCTGCGCGGTATCGATATGACGGTAGCCGATATCCATCGCGTCTTTCACCGATTGCGTACATTCCTTGCCGGTTAATTTCCATGTGCCAAAGCCCAGAACGGGCATTTCAACATCTAATAAGCCTATAAATTTCATAATATTATCCTTCTTTGCTGTACCACCAACCATTTGGTGCTAAAAAGGTTTCATGACAAGACTTATTATTGCCCGGCACGGAAACACCTTCGCAAAAGGCGAGACGCCACGGCGCGTGGGCGGTCGTACGGATCTCCCGCTGACCGTTGAAGGCCGCGAACAGGGCCGGCAGATTGGCACGTGGCTGAAGGCACAGGATTTGCTGCCGGAAGTGACCTATTGTTCGAACCTGCAGCGCACCCGCGAAACGGCGGAGCTGGCGATCAAAGCGAGCGGTTATGCGCAGCCGGTTTATCCGTTGGCGATGTTCGATGAAATTGATTACGGCCCCGATGAAGATAAAGAAGAAGCCGACGTGATTGCTCGCATAGGCGCAGACGCTCTTAAGGCATGGGATAATCAGGCCATTGTGCCGGATGGATGGGCGTTCGATCCTGCCAAAACTATCCGCGATTGGAAAGATTTTGCCCAGCATATTGTCGATGATGATCAGGATATCGTGCTGGTCGTGACCTCAAACGGGATTGCACGCTTTGCCCCGCACATTACCGGGGATTTCGATGGGTTTGCCCGCAGCCATTCGTTAAAAATTTTCACAGGCGCCGTTTGCGTTTTGGAGCATTCTGACGGACAATGGTATGTCCGCCACTGGAACGTGAAACCATAACGCCATGCTGAATTATATCCTGCGCCGCCTGCTCCTGATGATCCCGACCCTGCTCGGCATCATGCTGATCTCGTTTATCATCATTCAATTCGTGCCTGGCGGCCCGGTGGAGCGCATGATCGCGCAGCTGCAAGGCCACAGTGTCGATGCCACCGCGCGCTTTGGTGGCGGTAGCGGCGGCGCCGACATGGCGGCAGGCGCGCAGAGTACGGGCGATAGCGGAAAATATCGCGGCTCTCAGGGTCTCGACCCCGAATTCGTGGCAGAACTCGAAAAAATGTACGGATTCGATAAACCGGCACATGAGCGTTTCATCCAGATGGTCGGCAATTATCTGCAATTCGATCTTGGCACAAGCTATTACCGCGATATTTCGGTGATTGATCTTGTACTCGAAAAAATGCCGGTGTCGATTTCGCTCGGGCTGTGGTCGACGCTTATTATCTATATGATTTCAATCCCACTCGGTATTCGCAAAGCAGTGAAGGACGGACAAGCTTTCGATATCTGGACATCCGCCGCCGTATTCATCGGCTATGCCATTCCATCCTTCATGTTCGCTATCCTGTTGATCATCCTGTTCGCGGGCGGACGCTATTTCGATATTTTCCCGCTGCGAGGGCTTACGTCCGATGGGTTCGACGATATGAATTTCATGGAGCAATTTTTCGATTATGCGTGGCACATGGTGCTGCCGGTCTGTGCCATCGTGATCAGTGGCTTTGCCAGCCTGACCATGCTGACCAAGAACTCCTTCCTCGATGAGATTGGTAAGCAGTATGTGTTGACCGCACGCGCCAAGGGATTGGCTGAGCGTGATGTACTCTACGGGCATGTGTTCCGCAATGCGATGCTGATCGTTATTGCCGGATTCCCGGCGGCATTCATCTCGATCTTCTTCACCGGCTCGCTGTTGATCGAGGTGATCTTCTCGCTCGATGGGCTGGGGCTTCTGGGATATGAAAGCATTATTAATCGGGATTATCCGGTGGTGCTTGGCACACTTTATATTTATGCCCTGATCGGATTGATTATGACCCTCGTCCGGGATGTGACCTATGTGCTGGTAGACCCCAGAATCGACTTCGAATCCCGCTCTGTGTAAGGGTTTGACGTTAACCATAGATTATATTTGACAGAATGTGCGAACAGGGGTAGCTTCCGCCCCACGATGATCAAAAACCTCGCCAAACAGCTGAAACAGATCCGCGATTCCGCCGCTGAAGACGGCTGTCTTTCAAGCGTAGATACGGACATGCTGAAACGCATCCTGGATGAGATGCGCCCGGCAGGAAATGACAATACGGCTCTGACCGATGAACAGCTGCGCAAGCTGTCCATCGTCGAAAAAACCGGCACCGGTTCCAAGTACGTTCATTAAGTTTTCCCTTCGCTGCCGCTACTCTTCATGCTTAAATCATACGCATGACTTTATCACCCATCACCCGCCGTCGCCTTGCGCAGTTCAGAGCCAATAAACGCGGTTACTGGAGTTTCTGGCTGTTCATGGGATTGCTGACACTTTGCCTGTTCGCGCCGTTCATCGCCAACGATAAGCCGATCCTCGCAGGATATAAAGGCAGCCTTTATGCGCCGATTTTCACGAATTACCCGGAGACGACGTTTAACGGTGATTTTGAAACCGAAGCCGATTACCGCGATCCATATGTGCAGGAATTGATCGACAAAGACGGGTGGATGATCTGGCCGCCGATCCGTTTCTCGTATGACACGATCAACTATGCGCTGCCGCAGCCCGCACCCTCTCCGCCGATGGGCGAGAATATTTTCGGCACGGACGATCAAGGGCGCGACGTCGCTGCGCGCGTTTTATACGGGTTTCGTATTTCGGTTCTCTTTGGTCTGGTCCTGACCGCCATCAGCTCCATGATCGGCATTGCGGTAGGCGCAACGCAAGGATACCACGGCGGCCGCCTTGATTTGTACATGCAGCGTGTGATTGAAGTGTGGTCGTCCCTGCCCTCGCTCTACATTCTGATTATTTTCTCGGCGATGTTCGTACCGGGTTTCTGGACGCTGCTGCTGATTTTATTGCTCTTCTCGTGGGTATCGCTTGTCGATGTGGTGCGCGCCGAATTCCTGCGCACGCGGAATTTTGATTATGTGCGCGCGGCCAATGCGCTAGGCGTTGGCACCTTCACCATCATGCGCCGTCACGTCCTGCCGAACGCCATGGTCGCGACGGTGACGATGATGCCGTTTATCCTGACAGGGTCTATTACGGCGCTGACCTCGCTCGACTTCCTTGGTCTGGGCCTGCCGCCCGGCTCGGCGTCTCTGGGCGAAATGCTGGCGCAGGGAAAAAACAATCTGCAGGCGCCGTGGCTTGGCATTACCGCCTTTTTCAGCCTTGCCTTGATGCTGACCCTGCTGACTTTTATTGGCGAAGCTGTGCGCGATGCCTTTGATCCGAGAAAGACCAATCTATGAGCTTGAGCAATTCTATTCCGGCCATTGCTGAAGAAGTCACAGCGTACCGCCGTGCGTTGCATGAAAATCCGCAGACGAGTTACGAGGAAACCTTCGCCAGCAATCTGGTCGCGGACAAACTCACCGAGTGGGGTATTCAATTTGAGCGCGGCATCGCCGTGACGGGCATCGTCGCCACGATCAAAGGTACCCAGACGGATAGCGGCGGGGCGATTGGCCTGCGTGCCGATATGGATGCGCTCAACATCGTGGAGAAATCGGGGCAGCCCTGGTCCTCAAAAACGCCGGGCAAGATGCATGGGTGCGGCCATGACGGGCATACGGCGATGCTGTTGGGCGCGGCAAAATATTTATCCGAGACACGTAACTTTAACGGCACGGTGCATCTGATTTTCCAGCCGGCGGAAGAAGGCGGCGCGGGCGCGGTCAAAATGATCGAAGAAGGCCTGTTTGAGAAATATCCGGTCGATGCGGTGTTCGGCATGCATAACTGGCCGATGATGCCCAAGGGTACGATTGGCCTGCGCTCCGGCCCGATCATGGCCTCGACCGATGAATTCGTGATTACCATTACCGGCAAAGGCGGTCATGCGGCCATGCCGCACTTAAGCATCGATCCAGTGCCCGTCGCGGCGCAGATTGTCACGGCCTTGCAGACGATTGTGTCTCGCACGATCGACCCGATCGATCAGGCAGTGGTGTCGGTGACGAACATCAACGGCGGCACCGGGGCCTCGAACGTTATTCCTGACGCGGTTACCCTGATCGGGACTTATCGCACCTTCCGCACGGAGACACGCGCGCTGGTGGGTAAACGCATCAGCGAGATCGTCGATACATTTGCCAAGGCGTTGCAATGTCAGGCGACATGCAAATTCAAAGACGGATACGATCCGACGATCAACTCTCCGGCAGAGAGTGCGTTCTGCGCCGATGTGGCGCGCGCGCTGGTGGGAGCAGAGAACGTAAACGACAATGTCGAGCCGTGCATGGGCGCGGAAGACTTCGGTGCGATGACTCAGAAAGTGCCGGGCTGCTACATCTGGATGGGGCAAGGCGAAGCCAACCCCGACAGCCCGCACAATAAAGGCCTGCACAATGCCGGGTATGATTTCAATGACAGCGTGATCGCGCAGGGCATTGAATACTGGGCCAGCGTGAGTGAAAAATTCCTGCCCCTGAAATAATTACATGCGCGGCAGTTTGGTGTCGCGGTGGATGGAACAGCTGATGATCAGGCCGAAACCGATCATTGCCGCCATCATCGCCGTACCGCCATAGGAAACGAGCGGCAACGGAATCCCCACGACCGGAATAAGCCCCATCACCATCGCGATGTTGATAAAAGCATAGAGAGAGAAATTGACCGTCAGGCCCAGCGCCAGCAAACGGCCAAAGCCGTGACGGCATCTGAGCGAGATGACGATGCCATAGAGGAAGATCGCGCCGAGCAGCACGAGCAAGGCAATCCCGCCGATCAATCCCCACTCTTCCGCCCATAGCGTGAAAATAAAATCAGTTTGTTTTTCGGGCAGGAAGTTCAGGTGGCTTTGCGTGCCTTTTAAGAATCCTTTTCCTTCAATGCCGCCGGATCCCAGCGCGATTTTCGATTGAATGATGTTGTAACCGGCGCCCAGCGGATCGCTTTCCGGATTAAGAAACGTATCGACGCGGCGGCGTTGGTAATCATGCAGCAAGCTGTAGGCAATCGGCACCGAAGCGGCGGCGCCGCCAATACCAACAAGGAAGAGCCAGAGGGGCGCGCCAGCCATAAACAGCATAGAAGCACCGCCCGCTACGATGATGACAGCTGTTCCAAGGTTTGGCTGGATAAGAACCAATCCAACGGGCGCCAGAATAATCACGGCCGAGAGAATAAGAAAGCGCATGGAGCGCATATCGTCGATGGTGGCGCTGTGGAACATCTTGGCGAGCGCAAGAATAACCGCGATTTTCATTAGTTCCGAGGGTTGGATCTGGATAAAGCCCAGATTGATCCAGCGCTGCGCACCCATGCCGATATGCCCCATGACTTCAACGACGATCAGCAGAACGAAGCCGATCCCGTAAATGGGATAGGCCATGCGATACCAGAAACGGATATCGATCAGCGCGACGCCCAGCATCATCACCATGAACAGCAGATAGCGGGTAATGTGCTTGCCTGCCCACGGCTCGATATTGCCGCCGCCAGCGGAATAAAGTGAAAGAAAGCCGATGCCTGCGAGCAAACCAAGCAGGAACACCAACCCCCAGTTGAGATGTTGAACTTTAGACAGAAACGTTTGTTCGCTGGAAAGGCGGAAGGAATCAGACATTGTTTCGTCCCTTCCCATCTGGTGCCGCAATCGGCGTGCCGGCGGGATTGCGGGTTTGCGCCATCAACAACAGATCGCGCGCAATCGGCGCGGCCACGGCCGAGCCGCCACCGCCGTGCTCGACGACGACGGAGCAGACATAGCGCGGGTCGCTGATCGGGGCGTAACCGACGAACAAGGCGTGGTGACGAAATTTCCATTCCAGCGTTTCGTTTTTAATACCCATGGCGCGTTCCTGCTTGGTGATGCGCTTGACCTGCGCGGTGCCGGTCTTACCACCCATTTCCATACCGAGGTCTTTGATACGGGCGCCGTAGGCTGTGCCTTGCTGGCTATTCACAACATCGGACATGCCGCCCATCACCATTTGCAGATGCCGGGGGTTAATTCCGATATCGGGCCAGTTGCCGTCATGCATGACGCGGCCACCATCGACGCCGACAATCCAGGGATTGACGGCTTTTCCACCATTCACCAACCGTGACGTCATCACAGCCAGCTGCAGGGGCGTGGTAAGCATATAGCCCTGCCCGATGCTGGCGACGATGGTTTCACCCGGATGCCAGCCTTCGCCATACTGGCCCTTTTTCCACGCGACCGTCGGCATAAGGCCGGGGCGTTCTTCTTCCAGCTCGATACCGGTACGCGCGCCCAAACCAAAGCGCTTACCCATCTCTGAAATTCTGTCGATGCCGATATCGGTCGATATTTTATAAAAGAACGTATCGCACGATTGCATGAGGGCGCGGTGCACGTTGACCGTGCCATGCCCCTGTTTTTTCCAGCAATGGAATTTGCCGTTCCCGTATTGGTAATGGCCGGGGCAAAAGACGCTGGTGTGTTCGTTGATGATGCCCGCTTCCAGTCCCGCGAGCGCGGTAATCATTTTAAAGGTAGAGCCGGGAGGATATTGCCCCGCGATGGCCTTATATGTCATCGGGTTCGCAATATCGGCGAGGAGCTCTTCCCAGCGCTCGAAACTGATTCCATCGGTGAAATAATTCGGATCGAAACTTGGATAGGAAGCCAACGCATAGATGGCGCCGGTTTTAGCATCCATCACCACGGCCGACGCGCTGATGACTTCGGCAAGACGCATCTGCGCCGCGCGTTGCAACTCAGCGTCGATACTGAGCGCCAGACGATTACCGGGCGTACTTGCTTGCTGCGTCAGTTCGCGCACTTCGCGGCCGTTGACGTTGACTTCCACTTCGGCGCGTCCCGCCTTGCCGCGCAGATCGTCTTCGAAGGTTTTTTCGAGGCCACCCTTGCCGATTTTGAAGCCGGGTTGGCGTAGCAAGGGGTCTGCTTCCGTTTCAGGAATATCAGTCTTGCTGGCAGCGCCGACATAACCGATCAAATGCGCGGTGGCTTCGGCAAAAGGATACGTACGGATTTCACCGACGTCGGTGCTGATGCCGGGCAGATCGGTTAAATGTACTTCAACGGCAGCGACTTCTTCCCAGGTCAGTTTGTCTTTTACCTGCAAGGGCGCGAAGGATTGCGTCTGTTTCGACTGCTTGATGACTTTGGCCAATGTGCGTTTATCGATGGTGATGACGTTCGATAATTTTTCGAGCGCTTCTTCGATATTGCCCGCCTGCTCGCGCACGATGGTGACGCGGTAATTCTGATTGTTCAACGCAAGCGGCACGCCGAAGCGATCGATGATCTCGCCGCGCGGCGGCACGACCAGCTTCATGTTGATGCGGTTATTTTCGGCGAGCGTTTTATATTTACTTCCCTGCGATACCTGTAGCCATGCGAGGCGGCCGCCCATGACGCACAGCAAAGTGCCCTGCACCGCGCCGATCACAAACGCGCGGCGGGAGAAACGTTCGGCGCGATCCTGCTCTTTATCCAACATGCGTAAAGCCTATCTGGTACCTCATTTAACGCAAGCTCCGGCTTGATTCCTGCGGCAGGAAACGATGGGTAAAAACCAGTAGCAAGGATATCAGGGGGAATAACCCGATGGAGAGCAAAATTGTCCCCGCGGCAGGACGGTAATCCGGCAAGGAGAGTGTAAAAAGCGCGAACAGGCTCCATTGAATCAAACCGTATACAACGGCTGTCACGGAAAATCCGAGCCACAATGTCACGAAAGATTGCCCCATCAGGAACAGACGCTGGTCGCGCACCACCCACTGGATGATAAGAAACAACAGCGCCGTCATACCCACCGGCATGCCGGAGAGTACATCAAATAATACCCCCCAGACAAACGCCATCAGCGGTGGGATCAGCGTGGGGCGGAAAATGGCCCAGTAGTAAACCGCCATAAGCAAGAACAGCGGGCGAATGTCACCAGCATGAGGAATCGCAAAGTTGACGAGGTTGAGGGTAAAGAGAAAACCGATGACCAACTGCGCGACACCCAGCCGCACAATCCATGTTAATTTTTCCGATGTGAGGATATCACCCATGCCTGAGGTTATACCTCAAGAGGGCAGCTGAATCTACGTATCGCAGAGAGAAAAAGATTAGTCGAGGATACCTTGGCGCAGGTTGGGATTCTGGGAAGAATCAAGGACCCGAACATAGGTTACGCGGTTCATGTCGGCGAAGGGGCGCACGAAATAATCGCCCGCCGCATTCTTCTCTACACGGCCAATCGGCAAGCCCGGCGGGAAGATTCCGCCATGGCCGGACGTGATGACACGGGCACCGGCTTGCATCACCGTGTCCGGCGGCAGATGCATCAGGATCGGCAGGACATCGTTTGTGCCCGCCATAATGGCTTTCTGGCGGCTGCCTTCGATCAGGATCGGCACGCGGCTATTCATATCGGTGATCAGCAGAACGCGGGCGGAATTGCGGCCGGTTTCAATGACGCGGCCGACAAGCCCGTCTTCCCCCAGCACAGCATGATCTTTTTGCACACGGTCATTCTGGCCGGCGGCGATAATGAAGCTTTTGACGTAGGAGCTGCCGGAATCTGCCACCACGCGGGTGGTGACGAAACGGTGCTGTGGCTCGGTTTTCAGATTAAGCAGCGCCTGCAGGGACTGGTTTTCCGACTGGAGCAACAAGGCTGTCTGGTACCATTCGCGCAGGCGCGCGTTC
The DNA here is from genome assembly GCA_964520985.1 of uncultured Pseudobdellovibrionaceae bacterium. Classification (GTDB taxonomy): domain Bacteria; phylum Pseudomonadota; class Alphaproteobacteria; order Micavibrionales; family Micavibrionaceae; genus CAYSGL01. The sequence continues at coordinate 1,066,871 of CAZFPB010000001.1, forward strand.
TCATTTTGCAACTGGGCGATCTCGCCGCGCATCTGGGCGACGCCCGAAACATCGCTGATCACGTCGGCGGCGGTCTGGAAAGGCTGGCTGACAGCCGCGAAGAGCGGCAAAAACAGGTCCCCGGCGCCGGTCCGCAGGCCTTCGGTCGTCTGGGGACGGACGAAGGAGACGACCAGCAGGATCGAGGCCATAAAGAGGAGGATGAGGGTTGTCCCGCGGCCGCCCAGATCGAACACAGGCGCCAACCGGACAAAAACCCGGCTGTTTGTGTTCATGGAGCGGCGGTTTTTCAAACCCAGTAGTCCCTTAAAAAGCGGTTCAAGCCTTTGAATCAAGGCCTATTGCTAGAATAACTCAATAATACAGGCACCTGCAACGGAAAAACTGGTGCCTACCAACGATCTTAGTATGCGCCGATTAAAACACTCTTAAGCGTTTTCATTTCTTCCAGCGCATGGCCGGTGCCGAGCGCCACGCACGAGAGCGGGTCATCGGCAATCGTCACGGCAAGACCGGTGGCATGGCGCAACACGAAGTCGAGGTTGGTCAGCAGCGCGCCGCCGCCGGTCATGACAATACCCTTCTCGACAATGTCGGCGGCCAGTTCAGGCGCCGTGTGCTCGAGCGCAACTTTGACGCCTTCGATAATCTGACCGACCGGTTCAGCCAAGGCCTCGGCCATCTGACGTTCGTTGATCGTGATTTCTTTCGGCACACCGTTCATCAGATCGCGACCTTTGATTTCCATCGAGCGGCCATCGCCATCGGCAGGCGGACACGCAGTCCCGATTTCTTTTTTGATGCGCTCGGCGGTTGTTTCACCGATCAGCAAATTGTGGACGCGGCGGATGTAGGCGATGATCGCTTCATCCATCTTGTCGCCGCCGACGCGCACAGAGCGCGCATAGACGATTCCGCCAAGTGAAATAACGGCAACTTCCGTCGTGCCGCCGCCGATATCGACGACCATCGAACCGGTTGGTTCTGTAACAGGCAGGCCAGCGCCGATAGCGGCGGCCATTGGCTCCTCGATGAGGTAGACTTCCGACGCACCCGCGCTCTCGGCTGATTCCTGAATGGCGCGGCGTTCAACGGCGGTTGATCCTGATGGGACACAGATCACCATTTTCGGGGAGACAAACGAGCGGCGATTATGGACTTTGCGAATGAAGTGTTTGATCATCGCTTCGGTGACTTCGAAGTCGGCGATGACGCCGTCGCGCAGCGGGCGAATGGCGACGATGTTGCCCGGCGTGCGGCCCAACATCTGCTTGGCTTCGTTGCCGACGGCCAACACTTGCTTCTTGCCACCAATCAGCGAGATGGCGACAACCGAAGGTTCGTTTAGCACGATGCCCTGGTCACGCACATACACGAGCGTGTTGGCTGTGCCGAGGTCGATGGCCATATCAGCTGATAGGAATCCGAATAATTTGGCAAACATGTGGGAAAACCGCCTTAAAAAAACAATGTCAGCGACTGTGGCCCGATGAAGCGCTGAAATCAAGCCTCCATCTGAGATTTCAGCCGAATCTTTCCCATGAAAAAAGCCCGCTTAAGGCGGGCTCATCCCTAAAGAATAGCGCTCGAAAAAACTAGCCTTGGCGGGCTTTAAAACGCTTGTTCTTTTTGTTGATCACATACACGCGCCCACGGCGTTTGATAACGCGGCAGTTACGGTCGCGGAGTTTCAATGTTTTCAAGGAGTTAGCGATTTTCATAACGCGCACCAAATCTGTTCATGTGTTAAATTCCGGCGGACCTTACCCGCCTGCCGCCCTGCTTGTCAAGCGCGGATTTCCAAGAAAATACAAAGGCGGATAGATAAAAATCAATCTTTTGTTAATCCTAATATAAGGTTTAAACCATAGACTGAACTCCTAGATCATTGCGTGAGAATACAGGGCAAATATGACAGTTACAGCGAGCGATCTGCAGGCGGCCTTGGGCGGGAGTGGGCTATCCCTCGCCTTTCAGCCTATTATCGAGCTTAAAAAGGGTGAAATCGTCGGTTTCGAAGCCTTCATGCGCTGGACACACCCTGTCCATGGCGCTATCCCGCCGAGCGTTTTCATCCCGCTCGCTGAAGAATCGGGTCTGATCGTTCAGGCCAGTCGCTGGGCGCTGAAAGAAGCCTGCCGCGCCTTAAAGCGGATGACGGGCGTGCTTGGCTACGATGCGCGGCACTTCGTCAGCGTCAACTTTTCCGCCACCGACCTCGACGATGAAAATTTCCTGGAACAGCTCTACACCATTATCAGCGTGGTCGACATCGACCCCTCGCGCGTACACATCGAAATTACCGAAAAATTGCTGAATAAAAATCCCGATAAAGCGCGGGAAATATTGGGTCTGTGCCGCAAGGCGGGCCTTGGCGTATCGATCGATGATTTTAATACTGAATCTTCTTCCCTGATCGATATTCATTCCTTTGGCATCAATATGGTCAAGATCGACCAGATCACTGATGAGCGTGTACGCGGAATCATTAACGAGGCCCACAGCCTTGGCATGAAGACCACAGCCGAAATGGTGGAGCAGGAAGATGACGCGGTAACCCTGCGCGCCATGGGCTGCGATATGGCACAGGGATACTACTTCGCCCGCCCTATGACAGAAGCACAGATCATCGAGCTCATGCGCGACTGGAACGTGCGGAAATCCGCCTGATCCTGCCTGTATTATCAAAAATAATAGGCCGTGCGTAACTCTCCCGCGCGCCCTTCACAAATACACTCTAATCGGGCATGGTTTTGATCATTCAGATCACGATCGATATAAGGACGACCCCATCATGGCCCTGAGCATTTTTGTGCCCAAAGAGACCGCCCCTGACGAGCGCCGCGTGGCCGCCAGCCCGGACAGCGTCAAAAAGCTGGTGGCCATGGGATGTAGTGTCACCGTGGAGAGCGGGGCCGGCGCGAAGGCGTCCCTGTCCGATTCTCTCTATGAGCAGGCGGGCGCAAAAATTGGCGCGGACAACAGCGCCGATATCGTTTTGAAAGTTCAGGTCGACACATTGGATGGTGTGAAAAACGGCGCGCTGATTATTGGTATTGCCAACCCCTATAAAAATGACGCGCTGATCAAAGAAGCTGCCAGCAAAAACATCACGCTGATGGCGATGGAGCTGGTGCCGCGTATTTCGCGCGCGCAGGCGATGGATGTTCTCTCCTCGCAATCAAACCTCGCTGGCTACAAAGCCGTTCTTGAAGCCACCGCGCATTTCACACGCGCCTTTCCGATGATGATGACGGCGGCAGGCACGGTGGCTCCGGCCAAAGTATTCGTCATGGGCGTTGGCGTAGCAGGTTTGCAAGCCGTTGCCACGGCCAAGCGTCTGGGCGCGGTTGTATCCGCAACCGATGTGCGCCCAGCTTCGAAAGAACAGGTGAAGTCACTGGGCGCGAGCTTCATCGCAGTCGAAGACGACGAATTCAAAGCAGCGGAAACGGCAGGCGGCTACGCCAAGGAAATGTCGGCAGAGTACAAAGCCAAACAAGCCAAGCTGATTGAAGAGACGATTGCGAAGCAGGACGTCGTGATTACCACGGCGCTGATCCCCGGACGCCCAGCGCCGAAACTTCTCACCGAAGCCATGGTGAAATCAATGAAGCCAGGATCGGTGATTGTCGATCTCGCCGCGGAGAACGGGGGGAATTGCGAACTGACAAAAACCGGTGAAGTGATAACGGCGCACGGTGTCACGATTGTCGGTCATAAAAATCTGGCGAACCTGCTGGCGACCGATGCGTCAGCGCTGTACGCAAAAAACATTCTCAACCTGCTGGGCTTGCTGATTAAAGATTCCAGCCTCAGCATCGACTGGAATGACGATATTGTGAAAGGAATCGCCCTCACCAAGGACGGTGCCCTCATCCACCCCACTTTTGGCGGCGCTGCCAGCCAAGCCGCATAAGGAAGAGCGATCATGGAACAAGACAACGCACAATCGATCACAGAGAACGCCACTGCCATTGCCAATCAGGCGCAATCGCTGGCCAATGAAGCGGCGCGCCTTGCGGTGGAAGCTGGCACCATGGTATCGGATGTTGCCAATACGCAGGAAGCCGGATTTTTAACCACGGGATTAACCGTGTTCGTACTTGCTTGCTTCGTCGGATATTATGTGGTGTGGCGTGTCACCCCTGCCCTGCACTCGCCGCTGATGGGGATTACCAACGCAATTTCATCGGTCATTATTGTCGGCGCCGTCATTGCCGCCGGCCCGGCTGAATTTTCTTTCTCGTCACTGCTCGGCTTTATCGCCGTGGTGCTGGCGTCCATCAACATTTTCGGCGGCTTTATCGTCACCCGCCGCATGCTCAACATGTTTAAAAAGAAAGCATAAGGTTTCATCATGCTGACCCTCGCCTCCTTCGCCTATCTCGCTTCGGCGATCTGTTTCATCATGGCACTGCGCGGCCTCTCGCATCCGGAAAGTGCGCGCACAGGTCTTATGTATGGGATGATCGGTATGGCCGTTGCCATCGCCACCACCTTGATTGTCATGGTCGAAAGCCCGTGGCTGATCGCCGCCGGCATTATCATCGGCGGCGCAATCGGCACCGTGATCGCACAGAAAATTGAAATGACCGCCCTGCCGCAGCTGGTCGCAGCGTTCCACAGCCTCGTCGGTCTTGCCGCCGTGTGCGTCGCGGCCGCCGCCTTTTATAATCCCGAAGCCTATGCGATCGGGTTCCGCGGTGAAATTCTGATTACCAGCCTGATTGAAATGGCGCTCGGCGCCGCCATCGGCGCTGTGACATTTACAGGCTCTATTATCGCATGGGGTAAATTACAGGGCGTCATATCCGGCAAGCCGGTGACATTCCCCATGCAGCACACGATCAATGCCGGTCTGGGCATTCTGCTGGTCATCTTGGTCGTCGCCTTGTGCGCAACCGAAAGCGCCGTGCTGTTCTGGGCTGTTGTCGCCGTGGCGCTCGCCCTTGGTATCTTGATGATCATTCCGATTGGCGGCGCCGATATGCCGGTAATCGTCTCGATGCTGAATTCCTACTCCGGCTGGGCCGCTGCCGGTATCGGCTTCACGCTGCAAAACAATTTGCTGATCATCACGGGCGCGCTGGTGGGATCGTCCGGCGCTATTCTCTCCTACATCATGTGCAAGGCGATGAACCGATCGTTCCTGTCGGTCATTCTCGGCGGGTTTGGTGCCGAGGCATCTTCGGGTAGCGCCGACGTGGGAGATCGCACGTCGAAAATCGGCTCAGCCGAAGACGCGGCATTTATCATGAAAAATGCCTCTAAAGTCATTATCGTGCCGGGATACGGTATGGCGGTGGCGCAGGCGCAGCACGTCGTGCGCGAACTGGCCGATGTCTTGAAAAAGGAAGGCGTCGAAGTCGCCTATGCCATTCACCCGGTGGCGGGCCGTATGCCAGGGCACATGAACGTGCTGCTGGCCGAAGCCAATGTGCCGTATGATGAAGTATTTGAGCTGGATGATATCAACCGCGATTTTGCACAAGCCGATGTCGCCTATGTGATCGGGGCGAATGATATTACCAACCCGGCCGCGAAAAATGATTCCTCCTCGCCGATTTACGGGATGCCGGTACTGGATGTTGAAAAAGCCAAGACCGTCTTGTTCGTCAAACGCTCGATGGGGTCTGGCTATGCCGGGATCGATAACCCCCTTTTCTATGCGGACAATACATACATGCTGCTGGGCGATGCCAAGAAGATGACGGAAGAAATCGTCAAGGCGATGGAATAAACCTGTGACGCTGGAACCGCGCTTTCAGACACCGGATGGATGGCGCACGGGCGAATTCGTCAATCTGGCAACCAACCATCGTATCCATTACGGTACGGCTACACCGCAAGATGCACAAGGCATTGTCGTTCTCCTGCCAGGACTAAGCGAGTTCAGTGAAAAATATTATGAGACTGTGCGCGACCTGATGGATCGCAATCTTGGGGTGTGGATCATTGATTGGGCGTATCAAGGTCATTCGTCACGCTGGGACAAATATCCGATGCGCCGTCATTCCGATGGCTTCGATACGGATCTGCAAGACCTGCATAAACTGATCAGCGATCACGTGCTGCCTGCCGCGCAAGGCAAGCCACTGATCATGCTGGGTCACTCTCTGGGCGGCCATCTGGGATTGCGCTACCTCGCCGAGCATAAAGGTATTTTCAAAGCCGCCGCGTTCAGCGCGCCAATGCTCGGCATTCGCGATGTGAATGCTGTGCCGGCGCTGCTGCGCTCTTTGTTGCTGACTATCCTGAAGCCGTTTTCTGAACAGTACGTGCCGCGCGGTCGCGACTGGCACGAGACAATGCGCAAGAGCGATGGTAGCGACGTGTTTTCGTCCGATCCCGTGCGTGACGGTTTGCACAACGCCTGGTGCAAGGCCGATCCGACTCTGCAAGTTGGCAGCCCCACCCTGCGCTGGCTGTTTGAGGCGGTTCAGTCCTGCCGTATACTGGAAAAACAACTACCCAAAATTGATACCCCTCTTTTAATCGTGTCAGCCGGACAAGATCAGATTGTCGATAACGAGGCGATCACCCATGCCGCCGCCATGCTGCCCAAAAGCGTATTATTAAGCCTTTCTCAAGCACATCATGAGATATTGATGGAACGCGATGACATTCGCGCCCGTTGGTTTGAAGAGTTTGACAAATTGATGGGAAGCGTCAATATTAAGATAACGCTAATATAGGTATTCTCTCATGGACGGCTTCATTGCCAATAAAGCTCGCTTAAGCGACCGTATTCTTTTTGCGCTGGAACTCGCACTGGAACAACAGGATCTTGAAACAGCCGAAATTTTGACCCGCGCATTGGAAATGTCGATGACGCGCAAAACGGGCGGCGGCGAATTCGTCGAGCGCCGGGAGTATCCGCAATCGGTAGAAACCATTCTGCAACAGTTGCGCGTACTTAAAACGCAGCGCCCGCGCTAAGCGATTAGCGCAATCCATTCATCTTCGCTCAAAACCGTTACGCCCAGTTCTTTGGCGTTTTTCAGCTTCGATCCGGCGTCGGCGCCGGCGACCAGATAGTCGGTTTTTTTCGACACCGATCCGGAGACTTTGGCTCCCAGCGTTTCCGCGCGCGCCTTGGCTTCCGAGCGCGTCATTTTTTCGAGCGTGCCGGTAAAGACAACGGTCTTTCCGACCACGGCGCTGTCGGTGCGGATTTTTAAGATGTAGGGTTCAATAATCAGTTCCTGCGCCAGATCATCGAGAATATTGCGGTTCTTTTCCTCAGCGAAAAAGCCGATCAGATCGTCCGCCACGCTTGGCCCGATATCTTCAATCGATAACAGGTCGGCGCGAGCCTCCGCATCCCGTTCCGCCGTGATCATCGCTGCGCGCCAATGCGGCAGATCGGTGTAATGCGCGGCGATTTTCTTGGCGGTCGCCTGTCCCACCTGACGGATGCCGAGCGCATAGACGAAGCGCTCGAATCCGATTGTGCGGCGCGTTTCGATCGCAGCAAAGAGGTTGCGTGCGGACTGCTCTCCCCAGCCTTCTCGGTTGCGCAGCGGCGTTAGGGACTGTTTATCCTTGTCGGCCAGACGGAAAATATCGCCCGGCATTTTGATGAGGCCGTCTTCCCAGAATTCTTCGATAATCTTGGCACCCATGCCTTCAATGTCGAATGCGTCGCGCGAGACAAAATGTTTCAGGCGTTCAACCGCCTGCGCGCGGCAGATCAGCCCGCCCGTGCAGCGACGAACCACTTCACCTTCTTCGCGAATGGCCAGAGACCCGCAAACCGGGCAATGATCAGGATAGGCAAAAGGCTGCGCATTTTTAGGACGCTGATCGAGAATGACTTCTACTACCTGAGGAATGACATCACCGGCCCGCTGAATGACCACCGTATCGCCCACGCGCACATCTTTGCGCGCGATTTCATCTTCGTTGTGCAAAGTGGCATTCGCGACGATCACACCGCCGACATTAACAGGGGTGAGGCGCGCAACTGGCGTAAGCGCGCCCGTGCGCCCAACCTGAATGTCGATGGCTTCGAGCTTGGTCATCGCCTGTTCAGCCGGGAATTTATGCGCCGTTGCCCAGCGTGGGCTGCGCGAGACAAAGCCCAGACGGTCCTGATAATCGAGACGGTTGATTTTGTAGACGACGCCGTCGATATCATAAGGGAGATTGGCTCGGCGCTTCATAATGTCCGCATAATAGGCCAGAATGTCCTTTTCGCTTTCGCAAAGCATAAACGGCTCGGCCTGCTTAAATCCCCATTCAATCAGTCTGTCCTTGATTCCGGCCTGTGTATCGGCAATCGGCGCAGCAATTTCACCCAGCGCATACCCGAAAAATTTTAAAGGCCGCGCGGCCGTGATGGATGAATCAAGCTGACGGACGCTGCCTGCCGCGGCATTACGCGGATTGGCGAAAATCTGTTTTCCGGCGGCTTCCTGCTTTTGATTGAGGGTTAGAAAATCATCACGGCGGAGGTAAATCTCCCCGCGTATCTCGATCATATTCGGTGCACTATCGGGGAGTATTTTAGGTACGTCCGCCATCGTCTCGACGTTACGCGTGATGTCTTCACCTTGCGCACCATCGCCGCGCGTTGCCGCCTGTACCAACTTGCGGTTTTCGTAGCGTAGGGAACAAGAGAGGCCGTCAATTTTTGGTTCCGCAATAACAGCAATCACATCCGCATCTTTTAGCCCCAAAAAGCGCCGGACACGCTCCAGAAACTCGCCGACCTCTTCATCGTTGAAAACGTTGGATAGCGAGAGCATTGGCACTGCATGCTGAACTTTTTTGAAACCCTTGGCCGGTGTCGCCCCGACGCTTACGGACGCAGCAGATTGCAACTGCGGAAATTCCGCTTCAATTGTTTCCAGATCTCGGCGCAGCTTGTCGTAGTCCGCATCGGAAATTTCGGGATTATCCTGCCCATGGTAGAGATCGTCATGGCGGACAATTTCCTTGGATAAAATTTTATGCCGGGCGCGGGCTTCTTCGAATTTCATATCGAACAACATGGCTTACGCTGCACTTTTTTCGAGAAGCTTGCCGGCGGCGGCGCGGGCTTCCTTGGTGATTTCAGCACCGGACAGCATGCGGGCGATTTCTTCGGTGCGGGCTTTGTCGTCGGGCAGCATGCGCACCGTGGTTGTCACCTGCTTGCCGCCATCCTTGGCGACGATCCAGTGGTGTCCGGCGCGGGCCGCAACCTGCGGCGAGTGCGTGACTACTAAAATCTGGCGCTGCGCGGCAAGACGTGCGAGACGCTCTCCCACCGCATCCGCCGTAGCGCCGCCAATACCGCTATCGACTTCATCGAACACCAGTGTGCCGGCGATACCAACTTCGGCCAGCACAACTTTAAGGGCCAACATAAAGCGCGCCATTTCCCCGCCGGAAGCAATCTTGCCAATTGGGCCCGCGGCGGCGCCGGGGTTGGTCGAGACCATAAACTGTACGCGGTCCATGCCGTATTCGGTCCAGTCGTCTTCGGCTAGCGCATCGATCTGCGTTTCAAAGCGTGCCTTGTCGAGTTTCAGCGGCGGCAGTTCCTTGTTCACGAGCTTGTCGAGCTTTTCGGCCGCTTTTTTGCGCTCGAGCGATATTTTCTCGGCCAGCGAGACATAGACAGCGCGCGCCTTTTTAACGTCTTTATCCATCTGATCGAGCGCGTCATCCTGATAGGAAATTTCGCGCAACAACGCGGCGATTTCTTCGCGCTTGGCGGCCAGCGCGTCGATACCGCAGCCATGTTTACGCGCTTGCGCTTTCAGGGCGTGCAGACGGTCATCAATTTCCTGCAGGCTATATTCGCTTTCTTCCAGATCGGCTGATAACGATTCGACATTCGCCACCACTTCTTTGAGCTCAACCTCGATGCGGTCGAGCCCTTCGGTCATGGCCATGGCATCGGCGCCGATTTTATCCAGCGCGCGGTAGGCATTGTTCAGCAAACCTTCTGCCTGTTCGAGAGCGATATGAGCGGTGCTCAGCCCTTGCAGCGTACTTTCGCGTCGCATGAGACGATCGCGCAAAGCAATGAGTTTGTCTTCTTCGCCTTCGCGGGGATTAAGCTCGTCCAGATCTTCAAGAGCCGCGCGCAGATACTCTTCTTCGGCGCGGATTTTTTCCATTTTCAGGCGTGTATATTCGAGAGTGCGCGCTTTGTCTTTCCAGCCGTTCCAGCTATCGTTCAGCGCGGCAATATCTTTGGCCTTCACGCCATAGGCATCGAGCAGCCCGCGATGCACGCGCGCGTTCAACAGGCTTTGTGTTTCGAACTGGCCGTGAATTTCCACCAGCATTTCGCCGATATCCTTGAGCAGCCCGATGCTCACCGGCTGATCGTTGACAAAGGCGCGGGATTTTCCATCGGCGCTGACGACACGGCGCAGGATGAGTGGGCTATCCGCGTTCAGACCCTCATTACGCATATGATGAATGGCCGGATGATCGTCGGCGATATCGAACGTGACAATGACGCTGGCCTGCGTTTCGCCTTTGCGCACCAGACCTGAATCGGAGCGCGCACCAAGTGCCAAGCCTAATGAATCGAGCAAAATGGATTTACCAGCGCCCGTTTCACCCGTGAGCGCGCACAGACCGCTTTCAAAAGCGATCGTGAGCTTGTCTATCAGCACGACGTTGGCGATGGTCAGGCTGGCGAGCATGGGACGCGCGCCTCCTTATCAATCCGGACGCAGGAGCGAGTTAACCGTGCGGTCCATGAATGACTGATCGGCAAAGACCTGATCGCGCATGGCGGGATCGAGAATTTTATAGGAATGCTCATACCACTCCGACCCCGGATAGTTGTGCCCCAAGACTGCGGCAACGCGCGTGGCTTCGGATTTGAGACCGAGCATCATGTAGCATTCGACGAGACGGTGGAGCGCTTCAGGCGTATGCGTGGTTGTCTGGTATTCTTTAATGACCGTGCGGAAACGATTGATCGCGGCATTCACCTGACCGCGGTTTAGATAGTAGCGGCCAATTTCCATTTCCTTGCCCGCCAAGTGGTCGAGGGTAAGATCGCGTTTCAGTGTCGCATCGCGCGCATACTGGCTGTCAGGGAAACGCTGGATCAGCGCATCGAGAGACTCGAGCGCCTTCTGCGTCATTTCCTGATCGCGGGCGACATCGGAAATCTGCTCGTAATACGTAAGCGCTTTCAGGTAATAGGCGTAATCGATTTCTTCATTGCCCGGATGCAGTTCGATGAAACGGTCGAGCGCCATTATGGCTTCATCATAGCGGTCATCTTCATACGAAGAATACGCGGCCATCAATTGCGCTTTGGTCGCCCATTCCGAATACGGGTGCTGGCGCTCTACCTCGTTATAGAGGTTGGTCGCTTCCTGATATTTCTTTTCCTTGAAAGCGGTTTGCGCGGAATCGAACAATTCCCCGGCCGGTTTTTCCACGACGGTTTCTTCCTTGGGAGTCGACGAGCACGCGGCAACGCCGAGGCTGAGGAAGGTCAGGCTGAGAATAAGACTTTTGCGCATGGGGGAAGAATAGCGGTTTCCCGCTGGCAAGAAAAGCGAATTTCTGGGCTTAAGCTACTGCTTTTTCGGTGATTTTCTGGCCTGCCGGGTAGATATCCTGCGTCGCCTCTTCCAGATCGACATAGAGGTCGATCACTTCATAAGCGCTGGCGTCGGCCAGCAGCGCGGAGAGCAGTTTAGCATTCAGGTCGTGGCCGGGGCGCACGGCGTCATAGCGCCCAATAACAAGGCCGCCAGCTAGATAAAGATCACCAATGGCGTCGAGCAGCTTGTGGCGGATAAATTCATCGGTGCAGCGCAGACCGTCTTCGTTCAGCACGCCCGTCTCATCGACGACGACGGCATTGCTCAGCGAGCCACCGAGCGCGAGGCCGGCTTTGCGCATCGCTTCCACATCCTGCGCGAGGCAGAAGGTGCGGCAATCGGCGAGATCATGACGGAAGTTACCGTTGACCAGTTTAATGGTATGGGTCTGCGTGCCGACATGCACGTTCTCATATTCGATCGTGCCGCTGTAGACGGGCAAAGCGGATGGTTTCAGCGTCGCCAGCTTGGCGCCGTCTTTTACCACGACTTCTTTTAATACTTTAAGCGCGCGGCGTGGCGCGCCTTGCGCGGAAATACCAACGCGATCAAACCCTTCGGTGTAGTCCTTCGAGCTGCCATCGAGAATCGGCAGCTCCGGCGCGTCCACTTCAACCATCGCATTATCAATGCCGCATCCAGCAAACGCCGCCATCAGATGTTCGATCGTGCCGATGGTTACGTTTTCTTTATTGCCGATCACCGTGCATAGGCGTGTATCAACAACAAATTCATGGCGCGCAGGAATAACATTGTTTTTGCCGATCACATCGACGCGGCGGAACACGATACCGTGATTGATCGGCGCAGGGCGCACGGTCATCGTAACGGCGCGGCCCGTATGAAGGCCAATACCATAGAAAGAAACAGGAGCGGATAAAGTCTTTTGCATCGTGAGTCTAAAGATAAGGCCCCGCCCCCTCCCCCTCAAATCACTGATTGTTGCGGCGCGTAACAATTATAAGTCGTTGAAATATAATAAAAAAAGGGAGCCGTCAGGCTCCCTTACAGTTTTTCGTCTGGAGGACACCAGAGGAACAAGCTTGGTTAGCTGGCCTGTCTGCGCAGGAAAGCCGGAATGTCGAGTTCGTCTTCGCTTTGAGTGCGGGCCGAAGCCGGTGCATCAATGTTCAGGCGACCTTGCGATGGCGATTCGGCCAGACGCGGTGCGACACGGGCGCTGCCAGCATTTTGGCTGCCTGTATCACCCTGCTCTGTTTCATCGTCATCGTGATTGCGATGCAGAACGCCATTCGTAATACGCTCGAACAGCGATGGCGTTTTCTTACGCTCGGTTGCATTGGCACCCGGCACTGGTGGCTTCAGATTGTAGCCAACCTGCGCCTGAGCCGGAGCGGCGTAGCTTGTGGCATAGCCGCTGGCCGAAACTTGCACGTCCGAACGCGCCGGCATCATCGGTTGTGGTGGAATGAACGAGCCTTGGTATGTTGCGCCGCGCAGGGTCGAGCCCATCGTGGCAACAGCCGACGCAACCGATCTTTGTTGAGCAGCAAATTCGTTCTGCTCAAATAAGTCAGCCTCCGGTTCATCGGCCGGCTTCATGGCAGCCGCCGTGTTACCCATTGGCACATAGCCGGAGCGGGCCGGAATAGCCTGACGGGCCGCCTGCGTTGCCGCATGGATAGCGCTTGGCTGAACCGACAGAGGCACAGGTGTGTAAGCAGGCGCCGCTGGCGCCGCTTGAGGTTGACGGGCAACAGCCGTAACTTTCACGCCGCTGGTGGTGCGGTTTGTCGCTTTGGCTTCGGCTACATCGATGCCGGTTGCCACGATCGAGACGCGCATACGGCCTTCGAGTTTATCATCAAAGGTTGAACCGAAGATGATGTTCGCGTTCGGATCGACTTCATCGCGGATGCGATTGCAGGCTTCATCGACTTCAAACAACGTCATGTCGGAACCGCCGGTCACGTTGATGATCACGCCACGGGCGCCCTTCATCGAGACGTCATCCAGCAGCGGATTGTTGATAGCGGCTTCGGCCGCTTCCAAAGCGCGGCGATCACCTTCGGCTTCGCCCGTCCCCATCATTGCCTTGCCCATTTCGAGCATGGCTGAACGAATGTCGGCAAAGTCGAGGTTGATCAGGCCCGGCATCATCATCAGGTCGGTCACGCCGCGCACGCCGGATTGCAGAACAGAGTCTGCGAGACGGAAGGCTTCAGCGAACGTTGTTTTCTCATTGGCAACGCGGAAGAGATTCTGGTTTGGAATAACGATCAGCGTATCAACATATTGCTGCATCTCCGCGATACCGGCTTCCGCCAGACGCATGCGGTGAGAACCTTCGAAGTGGAATGGCTTGGTCACAACACCGACGGTCAGGATACCCGCATCGCGGCAGGCTTTCGCAATCACCGGCGCAGCGCCCGTTCCCGTGCCGCCGCCCATACCGGCAGTAACAAACGCCATGTTGGCGCCATCGAGATATTGCATGACATCGTCGAGCGTTTCGATCGCGGCTTTCTCGCCAATCTCCGGTTTTGCGCCAGCACCCAGGCCGCCCGTAACGAGACTGCCCAGTTGAATTTTGGATTCGCACAGCGAATGATCGAGCGCCTGAGCGTCCGTATTGCAGACGACAAAGTCGCATCCTTCTAAGCCGGATGAGATCATATTATTGACGGCATTGCCGCCTGCGCCGCCAACTCCGACGACTGTGATTTTCGGGGACAACTTCGGTACCTCTGTTCGTTGAATTCTTAAATTGAGCATATGAAACCTCCTTGCAAGGTCGTAAGCGATTCTATGTGAATTTCCGAGTTTTTGAATCATGAAAATTCTCAAAAGCCACGGAAATGGCGGGTTTAACAGTCGTTTTGGCCTTATATTCCCTACTCTTCAGTATCAGCAATCAGGCCTAAGACTCTGTCCCGATTCATGATTTTGAATTCTCTCATATAAGCATCTTCCCGCATAGCATCAGCGCGCAAAAGATTGTGGATAACTCTGGGACGGATTGTGGGCGAAATTAGGGCGAGGAAATCTTACCAGTTTTCGCGAAACCATAATTTCAAGCGGTCCCAGAGGGAACCTGCTTTGACGGACGCCATGATTTCGGCGGGCATTTCGTTGCCGCGTTCCGTTACATAGGTAAGCAAGCCCGCGACCGTTGCAAAGGCGGGTGAACTCACCGCGTCCGGTAAACTGGAGAGACGGATCGGACGGCCGATACGCACTTGTTTGTTTAAGACGGTCTGCGCGAGATCGCGCATGCCGGGTAGCTGGCTGGCGCCGCCCGTCAAAACAACACGTTTGCCGATGGCTGGGCCAAGGCCGCTGGCATCAAGCTTGCCGCGAACCATCTCCAGAATTTCTTCCACCCGCGGTTGAATGATGCTGATCAATACCGAGCGCGGTACGTGGTTTGGTACATGACGATCCGGATCGCCGAGTTGCGGCACATCGATCATTTCATGATCGTCGGTGCTTGACGCCATGGCGTTGCCATAGAGCGTCTTGATGCGTTCTGCATCCGTCAGCGCGCAGGAGAGACCACGCGCGATATCGTTCGTGACGTGCCAGCCGCCGAGCGGCACGGCGCCGGCGAAAATCATCTTGCCGCCCTGGAATACGGCAAAGCTGGTGGTGCCGCCGCCCATATCGATGATGGTGCAGCCGAGATCCATTTCGTCTTCGACGAGCGAGGCGAGGCCTGCCGCATAGGACGATACGCAGATTGCTTCGATATCGAGGTGCGAACGCTCAATGCCCGTCGCCATGTTCTGCAACGGACCAAGTTCCGCCGTCACCATGTGAATACCGACATTCAAATTCTGGCCCACCATGCCGCGCGGATCGCGAATACCATCCTGCCCGTCGAGACGGAAATCAACCGGGATGGTGTGCACGAGCTCGTATTCCGCGGAGAGCACCTGATCTTGCGCTTTGGCGAGAGCGCGTCGCACATCGTTCTCGGTAACGGAATGGCCCATTACCTGAATATCGATGGACAGTCCGTGCGAGCTGGCCTGCGTGCCGGGGACATTCATAATAACGTCACGCAGCGGATAGCCTTTGAGACTTTCGGCTGCCATGTTTTCGGCGGCCTGCACCGTCTGGCGGATGGCACTTTCGGCGGCGTCGAGATCGACGACGGTACCGGCCTTGATGCCTTTCGAGGCGGAATAGCCCACGCCGAGCACTTCGATCGCACCTTCTTCATCGAGCACGCGGCCGATAAAACAGGCGATTTTGTGACTGCCGACATCCAGCGCCGCGATGATTTCCCCGCGTGGTTTACCCTTGGTACTCATGACTCAAATCTCTCCGCCGGCAGCGGGTTGCACCGCGCCCAAATAATCATTTACCGCGCCGGGTTTGGTTTCAATAACAAGGCGTCCCGCCTCGCGCAAATCAACTCCGGCAATATCTTTTTCGAGCAACTTCTCATCGCCTTGCGCCTTGACCAGACGACTGAGCGCCAAGCCCAGATCATGTTCCGGCAATTTCACGACGATGCCATTTTTCAACGTTAAATCCCAGCGGCGCTCCGACACCAGAGTAGCCGCCTCTGTCTGAGTATATAAAGACGGCTCGGAGCGCAACATCGCCAGAAACTCTTTGGCCTGCTCCGGCACGCCGTCGCCAACCAGAATGATCAGGTTGGAGAACTCCGGCGCGCGCTTGTCGGTCAGCGCCACGCCCTCTTCATCGATCACGGACAGGCGACCCTGACGCTGCCACAGGGCAAAGGGGGTGCGCTCGGTGATGCGCACATATATTGTATCGGGCAGCTGGCGTTTGACGTCAGCGGCTTTCACCCACGACAGGCGCTCCATCAGATCCTGTGCTTCCGCAACATCGAACGCGAAAAGCGGGTCGCCTTTTTGCACATTGATGATGGCTTTCAAGCTTTGCGCATCGGTGTAATGGCGGCCTTCAATCAGAACGTTGGAGACGCGAAAACCCGCATCGGCGCTGGCCAGCAACATTTTGTGGTTCATGGTGCTGGTGAAAATTATGCCCGCACCGGACAGTACGATCCACGCACCAAGCCATATCAATCCGGCCGAAACAGCAAGAAGGATGCCCAGACGCTGGCCATACGCAATTACGCGCTCTTTCGTGCCGGAGCGCTTTTTGAGGATGGACTGGCGGGTACCTTGTCTTGACATGTGGCCGTTTCAACCAGGTGAGAACAGAGTTGTGGGTAGGATATACCGTTCAATTCTGGCTGGATCAGGGCGATCGAGCCGGGCGAAAATCCGGGCATGGTATTGATTTCGAGGAAATAAACGCCCTCTGCGCCCGATTGTGCCTCATCATAACGGAAATCGCAACGGGCAAGACCGGCACATCCCAGCACATCAAACGCTTTTTCGGCGTAGTCCATGGCAGTTTTAGCGACGATATCGGGCACCTTGGCCGGCGTTTCCAGTTTGGTCTGATCGCTGACATATTTGGCATCGTAATCAAAGAAGCGACCGGGGACGAAAATTTCCGTCACGCCCTGCGCCTTGCCATCCAGCACGGCGACATGAATTTCGCGGCCGGGCACGTATTTTTCCACCAGCGCGATATCGCCGAACTGCCAGGTGGCCTCATTGAGCGGCGGCTGGTTTTCACCTTCGAACATGATGTGTACGCCAACGCTGGAACCTTCGTTATACGGCTTCACCACATAGGGGCGCGGCATGACGGTTTCGGCGATGATTTCTTCCTTGGAGGCGAGACGCCCTTCGGAGCATTTCACGCCGACGGATTTCGCCAATTTTTTGGTCAGCACTTTATCCATGCCAATGGCGGAGGCCGCAACGCCGGAATGGGTGTAGGGAATACCGATCATTTCCAGCACGCCCTGGATGATTCCGTCTTCCCCGCCGCGACCATATAGATTGTTGAATACAACATCGGGACGCGGGGTGAGATCGTTCAGCAGTTTTTGCAGGTCGCGCGTAACATCGATTTTTTTGACGGTGTAGCCCGCTTCGATAAGCGCCTTTTCAATGTGGTCGCCTTTGAAGAGCGAAACTTCACGCTCCGCCGACCATCCACCGACCAATAAGGCTACTGTTTTTGTCATGCGTGGACTCCCATCCGTTTGATTTCCCAGCGTAGCTGAATCCCGGTTTTTTCCAAAACTCTTTTGATCAACTCGTCGCCCAGTGTTTCGAGGTCGGCAGCGGTCGCCGTGCCTGTATTAATCATAAAATTACAGTGTTTTTCACTCATCTGCGCGCCGCCGACCATGAGGCCGCGCCCGCCGACACTGTCAATTAATTGCCAGACTTTTGTGTCGGGAGTAAGGCCGGCGCGCGTGAGATCGGCAACAGACGGATTGGCAAAGGTCGAGCCGCCGGTTTTTTCGCGGATCGGCTGACTGAGTTCGCGGCGCCCTTTAATTTCGGCCATGCGGGCATGTACCGAGACCGGTTCGTCCTGAAGCCCCTGAAAAACCGCGTCGATAAAAATATAGTCTTCCGGCGCGTCGATGTGGCGATAACTCATCCCCATCTCAGTCGGCGTCAGCGTCAACAAGTTGCCGCGGCGATCCAGCGCGCGGCAAGAAATCAGCACGTCTTTGGTTTCGCGCCCGTAACAGCCGGCATTCATGCGCAGCGCGCCGCCGACGGTGCCAGGAATGCCAGAGAAAAATTCGAGTTCTGCGAGACCGGCATCGGCCGCTACCTGTGCGACATTGGCATCGAGCGCCAGCGCGCCTGCCGTAACTATATCCCCCTGCGTTTCAATTGCGGAAAATTCGCGGCCCAGACGGATAACGACGCCATCCAGCCCACCATCCCGAATAATAGTATTGGAGAGCGCGCCAAACACATACACCGGCACAGATGCTGGACAGGCTTTCAAGAAATCCTGTAAATCGTCGAGGTCGGCCGGTTTGAACTGGACCGCGGCATGACCGCCGCACTTGAACCAGCCCTGCTGGCCGATGGGGGCATTTTCGGTGTAGCGCCCGCGCACGGCCGGCAGCTGGTCAATTTTTAAAGCGGCGTTGGTCATACCCCGTTTTAGCATATAGTTTTGGAGCTGACAGCCCTATTTCAGGGGACAAGGGAACCATGCTAGGCTCTCAGTCATTCAATGACGCTATGAGGAAACAAACCATGATCCGCCCATTACTGCTCGCCGCTCTTGTCTTAAGTGCAACCCCTGCTCTCGCCGCCAAATCCGATGGTCGCGATATCGGCAATGTCGACACCAAATGGCGCATGGTGTGGAAAGACGATTCCATTCAGGTCAGTGCCTTTGCCGATCCTAAGATCGAGGGCATCACCTGCTTCCTCAGCCGCGCCGTGACCGGCGGCGCCAAAGGTACCTTCGGCATTGCCGAAGATACATCGGATGCCAGCGTATCGTGTCATCAGACAGGGCCTATTACATACAAAGAAGCCATTAAGACGGGCAATGATGGAGAAGAAGTGTTTAACGAAAAACGCTCGATCCTGTTCAAGTCGCTGCACGTCATGCGCTTCTATGATGCCACGACGAAATCACTCGTGTATCTCACCTATAGTGATCGCGTGATTGAAGGCTCGCCGAAAAACTCCATCTCGGCCGTGACACCGATGCCATGGGGCACGGAAGTACCCGGCGCGCCGATGCTGAAGAAATAAACTTTTAAGCGGATTTTTTCTGGCCGGTGGCGAAGATGGTTTCCAGCTGTGCAGGCAGAGCATAGGCCCAATTGGTGATGTTGCCCGCGCCGAGGCAGATCACGTAATCGCCCCCATGCGCGTGTTCAGCAATGATCGACGCTAGCGTCTCAGGTGAGGGCAGAACGTCGGCATGACGATGGCCCAGCGCTTTAATGCTCTCGACCAGATGCTCTTTATCAATACCGTCAATCGGTTCTTCGCCCGCAGGATAAACATCGGCAATGTAGACCCGGTCCGCATCGTTGAAACAGGCACTGAAATCTTGAAACAGGCTCTCTAAACGGGTATAGCGGTGTGGCTGCATCACGGCGATAACTTTGCCGCCTGTATGATCGGCAGCTTGCCGCGCAGCCTTTAATACAGCCTGAATTTCTACAGGGTGATGACCGTAATCGTCGATCACGGTGATACCGTTTATTTCACCTGTTTTGGTGAAGCGGCGTTTGACGCCCGAGAAATTCGCCAGCGCGGATTTCATCACGGCGGCGGGCATATCCATTTCATGCGCAATGCCGAGGGCCGCCAGAGAATTGAGAATGTTGTGTTCGCCAAGCATCGGCAGGAATACATCGCGTAAGACTTCTTCCTTGCCGTTGCTCATCCATTCCGCAAACGTCACATCATAGGTCGAACCGTCTTTGGATGTGCGGATATTGGTGACGCGCACATCGGATTGCGCGTGTGTGCCATAAGTAATCACGCGGCGGTCAGCGAGGTTCGGGATAAGCGCCTGCACGGCCGGGTGATCGAGACACAGGACCGCGAAGCCGTAAAAGGGCAGGTTATCGACAAAGCGACGGAAGGCCGCTTTAATATTGTGATAGCTCTCATAATGATCGAGATGTTCAGGATCGATGTTGGTAACGACGGCGATGGTCGCGGGCAGTTTTGTGAAGGTGCCGTCGCTTTCATCCGCTTCGACGACCATCCACTCGCCTTTGCCCAGACGCGTATTAGTGCCGTATTTATGGACGATGCCGCCATTGATGATGGTTGGATCAAGACCCGCCTCTTCCAGCATGGCGCCGACCATCGAGGTTGTTGTGGTTTTTCCGTGCGTGCCGGCGATGGCAATCGACCATTTCAGTCGCATCAGCTCGGCGAGCATTTCAGCGCGGCGGACGATGGGTTTGCGAATTTCGCGCGCGGCCATCAATTCGGGATTGTCGTTTTTAATCGCGGAAGAAATCACCACGATCCCGACGCCTTCGATATTTTTGGCCTCATGACCGATCAGAATAGTGATGCCTTTTTTGCGCAGGCGCTCGACATTGTAATTGTCGGCGATGTCCGATCCCTGAACATGGTAGCCCAGCGAGTGCAGCGTCTCGGCGATGCCGGACATGCCGATCCCGCCGATCCCGACGAAGTGAATGATTCCGATATCTAAAGGTAAGCCGCGCATAGTCTCTTTTAGCGCCCGACTGCCCTAAATACCAAGGTTTTTTTGGACTTATTTCTCGTCGGAGGCGTAAATCGGCCAATCACCTTCGGCCAGCCTGTCCAGCGTGACGGTCGGCTCCTCGAGGCGCATCTGGTAAATCCAGTAATTGGCCATGACGCGCTCGACAAAACTGCGCGTTTCAGCAAAGGGAATGGTCTCGATGAACATCAGCGGGTCTTCGAGCTTCACCCGCTCCTTTTTCCACTGCATCAATTTTCCCGGTCCGGCGTTATAGGCCAATGCGAGATAGAGCATGTTGCCATCGACCGCTTTCAAGTCGAGCAGATGATGAAGATAGGTGCGGCCGATATTGAGGTTTTCAATCGGCTTTTTCAGATCCGCCTGACCGGCTGTTTCTTTGTATTTATCGTCCTTGGTAATGAATGCAGCGGTGGCGGGCATAATCTGCATCAGGCCGAGCGCACCGCTGGCGCTTTCCGCCGATACGCGGAAGCGTGATTCCTGCCGGATAAAAGCATGCATCAGCGCTTCGTCTTTCTGATACCCGCCTTCGGGGTCCCATGGCAGCAGCGGGAAAAGTGCACCATCATACAATCCCTTATCAGGACGTGCGACTGTGTTGCCGAGATAGAGTGACAGACCCGCCAAATTCTTACTGAAAGCATAGGCCAGCAAGGCTTCCTGCAGCGTTTCATTTTTCTTTATCTCAGGAATGGTTTTCAATTCTTCTTCGGCAAGCGTGTATTGATCGACATCGATCAGCGCCTTGGCGCGTTGCCCCTGCTTGTATTCCTCCAGTAACTGGATGTGGCGCGGAGTAAGGATGGGCATGTCCCACTGGAAACGGAAATTCTGCCCCAGCGCGCGTGTTGCGAGCAACCCATAGAATGTGCGCGGGTTTTTCGCGGCTTTTTTGAGCCACGGCGTAATGGCTTTGACATCACCGCCGCGCATGTAGGAACGCGCAGTCCAGTAACTGGCCGAGGCCTGCAACCAGCCAGAGGCATAAGGAGAGGTCGCCGCCTTTTCAAAGGCGAAAGCGGCCTTGCCGTAGTCTTCCCTTTGCCAGTAGACCAGCCCTTCCACCCAGTAAGCCAGCGGCACATATTTGGTCGAACGCTGACGGGCGGCAACGGCGAGTTTAAGGGCCTCGCCCGGTTTTTGCGCGTAGATGTATCCCGCCGCCACCAGCGCGCGCACCTGATCATATTCTGTCGGATCCAGCGCCTTGCCTGCCGCCGTCGTATTGAGAAGAGTTAAGCCGCGTGACGGCTCGTAGCGGTCGACGGCGCCGCGTACCTGCTGGATAAGGGACGCAATGTCTCTTTTCAGCGCCTCGCTGCGATCGCGTTTGGCCTGATAGAGTTTTGCCTGTGTTCCTTGCAACCCTAAAATACCGGCAACATCAATGCTACGATCCGGATTTTTTACTTTTTCTTTGTTGCCTTCAGGACGGCGCGCTTCTGCTAATGCGTATAGCCGCTCGGCCTGCGGGTGATCGGCATAGCGATCCATCCACTGCTGCAGCTCATCGAATTTTACTTTATAATCATGATGCAGATAACGCTGTCCCAGCACATGCCCCATCAGCAAACCGTTGCCGAGTTTCTTGATATTGTCATCCGCCTGCGCCCACTCGCCGCGTTCTTGCGCCTCGAAAATGCGCGCATAGGTGGAGATGTCCCATGTTGCGAGCGCGGGCTTGCTGGCCGGGATGGATTTATACAGATCTGCCTGCGCCGGCAGCGCGATAAACAAAGCGAGAAGAAAAAGCCGTAGCACCTATAAGCGCTCCTGCAGCATCAGCATGTCCTGCCACACGGCGCGTTTTTGCGTGGGCGTGCGGAGCAAGTAGGACGGATGATAGGTGGCAATTGTTGGAATGGTTTTGCCGTTGATCAGCACGTCGTGGAATTTGCCGCGCAGCTTGGAAATGCTTTCGGTGCTGCCAAGCAGACCCTTTGCCGCGATGCCGCCGCTTAAAATCAGAAAATCCGGATTGATCAACTCAATATGTTTTTGAATAAAGGGCAACGCGATCTGCACTTCCTGATCGGTCGGCGTGCGGTTGCCCGGCGGACGCCAATTAAGGATGTTGCTGATATAGACACCCTTCTGCCCCTCGCCCGGTGCACGCGACAGGCTAATAGAGGCCAGAATTTTATCGAGCAGCTGGCCGCTGACGCCGACAAACGGCTTGCCTTGCCGGTCCTCGTCCGCCCCCGGCGCTTCGCCGATGACCATTACTTTGGCCGTCGGCTCGCCATCGGCGAAGACGATCTGCGTTGCAGTCTTTTTCACCGCCAGCCCATCAAAGCTTTCAATGGCTGCCTTCAATTGTTCGAGCGTGCTGCATCCTGCCGCAAGCGCGAGCGCCTGCTCTGCCACTTCGCTGGTACCAAACAACGAAACGGGCGCTGCGGATGACGGCGAAATTTCGGCTCGAACAGGCGCCTCGCCGCGATCGATAACCGGCATGGCTGTGTGATCGATCATTTCGTCGGCCAGCGCCTCGTCCACCCCATGGTCGAGATGCCAGCTTAAAGCAGCCTTAAAGGCCGTATGGGAATCGCCTGCCATTGTCTTGCCACTCTACCGAATTATCTTAAGAATTATTCATTTTTATCGTGTAAGATAGCCAAATACAACGATTCTTACCGAAATAAGGACACCCCCCGCTCCATGGCAGAAGCCTTCCGCCCCGACAGAGAAATGATGGAATATGATGTGGTGATCGTGGGCGCAGGTCCTTCCGGCCTGTCCTGCGCCATTCGCCTGAAACAGCTCAATCTCGATCTCTCTGTCTGCGTTTTGGAAAAAGGCTCTGAAGTGGGTGCGCATTTGCTCTCCGGCGCGGCCTTTGAGACGCGCGCGCTGGATGAGCTGATCCCCGACTGGAAAGACAAAGGCGCCCCGCTTGAGACCAAAGCGACGGCTGAAAAGTTCCTCTTCCTGACCAAAACAAAAGCCATCCGTCTGCCTAACCCGCCGCCGATGAACAACCACGGTAATTACATTATTTCGCTGGGCGCGCTCGGGAAATGGCTAAGCGAACAAGCGGAAGCCTTAGGCGTCGAAATCTTCGCCGGTTTTGCCGCGGCAGAAATCCTGTTCAATGCCGATAACGCTGTGGCTGGTGTTGCCACCGGCGATATGGGCATTGGCAAGAACGGAGAGCGCACGGCGCATTTTGAGCCGGGCGTCGAACTTCACGCAAAACAGACAATCTTCGCCGAAGGCGCGCATGGCTCCTTAACCAAACAGCTGATCGCCCATTACGATCTACGCAAAGGCAAAAGCCCGCAGACCTATGGGCTGGGCGTTAAAGAGATCTGGGAAGTCCCTGGCGACAAGCACCAGAAAGGCCTGACCATGCATACGGTCGGTTGGCCGATGGATGCTTCGACCTATGGCGGATCGTGGATGTATCATTATGGCGACAATCTTGTGTCCATTGGGTTCGTGACCGGCCTCGATTACAAAAATCCCTACCTCTCGCCGTTTGAAGAAATGCAGCGCTTTAAAACCCATCCCGCCATTCGCGCCCATCTCGATGGTGGACGCCGGGTTGCCTATGGCGCGCGCGCGCTGGCGGCAGGTGGCCTGCAATCGCTGCCCAAGCTGACGTTCCCCGGCGGAATGCTGGTCGGCGATACGGCCGGGTTCTTGAACGTGCCCAAAATCAAAGGCAACCATCTGGCCATGAAGTCCGGCATGATTGCCGCCGAAAGCCTGATCGGCCAGATTGAAGCGGGCGCGGAAAACACGGCTTACGCCGATGGCTTCAAAGCCTCCTGGGCCTACAAGGAATTGAACAAGGTGCGCAATGTGAAACCGGGTTTCCACTGGGGCTTGTGGGGCGGCCTGCTGAATGGGGCCTTCCAGACTTTGGGCGGCTGGCTATTGCCGTATACCATGAAAAACCACGCCGATTACGCCCAGACGGGCAAGGCCAAGGATTATCAGCCGATTGCCTACCCCAAGCCAGATGGCGTTTTGACGTTCGACCGCCTAACCTCGGTACAGGCTTCCAACACCAATCATGAGGAAGACCAGCCTTCGCATCTGAAGCTGAAGGACCCGTCCATTCCCATCGCGGTCAACCTGCCCGAGTTTGCCGAACCGGCCCAGCGTTATTGCCCTGCGGCGGTCTATGAGATCGTCGAAGAAGCGGGCGCAAAAAAATTCGTGATAAATGCGCAAAACTGCGTGCATTGTAAAACGTGCGATATTAAAGATCCGTCTCAGAACATCGTATGGACTGTCCCGCAAGGCGGCGGCGGCCCCAACTACCCCAATATGTAACCAGAAAGAAAGCGCATGAAGATTATCGCCGGTCTGTGCCTGTTCGGAGTGTTAGGAAACGCCTGCGGTGGAAGCCCGCAGGACAGTACCTTCAGCGCCCTTGAACCGGCGGCCGGTGAAGAGCGCGCCTACTACCGCGAAACCCCGGCGGGGAGCTATCTCTCCAGCCAGTTTGCCCAGAACCGTCAGGACTGGAAAACCGCCGAGCAGTTTTTAAGCCGCGTGCTGGAACATGATCCGGAAAACACCAACCTGCGCCGTCATGCCATGATTTTGGCGATGGGTGCCGGAGAGACATCGCGCGCGATCGCGACCGCCCGTAAAATCGTCCAGACCGATCCGAAAAACGATCTCGCGTTGTTGATCGTCACGATCGACCAGTTTTCCCGCGCGCAATACAAAGATGCACAGGAAACCCTGAAGCAGATGCAAAAAGGCAGCATCGGCGAATTGCTGGCCCCTGTCCTCAACGCCTGGGCTTCCAGCGCGCAAGGCACCGCCGATTTAACCGGCCTGCAGAAGCTTTCATTCCATGATTATCATGCCTTTCTGATTGCCGACTATCTGGGCAAGAAAGATGATCTGCCAGCGCTTGCCGATAAAATTTTTACTGACCTGACACTCGATAATTACATCCTCGACAATGTCGCCACGACGCTGACACGCAACGGATTTAAGAGCAAAGCAGTTGCCCTCTATAAAGCCGCCGCCAAATCGCCGGAAGCCGATGTGGAAGCGATTGACGAGCGCATCGCCAATCTCTCCAAACCGGAATATCTGGGTAAAGCCGCAGGCAGCCCCGCCGAAGGTGCGGGCGAAGCGTTGTTCGACATGGCCCGCCTGATGTTGCGCGAAGGCAGTTATGAAAGCGCCAAGATTTTCACGCGCATGTCGCTGCACCTCTACCCTAAATTCGACGAAGCGCGCCTTGTGCTGGCGACCTTGCTGATCCGCGATGAGCAATATGACACCGCCATCAGCTATCTGCGCAGTATTTCCAAAGGCAGCCCGCTGCATGGAGATGCCCAGCGTCAGGCCGCGACCCTTCTGGAAGAAGAAGGCAAAAGCGCCGAGGCCATTCAGGTTCTGGAAGGACTTTATGCCGAAAGCGGTGATATCAATGCGCTGATCACGGCGGGCGATATCTATCGCAACAAAGAAAATTATGCAGAGGCGATCAAAGCCTATGACCGCGCCGCCGCCGCCATCGGCGGTAAAAAGATCCCGGAAAAATACTGGGGCCTGCTTTATGTGCGCGGTATGGCGTATGAGCGCACAGGTCAAGTCGACAAAGCCGAACGCGATCTCAAAGCCGCCCTCGCTTATCAGCCAGATCACCCCTACCTGCTCAACTATCTGGGTTACACCTGGGCCGATCAGGGGCGCAATTTGAAGCAGGCGGTGGCCCTGCTGGAAAAAGCGGCCGCTCTACAGCCGGATGACGGGCCGATCACCGACTCTCTTGGTTGGGCATTATATAAAGCCAAGCGCTACAATGAGGCTATTCCCCATCTGGAAAAAGCCGTCTCGCTGATGCCGTACGATGCCGAAATCAATGATCATCTTGGTGACGCTTATTGGCAGGTTGATCGCCAGAGCGAGGCCCGGTTCCAATGGCAGCGCGCCGCCAATAACAGCAAAGACGAGGCGCTCAAAGCCCTGCTCAAAGCCAAGATGGAAATCGGGCTGGGCAAGAATGGCGAGCCGCCGGTTCTATCGGCGTCCGCCAAACCAGCCGAGGATGCGGACGCGCCCGTTCAGCAATAAGCCATGCGCGTCCTCGCCCCGGCCAAGGTTAATCTTTATCTTCATGTCACGGGCAAGCGCGCGGATGGGTATCATCTGCTGGACTCGCTGCTCGCCTTTGCCGATATCGGGGATGAGCTCTCCTTTGAAACAGCCCCTGATTTTTCCTTAAGCGTGATTGGCCCCTTTGCCAAAGATGTCCCGCCGGAGGGCAATCTGGTCGAAACAGCCGCGCGCAAATTATGCGCACGGCTTGATATCGCTCCCGCCGTACACATCACCCTCACGAAAAATCTCCCGGTCGGCGCGGGTATTGGCGGCGGATCGGCGGATGCGGCGGCTACTATACGCGGCCTGCTGAAATTTTTCGGAAGAGAGGCAAAGGTTGCTGATTTGTTGCTCTCACTCGGCGCCGACGTCCCCGCGTGCTATCATTCCGCGCCGCTTCGCCTTGCAGGAATTGGCGAACAAATAGAATTGGTTAAACCTATTACTCAATTTTTCGCTTTGCTTGTTAATCCGCGCGTACATTGCTCAACACCTGCCGTGTTTAAGTCACTTCGCTCCGTATCGAAATATGATAACACAACCCTGCCACGCCTCATCGATCAGGACGCGGCGTTTCGTTTTTTGCATTCTGCCCGTAATGATCTCACGCAAGCCGCGATCAGCGTCGTGCCGGATATCCAATTTGTATTGAACACACTGGAGGATACCGACGCGCGCCTTGTGCGTATGAGCGGTAGCGGGGCGACATGCTTTGCCCTGTTTGATGATGCTGCCGCCAGCGCCAACGCTTCAGATAAAATAAAAGCGGCGCATCCAGAGTGGTGGACGGCCGCTTGTGTGTTACGCGGTGCGTAATTAATTCGTCGAGGCTTTGATCGGCCCGGAGACGCGGCCCTTGGTGGCCTTGTTCACATCCTGCATCTTGGCCACTATCTGCTCGACCTCAGCGTCACTTAGCTTCATCGCGCCCGCCAGGGTCTTGAGCGCCTGCTTGGCATCCGGGCTGCCTTGTTTGGACGCAACGCTATACCATAACAGCGCCTCTTCCTGATTGGCTTCGCCGAGCAGACCGTTCTCATAAATCAGGCCAAGATTGTAGGCCGCTTCCATAATGCCCTGATTGGCGGCGCGTTCAAAATAAGCGGCGGCCAGCATCGGATCGTAATCCGTACCGATTCCTTCGATATGGGCGATACCCAGATTATATTGGGCTTCCGGATGGTTGAGCTTGGCCCCTTCCCGGTACCAGTAAAGCGCGCGGCCCAGATCGCGCTCGACGCCCAGCCCCTGATGATAAAGAACCCCCAGATTATAGCGGGCATTGGCGACACCGTTTTCGGACGCTTCGCGGAACCACGCGGCTGCCTTTTCAAAATTCTGCGCGACGCCGGCGTGGCCGGCTGTATAGATGGCGGCCAGATCATGCTGAGCCGAGGCCACACCGGCAAAGGCCTGCTTCTCGATCGCGCGTACCGGGCCCGGCAGCGCGGCGTCAGATTGAATGCGCTCGCTCAAAGGGCGGGAGTCTTTTTCGGCGGCGACCGCTTTGGCCATATCGCTTTGCTGAACGAACGCGTTCTTCTCAAAATCAGGCATGATGGTCTGCGTAGCCTGAGGTTCGGCAGCCACTGGCGCTTCTTGCACTGCTGGCGGCGTATCCGTTGTGGCGGCGCCTGGTTCCAGCGCATTCAGCTGTGCGGCAACGGCATCGGGATCAGCCTCCATCGCGTCCATTAATTCCTGATCTTCGGCATTCAGCGGCGCGGCGGATGTTTGTTCATCCTGCACTTCGCTGGTCAGCGTGGCGTCCGTTGTCTCGCTTTCCGTGCCAGCAGCGGGTTCCTGATCGAGCACATTATTGACCACCGCGTCGATAGCGGGTGTTTCTTCAATTGCGGGAGCCGCGGCAGCAGGCGCCGTTTCATTGATCGGCTCCCAGCGATTTTCGGCAAAATTCAGCTTGGCCATACCGCCGCCTTCAAGAACAGCGATCTGAGGAATCTCCGGTTGTTGCACCTGATTGATCGCCCAGCCGAGCAAGAGAGCCGCAGCCACCATGGCGCCCATACCGACCGATTGCATTTTGACCGACTGGCGCCACCAGGGCTGGTTGGCGTCAATCGCATCATTGGCGGCATTCGTATTGGTCCAGGCCGGAATATGGGCAAGGCCGCTTTGTGCCGCCGTGCTTTGATCGGTCAGCAGCACCATGGCGCGCGCTTTCAACGCGTCCTGCGTTTCCTGAATAACTTCTTCGAGGCGGTCCACTTTGCGCAGCATGCGCGATTTATCGTCAGCGACTTTTTCCAGTTGCACGTTGAGGCGCACCTGCTCCGACGCTGACTCATCAATACGAACCGTGAGCGCCGTGTGGCGATCATCATTGTCGCGGATCTTGCGGTCGAGGACGGCTTGACCGGCAACAGTCTTGACCAGCTTCTCTTCCGTTTCCTTCAAGGTTTTTTCAAAACGCGCCTGACGCTGGGTGATTTCTACTTCCAGCTTGTCGCGGGTCTGAATTTTGTGTTCGAGCGTGAGGTAGGCTTTTTCGGTCGCTTCTGATTTGTCTTCCAGCGCGTTCAGCGTTTTGCGGTACTCGCGCAGTTCGGCGAGCAGCTCATAGCGCTCGGCTTCGCTGCGCTTCAGCTTGTCGCTGATCTGCGCCAGCGCTTTGACTATTTCGGTGTTGGGATTTTTGTCGTCGTTCTGCGGACGTTGGACAACATGAACACGGTCAGGCGTGCGGCTGGATTGCATCAAGCGCTCCTATCAATACATACATCGTTAAGGTTTTGAACTATCCCGACTATAGAGATTTAGTAAAATCGGGCAAGGGAATACGCCTTGGCACCCACTTTATCCACAAGAGGCCCGTTAACCAGAAGCACCATGGTGAAACCAGAGGTAGAACATGGGAATCCAGATAAAGGCCGTGGTCAGGGTGCCCTTGATCGCCTGGTAACCTATCCATATCCAAAACAGGTGACCGGCCGGGGCTTTGAAGCGCCGCCAGCGCCGTTTAGGCTTCTCCTGGGAAGGGTCTTGTTCCATGTCATGGGGTTTTGACAGAGAATGGCCGGACGGGCAACAGACTTTCGCAGGACAACGCCAGAAAACGGAACTTTTCCGCCCCTCAGCCGTTGTTTTTTCGTAAACAGGAGATGAGACCATGACCAAAATGAACGCTGCACAAGTAAGTGATGCCATCCAGAATCCCGCCAGCGTTTTTGCTTCGCCGGATGAGGTATTAAACCAGAGCGATCTTTCAGCTGAAGATAAAATGAAAATTCTTGAGAGCTGGGAAACTGACCAGAATTTACTAATGACGGCGGAAGAGGAAAACATGCCACCGAACCTGCCTAATCAAGGTGTAGCCGCCGAGAAGTTAAAGTTGATCCTTAAAGCCAAAGAAAAACTGGCGTGATTACCGTATGCTGTCTCCAGTGACCCCCTTTCATTTACTCATTAACAACAAATCCGGCAGCGTGCTGAAAACTGGCGAAGAGAACGTGCGCGCGCTGATTGCCGGTAGCGGCGTTCCCATCAAGTCGCTCAACTTGATCGAGCCGGACAGCTTTAACCATCATCTGGAAACATTCGGAGAAGACGATCATTTTATTCTGGTTGGTGGAGGCGATGGAACGATTGCCGGCTGCCTGCCCTATTTTATCAATTCCGGAAGGACTATGGGCGTTTTGCCATTAGGCACTATGAATTTACTGGCCCGCGATCTAGGATTTTCCGGCGATCTGGGAGAGGCACTGGCACAATATGCCGGCCCCATGGACAAGATTAATATTGATGTCGCCTATGTAAATGACATTCCCTTTTTATGCTGTGCCGGCCTTGGCACAATGCCGGAGTCTGCGGTGTTCCGCGAAAATCTGCGAGGAACACCGGATGTGGTGATGTATCCGAAACTGATCAAATTTATTTTTGATCAGATGAACCCCAACATGCAACGCCGCGTTACGATGCATATGGATGGCTTGCGTAAGCAGATTAAAACAGCCGCGATCGTGGTATCGAACAATGTCTTCACCAATCATGAAGATGAGAACAATGAAGGTCCGCTGAAACGCGGCTCCCTGCAAAACGGCAAGCTTGGCATTTATTCCTTTGCGCCGCGTACCTTGCGCGACAAACTCGGCCTGATGATGCGTTTGCACATAGGTGGCTGGAAAAACAGCACACGCCTGCAGGAATGGCACGCCTCAGAAGTGACACTTGACGACCCTGAGCACAAAGAATTGGTGTCGATTGACGGCGAAGTGCGAGAATTGACGATGCCCTTGCGTTTTCGCATAGAAAAACAATGCTTATCGGTTATGATACCAAGGCAACCGACAGCGAATTAAATGAAAATCATCCATCTTTCCGACCTGCATTTTGGCACCGAAGATTTACGGGTCGTCACAATGCTGGAAGAGACGATCAACAGTCTGCAACCCGGGCTGGTCATTGCCAGTGGTGATTTTACGCAGCGCGCGAAAAACCGCGAATTCATTCATGCCAAAGATTTCCTGAGCCGCCTGAACGCGCCGGCTTTTTGTGTTCCGGGCAACCATGATTTGCCGCCCGTTGATTTGATGCAGCGTTTCACCCAGCCCTATAAGCGCTACCGCCGCTTTATCTGTGATACACTGGAGCCAAGCTGGCAGAATGAAGAAGTAGTGGTGGGTGGCTTTAACTCAGCCCGCCGCATGCTGCCACACTGGAACTGGGCGAACGGGGCTATTTCGGATGAGCAGCGGCAAAAAATGCGCGATCTGTATGATCCGGGCGAACAGCGCTGGACCATTTGTACATTTCACCATCCGGTTCATAAAGTGGACGATATGCCGCTGGATGTAACCGTCTTCGGCAAAAAAAGAACGATGCAGATTATTCAGGATTTAAAAATCGACCTAGTCCTCACCGGTCATGTACACCATGCGTCGTTAACGACCAAGGGCGACGATATGCACCAAACGGTTTATCTCAGCGCCTCGACCGCCCTGTCATCGCGCCTACGTGGGCAGGAAAATGGCTTTAATATAATCACGCTCGATCCCGACAAAATGATTGTCGAATTTGCCAAACTGAGTGCGAACAGTTTCACAGTGACTGACAAATTCATCCATACGCGGCGCTCTTAAGAGGCGCTGGCCGCGTCTTTCACAAAACCGTGCTCGTGCATTTTCGATATCAATCCGTCTGAATTCATACCGCCTAAGCTTTGGACGATCACCAACCCGACGAATAAAATCATCACCGCGTTGGCTATAAATAAGGCTTTAATTGACATTACAAACCTGCCTTTTTCTCTTAGTGCAGGGTGCGGATGTCTACGCGATCAATGTGACCGGCTTTTTCTTCCGCAAGATCTTTGAGGTTTTCAAGATCGAACAGGAGTTCAGTCATGTAGAGATCATAGAGTTCAACATCCGTTTTATCTTGCGAAAAATTCGTCTCAATAATCAAAACATCTTTTCCGTTTATTTCATGCTTCACATACATCGCTTCAATCAGGGGGTGGCATACGGCATTGATTTTTTCTGGCATCGCAAACATGGCTTATTTCCTTTTGTTTAAGTGATCCGTTGTTATTCAATGCTTGTGACAATGCCGCGATTCTGTAACAGCAAAATGGCAGTCAAGTATCCGAATGGAAAAAAATTGTTTCAGTTGTGTAACAAAAAGGATCGCTAAAAAAGACGGAACGATCTGTCTTTTAGGCAGTTAGACAGCCATATCCATTTACAAATTTAGGAGAACATCAGATGGCTGATATCAAAGATGAAAATAACGAACTGCACAAACTGGTAAACATCAACAAAGATGCTTGTGCTTTTTATGAAAGCGCTACAAAAGAAGCGAAAAGCGCTGAAATTAAGCAAACTTTCCGCAAACTGGAAGAACTGCATCAGGATGTAATTGCCAATATCCAGAGCCGCATCCGCTCCAATGGCGGTAAAGCTGAAGCCGATGAAACGCTGGTTGGTAAAACGACCCAATTCTGGGGTGAGCTGATGGCCAAAGTCAGCAATGATGTGGACGAAACGCTGGTGAAGCACTTGGAAGAAGCAGAAGACCGCTGTCTGCACTCCATGCAGGATGCCATCAAAGATGATGATATCCGTCCAGAAACCAAAACGGCGTTGCAAAACGAATTGCAGACATTACGCAAAACGCACGATTATATGAAAGCGCTCAAAGAAGCGATGAAAGCCGCTTAATTTTACCGCAATCCAAGGAAGGCCGCCACAAGGCGGCCTTTTTTGTGGGTTACTTTGGCTAATTCCTTGCTTTATGAGGCTTGGCCGACAATAAATCAGTAACTCCTCTTTTTAGGATATTTATTGCTTTGAAACCGATAGCCCTGCCCGCAGCGCTGCTTTCCTTATTGGCCATTGGTGGATGTGCGAGTGGATTTATGGGTTCTAGCCCTTCAGCGCCCCTTGTCGCCGGCGCCAGCACTTATCAGACTCAGACCGAGGGGCAAATTATTCCCCAAGCTCTGTGGTATCGTAATTTTGAAGACCCTGCCCTGAACACGCTCATCGACGAAGGTTTTTCGGCGAACCTGACACTGGCGCAGGCCCTTGCGCGCTTTGAGGCCGCTCGCGCGCAATCCACCATCAGCGGCGTCAGCATGCTGCCAAAAGTGGATGCCAATGCCGATTCCGGCAAACGCTGGGAGGAAGGCGATGGTCAGGATCTGACCAGCAGCTTCGGCGCGGCCATGGAGTGGGAAGTCGATCTGTTCGGCCGCCTGTCCTCAGCCGCAAAATCCGATAAGCTGGATGCCGTTGCCGCAGCAGAAGATATAGAAACTGTGCGCCTCGCACTGGCCGCCGATATCGCCGTCGCTTATTACAGCGCCGTTGCCGCTAACCGCACACTGGCGCTACTAGAAGCACAGGAAAAAATTGACGGTGAATTACTCTCCCTCGTCTCCTTGCGTGAGCAAGAAGGCCTTGGAACGCGCGTAGAAATTCTCCAGCAGCAAAGCCAGCAGGCGTTAAACCAGAGCCTGATCCCGGTTGCCGAATCCGCTTTGCGCGGATTTGAAAACCGTCTGGACGTCCTGACCGGCAAAATGCCTGACAATGCCGATGTCACAAAAAAGGACAGCGCCTTCCCGCCAGCTGCCTTAATACCGCCGCTGGGTGTGCCCTCCGATCTCTTACTGAACCGTCCCGATCTGCGCGCCGAACGGGCGCGTCTGGCGGCCATTGATGCCGACATAGATGCGGCCATCGCAGAGCGGCTGCCGCGCGTCACATTAAATGGCTCATATCTTCTTGCCGCGGGTGGTGGCGCCGCAAGCCCTGTTATCGCGTTGCTCGGCGGCCTTGTGCAACCGCTGCTTGACTGGGGCTCGCGCCAGGCGGAGGTGTCACGCAACAAGGCGCTTTATCAAGAACAGCTGGCCGCTTTCTCGCAACTTTATCTGGAAGCCGTCGAAGACGTGGAGACAACACTCTATCAGATCGTCAAACAAAAAGAGTATGTCGCGCGCCTTGATGGACGCCGCAAAATTCTGGCCGAGACAGTCGATAAAACCCGCGCGGTCTATCAGGAAGGATTGAGCGATTACCTGCCTGTGCTGAATTCTCTGCAGGATCTGCGCGCCGTCGAACGCACGGTGCTTGAAGAAGAACGCGACCTTGCCCTGCTCCATATCCAGCTTTACCGTGCTCTGGGCGGCACAGCTTTGCAAAAGGATGCCTTGCGATGAAACCAACGCTGCTCGCCGCCGTTTTGATCGGCCTCATGACATCCACCGCTTTGGCGCAACCCAAAAAAGACACAGGGCCAGTTCCGGTGATTGTCACCGCGGTTGGCAAACAGACCATTTCTGATCGCGTTGAAGCGCTTGGCACTCTGCGCGCCAATGAAACCGTTACCCTGAACGCGAATGTAACGGATACAGTCAGCGCCATCCGCTTTGAAGACGGGCAGCGCGTATCCGCCGGAGATATCCTGGTAGAAATGGCCAATGCTGAAGAAACAGCCGCCCTGAAAGAAATGCAGGCGAATGTGAATGAGGCCTCGCGTCAGGTCCAGCGCTTGAAACCATTGGTCGCGCAAGGCGCCGCGTCCAAATCCGCCCTCGATATTCAAAACCGTAATCTGGCAACGACGCGCGCGCAACTCGACGCCGTTAAATCGCGCCTGGCCGATCGCCTGATCACCGCCCCTTTCGATGGCGTCGTGGGACTGCGCAATATCAGTATCGGCGCCCTGCTCCAACCTGGCACGACGATTACTACGCTGGATGATGACAGCGTAATGAAACTCGATTTTACCGTACCGTCGGTGTTTTTATCCACGTTGAAACCGGGCATTCCGATTGAAGCCAAAACCCGCGCCTATCCTGAAATGGTTTTTCATGGCGAGGTTAGCGGCATCGGTTCGCAGATCGATCCTGTTTCGCGCTCCATCATTGCCCGCGCGGTTATTCCGAATAACGACAAAATTCTGAAACCCGGCTTGTTAATGACGGTAACTTTGAAAAAGAATGAACGGAGCGCGATTGTCGTGCCGGAACTCTCACTTGTCGCAGAAGGCGGCAACCATTTTGCCTACGTGGTGAAAGAGAACAAAGTCATCAGACAGCAGGTAAGCATTGGAACACGTGAACCCGGAATTGTTGAAATTACCAAGGGGCTCAATGTTGGCGATGTCGTCGTAACGGATGGCGTCATGAAACTCAGCGATGGCGCGGCAGTGAAGACGACAACCAAAACGTCCGATGATCAGCCCTTGAAAGACCTGTTGAAAACCCCGGCCGCACAGGAAAAGTCACCGGAATGATCCTATCCGACACGTCCATAACGCGGCCGGTTTTTGCCACGGTGCTATCTCTCTTGCTGGTTGCCTTCGGCATCGTGTCGTTTGATCGCCTGCCGCTCCGCGAATACCCGAATATCGATCCGCCGATCGTTACCGTCGATGTCACGTATCCCGGCGCCAGCGCCGCCATTGTTGAAACACGGGTGACGGAATTAATCGAAGAACGCATTGCCGGGGTGCAAGGCATCCGCTTTATCTCATCGAGCAGTTCTGATGGACGCTCGCGCGTATCGATGGAATTCACGGTGGACCGCGACATTGACGATGCCGCCAATGACGTGCGCGAAAAAATCTCCGGTATTCTGGACAATCTACCCGAAGAAGCCGATCCGCCGGAAGTTCAAAAAGTCGATTCTTCCGATGACGTGATCATCTGGTTCAACCTTGAAAGTGAAAGTTTAAGCGTTCCCGAACTCACCGACTATGCCGACCGCTATCTGGTTGACCAGCTTTCCGTCGTCAGCGGTGTGTCGAGCATACGCATCGGCGGACAGCAAAGCTATGCCATGCGCGTCTGGATCGATCGCAATGAACTGGCGGCCCGGGGCCTCAGTGTCGGCGATGTTGAAGATAATCTGCGTTCCGAAAATGTAGAACTGCCAGCCGGCAGCGTGGAATCACGCGATCAGCAATTCACGGTGCGTGTCGAACGTTCCTTCCGCACCCCTGAAGATTTCTCCAATCTGGTCATCGGGCGCGGGAGTGACGGATATCTGGTGCGCCTGCGCGATGTCGCGCGCGTAGAAAAAGGACTGGTTGAAAACCGCTCGATGTTTCGCGGGAATGGCAAACCGATGGTCGGCATCGGCATCATCAAGCAATCGACCGCCAACACCATTGATGTCGCCGACGGCGCGATGAAAAAAGTGGAAGAGATCAACCGCAACCTGCCGGATAACCTTCATCTGGCGCAAAGCTATGACACATCCATTTTTATTCGCGCGTCCGTCCATGAAGTGTATCTGACACTCGGTCTGACGATTGCGCTGGTCGTAGCCGTTATTTTTGTTTTTATCGGCAGCTGGCGCGCGACAATAGTGCCCGCCGTTACTGTTCCCGTATCCTTGATCGCGACCTTCACCGTTCTTTTCGCCTTCGGATTTTCTATCAACCTGCTTACCCTGCTTGCGCTTGTGCTGGCGATCGGTCTTGTTGTCGATGATGCCATTGTCGTGTTGGAGAATGTCGACAGGCGCGTTAATGAGCTGAAGGAAACACCCCTCGTCGCCGCTTACCACGGCACACGTCAGGTAGGTTTTGCAGTTGTGGCAACAACGCTGGTGCTTGCCGCCGTCTTCGTGCCGATTACTTTTCTGGAGGGCGATCTCGGGCGCCTGTTCCGCGAATTCGCCGTCACCATGGCCGCCGCCGTTCTGTTCTCCGGCCTCGTCGCACTGACCTTGTCGGCCATGCTGGCATCCAAACTGGTCAAACCCCACAGCCGCCACGATGAAGACGGTTTTGAAGATAACCGCCGTAAATTCACCCAGAAAACAGACAGTATTTTCAATGCGGCGCGTGACGGATATATGAAACTTTTGAGCGTGGGGCTGAAAGCCTGGCCGATCGCTCTCATAGTTTTTATCGTCTTGATGGCGGCCTCCACCTGGATGTTCTATGCGATCCCGTCCGAATATGCGCCCAAAGAAGATCGCGGCACCTTTATCATCCGGATAAATGGGCCTGAGGGAGCTTCTTATTCTTACATGGAAGAATATATGGAGGAAATTGAGCGCCGCCTGCTTCCTTATACAGAAACAGGAGAATTTACCCGCCTGCTGATACGCGCACCGCAGGGGTTTGGCACGGCCGCCAGTTTTAATGGCGGTTCTGTCACAGTAGGTCTATCTGATTGGGGCGATCGCCGACCGATTGAAGAAATTATGGGCGAAGTGCGCGGTAAGCTTGCTGATCTACCCGGCGTTGCCGCCTTCCCCACCCAACGGCAGGCCTTTGGCGCTGGAGCCGGGAAGCCCGTCCAATTTGTTATCGGCGGCGGTACCTATGAGGAGCTGGCGCAATGGCGCGATTTATTAGTGAAAAAAATCAACGAGAATAACCCGGGTCTCATTGGTATCGACTGGGACTACAAAGAAACCAAACCGCAATTTCAGGTAAAGATCGATTATACGCAGGCCGCCGAATTGGGCGTGAGTGTCAGTGAGATTGGCCGCACGCTCGAGACCATGCTGGGATCACGCCGTGTTACTACCTATCTGGAAGAGGGCAAGGAATATGACGTCATCGTCGAAGGGGAACGCGATGCGCAACGCACGCCGACCAACATGGAAAACATCTATGTGCGTTCCGCCACGACAGGTCAGCTGATCCCGCTTTCCAACCTGATCACGATTTCTGAATATGCCAGCTCGCCATCACTAAACCGGTACAACCGCGTCCGCTCCATCACGATTGATGCCAACCTCGCCGAAGATTACACGCTCGGCGCCGCGCTGGAATATATGGAATCGATGGCGCGCGAACATTTACCAGCGACCGCCATTATCGATTATAAAGGTCAATCGAAAAGCTTTAAAGACAGTGGCGGCGCTATTTTCTTCGTCTTCGCGCTGGGCATTGCCGTAGTGTTCATGGTATTAGCCGCGCAGTTTGAAAGCTTCGTCCACCCGCTGGTGATTATTTTGACCGTACCGCTAGCCGTGGCTGGCGGATTATTCGGGCTGTATATTACAGGATCATCCTTAAACGTATACTCCCAGATTGGATTGATCGTGCTGGTCGGTATTGCGACCAAGAACGGTATTTTGATCGTCGAATTCGCCAATCAGCTGCGCGATGAAGGTTTGGAATTTTCAGACGCGTTGACCGAAGCCTGCCGCGCACGCTTCCGCCCGATCGTCATGACCAGCATTACCACAGTCATGGGCGCGGTCCCGCTTGTTCTCGCCATGGGCGCCGGGGCGGAAACGCGGTTTGTTATTGGCACCGTCATTATCAGCGGCGTGATTGCCGCGACATTTTTTACGCTGTTCCTCGTGCCGATTACGTATTCCATTCTGGCGCGCAAGACAGGTTCTGCCAGCGATGTGCGCCGCCGCCTGGAGCGCGAAGAAAATCAGTCTCAAACTTGATGCATTGCGGCTGAGTCGCTTTCCTCCATTAAAACGCATGTCTGCAAAAAAACCTGCCGCAGGCTATCAAGGCGGCTGCGCAGGGCATCTACTGAAAGCACCTGTTTCCTCTCGTGCACATCGCGGCATGCCACTTCCAGATCGTGCGCAAGGTGCGACATTTTCAACGCGCCCATGCTGCGACTATTTGACTTGATCGTATGGGCAGGACGGATGATACCCTCAATATTGCCGGCATCTAACGCAGCCTCAATTTCCTGCAAATAACGCGTGACGTCCTCTTGATAATAAATAACCATCTGCGCATATTTTTCCTGAAAAATACTTTGAGCTTCATGCTGCATATCCCGATCGATCAAGTCTTCGGCATTCTTGAAATTTTCCTCTGATTTTGCAGACGGAACGCTCAATACCCATCGATACACAGCCTCTTTCAGCTCTTTGCGGCGCACCGGTTTCGATAAATAATCGTTCATACCTGCATCAAGACAGCGGCGACGATCGCCCTCCATTGCATTGGCCGTCAGCGCAATAATGGGGAGATTGCGCGCAAGTTCTCCATTTTCTTTCATCGCGACAATGCCCTGCGTTGCCTCAAAGCCATCCATCACAGGCATCTGGCAATCCATGAGCACCAACGCAATATCCTTGTGAACACTCAGCGCATCGAGCGCTTCCTGACCATTGGTAGCGACGGTCAGGCGACACCCCATATTTTCCAACACTTCTTGTGCGAACGCCTGATTAATGCGGCTATCTTCCGCCAGCAATATATGAACATCGTTTAACGTCGGCTCGATTTCACGACCCTGTTCACCCTCACGATTAAAGGTCAAGGCATCTACCCGGATCAGCGTGTCGGTCTTTCCTTCTTGATAGCGTTTCCAGACATAGGCCAGCATGTCGAGTAACAGATCGTGCCTTAACGGTTTGGAGATATATGCAGAGAAACCTTTTCTGGCGAAGTCATCACCGATAATCGGATTACCTGCCGCCGTCATCATAATCAGGCAAGCGGACGACAAATCGGCTTCATCATTAATGGCACGGGCGAGCATTTCCCCGTTCATGTCCGGCATCAGATAATCGATAATCACGATCCGGTAAGGATCTCCTTCTTCTTGCGCTTTGCGCATCAGGATCAAAGCTTCTTTTCCACCAGAGGCGGTCTGAACCCGCATTCCTGCGCCAGAAAGTTGCTCTTCAACTAATTGGCGTACAATCGCCAAATCGTCCACAGTCAGAACGCGCACTCCCTTCAGCAAAGGCGGATGAGCTGGCCGTACAATTTCATGTCGATTGCGGCTTAACGGCACGCTAAAAGTGAAAACAGACCCTCGACCCACTTCGCTTTCAACCTCTATATCCCCTTTCATGATTTCAGCCAGTTTGCGACTGATCGATAATCCAAGGCCTGTGCCGCCATAATCACGGGTGGTTGAGGCATCGCCTTGCGAGAATTTTTCAAAAATACGCTCATACGCCTCCACAGGAATTCCGATACCTGTGTCTTTGATAGCAAACTGTAGTCTGACCTCCTCCTCTTCAGTGCTGCCTTGCCGCTCTTGCGAAACAGTGACGGCTATATGACCTTTATGCGTAAATTTGATCGCGTTATTGATCAGATTGCTTAAAATTTGCCGGACGCGCACAGGATCGGCATAGACAAACTGTTCCGTGCCGGGCACGTAGCGCACCGCCAGTTCCAGAGCCTTCTCGCGCGCCTTGGAAGAATAGAGTGTACAGACATCATCCACCAATGCATGCATATCGACAGGCACAGGGTTAACCTCCATACGATTGGCTTCTATCTTGGAAAAATCCAGAATATCTTCAATGACATTCAGCAGCGCCTCACCGCAATTAATGATAGTTTTGGTTAAATTATTTTGTTCAACTGTCTGCTGTGTTTCCAAAAGAAGTTCCGCCATGCCGAGTACACCGCTCATGGGAGATCGTATTTCATGACTCATCGTTGCCAGAAATTCCGATTTCAGGCGATTGGCTTCCTGTGCCTTCTGTGTAGCTTCCGCCAGGTTCTGCGTACGCTCCAATACTTTTTTTTCCAGACTTTCTTTATAATCGAGTAACTCGCGTTCATTTTTAACGCGAGCCGTAATATCTTGCGCTAACCCGAGAAGATAGCGCGGTATGCCCTTTTCATCATAAATAGGTACTTTGCGTGTATGAAGAAGCAAAGATCCTTTAGGTGTCGTGAGCTGCTCGCAAGGCACATCCATGATAGTGCCGCTCTCTACGACCTGTTTATCAATCGA
The DNA here is from genome assembly GCA_964520985.1 of uncultured Pseudobdellovibrionaceae bacterium. Lineage (GTDB taxonomy): Bacteria > Pseudomonadota > Alphaproteobacteria > Micavibrionales > Micavibrionaceae > CAYSGL01. Next base: position 1,107,758 of record CAZFPB010000001.1, read on the forward strand.
TCGAAAGAAGTCGGCTTCTTCTTGATTAAAAATATCAGCATCCCGTTTTCCGATCATCTGATCGCGTGATAAAGAAAAAAATTCTTCCGCTTCTCTATTTACAAGGCACAGACGATAATCATTTTGCACATCCTTGATGAAAATTGCGCCGGGCAACAGATCGATAATCTGGGCCAGAAATCCTTCGCGAAGAATATTGCTGTCATGAATGATGAAAGGCCCACGTGCCGGTTTTCTACGCCAAATAAGGTTGATCAGGCTTTGCACAATCTACCACTCAAGCGTCCGTTCACGTCCGACAAAGGCTACCGCCTGATTGCCTTGCGCGTTATAGGTCAGGCGATCAAAACTCAGCGCATTGGCCTGCGCAATGCCGCGCCCATGATTATCTCCTGCGCGCGCCGGATCAATGGACATGTAGCGCTGCCAGTTAAAACCGGCACCCATATCTGTGATAATGGCATAGACACCGTCCGTACGCCGCGCGATCGTCACCTCAACATACCGTTGCCGGTATTCCTCTAGCCCCAGTCGCCGTTCTATTTCGGCGCGCCAGGTGCCGTCTTGCAGGATCTGGGTTTTACGTTCATAGCCAATCTCCAGGTTGCCATGCTCAATCGCGTTGATCAGAATTTCACCCATGCCTTGCAACACCCGATCCGGATCAGGAAAGCAATTGGCGGTAAAGGCGGCCAAACATTCCGCCTCCTCTAACGTCCGGACATGAAACTTACAGGTTTCAATCAAACTGAAACTGGCCCTGTGACGCCGCAGCTCGCCATTCAGTGTACGGTTTTGCTCCACTTCTCGCACAGCGGCCGCCAATACAGAGTTTAGAACGTCCCGATTAACCGGTTTGCTCAGATAGTAAAAAACGCCCGCTTCAATTCCTTCCTGCATTTCATGCGGCGTGGAAGCACCGGTGACCATGATGACAGGAATGCGACGCAAAGCCGGATTATCCTTCATCCGCCGCACAGCGGTTAAACCGTCCATGAGCGGCATGATGCGATCCATCAGCACAATATCAATCCGGCCGGCTTCATTCTGCAAAACACTGAGCGCTTCCGCGCCGTTTTCTGCCTCTATTATGCTATGTCCGAGCGCCGTAACACATTGCTCGAGAAAGGCCCGCTGTAACCGATCGTCCTCTACCGCCAGAATGGTCAGCGGCCTGTCGGCCCGGGTCAAAAACGGAATGATGTTTTCCTGAATAACTTGGTTCATCATAAGGCTCATCTCATCTTACCGTTCGCTAAAGGCTGTTTTCATCGCCACTTGAATAGGTTTGAGCAGATAATCCAGCACGGTTTTTTCCCCCGTGATTATATCCGCCATGACGGTCATTCCCGGCACGATTATATTATTGGGGTTATTGCCGACGTAATGTTTGTCGAGCGCCACGCGGCCTTCATAATAACGATTGCCATTTTCTCCTTGAAACGTGCTGGCCGATATCTGTTCCAGCTTTCCTTTGACAAATCCATAGCGGGAAAAATCAAAACTGCTGAATTTCACCTGAACCGGCTGACCGGGCTTGATGTGGCCAATATGCTGGGGCGGGATTTTCACCTGCACCACCAACCGCTCATCCATGGGTACGATTTCCATGAGAACCTGTCCGGGCTGCACCACCGCGCCTATCGTGTTGAGCGCCAACCCTTTTACCAATCCTTCCGTGGGAGACTTTACTTCAAGGCGTCCCACACGGCTGCGCATCTTCTCGATCAGCTCATTGTTCTGATCGACTTCTGCCATAACCTGATCAAGACGTTCATGCGCCTGATCGTGCTGCTGGGCGTCCAGCGATTTCAGGCGATTTTCAAACTCGGATATTTCCGAATGCGTCACCGAAATACGGTTCTGACTCTGATTGATCGTCCCTTCTATCTCATTCAAGCGTTGTTTGGTTTCCAGATATTGTACATCGGATACATATCCTTTTTTATTCAATGCAGCGCGACGATCATGCAGATCTTTGGTAATCGCATAATTGCTTCTGGCCGTTTGTAAATCCGATTGAAGTGTTTTGATGGATCGGCGTTTCTGCACGATCTGCTCGACGATGATTTTTTGCTCTTCAGCGCGCGCCTTGATCATGCCCGCATAGAACATCAACTGGTCTTTGACCTGATCGGGATAGGATTTGGCAAATTTAGAAAAGTCGGGCTTGCGCCCCTCGGTAAAGGCGCGCAGACGCTCTTCCTGCAGCGCCAGAGACACCTGTTTGGTTTGCGCCCTGTTCAGATCATCCTCTGACCCGGCACCATCGAGAGACAGCAGCACATCACCCTTTTTCACCGTCTGGCCTTCTTCTACATGAATGGTGCGGACGATTCCGCCTTCCAGATGCTGAACAACCTGCTGATGCCCTTGCGGCGTAACTTCACCCGGGGTATGCGCCACCTCATTAATGTTGGTGAACGCGGCCCATGTGATGAACGTCAGTATAGTGACGCTTACCAAAATCATAGTGGCCCGTACGATGGCAGGATTTACGGATTCCTCCAGCCGGATGGCTTGGGAAAGATAGCGTTTCTGCTGGTCGGATATTTTGCTCATTACGCGGCCTCCTGCTGGGATTTGTCCGGTTTGGATGGTGAGGATGATTGTATGTGCGGCATTTCACCCCGGCGCATGGTGATGACGATATCGGCTAACCGCATAAAGTCTTCGCGGTAGGTGATCAAAAATACCGTGCGCTTGCCTTTGATCTGCGCCAGATAGTCTTTAAGATTTTTACCCGTCGTGCCGCTCAGCAACGCATTGGGAATTTCATCGATGAGCAGGATCGGTGCCACATGCAGATAAGCCCGCGCCAGCGAAAGGCGCGATAGAAGACTGGAAGGCAACGCCTTGCTGCCATGACGCGACATCAGCGTTTGCATGCCTTCATTTAAAGCGGATACTTCCGGCCAGGCATCGGCCAGTGTCAGCGCCCGTTCGACATCCTCCTCGCTCGCCAGCGGATTGCCGATCCGCATGTTTTCTAAAATCGTACCCTGAAAGAAATCAGGTTGCTGCGGGATATAGGCTATCTGACGGCGAAGATCGGCGGCGTCAAGCTGGCGTATATCAAATCCGTCAATCTGCACGGCGCCCGCTTCTGGCCGGTAGAGGCCCTTGATCATTTTAAGGATGCTGGTTTTGCCTGCGCCATTCTCCCCGGTAATGACCACCATATCGCCCGGACGCGTCGTAAAATGCAGGTCGCTGAAGATGCGGTCGCTGTCTTCATTATATTTCAGATCCGCATGCACAAAACTGATGCCACCACGGATACGCGATAGTCTGGCGCGAGTTTTGGCCTCAATCGCTTCCGTATCGATATCCATCAGCTTGTTCACCTGCATGATTGAATGACGCAGCTGCTCCAGACGCGGAATCATCGTGCACAGGCTGTAAAAAGGCGTCAGTACGCGCCACACCAGGATCATGACCGCTACCAGTGCGCCCGTCGTCATCGCACCCGCCCATATCAGATGAACGCCGAACCCGACAGTTGCCACCGCAGCAATCAGCGTCAGCGCATTGGCGATGTTCTCGCCCATCATACCCAGCCAGTTGAGATGGAAATGCGCGATCATTTCCTTTCCCGACAAATCGCGGAAGCGCTCCTGCCATTTACGGGTTAACCCATAGCCCCGCACGCCGCGGATCTTTTCGAATGTTTCTAAAGTAAATTGCTGCCGCGCCGACGTCGCCTTGGCGGCCAGCCGGATCACCACCTTTACCCGCCGCTGAACGGCATAATAGAGCAGGCAAAAGGTGAGCGTCATCGCCAGTGGCACAAATACCAGTGATCCGGCAATTGCGTAAATTGCCAGAACGGACAGGACGACAAACGGCATTTCCAGCATGGAAAGAAATACAGATCCGCTGAAGAAATCTCGTACCGATTCAAATGTTTTGAGACGGGCCACCTGCGCCGAGACGGATGCCCGTTCGATCAGATGGGGGGAAAGCCCGATCAGATGCGCGAAAATCTGATTGCTGACAATATTATCCATTCGCGCGGCAAGCCAGGATAGGCCGCGCGAGCGGATACGTCGCAGGACAAACTCAAACACGATCGCCAAGCCTACCCCAACCACCAGCATCGGCAACGTACCGATAGAACCTGAAGCAATTACACGGTCATACACCAGCATAATGAAAAAAGGCGTCGACAGCGCCACGATATTTAAGAGCAGACCGGCAGTCATCACCTGGATAAACGTGCTTTTGAAACGGCCCAGTAAAGCCCGGAACCAGCTGTGACCCGATCCGGCGCGCATGAACGTTGAGGTTGGATTGCGGCTTTCATCATAGCGATCAAACACCCACAAAGTGCCTGCCACACCTCTCATGGATTTATGGGTGATTTCCTGCACGGTACCGTCCCGGTACAGCGCACTGGCATCTCCCGCCTCTTCCAGCAGGACAATCGGCTCATTATTCTGGGTGACAAACAGGCAGGGATACAAACGCGCATCAATCTGATCCATCAGAACAGGCGTTGAGCGCGCGTAATATCCCAGATTGGCAAAACAGTTAAGAACATCCAGTTGATCGAACTCGCGCGCTCGATACGGTAACGCTTCCAACAGACGATACGTCTTACAATTCGGTTCCAGTGCCAGAACCAATGCACACAGAGCGCTTTCCCAATCATTATCCGGCTGAAAATTGATATGTCCGGCCTGGGACATGACCTGCATCATGTCACCGATCGGATTAGCAGGAAGGGTGGCGGCAAGGCTCATAGCGTGATCTCCCGGTTTGAGGCAATATGACCCATGGTGTGTCCATCTTGCGTTTCAATCAGGCGACCATTTTGCAGCACATAGGATTTTTCCGTCAGACCGCGCAAATTATGATCATCCGATATAATGATCATCGCCACTTTACTGCTGAGGCGGGCCAGCAGCGTATAGACAAGGTTATAGCCTTCGCGGTCGAGCGCCCGGTCGGCATCATCGAATAGGATAATGCGCGGCTTGGGTGCCAGCACTCGCACCATGGCTATGCGCTGCTTCAATCCCGGCGGCACGTTATCGGTATTGTTACCGCTTAAAAACGTATCGAGACCGGACGGCAGCTTGGCAATATCGCTGTCAACTTTCAAAAGTCCTGCGATTTCACGCACCTGATGTTCATTGATCTGCCCGAAGCAAGTCAGATTATCGCGGATGGTACCGCGAAAAATCAGACCGTCTGTCTGAATATACCCGACATGCTCGACAATTTTTTCGGGCTGGTAGCTCAGAATATTATGGCCATCGACTATCACTTCGCCGCGCGTTGCGGGATACAGGCCACTGATGATTTCCAGGAAAGTCGTCTTTCCGGCGCCGTGGGCGGCCTGCAAAAGAATGCTGTCACCGCGGTTTAACGTAAGATTGATGTCTTCAAAAAGCCAAGGTTTGTCCGCTGCATGACGAAACGCGATGTTTCTCAAACTTAACGTGCCTTCCCGCTCAGGCTTCAGGCGGATATTCTGGATCTGAGCATGCTGGGGGGCATCGAACAGCGTTTCGACTTTTTCGCGCGCAAGACTGTAATCCTGATATTTTGCCCAAAGTGAGAGAACCCTCTGGATTGGTTGAAGCATCCGTCCGGACAGGAGTACGGTCGCAATCAGCGCGCCAGTGGTAATGGATCCACCCAGAACGAACAACGCTCCGATGGAGATGACCGCAGCGACCATTAAGTGCGCAAAAACGGCACCTGCATTAAATGTCGAGGCCGTGGCTTCTGTCACTCTATGATTGGCAAAGGTTGACGCCTCTTCCAGTGTTTCATAGCGCCGCGCGAAAATATTCTCGAGCGCGAATGATTTCAGGGTATGAACGCCCTCCAGCCCTTCGATGAGAAAGTTATACCGTTGATCATCCGTTTCATCGCGCTTCTTGAGCGCCGCGCGAAGTTTTTGTCCTTGCGATAAGGAAACGACGGTGAAAATCATCAACACGCCCGCCGGCACAAACGCCAGGGGCCCGGCGATATAAATAATCAGCCCCAAAAACAACGGCACGAAAATCAGCTCGAATAGCGTGGTGAGGGAGTAGCCGTTGTAAAAATCCTTCAACTTGCCAATAGCCGTCATTCGGTTCAGGTTTTCCCCTACTCCATACGGGCCAAGATGCGATAAATCGGATTGCAGGATGTGTTTCATCGCGGCGCAGGACAGACGGTGCTCGTAAGCCGCCCCGGCCCAACCCAGTGCATAGGAACGGGTCAGACGCAGAGCGGCTTCGAGTGTAACGGCCAGGGTAACGCCGGCAATAAGGATGGGGAGAGTGCCGGACCCCTGACTGGGAAGAATGCGATCATAGACTTGCAGCGTCATGATCGGTAACGCCAGCGATAGAATATTGATTGCCAGCGTCGTGAGCAATAAGCTGCCTCTTTCAATGCTAAATCCTTTTGGTTTTAGTGTATCGCGTGTTGCTGCCCCTGCTACGCTCATCCGAATAATCCTCCCCCTAGATGTCCGCCGAATAATCCGCCGCCTGCGGACTCACTCCCGCCGCCAAGCAACCCGCCCAGACCCTCGGCAATATCGCCGATGGGAGCTGGCAGCAGGCCGCCGAGCCCATGATCGCCCTGATCGCCGAATAGCTCTCCGATATCGGGCAGAACATTTTCCGTCCAGGCCAGCAGGTCAGAACCACCGCCAGTGCCTTCCAGCAAATCGGCAACGCCGCCGTCTGTTGTATCGGCATGCAGCAGATCCAGTGCGCCGTTTAGGTCTAGATCGATATCGCCAAGAATCTGCTCGACCGGATCGAGCGGTACATCGATAAAATCTATTTCAACAATATCCATGCTGAGTAATCCGACATCGAGATCCAGATCGACATCGGTATCGCCCGCGTTATTATCGGTCTCATTACTCCCCAGCATATCGAGCGCGATATTGCTGGCGACTTCAATGTCGCCTGTCAACGGTTCCAGCGGGTCGAGCGCTTCGCTGATATCAAGATCAGGCAAAGCATGGTCCAGCAATCCGATGTCGGTATTCACCGTCAGATCAGGCGCTGTTCCACCATCGCCGCCCAAATCACCAAGCGCACCGGTGATATCCCCCAGATCAATATCGAGATCCAGATCGCCGGTGAGTTTCTCCAGCGGATCAAGCGGAATATCCAGGACATCCAAAGGCAGATCGGCTACGCCAAGATCGAGTGTCAGATCGCTATCACCTGCGCCATTATCCGTGCCTTGCGGATTAAACAGATCCAATCCGAGTTCCGACACAGGGTTAATTTCACCGATATCCGGCAATAAACCATCAGCTATAGCACCTACCTGATCACCGAGAGTTGCGATCAGCGAATTTCCGCCGCTGCCGCCGGCAAAATTATCGATGAGACCGTCTGCAACATCACTCAGAAGATTGGTTGCCGCACCGATATCAAGATCGATATCACCCAGTATCTGTTCAACCGGATCGAGTGGAACAGCGAGACCACCGCCGAGTAGTGTGCCGTCAAGCGCACCAATCCCCAGATCAAGCGTCAGGTCCGTGTCTCCGGCGGCATTGTCGATGCCAGTGTTATTAAATAGATCAAGACCGACATCCGCCACAATATCGACATCCCCCAGAAGGTCTTCAACCGGGTTTAAAATGATGTCGGTAACACCATTTATAAGAGGCAGTTCGCCCAGCATTGTATTCAACCCAAGGCCAATATCAGTATCGCCCGGCGCATGATGATGATTGCCCTGTTCAAGCAAACTGAAAATTGAATGCACTTCACCCAGAATGAGACCGTCCAGATCGACGATTGGTTCCAGCAAATCCGTCACCGGACTTAAATCGATTACCTGATCTATCAGGCTGGTTATCGTGTCCCCGGACAGCAGGTCTAGATCCAGATCGGTAATATTTGACAAGATCGCATCAAGCTGTAGCGTCAATCCGCCGCCACCGTTCAGCGTATTGAAAATATTTTCAATCAGCGTCTGGGTAATATCAGTCACATTGGTGATGGTCGTGGTAATCAGATTGGTGACGTCGCCGAGGTCAATCAGGGTAAAATCTCCCAGATCGATAATGACATCACCCAGATTAATGATTTCGGTCAGATTGATCAGCTCGGTATTATGAATGATCGTATCGCCGCCACCTGTACCGTCTTGACCGTTGCTGCCGTTCGAACCATTACTGCCATTCAGACCCGGCGTAGCACTGGCACCGTCGATACCGCTTGTGCCGCTCGTTCCATTGACGGATGTCGAGAGGCCAGAACTTCCATTTTGAAAAGCCGTCGTTAGCGCACTAATAGAACTGGAATTAGCACTGGCAGAACCTGGGAAAGAAGAAATGTCTGAAAAACCGTTATCACCGGCTCCGTCCGAGGGGGCATCCATGCCGCTCAGGCCATGACCACCATAGGAAAGCTGATTCCCTGAAGACACGATTGACGAAGCGAATCCGGTTGCCGCCGCCATGCCAGTGTCAAAGAAAACCCCTTCCCCTGCCAGGCTGAATGGGTTGCTGGCCAGCATCATGTTATTTGATTGGCCCGCCTGCATCATCAGAAAGTTGAGATTGCCCGATCCGAACATGTTTTCCGTGCCGCCATCGAGATCTTCAGCGACATACTGGTCAGCATCAAGTTTCGATGCGGGAATAACAATGGGTGACAACAATGAATCCATATTCTGCTGAAGAACAGTTTGGGTTAGTAAGACGCCTGAATTATTCTGCATGGTGTTGATCCCCTCATGCAATGACTGGTTACGAGTGTGTTCCAGTGTACCAACTAAAAGTTGGGGCATGATTGATTTCATGTTTCAGTATTGTTACGGCATGAATTTTTATATGTCGGCAAGAAACAATTTGGTCAATAAACACGATGCAACCAAGAATTCTCGTAGTCGATGACGATAAAAGCGACCGGCTTTTCGCCAGAAAAGCGCTGGAAAAACAAGATTATTTTATCTTTGAGGCCATTAACGGCAAAAGACTCACCGAAATACTCAAGGAATATACGGTTGATCTTATCTTGCTGGATTTAAAACTGCCGGGGGAAGACGGATTAAGCCTTATCAGCACGATCCGCCATAAAACCAATGCGCCGATCATTATCGTCAGCGGCCTTCAAACGGTGTCCGACAAAAAAATCAGCCTTGATAATGGAGCAGATGATTACATCACCAAACCGTTTTTTGCCGAAGAACTTCAGGCTCGCATCAAAGCCAATCTAAGGCGCTATCATGACAACAGAGATGCGTCTCCATCGGGCCATGTCATTCAATTCGGTGAGTGGACACTCAATCGTACCTTGTTCGATGCGTTTCATGTGCGCGGGCATCCCGCCAACCTGACGATACAAGAATTTAAAGTGCTGGAGCGGTTGATCTTGGCGCAGGGGCGCGTTCTGACGCGCGCCGATCTATCCGATACACCCTGCCGGAGGGGCGTTGATGTGCAGATCACCCGCATTCGCAAAAAGCTGGGACTGAACGACCCGATTAAAACCGTGCGCGGCATCGGATACCGCCTTGATGGACCCATTCAATTTTTAGAGCAGGAGAGATAAATGCGCTTATTCATACTTATTCTATTCATAACTTGTCTGCCGCGGACGGCGCTATCCCAGACAGCACCGAGCGTGCCCAACGACATGACTTTGCCGCAAGCCTTGCGTTATGTGCTCGATAATAATCCGGGCTTGATGGCGGCGCGCGCCGAATTGGACGCGACGAAAGAATTATATCCACAGGCCCTGGCGGGATGGCGTCCTACCATTGATGGGAAAGCCAGCGTATATAAATCTCACATCGATAACAGCAATTTCGGCAGTGCCGATGGCGCCTCGACAAAAGATATTAGCCTGAATATCGAACAACCTCTATACCGCAGCGGGCGCACCACGGCACAAACATCTGAAGCGCAGGCGCTCATCGCCGCCGGTGAGGCGCAGTTAAAGCGCATTGAACAGACTATTCTGCTCTCTGCCGCACAAGCTTATATGGACCTGATCCGCGATCGCGGTCTTTATGATCTGCGGGTGAGTAACGAGGCCTACCTTCAACAGGAACGCACCGCAACCAAGGAAAAGCTGGACGCCGGCATGCTGACCCAGACCGATTTGAAACAGGCAGATGCCCGCCTCGCCCGCGCGCAGGCTGAAAAAATAAGCGCGGCAGGACAACTGGAAACAAGCAATGCCGCGTTTGAAAAAATTGTCGGCTTGAAACCGTTGAACGCTCTGTATTATCCGCCCTCAACTTCCTTTATCTCTGGCGATATTACATCGCTTATAACGCAAGCGGAAACGGCTAATCCGGATTTGATCGCTGCGCAGCATAGACTGGAAGCAGCTGAGCATAATATTGACGCTACGTTTCGCAACCACTTCCCGCAGATTTTCGCGTTTGCCTCCTACGACAAACAGTACGATCCGCAACCCGGACTAGTCGATGAAAGTGAAGTCAGGACAATCGGCGTGCGGGCCGCCATACCCATTTATGATGCCGGCATCACCCGTTCGCGCACACGGCAGGCAACCAGCACAGCCGAACAGCGTCGCAAGCAGATCGACGAAACACGCCGCCAAATTCAAGCCAATCTGCATACGCAATGGCAAATCTATCAATCTTCTCTCGCTGAAATCGCTTCGCGTCGCCTTGAGATAGACGCATCCGAGAGTGCGCGCGATGGCGTCATGGAAGAAGCCAAACTAGGCGAGAGAACGGTACTCGATGTGCTGGATGCTGATCAGGAGCTACTGAATTCCAAAGCCGCCCTGATCCGCGCGCGCCGTGACGAAATGGTGGCGCGCTACAGCCTCGCCGCACTGCTGGGAAAACTGCCTGACCTTTAGAATATCTGTCGCTTCGGCCATGAAAAGAGAAAGGTTGATCCGCCGCCCGGCGTTTCCCTGACTTCGACGCTACCGCCTTGCCGCGCGACAATACGTTTCACCAGTGACAGACCTAAACCACTACCTTCTACCTCATCGCGGGATTTCAGGGTTTCAAATGTCTCAAAAATTTTTTCCCGGTAGGCTGGCGCAATACCCGGGCCATTATCGCTGACCACAAACACATACTGCGTCAATTCCTCGGTTGCGGTAATGGCGATTATGCCCTCATTTTTATCGTGATGCTTGATGGCATTGTCGATCAGATTAACCATGACCTGCTGCAACGGTAGTTGAAATACCTTTATTCGGGCAAGGGCTGGGTCAATTTTCACCGTAAAACCGGCTGGCGGCGATATCATTTGCTGACAATCCCGAACAAGGCTGAAGGCATCTATCATAGGGCTATGCGGCTTGATCCATGATTTTCCCGCCTGCCAGTATTCGAGCAGATCATCGACGAGCCGCGCCAGTCGCCCCACACGCTGTTGCAGCAATGTCATGTCGTCTTTTTGCTCCGCTGACATATAAGGAGATAATTCCTTCTCCAGTTGTCGGGCGATATGATCGATGGCGCGAAGCGGCGCTTTTAAATCATGCGCAGCCCCGTAGACAAAGCAACTGAGTTCTTCGTTTTGCTCTTTCAGCGTCTGCTCGCTTTTTTGTGATCTATGGCAGCTTCGAAGCTGCCAGTAAAACAGCGCTATCATTACCCACAAGGAGACCAGCACCATAAGGTGCATCGTATAAAGATCAATCAGGATAAGGGAGGCCAGAGACATATGCCTCTCTTTTTATCACGCTCCCTGCATACTCATACCTATGTGTGTCTATGGAGGAAAGACCTACAGCGCGGCGCGCATATCCTCAAGTTCGATCCAGCGAATTTCATAGCGGCTGAGGCGCGCCTGTGCCTCGACCAGCATTTTGGTCATCTCATGAAAAGCGGCAGGATCGCGCGGATAGAAATCGGGGTCGTTCAGCTGTTTTTGATAGCCTGCGATCTCGGCCTCCACCTGTTCTATTTTGGCAGGCAACGCGCCGAGCTCATGTTCCAGTTTAAAGGTAAGCTTTTTCAGCGGTTTTTTGTCAGGCGGCGGCGCGGCGGCGGCCTTCTTTTGCTTGAGAACGATTTCTTCCTGCGCTTCGCGCTTGGAATCCGCCTTCTTTTTCTCCAGATAATCGCTGTACCCGCCAATACAGCTTTCGATTACACCATCTCCTTCGAACGCCAGAATTTTGGTGACAGTCTGATCGAGGAAATCACGGTCGTGTGAGACGACGATCAGTGTGCCTTTGTAGTTCGAGAGAATTTCCTCAAGCATATCCATCGTGTCCATGTCGAGATCGTTGGTCGGTTCATCAAGGATCAGGCAGGTTTTCGGGTTGGCCAGAATACGCGCGAGCATCAGGCGGTTTTTCTGCCCGCCCGACAACGTCATAACCTTGTCGTCCACACGCGCCGGATCGAACAGGAAATCTTTCAGGTATCCGCAGATGTGGCGCTGCTTGCCCATCACATCGATATAATCGCCGCCAGTGGGCGCCAGAGTTTTACGCAAGGTTTCGGTTAAATTCAAATCACTGCGCTTTTGATCGAAGTAGGAAAATTCCAGTTCTTTGCGGCGCTTGACGCTGCCCTGCGTCGGCTCTTCTTCCCCGATCAGCATTTTCAGGAAAGTCGTTTTGCCCGATCCGTTTTTGCCCAGAATACCGATCCTGTCGCCGCGCTGAATACGCAGGCTGAATTTCTCGAGAATGGTTTTAGTCCGATCCTCGTACTCAAAGGATTTATAAACGTTATAAAATTCCGCCACGACCTTTGAGCTGTGTTCGATATCTGTCAGCGGTTTCAAATCTATCTTGGACATGGCCTTGCGGTAGGCGCTCTGATCGGCGCGCAACTGGTCGCGCATTTCGCGAATTTGCTCGACGCGGCGCAAATTGCGTTTGCGGCGGGCCTTGACCCCGCGACTCGCCCATTCGACTTCCATCGCCACAATCTGCTTGCGGTTTTGCAGCTCGCGTTCTTCCTGATCGAGTAATGCGGTCGACCATTCCTCGAAATGGCCAAAGCCTTTGGGACATACGCGCACTTTACCGCGATCGAGCCAGAAAATCTGGTTGGTGATGTTCGCCAAAAACATACGGTCGTGGCTGATACATAGCATTGTGCCCCGGTAATTGCGCAGATAGCCTTCCAGCCATTCAATCGCATCCAGATCAAGGTGGTTGGTCGGTTCATCGAGCAGCAGAATATCCGGCTCTTCCACCAGCGCGCGGGCAAGTCCGGCGCGGCGCAGCTGGCCACCGGACAAATGCGTCATCATCGCGCGCGGATCGAGCTCCAGCGCTTCGGTGATGATATCGACTTTGTACGCGTGGAGCTCGCGCTCTTCGCTTTTGATTTCGCTGAAGATGTAATCAAAAACGCTTTCGCCTTTTTGGGGAATGATATCCTGATGCAGATACCCGACAGTGCTGCCTGCTTCCTGCCAACGTTCGCCCTCGTCCAGATCGCGCCCGCCGGTGATGATATTCATCAGTGTCGTTTTGCCCGCGCCGTTTTTTCCGACCAGCGCAATGCGCGCCCCGTCATGAATGTTGAAGGCAAGATTTTCAAAGACCGGCTGGCCATTATATCGTACGGCCGCGTCCTTGACGCTGAGCAGGAGACGCGACGCCATGGTTTAGGCGAACGTGACGATCAAGCCGCGCTTTTTGAAATACGATTGCATCATCTTGCGCCCCTGACGATTATTCTGGGGAAGACGGTCTGCCTGAACGGCAACGGTTTTTTGATCATCCGGCGTCAAAACTTCTTTGAGGGCAGCGATGTGCGCATCAATATCCGCATTATCGTTATTCAGCGATTCATAGATATTTTCTAAAGCTTGTTCTTTGCTAAGGGCCGTCATGGTCTTCACCTGTGATTGATCGTAAAACGCCTTTCTTGTACCAGAAACCGCCCGAAAAACCATAATAAAAAACAGGCGCCGGAGACTATCCGGCGCCTGTTTTAAGGCTGTGACACCTTAACGGTTGGCTGAAGCGCTCGAGGCCGAGGCGTCAATCTCTAACGCCGCCAGTGTTTCGGCATTGATCTGACCGGAACTGTCGAGGTTATTGGCCTGCTGGAACTGGCGCAGGGCATCGGCCGATTTCGGACCCCAGACACCATCTACGGAAACTGGGAAACCTTCCTGGCTCAGTTTTGCCTGAACGCTTTCAACCTGGTCGTCGGTGGTCGATGCGCCGGCGTCAGTCTGGGCGGCCATATCCATTTGCGTTTGCACAGCAGGAGCTTCAGCCGCTACCGAGGCCGATGCCTCTGTTTCTGCCGATGAATCGAGTATTCCATCAGCCGCCATTGCAGCGCCTGCGGAAAGGCTAACGGCCGCAACTGTCAGCATTAATGTGTGAAGTGGTTTTGTCATGATAAATCTCCTTTTTCATGTCTCTTCTGTTGTAAGAAGTGCCTCGCCAACACGAGGAGGGAAACATGGTTCCGGAATCAAATGTGATCATAATGTGACAATAAAATAGAATGTTTTATTAGGCTTTTGCAACGAAACCTTTAAAAAAATGTCGCAGCAGTTCCGGCCCCTGACGCGATAGGTCAATCCCTTTGGGATTGCGTAGATATTCGCCGACGATGCCGGAGAGGTAACATTGAAGCGCGAGGGTGAGTGTTTTCGGATCGGCGTCTTTTTCTATATGACCTTTACCTTGAGCCTTTTCGAAATAACGTGAGAAGATCGGCATGCATTGCGCTTTATCGGTATTCATCTGGCACAGCGTCTCAGCCATTTCGCCTGAATAATCACACTTCAGGTAAAAAATTGTTTTGATGTCGCGCGTAATGGAATCCGTTTCCATTTTATGCAGAAACGACAGGCACAACGCTTCTAACTGCTCCAGCGGCGCCGGGTGATCGATTTCAAGGTCGGCCAAAACCTGCTCCATAACAGAATCGTGCAGCTCCTCATGAAGCGCGCGGAAAATATCGTTCTTATTCTTGAAGTGCCAGTACACAGCCCCGCGCGTCACCCCAGCCCGCTCGGCGATTTCTTCGAGGCTGGCTTTGGACACGCCTTGCTCTACGAACACGGCAATGGCCGCCCGAATAATGGCCTGCTTGGTTTCCTGCGCTTCTTCTTTGGTTTTACGGACCATGGCTCTCTTTTTACAAAATTTTCGATTTACTCATTGACATTAACATACATTCATGTTTGTATACAAGAATAATGTAGTTTTTTTGTGCTGCAGCATTTTTAGACGCGCATCGTCCAAAAAGACCTGTTAGAAAATAAGATAATTCCAACAAGGTATTGTAAAATTATGAAAAAATCACTCGTGATCCTTCTCGTGGCAGTTATCGCTGCCGGTGGCCTTTACTACGTCTTTGTCGGCGATGGCGCAAATCAAAATGACATGGCCCCGGGCGGCGCGCCTCCGACAGCGGTAAAAGCACAAGTCATCACGGCCAAGCAGATCACGATGTATGAAGAACTGCCGGGCCGCACATCCGCCTTCAAAGTCGCTCAAATTCGCCCGCAAGTGAGCGGGATTGTCACCAAGCGCTTGTTTGAAGAAGGGAGTGTCGTTACCGAAGGGCAACAGCTTTACCAGATCGATCCGGCTCCCTACCGCGCCGCATACAATCGCACACTGGCTGATCTGCAAAAAGCCAAGGCCAACGCCAAAGCCATCATTGCCAAAGAAACACGCTATCAGGAACTCGTCAAAATCAACGCGGTCAGTCTTCAGGAATATGACGACATCAAAGCATCGCTGGATCAAGCCAAAGCCGACATCGCTGTTGCGAACGCGATGGTCGCCGCGGCCAAAATCGATCTCGATTACACCAAAGTCTATGCCCCGATCGCGGGCCGCATCGGCAAATCCACGGTGACAGAGGGCGCTTTGGTGTCGGCCGGTCAGGCTGACCCGCTGTCAACCGTTACGCAATTAAATCCTATTTATGTCGATATGTCGCAATCGAGCGCTGATATGCAACGTATGCGCGGCAAACTGGGCGCGGATCAGAAAAATCCGGTTACATTGACAATGGATGGCACAGGACAATCGTACGAAGAAAAAGGCACACTGCAATTCTCCGATGTCAGCGTCGATGCCACGACCAGCTCGGTACAATTGCGGGCGATTTTCCCGAACGAAGATGAGCGACTGCTTCCCGGCCTGTTCGTGCGGGCACGTATCGATTTAGGCACCGTTAATGCTATCCTCGTGCCGCAACGCGCCACCACCCGTAACCCGGATGGCAGCCTTGTCGTCTGGACGGTAGCCGCCGATAACACCGCCAACCCGACCCCTATTCAGGTTGAGCGCGAATATGAAGACCAGTGGATTGTGACCAGCGGTCTGAAAGAAGGCGATAAAGTGATTATTGAAGGGTACCAAAAAGTGGCGCCCGGCGCTCCTGTTTCAACCGATGAAAAACCGGCTGGTCTGGTACCGGCGGAAGGCGCTGCCCCTGCTCCGGCAGAAGGCGCGGCACCAACAGAAACGCTTCCGACACCGGAAGAAGCGCCTCAAACCGAGCAACCTGCCGCCGCGGAGCCAACTGAAGAAAACGCTGCCCCGGTAACAGAGGACGCTGCCCCTGCGCAAGAAGAAGAAGAAGAAGAAGAAGAGCCGATTGTCGAAGACATGAGCGCGCCTCAAGCCAGCCCGGAAAATCCGGCCGCACCGGCCCAAGGCTTAACCGCCAAAGAATTAATGGCTCCATCGGCAGACACAATACCGATGGAAGACGCATCCGCCCCTGAAGACGGATCGCAGGATGAAACGACACCGGAATAGTTGCCGGACCTATCAATAGAAAGAATTTTTCATGTCTAGATTTTTTATCGACCGCCCCGTCTTTGCCTGGGTTATCGCGATCATCATCATGCTCGCCGGCGCGCTCTCTATTGCGCGACTGCCGATCGAACTCTACCCGCAGGTTGCCCCGCCC
Organism: uncultured Pseudobdellovibrionaceae bacterium; assembly: GCA_964520985.1. Classification (GTDB taxonomy): domain Bacteria; phylum Pseudomonadota; class Alphaproteobacteria; order Micavibrionales; family Micavibrionaceae; genus CAYSGL01. The sequence continues at coordinate 1,124,597 of CAZFPB010000001.1, forward strand.
ACCGTTGCGATTAACGCTTTCTACCCCGGTGCTTCTGCGGAAACTGTAGAGAACAGCGTTACCCAGGTTATCGAACAAAAACTGACCGGGATTGATAACTTACGCTATTTCAGCTCGAGCAGCTCCGATGGCGCGATGACCATTACGTTGACCTTCGAGCCTACTGCCGATCCAGACATCGCGCAGGTTCAGACCCAGAATAAAATGCAAAGCGCGCTCTCGCAGTTGCCGGTCGATGTGCAGCAACTTGGTGTAACGGTTACCAAATCGAACGACAGCTTCCTGCTCGTGGTAGGTTACTATTCGCATGACTCCTCGGTTTCCCAGCAAGAAATCAGCGATTACATCGTCTCCAACATTCAAGATCCTATCTCTCGTCTAAACGGCGTCGGCAGCGTTACCGTGTTCGGCGATCAGCACGCCATGCGTATCTGGCTCGATCCGGATAAACTTGTCAGCTACAACATGACGGCGATGGACGTTAGCCGCGCCATCGAAGCACAAAACACCGATGTCTCTGCCGGCCAGATCGGCGGCATGCCGGCTGTCAAAGGACAGCAACTAAATGCCACCATCACGGCGCAGGCCCGCCTCAAAACTGAAGAAGACTTCAACAACATTATCCTGCGTGTAAACACAGATGGCTCGCAGGTACGGGTGAAAGATGTCGCGCGCGTCGAAATCGGCTCGCAAGGCTACAATCTCGTGACCCGCTATAAAGGCCTTCCCGCCGCCGGTATCGCCGTTAGTTTGGCGTCCGGTGCGAACGCACTGGAAACATCGAATATCGTAAAAGAAAAAGTTGCGGAGCTTTCGAAGACCCTGCCCGCCGGCATGACATCGATTTATCCGTATGACACGACGCCATTTATTAAAGTGTCGATTAAAGAAGTGATCAAGACTCTGATCGAAGCTATCGCGCTCGTCTTTGTCGTGATGCTCTTATTCTTACAGAACATCCGCGCCACACTGATCCCGACCATCGCCGTGCCGGTAGTTTTGCTGGGTACATTTGCCATTCTGTCCGCCTTTGGCTTCAGTATTAACACACTGACCCTGTTTGCCATGGTTCTCGCCATCGGTCTTCTGGTCGATGACGCCATCGTCGTGGTGGAAAACGTCGAGCGTCTAATGAGCGAAGAAGGCTTGTCGCCGAAGGAAGCCACGCGTAAGTCGATGGACCAGATTACCGGCGCCTTGATCGGTATCGCCCTCGTGCTCTCGGCCGTGTTTATTCCAATGGCATTCTTCAGCGGATCGGCCGGTGCCATTTACAAACAATTTTCTGTGACTATCGTATCGGCCATGGGTCTTTCCGTTCTGGTCGCCCTTATCCTGTCACCCTCGCTCTGCGCAACTTTGCTAAAACCATCCAAACACGCCCATGGTGAAGACAAAGGCGGTTTCTTTGGCTGGTTCAACCGGATGTTTAACAAAGGTCGTGATGGATATAGCTCGACCGCGAATTACATGACGCATCGCGTGTTCCGCTTCTTCATTATCTATCTGCTGCTGGTTGTCGGCATGGCCTTCATCTTCCTGCGCCTGCCAACCGCCTTCTTGCCGGATGAAGATCAGGGGATCATGTTTGTCATGGCGCAAACGCCGGCAGGCTCCACGTCCGAGCGTACGCGTGAAAGCGTCAAGCAGATCGAAGACTACATGCTCAACGCCGAAAAGGATAACGTCGAACACCTGTTCACAGTTACGGGCTTCAGCTTCGCCGGTAATGCACAGAACGCCGCCATCGGTTTCGTCCTCCTGAAAGATTGGGAAGAGCGTAAAAACGATGACCAGAGCGTATTCGCTCTAGCAGGTCGCTCGATGGGATCGTTCTCGCAGATTAAAGACGCGATGGCCTTCGCTTTCTTCCCGCCTGCTATCCGCGAACTCGGCAACGCGTCCGGTTTTGATCTGCAGCTTGTCGATCGCGCCGGTCTGGGTCATAAAGCCCTGATGGACGCCCGTAACCAGCTTCTCGGCATGGCCGGTCAGAACAAATTGCTCAGCGGTGTGCGCCCGAACGGTCTCGAAGACGTGCCGCAATATAAAATCGATATTAACACGGAGAAGGCTTCGGCCCTCGGTATTTCCATCGCCGACATCAACCAGACGCTGCAAATCGCCTGGGGCTCCAACTACGTCAACGACTTCATCGATAACGGCCGCGTCAAACGTGTCTATATGCAGGCTGACGCCCCGTTCCGCATGATGCCCGAAGACATCAACCGCTGGTACGTGCGCAATGCGCAAGGCGACATGATCCCCTTCAGCAGTTTTGCGACAACCCGCTGGACCTACGGTTCTCCGAAACTGGAGCGTTTCAACGGCACGTCCTCGGTAAACATTCAAGGCGCGCCCGGTGAAGGCGTCAGCTCCGGCGTTGCCATGGCGGAAGTCGAAAAAATTGTCGATCAACTGCCGGATGGTATCGGCCTTGAATGGTCCGGTCTTTCTTATGAAGAACGTCTCAGCGGAGATCAGGCGCCTCTGCTCTATGCGCTCTCCGTGCTGATCGTCTTCTTATGCTTGGCCGCGTTGTATGAGAGCTGGGCCGTGCCGTTCGCCGTCATGCTCGTTGTACCGCTGGGTATTCTGGGCGCCGTTATTGCCACCAGCCTCTTCGGCCTCTCTAACGACGTGTACTTCCAGGTGGCGCTGCTCACCACGGTGGGTCTGGCGGCGAAAAACGCCATTCTGATTGTCGAATTTGCCAAGGAACTCTACGAAAAAGGGCATGACATTTATGAAGCAACCCTGATGGCGGCACGTCAGCGCTTCCGTCCGATCCTGATGACGTCTCTTGCCTTCATTCTTGGGGTTACGCCTTTGGCTACGGCCAGCGGCGCTGGGTCGGCCAGCCAGAACGCGATTGGTATCGCCGTGATGGGCGGTATGTTTGCCGCGACATTCCTCGCCGTGTTCTTCGTGCCGATGTTCTACATCGCGGTGGAAAAACTCTTCCACAAGGAACCGAAACCCGAAGATCACTCCGTACACCCAACACGATCCCATCATGATGATGACGAGGCTTTCCTATGAGACAGACATTCCTGACAGTATTAATGGCCAGCACGGTTTTATCCGCCTGCACCATGGCGCCCAATTACACGCGTCCCGATGCCCCGGTTTCCCCGACATGGCCCGCTGAAACTATTTCGGAATTGCCGGCTGATGCCCAAAAATCGGTAACGGCGATTAACTGGAAAGATTTCTTTGCCTCGCCCGGCCTGCAACAGACCATCGACACGGCGCTGAAAAACAACCGCGACCTGCGGGTAGCGGCCCTCAATATCGAAGCCGCGCGCGCGACCTATAATATTCAGCGCGCTGACCTGCTGCCGAGTGTGAATGCCGGCGGCGATGCGACTTTCCAGCGCAACTCGGATGATCTGCGCGTACCGGGCGCAGACAAAACAAGTGAAATTTATCAGGCAACCGTAGGCGTGACTGCCTTTGAGCTCGATGTTTTTGGCCGCATCCGTAGCCTGAACGAAGCCGCCCTGCAGGAATATCTGGCGACACAAGAAGCCCGCAATGCGGTTCAGATTGCCCTGATCGCGGAAACCGCCAATGCCTATCTGCAATTACTCGCCGACCAGAAAATCCTGACCCTGACGCAGGAAACGCTGGCCGCACAGGAAAAATCCTTCGGCCTGATTTCACAGCGCAGCGAAATCGGAATCGCCTCGAAGCTTGATGTCGTACAGGCGCAGACATCCGTTGAAACCGCGCGCGTTAACCTCGCCTTCTATGAGCGCCGTGTGATGCAGGATAAAAACGCCCTTACCTTGCTGATGGGCGTGCCGGAAGGCACAGTGGCCCCGCCAGCGGAAACGCTGGATCAGGTTACGTTGATGGAAAGCCTGCCGGTCGGCTTGCCTTCGCAAGTCCTTCTGCTGCGCCCGGATGTGCGTCAGTCGGAGCATCTGCTGATGGGTGAAAATGCCCGGATTGGCGCCGCGCGCGCAGCCTTCTTCCCGACCATCTCCCTGACAGGTGCCTTAGGGTTTGCGAGCGATAGCCTCAGCGGTCTTTTCAGCAGCGGTGGCGCCGGGGCATGGAGCTTCGTGCCCCAAATCACCGTGCCTATTTTCGAAGCCGGCCGGAACAAAGCCACGCTCGATCTCGCCGAAATCCGCAAAGAAACCGCGATCGCGCAGTATGAGCGCACCATTCAGGGCGCTTTCCGTGAAGTCGCCGATGAACTGGCCGCGCGCAAAACACTGGCTAGCCAGTTGCAGGCACAGACCAATCTCGTGGGCGCGACACAATCGGCGTATGATATTTCCGATGCGCGCTACAAACAGGGGATCGATAACTATTTAAGCGTTCTTGATGCCCAGCGTTCGCTCTACACCGCCCAGCAAAACCAGATCGACCTTGAAAAACAGCGTCTGGCCAATCTGGTCAATCTGTATAAAGCGCTCGGCGGCGGTTACGGCGAATAAAATCGCCCATAATCGGCATTATTTTTGATAGATGCCTTGTCAGGGCGCCCACGATTGCAAATAATGGGCGCCATGCTCTCCATGCCGCACCAGATCAGGACAGTTGCGTCCCTCATGATGCTCACATCCATGAGTGCGCTAATGGGTGCCTGTTCGCTGACCGATATTCTGACAGGCGTCGAGACGCACTATCAGATTACGGACAACAGCGATGATCAAGAGACCAAAAACTATCTCAACTCTATCCTGGATGAACGCCTGACCGAACGCACCAAAACACTCTCCGATGAGGCAGAGGAGCGCTCACGGCAGGAAGACTACATCGAACAGACCATCCGCGCCGATCTGCTCAAAGCCCTTCGCGCCAAAGGCTATTACCGTGCGCGCGTGCAATATGAAGATGGCAGCGCCCCTTTAAGCGGCAACTATAACATTACCTACGGCCCGCAATATACCATCGCATCTCTTGATGTAATACCCGGCCTTTATGACAGCCTCCTCAACCGCGATAAAATACACCCGGGCGATGTGCTCGATGCGCAAGCCGTTCTCACGGCGCAGGGCGAGCTATATAATAAAATCCAAAAAGATCGCTGTTACTTTTCTCTCTCTGTCGAAAATGAGGTCTATCTCGATCGCGATACAAATAGCGGCGACGTTGAACTGGTTGTCGATGCGGGGCGCGAAGGCACCTTCGGATCGGTCGTCTATCAGGGCAACACGCGCGTGCACGATTCCTATCTGCGCAAACTCGTTCCCTGGAAAGAAGGCGACTGCTTCCGCCGCGAAAAACTGGAAGATTATAAAAGCGTCCTGTTGCAAAGCGGTCTGTTCGCCAAAGCTGATATAATGCTGCCCGATGAACCGGATGAGGATGGGCGAGTGCCCGTCACCATGGATCTACGCGAACGCGCGCATCGCAGTATCAGCGCAGGCCTCACCTATTATTCCGATGAAGGTCCCGGCGCGGTATTTGGCTGGGAGCATCGCAACCTGCTGGGCGCCGCTGAAAAACTGACCGCTGAAATCGGCATATCATCGCTTAAACAAAGCCTCGATCTCGATTTTGCTAAACCCTATTTCCTGCGCAACGATCAGACACTTTTACTGAGCAGCTCCATCCGGCGACAGGACACGGACGCCTATCAAGAGCTGGCGATCGATTTTGGCGGTGAGATATCGCGCACGTTCACCAAACATCTGAAAGGCAGCACAGGCGTTTCCTTGTCGATCAGCGAGATTGATGACGAAGTCGATAATGAAACCAAAACATACGGCCTTGTTTCCTTCCCGCAAAAATTCACCTATGACTCACGCAACGACACATTGGAACCAACCAAAGGCCTTAATATCACCGGCGGCATTGAACCGTTTATTGATGTGTTGGGCGAGAGCGATCCCTTCATCAAAACGCAATTAACCGGCAGCACTTATCTTTCCTTGAATCCTGCCAATACCTTTGTGCTTGCAGGGAAGGCTGGATTTGGCAGCATCTGGGGCGCCGACATTGAAAATATTCCAGCGACCCAGCGTTTTTATGCCGGCGGCGGCGGGTCTGTGCGCGGCTTCGGCTATCAGGAGGTTGGCCCGCAATTGAACGGCGATCCGACGGGTGGTCTTTCTCTCGTCAATTTCTCGCTGGAGATGCGCTCTAAATTCACGGATAAATTGGGCGGTGTCGTGTTCGTCGACGGCGCCAACGTCTCGGAAGAATCCACCCCCAATCTCGATCAGATGGCGGTCGGCACGGGTATCGGCGTACGATATTATACCGGCTTCGGCCCGATCCGCTTTGACATTGCCACGCCGCTCACGCAGAAAGACGATCTGGAGCGCAACTATCAATTCTACATCAGCATCGGGCAGGCTTTTTAATGCGCATTACAGGAAAAAAAATCGCTGGTTTTTTTCTGCAAGGCTTTCTGGCGTTGCTGGCTTTCAGCCTTATCCTCATCGCCCTTCTGCAACTCTCTTTAATGGCGGGTTTTACTTTTTTAAATACGGGTAAAGGCCGCGACCTGATTCAGGATCAGTTAAACGCGCTGGCCCAACCAAGTGGTTATCACATCACGCTTCATTCTTTATTTTACGATCCCATCAGAGGGTTCACACTCCGTGGCCTCTCAATTAGCGATGAGGCAGGAGAGTTTCTGACCTTGGATCAAGCATCCCTCAGCCTGTCTTTTGAAAAGCTGCTGGCGCGCCATCTCGATCTGTCTTTCAGTGCCGGAACACTCACCCTAAGCCGTCTGCCGCAAACCGCGCTCACGAAAGAACAAGAAGATCTTTCTCCCTCCGCCCTTACGCCTTTCGACTTGCCTGATATTTATGTACGCCGCATCAGCCTGTCTCGCGTCGCGTTCGATCAGGTTATTCTGGCAGAATCTGTTGCCGGCACACCCCTGACGCTGGCACCGCGACTGGCCGCCTCCGTTTCGTTGGAGAACACACTCAATGCCAAGCTCTCTTTACAACCGAACGCTTCTCCTTTAGGCGCCGCGCCTCTTCCCGATACGGTTGAGCTTAATGCCACGTTTGATCCAGCCACGTTACAGCTGACTCTCTCCAAAGCAGCTATCCGTTCGAAGGCTTATACTATCGAAGCTCAGGGCACAGGAATTTTGTATGAAGCGGGTTCGCTCGCCTACACACTTAACGCAAATTATAACGATCTCACCAGCTTGACGAACGATGCTTTACGCAGTGCGACACTCGATGCAGCGCTATCGGGCACTTATATCAAGCCGGCACTCTCCTTGAATGGCCACCTTGCCCCGGGATCGCTAGCGGAGCAAGGGCTTGGAGATATTTTGTTATCCGTCGTTCCCGATCTTGAATCCGATATACCCAAAGCGCTGGTTAAAATTGAGAGCGTGTATAAAGACGCCCCTATTCTCGCCACCACACATGTCAGCTATCAAGAACCAACCCTGCAAATTGAATCGCTAGCCGCGCAGGCGCCGTATATCCTGGCCGAAGGGCATGCCGCGATCGATACAGACACGATGCTGGCGGATGGCGCGCTAAAAATAGAGGCGAAAGATTTCGCGCATTATAAAGACCTCATCGGGCAAGATCTCACCGGCTCTTTGCTGGCGACGCTCACAGCCAAGCCGGTTGATGGCAAGCAATCTATCACCCTGACCGCTGCCGCGAAGAGCCTGCGGTATGCCGCGACCCGCATTGCCAAACTCGATGCCAACGCCTTCATTGCGGACATCACCAAGCCTTGGCCGCAGGATGGATCGATGACGCTCAGCAATGCCGTATTGTCCCCGGAATTTTCCATCACCACCGCGAAGGCCGATATCGAACAAGCCAATGACAATGCCTATCGCCTCAGTTTGTCTGGCAATGGCAAAATGCCGCGCCCCTTCTCTATAAAGGGACAATCAACACTAAGCGATTTCACGGGCGCATTCCCTTCCGCTAAAAATATTGATGCCGTACTCACGTTGGCCAAATCGGCAATTACCCTGAAAGGCGACATTACGCCGCAGACAGTCGATCTCAACGCCGCGACAAAAGATTTGCGCATCACAGCGCTGCCAATCGACCTTGCCCGCTCACTCGCGCCAGTGCGCCTTTCCGGCGGTGTAACAATGACCGGCACACCTGGCGCGCCCGTTACAAAAGCCGATATCGCTTTAAGCGGCTTCGATACGGGAAAATATTCCGGACTGGGCATCACCGTAAAGGCCACACACGAACAGGGTAAAGCCACGATAAATGTGACAGGCAACGGCACAGGCATTCGCACGATGGATGCCGACGCACAAATTCCGCTGGCGTTTTCTCTCTATCCCTTTGCCTTTACGCTCGACCAGAACGCGTCTCTTGCAGGCGCTTTGAATATTGATCTCGATATTGCTCCGCTGGCAAAATTGTTTCTGCCCCCGACGCAGATTTTTGAAGGAGCGCTCAAAGCGGATGGCACGCTTGCAGGCACAATCGCGAAGCCTGACATGCGCGCCGACATCGCACTCACCCAAGGTCTCTATAAAAATATTGAAAGCGGTATCGATATTGCCGATCTGCGCGTTGACGCGGTCGCAGATCCCGGAAAAATTACGATCAACTCCCTATCGGCAACCGACGGGGAAGCCGGAAAAATGACGGGGTCCGGCACCATCGGCCTCAGTGCTGGCGCACAAAGCAACCTGAGCCTGACGGCGCAGAATTTCCACGTGCCCAAGGAAGGCATCGCCGATGGCTATGTCAGCGCCGATCTGTCCTTAACCGACAACCCCGGCGGCTATAAGCTCGGCGGTGATATCATTCTGGAAGAAATGCAGATCCAGATACCCGAACGCTTCCAGAGCAATATCCCGGAGCTGAACATCAAGAAACGCAAAACCGCTGACGAAGACAATACCCCCGCCAAAGCGATAATACTCGCCATTAAAATCATCGCAGAAAACCAGATTTTCGTGCGCGGCTGGGGCCTTGATGCGGAATTTGGCGGCGAGATTGCCGTGAGCGGTGATATCAGCGCACCGCAATTCGATGGCACCTTGAAATCGCGCCGGGGCCGCTACGATGAATTCGGTAAGAAGTTTGAACTGGCGCGCGCCGACCTGCGTTTCCAAGGATCTATCCCACCGTCCCCTTATCTAGATGTGGAAGCGACAACGCAAGCCGAAGATGTACTGGCCTCCGTCCTACTCAGCGGCTCCGTGCAAAAACCCGGGATCGGTTTCTCCTCCGTGCCCTCCCTGCCAGAAGACGAAGTGCTCGCGCGCATTCTCTTTGGTAAAAGCGCCACGCGCATCAGCCCGTTTCAGGCAATCCAGTTGACGCAGACATTGCAGCGCTTCTCCGGCAAAGGCGGCGGCGGGTTCGATCCGCTCGGCACGCTGCGTAATCTCACGGGTCTTGATGATATCAGCGTCGATACCGACGAAGCGGGTGAAACCAACGTTGGCGTGGGCAAATATTTGACCGACAAGGTCTATCTCGAATTCGAGCGCGGTAAAGGCGAGAACTCCGGCGCCGCCAGTCTGCAGGTGGAAGTCACGCCGAGCGTTAATGTTGAAACCGAAGTCGGGCAGGATGCTCGCGCCGGCGGCGGTATCTTCTGGAAGCGCGATTATTAATCCTACCAAAAGAATGAGGGGGCAAGATTGCTATCTCACCCCCTCATCCATCATCTAATGTTTAAAAAGGCTTAGAGGCCTGTCTGGCATCCAGCGGCGTTGCTTAGCATGTCTTCTGCCGAAGCGCCGTAGTTGACATTCACTGCCTGGCCACCTTGCATCATGCCAGCCGCATCGCCCCAGCAGCTGGCTTGCGTATCGCCTGCGGCCGTTTCAACACTGTTCAGCGTCTGCCCTGTCGGTTCAGCGTCGCCACCGGCGGCTGTCTCGATATTGTTCAGCGAGGACGGGTCTGTCGCTGGTGCGTTACCACCGGCGAATGGCGTGATCGCGTTGAAGTTTTGCGGCGCGCCCGGAATTTGCGGCAGGCCGTTCAACGTGACGTTCAGGCTCGAGAGCTGCAAATTGACCGGTTCGAAGTAACGCATCGCGTCTTCCTGATCGACCGTGACACCGATGATAACCGGCACCGAGTCGAGGTAGCCGTAGAAGAAGCGACCGAGCGTCGGATCGTCATTGAAGTGAACGATACGGTTTTCGATTTCATCCAGTTGATCTTGTTCCAGTTCGAAATCATTGCCCAGATCTTCTGAAGCACTGACGCCGTTAAATTTGGCGAAACGCGCATCGATCAGCGTCGGGTTGCCCGGGGCAAATAACGCGCCATTGGCCAGAATGATGAAGTTATCACCCGGATCGGTCAGACCTTCAAAGACGGTCGTACCCAATGTACCGCCATAGACTTCCCCTTTATAACCCGGTGCGCCATTAGAAACGAGGCTCAGGGCTGTGGGAACACCACCGCCGACACCCGGATCGAACACAAGGCCTGTCGTCCCGCCGATGATGGTGTTGGTCGCACCGGTTAGATCGATCACGCCGCTTTCAAATCTCGCGCCTGTCGTGTTTTCTTCGAGGCGGTTGCCTGCGAGGATAACAGTGCCGTTTTGCGAGCCGGAAGCATAAATGCCGTTGATCGTGCTGCCATTGATACGGTTGTTGTTCAAGGAAGCACTCGTGTTACCGCTTACCTCGATACCATCCTGACCGGCATTGGTAATGCGGTTGCGGTTGATACGGGCATCAGTAAAGCCGCTTGCTTCGATACCGTCCGCGCCCACGTTGCGGATGATGTTTCGGTTAATGCGGGCCGTGCCTGTGCCGTTGGCGAAGATAGCGTCGCGGACCGTACGGCGGACTTCGTTCTCAACGATGCGGATATCACCGACATTGTCCGCATGGATACCATCGGCGCCGATATTACCAGCTGGAGCATTCAAGCCGATAATGTTGTTCGCCACTGTCAGGTTTGTGCCGCCCGTCAGCAGGATACCGTGATTGCCGGTTCTGTTGATCGTGTTGTCATTGATGCGGGCACCGTTCGACCCCGAAACCGATACACCGTTACTGCCGATCGTGCCGGTCTGACCGATGTCATTATTGACGATACGCAGATCAGCGACATTGTCCGCCTTGATACCGTCTTTACCGACACCATCGATGTCATTGTTGCGGATAAGGTTGATGCCTCCCACGCCGTTCATCTGAACACCGTGGCCTGCACCGCCATCAATATTGTTGCGGGTAATCGTCACGTTCGAGCCGCCGAACGCCGTAATGATCCCGTTGTCCGGCAGAGTGATGCCGGCATTATTGATCACGTTGCGGTGAACGGTCGTGTTCGTCGTGTTGCTCAGGTAAACGCCTGTGCGTTGCACGTTATCAATGAAGTTACCGATAATCGTGTTGCCGTCGGCCACGCCGCCATCAGCGCGGATAACGATACCATCGGACCCGGCATTGTTGACATGGTTGGCTTCACCGGCTGCTGTACCGCCGATAACAGCGTTATTGGTATTGGTTACCAGAATACCGCTGCCTTTGGCTGCTGGACCGTCATATTTCGTGTCCGTGATGTAGTTGCCTTTAATGACAGCGCCATTGGATTTGGTCAGGAAGATACCATCCCCGCCAATGTTGTTGGCACCGGCAGACGTACCGCCGATCGAGGTGTAACCAATATAGTTGTTGGTGACACTGAGGCCGTTATTGTTGTTGGCGCCTTGGATACCGTCAACGCCGGTTTTGTAAACCGTGTTGCCGTCGATCAGGGCCGTTCTCGCGCCATTGACCACGATACCCGACAGGCGGATATCATGCACAATGTTGTCTTCCACGTTCACGCGGTTTGTACCGCTGACTTGAATACCGTTGCCGCGCACATTGTTCATCTCGTTGCGGGTAACGTCGGCATTGCTGCCGCCTTCAATCTGGATGCCGCTCCAGCTCACATTGTCGAAAATGTTGTGGTCGAGAGCCAGTGTTTTCACCTGCTCCGTGCGGATACCCTGATTGCCAATGGCTTTCAGGTCGTTTTCTTTGGCGCTGACGCGCTCGCCGCGGATCAGGTCGATGCCGATCGTGCCGATGTTCGCCAGCTTGTTGTAGATCACATTCGAGTCGTTGGAGTCGCTGACAACGATCCCTTTACCCTTGGTGCGTTTGATGTCGTTTGCATCTGTAGACGCAAGACCGCCGATCAGGATGCCGTTGCTGGTCGCGGCGCTAATACCGTGGCCTTTTACATCGGAAATCGTGTTGGTTTTCACTACGGCGCCATCAGAGTCTTTTAGCGTGATACCGTTGCCTTTGATATTGTCAACGCCGCCTGTCAGACCGATAAAGTTGCCAGACACTTCGACGTTCGGCACTTGATTGACGTTGATACCGTCAGCCCAGACCGTATTGATGGTGTTGCCATCAATCTTGTTCGTGCCGCCCGCGAGATACATCATCACGCCATGACCGCTGTTGGCCACCGTGTTACCGCTAACCGAGATGTTGGAACCCCAGTCGGTGGTAATACCGCCATATGGAGAGCCAATTGCATAGGTCGTGTTGTTGACATCGTTGCCTTTGATCGACAGATCGATGGCGCTCTCTGCGTAAATACCCACGCGGCCCGCATCATCCACCTTGTTGTTTTCAACGACAACACCTGTGCCACCCGATACTTTGATCCCGTCGAGATCGGCTTTGGTTACCGTGTTGCGCTCTTCAGCCGCCGCACCGCCAATTTTGGCACCGTTGCTGCCAACCACACGAATACCGTAACCGGCTGTTTCCGTTGTTTTGTTGCCTTTAACCACCGCGTCCTTCGATTGCTCGATCAGGATGCCATCTGCCTTGATATTGTTCGCGGCGCCTGGCGTTACACCAGCATCCGTGAAGCCAACATAGTTGTTGGAAACAGTCAGACCGAAGTTGTTGTTCTTCGCCTGAATGCCGTTCATGCCGACATTATAGACCGTGTTTTTATCGACCAGAACGTTGCGGGCATCATTCACCACGATACCGGCGAGACGGATATCGTGAACGCTGTTGCGCTCGACATTCGCACGGTTTGTGCCGCTGACCTGAATGCCGTTACCATTTACCTTGTTCAGTTTGTTACGAACAACATCCGCATTGGTGCCACCCTGCACTTCGATACCGCTCCAGCTGACCGTGTCCAGATCGTTACGGGCAATCGTGATGCCTTTCACCTGTTCGGTGCGGATACCGTTATTACCGATTTTCTTCAGGATGTTGTCTGACACCGTGATCAGTTCGCCTTTGTTAATGACGATGCCTGTTTTGGCTACATTGCTGATCTGGTTCGAGAGAACTTCCGTGCCGTTGCTTGTATCAACAACGATACCGTTGCCTGTCAGACCCACATCGAGGCCAATACGGTTATCCGCAATAACACTCTTCGTGTTCAGAACGCGGATACCGTCTTTGGTGTTGTTGATTTTGTTATTATTGATGATGTTATAAGCACCGGCGGAGTCAGTCACAGAAACACCGGCAATGCTGGTATCCTTGATGTCGTTACCCTGAACCCAGAGATTGCCGCCACCATTGACCAGAACGCCGTTTTGACCGCCCTTGATCGTGTTGGTTTTGGCAGGATCCGATGTAAAGGAACCGATCATCGTGTTGGTGTTGGCCTGACCGCCCTCTTTCGAAAGCACAATCCCGTTTTTCGCATCGGTGATCGTGTTGCCTTCGATCGTGGTCATATCGTTGCCGTACCACAGGTGAATACCGGCATCGGCCACATTCAGAATCGTGTTGTTTTTGATCAGGGCGTTGTTGTTCAGCTCCAGCTGAATACCATGGCCGTAATCGGTGCCATCAATCTGGTTGCTGGCGATATCGGCGCCATTCCAGAATTTAATGTACATGGCGTTATATTCGCTGCCGTTGATCTTGTTGTTGTTAATGTCCAGTTGCGTGTCGGCTATGCCATAGGTGCCTTCGGCATAGATGCCGTTGCCACCATTGTTGGTCAGCGTGTTGTGCGCAACCGTGATGTTTTTGCCATCCTTGATGTTGATCGCGCTGTTGCTCCAGCCGTCTTTGACGTTCGCAATTGTGTTGCCGTCCGCGTCCGTCGCACCGCCGATGGTCAGACCATCGACATTGCCAGCGCGGATACCGGTTGTGGCTTTATCATTACCATCAAAAGTGTTGTCTGCAACCGTGATGCTCGAACCACGCACATGCAGCAGCGCGGATGTTGTCAGACCCTCAAAGCTGTTGCCCGAAATGTTCGCGCCGGCCGATTCAATCGCGACTAGTTGGCGGTCGCCTGAGTCACCTACTACTTCATTGTTAGTGAAGGTCAACGTATCAAAGCCTTTGTTGAAAGCGACCAGTTGGCGCGGAACGTTTGGATCAACAAACTGGTTGCCCGTTCCCCATGCGCCTGGAGCGCCCGTGTAGGTCTGACCGGTAATGATGTTGCCATCAACGGTAACTTTACGGTTGGTGCGGCCATATTCGCCGGCAAGAGCGCTATCGCCATTAGCCACGATACGGTTATCAACGATAGAAATTTTATTGTGGTCGCCTTGCAGATAAACAGCGGCAGTTTCAATGCCTGGATTGGCACTGTCAAAACCGTTGATCGTGAAGCCTTTATTAGCCGTACCGAGGTTAACATTGGTTACGCCATCCGTGATAACAACCGTCCCTAGTGCGCCTACACCTTCAATGCCGTCAATGGTGGTTTGATCGCGGCCATTGACCGACTGAAGTGTCAGACTTTTGTTCAGCGTAACGTTTTCAGCGTAAGTGCCGTTATTCACATGAACCGTACGCGCGCCGCCTGTCAACGAACCATCGACGATGAGGTCGACTGCTTCTTGAATGCGGCCTTTGGTGCCGACCTGGCTGCCCAGATTGGTCACGTAAATTTCAGAGAAATCACCCTGGAAGCCTTTGGCTGGCGATGTATCGGTACCGTTGGCCAAGTATGAGGAGAAGTCGATCGTGCCGGCCATCTGAGCGGCAATCGCGGCTTCGCTAACGCCGCCCCACCAGTTGCCGGATGCATTGTAAATGCCCGGCGCGCCATTGTTCCATACCAGATAGTTGGTGATGTTGGTCACGCTGTTGTTATGCGCTTTAACGCCTGTCGTGTTGCCGTCTGCATACAGACCATAGCCTGCATTCGTGACAGCGTTTTCAAAGATGTTCGCGCCTGTAACATTGCGCAGGGCGATACCGGCATGTGCGGCAGTGCCCGATGTCACGTTGTTATTGATTGTGACATTATCGCTGTTATCGGCCCAGATGTTGTTCAAGATAGAGTCTGTCACCGTGTTGCGTGCAATGACAACACCGTCGGTGTTGTTCGTGTAGATACCGTTGCCTTGAACGTTCTCTACCGTGTTGCCGTCTGTATCGACAGCGCCGCCGATAACAGCGTTAGCGCTATTGTAGACAGCGATACCATCATTGCTCGTGCCCGATA
This sequence comes from uncultured Pseudobdellovibrionaceae bacterium, assembly GCA_964520985.1. Classification (GTDB taxonomy): domain Bacteria; phylum Pseudomonadota; class Alphaproteobacteria; order Micavibrionales; family Micavibrionaceae; genus CAYSGL01. The sequence goes on from CAZFPB010000001.1 coordinate 1,139,947, forward strand.
CGGCGTTCTTACTAATCACAACGCCGTTTGATCCGGTCGCGCGAATGCCGGTGTATCCACCATTGGTGGTGTTACCCGTCACGGTAGCGCCCGTCGTGTTTTCAATCAGTAGATTTGTCTGGTTGACATTCACAGCTGTAAACTGGTTGTCTTTCACCAGCATATTGCTGCCGCGTACTCGCAAGGTCGATGCGCCATCGCTTGCGCCGGTGAAGGTGTTTCCTTCAATCAGGCCACCCGCGCTGTGCAGGTTTGCAACATTGTTACTGCCGGAATTCCCTCCGACGGTGTTATTAGTGAAGACGAGATTAGATGTCTGCGTTCCCAAAGCAATAAGCTGACGCGGACGGTTCGGGATAGTGAATTGGTCGCCAGTTGTCGCCCACGCGGCGCCTTCAAACGTTTTGCCATCAAAAATGTTATCGTCAATGGTCAGATCGTTGTTCAAGGCCGTCCATTCTGTCGTCAAGGCAGCTTCGCCCTTGGCTGTAATACGGTTGCCTTGAATAGCGACATTGTCATGGGCGCCTTGAAGATAAACGGCGGCGTTTTCAATGCCTGGATTGCCATTATCAAATCCGTTAATCGTGAATCCTTTATTGGTCTTACCGAGATAAACGTCATTTACATTAGGCGTAATTACAACTGTCCCTAAAGCATTAACGCCCGCGATTCCATTGATGATGGTGGTGTCGCGTCCGTCATCGGACTGCAGGGTCAGGCTCTTGTTAATTATAATATTTTCATTATACGTGCCCGCCGCCACATTGACGGTGGCGCCGCCAGCGTCATCCGCCAACCAAACGCCTTGCTGGATCAGCGCGGCTGCCGAAACATTCACGGTACCGGCATTGCTGGAGAGACGCGCGTCGCCAAGCAACGTTGCGCTGTTTTTTTCAAAAAGCTTGCTGTTCAGGTTGATCATGTCAGCATCTACAAGCAGATTGCCGTTACCCATGGTCAGGTTACGGTTGAAGTTCACTTCAGTGGAAGCTAGCTCCAGGCCGCCGTTGGTCGTACCATATTGGTGAACCGGGCCATAAATCGGGAAACCGAAAATAGAACCGATCACGCCCGTTGTGTAATAATCATAGGTGCTGAGGTTGATGTTGCCATCAGCCAGCGCGTTCAGACCAGCATTTACCAGCGCGCTCAGGATAAAGTTGCCCGTATCAATATTGTAGCCGCCCGGTTTCGTGCCAACATCGATAAAGTCATCAGCTTCGATACGAACGGTGTTATTGCGCATGGAATTTGCCAGTGCTTGCGCGCTGATCACATAACCGCCACCCAGCGGATCATTGAGAATACCGTTGTGAATAACCACGAATTCTGGGTCGAGCAGCAAGGTGCCCGAAGCGCCATTGGTGGCGCTCAGATCGGTGTAGCCCTGATAACCCAAAACTTTATAACCGGATACTTCGGCATTTCCGCCGTTACCGCTTTCGCTGCCGCCGCGCGCATAAATAGCGCCACGGAAATCGGCATGCTCATCAGCAATTACATTGACCGTACCACCGTTGCCATGCGTACCTGCATCAGCCGCCAGAACAGCTTCGTTCGATACGTAGACGTTTTTACCAGTTACAGCGATTTCGCCGCCACCGGTGCCACCCGACGCATCGAGTTTGCCTGTAACTTTTACCGTGCCATTGGAACCGCCGTCGAGAACGATCTTGCCGCCTTTCATCGAAGCAGATGAAGCATTCACGACGCCGCCCATGTTAATGACGTTGTTAACAATTTCTTTGGCCGCTTCGGCTTTCACGATAACGGTGCCGCCCTGCGCATTGATCGTGCCGCTGTTTTCAATCAGGGCATCGGAGAGTTCGCCATCGACGGCGACTTCAATCAGGTCATCGCCGTATAGGTCGAGCGTAACTTTTTCGCCCGATGCCAGAACCACTTTACCCATCTTGGCATTGATTTCACCGCTGTTGCTGATGTATGGCGACACAAAGGCGGCTAGACCAGCGTTAGCAACGCTAATCGTACCTTTCATTTCAATTTTGCCATCGCCAAAATTCGAGAAGGTATATTGACCATCGTTATCGAGAATATCTTCATTGGAAACATCACCGGTCGAAGCAATGATACCGCCGACATCCACGCGCGAGTCCGCACCGAAGATTACGCCGTTGCGGTCAAGCACCATAACGGTTCCGCCTTTGGCATCCGTGAAGCTTCCGTTGCCATCTTTCAGGCGGGTATTCAGATTGCCGAGGATACGGGTCGGGTCAGAGCCTTTGTTTGTGGCACGGCCGACAAAAAGCGATCCCGTGTTGTTCTGTCCGATGGTGACGCTCTGGCCTTGCAGAATGTCGAGGTTGTTGCTGTTACCGATGTAAGTCTGTGTGTGCTGGTCGATCATCGTGTGACCGGCGTTGCTGGTATCGATGCTGATCGAACCGGCCTGGTCGTCGAAGTTGGACCAGGGATTGTCGTTTGCTTCTGCGGGTGCCGCCAATGCCATCAGACCGACAGCCGTCAGTGCCGTAGCGGATAAAAAGCGGTTCATCGAAAAACGGATTGTTTTAACGGATACAGTGCGGGTCATGGTGACCTCCCCCTCAAAAAGCGCCGCCCGTTGGTTTCAGACTTGGGGCGGCAGTGACAATAATGGATGGGAAGGTTTTGACAGCTTGCTGTTAATATTTCAAGATGTATTAAGGAAAACTTAAGACTTTATTCGAATGTTTTCAGACAATTAGAGAACACCAATATAAGATAATTATTATGTAACAACGATTAGAGGCACTTAGCATAACACCTGCTCAAAAGTCGTTGCCCGAATACCACATAACTGTGTGATTTCCGCTGTATGCGCCTGATTGACAATTGTATTCCCCCCAAATCTGCCATAAAAGAAATGGATTAACAGGCTTTTTCAAAGCCCTAGGGGGACTAACCGTGACTTCATCGCCAAAATTCAATTCTTTAATGTGTGTCAGCGCCGTGGCGCTCTGCCTGATGGCGACACCCGCAAACGCCCAACCAGACCCTCAGGCAGGCGTTGCCGACCCAGGCCGCGCCAGCGAAGAATTCCGCGACCAGCTTTCGATGCCGCAACTCAGCCCGGACATCCAAATCAAGCAGATGGAACTGCTTGGCGCCCCTGCCGGCGCAGACAATATCGTGTTCCGCTTCGGCGGTCTGCAGGTTGAAGGGAACTCAACCTACAGTCGCGAAGAGCTGGCTGCGATTTACAAAGACAAAATCGGTCAGGACATCACGCTCTCTGATCTCTACCGCATCGCCAACGAAATTACCTTGAAATACCGCAACGACGGCTATGTCCTGACACAGGTTGTCGTCCCGCCGCAAACCATTGAATCCGGCCTGCCGCGCGTTCAGGTTGTAGAAGGCTATATTGATAACGTCACCGTTCAGGCCGATGAAGGCGAAGGCGCGATCGCCCTCGACACCATCCGCAGCTACGCCGGCCAGATCAACAAAGGCGGCGCACTGAATATCAAAGACATGGAACGCCAGCTCCTGCTGATCAACGACCTGCCGGGTGTGCGCGCCCGCAGCGTAATCTCCCCGTCCACTACCACACCGGGCGCAGCCGACCTGCTGGTCATTGTTGAGCGCAAACCGTTTGATGCCCTCGTCACCGCCGATAATTTCGGCAGCCGCTTCCTTGGCGAATGGCAATTGGGCGGCGCCGCTACTTTAAACTCGCTGCTCGGTATGAACGAAGCCATCTCGGCGCAGGTCGCTTACGCACCGGGCACAGGCTATGAACTCGTCTATGGCGGCGTCGGCTATGAACAGCCGATCGGTCCATGGGGCACACGCATTGGCGCCTTCGTCAGCAAAACCAACACCGATCCCGGCTACACACTCAGCCAGTTCGATGTCCGCGGTAAAGCCGATCTCTACAGCATCAACGTCACCCATCCTTTCATCCGCACCCGCAACGAAAACCTCAAAGGCCGCTTCACCTTTGACTGGCGCGATGTGAAAAACAGCAACAACATTGAACCTGATGCCCGTAAAGATGAAATCCGCGCGGCCCGTGCCGGTCTGCAGTATGATTTCCTCGACACGGTTCTGGGTCTTGCCTTTAACCGCGTGGATCTGGAAGTATCCAAGGGCCTCAGCGTCTTTGGCGCCAGCAAAGAAGGCGACGCCAATATGAGCCGCCCGGATGCCGATCCTCAATTCGTCAAGGCGGAGCTGGAATTACAGCGTCTGCAACGCGTGACCAACTCCGTGAACGTGCAACTGACTGGTAAAGGTCAGCTGTCGGACGGCCCGCTCCTGAGCTCTGAAGAATTTGGGGTTGGCGGCGTTTATTCCGGCCGTGGCTATGACCCATCCGAAATCGTGGGCGACGAAGGCGTTTCGGGTCAGGTTGAAGTCCAATGGAACAACCCGATCCAGCCTGACGGCCAGATCGTTCAAAAATACCAGCTCTATACCTTCTTCGATATCGGCCGCGTCTGGAATGACGATGCCACGACCAGCGATGACAAGCGCGACTCCCTCGCCGCAACCGGTATTGGCGCCCGCGTAAACTTCGCCAGCGATCTGCAGGCCGGCGTCGGTGTCGCCCTGCCGCTTACCCGCCGCGTTGAGAGCGATGATGACCGCGATCCACGCCTCTACCTGAACGTGAGCAAGAAATTCTAACCACTTTGGTTAATTAAGTCTTAAAGGCCCCTGCTGACAGCGATGTCACAGGGGTTTTTTCATGTCCAGAAACGGACCAATATTATGAATAACCTTTAGTAAATAAAATTTTAATTTCTCCTGAATATACTTATACTTATGTGTCAACTACCCACTTCATACGGGTGTATTTTTATCCTGCCCCTTTTTCCCGATTTCACGGAAAAGATTTGATGACGAGAACGGAAAACCGCAAGGCGCGTAAAGCGCCACACTGGAAACGAGTCGCAACGTTTGGAACGTTGGCGATTGGCGTATCCATGCTGCCGTTTTCCCAGGCGCTGGCGCTTGATGACTACGCTTTGCCAACAGGCGGCAATGTTGTCGGCGGTTCCGCCACAATCAACTACGGCGCGCCGGGTCAACTGGACGTGCATCAGTCAACAGACCGCGCCGTCATTGACTGGAGCAGCTTTAACATTGGCAAAAACGCCACGACAGAATTCTACCAGCCGAACGCTGGCTCCCTGACCGTCAACCGCGTCACCGGCCCAGGTCAGGATCCTACCCAGATACTTGGCACGATGAAATCAAACGGCACCGTCATGGTGCTCGACCGCAACGGCGTTGTTTTTGGTCGGGACTCCCGCGTTGATGTCGGCGGCATTATTGCCTCGACTGGCGAAGTCAATACAGCCGCCATCATGAGCGGCAATGGCCCGATCAGCATCAACAATGCCAACAGCGGCGCGATCATCAATCACGGCACAATGACCGTTGGCGACGCCGGTCTGGCCGCTTTCGTCGCTCCTACCGTGTCCAACAGCGGCCTTATCCAGGCAAAAATGGGCCGCGTTTCGCTGGCGTCAGGGAACACGGCCACCGTCGACCTGTATGGTGATGGATTGGTTGAATTGGCTGTAGACACGCCGCTGCAAAACGCCCTCGTCGAAAACACCGGCACGATCAATGCGCAAGGCGGCACTGTCTTGATGACGGCGGCGGCGGCCAAAAATGTCGTCAACACCGTCATCAACATGTCCGGTATCGTGAACGTCTCTTCTGCCACCGTCAAAGGCGGCAAGATCATTCTCGAAGGCGCGAACACCACAGTGTCTGGCACGCTCGATGCGTCTGGCAAAACCGGCGGCGGTGAAATCCTCATCGGCGGCGATTATCTCGGGACAGGCACCACGCGCCACGCCGATAAAACGACCATCACCAAAGACGCCGTTATTAAAGCCAACACCACCGGCACAAGTGGCGATGGCGGGAAAGTGATCGTCTGGTCGGATAAAGACACGGATTTTTCCGGCTCTATTGAAGCCAAAGGCGGATCACTCTCTGGAAACGGCGGTTTTATTGAAACGTCTTCTGCCAAGCACCTCAATGTTGGTCTCGATGCATCGGTCAGCGTTGGTTCGGGCAATCTTCTGGGCAAGGGCGGCACCTGGCTGATCGATCCCGAAGATATCAGCATTACGGACGCCGGCACTGATGGTAACGCTGGCACCAGCGATATTGCTACCGCGACGATCAACAGCACGCTCAATGGCGGCGGTAACGTGACGATCACGACCAACGCTGTGACGGCGGGTAGTGGCGACATCACGATCAATAACGCCAACATTCTTAAATCTACGTCGAATAATGATGCGACCCTGACACTTCAGGCTCACCGCAACATTTACATGACAAGCTCCACAATCAACAACACCTCTTCCAATAAACTGAACGTTGTTTTTAACGCCGACCGGAACGCTGATCAGGATGGGGCAATTTCTGTCTTTAGCAGCTCCATTACCACCAACGGCGGTTATTTCGTCGCAGGCGGCGGTAGCGGCGCGATTGACTCTGATGGCAATGGCATATTAGGCGACGCTGGAACAGGCGCTGATTTTGTCGCTGCCTACGGAAATGCGTTACTGCCCGTCGCCATCAATTATAGCGGCAATTTATCAACGGGCATTGGCAGCATCTATCTGAACGGCGTAGGGGCAAACCTGGCGACCAACTCAAACAATGGCGTCTTCACAGCCTCTGGCACCATTCAAACCACCACTGGCTCCATAAGTATCAAAGGAACATCCCGAGGTACTACATCCAGCACTGCCAATTACGGCTTTCAGAATGGTGGCGGCATCATACAAACAGGCAGCGGCAAAATTGATATCGTCGGCAAGAGCACGACAACAGGCACCGGTACAGGCAATTACGGCATCTTTAATCAAGGCACTATTAGTTCGACCAGTGGCGCCATAAAACTTGAAGCCACGGGTGGCGCGAGTTCTGGCGGTACCAATGTTGGTTTCCGCATGAGCGCCGGATCCATCAAAAGCGGCAGCAATACGTTGCAAATAACGGCGATAGCCGGCAGCGGCGTTAATAATGATGACTACGTCATAAGCGGGGGCACGATCGGCGGGGTCGGACAAAGCGGCGCCATTACGCTGGATGTCGATAAATTCAGCAACAGCGGAACGACCATTACCACTACAGGCACTTTGCTCATCAAACCAAGAACCGCATCCACAACAATCGGTCTTGGCGGGGGCGGCGGTACCCTCAACCTGATTGATACCGAGCTCAATTTATTAAATGCAGGCACGCTGATTATTGGCGACAAAGATAATGGTACTGGCGACGTCGTTATCGATAGCTGGGATCTATACCTGCCCGCTAAAACGCACAATATTGAGGTTTACGGCAACGATATCACCGTGCAGGACACCGATGCGACGGCTGGTGTTGATTACGGCATTAGTCTAGGCACAGGCAACTTACTCTTGCAGGCGCGCGACAATGGCGGGGATGCGGGTACACTCCTGCTCAACGCCGCCATCAACAAATTAATTGCCGGATCATCCACGGTCAATCTTCGGGCCGATCAGGACGTTGTGATGAACGCCGCCAACCTGATCGCGACGACCGGGTCTTTCAATGTCCTGATTAATTCGGACAGAAATGCCGATGGCGTCGGCGGTGTCTTGATCGAATCTTCGACCGTGCGCACGAACGGCGGTCACTTTGTTATCGGTGGCGGCGCCAACGGCGCGATCGATACGGATGCCAACGGCATTCTGGGTGATGCCGGAACCGGCCTTGATAATACGGCTACCGGTGCTTTGGTTACAACAGCTTCCGATACCAGCGGCGGCGGCATCGGTATTTATCTGAAATCGGCGCTGATTGAAACCCAAGCCGGGCAGATGGCTCTCAAAGGGAACGGTCGTAATGATGCAAGTTTAAACTCAGGTGGCATCACATTAACCACCGGCTCCGTTCTGCGCTCCACTTCCGGCAGTATCAAAATAAACGGAAAAGGACAATCTACCCACAATGGCACAGCCGTTTCGCGCGGCGTGGCTATTGGATCAAGTTCCTTGATTGAGTCTACGAGCGGCAACATTACGATTGTCGGTCAAGGCAGCACCAATTCTACCGGCAATGACAATTTCGGCGTCAGCCTGACAGGCGGATCCGATATTACCATGCTGGGAAATGGTGCCATTCATATTCAGGGCACCGGCGGTACCGGCATTAATGGCGATGGTATCCGCATCGAAGATAGCGGCACAACCGTGACCAGCCAGAATGGATCGATTACATTGACCGGTACGGGCGGCGGATCGTCTGTCACGGCCATTGATGGCGTGCTGATCAACAACGGCGCCCTGGTTGAATCCAAAGGGGCAGGAAACATCACTATTGTCGGAACCGCGCCTAATGTTGCCGGAGGCCATTTTGGCACGCGGATTCTCAGCAGCGAGATATTGGCCAGTGGCGGCGCGAATATTAACGTGACGGGCACCGGCACTACCGGGAATGATATTAAGCTTGAAGGTACAGGCAAACTGACAACAAGCGGCGGTGGAAACACCGGCTCCATTACAGTCAACACAGATTCTATCGTCATTGATCCGACAGCGAACATTACCTCTGCCAAAGATTTAATCATCAAAACCCGTACAGCAGCCACGACAATCGGCTTGGGCGGCGGCGCCGGTACGCTGAACCTGGATGACGCCGAACTTGGCCGCCTCTCCGCTGCGCGCCTGATTATCGGCGATAACGTCAACGGCACCGGCGATGTCACCATCGACAGCTGGGATCTGTCCGGAAAAAATTACTCTGTCGAAGTGTACGGCAATGATATTACAGTGAATGATACCGATGCCACAGTCGGCGTCGATTACGGCATTAATCTCGGCACTGGCAACCTGCTCATGCATGCGCGCGACAACGCGGCCATTGATCTCGGAGAACTAACGTTTAACGCCGGCATCAAAAAAGCCATTGCCGGTCATTCCATGCTGGATTTGCGCGCCGACAGAAATATCAACATATATACGGCCTCTAATATGACGGCCACGACTGGCTCGTTCGATGTGATCTTCAATGCCGATCGCGACGCCGATCAGGATGGCGCCTTTGCTATTTTCAATTCCACTGTTACAACCAATGGCGGCAAAATCATTGTCGGCGGGGGTAGCGGCGCGCTTGGCGGCGCCAACGGTATTCTGGGCGATGGCGATGGTACGGGTGCCGATGATGTGATGGCGGTGGGAAATATTGACCGTCGCCAAGGCATCGCGATGGATAACTCAACCTTCTCGACAGGGGCTGGCAATGTTTATCTATCCGGCAAAGGTTTTTCCACCAGCAATACCAGCCTGAACGGTATCGGACTCTTTAACGCATCTAAAATATTGACGACTAATGGCTCTGTTAAATTAGTGGGTACAGCCGGTAATGGAGGCACGGGATCGTCCGCCGGTATTTTGATGAATATCGGCACATTAATAGAGACACAAACAGGCGGTATTTCACTCAAAGGCACGTCAGGTACAACGACGGCAGGCGTTAACAACCACGGTATTTACTTCAACGCCGCCACTATACGATCAACAGGAACGGGCCCTACACTCGGCGAAATTCTGATTCACGGGATCGGCCAAGTAGGCTTTGCCAGCGGATCCTATAACTACACGAACGGTTCGCTGATTAGCTCCATAGATGCCAATATCAAATCAATGGCCACCACACTGGCAAATACGACATCTACGCTGTCTAGCTGGTTGGGCTTTACAATTCAATCGACAGGCGCGGGTAATGTCACGATTGATCAAGGCACCGTCTCAGGATCGAGCATGACATCCGCCACAAATGGCACAGCGCGTATTACGGCAAACACAGGCGATGTGACGATCATCACTGACAGAATTACCTTGAATAATTATGTCGACGTCAACCAGAACGCCATATTTGATGCGGGCGATCTGGCCATCTCGGATAGTATTTCCAGCGCAAGCGGCAATGTGCGCATTAAAACATCGGCTGCGACTACGGGCATCACGCTCGGCAATGCCACTGGCGGTCTGGCGATTTCAGATGTTGCTCTTAGCACTTTATCGGCTGGTAATAAACTGATTATCGGAAATGACAACCCGATCAATGATGTCACTATTGATAGCTGGGACATGTCTGGCAAAACGCATGATGTGGAAATTTACGGTAACGACATCACCGTGCAGGATACAGACGCCACAGCAGGTGTCGATTACGGCATTAAACTCGGCACAGGCGATCTGATGATTCACGCGCGTGATAACGCCGCCGTTGATCTGGGTGTCCTCACCCTGAATGCCGCGATCAATAAACTGGCTGCCGGTCATTCCAAAGTTGATCTGCGCGCTGATGAAAATATCATCGTCAACTCTGGAAATATTATCGCCAATAATGGCAGCTCATTTGATCTCATTATAAATGCAGACCGTGATGCTGACAATAACGGAAGAACTGCGATCAACTCAGCCACAATCAATACTGGCGGTGGATATTTTGTCGCCGGTGGGGGCGCAGGCACTGTTGATTCTGATGGAAATGGGATTCTAGGAGATGCTGGAAATGGTGCTGACATGGTTTCCATGTGGGGCGTTGGAGAAATAGGCTTCCTGCTTGCCACATCCAGTTTGAATACAGGTGCAGGCGCTGCCGTTATTAACGCGAACACGACAAATTCTGACGCAATGGATTACGGAATCAGAATTCTGACTTCCTCTCTTGCGACCACGACGGGAGATATCATTTTCCGCGGCGAAGTACATAATGCCGTACAGAATTTCTCTCATGGCATTCAGATCTCCCATGATGGCGTTGTACAAACCAACACAGGAAAAATTACCTTTACTGGCAGAGGCAGCAGCAACCTCGCCTACAACGGCAGCGCTGGCATTGCCCTATATAGCGGTAGCAAAATACTCACAAACGGCAATGGCTCCATAACATTGAATGCCTATGGAAACACTAATGCTGGCAATCTTATCGACATGGCTGTTGGCGCCAATATGATAGGCGGAAGCAATGCGAGCGGCAGTATTTTTATCAATACCGATAGTGTGGCTTTTGAAGATGGCAACATTCAGACATCTGGCAATGTGTATCTTACACCGACGACAGCGTCTACTCACATATCGATTGGAAGCAATACAGGCCCTGCGTCTCATAATCCCGGCATACTAACGCTTAATGATTCAGAAGCTGCCGCTTTCAGAGCCGGCACATTTATTATAGGCGATTCCGTAAATGGCACAGGCGATGTAACCATCGACAGCTGGGATCTCTCCGGCAAGACGCATAATGTCGAAATATACGGGAATGATATCATCATCGCGTCGGGAACAGGCTTACAAAATAATTCCAACAACAGCGTTATCTTAACAGCGCAAGATTTGATCGATGTGAATGGCAGCATCGATCTCGACGGCGCGCTGACGCTTAATGCCGGAAACGCCATCAATATTGCCGATGCAGACATCGTTGCAAACGGCATTACAGCGGATCAGCCCTTAACGTATGACGGGACAGCCGGAACAAGCCGCACGCTAAACTCTGGTACAGGCACGCTCATGCTCTTCGGCGCAACGGCAGGCGACCGTAACCTCACCCTGATCGGCGATAACATGACGCTGGCCGGTGCCATCACCACGGGCGCCGGACGCACGTTAACCGCGCGCGCCTTTACCAACAGCCGTGATATTATATTAGGTGGCGGCGCGGGTGGATTGAACCTGAACGATACAGAGCTTTCCTACCTGCAAAGCGGCGGCCTGCTGACTATCGGCACGCAAAGCACAGGCACAGGCGCCCTCACCGTCAACAGCGCCGCTTTCGCGCGCGATATCGCTCTCTATGGCGGCAATACAATTCTGAACGGTCTCAGCTCTACCGGTAAAATCCTCGTCGCCTCCCAAGGCGCAGGCAACGATATTACTTTGACCCATGATGTCGTGTCCGATGCCACAGGCGATGCGATCATTCTGGCCAGCGCCGATGATTTCTTCAACAACGCAGCCTCTGCGGGTAACGCCCTGCGCGCAACCAACGTCAATGGACGCTGGCTCGTCTATTCGGAACGCATGGATCAGAATACGCGCGGCGGACTGATGCCACACGCATCGGAGTTTGGCGTTTCTTATCCTACGGCAGCCGCCGGCACGGGCAACCGCCTGATTTATTCATCGAGTACGCGCCCTGAACTAACCTTGAAAGTAAATGATGGCAGCGTCGCGTATGGTGGCGCCTACGTACCCGGCAGCGCCAGCTATACCATCACCGGCGGCTTTGTAACGGGCGATACCGCTTCAAATATCGGCCTCACCGGTGACATGACATATGCAACCACCTACATCGCGGGCACGACCCAACCATCTGGCACACCGTATGCCGGCATGATTACCGGAACGGGCATTGGCACACTGGCATCGGCATTGGGTTATAGTTTCAGCCCAACTATTACGGCTGGTGCCCTGACGGTGACAGGTGTCGTGCCGCCCCCTCCAACACCGCCGACACCAACACCTACGTCTCCTGTCGTGAGCGATGCGCTGTGGAAACTGCCGCCGATCGTGAATTACTATTCCAACATGCCTAAAGTCAGCACAACATACACCGAGTCTCTGCCAAGCATGACGGACATGCTGAATTTTGCCCATGATACGAATATGAGTATTCTCGGCAGCGATGTCATAGAAACAGAAATAGAACCTGCTGCAGGCGATCTACAAACAGCTACGGAAGTGCAAGCCAACCTCTTTGCGCCAGACAGTGCAACCTGCCTTGTCGTCGATGGCGCCAACGGCGGCTGTTTTATCTATTAAAATTCCGTCTGCTCGCGGCGCACAACTTGACGCCGCAGCCAAAGCTCCAGCCCATCGATATACGTGAACACGACCGGCACGACGATCAGGCTGAGGATCGTTGACGTAATCAATCCGCCGATCACAGCAATCGCCATTGGCTGGCGGAAGCTGGCGTCCCCGCCAAAGCCCAGGGCAATCGGCAACATGCCAGCGATCATCGCCACGGTCGTCATGACAATCGGGCGGGCGCGCTTGTGACACGCATCCATGATCGCGTCATAATGATCCATCCCGCGATCACGCATGCTGACAATCGTATATTCCACCAGCAGGATAGAATTCTTGGTCACAATCCCCATCAGCATGACGATCCCGATCAGGGCAGGCAAACTAAGCTGCCCACCCGTCGCCAGCAGCGCGATAATGGACCCGCCGAAAGAAAGCGGCAGCGCCGATAAAATCGTCACCGGCTGGAAGAAATCTTTGAAAAGAACAACCAAGACGCAGAACACGCACATGACGCCCGTCAACATCGCCAGACCAAAGCCGGTGAACAGCTCTTTCATCATTTCCGCATCGCCTGTTTCGATCATGCGAACGCTGGACGGCATGCTTTTGATTGCGGGCAGTTCCGACACGGTTTTCATGGCATCGCCCAGCGGCGTACCTCCCAGATCGGCATTCACCGTGACATAGCGATGACGGTCATAGCGGTCTATCTGCGCCGGTCCGGTACTGGTGGTGATGCTTGCCACTGTATCAAGAGTCGTCTGACCGGTGCGGGTCGGTACACGCAAATTGGCAATCGTGTTCATATCCTGCCGCGCGGAATCCGGCATGCGCACGCGAATGTAAATCTGGCGGTTGTCGAGGTTGAGCTTGGACAGCTGAGAGTCGAAATCCCCCGCTGTGGCGATCCGGATGGTATCACCGATCGATTGTGTGCTCACCCCCAGCTCCGCCGCGCGCGCCGCATCCGGCCGCACAATAATCTCAGGGCGCTGCAGACTGGCGGTCGAACTGATATTGTTCAACGTGCTGACACTACGCAATTCTGTCTCCAGCGTGCGCGCCGTGGTCAGCAGCGCGTCGGCGTTATCGCTCGATAAAATAATCGACATTTTTTCGCCGGGACCGCCCGCACTCAGCGCGAAGCGTGCACCAGGCACATTCTGCAACGCGTTCCGAATTTCTTTTTCGATCACACCCTGTGGTTCTCGATCCGCGCGCTTGGCCAGCGAGACAATCATCGCGCCTTTACGGATTTCCCCTGCCGCCTGCTGGTTGGCCGCGCCAATATAGGCAAACACGCCTTCAATTCCCGCAATGTCTTTCAGCGCCTCACGCGCCTGCTCGGCGGTTTTGATGGTATCGTCCATCGAACTGCCCGGCGGCAATTCATAACTCACCGTCGTATAACCCACATCCGATGGCGGCAGAAAACCCGATGATAAAAGACTGCCCAGCAGCAAAGAGCCAAGCAGGAAGGCGCCCGCCAGAAAGCTGGTTGTTTTACGATGCGACAGGCACCAGCGCACGACATGCAGATAGCGCGTCATGATCGGCCCATCTTCTTCGTGCTCTACCTTATTATCGTCCTTTAAAAAATATACCGCCATGACAGGCGTCAGCAGGCGGGCCACCATCAAGGAGACAAAGACGGAAATCACGATGGTCCAACCGAACTGCTGGAAGAACAATCCCGTCACTCCGCTCATCAGCGCCGTCGGCAGGAAGACGACGATCAGCGTTAAGGTAGTGGCAATAACCGCCAGCGCAATTTCTTCCACGGCTTCCTTCGCCGCCTCTAGAACCGGTTTGCCCATGCGCTTGTGCCGCACAATATTCTCGACTTCCACAATCGCATCGTCCACCAGAATACCGACGACCACTGCCTGCGCCAGCAGCGTCAATGTATTCAGCGTAAAGCCCAGCCAGTACATGGCGGCAAACGTCGGAATAATAGACAGCGGCAACGCCGCCGCCGAGATCAGCGTCGCGCGCCAGTCGCGCAGGAAGAACCACACAACCAGAACCGCCAGCAGCGCCCCTTCATAGAGCATATGCATCGAGCCGTTATATTGTTCCAGCGTATAATCAACCGAACTATTGACCAGCGTGATTTTCAGATCAGGATGTTTTTCTTTCAGTTCATCCAGCGCGACTTTCGCGCCATCAAAAATTTTCGTCTCATCAAATCCTTTGGCGCGATACAACTGGAACCCGATGGCAGGTTCGCCGTTATACAGCGCCGCCTGTGTACGGTCGGCGCGGCCATCTGTCACCGTGGCAATCTGGCTGAGACGCACCGACCGCCCATCGCTAAGCGCAATCGGCATGTTTTTCAGGTCGTCGGTTTTTTGCACCGTCGCAATCGTGCGCACCGATTGTTCACTGCGGCCGATCTGTCCGCGCCCGCCCGATGTTTCCATCTGCACCTGTTTCAACGAGCGCGATATATCGGCCGCCGTAACGCCCATGGCCGTCATGCGCGCCGGGTCAACCTCGATGCGCACTTCGCGCGTGACGCCGCCCAGACGCTCGAACTTGCCCACGCCTGTAATCGACAACATGGTTTTGCCGACCGTGTCATCGATAAACCACGATAATTCTTCCTCGCTCATGCGATCGGAGGAGATGGCGTAGGTGCCTAGAGGGTCGCGCCCGATTTGCACCGCCGTTACCGTCGGCGGCTCCAGGTCGGAGGGCAATTCCTGCCGCACGCGATCGACGGCATCCTTGGTTTCG
The DNA here is from genome assembly GCA_964520985.1 of uncultured Pseudobdellovibrionaceae bacterium. Taxonomy (GTDB): domain Bacteria; phylum Pseudomonadota; class Alphaproteobacteria; order Micavibrionales; family Micavibrionaceae; genus CAYSGL01. The sequence goes on from CAZFPB010000001.1 coordinate 1,155,453, forward strand.
ATCAGCGCATCGGATAAAGGTTTTTCCAGCACGAACTCGACATTGATCGCCACCAGACCATCGGTGATAGAGGTGGCAATATGTTTGAGGCCCGACAGCGTCGCAACGGAATCCTCAACCTTGCGCGCAATTTCGCTTTCCAGCTGCGCGGGCGCCGCGCCCGGCAAGGAGAGCGCGATCGTGACCATCGGCAGTTCGATATCGGGCAGGTTTTGAATGGGCAAATTCTTGAACCCATACAATCCCGCCACTGTCATCATGATGAACAGCAGGATAGAGGGGATCGGGTTATGGATCGACCAGGTAGCGAAACTCATGGTGTCGGGCTTTTCAACGGCTGGTCGTTTGCAGGAGCAATCCGCACGATGTCACCATCATTCAAAAATCCTGCGCCTTGCAGGGCGACTACTTCGCCCGCACTCAATCCGTCAATCACTTCAATCTGCCCGCCCTGCTCTAATCCTGTGACAATTTTCTTTTGCGCGACAACCGCGCTCTCTTCTTTCACATCGCCCAGCACGAACACATAACTATACCCATCGCGGATCACCACCGACTTGGCCGGCACAACCAGCGCCGGGCGGCTGTCTCGCTCGATGCGGCCTTCTCCATACATGCCTGCGCGCGCGGCACTGTCCGGCGCAATGTCGGCATAGATGGTCGCAAGGCGCGATTGCGTATCCAGCGATGGCGATATCTGGCGGATCTTTGCTTCCGCCGGGCTACCGTCTGGCAAAGTTAAGGTAATCGACTGACCAATCTGCGCATAGGCCAGTTGCGCCGCCGTTAATTCCCCGCGCCATTCCAGACGGTTCTGGCGGATCAAGCGGAACAGTTCTTCGCCGAGCGAACCGACCGCGCCCAGTGTCGCGGTGCGCGCGCTGATCACGCCATCGTCCGGCGCCGTTACTTTGGTATATTTCAGTTGAAGGTTTTTGGCATCAAGACGCGCCTTCGACATTGTCGCCTCATGCACATAAGAATCGATTTCCTGCGCGCTCATCGCGCCGCTCGCCTTCAGCGCCAAGGCGCGTTTGCGGTTTGCCGCCGCCTGCGCGTAGGCGGCTTTCAGCTCCTCCGTTTCCGCGCGCAACGTGGCATCGTTAAACCGCGCCAGTACCTGATCTTTTTTGACCACATCGCCGACATCGACTAAAACCTCGACAAGGCGTTGCCCGGAAATCTCGGTGCCGATGATTGCTTCCTGCCACGCGACAATCGGGCCGGACGCTTCAATAATATCTGGCCGCTCCATCGTCTGCGCCGTGGCTGTGCTAACGGTCAGGGCGGCGGAAGATTTTGTGCCGGCTTCAACGGGCGCTGCTTCCTTGGCGTCCGGCATCGCGACATAGCCAACAACCCCCAGCCCGACCAAAGAGATGACTGCGGCGATCCATACTATTTTGTGCGACATAAGACCCGTTTTCGTAGCAGCTGAAGTGTGTGAGTATTCCCCTTATATCACATGGAATATCCTTGGGGAAAAGCAACCATTTGCCCCTTACATTATTTTTTCATAATATAATGAAATTTAAGGCTTTCCGCGCCTCCGGCCCGTTTTGGTTGCCTTTTTTCCCATATGTAGGTATCAAGCGACGTCAGGAAACCAAAGACCGTGTTAAGCATATCCAATCTCACCTATAAAATCGGCGCCCGCACCATTATCGACAGCGGCGATCTGACCATCATGGATGGCTGGAAGGTCGGGATTATCGGCGTTAATGGCGCGGGGAAATCGACCCTGTTCAAGCTGATTGCCGGAGACCTGCACGCCGATGGCGGCACGATCAGCCTGAACCAGCGCCAGAAAATGGGTTGGGTTCGGCAGGATGTCCCGGAAACGGATACCCCCCTGATCGACCTTGTCATGGAAGCGCACGAAGAAATGGCGCAGCTCTGGCGCGACAGCGAAACGGAAGAAGACCCGAACAAGATTGCCGATATCTATCAGCGCCTCGCCGATCTCGATGCGTATGCCGCACCGGCGAAAGCCGCCACCCTGCTCACCGGCCTCGGCTTCAAAGACCACCAGCTGACCGAACCATTCTCTTCATTCAGCGGCGGCTGGCGCATGCGCGTGATGCTCGCGGCTGCCTTGTTCGTTGAACCTGAATTGCTGCTGCTAGACGAGCCGACAAACCACCTAGACCTTGAAGCCATCATGTGGCTCGAAACCTATCTTGCCGCTTACCCGCACACGCTGCTGGTCATCTCGCACGACCGCGAACTGCTCAATAAATGCGTCGATCATATCGTCCACGTCGATAAACAAAAGCTGTCCTTATTCAGCGGCAATTACGACACGTTCGAGCGTGAACTCGCGCTCCGTCTCGGCCTGCAACAAAAGATGCATGAAAAGCAGCAGACGGAACGCGCTCATATGCAACAATTCGTCGACCGCTTCAAAGCCAAGGCCAGCAAGGCCCGTCAGGCACAAAGCCGCATGAAGGCGCTCGAAAAAATGGATATCGTCGATGCGGTTATCGCCTCGCGCGCCGTGAAGTTCAGCTTCCCCAATCCTGAAAAAATCCCCTCCCCGATGATCACCATCAATCATGCGGATGTGGGATACACCCAAGACAAGCCGATCCTGAAACGTATCAACGACAATATCGACCGTGATGACCGCATCGCCCTGCTCGGCGCGAATGGCAACGGGAAATCGACCCTGATCAAACTCATCGCCGGGAAACTCGGCGTCATGAACGGCGATATTTTCCGCTCCGGCAAGCTGCGCATCGGCTATTTCTCGCAGCACCAGACCGAAGAGCTGGATATGAGCTCCACCGCATATCGCGAAATGTTCCGCATGATGCGCCAGCAATTCCCTGATATCACCGAGCCGAAAGTCCGCTCGAAACTCGGCCAGTTCGGTTTCTCGCGCGAACTCTCGGATAACCTCATCAGCTCGCTCAGCGGTGGTGAAAAAGCCCGTCTGCTTTTCGCCTTCATGAGCTTCGATGCCCCGCATTTACTGCTGCTCGATGAACCGACCAACCACCTGGACATCGACGCCCGCGAAGCACTCGTCAACGCGCTCAACAATTACGAAGGCGCGATCGTTATCGTCAGCCACGATCCCAACATGGTGGAACGGGTTGCTGACAGGCTGTGGCTGATCAAGGACGGATCGGTACGCGATTTCGACGGCGACCTCGAAGACTACCGCAAGTTCACCATTCAATCCCGCCGCGAAGAGCGCAAAGAAGAAAAGTCGCAAAAAACCAAGAGCGAGCCGGAATCCAAACCTGCCCCGGTAAAGAAACCGGCTGTCGATAAAGAAAAACTGCGCGACGCGGAAAAATCGATGAACAAACTGACGGCTGAAAAAGAAAAACTCGAAGCCCGCATGGCGGACCCCGATTTTTACAACAATCCGGCCAAGATTGCCGATGCGCAGAAATCCTACGCCAAAGTGTTAAAAGAGCTGGAGAGCGCCGAAGAAAACTGGCTGGCGCAGCAGGTCGCCTAAATCCTACACATACTGTCCGGCGGCAAAGCCCGACGACCATGCCCACTGGAAATTGAACCCGCCCAGATGCCCGGTGACATCGACGACTTCCCCGATGAAATACAATCCCGGCTGTGTTTTGGCTTCCATCGTTTTCGACGACAGCGCCGCGGTATCGACACCGCCCAGCGTCACTTCCGCTGTCCTGTATCCTTCGGTGCCCGATGGCTTGATCCGCCAATCATTGATCGCACTCGCCAGTGTTTTTAAATCGCGATCCGGCAGATCGGCGAGGCGCCCTTTAATCTGCGCCGCCTCCGCAATACTCACCGCCAGTCGCTTGGGCACCATATCGGCAAGCGCTGTCTGAACATCCTGCTTTGGCTGATTTTGCTTGCGGTCCTTCAAGAACGCCAGCGCATCGATATCCGGCGCCAGATTGACAACAATTTCCTGTCCTTCTTTCCAGTAGGACGAAATCTGCAGGATGGATGGACCGCTCAAACCTCGGTGCGTGAACAGCAATCCTTCGGAAAAACTTGTGCCGTGGCACGATACCGTCGCCTCAACCGAGAGACCGCTTAACTCTTTACACCGCTCCAGCAGCGCACTCTGGAACATCAAGGGCACCAGCCCAGCCCGCGTCGACACAACGGGTAAATCAAACTGCCGTGCCACATCAAACCCGAACTTCGTTGCGCCTATTTTGGGAATAGACAGTCCGCCCGTTGCAATGACCAGAGAGGCACAACGCTGCGTCCCCCGGTTCGTGGAAACGATATACCCCGCGCCGTCTTTTTCAATCGACTGCACGCTGGTTTCCGATTCCAGCACCACCCCCGCCGCCCTGCATTCGCGCAGCAGCATGTCGATGATCGCCTGCGCCGACACATCGCAGAATAACTGCCCCAGTTTCTTTTCATGAAACTCGATCCCGTGTTTTTGCACCAGCGCGATAAAATCCTGCTGGGTGAACTGGCTGAGCGCCGATTTACAAAAATGCGGATTGCCGGACAGAAAAGTTTTCGGATTGGCGTGAAGATTGGTGAAGTTGCACCGCCCACCGCCGGAGATACGAATCTTCTCGCCAATCTTGGCGCTGTGATCGATCAGCCACACACGGCGTCCGCGCTTGCCCGCCTCTATCGCGCACATCATCCCTGCTGCGCCGGCCCCGATAATAATCACATCATATGGCGTTTTCATGGGGTTCGTTATATCATACGGTTCAGTGATTACCAGATGAAGGTCAGCGATGGGCTGGGTTGTTTATATTCTCGAATGCGCGGATCAGAGCCTCTACACCGGTATCACCAACGATCTGGAAAGCCGCTGCCTCGCCCATGAAGCGGGTAAAGGCGCGAAATACACCAAAGGCCGCGGCCCCTTCATCCTGCGTCATCAAGAAACCTTTGGCACTCGCAGCGATGCTTCAAAACGCGAAACTGCTATTAAGAAACTCAGCCGCCCGGCAAAACAGGCACTATTCTCTAGCCGCTGAAGCCGTTTTTTACAACATCCAGAAACGCTTCTCCATATTTTTCCAGCTTGGATTTCCCCACGCCGTTAATCACCGATAGCGCGTCAAGTGTGGTCGGGCGTTTCAACGCGATATCCATCAGCGTCCGGTCATGAAAAATCACATAAGGCGGCAAATTCTTCTCGCGCGCGATAGAGAGGCGCAGCGCCCGCAACTGTGCAAACAGTTCCTTATCGGCGTCGCTCTCCAGCTCCACCTCGTCGACAGAACGCCGTACCCCGCGCGCCAATGATGTCGCCTGCTTTTCTTCGACCCGTAGCGATAATGGCTCTTTATTCTTCAGGAAATTCACGCCTTGCTGCGTAATTTTTAACCCACCATGCGCTTCCATATCCGCATAAATCAGATTGTAGGACAAAAGCTGGCGGATAATGCCCTGCCATTCTTTTTTGGAATATTCCTTGCCGATCCCAAACGTGCTGAGTGTATCGTGGCCGAATTTCTGAATGCGCTCATCATCCGCGCCGAGCAGCACATCAATAATATAATTTGCGCCAAACCGCTGTTCGGTGCGGTAGATGCACGATATGACTTTCTGTGCGGCAATTGATCCATCAAACGTCTGCGGCGGATAGAGACACGTATCGCAATTCCCGCACGGCTCCGCCTGATCCCCAAAATACTGCAACAATATCTGGCGGCGGCACGTGGCAATTTCGCAATAGCTGAGCAACGCATTCAATTTCTGCAACTCCAGCCTTTTTTGCGTATCGGGGCTATCGCCGTTCTCAATCATCTGCTTACGCAAAACGACATCCTGCATCCCGTAAATCATCCACGCCGCCGCGGGCAAGCCATCGCGCCCCGCGCGCCCTGTCTCCTGATAATACGCCTCGATGCTTTTGGGCAGATCGAGATGCACGACAAAGCGCACGTCGGGTTTATTAATCCCCATCCCGAACGCAATGGTCGCCACCATGATAATACCTTCCTCTTTCAGGAAACGGTTCTGGTTATTGGCACGCATCGCGCTATCGAGACCCGCGTGATAGGCCAGTGCCTTGCGCCCCTGAGCATTTAAAAACTGCGCCGTTTCTTCCACTTTGCGGCGCGAGAGACAATAAATAATCCCGCTTTGCTCGGCAGGTCGTGCCTTCAGGAAAGACAGTAACTGTTTGCTCGGATTATTTTTAACGCCCACCGTATACCCGATATTCGGGCGATCAAACCCGGCCGTGTACAGCTTGGACAGGCCCAGCCTGTCCATAATTTCCTGGCGCGTCGGCGTATCGGCCGTTGCCGTCACCGCCATGCGCGGCACGGCGGGATAGCGCGTACGTAATAAAGTGAGTTGTTGATACTCCGGCCGGAAATCATGTCCCCATTGCGAAATGCAATGCGCCTCGTCAATTGCGAACAGCGCGAGCGTCAGATTGTCGAGCAGGTCGAGGAAATCATCCATCATGAGGCGTTCGGGCGACACATAAATCAGATCGAGCGTTCCGCTGCGTAAATCGCGAAACGCTTGCGCGGCAACCGCAGGCTCCAATCCTGAATGGATCGCCGCCGCGCGCACGCCCAGTTCTTTAAGCGCCGCCACCTGATCTTCCATCAGCGCGATCAGCGGAGACACCACCACGCCCACGCCCTCGCGGCACAAGGCCGGGATCTGGTAACACAGCGACTTGCCGCTGCCTGTCGGCATCAGTACGCAGCAGCTATTCCCGGCAATCACATGATTGATGACCTCCGCCTGTTCGCCGCGAAAATCGCTGTATCCGAAAATGGAATGCAAAATCTCGGCCGGATCAGGGCGTTGCGCGAAGGGCGCGGTCATCGGTGAATCGTTCAGCGTCATAGAGCGCGATACTCGGCCATCACCCAGTCCATCACAAGGAAAATTTCATGGTTAACGCGCGCACGGCTCTTGCCATATCCGCTCATTATGGATAGCAATAACGCATGTTTACTGAGCGTATTCCTTTAGCGTCCACCTCCCTCCCCGCCATATCGCTGGTGATGGCGCAACCCTACGATGCCGCCGCCGACCGTGTATGTTTTCTCTCGCACGGCCTGAATGCCGCAGCGACCGCGCCGCATATCTCAAAGATCATGCAGGCCTATCTGCATAACGGCTATACGGTTATCGCACCCGACCTGCCCAATTCCGATCACAACCGCAGTGCGGGCACGCTGAAAAATTTCACCATCGCCGATCACATCAACGGTGTACGCCGGACCATAGAATGGGCGCGTCACAATGCCGGCCGCATCGGCTGGGATAATCAATTTTTCGTGATGGCCGGTCATAGTATGGGATCTTACGCTAGCTGCTACCTCGCCGCGCGCGAATTCCCGCAAAATTGCCGCCACCTGCTTGCCGTGTCCCCGACGACCAGCGGTGAGCGATCGCTTAAAGCCCGCAATAACAAGCAAAACCATCCTGACGGCATGGAAATTTTACGCCGGAACACACCATGGCTCGAAGCCGAATGGCCCCAGCATGATATCTATAAAGATATTCACCTATTGAAGATGCCTGTCAGCGTCGCCGTCGGTGCGATCGACACGCTAACCCTGCCTTCCGACATTCATGATTTTTGCCGCGCACTACCACTGTGCATTGAAGAACAGATCATTCCGGGAAAACATCACAGCCTTGATGGCAATAGCGATCCGATCACACCGCTGCTAGCAACCATGGTCCGGCGTCTCGATATAGCCGCCGGTCTTACGCGTAGACCGGGTCAGGCCCCAGCAATGACACTCTAAGAGACGGCTTTTTCTTCCGGTCATGCGGCGTACTAAAGCCCAAAACGCTTAATCCTTTTTGCACTTCCGGCGTTTTCATGGCGAGATTCCAGAGAAGACCGCTGCGATGATTTTCAATCATCACGACAATCGGCCCCTGATCGATGGCCAGATGACTGTGCGATATCCATTCGCTGCTGGCATGAAACGCATCCATGAAACCCTGCCCGCCGAATATCTTCTCGCCCCGATCTTCGTAGAAGTGACGCAGAGCCTTCATCGATTCTGCTGGCGTATACGGCATGGCCGCCAAAGCTGCCGTAGGGGCAATCACACCATGATCGTTTGTCGGCGAATGAGCATTATATGAACTGCTCAGACCGTCCGGCGTACTGTCGCTGGCCGTCAGGCCCCAGCAATGGCTGCCATATCCATCAAACTTGAACGGGTTGACCTTGCAATGTTCATAGTTAATCAACGCATGCGCGCGGTTCTGCGCCTCATAATCCGCGTACTTATCTTGCAATCCGCGCGGATCAATCCCTAAAAACGAATATTGCGACATGAACAGCGGGCCGCCTTCTTCGGGGCCCAGCTGCAATTCATGTCCGTGGTAGCGATGGCCATTGCGGAACTCTTTTCCCTTCGCCCAGACATCATGATACATCTCCGGTGCGATGGCGTGATCTTTGGACGCCGCCCCCAGCACATACGTTACAAGACATTCATTCCATCCCGCGACCGGGTGCGCCATGCCATATTGATGCGTCTGGCTCCAATGCCAGTGCAGGCTTTTATCAACCGGGGAAATATGATGATTCCATTCAACAGCATCCCACAGCGCATTGATTTTGCGCGCCAGATCGGGATTCTCCGCTCCGAAATATTCGCGGGCGCACAGCAGCCCCATCATCAGAAACGAGGTTTCCACCAGATCGCCGCCGTCATCCAGTTTGCTGAAAGGGATCGTACTGCCTGTATTCCCGTTCATAAAATGGGGAAAGACACCGTGATGAGATGTAGAGTTCCCTAAAAAATCCACCATCTTTACAATGCGCGACTGCGCATCCTGACTCTCCAGCCATCCGCGTTCCGCGCCGACGATCAGCGCCATGATGCCGAAACCGCTTCCGCCGGTGGTCACGGTATCAAACGTATTATAGGCTGGGGATGAATTGGACCGTTCACGGATCATTCCGCTGTGTGGATGGGCGTATTTGATAAAATATTGCAGTGTACGGTATTGCACCAGATCAAGCAGAAGCTCGTCGGGAAGATTTTTGTGAATGTGCTGATCGTTAAAAAAAGAATGCAGATCGAAGTTATATGTATGAAACGTCATGATCCCCCCGGATAGGTGACTTTAGTTAATTGGTGGGCCCTGATAAAGATTGGGCATTGCATAGGCTTGATGTGAGAAAGAAGCGGGCCATTTTGGTATTTCGATCTGCTTGGAATAATCGTCCCAGTTTCTCTCCTGCTTCATAACACCATCGGTTATCTTGAAACGATACTTGAAATAGAGTTCTCCAGACTTCATGCGCGGCGTTTCTTTTTCATGCACGACCGCCACGACCATGGCATCAGGGCAATGGTGCTTTAGCAGCGCATAGAATGTTTCTTTTGCCTCAACATCCATGGCCGAGTTGGCTTCGTCGAGGAAAATCAAACCCGGATTTTTCAACAGGATACGCGCCAGAATAAGTTTCTGTTTTTCGCCGCCGGATAAAGACTTGCCCCACAAATCATTCCCGCGACCCGTCTCGTCAATAAACGGCAGTAACTTCTCAAGCCCCACCAGCGTGAGAGCATTTTCCACGCGCTCATCGTCGTCAGGCCGATCCGCAGTTGAATAATTCGCCAGTTGTCGCAATGTAACTGGCTGCAACTCGATATCCTGCGTCGCATAGAAACGGGCAATATCGTCATTGACCGCAATCATACCGTGCCCATACGGCCACAGATATTTCCCCTCGATTGCTTTCATGAAGCAGCTTTTTCCGGCGCCGTTCGCACCATCGATCTGCGCCCACTCACCCGGACGCAAGCGCAGATGCCGCGCGGTCAGGAACGGTGCCTGATCCTGACCCTCATGCATCAGCGCCAGATTGTTGACAGTCAATCCCAGTCCGGCGTTCTGACTGCGATACACAAAATCGGAGACACCGGAGCGCTGATAAAATTCTTTCGGATCGCGTGTCTCGTGAATGGCTTTCGATACATCAGTGATGCGGTCCGTATTGGTTTTTAAATTGGCCAGTGCGGGCATTACATCGATGAACCATTCCATGCTGTTCAGCATGCCGCCCACCGTCCCCGTCGTCTGAAGATAGCTTTTGAGCGCCATCGACCCGCCAAGATAATTGGCCAGTCCAGGCAGGTAGGACACGATATGCGTACTGAACGGATTATAGAGGCTGCTGAATCCCATGAAGCCTGCATGCACAAAATTATGTTTGTACCAGGCTTCACTGACTTCTTGATGTTGCTGTTGATTAACAGGCTCTTCCACATTTTTTCCAGAACTGGCGGCAATATAAAAAGCCGTGCGGGAAATAGTATTGATATTGTTTCTATATGTGGCTTCTGTTTCCTGTACGCGCTTGTTGACTTGCGTAATCAGACGGCCAATACGCGCCGCGATGTACGTGCCCACCGTGACGGATGCCGCCGCCGCCCCAAAGGCTAGCGTCGCTGTTCCATATTGTCCCAGAAAATCCAGTCCTTTTACCGGCTGCGTAATCTGGATCAGCGCATAGGCGGCAGAAAGAAACGTGCTGGTCGCCGTAATCGCGCCCATGGACAAGCCAGTTACTGCACCCGTTAAATCTTTCGTACAATCGGCGATGCGCTGATCGACGCTGCCGAGCGGTTCCGGATGCCCTTCTTTGTTTTTGACTTTGTAATGCCGGATGTGATGAGCGCTGTTCTGACCGCTCAGCAACGCCTTTGAAAACTCCGTGCGCAGCCAGCCCGTCCAGCGGCGATGCAGGTTGGTTGAGAGAAGATGGCGTGAGACTGTCAGGCCTGCCTGCGCCGCCGTAAAGCCTGCCGCCCACTTCACGCTCTCCGTCAGATTGGCAAAGGCATCGACGGTAATATTTGTCGCGAGGCTATGATAATTGGCAAGATTGGCCGCCACCTCTGCGTATTGCAGCCCCATCTGGATGGTATTCATGCCGATCAGCATACTCAGGGCTGTAATACCGCCTGCAAACAATACACCTTCCGTCTGCTGGTCACTGAGCCAGTAGGCTTTGATCAAACCGGGCATTGTCTGCATGTCAGAAACAGGAGTCGCCAGCGAGGTGTCGCGCATCAGGCGGTTGCGCAAAAAATGAGGCAGGAATTTTCTCTTACGAGACTCAGTCAACTCATCAGTCCCCCGTACTTGTAAAAAAAGTATGAGGAATAAATAATATGGCACAAGCAAAAAATGATTATGGCATTATGTTGCTGTGCAATGGCTGCGGCGCACCATAGCAATAACCGTACCTCTTCCTACGGCGTATTTATTTGTAATCACGACGTTATGTGCCTCTTGGTGCGCATGCGTTACCTTGACGAAACAGCCCTGTGCACCGTATGCTGAAATATGGCTTTCTGGAAAAGTCCTCTCTTCATTATGTCAAAATTTATCCGGGATCTGGATTCGCATGCTCAAGACATTACACATCGAACAGTTTGTCATTATTGATAAACTTGATCTCGACTTCCAATCCGGACTGACCATCCTGACCGGGGAAACCGGCGCGGGTAAATCGATTCTGCTCGATGCGACCGGCCTTATTCTAGGCGAGCCGTCCAATATCGAGTCCATCCGCCGCGGTTCCGACCAGTCGGTGATCGAAGCGCGCATCGCACCCCCCGCTAATCATCCCGTGTGGAAATTTCTGGCCGATAAATCACTGGTCACAGCCGGCGAAACTGAATTCCTCATCCACCGCACCATTCAGCGCGACGGCCAGAATATTATTCGGGTAAACGGCAAGACGGTCGAGCTGCCCCTGCTGAAAAAACTCGGCACCTTCCTTGTCGAAATTCACGGCCAGTTCGCAAACCAGAGTCTGCTTGATCCGGCAAACCAGTTAACACTTCTCGATCTGTCCGGAAATTTTGAACCGGAAATTTTCTCTAACGTCGCCAATGCCCTGCACGAAGTGCACCGCTACACCAAAGAGCTGGAGGACGAAAAAGAATTCCTCGCCCGTCACAAAGGCGAACTGCGCAAGATTGATGACCTGCTGGCCCGGTTTGATGAAATAGGCATGAAAGAAGGATTCATCGACGAGGTGCAGGCAGAACATGCCAGATTACGCACCGCCAAAGAAACGTCTGAGACCTTTCAGAATATTCTGGGTCGCCTGATCGCCGCGAATGGTGTTGTCGTGTCCCTCTCTGCCGCAAACCAGATTCTCGGCCGACAGAAAAACCTCGACATGGCGAAAATGGAAAAGCTCAACCATTTCCTGACGACATCGCTCGACAATGCCCGAAACGCCGTGAGCGAAATGGGCCGTCTCGCGCCTGAATATGAAATTGACACGGCCCCCCTGCAACGCTACGAAAAAATTCTGGCGACACTGCAAACCATCGCGCAGGAATCAAAAATTCAGTTCAGTGAGCTGGATGCATTCTATACCGCTGTATACGCCAAGGGAAAACGTCTGCGCGAAGGTCGCGACCGTTTGGTACAGCTGGATGAGCTGCTCGCCGATGCCAAACGCACATACCGTCATCACGCCCATATCCTGACCGAGAAACGCATCGCCGCCGGTATCGCGCTGAGTGAAGCCATCACCGCAGAATTCGCCCCGCTGAAACTGATGCGCGCAGAATTCCAGGTACAGGTCGAAGAAAAACTCAATATGGAATGGACGGAGCTTGGCATCAACGTGGTGACCTTCACCGGCCGCATGAACCCCGGCATGCCGTTCAGCCCGATTGCCGTCACCGCCTCCGGCGGGGAATTGGCGCGGATGATGCTCGCGCTGAAAGTCGTCGTACAGAAAGTTCAAACCATTCCGACCCTCATCTTCGATGAGGTTGACACGGGGATTGGGGGATCTGCTGCTGCTGCCGTAGGCGAACGTCTCGCCTTGCTGGCAGAGTCGACGCAAGTCCTCGTCATCACCCACAGCCCGCAAGTCGCCTCACGGGGCGCGCAACATCTGCATGTCAGCAAGCAGACCGATGGCGTCACGACAACGTCGGTCGTGAGAGGTCTGACCATTCATGAGCGTATCGATGAAATCTCGCGCATGCTCGCGGGCGATACCATCACGGCGGAATCGCACGCTGCCGCAAAGAGCCTGATCGAAGAAGCAGGACGATCCGCCAGCGCGCGCAACGCACACTGATCTATTCGACTTTGATGACTGTCTTGCGCATTTCGGGTGACCGCCATGCCGTGAGTGCGGCCACCGTAATCGTGCCGACACCGCCCGCGACAATGGCCGGAACAATCCCCATCAGCTTGGCCAGCGCGCCCGATTCAAACGCGCCCAGTTCATTGGATGAAATCACGAACATGCTGTTGACCGAAGACACCCGCCCGCGCATGTGATCCGGCGTTAACAGTTGCATCAAGGTCTGGCGGATGACCATGCTCACACTGTCGAACGCGCCGCTTAAGACGAGGAAGAACAGCGCCAGACCCATCGTGTGACTTAACCCAAATCCAACCATCGACACTCCGAAACCGACCACGACCCAGAGCAATCGTGTTACCGGAATAGTCTGCATCGGCTTCACTGCCAGCAGGAGCGCCATGATGACCGCGCCTGCTGCCGGTGCGCCACGCAGCGCGCCCAGTCCTTCCGAACCGATATGCAGAACATCCGTGGCGAACGCCGGCAGCAGCGCAATCGCCCCGCCGAATAAAACCGCCAGCATGTCGAGCGCCATCGCGCCCAGCAGCACCGGCGTCTTCACAATAAACGTCCAGCCTTCGCGAATGCTTTTGAGTGCCGGTTCACGCACCGCTGACAGCGGAACATACGGCGCCGCCGTGATGAAAAACATCATCAGGAACGCCGCGCTCATCAAACTCATCGGCATCAGCCACGCCGCCATGGCGCCATACCCGCCAAAAATAATGCCCGCCACCGCCGGGCTGATAATCATCGCCGTCTGAAAGCCAGTGCTGAGCCACGCGGAAGCGGAGGGAATATCTTTTCGCGCCACGATCTGCGCCAGCAGGGAAAAAGACGACGGCATGATAAAGCTGCGTGCAAAGCCGGAAAGAAAAATCGCGGCGTAAGCCAAGGGGAGGAAATGCTCGGTCGCCAGTGGCACCAGCCCGCTACCAATCGCGAACAGCAGTAAGGTATTGAGCGTCAACGCCGCCAGACAATAAAGATAAACCCTTTGTGGACGCGAATGATCGACCACATATCCGGCGAACAGGGCGCAGGCAATCGCCGGCACGGCTTCCGCCAATCCTGTGAGCCCCAGCATCCATGGATCGCGGGTGAGTGTATAAATCTGCCAACCGATAATCACCGCCTGCGCCTGAAGCGCCGACAGGCTGAACATGCGCGTCATGAGCAGCAGGCGAAAATCCCGTGACGCCAGAACGGAAAAAGACAGGCTACCTTTAGCCACGGATTAACGCGCTTTCAGCTTGGCATCTATTTTAAGAAACGCGTCGCGCTCCACTTCCTGCAGCAACCGCTCAAGACCCAGCGTGATTGCATCGAGCCTGTTATCCTGCGCTGCCTCTTGTTTGGACAGCGTAAAGTTGCTGACGATCATATCGTCCGGCAGGCGTATCAGCGTGAACTCAGCTGAAATCTTCAGCATTGGCGCGCTCGTCTGATCACCCGTATAGACGGGTTGAAACTCATTGATCTTCATCTGCAATTTATACTCAGCCGGAATGCCCTGATCGGACGTTACCGCCACAACATACGGCAAGGTTGCGCTCGCCGTGCGGCGGGTGAATTCCTGTAGCAACGTGTCGAGAGGCGCGGACCAACGCGCAGCCGCGTAATAATCAAGCTTCGATCCCTGATCTAGGTACAGTGCGATACGGTCGCGGTCCATGCCCGGCGGAACTGTCACCGCTGCAATCTCGACAATCCGTGCCGGAGAGGGTGATCCCTCGCCGCTCGCCTGCACCGGGCGCAGCGAATAAATCGTCTGGGGCGGTTCGCTCGAGGTAAGGAACTGGCTTGTGCTGCATGCGCTTAGGACCAAAGCCAAAGACAAGGCCGCTATCGTTTTTGTCAGGGTTCTCATTCAGGAATCTCCACTCCACGGTAATTGGGTTGATACAGCAGGCGCGATGGTTCCTGCTCCAGCTTGTCGGCAAGACGGCGCACCGACTCTGCCATTTTTTTGGTTTCCCGGCTCATCTCGGTAATCTGATTGAGACCCGATCCGGCAAAGCGATCAATATCCGCTTTGTTATCGGTCAGCACGCTGTTCAGCGCCGCCACGGCTTTATCAATCTCGCTCGCCGTTGTGTTGAAGCGGATAACCAGCTCATCGATATTCTCGCTTGTCTTGGCGATGTTTTGAAGCGCCGTGCTTGTGTTGGCGACATTCTCTTCGCTGAGCAGACCGTTCAGATCACGCGTCATACCTTCGACGTTCCTGAACGTCTGGTTGAGCGAGGCGACATTCTCTTCATCGAATACCGTGTTCAGTTTCTCGGTCAGTGTCAAAATCTGCTGGCTGATTTTAGGGATATCCTGGAACAAACGGCTGAGCTGCGTACCGCGCCCGCCGATCACCGGATAGTTTTCACCCTCGACTTTCATCGGCGGCTCTGTATCGCCCTCCTGTGTGGTCAGCTCGATATAGACAATCCCGGTAATCCCCTGCTGCGCTAGGGACGCTTCGGTCGATTTGGAAATCGGCGTATTGCCGTCCACTTCAATATCAACCTTGATCAAGTCATTACGGTTAGGCGAAATGCGCACATTCATGACGCGCCCGACATCCACCCCGCGATACTGCACGACCGCGCTGTTTTTCAGGCCGCTGACGGGATCATGGAAGTAAACGGTGAAGCGCTCGTAATTGCGTGCGTCGTGCGTCCCGGCCAGCCAGATGACAAACACCGTCAGCGCCAGCAGCGATAGGCTGACGAACAGTCCGATGATGAAATAATGCGAATTCTTTTCCATTGCCTTATCCTTGTTTTAACGCGGCGCGCATACGCGGCCCGGTGAAATATTCTTTGATCCACGGATGCTCCGATTGCATCATTTCTTCCAGCGTCCCCGCGGTAATTTTTTTATCGACCAACATCGCGATGCGATCGCACAGCGTGGTGAGTGTATCCAGATCGTGCGTGATGATCAGCACGCTTAACCCAAAAATATCCCGCAGCGTCTTGATCAACTCATCAAACGACGCCGCCGCAATCGGATCGAGCCCCGCCGTCGGTTCATCGAGAAACAGAATATCAGGGTCGAGCGCCAGCGCCCGCGCCAGCGCTGCCCGCTTGACCATCCCGCCGGATAATTCCGACGGTTTCTTCAGCGCCGTCTCCGGCTTCAAACCCACCATCTCGAGTTTTTTAAGCGCGAGTTCCGTCATCTCGTCTTCGGGCAGGTTGAAATTTTCCCGGATCGGCAGCGTGATATTATCCAGCACGCTCAACCCCGAAAACAGCGCGCCGTTTTGAAACAGCACGCCCCAGTTCTTGTGCGTGCCTTCCAGATCGCCACTGCGCTCTTTGACGCGGATCGTGCCTTCCTTAACCGGGATCAATCCCAGAATGGAGCGCAGCAGCACAGATTTACCCGATCCCGATCCGCCGACTAGTCCCAGAATTTCATTTTTGTTCAGCGTCAGATCCAAATGGTCATGCACCACCTGATCGCCAAAGCGCGTGACCAGACCTTTTACCTCAACGACAGCTTCGCTCATGACTAGATCCCCATATTCGCAAACAGAATGGAGAACAGCGCATCAACCATGATGACGAGGAAGATCGATTGCACCACCGCAACCGTAGTCAATTTACCAACACTTTCGGCCGAGCCACTGACATTCAACCCCTGATACGTGCCGATGATGGTAATCACGAACGCAAAGACTGGCGCCTTGATCAGCCCGACAAAGAACATCGTTGGCTTGGCCACTTGTTCAACGCGATCAATGTACTGATCGATCGGGATATCGAGCAGCAGGATCGAAATCAGCCCGCCGCCAACCAAACCCATGATATCCGCCAGAAATGCCAGCAGCGGCAGAGTCAGCATCATCGCAATCAACCGCGGCAGCACCAGAACTTCAATCGGGTCGAACCCCATGGTTTTCAGCGCGTCAATTTCCTCGCGCAGTTTCATCACACCGATCTCCGCGGCAAATGCGCTACCCGAACGACCCGCCACCATGATCGCCGTGACCAGAACACCCATTTCCCGTAGCAGCGAGATAACAGTCAGATCAATGGTAAAAATACTGGCCCCGAATTTTTCCAACTGAGACGCCGCCTGATACGAAATCACCATGCTGATCAAAACCGCCAGCAGGCCGATGATCGGCAAAGCGCGCAATCCCGTCTCTTCTATGTGACGGACGATCGAATGAAAGCGGAACGAACGGGGATGCGCGAAATTGCGCACAAAGCACACAAAAATCTGGCCGACAAATACCATTAGCTCATAGGCGGTCTTTGCGGCTTCCGCGGCAAGACGCCCCAGATTTTCTAGGCCATCTTTCAAAAAATTGCCGGAAGCCGCGCGCTCCAGCTTCGCTGGCTCCATCGGCAGGAAGTCAAAAATATGCCGCTGCTTGTCATTCAAAAATAACGAGGCGCCTGTCTCGCTGGCCAACTCCTGCAGGCGCAGCGCGCCCCACAAATCCATGCGGCCAATATCCCCGGCATAAATCGCGCCAATACCCGGCTCTGTCATTGCCTCAAAATTTTTGCGGATCGCGCCAGACTCATCGATCACCCAGTCCCCTTTGAGGATCAGGTTCCGCGCCCCTTCTTCCTCGTGTATGGTGAAATACTCCGCCCGCATGAAAATCAGTCTGCCTTATAAACTTGTTTCTATATCCGCTACTCGACGGGTTTGCCCTAGACCATAGCGTCTTAGCGGCCAGAAGAACAACCGCCCGCAGCCCCTATGGTTCCGTTTTCACACGGATAATCGCCCACAGGCGGCCATTATGTATAAAACGTCCCGCACCGCTTTTTATCAGTATCCTCATGGCCCGCCAATATGCAACAGTCTGGCGCGCAACCCTCAAGGCAGGATTAGGTTTAGGACTATGCCCATCATCGGAAAAACCAACACGCTTCAGGTGATCAAGGAAGTCGATTTCGGCTTATACCTTGATGGCGAAGAGCTGGGCGAAATTCTGCTGCCCAAACGCTATGTGCCGGAAAACTGCGCCATCGATGACTGGCTCGACGTATTCCTTTATCTCGATTCCGAAGATGACCTGATCGCTACCACCGAAATACCCTATGTAGAGATTGGCGAATGCGCCTGCCTCAACGTCATCGATGTCAATTCTTATGGCGCCTTCATGGATTGGGGTCTGTCCAAGGATTTATTCGTTCCTTTCAAAGAACAGCGGGTCCCCATGCGCAAAGGCGGCTCTTATGTCGTGTGCGTTTTCGAAGACAACACGGGGCGCATCTGCGCCAGCAGCAAACTCGATTCTTTTCTGGAAGAACAATCGAACGGTGATTTCACCGCGCAGCAGGAGGTTGATCTGCTGATCGCGAGCCGCAGCCCGCTCGGCTATAAAGCCGTCATTGACGGCTCGCATCTCGGCCTGATCCATAACAGCGATGCCTTTATCGCGATCGAACTCGGCCAAAGAATCACCGGCTACATCAAAAATGTCCGCCCCGATGGCGCCATCGATCTCATGCTGCAAAAGCGGGGAGAAGGCGTAAAGCTCGAACTATCACAGCGCATCATGCAGCATTTAAGAGACAATGGCGGGCAGTCAGATTTAACCGACAAAAGCAGTTCCGAAGACATTTATGCCTGCTATCAGGCCAGCAAAGGCAGCTATAAAAAAGCCATTGGCCAGCTTTATAAAGAAAAGAAAATCCTGCTGACCAAAGACAAAATTACGCTTGCGTGACGCAGCTCTAATAATTTTCGCGAACCGAGGGGAATTGACGTTCACATGAGAGCATGGCGTTGACGCGCAGGCGGGAGATATAGGCCGTACGCAGATACGGATAGTCCATGAAATCGCGCGCGACGCGGTTGCCGGTACATTGGCAGTATTCTTCATTGTTGGTTTCCAGGCGGCGGAAAATTTTTGAGGATTCCATGCATTCCTGATAGACGTTGCCAGCGATGAGCGGGCCGTTGCCGCATTTCGCCGTCTGGCCGCCGGTACGGTATAAATCTGTCACGATCGTATCCTGCACCACCATCGGCCCCAGTTTTTCGCGTTCCTTCAAAAAGGCACCGGCGATACAGGCGCAATCGAAATAGAGACTTTGATAAAGGTGATCCATGCATTGGGCGTGCACATACTGCGCTTCCTCTTCCATCTCTTCGCGCGACATGGCGCCATCATCGAGGGTGAAATAGACGCTGTCTTTCACGATCGTGGGATCGTCGTCGTCGCTCTGCGCGGCGGCAGGCAGGGCGATCAGACAGGCGGCGATGAGGAGGACAAGAAACTGGCGCATCATTCAGTCTAGCATACTGGAATGCAGACGAAAAAAAAGCGGCGATGACGCCGCTTTTTTTGAAATAGGAAGGTCTAAGCCGCTTTTTGCGTTTCTTTGCCTTTGATTTTTTCCCACAGGCCTTTGAAGGCGCCGTTCGATTGGGGTTGTTTGGCGGCAGGTTGTTGCTGTGGCGCGGTGCGCTGTTGCGGTTGGCCTTGCTGCGGGCGAGTTGCCTGCTGGGTCTGACCGGCATTCTGGTTCTGGCCCGCGCCCTGCATTTTCTTCATGCGCTCGGCCATATATTGCTGGCGGCGAGCCTGATCGCGGTCTTCACGCTCTTTCAGTTCGGCTTTCAGCTCTTCGGCCTGTTTCTGGCTGTACTGGCTGGTCAGCAGAACCTGCTGCGATTGACGCTGCCACTGGTCGCGCTGGGCTTTGGTGTCTTCGAGTTGTTCCTTGAGCAGGTCGATCTGGTCCTCGAGGGCTTTTATGCGCATTTTCTGGCGCTCGCTCTCGATCAGGTCAGCGGCTTTCTGAATTTCAGCCTGTACCGTGGTATTGGATGTCTTGGCGGTGGTGTCTTGCGGGATCAGGCCGAAAACGCGGTCCAGTTCCGATGTATCGATCACCCGGCGCTCGTTGCTGTCGACTTCAAACGACAGTTTTCCGGCATTCATAGCCCGCTGGATGGTGGATTTCGAGCGTCCCGTTAAGTCCGCTGCGCGCTGCGCTCCGACTTTCGCCATAGCATTCTCCTCACACAATGATTTTCAATATTAATTACCCATACGCCCGTTGAGTAAATACGTCAATCTTTGCCACTGCGCGCCGGAGAAAAGATGTGCATAAATGAACGGCAACCAGCCATTCTTGCGCCATTCGAGGAAGGTTTTGTCATCCAGAGCGGCCAGTTTCTGCTCATCGATGATGCGGAAGCCCGAGAAACTGATCTTTTTGCCGTTTCCGATGTTGATTTCGGCCTGACGGTCGATCAACAGACCGGATTTGGCCAGTTCCTTGGAAAACGCCAGGGTTGCCTGAGCCGCAGCATGGTAGGATTTACAGAATTCCAGCGCGTTCTGGGACAGCGCGGACGGCTTGCCGTCTTCTTCAAAAAAGCGTTGCTCGCCTTTGTCCTCGATCAGATTGTCATTCATGTCGATGCACAGCGATAACTGGTCGCCGCCCGGAATTTCCGAGAAAATGAACGGATAGCGGCGGATATAGGCCGGGATATAGGTGTTCTCCGCCCATTTGCCCTTGCCGTCGACGAACAGGTTTTCATTGTCGCGCAAGCCCATGATGGCGACCGGCGTGGCATTGGCGTCCGGCGAAAAGGCGATCGGATAGAAATGGCAGATCTGCGGCATTTCGATCAGGTTGATTGGCACGGCATTGGCGGCAACGGCATAATCCAGACCGAAGTCTTTTTTCAGGGCCAGTGTGGCGTGTTGCTTGGCATCCAGTGGCAGGGGCTTGGTGTAGAAGAGGGGCAGGCCCGCTTGTGGAGTGTCTTCAGCCGTCGCTTTTTTAACCATGGAATAAATGCCTTTTCGTTATAAGAGAAGTCCTTAATAAACCAGATAAAAAGCCCTTGTGCAAGCGCACTGAACCTCTCATAAAAGGGTTCTGGCGTTGTAATATTAGAGGATTCATACATGCGTATTGCGGTTGTGGGCACAGGCTATGTGGGCTTGGTATCAGGCACCTGTTTTGCCGAGTTCGGCACAGAGGTCGTCTGCGTCGATAAGGATGCGGGCAAGATCGAGCGGCTGAAGCGCGGGGAGATTCCGATTTTCGAGCCGGGCCTCGATGAACTGGTCGCCAAGCAGGTGGAAGCCGGGCGCCTTACTTTTACAACAGACCTAGGGGAAGCGATGGAAGGCGCCGAAGCCGTGTTCATCGCGGTCGGCACCCCGACCTCGCGCCGCGGCGACGGTTCGGCCGATATGACCTATGTGTATAACGCCGCGAAAGATATCGCCAAGCATATCAAGGATTATGTGGTGATCGTCGATAAATCGACCGTACCTGTCGGCACGGCGCGCAACGTGCGCCGCACGATTGCCGAAGCCAATCCGAGTGCGGATTTCGATGTTTGCTCGAACCCGGAATTTCTGCGCGAAGGCGCGGCGATCAATGATTTCATGCGTCCCGACCGCGTCGTGATCGGCGTGGAAAACGAGCGCGCGGAAGCTGTGATGCGCGAACTCTATCGTCCGCTCTATCTGAATGAAACGCCGATGGTGGTGACAACGCTGGAAACGGCCGAGATCATCAAATATGCCGCGAATGCATTCCTCGCGACCAAGATTACGTTCATGAACGAAGTCGCCAATCTGTGCGAAAAAGCCAATGGCGATGTGCAACATGTGGCAAAAGCATTGGGCCTCGATGGCCGTATCGGGGCCAAGTTCCTGCATGCGGGTCCGGGCTATGGCGGCTCGTGCTTCCCTAAAGATACGCGTGCCTTTGTGCAGATCGGCAAGGATTACGACACGCCGCTGCGTATCGTTGAAACGGTGGCGCAGGTGAATACCGACCGCCAATTCGCCATGGCGCGCAAGATCATCGCGGCGTTTGATGGCAACGTGCGCGGCAAGACGATTGGCGTACTGGGCATCGCCTTCAAGCCAAACACCGACGATATCCGCGAAGCGCCGTCTCTGGCAATCATTCCAGTGCTGCAGGATGCGGGCGCCATTGTTGTCGCGCACGATCCCGAAGCCATGGCCAATGCCAAGGAAATTCTGAGCGATGTGCACTGGAAAGACGATCCGTATGAGGTGGCGAAAGGCGCGGACGCGCTGGTGATCGTCACCGAATGGAATGAATACCGCGCGTTGCATCTCGACAAGCTGGAAGAACTGCTGACCGAGAAGCGGATTATCGACCTGCGCAATATTTACAATCCGGCGGAAATGGAGGACCATGGATTCCATTATGTCTCCGTCGGCCGTCCGGACATCAATCCGGCGAAAAAAGCGGGGCTCAAAAAAGCATCGTAAATGACCCCGCACCTCAAAGCCCTGGAAGCGCACTCGATCTACATCATCCGCGAAGCGTATGCGACGATCGACCGACTGGGGCTTTTATGGTCGATGGGCAAAGATTCCACCGTCATGCTGTGGCTGGTGAAGAAAGCGTTTCTGGGCCGTATTCCGTTCCCGGTCATCCTGCTCGATACCGGCATGGAAATGGATGAGGTCTATGCCTTCCGCGATGACATGATTGCGGCATGGGGTCTGGATGTTATCGCGCAAACCTGCCCGCCCGTGGAAGACGCTGATCAATCCCTCCCCCCCGCCGCGCGCGCGGCGATGCGCAAGACGCTCGGGCTGCGCGCCGTGATCGCCGACAAAAAGCTCAATGGAATATTCTGCGGTATACGCCGCGATGAACAGGGTCTGCGCGCCAAAGAACGTGTGTTCTCGCCGCGCGATGCGGATGGCAACTGGAATTTCAAGGACCAACCGGCAGAGCTGTGGAATCAATATCAGACTGCCATGCCCGAAGGCGGCCATCTGCGCATCCACCCGTTATTGCACTGGAATGAAAGCGATATCTGGGAATATATCCAGGCGCAAAATATTCCCGTCTGCGATTTGTATTTTGCGCAGGACGGTATGCGTTATCGCTCGCTCGGCGAAAAAGACACGACCCTGCCAACGCCGAGCCAGGCCGCCACGATAGATGACATCATTGCCGAATTGAACGGACCCTGCGTGTCGGAGCGCGCGGGCCGCACGATCGATGCGGAAACAGAAACCAGTTTTGAGCGCCTGCGCGCGCAGGGATATTTATAAGCCATGACGATAACCATCAGACATCTGGGGATTGAAGAGCTGCAGGATTATAAATCTATGCGCCTTGAAACCTTGCAGAACGAACCACGAGCCTTTTCCGGCGACTATGAAGAAGAAGCGGCGCAAGGCGATGACTATCACTGGATCCGCCTGCAGGTCAGCACCGTCTATGGCGCGTATGACGGCGAAAAAATCATCGGCATGACGGGCGTCATCCTGTTCCGTGAAAAGAAACTCCAGCACAAAGCGGCGCTATGGGGCGTCTATGTCAGCCCCTCTCATCGCGGCAAAGGCATCGCGCGCCTGTTGATGCAGCATGTGCTGGCCGAGATGCCGCCCGCCGTACGTCAGATCAATCTGGGTGTCGTCGTAGAAAACCACGCGGCCGTTGCGCTTTATAAATCTCTCGGCTTCACCATTTACGGCGAAGAAAAAAATGCGTTCATGAATGAGGGGCAGGGTTGCTCTGAATATCTGATGGTGAAGAGTGTATGATTCCTGTGCGGCTTGTCATTGCCGGCCATGTCGATCACGGGAAATCTACCCTGATTGGACGCCTGCTGGCGGATACGGGCGCGTTACCGCAAGGAAAACTTGAAGAAATACAGGCGGCCTGCGATGCGCGGGGCAGCGCGCTCGAATATTCCTACCTCCTCGATGCGTTTCAAGCAGAGCGCGATCAGGCGATCACGATTGACTCGACGCAAGTGCGCTTCCGCAGCGTCAAGCGCGCCTATACGCTGATCGATGCACCGGGGCACAAAGAGTTTCTCAAAAACATGATGACAGGCGCAACGGGCGCCGATGCCGCAATCCTCATCGTCGATGTGAATGAAGGCTTGCGCGAACAATCGCGCCGCCACATCGCGCTGCTCAAAATTCTGGGTTTTACCACTATCCTTGTTGTTCTCAACAAAATGGATAAAGCGGATTACAGCGAAAAAGCGTTCCGGCAGGTGGCTGAGCAAGTGAGCGACTATCTTGCCGCTTCCCATATGACGGCGATATCTATGATACCGGTCGCGGCGCAGGCAGGCGACATGTTGACGGCTCGCGGGTCGCGCATGGATTGGTATAAAGGCCCGACGTTTCTGGATGCGCTCGACGCACTGACGATAGCCCAGGATGATCAGCACGCCCCGCTGCGCATCGTGATACAGGATGTTTACCGCCGGGAGGAAAAACGCCTGATTGCGGGAAAAATACTCTCCGGCTCTTTGACAACAGGCGCGCGGCTTTTGTTCTCACCGGGTAATGCCACGGCGCGTGTGGCCTCGATTGAACACTGGCCGGCGGCAGACAGTGAGAGCGCGCAAGCGGGTGATGCGGTTACGTTTACGCTGGACGATGCGGTCTTTATCGAGCGCGGATATGTCGCCAGCCATGAACAAGACGCGCCGATGATGAGCGCGCAGTTTGACGCGCGCCTGTTCTGGTTATCATCCGAGGCGTTGACAATCGGGGCAATGTGTACGGTGCGCTATGGTACGACGGAAAGTAGTGCGCAGGTGCAGGCAATCCATCAGGTAACGGACACACAGGATTTATCCTACGATGAATGGACGCAGTCCGTCCCAAAACATGGCATCGCAAGCGTGACATTTACCACGCGCGAAAAATTACCGTTCGAGCCTCCGGGCAACGCGTCCTCTCTTAATCGACTGGTCGTCTATCAAAACGGCGACGTTGCCGGATGCGGGTTGATCGATATGAGCACCTATGCCGATCAGCGTCAGGCACCGCAGACAAAATCAAGCCATGTGACGCGGGTGCGTCATGCCGTGACACCGGACATGCGCACCGCGCGCAACGGCCATAAGGGCGGCGTTTTCTGGTTCACGGGTCTCTCCGGCGCGGGCAAATCAACAGTGGCGATGGCGGCGGAGCAGGCTTTGTTTGCGCAAGGTCTGCAGGTGTGTGTGCTGGACGGCGATAATCTGCGCCATGGCCTGAACGGCGATCTGGGTTTTTCGGCGCAGGACCGCGCGGAAAACTCACGGCGGGCGGGGGAAGTTGCCGCCCTGCAAGCGCGCAGCGGTTTGATCGTTATGGCCGCCCTGATCTCCCCCTATCAGGCAGACCGCGATAAAGCGCGCGCGGCCTATCCGCAGGGTTTTCATGAGATTTATATCCGCTCTTCCCTCGATATCTGCGAAGCGCGCGACCCCAAGGGCCTGTATAAACAGGCGCGCGCGGGACTGATTGCTGATTTTACCGGCATCGGCTCGCCCTATGAAGAGCCGCTTCAGCCAAACCTTATCGTTGACACGGCGGCGCAGGATGTCGATAGCTGTGTGGCGCAGATTGTGTCATACATCCGCGCGCATTGCTGTCTGTCTGCTCACCAAAAGGAAATTGATCGTGTCCCTGCCCTCTAAGCTTCTTGTCCATCGCGGCGCGCTGACCAATATGGTGCGGCGTATTGCCCTAACGGCGGGAGAAATCACGCTCGATTATTTCGAAGAAGGCGGCTATCACGGCGCGCAGGAAAAAGGCGATGGCTCGCCGGTAACCGAAGCCGACCGCAAAGCCGAAGCGCATATTGTTGCGGCGCTCTATGACGCGGTACCGGGCGTACCGGTGATTGCCGAAGAACTGGTGGCCGAACAACGCTGCCCCGATATCGCGGGCGCAGAATATGTCTGGTTCGTCGATGCGCTCGATGGCACGCGTGAATTCGTCGCGGGCGGCGAGGAATATACGGTCAATATTGCACTGGTAAAGAACAAGGTGCCGGTACTGGGCGTTATCTATGCGCCAGCCAAAGGCGAAATGTATGCGGGCTTTACCGAAGAAGACGGCACCACCAAAGCCTTGCGCTGGAGCGAGGAAAGCGACAAAGAAAAAGATATTCATGTGCGCTCTGTTCCGCGTTCGGGCATGACCGTGATGGTCAGCAAAAGCCACGACCAGGCCGAGCAGCGCGATAAGATGCTCGCCCAGTATAAAATTGAGAAAGTCATCAAGCGCGCCAGCTCGCTCAAGCTGTGCGCCATCGCGGCGGGCAAAGCCGATCTCTATCCGCGTTTCGGACCGACCTGCGCGTGGGATATCGCGGCGGGACACGCCATTTTGAGCGCCGCGGGCGGGGGGATCAGCGATCAGGCGGGCAATCCGCTGTCCTACGGGCTCGACAATCCGCGATTCACCAATCCCGGTTTTGTCGCCTGGGGCGCGCCGATCCTTGAAATATCCTGATATATCAAAGGGAAAGGGCCGGATAATTTTTTGTCGCGGCCCTTGATTTCACGGAAAAACTCGGCTATTCATAGCGACCGTTAAATAAAGCATTGGGGCGTAGCCAAGCGGTAAGGCACTGGTTTTTGGTACCGGCATTCGGAGGTTCGATCCCTCCCGCCCCAGCCACTTTTTTTTAGACATTGATAGAGAGCTGTAATTCAGCGATTTTTGCCCCGTCTCATGGGGCTTTTTTTATGGGTTTCTTTAGAAAATAAAATACTGCGGCGAATAGGCCGTTTTGTTCTCTTTGTATGCAACTCGAATGAAACTCACATTCTCTGTTAGGCAACGAGCGCCAATGTGTAACGAATGTTTGAAATGAAGAGGAACAAAGGCTTGATTATTGGTATTGATTAAAATCTACTTTCACTCATCATTATGCCAGATATGGAGAGCTGATATTGAAAACAAAAATAATAATAATGGCAGGGTTAGCGGTGACAGCTCTTTTCGTATGCTTGATATCTATAAAATTAATGCCTTCAAGCGTTTTAAATTCCGAACTTTCACAAACTTCAACTAAAACTCAACATGAGAATTCCATTCTATTTAATTGGGAAAATTATGCTGACGTTGATGACGCTATAAATGAGTTAAGAATTATTTTGCCGAAAGGTGATAGCAGAAGTCATGTTGAACAGGTTCTTATGAAATCTGACAATAAAATATTGCGTAAAATAATTAACATTTCTGAACACATTCAAAAAACAGGCGGCCAATTAGTTGGCCCTCTTTATGACAAGATTTTATACGAAGATCCCGAATTCTTCAAAGTGACTACTATGATAATTTACTCAGTGAATGGATCAAAAAAGTTTTTACCTTCTACAGCGGCAAGCCCTGATATTATTGTATTTTATGATAAAGATAATAAATTATTGAATGTCATGGCCGCTAATAAAATTGTCCATATTAGATAATGATATTTCATCATAAGAGAAAATTTTTGTGAAACAAAAGAGATAATAAATAATGAGCTCATCAACCAGCAAAAAAAATCATTGTACGTTTATGGGGCACGTTCTTTATCGGCTTATTTATGTCTGTTTCCCATTTATACGATCCGCCATAGATTTCAATTTCAATTCAAGTAACTTCCAATTCGTTCATTACAACGATAGTAACGATATCGCCAAAATACTTAAAAACAGAATTAAAGTCGGAGATGCCCGGGCAAAGGTAGAGGAAGCGATTGTTAACGCTGGTGGAAAAAGCTTTCGATCTGGATCTGCCAGTGACCGGAAAAACAAACCTGGATTTGGCTACGGATCTAATCATGGATTTTTAGAAGATAAAATAGATTTAGAAAACATTGATTCTTATGTTGATTATAATATGCCTCAGAAAGTCTCAGCGTATGGTCGCGGTATGCCTGGCGGCCGGGGGCGTATTTTAAGCGCATTTTTTGACACAGAAAGTAAAGTACAGTTGATATTTGCTTCTGGAATTCCAACCATTTATTAAAATTATTTCAAATATACTTGAAGACCACAGTCAACATTCAAGAAATATTCTGAAAATTTACCACTCAGGCTTTTTTTCATTTAACAGCGCGCGCAGGCAATTATATCCATCATGACAGACTCCCATCACCATCTTGAAGAAACGCTCGCGCATCAGGAGCGACAGATTCAGGATTTGAGCGATATGGTTGCCCTCCAGTGGCAGGAGATCGACCTGCTGAAAAAAGCCGTGCGCGGCTTACAGGAAAAAATGCTGCCCCTGACGCAGAGCGCCGGAGATACGCAAAGCGAAGGCCTGTCAGTGACCGAGCAGGCATTGCGCGATATGCCGCCGCATTACTAGGACATTTTACGTCCGGATTATTCTATATTCGGCAGCTTCCAGCGCAACTGATAGGCCAGCAATCTTAAAGCCAGCCCGCCTGCGAACACGCCGAGCAGCGTGAGGGGCGTGATGAAATCCCAGACACCCATCAGATAAATCGTAATGGCGACCGCAATGGCGACACTGCCATAAAAACCCCGGTGCAACACTTCAGGGATATTGTTCACCAGAATGTCACGCAGGACCCCGCCGCCCGCTGCCGTTAAAAACGCCAGCGCAATAAAGCCAAAGAACGGTGCCTCTATCGACTGCGCAATCAACGCGCCCGTAATGGCGAACGCCACCAGCCCGATGGCATCGCACACGATAAAAAGCCACTGATTTTCGACCGAGTTATAGCGCTGCAGCTTGAATAAAATACCCGCGGCCGTCACGGCCAGCGCGACCAGAAACGGTTCGTTGCTGGCAATCACGACAGGCGTCTGATCGGTCAGCAGATCGCGCAGAATGCCGCCGCCATTGGCCGTCAGGAACGCGAGAATAAATAGCCCCATCCAGTCGAGATTTTTCTTTGCGCCGACCAGAAAGCCCGATAAGGCAAAAGCAATTCCGCCCGTGAGCGTGGCAAAATACATGATCTGCGATTGTACCAGCTCTTCCATGACGCGCTTCTCGTTCGCGCCAACTACGCGAAACGTGCGGCGCTGACCGACGTCGCACCGTGCCGCACCACATGCGCCTGCGCAATCGCCATCGGCATGATATGATCGGCATAAAAACGGGCATGCAGAATTTTGCGTTCATAGAAATCAGCATCCTCACCGCCTGCCATCAACTGCGTATGCGCTGCCAAGGCCGAGCGTACCATCATCGCGCCGCCGGAAATGATGCCGAACGCCTGCAAGACGGCATGCGATACCGCCGACACCTGCTCCGGGTTTGTCTTCGCCGTCGCCACGATCCATTGCGTCATGTTGGAGAGTGCGAGTAATCCATCTTTCAGGCTATTGGCCAGCACTTCCATGTCATCGCCGCTCGCCTCACGCAGGAAATGCAGCTGTCCTTCGCATTCCTTGATCCAGTGATAGGCGGCCTTGCCTTCGTCGCGCGCGATTTTCCTGAAACATAAATCCGCCGCCTGAATACCGTTCGTGCCTTCATAAATTGGCAGGATGCGCGCATCGCGATAAAACTGCGCCGCGCCGGTTTCCTCGATAAAGCCCATGCCGCCATGGATCTGCACGCCAATCGACGTCACGCTGCACGCCATGTCGGTGCACCACGATTTCACGATCGGGGTCAAGAAATCGACTTTCTCCTGCATGGTGATATCGCCCGCGCGCGCGAGGTCCAGCGACAGTGCCGCTTCATAGGTCAGCGCGCGGCCCGCTTCAATCTGCGTCGCCATGGTCAGCAGCATACGCTTCACGTCGTCATGCTGCGCAATCGCCTTGCCGCCGCCCTGCACGCGCTCAGTCGCATAACTCAGCGCATGCTGGTACGACGCTTCTGCAATCGCCACGCCCTGCAAGCCGACCGACAGGCGCGCATTATTCATCATCGTGAACATATACTTGATGCCTTCATGCTCTTTGCCGATCAGGTAGCCGACCGCTCCGCCCTTATCGCCAAACTGCATCGTGCAAGTCGGGGAGGCATGAATACCAAGCTTGTGTTCGATGCCTGTGCACATCACATCGTTGCGCGTCCCATCTTCCAGAAACTTCGGCACGATAAACAATGAAATGCCCTTCACACCCTCCGGTGCATCCGGCAATCGCGCAAGCACCAGGTGAATGATATTCTCGGCCAGATCATGCTCACCATAGGTGATAAAAATTTTCTGCCCGAAAATTTTATAGGTGCCATCGCCATTGCGCTCGGCGCGGCTGCGCACGGCGGCGAGATCCGATCCCGCCTGCGGTTCGGTCAGGTTCATCGTCCCCGTCCATTCGCCGCTGATCAGTTTTTCGAGATAGAATTCTTTTTGCGCATCCGATCCATGCGCCTCGATCGCCTCGACCGCGCCTTGGTTTAACAGCGGGCAGAGACCGAACGCCATGTTCGCGCCCTGCCACATCTCCTGCACCGCGAACGCCACCAGCCACGGCAAACCCTGCCCGCCATGCGCCTGCCCGAACGGCACGGCGTTCCATCCGCCATCGCGATACGCTTCATAGGCCGCTTTCCAGCCTGGCGCGGTGGTAACAACCCCGTCTTTGAGGCTCGTACCCTTCTGGTCCCCGGTCTTGTTCAGCGGCGCCAGCACATCCCCGGCCAGTTTTGCCGCCGGTTCCAGTACGCTGCCGACCATATCGGCGTCCAAAATGCCCAGATCGGGATGCGCCGGCAGGTCTTCAAGCCCCACGACCCGATCCATCACAAACAGCATTTCTTTCACAGGGGGGCGGTAAGACATTGAGCTATCCTCTCTTTTTGGAACAATCAGTATAGGGCCAGACTGGTTAACGACCAATAATCAAAACTGGCACGCGGCTTGAAAGGCTCTATCCAGCTTCAGGAAACAGATATTATGCAACCAACCGCTACCCTATTGAAAAATAACAACATTGCCGCCCAGTCCGGCGCGCCGCAGGCTGTCGCCAGCGCGATTCACAAAGCCAGCACCAAAACCGGGGTCGATTTTGCCTATCTGATGGACCAGGCCAAGGCCGAAAGCAGCTACAACCCGACCGCCAAAGCCAAATCCAGCTCCGCCAGCGGCCTCTTCCAGTTCATTGAGCGCACCTGGCTCGACATGGTCGACAAGCATGGTGACAAATACGGCCTCGAAAAATATGCCGCCGCGATCGATTCCAAATTAAAGGTGAGCGACAAGGCCACCAAGCAGGAAATTCTCGCCCTGCGCAACGACCCGCAGATCGCGTCTTTCATGGCCGCCGAATTCGCCGGCGAGAACAAGGATTTTTTAGAGCGCACGGTCGGCGGTGAGATCGGCTCAACCGAAATGTACTTTGCCCACTTCCTCGGCGCGTCAGGCGCGAGCGGCTTCTTGAAAGAACTGCGCAGCAATCCGCTGACCATCGCCGCCGACATCATGCCCCAGGCCGCCAAGGCCAACCGCAATGTCTTTTACGATTCCAAAACCGGCCAGCCGCGCACGATGCAAGACGTCTATAATTTCTTCGACAAGAAATTTTCCGATACGCCCACGCAACCACAAAACATGCTTGCCCAAAACAATGTGCCCACACCAACGCGTAAACCCGATCTGGAACAAGCGAATAATGGCGCGATCAAAACCGGCTATCAGCATATTCCCGCTTCCCTTGATAAACCGATCGTGTTCAAAGCGGCCACACAACCTTCCATCGCCGCGTCCTTGTCGGACGATCAGGTGCCGCGTGCCCTAACGCTTGCCGATTACCAACAAGGTGCGAATCAAATTCCCTCCAGAAACCCTTTATTGCCAGCATCGCATACCCCCCTGAGCATCGCAGATTTGCTCATGTTGTCGGCGGTTGATGGATAAAACCCCTAATTTTATTGACTTTCTGTTCTTTCTCTCGTAGGATCGGGGTAATGAAAAAAGCTTTTTCGCCAAAAGAAAAAAGCAACAGGGAGACTAGATATGACACCACACTTTAATCGTGCATCACGCACGGGCATGCGACGGGCTGCCCGAACTCTTGGCGGCACCGGCTGGGTTAAACAACCCGGCGGCGGTGGCGGCAAATGGTTCCATCCGCAAACGGGCTTACGCCGCTAGTACCGAATACGAAATAAAATACAGTGCTACCGCGATGCGGTAGCACCTCTTCTGTTCTCTAGAGGAGGTTTTGTATGACCGAACACCCCGATACCCCTGTGTTTTCTTACGTTATCGATTATAAAAACCGCACCCTGACAACCAGTTGCGATGACACGCACCTCATCATTCCTTTTAACGCCGCCTTCGCCAAAGCGATGGAATGCTGTCATCACTTGGAAGACAGGAAAAAACCGGACTGCATGGAAACTTTATATCTGGCGGTCTATACCCGCTACATGAACAAGGCGCCGCTTTACCAGATGGATACAGCTTAACGCCCGCGCGCGGCGCGGTTTAACCGGTCGTTGATCGCAGCGCCCAATCCGACGTCGGGAATATTCATCACCGCAATGCCGCTGTTGCGCGGATCGTCGAGCGTGCGCAGCATCGCGAACAGATTGGCCGCCGCTTCCTGTAAATCGCCGCCTTCGCTTAAATTCATGAAGGCATGATCGCCCAGATTTTTGGCAAACCCGCCGCCTTTGACGCCCATGAACTTGGTGGACCCGAACGCCAGCAATGCTTCGCCCGGCATGACTTCAACGGCGCGCAGTCGCACCGGGATCGATGGCGCATAATGTTTGAGCAACTGACCCGGCGATTTGGGCGCGTCATGATCGCCCAGATCGATATCCACGCGTTCGAACACTTCTTGCAAATCTTCACGCGTGATCGCGCCGGGACGCAGGATGGTCGGAATATCGCCCGATAAATCCAGCACCGTGGATTCCAGTCCGACGGCGCAGGCGCCCGCCGCCAGAATAAACGGTACATTCTCACCCAGGCTATGCACCACATGTTCCGGCGTTGTCGCGCTCGGTTCGCCCGACGCATTGGCACTTGGCGCCGCAATCGGAATGCCCGCCTGCTTTAACACATCGCGCATCACCGGGTGCGCCGGAATGCGGATCGCGACTGTCTCCAGCCCCGCCGTCACCAGATCATGCACGGGGCAGTCGTGCGCTTTTTTCACAATGATCGTCAATGGACCCGGCCAGAACATTTTAGCCGCGGCGCGCGCGCGGGCATCGAAGTTTCCTAATTTTTCCGCCGCCGCCAGATCGGCCACATGCACAATCAGCGGATTAAACGCCGGGCGGTTCTTCGCCGCGAAAATTTTCGCGACCGCCGCGCCGCTTGTCGCATCCGCCCCCAGCCCATACACCGTTTCCGTCGGCAACGCCGCCAGCTCGCCCGCCATCAACCGCTGCGCGGTTTCGGCAATGCTTTGCGGCGTGGCAACTTTAATGATCGTCATGGCGCGACCTTGTGCATCTGTCCGCCCGTTATTTTTTGCGGCACATTGGTGGTGGCAGGCAGCGAAATAAATTCACCAAGCAGCGAGCGCACACCGAGATACGCAAAACATTCGGCTTCGGTCGCATCGCCATCCCAGCCAAGCATATCGACCGAATGCAAAGCACCCAATCCTTCTTGCGCCAGCCGTGCCTCCAGCGCGCGCATCAAAGCCTTATTATGCCGCCCGCCGCCGCACGCGTACCAGTGCTTGGGTGTTTCGGGCATGAATGCCGCAGAGGTTACAATCGCTTCCACCGTGAATTTAAGAAACGTCGCCGCACCATCGGCGCTACTGATACTGTTTAATTCATGGCTCAAGCGCCCCAGACCCGCGATATCCCATTGATCGCGGTCCATCGATTTCGGCGGCGCCTTTTTGAAATAATCATGGTGAAGCCAGTCGCGTACCAGATCGTCCTGCGCCATGCCGCTCGCGGCCAGCGCACCATCCTTATCATAGGGCTGCCCCGTGTGGCGCTTGGCCCAGTCATCCATCAAGGCATTACCCGGACCGCAATCGAACGCCATGATCTCATCGGCCTTGGCGCCGATCCATGTCACGTTGCTGACGCCGCCGATATTGAGCACGACCACTGGAAATTCCTGCTGCGCACTATGAATGCGCGCGCGGTGATAGAGCGGCGCGAGCGGCGCGCCCTCGCCGCCTGCTTTAACATCGGCGCTGCGAAAATCTGCCACGACATCGATCCCCGTCTCGCGCGCCAGAAAATCGGCATCGCCAATCTGGATCGTTATCCCGTCTTTGGGCGCATGATAAATTGTCTGCCCATGAAACCCGATCAGGTCGATGGTGTCGGCGTCGCGCCCTGCTTTTTCCAGCAGCGCCTTGATAGCCTTTGCATGCTCCAGCGCCACGATCCGCTCCGTCTCCACGACCTGCGGAATATCCCGGCTTTTCTGACCATAACAGGCGCGAATTTGCGCCCGGGTCTCTTCGTCATAAGAGAGGGACACAAAGTCGAGCGGCCGGACGAATTCATAGCCATCCGTCTCAATCAGGGCGCAATCCACCGCGTCCAGCGAGGTGCCGGACATCAGGCCGATTGCGGTATAGACTTTCTTATCCATCATGGTAAACAAGGTTATGACATACAAATCCGACTTTTTGAATATCTTAAACGAGCGCGGCTTTATCCATCAATGCAGCGATTTCGAGGCCCTCGACGCCAAGCTGAAGAGCGGCGTGCAGAGCGCCTATATCGGCTTCGATGCCACCGCGAAATCGCTCCATATCGGCAACCTGACCGGCATCATGATGCTCAAATGGTTTCAGGAAGCAGGCCATAAACCGATCACGCTCATGGGCGGCGGCACGTCCAAAGTCGGCGATCCCTCGTTCAAGGACCAGTCGCGCAGCCTGATGACGGATGACACCATCCGCGATAACATGGAAAATATCCGCCGCACGTGCTTCACCCAGTACCTGCACTATGGCGATGGCAAAACCGATGCGATGATGGTCAACAATGACGACTGGCTCTCGCAACTCCACTACCTCGATTTCATCCGCGATGTGGGCCGCTACTTCACCGTCAACCGCATGATCTCGTTTGATAGCGTCAAGCAGCGCCTCGAGCGCGAAAGCCCGCTGACTTTCCTCGAATTCAACTACATGATCATGCAGGGCTACGACTTTCTCGAGCTGTACCGCCGTCATGGCACCATCCTGCAGATGGGCGGCTCCGACCAGTGGGGCAACATCATCAACGGTGTCGACCTCGCGCACAAATCCGATCAGGCGCAACTCTTCGCCCTCACCGCCCCCCTGCTCACCACGCCTGATGGCGTGAAGATGGGCAAGACGGTGAATGGCGCCGTGTGGCTGAACAAAGACATGCTCAGCCCGTATGACTATTACCAATACTGGCGCAACGTCGATGACGTGATGGTCAGCACCTTGCTGCGCCGCTTTACCATGCTGCCGATCGACGAGATCAAAAAACTCGAAGCGCTGCAGGGGCAGGAAATCAACGAGGCTAAAAAAGTGCTGGCCTTCGAAGCCACGAAACTCTGCCACGGCGAGGCCGCCGCGCACGATGCCGCCGCCACCGCGCAAAAAGTGTTTGAGCAAGGTGGCGTCGGCGGCGATCTGCCGACCGCGTCTTATTCCAGCGCTGATTTCGATGCCGGTATTAGCCTGATCGATGCGTTCAACACCGTCGGTTTCGCGTCATCCAAAAGCGAAGCGCGCCGCCTGATCGAACAGGGCGCCGCCCGCGTGAATGACGAACCGGTCAAAGATATCGAGTTCAAGATCACCCGTGCAGACCTCAACGCCGATAACGTCGTCAAAATTTCGGCGAGCAAAAAGAAGCATGCCCTGCTGACGCTCGCTTAATTCGCGGTTTTGATATTGCTGGTTGTCTTCTTGGCAGGTGCCTTGGGCGCTTCCGTCTGCGCCGTCTTCGGCGAGGGTTTATTAAACCCGCCTTCAAACAAGATTTTGCGCAGGAAGCCCGGCGCCAGCACGGAGAGAGGGTTCACCATGACACTCGGATCACTGCTCGGCCCCTTCATCGTATAGGTCGCCGCAATCAATCCATTCCCGCCCGTTAGCAGATCGCCGAGCAGCGGAATATTTTTCAGCACGTTATTAATCTCGGTCATCGGAATGATCGTGCCACGCAGGTCGGTCGTATCCGCACCGCGATCGAACAGACCTTCGAACGTTAGCCCGACGGATGATCCTGACGTGCGCCCGTTTTCAATGAGCAGCAGATTGCCCTCAGGGCGGAACTGCCATTCGAAATCGGATTCAAGCTTGCTGAACGCAATCCCCTGCTGCCCCAATAGATCACGCACCCCGCCCAGACTCATCAGGCTCAGCAATTTCGCAAGACCCGGCGCGCGCACCACGCGAAAATTTTCCAGTTGCGCGGTGCCATACAGATTGCCCGTCGTCGCATCGCCTTCCTTGGGTTCGCCAAATACCGTCAAAGTACCTTCACGCACGTTTTCATAGAGGCCGACCGCTGACAATAACGCGCCCGCATCTTTTGTCTCCAGACGGAAGGAGCGTTTACCCGTCTGCGGATCGGGACGGAATAAAACAGAGACAGGGCTGGTTCCCGCTTTACCCGAGACTTCGAGGCGCGTGATGTCGGAATCCGTATCCATCTGCGTGTAGAGAGTAAAGCCGGAAATTTCCTGTTTGTTCAGCGCCAGCACTTTATCCGCCTTCAGCGTGATCGTCATCGGCTGGGCTTTATCCGCAGGCGCGGCTTCCTGTTTGCGCCGTCCGCTGGTTTCCAAAAATGGCTTGGCATCGAAGACAGGCGTCTTGGCCGTAATTTTCAGCACGTTCGCGGCCGTGATTTCAAAATCCGCCGACCCTGCGCTCTTGCCTATTCTGGCGCTCGGAATTTTCCCGCCCGATAAATCGACACCGCCGCTTTTGATCGGGCGGAACGTCAGTGACGCGTTATTGATCGCCAGATCTTTGGTATCGACCTGCAGATTATTCACGCGCGTGAGCACGTTCTTATCCATCACCGCGTCGAGCGAGAGCGAACCCGGCACGCCCGGTTTTTTCTGATAGGCGAACGGCTTGATATGCACGGTCGTCGGCGCGAGGTCGCCCTTCACGCCGACAGTCTCTTTGCCTTTGCCGTTATCGAGATAGGCAACGTCAAGCGGGAGATCGCCGCTGATATAATCCGAGAGATCGACGCCGAATTTTTTGCGCAGGTCTGCGTTGCTGACAATCTTGGCATCCACCTTGGTCAGAAACTCACGGCCTTCGGCGTTAAAATATTGCGTCATGTCGAGCGTAACCGGCTGCCCGTCAAGCTTGGCATCGCCTTTCAGCGTAAACCCGCCCTCCAGCGTTTCCAGCGCCAGCGGTCCATCGGTCAGCGTCAGACCTTCCACGACCTTGGGCAGCATCAGCTCGGTCAGCGTCCCGGTGACTTTGACCTTCACCTCTTCCTTGGGCACTTCTTCCAGTGTGGGCAGGCCAACCGCCACCTGAATATCGGCAATCCCTTTGACATCGTCCGCCTTGAACGGCAGATCATCGCCCATGGCAATCGGTTCATCCGAGATATAGCGCAGCAGCGTTGGCAGCGGTCCCTTGGCCTTCACATCGATATGCGCATAGCCCGCGCCTTTGACAGCGACATCATCGACGACCACTTTCACATCGCGCGCCTGCACATCTTCGATGCGTCCGCTCTCGCCAATCACTTCCAGCTTCTTGCCATCGAAAAATCCATGACCCTTGATATCCAGCGCGGGTTTCAACGTATCCTGATATTGCAGGTTCACGCCTTCCGCCTCAAACGCGATATGCATGTTGGCTTCGCTGAACAGTAGCGCCCATTCACTCACGCCTGTTTCATCCGATAATTTCTGATAGCTCAGCGGCACTTTGGCGGTAACATTGCGGAACGTGCCACCATCCATTTTATGCACCAGCCACTTGGCCAATTGCCCGTCCAGTTCGGATTTCGGGAAAAATGTTTCTAGCGTCGCTTGCTGTATTTCCGGCACGGTGGCATTGATCAGGAAATCATAGCCGTTTTCTTTTATCTGCACGGCAAGGTTTGCCGTCAGTGGCACGCCCTGCACGGTTGCCGTAAACGCCATGGTGTCAATACGCTGCTGCGCCGGATCGAAGCCGAGCGTCATATCAAGCGCGCTCATTTGAAGCGGCGTATCATATTCCTGCGGCCAGTAAATTTCCGCTTTACGCACGGATAGCTGCCCGGAAAAATCGGTCATAGTGCGTTTGGCATCGAGCGCAACCGCAAAGCGTCCATTCATGACACCAGCCTGCCGAGCGACGATGTCGTTGCTGTAGAGCAGCTTGCTTAAAATCGTCGGACCCAGATTTTTGAACACCGTATCGGCCTTCATGGCACCGGTGTCACGATCGTAATCGAGCGTCAGGCTCAATCCGCCCACGCCTTCATTGAGCGTTGAGTTTAGCAGCAGATCCACACTGGCTTTTACCGTATGACGTGTGCGGCGGAAAGTGGCGTTCAGTTTGCTGAGTTCAATTTCACGCGGCGTTTCCGCATCGCGCAACATCAGGCGCGCATTCTCGATGCCGAGGAAACGGAACCGGCGCAGGAAGCTGTTATCATCGGACGCCGTCAATGCTTTCAGCGCTTCGTCGATCTGCTCGGCCAGCGGGCGGCGATCTTCCTCTTTCAACGCGTCATCCTGAAACAAAAAGGTGATCGTGCCATCATCAGACTGCACCAGGCGGAAGGTCGGGTTGGAGAGATAGAGCGAGACCGGACGGATCATCCCGGCGAACAAGTAAGGCGTCGAAACGCCGATATCGGCTTTATCGACCGACAACGCTTTCGCGCCTTCCTTGGTGCGCACATTCATGCCCTGAATACCCAGACGCAGCGGCCCCTTCATGTTCGGCCATTTCAGATCGACGTCGGCGAAATCCACCGTGTATTCCTCCGTCGACAACGCATGTTCGATATATTTTTCCGCGAACATCAGGTCGAACGGCTGGCGGCTCATCTGCCACAGCATGAATCCTAGACCGACCATCAGGACGATCAGAATACCAAGACTGATTTCCAGCATTTTGAGGCTGGAGCGGGAGAGCGTATGGAATATTTTTTTCATGCTTTTATCGTTTCAAATCAATCCTATCGGTTATTTAGGACAAAAGTAAGACGATCAAAGCGCTTGACGCGTTCTTTTTATGCACCCAAATGTTGTTTTCATTTATCCAAGCGAGGCCAAGACATGAGCGACCTGCAACCCGGCACCAAAGCCCCCGACTTTTCCATGCCGACCAACGAAGGCAAGACCGTCTCTCTGGCCGATTATGCCGGACGCAAACTGGTATTGTATTTCTACCCCAAGGACGACACACCCGGCTGCACCACCGAAGCCTGTAACTTCCGCGACAATCTGCCAAAATTCGAGAAGATCAATGCCGCCATTCTCGGCGTCTCCAAGGACAGCGTCGCGAAGCATGAAAAATTTGTCGGCAAGTTCAGCCTGACCTTCCCGCTCGCCGCCGATGAAGACGGCTCGGTGTGCGAAGCCTATGGCACGTGGGGCGAGAAAAGCATGTATGGCAAGAAATACATGGGCATCGACCGCGCCACCTTTTTAATCGATGAAAACGGCACAATCCTGAATGTCTGGCGCAAGGTCAAAGTACCGGGCCACGTGGACGAGGTGATGCAGGCCATCAAAGACGCCGATAAAAAAGCCGCTTAAGCGGCTTTTTTCTTGGTTGTTTTGGCCGGGGCGGCCGCAGCCTGCTTACCCGTTTCGATCTTCATACCGCCGCCGGCGGCATTCATGTGATCGTGCATGTTGCTGACCAGATCGTCGCACTTGTCGTGGAAGAAGTGGTTGGCGTCCTTGATCACGCGGTAATCGATTTCGATGCCTTTTTGCGATTGCAGTTTTTCCACCAGCTTGTCGACCGGCTGTTTCGGCACGACGTTATCCGCGCCGCCATGAATGATCATCCCCGAAGACGGGCATGGTGCCAAGAACGTGAAGTCATAAATGTTCGCCGGAGGAGCCACCGAAATGAAACCCTGAATTTCCGGACGGCGCATCAGCAATTGCATGCCGATCCACGCGCCGAACGCGAAACCGCCAACCCACACATACGGGGCGTTCTTGTTAATTTCCTGCATCCAGTCGAGCGCTGTCGCGGCATCGGACAATTCGCCCTCGCCTTTATCGAACACGCCTTGTGATTTGCCCACGCCGCGGAAGTTGAAACGCATCGTGGAAAACCCACGCTGCACGAATGCCTGGTGCATCATATAGGTGATCTTGTTGTTCATCGTGCCGCCATGTTCGGGATGCGGATGCAGCACAAGGGCCAGCGGCGCATTCGGAATTTTCGAATGGGAGTATTTCGCTTCCAGACGTCCGGCAGGGCCGTTGAAAATAATTTCAGGCATAGGGTCGTTATTCCTTCAACACACAAGGGATGCGCTCTTTTTGCAGGGCGCGGATGGATGCTTATAGCAAACCCGATTCGATAAAGTCCAAATATTTTTGATAAGCTATTGATTTCACTGGGGATAACCCCTTATATAGGGAAAATGTCAGCTATTTATTTGGATTATAACGCCACCGCCAAACCGCGCCCCGAGGCGGTCGCGGCCATGGTGCGGATTTTGAGCGAAACCGGCAATGCCAGTTCCGTGCACAAATTCGGCCGCACGGCGCGCAAAACCGTGGAAGATGCGCGCGCCCATGTCGCGGCGCTGACCGGCGTCAAATCCCTGCAGGTGATTTTCAACGGCGGCGCCACCGAAGGCAACAACACCATCCTCTCTGGCTATGCCGGCCAGCGCGTGCTGGTCAGCGCCACCGAACATCCCTCGATCCTCGAAGCCATGCCGGGGGCGATCAAAATTCCCGTGCGTGCCGACGGCCTGCTCGATATGCGCGCCTACGAAGCGCTGCTGACGCAAGCGCCCTGCGCCCTCGTCTCCGTGCAGTATGTGAATTCTGAGACCGGCGTCATCCAGCCGATCGCGGAAATCTCATCTCTCGCCAAACAACACGGCGCGATGATGCACACCGACGCCGTACAGGCCGCGGGCCGCATCGCCATCGACTTCAAGGCACTCGGCGTCGATTACCTCACGCTGTCCGCACACAAATTCGGCGGACCGCAGGGCATCGGCGCATTGATCTTCCGCGAAGGCCTGCAGGTCCCTAATTTCATCAAAGGCGGTGGGCAGGAACGCCGCCAGCGTGCAGGCACCGAAAACGTCGCGGGCATCGCCGGGTTCGGCGCCGCAGCCGCTTTGGCCCTTCAGGAGTTGCCCTCCTATCAATCCCTCGCCACCCTGCGCGATCATCTCGAAGCTGCTTTACGCGCGGCGCACGGCGATATCATTATCTATGGCGAGGCCGCGCCGCGCGTGGTCAACACTGCCTATATCGGCCTGCCCGGCGTCTCGGCGGAAACGCAATTAATGGCCATGGACCTCGCGGGCGTCGCCGTCTCTTCCGGCTCCGCCTGCTCCAGCGGCACCTTCAAACCCAGCCACGTGCTGGCCGCCATGGGCGCCGATGAGTTCGCGGCCAAATCCGCCTTGCGCTTCTCGCTCGGCTGGGCTACCACACAGGCCGATATCGACCGCGCGGTGGCCGCGTGGATCGACATGGCGAACCGAACGAAGAAGTAAGATCATGCCCAATATCACCTTCATCTATAAAGATGGCACCGAGAAACTGGTTGATGCGCCGCTAGGCCTCTCCGTCATGGAAGTCGCGCTAAAGAATAACATCGAGCAGATCGAAGGCTCGTGCGGCGGCTCGCTCGCCTGCGCCACCTGCCACCTTTATGTGCATCCCGACTGGTGGGACAAGGTCCTGCCCGCCGGTGAAGACGCGATTTCGGACGATGAAGAAGACATGCTCGACCTTGGCTTCGACATCCGCAAAAACTCGCGCTTATCATGCCAGATCATGGTCACCGAAGACCTCGACGGCCTCATCGTCGCCCTCCCTGGCGCAAAACCCGGCTGGTAGGCCTCAATTTTACTAGACATAAACGCTTCCAAAGGCGTAGCCTTCTTTCATTCCCTTGAAGAAAGAGTACGCTATGCCAAGATTTTCTGTCTCCCCCGCACACATCCAAGCTTGCTTTGAAAGCGGCGAAGGGCTCATGGGCTTGTTTATGCAAGCACAGGCTATGGATGAAATCGGTCTGCCAAGAAAAGCTCTGGAACTCTACGAAGCAATGGGCGACGCCGCCAAACAGGCGGATGAACGCACCATCCTTGCCCATATATTCCTCAAACAGGCCGACCTCTATGACCGTATGGGTATACCCATGTCGCGCGACTTACACGCCATCGCCGCCGCCGAAGTTTTTCTGGAAGAATATGACTTAGATTACGTGAAGCAGGCACTAAAGTTGATCCCTTAGCTAATAGTTACTCGTGATTGCAAAAATATCCGCTAGTTCGTTAGTTTAATATGATATAGCTGAATTTGTTAACGGACGATGGCATAACTCCATAAATTCGTAGATATTTTTGTACAAATTTTTATTCTTGAATTGCTGTATTGATAACGCTCTAGTTGATATATAAGCGCACATATCTGCAATTTCATAGATTTCTTTATGAGGTGCTTCTTGATATTTTTTATCTTTCAATCTGATATGATCATTCCGGCCAGTTATGTTAGGATCCAACAAAGTTGAAGGCATCATATAACGCCTTCTTACGCCTGCAAGAGGAGTTGCGTTAGATGATATCTTATCGTTACGATCAACTTTATCTGCATAAAATTCATATTTATCTTCAGACTGTTCATGACGGTTGAATATTTCAATCATAACAGCACTTTTTAGTATGTTTATAATTTGCTTTTCATCCAAAATAAGATCTTCAAATTCCATTTTTTTCTTTACGGATGGAAAATCTCTTTTGTCAGCGGTAGATAGAATAGGCTGTAAGCAATATTGCTTATAATAGCCGTATGTTTTTAGAAAAAAATTAAAACAATCAATGTCAGACAAATGCTTAATTTTTTCATCTTTCTTGCGCGATATTTCATTAAAAAAGAATTTGGAATGCACATTTAATTCGGGAGACATATTAAAATGAATTTTTATTTTTTTATAAATGCTCAAGAAGGGGCTTATATTTGATGCAGAAATGCCGACCGCTAAATACCCGATACAGTTATTGTTAACGCTATCGTCTGCATAATATTGATCCATTCAGAAATCTTACATTATTCTTACATATTACACACTTGACAAAATATGAATTAATTCCTATATTATCTTAATGGATGCCGTACTTAAAACCGGATGGTCCCCGGAGCGCAGGGCCACCCATGCCCAAGCCATCAGACGATGGAAACCGTGGGAGAAATCGACCGGCCCGCGGACAGCCCCCGGCAAAGCTACCGCCTCTCTTAATGCCGTCAAATCGGGCGCCTATGACCGCTCCGCCAAACGCCTCGCCTATATCCTCAGCCTGCAAAACCAGTACCGGCGGCTTTATGCCGAGCTGAACCGCGAAGGCCTGCTCTCCCTCTTCCCGCAGCTCTGGCGCGCCCGCCTTGCCCATGAAATGCCCGCCATCCGCTAGCACGGGCTGGACAGCGCCGATCACGTCCAAACCGAGCTGGACCGCCTCGCCTACCTGCTTTTTGTCTATCTGATGCCGCCCCGCGAAAAAAAGTCGTCAAACGAACTATTGGATCGTCCGGCCCCCGCGCCTTGCAACACGGCCCCGCCCGCACAAATTATGCAAAAAACTGGATTTTTCCGGTGGTTTGAGATAGATAATCCGGCATGAATTCGCTCGGTTTCGACAAAGCAGAAAAAGATACCCGCGTGGTCGTGGCCATGTCGGGCGGTGTCGACTCCTCGGTCGTCGCCGCGCTTTTGCATGAACAGGGCTATGACGTGGTCGGCGTGACGCTGCAGCTCTATGATTACGGCGCGGCGGTATCACGCAAAGGCGCGTGCTGCGCGGGGCAGGACATCTATGATGCCAAGCGCGTCGCGGAAGAGCGCGGCTTCCCCCACTACGTCCTCAACTATGAAGACAATTTCAAGGACAGCGTGATCAGCGAGTTTGTCGATTCCTATCTGCAAGGCGAAACGCCGATCCCGTGTGTGCGCTGTAACCAGACGGTCAAATTCCGCGACCTGCTCAAAGTCGCGCATGATCTCGGCGCCGATTGCATGGCAACGGGACACTATATTCAACAGGTTGTTAATCCTGAGACCGGCACGGCCGAATTGCACCGCGCCGTCGATGTGACCAAGGACCAGAGCTATTTTCTCTTCGCCACGACGCAGGATCAGCTTAATTTCCTGCGCTTTCCGCTCGGCGGCTGGGACAAATCGGTCACGCGGGCGCATGCCGACCGCCTCGGCCTCGTCAATGCCGCCAAGCCGGATTCACAGGATATTTGCTTTGTGCCGAATGGCGATTATGCCGCCGTGGTGAAAAAGATTGCGCCGCACGCCGTCAACCCCGGCGATATCGTGCATGTCGATGGCCGCGTGCTCGGCGCGCATGATGGCATCGTCAATTACACGATCGGCCAGCGCAAAGGTCTTGGCATTGGCGGCGGGTTCAATGACAACAACGATCCCTTCTA
The DNA here is from genome assembly GCA_964520985.1 of uncultured Pseudobdellovibrionaceae bacterium. Lineage (GTDB taxonomy): Bacteria > Pseudomonadota > Alphaproteobacteria > Micavibrionales > Micavibrionaceae > CAYSGL01. The sequence goes on from CAZFPB010000001.1 coordinate 1,199,763, forward strand.
TGTGGTGAAGATCGACGCGGCCGCGAACAAAGTCATCGTCGGGCCGAAGGAAGCGCTCGCACGCGATGTTGTGACGCTGAAAGACTGCAACTGGCTCGCCAACATTCCGGCCGAGGGCTTGGACATCGATGTCAAGCTGCGCTCGATGACGCGCGCCGCGCCGGCGAAATTATTTGCGGTTGAGGGCGGCGCTGAAATTCATTTGGCAGAGGCTCAATTCGGCGTCTCTCCCGGCCAGGCGGCCGTCTGCTATCACGGTCCCCGCGTTATCGGCGGCGGCTGGATCAAAAGCTCCGCCCACAAAGCCCTCAAGCTTGCGGCGTGAAAAGCGTAAGTTTGGGCTGCGCAATCAGCGGCGCATCTTCCAGCGTAAATTCCACCGTCTGCATCACCGATTTGAAATTGGGCGTCGTATGATGCGCGTTATTGAAGCCGGACGACATACCATAGGCGAAGAACTCGTCCTTGCCTTTGAATTTTCGGATGTTCAACACGCAGTTATCCCGCGCATTGCCGTTGGATACGAAGAACAGGCTGGTTTCCTGCGAACAGGACAGATGCCATCCATCCACCTTGCCCAGCCGCCGGTATTTATCCAGCAGATGAGTGATCTCGCTCATTTCATGATCGGTAAAACGGCGCGGATACCGCGACCCATGCGCAAGGTTCTGATTGTTGGGGTAAACGTCACACGCCTTACCGAAAAACAAGGACACATCCATAGCAGACACACCATACATTATAAGTTATGGAATAAGGCTATGGGAAACGGCCACCTGGAATCAAGCGGATTATCGCATATGCTCGATTTTTTCCTTCAAAGCTGCCACGAAATGGTCGATCTTCTCGGACCTTGCAATCTCGACCAGCGCGCCTTTGGGGCCGGGGGTGGTGGCGATGAACAGGCTCTTGTCCGGGCCAAGCCTGCGTTTCTGGATGGTGATCAGGGGCGTTTTGCCCGCTTCTTCGCGAAACGAGATGTAATAATGGCCGTTCTGCTCGGTAAACGAGAAGTCGCGGAACAGCCCGCTATAGACGTGAGTGGAGTATATCTGAAAGATCGCCCCAAACTCGCCGCGGGTATAACCCACGGCATGACCCGGTTTTTGCGGCGCAAAACGCACAATTTCCATTCCCTGATCGTACCACAATTTAGCCCTTGGCGGGTAGCATTCATCCCTCTAAAATGGCCCGAATTTCGAACCACCCATAAGGAACCCTATGTCCGATATTTTCCGCGAAGTCGATGAAGCCCTGCAACGGGAAAAAGCCGAAAAATTCTGGAAGGATTACGGCAGCACCATTCTGATGGCTGCTGTCCTGCTGGTCGTGGGAACCGGTGTCGGTGTGGCGTGGCGCACCTGGGACCATGGGCGCAATGAAAGCGAAACTGCGCGTCTCGTCAGCGCGGTCGATAAAGAGATCAATACAGCCGAGCTACAAAAAGTCATCGGCGACAGCCGTGATGGCCCGGAAGCGATTGCGCTCCTCACCGCCGCCGGTCAACTTCAAACTGACGGCAAGAATGCCGAAGCCGCTAAACTCTATAAACAAGCCGCTGAAAGCCGTGGCACACCCAAAGATCTGCGCGATCTCTCGCGCCTGCTTTTTGTGCGCGTGACGACGGATACTGATGCCGCCGGGAAACTCGCGGTGTTGAAGCCTGTGCTGGATAATGCCAAAGGCCCTTTCCTGTGGCAGGCCCGTATCGAAGCCGCGCTGATCGAAGCCAATACGCAAAATTACAAAGCCGCGCTCGATCACCTTGCGCCGTTTAAAGACGCAACCGACACGGTTCCGTCTTCGCTGACGGACCGTGCAGCTGCCCTGCGCCAACTCTATAGCCAGTCGATCAAAGCGGAGTAATCACCCATGAAACTGTCCCGCGCTTTGCCTCTCGTTGCTTTCTCTGCGCTCGCGTTGAGTGCTTGTTCCGACACATGGTTTGGCGATCCGGAAAAGCCGCCGCTGCCGGGTGAGCGCGTTTCTATTTTAGAGATGCAAAACCAGTTGATGCCGGAAGGCAAAGCCGAAGCGCCGTTCGCGCTGCCGGAAGTCTGGGACAATGATTTCTGGCCGCAAGCTGGTGGATATCCGAACCACGCGATGCAAAACCTGGCGCTGAATAGCGGCGAGTTAAAGCTTGCGTGGAAAACCGATATAGGTGAAGGCGGCTCGACACGTATGCCGTTGACCGCGCGCCCGGTCGTTGCCGATGGACGCATATTCGCTCTTGATACCGACAACCGCCTCAGCGCCTATTCTATCAAAGATGGCGCGCAGCAATGGAAAATCGATGCGCGCAAACCGGGTGAAAAAGAACCTGTCATTGCAGGCGGCATCGCCTTCTCCGGCGGCGTTCTCTATGTTTCGTCGGGCTTTGATGAAGTCATTGCGGTCAATCCGGCCACGGGCGATGTCTACTGGCGCGCCAAAATCGATTCACCGTCACGCGCCGCGCCAACCATCGAAGGCGGCCGCGTCTTCATCGTGACCCAGACAAATACGCTCACCGCGCTCGATGCCAAAACCGGGGCGGTGTTGTGGGATTATTCCGGCATGGAAGGTAGCGCAAGCCTGGTAAGCGGCGCCAGCCCTGCCGCCGAAGCGGGCCTTGTCGTGCCCGCTTTTACCTCGGGTGAAATTTACGCGCTGCGTGTCGAGAACGGCTCGCTCGCCTGGTCCGATAACCTCGCCAGCATGCTGCGCCTTGGCGGGCTTGGTGGCATCTCCGATATCAGTGGCTATCCGGTCATCGACAAAGGCCTCGTCTTTGCGATCAGCTATGCCGGGCGCATGGTTGCCATCGATGCCCAGACCGGCACACGCATCTGGACGCGCGAACTGGGCGGGGCGGAAACGCCATGGGTTGCTGGCAATACCATCTTCACCATCACCACGCAGGGCGAACTGGTCGCCATGGCGCGCGAAACCGGCGCGGTGCGCTGGGTCACGCAGATGAAGCGCTATGAAGATCCCGACACCCGCAAACACGTCATACTCTGGAAAGGCCCCGTTCTGGCCGGCGGCCGCCTGATTATTGGCGGCACGGGCGGGCGGATCGCAGAAGTTGACCCTTCGACAGGCAAACTGATCGCGCAATGGTCGGTCGGCAAGAACCTCACCATTCCGCCGATTGTGGCCGGGCAGACGCTTTATCTGCTGGCCGACGACGGAACCTTGCTTGCGTACCGTTAATCGCCTACAAAGGCGGTTATGAGCTTTACCCTTGCCATTGTTGGCCGCCCGAATGTCGGCAAATCGACCCTATTTAACCGTTTAGCGGGGAAGAAACTCGCGATTGTCGACGATACGCCCGGCGTCACGCGCGACTGGCGCGAAGCGCCCGCGCAACTCTATGATCAGGCCTTCACCATTCTCGACACGGCCGGCCTCGAAGAGCATTTCGATGACTCCATTCAAGGGCGCATGCGCAAGCAGACTGAAGAAGCGCTCAAACGCGCCGACGTCATCCTGTTCCTGATCGATGGCCGTATGGGTTTGACACCGATCGACGAGCATTTCGCCAGCTTCCTGCGCAAGCAGAAAAAGCCGGTCATTCTCGGCGTCAACAAATGCGAAAATGAGCGTGCCAGCATCGCCGGTGTCGGCGAAGCGCATAAGCTTGGCTTTGGTACGCCACTCCAACTATCTGCCGAGCACAATATCGGCATTCAGGAATTATACGAAGCGCTCACCCCGTTTTTCCCTGAAGAAGAAATAGAATATGTGCCGGATGATGATGTCGGCGATATCGATGAAGACGCGCTCGACGCGCTCGAAGGCAATCTCGATTTCGAATTGCCCGAAGAGCCGGAAGAAGACGACAAACCCATCAAGATCGCGATCGTCGGTCGCCCGAATGTCGGTAAATCGACCCTGCTCAACGCGCTGGTGAAAGACAACCGCGTGATGACAGGCCCCGAAGCCGGTATTACGCGCGATGCAATCGCCGTCGACTGGGAATACAAAGATACCAAGATCAAGCTGGTCGACACGGCCGGGATGCGCAAGAAAGCGCGCGTTGACAACAACATCGAACAGATGTCGGTGGAAGATACGATGCGCGCCATTCGCCTGGCGCAGATTGTCATTCTGGTTGTCGATGCCAACAGCCCGCTGGAAAAGCAGGATCTGCAGATTGCCGATCATGTGCTCAAAGAAGGCCGCGCGCTGATCCTCGCTGTCAATAAATGGGACAGCGTAAAAGACCGCGATGATTTGCTCGACAGTATTCAGTACCGTCTTGAAACCGGTCTCGCGCAGGTCAAGAAACTGCCGTTCGTTACCATTTCGGCAAAGAACGGGCGCAATCTCAACCTGCTGATGGACCGCGTACTGATCACCTACGGAATCTGGAACCGCCGCGTGAAAACCGCCAAGCTCAACCGCTGGCTGGCCGCGCGCGAAAGCCAGAACCCGGCGCCAATGGTCGAAGGCCGCTCGAACCGCCTCAAATACATTGCACAGATCAACACGCGCCCACCGACGTTCGCGATGTGGGTCTCACAATCTCAGGAACTTCCCGGCACCTACCGCCGTTACATTACCAACGCCCTGCGTGAAGATTTCGATCTGCCCGGCGTACCGGTGCGCTTGCTTATCCGCAAGAGCAAAAACCCCTTCAGTGACTAGAGAAGACTATGGAAGAATTAGAGAACGTCGTTAAAACTGCCGGCCTGCCGGATATCAGCACATTGATCGCCGCAGAAGGCGGAATTTTCCCTCTACTGATTGAATGGGGCATGCGCCTGCTCGTCGCCGTGGCTATCTTGATGATAGGCTGGGTGATTGGCCGCTTTATCAGCGGGCGTATCAACAAATTGCACCGCATGGATGCCACGCTGAAAAGTTTCCTCGGCGCGCTGACCCGCTACACGATTACAACTGTCTCCATCATCACCATCATCGGCCTGTTCGGTGTACCAATGGCATCCTTCATCGCCGTCATGGGCGCTGCCGGTCTTGCGATCGGCCTCGCATTGCAAGGCACGCTCTCCAACGTGGCATCGGGCGTGATGCTGTTGATTCTGCGCCCGTTCAATGTCGGCGATTACATTACGTTCGGCGATATGGGCGGCACGGTAAAATCCTTGAGTCTGTTCGGCACAGAACTCGCTGCCGCGGACAACGTCTACATCTTCGCGCCTAACAGCGCGATCTGGGGGCAATCGATCACCAATTATTCGCGCAATCTGCTGCGCCGTCAGGATATTCTTGTCGGCATCAGTTACGATGATGACATTACTAAAGCACTGGATATCGTGCTGAACGTCCTGAAAAACGATGCGCGTATTATTCAGGATGGCGATCAGGCACCGCAGGTGATGACCGACAAGATGAGCGACTGGTCCGTTAATCTGATTGCGCGGTTCTGGAGCAAGAATTCAGACTACTGGAATCTGCGATGGGATATTACCAAGGCGATCAAGGAACAACTCGATGCCGGCGGCATCATGATCCCCTACCCGACCCAATTGGGCATTGCCCGCGTCGAAGGCCAGAAGGTTTAATTGATAAAGATTGTTTCGCCGTTACGCGCGCAGTCATTGGCCGCGAGCTCTAAAAATGGTGCGACAATATCGTCGGGCGCAGGACGCATCATCGGATCTTCCCCGGGATAGGCTCTCGCCCGCATCGCGGTACGCACACGGCCAGGATCAATAATATTCACCCGCACGTTTGTTTTGGCATTTTCTGCCGCGTAGGTTTTCGCGAGCATTTCAACTGCGGCTTTCGAGACCGCATACGGCCCCCAGTAAGCGCGCACATCAGATGTGACGCCCGAGGTTACGAAGATCGCGCGGCCTGCGGATGATTGTTGCAGCAGTGGATCGAGTGTGCGCACTAGACGGAAATTCGCCGAGAGGTTCACGGTAAGGGAAATATCCCATTCCTTGACACTGCTATGGGTGATGGGACCATTGGTTGCCAGATAACCGGCATTGCCGACGAAAATATCGAGGCCGCCAAAATGCTGCAGCAGAGTCGGTCCAAGCGCATCGAGTGAATCCAGTTCCGCCAGATCGACGGGCATGATGGTCGCCTTGCCGCCCAGTGCGCGGATCGCATCATCGGTTTCTTCAAGACCGCCGACCGTGCGGGCCAGCAGCACTACATGCGCGCCCGCCTTGGCATAGGCTTTGGCGACAGCCGCGCCGATACCGCGCGACGCGCCAGTGACCAGCGCTGTTTTACCGGATAGATCAACCATGGAGATTATGCCTTCACGCGGTGTTCGCGCAGGACGGAAATCTTCCGCCCCGATCCGCCGCAACCAGAGGACAATTCTTTGTCGACCAGTTCCACGGCATAATCGCCGGTGAAACACGCGTCGCAATATTGCGGGTTGTCGGCATTGCGCTTTGCTTCGCCGACAGCGCGATACAGGCCATCGACTGAAATGTAACCGAGACTGTCCACGCCGATCTTTTGCGCGATTTCTTCGACGGAGTGTGTGTGCGCCAGCAACTGCTCCGTATCAGGCGTATCGATGCCGTAGAAGCAGCTATGGCTGGTCGGCGGCGATGAGATGCGCATGTGTACTTCCTTGGCGCCGGCGGCACGCACCATCTCGACGATCTTGCGCGAGGTCGTGCCGCGCACGATCGAGTCATCCACCAGCACAACGATCTTGTCTTTCAAATACGCACGGTTGGCGTTGTGTTTCAGCTTCACGCCGAGGTTGCGAATGCGGTCGGTCGGCTCGATGAACGTGCGGCCGACATAGTGATTGCGGATGATACCGAGCTCGAACGGTATGCCGCTGGCTTCCGCATACCCGATGGCTGAGGGTACGCCGGAATCCGGCACGGGCACGACAAGGTCGGCGGTCGGGCAAGGAGATTCCTTGGCGAGTTCCGCGCCGATATTCTTGCGCGCCGCATAGACCGACTTGCCTTCCATTTCGGAATCGGGACGGGCGAAATACACATATTCGAAAATGCAAAAACGGTTGCCGACTTTTTCAAACGGCTGGTGCGATTGCACACCCATGCTGTCGATCACGACCATCTCACCCGGCTTGATATCGCGCACGAGTTCCGCGCCGATAATATCAAACGCGCAGCTCTCAGAGGCGAGCACATAGGAGTCGCCGAGGCGGCCCAGTACCAGCGGGCGAATGCCGAATGGGTCGCGCAGACCAATCAGCTTGCCTTCCGCAATCGCAACGAGTGAATAAGCGCCCTTAATCTGGTTCACCACATCCTTGACGCGATCGACCAGTGTCTTCTTCTGACTTGTGGCCATCAGGTGGAGAATGACTTCAGTGTCGCTGGTCGTCTGGAACAGCGAGCCTTTTTGCACCAGCGCTTCGCGCAAGGTGGCGGCGTTAGTCAGGTTCCCGTTATGCGCGACACCAAAACCGCCGAACGACATGTCGGCGAAGAGCGGCTGGACGTTGCGCAGCAAGCTGTCACCCGTGGTGGAATAACGGTTGTGGCCGATGGCGATGTGGCCTTTGAGTTTCTCGATAATCTCGCCATTGCCGAAGGTGGAATCGACGAGGCCGAGCGCACGGTGCGAGTAGTAATCCTCGCCATCGTAGGTGAGGATACCGGCAGCTTCCTGTCCGCGGTGCTGCAGGGCGTGCAGGCCGAGGGCGGTTAAGGCGGCGCCTTCGTCATGGCCATAGACACCAAAGACCCCGCATTCTTCGTGAAGCCGGTCGTCATCAAAAGGATTCGTGTTCATGCTTTTCTACTCGTTGTAGGCGGGTTGGTCGGTAAAGAGCTGGTCAATCTTGCCCCGCTCCGCATCATCATAGCCATCTTCTTTGGCGGCTGGTTTTTCTTCTTCTGCGTCTTTTTCGGCTTTGTCGCCGGCGAGCAGGTTTTGCTCCAGCAATTTGTCTTTGAAGGCATTCTGCTTTTCCTTGGCCGCTTTTTCCACCTCTTCGGAATCCGGCAGATATTCAGTCAGCACTACGGCGACTTCCTCAATGAGATAGTGCGTGCGGCTTTCCTTGAACAGCTCTTCCTTGGATTCTTCTTTCATCATCAGATGGAATGGCAGGTAGAACAGGCCGAGCAGCACGAAACCGCGCGCGACGCCGAAGAGAATGCCGAGCGTGCGGTCGACCGGGCCGAGGCCCATGGCTTTGACGCCGCCCGCGATGAAGTGGCTGAGGATGGAAATGGCAACGACGAAGACGACGAAAATGGCGGCATAGGCGGTGGCGTCAGCCGCGACATCCATGGGGATCATGTCGAAGAGCTTCTCCGGCTCGCCCTCGCCGGTTACGCCGAACCAGCCGCGGAAAATAGGGGCAAGTTTGGGGCCGAGGAAGATCGCCGCAAGCACGCCGCCGACGACGCCGGCGATGGTCAGCACTTCACGAATAAAGCCGCGCAAGAAGGAAATGGCGGCTGAGATGAGGATTAAGACCCCTACGACAATATCGATGATCATGACCCGCTCAGTGATAGAGAAAGGCCCTTGGAAATGCAAGGAATTATGCGGTCCCTAAGCAGCCGCTGCGGCCCGTTTTTTGACGGAAAACAAGGCGATCAGGTCATCGAGATGGTCGATCTGGCTGACGCTTAAGGGGTACTCGCCCTTTTTACCTTTTTTGGGCGGTGCGGGGATGACAGCGCGATCAAACCCAAGCTTGGCGGCTTCCTTCAGGCGCAGGTCGGGCTGCGCCACCGTGCGGATTTCCCCGGACAGGCCGATCTCGCCAAAGAACACCGAGCCATGCGGCACCGGCACGCCTGTCTGGGAGGAGACCAGCGCGGCAGCGACGGCCAGGTCGGCGGCTGGCTCATTAATGCGGATACCGCCCGCGATGTTGAGGAAGATGTCGGAACTGGAGAGCGTAATGCCGCAGCGCGCTTCAAGCACGGCCAGCACCATGGCGAGACGGTTGGAGTCCCAGCCGATGACGGCGCGGCGCGGCGTCCCGAGCGGCGACGGCGCGACCAGCGCCTGCACTTCAACCAGTACGGGACGCGTGCCCTCTAACCCCGCCAGTACGGCGGAGCCAGCGACATGATCCTGCCGCTGGGCAAGGAAGAGTTCGGACGGGTTGGCCACTTCGACGAGGCCTTCGCTCGCCATTTCAAACACGCCGATCTCATCGGTCGGGCCGAAGCGGTTTTTGACGGTGCGCAGGATGCGGAATTGATGCCCGCGATCGCCTTCGAAATAGAGGACGGCATCGACCAAGTGCTCGAGCACGCGCGGACCCGCGATCTGCCCGTCCTTGGTCACGTGACCGACAAAGAGAATAGAGATGCCGCGGCGTTTGGCCACGCGGGTGAGCTCCGCCGCGCAGGTGCGCACTTGCGTCACCGTGCCGGGCGCGGAATCGACATTGTCGATATACATGGTCTGGATGGAGTCGATAACGACGAGGTCAGCAGGGTTCACGCTCTCATCGATACTGGCGATGATGTCGCGCACCGAAGTGGCGGCGGCGAGTTCGACAGGCGCGCCTTGCAGGCCCAGCCGCTCGGCGCGCATGCGCACCTGATCGACCGCCTCCTCGCCCGAGATATAGAGACAGCGCTTGCCCGTCTGCGCGAGTTTGCACACGACCTGTAAGAGCAGCGTCGATTTACCGATACCGGGATCGCCGCCAATCAGCAGCGCCGAACCGGGCACGAGGCCGCCGCCCGTCACGCGGTCGAATTCCGCAATGCCGGTTTTGAGGCGCGGGAGTTTCTTTTCGCCAGTGCCCTGTAGTGGCACGAAGTCGATATGGCGGCCCTTTTTGGCGGTCATGCCCTTGGGCGCCGATGCCTCGACTTTTTCTTCCTGAATGCAATTCCACTCGTTACACGCTTCGCACTTGCCGCTCCATTTGGAGGAGACGTTGCCGCACGACTGGCAGACATAGGTCTTGGCGTTTTTGGACATATTAGGATTTCCTTGTATCGTGGAAAATCAAGGCGTTAAAGGTAGGTTCAATAGTTCGTTTGATCGATTTTTTTTGCTTTCTGGCACTCGCCATCATGTCGCGCAGATATTGCGGAATGGCGGTCTCGGTCGGGATCTGGCGCAGGAACAATCTCATTCCCCCTTATACCACCCATAAAGGAACATAACAAGAACGATTTAAGAAGCTGGATGATTCATCAACTGTGTTTCGCCGATATGCATGGCCCAGAGGTTTTCGGGGGCGTAGCCGCGCGCTTGCCCGGCCTGTTTGAAACGGACGGGCGGTTCGAAGGGGTCTTCGGTGGTAAGTTTGATGCTGCCCCAGTGCATGCCGATGACGGTTTTGACGTGCAGGTCTGTGGCGATGTCGATGGCCTGCTCCGGCGTGGCGTGAACGGCTTTCATGAGTTCCACCGGATCATACGCGCCGATGCCGATCATGCCGTAATCAAAGGGGCCATGTTGCGCGAGGTCTTTGAAGACAGGGCCGTGCGTTGTGTCGCCGCTGAAATACAGCTTTTTGGTTTTGCCCTGAATGGCGAAGCCGCCCCAGAGCATGTGGTTGCGGTCCCACAAGGAGCGCGCGGAAAAATGGATGGCGGGCAGGACGGTGACAGAGAGCGACGCGGCGTGCGCCTGCTGACCCCAGCCGAGCTCGATGACGTTGGTGAAACCGAGCGGGCGTAATACATCGCCGTTATTATCGGGCGTCACCACAACCATGTCTTTTTTATTGGGCAACTGGCGCAGCGTTTCTTTATCGAGATGGTCGTAGTGATTGTGCGAAATCAGCAGCACGTCGATCTTGGGCAAATTGCGCACCGAGAGGCCCGGCGGCGAGAAGCGCTTGGGGCCGAGCAGATAGCGGAACGGCGAAGCGCGCTGCGAGAGAAACGGATCTGTCAGAATGGTCAGGCCATTGAGCCTGATCAGGAAGGCCGCATGGCCGAGCCAGGTGATGCTGTCCTGATCGCCGTAGGATTTCAACGTAGCCAGCACGTCGGCTTCGGGCTTCACGAAGCCCTGCGGTAACTGGACCGGCGCGCGATCGCGCATGCGGCTCCAGAAGAATTTCTTCCAGGCTTCCTTGGTGGCCTCACTGCTTTCAATGAGGGGGCTGCCTGGCGGGTTAAGATAGGGCTGTCGGCGGGATGTGGTTTGGCGCATGGGAATTTTATATGGTGAGTGTCCCGATCAAAAACAAGGAGCTACTCGCGCTGCATCGCCCATTTCAGCTGGAGCATGTCGGCGGTCATGGTCGTGGTGAGCACCAGCTGTTTGGTTTTGCGCGGGCGCAGACCCTCACCCAGATAGATGGAGTTTTCGAGGGTCAGCGTGGCATCGCCCGAGAGCGTAAAGCGCCAGCCGGGTCCGGCGGGCAGACGCAGCAGCGCTTCTGTGCCGCCCTGCACGAGAGAGACGGACACTTTAGGATGCAGGTGGAAGCGCACCGTAACATCGTGACCCTTGGAGAGGCCGACCGCGCAGTTCAAGGTTTCTTCGCCGCGCAGATCGCCGCCCTGATCCGCCAGATAGATGCGGCGGCGGTGGGTGACGCCGTTGAGCGGCACGTAGCCATCGTGGCAAGCATCGATGATGACGGCGCCGCCGAGGTCCTCGCGGGTAACTTGCACGACGCGGGGCTTGCGGCCCATCGAGCCGTCTTTGTGAATTTCGCAGGCGTTGCGGTGATCGATGGTGAGCGCATTGTGCGCGCCGGTGCCGCGCAACGCGTCCTGCCATTTCGCATCGGTCGGATGGCCGCCGCAATTGACGAAGATGCGATCGCGCGCATAGGAGAATTCAAAGGCCAGCGGCGCGGCGTGTGCATCTTCATCGTGCGGATAGGCAGGTGGCTTGCCCGTGTCCATGATCAACAGGCCGCGACCGAGCGCGATGCGCTCAAACCCTGTGTGCGGCAGGCTTGAGAGGGCTTTCACGCGGCTGCCGCTATGCAGCAGCACGGATTTTTCGGTGGTGGGATCGCCCTCTTGCACGCCGTTGAAGAGCGCGTGTTTCTGATCGGAATGACGGAAGAAGCGCAAGGCGGGGACAGCGCGATCGAGCGCATGCTGAATTTTCGCGATGCCGGGATAGCCGCCTTTTTGCAGGGCGCAGCGAATATCGACGAGGATGCTGATGGCTTCGAACAGCACCGCCGGATTACGCGAGACGTGGCCGCCGTCCGATAAAATCTGTTTGTCGATTTCCTTGTGCAGCAGCGTCAATGCTTGCTCGAGCGATTGTTCGCGGCCTTCAAGGCACAGGCCGACATAGGCGAGACCGCGGATGGCGCGCAGTAATGCGATGCCATGCAGACTGCCCGGCAGGGCGCGGGTTAAATGACGGGCCTGTTTGTGCAGGGAATCGAAAAACTGTTCCTGAAATTCGTCAGAGGCGCTGTCGCCGTAAAAATCAAAGGCGCTCATCCAGTTGGCAAGACGGTGGCCAAGAATATCGGCGCGCCACGCGGTGACTTCCCAGCGCGGATATTTATCCATCCAGTTGGCGATCATCATGCGCGCGGCGCGGCGGCCGATATTACCGCCCAGCGCCCGCAGATCGCGCAGCCAGTCGAAACCGTGCAGGTGAGCAATCCAGACAGGTGCGACATCATCCGGCATCCAGTTGGCATTGTGCAACTCTAACTGGTCATCGCCATAGGTGAAGATTCCGCCATGGGCGAGCCAGCGGCCTTTTTCGGCGGAACCAGCGCGAATGTCGGTGGGCGAGAACAGCAGTTTGCTGGGGGGCGGCTCAACGAAAGGCCATACCACGTGCGGCGCGACGGACGTGATGTGCGCGGCTTTGGATTTAATCTTATGCGAAAATTTTTCCAGCGCCCGCCCCAGCATTGCGATTACCCCCGCAAGGCTTGGATGTTGGCAGCATAACCTGACGGACCGTCTTTAAAGACCGAGGTGCCGGCAACCAGCACGTTGGCGCCCGCTTCGATCAAATCCTTGGCATTGTCCTTGTTCACGCCGCCATCGATTTCGAGATCGATATCGCGGCCCGTCGCTTCGATGCGCTCGTGCGCGGCATAGACTTTGTCCAGCAGCGGGATGAAACTCTGCCCGCCAAAGCCGGGATTGACCGTCATGATCAGCACGAGGTCGATGAGGTCCATGACATCGTCGAGCAAGGTGACGGGTGTTGCCGGGTTGAGCGACACCCCCGCCTTGCAGCCCATCGCCTTGATGGTTTGCAGGGTACGGTGCAGATGCGGTCCGGCTTCGGGATGAACCGTGATGATATTGGCGCCCGCCTCGACGAAATCTTTGAGCAACGGGTCGACCGGCGCGATCATCAGGTGGCAGTCGAACGGCTTTTGCGTCACCTTGCGGATGGCTTTGATAACGGGTGGGCCGAAGGTGATATTTGGGACAAAATGGCCGTCCATCACGTCGATATGAATGTAATCGGCCCCGGCGGCATCGATGGCGGCCACTTCTGCGCCCAAAATGGAGAAATCGGCAGAGAGAATAGACGGCGCTATTTTGATGAGTTTCGACATGATTCCGGGTGATTTTTAGATGAAAAACGAAGCACTTATCCACAGTTTAGCCCGATTTGATTCACCCCCTCAAGCAAAAGATGCGCTTTATAAAATCCAAATTAATACTTGAATATTCATCAAGTTTTTGTCATAAGCTTTTTTATTGTTTCCTATGTTGTTTAAGGTATGCCCGCATGAGTTATGTCCCCTCTTCTCCTGACGATGCCCGCGTTTTGTCACTGGCCTTCCATACTGTTGCCAATGATAACCAGCAAAAACCAAAAACATTGTTGGAGATGCGGGAGGAAGCGGAGCGATATGATTTCTGGGCACAGACATATGATCCAACATTCCCCTGCCCGTTTGATTTTTGGGGACCTTAAGAAATGAAAAATATTCCGTTCAAAAAACTCTTCGCGCACACTGCGGTAGGGGTGGCCACAACAGCACTCAGCTTTTACGCGCCAGCGCAGAGTTATGGTGCGTCTACGGAACCGCAGGATTTATCCAAGCTATACCGGATTGCGACTGAATGCGCTTCCAATGGCGAGTTGATTTATACGTTTGTTCTGACCAAGCCGTCGGCAGATGTCACAGAATTAGACAATAAAGACATTCCCAAACGGCAGTTGGTAGAATCAAATGAACAGGCATTGAAATCCCGTATCCGCATGATCCGCAATGTCGATATGCAGAATTTTTATCCCAACGATGCCGAAGTCGAAAAAGTCTGGAATAAAGCGGGCAAATATATGGTTAGCCCCTGCCCTTAATTTACCAGCCCGAGCGCTTTTTCAAGATAATGGGTTTGAATGCCGAAGAACTGTTTGGCGGCGTCAAAAGAATGACGGGCTTTGGCTTTTTGCACGTCTGATTTCTTTGCCTTTGTGGCAATGATCATAACATTTTTGGGCGTGTGCGCGTCGGAAATAAATTCAAACGCTTTGGTCGAATAACCTGCCTGCTCCAACAAAAGACAGCGCATCGCGTCGGTGGTCATTTCGGCCTGACGCTCTAAAAACGTACCGTGGCGCAGAAGGAAGTCCAGCGCGTCCGGCGCGCCGGCCTTTTCCATCTCGCGGCGGATTTGTTTGTGGCAGCAGGGCGCGACCACAATCAGGTCGGCATTGGCCTTAACCCCTTTGGCGATGGCGTCATCGGTGGCGGTATCGCAGGCATGAAGAGCGATGAGAATATCGAGATGTTCGGCTTTGTAGTCTTCGATCGTACCCTGCACGAAAGACAGGCCGGTGAAGCCGGAATTCTTCGCGATACCATTGCACAGATCAACCATGTCAGGGCGATATTCCACGCCGGTGACGGCGGCGGATCTTCCGCTGGAGATAATATGATCATATAGCGCAAAGGTCAGATAGCCTTTGCCCGATCCCATATCGGCAATGGACAGCGTGTCTTTAACAGGAAGCAACGGCGCTAGAATTTCGATGTATTTGTTGATCTGACGAAATTTATCCTGCGCGTTTTTATACACCTCTCCGTTGGCATCGGTGATTTTTAAGTGGTGCAGGTAGGATTTATCTTTGGCCTCGATCACGCGGTTTTTCGTGCGATCATGCGCGGTATCAGCGGGCGCTTTGCTGGTCGGCGGCCGCGTGAGGAGCGATGTTTTTTTCTGGCGATGTTCCAGAATAAAATCGTGCCGGGTGGTAAACAATGTCGCGGCAAAAAAATCGGCGAGCGCTGTCTCCATACGCTCCAAGCCTTCGCTCATATCGTAATTTTTCACGATATCGCGGGTTTTATAACGATAGGTGAAAGAGAGTTTTTCTTCACGCTTGATCACGGTTTTTTTGATCAGAATATTTTTAAGCGCGTCTTCCTGACCTTGATAATTGCCGAAGGATGCTTTGACAAAACTTGCGTCTGCCAAGCTTTGATGGAAAGCCTGTAAAAATTCCGTTGCTGCCGTATCGCCCCGCATCGATCAGGCCTTGAGCAGACGGCTGATGTAAAACCCGTCGATTCCGCCATAAGGCGCCAGATAATAGGGCAGTATCCGCACATCGCCTTCCGGCGTAATGGCGTCGGCGATGCCGCCGATTTCCTTGGCGGCGATGGGCCAGCGGGAAAAATTCGTATTCTCGGCGAGGAATTTTTCGATCTGGCGCTCGCCCTCATCCTTTTGCAGGGAACAGGTGCAATACATCAGCGTGCCGCCTTTCTTGAGAAGGCGCGCCGCGTTGGCGAGCAGTCGCTGCTGGATATTCATCAGTTGAATCACATCGCGCGCGGATTTGAGATGCAATAAATCAGGATGGCGGCGGATGGTGCCGGTCGCGCTGCACGGCGCATCGAGGAGGATGGCATCGACCGGTTCTTTGGTTTGCCATTCTGCGCCGTCGGTAATGTGGGTGGTCACGCGGTCCGACAAACCGGTGCGATCTATATTTTCCTGCAAGATCCGCATGCGCGAAGAGGAGCGGTCGATGGCAATGACGTTGGCTTGCGCCGCTGCCAGCTGCATGGTTTTACCGCCCGGCGCGGCGCATAAATCAACAATCGTCTTGCCCGTGATATCGCCCAGCAACATGGCAGGGAGGGCGGCGGCCGCATCCTGCACCCACCACTGTCCTTCGGCCAGTCCCGGCAAATCGGCGACGGAGCCGCCGGTTGAGCGGCGCAGGCTGCTGGTCGGTAAAAGCGTGGCATCAAGCGTGTCGCGCCAATGCGGCACATCCAAGGGGACTTTCACAGTAATATCGAGCGCGGCTTCGGTGAGCGAGGCCTGCGCGATATGCGCGGCCATAGTCAGCGTGTAATCCTTGACCCAGCTTTCGAGCAGCCAGGCGGGGAAATTCATGCGGACATCGTCCTGTTTTTGAATCCACTCACGCCCCTCGCCCGTCATGCGGCGCAGGATGGCATTCACAAGGCCCTTCTGGCGCCCGAGATCGTTTTCTTCGGCCAGCGTAACGGTGGTATCGACCGCCGCGTGGTCGGCGACTTCCATGAAAAATATCTGGCACACGCCAACATAGAGGATCAGGCGTAGCAGAACAGGATTGGGGTCTTGTCCCTTATCCATGGCACGGCGGATCAGATCATCGATCTGGCCCTTGCGGCGCAGGACGGTGGTAACCAGCATGCGGGTGAAGCCGCGATCGCGCGGGGAGAGGGTTTTGAAATAGTCATCGCGCTCAAAGGCTTCGTCGAGACTGCGTTTCTGATGCAGGATTTGGTAGAGCAGCGCCAGCGCCGTGCGCCGTGCCATCATCCCGTCTGATGCGACCTCGCCCCCCTCGATCGCCCGGTCATCCATATAATTTTTGCTTTTGTGCTTTGATGTAGGCGCTTTCGACATCGCAGCACCACGCGACCAGTACCGCGTAGAGGCGGCGAGTCAGTTCAGGATCGGCACCGCGCTGCGCGGCCCTTGTGGCGCAGCGGTCAATTACTTCATTCACCCGGTCTTCGAGCACCGCCGGAATATCGCGGGCGGACTTCACCTTGGCTACTTCGTCAATGACGTGCAGACGCTCGGCCAGCAGATCGATAATCTGGTCGTCGATGGCATCGATGCGGGCGCGGTAGGGTTTCAGTATTTCCATGGTACTTCTCTTGGCGCCTTTTGTGCGCTATATGCCTTATCTATGACCGATACGCCAAAAAGTCCAGAAAAGACCCAAGATACCCCGCAAAAACCGGGTGAAAAATCGAAAGCGCCGCCCAAGGAAATCGGTGGCCGCGGTGGCCTCGATCCCGTGCGCTACGGCGACTGGGAATCAAATGGCAAGTGCGTCGATTTTTGATTTGGCTGACGGGCAGCGCGATCGGGCTGTAACCGCATTATCCGCATAACAGGCGGCTTCCGGAATAATGGATGCAGGCCCTTCTTTACTCAGAATCTTATGAACGACCAATGACTGCGCTTCATCAAAGCTCAGCCCCAGAGTGCGCTCCTCGTGATGAGCCGCCTGAACGATGGCAAAATCGGACTGATCGTTATCCCAAATCACGTCCCGCACCCGCATGAAATCCGTCAGCAGCTGGCTTGCGGCATAGCTGTCTGTCGGGAAATAATTGGTTGGTACGCGTCGACCCATGCCCCATTAACCTACATTTTATGGCAAAATACAATAATTTATGCGGCAACGCCAAAAAAACCTCGCTTTTTTAAGGAAATAGCGGTACACGAAGCGCCATGGAACTGACCATCCGCTTTGTTTTACGTCGTCCGAGCGCCCAGCCGCCGGATATACAGGCCGCCTAAAGCCGCCTGCGGATACGCACGTCCGCCTTTTATCCTTATCACCGCTATTTATTTTAACAAGAAACGAGACTTCTGATGTCTGCTACCTCTTCGAAACAAATCCGCAATATCGCGATTATCGCGCACGTTGACCATGGGAAAACAACCCTGATCGACAATATCCTGAAACAGTCCGGCACGTTCCGCGAAAACCAGGCGACAGACGAGCGCATGATGGACTCCAACGACCTGGAAAAAGAGCGCGGGATCACCATTCTGGCGAAATGCACCGCCATCGACTGGGACAATGCCCGTATCAACATTATCGACACTCCGGGCCACGCCGACTTTGGCGGCGAGGTAGAGCGCGTCTTAAGCATGTGCGATGGCGTTATCCTGCTGTGTGACTCGGCCGAAGGCCCGCTGCCGCAAACCAAATTCGTGCTGGGCAAAGCCCTGAAGCTGGGCATCAAACCGATCGTGATGATCAACAAGATCGACCGTTCCGACGCCCGCCCGGATGAAGTGCTGAACGAAGTGTTCGACCTGTTCGTGTCGCTGGATGCAAATGACGAGCAGCTGGACTTCCCGGTTCTCTACGCCTCGGGCCGCGATGGCTGGTGTGCGGAAAGCCTGGAAGCACCGCGCGAAAACCTGCACCCGCTACTTGACCTCGTCATGCGCCATGTGCCAGCCCCGGCTGTCGATGAAAATGCCCCGTTTACCTTCCTCGCCACCCTGCTCTCGGCCGACCCGTTCCTGGGCCGTATCCTGACGGGTAAGGTGTATAGCGGGAAGCCGAAGGTCAATATGGCGGTGAAAGCCGTCGACATTAACGGCAAACTGGTGGAGAACTTCCGCCTGACCAAGCTGTTTGCCTATAAAGGCATCGAGCGCATTCCAGTCGCCGAAGCCGTTGCCGGCGACATTATCTGTATCGCCGGGATGGTAAATACCTCGGTGGCCGATACGATCTGCGATCCGGCTGTCTCGAACCCTGTGCCATCGCACCCGGTTGATCCGCCGACAATGGCTGTCACCATCACGGTCAATGACTCGCCATATGCCGGGACGGAAGGCAAAAAGCTGACCTCGACCATGCTGCGCGAGCGCCTGTTGGCCGAAGCCGAAACCAACGTCGCGATTAAAGTGACGGAAAGCGCCGGCCGCGATGCATTCGACTTGGCCGGACGCGGCGAACTTCAGCTCGGCGTTCTGATCGAAACCATGCGCCGCGAAGGCTTTGAGATGTCGGTCTCGCGCCCGCGCGTTCTGCTGAAAAAAGATGAGAACGGCCAACTGATCGAGCCGTATGAAGAAGTCATCTGCGATGTCGATGAAGTTTATTCCGGCTCCGTTGTCGAGAAAATGACACAGCGCAAGGCAGAGCTGCGCGATATGCGTCCATCGGGCGCCGGTAAAACCCGCATCACGTTCCTCGCCCCCTCGCGCGGTCTGATCGGCTATCAATCGCAGTTCCTGACCGACACGCGCGGCACAGGCCTGATGAACCGCCTGTTCCACTCCTATGGTCCGTACAAAGGCGATATCGCTGCCCGTCGTAACGGCGCGCTGATCTCGACCGACAAGGGCGATGCCGTCGCCTACGCTATCTGGAAGCTGCAGGATCGCGGGATCATGTTCATCGGCCATGGCGACAAGGTCTATGAAGGCATGGTAGTTGGCGAACACAGCCGCGAGAACGACCTCGACATCAACGTGTTGAAAGGCAAGCAGCTGACCAACGTGCGTGCCTCGGGCGCGGACGAAGCCGTTATCCTGGTGCCACCGAAGAAAATGAGCCTCGAGGAAATGATGTCCTACATCAATGAAGATGAGCTGGTGGAAGTCACGCCGAAATCCTTGCGCCTGCGCAAGAAATTCCTGACCGCCAACGCCCGCGACATCGCGAAGAAGCAATCGAAAAAAGCGGCGGAAGCCTAGAAATAAAGAAAAGCCCGCTTCGAGCGGGCTTTTTTATATCAGCGACAATTTTGCCCGGACCGGACCATACCGATCGTAATGGGCACGGCTGATACGCATCGAAAGCTCATCCTCGACAAGAACGCCATCTGTATAGCCATCCTTGGTAAAGCAGAACGGCTGCATGCCGCAGGCAAAATGCAAGCGCAGGGAGGGAATATTTTGAGGGTTCACATCCGCATGCAAAATAATGTCGCGTGGGAATTTTTCAAAAGCAAATCCTATCAGGCCGCGATAAATCTCGCTGCCCATGCCGCCCCCTTGCCACTCAGGGTTCAGACAGATACCCAGCTGGGGCGTGAAGTGATGGGGAGATATCTTCCAAGCATTGGCATAGCCCATAAATGAATGATCCGCCTTGTTGCGCACAATCATCCGGTAGGATGTGCGATCCGCTTCCTGACGATCCGTCATCATGTCGGCAATCAAATCTGATATCTGCGGCAGCGTCCATGCGGCGAAATCAGGTGCCGGGGGAAAGGACGTCCAGTGAGCGGTCAGATCAGGCTGGTCGCAGGCGTCCACTTCGGTGACCAATGTGCGCGGCGTAGAGAATAAAACAACAGGATCGGACGTCATTATAAAATATCCAGTATAATTTTCCTGAGCCTATACAATATTGTTTCTTGAAGGCAATAAAAAAGCCCGCAAGAGAGCGGGCTTTTTCAAATTATCAGTAAAGACTAGGCGGCGCGGGTACGGGGTTTGAAGCCGCCCGGTTTCTTGGCGAAACCGCCTTCGCGTTTCTTGAAACCACCTTCTTTTTTGAAGCCGCCTTCTTTCTTGGCGCCATCTTCGCGTTTCTTGAAACCGTCGCGGGGTTTGAATTCCCCGCCTTCACGTTTCTTGAATCCGCCTTCTGGTTTGAAACCGTCTTCACGCTTCTTGAAACCGTCGCGGGGTTTGAACTCGCCGCCTTCACGCTTCTTGAAACCGCCTTCTGGCTTGAACCCATCTTCGCGTTTCTTGAAACCGTCGCGTGGTTTGAATTCCCCGCCTTCACGCTGCTTGAAACCGCCTTCTGGCTTGAACCCATCTTCGCGTTTCTTGAAACCGTCGCGTGGCTTGAACTCGCCGCCTTCACGCTTCTTAAAACCGCCTTCTGATTTAAAGCCATCTTCGCGTTTTTTGAAATCATCGCGCGGTTTAAAGCCACCTTGCGATCTTTCGGCACCGTCACGATTTACCGGGTTGGCACCATCGCGTTCGGCTTTTTTGTGTTTGTTGAACTGGAAAGGCTTCTTTTCGGCGCTATTGTCGTTTTCGAACGTACGGCGCTCGGCGCCGAATTTCTTCTCACCGAATTTGCGCTCGCCTTGCGGACGGTCGCCAAATTTCTTGCCGAACGGTTTTTTGCCAAACGACTTCTTGCCGCCCTTGCCTTTGAAGTTACGCTCCTGCGAGCTTTCTTCTGGCGTGGCTGCATTCGGGTCGAGCAGACGGGCCACATCGCGCCACAGGTGACGGTCATTCGGCGTTACCATGGCGAGGGCTTCACCTTTGGCACCAGCGCGCGCGGTGCGGCCGATACGGTGGATGTAGTCTTCAGCCACTTGCGGCATGTCATAGTTGATCACGTGCTCAACGTGCGGCACGTCCAGACCGCGCGCAGCAACGTCCGTTGCTACGAGGATGCGGAAGATTTGCTTGCGGAAAGACGCAATCGCGCGGTCGCGTTGACCCTGACGTAAGCCGCCATGGAGCGCAGTGGCTTCATAGTCGCTTTTCGTCAGTTTGTCGGCAAGTTTGTCGGCGCCGTGCTTGGTTTTCACGAACACGATGACCGTGCCCTGGCGTGTTTCCAGCTGGGCGAGCAGTTCGGTGTATTTGTTGTCGTTGGTGACTTCCATCATCTGGTGATCGATGTTTTCGTGCGCGCGGCTCTGTTCGCCGACGCTCACGCGCTCAGGGCTTTTCAGATAGCTTTGCGAGAAGCGGACGATCGAGGGCGGGAAGGTTGCCGAGAACATCAATGTCTGGCGGTCTTTGTGCATTTTCGCCAGCACGTCATCGATCTGAACCGAGAAGCCCATGTCGAGCATACGGTCAGCTTCGTCCAGCACCAGCAGCGAGAAGTTCGCCAGCAGGCGTGGATTTTGGCGCAAATGGTCGTTAATACGGCCCGGTGTGCCGACGATCAGACGAGGATTTTCGCGCAGTTGCGCAAATTGCTTGCCCATGGATTCGCCGCCGATGAGTTGCGCGGTTTTGATGAATTTATCTTTGCCGTTCTTGGAGCGGCCGATCATGTCGCGGGCAACGGTCAGAACCTGTGTCGCCAGTTCGCGGGTTGGCGTCATCACCAGCGCGCATTTGGTCGGGTCGTTGATCAGGGCTGCGATCATCGGGATACAGAAGGCGCCGGTTTTACCGGTACCGGTCTGGGCAGAGCCCAGAACATCGCGGCCAGCCATCGCGGCAGGAATAGCCTGCGCCTGAATTGGCGTCGGGGTTGTATAGCCCATACGCTCTAATGTTTCCATCAGGGCGGCAGGCAGGTTAAAGTCATTGAAACTAGTCATTGGGTAATCCTTATCAAAGTCATAGACGCACACCGCCACAGCGGCGGATGTTTAAAAGCGTTTTGTTACACCGGGTCGATCCGATCAAAACGCTTTAGCCTGCTTATCAAAGGAGGGAAAAGGTATGCCGTATCAGCGAAGACGCCCTTATTGTTGTTCGTTCATTAGGCGCTTCAATAACCAAAATGTGCCTCCTTATGACAGAAGGGCCCGGGGTAAGTCAAACAATTTGTGGACAGAATCCGAATATCCATGCTTTTCATAGAGATAGGAGATCTAAAGCCATGGCTGAAAAACCCCTGTTGATGCTGATGAACCTGCCAATGCCGATCGAGACGCCGCGGCTGATCCTGCGCCCGGTCATGCCGGGTGATGGGGCCGCCTTGTACGAGGCGAAGGCGGAGACCTTCGCCCATCTGCACCAATGGATGCCGTGGGCGAAGGAACTGGGCACGGCGGACGATTCCGAAGCCGTGGTGCGGGAAGCCTATGCGCGCTTTATCCGCCGCGAGGATCTGATGCTCGGCGGGTTTGAGAAGGAGACAGGGCGTTTTGTGATTGGCACCGGCCTGCACCGCTTCGATTGGGCGGTGAAGCGCTTTGAGATCGGGTTCTGGGTGCGGGCAAGCGCGCAAGGGCAAGGCTATGCCGGGGAAGCGGCCAACGCCCTCACCCGCTACGCCTTCTGGCAGCTGCGGGCGAACGCGGTGATGATCAGCCATGCGGAAGGGAATGACAAAAGCCGCCGGGTGATTGAAAAGCTTGGTTTCGATCTGGAAGGCAAAGAGCGCAAGGCGACGGCACTGCCGAGCGGCGAGGTCGTAGACTCATGGGTATATAGCCGCATTGATGTCAAAGGCTTGCCGGAGCTGAATGTCAGCTGGCCAGCTCAATCATAACCGGCACGTGGTCGGAGGGTTTTTCGAAGTCGCGGGCATCAGCGAAAATCGTGTGTTTCTTCAAAGATTTCTCTAAAGGCTTGGTCACCCAGATGTGATCGAGACGGCGGCCGCGGTTGGATTTTTTCCAGTCCTGATTGCGATAGCTCCACCACGTATAGCATTTCTCGTCTTCGGGCACGAAATGGCGGATAGCATCGACCCAGTCGAGTGATTTTTGCATTTTATTCAGGCGGATGATTTCCGGCTCAGTGTGTGAGACGACGTTCTTTAACTGTTTGGATGACCAGACATCATGTTCCAGCGGCGCGATGTTGAAATCGCCGAGCGCCACCAGCCTGTCTGCCGATGTATAATTCTTTTTAAACCAGCTTGTCATTTCATCGACGAAGGCGAGCTTGTGTTTGAACTTCTCATTAATTTCAGGGTCCGGCTCATCCCCGCCCGCAGGGATATAGAGATTGTGCAGCTGGATGCCGCCGACATTCACGGCGATATGGCGGCAATCTTCCTTGCCGCAGCGGTGATGGATATCATGACTGACGAACGGATGTTTCGAGAGGATCGCCACGCCGTTATAAGATTTCATGCCGTGCGCGTGGATATATTTGTAGCCTTCCGCCTCGAATGTCTCGCGCGGAAAAAATTCATCGGGCGTTTTGGTTTCCTGCAAACAGACGACATCCGGTTTCAATTTGCGCATCACATCGACCACAATCGGCGCGCGCAGGCGGACAGAGTTGATATTCCAGGTAAGGATTTTCATTTAAAACGGCAGACCGCCGCCGAGCGCACCCGGCGGGAGGCCTAAGTCTTTCATCATTTTCTGGGTTTCGTCGGCGAGGCGCGCATCGGCCTTGGCTTTGGCGTTGTTGAGCGCGGCCTTAATGAGGTCTTCGGTCACTTCTTTTTCTTCGGGCAGCAATAAGGAGTGATCGATGTGAATTGATTTGCATTCACCTTTGCAGCTCATGACAACTTTGACCAGACCGCCGCCGCTCTCGCCGTCAACCGTCTGGTTGGCGAGCTGCTCCTGCATCACCTGCATCTTGTCCTGCATGGCTTTGGCCTGCTGCATCATTTTTTGAATGTTCATCATGGTATTAGTCCTTTGTATGAATGGCTTTGAGTTCCGCATCGGGGAACAGTTCGAAAATCTGTTTCACCAGCGGCGCGTCGAGCACGGCTTGACGCTGCTGTGCTTCCACCGCGCGCGCTTCATCGGCGAGGGTCGGGCCGCCTTGCGCGTTTGAGATGCTGACCATCCAGCGCTTGCCGGTCATGGATTTGAGCGCTTGGGTTAAATCCTGCGTGAGGCGTTCGGGCGCATGTGCGGCGGGGCGCAATTCGATCGATCCGTCGATAATTTTCACCGGGTGCGCGTAAAGATAGACGTGGCTGGCCAGCGCCATCGCGCCGTTTTGTTCGAGCAGCGCCACGACATCGCGCAAGGTTTCAATCGTGCCCAGCAGGGCTGGCTCGGGCGCGGCCATCGGTTGCGCCATGGCCATTACGTTACCGGCTGAGGCTGCAACACGGGTGCCGCCTCCCCCGTTATTCGGCATGCTGGTTGGCGATGTATCTTTCAGTTTACGGATCAGGTCGGCCGGGTCCGGCAGGTCGGCGGCATAAGCCAGACGGATGACAATCATCTCAGCGGCTTTTTGTGCGTCGGGCGCGGTGTGGAGTTCGCCAAGACCTTTGAGCAATACCTGCCATGCGCGACCGAGCATCGGCATCGAGAGTTTGGAAGCCAGCGTGGCGGCGCGTTCAATCTCTTCGCGGCCCATGGTTTGAAGTGTGTCTTGCAATTTCGGCGCGGCGCGCAATTTGGTCAGTTGATGCGCGAGATCGAGTAAATCTTGGATGACCACCACCGGGTCGGCGCCCTTGCGGTAGAGATCGCCCATGATGGCAAGGGCTTCATCGGCTTTTGCGCTCACGGCTTTTTCAAACAGGTCCAGCACCAGCGCACGGTCGGCAAGGCCGAGCATGTCTTTCACCTGGGCGGTCGTGACATTGCCATCGGAAAGCGCGATCGCCTGATCGAGGATCGAAAGACCATCACGCGCCGAGCCATCGGCCGCGCGGGCGATCAGCGATATGGCGTCTTTTTCCGCAGCCACGTTTTCTTTATCGCAGATGGTTTTGTAGTAATCGCCGAGCGTGGTGGCATCGATGCGGCGCAGATCAAAGCGCTGGCAGCGCGACAGCACCGTGACAGGCACTTTGCGGATTTCGGTTGTGGCGAAAATAAACTTCACATGCTCCGGCGGCTCTTCGAGTGTTTTGAGCAGCGCGTTGAACGCGTTTTTCGAGAGCATGTGCACTTCGTCGATGATGTAGATTTTGTAGCGGGCAGAGACAGGCGCATAGCGCACGCCGTTGAGGATTTCGCGAATGTCATCGACACCGGTGCGCGACGCGGCGTCCATTTCCATCACATCGGGGTGGCGGTCTTCGGCAATCGCGCGGCAGGTATCGCAATCGGACGTATCGCCCGTTGTCGGCCCGGCGGTGCCATCCGGCCCGGTGTAATTCAGCGCCTTGGCGATGATGCGCGCGGTGGTCGTTTTGCCGACACCGCGAATACCGGTGAGCATAAAGGCATGGGCGATACGGCCAGACGTAATGGCGTTTTTCAGGGTGCGAACCAGCGCCTCCTGCCCCACCAGATCATCGAAATTCTGGGGGCGGTATTTGCGCGCCAAAACGCGGTAGGCAGCTTGCTTTTCGGACATGGTTTATCTTTAGAGAGATTCTTCAGATAATTCAAACAAAGTTATTATGTCTTATTAAGGGCTTAAATTTCATTGGGGCGAAGGGAGCCGCTCTCAGAACATAATGATGCATACGGCCCTCATCATCAGGATTAACCTGCACAATCTCAAAGCCCGTCGCCGCGAATATTATTTCCAGAAATTCTGTCGGATACTTGTAGGAGTTTGCGTAGGATAGAATTTCCCCTTTTTTCCATTCCGCCTTCAAGCCGCATATTTCGAAACTGTTGTCGCGCGCCACTTCATAGCCGTTGGCATACAGGTGATTTTGCGGATTCCAGAAGCGTGTATATTTGAAATTATTCGCATCAAACCCTTTATGCGGTATCTGCGCCTGTGTCCGCTGCAGCAAATCTTCCGCCAGCTGTCTGTGCACGGGATCGCCATAACATTTATTGAGACTGGCTTTATTCTGGTTTTGATCGAGACTGATGATCGCATAATCACCGTCGGATAAATGCGCCCGGTAATTTTGCAAAGCGCCCAAAACTTCCCTCACGGGCAGCGCGCCATTCGGATCACCTTCCATGTTTCCGAGCGTCGTCCCAAACTGCACAATCAATCGGCGAGCGTCTTTGGGCAGGTTTTTTTCCTGCCGGGAAAAGAAATATTGTTTTTCATCATACTCATTGATTTCAACACGCACCGGAACTTCGCCCGCCTCCATGTTGTCTTTATTGAAATCTTTATTGCGCGGATAAATCCCCATGCCGGGAAATTCATTGCCCACCATTTCGACAGTCGCCATCAGGGCGCCTAAATCGCCTTCATCGACCGCATAATCATCGGGGCGAACATGCTTAAGAATGGCGCGGGTCTTAGGCGATTCCTTGCCAGAGCCCAGCTCAAACAATAAAATACGCATACTTTCCGGCAAATCTTGACGCACCAGCTCGCCATATTCTTTGCCATGTTTTTTCAACAGTTTCAGATCGGAGTTGTACGGATAATAACTCGCGACCAGATTGAATTGCGTGAACAGACGGGTGTTCATGTGGCTCGCACCGACGCCATGCGCCTTCTTGGTTAAAAGCCTTGCCATTGTTCCCGGAAAAGATTCACGCGGAAACTCATCCACGATATCTTTTTCATCAGACGAATCCGACAATACTCTGATAGTGCTCGCCAGCGCATCGGAGGGTGGCGGCAACTCCGTTTGCGCCAGGCGCAAAAGCGCTTCAACCTCCTGTATCAAAGCTGAACTCTGTCTTTTTGGATCATTAAGCATATAATTTTACTTCTTCTAGATGATTCATCGGCTTGCCCATAATGTCCCAGAAACGATAGAACATAAGCTTGAAGCTTTCGGCAAAATAGCGATTGTGCAAAACGCGCACGATCACATTGTCTTCGTCAAAACGGATGAGCGCGATTTTATCGGCGTACACATAGTGCGACGTATTATCGTAGAAAAATTCCGGGGAAATCGTCCGATACTCGGCATAAGTCGCGAAGGTGGAATGATCCCCTTCCTTGACGAGAATATGCGCGCGAATACCAGGAATAGCGGCAATGCGGTTACGCATCCGTGTGGCATCATCAATACCTTGCCATTTGATCCAGTTTTTTTCATCGACATTGGATACACAATACGTGCCGGGGCGGCGTTCCATCGTCTCGATAACATCCAGCATGAAGGCGTTAAATCCCTCCACGCCTTCATAGGAGCTGACATCCGAATGAACGACCTTGATGCCGTCATCATCCGTGAAATGCAGCATGTGGCGCTCGTAGAACTGTTTCAACACTTCGAGACTCCGGGTCGACCCTTCCGTCGCCCCGCGCTCAATGTTGGAGAGCGTATATTTGGTAATGCCGGCGGCTTCGGCGACTTCGTCCTGGCTGAGGTCAAGGTGCGCCCGGGCGGCCCGGAGTTGTCTGGCTGATATCATGCTTATGGTCCCCACACTGAAATTAAAAGCGATTACGTTTTACAATCGTTTTTCGGGATTGGGAAGAGGAAAAATTGCAATGTGGCGCTATTTTCACAGATTACGGACAAAAAAGAACCCCGGGGCGGCCGGGGCTGGATACAAAACCTGTAGAGCGAAAGTGGAAGACCGGACACGACCCGACGTGACAAAGACTGGCTGCTGCCTCTCGGCCCTGACCGGCTGAACAATATCTATCGCCCGCGCCGATCTTCCGGGGAGAGATGTAGCGGCGCATACGGCGAAAAGCAAGACTTAAACGACCAGCCGCGCCATTGCCAAAGCACGTTCGTTGACACTTAAGGTCATATGGTCTGGCAATTGCTCTTCCATCTGTTCGATTAATTTCTTCGCCGCATTGTGCGGGTTTTGCCGGGCTGGATCGATGATCACTTTCTCCGGCTCTTTCGACTTAAATTTAAATAAATCTGTCAAACTCATTGAGACCCCCTTGTTGAGTTATGTATATATAGTATATCATAATTCCGTATCTTGCAATCCAGGCCTAAAATGGTTATCACCATTTTCTTGTTGTGCAGTGCCGTCGTAGCTCAGGGGTAGAGCAACGCATTCGTAATGCGTGGGTCGGAGGTTCAATTCCTCTCGACGGCACCATTTCCCTTACTTAACCGTCTCAAATTAATGCTTGAAAAGCCGCAGCAGGGCCGTTAAGGATATGCCACTTATTACCGCATTGCCTTCATGGGCGGTTAGCTCAGCGGTAGAGCACTTGCTCGACACGCAAGGGGTCACAGGTTCAATCCCTGTACCGCCCACCATTTTATCCAGTTAAGTCAATGACTTATAATGATAAAAGGTCTCTTGAAAATCTCTACAAATCAGTCTGTCACAGATCTGTCCCAACGGATTGCTGCATACCAGCACTTGTTAATTTTTTTTGAGATGGTAGTTTGTAATCATGCGCATCATCGTACTCACATTGATCATGACGATAGGGTTTAGCGGTTTCACAGCCGCTGCGCACGCGTCTGCCGATGTGACGGATCACATGAAGGCTGAGCATGTCCTGCCGGATGATGACGGCTCTGTGTCAAACGATTGTGAAGATTGCACGCATTGCTGTGTCTCGCACGCCATCAACCCGACATTGAGCGCCATTATGCCGCTGGAACCTGTTCAGGCTTTGAATGCCTTACCGGTCTATGCCTACAGCGGTGACCATAGCGCATCGCTTCTCCGCCCTCCCAAAACCTTAGCCTGATGCTGGCGCGGCTTGGCCGCAGTTCACTCACGCTAAGGATATTTAATGTTTCATCTATCAAAGAGGGTTTTGGCCCTCAGTAGTGTCATCTTCATGATGGCTTCTCCCACTATGGCGCAAGAGACAATCTTGACGCTCGATCAAGCACTGTCAAAGGCGCTGGCAGGTTCTCCCGTTCTGGCGGCATCGCAAAGCCGGGCCAGTGCCGCCGATGCTGTGCGTGCACAAGCAGGCGCGCTGCCGAACCCGGAAGCCGTATTCGAGGCCGACAATATATATGGCGATGGGCCGTATGATGGATTGGATGGCGCCGAACTAACCGCCGGTGTCTCGCAGCTCATAGAAATGCCGGGCAAGCGCGGCGGACGTGTGGCGGTAGCCAATGCACAAGCCAATCAAAGCCATTACGGACGCGATACGGCGCGGCTCGATCTGATCCGCGATGTCACAACCGCTTATGCCGAAATGGTTGCCGCACAAAAAGAAGTATCGATCCTGGAAGATGAGTTGACGCTGGTCAGCGCCGTGTATGAAAGCGTCGCCGCCAAGGTCAAGGCGGGCAAGGAGCCGCCTATTCAGGAAAGCAAAGCCAAGATCGAGCGCGCATCAAGCGAGATTGCGCTGGAGCGGGCAAAGCGCACCCTCATTGCCTGCCAGCAAATGTTGAATAATCTGATGGGCGGCGAAACAGCGGCATTTCAGGTTGGCACGGCAGGATTACCAAAGATGGCCGCGCCGATGGCGCTGGATATATATCGTGACCGTCTGGCGCAAACCCCCGATGCGCGCATTGAGGAAACAGGCGTAACGCAGGCGCAATCTGCCTTATCGCTGGAACGTGCCCATGCCGTGCCGGATCCGACCTTTAATGTGGGCATCAAAAATCTGCGCGAGGACGATGCGCAGGCAATGGTGGCAGGCGTGTCTTTCCCCTTGCCGGTTTTTAATAGGAACCGCGCAGGCATTGATCGGGCAGGTCATGAAGTGAATGCGGCGATCATGGATCAGCGCAGTGCTCAGCTTTCCCGCGATGCCCAGCTCGTGCGGGTTTATAACGATTTCAGCAATGCCTACGCCGAAGTGACGACATTGGAATTTACCGTACTGCCCGGCGCCGAAGAGGCTTTCAGTATCGCGCGTCAAGGATATGACGCTGGAAAGTTTGCCTACCTGGAAATGCTGGATGCTCAGCGCACCCTGTTTGAAACCCGCAAACAGATGAACGCCGCTTTGCTTGATTATTACCGCCAGCGCGCTGCGCTAGAGCGCCTGACCACTTCTTACTCCACGAAAGATGTATCTCATGAAAAAAAATAACATTCTCCTGATGGCCGGTGTGGCCGTTTTATCGCTTTCCGGTCTGACCTATAGCGTTTATGCCGCGGATGAACATGGCCATGGAGAGAGCGAGGAAGGTCATAAGGAAGAAGGCCCGCACGATGAAGAGGGTGTCATTCATTTAACGCCTGAGCAGATAGATACAGCAGGCATCGCTCTTATGAAAGCGGCACCAGGGCAGATGGCGCGCGAGGTGATTGTGCCCGGCAAGATCACGCCAGCGGAAGACCGCATGGCGCAGGTTGTACCCAAAGTCGGCGGAACTGTCTATGAGGCCAAGAAAAATCTCGGCGATACAGTTGAAAAAGGTGAAGTGCTGGCTTTGATCGAAAGCCGTGAGATGGCCGATGCCGTTGCTGAAAAACAGGCAGCAGCGCGTGCAGTTGAATTAACACGCTCCACCTTCAACCGAGAAAAAGATCTCTGGCAAAAGAAAATAACGGCAGAGCAAGATTACCTCAGTGCCCGCAACGCGCATCAGGAAGCCTCGATCCGCCTCGATCTAGCAAACCAGAAACTAAAAGCGCTGGGGCACGATTCTTCCGGTTCCGCATCCCGTTTTCATGAACTGAGATCGCCAATTAAGGGGCGCATCATCGCGCGCGAACTGACGCTGGGTGAATATGTCGATACGACGCATACGGCTTTTAGCGTCGCCGATCTGAGCGTTGTCTGGGTAGAGACGGCTATTCCGCCGGCTGATCTGTCCTCCGTGCGCGAAGGACAAAATGCCGTGATCACTGGCGGCGGCGGCAAGGCAGACGGTAAGTTGATCTTCATCAGCCCTGCCATTGATCCTGAAACACGCTCAGCCAAAGCCATCATTGAACTGCAAAACCCGGATGGTAACTGGCGGGCTGGTGACTATGCCAATGCCGCTATTGCTACGGCAACACAAGAAAGCGCGATCAGTGTCCCGAAGGAAGCATTACAAACGATTGAAGGAAAGCCTGCGGTGTTCGTACGTAATGATGAAGGGTTTGAAAAACGTGCGGTCACGGTGGGTCGCGAAAGCAGCCAGTCCGTGGAAATCACGCAAGGTTTAACAGCAGGGGAGCGTGTGGCGGTAAGCAATACGTTCACGCTCAAGGCCGAGCTGGGTAAAGCCGAAGCCGAACACTCACACTAGGATTTAAGATGATCAACCACATTCTCTCGTTTTCCATCGCGCATCGCCTGCTGGTCGTCATGATCACAGCGGTTATCACGGCTTATGGACTTTATTCCTTAAGTAAGCTGCCTATTGATGCCGTGCCGGATATTACCAACAACCAGGTGGCGATTAACGCCGAGGTGCCTGCGCTCTCCCCTTTCGAGGTCGAACAACAGGTAACCTACCCCATCGAAACGGCGATGGCGGGGATTCCGGGTCTATCCTATACGCGCTCTATCTCGCGCAATGGATTTTCGCAAGTAACGGTCATCTTTGAGGATGATGTCGATCTCTATTTCGCGCGCGCGCAGGTGCATGAGCGTTTAACCTATGCGCAAGAAGATTTACCGGCAGGCGTGGAGCCGCGTCTGGGTCCTATTTCGACGGGTCTTGGCGAGATTTATATGTGGACGGTCGAGTATGAAAATCCTGACGCGCCATATACCACGCCGGAAGGACAGACACTGGAAGGCGCGTTTGAAAAATCCATGTATCTGCGCACGGTGCAGGACTGGATTATCCGCCCGCAGTTAAAAACAGTGAAAGGCGTCGCCGAAGTAGATGCGATCGGCGGTTACGCGCAGCAATTCCATGTTCAACCCGATCCGCAAAAACTGGCGGCGCTGAATTTATCATTTTCGGCCGTTATCGAGGCGTTAGAGCGGAATAACAGCAGCACCGGCGCCGGGTTCCTCGAGCAAAAAGGTGAAGCCTATGTCGTGCGTGCGGCCGGGAGACTGGAAAATACCGCTGAGATCGGCAATGTCGTCGTCGCAACACGCAGCGGCATCCCGATTTACATTAAAGATGTCGCTCATGTTACGCTCGGCAAAGAATTACGCACGGGTAGCGCCAGCGAAAACGGTCATGAAGTCGTAGTCGGTACGGCCATGATGCTCAAGGGCGAAAACAGCCGCATCGTGTCTAGAGCGGTCGATGAAAGACTGGGTGAGGTCAATAAATCCCTCCCCGCCGGTATTAAAGCCAAAACCGTCCTGAACCGTACCAAGCTGGTCGATGCCACAATCGGCACAGTACAGAAAAATCTGGCGGAAGGGGCGTTGCTGGTCGTTGTCGTACTTTTTCTGC
This sequence comes from uncultured Pseudobdellovibrionaceae bacterium, assembly GCA_964520985.1. Lineage (GTDB taxonomy): Bacteria > Pseudomonadota > Alphaproteobacteria > Micavibrionales > Micavibrionaceae > CAYSGL01. The sequence continues at coordinate 1,232,271 of CAZFPB010000001.1, forward strand.
TACTCGGCAATCTGCGCGCAGCCATGATTACAGCGCTAGTCATTCCTATCACAATGATGATGACAGCCACCGGAATGCTCAAAGCGGGAATTAGCGCCAATCTGATGAGCCTTGGTGCGCTCGATTTCGGTTTGATCGTCGATGGTGCGGTAATCGTTACCGAAAACTGTCTGCGCCGTCTGGCGGAACGTCAACACCATGAAGGACGTATTTTAACTTTACCGGAGCGGATGCACGAGGTGATGGAGGCCAGTCGCCAGATGATCCAGCCTGCCGTGTTCGGTCAAATGATCATCATTACAGTTTATCTGCCTCTCCTAACATTCACTGGCGTTGAAGGTAAGATGTTCGAGCCCATGGCCATGACGGTTATCATGGCGCTGATTTTCGCTTTTATTCTTTCACTCACTTTTGTGCCTGCCATGATCGCGCTGCTAATCCGTGGCCGGGTGGAAGAAAAAGAAAGCTGGGCGATTGAGCGGGCCAAGTCCGGTTATAGACCGCTGCTGGAATGGGGGCTGAATAACGCGAAACCCGTCATCCTGGGAGCGATCATCTTTTTCGTTCTTTCCTTGCTCGTAGCGACGAGGCTAGGTCAGGAATTTATCCCGACGCTCGATGAAAAGGATATCGCCATGCACGCTATGCGTATTCCCAGTACCGGCATTACCCAATCCACTGAAATGCAGTTGCAAGTAGAAAAGGCGGTTAGTGCCCTGCCGGAAGTGGCCTTTGTCTTTTCCAAAACGGGAACGGCAGAGATGGCGGCGGATCCGATGCCGCCCAACGTATCGGACACATTCATTATCCTTAAACCGCGCGACGAATGGCCGGAAAGCATGAACAAGGATGAATTTGTTGAGAAGTTATCGAATGCCGTCGCACAGGTGCCGGGAAACAACTACGAGTTTACCCAGCCGATTCAGATGCGCTTTAACGAGCTGATTGCCGGCGTGCGCAGTGATGTGGCGATCAAGGTTTATGGCGATAATTTCGACACCATGAATGCCACTGCCAGTGATATTGCCGGTATTATCCGGGGTATCGAAGGGGCGGCAGATGTGAAGGTAGAGCAGACGACGGGTCTGCCCATGCTCGATATTGATCTGAACAAGGAAGCCATCGCGCGGTATGGACTGAATGTAGGGGATGTACTTGATTTGATTTCCGCGGCAGTTGGGGGGCGTGAGGCTGGTCTGATATTTGAGGGTGACCGGCGTTTTCCTATCGTCGTGCGTCTGCCGGATGATATACGCTCCGATATCGCCGCGCTTGAAAACCTTCCGGTTCCCGTGCCGCATGAGGATGGTGAGCCAGGTGCCTTTATCCCGCTGAAAGAAATTGCGACGCTCAACCAGCTGGAAGGACCGAACCAGATCAGCCGTGAAAACGGCAAGCGGCGAGTTGTTGTGCAGGCAAATGTCCGTGGACGTGACATTGGATCATTCGTCACGGATGCACAGGCGGCTCTCGATACGCAATTAAATTTACCGGCAGGTTATTGGCTTGATTGGGGCGGGCAGTTTGAAAATCTGAAAACGGCGCGCAATCGTCTGATGATCGTTGTGCCCGCCTGCTTCTTCCTCATCTTCATGATGCTATTCACGGCTTTGGGCTCAGCAAAACAGGCACTCTTGGTATTTAGCGGCGTTCCACTGGCAATTTCCGGTGGGATCCTGACCTTGTTCCTGCGCGATATGCCGTTTTCAATCCCTGCCGCCGTTGGCTTTATCGCCCTGTCAGGTATTGCCGTCCTCAACGGACTAGTCATGATCACCTATATCAACGATTTAGTCTCGAAGGGCTTGGCAGTGCATGATGCAATTATGGTAGGAGCCATGACAAGGTTACGTCCCGTCCTCATGACCGCTCTAGTTGCATCACTCGGTTTTGTTCCCATGGCGCTGGCCACCGGAACAGGCGCTGAAGTGCAAAAACCACTGGCAACAGTTGTTATCGGCGGATTAATAACAGCGACTTTACTAACGCTGATTGTGCTACCTGCCTTGTATAAGATGTTCTCTAAAAAAGATCAGATCGTTACTGATTACGGAACACCGGAAAGCACCGAGATATAAAAACCACCTTTACGATCATTGAGATAATTTAATGGGCGGCATATTGTTCTGACTATGTCTGCGCATCCTATGTATGACTTGCTGCAACACCCGAAGCCCCTAAGTGCGGGCGTACTTAAGTCAGTAGAGCTTTCTTCACAGCCTCGATGTTTTCTACTTCCTGAATGGGTTTGTCCCAGCGGATGCGGTTGATGCGGGGGAAGCGCAGCGCGATGCCGGATTTATGGCGGGCGGATTCCTGCGCGCTGTCGAAGGCAATTTCCAGCACCAGCTCCTTTTTGACTTCCCGCACGGGGCCGAAGCGGCTGAGCGTGTTGGCGCGCACCCATTTATCGAGCTGTTTTAGTTCTTCATCGGTAAAGCCGAAATAGGCTTTGCCGATCGGTACCAGCTCATTGCCCTTCCACACACCAAAGGTGAAATCGGAATAAAAGGAAGAGCGTTTGCCGTGCCCTCTTTGGGCATACATGAGAACAGCGTCGACCAGGCGCGCGTCGCGCTTCCATTTGAACCAGGGGCCTTTGGGACGGCCAGATTGATAAATGGTGTCTTTGCGTTTGAGCATGATGCCTTCATGCCCCTGCTCTTCCGCGCCCTGCACGCGGATGGCGCCGAGCTGTTCCCAGTTGTCATAGGCAATGACGGGCGATAGATCGAGGCGTGCGTTGGTATTACGGATGAGCCACTGCTCCAGCCTCTGGCGGCGTTGCGATAACGGCAAGCCGCGCACATCTTCCTCCCCATCGAACAGGATATCATAGAGTCGTACGAAAGCGGGGTAATCCGCTTGCATTTTGGTATTCACGGTTTTGCGGTTTAGCCGCTGCTGCAAGGCGTTGAACGATTGGGGTTCAAAATTGATACCCGTCAGCAATTCCCCGTCAAGAACGCCCTTACCCTTTAGCGTTTCAACCAGATCAGGGAATGAGTGGGCGATGTTATCGCCCGTGCGGGAGAACAGGATTTTTTCTTCGTCTCCCAGGACAAGCTGAACACGTATACCGTCCCATTTCCATTCCGCCTGATACTCCGCCGGATTTAAATTGGGCAGCTCTTTTATTTCATCGACAGGGTTTGAAAGCATCATCGGATGAAAAATACGGTGACGGTCGATTTCCGGTTCCGCACCGCGGCCATCAAGCCAAGCGAAGAGATCCAGATACGGGCTTTGCAGCCCGTGCCATACCTGTTCGATCTCTTCAAGGCTCTTCCCGCTAAACTCCGCCAGCGCTGTTTTGGCGAGGCGTGCCGATACACCGACACGCAGGTTACCGGTTGCCAGCTTGATAATCGCCCACCGCTCGGTAGCGCTGGCACCAGAAAGATAGCCCGCAATAATGTCGGGCAGACGCGCGGGCGGCACGGTATCCAGTTCTAAAATTATTTGCGACAGGCTAGGCAGGTCAGCATCGGTATGATCAGGCCAGATCAAGGCGATTGTTTCTGCCAGATCGCCCACATAATCATACGACATCGCAAAAAGGGTCGGATCGACTTTCTTGAGAATGATATTTTTCAGGAGCGATGATTTGACGTTGCGGATGTTCATATCGCCGGTCAGTACGGCGAGCGCATATCCGCGGTCTGGGTCTGGCGCTTCACGGAAATATTGCACCATGTAGGCGATCTTCTGATTACGTGCCGGGGTGAGGATAAGTTTTTCCAGCAAGAGAGAGAATTGTTTCATGTATCTTCTCCCTCTTCTTCTTCGCGGCCCTGCAAGTGAAGCGGCGCGGCTTTTAACCCTTGGGTCTGGCACCAGTAAACCAGTGCATCTTCGCGCCCGTGCGTGACCCATATTTCGCCAGCGCCGGTATCCTGTATGGTGGTTTGCAATTCGGTCCAGTCAGCATGATCGGAAATGACCAGCGGCAATTCGATGCCGCGCTGGCGAGCGCGCTGCTTTACCGTCATCCAGCCGGATGCCATGCCGATGATCGGTTCGTTCATCCGGCGCGACCAAGGCTCTTTGATCGCAGATGGCGGCGCCATTACGACGCGGCCCTTCAGTTCATCTTTGGGCAGACCGGTTGCTTTGCGCAAGTCACCAAGATCGATCCCGTTTTCCTGATAAAACGCGCACATGGCAACCATGCTGCCATGCAAATAGATCGGTTCGTGATAACCGGACAAGCGCAAAAGTTTGATCACGCGCTGTGTCTTGCCCAGAGAATAGGCCGCGACCAGATGGGAGCGCTCCGGAAAGGCGGCAAGGCTGGTTAGCAGCTTATCGATTTCCGTGTAGGGATCGGGATGCTGAAAGACCGGCAGGCCGAATGTTGCTTCGGTGACGAAAATATCGCAGCCGACAGGTTCGAACGAGGGACAGGTGCCATCGTTGAGGCGTTTGTAATCTCCAGACACCACGATGCGTTGTCCTGCATGTTCCAGTAACACCTGCGCGCTGCCCAGAATATGCCCGGCCGGATAGAGCGTGACAGTCACAGGGCCGATATGAAGCGGCGTGTTATAGGCGAGCGGCTGATAGTGTTTTGCCGCATCCTGCCCGTAGCGCAGTTTGATAATGCCGATTGTTTCGGGTGTTGCCAGCAAATGATCATGTCCGGCGCGCGCATGATCGGCATGGCCATGCGTAATAATTGCGCGCTCCACAGGGAACGGAGGGTCGATATAGGCGTTGATAGGCTCTATATAAAGATCATGGCGCAGCAAGGGCATCGGGGTAATGTGGGAAGAAGCGTGCTGAAAAACAAGAGTAGCGCCGACGCACAGGCGCTTTTAACCAGCCATCCCCTTCATGACTGGATGGCGCAGCGCGGCTGGTCGTGGTTTCCGCATCAGATCGACACGGTGAGCGCAGCGCTCAGCGGAAACGATATCCTGCTCTGTGCGCCAACTGGCGCCGGGAAAATGCTGTCGGGGTTTCTTCCTGCGTTGCTCGATCTGCATGAGCGTGGAACGTATGATGGGCTTCACACGTTATATATATCGCCTCTAAAAGCGTTGACCGTGGATGTACACCGCAATCTGGGTCGTCCAATATCGGATTTAAACCTGCCCATCACCTTTGAAACGCGCACAGGCGATACACCCGCATCGAAGCGCGTTCGCCAAAAAAATAAACCGCCTCACCTTCTGATGACGACGCCGGAGTCACTGGCGTTGCTGCTTTCTTATCCGGAAGCTGCGACTTATTTCAGCACGCTAAAATTTATCATTGTCGATGAAGTGCATGCGTTGATGGATTCCAAGCGCGGAGTTTTGTTGTCCCTCGCCTTATCGAGGCTAACGACGTTATCCTCCGCGCAAAGAATAGGCTTATCAGCCACCATCGCCGATCCCCCTCTGGCACGGGACTGGTTGTGTCGCACAGGCAGCATTATCGTGCAGGCGCCTGCGCGCATTGCACCCAACTTGCATATTCTGAAATCGCGCGAACGCATACCATGGGCCGGTCATATGGCGCTTTACGCCATGCCGGAAATTTATGCGCAGCTTCAGGCGCAGACAATGAGTATAGTGTTCGTCAATACCCGCGCGCAGGCGGAACTGATCTTTCAAGCCTTATGGCGGATTAACGATAAAAATTTACGCATTGCGCTTCACCATGGATCGCTGGAGCGCGATCTGCGGCGCAAGGTCGAGGACAAAATGGCCAGGGGCGATCTTGACTGCGTCGTTGCCACCTCCTCGCTCGATCTGGGACTGGACTGGGCCGAGGTTGATCTGGTCGTCCAGATCGGCGCGCCAAAAGGCATCAGCCGGTTGCTGCAACGGATCGGCCGCTCCAACCACCGGCTTAACGAGCCAAGCCGCGCCATACTGGTACCGACGAACCGCTTTGAATATCTGGAATGTCTCGCGGCGCAGGAGGCGATAGCCGATCACGAACTCGATGGATTTATTCCGCGCGAAGGCAATCTGGATGTGCTGGCCCAGCATTGCTTCGGGCGGGCGTGCAGCAGCCCATTCGATGCTGATGCGTTTTACCAGGAAATCATCACGGCCTGGCCTTACCGTCATCTGCCTCGTCAGGATTACGATGACGTTTTGAAATTTGTCGAAGATGGGGGCTACGCGCTGCAGGTCTATGATCAGTATAAACGTCTGCATCGCAATGAAGACGGGTTATATGCCCTGACCAGACCCGGTTTTTCCCGGCAGTACCGCATGAATATCGGCACCATTGTGGAATCGCCCATGCTCAAAGTCAAAATGGGGAAAAAATATCTGGGCTCCATTGAAGAATATTTTGTCAGCCATCTCAGTCCCGGCGATACGTTTTTATTCGCAGGCGGCATCGTGCAGTTTCAAGGTCTGCATGACATGGTCGTCATGGTGACGCGCGGTAGCGGCCAGAGTCCAAAAATTCCCAGCTATGACGGCGGAAAACTGCCTCTCTCTACCCATCTGTCCCTTCGGGTACGTAGCCTGTTGCAGGATCAGGCGCACTGGAAGGATCTGCCCGACACCGTGCGCCAATGGCTGGAATTGCAGGAAAAACGATCAATCCTGCCGAGCACCAACCATCTTCTGGTGGAAAGTTTTGCGCGGCGCGGGCGGCATTATATTGTCGCCTATCCATTTGCCGGCAGAACGGCGCACCAGACGCTGGGATTTTTGATCATGAAGCGCCTCAAGACGCGCGGCGCCCGGCCCATCGGTTTTGTGGCGACAGACTATGCGATCGCTTTCTGGTCCATGCAAAAGCCGGACGATATTGCCGGACTATTCTCCATCGATCTTCTGGGCGAAGAGCTGCATGAATGGCTGGCGGATACGCCGCTGTTAAAGCGCACCTTCCGCGAAAATGCCGTGATTGCCGGATTGATTGAACGCCGTCACCCGGGCCAGCAAAAAACCGGACGGCAGATGACTTTTAATTCCGATCTTATTTTCGATGTCTTGCAACAGTATGATCCCAATCATATTTTGTTGCGATCCGCGCGGCAGGATGCAATGGGCGGGCTGATCGATATCGAACGACTGAGCGCCATGCTCGCCGCCATGCAGGGAAATATTTTGGTCAAAGAACTGGCGAAAGTCTCGCCCCTCGCCGTGCCGCTTCTACTGGAAATTGCCCGCGAAACTGCGCCGCGCAAAGAAGTCGGCACTTATTATCTGGAAGAATTACAAGAAAAATTACTGGCGGAATCCGGCGTGAGCGGCCTGAAGGATCCGGCATGAACATTCTTTTTTGCGGACAGGAATTATACCTGCAGCCCTCTGGCGCCGTTTTCTGGCCGCAGGAAAATCTGCTGATCGTTGCCGACCTGCATCTGGAAAAAGGATCGTCTTTTGCCCGCCGCGGCTTTTTTCTGCCGCCGTATGATTCGCGCGCTACCTTGAACACCTTGAAAAATGCCTGCGTACAGACGCGGTGTAAACGCCTCCTGCTACTGGGGGATAGCTTTCATGACGCGGGAAGCTACGGCAGACTGTCCCCTGAAGACAGATCCGCTCTGGCAAGCCTGTCAGAATTGGACCCCATCTGGATCAGCGGCAATCATGATTCCGGCTTTGCGCCGCCGGGCTTTATACCGATGGAAGAATACGCGGCGCGCGGACTAACCTTCCGGCATATAGCGGTGCCGGGCGCCACGAACGAGATCAGCGGGCATTATCATCCCAAGCTTGTTTTAAAAAAACCCCGGCTTTCCAGCCCCTGTTTTATGGAAGACGGCAACCGTTTGATATTGCCTGCTTTTGGCGCCTATACCGGGGGATTGTCCGTGAGCGATCCTGTCATACAAGCGTTATTTCAGCCCTCCGTACGCCTTTATGTTTTGGGAGCACAGGCTGTATTTGCAGTTAATCCCCCGGTAGGGAACGATTAGCACGGTTCAGGAGTTAGCATTCGGTAATCAACAGGAGAGAAACCCATGAGCCATAGCAAAACACCCGATATTGATGTGAATAAATTTGCCGACAAATCAGAAATCAAGGCAGCCATTGAAGATGTAAAATCTTTTGCCGATCATTCTGCCAAAGCGTTGGCTGCAGCCAAAGTAGAAGGCACTGCAAAAATTAAAGAAGGCGCCCAGTACATCAAGGAAACAGCGAAAGACGATCTACAACTCGCTAAGTCCTATGTGCGTGAGAACCCGAAAAAGACAGCGGCAATGGCTATTCTTGGCGGCTTCCTGCTCAAACGCCTTTTGACGTCGAAGAAATAATATCTTCGCCATAAAAATTTGAATGCGCGCATAATGAAAATTATGCGCGCATTTGTATGGCGGGAGGAATTTTGTGCAGGCCGATCATACCGGCCTTGGCGTATTCCTGATAATAGGTTTCGATATGGGGGTGATTGCGGGTTAGACGCAAAACTTCGTCATCCGGCTTATCTTTAAAGCACGCAACTTTCTTTAAAATGGCCTGTTCCTGACGGTGCATATCGCCTTCGCACCAGGCAAGGGCGCGGGCTAGAATACAGAATTTTTCTTTATCTTGTGAGCGCGTGATTTTCTTGTAGAAAGCTTCCACATTCTGCGGGCGGGCGAAGTCACTTTTCAAAATGGCAATCTGTTCAAAAGAAAATGGCGCCACTTTCAGGTAAGAGCGCAACAATTCTTGTTCCTGCATCGATAAAATATTATCGACAAGTGCGAAAGCGAACACGGCACGCCACATGAAAAACTCGCTCTCGCCGACATTTCCGTGTGCTTTTGTGCCCATCGTCTTTTGCCTGATTATTAAGGCTGGGAGCCGTCGGCAGGCGTAATCCCAGGTTCGGGACTGTCGACCGCTTCGGTGTTTTGCACAGTTGGCGCATTGTGCTGAAAGACAAAAACGCCAACAACAGCGGCGGCCGCCAGCAGACATACTAAAATTATACCGGGCGTGGCAATTTTCCGTTTTTCTTGAATGTTCATGCTGCTACCTGTTTAAAATGATTACCCCTACTAATCTGTCACAGGCATGAATGGTTCCGCAGAATTAAATTGCGTATGGGTGGCACACTGGAACTATTCACAGGATCAATCATTGGATGGGCCTTGCTTCACACATTCTAAGGAGAGAATAATGACGACCAAGACATTGGACAATCTGTTCTATGACACGTTGAAAGACATCTATTACGCGGAAAAGAAAATTGTGAAAGCATTGCCGAAAATGGCAAAAGGCGCACAATCCAAAGAATTGACAGCCGCTTTCCAAAAACATGAGAAAGAAACGGAAGTCCAGATTGAACGCCTTGAAAAAGTATTCGAAATTCTGGGCAAACGCGCTCAAGGCAAAACCTGTCCCGCCATTGACGGGATCCTCGAAGAAGGTCAGGAAATTCTGGAAGAATATAAAGACACAGATGCCCTCGATGCTGGCCTCATCGCCTCCGCACAAGCCGTCGAGCATTATGAAATAACTCGTTACGGCACGCTGAAACGCTGGGCGGAAGTTTTGGGCATGAAGGATGCCGCCAAACTGCTGGGCCAGACGCTCGATGAAGAATCCGCAACGGATGAATCGCTGACCGGTCTGGCTGATGCCAAAGCCAATGAAAAAGCACTGAAGAAAGCCGCTTAATCGTCTTTCTTTCCCTAAAAATTGGGTCGTCCTGTATAAGCGCAGGACGGCCTTTTTTGTGTTAAACCTTGCCTCACTGGGGGCGAATACCTCATACTGAAAATCGTTTTATTCTCAATCGATTGTGTGGTTCGCCGTTGGAAGTTATCAGCCTTGTCCTTGTCATGTTGCTCCTGGTCGTTGTCAGCGGCTTTATCGTGCGCATGCTGCCCTGGCCGGTGCCGCTCCCTCTGGTTCAGATCGCGCTTGGCGCTATTATCGCAACGACAGTCGAGTTTCATGTGGTGCTGGAGCCGCACATCTTTTTCCTGTTGTTCCTGCCGCCACTCCTGTTTCTCGATGGATGGCGCATTCCCAAGATAGGGCTGTTCCGCGATAAGGGCACAATTTTAGAATTATCGCTCGGCCTTGTGCTTCTGACCGTTGTCGGTATGGGTTTTTTCATTCACTGGATGATCCCGGCCATGCCTCTGGCCGTAGCGTTCGCGCTCGCCGCCGTCGTATCACCCACTGATCCGGTCGCCGTTGCCGCGATCGGCAGCCGGGTGCCGATCCCCAAGCGGATCATGCACATTTTAGAGGGGGAATCGCTGCTGAACGATGCGTCAGGCCTTGTCTGCCTGCGCTTTGCCATCGCCGCCGCCCTCACCGGCACTTTCTCGCTGCCGACCGCCGCTGTCACCTTCTTATGGCTGGCCGTTGGCGGGATTGCGGTGGGCACATTCTTTACGATCGGTGTGGCGTTTGCCAAAAACTGGCTGGCGCTACGCTTTGGTGAAGAAACTGGAACGCAGATTCTGATCAGTATCCTGATTCCGTTCGGCGCCTACCTGCTGGCCGAACATTTGCACTGCTCCGGCATTCTGGCCGCCGTATCGGCGGGGATCACGATGAGTTATGTCGAGCGGCAGGGCAACGTCATGGCCACCACGCGCGTGCGCCGCAATGCCGTGTGGGACGCGATCCAGTTTGCCGCCAACGGCGTGATCTTCGTTTTGCTGGGGGAACAATTACCGGCCCTGTTCGAAGGCGCTGCCACGGTCGTGCGCGAAGCCGGGCACCATGATGAGTGGTGGCTGGCGATCTATGTCGGCGTCATTACCTTGAGCCTTGCCGCCCTGCGCTTTGCGTGGGTGTGGGTATCGGTGCGCTTTACCATGCTGCGCGCGTCGTGGCGTGGCAAGGATACGGAAAAGAAACGCGTCCACTGGCGCATTATCGCCGCCATGTCGGTGGCGGGAGTGCGCGGCGCGATCACACTGGCCGGGGTTCTCACCCTCCCGTTGGTCATGACGGACGGCACCCCCTTCCCGGCGCGCGACCTGGCGATCTTTCTGGCCGCAGGCGTCATCATTTCCTCGCTGACGATTGCCAGCATCGCCCTGCCGCCGCTGATGCGTGGGCTGGAATTGCCCGAACCCTCGCACGACGCCGAAGAAGACATGGCGCGCGACGCCTCGGCCATAGCCGCCATTCAGGCGATTGAAAAAGCGCAGCACGACATGGCTGAAGGCCGGGCCGATGCCGATATCTACGCCGTGGCCGCAACCCGCGTCATGAGCTTTTACCGCCACCAGATCGAGGGCAGCCAGCAGCTGGAAGAAGACAAGGACCATATCCGCTCGATGGAAAAAATCGAACGCAAACTCCATCTGGCGGGCCTGCGCGCCGGACGGGACGAGATATTCCGCCTTGCCCGCGCCCAGCAGATCGAAGACGACGTCATGCGTAAACTGGTCCGGGAAATGGACCTGATGGAAGCCCGCTACGACGTATAGGGCCTTTGCCCTGCGGCGGAAATCTGCTAGAGAGGGCCGCTCATGACCCGCACCGACCAGATCCTCGTTTATTGCCGCTGGCTGGCCCGTCCGGTCCTGTTATTCTATGCGCTGCCCTGGCTGATGATCCTGCTGACGATCGGGACGATAGCGCAAGCGGACATTGGCCTCTATCAGGCGCACAAACTCTATTTCTCCGCGTGGGTTGCGTGGCTTGGGCCAATCCCGGTGCCGGGCACGTATATGACGCTGGGCCTGATCACGCTCAGCCTCACTGCGAAATTCCTGATGGGCAGTCCGTGGCGGCTCGCCAAACTCGGCACAACCTTGACGCATCTGGGCGTGTTGATTTTGCTCTATGGCGGCATGGCAACAGCGCTGACGCAGGAAGAAGGCTTTGCGGTGATTACCGAAGGCGGCGAGGCGCGGGAGATCAGCGATTATCACGACCGCGTTTTGAAAATTTTCAAAAACGATGAGGTTATTCGGCAAATCCCTTATGGCGATCTGCAGATTGGCCGCACCATTGAAGGGCTGCCCATTGCAGTGACGCCGACGATGCTGTGCGAAAACTGTTCGGCTGAAACGCTGGCACACAAACCCGAAGTCGTGCGTCACGGCATGGCCGAAAAAATCGACCTGATCCCGGTGCTGGTGGAAAAAGAGCAGGAGCTTAATCTCTCCGGCATGATGTTCACGGTCGGTGGCGCGCAGGATGCCGATGGCCTCTATGCCACACTCGAAGACGTGCCGATGATTCCGCGTTTTGAAATCGGAAACGATGTGTATGGCATTCAGATGGGCCGCTTTATCACACCCCTGCCCTTTGCGCTTCATTTAACCGATTTTGTGAAAGAGGATTATCCCGGAACTGAGACTGCGCGAGCCTATCATTCCGATGTAGTCGTCAAGGACGGCGATGTCGAATGGCCGGTGCGGATCGAGATGAACACGCCGCTGCGGTATCGCGGTTACACCTTTTATCAATCATCTTTCGGCCTGACGCCGGACGGACGCGAACGCACCGTGCTCAGCGCCGTGCGCAATGCCGGATGGCTCTTCCCCTATCTGGCCAGCGGGGTTATTTTCGCAGGCCTGTGCGTGCATCTGTTCCAGCGTTTTTCGAAACGGGGGCCAGCATGAAATTTTTAATGCTGCTGCTCAGCCTGTTGTTTATCAGCGCGCCTGTGGCGGCGCAGGACTTTGACTATGATACCTTCAAAGCACTGCCTGTACTTCATGACGGGCGCGTCAAACCGCTCGATAGTTTCGCGCGCCATTATCTGCAGACTTTTTCCGCGAAGGAGCGGTTTGAGGGACGGCCCGCCATTCACTGGCTGGCCCGCACATTGTTCGATCCGGGCAATGCCGCCGACGACAAGGTTTTCCTGATCCGCAATCCGCGCGCACTGAGCCTGTCCGATGACAAGACCACCCTCTCTTATGTTGAGTTGAGTGCCGCGCTGGCCGATAAACAGGACACGATCCGCGCGCTGATGCAACGCGATCCCAAAGAATGGAACAAAGACCAGCAAGCGTTGTTGCAGTATCAGGAATATGCCCTGATCTATGGGCAGCTCCTGCGCAGTCTGACCTCTTTGTTACCGCTCAATATCGCACCGCCCAAGGCGCTCGGTATACAAGGCCAGACGTTCAGCGATCTCTCAGCCCATGCCGATGCAATTGAAAAACAGGTGAAGCGCATCGTCGCGCGCAAGGGCGATGATCCCGAAAAATACAGCGCGGAAGAAAAAGACATCGTCACGTTCGCGTATCAGTTAACCCTGCTGGGCAATGCCAGTGAGCAGAACGGATTACTCGCCGTTCTGCCAACCGGCGATGCATGGCTCTCGCCGTGGATGGCGGCAAAAAATAATCCGGCGTTGGCGACGTGGAAAGATCTCGCCACTGCCTGGCATGCGGATGATGCCGGAAAATGGGACGCGGCGGCGCAGGCAATAGGCGCGCAATCCATTACGCCGCGTTTAAGCGCCGAAGTCATCTATAATGAGCTGCATCCGCTGGGCCTGGCGATGATCCTTTATCTCGCGGCGTTTTTGAGCGCGAGCCTGCATGCCATTTTCACCAAAATTTTCCTGCGCCGTGCGGCATTCAGTCTGGTCTGGACGGGTATTGTTTCGAACGCACTGGCGATTGCGTTGCGCGTTTTTATTCTGGAGCGCCCGCCCGTCGGCACCTTGTATGAATCGATTATCTTTGTCGCGCTGATCGCGGCGCTTGGCGGCCTGATCTTTTCGCGCAAGGGACGCGAGACGCGCGGGATCATGGCAGCGGCGCTCGCAGGCGGTATCCTGCTGTTCATCGCGGAAGCTTTCGCCACCGATGATACGATGCGGATGCTGGTCGCCGTCCTCAACACCAATTTCTGGCTGGCCACGCACGTGCTGTGCATCACCATCGGCTATGGCTGGTGCATCCTCACCGCCCTCTTCGCGCATTTCTATCTGATCGGGCGCGCGAGCGGCCGCCTTGCCGTCGCGCAACATGTCGCCCTCACGCAAACCACAAAATCGCTGGCGCTGATTGCGCTGCTCTTTACCACCATCGGCACGATTCTGGGCGGTATCTGGGCGGATCAGAGCTGGGGCCGGTTCTGGGGATGGGATCCCAAAGAAAACGGCGCGCTGCTGATCGTCCTGTGGCTCGCGTGGTGCCTGCATGGCGCGATTGCCGGGCAGTTGAAAAGCCTGACGTTCATGATCAGCCTCGCCGCGCTCAATATCATCGTCGCTCTGGCGTGGTTCGGGGTGAACCTGCTCGGCACCGGCCTACATTCTTACGGGTTCATTGATGGTGTTGCGGCCGCCCTCTTCACTTTCTGCGCGATCGAATTACTTCTTATCGGCGGACTTGGATATGCCGCGTATCGTAAAGACAGGCAGGACGCATGAGCAAGGTCAACCGCAACCTGATTATTCTGGCCGTGATTTGCTTTATTCTCGGCAGCGCGACGCGCTTTATCAATAACCTGCCGCCATCGAACCCCTACGCCCTGACCACGGCCGAAGAAGAACAGCTGGGAGAACTGGCGCCGCAATTCACCTTTACCACGCTGAGCGGGGAGACGCGCAGTTTAAGCGATTTCAAAGGAAAGGCCGTCATCCTCAATTTCTGGGCGACGTGGTGCGCGCCGTGCGTGGTCGAATTCCCGCAGATGCTGAACCTCGCGCGCGAAACGCAGGATGACGCCGTCTATATTTTTCTTTCCAACGATTCACAGAATGCGCCGATTGAGCGATTTGTCGAAAAACTGCGGACAACGCACAAAGAGGAGCTGGCCCAAAAAAATGTTTTCATCGCGCGCGATGCCGGGAAAGCCATAACCCAGACGCTTTATCAAAGCTATCGTCTGCCGGAAACCTATCTGCTCACCCCGGAGCAGGTGGTGGCCGATAAAATCATTGGGGCCAGCGTGACATGGGATGCACCAGCGATGATAGAAAAAGTTCGCCGCATCGCAAAAAACGGCGGTTAATCAATATCTTCAGCCCCCTTGAAGCGCCCGCCTTTTCGGCATAGGGTGAGCACATCAGTGGTAACAGATATAAGAAAAAAATGACGCAAAACACCCTGCAACAAACCCTCAAATCTCTCCCCAAAAGCGCCGGCAGCGAGGTCAAAGAGTTCACCAAACTCTTTTATGCCAAAATTCCGGGCGACGATGTGCAAAGCCTTTCTGCCGCGCAACTCGCCGATATTGCCGCGCGCCATTATGACGCCGCGAGCAAGCGCAAAAAGGGCGGCCATGGTTTGCGCGTCTTTAATGACAAAGCCTATGCCGGGACGGTTATTTCGATCGTGCAGGACGACCGCTCGTTCATCATCGATTCCGTTGTCGCGGAAATCGTGCGTCAGGGCTATCTGATCAACACGCTGATTTATCCTTTGCTGCATGTCACAACCGGCAAAACCAAAGAATGGTCAGACGACGCCGCGGACAAGACCGTACCGGAATCGCACATTCATATCGAACTGCGCAGCCAGTTGACGGATATTCAGGCGGAAGAGCTGGAAATCGGTTTAAGGCAGGTTCTGGTCGATGTGGATTTTGCCACGCGCGACTGGATGATGATGCGCGAGAAACTGCGCGAAGCCCAGAATGAGCTGTCGAAAGCGCCGAAACACTTCAACGACCAGTTGATCGAAGAGTTTCAGGCGTTTCTTGAATATCTCTATAACAACAACTTCACCTTGCTGGGTTACAGAGAATATAAGTTTTCAGAAAAGAATGGCATTGTTTCCAGCCAGATCGTGGCGGATTCCAGCCTTGGCCTGCTCAGCGACGAAATCAAACCAGTCTATATTAATGAAGCGCGCAAAAGCCTGACGCAGCCGCAACAAAAGCTGCGCCACAATCAGATGCCCGTTGCAATCGGCAAGGTCAACAAACGCTCGACCGTTCACCGCCGCGTGCCGCTTGACGCCGTTACCGTGAAAACGTTCGATAAGAATGGCAAGGTCAATGGCGAAATACTGTTTATCGGCCTGTTTACGTCCGTCACCTATGCCCGCTCGATCGGGGATATTCCGTACTTACGATTGAAAGCACAGGCAATTCTCGATCAGTCCGGGTTTGAGCCAGGCACGCACGACCGCAAGGCGTTGCGCCATATTCTGGAGCGCTACCCGCGCGATGAAATGCTGCAAATTGAGGAATCCCTCTTACGCGATCACGCGATGAGTATTTTACGTCTGCAGGAACGCCCGCGCATTGCGCTTTATCTGCGCCCCGACCCGTTTGGCCGTTATATCTCGTGCCTTGTCTATGTGCCGCGCGATCGCTATGACACGCGCATGCGCCTGCGCTTCCAGCATATTCTGGAAGAAGAGCTGGGCGGTATTTGCACGAACTATCAAGTCAATCAGGATGACTCGACGCTCGCGCGCGTCCTCTACCAGATCGACAATAACCAGCAGATCGAACCACCGAATGTCGACCCGCGCGTGATTGAACAGAAACTGGAAGAAGCCGGCCGCGTATGGGCCGAACGCCTGCGCGTCGCGCTGGAAGAAGCCGAAGAAGTAGAAAACAGTGAGGTAGCGGCGCTGACGCGTAAATACGGCACAGCTTTCCCCGTTTCCTACCATGAACAGTATCTCGCCAAACAATCGGTGCACGATATCGTCAAAATCGAGCAAGTGCTGAACACGCAAAAAATTGCGCTGGATCTCTATCGTCCGGCCGATTGCGAACCGCAGCATCTGCGCCTGAAAGTTTTTTCGGCTGACCAACCGGTTACGCTGTCGGACATTCTGCCGGTACTGGAGAATATGGGTCTGCGCGTACTTGCCGAACTTCCCTTCGAAATTCACCCGTCCAAAGTGAAACAGACGATCTGGATTCACGATTTCCAGATGGAATGCGCCGGCACCTCTGCCTGTCCGCTGATCCATGATGTCAAAGCTGTCTTTGAAGAAGCGCTCGACAAAGTCTGGGCAGGCGAGATGGATAATGACGGGCTGAACAAGCTGGTGCTGTCCGCTAAACTGCCATGGCGCGATATCATGCTGCTGCGCGCCTATGTGCGTTACATGCCGCAAATCCGCGTGCCCTACAGCCGCGCTTATATCGAAGACGCGCTGACGGCGCAGCCGATGATCGCAGGCGCCATCATCAAACTCTTCAAAGGCCTGCACGATCCGTCCTTAAACGGGCAGAATGAAATCTATGCAGCGGGCGCGGCGGTGGAAATCGACCACCTGCTGGATAAAGTTGACTCGCTCGATCAGGACCGCATTTTGCGTTTCATCGCGTCGCTGGTCGACGCGACACTGCGCACCAACTTCTTCCAGAACAAAACACATTTGTCGTTCAAGTTTGATCCGCTGAAAATTCAAGACCTGCCGGAGCCAAAACCGTACCGCGAAATTTTTGTCTATTCCTCGCGCGTCGAAGGCGTGCATCTGCGCGGCGATAAAATCGCCCGCGGCGGCCTGCGCTGGTCCGATCGTCATGAAGATTACCGCACTGAAGTGCTGGGCCTGATCAAGGCGCAGCAGGTGAAAAACGCCGTCATCGTGCCGATGGGCGCGAAAGGCGGTTTCGTCATGAAAAATCCGCCAGCCAAAGAACTGGGCCGTAAGGCGTATCTCGAAGAAGGCATCGAATGCTATAAAATCTACATTCGTGGTCTGCTCGACATTACCGACAACCGCGCGGGCGAAACCATTATCCCGCCGAAAAACGTGATACGCCGCGACGGCGATGATCCGTATCTCGTCGTGGCCGCCGATAAAGGCACGGCATCCTTCTCTGACATCGCCAACGCGCTATCGCTCGAATACGGCTTCTGGCTGGGGGATGCGTTTGCCTCAGGCGGTTCTGCCGGTTACGACCACAAAAAAATGGGCATTACCGCCAAAGGGACATGGGAATCGGTCAAGCGCCACTTCCGCGAACTTAATCACAACACCCAGACACAGGAATTCGATGTGATCGGCGTGGGCGATATGGGCGGCGACGTGTTCGGCAACGGCATGCTGCTGTCCGAAAAAATCCGTCTCGTCGGCGCGTTCAATCACTTGCATATTTTCTGCGATCCAACGCCAAACCCCGCCGAAAGTTTTAAAGAGCGCAAGAAGCTGTTTGAGTCTGTCACAGGCTGGGATGGGTATGACGTCAAAAAACTTTCCAAGGGTGGGCGCATTTATAACCGTACGGAAAAGAGCCTTGAGCTGACGCCTGAAATTCAAAAACGCTTCGGCCTCGAAACCAATCGCGTGACGCCGAACGAATTGATGCGCGCGATGCTCAAAGCCCGTACCGACCTGTTGTTCTTTGGCGGTATCGGGACTTATATCAAAGCAACCAAGGAAAGCCACGCCGATGTCGGCGACAAGGGCAACGATGCCCTGCGCGTCAACGGCAATGAGATCCATGCGAAAGTCATTGGCGAAGGCGCCAACCTCGGCGTGACGCAATTGGGCCGCATCGAAATGGCGGAGCATGGCATCAAACTGAACGCGGATTATATCGACAATTCCGGCGGCGTGGATTCATCGGACCACGAGGTCAATATCAAGATCCTCACCGGCGAGATCGTCCGCAAACCGAAATACGGCATGGATATCAAAAAGCGTAACAAGCTGCTGGCCTCCATGACGGGCGACATCGCCGCGCATGTTCTGCGCAACAATTACCAGCAAAGCCAAGGGATCAGCCTGATGGAACTGCAGGCCGCGGAAACGATGGCCGAACAGGAACAGTTGATGCACGACCTGGAAAAGCACATGGGGCTGAGCCGCGCAATCGAATATCTGCCCGATGACGAAGCCATTGCCGCGCGTCTGCGCGCTGGTAAAGGGTTGACGCGTCCGGAGCTTGCCGTGTTACAGGCGTATGCGAAAATCCGCTACACGCGCGCGCTGCTCGACAGCGACATCCCGGAAAGCAAGGCCATGGAAGGCCGCCTGCTGAAATACTTCCCAGATGCGCTCGTGAAAGATTACACGGCGGAGATTAAAAAACACCAGCTGCGCCGCGAGATTATCTGCACGACGCTGGCGAACTCGATGGTCAACCGCATGGGCCCGACCTTCATGATGACCGCGATGGAAAAATGCGGCGCGAACGCGGCGGAAGTAGCGCGCGCCTACATCATCGTGCGGGAATCATTCGGTCTGCGCGATATCTGGGTGGATATCGAAGCGCTCGACAACAAGGTCCCCGCCCTCGTTCAACTGCGCGCGCTGAAAGAGACGGCGCGCATGGTAGAGCGCGGCGTTACCTGGTTCCTGACCCGCATGGGCCGCGAACTGGACATCAACAAGGACATCGCGGCGTTTGAAGCCGGGATCAAGGCGCTCAAGAAAGACTTCGCCAAGACCCTCACGCCAGCCTTGAAAGAAAGCATCGAAGGCAACATCAAACGCTTTGTGACGGAAGGCTTGCCGCAAGCCCTCGCACACGATATTGCGATCATGCCGCTGCTGGCCTCTGCCTGTGATATCATCCGCATTTCGCAAGGGCAGAAAACCGATATGGCGACGACAGCCCGCACCTATTTCGAGATTGGCGAACATTTCCATCTCGACTGGATGCGCAATCAGGCGCGGTATATCACCACGGATGACCGCTGGAGCGGCGAGGCCCTCGATGGCCTGACCGATCAGCTGTACAGCGCGCAGGCGGGCTTGACCGTGCGCGTTCTGAAAGACAGCGAAAAAGAACTGGGCAAAAAATCAGGCAGGAACGATCTGCTGGCCGGCTGGCTGGAAAACCATCAGTCGATGCTGGGACAGATCGATCCGCTGCTGACCGAGATGCGCCGCACCGCCAGTCTCGACCTGCCGATGCTGATCATCGCGGAACAACGCCTGCGCCATCTGTTTGGTGGTTAGTGAAGTTTTCTGGATAGACCAAGGGTTACGCCTTTTGCCTTTAGATCGTCAGCCCCAATAATATGGCGGCTGACGATTTTTATTCCCTCAACGCCAGCGGCGACGGATCTTGCTGCTTCTTTTATTTCTTCCGCACTGGTCAGGTCAGATACGGCAACCGTCGCCGTATGCAACGGACCATCCAGATCGCGCGCCCAATGTTTTAAAAACGCGCGCAATTTTTTCAACACACGGGTATCGGGGTGCATATCGATATTCGCCATACTGGCGGCTGTTGTCATACCGCTAAAATTCGCCTGAAAGGTATGCGGTCTTTTGTAAGAACCCAATTCCGACGCGAATTCAAAACGGCGGACAAGAGCCTTCGCAACCTTGTCTTTGATATCCTGTACCATTGTTTCGCTGGCAGCATCGGCATCATCCGATCCGGCATATTTAGCGTTATTCTTTTTGTGCAGGTGATGAATTTGTTCCTGTGATAAATCGACCGCGCGTTGATGTGATAAATATTTCAGGAGATGTGATGCCAGGTCAGGATTTTCCATGGCCGCCTGAATAATAATAAGGTCTTCAATATTCAGATCCAGCTTGTCGTACATCTGCACAGTGAATTCGCGCACCAGATGCGGATGATCCGGCATGTGATAGAAAACATCCGCAATAACCATTTTATAACTGGCCGCATCCGTGGCTACGGCCAGACTTTGAAAATCGGAGGACAGGGTGAAAGGAATATCGGACATGGCTTACTCTCCTTAGCAGCGATACGTACACACCCATAAAACGCGCATCTGCTATGCAATTCAAGGATTTCTTATATTAAATGAACAGGAAACCGAGGAAGATGAGCAGACCGGCTACTTGATTAGACTTGAAATACTTCAAGGAACTGGCGGGATCCTTGGGTTCCCAGGCGCTGACCTGCCAGAAAAAGTGCCCACCGACCGGTGCCAGCCAGAGCAGGCGACCGACATCGGGATTGACCGAGAGAGCGGCGGCGGAGAGCAGCAGCATCGTCAGACCGTAGAAAATAGCCACCCAGAGCTTGCCCTTTGTGCCGAACAGCAGGGCCGTGGATTTGATCCCGGCGAGCGTGTCGTCTTCTTTATCCTGATGCGCATAGATGGTGTCGTAGCCGAGCGTCCAGAAAATCCCGGCGGCATAGAGCAGCATAGGCGTCAGGGACAGGGTTTCTGTCACCGCCGCCCAGCCCATCAGAACGCCGATATTGAAGGTAATACCGAGGAACGCCTGCGGCCACCATGTCACGCGCTTCATCAGCGGATAGATGACGACGAGGATCATCGAGAGACAGCCGATCACCACGGCGATCTGCGGGAGCTGCAGCAAAATCACCAGGCCGATCAGCAGCAGACCGCATAAAAACAAAATGGCTTTTTTCACCGAGATAATTCCGGCGGCCAGCGGGCGTACACGGGTGCGGATCACCTTGCGGTCAAGATCGCGGTCCCAGATATCGTTAATGACGCACCCGGCGCCGCGCATGATGATGGAGCCGATAAAGAACAGACCAACCAGATACCAGGCGTGGCCATCCATCCCGCGCAAGCCCCCGGACGCCAGCGCAATAGCCCACAGACCCGGCAGCAGTAACAGCCACCAGCCCGCCGGGCGGTCCAGCCGCATGAGCATGGCGTAGATCTGCCAGCGCAGGGGCAGTTGTTGAATGAGATCGAACCTGATATCGGTAAAAGCCATGGGAGACCATTATAAACATCCGAGGCTTCATGTCGATCAATCCCTTGGCGCGGAGAAAATAGTCCCGCTGCCTGAGGCGCAGGCCCATTATTTACGCAACGTGCTGCGCAAGAACGCGGGTGACCAGTTGCGCCTGTTCAATGAAAAAGACGGCGAATGGCTGGCGGTCTTAAGCGCGACGGAAAAGAAATCGGCGATCGCCATCTGCCAGCAGCAATTGCGCGGGCCGCAAACGAGCGCACATCAAATCCACCTGCTCTTCCCGCCGCTGGCCAAGGACCGTCTGGATTTCCTGATCGAAAAAGCCGTCGAGCTGGGCGTTACCGACCTGCACCCGCTCACTACCCAGCGCAGCGAAATCCGAAAACTGAATGACGCGCGGGTGAAAGCCCAAATTATCGAGGCCGCCGAGCAGTGCGAGCGCCATGATATTCCGGCCCTGCACGAGATGAGCGATTTGCCGGGCATTTTGAGCAACTGGGATGAAACGGTGACGCTGTATGCGGCGCTGGAGCGCACCGATGCGCAGCCGCTGGCCGCGCACAAAGGCCCCTGCGCCCTGCTGATCGGCCCGCCGGGCGGATTTTCCGAGGATGAAAAAGTGATGCTGGGCGCCTTGCCTTTCGTGCATGCGGTTACGCTGGGCGAGCGTATCCTGCGCACGGAAACTGCCGCGCTCTATGGGCTGGCGCGACTTTCCGCCTAGACGCTGATCGTCAGCCGCACGAAAAAGATCCATAGACACCAGACGGCCGCGAACAGAATGACCAGATGCGTCAGGATCACGCCAAGCGCGCGCGGCGCATTGGGAATCTTGCGGTGCATGACGCCCCAGATATGGAACAGGCGGCCGATGACCAGCAAAATCCCGGCCACATGGACGCTCCACAGCGGCGCGTTCTGCATTTCGGCGAACCACAGAAGCAACAGGGCAAAGGGTACGAATTCGGCAAAGTTGCCATGGGCCCGCACACGTTTTGTCATATTATCATCACCGCCTGTGCCAAAGGCAATGCGCTTGCTCCAGCGACCCAGGATCACATGATAGGTCAGTGCCAGAAAGATGAGGGCGAGAATGGCGGCGTAAAAGGCGGTTATCATTTGAAAAATTCCTTTTCTATGAACAAGTTTCGCTGTATGAAATTCCCCGTTAGCGGCTTATACTAAGCCCGTTTTTAGACATTAACAAAGCATAGATCATTCATGAAACACCTTTCCCGCCTGATCCTCAGCCTGACCGCCCTGATTGCCTGCTCACTGCCGGCGATGGCCGCTGAACCAAAACCAACCCTGCTGGGCCTGCAAGAAGCCGCTTCGCCCAGCATGGAGCGCCTGCACACCTTCCATGACGGCATCTTGCTTTGGGTGATTACCGCCATCGTAGTGCTGGTCGCCGTTCTGCTGGCGATTGTGGTCATCCGCTTCAATGCCCGCAAAAATCCTGAGCCAAGCAAAACAACGCACAACGTCATGCTGGAAATTGCCTGGACGCTGGTGCCTGTGCTGATCCTGATCGTGATCGCCGTGCCGTCCTTCAAACTGCTCTACTATCTCGACCGCACGGAAAAACCTGACCTGACCCTGAAAGCTATCGGCTATCAGTGGGGCTGGACGTATAACTACGCGGACTTCGAAGGCATCGAATTCAACGCCGACATCATGTCGGATGACGACATCGCTAAAAACTTCCCTAAAGGCAATGGCCGCCGTCTGCTCGAAACCTACAACCCGATCGTTCTGCCGATTAACAAGAACATTCAGGTTATCACCACCGCCAACGACGTGATCCACAGCTGGACCGTGCCGGCTTTCGGCATGAAGAAAGACGCTGTCCCGGGCCGCCTCAATGAAATGTGGACGCGCATCGAGCGTACCGGCGTATACTATGGCCAGTGCTCTGAAATCTGCGGCATCAACCACGCCTTCATGCCGATCATGGTCTATGCCGTGACGCCGGAAGAATTCACCGCGTGGACTGAATGCATGAAGGGTGATGCTTCCAAAGCGGAATTCCCCGCCCGCGAATGCGCCAACAAACAAAACTTCGATAAATACCGCGATCGCGAAAACCAGATTTCTCTGGCCGTAGAAGATGAAGCCCCGGCAGCCGATGCTACCGCCCCGGCCGCGACACCAGCAACAACAACCACCGACACCGAAACAGGAGCCGAGTAATATGACTTCCGCTGCCATCCATTCGCACGCGTCCAACGATCATCACCACGACGATCACGCGCATGATCACAAGCCGGGCTTTTTCACCCGCTGGTTCATGTCGACGAACCACAAGGACATCGGCACGCTCTACATCATCTTCTCGATCCTGGCCGCTCTCGTCGGCGGTTACTTCTCGATGCTGATGCGCGCTGAACTTGCCGATCCGGGTATTCAACTCGCCGGCAACGGTCACAACTGGAACGTCTGGGTGACGGCGCACGGCCTCATCATGGTGTTCTTCGTGGTCATGCCGGGCCTCATCGGCGGCTTCGGGAACTGGTTCCTGCCGCTGATGATCGGCGCGCCGGATATGGCCTTCCCACGTCTGAACAACGTATCGTTCTGGCTGCTGGTCCCGGCGTTCGGTCTGCTGTGCGCTTCGGCGTTTGTCGGCGGCGGCGCAGGGACGGGCTGGACGATCTATCCGCCGCTCTCAAGCAATCTCGGACACCCCGGCATGTCGGTCGACATGGCGATCTTCGCACTTCACTTGGCAGGCGCGTCCTCCATTCTCGGTGCGGCAAACTTTATCACTACCATCTTCAATATGCGTGCCCCGGGCATGACGTTGCACAAAATGCCGCTGTTCGTCTGGGCCATGCTGGTCACGGCGTTCCTGCTGGTACTGGCTGTGCCGGTTCTGGGCGGCGCCATCACCATGCTGCTGACCGACCGTAACTTCGGCACGGCGTTCTTCAAGCCCGAAGGCGGCGGCGACCCGATCCTGTTCCAGCACCTGTTCTGGTTCTTCGGTCACCCTGAAGTGTACATCATGATTTTACCGGCTTTCGGTATTGTTTCCCACATCGTCGCCACCTTCTCGAAAAAACCGATCTTCGGTTACCTCGGGATGGCCTACGCCATGGTTGCCATCGGCTTTGTCGGGTTCGTCGTGTGGGCGCACCACATGTACACCACGGGTATCGATGTCGACACGCAGGCCTACTTCACGGCGGCGACGCTGATCATCGCGGTTCCGACCGGGATTAAAATCTTTTCGTGGATCGCCACCATGTGGGGTGGTTCCTTGCGGTTCCCGACCCCGATGCTCTGGGCGATCGGCTTCATCTTCCTGTTCACCGTTGGCGGTGTGACAGGCGTGGTGCTGGCCAATGCGGGTATGGATACGTCGCTGCACGACACCTACTATGTTGTCGCACACTTCCACTACGTGCTCTCGCTCGGTGCTGTCTTCGCACTGTTCGCAGGCTTCTACTACTGGATCGGCAAAATGTCGGGCCGCCAATATCCTGAGTGGGCCGGTAAAGTCCACTTCTGGATTACCTTCATCGGCGTGAACCTGATCTTCTTCCCGCAACACTTCTTGGGTCTGCAAGGCATGCCACGTCGCTATGTCGACTACCCTGCCCCTCTGCCACCAGAAGAACTGCAAGGCTTCTTCGTCAATCCGATTGAGAAAATCAAATGGATGGCTGCGCAGGATTACGGTTTCCATCTGTACAACTACATCTCGTCGATGGGCGCGATGATGACAGGTCTGGCCACCGTGTTCTTCTTGTTCATCGCGCTGTACACCGTCTTCTGTGGCCGCCGCGTCGGGGCAGATTACTGGGACAATATCCCGGCGACCAAAACGCTGGAATGGCACCTGCCTTCCCCGCCGCCGTTCCACCAGTTCGACATCCAGCCGAGCGTCAAATAATCCAAAAAGCCCCGCAAAAGCGGGGCTTTTTCTTGCCCTTTTATTGGAAAACTGTTTGTCTAAGGACATGACAAAACAGACAGACCAGCTTTTTGAAGAAATCTTGCGCGCCCGCACGCGGGTCTACCGCGCGGGGAAACCAACGCCGCTGAATGAGATTATCTCGCCGGGCGATTACCGTATTCTGGTCAAGCGCGAAGACCTTGGCCCGATCAACGCCTATAAATGGCGCGGCGGGTATAATGCGGTCGCAGTGCATCATCAGCTAACCGGCTGCGACACGGTCGTCGCGGCCAGCGCCGGCAACCACGCGCAAGGTGTTGCGCTCGCTGTCAAAAAACTCGGCATCAAA
The DNA here is from genome assembly GCA_964520985.1 of uncultured Pseudobdellovibrionaceae bacterium. Classification (GTDB taxonomy): domain Bacteria; phylum Pseudomonadota; class Alphaproteobacteria; order Micavibrionales; family Micavibrionaceae; genus CAYSGL01. Next base: position 1,257,927 of record CAZFPB010000001.1, read on the forward strand.
GCCAAGATTTTCATGCCGCTCTCGGCGCCGATGATGAAACAGCAATCGGTGAAACGTCATGGTGGCGACAATGTCGAAATTATCCTGATCGGCGATACGTATAACGAAGCGGCAGACGCAGCACGCTCGCTCGCGACCGAACAAAAACTCACCTACATCCACCCGTTCGATGACATCTACACGATGGCGGGACAGGCGACGATTGCCGATGAGATCATGCTGTCGGGCGAAATTCCCGACATCGTGTTCCTGCAGATCGGCGGCGGCGGCATGGCGGGCGCGGTGGCGTGCTGGCTGAAAAAACATCACCCGCACATTAAAATCATTGGTGTCGAGGGCGTCGATCAAGCCTCGATGCAGGCGTCGATCAAGGCAGGCAAGCCTGTCACGCTCGACAAAGTCGATACGTTCTGCGACGGCACAGCCGTGACGCGCCCGGGCGATCTGACCTTTGCCGTATGCAAGGAATATATCGACGATTACATCACCGTGACCAACGAAGAAGTCTCCGCGTCGATCCAGCGCATGTGGGAAGCGTCGCGCGTTATCCCAGAGCCGTCCGGCGCGATGGGGCTCGCTGGCCTGATCCAGTACGCAGAAAATAATGCGGACGAAGTCTCTGGCAAAACATTGCTGTGCATCTGCTGCGGCGCGAACATGGATTTCGGCAAGCTGGCGATGATCTCGCAAAAATCCGCGATCGGCGCGCACCGCCGCCGCTATTTGCGTTTCCACATCAATGAAAAGCACGGCAGCATGCTCGACCTGCTCGATAATCATTTCAAGGATGTCAGCGTTTCCGAATTTCTCTACGGCAAGATCGATGAAAACGACGCCTGGCCGATCATCGCGCTTGAAGCCGATCCCGCGCGCATGGACGATCTCGACGCCAAGCTGATCAAAGCGGGTATTGAGTTTGAGGATGTCACGCTTGATCCCGATACGCGCTACCGCGTCATCAACTACAACCCGGCTTTGTTCAAGCACCCGCTGCTCATGCATGTGCAATTCCCTGAACGCAAAGGGGCGCTGCGCGATTTCATGCGGGCCGTCTCCAAAGTCGCCAATGTCTGCTATTTCAACTACGCCTACTCGGGGGAAGCCGTGGGCCGCGCCCTGATGGGCTTTGAATTCGCCGATATCGCCGCCCGCAACGGATTTATGGCCGCCGTGGCCGATACCCCGGTCACCTGCGTCCCCGTGGACGACACCGCCGCAAAACGGATTTTGCAATATTAATCAGAAGGGAACAGTTTATAACGTCTCATGTGAATTTGTTGGTTTCTGTATTCAATTAATTTTGTTGTATATCCTTTTTCATTTTTATAGTTCCAACTTATCCAAGCATTCTCATTACCTTCAATAATTGATTGTGAGAGTTGGTTCAGAGTACGATAATTTTTGTTAGTATTTTTTAGCTTCCAACATCCCTTAGTCGCAGTTGCCGCGTAATTTTGACCTTTATAGTTTCGGAATATCTCGAAACCTTCCGGGAAACGCACACCGTTTCGCGAGTCGATAAATCCTTCTTGCGGATTTTTTCTTTCCATATTTTGATGTTTGCCGTCAGCTTTCTCACCAAGCAAAATTCGTTCCAAAATATCATTTTCTGTTTCCTCTCCATCTTGTCTCAAAGCCCAAATAAGGGAGAAAACGCCTGTTGAAATGCTAATATTTTTCATAATATAATACCGTTTTCTATCTATTTAGACCTATATAGAGTAAATGTAGAGAGGTGTCAAAATTTATCTCTTCAAATTGATAGCTTTATGCTACACCCCGCCCATGAGCGATGACAGCCTTGCCATAGCACTGGAAGACACCAAAGTCGGCGATTATTTCGCGCTGCTGAAGCCGCGCGTCATGAGCCTTGTGGTTTTTACGGGCTTTGCCGGCATGTGGGTGGCACCGGGTTTGAGCGCGATGCATCCCGTGATCGCCTTCACCGCCATCTTGTGCCTGGCCATCGGCGCAGGCGCGGCAGGCGCGATCAACATGTGGTATGACCGCGATATCGATGCGATCATGAATCGCACCAAAACCCGCCCGATCCCCGCCGGAAAAATTCTCCCCGCAGAAGCGCTCACTTTCGGAATTATTCTCTCCGTCCTTTCAGTCATGCTGATGGGTCTGGCCGTCAACTGGATGGCGGCGGGCATTCTCGCCTTTGCCAATTTCTTTTATGTGGTGATTTACACCATGTGGCTTAAACGCCGCACGCCGCAAAATATTGTGATCGGCGGCGCGGCAGGCGCGTTTCCGCCGATGATCGGCTGGGCGGCTGTGACGGGCGATATCACCTGGGCGTCGCTCTCGCTGTTCGCCATTATCTTTTTCTGGACGCCGCCGCATTTCTGGGCGCTGTCCTTATTCGCCAACGAAGATTACAAGCGTGCCAATGTGCCGATGCTGCCCGTCGTCTGCGGCGAAAAAACCACCAAGATCCAGATGATCCTTTACTGCATCATCCTCGTGCCGCTGGCGATTGCGCCTTACTGGCTGGGCGCCGCCGGAATCGGCTATGGCATAACCGCCTTTGTCCTAAGCGTCTTCTTTTTATATACCTCTTTGCGGGTATTGCTGGACAACGGCTTAAAAAGCGCCAAATTGATGTTTGGATATTCCGTGTTTTATTTATTCGCCCTGTTTTTAGGATTGATGATCGATGCCGCTCAGTGACCTGCATAAAAAGAAGAAAATCAAAAACTTTATCTTTCTCGGGATGATCTTCGCGTGGATCGTGCTGATCTGGACCATCACCATGGTCAAGATGGCCAATGCCTGAGTACGCGCTGTATAAACCGTCCTGCGTCCTGATCACAGGGGCGAGCGGTGATTTCGGCAAGGCGTTCGCGCGCCGCTTCAGCGCTCTTGGCTGTAAGTTGATTTTGCATGGGCGTGATGCGCAAAAAATAGCGGCTCTGCAACAAGAACTGGGCGGCACTACTCTTCCCCTCATTTTTGATATCACTGACAAAGACGCGATGAAAAAAGCGCTGGGCGGTATTCCAGACGATTTTAAGAATATCGATCTGCTGATCAATAATGCGGGCCTCGCACTCGGCCTCGACAAAGCCTACGAAGCCAATCTCGAAGACTGGGAGCAGATGGTCAATGTCGATGTGCTCGGCCTGATCCGCATGACACGTTTTATCATCGAAGGCATGGCGGCATGTAAAAAGGGCCATATCATCAATATCGGCTCGACGGCAGGCACCTATCCTTACGCAGGCGGCAATGTCTATGGCGCGGCCAAAGCGTTCGTCAAACAATTCAGCCTTTCGCTGCGCTCCGATTTACAAGGCACCAACATCCGTGTCACCAACATGGAGCCGGCGCAGGTGGAAACGCAATTCTCGAGCGTACGTTTTAAAGGCGATGAAGCGCGCGCGGCCAGCGTTTACGCCAACACGCAATCTCTTACAGCAGAGGACGTGGCCGAAGCCGTGACCTGGGCTGCGACTCTGCCGCCGCATGTGAATGTGAACCGCCTCGAGCTGATGCCCACCATGCAATATTTTGCGGGCCTTGCGATGGAGCGTCATGGATAAGAACACCAAAACGCTGATTGTTATTCTGTGCGTGGTCGCTTTCATGGTGGGACTAGCCTTTGCGTCTGTTCCGCTTTATCGCATGTTCTGCCAGATCACCGGCTTTGGCGGCACGACCATGCGGGCCGATGCGCCGCCGCCGACGGGCGAAATTCTCGATCGTGAGATTACCATCCAGTTCAACGCCGATACCGCGCCAACCCTGCCGTGGACCTTCAAGCCCGATCAGCACGAGATTACCGTCAAAATCGGCCAGCAAGGTCTGGTTTCGTACCTCGCCAAGAACAAGTTGCAGAAACCGACTACCGGCACAGCCGTTTACAACGTCGCGCCAGCCAAAGCCGGGAAGTATTTCCACAAGATCCAGTGTTTTTGTTTCGATGAACAAACCCTCACCCCGGGGCAGGAAATGCATATGCCGGTCGTATTTTACGTAGACCCGGCCTTGGCCAAGGACCGCAACATGGATGACGTTCAATCGATCACCTTGTCCTACACGTTTTTCCCGGCCGAAAGCACCGAGCTTGATAAGGCTTTAGAAGCGTTTTACAATGCGCCGTAACCTGCTATAAGCGGGGCGTCATTTTACCAATTTTCAGGATTTTATCATGGCTGACCACGTCGAATACGGCTCCACCGGCAAACCGCACCCCTACCACCTTGTCCGCCCCAGCATCTGGCCACTGGCCGGCTCTCTGGCCGCAGGCTTATTGGCGCTGTGCATGGTGTTGTTCATGCATGACGTGAAAATCGGCGCCATGGCAATCGGCCTGAAAGGCGTGGCCGTCGGTCTGATGGCGGTGCTTGCCGTGATGTTCTTCTGGTGGCGCGATATTATTTTCGAAAGCATCAGAGAACACGTGCACAACAAAGTCACCGAAGTGGGCTTACGTTTCGGCATGGCGTTGTTCATCGCATCGGAAGTGATGTTCTTTGTCGCGTTTTTCTGGGCGTTCTTCGATTCAAGCCTCTACCCGGCTGAAGCCCATCAATATCTGCGCGCCGAACACACAGGCGGTATGTGGCCGCCGGTTGGCACACACACCATTCCGGCGTTCGACCTGCCATTCCTGATGACGATGATCCTGCTGCTTTCCGGCTGCACGGTCACCTGGGCGCACCATGCAATTCTCGAAGGCGACAAAAAGAACGGCGTGCTGGCCCTCGGCCTGACGGTTGGTCTCGGCGTCTTCTTCCTGTGCTTCCAGATGTATGAATATGTGCATGCAGCCTTCGGCTTCGAGAGCGGTATTTTTGCCTCGACCTTCTACATGGCAACGGGCTTCCACGGCTTCCACGTCTTTGTCGGGACGGTCTTCCTGTTCGTTTGCTGGATGCGCGCCCGTAAAAACCATTTCACGCCTGACCGTCATTTCGGCTTTGAAGCCGCTGCCTGGTACTGGCACTTCGTTGACGTCGTGTGGCTGTTCCTGTTCATCGCCATCTACTGGTGGGGCAGCATCGGCGGCACGGTAGCCGCGCATTAATGGCTTTTGATATAGCGCTCCTGAAAACCGCCTTGGCATGCAAATGCCCGAAATGCGGGGAAGGAGCGCTCTATCCTTCCACGTTCGATCTTCGTCTTGTGAACCACTGTCCTGTCTGCGGTCTTGATCTCGCCAAAAACGATTCCGCAGACGGCCCTGCCGTTTTCCTGATTTTTATTCTGGGCTTTTTTCTGGTGCCGCTGGCGCTGCTCACCGATCATCTGTTCAGCCCGCCCTTGTGGGTACATGTGGTGTTGTGGGGCGTTGTCGGGCTTGGCATCATCTTTGCGTTACTGAAGCCGCTCAAAGCCTATATCATCGCCCTGCAATACAAACACCGCCCGTGGGATCTCAGCGCATGAAACGTCTCGCCGCTCTTTTGCTGTTCATGATCGGCCTCTCGACTCTCGTGGCGCTCGGCACATGGCAGTACCAGCGCCTGCAATGGAAGAATGCGATCATTGCCGATCTCAACAGCCAATATGATTTCCTGCCGCAGAAAAGCAGCGTGCTGACTCTCTCCAAAATGGAGCAGGCTTTAAGCGAACAGGAACGCCCCTTTATCGTCGATAAAGCCAGCGGAAAATTCCTGCGCGATAAAGTTGTTTTTGTCGGCCCGTCTTCGCGCAACACCGTTAGCGGCTATGATGTGATTGCGCCGTTGATCATTGATGACGGCACGCTGCTCGTTCACCTCGGCTGGGTGAAGGAAGAGGATCGCCGCGTCTTACCGCTACCGCGCGGCACGGTCATGATCAATGGCGTGGCGCGTCTGCCGGATTATTCCTCGTTTACGTCGAAGAACAGCCCGGCCAATGAATTGTGGTTTCAAACCGACATTCAGCAGATCGCGCAGGCGCGCGGACTCAACAATATTGCGCCGCTGGTGTTCTATGCCAACGAGACCAGCCCGAGCATTGCGGGCATCGATATGCCAGCAGAGCGCTGGCTGCCGCGTAACAAACACTTTCAATATATGATGTTCTGGTTCGGGATGGCGGGTGCGTGGATCATCGTCTTCACGCTGGCGTACCGCCGCTACCGGCAGGGATAAAAGCGCGCGAAAGTTTCCGCCGTCATGGTCGTGGCGTTCTGCGCCGGATCGCCGCCTTGTTCCTGCATCTGAATCTGTATCAGCTCCATCAATTGCTGGCTGCCGACCGGGCCGAGATTACACACTGTGTAACCGGACAATGCTTGCTGTTTAATCAGATCAGCAATGGCGGTGACATAGCCTGCACAAAAACCGGCATCGACATCATACTGGCCCTGACAATAAGCCTTGAGTTGTCCGGCGCTGACGCCCTGCTCGCCCGCCTGCGCGGGAAGCGCCGTCAGCAGAATCAGGATAAAGAGCGGTATAAAGCGAATCATTCTTTCAGTGTACGGCACAGATACTTCTCTGCAATCGCACCGCACCGATGATCCTCAGCCTATCCACGCCATAAAAAAAGACGCCCGCAGGCGTCCTTTTCAAAAATCTTTGGATAGAGCCTAGTTGGCGCCATCGCCGCTGAAGAACGAGGCAAGGTCGACACCGTTCGCCAGCTTGGCGTACCGCATGTCATGCTCGCGCATCTGGGCTTTGAATTGTTTCAGCTCGCCGCCAGCCAGTTCCTGGCCGGTTGGGAGGTTGACCGAACGTGGATTAACCTGTTTGCCGCCGACAAGGACTTCATAGTGCAGGTGCGGGCCGGTGGAACGGCCGGTCGTGCCGACATAGCCGATAACTTCACCTTGCTTCACGCGCTCACCGTTTTTCACGGCGATACGGCTCATGTGGGCATAGGCGGTTTTGAGAGAATTATTGTGGCGGATACGGACATAGTTACCGTAGGAGCTGAAGCGCGACGCATATTCCACCGTGCCATCGCCAGCCGCATAGATCGGCGTACCGGTGGACGCGGCGAAGTCGACGCCTTTGTGCATTTTACCGTAGCCTAGAACCGGGTGGCGGCGCATACCGAAACCGGAAGACAGGCGCGCACCATTGATCGGTGTTTTCATCAGCGTGCGTTTGATCGAGCGGCCATCAGGACCGAAATAGTCGCTGCTGCCATCTTTCATCTTGAAGCGGTAGAGCGGAATTTCGCGGCCGCTTAAGACCAGCTTGGCGTAGAGCACTTCACCGGCTTTGGCGACGTAGCCATCATCGGTCTGGTAATTGTCGTACATGATCTCGAGGGAGTCGCCTTCGCGGATATCGCGCTGGAAGTCGATGTTCCAGGAATAGATCTTGATCGCTTCATTGACGACCGATTGCGGGATGCCCGCTTTTTCTGCCGCACCCGAGAGTGAGTTTTTAATCACGGCCTTCTTGGCGCTGATCACCTGCTCCACGTCTTTTTCAATCAGACCTGCGCGGTAGCCGGCATCGATTTTTTCAACGTTGACGGTTTTGATCGGGTCCATCTCGATGCGCATGGCCGCGAACTGCAGCTTACCTTCTTCATCGGGAACGAAATGCATGGAAACGTCCTGACCGACCTTCAGGCGGCGCGGATCGAAATGTTCTTTTAAGGCTGCAATGACTTCATGGGAATCTTCGGACGGCACACCGGCCTTTTCCATCACAGAACCCAGTGCATCGCCTTTTTCAACGGTGACAATCTTGTCCGTCGGGCTTGGAATGGTCTCGGTCGCGGCAGACGCCAGCGAGAGCTGACCGTAGAGGCTACCATCGAGCATGCCCGAGATACCTTCATTGTCGTTTTCACCGCTGGCAGGAGAAATATCATTCAGCGAGGCAACCTGCTGAGCGATGATCGCATGCGACCCGCCAGAGAAGGATACCATGGCCGGCAGGCTCACGCCGACAGCCAGACAAACGCTCGCCACATAACGAACCCGCAGTTTGTTGCTGCGGGTCAAAAGCGTACGTTCACGGATGCCGACAAAGCCCGCCGCCTTCAGCAGCGTGCTCATCGAAACCTGCGCCGCCGAAGCTGCCGCTGTTTGAATTTTAAAAGAAGTAGTCCAGTTCGATTTTGTCTTACGACTCATCACATCACCCAAACCGCAATGAAGCAGTTTTCTCAGTCCTTATGTCTGATATTGAAGAATACAGCGGAATTGTTCGTCGCGTTTTTTCCTTGGTAAGCGTTATCGCTCTTGAGTACAGGGATAGCACAGGGTTTTAAGGAATCCAACCCCCCGCAGATCTTATCAACACCCAATTGGTTAAAGGAAAAAAAGCTCATTATTTACAGGGCGTTAAACGCCGCACTCCGTTGTGATTGCGTCATACGCCTTGGTCGATCCGCTCAAAGAAAACGTATCGGTTGTCGAAGTTCCGCGGGTCGAAACCCCTTTAATTACCATATTCGTGCCAGTCTTGATCGACTCGATAATCGCGTTGTCCTGACCGCTATCCGGCGCCCAGGCCATATCATCTTGTGTAAAGAGGCTGAAAGAGCGGCCATCAATGGTGAGGTTTGCTTCACTGTTGGGCTTGTAGCCATAGCCTGTGGCGTAGCTGAAGACGTTCTTGCTACCTTCTGCCGGACGGTGCGTGATCAGCGCGAATACATCGCCGCGCGACTCATACTTGCCTTGAGAGTTTTTCGGCTTAGCTGCCATGTAACAGACTTTGTTGTTGTTCTCGAGGAACACATAAGCAGACCACGCGCCGAAGTTGCCCAGCAAGCGTGGCTCGGACGCATGCGCCGTGCCGCTCATCATAGAAAAGCCGATTGCCAAAGCCGTTAGCAGTAACGGTGTGCGTGTCATGGTGAAGTGCCCCATAGTCCCTAAAGTCGGTAACGCGTGTCAGATCAGATAAATCGCCTGATAATGTGGCGTAAATATGATGAAGACCCTACCGTTTCAGGATAGCCCACAGCCCTTAATTAACCAATAATTTTTGTGGTTAACTGATCCCGCGCTCGAGGCGTGTTAACGCATCCTTCATCTTTTCGGGAGAAACGGCGAAAACCAGCCGCAGATAGCCGGCGCAGCTCTTGCCGAACGCGCATCCCGGCGCAAGGCTCAAGCCCACTTCGTCGATCAGATGGCGGGCCAGTTTGATGCAGTCCGGCTGCCCTTCCACGGTGAAAAAGCCGTAAAAAGTCGATTGCGGCAGGGGCATCGAAATCTTCGGGATAGCGGCGAAGGCATCCATTACCAGTGTGCGGTTATCACGCCAGATAGCGAGTTGCTTGTCGATAAATTCTTCGCCATGACGTAGCGCCGCGATGCCACCATACTGACTGAAGGTCGGCACGCCCATATTGTCGTAGAGCGCGATATCGCGGATTTTTTCTTCCGCGCAGGACGGGCCGACGAGCCAGCCCATGCGCCACCCGGTCATCGCATACGTTTTAGAGAAGCTGTTGACGGTGAAGAGACGGTCATCGTCTTCCGCATAGTCAAGGAAGCTCGGCGCGTGCGTGCCGTCATAGACGATGCGGCCATAGACTTCATCGGCAATAATCCAGATACCGCGATCGCGCGCGAAATCCAGCACCGCCTTGATCTGTTCTTTAGGCATCACCCAGCCGGTGGGGTTCGATGGGGTCACGATCAACAGCACTTTGGTTTTGTGCGTGACGGCATCGAAGAGTTTATCGAGATCGAGCGACCAGCCCTGATGATCGATATTCTCCAGAGGCACCTGAATGGTCTTTGCCTGCGCCAGTTCGATCGCGCCCAGCAAGTTTTTCCAGATTGGCGTAACGGCAACGACCTCATCGCCTTCATCCAGGACAGCAGTCAGCGCAAGGTGCATCGCGGTCGTGCCGGATGTCGTGGCATAGATGCGGCTGGTCGGAATGTTCAGGCCGTAGATACGCGAATAATAATTGGAAATTTCCTGACGAAATTCCGGAATGCCAAGCACGGGTGCGTAGAATGTTTTGCCATCCTGCATGGCTTTGGCGGCCGCTTCGCTGATGTAATCAGGGGTTTTGAGACTGCCCTCGCCCTGCCCTAGCGATAAAATGCCGGGTTTCGTCCAGCCATAGCGCAGCAGTTCCGCCCCCTGGTTGGGGGACAGCGCGCCTAACACGGAGCGGTAATGGGGCTTCTGATCACGGGACATAGGAATTACATTACTTTCGGTTGCCAACAGCATTTACATGTCTCCTCTTGAGACGGAATACAACATATTTTTAAGGGATTTGGGTGAAGTGCGCGTCTATCGCGGCGTGTATGAAATGTGCCCTAGCGGGCCGCACACGCGGCCGCCGCTGCGTTGGCTGCAGCAAAATTGGCAAAGGCGGCGGTGGTGTTCAAATCAACCATTACCAAAACTATACGGGAAATTGTTTTTCCGGCGCAAGAAGTTTTTAAAGCGATTACAAGGAAAAATCGAGCGGCTGGGCTTTCAGCAGTGGCAGCGTTGCTACGCCTGCTTCCGTTACATTACGCTTGGCATTCGACCATTCGATCGCTTTGAACTGGGTATTGATATCCAGCAGACTGTTTTGCACGAACTCTTTACTCAGATTAATATGACGATTTAAAAAAGGTGATTGAACAACCGTTTTCTCGGCAATCAGGTCGATTATTTTTTCGACGATGGTCACGCGGTTTTCAATCTGGTCGCGGCCCAGATCATAAAATTCCGTGACAATCTCATCAATCGCAATCCCCGCTTCAGGATCCTTGACGATAGAAGTGATTTTAGAAGGGCCATTATCTACATCATACAGACGGACAGCATCCAGCAGATTTTGATCAACTACGGGGGCAAAAGCGTCCCTGAGGTTTTGTAGCCGCATAGCCTCAGCCACCACTTCTTTTTCCTGCTCTTCATCGCTTCGAAGCGCAAAAAACAGATGCGAACGTAACTGCTCATTAGCCCAGACAATCTGCTTGCTGATATAGTCGCAGGCCGTGCCGACAGGATCGCCATGCTGCACATAAGTTTCATAGTTGTAGGCAGGATGCTTTTGCATCGCGGCGATATATTCCATCGCCAGCTCGGCTTTACGCAGCGCTGTGCTAACACTAGAAACCGCATAATCGCTATAGAGCTTCCAGAACTCTTTCACATTGATCGGATCAAGTTCTCCCGGCTGGGGCTCTTGTCCGCGCACAATGAAGTGCGCGTATTTCTGGTGAACAGCGCGGACTTCGTCTTCGAGGGTTTGGGTCGTATTGTTATCGTTCATGGCGCGGACAATGCCATAGATTTAACGATTATGTCAATCTATTTTAAATCGGCCAATTCTTTATACAAATCAAGGGCCTGCGGGTTGGCCAAGGCTTCCACATTCTTGATTTTACGGCCATGGATGACATCACGCACCGCCAGCTCGGTAATTTTGCCGGATTTGGTGCGGGGAATGTCGGCGACGGCCAGAATTTTTGCCGGGACGTGGCGCGGCGAGGCCCCCTCTTTGATCTGTTTTTTCAGGCGGGTTTTTAGGTCGTCTGTCAGGTCCGCCCCTTCGCGCAGGCGCACGAACAAGATGATACGCACATCGCCCTCATAATCCTGTCCCACCGCGATACTTTCGATCACTTCGGGAATCTGTTCGACCTGACGGTAGATTTCTGCTGTGCCGATGCGCACGCCGCCAGGATTGAGCGTAGCGTCGGAACGCCCGTGAATGATAAAGCCGTTATGCGCCGTGCGTTCAACCCAGTCGCCATGGCACCAGATATTTTCAAACCGCTCGAAATAAGCGGCGCGGTATTTGGCATCGCCCTCATCGTTCCAGAATTGTACCGGCATACACGGGAAGGGTTTGGTGCAGACGAGTTCACCCGATCCGGCGCCCGCCGGCAGCGGCTTGCCGTCATCATCGAAGATATCGACGGCAAGACCCAAGCCCGGCCCCTGAATCTCCCCGCGATAGACGGGCGAGATCGGATTGCCAAGCATGAAGCAGGAAACAATGTCCGTGCCGCCAGAAATCGATGCCAGATGCACATCCGATTTGATGGCATCGTACACATAATCGAAACTTTCATGCACGAGCGGCGAACCGGTGGAGGTAATCGCACGCAGCTTTGAGAGATCATGCGTATCTTTGGGGCGCAAGCCCGCCTGTTTCATAGCGTCGATATATTTGGCCGACGTGCCGAACAGCATCGCCTCGTGTTTGGACGCAAAATCCCACAGCACATTGCCGTTCGGGTAAAAAGGATTGCCGTCGAAGAGGAGTAACGTCGCTTCGCTAGACAGTGCGCTGATAAGCCAGTTCCACATCATCCAGCCGCAGGTGCTGAAATAAAAAACCCGGTCATTGCGTTTGATATCACACTGCAGGCGGTGTTCCTTGACATGCTGGATCAGCGTACCGCCATGGCCATGGACGATGCATTTGGGAATACCCGTGGTGCCGGATGAAAACATAATGAACAGCGGGTGATTGAAGGGCACGCGCGTGAACGATATATCCGTTGCTGTTGTCCCTTCCAAAAACTCATCGGCGCTGACCGCACCGTCTAATTGTGGGGCTTCCGACAGGAACGGCACGATCACCGTTTTAATCACGCTTGGCAGGCGCGGCATGATCTCTTTCAGCTTCTCCAGACAATCAACCTGTTTGCCCCCATAGAGATAACCATCGACCGTCACCAGCACAGTGGGTTCGATCTGGCCGAAGCGGTCGACGACGCCCTGCACACCAAAGTCCGGCGAGGCCGACGACCAGACCGCGCCCAGCGACGCCGTGGCGAGGCAGGCAATAATCGTTTCGGGCATGTTGGGCATAAACCCTGCGACGCGGTCGCCCTTGGTCACACCAACGTCTTTTAACGCCTGCGCCCAGCGGCTGACAGCCTTATAGAGTTCGTTGAAAGTGAGGGTGCGTTCGCTACCGTCCTCTTTTCTGAAAATCAGCGCCGGATGATTGTCGCGGCGGCGCAGGAGGTTCTCGGCGTAGTTGATCGATCCGTTGGGGAAAAACTGCGCACCCGGCATCCGATGCGCGTCCTTGAGGACACCCTCCCCCTTCTCGCCGATAAGGCCGCCAAAATCCCACACTTTGTTCCAGAAATCTTGCGGATTATCGACGCTCCAGCGCCAGAACGCTTGATAATCGGCGCCCCCATGCCCACATAAATCCATGAAGGCCGCGAGCTGTGTGGCTTTCGGGTTTTGGGGAGTCCATAAAGGGGTGGTCGACATGGCGGGATAATCCTTGGCAATAGCGCATCGCCATTTTAAAGTCATTTTGAATAGATACAAAGCCCTGTCTTATCATTAAGCGAGCATCATGAAATTTCTCTTAACGCTTTTCCTTCCCCTGTTCCTTTTAGCCGCCCCGGTCGCCGCGCAGGAACCCGCGCGCTACGTCGATCTGGCGCTATTAACAGGCAGCAATACGATTGAGCCGGGCGGCACGGTAACCATAGGTCTTGAAGAAACCATCTACCCCGACTGGCATGTTTATTGGAAAAACCCGGGCGATAGCGGTGAAGCGACGCGCATCGAATGGGTCCTGCCCGCCGGGTTCGAAATGTCGGAAGCCAGCTGGCCTACCCCGGAAAAGCTCCCGTTCGGTCCGCTGACCAATTACGGTCATGAAGAGAAAATGGTGCTGCTGTACACGCTGACGGCACCGGACGATCTGCCGGAAGGCCCGATCACGATCCGCGCGAATGTCGATCTGCTGGTCTGTCATGAAATATGCATCCCTGAAAGCGGCAGCGTCTCACTCACCTTGAACGATAACGGCGCATCGCACGAAGCGGCGATCAACGCGGCGCAGGAAACCGTACCGCTTTCCGTCGGCTGGCCGGTCACCTTCAAAGAAACCGGCAACGACCTGATTGTTACGATTACCCCGGATGACCCAGCCCTGCTAGAGGGCGCGCATGACTTCGCGTTCTTCCCGGAAGAATGGGGCATGGTGGATAATACGGCGACTGCCGCTGCCGCGATGAAAGACGGCACACTGATTATCGCGCAGAGCCGCGGCGATCGCACGCTATCCGAAGTACCAACAACCAAAGCCGTGCTGTCTTACACCGACAGCAAAGGCGGCGCAGATGGCCAAGGCAAAACGCGCGCAATTTATTTCTCCGCCCTCAACGAAAAAGGTGCCGCGCCAAGCATGCCGTTCACCAGCGATCTATCGCTCTTCACCGCCATCCTCTTCGCGCTACTCGGCGGCTTGATCTTAAACCTCATGCCTTGCGTGTTCCCCGTCTTGTCGATGAAGGCCCTCGCCATGGCCAACATGAAGGATAAGGAAGAGCAGAAAATCAAACGCTCGGCGATCGCCTACACATTGGGTGTTGTCGTCAGCTTCCTGCTTTTAGCCGGATTGCTCATCGCCCTCAAAGCAGGCGGCGCGCAGATCGGCTGGGGCTTCCAGTTGCAAAACCCGGCAATGATCACGGCGCTCGCCTATGTCGTTTTTGCCATCGCGCTGAACCTTGCCGGATACTTTGAATTCGGCGGCAGCTTCGCTGGCTTCGGTCAGCATTGGTCGCAAAAAGACGGTACGGTCGGTGCGTTCTTTACGGGTGTCCTTGCGGCCGTTGTCGCAACACCCTGCACCGCGCCTTTCATGGGCGCAGCGATGGGCTATGCGCTAACGCAAAGTGCCATCGCAGCGCTGGCGGTCTTCCTTGCGCTCGGCATTGGTCTGGCGCTGCCCTATCTCGCACTCGGCTTCATTCCCGCCGCGCGACACATTCTGCCGAAACCAGGCGCGTGGATGGCCGTGTTCCGCCAGCTGCTGTCCTTCCCGATGTTCGCCACCGCCGCGTGGCTGATCTGGGTGCTCTCGCAGCAGACCGGTGCCGGGCAAGTCTTCATGGCGCTACAAGGTTTTGTCGCTATCGCCTTTGCCTTGTGGCTCAATCACAAGAAAGCCGCGCAAGGTTGGTGGCGCTACATCGCTGTTGGAACGATCGGCCTGATCGGTGTGTTCCTGATCCTCACGCTGACCATGCCGCGCAACGAAGCCGTTCATGGACCGGACGCGCAAATAGAGGCCGCCCAGAACTGGAGCGCGTTTACACCGCAGGCATTGGAAGAGGCACTTGCCGGACCGCACCCGGTCTTCGTCAATATGACGGCGGCATGGTGCATCACCTGTAAGGTCAATGAACAGGTTGCCTTGGCGACCGAAGATACGCTGGCGTTGTTTGCGGAAAACGACATCGTGTATTTCAAAGGCGATTGGACCAACCGCGACGCGGCGATCACTGAATATCTGGAAACGTATGGACGCAGCGGCGTACCGCTCTATGTGTTCTATGGCGCGCCGGATGAGGCGACAGGCAAAAGACCCGAGCCGGTCGTCCTGCCCCAGATCCTGACACCGAGCATCGTGCAGGATAAACTAAATTTACGACCCCAATCATAAAACAGGAGATAGAATAGATGATGAAATATACGATGATGGCCGTAGCCATGGCCCTTGCAATTACCGCCTGTCTGCCCAAAGCAGAAGCCGCCGTGGAAGTTGGTAAACCGGCACCGGTATTTTCCGCGATCGACACGAAAGGCACCGAGCACAAACTCTCTGACTTCAAAGGCAAGATCGTCGTGCTGGAATGGAACAATCCGGAATGCCCGTATGTCGTCAAACATTACGGCAGCAAAAACATGCAAAAGCTTCAAACCAAGTACACGGCGGAAGATGTTATCTGGCTGACGATCAACTCGGGCGCGGAAGGCAAGCAAGGTCACCTGACGCCTGAACAAGCCAATGGCTATGTCGGCGAGCAAGGCGCGAAACCAACCGCTTATTTCCTTGATGCGGATGGCGCGATTGGCAAAACATACGGCGCAAAAACCACGCCGCATATGTTCGTTATTAACGCGGATGGTAATGTGGCCTATGCCGGTGCGATCGACAGCGATAACACAACTAAGCCGGCCAATATCAAAGGCGCGACCAACTATGTAGCCGAGGCCATTGATGCCCTGAAAGCGGGTAAAGATGTTGCGACTTCTTCGACTCAGCCTTATGGCTGCGGCGTGAAATACGAATAAATCAATTCGGTATAAGTGATACGGCAAACCCTCTTCAGCAATGAAGAGGGTTTAGCCTTGCGCGCCGGGCTGCGTGGCCGGATGGATGAAGGTGTGCGCCACGCGCTCATCCCCTGTCGGCAGATTGATCAGGCGGACGGAAATCTGGGCATCGCACATGCCGCTGGAGGCGATGTCTGTCAGATCGCTGATTGAGGCGGCAAAGCGATTGGCAGCATCGACCGGCTCTTGCGGTGTCTGCGGACGCTGCAGCAGCAGCGAAAATTCCGCCGGGCCTGTCTGGCCGATAATATCGCTCTGGCGACGCAGACGCACCAGATGGTGCGAAAGCTTGGAGGCCAGATAGGCCGAGGCCTGCACCCCGTCATCCTGTAAAACGGTTTTGTAGTTATCAACGCCAATAGTCAGCAAGCTGGCTGGCTCCCCGTAGCGGTCGGCGCGGTCGATAGCAGAGAGGAAAAGCTGATTAAAGGCGGATTTGGCAATAACGCCCCCCGCATTCGGGTAATCTTCCCGGGTGTCACCCATCCACGCCACCATTCGGCTCAGGCGTGTGGCATTGTTAATAATCTTGTCGAGCGCAATCTGGTCGATCGGCTTGAGCAGCACATCGTTGACACCCGAACGCATGGCTTCTTCCTGCGTTACATCATGGCTCAGCATGACGATATAGGCATAGCCCGTCAGGGTGCGGCGCAGGCCCAGAATAAAAGGGCGCGCATTGGCCAGCGGCGCCGGGTCGAAAAATACCAGATCGACGCCCTGCCCCTGCACTTTTTCAATGGCGGTGTTCTTGACCGATTCTTCCACGACCTCATGCCCGCCCTGAACCAGGCGGGAAACGATCATTTGTGATGCAAGACGATCACGGTCACTGACAAGGATGCGCATAGCGATAATAAAGCCGTTGAAATAATTGAGTAAAAAGCCTCTCAGGCATTGTGCCCCGATAAAGGTTAAAAATAAACAAAAAGATATTCAAAAGAGCGGGTAAGGGCCGACTTCTTCGTTTGACAGGGGGGCGACCTTGCGCTATTCATCTCCCCGGTTTACCCAATAATATTCTCATCTGTGCCCAGGTGGCGGAATTGGTAGACGCGCTAGCTTCAGGTGCTAGTGATCGCAAGGTCGTGGGGGTTCGAGTCCCTTCCTGGGCACCATTTATCTTCATTTTACATATATATTAAAGTGCTTATATGGCACTTGACATCTATCCCCATTCTTTATATCGCTATCAGTTATAGAAAATATCTGAAGGGGTAATTCCATGGCACGGATCAAACAGGGCGCAGGGCTAGACAAGCTGACAGAGCTGGATGATTTCCTGATGATGCATATCCATCGGCAGGCCACGGGTAATACAGCCAGCCGCGTAACATGGGAATACCACAAGTACAAAGGCTTTGATTATGACACTTTCCAGCGCGATATAACGGTCAGTTACTACGGCAAAGGCCTGAAATACGACAGTGCGGAAAACCCCGTCGCGGGCACAGTCACCAGCATGGTGATTAAAGACGCCAAGGGCAAAGTGTTCTTTGAAATGAGCGACCTCAGTGTGGCCTTCAAACACACCGCTCTCGGCCCGGACAGCAATAAGTTTTTAGAACAAGCCCTCAAAGGCAACGACCTGATCACTGGCACCAACGGTTCCCAGATCATGAATGGCTGGGGCGGCAATGATGATTTGCGCGGCTACGGCGGCAATGACTTGGCCTTGGGAGGCGCTGGCAATGACACCCTCTCCGGCGGCGATGGAAACGATACACTATTTGGCGATCTTAAAGGCACGCAAAATCTGTTCATTAAAAATGGCAATGACACGATCAATGCCGGTAATGGAAACGATACGGCCAATGGCGGCGGTGGTAATGATACGTTGAATGGTCAAAACGGAAATGACGCACTGAATGGCGAAGACGGCAGAGACACGCTCAACGGCGGCGCCGATAAAGACAAACTGACAGGCGGAGCTGGCGCAGATATCTTAACTGGCGGTACAGGCGCTGATCAATTTATCTTTCAGACACGCTTGGACTCGGACCCCCTGTCGAACGGTCGCCCCGATATGATTACAGATTTTAAAAGCCTAGAGGGTGACATATTAAATTTCGCCGCTGTAGACGCTAATAACCAGAAGAGTGGCAATCAGGCCTTTACTTTCATTGGCACAGAGGAATTTAGCGGCAAGCCGGGCGAAATCCGCTATGAAAAAATCAAAGGCGACATCTATGTCTATGCCAATCTCAATTCTGACCCGGAAGCAGAAATGGTAGTCCATCTGGATAACCTGACGCGCGCTCTCAAAGTGCAGGACTTCATTTTATAAATAGCATTCGCTTTTGAAAAACCCGCAGCTTTCGCGGGTTTTTTCTTGTCTGAAAGGTATGGGAATGGTTTCTTCCTTGAGAACTGATTTTTAGGCCATTTTGCACAAAAACACTTCGTTTCGGCGGTTTGTCGCGCTATAAACGGGCATGACCATTACCTTGCACAAAAACGACCTGCCGGCAGGTCTCGATTTCGGCTCCTCGATCGCGATTGACAGCGAAACTATGGGCCTCAACCCGAACCGCGACAGGCTTTGCCTCGTGCAGATATCGTCCGGTGACGGCA
This sequence comes from uncultured Pseudobdellovibrionaceae bacterium, assembly GCA_964520985.1. Taxonomy (GTDB): domain Bacteria; phylum Pseudomonadota; class Alphaproteobacteria; order Micavibrionales; family Micavibrionaceae; genus CAYSGL01. The sequence goes on from CAZFPB010000001.1 coordinate 1,276,484, forward strand.
CGGCGCATCTGGTGCAGTTTGATGGGAAGGATTATTCTGCTCCGAACCTCCGCAAGCTGCTCGGCGATGAATCGGTTGAGAAAATTTTCCACTTCGCGCGGTTCGATCTCGCGATTATCCGCTCATATCTCGATACGACGTGCACGCCGGTTTACTGCACCAAGACCGCTTCGAAGCTGTGCCGCACGTTTACGGACAAACACAGCCTCAAAGAATTATGCAAGGATCTGCTCGGCATCGAGCTGAGCAAGGCGCAGCAAACCAGCGACTGGGGCGCGGCAAAATTATCCGGCGAACAACAAGCGTACGCCGCCAGCGATGTGCTCTATCTGCATCAGCTCAAAGAAAAATTGGAAGACATTCTTAAACGCGAAGGCCGCTCGGAACTCTGCAAAGCCGTGTGCCATTTCCTGCCCGTGCGCGCTTACCTAGATCTGGAAGGATGGAGCGATGTCGATATCTTCGCTCATTAAACAGGCTCTCCCCATGACCAACACGCCAGACGATATTGCCGTTGCCCGCCGCGTCATCAAGACCGAACGCGAAGGCCTCGCCGCACTGGAAGACGCGATCAACGATCAATTCGCACGCGCGATCAGCACGATCGACGAGATGCGTAAAACGCGCGGCAACCGTTTGATCGTTGCCGGTATCGGCAAGAGCGGTCACGTCGCCAAAAAGATTGTCGCTACCCTTGCCTCAACCGGCACGCCTTCGCACTTCGTTCATCCAGGTGAAGCCAGTCATGGCGATCTTGGCATGGTAATGGAAGGTGATGTCGTTTTGATGCTCTCCAACTCCGGCGAAAATCCAGAGTTGTCCGATCTTATTCACTACACACGCCGCTTTGATATTCCGCTGATCGCGATGACCAGTAACAAGGATAGCGCGCTGGCCAAACACGCCGATATTTTATTGCTGTTGCCAAAAATGCCCGAAGCCTGCCCGAACGGCATGGCGCCGACGACCTCGACCACGATGATGCTGGCTCTGGGCGATGCCCTCGCCGTTGCGCTGCTGGAGCGCATCGGCCTGACACGCGAGCAGTTCGGGGTATTCCATCCGGGCGGCAAGCTCGGCCAGAAGCTGATTACGGTCGGCGAGATCATGCATAAGGGTGATAGTCTGCCCGTCATCAACGACCGCGCGACAATGGATCAGGCAATTCTTGCGTTGAGCGAAAAGAATCTGGGCTGCGTTCTGGTTATCGACCCTTCGGGCAATCTGCAAGGGATCGTCACGGACGGTGACCTGAAACGCCACATGGCGCCCGACCTCTTACAAAAATCCGTAACCGACATTATGAGTCAGAGCCCGCGCACTATTTCCGAAGACGCGCTGGCTGTCGAAGCACTGCACGTCATGACCAAGACACCGGGCCAGTATCTGACCAGCCTGATCGCCGTCGATGCGCAGAGTAAAATGGTCGGGTTGATCCGCCTGCAAGACTGCCTTCAACGCGGCATTGCGTAACTGCGCATGAGCGATAACGATCACGGCAAACTGGATTGGGTCACAAGCGGGGAGCGCCGCACCGCCAGCGCCGGATACACCAAATTCGTGCGCGCCATGCGCTTTGTCCTGCCGCTTGCCGCCATCGCCCTGACGGCTGTCATTGTTCTATGGGATGAAATGGACGCGCGCGTGAGCAAAGCCGAGCAGGAAAAATTCCTGCCCGAAGTCGAACAGGCGCGCGGCGAATTGCTTAAGCCCCAATTCGATTCCACCGATTCCGAAGGCCGTCCCTACACGGTGACCGCCGAGCGCGCGACACAGGATGAAAACAATCCCAAAATCATGACCATGCAAAGCCCGGACGCGCTCATCCATTTAAGTGAAAGCGAAACCATGTCGGGTAAATCGCAAAACGGTGTCTATGAACAAGAAGCGGGAAAACTATTACTGAACGGCGCGGTCAATCTCGATCATAGCAGCGGTTACATCCTGCAAAGCGAAGAGTTGCGTGTCGACCTCAAAACCGGACAGGCTTTTTCCGATCTGCCGGTGCATGTCGAAGGCAAGATGGGCACGATCGATGCCAGCGGGCTGGAAGCCGACAACAATAACGGGCTGGTGATTTTTAAAGGTCCGGCCAAACTGATACTGGTTGATGCGGGCAAAGGACTGACGCCCGGGGGAGCGACGCCATGAAATATCTTTTAACGCTTTTATTGATGATGCCTATTGCGGCACACGCGCAAAATTCGGGTGGAGAGCCGGTGGAAATTACCGCGAAGCGCACGCTCGAATGGCATCGCCCGGATAAACAATTCGTGGCCGTGGGCGATGTCATTGCCAAACAGGGCACCGCTACCGTTTATGCTGACACGCTGACCGCTGATTACCGAGAAAGCAAGGGATCGTCGATGGATGTCTACAAACTGACCGCCAAAGGCAATGTGCGCCTGGAGAATAATGATGGCTCGACCGGTTACGGCGATGAGGCCGTCTACACGGTCGATGACGGCAAGGCCGTGCTGACTGGCGGCAATCTGAAAATTGTGTCCCCTGAGCGCACCATCACCGCGACCGAGCGCATGGAATATTTAACACAGGCCGGTGAAGCCAGCGCCTTTGGCAATGCGAAGATGGTTCAGGGCGATGACACCATCACCGCCAACACCCTCAAAGCTTTTTTTGCGCAAGGCACAGGCGGGCAGCGTGCACTCAACCGCGCCGAAGCCATCGGCAAAGTCGTCATCACCACGCCGCAGGAAAAACTGACTGGCGACAAAGGGGTTTATACCGCGTCGAACAACACGGCCGAAATCACCGGCAAGGTGCGCATCACGCGCGAGAAGAATGTTCTGGAAGGCGCCCGCGCCACAGTCAATCTGGCGAACAATGTCAGCACACTCTATGGCGGCACATCCTCACCGACGGGTGATGCGCGTGTGCGCGGTGTGTTCTATCCGGCAAAGAAAAAGGAAGCGGTGCCAGCCGATCAATCAGCCCAGTGAAAAGCGGGCAGCATCTCGCAGCCCGATCCGAGGCACAGATACTCAACCGATCCATCGGCATTTAACTCACTGCCGACCACCATCGCAGGCGCCTCGTAAAACGCCATGCTGATCGACAGCATCATCAGGCTAAGCAGCCCGAGACTGAAATGCGCGGCCTTGGCATAGGTGCGGTTATGATAATGTTTTCTCATATCCATGGTCCTGATTTTGGCCAAAAAGCCCTAATATTCCCTTAAAGAGACCCTATTATATTGTAATTTTCGGGCGGTCATGCCAGATAAAGAGATATGAGTGAAGCCGATCGTATGAATCAGCCCAATTATTCCAGACCCCGCGAAGTGCCCAAAGGCCTCGTCGCGATGCATCTATCCAAGAGCTATAAAAAGCGTCCGGTGCTGCATGACGTCTCCTTGCGCGTCAATCGTGGCGAAGCCGTCGCCCTGCTCGGCCCGAACGGCGCCGGGAAAACCACCAGCTTTTATATCATGACCGGCCTCATCCCGGCGAACGCGGGCCAGATCCTGCTCGATGGCCATGACATCACCAATCTGCCCATGTACCGTCGCGCGCGATCCGGCATCGGCTACCTGCCGCAGGAAAGCTCAATCTTCCGCGGCCTCTCGGTCGAAGACAATCTGCGCGCCGTGTTGCAAGCGCAGCCTTTCTCGCAAAGCGAGCAGGAGCAATTGCTCGAAGAATTATTGACCGAATTCCACATCGCCCATTTACGCAGAACCCCTGCCCCGGCTTTATCAGGCGGGGAGCGCCGCCGCGTCGAGATCGCCCGCGCGCTGGCCAGCCGCCCGCACTTCATGCTGCTCGATGAACCGCTGGCCGGGATCGACCCGATCGCCGTCAACGACATCCGCAACCTGATCACCCACCTGAAAAAACGCGGGCTTGGCGTGCTGATTACCGACCACAACGTCCGCGACTGTCTGGAAATCGTCGATCGCGCCTACATCCTGCATGACGGGCGCGTGTTGATGGAAGGCACGCCTGATGAAATCGTCGCCAACGAAGACGTCCGCCGCGTCTATCTCGGCGAAGGCTTTTCGCGCTAGAGGCTTTGGCCCGGGCGTGGTAAAATAAGCCCATGAGTCAGATTTCCCAGCGCCTTGATCTGCGCCAGTCCCAAAACCTTGTGATGACCCCGCAATTGCAGCAGGCCATCAAGCTGTTGCAACTGAACAATCAGGAACTGACCGAATTCGTCGAAGAAGAGCTGGCCAATAATCCGCTGCTTGAAAAAGTAGAGAGCGAGCGCGATCAGGATCAGCAAGAACAGGCACAGCGGGAAGAAAAGGACGATGTCGATTCCGCTTTTGAAACAGAAGGCGATTTCGATGCCGGTTCGAGCATGGCATCTGTCGGGGCCGGCGGAAATTCTTCTTTTGATACGCTGGATAGCGCATTTGAAAATTCGATGGTCAAGGATGCGACCTTGCGCGAGCACCTGCTCGACCAGTTAACCGTTTCTTTCGATGAACCGCGCGATCTGATGATCGGCGCACTGTTGATCGACTCCCTCGATCCTGCTGGTTATTTGCGACACAGCGTCACGGAACTATCGGAGCGTCTGGCGTGTCCGGTCGAGCGTATTGGTGAATTGCTGGATATTATGAAAGGGTTTGATCCTACCGGCGTTTTCGCGCGAGATTTACAGGAATGCCTCGCCCTTCAGCTGGACGAACAAGGCAAGCTCGATCAGCCGATGAAAACATTGCTGACGAATTTATCGATGCTGGCTGATCACGATCTAAAAGGTCTCGCCAAAAAATGTGATGTGAACGAGACGTATCTTGCGGACATGGTGGCCGATATCCGCGCGCTCAATCCCAAGCCTGCCGCAAATTTTGATGTATCGATTACCCAGACCGCCATTCCCGATGTTTTGATGAAAAAAATGCCCAAAAACCTGGGCGGTGGATGGAAGGTCGAACTCAACACCGACACGCTCCCGCGCGTACTGGTGAACAATGAATATTACACGCAAGTGGCCGGGTCTTCCAAAGACAAGAAGGACCGCGACTATATTACAACGCAGCTTTCCAACGCGAACTGGCTGGTAAAGGCTCTCGATTCCCGTGCGCAGACGATTTTGAAAGTTGCGGCGGAACTGGTCGATCAGCAGGAAGATTTCTTCACCTTCGGTATTGAGTTTTTAAAACCGCTGACGCTGAAAGATATCTCGACCGTCATCGACATGCATGAAAGCACGGTCAGCCGCGTGACCACCAACAAATATATCGGTACGCCGCGCGGTATTTTCGAGCTGAAATATTTTTTCTCGACCGCGCTGATTTCCGAAGACGGTACCGCGCATTCTTCGGAAAGCATCAAGGCCCGCGTTAAAACGCTCACCGACGAAGAGCAACCTGATGATATTTTATCGGATGATACGATCGTCGATCTTTTGAAAAAAGAAGGCATCGATATCGCCCGCCGCACCGTTGCCAAATACCGCGATATGCTGCACATCCCCTCGAGCGTCCAGCGCCGCAAGCAAAAGCGCAATCAGACGCGGTAAACCGCTTTCGATACCGGGATATCATTCCCTACCAGCGCGCGGATATTGGCTTCAAAACTCTCGTTTAAATCGGTTGCCTGAATGACAAACGTGCCGCCGCGAGACAAGGCTTGTTCTTTATCCGGATGGCGGGCCAGATAGTCTTTGGTTTTGGCGGGAATAAGGTCGTCCTGAGAGAGAATATCGACGGCGCTCAACGCGCGTATGCGGTCTTTCAAGCTCACATAATGGGTGCAACCTAATATTAAACAATCGATGTTACGCTCGAAGAGTGGTTGCAGATAATCGGCAATTACCTGATCCAGATATTTCTCGCCGCCGAGCTCGATCAGTGGCACGAGAAGCGGCGTCGCCTTGCTGTGCAGCTGTACGGCGGGATTAATTTTCTTGAGCTCAACTTCATAAATATTGGAATGCGCGGTGCGCTCAGTGGCGATCAAGCCGATATTGGTGTGGCCGGTATCGGTGGCCGCTTCCAGTGTCGGGACGACGACACCCAGAATGCGGCGATCGGGATATTCACGCGCCAAGAAACCCTGCTGCAATTTACGCAAGCATGCGGCGCTCGCCGTGTTACACGCCATTAAAACAATGTGGCAACCCTGATCAAACAGATGCCTCATGGCCGCTTCGCACAGATCGTGAATGTTATCGTCCGAGCGACGTCCATAAGGTAAATTTAATGTATCGCCGAGATAGACATAGTCGTAGTCCGGCAGCGCATCACGCACGGCTTTGGCGATATACAGGCCGCCCAGTCCTGAATCAAAAATCCCAATTTTTTGGCCTGAATCTGGCACGCTTTCCCTTCCCTTCACTCTCTTAAAAGGTATATAATAGTATTATGCCCTATCAAACAGGCGTTTCAATCGGCCCCGCCGGTTTTTCCCGCTCGGATAAAACCCGGTCAGCCATTTTTATACTCTCCCTAACAAGAAAAAGGTGAACAGCCATGAATTTATCCGTACACGGCAAACAAATGGATCTGGGCCAGGCCCTGCATACGCATGTCGAAGAAAAGCTCGGCGATATTAACAGCAAATATTTCAACCGCGCTATCGATGCGACGGTTACGTTTGCGCCCGAGGGTCATGGTTTCGTTAAAACCCATATTTCCATCCGCATCGGTAAAGACATTATGGTGATGTCTGACAGTCAGGGAAATGACGCGTACCTTGCATTCGATTCCGCCGCCGATAAGGTGGCCAAGCAATTGCGCCGCTACAAACGCCGCTTGCGCGACCACCACGAGCGCACGGATTTATCACCGGGTGCCAGCACCAAAGCGCGCGACTACACGATCGAGTCGAATGATGTCGCCAATGATGATGACGAACCGGTAACAGGGACAGATCCGGCCGTGATTGCGGAAATGGACACCCATATCCAAACGATGAGTGTATCCGAAGCCGTGATGCGCCTCGACCTTTCCAGCCAGAATGCGCTGATGTTCCGCAATGCAAAAAATGACGGTATCAACATGGTGTACCGCCGTGCCGATGGCCACATTGGCTGGGTAGACCCACAGGAATAACCAGGCCTTTGGGATTTTTCCCAAGGGACGTTTATGAAATTTTAGACCGATCAAACCGCCCTTATAATCGGGCGGTTTTTTCATGGAAAAAGAAATATTTTTACCTTCCTTTTAAGAAGCGGTGTGCCTATATAGGGACAGAGTTTGAACAGGAACTTGTGTTTGGGGACACGTCGTCATGACCGAACTGACCTTTGATCTGGTGCTGGCTGATCCTAAATCGGCCACACGCAAACAGGCTTTTCATTTCATCGCCGGTGAACTCTCCCGCATGATCGGCATCAGTGAACGCGTGCTGGCTGACCGCCTGCTCGATAAAGACCGTCAGGCGAACTGTTCAATCGGCGCTGGCGTCGCCGTTGCCGATTTACGACTCTCCAGCCTGACCCAGCCCATTTGCGTCATCGTGCGCCTGATCCATCAGATCGATTTCGAAGCACCGGATAGTCTGCCGGTCGATATTCTCGGCCTGATGATGTCGCCCGAGCGCGACGGCCCCCAGCATTTGGCCCGCCTCTCCAAACTCTCCCGCCTGTTGCGCAATGAAGATTTCTGCGCCGGGATCCGCCTGTTTAAAAAAGCGGATGAACTACGCGCCCACCTCAAATCCTATGCCAAAACTCAGGCTGCCTTGAAACGCGCCGCTTAAAATCGTCTTTGTATTTCTGCTTTCCCGGTAAAATCATTATGGTATTCTGTGTATAAGTGATTCGCCTTGCCTGTTTCAGGCGCTTTTTCGTTCGGACAGCCATGATTATTTCAAACGCCCTGCGGCATGAGTCCATGCCACGCTCCGCCGCCGACCCGGCCATTCCCCGCCTTGTCGCGGACGAGCATGGCGTTCTGCTCTATGCGAACCCGGCTTTCGATGCCTTATGCGGCGCCCCCAACGGCGCGCAAAACAAAAACTTGATCGACCTGTTGCATTTCGATGATCCCGATGGCGCTTTTCGCGGCGTTGCGATTACCGATGACCCGGTTCTCAAAAATCTACAAAACGGATTGCATGGCGTCTATTTCGAACAAAGCGGCATGACCGCCGCGTTGCAATTCGACTGGATCACCCTGCCCGATGCCCGCCGTGTGCTGGTTGCCTCGTGCGATGCCGAAGTGCCGCCGGAAGAATTGATCAAAAGCTGGTTGCAACCATCGCCCAAATCCGCGCAGCCGGTTCACCAGATTTTCACGCAGGATATGTTCCAGAGCCTCAGCCGCGATGCAATGATTGTCTTCGATGATCGGGGTACGCTGATCGATGCCAATATCGTCCTCGGAAAATGGCTCGAGGACGCCGATGTGCAAGGCCGTTCCTTTATCGATCTGATCAAAACCGAAGACCGCGCCGGCGTGCGCGCCGTGCTGAATGATTTGATGCGCGGGCCGATCGAACGCCGCGCCATTACGTTCGATTGCCGTATGGCGTCACCGGGCAAGGACATCTGGGTTGAGTGGACGTGCCGCGCGGCGGATGAGTGCTATTACGCCATGGGCCGCGATATCACGACCTTCAAGCGCGGCCAGCTTGATCTGGCGCGTCAGCAAGAGCAATTGCTCGAAGCCGAAGCCATCGGTCGCATCGGTCATTGGTACTGGAAACTCGGACAAGACGATATCGAATTTTCCGAAGAGATGTACCGCATCTTCGGCATGACCGAACCAGAATTCAGCCCAACGCTTTATATTGTCGACAAAGTCGTGCATCGCCGCGACATGGGCCGCATGATGCGGGCTTTCCAGCGCGCCATTATCGAACAGAACGATCACGACATTGATTTCCGCATCAAGCGTAAAGACGGCAGCTACTGCCATGTGCGCTGCCGCGGCCGCTGCAAACTCGACAATGACGGTGATGTCATCGCCCTCTTCGGCATCATGCAGGATATCTCGGACCGCATCGAACAGGAAAACGACCTGCGTAAAGCCAAGGAAGAAGCCGAACACGCTTATGCGACAAAATCGCAGTTCCTCGCCAATATGAGCCATGAGTTGCGCACGCCACTCAACGCCATCATCGGCTTCTCGGAAATTTTAGAGCGTCAGTTATTCGGTCCGCTCGGCAACCAGAAATATGTCGGCTACACCAAGGGCATCCGCGAAAGCGGCGAACATCTGCTCGACCTCATCACCGATATTCTCGACATGTCGAAAATAGAAGCTGGGCAATACAAGTTATCCGTTGAAAAAATTTCGATGGAAAAGATCCTGCATACGGCTATTCACATGATGGAAGGCCGTGCGCTCGAGAACCGTATTAAAATCAGCCTCAGCATGGATAAGGATCCGCGTCCCGTCATCGCCGATAAGCGCGCGATTATGCAGATTATGCTCAACGTGCTTTCGAATGCCGTCAAATTCAGCCATGAAAACGGGAAGGTGCAGATTCAATATCTGGAACGCCCGGATTATTTCAGCCTGCGGGTGAGCGATGAAGGGATAGGTATTCCGGCGAATAAGCTGCCCTACATTGGCAAACCTTTCGAACAGGTATCCAACCAGTATAATCGCAGTCATGAGGGATCAGGACTAGGCTTGGCCATCAGCAAGGAATTGATCCATCTGCATGGCGGTACGCTACATATCGATTCTACCCATGGCAAAGGCACCAGCGTAACAATCAAGTTGCCCTATTCTTCAGCCGTCTAAAATGAAGCGCCGCAATTTTATCGCCGGCCTCGCTCTCTTTCTTGGCTCTTTCAAACTACCCTCTCTATCCCTGGCTCAGGCAGGTCGCTCCGATTCTCTTGATCTGACGGATTTTGGCGGGCTGATTGTCCGCCGCGCAAAGGGTCTTATGGCGTCTCTGGAAGACGCGATCGCTTTATTAAAGAAAGGCGAAACCGTGCATCCGCGCGGCACGGGTCACTCCTGCATGGGCATGGGGCTGAAAAACAACGCGTGGATTTTTACGCCGCCCAAGCAGCCGCTGTATTTTAACGAGAAGACCGAAATTGTTACCGTCTCAGCCGGTACAACCCTTTTCGAGGCAGACCAGTTTTTATCGTCTTTTCATTACATGCTGCCCGTTTCGCCGGATTACCGGGCGCTCAGCATCGGTGGTGTTTTATCGGTCGGCGGCTATGGCATTGAATCCATTCGCCGCGGCTCCCTGGTCAATCACGTCATTTCATTTGATCTGCTGACCCCGCAAGGAACCATAGAAACCGCCGTTCCTGGTCATTCAGTATTGGGCAAGAAAGTGCTCGGCGGTCTGGGACGATACGGCACGATTTTATCCGCGCAAATGCGCTGCCACAAAAAGCCTGTTCGCTCGTACATCAGACGCTTGGAATTCACACACTATGATTCTTATGTGCAGGCACTTTTAGATCACGCCCCGATAAAGAACGAAGCAGCGCCATATGATTTATCCTACAGCTTCTGGCAAAATGACGGACATTCCCGCCAAGGTACTGGATCCCTCATTCTGGGATATTTTTCTTATAAGGAGAACGAAACGGTTTCTGCCGGATACCAGGCCGTTCCCGACATCCGCGCGCTGCGTCATAACATGGTGTCCCAATGGGTGTATAAACCGGACAACGCCTATTACGTCTGGTCAGATCATTTCATCCCACTGACTCAGTATAAGAAACAGGCGGATGATACACTGGATGCGATGAATGCGATCAAAAATCTGAATGCCGATGTTGTTTTATACAGCTGCTTCCTGGCTCCGTCAGCAACCGCGCTCGATACAACAACTTTATCGATGGGCGTCTACGCCAACTTTGATAAAGCCCATAAAAAACAGGCTTATCAGGCGGCAACACATCAAATAGACCATAGTGAACGCGCGCAAAGACGCGGCGCTATCCCGTATAAATATGGATGGTATAAAGATATCTCTTAAACGTAGTGCAGGCTGTCTCGCACCGCTTCACGGAAGTTAGACGGCATGGAATCCAGATCAGCCAGCAGATAATTTTTTACAAGCTCTATCAGCATATGGCTATAGGTACGATCGGCCTCATGCCAATTTTCTTCAATGACCATCTTATTGATCGGTTCGATCCAGCGATGATGCAGATCCTGCCAGATTTTGGTGGCGTCGGCCTGAGCATTGACGCGCGCCACAATCTCCGGCGCGATCAAATAATATATGGCGATACGATCATACCCGTCAGCCGTCCCTGTTACATAGTAATCGCGCAGATGACGCATGTTACTGAGCGTCGGACCGTTATCCGCTTCGCCTGTTGCCGTCGTGACAGCCGTTGTCAGGAAACAGCCTGCACCACCGCCGCCACCGCCCCCTGATTCTCTCGATAACTCTGAGGGCGAAGTCCATCCAGCATCGTTTGCGACGCCTACGCTCACAGTGTCGTATCCATACCCTAACTCGCTGGCACGACCGGTAGACATGTCTCCATACCCATCACCATCTACGTCAGCATAATTTCCGCCACCGCTATCTCCACCGCCGCCTCCATTATACTGAATTGGACAATCTTCATTTCTCGAGACGTTTTCACTGACGCTGGGCGTACTGTTAGGAAAATCATAGGTATACGTTGTCGTCGTGGTTGTCGTGATGGCAGCTAAAGCAGCGTTGCCGCTTAATACTGCCAATCCTGTTAAAGCTGTCGATAGAAAATATTGTTTCTTCATGCCTGCCCCCAGACGTTCACTACATAGCCACACGCAAATTTTGTACACGATTGTAGTAAGCGCGTTCTTTCTCAAAAGTCATTTTTGCCTGATACATATTGTAATCGGCAGAAAAACGTTTCATTTCCTCGGAAGAATATAATTTTCTCCAGTTCCCTTCACTGACAAATTGTCCGATCACAAAGCAGATAGGCTCGATAGCCAGACGGAAAAATTTCCCCAGGTAATTCGGTTTGTCGCGCACACCCATCTGGTAGGCCAGCTCCTGCGCGCGGTGAATGGCGACAGGACGGATAAACGCTTCAAGCAGACCGCCGGGATTTTGACGCATCGCGCGTGCATAGGGAATCGCCCAGAAATGATAGCCGCGCACCGTGGCTCTTTTTAAATGCCTGCGGGTGTAATCCATATCCGCGTAATAAGTTGCGGCATCCAGTTCGCCCTTTTGATGGAAATATGTGCAAATGACACGGCCGCTGCTACTACTGCTGCTACTGCTGCTGGAACTACTCCATCCCTGACCGCTATACGTCCCCGTTTTGGACACATTCCCGGTACCGATGCCTCCATACTCGGACGTTCCTTTGGTAGGCGATCCGTAACCACTGGAAACACCCGTCGTTCCGACACTGGCATTGCGATCATATGAGTCGCCCAGACCATCGCCATTTGTATCGCGATAACCGCCGCCGCCCCCGCCGCTGCCGCCGGAATAGCGTGGGGGACAGTCTGCATCCGTGCCTACGGTGGTAGTGGTGATTGCCTTACTATCCGGAAAATCATAGGTGTAGGTTGTTGTGGTCATCGTCTTGATAGCGGCCTGCACGCTTGATGCGGCTGTAACCAGTGCCAATCCTGATAAAGCAGTCGTCAGCAAAAATTTCTGTTTCATACATTACCCCCCATAGGCACAGCGCGAGCAGACCTCCCCTTTATTCTACCAGAATAGGCATGAATATTTAAAATTTTATGAATAATCGGCGGAGAGCGCCGCTTTCGGGCTTATTCGCCCGTGCTGGTGTCGATGATGATCGGGCCGCCCAGCGCCTGTTCGACGGCAAGACAGGCTTCAAGGCCGAGGCGATAATCAGGGTATTTCAGGATAACGCCCAGTTCTTCCTTAACCCGCTCGCTTTTGACCCGTTTATTGTCTTTGTAGAAGCTGCGGGCAATCGGCGCCATGTCGGTTTCGTTGTAATCGAGCAGCGGCGGGATATCGAGGCCGAGCAATTCGCAGGCATAGGCGATGACTTCATGGCTCGGCACGGGATTATCATCAGCGAGGTTGTAGGCAGCGCCCGGATTAGGATGAGCCATCGACGCCAGGATAACCTGAACAATATCTTCGACATGAATACGGTTGAAGGCATGGCCGGGCTTGTTGATGCGGCGGGCCACGCCGGCGCGCACGGAATCCAGCGCGCTGCGGCCGGGGCCGTAAATGCCGGACAGGCGGAAGATATGCAAAGGCAGACCATAGGCCTGCCGCAACGATTGCCATTGTTCTTCGGCAATAGCGCGGCGCGAGCCGCGCTTGTTGGTCGGACGGATTTCGGATGCTTCCGTGACAAAACCCCCGTCCCGGTCGCCATAGACAGCCGTGGAGGATAGATAGCCCACCCATTCGAGCGTCTTGCAGGCGGCAATGGCGTCGCCATGATTGAGGAAAGCGGGGTCGCCATCATCGCCGGGCGGTGTAGAAATCAGAAGATGCGTGACGCCATCCAGAATAAACTGCGGATCGCCCAGCGGGTGTTCGTAATCGAACAAATAAGACTTAACGCCGCGTCTGAGCAGATCACGGCGTTTCTCGGAGTCTCTCGTCGTGCCCAGCACTTTCCAGTCAGCCTGCTGCATCAGCGCATGGCCGACATATTCGCTACAGTATCCGTAGCCAAAGCAGAACAGCTTCTTTTGTTTCATCGTATTCATCATCATCACACCCGCCGCCCTTATCAATGACCGGGCAGTCGTTTTTGTTTCTTATTTCTTAAAAGTCTACGTTCTCGTAATGGCTGACCGGGGCAAAGCCGGGAACACGGTCTTCCAGCAGCGGCCGGAACGACGGCCGTGATTTCACCCGCGCATACCAATGGCGGGCCGCTTCGTGTTCTTCCCACGGCACATCCCCTATATAATCGATGGCCGAGAGATGCGCGGCAGCGGCAATGTCCGCCAGAGAAAAGTCATTCCCCGCCAGCCATTTGCGTTTTTCCGTGAGGAAGCCAATGTAGTCGAGATGGTAGTGAATGTTGGCATGACCCGCACGAATCGCAGGGCCATGCGGCTCGCCAAGTTTCAGCAGACGCTTCATCATTTTTTCGCCGATCAGATTGTCGGTCACTTCGGAATTGAATTTTACATCGAACCAGCTGACGAGCCGGCGCGTTTCCGCGCGCTGAACCGGGTCCATGCCCAGCAGATTTTCCTGCGGATAGACTTCTTCCAGATATTCGCAAATCACTTGGGAATTGGCCAGTGTCGTGCCGTCAGGTTCCGCCAGAACCGGCACGTCACCGGCCGGGTTCATGGCGAGAAAGGCCGTACGGCGTTCCCAGATTTTCTCAATTTCCAGATTGAATTCAAGTTTCTTCTCCGCCATCGCGATGCGGACCTTGCGAGAAAAAGGATGAACCCAGAGATGGTAGAGTGTGCGCATAGTCCTGCAAGCTTATAATACTATTTCCCGCAAGCCTAGACCTTCCTTATCGAAAACGATGCGGAAATTAGCGGGGTTGCGCGACTTTCAGGTCGATGACCAGCACGACATTGGCCGGAACCGCTTCGGTTGCCTGCCATTCGCCCTGCCCTACGCCAAAATCAAGACGGTTGAGCGTCAGGCGACCTTGCATGTGGGCCACGCGCTGTTTGTCCTGCTCGGTGATGTCGAGGGTGAACGGGATCGACACCGGCATGGTTGTATCGCGGATGGTGAGGTCCCCGATCGCCAGATAATTGTTATCGGCGGTGTGCTGGATGGTGCGCGTCACGAAGCGGCTTTTGGGGAACAGGCTGACCGAGAACCAGTCACTTTGCTGCAGCATCCCATCCCGCTCCGCATCGCCCGTATGCGCCTCGCTCATGTCGATCTGAATATCGGCGCGCGCCATGGCCACATTGTTGGGATCGAAAATAATCGTACCGCTGTAGGTTGGGAACATGCCGGCAAAAGCCTGCCCCATGGCGCTGGACTGGAATTCAAGACGGCTAACGCCGGGATCGATCACCCAGCCATGTTCCGGCAAGTTCGACATATCAAGCGTTGATGACGCAACCTGCTCAACAACCGGTGTCGTGGGCGGTGTGGCGTCTTTTAAATAGAGGAAGGCACCGGCAGACAGCAGCAGATCAACCAGTAGCAAGGTTGCGACAACCTTGAACCATTGCAGACGGTCTCCCGCCATGCGGCGCAGCGTCGCGTCTTTGTCAATGATATGGTGTTTGAGCGCGCCCGCCACGTGCAGGCCGATCACGCCGATCACGCCATACGCAATCCAGTGATGCGCGAAACCAAACCAGTTGCGCAGCTCATCATTGGGCTGCAACAAATGCGGCACAGGCAGACCGAAGAATGTCGGCGAGCGTCCGGCGGCATCGGACATCAGCCAGCCCGTCAGCGGCATGGCCAGCAGGGCAAAATATAAAAAGAGATGGGCAGCCTTGGCCAGCACACGCTCCCACGCCGCGTGTGTGTCCAGCGCTTCCGGCGGGATGGAAGCAAAGCGCCACAGAATACGCCCGATAGTCAGCAGCAGTATCAGCAAGCCTACAGATTTGTGCAGGTCATACAAATTATGACGCGGTATGCCGTAATTCACGCCCCCCATCGTCAGGCCGAGACCCAGCATAAAGACCATTAAAAAAGCGATCGCCCAGTGAAAGAACCGGGCGACCGCATTGTATTTTTCATCGGCGAAATCAGGTAAATCCATCTCCGAAGCCTAGCCGAAAATTATTGGGCTGTCACCCCGGCATCGGCCGCATACGCTTCCACTTCCAGCGCAATTTTTACCTCGTCGCCCACAGCCGGCAGGCCATAGCTGATACCGAAGTCAGAGCGCTTGATGGTCGTGGTGGCGGAGAAACCCGCGCCTTCCTTGCCGCTCATCGGGTGCTTGCCCGCTTTGTTCAGCTTGGTGTCCAGAACCACGGATTTGGTCACGCCTTTGATTGTCAGATCGCCGGTGATTTTGGCGGTATCTTTGCCGGTCACGTCAACCTTGGTGCTTTTGAATGTCATGTCCGGGAATTTGGCGACATCGAAGAAATCGGCGTTCTTGAGGTGATCGTTCCATTTCTGGTCATTCAGGTCGAGGCTGGCGGTTTTAATCGTGATATCGACTTTGGAGGCGGCTGGATTGGCCTGATCGAACTGAATTGTGCCTTTGTGCTCGAGGAATTTACCGTAGGAGTGTGAAAAACCCAGATGGTTCACGACGAACACGATCTGGGTGTGGGGTGTTTCAATCTCATACGTCTTGAGTTCAGCGCGGGCCGGTTGCGTGGCCAGTAACAGGCCTACGGCCACAAGTAGTAATTTTTTCATAAAGATCTCCCGTTGGATAAAAGAAAAAGAGGTAGCAACACACACAGTGAAATCAAGCCTTACGACGGAAAATACCGCGCGTGCATCCATAGGCCTGCGTAAATGCCCAGACCCGCAAAGATCCACACGGCAACGCCATACGTCCACCGGAGCGATTTGTTACTGACCAGTTCTGTATTGCTGATACCACGCAGGAAAATATTGATTACGAGCAACCCGGCCATGAAACCGCCGATAAAACCCAGCACGCCAAAGAGGTAGACCATGCGTCAGAATTCCTTTAATCTTGCGGCACAACATCAAGGTGCGCCATGCCGTTTTATACCATCATTATTCTCGCGATTGTGCAAGGTCTCTCCGAACCGCTACCGGTGAGTTCATCGGGCCACCTCTTGTTAACCCATACGCTCATGGGCAATGGCGGCGTCAATGCCTGCTGGGACGTCAACCGCGCCCTCGATGTCGCGATGCATATCGGCACCTTGTTTTCCGTACTGGTCTATTTCAGAAAAGATGTGTTCGCGGTGGTTAGCGGTATCAGCAGCAAAAACTCACAAGGCTTCCAGCTTGCCTGGCATGTCTTGCTGGCCTCTATTCCGGTTTTAAGCGTCGGCCTGCTGCTGCAGATTTACAAACCGTCATTCCTTTGCCTGCTCGAAGTCATGGCATGGATGTTGATTATTTTCGGTATCGTGCTGGGCGTGGTTGATAAAATTTCTAAATCGGAAAAAACCGTCGAGCAGATGACATGGAAAAATGCATTGTTTGTCGGCATCGCCCAGTCACTGGCTTTGGTGCCGGGCACCAGCCGCTCCGGCATCACCATGACGGCCGCGCGCTACCTTGGGTTCAAACGTACTGAAGCCGCGCGTTTCTCGCTCTTACTGGCGATTGTCGGCATAACGGCGGCAGGCGGTTTGACCGCCATGGAGATGGTGGTCGAACAAGATTACACCCTCGGCTATGACGCGCTAATCGCCGCGTTCATTGCTTTTGTCACCGGGTATGGTGCCATCGCCATCATGATGCGGTGGTTGCAGCGATACAGCTTCATGCCGTTCGCTATTTACCGCGTCATTCTGGGGGTTGGTTTACTGGTTGCGATCTACAGCGGCTGGATGTAATGCACCAGCGCAATATGCGTATCGCCATACTGCTTTTGCTGCAGCAGTTCGAACCCGTCTAACACACGAAAGACGGACGATTCCTCCACCACACAAAAACACTCCGGCGCTAGCCAGCCTTGTGCTGCCAGCGCGTTCAGTGTGGGCTCTGCCAGCCCCTTGCCGTAAGGCGGATCAAGAAATACCAGCGTAGCGGGTGCAACATCATCGGGACGCGCAGGCAGCTTTGTGCCGTCCGCAACAATCGCCTTGCTGCGCCCCTCTTCTTTCAATGTCTGAATATTACGCTTGGTCAGATCAAGCGATTGGTGGTTTTTATCAATGAAAACGCAAGATTGTGCCCCTTGCGACAAAGCTTCCAGGCCTAACGCCCCCGTACCGCAAAACACATCTATGACAGTAGCATCAACCACCAGACCGCGTGACTGCAACATGTTGAATAGAGCGCCGCGCACTTTATCGGAGGTTGGGCGGATTGCATCACCCTTGGGCGATTCCAGAACGCGGCTGCGATGCTCTCCCGCAACGATGCGCATCATTTTTTCTCTTTGGCTTTAAAAAACGCGGCCAGCAGCTTTTTCATCTGCGGGGCTTTGACTTCCTGCGCCGCGCCTTTCGGCAGCGTACCCAGATCGAACGGGCCGTAGGATAAACGGATCAGGCGGTTGACCTGCAGCCCGAGCGCTTCCATGAGGTTACGCACCTCGCGGTTTTTACCTTCGGTGAGAATAATCGAAATCCACACATTGCTGCCCTGCTGCTTTTCAAACGTCGCTTCAGCAGGGGCATATTTCACGCCTTTCACGGCGATCCCTTTTTTCAGGCTGTCGAGCTTTTCCTGACTGATGTGGCCATGCGCGCGCACACGGTAATGACGCTTCCACCCGGTAGACGGCAGCTCCAGCCAGCGGGCGAGTTCGCCGTCATTGGTCAGCAGCAACAAGCCTTCGGTATTCATATCGAGGCGGCCCACCGTCACTACGCGCGGCAGACCATGCGGCATCTGATCAAACACGGTCGGGCGTTTCTTTTCATCGCGCGCCGTGGTCACAAGGCCCGATGGTTTGTGATAGATGAACAGGCGTGTGGCTTCTGCCACAGGCAATGGGTTGCCATCAACCTCGATCACATCCTCAGGGCCGACAATGCAGGCCGGGGTGCGCAGCTTTTCGCCGTTCACCTTGACGCGGCCGGCCGTGATCCAGGCTTCAGCATCGCGGCGGGAACACAGTCCCGCCCGCGCCATCACCTTGGCAATCCGTTCTTTTTTGCTTTCGTCCGCGTTTTCCATTATTCCCTATCCTATGCAGGATGACTTTATCTATATGCAGGCCGCCATGGAAGAGGCAATCGCCGCCGGAATGCGCGGCGAAGTGCCCATCGGCGCGGTGCTGGTCGACAAACGCACGGGAGAGATTGCCGCGCGCGCCGGAAACCGCACGATCGAACTGAGCGATCCGTCCGCCCATGCCGAATTACTGGCTATTCGCGCGGTCTGTCAAAAAGAGCAATCGCAACGCATCCCGCATTATGATCTCTATGTCACGCTGGAACCATGCACCTTATGCACGGCAGCGATCGCTTTCGCTCGCATCCCGCGCCTTGCCTATGGCGCGCGCGACGACAAAGGCGGCGCAGTTGATAGTGGCGTGAAATTTTTCGAGCAACCAACCTGTCACCACAAAATCATCGTGGAAAGCGGCCTGATGGCCAAAGACAGCGCGCAGCTGTTAAAGGAATTCTTTAAAGCGCGGCGATAGCGCGCCAGCCGATATCACGACGGCAAAACCCATCGCGCCATTCAACATCATCGACCGCTTCATAGGCGCGCGCCTGCGCCTGTTTGATGGTCGGCGCGACCGCAACAACATTCAGCACGCGTCCGCCTATGCTGATAACATTGCCGCTGTCATTGCGCGCCGTGCCTGCATGAAATACGATCAGATCGGGTTGATCGTCCGGTACCGTGTCGATTACGGTATTCTTCGCATAAGATCCTGGATAGCCTTTGGCGGCCATCACAACGCACAACGCTTGCGCCTCCTGCCATTGCACCGCGCCAAATTCTGCAAGCGTGCCCTCAGCACACGCATAGAGAAGATCGACGAGATCGGATTCCAGACGCATCATCATCGTCTGGCATTCCGGGTCTCCGAAACGCGCATTATACTCAATCAATCTTGGCTGCCCGTCTTCAATCATCAGACCTGCAAAAAGAACGCCCGTGAAAGGTCGGCCTTCCGCTTGCATGCCTTTCACTGTCGGCAGAATAATGTCCTGCATGATTGTATCCTGCAGATCATCGCTCATCATGTGCGCCGGAGAATACGCGCCCATGCCGCCCGTATTGGGGCCGGTATCGCCATCACCGACGCGTTTATGATCCTGTGCGGACGTCAGCGCCACAACACTTTTGCCGTCGCTCAAGGCGAAGAAACTTAATTCTTCACCCTGCATAAATTCTTCCACGACGACGGATGCGCCCGCATCACCGAACACGTTGCCCGACAACATGTCATCGACAGCTTCATAGGCTTCATTATACGTTTGCGCGATGATCACGCCTTTACCAGCCGCAAGGCCATCAGCCTTGATCACAACAGGAATGGATTGACCGGCGATAAAAGATTTAGCCTCATCGGCGACCGTAAAACGCCCATAGGCGGCGGTGGGAATATTATATTTGGCACACAAATCTTTGGTAAACCCTTTGGAGCCTTCGAGAATAGCGGCGTTCGCGCGCGGCCCGAATGATTTGATCCCGGCTTCATCCAGTGCATCGACAAGCCCCGCGACCAAGGGGCCTTCCGGACCGACAACTACGAAATCAATCGCGTTGTCTTTTGCGAAGGCGACAATTTTCTCAATCTCATCGACCGCGATCGGCACACAGGTGGCGACTTTTTCAATCCCGGCATTGCCCGGCGCACAATAGAGCGCGTCGCATTTGGGCGATTGTACAAGTTTCCATGCAAGGGCGTGTTCTCGGCCGCCAGAGCCAATCAGCAGTATGTTCATGGGGCGAATATGCCCTCAATCCTCCAGCATGACAAGGGAGGTATTGCCCCCGGCAGCCGTGGTATTGGTGCAGATATGCGTCTCGGTGGCAAAGCGGCTGAGATAATGCGGGCCGCCCGCTTTGGGGCCTGTGCCCGACAGGCCGCGTCCGCCAAACGGCTGAACACCAACGATCGCGCCAATGGTCGAACGGTTCACATAGATGTTCCCCGCGCGCATGTGTTGCGAGGCGGCTCTCATCACACTGCTCAGGCGTGTATGCAGCCCGAACGTCAGGCCATATCCGCTCTGGTTGATCGCGTCGAACACCTCACTCAGACGCTTGCCCTCAAAACGGATGACATGCAGCGCAGGGCCGAATATTTCCTTTTGTAGCTTATTCAGGGAATCAATTTCATAGGCTATCGGCGCGAAGAAATTCCCCTGCACGGCGATGTGTTGTTCGAGTGGCGCTTGCGCGATTTTCTTTCCAAATTCCTCCAAGCGCATTTGGTGGTTTTTCAGCATCGAAAGCGCTGCCTCATCAATCACCGGGCCAATATCGGTAGAAAGCATCATCGGATCGCCTACACGCAATTCCGCCATCGCACCTTTCAGCATAGCCATGGTTTTATCGGCGACATCATCCTGTATGAACAACACGCGCGTTGCAGAGCAGCGCTGCCCTGTTGACCCGAACGCGCCCAGTATCACATCGTCGATGACCTGCTCCGTCAGCGCCGACGAATCCGCAATCAACGCATTCTGCCCGCCGGTTTCGGCAATCAGCGGCACGATGGGTCCGTCTTTTGCCGCCAATGTGCGGTTGATCGACCACGCCGCTTCGATAGAGCCGGTAAAAGCAACACCCGCCACAGCGGGATGCTGTACCAGCGCCGCGCCAAGACGGCCGTCTCCCGGCAGCAACGCCAGCGCATTGTCCGGCACGCCGCAAGCGAGCATCAGCTTCACCATTTCAAACGCAATCAGCGGGGTCTGCTCCGCGGGTTTGGCAATGACGGCATTCCCCGCCATCAGCGCGGCCGTAATTTGACCGGTGAAAATCGCCAGCGGGAAATTCCACGGGGAAATACAGACAAACACGCCGCGGCTATCGAGACGCAGGCGGTTTTCTTCGCCCGTATATCCCGGCATCAGCGTGCCGCTTTCGTTAAAATTCAAGCGGCCCTGCGCCGCGTAGTAGCGGCAGAAATCAACGGCTTCGCGCACTTCGGCCAGCGCATCAGGAATGGTTTTTCCTGCTTCCTTGATCGCCAGCGCCATGAATTTCGGCGTCTGATCTTCCAGCGTATCGGCAATTTTATCGAGGATGGCAGCGCGCTGATCTGCTGAAACATGCGACCATTCACTCCATCCCTTTTGCGCAATAACAAACGCCTTATCAATCAAGCCACTATCCGCATGACAGACGCGCCCGATTTTTTCCTGTGTTGCAGCGGGATTCAGTACATCAAAATAATCACCCGTTTCATGCGGCTTCCCGCCGATCAAGGCGGTGGCATTAAAAGAAGCAGCGGCAAGTATACCGCGCATATCTCCAAGCAACTTCTCTACCGTCGGCTCATCGCTCAAATCAATGCCTTGAGAATTTTTGCGGTCTGCAAAGAGAGTGCGCGGCTTGGGCAATCCAGGGTGCGTGTGCGGCGTTGTCGCTTGAACCTGTGCGATTAAATTCTGTGCCAGCGCGGATGGCGGAAGGTTCTCATCATAAATCTTGTTCACGAACGAAGAGTTCGCGCCGTTTTCCAGCATGCGGCGCACGAGGTAGGGCAGCAGATCCTGATGCACACCGACGGGGGCATAAATGCTCACCGGAACATTTTGCGTTTCGATCACGCGCTCATACAGCGCATCACCCATGCCGAACAATTTCTGGAACGAGAATCCTTGTCTGCTCGTGCCCGCCATATCGAGAATGGCTTCCACCGTATAGGCATTGTGCGTCCCAAACAGCGGACGGATCACATCGCGCGCCGCGAGCAGTTTTTGCGCGCAGGCCAGATACGATAAATCCGTATTCATCTTACGCGTGAACAGCGCGTAATCTTCCAGCCCTTCCATCTGCGCGCGCTTGATTTCCCCATCCCAGTAAGCGCCTTTTACAAGGCGGATCTGCATTATTTTATTCTGCGCGCGGGCAAATTCGATTAAATACTCAATCAAAGGCAACGCCCGTTTCTGATAAGCCTGCACCGCCAGACCAAAGCCATTCCAGTGCGCAAAAGCCGGATCGGCGGCCACACCCAGAATAATATCCAAAGAAATATCCAGACGTGCGACTTCTTCCGCATCTACGGTCAACGGCATATTTTTTGCCGCGGCCATCACGCATAGTTCTTTTAATTTCTCCAATAAAGCCGGCACACAGAGATCTTGTTGCGCCACGCTATAGCGCGGATGCAACGCCGACAGCTTGACAGAGATACCCAACCCCTCACCTGTAATCTGCGCAATCGCATTTTTATACGAGGCGAAATAGCGCTCCGCATCTTCGTGCGTGCGCGCCCCCTCGCCCAGCATGTCGAACGAAAATTCATAGCCTTTGGGCTGCAGCTTTTTCGCCTGCGTCATCGCATCGTTTATCGTCTGCCCTAACACAAACTGTCCGCCCAGATATTTCATCGCCTGTGCCGCGCCCTGCCGCACGACGGGCGTACCAAGGCGCTTGAACATGCCCGACACCGTGCTGCTACCCGCCGCCAGCCCCAGCGCCGCCATGCGCGTCACTACGTCCTTGCTCTGCGCCATGGTTGAGAGCCAATTCGTGTTGGCCAGCTTGTCGCGCAGCAATTCATCGGCCGTCGGGCCATCGGGAATGCGCAGCAACGCTTCGGCCAGCGTCATCAGCGCCAAACCTTCATCCGTGTTCAGTTTATATTGCTGGAAAAACGACTCTAAACTGCCGCTTTTAACGCCGCCCGCGCGAATAGACTCGATACGCGCCGTCGCCGCCTGCGTAACCCTTGCCGCTCGCGCCGCCTCCCACTCTAAAGCGCTGAGCAAGGCCTCCACGCACGCGTCTTCGGGTTTGGCCAGCCAGGAGGAAAAATCGGGTTTTGACATCATCCCGCGATTATATACGATCACTTCCCATGACAACAGAGGATCTCTTTTCCCGGCCTGCCAATCCGCCCAAAAGCAATGTGCCGGATATGAGCGTGTCCGATCTGGCGGGCGCTTTGAAACGCACGCTGGAAGAGAGCTTCGGCCATATCCGCGTGCGCGGCGAATTAACCGGCCTGAAACTGGCCTCCTCCGGCCATCTCTACGGCGATATCAAGGATGCCGACGCTACGATCAACATCATTGTCTGGCGCGGCACGATGCAGCGCCTCTCCATCCGCCCGGAAGACGGCATGGATGTCATTATTACGGGAAAAGTATCCTCCTACCCGAAAAGTTCGCGCTACCAGATTATTGTCGAGTCCCTCGATCTCGCCGGTGAAGGCGCGTTGCTCAAATTACTCGAAGAACGCAAAAAGAAACTGGCAGCCGAAGGCCTTTTTGATCGCGCGCGCAAAAAACCGCTGCCCTTCCTGCCGCGCATTATCGGCGTGGTGACGTCTCCCTCCGGCGCGGTTATTCGCGACATCATGCATCGCCTCGACGATCGCTTCCCCCGCCACGTTATTCTCTGGCCAGCGCTCGTACAAGGCAATGGCGCGGCGGAACAGGTTGCCGCGGGCGTTCGCGGCCTCAATGCGCTCACAACCAACAAACCTGATTTGATTATTGTTGCGCGCGGCGGCGGATCGCTCGAAGATTTAATGGCGTTTAATGAAGAGATCGTCGTGCGCGCCGTCGCGGACAGCGCCATACCGGTTATCTCCGCCGTCGGCCATGAAACCGATGTCACGCTCATCGATTACGTCGCCGATGCGCGCGCGCCAACCCCGACCGGCGCCGCCGAGATGGCCGTCCCCGTGCGCCTGAACCTGATGGCGCAGATGGCCGATGATGGCCAGCGCCTGCTGCGCGGTATGATGCGGCAGATTTCCGAAGGACGTCAGCACATGGCGACCTTGAGCGCGAAACTCGGGCGACCCGATCATCTGCTCGATACGAAAACCCAGCATCTGGATAATCTATCCGGCCGCATGATGCAGTATTTTGAACGCGGCCTTGCGCGCCATCATCAGCGCCTTGCCACTGCAGGCGGCCGCCTGCCCCATCCGCGCGCGCGTCTGCAAGCGATGCAGGACAAAACCACGTATGTCTCGCAGGCATTATTGCGCCAACAGGCAAAAATCCTGCCGCCGCGCAGTGAGCGTCTGGAAAAAATGGCGCGCCTGTTGGAAAGCTATTCGTTCGAACGAGTGCTGGATCGCGGCTATATCGTCGTGCGCGATGCCACTGGCGCCATCATCACCGACGCCGACGCCTTAAAAACCAGCGACGCCGTCACCCTGCAATTCAAAGAGAAAAAACGCCGCGGCGCGACAATCGTTAATTAGGGCGTCGCTGACGTGTTTGCTTGTCGCGAATGGTCACGTGCAGGGATTGAATGATTTTATCGATGCGCGGGATCAGGCTTTCCGCATCCGCCACAACTTTTTGCACCTTTAAAATTGCTTCATCGACCGGGATCGACGAATCCAGCGTCGTGTATTTCGGGTTCGATTGCACATAGCTGTAAAGACCAACGACTTCACCCGCCATGCTGGACCCCAGCAGATTGAGCCGGTTCATGTTGCTCTCAAATACCGCGCGCTCCAGCAGCGGTGCATCGTGCACGATTTCGCCATTGGTCTGGTAGCGGTGCTCTTTCGACTGGCGCAACGATTTCAGCAGGTCTTTATAGATAATAATAAAGGCTTCGAGCTTTCCTTTATTGGCACTCAGCTCCCCTTCAATCATGCTGGCGACAACGAAGCGTTCCTGCTCGCGCAATTCTTTGCTACGCGCTTCAGATTCACCGATGGTGTTTTGCAGGTAGCGCTCCATCCGCGAAAAACGTGCCATCAAAAGCGCCGTCAGCAACACAAAGGTAATTAGCGGAATCAGAATAACACCCAGGATCCAGCCAGAGACCAGTCGCTCGTCATTGCCGAAATATTTCATGAAGGCAGAATCCTTGGCGGTTTCGACCCAGCCACCCGCCTGTTCTTCCTGCGCCTTCTGTTCGGCGGCTTTATATTGGGTATCGAAGACGCTGCCGCTGACCAGCGGACGATCAACGACGGCATACCCTGCTGTGATCATAGCCAGCGCCAGATCGACTTCCTGCGCATTTAGACAGCGCGCCACCGGGCGGTCGCTGCGCCATTCCTTGACTTCACAGCGCACAGGCTGGCCGCCAATCAGGTTATCAAGCGTGGTGCGGGCTTTAATCGACAATGTCGTTCCGGCGGCTTCGATCGGCTCCACCCCCCACAAGGAAATCATGTAGCGATTGGTCAGCAGGTTTACCCCATCAACCGCCGTCGCCGTCGAGGCAAACTGCTCGGGCCGCTGGTTGGCATCCTGCGCCGCAACCGGCAGGCTTAAAAAAGCCGACAGCAGGATGACATATAGGGGGAAATGCCGCTTTTTGTGCATGAAATGCCTCTTTCAATGATATAATGACAGATATTAAAGCCGAAAAAAGCTTTTAATTGGTGAATATTCCACAGTATATAGAGCGATGCGCGTTTCGTTAAAAGAATTACTGGATGCTTTAGGGGTCGGTTATGACATGGGCCCTTACGAAACCTGTCCATGGTCTGTCTATGACGGCGAAAAGGGGCTGACCTGTAACGCCGAAGTCCGCATGAACGAAGACGCCACACGCTGTGAAGCCGAAATCATGCTGATGTACGATATTCCTCCTGCAGGCGGCCAGCCAATCGATCTGGTGTTCCGCCTTGATTGTAAACCAAGCTCCGGGCAATGGGAGCCGTTCAAGCTCGTCGTGCGCGGCACGGAAAAAACCAATGCCTTCCACGACTGGGATAAAAAAGCCTGCGCCTTTTTTACTGCCTGCGTGCAGGAACTGAAAATGGACAAGGTACCGGACATTGACGAATTGCTGGCCAAAGAGCTGGAAGAAGACGATGGATCTGGCACCAACATGCGCGGCGGCGGCAGCAAAGCCCCGAAAATCAAACCGCAGGCCTTGCTCGGCATGAAGGGTGGCCGCGGCTTCTAGGACCGGACGTTCTGCGCGATTAAAATCCCGCACTCACTGGCATACTGCGCCAATCCGCCTTTGATCGGCTCGACATGCGCATGGAACAGCCATTCATTGCCGACGCGCTCCAGCTCGCCGAATATAACGCCCGTGCTGCTCTCGCCGATCACCGTTTCATCGACGCTTAAGCGGAAAATCTCGTTCCCCGTATCCTGATTGATCAGGCGGAAATAGACATTTTTGACCATGGAAAAATTGTGATTTTCCAGACCCAGATCAAGGTTGTAGAGCGAGAGGACAAAAACCACGCGGACAATTTCAAACGGCAGTGTCGCAAGATTGAGTTCAATCTGCTCATCATCCCCATCGCCCGCCCCCGTGCGAGAATCGCCCAGATGGCGCACCGATCCATCGCCGCCCATGCGGTTATTGTAGAAGACAAAATCTTCATCAACGCGCGTCTGATTATGCTTATCCAGCAGCAAAACGCAGACATCCAGATCGGGCGGATCAGCATCGAAACCGCGAAAATCCCAACCCATACCCGCGACTACTTTTTTCATCGTCGGGTCTTTTTTGGTGAGATTTAATTCGTCACCGGGCTTCAGCGCATTCATGGGGGGCACATAATCCTTGTGTCCGACATCTTCTGCCGACTGCGGTTTATAGTCGTGATAATCGCTCATCTTTGTTATTCCTTCTTGCCGTCTTCCCAGTATAGACCAAAGCCAAAGGCGCGATCCATTTCTGCGTGACCGGGGTAATATTCAAGGTGTGTCGTCAGGCGTATACCGCCGCGGATATTTTCGATCGAGGCAACGGCACATAAATCCAGTTCACTCTTGCGCGCATTCAACGACACCACCACCGGCTTTTCGCCCGGCACGCGCAACTGCACCTGCGGTTTGACATCGGCAAAACTGTCAGCGCCTTTATAGATATAAGTATAGACCAGAATTTTTTCGATCTCTTCCCAGTGCTTTCCGTTCAGGTGGATCACCTCATCACGCCCGTCTTTTTCGCCCGTGCGCTCATCCCCGTCTAAAAACAGGTAAGGCGGCGCATCGAACGCGCCATGGGTGTCACCAAAAGCCTGCACCGCGCCGCGCGTGCCGTCTTTCAGGATATAAAGGCAGCCGATATCCATATCGATGCCCTTGCGTTGAATGGTTTTTTTGAAAAATTTCGCAAAAATCCCCGATGCCTGTTCCACCGCCACATTGTCCCACGCCATGCCAATATCGAAATCCGGCAGGCCGCCTTCCGGCTGGTTGACGATGGCGGTTTCGCCGGGGGATGAAAGGAAGTCGCCGGGCTGGTCTGCGTCATACGGGCTGAGCCATCCGGCCGCGCCAATCCCGCCATGTTTGGAGGCTTCTGCCCGCCAGCGGCTGGCTTCGGTGATGGAATCGCGGGAGGAGCTGTCGCGCATGATTTTGTGCCCTTAAACACTTCGCTTTTTCGCTACTCTATGCTAAATCGGGGGCGCTTCCAAGTTTCTATAAAGGACGAACAATGGCTTCTTATCAGTATGTCTATGTCATGAACGGTCTGACCAAGACCTTCTCCAACGGGAAAACCATTTTAAATGGCATTACCTTGAGCTTCCTGCCCGGCGCCAAAATCGGCGTTCTGGGCCCGAACGGCGCGGGTAAATCGACCCTGCTGAAAATTATGGCCGGCGTGGACAAGGAATTTGTCGGCGAAGCCTGGTCGGCCGAAGGCGCGCGCGTTGGCTACCTGCAACAGGAACCGAAACTCGATGAAACCAAAACCGTCGCAGAAAACGTGATGGAAGCCCTCGCCCCAATCAAAGCCAAGGTTGATCGCTACAACGCCGTCGCCGCCGCGATGGGTGAACCCGATGCCGACTATGAAGCACTGGGCGATGAAATGGGTGCCCTGCAGGAACAGATCGATGCCGCCGATGGCTGGAGCCTCGATCAAACCGTCGAGATCGCCATGGAAGCGCTGCGCTGCCCGCCGGGCGATATGCCAGTCACCAATTTATCCGGCGGTGAAAAGCGCCGTGTGGCGCTGGCCCGTCTGCTGCTGGAAAAGCCAGACATGCTACTGCTCGATGAACCGACCAACCACTTGGACGCTGAAAGTGTCGCGTGGCTGCAACGCCACCTCGCCGAATATGCCGGTACCGTTGTCATGGTCACCCACGATCGCTACTTCCTCGACAACGTCACAGGCTGGATTCTCGAAGTCGACCGCGGCCGCGCCATTCCCTATGAAGGCAACTACTCCGCGTATCTGAACGCCAAGCGCAAACGCCTGGAGCAGGAATCGCGCGAAGATGCCTCACGTCAGAAAACCATCGACCGCGAGATGGAATGGATGGGGCAAACGCCGGAAGGCCGCCGCAAGAAATCCAAGGCGCGTATTTCCGCCTACGAAGATTTGCTCGAAGCATCCGAGCGCGAAACCGTGCGCAATGCGCAGATCGTTATCCCTTCGCCGCCACGCCTCGGGAACAACGTCATCGAAGTGCAGAACATTAAAAAGGGCTATGACGACCGCCTGCTCATCGAAGGTCTCTCCTTTAAACTGCCACCGGGTGGCATCGTCGGCGTTATCGGCCCGAACGGTGCCGGTAAATCCACGCTGTTCCGCATGATTACCGGACAGGAAACACCCGATGAAGGCACGTTCGTCGTCGGCGAATCCGTCAAGCTCGGTTATGTCGATCAGAGCCGCGATTCCTTGAATCCCGATAATACTGTCTGGCAGGAAATCTCCGACGAACTCGATGTGCTGAAACTCGGCAAGGTGGAGATTCTCAGCCGTGCCTATGTGTCTGCCTTCAACTTCCGCGGCCCCGATCAGCAAAAGAAAATCGGCCTGCTGTCCGGCGGGGAGCGCAACCGTGTGCACCTCGCCAAAATGCTGCGCCATGAAGCCAACGTCCTGCTGCTCGATGAACCGACGAACGATTTGGATACGGAAACGCTCTCGGCACTGGAAGAAGCCCTGGAAAGATATGCCGGCTGCGCCGTTATCATCAGCCACGACCGGGCGTTCCTTGACCGTCTGGCCACGCACATTCTTGCCTTTGAAGGCGATTCCCATGTCGAGTGGTTCGAAGGCAACTATGAAGACTATGAGAAAGACTTCCGCCGCCGCATGGGCAAGGACGCCGATACACCGCACCGCATTAAATACAAACCATTGCGCAAGGCCGGTTAACATTGATGGATGAGGCGTTTTTCCAGAGCAAACTCGATGCCCTGAAAAACGAGGGTCGCTACCGCCATTTTGCGACGTTGGAGCGCCATTGCGGCAACTTCCCCCACGCCACGCTGCATAAAGGCGATGGCACGACACAGGAAGTCACCATCTGGTGCAGCAACGATTACCTTGGCATGGGCCAACATCCTGCCGTGCTGAAGGCCATGAAAGAGGCGGTCGATCTCTATGGCGCTGGCGCCGGCGGCACCCGCAATATTTCCGGCACCCACAAGCTGCACGTCGATCTGGAACGCTCTCTCGCTGACCTTCACCACAAAGAAGCGGCGCTGGTTTTTTCGTCAGGCTATGTGGCCAACGAAGGCACTTTAAGCACGCTAATCAAATTACTGCCCGACTGCGCGGTTTTTTCTGACGCGCTGAACCATGCCTCGATGATTCATGGTATGCGCTCTGGCCGCGGCGATATTCACGTCTTCAACCACAATGATATCGCGCATCTGGAATCGCTGCTGCAATCGGTCGATATCAACCGCCCCAAAATCATTGCGTTTGAAAGCGTCTATTCGATGGAAGGCGATATCGCACCAATCGCTGAAATCTGCAAGCTGGCCAAGCAATATAATGCCATGACCTATCTCGACGAAGTCCACGCGGTCGGTCTCTACGGTCCGCGCGGCGGCGGTGTTGCTGAACGCGATGGCCTGCTCGATCAGATCGATATTCTGGAAGGCACTTTTGGTAAGGCCTATGGCCTGATGGGCGGATTCATTACCGGATCGGCCGTCGTCATCGATACGATCCGCTCCTACGCGGCCGGCTTTATTTTCACAACATCCCTGCCCCCGGCGGTCTTGGCGGGCGCATTGGCCAGTGTCGAGCATTTGAAAACATCTGAGATCGAGCGCCTGCGCGCGCAGAGCAACGCCGCTTATTTAAAAAAATCTCTGCACCAAAAAGGTCTGCCGTTTCTTGAAGGAGACAGTCACATCGTCCCATTGATGATCGGTCACGCCGAATGCTGCAAGGCCGTCACCGACTGGTTATTGGCTGAGCATGATATTTACGTGCAACCCATCAATTATCCGACCGTGCCGCGCGGCACCGAACGCCTGCGCCTGACGGCGACAGCCGCGCACACAAAAACAGACATTGATAAACTCGTCAGCGCGCTCGATGCGCTCTACAATCAGGGTCACTTTGAAGCCGCTCTACAGCGCGCTTAATCCCGCAACCACCCGCTCCAGTTCTTTAAACGTATCCACGATATAATCGGGCTTGGCAGCCTCAAGCCTCGCCCGCCCATGTGCCCCCCATGTCACGGCGCAGGTGATCGTCCCGGCGGCCTTCCCCATCTGAATATCTGTATCAGCATCGCCGATCACCATTTCCAAGGCAGGTTTTTCGGAAAGCAATGCCCTGGCTTTATAAACGGGATCCGGGTGTGGTTTATAAAATTCAACGGAATCTGACCCGATAATGTGCGAAAAATGAGAAATAAGCCCCAAATTATGTAGATTATAGCGCGCCATCGTACTTTTTTTACTCGTAACGATCATTTTTTGGTGATTTTGAGGGATAATATTTGTCAAAAACGGCAAAGTTCCCGCAAAAGTCAGGGTATGCGCAGCAGAATTTGCCCTGTATTGTTCCCGAAAGTAGCCGACAATCTCTTGTTCATTCTCCGGCCCCACCCGTCCGAGCGATAATTCACGAAAAATCACTTCGATTCGAATGCCCATACGCTCGATAATCGAGGATGCTTCCAGTTCGACACCCATAAATTTACGAAATGTGTCCTGCGCACTCATCACGGCACACGGACCAGAATCGATCAGGGTCCCATCGAGATCAAAATATAACGCGATACTTGGAGACGCTTTCATCGCTTCAATATACAGGGGAAGCGCGCGCCCAAAAGATGATTTTTTCCCCGCAAAATCAAATTCTTAACGACTTTTTGACCAAACTATGGCCAAATTGGAAGTCGGTTGCGGCTCTATGCTACACTCATAAGTGAGGAAAACCGTATTTATCAGGGCGCAGGGGGAATTGGGCAAGACTCCCAGTGCGCCATCCGGGGACAAATGGCGCTAAAAGCATTTTTACCATCAATCAGCGGCAAGCAGGCAGCACGATACGTGTTCCTGCCGGAGATTTTGCCGCGTCTGCGCGCCTTCGGTGGATCGGGCTTTGGCTACCTCGCCTTCCTGATCGCCAGCGTTTATCAGACCGTGCGCATTCTACCGCCCGGCCATGCCTATGCCCGCCCCGGCAATATCGGCACGTTCGGCCTGCGCGACGTCATCACCGAAGCCGCCAACCATGTAAAACTGGAATGGCGCAACGTCGATCAGGTGATTGTCTACTTCGCCGTTATTGCGGCCGTGATTATTCTGGCACTGCAATTTGTCGCCTTAGTGATTCTACTCTTCAGCGGACAAGCGTTGGCTGGCAGCAATAATGCCGGTGATTATAGCTTCTTCGTAACGGCAGCGCCTGAAAAAGACATCGCCTTCCTGCTGCTTGATCATGTATTCGGCATTCCTGATTTCTTCGGGTCAGAAGCACCAACCAACACGCCGTTCCACCAAGCCCTGCACGCGATGTTCCATTTTTATAACTTCGCCATTCTGATTATCGCCGCGCTGATTTTCCTCTACTACATCGTCGTCGTCGTTGTCGAAACCGCGCAAAGCGGCACGCCGTTCGGCCAGCGCTTCAACACCGTCTACGCTCCGCTGCGCCTCGTCATCGCGCTAGGCCTGCTGGTGCCGCTGAATTACGGTTTGAACGGCTCTCAATACATTGCACTTTACGCGGCCAAAGTCGGCTCCAGCTTCGCCACCAATGGCTGGTTGCGTTTCAACGATACGCTGGAAAATCCGCTGGGCGCCGATAATAAAACTATGCTCGGCACGCCGGTCATTCCGGAAGTAAAGCCCATGGTCGAACATATGGCACTTGTCCATACTTGCGCGGCGGCTTACAAAAAAATTCAGGACTATGATATTAAAGTTTATCTGATCGCCGATGGCAAAGCACACCAAGTGCTGGGCGCCAGCGGCAGCGGTGATGTAAACAACCGCATGGATGTTTTCGACGCACAAAAACTATCCAAAGGCGGAGACATTAAACTTACATTTGGTTATTTACCAACAGCGGGCCGCGGCGGCGGCGCCGTTTCTTCAGCGTCCGGCTTTGATGGCGGGGTAGTGCCCTTTTGCGGTGTCGTCAATATACCCGTTGTGAAATACGATCCTGACTACACAGGCGGCGAAGGCGAAGGCGGCGATCTGGGTATCATGATCAGCCGTGTCCATTACGCTATGATACAATGGATGTGGCAAGACGACGACCTGAAGACAATGGGCGAAGATCTTGTTGAGGCATTTATGCCGGGTACGTCAGCAGGGCCGGACGATCGTGGAACAAGTTACAAGCCCGATGCTTCCAAAATGGGGAAAATTATTAAAAAATTCCAGGATCAATTCGACGGATTGATCAAAATTAACTTTGACGCCCACCGTGACAGCGTCGATATGTCTCTCGACGACCAGACGAAAGCGCGCGGCTGGGGCGGCGCAGGTATCTGGTACAACAAAATTGCCCAAGTAAATGGTGATGTAATCGGTGCATTAAATGGGATGCCGACAGCGGCGTCCTATCCTCTCATTCTTGAAAAAATCGTTGAACAGAAACGTGAAGGTGACGCTGGCTTTTCGTCATGCGACATGTTCCGCCCGAACCTTGCGGATGGCACGCCGGTTTCTTTTGACAACCCCACGTTGGATTCACGCTACGCCCGCATGATGTATCAGATGCAGCGTTCCTGGGCATGCGATACCGATAAGAAAATGTCTTTCAACATTCTCTGGGATGCGATGCATATGATCTTCGGCATTCAAGGTCTGTTCGACATGCGCTGCAATAACGCCGATAATGTACATCCGCTAGCGCAGCTGACCACCATTGGTAAGGGCTTGATCGACAGCTCCGTGCGCAACATGGCCATAGCAATGTTTACAGCGGCAGGCGGCGGTGCGCTCTCCGCGCTTGACGGGTTTGGCGGCGACCTGAGCGCCATGGGGCAAGCTGCCAGCGGTTTCTTCGTCACCATGGCGACGATCGGTCTGTCACTCGGCTTCCTGCTGTTCTACATTCTGCCGTTCATGCCGTTCTTGTATTTCTTCTTTGCCGTTGGAGCGTGGGTAAAAGAAGTATTCGAAGCCATGGTTGGTGCGCCGCTCTGGGCGTTGGCGCACATTAAAATCGATGGCGATGGCTTGCCGGGAAAATCTGCCATGAATGGCTACTTCCTGATTTTTGAAATTTTTGTCCGTCCGATCCTGATCGTCGTCGGCCTGATCGGCGGTATGATTATCTTTTCGGCGTCAGTACATCTTCTCAATATCATCTTTGATACAGCCGTTCTGCGCCTGACCGGTATCGATATTGATGCCTCTTCCATCTGCACCAACGATACGGGCGCTGATGCGGCCACCGTCGCCAAGGATGTCGACAAGGCTGGCGAACTTGACAAGCACATCCTCGATGAATTTTTCTTCACGGTCATGTACGCCATCTTTGTCTACATGATCGCGATGAGCTGTTTCAAAATGATCGATCTGGTGCCGAACGGCATTCTGCGCTTCATGGGCGGCGGCGTGACGCCATTTGCAGACGAAGTTCAGGATCCGGCGGAAAACCTCGGCCAGTATGCCGCCATCAGCGGTGGTGCTATCGGCGGCAAGGTAATCGGCGGATTGAAAGACATGAGCGCAGCGGGCGGACAGGCCATCGCCGGCGGTATGGATCTGGCCGGGCGATTGGGCGGCGGCAAGCAAGGTGGATAAAGCGATATGGCAGTAATGGGATATACGAGAGGCGATATTCTACGGTACATCTTTTTACCGCAGGTCTTGCCGCGCGTGAACGATCTGTTCCGTTCCGGCTTCACCTATCTTGCCTATTTCATGGCGCAGGTATTTCGCGCGGGCGGCATCATTCCCCAGACCCACGCCTATCTGCAACCGGCCAGCATCGGCACGTACGGCCTGATAGATATTCTGTCGCTCGCGGCAACGAACATATCGTTTGATCGCCGCCACATCGATAAAGTCATCTTCTTTTTTGCCATTCTGGCCGGCGTCGTCATTCTGGCTATACAATGCTTTTTGATGTTGCTCAGCCTGTTTATCAGCCCGGCAGCCGCTTCGGGCCGCTTACCCGAAGGCTTTACGAGTTTTCTCACGACGCAAGCCCCGCAAGAAGACATCGCTTTGCGCCTGATGGACCGCGTGTTTGGCATTCCCAAGCTTTTTGGCTCCATGGATGCCCCTACGACCGAGCCTTCGGCCTTTCACCAAGCCTTGCATGGTTTGCTCCAGTTTTACTCGCTCGGGCTGCTGGTTATCGCGGCCATCATTCTCGCGTATTTCGTGGCGGCGATCGTTGCTGAGACGGCTGAAACCGGAACCCCTTTTGGCAAGCGCTACAACCATGTCTGGGCACCGATCCGTCTGGTCGCCGCACTCGGCTTACTCATCCCCATGGGATTTGGCCTGAACGCTGCGCAATGGATCACGCTCTATGCTGCCAAATTTGGCTCAGGTTTTGCCACCAATGGCTGGCTTTTGTTCAATGAAACGCTCGGCGAACAATATAAAATTCTGTCCGATTCGGAAGACGGTGAGGCTTTGGTTCATACGCCCGAACGCCCGGATATACGCACGCTTGTCGCCTTCATGAATATTGCCCTGACGTGCAAGCATGCCACAGAGCAGCGGCATGGATTGATTATCGACGCCTTTTTGGTAAAGGACCCTTCAGAAGGAGCTGGCATCAAAGCACCAAGTGGTGGCGGCGGAGGGGGTGGTGGCAGTG
Organism: uncultured Pseudobdellovibrionaceae bacterium; assembly: GCA_964520985.1. GTDB lineage: Bacteria > Pseudomonadota > Alphaproteobacteria > Micavibrionales > Micavibrionaceae > CAYSGL01. The sequence continues at coordinate 1,311,997 of CAZFPB010000001.1, forward strand.
GATATGATTCTGCGCGCGCTTTTTTCAACAATACCGGTAACATTCATATCCGTTTCGGCACACAAAATAAAAGCCTGTACCCCGATCAGCAAGGCTATGTCTACCCCTTCTGCGGCGATGTGATTCTACCCACACCGGATACGCACAGAGCCGGCGCTCTCATCATGAACAGGCACTATTACGATATGGTCGTAAAATTGTGGAAGAATGATGTTAGCAGCATGGATAAGTACGCCAAGAACGATGCCGCTTGCGCCTCTAACAAAACCGGCTTTAAAGAAGAGTGTGAAATAGGTATGCGTCCTGCAAACTTTGCAGAGACCATTGTGAAAAAATTAAACAAAGAGCTCGATGACGCCATCAAACTCGCGGTCAAAGCGCAACGTCAAGAATTTCTAAAAGGCGTATACGGCGAAGGGGAAGGGGAAGGTACGATTGATGAACTGAAAAAGTTTGGCTGGGGAGGCGCTGGCATTTACTACAATACCGTGGCTTCGATGAATGGAGCGATCGCCAGCAGCCTTCAAGGACAGCCCTACCCTATTGCTCTGCCCTTCGTTACCAAATATGCGCAAAGCGAAGGCCGTCAGGAAAACAAAGACGGCGATAAAGTCGAAGGAAGTTTTGGCAAGCGGGAAAATGAGAAATGGATTTATCTCGGAGATGCGGAAGTTTTTAAAGGTATCCAAAACACGCAGCTATATTGGAAAGATAAAATCAGCAGCGCAAATTCTGAGAATATTATTATCGACACGATCAATCTGGTGCTCGGCACCAATGCGCTGTTTGATATGTGTAAGAATGCGGATGTTCATCCGCTGGCGCAGCTGGCGGGGGTTGGCCGCGCCCTCGTGGAAAGTGCGACGCGCAATCTCGGCATTGCCCTGATCGGCTCGATTGGGGGAATTGCTCTCAGCGCCTCTGCCTCCACCGCTATTCTCGGCGCCGCAGCGGGCGCCGCCTCCAGCTTCTTTGTCACCTTCGCGATGATCGGGTTGATGATCGGATTCTTGATGTACTACGTCATTCCGTTCATGCCATTCCTGTACTTCTTCTTCGCCGTCACCGGCTGGATCAAAGGGATATTTGAAGCCATGGTCGGGGTGCCGCTCTGGGCACTCGCCCACCTGCGCATCGATGGACAAGGCTTGCCGGGAGACGCGGCAGCGCAAGGATACTTCCTGATCCTTGAAATCTTTTTGCGCCCCATTCTGATCGTGTTCGGCCTGCTCGCGGCCATCAGCATTTTTGCCGCCATGGTGCGGGTATTGAACGATATCTTCGTGCTGGTTGTGTCCAACGTCGGTGGCTTCAACAAAGAAAACATTGATCTGTGCGGATCGGCCGCCTCAGGGACGGCCCCCGTCGGTTCCGCCGAGTATTACCGCGGACCGGTCGATCAGTTCTTCTTCACGATTGTGTATGCCATTGTGGTGTACCTGATCGGCACCTCAACGTTCAAAATGATTGATGCCGTGCCGAACAAGGTTCTGCGCTGGATGGGCGCTGGCGTCAACAGCTTCGGCGATATCCAAAAAGACGCCGGGGAAGGCTTGCTCAACAAACTATCCATCGGCGGTTACGCCGTTACCAGCCAGCTACAAGGCGCCTTCTCGAGTGCTGGCGGGTTCTTTAAAGGCGGCGTCAGTGCTGCGACAAGAGCCATCACACCGCCTAAAGACGAAAGCCAATAACATAAATGCGGACAGGATTTTCCACAGGAACAGTTCTTCGCTACACGCTGCTCCCTGGCATCTGGCCGCGGGCCAAGGAGTTGTTCGGCAGCGGCTTTCCGCATCTGGCTTATCTAATTGCTAACCTGTTTGAAATGATGCGGCTGCTGCCTACCGGGCACGCCTATCTAAGCAGGGTAAATTTCGGGCGCTTTTCCATTCTCGATGTCATGCGCACGGCGGCCACAGCGTTGGAACCCGGCTGGAAAAATGCCGACAAGTTTATCGCCTTCTTTGCGGTCCTGGCCGGCGTAATCATGCTGATGATCCAGTGTGTTTTGATGCTGGCGGCGCTGATTATCACGCCTGCCAGCGCGCAGGACATGCCAAAAACCTACGGCGGTTTTTTCCGCACCCCCCACCCGGAAGATGATATTGCCTTTCGTATGCTGGACATGGTGTTCGGCATTCCAGGCCTTTTTGGCGCAGAGTCTGGCGGCGGGCAACCTTTTCATTTGGCGCTGCAGGCGATGCTGGAGTTCTACAGCTACGGCATTTTGTTCGTCGGTATTTTTATTCTTTTATATATTGTCGTTGTTCTGGTTGCAGAAACGGCGCAGAGCGGCACACCGTTCGGCAAGCGCTTTAATCATGCCTGGGCACCGATGCGGCTCGTTTTATTTTTCGGCCTGTTGATCCCGATCACGCACGGCATCAATGGATCGCAATATATCATTCTTCTATCCGCTAAGGCTGGATCTGGCGTAGCAACTAACGCCTGGCAGACTTTCCACGACACCATTCAGGATACCTATCTCGGAGAGCGTAAAACGCTGGTCGCCACGCCTAGGCCGCCTGACACAGCCAGCATTCCCGCTTTCGTCATGCTGGCGAAAACCTGCCAGATTATTTATAAAAACCGCGGACGCGATGTCGATGCCTGGGTTCTGGTGAACGGCAAAGCAGAAAAATTCGGCAGCAGCACATTCCAGGACATTACCGCCAAAACGAAAGACAACGTTAAAGTCCGCTTTGGGGAAAAAGACGATGGATATAAAGATCAAGAAGGAACGGTTACGCCCCTGTGCGGCGAGATGTTTTTTTACACATCTGATTTATCCGAACCCGGTTCCGCCGTCATTCAATCCGGTTATTTTGACATGGTCAAAATTATGTGGCTGGGCGGATCGTCCTCCGGTCCGCGCGGCAGCGGAAGAATGGCGGCCATACAAGGCATCGGAAACGATCTGAAAACTTTTTCTCAAAGTTTTGTTGATACCTATATGGATGACAAACCAGGCGCGATGATGCCGCAATCATCCTATCGCGGCATATGGGTCAAACAGCTGGATGAATTCATGACCGGTAAAGGCGCTGCCACTGGCGTTCAGAACGGCAACAAGCAAGGCGGCGGATTAATCGGGGAAGCCGTTGCCGCTCAGGTAAAAGACGGAAAATTTGATGCCGATCCAGAAATTTTGAAAAAAGGCTGGGCGGGTGCCGCAATCTGGTACAATCAGATTGCCCAGCAAAACGGCGCCTTGATCACGGCCATCCGGAATATCCCGTCCCCCTCCCTCTTCCCGGACGTTATGATTCAGGTGACCAAGAAAAAAGGGGCGCAGGAATTTTTTGCCTCGGACGATAACCGCTACAGTCTGTCTTTGAAAGATAAGGGAGTAGTTAAACTTGAAAATCTGGATGACACACAAATTGCCACTGTTTTGAACGAAGTCTACCGCTTCTGGCAGACGAAAAATATCCGCAATGATGCCGCGTCCATACGCCGGATGCCGACAGAAAATATTATTGTCGATTCCATCAACTTGCTGTTCGGCACATCGGGCCTGTTTGATATGTGCAAAAACAAAGATGTGCATCCGCTGGGGCAATTATCGGGTATCGGCAAAGGCTTGATCGAATCCGCTATCCGCGGCTTTGCTACGAGCGCGATTATCGGCGCCGGTAGCGGTTTTCTAGGTCTGCTATCGCCCTTCTTGGGGCAGGCCGGTTTCACCGCCAGCAGTTTTATGATGACCATTGCGGGCATCGGCTTGATGGTCGGGTTTATTCTTTTCTATGTCGTCCCGTTTCTGCCCTTTTTGTATTTCTTCTTTGCCGCCGGCGGCTGGCTGAAAGGTATTTTTGAAGCGGTTATCGGCGCACCGCTTTGGGCGCTCGGCCATCTGCGCATTGACGGCGATGGCATGGTGGGTGAAGCGGCGCGTGATGGATACTTCATGGCACTGGAAGTGTTTTTGCGACCTGTCCTGATTGTGTTCGGTCTGCTGGCCAGTTTGATCGTGTTCAGCGCGCTGGTTAAAGTACTCAATGACATCTTCTATCTCGTGATCGCCAACCTGCCCGCCGGAAGTGATGGCGCAAGCTTTTGCTTCACAGATACCTCGGAAGAGTATCAGGCCCTGCGTGGCCCGATTGATGAATTCTTCTATACAATTGTCTATGCCATCGTCGTGTATCTGATCGGCATATCGAGCTTTAAACTAATTGAATCCATTCCACGCAATGTCATGCGCTGGATGGGTGAGGATGTTGCCGCATTTGGCGATCAGGAAGCCGATGCTGCCGAAGGCTTGATCCAGCGCATCGCCATCAGCGGCGCCGGTATCGGCGACAAGCTGGAAGGTGGTCTAGGCAGTGTCGGCGGCCAACTTAAAGGCGGCTTCGACAGCCTGATCAGCACCTTCAAGAACTAAAGAAAAACCCCGGCATTAAACCGGGGTTTTTTTATATTGCGCCTGATCAACGGAACGTTTATTTTTTCAGGTGATTGATCAACACCTGAATATCACCGCCGCCACGCTGGATAACGCTGGAAAAGTCCGAGCGCTGGGTCATGGCCATGCTGACACCTTCGATAATGACATCGACTACTTTGTATCCGGCATCGCGATTGCGCACGCGCCAATCGACACGAATCTTCGAGCCTGTCGGCGGCACGATGTAGGAGGTGACAACCATGTCTTTGCCATCGGCGCGCACGGTACCGACATCCAGCTTCTGGCCGTTATATTCGTTAAAGCGAGCGGAATATACGCGCACGATCATCGCTTCAAACAGTTTCTGGTATTCCGCCTGCTGCTTTGGCGAAGCGGTATTCCAGTAAGTACCCAGGGCGAAACGGCCAATCGTCTTCATATCGAAGCTGTTGCTCAACAGCTTTTTGAACTCGGCTTCTTTTTGAGGTTGCGTAAGGTCTTTGTTATCCAGAAAACCGATCGCGTTACCGCTCATCTGGGTGATGAAGTTTTTCGCGCCATCCGTTGTTGCGGCAACTTCCGTCGTTTGAAGGGCGCTTGCGGGCGCATCCGCTGCCGTTGTGGCAGCCAATACAGGCGCACTCAAACCGATAACCAGCGATGTCGTAAGTAGCAGATAATTCATTCAGGCCTCCTTAATGGGTCCAGTATTCAAGATAGTGTGATTACAGAGAAAATAAACAAAGGGCCAGCGAAATTTCGCCGGCCCTTTGGTAAACGTAATAAGGCATCATGCCTTAATTCTTGTAGTCCGGAATAACCGTGCTGGGTGTAGAACCGGCATCCAGGTCATTGACCAGCGCGTGGCGGCGTTGAACGTAAGCAGAGCGCACCGCAGCATAATAGTCAAACGAGTTACGGCGCAGGTCATCAATAATGTCCAGCATCTCTTCACGCTGATCGATCACGCCAGCCGCGACACGGCCATAGTGCCAGCCATCGCGGTCGGTATTGGCCAAGTAAATGCGTAGCGGATCGGCATACATGTCGACCAGCGAGCCTGTGGCGTCACGGGCTGTGGATGGTCCCAGAAGCGGAATCACCAGATACGGACCATTGCCAACGCCCCAGACGGCCAGTGTCTGGCCGAAATCTTCAGGTTCATACGGGATGCCGCCTTCTTCAGCGAGATCCAGAATACCGCCGAAACCGGCCAGCGTGTTGATGACAAAACGGCCCGTCGAGTTGGCGGTGCCTTCCAGGTCACCCTGCAGCATCTGGTTGGCGATGATGATCGGGGATTTCAGGTTACGCAGGAAATTGCGCACGACATAGCGCAGCGCATCCGGCGCCACATAGCGGTAACCGCGGGCAACGGGTTCCAGAACGGCTTTATCGACCGCTTCGTTGACATTCATGACGACACGGTTGGTGCCTTCCAATGGATCGCTGATGGACACGCCATCCGATACGACGACCGTGTTTTCCGATGATGCGCAACCACCCAGCATGAATGCCAGTGCGAGTGCGGATATCATGACCGGCTGTTTAAAAATCCCCTGCATCCTGTAAACCCTATACCTAAATTATGGTGTCTAAAATTTTGTCATCTTTATATCGTCGAAAATCTCCCGGACACGCCTGTGCCGGATTTTCTCAATTCTTCATACCCAGAAACACAGGGGTGATCAACGGGATATGCCAAACCATCCCCATAAGGCAAAAGCCATGTGACTTTTATGCCACCAAATGGGTGGTATAAATTTTACGTATTATCCATCTTCCAGAATCATCAGGCCGCCAATCCCCATCAGGCAATAAATGACGGGCGGGAACCACGCCGCCATGAACACCGGGATCTGGCCCGAGGCGCCAAGAGCCTGCAGGAAATTGGTCAGGAAAAAAACGATAAAGCCGAGCGCCACCCCAGCGATAATCAGGAACGTCGTACCGCCCTGCCGCTGCGGGCGCAGCGCCACACAGGCCGCGATCAGAATCATCCCGATCAGAAAGAACGGCTTGGCGATCAGCGTCTGGAATTCGATTTTCAGCGGCGTCGCGTTAAACCCGGTACCCGCCATCGTGTGGATATAACCCGGCAAGCTCCAGAACGGCACGGTCTTGGGATCGGCGAAGCTGTTTTCGATCTTGTCGATGCTCAGCGAGGTATTCAGGCTGACCGTGCCTTCCTGTATCGGAGGTTTGCCCGGCTGATTGAGTGTTACATCCTGAAACACCCATGCGCTCCCCTTCAGTTGCGCCGTACGCGCATCGAGGCGGCGCACAAAGCCGGCATCGGGGTGGAGATAGAGCACCATCACATCCTGCAACACCCATGACGGCTGTTCGACCCGCGCGGCGTGCAGCAAAGCGGTTTCGCCGTTGTCGGCTTTCTGGCGCAGCCACAGGCCTTGATCGGACAAGGTAATCAGCGCCTCATCCTTGACCAGTTGCTCGGATTCCAGCCGTTCATACTTGCTGATCATCAGCGCGCCGACCGGGTTGACGACCATCATCTGCACCGTGCCGATCAGGAAGGCGGCGAACGCCAGCGGGGTCATGAACTGCCACACCGACAGACCGGCCGCGCGCACCACCACCAGCTCGCTGCGCCGGGTCAGTTGCCAGAAGGTGAACAGCGCGCTGAAGAGGACGGCGAAGGGGAAAATCTGCTGTCCCACGTCAGGGAGCTTCAACAGCCCCATCTGCAGAACCAGGCTCATCGGCACATCGTCCATTTTGGCCGCGCGGCGGATCAATTCGATTGTATCGAAGAGATACACAACCAGCAGCAGGCCGCACAGCAGCGCCGCAAAATTCACCAGAAAATTGACGAAGAGATAACGGCTTAAGGTCGGCGGGAAATATTTCATGGATTTTGTCCCTGCTCATCACGGCGATAGAGAAGCTTGTGGCGGAAGATATCGCTGTAAGAACTGAGCATGAAGAGACCCAGACCAATCGGGATGAAAATATTGCACCCCATTAGGATAAGACCCACATAGGATTTTTGCGCCATGTTGAGCAACCCAAGATTAATTGCCTGCAAAAGGATAATCGCGCCCAGCGCATACATGATCCGCTTGCCCTGCCCGCGGCGATCGACAGGGCCGACCACCATGAACACCAGCGCCACCAGCGCAAAAGTGAAAGAGAGAAAGGGCGAGATGAGACGGCGTACGGCTTCCAGATGGAAAACGCGCGCCGCATCCGGGCGTTGCAGCGTTTCAGCATCGGGGTTGAGCAGTTCCCACAAGGTGCGCTCATCAGGTTCACGCCAGCGCTGACGCACCGGATCGCTGTCCGGCAGATCGATGGTATAGCGCTGGAACTGCAGATTATTCAACGCGCCCGTTTTGGGATTAATATCCTGCCGCGAGCCGTCATAGACCAGCACTTGCTGCCCGGTTTCGCTGCTGAGGATCACGCCGCGGCGCGCGAGAATGGTCACCGGGCGGTTTTCCGTGCGCGTATCGTGGATCATCATCCCGTTCAGTTCGCCGCTGGAATCGCGCTCGCGGACATAGACGGTGAGGTTCTTGCCGATTGAATTAAAAATACCTTCGCGCAACAACATGCCCGAATATTGCGCCTTGATTGCGACGCGCATCTGCTGCATCGACGAGAGCGATGCCGGGCCCAGCCACGCGGTAATGAAGAACAGCAGTAGCGTAATCAGCATCGCCAGATAGAGCGCAGGGCGCGAGAGCTGCAGCGGCGAGAGACCGGCCGCCTTGGCGACCACCATCTCACTGTCGGTACTCATGCGGTTATATAAAAAGATAATGCCGATGGTCAGCGCCAGCGGCAGGATGATTTCAAAAAAGCGTGGCAGCGCCAGCAGCGTTACCAGCCAGAAAGACAGGCTGCTCGCGCCGGATTCCACGATCAGTTCCAGAAACCGGATCGACTGCGTCAGCATGACGATCCCCGCCAGAGTCACCGCGGTGAACAGGGTCGCGAACAGCAGATTGCGGAACAGGTAACGGGTGAATATCATGGAAAATCAGGGATCAAATATCTGGTCTCTTTTGCCAAAAAACCGTATAGGATAAGAAGCATATTCGCAACGAATAAGGATTCTTCATGCCCCTCTCGCCGACCTTCGCCAAAAAACCCAAAGCCCAGACCGATACGATCGTTTTTCTGATCGATAAAGACAGAAAACTGCCGCCGGAAGCCGCCAAGCTCGACATTCTGAGCGACGCGCTGGCTTCCCATGACAATTTTAAGGGTGACAAGGATCAGGTCTTTTCTGTCCCGCTTTCCAAAAAATCGGGTTATGCGCGCGCCATTCTGCTGGGCACCGGCGATGTAAAAAAACTGGATGTACGCACCATGGAAGTGCTAGGCGGCCGACTGTTCGCAGCCTTAAAAGAAAACGGTGCCAAACAGGCAGCCGTTATCATTCCGGGTAATAACGATGAATTCGCCGCGCATTTTGCCGCAGGCATGGGCCTGCGCAGCTACACCTTCGATAAATACAAAACCAAAGCCAAGGACAAAAAATCAAAAGAGCTGGCCGTCGAAATCATTCTCGATAAAACGTCTGCGGCCAACGAGCGCTTTAAAATTCTGGGCGCGGAAAACGCGGGGATCTTCCTGGCCCGCGATGTCGTCAACGAACCCGCCAATGTGCTCTATCCCGACTCATACGCCAAAATCATCGCCAAGGAATTAAAACCGCTGGGCGTCACCGTCGAAATTTTCGATGAAAAGAAAATGGAACAGCTCGGTTTCGGCGCGCATCTTGCCGTCGGCCAAGGCTCGGACCGCAAACCGCGCGTTGTCATCATGCGTTGGAACGGCACAGGTAAATCGTCAGCCAAAGATGCGCCCATTGCCTTGGTCGGCAAAGGGGTGACGTTCGATACGGGTGGTTACTCCGTCAAGCCTGCTGCCGGCATGGAAGAAATGATCATGGATATGGGGGGCTCCGCCGCCGTGATTGGCACGATGAAAGCGCTCGCTCTCTCCAAAGCCAAGGTCAATGTGGTCGGCATCGTCGGCCTCGCCGAAAACATGATTTCCGGTAATGCCTACCGCCCCGGCGATATCATCACCTCGCTTTCGGGCAAAAGCATCGAAGTCTACAACACCGATGCCGAAGGCCGCCTCGTACTCTGCGATGCATTGACCTACGTGCAGCAAAAATTCAAACCATCCTTAATTATTGATCTCGCCACACTCACGGGCGCGGTCATGGTCGCGCTCGGCACCGAATATGCCGGGGTATTTGCCACCTCCGATAAACTCTGGAACAAACTCAATGCTGCTTCGGAAGATAGCGGCGAAAAGATCTGGCGCCTGCCGCTCGACGAAGCCTACCGCAAAGCCATGGAAGGCACGGCGGCCGATCTGAACAACATGGGCAATGCCGGCCGCTATGGCGGCGCTTGCACCGCCGCTGGCTTCCTGCAGCATTTTATCGAAGGCGACACCGAATGGGCGCACATCGATATTGCGGGCACCGCGTGGGGTAAAAACGCCAAAGGCATCACCACCAAGGGCGCGTCCGGCTATGGCGTGCGCTTGCTTCACCGGATGATCACCGCTAAAACGGCTTGATGACCAATACCCGTCTGACACGGCAGGTTTCCGCCACGATGCGGAACGAAGATTTGCGCGACCCTGTCGGCGCGCAGTATCTGTACGACTCGCGTGAAGAAACGATTACCGACGCCGAACGTGCCGATCCGATCGGCGACGCCGCGCATTCCCCTCTCAAAGGCATTGTGCATCGCTACCCGGACAGGGTCCTTTTAAAAATCACCGACACCTGCGCCATCTATTGCCGCTTTTGCTTTCGTAAGGACATGGTCGGCAAAGGCGATGGCGTTTTAAAAGCGGAGGAGCTTGACGCTGCGATCACCTACATCGCCAGCGCGCCGCAGGTACGCGAAGTCATCCTCACGGGCGGCGATCCGCTCACTTTATCTAACCGCCGCTTGCAGGATGTTCTGGAACGTCTGAGCGCGATCCCGCATATCGACATTCTGCGCCTTCACACTCGCGCGCCGATGGTTAGTCCCGAGCGGATCGATGATGAGTTTCTCCTCTTGGCACAGTCATTAGAGAAACCGCTCTACATGGTCATCCATGTCAATCATGCGCAGGAAATTGACGACACGATCAAGCAGACATTCAAAAAATTAAACCGCGCAGGCGTGATCCTTCTCTCCCAAAGCGTGTTGTTAAAAGGCATAAACGACAATGCAGCGACCTTGGAAGCTTTGTTCCGCACATTGATCGCCCATCGCGTGAAACCGTATTATCTGCATCATCCCGACAAGGCGCATGGCACAGGCCATTTCCGCGTAACGATTGAAGAAGGCCAGACCCTGATGCGCGCGCTTAGAGGGCGTTTGAGCGGCATTGCCCAACCGACCTATGTGCTCGATATTCCCGGCGGATTTGGTAAGATGCCGATCGGCCCTGTTTATGCCGAAGAATTGCACACCCACTATCAAATCGAAGATTATCAGGGACAAATGCACCGCTATGACTGACATTCGTTTTTATCATCTGAAAACCCAGACGCTGGATGAAGCGCTGCCGGGCCTGCTCTTGAAAGCGCATGACAACGGCAAGAAGCGCATCATCATCCGCCTGCCCGATAAAACCGCCGTGGAAAAAATGAACACGCATCTCTGGACGTTTCATCCGAACATGTTCGTTCCGCACGGCAGTGAAAAAGACGGGTATGCCGATCGCCAGCCCATCTGGCTGACCGACAAAGACGAGAATCCCAACGAAGCGACAATCCTGATCGCGGGTGGCGGCGCTGTCGCTACGGATCTTTCAAACTTCTCTCTTGTCTGTGAAATGTTCGCCGATCATGACGAGGAAATCGTCACCGCCGCCCGCGCACGCTGGAAACTTTATAAAGAAGCAGGATACAATCTGACCTACTGGCAGCAGACAGACAGCGGCGGTTGGGAACAGAAAGCCTAGAAAGACTTAGTGAGCCGCAACCGGACCCGCCGCTTTTGCAGGCTCGCCCGCAGGAACTTCTTCTTTCAGTGTTGCAGGAACAGCTTCAGCCGGTGCTGGCGGAGCCAGTTCAGCCGCTTCTGCCGCAATATCCGCATCGGATGGTGCGGCTTTAGGTGAATCAGACAGGCTACGCAGGTACGCAATGACCGCCGCGCGATCTTCCGGCTTTTTCAGACCGATGAAGTTCATTTTTGTAGCGGCCGCATATTTCTTCGGCTTCCAGAGGAATTTGTTCAGCTCGGCATAGGTCCACGTTGGACCGCCGACTTCCAGCAGCGCGCCGGAATAGGCGAAGCCCGCCATGTGGTCTTTCGGACCGCCGACAACGCCGTAGAGGTTCGGGCCAACGCCAGACGCGCCGCCTTTGGTGAAGGTGTGGCAGGCCGCGCAGGCTTTGGCGACCGTCTGGCCGCGCGCGACATCGGCATTGGCAATCAGGGCCAGCACAGGCTCGGCCTTGGCTTCCACCGCGCCGCCCGGGCCGGCGACTTCCGCCACCTCAATGGTGTACGCATCCGCTTCCAGCTTTTCGCCGTGCACCAGAAGCTTGCTCACAAACCCGCCGAGCATGGCAATAATGCCCGCTACCAGCAGTGCCGCGAAGATTTTGTTGAATTCCATGCCGCCCATTGGGTAAACCCTTTTAGAAATAGTATTTTATTTGCCCACCATCCCTGTAGAGTGGACGCGGGCAAAAATCAAGAGCAGCCGCAAGGATACAGGTAAATGACACAGAAAAAAATCGCTTTTCAGGGTTTCCCGGGCGCTTATTCCGATCTCTCGTGCCGGACCGTGTTTCCCGGCATGGAAACCATTCCCTGCGAAACCTTTGAAGAAGCCTTTACCGCCCTTCAAAGCGGCGCCGCCGATCTGGCCATGATCCCGGTTGATAATACGCTGGCGGGCCGGGTGGCGGACGTCCACCATCTGATGCCCAAAAGCGGCTTAAGCATCATCGGGGAGAATTTCCTGCCCATCCAGCACGCGCTGCTGGGCGTCAAAGGCGCCAAACTGGCTGATATCAAGGAAGTACACAGCCATATCCACGCTCTGCCCCAGTGCCGCAAAATCATCAAGGAGATGGGGCTGAAAGCCCATGTCCACGCCGATACGGCAGGGGCGGCGCAGGAAGTGGCCCAGCGCAATGACCCCACTCTTGCTGCCATTGCGTCAACGCTGGCGGGCGAGATTTATGGACTAGAGCTTTTAAAAGAGAACGTGCAGGACGCCGATCACAACACCACGCGCTTCCTGATCCTCTCGCGCGAATCCGATGTGCCGCGCTACGATCCCAACACCACCTACATCACCAGCTTCCTGTTCAAGGTGCGCAACATTCCGGCGGCTTTGTATAAAGCCATGGGCGGCTTCGCCACCAACGGCATCAACATGGTCAAACTGGAATCTTATGTCGGTCATAAATTCCAGGTGGCACAATTTTATGTCGATGTCGTGGGCCACCCGGAATCACGTCCGTTGCAGCTGGCCATGGAAGAACTGGGATTTTTCGCCAGTGAAGTCACGCCGCTGGGCACCTATCCGGCCCACCCGTTCCGCAATTTATAAGGGCGCACGGTTGACGCGGTGCCCCAAAGCCGTGTTAAGATAACCGGGAATTTAACCATTAAGGAATGACGATGCCTTCTCACGCTCAACTCGCCGCCAAGCTGCTCCGCGATGCTTCCACCTTTTTCAAGACCATTGCCGAGCAAAACCCGCCGTTGCAGGAACAGATGACGGAGAACGCCTCTGTGTTCGAACAGGTCGCCGACCTCGTCGAGCGTGATCCAAACGGTGTTATTGAAGATTAATCGTTAAAAGAGGGCGATGATCAGTATCGCCCCGGCGGCAATCGCCCCGATCCCTGCCATAAAGCCGAACAGCGTCGCGCGGCGACGCTCAAGCCCTTGCTCGTAAACCCGCAGCGTCATATCGATGGCGCGTCCCCGGCGGCTGTCGAAATATTTCTTCTTAACTTCGATGCGGCGGTATTTGTTCGTGTCGCTTAAAATCTGTGCCTGAGCCAAGGCCAGCTCTTCATCGGCCAGCGCGGCATAGCGGTGCCAGGCGCTCTGGGTGCGTTGGTCGTCGCTTGGAAACTCAAATGTGTAAATGAGGTATTGGGCAGAAGCGGTGGAAGCAGCAACCGTATGAGCCATCTATATCAGTCTTTCGCAATCAAGATTGGTCGAATCAGACAAGGCGAACACCTTTGTCTAAAAGTAAGCGCGAAAGCTTAATGAAAGGTTAATGGCTTGGTTCCACGAGGCTTTTTAAGCCGTGGGATTCCTTGTATTCGCGCGGGTTTACCGATAAAATGCCCTTTCACGGCGCATCGCCCCCACCCCTCGTTTCTGTGTTGTCATCATGGCCAAAAAATATCGAATCAAACGCAAAAGCCCGACTCTGTTCTCGCGCCTGATCCCGGATAGCGCCCAGCGTTTCATCGCGCGCCGCGTGATTGATGTCACCGGTATTTCCTTCATGGCGCTCGGCACGTTCATCCTGCTGGCTATCTTAAGTTACTCCAAAGCCGATCCTTCTTTTAACAGCGCGACCAGCCTTGAAGGCGTCGATAACTGGATGGGGGCCTCTGGCGCCTCCCTCAGCGATTTATTGCTGCAGACGATCGGCCTCGGCGGCGCGCTTTTCGGTATTGCGTTCTGCTTGTGGGGATGGAAATTATTCCGCCGCGAACGTCTGGGCTTTTTTGCGCTGCGTTTTGTTGCGCTGGTGTTTGCCAGCCTGCTCGCCTCCGCCGCCTTTGCCCGCCTGTCATCGGGCGAGTGGCTTATTCAACCTTATCTCGGTGGTAGCGCCGGTCAGATGATGTTGCAAAATGGCGCGGATATATTCCACGCGATCGGTCTGCCCTATCCGGCGACCATCGCCGCGCTGATCACCGCTGTTTGCGCCGCAGCCGTAACCTCGTTCGCACTGGTCATGCGCTGGGAAAACTGGAAATGGATGGGCGCGATGGCATGGTTCGGCATCTGCACCGCCGCCATTGCCGTCTGGAACGCCGCGTGTGGCTTCCTCGACTGGGTGCGTCATCACGGCGAAGAAGATTACCGCCCAACCGCGAAAAAGAAAAAGCCTGCCCGTCCCCGTTTGATGACGGAAGACGAGGACGAAGACGATGTCGTACTGGAACGTGGCGATATCGAAGACGAGGAAGACGAAGAGGAAGAAGAGGACGACGAAGAAGAATACGAAGAAGAAGAGGAGGAAGACGAAGAAGACGGTACGCGCCGGACCAAATCCATTAAAGTCGTCGCCCCGCAAAAAAATGCCGGCAAAGCCAAATCCCGCCAGACACGCTTCCAGCTCTTCGACGGCGCCGAGTGGAACCTGCCAGACCTCGATCTGTTACAGGAAGTCCCCGCCAGCACGAAAGATTCCCAGCTCGATGAAAACGCGCTGCGCATGAACGCGGAACTACTGCAAAACGTGCTCGCCGACTTTAATGTGCAAGGCGAAATCACCTCCATTCACCCCGGCCCTGTTGTCACCTTGTATGAACTGGAACCCGCGCCGGGCACCAAAACCTCGCGCGTCATTGGCCTTGCCGATGATATCGCGCGCTCCATGTCAGCCACGTCCGTGCGCTGCGCCGTTGTGCCGGGCCGCAACGTCATTGGCATCGAACTGCCGAATAAAAAACGCCAGACCGTCTATATGCGCGAACTGCTGGAAACGCAGGACTACGAAAAAACGCAAGCGAAGCTGCCGCTGGTGCTTGGTAAAGATATCGGCGGCAAACCGATCATCGCCGACCTTGCCCGCTTCCCCCACCTTCTTGTCGCCGGGACGACAGGCTCGGGTAAGTCCGTCGCCGTCAACACGATGATCATGTCGCTGCTCTATCACCTGCCGCCGGAAAAATGCCGCTTCATCATGATCGATCCGAAAATGCTCGAACTCTCAGTCTATGATGATATTCCACACCTCCTCGCGCCTGTCGTCACCGAACCCGGCAAAGCCATCGTCGCGCTGAAATGGGTTGTCGGCGAAATGGAAGAACGCTACCGCGCCATGTCGAAACTCGGTGTGCGGAACATTGATGGCTACAACGCCCGTCTCGCCGAAGCGCGCAAAAAAGGCGAAGTGCTTATGCGCAAAGTGCAGACAGGCTTCGATCCCGATACGGGCAAGCCGGTCTATGAAGAACAACCGCTCGACTTGAATGATTTGCCGTTCATCGTCGTTATCGTCGATGAATTCGCCGATCTGATGCTGGTCGCCGGGAAAGATGTTGAGAACGCCATTCAGCGTCTGGCCCAGATGGCCCGCGCAGCCGGTATCCATCTTATCATGGCCACGCAGCGCCCGTCGGTCGATGTTATTACGGGCGTCATCAAAGCCAACTTCCCGACGCGTATTTCGTTTGCCGTTACCTCTAAAATCGATTCCCGCACCATCCTCGGTGAGAGCGGCGCGGAACAATTGCTGGGTCAAGGGGATATGCTCTACATGGCCGCCGGCGGACGCATCACGCGTGTGCACGGACCGTTCGCTTCGGATGAAGATGTCGAGAATGTCGTGACCTTCCTGAAGAAACAGGCAGAGCCAGCCTATCTCGAAGAAATCACCGAAGGCGGTTTTGAAGCATCCGAAGTCATGAACGCCATCTTTGGCGGTCGTGAGGGTGAAGAGAAAGTGGATGAGCTCTATGATGAAGCCGTGGCGATTGTCGCGCGCGAACAAAAAGCCTCAACCTCCTTCATTCAGCGCCACCTGCAGATCGGCTATAACCGCGCCGCGCGCATCATCGAAGAGATGGAGCGTCAGGGTGTCATCAGCAAAGCCAATGCCGTCGGCAAACGCAACGTGCTGGTTGGTGATTATTCGGAAGCTTAAGAGACTATCCAGTTATTGAATGTGCTGCGCCCAGATATATTGTCTGGGCGTTTTCACAGGCGCTGAAAACGCGGGTAACGGGCTTACTTTTTCTAAAGGCGCGCCTTTTTTATCGATAAATAGGCCAATGGCTTTGGCAAAAATGGCGGAGGCCGTTTCCTCATTGATCAGATCGTCAGGAAGCGGCAAACGATCCGTTGTGCGGGCACCTTTCGGATCCGGAATGCTGAGGGAAAATTTCGTGGAAAGCTTGCCGGCCTCTGTGGGCGTGAACACAAGACAAAGGGTATCTTCCCCTGTCTGGAACGAATAATGGCAGCGATTATTAAGAAACTTAGTGTAACCTGCATAAGACATAGGTTTATTTTTTGTCATAACGATTGATAAATTGCAAGGGCTATTTTCATGGATGTCATAGGCTTCGGCCTCGCTAATATTGATCTGGTGGCCCGTGTGACCGATGCTTTTCTGGCCCAGCACGGCGTCCCCAAAGGCGGCGACCTGCCAACGGATTCTTTAAGTTTTGGGCGCATGCGCGCAAGCTTGCCGCAGTTCGAAGCGACCCCCGGTGGGTGCGTTGCCAATACGCTCTGTGGTCTCTCCGTCATGGGGATCGACACGCATTTTTACGGCAAGATCGGCCATGACGAATTCGAATCCCTTTACCGCACATCGTTCCGCGAATACCGCGTGGGCTATGAGGTTGCCGCCGCAGAAACCGAATCCTCGCAATGCGCCGTCCTCATTACCCCTGACGGAGAGCGCAGCTTTACGCAGGTCGAAGGCACCAGTTTTCTATTGCAGGAATCGGATGTCGACTGGGAGACGGTCGCCCGCGCGCAATTGCTCTACGCTGAAAACTATGTCTGCAGTTTTGGCGGCAACAGCGATTTGTTCGAGCGTCTCTGCGCCACGGCCAAACGCCACGCCATTCCGCTCTATATAAAGATTGTCGACCAAAAACATGCCACGCGTGACAGGGATTTGCTGCGCCACCATGCACAGGACGGCGCCATTCGTTTGATCGCCGGCAATCAGGATAATCTGCCGTCCCTGATCGGCGCCTTTGCCCCTACGCAGATCAGCGAAGGGTTCAAAGCCTGGCCCTGCTCGGTTCTCATGACTGCCGCCATCAAAGGCGGCACCTATTTCGAAGACGGGTTCGCCTATGAATTCGGCAGCGAGCCTGTGAGCGCGCCCAAAAATTCATCCGGCGCGGGGGACCAGTTCATGGCGGGCTTCATCGCCGGGCGTCTGGACAACCGGCCCTTGGAAGATTGCCTCGCGCTGGGCAGCCGTACCGCCCGGGCGATCCTGATGCACAACCAGCCGCGCCCTCCGCTGCAAAGCCGCCAGACCATCCGCTTCTAGCCGCTTTAAACCTTTTTTCCGCCTTTCTTTGGCCGGACTTTTCCTCTACCTATGAAGGTATGAAACACATCCTGATCCTGATGGCTTTTTTGCTTTTTGTCCCCACCGCCCATGCGGCCACGGGAGAAAATGCGGCAGAGATTAAAAAAGCGGAAGAGTACCTACGCAGCCTGACCACGGCGCAGGCGGATTTTATTTTAAAAGATTCCAACGGCACGAAATTGTCCGGCGTGTTCTCGCTGAGCCGTCCCGGTAAGTTGCGCTTTGACTATAACGAAGTCGAGGACTTCATCGTTGCCGACGGCTATTTCATTTATTTCTATGATGCCGAAATGAACGAGCAGACCAACGCGCCGATCGGACAGACGCTCGCCGATTTTCTGCTGCGTAAAAACCTGAAACTCTCGGGCGACGTCACGGTCACGGATGTCACCAAACGCAACGGCCAGACCGCGATCACGATCATTCAGAATGACGATCCGGCCGCAGGCTCCATTCAGTTATTCTTCACCGACGTGCCGTATCAGCTAACCCGCTGGATCGTGCGCGATTCTGCCGGCGGTGTGACGGAAATCCTGCTGAAAAACATGAAGCGCGGCGTGAAATTCCCGTCCAGCACGTTCGCCTATCTTAATCCAACAACCGGCAAAGGCCGCGTGAACCAGTAATGTTTGATGGCCCGCTTGAGCGATTGACCAAGACGCTGGCAGGATTGCCGGGCCTTGGATCGCGCTCTGCCCGCCGCGTCATCCTGCATTTGCTCACGCAAAAAGACGCGAAATTATTGCCCTTGATTGCCGCTCTTGAAGCCGCCGCCCGCGAGGTGCAGACCTGCGATGTCTGCAGCAATCTCGACACGGCCTCTCCCTGCCGCATCTGCCGCGATGAAAAGCGCGAACAGCAAACCTTGTGCGTGGTCGCGGGCGTGGCTGATCTCTGGGCCATCGAACGTACGGGCACGTTTAAAGGACAATACCACGTGCTGGGCGGCATTCTTTCCGCCCTCGATGGCATCGGTCCGCAGGATTTGCGCATCTTGCCGCTGATCGACCGGGTGAAAGACCACAACATCACAGAAGTTATTCTGGCGCTGAGCGCCACCGTCGATGGACAATCAACCGCGCATTACCTGATGGATTACTTAAGCGATTTCCCGCAGGTGCGTGTCACCCGCCTCGCGCACGGCATGCCGGTGGGCGGCGAGCTCGACTATCTCGACGATGGCACCATCGCCACCGCGCTCAAATCACGCGGCTAAGCTTCCCTATTCTTTCTCGGAAATATAAAGGGTGCAGTTATCGCCCACAGCCAACGCGGCGATGTGGGTCGCATGCGGGCCTTTTTGCCCGCCGCTGATGGCCAGATCATAATAAAGGCCTTCGGGCAAATAATGGCTGTTTGTTGTCGCCGTGACCGTGGCGCCGCCCTGCGCGATATATACAGGGCCGCTGGCATACAGACCCACCACTTTGGTGTCGATATTAAAAGCCGTCGCATTGCGCGATGAAGAGCTGGTGGCCGAAATTTTATGGGCGCCGCCGGTTTTCAGTCGCAGGGCGGGAATCGGGTTGTTATCGGCGTCTTTGGGTAGAAGGGTTGTCATGTCTATCTCCTTGATAAAATTAAAAAAATGGCCCCGCCTGAGGAGAGGACGGGGCCGTAAAGTGGATAAAGTTCGGGTGGTGATGATCTATATATGTTCTATATTTGTTCTTTTGTCAACGCTTCTTTTTCAGCGCAGAGTGGCCAGAGAGCGAGACGCCCGTTTGTGCCGCGATATCGCCCACGGCGTCCAGAGCGGGCCATAGCCGCTGCGTCCCCAGGACAGCGTCAACGCCGCCCAGCCAGGGATCACGATTAGGAAATGGAACGGGCCCCGCACCGCATATAGATCGTAGAAAGCCAACATGACGACAAGCCCCAGCGCCAATCCGGTGATCAGCTTGCGCCGCGCCGGATGAAACAGCACACCGATCAGGGTCAGCGTAATGGGGGTGATGGCCAGCCACGGCAGGACCGCGCCGCCCCATCCGAGCGCCGCGCGGCGCAGCGCAAAGGGAGAGATCGCATCCGTATTGAGGAAATACAGGCTTAAGCCGGAACTGGATATTGCTTCATCGGCAAAACCATACCGCGCCAGCGTATACACAAGCACCGTCGCCAATAGCGCAAGGCAGGCAAAAAATCCGGCCATGACATAGCGATCCAGCGCGGCATAGAGCTGGGCCAGAAAGGCGATGACGCCAAAGCAGAAAAGCTGCGCGATTAAATAGACGCCGACATATACAACACTCGACAGCGCGTCTGCCTCATCGCGCGCCAGATACGCCGCCGATGCAATCCATATACCCATCATCGCGCCCGCGATCAGCACGGCAAAAGAATCGATCCTGCCGAGCCGCCCGGTCACATACTCATTCTCGGCATGGGTGCGGCGAAAGAGAGAATCGCGCAAGCGCATCGATAGTTTTTTGTGCGGCGTATCTTCGCGCACCGGCTCGCTCAGATGGTACAAACGGATAAACCCGAACACGGCCCAGAACTGAATGACCAGACCCCATCCCCACCCATACTGATACGGCAGACAAAAAACGGTGCCCGTCAGGACAATCAGAAACAGAAAAAAACAAAAGCTGATGTGACCGATACTGGTCATGGATCAGAGCGCGTTGGCCTGAACGAGATGGATACCGCGAAAGCTATCATCTGATGCGGCATCGACCGGCACGATGCCGGGTGCGGAGACAGGGGGTTGCAGGGCAACCTGTTGTTGACGCGCGGCCGTCTCAACCGGGTGCACCCAGAGGCTCAGCACAACGCCGCTGATGCCCGTCATGGCGCACAAAGCCGCATAGGCCTGAACGGCCCGCTGGCGGCGCGCTGAAACGAAGGATGTCTGCATGAGACGATCTTATAACGACAACGCGTACGGAGCAAGCAAAGTGTTAACGAAAGGCCTCAGGCGGCCTGTGCCGGGTGGTACTTCCCGTAATAGTAAACGATGTCCCCATAGCCATAGCGGGCGTGGCGTTTCAGATCGACCCGCGTGAGGGCGAAGGCCAGCGGCACGTTCAGCTCGGTAAACTGCTTGACCCCGGCGCGCACGATATCGCGCGGCGTGTCCTCCCAGGCGACCGCGAACAAAGTGAGGTCGCTTAAACACGCCAGGACCCGCGCATCGGACACCGCAAGGCACGCGGGGGAATCCAGAATAATCAGATCGTAAGACGCGCGCAGCGTGGCGATCACCTCTTTCATGCGCACACTTGATAGCAAGGTGAGCGCATCCGCCTGCGCCGATCCCGCCGTTATCACATGCAGGCCGGTACGCGCATCAGTGTGAATAGAGTTCTCAAGCGTCCCCTCGCCGCGCAGGTAATCGCTCAACGGATGATCCATCGCACGGCCAAGCGCCGTATGCACCTGCGGCCGGCGCATATCGCAATCGATCAGCAGGACGCGCTCGCCCGATTGCGCGGTCATGCGCGCAAGCCAGACTGACAGCGTCGTCTTGCCTTCTTCCGGTAGCGAGGATGTCAGCGTGATGACTTTCGGGCCTTTACCGTTTGCGCGCAAATTCATCACCATGCGCAGCGTGCGCACTGATTCCGCTAGAGGTGATTCCGGGTGATCGAGCGCGTAATCGCCCACAAGTCCTTTAATCTTATGCGCCGATTGCGGCACGATGCCATAGGCCGGATAGCCGCACAGCGATTCCAGCATCGCGCCGTTATGCACGGTGCCATCGAGTTTCTCTCTCAGTAGCGCCAAACCGACACCGAAGAACAAAGATCCTGTCAGCGCCAGACTCATGAACAACGGCTTGTTCGGGAACGCGGGCGCATTCGGCAGCGTGGCGTAAGACAGCACCCGTACATCCGCTTCATGCAGCAATTCCTGCTGCTCCGTTTTTTTGTAGCTCTCGAGAAAACTCTCGAGGATGGCACGACTTGATTCCGCTTCCTGCATCAGGGCACGCAGATCGACACCGGCTTTATTTTCGCCATAGCGCACCGTCTCCGTCGCGCTTAACTGTTTTTCCAGAGAGGCAACCTGCGCCGCCGCCAATGACGCCTCATTCTTCATGCCTTGCGCGATGGTGAGCGTTTCCTCGGCGATCCGCGCACGCACATCAGCCAGCTCGGCGCGCGCTTTAATAATCGCCGGATGCTTGGCGCCGTAACGACTGCCAAGATCCGACAGGCTGCGCTGTAATACCGCCTCGTTGATTTTCAGATCCTGCATGACGCGGGAATTCAGCATCGCGGGAGAGGCTTCCATCACATCCGGTGCCTTGCGCCATTTTTCTATTTCGGTCAGACCGGCTTGCGCTTCCGAAAGTTGCGCCTTGGCTAGCACCAGACGGCTGTTCAGTTCGGAGAGCTGCTGCGCCGTGACATCATCGCGCGAACCGGCGATCAGACTATTCTCAGAGCGATACTGCTCCACCTGTTCATCGGCGATGCGCACCTGGTCGCGCAATTCCGCAAGGCGTGTATCAAGCCAGCGCGATGTTTTTTGCGCTGTTACCAGTTTTGTGTCGAGACGCTGATCGAGATACGCATCGACCAGCGTGTTGGCAATCAACGCCGCCTTGGCCGGGGTGCGCGCCGAAAATTCCAGCTGAATGACTTGCGATCCGGCAACCGGGCGCACCCGTAGGCGCGATAAAAACTGATCGATCACCGGACCGCGCGCTGCATCAATTCCCAGTCCAGACAGCGATTCCTGCGTGCGCGGATAGACCGATAAGGATTTAAATGCACTGACCTCTTTTTGTTCCGCGCGGAATATTTTTGAGACAATAGCCGTGCCGCGCAGACGCGGATTGAATTCTGGATCGTTCATCAGGTTGAGGCGCTCAATCACCTTCACCGCCAACACGCGTGATTTAATCACCTCCGCCTCACTGTTGACGAGCGAGAGATCGACGCGCGCGGGTCCGCTCGGCGCGATAACATCTGATTGTACGGGACCGCGTGCCTCCATCATCACCTGCGCCTTACCGGCGTAGAGCGGCGGTACCAGCGTAATAAACAAGAATGTCGCGATTACGGCTGTCAGCATCACACCGACGATGAACAGACGGCGGCGCCACAACACCATGACCAGATCGCGTATATCCAGATCCAGCAATGGCGTTTCGCGGCTCTCCATCAAAAAAATCTTTCCTGCACACGGATCACATCGCCCGGCATGATGCGCGTTGTGACGGAAATCTCTTCTTCTGTTTCACCGCGCACCAACACGACGTCGCTCTGATCGGCGCGGTAAGTAAAACCGCCAGACAACGCCACTGCCTGCAACACCGTCATGCCTTCGCTGAAATTATACGACCCCGGTGTGCGCACTTCTCCCATAATGAAAAACGGGCGCGCGGTGGTGACTTCGATGGACACTTTTGGATCGACGAGATAGCCGTCCTTCAAGGCGCTGGCGATTTTCTGCTCCGCCTCGCGCACCGACTGATTGCCCAGCGGCACGCTGCCAATCAGTGGCAAAGCCGCAACGCCCGCGCCATCCAGTTTAAAATCACCTGACAGATCTGGCTCGCCAAATACCGTCACACGCACCACGTCGTTAGGACCGAGACGATAGAATTCCGCCTGCGCCATGAGTGGCCACAGCAGAAGAACAACCAGCAACCCTGTAACGGCGCGCATATCTGCACTCATATCAATAAAAACGCGGCCGAATCACCGCAAAAGACTGGCTCAATTGTAGGGAATTTTAGATGGCATGACAACATACAGTTGTAGACCTAAAACTTCATTTTATAGCGGATCATGTAGGTATTGCGCCCGTAATCGATGCCCGGGGACGTGCTCTCGCGGTTGCTGTGATCATATTCCGCCGCCACCGAATGATAGGGATTGAAATCATAGCGCAGCGAAAATCCGCTGCCGACGATCTTGTCGCGCCGCGCGCTGTCTTCAAAATTCAGCCAGCCAAATTCCACGAACGTGGTGAGCAGAATATTGCGCGCCAATTCATAGTCGAGGCCGGCCCGTGCGCTCTGCGTCAGCGCTCCTGTCACCGCTTCGTTATCTTCCAGCAGCTTGCGATCGTACGATAAATTCAGCGTCGCCACTTTGGTGAGGTTCCAGTCAAGCCGTGCCTGCGCGCGTGTACTGGTGATATCTTCCAGCGCGTCATCCTCATAATCGCGCTGGCCTATACCGCCCGCGATGCGCGCTTTCAGCAACCCTTTGTAGTCAGTCTCCCACCCCGCCAGCGCCTCGATGTTGGTGCTGTCGAGCGCTTCATTGCGCGTATACGCCGTACGCCCGCCCGTCACTTCGACAAAAGGTGTATGATTAGGACCGATATCATAGGTAGCGCGCAGCGTACCTTCATAGCGCTGACGATCATCGCGATCACGTAGAATGGCGGCGCCTGTCTGCCGGTCTTCGCCATTGTCAAAACTGATATCCGCATACCGGCCCAACAGATGAAGCCCCAACCTGCCCGGCGTAAACGATATACCGGTTGCCGCTCCGAAATTTTCATACGTCACCGGCTCTTTCGTCGGCGTGCGCGCGAAGGCCTGCTCGCGGTCTTCATGCGCGCTCGTAAAATTCAGCTCGAGCGGAATATGGATGTCATGCCGTGCTTCGAGTTTGGCTCCGATCTTCGCGCGCACATTCATCTGGTTCTCATCTTGATAGCGCCAGTGCTGCCGGATATCGCCCTCGAGCGAAAAATCCGCCTGATGCCGCCCGAACTCCTTGATGACATAGAGGGACGGATTAATCTGCGTGATGAAATCGCCTTCCTCACGCTCATCGGCATAGAGATTATCCGTATATTTCTGGGACAGTGTCAGCGAAGGAAACGCCAGAAACCCGCCAAAGTGCATCGGCTCCGGTTGCGCGCGCTGATCAAAGCGCTCCGCAGCAGACTGAAACGGCTCATCGCGGCTGTTTTTGTGGAGTTTGCCCATATTACCCAAGGGCCGGGCTGTCTCGATGATCGGCCGCTCAGGGCTTTGCGCCCGGGCACTCACAAGGTTGCCCGCCGTCCCATAGACAAACAGGATACAACCTATGACTATCTTCAATACGGGCGGCGTCAGATGACGGACCACGGCCAAACCTTATATATCAATCAAAATGCAAAGATCCGGCAGAAGAATGCCGGGGATGAATCATACAAGTGTATACTATCTATAGTAGATGTTGACAGGGGGCGGCACTCTATCCCCACCCTTTTAGACCGCCTTGCCCTTTTGAGGCCCGACAAAGGGGAAAAACCCATATTAATCAATATTTTGCCCTTAATATCGCTTGACGGGAGGGCGAGTCTTGAGTCATTCTTATTGGTATCGGCCCCCAACAGGAGCGATTAGGGATGACCAAATCGGAATTAATTCAAAAGCTGGCGGAAAAAAATCCGCACCTCTTCCTGCGCGATGTCGAAAAAATCGTCGACACCATTTTTAATGAAATTACCGACGCTCTGGTAAAAGGCGACCGGGTGGAATTACGCGGCTTTGGCGCGTTTTCCGTGAAAGAGCGCGACCCGCGCACCGGCCGCAATCCCCGCACTGGCGAAACGGTTCAGGTCGATGCCAAACGTCTGCCATTCTTCAAAACCGGCAAAGGTCTGCGTGAACGCCTCAATGGCGGCGTCGATGATGACAGCGATCATGACGACGACGGATTCTAGGATATTTTCTTCAAGCCAACCCCGCCGATGCGGGGTTTTCTTTTGCCCGGAACTGGCCTAAAACTTTGGACATGACATTCATGAAATGGATTATCGGTGTGCCGCTGGTCATTCTGGCCATCGCCTTCGCGGTGGCGAATGGCGATACAGTCTCTTTCACCTGGTCGCCCGTGCACGACCCCATCAACTGGCCGGTCTATGCGCTGGTGCTGGTCGCGATGGTGCTCGGCTTCCTCATCGGCAGCCTGATGACATGGACGGCCGGACACACCCAGCGCAAAGAACGCCGCGAGTTGGTTAAGTCGAATAAAAAACTGCAAGCCGAACTGGATAAAGCCACCGCCGCGCAACTTCATACAGAAACCTTGCAAATCGCCCGCCGCAACCTGACCAGCGAAGAGATTTATTAAATGACCCTGCCCAAAATTTTCTGCAGCATCGATACGCCCGACATCCAGCGCGCCCGCGATCTGATCGCGATGGTCCTGCCCGGCGGCTGCGGCATCAAACTGGGCCTTGAGTTTTTCAATCATGGCGGACCGCAGGCGATCTATGCGCTGATGGAAGAATCCGGCCACCCGCCCTTTTTCCTCGATCTAAAATATCATGATATTCCCAATACCGTCGCGGGTGCGATCCGTTCCGTGACACAACACTTCAAACCGGCTTTTTTAAATGTCCATGCTGCCGGTGGCCTCGACATGATGAAGGCCGCGCGCGATGCGTGCCCGCCCGAAACCAAACTGCTGGCTGTCACCATGCTCACCTCGCTGGATGAACAGGCGATTGCCCAGGTCGGCTACCAGCCTCATCTCGCGGAACGCGTTGTGCAAATGGCGCAGCTGACCAAAGAAGCGGGCCTTGATGGCGTCGTCTGCTCCGCCCATGAGATTCAGGCGATCCGCGCCGCCTGCGGCGATGCGTTTGTTTTAATGGTGCCGGGCATTCGTCCGGCTGGCAGCGAGGCCGGCGATCAAAAACGCATGATGACACCCAAAGACGCCATTACCGCAGGCGCAACGCACCTCGTAATCGGCCGCCCGATCACGCAAGCCGATCACCCCGCGCAGGCCGCGCAGGACATCCTCGCCAGCATCGCCGCGTAAGCAAAATCGCTTGGGGAACATATCCCTTCTACGGTACAATAACTGCGTAGAGGGAGATAAAAATCATGGCATGGATTCCAACTTTAGGCGCAATTGAAACCGGGCGTGATGTGCGCAGTTTCCTAAAAGGCCATAAAGAAGCGTTCTGGCGCATCTTGAAGCCGTTATTGCCTTGGATGATTGGCTGCTATCTGCTCGACGCTCTGCTTACAATTTTCCTGATGCCGCCGGGAAAAGAGTCCGTCATCGGCAGCCTGCTTTGCGCCTATTTTTACGTATGCCTCGCTATTTCCTGGCACCGCATTGTCATTGACGGGCCGGACAATGCCGTACCGATGAACCCTTGGAAGCCGCAGCGCCATGAATGGGCCTTCATCGGTGTGGGCATCGGCTTGTATCTGTCTATTTTCGTCGTGGCCTTAATCGTTGGGGTTATTGGCGCGCTTATTCATCCCCTTGCCATCTTTATTCTGGGCTTCGCATTGTTGATCGCAGCCTTTTACGTTTTCTGCCGTCTGGCGATTTATTTTCCAGCCAAAGCGGTCAACCGCAGTCTGACGTTGAAGGAAGCCTATGCGCTTAGCCATGGATTGATCTGGAAGATGATGGGCGCGCCGCTGGTCGCTTCATGGCGCCTGATCCTGGGCGTTGCCGCTTATAGTTTTGTGCTGACATTTATTGTCGCCTTGATCCTGAAAGTAATGGGTGTAGACGTCATGCCCGTCACGCCCGGCGCGATCCTGCATTTTCTCTTTGTTCTGCCGATGGTGGCTTATTTTGAGCCAATGCTGTACGTGCTCGGCGTAGGGTGTCTGTCGAACTATTATCTGTACGCCGTACAGCGCGGACGGATCAGCGTTTTAAATTCAGCGGTCCCAGATTAACGGTCGTTCCATCAAAGGATGGTTTGGATATTTCCGGCTTTGTGGGAATTGTCTGCGCTGGCGGCGCAACCTTTAAAAGCTCGGCTATTTTCGCTTCGAAGGGGACGCCATCTTCCAGTTTGATCAACCTGTCTTCTTGAAGACCGGCCTCCTGCAAACCTTTGAGATAGTTTTCTTGAAGCGCCTGATTTTGGCCTCTGGCTAATTTCATTTTGCCCGATTCTTCCTTAAAATCATTCACGTCGAAATGACCCAGCTCATACAGATAACGACCTTCAAGATCTTCTTTTTGACCATCCATGCGAAAATACATCATTTCAACGAAACCGCGATTTGCGTAAGCCATCATTGTCTGGACATCAAAAGTTCCGCCGGCAAATTTTTTGCCGGGGTGCACATCGATCTCGAAGCTGCTTTCAACATATAATTGACGTGTAAAATCTGCGCTCATGGTCATTGCCCTTCTTTGCCGTTTCACTATAGTTTATTGCTCTTTATAGAAAGTTAATTTTACATAGGTAAACCAATGCCCGATGTCAAGATCTGCGGGATACTCACCCCGGACGCCCTGACCGCCGCTCTGGAAGGCGGCGCCAAGTTCGTCGGCTTTTTATTTATCCCATCAAGCCGCCACTATATCGCCAGCGAAGTCGCGGCCTATCTGGCGCATTTCGTGCCCAAGGACGTCTATAAAGTCGGCCTGTTTCAGGATGCGGACGATGCACACATAAACCGTGTTCTGCAGGAGGTGCCGCTCGACATGCTCCAGCTTCACGGCGGCGAAAGCCCGGGGCGCGTGGCCGAAATCAAGCATTTGACAGGCCTGCCGATCATTAAGGCCCTCTCGATCCGGTCTGAGGCCGATTTCGATTTTATCGAAGGGTATGAGGCCGTTGCCGACTGGTTGCTGTTCGATGCGCCCAAAGGGGGCAGCGGCAAAACTTTCGACTGGTCTTTGCTGCAACAATATTGCAGCAAAAAACCCCTGCAAAGCCCTTGGATGCTGGCCGGCGGGCTGAATGAGCGCAACATAGGCGACGCCCTCTCTCTTCTCGATCCCGACGTCGTCGACATTTCCAGCGGCGTCGAAACCAATGGCGTTAAAGACCCCGCCAAAATCTCCGCCTTCATCAAAACCGTTCTCAGCCATTAAAAACCATGGTTTTTTGAGGGGGTTTGCCTTAAATAACTCCCATGAAAGCAAATTCCTATCGCAGCGGGCCGGACGAGCGCGGCCATTTCGGGCCTTATGGCGGGCGCTATGTCGCCGAAACCCTGATGCCGCTTATTCTGGATGTTGAAAAAGCCTGGCACGATGCGAAGGCCGATCCCAAATTCTGGGAAGAATTGGAATATCTGAACAAGCATTATATTGGCCGCCCGAGCCCGCTTTATTTTGCCGAAAAAACCACCAAACATCTCGGCGGCGCAAAAGTGTATTTCAAGCGCGATGAGCTGAACCATACCGGCGCGCATAAAATCAATCATTGCATCGGCCAGATTCTGGTTGCTAAACGCATGGGTAAAACCCGCATCATTGCCGAAACCGGCGCGGGGCAGCACGGCGTGGCCACGGCTACCGTCTGCGCCCTGTTCGACCTGCCTTGCACCGTCTTCATGGGTGCAGAAGATGTCGAGCGCCAGAAACCCAACGTGTTCCGCATGAAATTGCTCGGCGCGGAAGTCATCCCGGTCACCAGCGGCTCCGCGACGCTGAAAGACGCAATGAACGAGGCGCTTCGCCATTGGGTCGCCAATGTCGAAGACACCTTCTATCTGATCGGCACGGTCGCCGGGCCGCACCCTTATCCTGAAATGGTGCGCGATTTCCAGAGCGTGATCGGCACAGAAGTGCGCGCACAAATGATGGAAGCCGAAGGCCGCCTGCCAGATTCCTTGGTTGCCTGTATCGGCGGCGGCTCGAACGCCATGGGACTGTTCCACCCTTTTCTCGATGATACGCAGGTACAAATGTACGGCGTTGAAGCGGGCGGACATGGCGTCGATACCGACAAACATGCGGCCTCGCTCAATGGCGGCAAGCCCGGCGTGCTGCACGGCATGAAAAGCTACTTCCTGCAAAATAACGACGGCCAGATTACCGAGGCGCATTCGATTTCGGCGGGCCTCGATTACCCCGGCATTGGCCCGGAGCATGCCTTCCTGTTTGATGAAGGCCGCGTGAATTATGTATCGGTCACCGATGATGAAGCACTCGAAGCGTTTAAATTGTGCAGCAAACTCGAAGGCATTATTCCCGCACTCGAACCATCCCACGCCTTCGCACATGTCATCAAACTAGCCCCAACCCTGCCCAAAGATCACCTGTTGGTGATGAATTTGTGCGGACGCGGCGACAAGGACATCTTTACCGTCGCTGAGAAACTGGGCGTCACTATATGAGCACTGAGGCAGTGCAGGATATTGGCGGGTTTACCGTGGTGGGGATTTCGGTCACCACCACCAACAAGGATGGGCAGGCGGCGCTCGACATTAACGCGCTGTGGCAGCATTTCTTCGAACAGGCCATCGGCGACCGCATTCCCCATAAAGACGGCGAAGCCATTTATGCCCTCTATCACGGCTATGAGGGCGACCATGAACAACCCTATACCCTGACCATCGGCTGCCGCGTACTGCGCGATGATTTCGCCATGCCAGAAGGCATGGAGGCAGTATTCGTGCCGCAAAGCCATTACGCCGTGTTTTCGGCGCAAGGCGAACAGCCAAAAGCCCTGATCGACACCTGGCAGAGCGTGTGGAAATCCGACCTGCCGCGCAGCTATATCTGCGATCTTGAAATTTACGGCCCGCGTTTTTTTGAGCCGGACCTGCATGAAATATTGGTTTGCATAGGAGTAAAACCATGAAAAGCGATAACCGCATTGAACAGACTTTTGCCGCGCTGACAGCGCGAGGCAAGAAGGCCCTAATCACCTTTATCATGGCGGGCGACCCCGATGAAGACGCGTTTGTTAAAACGCTACGCGGGCTGGCCGATAACGGCGCAGACCTGATCGAAATCGGCATGCCCTTCACCGACCCGATGGCCGATGGCCCGGCCATTCAGGCGGCGGGCCTGCGCGCACTGGCAGGCGGCATGACTCTGAAACGCACGCTCGAATTGCTGCAGCAATTCCGCGCCACTAATCAGACAACACCCATTATCCTGATGGGCTACACCAACCCGATCCTCGCCTATGGAGTCCAGACTTTCGTCACGGACGCGGCACAATCGGGCATTGATGGACTGATCATTGTCGATCTGCCGCCGGAAGAAGCCGATGAGATTGCGCCGTTTGCGCGCGAATCCGGCCTGGATCTCATCCGCCTCGTCACGCCGACGACCACGATGGACCGCCTGCAAAAAGTCATCGAAGGCGCCAGCGGCTTCCTCTATTATGTTTCCATCACCGGCGTCACCGGCACCAAATCCGCCAATATCGATCAGGTCGGCGCGCATATCGAACAAATACGCCGGCATACCGATCTGCCGATCGCTGTCGGCTTTGGTATCAAAACGCCGCACGATGCCGCGAAGATGAGCGCGATTGCCGATGGCGTCGTCGTCGGCTCTGCTCTTGTGGAAAGCGATAATATTCTAGGGAAAGTCAAAGGCCTTGCCGCCGCGCTGGCCGCCTAGGACATAACCATCAATAAAAAACTTGGCGGAAGCCCCCTCGGGCGGCTAAGATCGCCCAAATTTGAAAAGAGGCACCATGAACTGGCTCACCAACTTTATCCGCCCCCGCATCACCTCGATCGTCGGGCAGCAAAAAGAAGTCCCCGACAATCTCTGGCAGAAATGCGAGAAGTGCGAGGGCATGCTGTTTTATAAAGAGCTGAGCGCCCATCATAATGTCTGCTATCACTGCGGCCATCACCTGGCCATGGATGTCGCCGAGCGCCTGAAGCTCCTGTTTGATGAGGGCAAGTACGACAAGATCGCGCTGCCCAAAGTCCAACACGATCCCCTGAAATTCAAAGACCAGAAGAAATATGTCGACCGCCTGAAGGCGGCACAGACCAAAACCAAAGAAGACGACGCCCTGTTGATCGGCAAAGGCAAGATTGGCGGCGAGCGCGCCGTGATAGCTGCCTTCAACTTCGCCTTCATGGGCGGATCGATGGGCGCCGGTGTGGGCGAAGGTATTGTCCGCGCCGCACAGGAAGCGGTCAAAGAAAAAGCAGCCCTGATCGTGATCCCGGCGTCTGGCGGCGCGCGGATGCAGGAAGGCGCTTTCTCGCTGATGCAGATGCCGCGCACGATTATCGCCGTTGATATGGTGAAAGAAGCGGGCCTGCCTTACATCGTTCTGCTGACCAATCCGACAACGGGCGGCGTGAGCGCGTCGTTTGCCATGGTCGGTGACATCCACATTTCCGAACCCGGCGCTATGATCGGTTTTGCCGGACGCCGCGTAATCGAAGAAACTGTACGCGAGAAACTCCCTGAAGACTTCCAGACAGCCGAATATCTGCTGGAACACGGCATGGTCGACATGGTTGTCGCCCGCAAGGATCTTTCAGAAAAGCTGGGCCATATTCTCAGCCTGCTGATGAGCCCCAAACAAAAGCCCAAACGCGCCGCCTAATCTGATGATGGAAACAGGAGCCTCAGACGATCCGGCCATTGAAAAACGGCTGAACGATCTGCTGGAGCAGATGTATGGATTTTATCATACCGAGATCGATTTATCGCTGGACCGCGTCACCCACTTCCTCGCCAAGCTCGGCAACCCCCACCTGCACCTGCCAAAAACGGTTCATGTGGCTGGCACGAACGGCAAAGGATCGACTATCGCAACGCTGCGTAGCCTTTTAGAAACAGCTGGTTTAACGGTTCATACGGCTACCTCGCCGCATCTGGTGCACCCGACCGAACGGATCAGACTGGCAGGAAATCTCATAAATTCTGCGGATTTGATCGCGGTTCTTGAAGAGTGTCTCAGCGTCAACCGCGATGAACCGATCACTTTTTTCGAGATGTTCATGGCGGCAAGTTTCCTCGCCTTCTCTCGCACTCCGGCTGACTACCTGCTCCTTGAGACCGGCATGGGCGGCCGGCTTGACGCGACCAACGTGGTGCCCCCTGTGTGCACGATTATCACCATGATTTCGAAAGACCACGAGGCCTTTTTGGGCAACACGCTGACCGAAATCGCGGCGGAAAAGGCCGGGATTATCAAGCCCGGTGCACCGTGTGTCATCGGGTATCAGACGGATGCAGCCATTGCCGCCGGAGTGGCGGACGTTTTCCACAAACGATCCCGAAACTTATCCCCGCCCGCGCCGCTGATGCAAGCCGCATCAGACTGGCGCGTGGAAGGCGATGCGACCCTAATCCGCTTCAGCGATCTTTCTGGCACGATGGAGGTGACACGCCCCAATCTTCTAGGCCCGCACCAGATTCACAATGCTGGTGCAGCTATGGCCGCATTCAAGCTCCTTGAACCGGCGCAGTTTACCCCTGAAATTTTATCCACAGCCCTTTCCAGAATTATTTGGCCCGGCAGACTACAGCGTATCGAAAATACCTTTTTGAATAGTATTGCACCTCCAAATGCCACTCTTATCTTAGACGGCGCACACAATGACAGCGGGGGAGTGACCCTCGCGAAACAGGCGGAACTCTGGGAAAAAGAAGACGGTGAACCGCTACATCTAATTGTCGCCATGGTGAACCGCAAGGATGCCCGGGCTTTCCTGGCACCGCTCATTCCCTATGCCCATTCTGTGAGTGTCACGCGCATCCCTGATGAAAAAGACAGCTACAGCCCTGCGGCAATCTATGACGCAGTCTCCCCCCTCACCCCCCGCAATCTGGGGGCATTCGATACGATTGAGTTAGCCTTAAAAGATATCCACAGACGCGTCAGTGACACGCCCTGCCGCATCCTGATCTGCGGCTCCTTGTACTTCATTGGAAACCTGCTCAAAGAAAAAGCAGTCTCTTAAGGGATTCAACGCATCGATGCTTTGAAAAAGGTCATTGCCCGCAAATCATCGCATTTGCGCCTTGATGCGGCTGTAAAGCGGGCCTAGATTAGGCTCGAAGTGATTTTTAAGGAATTATTTGATCCGCCCGCCGTTAAACGGGGGCATTTTATAAGGAGTACCTGCTCATGGGACAAACCATCAGCCTTGTCGACGACGACCGCAATATCCTGACTTCTGTCTCCATGGCGCTGGAAGCCGAAGGCTTTACCGTCAGAACCTATAATGACGGGGAAGAAGGCTACAAAGGCGTCACGGAATCCGTGCCCGATCTGGTGGTGCTCGACATCAAAATGCCCCGTATGGACGGGATGGAAGTCTTGACCAAGCTGCGCGAAACCTCGCAAGTGCCGGTAATTTTTCTCACTTCCAAGGATGATGAAGTCGATGAAGTGATCGGCCTGCGCATGGGCGCGGACGATTATATCACCAAGCCGTTCTCCCAGCGCCTGCTGATCGAGCGCATCCGCGCCCTGCTCCGCCGCCAGGAATTGATGCAGAACAACAAGCCGGACGACGCCAATGAGCCGAAGGAAAAAACCGTGCGCGGCAGCCTCGTCCTCGACGATGCCCGCCATTTGTGCACATGGAAGGGCGGCCCGGTCAATCTGACCGTGACTGAATACCTGCTGGTGAAAGCCCTGGCGCTCCGCCCCGGCCACGTAAAAAACCGCGACCAGTTGATCGACATGGCCTATGGTGAGAATATCTATGTCGACGACCGCACGATTGATTCCCACATCAAGCGTGTGCGCAAAAAATTCCGCGCCGTCGATGACGACTTCAATCAGATCGAAACCCTCTACGGGATCGGCTATCGCTATAAGGAAGAATAGAATTTGAGCTGGTGGACGCGCCGCCCGATCAATTCACCGCCACCGCTTGATCCTGATATAGAGGAACAGGCGCGCGTTCGCTGGTCCACCTCTTCTGAAAAAATCACCGGCCTGACAAGTAAAATTCTGGCAGTAAACGTCATCGCCCTGATGATTCTGGGATTAGGCCTGCTCTATATGGGCCAATACACTGACTCCCTGATCGCCGCCGAGTTAGAGACCATGCGCGGGCAGGCGCGGTTCTATTCGGGTGCCTTATCCGAAGGCTCGGTGCGGACGGTTTATCAAGTCTCCTCCAACCCCTATGAACAACCGTTAGAGATTGAAGCCATCCGCCCGGAATTTGCCCGCCGCATGGTGCGCAGATTGGGCGAGATCGGCAATGCCCGCATCCAGCTTTATTCCGTCGATGGCTCAATTCTGGCCGATTCGCATTTGCTGCGGGGCGGCGGCGGCGTTGTCCTGATGGAAAATCTTGATGATGCCTCTAGCGAAAGCGCCGTGAAACTGGACGGCCTATTCGCCCAGAGCGCCAGCCGCTTCCTCGATATCATCCCGATCAAAACCCATATGCCTGCCTATCCGACGCAGCATGCGGGTGACATTTTCAATTTCCCCGATGCCCAGAAAGCCATGATAGGGAATATTCAGGCCAGCGCGTGGAAGCGCGGCGATGGCCGGATTATGGTGACGGCCGCCGCCCCGATCCAGCGCCTGAAACAAGTTCTGGGCGTGGTTGTACTCGAACGCGAAGCAATTGAACTCGAACGCTCGATCTCCTCGGTCCGCGTCGACGTATTCCGCGTTTTCCTTGTAGCCCTTGGCATTACCGTCATGCTGTCGATTTACCTCTCCGGCCTGATCGGCCGCCCGCTGCAGCGCCTCGCCGTCGCTGCGGATGCCGTTCGCCGCAGCAAAAACCGCAGCGTCGAAATCCCGGATATGAGCAACCGGCGCGATGAAATCGGCGAACTTTCCGTCGCCATCCGCGAAATGACGCAAGCGTTGTGGGACCGGATGGATGCGGTCGAGCGCTTTGCGGCGGATGTTGCGCACGAACTGAAAAACCCGCTCACCTCCCTGCGTAGCGCCGTGGAAACAGTTAGCCGGATCGACGATCCCGACAAACGCAAAAAATTGATGGATATTGTGCAGCATGATATCCAGCGCCTCGACCGCCTGATCAGCGATATTTCCAGCGCGTCGCGTCTTGATGCCGAACTATCCCGCGAGGAAATGGGCACCGTCAATGTGGCCGATCTGCTGCAGGAACTGCAATCGA
The DNA here is from genome assembly GCA_964520985.1 of uncultured Pseudobdellovibrionaceae bacterium. Lineage (GTDB taxonomy): Bacteria > Pseudomonadota > Alphaproteobacteria > Micavibrionales > Micavibrionaceae > CAYSGL01. Next base: position 1,347,390 of record CAZFPB010000001.1, read on the forward strand.
TATTCAAGAAACCGCTCGACCGTGCCGATGACAAGGAACAGGATAATATCGTTCTGCGCATCGACATGAATGACACGCCGATCGTCGTTGGCAACCGCGACCGTCTGGGCCAAGTCTTCACCAACCTGATCAGCAATGCCCTCTCCTTCTCACCCGACAACGGGCTGGTCACCATCAAAGTGCGACATGTCGATGGCGATAAAATCCGCGTGGTTGTTGAAGACCAGGGATCGGGTATTCCGGACAACAAACTGCAAAACGTCTTTGAGCGTTTTTATACCGAACGCCCCAGCCATGAAAGCTACGGCAACCATTCAGGCCTCGGCCTTTCCATCGCCAAACAGATTATCAGCGCCCATGGCGGCCGCATCTGGGCGGAAAATATACGCGACATTCCCGGCACCAAAGTGAAAGGCGCCCGCTTTGTCGTAGAACTGGAGCAGGCTGAATGAGCACCAAACCCCTCTTCGTAACAGGTCTGTCGGGGGCGGGCATGTCCTCGGCCATGGCAGTGCTGGAAGACCTTGGTTATGACGTCTTCGACAACTTTCCCCTATCCCTCGTCGATGCGCTGGTACGCGACCCGGCCGCCAGCGGCAAACCGATCGCCATTGGTGTCGATGCCCGCAGCCGCGGGTTCGATGCTGGCGCATTGATCGCCAAGGCCCGCCAGCTGGAAGGGCGCATCGTCTTCCTGACCTGCGATGAAACCGTGCTGCAAAAGCGCTTTACCGAAACGCGCCGCAAACATCCGCTGGCGCAAGATCGCCCGATCAGCGCCGGGATCAAAAAAGAACTCTCCATGCTGCACCCGGTGCGCGAGGCGGCGGATCCGATCATCGATACGACAGAGCTATCCATCCACGATTTGAAGCGGGTGCTGGAAGGCACGTTCAAGCTGCAGAATGCCAGCCGTCTGACCATCACCTTCATGTCCTTCGGCTTTAAATATGGGATGCCGCGCGAAGCCGACATGGTGTTGGATGTCCGCTTCTTGAAAAACCCCCACTGGGAGGAGGCCTTGCGCCCCTACACAGGCAAAGATGCCAAAGTCGCCGCCTATATCGAGCAGGATGCTGATTTAAAAGATTTTCTGACTAAAACTCAAAGTCTGCTAGATACATTGCTGCCGCGCTACAGCGCTGAAGGCAAAAGCTATTTCACGCTGGCGGTGGGCTGCACCGGTGGCAAACACCGGTCGGTTTATGTCGCGGAAAAGCTTAGCGCCTATGCGCAGCTAAAAGGCTTTAATGCCCTCACCGAGCACCGCGATATGGAACGCTACGCCTGATTAGAGGCTGTTTTTCGGTCCGGCAGACGGACTGACTTCAAAGCTGGCAATTGCTGCGTCGCTGCTGGCGGCACATATACTGGCCAGTATTTCTTTAATGGAAGACATGGTGGTCCTTCTCAATTGTAAAAAGGGCGCTCTCGGTTGAACAGCCCTCGCCCTTGTACTGATAAAACATCACTTTTATTTTCTCACCGTTCGAGCCGTCATTGATCAGATGGAACAGCTGGCGGCTTTTGGTCTGCTCACCCAGCTGCAGCAATTTGTTGCGGCCATTCAGGGCGGAGACGATGTTCATGACTTTCTTTTCGGCCAGCGCCAGATCCTCCGCCGTGTCGAGAATCATGTAATCGCCGACCGGTTGCGCTTCTCCGGCATCATAGCGCATGATCTGGAACGCGCGCGGGTGCATCGGGTTGCGCGCATAGATATAGCGCGGCATGGCTGAATGCTGGTTGAAATCCTTCGTTTCCATGGTGTTTAGGCCCCTTTAATCTTGCAAACGCCCCGTTAAGTCCTTAAGTGTAGGGCGGAATTCTTAAAAGAACCCTAAAGGAACAAAACAAATGAGCGCCCAGCCACAAGCCGTCCAGAACGACTATAAAGTAAAAGATATCAGCCTCGCCGAATGGGGCCGCAAAGAGATCGTCATTGCCGAAACCGAAATGCCGGGCCTGATGGCGCTGCGCAAGGAATACGGCGCCAAGCAACCACTGAAAGGCGCCCGTATCGCAGGCTGCCTGCACATGACCATTCAAACGGCTGTGTTGATCGAAACGCTGGAAGCGCTGGGCGCCACCGTCCGCTGGTCTTCGTGCAACATCTTCTCGACGCAGGACCACGCCGCCGCCGCGATTGCCGCCAAAGGCACTTGCGCCGTTTTCGCCTGGAAAGGCCAGACCAACGAAGAAGCCGAATGGTGCATTCACCAGACGATCACAGGCCCCGATGGCTGGACCGCCAACATGATTCTCGACGATGGCGGCGACCTGACCGCGATTATGCACAAGGACTACCCGGAACTGATGAAGGACGTAAAAGGTATTTCCGAAGAAACCACGACGGGTGTTCTGCGTCTCTACGAGATGGCGAAAAAGGGAACGCTGGCGGTGCCCGCCATCAACGTCAACGACTCGGTGACGAAATCGAAGTTCGACAACAAATACGGCTGCCGCGAATCGCTGGTCGACGGTATCCGCCGCGCGACCGACGTGATGATGGCCGGTAAAGTCGCTGTCGTCGCCGGCTTTGGCGATGTCGGTAAAGGCTCCGCCGAATCCCTCGCTTCGCAAGGCGTGCGCGTTATGGTCACCGAAGTTGACCCGATCTGCGCCCTGCAGGCCTGCATGGAAGGCTATGAAGTCGTGACGATGGAAGAGGCCGCCCCGCGCGCCGATATCTTCGTCACCACGACCGGCAACATCGATATTATTACCATCGAGCATATGCGCGCCATGAAAGACCGCGCCATCGTGTGCAATATCGGCCACTTCGATAACGAAATTCAGGTCGAATCCTTGCGCAATCTGAAATGGCACAATGTGAAGCCGCAGGTTGATGAAATCGAATTCCCGGACGGCAAACGCATCATCCTGCTTGCCGAAGGCCGTCTCGTAAACCTCGGCTGCGCCACCGGCCACCCGAGCTTCGTGATGTCCGCCTCGTTCACCAACCAGACGCTGGCCCAGATCGAACTGTGGAACAACGCAGCTCAATACGACAAGCAGGTCTATGTCCTGCCGAAACACCTTGATGAAAAGGTGGCCATGCTGCACCTCGAGAAACTCGGCGCCAAGCTGACCAAACTGAACAAGGCACAAGCCGACTATCTGGGCATTCAAACCGAAGGCCCGTTCAAATCGGACATGTACCGCTACTAAGTTTTCCAGATTTTGAAAAAGCCGCCTATAGGCGGCTTTTTTATTGAATTTAACAAGTATTGGTTTATTTTTTCACACAAAATATTGACATAAATAAATATGTTTGCTTATATACCCGTTCAATTTTGAGGGTCTTATGAGTAATAGTCTGAAAGAGCAGTTTGAAGACGTCGTCGCGGATGTCGCCCGTGAGCGTCCCGACTATTTTCACCGCAAACTCCCCGATATCCGCCGAGCGATGGGCCCTATTACCGAAGCACAGCCTTTCTATGATGCAGCCCTGATCGCCAGCCATGATATTGATCCGCAGGAATGGGTGAAAACCCATGCGCTGGGCTTTGCCAAGGAAACTTTAGCCATCACCGGCTACAACACGCACCCTGCCCATGGCGAAACCGCATATGTTCGCACCCTAATCTGCCTGTCACAGGAAGATACGGGTTACGGCGCGTTCGGACCCACGCTACCGGCCGAAATCGCTCAGAAACTGCGCGATTTTCTGGTTCAGCTCGAACCATTCAGACCGGTAACGCCGCGCTCACCCCTTTTCCCGCGTAACACGCTGTAAAAAACTCCTGAACAAAACGCCGCGAAGCATTTAGACTGACCGCATGTTTATTTTGCGCCTCCAGTGTATTGATAGCCCGGGCATTGTCGCCGCCGTTGCCACGGCTTTGCGCAATTCGGCCTGTAATATTGAAGAATCCGCCCAGTTTTTCGAGCGTTCATCGGGGCAGTTTTTTATGCGGGTAATGTTCAGCGAACTGGTCCCTGACGCTGTATCCCATTTCACCCGCACCTTTGGCGACGCCGCGCAGCAATTTGCCATGACCTGGCGGGTCTGCATGGCCGCCGAGCGCGTTAAAACCTTATTGATGGTTTCGAAAGAAGATCATTGCCTGAGCGATCTGCTCTATCGCTGGAATAGCGGGTCTTTGGCGATTGAGCCGTTAGGGATCGTCTCCAACCACGCCACGATGGAGCCACTGGCGGCGCAGCATAATATTCCCTTCCATCATCTGCCTGTGACCCCGGAAACCAAAATGGAGCAGGAACAGCGCCTGCGTCATTTGATCGCCGGGACGAACGCCGAGCTGATCGTGCTGGCGCGCTACATGCAGGTTCTCTCGGATCAGTTTACCAGCGATTTCGCCGGCCGGGTCATCAACATTCATCACTCCTTCCTACCGGGGTTCAAAGGCGCGAAACCTTATCATCAGGCTTACGAGCGCGGGGTCAAACTGATCGGTGCGACCGCGCATTTCGTCACGCCCGATCTCGATGAAGGCCCGATCATTACCCAGGATGTGCAACAGGTGACCCATCGCGACACCCCCGATATGATGCGCCAATTAGGCCGCGACACCGAAAGCCGTGCGCTCGCCCGCGCCCTCAAACTTTACGCCGAACGCCGCGTCTTCCTGCACGGCAACCGTACAATCATCCTCTGATCCGCTTTGTCCTTGACAATAAAAGGAATATTATCCTATAATAACGAATGAATACTGTAGGAAAAGCCGGCTGTGGTCCCCGGAAAGACGGGCCAAAACTTTTAAAATCTCAAAACGAACTATTGGGTATACCTCATCCCACACCGTCATCCCGCGCGAGCCGGGGGATCTTACCCGCTATCGACAGACAGGATCCCTCCAATGGCTTCGCTCAGTCGGGATGACAACCAAAAATTCCGCCAAACGAACTATTGGAACGTGGCACGCATCAAGGCGTATCCAGCCCGAAATCCAGCTTTGGCCCCTTCAGCGTTCATGATAAAAGAATAGGACATGGCCTCATCATCCTCCAATTTTTTGTCTTTCCTCGACCCATTGACCGGCGCAGACCGTCTGCGGCTGGAAAAATCGCGGCTGGAAGCGTTTCTGGATGCCATGCCCGGCCAATATTGTGGATTTGCGCAGGATGGCGCCGTGATTTATTCTGCTGGTTTCTGCCGCCTGCTCGGCATGGAGACGGTGAAAAACCTCGCAGATATTCAGGCCCGTCTGGCCACCAGCGATGCCGCCGCCCTGGAAGGTCAATGGGACCGGCTGGAGCGCACAGGCCAGGCGTTCGTCCTCATCGCCCGTCATTCCGACAAGGAAACCCTTTATTTGCGCTTATCGGGTACACGCGGCATCGCACTCGACGGCCGCGACCAATTCGACATTCTCTGGATAGAGGATGTCACGAAACAGCATGCCGATCATATTTTGCTGCAGCAAAAACACGATCAGTCAGAGAAAGAAAAAATCGTCTTCCAGAGCATGATCGATCACCTTCCGCGCCTGTTCTGGCGCCGCGGAGCGGGCTCCGAACTTCAATGGGTCAATCAGGCATATAGCGATGCATTCGGCAAGGAAGCGCAGCAAATTATTGCCGAGCAGGTGGAGATCGTCACGGCCGGGAAGGCCAAGGCTCCACCGCCTAAGGACATGGCAAAAACCGCACTGTCCACGGGTGAGACCCAAAGTGTGCGCAGCCACGTCATTATCAAAGGCCAGCGCAAAATGATGCTGCTCACCGAACTCCCCCTGCCCCGCCATGGCGGCACGATGGGCTTCGCCCTCGACCTCACCCGCGAAGAAGAGTTGGAGCGCGAGCTCGAGCGTGAACGCGCCATGACCAAAGGTATGCTGGAACAACTGCGCACCGCCATCTCCATCTACGGCGCCGATCAGCGGCTGACCTTCTATAATTCCGCCTATGCCCAGTTATGGGGGATCGAAGAGGAATGGCTGAACAAACGCCCCAAAATAGGCGAAGTGCTGGAGCGCCTGCGTGAACAGCGCAAGCTGCCGGAACAGGCCGATTTCAAGAAATTCAAGGATCATTGGGTGCGGCTTTTCAGCAACCTCATGGAGCCGGAAGAAGATATCATGTATCTGCCCGACGATACGGTGCTGCGCCGCGTAGTCGTGCCCCACTCGACCGGGGCTGGCGGCGGCCTGATGTTTACTTTTGAAGATGTGACAAGCCGTCTGGCACTCGAGAGTTCCTACAATACGCTGATCGCCGTGCAAAAAGAGACGCTGGATAATCTGGCAGAAGGTGTGGCGGTATTCGGCGGCGACGGACGTCTGAAATTCTCCAATCCTGCTTATGCGCGCCTCTGGAAACTCAACCCAGAAGACCTCGAGGGTGAGCCCCATATTACCAAACTCAGTGAACGTCTGGCCGGATTTTTTGCTGCAGAAAATTGGCCCGCACAAAAGAAAATCGTTCAGAGCCTCGTCCATGATCGCGCCGCGCAGGAAGGCCGTTTTATATTGGAAGACGGCCGTAGCGTAGATTATACAACGGTTCCGCTGCCTGACGGGGGTAAGCTGATCTCGCATTTTGATATGACGGCGACCGTTCAGGTGCAACACGCGCTGCAAGATAAAAATGCTGCACTCGAGGCGGCGGAGCGTTTGAAACTCGACTTCTTGGCCAACGTTTCCTACCAATTGCGCACCCCGCTTGCCGCGATCATGGGATTCGCTGAAATTCTCACCAATGAATTTTTTGGCACGATTAATCCGAAGCAAAAAGAATACACGCAAGGTATTGAAGAAGCGGGCCAGCGCCTGCTTTCACTGATTGACGATATTCTGGACCTGTCGACGATTGAGGCGGGATATCTGGAACTGCACAAAACACAGGTGGATGTGGCTGTCATGCTGCGCGGTCTGGTTGACTTGACACAGGACTGGGCGCGCAAGGAAAAGGTCGAGATTACGCTCTCGATCGCGCCTGATTTATGCCTCATCAATGCCGATGAACGCCGCATCAAACAGATCCTGCTAAACCTGCTCCGCAACGCTATCAATCATACGCCCGAAGGCGGCCGTATTACACTGACTGCCGCTTTAAAGGCGCAGCACATCATCCTGACCGTGACCGATACGGGAAGCGGGATTCCCCCGGAAGATCAGCGCCGCATTTTTGAGCCGTTTGAGCGTGGTGGTGGGGCGCCCACTGGGGGGACGCGCGGCGCGGGACTAGGCCTTAGTCTGGTCAAAAATATTGCGGAACTGCATGGCGGCACTGTTACGCTGACAAGCGTCGAAGATCAGGGATCCACCTTTACCATCAACCTGCCTTGTGCCTAGTAGCAAGTTGCCGACCAGTCATAACCCTTACCCTCTTTTTTGGGTGTCGCATTGATCGTAATTGGCTGGCCCAGCTTGGTCTTGCATTCAAACAAAGGGAACAGCGAGCGCAGCGTCAAAATCAGCTTTTGCCCTTCAAAAAACGGGCCGTTGGAGCAAATCTGTGTGGTTTCGTCAGGCTGCATGCGTAAATTCGATTTGTAATAGGCCGTTTCCCCATTCGGCATTTTGACTTTGTCGGTTTCAACGCTCCCGTAAATCGCAAAACCGGATTTGTTGATCAACTCGCTGCAAATGGGCGAATCGATAAACTGATCGCTACGCGTTTGAGCACCGGAGGGCCCTGAGAGGGCAACAAACGAGGCACACAGGGGAATAAGCCAGAATGATCGCATAAGTCACTCTACCACGCTTAAATCTCGCCGGGGAGCCCTTTTGTCGTGGAATATTCCATGTGCAAGGGCGTGTGGGGATTAATCTGACGGTAAATAGCATGCGCGGCCTGTGCCGCTTCGCCAAATCCTGTCAAGATCAGCTTGAGCTTGTCTTTGTAAGTAACAATGTCGCCAATAGCATATATACCCGGGGCGGAAGTTGCACAACTCCCATAATCGATCACAATATGATTCTTATCCAACCCTAAACCCCATTTGGCCAAAGGCCCCAATTCCATAGACAATCCATAGAAAGGCAAGAGGATATCCGTGCGTATGTCTTCAAACGTTTCATCATCGTACTGTATGCGCACAGATGTTAACTGTCCGTCTTTTCCGTCCAGAGAGTGGAGCTGGCTGGGTACAGCAAGGCGTATGCGACCAAGGCCTACCAAGGTCTCCAGTTGATGAACGCTTTCAGGCGCTGCGCGAAACTTGGCGCGACGATGCACCAATGTGATACTTTGTGCCGTCTCCACCAAAGATAAAGCCCAGTCGACAGCACTATCGCCTCCGCCAGCGATCATTACATGCTTGTTGGCCATATCTGTCTTGCGGCGTACAGCATAAAATACTGATTTATTTTCGTACGCATCCAAATTGTCTAAAGGCGGACGGTTGGGACCAAAAGCCCCCGCCCCTGCGGCAATAATGACGGCTTTGGCAATGATTTCCGTGCCGGCACTCGTTCTAACATGCCATAAGCCATTATTGTCGCCTAAAGAAACAACCTGTTGATTTGTGTTATATGTTGGGTTAAACGGCGCGGCCTGTCGCTCTAGTTTTTCAATCAAATCACCCGCGAGAATACTGGGATAGCCTGGAATATCGTAAATAGGCTTTTCCGGATACAGCGCCGTGCATTGTCCGCCAATTTCCGGCAGGGCATCTATGACATGACAACGGAAACCCAGCATGCCACATTCAAAGACGGCAAACAGACCTACAGGCCCCGCGCCAATAATAACCACATCCGTTTGATGAATTTGTGCTGTCATGTCTTTTCCTCCAGCCCCTTGCTGGTATAAGAAAGAATAGACCGAAAGAAAAGCGCTAATAAGATGCCGGAATTTTTCACACACGATGAACAAGAAACTCGGGCTTTAGCAGCAATCTTGTCGCAAACCGCCAAAGTTGGCGACATTTTTACCCTAAGCGGCGATCTGGGTGCCGGAAAAAGCGCCTTTGCGCGCGGATTTATTCAGTCGCTTTTAGGAAACATTGATGTGCCCAGCCCCACCTTTACCCTTGTGCAAAATTATGAAGGCCCAAACGGCCCTCTGTATCATTTTGATTTATATCGACTGGAAAACCCACACGATGTGCTCGAACTTGGCTGGGATGAAGCGCTGGCGGAGGGTATTTGCCTGATTGAATGGCCGGATAAGGCTGGCGATTATCTGCCCTATAATGCACATACAATCGTATTCACGGTCCTGAGCGATACTTCACGAAAGATTGTTTTTGATGACATACACGCCCGATAAAGCCTTTTTGCTCACTGCTGGTATGGGGACGCGGCTTCGGCCGCATACGGATACTATGCCCAAACCGATGGTACCAGTCGGCGGAAAAGCCATTTTGGACTATACTTTGGATAAATTGGCGGCGATTGGCGTAGAAAACGTTTGGCTAAACCTTCATTATCTGCCTGATGTGATAAAAAATCATGTAAATTTTCGGAAAAATCCGATTATTCATCTATCAGAAGAGGAAATATTGCTCAATACGGGCGGGGGCGTTAAAAAATGCTTAAAAGAGATAGGAAATTCGCCCTTTTACCTGATTAATGGCGATGCTTTGTGGGAAAATGAGCAGGAAGAAGCGCTTTTAACTCTATCCAATGCCTATAATTCAGCCGATACGGATTTGATATTATTACTGCAGCCTGTGACAGATATGAACCTCACGCATGGAGTAGGTGATTACGATATTAAAGACGGCATCGTCAGACGCAATAAACAAAAACAGGGACAGTATATGTTTACTGGCATTCGGATCGCTCACCCTCGACTCTTTGACTATCAACAGGCAGAGCCTGAAATTTTTTCGTTTTTAGAGTTAATGGACGAAGCAGAAAAACGGGGACGTCTTGGATATGTGATACATACTGGCCGCTGGCATCATATCAGTACGCCTGAGGATCTCGCGGCCGTTGATTACGCCTATCGGAGCCGTTTGTGAGCGTCGCCTCTCTCTATACGATTCCGCCGCATCAGCCTTTTGCCCAGACTTTGGTCAAAGGTCTTCTAAACCAAGCCACCTTAACGGGCATCCCCCTTCATCATACGTTTGTCTTACTCCCCACTAGGCGTGCCTGCCGCGCTGTACGTGAAGCGTTTCTGCAAGAAACGAACGGCAAACCCCTTTTATTGCCAAGGTTGCAGCCTTTGGGAGACATCGATGCAGAGGAGCTGTATCTGACCGTTGACCCCGATATTGATCTATCTATACCCCCTGCTATTACCCCCATAAAAAGGCAATTACTATTGGCGCGTCTGATTGCAGCGCGTGAAAACGGGGGAGGGATTGAATATGAAAGACATCTTCCTCTGGCCAAAGCATTAGGGAGCCTTATGGACCAGATTTACACGGAAAATCTGAGTCTATCCTCTCTGCCCCATCTGGTAAAAGGCACGGATTTTGCCGATCACTGGCAAATTACGGTAGATTTTCTAACTATTTTAAGCGAGCACTGGCCCCGCATACTGGAAACGGAAGGTGTCATAGATGCGGCGGATCGACGAAACCGGTTGATGAACATGCTTGCGGAGCACTGGGAACGCCAGCCGCCACCCTATTCTGTTATTGCGGCTGGCTCCACCGGTTCGATTCCTGCAACTGGCCGCCTGCTGAAAGTGATTGCTTTCATGCCCAATGGGGCGGTCGTTCTACCGGGGTTGGATCAAATAATAAGCGAGGAAGACTGGGCCTACGTGCGCGAAGGTCACCCGCAAGCCACGCTTAAAAATCTACTCACCCTATTTAAAGTAGATCGAGCACAGGTACAGCCTTGGCTTTTATCCCAAACCAGCCATTCCGCTACACGTACAAGATTGGCCAGCGAAGTCATGCGCCCTGCCGAAACAGCAGATCGCTGGCAGAAACTGGCATGGACGCAGGCCGATAGAAAGGCCAGCGTGTCAAACCTGCATTACATAGAAGCCGAAACATCCCATGATGAAGCCGATAAGATCGCTTTTCTGTTACGTGAAATTCTTGAAGAGGGCGGCAAAACCGCTCTGGTTATAACGCCCGACCGGACACTGGCAGCCCGTATTACCACGTCAATCGCGCGTTGGGGCATACAATTGGATGATAGTGCCGGGCAGCCTCTTATTCATACACCGGCAACGCGTTTTTTCTTGTCTCTCGCTGAAATGATAACGCAAGGACTAAAACCATCGCTCCTGTTAGCCACCTTAAAACACGATCTGTGCCGTGCTCCTTTTTCTCCTGAGTTTGTCAGCCAGCTGGAAACCGAACTCCTACGCGGATTGACACCACCCCCAGGGCCAGTAGGCCTGATCCAGTATTATGAGACAAAGCTGGCTGATCCGCGTGTACGGCGTAAACCAAAGCCGATCAGGGAAGATCTGGATCACCTGAATGAACTTGTGTCCCCTTTTTACATGTTTATGCAACAGCCCACAGTTTCTCTTGAAGAAGCGTTGGAACGCCATATTACCTTGGCGGAAAGACTTGCGGGCGACGGTATCTTATGGCGGGACGATGATGGCGTGGCACTAGCCGACTTTTTGAGCCAACTTCGTAAAGAGGTACAAGGCGTACCCAATATAAAACCCCAGGATTATCCGTTATTTTTAAAAGAGTTAATTAAAGGACAGACTATACGTCCGGCATACGGCACACACCCCCGTTTATCCGTTATGGGACAACTCGAAGCACGCTTAATTCATGCAGACCGGCTAATTCTGGCGGGTTTGAATGAGGGTACGTGGCCGCCAGATACCGGCACAGACCCTTTTTTATCAAGGCCTATGAAGCATGATTTTGGCTTGCCGCCCCCTGAACGCGCCGTTGGTCTATCGGCTCATGACTTCGTACAGGGCTTTTGTGCCGGCGAAGTGTACCTGACCCGCGCAAAAAAGGCGGACGGTGCCCCGACTATTCCGGCTCGCTGGATATCAAGACTGGACACGGTTTTAACTGCTTTGGGTACATCCCTAGCCTCTCTGCATCGACCGGAACTCGACAACTGGCGCGAAACGATACAACAGGTTGGGTCCGCCAAACCCGTTATCAGGCCGTCCCCGAGACCCGAAATTGACATACGCCCAGCCTGTTTATCCGTCACCAAGATCGAGACATGGCTCAAAGATCCTTACAGTGTTTACGCCCAATACATACTGGAACTGGACAAGCTAAAGCCTCTGGAACAGGAAACCGATGCCGCCATACGTGGTACGCTTATCCATGAAATTCTGGAAAAGTTTGTGGCACATACGGCAGAACTCGCCCATCTGCCTGCCAATGCCGAAGATTTGTTTCTCAAAATAGCCAAGGAAACGCTGCCCAGACACGTCCCTGCTGAAGCAGATCAGGCGTTACTCTGGCCCAAAATAATAAGGATCGCCCAATGGTTTATTCCACAGGAATCCCGTTGGCGTACGCTTGCAAGTCCAGGATTGCGGGAAGTTCACACCACATGGCAGCTACAACCGGGAAACCGGCCTTTTGTGCTGTCGGGAATTGCTGATCGGATCGATCATCTGAAAACCGGGACAGCGGCGCTCATTGATTATAAATCAGGGGGGGCTAGCCTTTATACACCAGGCGGTATTAAATCCGGTAAGTTGCCGCAACTGCCGTTGGAAGCCCTTATGCTAAAAAATGGGGCTTTTGCTGACAAGGGCATTTCTTTGACAAAAACAGGGACACTATCCTATTGGATCGCCAGCGGTGGAAAAACACCGGGTGACGTAAAAGAAATTAATGATGAGGGGCAGATTGACGCCAGTGTATCTGCCGTAGAAAGCGCATTGTACGATCTGATTACCGCGTACGAAAAGCCTGAAACCCCTTACTATGCCTTGCCCATGCTATCACGTGCCCCAAGGTACAATGATTATGCTCATTTATCGCGCGTACAAGAATGGACAGCGCTTGATGAAGGGGAAGATGTGGCATGATTGAGCTTTTAAAAGTTATTCCGTCCCCGGTTTCAGATACAGATGCCAGCGTGCTACAGCGACGGGCGGCCAACCCGGTTGGATCAAGCTGGGTTGGCGCTTCCGCCGGTTCGGGCAAAACAAAAATTCTCACTGACCGCATCTTACGTTTGCTACTGCCTCAGGAGGACGGACAACCGGGAACGATTCCTCATAAAATTCTAGCTCTTACTTTCACGAAGGCGGCAGCCAGTGAAATGGCGGGACGGGTTCGGCAGAGATTATCCAACTGGGCTATCTCAGACGATTTACGCCTCGCCCAAGATTTAAAAGCGCTGTTCGGGCGTGAAGCCAGCGCGTACGATTTGATCGCAGCCAGACGGTTATTCGCTGAAGTAATCGACGCGCCGGGCGGCCTGCCAATCATGACTATTCATTCCTTCTGCCAGTCTGTTCTAGGCCGCTTCCCGCTAGAAGCCGGTATATCGCCTAATTTTTCCCTGATTCAAGATGCCGGACAGCAATCCATCATGGAAGAAGCTAAGCGCGCTGTCCTTACTCAAATTAATCGCCATCCAGGATCACCCGAAGCCCAAGCGCTTGCGCGGCTGATACCACGGATGGATGAAGACAAGCTGGATAGCCTAATTGGCTCCCTGCGCAGTGAACAAGGTCAGCTGGCGCGACTAAAACGCGCGGGCTTTTCCCTGTATGAAGATTTGTGCGTCTCATTAAACGTACAGCCAGGATCTGATCCCGCTTCACTCATTGCCAATTTTAGTGGCGCCAATCGTACAGATGAAGCGGCTTTACGCCATGCGGCTTCTTTTATGATGAAAGACGGGGGTATCAAAAATACCGAGAAAGCCGCGGCAATCTTGTCTTGGCTCGATGCCAGTACGCCGCAACGCATACAATCGTATGCATCTTACACACGAGCGTACCTGACTGGGACCGGTACTATTTACAGCGCTTTGGTAACGAAGAAACTTGATGAACAGCACCCACAAATCAATGATATTTTACAGGCTGAGGCTGAGGCTGTAATTGCCTTGAATGAAGATATAGCAGCCGCCGAATGTGCCCGCCTGACAGCCGATTTGTTTCTTTTAGGAGAAACTATCCTGAATAATTATACCCAGATTAAAGAACGCCGGGGACTTTTGGACTTCGATGACCTGATCCTGAAAACCCTCGATCTGCTCGAAGGGCGCACGGGACTGAAAAACCTTGCACAGGCAACGGCCTGGGTCATGTATAAACTTGATCAGGGAATTGACCATATTCTGGTCGATGAGGCGCAAGATACCAACCCGGAACAATGGGACATTATTAAAGCCTTGGCCGGGGAGTTTTTCAACGGCGCCGGAGCAACGGATAAAACCCGCACCCTGTTTGTCGTAGGTGACGAAAAACAGTCGATTTTCAGTTTTCAGCGGGCAGCACCCGAAAAATTCCGGGAAATGGAAGCCTACTTCCGCGAAAAAATAGAATTGGCCCGTCAGCCATTTGACTCTGTGCCGATTAACACTTCTTTCCGCTCTGCCCGCGCTGTTTTAGAGGCGGTGGATACCACTTTTGCGCAAGAGGCCCTGCAACAGGCGCTTGGGGGGCGTGCTGAGGCGCACAAAGCTTTCCGCTCCGGTCAGCCTGGTTTGGTAGAACTATGGCCTCTTTTTGAGACGGAGAAAGAAGAAGACCACGATCATCTGGCACCGCCCCTGACCATCCGCGAATCGACCACTGGCGCGGCACAACTGGCGACAGAAATGGCGGCAACGATTAAAGGATGGATTGGCCGGGAGGATTTACCAAGCCATGGCCGCAAGATTGAGGCGGGCGATATCATGGTGCTGGTCCGTACACGCAACGCCTTTGTCGCGCAACTGGTGCGGGCGCTTAAACTAGCAGGCGTGCCGGTCAGCGGCGTCGACCGCATGGTGCTCAAAGACCAGATCGCCGTGCAGGATATGCTGGCCGCCATGCGCTTTGCCTTGTTGCCGGAGGATGATTTATCGCTGGCCGAACTCCTGAAGTCTCCCTTGGTTGACTGGACAGACGATGATTTGCTGCAGTTTGCTCCGAAAAGAGGAAAAGACGTCAGCCTGTGGCAGGCGCTTAAAACTAAGCGAAGTGGTGATCCTGCCCTTGTCTGGCTGCAACAATTAATTCGGCAGGCAGGTCATATCGAGGCGTATAATTTTTGCGCCGGTATCCTGTCTTCGCCCTGCCCCGGCGACCCCATCTCTGGTATTCGCGCGATGAAGAAACGGCTCGGCACTGAGGCGATTGATCCGCTGGAAGAACTACAGAATGCCGCGCTCGATTTTGACCAGAAAGAAGGCCGGGGCCTTCAGATTTTCCTGCAGCAATTCGAACAGGGTGGCAGCGAAATTAAGCGGCAGATGGATGAAGCGCATAACGCTTTGCGCATTATGACCGTCCATGCGTCCAAAGGTTTACAGGCGCCGATCGTTTTCTTGCCCGATACTACGCGCTCTTCCAGCGGACAGCAGAATGATGCGCTCTTCTGGCCGGACAGAACGGGACTGAAACTCCCCTATTTCGCGCCGGATAAAAGCCTGATGGTGCGGCAGGTGGCGACCGGAAAACAGCGCTATGATCTGATGGCCGAACAGGAATATGCCCGCCTCCTTTATGTCGCCATGACCCGGGCGGAAGACCGGTTATATATATGCGGCTATAAGGGCACCAAAGGGATCGTCGATGCCAGCTGGTATAATTATGTGTCGCAAGCGTTTGCGCAGATGGAAGGCGTTGAAAAAATCGGCGATAAACTCCGATTGAGCAATCCCGCCAGTGCGCGGCCGGACCGAATACGCACGGCAAAAAACGCGCAAAAAAATGCTGCACTCCCGCCTGACTGGCTATTCAAATCAGCGCCCGAGGAAGCTGATCCGCCAAGGCCTTTGATTCCTTCGCGACCGAGTGAATCGGACACAGATATTCCTGCTTTATCGCCGTTGCTGGCCCTTGATAACAGCCGCTTCAAACGTGGTACGCTGACCCATAAATTGCTGCAGATTTTGCCAGATATGCCTGCGGATCAGCAACAGGCAGCCATGGCGCGTTATCTAGCTCTGCCAGTACACGATCTATTAAAAGAGCTGCAGCAAAATATTGCGCAGGAAGTAACCGCTATTTTAAATGACGCTGTTTTCGCGCCTATTTTCGGGCCGGGATCGCAGGCAGAAGTATCGGTCACGGGTCTTTTGGATGATAAAACGATGATTTCAGGTCAGATTGACCGCCTGCTGATTACCGATAGCGAGATTCTGATCATTGATTTCAAGACCAATAGGCCGCCTCCAGCGGACGTTAAGAATGTCCCCAGCGTCTATCTGCGCCAGTTGAATGCCTATAAGCGCGCGCTCGCCTTGATCTACCCGAACCGCTCGATCCGCACGGCCCTGCTCTGGACCATGGATGCGCGGCTGATGGAAATCCCCTAGCCCACCAGATCGAGCGCCTGCATCTCGTAGAGCTTCTTGTAATGCGAGTCTGGGTTTTGCAGCAATTGAGTGTGCGAACCTTGCTCTACAATACATCCGTCCTCGAACACCAGAATACGGTCCACAGCTTTGATGGTCGCCAGACGGTGGGCGATGGTGATGGTCGTGCGGCCTGCGACAAGATTCTTCAGCGCCTTTTGGATTTCATGCTCAGAAATTGAATCCAGCGCCGAGGTAGCTTCGTCCAGAATGAGGATTGGTGCGTCCGCCAGAATGGCACGGGCAATCGCGACCCGCTGCCGCTCGCCTCCAGAGAGCTTTACCCCGCGCTCGCCGACCAGCGTGTCATAGCCGAGCGGCAGGCGCATAATGAAGTCATGGGCAAAGGCGCGTTCGGCCGCATGGATGATTTCTTCCATCGAAGCGCCCGGGTTGCCGTAGGCGATGTTTTCGGCCAGCGAGCGGTGGAACAGGACGGGGTCCTGCGGCACCAGCGCGATTGATTTACGCAGCGAGGCCTGCGTGACCGCCGCAATATTCTGCCCGTCGATGCGAATGGCGCCGCTTTGGATATCATAGAGGCGCTGCACCAGTTTGACGAAGGTCGACTTGCCCGATCCTGACGCGCCAACCAGCGCGACTTTCTCGCCTGACTGAATGGTGAGGGAAAAGTTTTCATACAAAGCCGCGCTTTGCCCTTTATAGGAAAAGGTCACGGCATCAAACTCGATCAAGCCGCTCTTGGGCTGGAAAATGGTGGCATCCGGCGCATCCTGCACATTGACGCCTGTCTTCCAGAAAAAGACGATATCCTCCATCTCCGAAATTGATTTTTGCAGGTTGGATATCTGCTCGCCAATATGACGCAGCCAGACGACCAGCACGATATCGGCCGTGATGACATAGACGATATCCCCGGTATCCGCCCGCCCCTGCTGCCAAAGCCACAGCGCCAGGCCGATCATGGCCGTCATCATGCCGATGGCCATCAGGCGGCGGATGAAATCGTTGGTGTTGCCGACCTGCCAGGCATTCAGGGAAATTTTGCGCCACTGCGTTGTCACGTTTATGAAACGTGTATGCTCATCCTGCTCCCGGCCGAATGTTTTCACAGCTGAGTTAGACGTAACGGCATCGGCCAGCGCCGCGCCGACTTTGGTGTCTTCGGCCGCACTTTTGCGATAGCGCGGCGCGTTGATTTTAACGATCAGGTAGGTGCTGATGCCGACATAGAGCGCTATACACACCAGCGTTACGACACCCATGATCGGCCAGCGCATCCAGAGCAGAACAATGGTCGACACCATCACAATGATAGTCGGCAACAGGTACATGAATAAAATATTTTCATAGCTGTCGAACGCCCACATGCCGCGGGTAATCTTGCGCACCGTGCCGCCGGCAAAGGCATTGGCGTGCCAGTCCGTCGAAAACCGCTGGACCTTGCCGAAGGCATCGCTGACCACGCTCTGCAGGTTATGGCTGACCATGGTGTTCCAGGCATAATATGCCGCCTTGTTCAGGGTGTGATAGACCGCTTCCACCACGAGCAGCAAGCCAAAAACGCCCAGGACGATATTCATGGGCTGGTTCGCCGATACGGCGCTGATGAGCTTGCCGATCACGACAGGAAACAGCGTGTCGGTAAAGGCAGCCAGCGCCATGCCCGTCACAGCGATAGCGAACAGTCCGCGTTTTTCACGAAAATAGTGCAGCGTGAAAGCGATGATATCTTTATAGGTAATTTTATCAGTCATAGAGAATTCCAATCAATAACGGGGTAAACCGGGATCGGGCTTCGGATAAAATCTCTGTTTTGGCGGAGGTTGTATACGGCCCGATAGACTTTTGTCCCGGGCCGATCGCGTTTTATTTTACGCGGATAGCCCGGAAACGGCGGCGGATGCTTTCACAAAATATAGGCGCACGGGTCGTTCCCTTTAAACTTGTTGAAAAAATACTATGTCATACAGAAGTGCAAAATGGCAATAGAATAAAAGTTGTATAGCTTTGTACCTCTCATAAAAACCCTCATCAAACCTTTAGAAAGCCGCTACAATCATTTCTATGAATAATACCCCCACAAAAAAAGATATTCTTGACCTTATCGCCCGTAGCAGAAATCCGCTGACCAAGCGCGACATCGTGCATGCCTTTGGCATCAAGGGCGACGACCGCCGCGACATTAAAGATTTTCTGCACGAACTGCTGGACGAGGGTGCCATTATCAAGCAGGTGGGCCAGACTTACACTGTGCCAAATTCGCTGCCCGACGTAACACTGGTTGAAGTCGATAAAATTGATATTGACGGCGACGTCTTTGCGCGCCCTGTCGATTGGAACGAAGACACGCAAGGCCCGGCGCCGCGCATTGAAATTGTGCCCGATAAAAAAGGTCATGCGGTGCTGAAAGAAAAAGACCGCGCGCTGGTGCGCCTGACGAAATTCACCGACAAGGTCTATGAAGGGACCATCGTCCGCAAACTGGATGATGAAAAAGGCCGCATCATCGGTCTCGTACGTCAGCAGAAAAAAGCCTATGTGCTGGTGCCGACAGATAAGAAAGCGCGGCATGATTTTATTATCGATGCCGGCGATATCGGCGAAGCCAAAGATGGCGACCTCGCCGTTGGCGAAGTACAGCCGTCGCGCAATGCCGGTCCGAAAAGAGTGCGCATCATTGAAGTAATCGGGCGCCGGGATAATCCCAAAGCCATTTCGCTGATCGCGCTGTATGAAGCGGGACTGAATGAAAAATTCCCGGATAAGGTTGTCGAAGATACCAAGGGTATGGTCGTGCCGCCACTCGGTAACCGTGAAGATTTACGCGACGTGCCGCTGGTCACGATCGATGGCGCCGATGCGCGCGATTTTGATGACGCAGTTTTTGCCGAGAAACTGGAAGACGGCGGATACCATCTGATCGTCGCGATTGCCGATGTCGCGCACTATGTGCGTTTCGGCACCGCACTTGACCGTGAAGCCTACAAGCGCGGCAACTCGACGTACTTTCCTGACCGCGTCGTGCCAATGCTGCCTGAAGCGCTCTCGAACGATTTGTGCTCGCTGCGCCCCAACGAAGTGCGCGCCAGCATGGGCTTTCATCTCTGGATCGATAGCGCCGGCAATTTGAGCCGTCACAAGGTATTCCGCGGATTGATCAAATCGGTGGCGCGCCTGACGTATGAACAGGTGCAGGATGCCAAGGACGGCAATCCGAATGAATTGACCCGCCCATTGCTAGACACTGTGATTGCGCCACTTTACGAAGCTTATGATATTTTGATGAAGGCGCGCGAACGCCGTGGCGCTTTAGAACTCGATTTACCGGAACGCCAGATTCTGATCGACGCGCAAGGCAACATGACCGGCGTGAAAAACCGAGCGCGCTATGACTCGCACAAGCTAATCGAAGAATTTATGATTTTGGCGAACGTTGCAGCCGCCAGCGCGCTCGAAGCCAAGAAAGCGCCTTGCGTTTACCGCGTACACGACAAACCGAAACAGGAAAAACTTGATAGCGCCCGTGAGTTCGTCGAGACGTTTGGTCTCTCGCTGCCCAAGGGCGGCGTGGTGAAACCGGAGCAGATTAATTTCCTGCTCAAAAAAGCGGCGGACATGGAATATTCGCACCTAATCAGCGAAGTTATTTTACGCTGCCAGTCACAGGCGATTTATTCGCCGGAGAATATCGGCCACTTCGGACTGGCCCTGACCAAATATGCCCACTTCACCTCGCCTATCCGCCGCTATGCCGATTTGCTGGTACACCGATCGCTGATCCGCGCTTATGGGCTAGGTGAAGGCGGACTCGATGAAGAAGAAGCGGTTACGCTGGAAGAACGCTCGACCCACATTTCGCAGACCGAGCGCACCAGTATGGAAGCCGAGCGCGGCGCAGTCGACCGCTTCACCGCTACCTGGCTTGCCAGCAGGATCGGCGAAAGCTTCACCGGCAAAATCAATGGTGTCACCCGCTTCGGCCTGTTCGTCACGCTGGATGAAAACGGCGCGGACGGCCTCGTCCCCATGCGCTCGCTGGATGGTGATTTCTACGTCCATGATGAGAAGCAGCATGCCCTTGTCGGTCGCCGCACAGGCCGGGTTTACCGTCTGGGCGCCCCTGTTACTATTCGCATTACCGAGGCTGATGGCCTGACCGGATCTTCGGTTTTTGAGATCGTCGGCCATGGCGGCGCGGATCTGGTTGGGGTTAAATTCAAAAATTCTAATAGAAAACCCTTGCAGAAAAAGCATAACAGCTATAACAAAAACGGAGGAAAGTTTAAAAAGCGTCGTTAGTTTTACTGTGTGAAAGGGTATTAATATGGCTAAAAAACCACAAACTCCCAAAGAAGCCCCTGTTTTCTTTACTTTTAGCAGCCCTGTTACCAAACGGCTCATCACTTCCCAAAAAGCAAATTTCCTTCAGCGTATCCGTGAGGAATTGCGGCTGGTAACCATCACGCAGAATACGGGCAAAGCCTTGGTTCTGGAGATACGCGGCGCCGCCATAGCGGAACAAGCCACCTATGATCTTCTGGCAAAGCTCGAAAAAGAGGCTCGTACCATCGAAATACGCGAAAAGCTGGCCTTCGTAAAAAAAGTCCAGGATCAGCATTGGCGTGAACTGGATTCCCACTTTGCCGTCTTTATTAAAGATGCCAAAGACAGAATATCGTCCGACCAAAGAACGAAGGTCGCTGCCGAGCAGGCCGCCAAATCAGCCGTCAAACAGATGACGGAACAATTCGGACCTTTACTGAAAAGCTTCAAAAAAAGCGCGGGCACGGGCTCCAAATCTATTCAGGGCGCCGCAAAAAATGGCCTCATCCCCCTGCTGAGTGACTATATGCCGCTCAACGTAAACTCGGCTTTGGCATACACCGCCTTGAGAGATCCCGATATTAAGGCCGCCTTTATGGCAGGCGATGCGGGTGGTGGGAAAACCATCACGGCGATGGCTGCCGCGATTGCTATGTACAATGCCGGTGAAATAGACAATATCCATATTTTCCGCCCACGCACATCGACTGGCAAAAAAGATATGGGCGCCTTTCCGGGGGGGCCCGAAGGTAAAATGGCCCCCTATCTTAAAGGAGGGATCAACAACAACCTGATCAAACTGACAGGGCTGGGGTTGGATCATTTTATCTCCAAAGGCATTATTATTGCGGCCACTCCTGATCTGGAGCGCGGCGAGACGCATGACCGTACCTGCATGATTATTGACGAAGCGCAAAACCTGACCGTCTCCGAGGCTGAATTGCTGGAAAGACGCATGGGTGAAGGCGCCAAAATGGTATTCACGGGTGACTTTGCCGGACAGAACGACCTGTTCTTGCAAGAGCCAGGATTGGTGCGCATGATCGTGGCCATCGGCCACAATGTAAAACAGGATCTGTCACTGGCCAAAGCCTATGCTTTCATTCGCTATACGGAAGAAGATTCAAAAGCGCGCAACCCCCTGCTCACCAGCATCATTAATGCCCATAAAAATCTACCCGACGAATACAGATCATTGCAGGATGCCTTTAATGAGACTGATAGACACACCAACCGCGCTAAAGCACTGGAAAATATGAAGAACTTTGCTAGCAAGATCATGGAAGAGCCTGCCCTGACCACGGCGAAACGCTTTACGCCCGCCGCTCAGAAACGCTTCCCGGCGATGTTCGAACAGGGGCAAAGCAACGTGGTCAAAATGCCGACGCGCCAGATCTCATAAAAACTTGACATCCCGGCTAAAATCCGTAGATTGCGGGCTGAAATTCTAACAAGACGAGGCTAAAATGGCTAAAAAAGGCGGCGCACAGAAGGTTCGCATGGAGAGCTCAGAGGGAACGGGCTACCGTTACTATGCGAAAAAAGGCGCGAAATACACCGAAAAGCTGAAAATGCGCAAGTACGACCCGATCGCGCGCAAACACGTGATTTTCGAAGAAAAGAAAATGCCTCCGCACAAGAAATAAGCGGCACAGCATCACAATTGATAAAAAAGCGCCCCTTGAGGCGCTTTTTTTATTCCATGAACTGGCGGGCGACCCGCAGATACTGGCTGGGATCCAAAGTCCCCTTGCCTTCGAAGACGGTGCGGTTTCGGCCGTCTTCCTTGGCTTCATACAGCGCCTTATCGGCGCGCTCCAGCACATCCTCGGTGCGGTGGCCTTCGGTGTCGATCAGCGTGCCACCGATGGAAGTCGTCACCGTCACCTGCTTCTCAGGCACATTGACCTCAAATGGCACTTCGCCGATTGTGCGGCGCAGACGTTCGGCAATGAAATGAGCCATGTCCACGGAGACGTCCGGGAGGATCACCACGAATTCTTCCCCGCCAAGACGGGCGACCAAGTCGAAGCTGCGGAGCGAATCTTTGACGCGCTGCGCGAAGATTTTGAGCACCTCATCACCGATGCCGTGACCATAGGTATCGTTAAAAGTTTTAAAATGGTCGATGTCCATCAACAGCACGCACAGAGACTTTTTCTGCTCAACGGTTTTCTGCAGCAGTTTTTGCAAGTGGGCTTCGAAGTAGCGGCGGTTATACAGACCCGTCAGCGAATCCGTCAGCGCCATTGAGAGAGAAATTTCATAGGTGGAGCGCAGGCGCTCCTGGAAGCGTTTACGGCGAACCTGCGTGCGAACGCGCGCGAGCAGTTCATTGGCGTCAACCGGACGGTGAATATAATCGTGCGCGCCCATCTCCAGACCCTGCGCAATACGGCCCATATCATCTTCGGTGGCGATCATCAAAATAGGCACAGATCGCGTGCGCTCCGACGAGCGTAAGTGCGAACATAAACGCAAACCATCTTCGCCCTGCAGATTCAGTGACACGGCAAGCAGATCGTAATCTGCTTCACGAATACGCTCCAGCGCTTCAGTGCCCGTCTGCACAGTAACGACAATGTCGTTATCTTCTTTCAGCGCAGCCGCGAATTTTTCGGCATCGTAGGATTGATCTTCAATCACAAGGATTCGCGCATTCTCGACCGGTTCGGTCATTGCGTTCGCGGTACCTTCCATGACGCCGAGCTGGTTGGCGGTTTTTTCGCGCACCTTCCATTCATCGATCGTCATTTTCAAACGCACCAGGGATCGCACACGCGCCATCAGCGCCACATCGTTCAGCGGCTTGCTAAGGAAGTCATCTGCGCCGGCCTCCAAACCTTTGATGCGGTCGGCAGAATCGGTGAGCGCCGTGACCATGACGACCGGAATATGCGCGACTAATGGATTGGCCTTTATGCGGCGACAGACTTCGAAGCCGTCCATTTCCGGCATCATCACATCGAGCAGCACAATATCCGGCGCTTCGGTTTCCACTTTGATCAGCGCTTCCGCGCCGGAGGTGGCCGTGAGCACATCGTAATATTCACCCGACAGCTTGGCTTCGAGCAGTTTTACGTTCGGCAATATATCGTCGACGACAAGGACGCGAGCAGACATGACTGATTATCCTTGCACAGTGGCAGAGTCAGGATTGAGATATTTTTGCACTTTGCCAAGAAACTGCATCACGGAAATGGGCTTGGAGATATAATCTTCACAGCCGCCTTCGCGGATTTTTTCCTCATCGCCTTTCATGGCAAAAGCGGTAATGGCAATTACCGGAATTTTTTTCAAATCATCATCGGCTTTGAGCCATTTGGTGACATCGAGGCCGGAAACTTCCGGTAGTTGAATGTCCATCAGGATAAGATCAGGCATCGTGTCGCGCGCCAGCGCCAGCACTTCACGACCATCGCGCGTTTGAATAACGTCAATGCCATGGGCTTCGAGTAAATCGTGAAAGAGTTTCATGTTGAGTTCGTTATCCTCAACAATCATCACTTTCTTTTTTGGCGTCTGATCGCTCACAAAATCCTCACACAGGTTGTTACGGTTTGGCTTTATCGCCAGGAGTTTGCGCTTTTTTCGGCTGCGCACCGCAGGTTGGCTCAAGCTTCTCGAGGCCGACCAGGCGCTGGCGCACGGAGAAATCATCATAGTCGATCGTCATATCCGAGATGATGCCATTATCATGGAAGATCAGGCTCATTTCGTAATCTGATTCTTCCTCATCACCCTTCACGGGAAAAACTGCCATGCGCACTTTATAAGCAGGCGAATTCAGTAATGACATGTCCAGACGATCAGATGCTTTAATGCCTGTCATCGGGTCGACCTTGCCGCCAAACACGGTATTGATTTCAATGGGCCCTTCTTCATCGCTGCCATCAAATACGGTAGCGCTGAAAAACTTGGTGCCTTTCTTGGCTTCCTCGATCATGCGCATGGTGTGCGCAGTCGGGAACATAACATTTTTAGGTAACGCGAAAGACAGATCGTCTGGCGAGGTGAATATGGCTTCTTTCAACGTGCTGTGACCGCGCAAGTCCTGATACAACTCGCCATCGCGCGCACGGCGGGAAGAGAAACTGAATGTGTCATTGGCCTTGGATTCATACGTGGCAAAATCAGAGGCAATGCGCATACCCGGACTGTCGGCATATTCATAGACGAGGTTGAAGCGGTGATTCGTTACCCAGGCATCGCAGGAGATGCCCCATTCGTAAAACATCTTGCCATGAATATCGATGATCTGGCTGCCGCTACGGGTTGCGCTCAGATCGACTTCATAAATGGCGCGGTGCGGTACGGCGGCGGGCGTTTCCTTGGCCGATGGCAGAGGAGGCGCCGCCATTACGGGCGAAAAACCAAGGCAGATCAGCAGGATAATTAAATAACTGGGGCGCATCCGGTTCATTCAGGACTAGAGGTCAGTGGACCCTTTAACCATACTAAAAAGTCGCCTCCGTGGGAAGGTTTTCCTCATATAGAGCGGTGAGCGCGCGCAAGCGGCAATAATTGCCCTGCAGTAGGCGGCAATAATTACTGAAAACTGTGGATATAATCCGGGTGCGGCGCTTTTTGCCGCCCCATAAATCTAGACAACCAATTGTTTTTAAAAGGAATTTTAAATTGGCACAGGTTTCGCAAGGACTTATTCGTACACGGTTTACGGGTTTAGGGACGGGATCACATGCAAAACGAATTAGTATTGAATGCCAATAGCGCCGCAACCAGCAAATGGCTGTCGGGCGCTGATGAGCTACTCGGTTGGCTGTCACGCCATCCAGAGAAAGAAGCGACGCACACGTCCGCTACTCTCTCGCTCCTGAAACAGGCTGAAAAATCCCTGCAGGCTGCGCAAGAGCGCATCCGCCTGCAAGAAGAACGCATCCAGCAACTGGAAACCATCGCCACGACCGATGAGCTGACCAGCCTGAATAACCGCCGCGGCTTCTTTACCCAGTTTTACAAGGAGCTGGACCGCACGTCGCGCGGCCTCAGCACAGGCGGTCTGCTCATGCTGATCGATCTCGATAACTTTAAAGCAATTAACGACACCTATGGCCACCAGGCGGGCGATGCCGCCCTCAAGCTGGTTGCCGCGACGCTGGCCGCAGATATTCGCCTCATGGATACGGCTGGACGCCTGGGCGGGGATGAATTTGTCCTGCTGCTCACCAATACCGATCGCACCAAAGCTGCCGCACGGGCGCGCGACCTGATCGGTCGCCTTAACAGCCTGTCTTTGGGCTGGATGGGCGTGGAAATCCCGGTACGCGCTTCTCTGGGTTTGCGTGAATATAGCGCAGGTGATACGGCCGACCGCATTTTTGGCGACGCAGACACCGCTATGTACGCCAGCAAACTGGGTAACAAATTCATGCCGCAGGAGACCCTCGCCGCCGCACGATAGACGACGCACAAGTTTCCGCCTGCCGCCCCTCCCCTAACCGTGAACCCAAGGCAGGCGAAAAAGGGCCGGTTGTTCTGCACCCTACAGAACACCGGCCCGCCTTTTTCTTGATGAAACCTCGTTCATCTTTTATGTCCTGCCTCAAAAGACGACAAAAAGCTTGATATTTTCATAATATTTGATAGGGTCAGGTATGCTGCAAAAACTGAGTGATGAGTTTAAACTAAAAGCCCTGCTCGCGAATGCTGGCGATGTGGTCCATCTGGCCCATCACGTACAGGAACCCTATTTTTCCGCCGCCGAGAGAGACCATCATACCAAAGGGCGCGAAAAGGCCGCTGAACAGATTGTTAGACTGGCCAGTGCTTTAAAAGACACGGGTATTCCTACCCACGCCACCACGCTGGCCAACAATGCATCCGACTTTCTGACGTCAGAGGAATTGGGCCTTCACCCTTACCTGCTGAAACACGCAAAAGTGCAAGGCGGATATGCCAGCTCCGCATTCCGGGATCATTCAACAGGCTTCGGACGCCTGCCTGCTACCAAAGGCGGTAAATATGAGGTGGTCATTCTCACCGGTTACAATACGGGGATGTGTCTTAAAGATACGGCAACGGACGCGCTAGACGCAGGCTTCACTGTTATCCTTCCTATCGATGCAACTGATAATGCGTCAACCAACATGAAATCAAAAGATGAGACATTGCAGATGCTCGCTGATCGCGGCGCTATCTTGTGCAACGCATCAGATATTGTGCACATCTTGCAACCGCAAACACGAGAAAATATGAAGCCGGGCCTGCGTTAATTGGTGCTCTGCAAAAACGAATTTATTTGCATTACTTCTTAAGTAAAGCAAACATGGGCGCACTAACGGGGGTGAGTGAACATGAGCACTAAGTATGATTTTCTGATCCGTGGTGAAGAACACTACGAGTCTGTCACCACAGTTATTTCAAACCAGTTAAAAAATGGTGCGCTTGCGATCGGCATGGATCTTGATGGTACGCTCGTTCACGCAACGCCGGGCGATCATGTGAATGTACCCGAAGATGTCGTCCTTGAAAATTTATTGAACACGCTCAATACAGCAACGGATGGCCACACTTTTGTTTTAACGGGGCGCCCCGATGAATTCGCGCGCCGTATTTTTCCGCGCCGTAACTTTTTCGTCGGCACGGAGCATGGTTCCGTGGTTTCTCATCATGCAGACGATGCCCCGCTTAACCGCATTGGCTCACGCCTGCAGATCATCCACTTAACAGAGGCTTTCAAGAAAGCCATCGCCTCCAATCCAGTTTTGCAAGGCGTTCAAATTGAAGATCATAAAACTGTTACGATGACATTGGGATTCACACACATCATCAATCCACGTAATGAAAAAACCATTTCGCAGGAAATGACTGACAAAATGAATTGCATTGCCAAAGAAATCATGGCTTTGTCAAACGACATTCTTTCCGAATTCCCACTGGAAATAAATCCGCACGATCAGATGATTTCCAAAGATACGGTAACACCGACCAATGCTGTCGTTGAAATCATGCCGGCAGGGGCGTGCAAATCTAAATCTCTGGATTATCTGCGGAATAGCAACATTCTAAGAAACCAGTTTACCGTGTTTGGCGGCGATAGCGGCGGTGACCGTGAAGTCATGGAAAAAGTGAGAAACGAAAACGGTATTTGTCTGGGCGTAGGACCGAAAGCGCCTGAATGCTCCCACATCGTTTTTAAAGAGCCGGAACATCTGCGTGCTTATCTGGGGCAGTTTGTCGAAGCTGAATACGTTCAGCAACGCATTCAACAACGCGCGCTGGCTCTATAATAAATCTTTGATCAGCTGGGATGTAATAGTGCGCTTTTCCTGAAGCGCCTTCCGGTCGATATTCTCGACCAGCGCACTCACTGCTTCGAATGATCGCTCTACGCGCGGTAAAATGTAATTAATCACTTCTGCACTGATACGCAGTTGCCGGTCGTTAAACAGTTTCACCAGAATAGCAGCAATAAGCGCATCGTCCGGTTCGCGAATCGCGACACAAGGCGCCGCGCGAAGGCGCGAGGCAAGATCAGGCAACGTAAAGGCGCGGCGGATCGGGGCGTCCTGCATAGTGAGCAGCAGGCTGCGCTTTTCTTCTTTAAAAATATTATAGAGATGGAATAATGCGTTTTCACGCGCGATATCACCAATCAGTTGATCCGCATCATCGATCATAAGATGCTGACCGCGCGCCGCAATATCCTGCACCGTTTTGTCCGTGATATCTGTTGCGGTAATTTTTATTGCGCCACTCTGGTCGCACCAGACGGCTGCCAGGTGCGATTTACCGGACGCAACCGGTCCATATAAAACCAGCGCTGGCGCGGGCCATTCCGGCCACAGATCAATCCACGCAACCGCATCCTGATTGGAGGGTGCGATCAGGAAATCATCGCGGCCCATGGCGGTGCGATGACCAAGATCAAGCGGTAACTGTTCCGCCTGTACATTCATTTTTTAGTGGCTTTATCTTCGATAGCCGGTTGATGTTTATAGAACGGGCTTTTTTTGTACTGCACGAGGAAGAAGCTGACCAGTACGCCGATGATGGCGGCTACCGGCACAGCGATCAGCATGCCGAGAATGCCAAACAGACTGCCCCCTGCGAGCAGCGCGAACAGCACCCACAAAGGATGCAGGCCGACATTATCGCCCAGCAGTTTCGGCGAGAGAATATTGCCTTCAATCACCTGACCGACGATGAAAATCCCTGCAATGACGGCAACAAATGACCAGTCACCACCCGTTTGAATATAGGCGACAATAACAGACGTCAGCAGGCCGATGGTGGAACCAACCAACGGAATGATCGAGAGAACGCCCGCCATGATACCAATAAGAAAACCGTAGTTCAGTCCGGCGATTGTCAGGGCGATGGCATAACCCAACCCCAAGAAAAACGACACCATTAATTGCCCGCGAATAAAGCCGGCAAGTTTGCGGTCAATCTGATTCAGCAAGTCTTCGATCATGGATTTATACTGCCTTGGATAGAGGTCATGCACCCAGCGAATGATGCGCGGCCAGTCTTTCATCATGAAAAACGCGACCAGCGGCGTCAGCACCATCGTCGAAATACCACCGATGA
Source organism: uncultured Pseudobdellovibrionaceae bacterium (assembly GCA_964520985.1). Taxonomy (GTDB): domain Bacteria; phylum Pseudomonadota; class Alphaproteobacteria; order Micavibrionales; family Micavibrionaceae; genus CAYSGL01. Next base: position 1,376,567 of record CAZFPB010000001.1, read on the forward strand.
CCGCTTGCCCGCCTGCTTTCAAGCCGACCAGCACGCCGCCTGCTCCTGTAAATAGCTTGCCGAGATTATCTTTCAACATTGCTGGCAGATCATCGATGGCGCTATCGCCTATGTAACTTTGTATAGCGGCCACATAAGGCGATAATAAGTGTGAGAGTTTGTCGGCATAATCAGGCAGTGCGGCGGCAAGACCGATCGCCTCACGGGTAAGCGGCGGGATAACCAATGCCAATACTGTCAGAATGAATAAAATAAACAGGGAAAGAATACCTGCGCTGGATAGCCAACGCGGAATTTTTTCGCGCGCGAAAAATTTAACGGCCGGATTCAGTAGATACGCGATGATCGCGCCCAACACGAATGGCATCAAAATGCTGTTGAACAGCCAGATAAATCCGATCAGGGCGAGCGCCGCGCCAATCCAGAATGTGGCTTTTGTTTTTACCGTGATGGCCATGAGAGTTCCCTAGTAACGTGAATAGCCCCCAAAGCCCACATCAAAGAGCGGGGATTGGGTATCGACAGCAATACTTTGAGCGGGCGCAACACTCAGACCTGCACCAGCCATGGCCTGCTGCAATTCTGCGGGCGTACCGTTAAAGGCCAGCTCGACCAGCGCTTCTGTCGGTTGCAGCGAGATAACCCGGCGCATGGTAAAGGCGCGGTTGCGCTCCAGCGTATTTTTCAAACGCACCCACTCCTGCACCCCAGCGAACCGGGCACGGATAGTTACGGGGCGGCCGTTCATCACGGGAGCAGGTTGATACGTTGGTGTAGCGGGAACAGCCACAGGTTGTTGGTACGACGCTTCGGAGCGAGCCGAGGGAAGAGGTTGTTGTTGCGGCACGCCATAGGCATCAGTTGGTGTCTGCGCAACGGCAGGCTGAGCGTTCAGATATTGGGCCGCCAGTGCCGGGCGGAAACGCACGGTGAACACGCCTTTATAGCGTTTGGCGGATAACTGCTCGTTGGTAATTTCAAAATCCTGGACTAATGCCATGATGGTATTGGCATCAGGCATGGTGTAGGCGGCCAGTTCCTCGGGGGTCAGGGTCTGGGCAGCCAGCTGCTCGAACGCCTTGACCTGCGCCTGCGTCAGCGCCTCTTCCCTGGCTTTAACGGCATTGGCGGCGGTAACGTCAACCGCCACGCCTTCCACTGTGTAGGACACAGCCAGCGCTGGTGCGGCTGCCAGCAGCACGAAGCCCAGCATTGCGCCAAAAAATACTGGCCTGCCCACTTTAAAAGCCTTATACAGTGCTGACATCGAAATCGCCATCATCCTTCATGTATCCGTCGGAAGTATGGCTTTTTTATAACGCGGAATGCGGGATTAGCCAATGACTCAAAATGCTTATAAAGACGCTGGTGTGGATATTGCGGCCGGGAATGCCCTGGTGGAACGCATCAAGCCCGCCGTGAAAAACACCTTCCGTAGCGGCTCTATGGCCAATATTGGCGGATTTGGCGCTCTCTTCGACCTCAAAGCCACGGGTTATAAAGATCCAATCCTCGTCAGCTCGACCGATGGCGTCGGCACCAAAATTAAAATAGCGATCGAAACCAACAAGCACGACACCATCGGCCAGGATCTGGTCGCCATGTGTGTTAACGATCTGATCGTACAGGGTGCAGAGCCCTTGTTCTTCCTCGATTATTTCGCCAGCGGTAAGCTGGATGTCGACACGGCACAATCCGTGATCGAAGGCATCGCCCATGCCTGTAAAGAAGCGGGCTGTGCATTGATCGGCGGCGAAACCGCCGAAATGCCGGGCCTCTACGCCGCGGGCGATTACGATCTGGCTGGTTTCACCGTCGGCGCAGTTGAGCGCGAACGGATGATTAACGGTGATTGCATCGAAGAAGGCGACGTAGTTCTGGCGCTGGCCGCCAGCGGCCTGCATTCCAACGGCTATTCGCTGGTGCGTAAAATTGTTGCGTCCACGGAAGGTCATGGCTATGAAACGCCCTGCCCGTTCGAGGACGGCAAAACGATGGGCGAAGCCCTTTTGACTCCTACCCGCCTTTACATCAAATCCTTACTCTCAGCCCTGAAGCTGAGCGACGCGGCTGGCCAGCCAGTTATTAAAGGCATGGCCAACATTACCGGCGGCGGACTGATCGAGAATATTCCGCGCGTCCTGCCGCAAGGCACGATGGCGGTGATCGACACCAACGGCTGGGATCTGCCGCCTGTCTTCCGCTGGCTCAAAAAGCACGGCGATCTGAGCGCTCACGACATGGCGCTGACCTTGAATTGCGGGATCGGCATGGCCGTTATCTGCGCGGCGGATCAGGCAAAGGCCTTGATGGAGGCGCTGGAAAAGGGCGGCGAAACGGTCTACACCATCGGGCATATTCAAAAAACCGACCAGAAACCGCATGTCAGCATTGAAAATGCCGATGAAGCGTGGAAAAATTAAGCAGCATTTTTAAGAAAGACATTCTCATGGCTACACAACATACCCCTGTTTCAGTTTCCCAAGAAGACGTACAGCGCGCACAGCACAACTGGGCTGGCTTTACGCTCATGATGAAAATCGGCGTGGTCAGCGTGGTCATTCTTCTGGGTCTGATGGCCGTCTTTATTGCCTAAGTTCTCTATGTAAACCAATCACTTCGCCTGACTTTAGGCATTTGGTAACCATTTTTCGCCAAGATGGTGGGCGAGGGCTTTTCGACGATGGCAACATTCTGCCTGTCTTTTTCAAGACTGATAGTGCGTGTACTGCTTATAGCGGGAGCGCTTTGCGTATGGATAGTTTCTGAGGCCCGGGCGCAAAACGATGTCGGAGCGGTGCAACTTTCCTCCGCTGGCGCTGACTACGACCTGAACAGCGATATCTATATTACGTCCGATCCGCAAAAAAATCTGACTTGGCCGGAAATGGTCAATCGCTACCGCCAGAATCTGAAGGGCACCAAAATTCTGGACGGCCAGAATTTCATGTTGCCTGCCAATGGGGGCGCGTACTGGCTGGAAATTACCCTGCACAACAAAACAGACGCGCCGCTCTGGGCGCTACAACTAGGTGACCTGGGTGATGGCCGCTCGGGCGTTATCAACCGTCTGTCCGTATTGCAGGCCGACAAAGCCAAAGCGATTGCTGATCTGGTTACGCCAACCCAATCTATTCCAATCGTGATCGCGCGCGGGGAAACGACAACGCTTTTGTTGCGCCTCGAAATCGACAACGGCTTTCCGATCAGCTTGCCTTTATCCATCAGCCCGGCAGAACGTGCGGATACAGCGTTTAATTACAGCCTGTTCTCCATGCTGTTTATTGCGCTGATCGGCGCCGTTTTTTACCTCTCCCTCGCCTTGCTCAATCTGCAACGCGGCGCGCTGTATTTATCAGGCTACTTCTTGTTCTTCGGCCTGTTCTTTTTCTGGCAGAGCGCCTTTAGTCTACACGGTTTTACCTTAAGCGGCGAAGTGTTGCCGATCCTCCTGACCGTCGCATTGCTCTGCGGCTGCACAGGAGTAGGTGCTCTCACACAAAAAGATGCTGATCAAAGCTTACTAAGCCGTTTGATCATGATCGCCGTCACCGGCGCCAGCATGATCTGCGTATTCCTTTACACGCTGACTCCGCTCTCAGACCCCGCAACGAAAACTCTTCTCGTCCTTATTCCGTTCGGATTAATGGGAGGCCTGCTGCTCTCGCAAAGCATCCGAATGCTGGGAGATGCGTATCCCGGCAGCCGCGCAATGGCGGCAGGCTGGCTAGTGCTGATTGGCGGGATGAGCGTGTGGCTCTTGTCGCTGTATGGCTATCTGCCACAAATTATAGCGCTGCAGCACCTTTTAACAATCACGCTACTCACCCAATTATTTTTATCCATGGTCGGCAGCCTCAATACGTTGCGCAGCATGCGGGTGGAGGAAAAACTTGGTATTGAAAAAATGCAACGTGAAGAAAATTCTCTAGCGCGTATTCGTCAGTCGAAAGAAGCGGCCGATCAGGCGCGCCTACTGCGCGTTCTCGAGCGAGAGCGCGAAGTCATGGCGGAATTACGTGAACGTGAAAATACCCGCACAGAAGAGATGCGCATCGCCAAAGAGGCTGCCGACGAGGCTAACCGCGCCAAATCTGCTTTTCTAGCCGTCGTTTCTCATGAAATTCGCACACCGATGACCGGTGTTATGGGCATGGTGCGTTTACTGCTCGATAGCAATCTTGCCAAAGATCAGCGCGAACAGGCGATCACAATTCAGGAATCGGGAGATTCCATGCTGGCACTGCTCAATGATATTCTGGACTTTGAAAAAATCGAAGTGGGCCGTGTCGAACTGGAAGCAATTGCCTTCGATCTTCCGCGTCTTATTCAAAGCATTGTGACCCTGATGTCCGGTCACGCCGCACAGAAGAAAATTTCTCTAATGGCTGAATTAGCACCCGGCTTACCTAAGCAGGTTGTTGGTGATCCGACACGCCTACGTCAAGTGCTACTTAATCTTGCAGGTAACGCAATCAAGTTTACTCCGTCTGGTACAGTCACGATTAAAGTCGAAGCCGGTGAGATGATGAGCGATAAAAAAGCGCCAATCACCTTCTCCGTCATTGATACCGGCATCGGTATTTCTGAAGAGGCGCAACGCAATCTTTTCAACCCTTTCTCGCAAGCCGATAGCAGCATTACGCGCAAATTCGGTGGAACGGGTCTTGGCCTTGCCATCAGCAAAGGGCTTATCAATGCCATGGGCAGCACGATTACCGTGCAGAGCCATGAGCATAAAGGCAGCACGTTCGCTTTTAGTATTCCGATGAAGATCGTCGAAGTCGGACCGCTGATTCCTCCTGCCATCAAAACCATGGAAGTCAGCAAGCCGATTCTGCCACCTTGCCGCATATTACTGGTCGAGGACAATGAGGTGAATCGCCGCGTGATTAACGGGTTCCTGGATAAGGAACCAGTGACGTTGCATGAACTGGAAAGCGCAGAGGAAATTTTCGATATCCTGAATAGCGAAATGTTCGATGTTATTCTGATGGATGTCGAATTACCAGGTATACGCGGTGATGAAGCAACGCTACATTTGCGCCAACAAGGTTTGAGCATTCCGATTGTCGGGCTGACCGGCAATGTATCGAACGAAGACATCAAACATTACTATGAAGTCGGTATGGACGGCATTGTCGGCAAACCAATCGATCCCGATAAATTGAAACAAACAATCCTGCGCGTATTAAGTGAACCCGCAACGCGCGTCACGCAACCAGCAGAACCGGAAGCCGAAGCCGTTGCTCCGCCTGCGTCTCCTTCAACATATCCGGCGTTCGACCATGATGTGTTGAAATCGCTGAAAGATAATTTACCGGCGGCGCAATTACAGGAGTTGATCGGAGGGGCGCTGGATATGAGCGTGACTATTATTGACGCGCTACGTAGTGCGCTGGAAGAACAAGACCTCAACAAGCTGTCTGCCAAGGGGCATGAACTCAAAGGCATGGCCGGGAATTTCGGCATGATGGAACTGAGCCATATGGCGGGTGAGATTGAGAAGCAGGCCAAGCACGGCACAATCGATGCGACCATTGATGCGTTGATCGCCGAGCTGCCAAATGCAAAGGCCAGAGCGGATGCCGCCCTGGCCGAATGGTTGCAATAACGATCCGCTAAAAACTAGCCGACGATTTCATCATCTTTGAAGAAATATTCGATTTCGATCTTTGCGTTTTCGAGAGAGTCGGAACCGTGTACCGAGTTTTCACCGATCGAGAGAGCGAAATCCTTGCGGATCGTGCCGTCTGCTGCTTCTTTCGGGTTGGTCGCGCCCATAACATCGCGGTTTTTCAGGACGGCGTTTTCGCCTTCCAGCACCTGAACGACAACCGGCTCGGACGCCATAAATTCTGTCAGTTCGCCAAAGAACGGGCGCTCGCTGTGAACGGCGTAGAAGCCCTCGGCTTGCGCCAGACTCAAGTGAATACGTTTCTGCGCGACGATCCGCAGGCCAGCCTCTTCAAAGCGGGCATTGATAGCGCCCGTCAGGTTGCGACGGGTCGCGTCCGGTTTAATAATCGAAAATGTGCGTTCAATAGCCATAGTTCTTCGCCTTTCATGCGGTTAAATTCACGCGCTATGTAGCGAACTTAGGCGATTTAAGCAACCCCCCAGTGAAACCTTAATAAACCCGTGCCTTTGGCGGGACGGCTTCGACGTCGTCAGTGAGTGTATGCAAGATGACCGGGCGGGCGCCGTGGCCGCTCTGGCCGGCATCATTGACCCACACGGTAGAGTGTTTCAGCCAGTTTACATCATCGCGGTTCGGGAAATCTTCGCGGGCATGCGCACCACGGGATTCTTCCCGGCGCACAGCGGAATGCAGGGTGGCAACCGCCTGCCCCAGCAGATTGTCCAGCTCCAGCGTTTCCACGAGATCGGTATTGAAGATCAGCGAGCGATCTGTAATGCCAAGATCGGCTTTACCCGCATAGACCGCGTTGATCTTATCAACGCCTTCCACCAGCGTTTCGCCGGTTCGGAACACAGCCGCATGATCCTGCATCGTGCGTTGCATGTGATCGCGCAGTTCTGATGTGCGCGTACCGCCCGATACATGGCGGAAATGATCGAAGCGCGAAAGGGCGTAATCAGTCGACCCTGTCGTAATAGCTTGATGCGGTGAATTTGGTTTGACCGTTTCAGCGGCGCGGATCGCAGCGGCGCGACCGAAGACCACGAGATCGAGCAGCGAGTTGGAACCCAGACGGTTGGCGCCGTGGACGGATACGCAGGCCGCTTCACCAATGGCCATCAGGCCGGGGACAACGCGATTCGGATCTGTATCAGAAGGGTTGAGCACTTCACAGCGTACATTGGTTGGGATACCACCCATGTTGTAGTGAACGGTCGGCAGAACGGGGATTGGCTCACGCGTGACATCGACGCCCGCGAAAATACGTGCGGACTCAGCGATGCCCGGCAGGCGCGAGTGAATAACATCCGGCGGCAGGTGCATCAGGTTCAGATGAATATGGTCTTTCTTTTTGCCGACACCGCGGCCTTCGCGGATTTCGATGGTCATGGAGCGGGATACCACATCGCGGGATGCGAGATCTTTTGCGCTTGGGGCGTATCGTTCCATGAAGCGTTCGCCCTCGCTATTCGTTAAGTATCCCCCTTCACCGCGCACGCCTTCGGTAATCAGACAGCCTGCGCCGTAGATACCGGTCGGGTGGAATTGCACGAACTCCATATCCTGCAACGGCAGACCGGCGCGCAACACCATGCCGCCACCATCACCTGTGCAGGTATGCGCGGAGGTGCAAGAGAAATACGCGCGGCCATAGCCGCCTGTCGCCAGAATGGTCTGGTGCGAGCGGAAACGGTGGATCGTGCCGTCGGCCAGATTCCAGGCAATCACGCCCACGCATTCGCCCTGCTCGTTCATCAGCAGGTCGGTGGCAAAATATTCAATAAAGAATTCGGCGTTATGTTTCAGTGCCTGCTGGTAGAGCGTATGCAAGATCGCATGACCTGTACGGTCGGCAGCGGCGCAGGTGCGCTGCGCCGTACCTTTGCCGTAGTTTGTTGTCATGCCGCCGAAGGGGCGCTGATAAATCTTGCCGTCTTCTGTACGCGAGAACGGGACGCCGTAATGTTCCAGTTCATAGATCGCCGGGATGGCTTCGCGGCACATATATTCGATGGCATCTTGATCGCCCAGCCAGTCGGAGCCTTTGATGGTGTCGTAGAAGTGGAAACGCCAGTCATCCTCGCCCATGTTGCCAAGCGCGGCGGAAATACCGCCCTGCGCCGCCACGGTGTGCGAGCGGGTTGGAAACACTTTTGAAATAAGCGCCGTTTTCAGCCCCTTTTCAGCGCATCCAAAACCGGCACGTAACCCCGCGCCTCCGGCGCCGACAACGACGACATCATATTCATGATCGATAATCTGATAGCTTTGGGTCATGGCTTATACGGCAATCACATAAACGGAATAAAGGCTGGCAAGCGCCAGAACGGTGAAGAAAATCTTGAGCGCGATCAGCATTGCGCAGCGGGTTTTCGCGCACGAAACGTAATCTTCAATGATTACCTGCATACCCATCGTGCCGTGCCAAAAGCCGATCACAATCAATGACACTATCAGAGCGGCATTAAGGGGCTGTGCCAGCCACAAGGTGAAAGCAAAATAGCTCGGGCCATTGAGCGCCAGAATAGACCACACCAGCCAGAGGCAGAGGGGTACCAGTGCAATCGATGTAAGGCGCTCAGCCAGCCAGTGACCAGAACCATGCGGTTTTGCGTGTCCGGAACATTTACAGCTCATAGCGCGCCTCCCTGAGCGATAAACCAGGTGCCGGCCGTTAAAGCAGCTGTTGCAATTAACACGACCCAGTTGGCAACGGCGGCCGCCTGTAATTTAAACAGGAAACCCATATCCCAGAACAGATGGCGGATACCGTTGCACAGGTGATAGTAAAAAGCCGCGGCCCAGACGAAGAGAATAATCTGCCCAAGCGGGGATACGGCGAGCACCATGGCGTGCGCATAATATTCCTCGCCCAGAACAGCGGCGATCAGCCAGCCAGCCATGAGCAACAAACCACCCATCAAAATCACGCCGGTCATACGGTGGGTGATTGACATTTTGGCGGTCAATGGCAGGCGGTAAACCTGTAAATGAGGGGATAAGGGACGCGGATTTATTGTTGTCATGCGCCGGATCATACAGCCCGGATTTGGAATTTTAAACCCCTAAAAATGACGTCTTAAGCGGGTTTGAAGGTCAAGGCGAGGCCATTGATCGAGTAGCGCCAGCCAGTTTGCGGCGGGCCGTCATTAAAGACATAACCAAGATGGCTGCCACAGTTGGTGCAATGCACTTCGGTACGAGGAAGCAGGATGCCAAAATCGACCGATTTGGCCAGAACCTTGGGGTTTACCGGCTGATAGAAAGACGGCAGGCCAACTTTGGCTTCATAGCGCGCAGACGATTGGAACAAAAGCTGATCACACCCAGCACAGTGATAGGTGCCTTTTTTGCGGACAAAATTAAGCGGCGAGGTACCGGCCGTTTCATTCTCGCCTTCGCGCAGGACTGTGTAGGCTTCCGGCGAGAGTTTGCTGCGCCATTGCGCGTCGCTGAGGGCGTAAGGAAAACTGGCGGCTTTCTTCTTCAAGACATTTACATCGACATCCAGTGCCCATGCTTTGCCAGCCATAAGAGCTGTCACAGCTACCCCGGCGGCACCCGCCAAAAATAAACGTCTACTGGTTGTTTTCTGCGTCATGTCTTTAATATACCCGAAATTCATGGCATATCTAGGGGCATGAAAACGATCCTTTCCATTCAGTCCCATGTCGCTTACGGCCATGTCGGCAATGCCGCCGCTGTCTTCCCCCTGCAACGCATGGGATATGAGGTCGTGGCCGTTCACACGGTGCAGTTTTCCAACCACACCGGATATGGCGCGTGGACGGGTCAAGTCTTTACAGGGGAGCATATCAAAGACGTACTGAACGGTTTAAAAGAACGCGGTATTCTGAGCCAGATTGACGCAGTGTTGACCGGTTATCTCGGCGATCCGGCCATCGGTGAGATGATCATCAACGTGGCGCAGCAGGCCGGTGTGCCGTGGTGTTGCGATCCGGTGATGGGCGATGTGGGTCGCGGCTTTTTTGTCAAAGACGGTATCCCGGAATTCTTCAAGCAAAAGGCCCTGCCCCTTGCGACGATCATCACGCCCAATCAGTTCGAACTGGAATTTTTAACCGGACAGCCTATTACCACGCTTAGCGAAGCGCAGGCAGCTTGCCGCACCATACATAATCTAGGCGTTGAAACAGTGTTACTGACATCGCTTATCCATCAGCAAACCAGCGATCACGAAATTCACATGCTGGCCAGCCACAAAGACGGCAACCAATATGTCGCGACTACGCCACGCCTAGTCTTCCCTGTCGCACCCAACGGTTCAGGCGATGCCACTGCCGCTGTTTTTCTCGGCAATATTTTACAGGGAAAAACGCTGCGGCAGGCGCTGGAGAGCACAACGGCCGCCATTTACGGCCTGTTTGAGAAGACGCATGATTTGAACCAGCGGGAACTGGCTCTGATTGCGGCGCAGGATGAATTTGTTTCCCCTGCACACGTCTTCACGGCAGAAAAATTAGCCTGATATTTTGGAAAAATCCGTGCGGTGTACGTAGTGTTTGCGCGGACCACTTACTGAGAATTCGGTTGAAAATTCCCGCTCATGAATAAAGTGATACTGCGCTTTGTAGACATCTTTCCCACAGTGATGATCCGCTGTGCTCCTTGAATCAATAAAAGGCAACTCAAGAAAAGCAGCCCCCTTTTGCGGCCCATCGGCGTAGTAAACAAAAATCCGGCCTTCGCGCCAGTAATAATCATACGCGCGTGACGGCTCGAGCACGGCGCCATCATCAGTGGTGAGAATACCTGTCTCGGCATAATGCAGATGATCAGCGGAATGACGTGTGAACAACGCCTTTCCTGTCATAGTGCCGCCGGGCATAACCTGGCGATTAAACGCCCACTCTCCTTGAAAGTCATCGAATATGGCGCGCGCCGTCCGCACGATCAGGCACCTTTTTTAAGGTACTTCTTGATCAACAGCTCCGCGATCTGAACGGCATTGAGAGCCGCACCTTTGCGCAGGTTATCCGATACGCACCAGAAATTCAGACCATTTTCAACGGAGATATCTTCACGCACACGGCTGACGAACACATCATCTTCACCAGCAATCTCAACGGGGGTTACGTATTCCAGATCGCTGTCGAGATCAATGCAGGTAACGCCTGGCGCCTTATTCCACAACTTCATCGCCTGCTTGGCGGTCATTTCTTCTTCGAATTCGACGTTGACCATTTCCGAGTGACCCACGAACACTGGCACGCGTACGCAGTTGGCACAAACTTTGATGGCAGGGTCCAGAATTTTTTTGGTTTCAACAACCATTTTCCATTCTTCTTTGGTCATTCCATCATCCATAAAGACGTCTATTTGCGGAATGACGTTGAAGGAAATCTGCTTGGGGAAGACTTCGTTCGTATCATGCTGGTTCATATAAAAATGACGCGTCTGATTGAAGAGCTCATCCATTGCCTCTTTACCGCCGCCGGAAACCGATTGATACGTGCTGACCACTACCCGTTTTATTTTTGCCACGTCATGCAGCGGCTTTAAGGCCACGAGCATCTGGATAGTCGAGCAATTCGGATTGGCGATGATGTTCTTTTTGGTATACCCCGCCAGAGCATCCGGATTTACTTCCGGCACGATCAACGGTACATCGGGATCCATGCGGAAATGGGACGTGTTATCGATCACAACCGCGCCCGCTTTGGCTGCCATGGGTGCGAATTCGGCCGACACTTTGGCGCCAGCGGAAGACAGGACGATATCCACGCCCGAAAAATCAAATTTAGACAAATCCTGAATTTTAAGATCCTTGTCGCCGAAGGAAACGTCACCCCCGGCTGAGCGGTGAGACGCCAAAGCCACCACATCACTGACCGGGAAAGCCCGCTCATGGAGAATATTGAGCAATTCTCGCCCTACATTGCCGCTCGCGCCTACCACTGCCACTTTATAGCCCATTGTCTTTTCCTCTTACGCTGGTGATGATTTTGCCGTATCTTTACTTAACGGCAAGGCTGACTTTATCTCAAGCGAATTCTCATCATGGCTTCCTTCTCTTTTCCTTTTGACAATGCGCCAATTGGCTTATGCATCGTGCGCCGCGACCGCAAAACGCTCGAAATTCTCGAGGCCAATACGACATTTAAAGCCATGGCCGGCAAAAACGTGGTGGGAAAATCGCTGGAAGACATCGCCTACACCAAAGAGGCCAAGGATTTCTGCAAAGCGCTGAAAAGCCCCAACCTGCCCGCCAGCGGTGTAATCGCCCAGCAAGATTACTGGTTTAAAGTTTTTACACAGATCGATGGCGATCGCATCCTGCTCTACACAGCGCCGATTAATGACCTGCAGGCTGCCGTGAGCGACGCCAATAATCAGGTTATGCAGAAATCCAATTTCCTGGCGACGATGAGCCATGAAATGCGCACACCGATGCAAAGCGTCTTCGGCCTGCTTGAAATGATCGAACTGGAAAATCCGCAAGCCGATATTCTTTCCATGGTGCGCACTGCCAAACAGTCAGCCAGCGGCATGCTTGAATTGCTCGATACGGTTTTGGACTTTGCTAAAGCCGATGCTGATCAAATGGAACTTGATCTTTTTGAGGTGCCCGTGCGGACTTTGTGCCGCGGGATTGTAGAAGCACTGGAAGTTAAGATTCACGGCAAAGATGTGCAGTTGGTCGACGCAGTCGATAACTCTGTCCCCTTCGTGATTGTCGGCGATCCCAAACGTTTGCGTCAGATACTGATTAATCTGACTGGTAATGCGTTAAAGTTTACCAAAGAAGGCCAGATCGATATTCGTGTCACGACAAACGTGCAGCATATTAAAGCCACTGAAACCGGTGTCGCTTTACGGTTTGAAATTGCCGATACCGGCATTGGTATGAGCCAAGAAGTGGCTGCCCGCCTTTTCCAACCTTTCATGCAGGCCGATAATACAACAGCACGCAAATATGGCGGCACGGGGCTAGGACTTTCTATTTGTAAAAAACTGGTAGAGCTGATGGGCGGGCAGATCGGTGTCACCAGTGTCGAAGGTGAAGGGTCCACTTTCTGGTTTGAAATTCCTACTGAAGAGGTTGACGTCAATGCGCAAATTCTTGATCTGCCTGTATTAGATGGCATTTCGGTTCTGTCCGTGGAAGATCATCCCATGGGCGCCAAGGAAATTCAAAAATCATTACGCTCCATGGGTGCAACGGTCGAACATTGCGGTACGATCAAGGATGCGCTGGCGCTGATTAAACGCCGTCCGTTCGATGTCGGTATTTTCGACCAAGGCTTGCCAGATGGTGTGGGAGTTGATCTGGTACGCAAGACGATCGATCTGCGACCATTCATGGGATTGATCATGTACACCGCCCGCGATGATCTGGGTCTGCAACATACGCTGAATGCTTTGGGTGTTACCTATCTCACCAAACCTGCCAGCCGTATGGGACTGGGGGAAGCCGTTCTCGATGCTGCCGCCAAGGTTCAGAAAATGGACATCGGCAGCGGTGCCAAACGCCTTCTTATTGCGGAAGATACGGCAAGCGTGCGCGATGTACTACGTCGCCAATTAGAAAAACTAGGTGTGGACGCTACTTTTGTTGAAAACGGTGTCGAGGCATTACGTGCCGTGCGCACAGGCGACTATGGCATTTTATTTACAGACCTTCATATGCCGGAAATGGATGGTTATACATTGGTGCAGGAAATTCGCGCCGATGACCAACGTCTCGATCGCCACTTTCCTATCATCGCACTAACAGCCGATGTGCAGATGGCACAGCGCCAAGTTTATATGGAACATGGATTTGATGAGTGCTTGCTAAAACCTGTTTCCATGGGTCATTTCAAGCGTCTTCTCATACGCTGGGGATTGTTAAAAGACAGTCATGAACCTAAGAAAAAGGCTTCAAAAGCGTCTATAGATACGCCGCCGCAGAGCGCCATAGACCATCAAGCCGTTATCGCTCAGATGGGGGCGTTTGATCACGACGTGATTGAGATGCTGAAAATGTTTGTCGAGATGACCATACCGCTTATTGCTGTGATTGAAACAGCGCACGCCGAAAAAGATCATCATACGCTTAAAGAAGCGGCCCATAGTTTAAAAGGAGCCGCGCGCTCCGCTTGCGCCAATAAACTGGGGGAACTCGCCGCGCGGTTGCAGGATGATGTGGAAGCACATCAAAATGTCGATGCGTTGATCCCACTTATTAAAAGTGCGTTTTTAGAACTGCAAGAAGAAGTAGCCGCTCTTTAATTCGGGCAGGAAGCCGTTCTTTCAGGCGTACCCGCTTGGTAGGCATTGGTTGCACCGGTACGCGCAATCATCCAAACCCGGAAGCAGACGTTACCCGCCGGACATGCGGCCGATGTCGCAGTAGTCGTCATGCTAACATCCGTGCCCGCTGCTGTGACAATATCCGCTTCGCATTCAGAAAACTGATCGTCGAGACGGTCAAGTGCCGTCTTTATAAAAGCATCCGTTTTGGTTGAGCGCGTGTAGAAGAAGACGCCGTTCGGACCGCTGTAATATTTCCAATCTTCAAACAAATCTGGTGGTGGTGGCATGGATTTTCCCGTTGTCGCACCGAATATCCGCGCATGGTTTTTGGTTGTGCCGGGATTACCCGGACAGCGAATATATTTCGCTTCATCCGTCGAGATGTTTCCCGGATCAAAGCCGGCAGTATCAAAATATGTACTCGAGGGGTTGATGGGATAAGGTGTATTAGGCAAGACCGTACCAGCAGTTGATACATCTCCCCCTGCATACACCAAGATACATTCCTGAATAGACGAACGTAGAAACTCTGCCTGGGATTTTAAATCCGATACGGTTTTGACGATATTCTGAGAGGTCGTCTGCTGACTGGCCGGCTGCATAAAGCTTGCCGTCAGTGCTGCCAGCAAAGCAATCGCGATGAGAATATAGACCAGTGCACTGCCGGATTGTTTCATGAGATCTCCCTACAGTTAGAATACCATAAAGCCTTTAATTGCCTAAGCAGGAAATGTGGCCTTAACGCTCTGAAATGACCGAGTAGAATACGAATTGACCGCCATTAAGATTGGTATCATAAAAACAGCCGATCGACTTCGCCGTAAAGGCGCTGGCCGAACCACCCGTGCATTGAATGGGGTCTACAACCGTGTTACTGGGAAATGTGTAACCATTAACCATATTGAGATTGATTTTACTATTCAGCAGGTCCACCTCCGGCACCTCTCCCCGATAGGTACCGCACTGAGCGCTCGTCGACGCGGCTATGCCGGATTGTTTGTTAATACGCTCGCACGTGGCCTGATTTACCCCGACTAAAAACGCAATGACATCATTTCCGTTGGTGCCATCACTCCCGACATTTGGAACGCGAAATTCAGCATTATAGATCCAGTTTGCCGATGTCGCAGCAGCCATGACATCACCAGGCGCATCTGAATATGTGGCCCCCCCGCCCTGAGGATGAAACACAAGCCGATTGGCGCTGAGCGCGCCGAAATTTTCAGGTGAATTAAACAAAATATTACGAATATTTTCGCCGCCTATAACCATACGCATAACCGCGCTGCGTAAATTAATAGGATATTGCGCTAATGCGGAACTACCAATAAGTGATTGCTCACGGGCAGCGTTTCCCCCGCCTGTTCGGGTAGATTGAGTGATGGCATAGGATAAAGCAGCGAAAAGAGCCACAGCAATTAGAATGAGGAACAGAACGTTGCCACGCTCGGAATGATCACGCATTTTAGGTAAAAAGTATTTTTTAGCGTTCATACACTAGTATAAAAATTACCCGGCCATTTCACAAGGGAAAAGGCCGGGTAACAATCAATTCATTTAACGGTAGATGATTAACGCTCCATAATTACTGAGTAGAAGACGTATCCGCCGCCAGAAACAATATCACTATCCCAGAAACAGCCGGAAGCTCTTCCTGTAAAGGCTGTACCTGAAGTACAGGCCAGTGCCTGAGCAGGAGTACCGGGAACAGTATAACCAGTCACCATATTTGTTGTGATGTTTGTATTCGTTAAGTTGACTGTCGGTACACCATTATTGAAAGCGTCACAGACACCTGCGCCTGACGTACCAATCCCCATTTGCTGGTTGATTCTCAAGCAGGCACTTTCACTGACACCCGGCAAAAACGCAATCAAGTCATTGCTGTTAGCGCCCGTATCACGTCCTATGTTACGTACATTGAGCTGCATATTGTGCGCCCATGTACCCGGAGCTGTACCTGCCATAACATCAACCGGGCCGTCCTGGAAGGAGGCACCGCCACCATCTGGATGGAATACAAGGCGGTTGGAACTGATAGAACCAAACGCAGAAGGCGCTTCAAAGAGCAATTGGTTTGCCGCTGTACCGCCTAGAACCATACGCACGATAGACGTACGCAAGGCTGTTGGATATTGCGTCAACACGGCGCTACCGATCAGCGATTGCTCACGGTCCGTCGAACCGCTTCCGGATCGTGTCGATTGTGTAACCGCATAAGATAGGGCTGCAAACAGCGCTACCGCGATCAGAATAAGGAATAAGACGTTCCCGCTTTCCTTGTTGTACCCTGTGTGTTTCATTCGTTTCATTGCTCCTCGTAAAAAACGTTTTGAATAGTAAATTATTATTAGCCCCCGGCTGGCGTCTTTTGTGGCACTTCTACCGTAACTTTGTTGATAGTCAGCGACGCAGCCAATTTGAATTGTGCATCACAATCTCGTCCAACGCAAAACTTTTGCAGCGCAACACGCCAGCCTTCACCACCATTCTGCACGTGACCCATAGCTTCACGGAATTCACCATAATTAGCGGTTGTATTAGAAGTGATGATAATAGTCGGGCCGTTGGCCTGAAACGTTAAACCCGGATAGATTTTTCCTGCCGCTTCCACGAAAGCTTTCACCTCAGCTTCCGCGATCGGCACGTCGCTGATCGTTGGTACGACAGGCACAAGGGCGGCCGCTTCTTTAACGGTATTGCGCAGCTCGGTCAGTTGTTGAAGCTTGATGGTGGTGAACAGACCAGAGGCGGCAGCAGCGGCCCACACAATACCTGCAGCGATCAAAACACTATGGCCCACACGGTCTGGCAAATTTTCCAGAAAAATATTCATATCACCGGCCAATTTGGGGTCGGTGAGTTTTTTCAACATGCTCATATCGAAAGATTTAAAGTCCATGAATCCTGAATATTTCTTTCTTTATAGTATCTTAAAGTACAAAAATTTAAAGCAGGATAATTAATCCTATAATTTGCTTAAAATTTTATTGAGTTCCTTGGATTTTCACCCGTCCGTCAGGTGCAATTCCCGGCAGAACCGTTCCTGTAATAGACCCTGTGCCCCCGCCATAGGCTTGTGGCACATAGGCTTCCCAAACCACAGCGCCATTTTCAACATTATATTTTACTAAAGTGCCGTTGATGGTCTGTAGCTCATCCAAAAGCTGCTGCACGCGCACGAAGTGTTTGATGGTATCGCTCTGCAAAGCATTATAAGCATTGCGCATCAGTTTGTCTGACGCTTCAACGGTATCGATATGCGCTTTTTCCAGATCGCGCTGCATCGTGTTGGTCAGGATAAACTGGAAGGCAAGCACAACGAAAATAAGGGCATTTAAACCCAATCCCGCCAGCAGGATTAAACGCGCGGCCGCGCGCGATAATTTTTCTGTATTCAGCTGACGATTTTTCCAGGGAACGGGCGTCGCATTGGCCGCGTTAATCGTCACAAAGTTTGCATCCATACTTTGAATGCGTGGCAACAACGTACGCGTCGCGCCGATGAAAACCTGCATACGGCTTGTTTCTGGATCCCAGCGTAAAGCTGAGCCTAAACCTTCCTGCTCATAAATGTAGACTGTCTCTTTGTCCCAATATTCACTATTGCCAGGCAGTGCCGCCGCCAGCGGACACCAGCTGTTAGGCGCGGAAGATAAAGAATGTGCAGGGCAAGCGAGATACCATATCCGCTTACCTTCAACGACATAGCAATAATAGACTTTTTCCGTGCTGCAGGCCTGCGAAGCAGCGTTCCAGACAGCCTCATCTTCCGTACCGGGAATGTGCGGCAGGCTCCCGCCAATCAATTCTTGTGGCAGATAAGGATTTAATTTTTCCGTATAGGTTTTTTCTCCAGCGAGATAGTCGACCGCCCCCGGCGCACTCCGTGCCACACCACCGCTTTTCTGGATGGTGTCGCTGACGCGCCCCTTCATATCTTCTTTTGGCTTGGAAAAAAACGCCACTAAATAATCCCCTCTGTAATCCCGCTCATCATACTATCCATACTCATATTCATAACAGTCAGAGCATAAATAGCGCTGCCAAAAGCAAGTGTCAGATAAACCCCAGTTAGAGCAAATGCCAACCAGACGATCAGCGAGTGTTTGGTCTTAGCACCTTGAGCGCGCATTTCGGCAATCGACTCTAATACTGTAGCAACTTGTCCTAGATCGGACAAGGTTGTCAGCTCCATTCTTTCGTTACGGGTCAAAGGTTCCCGATCCAGCGCCGTCCCGAGACCAACACCTCGCTCCAACTCAATATTGGCTTCAATCCAGTATGCCGCCACTTCTGGCGACGTGGTCGCTTCTGAAGATTGACGCAGAGCGGCGCCAATCGGCACGTGACTTTTCAGCATGCGCGAACAGGCTAGCATGGAGTCTGTAAAACCCAAATCGCGCAAATAGGCCCCGATTAAGGGAATTTTGCGCACAATACGCGCGGTCGGCCAATCCGTTTTACCTCGATTGAGATAAAACGAAAGAATGCACCAGATCATGAAACCAGCCATGGCAAATGCCAGCCAGATCAAAACATCCCATGTCAGCTCCAGATTACCAACAACACGCTCATATTTTTCCAGCTCTTCTGGATTCGTCGGCGCATTGCCGCGGAACCAGCCCAGAACCATATCTTTCCCCCAAAACAATGACTGCACGATCGTAATCACATCGAAACCGAGCCAGGCCATCGTACCCATAATCGCCCGGGCATTCTTTTTCTTCTGACTAATGGACTGGATTGCCTGAGGAATCCCTTCTTGCAGCTTGTTGGCTTTTTCGCTGGCACTTAAAATAGCGAGCGTGCCGTAATCAAAAATATTCAAGGATTTGAGCGCATCAATTACGCCCATACCACGCGATAACGATTCGCGTGCCGGCGCCAGAATATTCTGGCGCATTGGATTGGTTTCGGCCTGAATCATTTTCCACAGCGCCACACCTGGTGATACGGCGATGGAGCGGAACTGAATGCCGCGTAATAACTGAATCTGCCACCAAGTCGATCGGGCCAGCAAACGCTCTAAGGGAGAACGCTCATGCTGACGAATCGCTAGTACATAGCCGCCTTTTTTGGAGACAAGCTCACGCACATCGCCTTCGTCAGGCAGGAAAAATGATTCCTGAACCTTCTTCGGTCCGGATGTCGTGTCATAAGCGATATCGACGACCCATTGACGCATCGGCTATTCTTCCATATAGGAGAGGCCGGAACGCGGATCGACAAGCCCGCTTAAAATAAGATCGACTAGACCTTCTTTGCGGGTATGAACGATAACACCGTCTTGCTTGGGCAACAGGTTGGTATTTTCCATCAAAGCTTCATAGACACCGTTCCGCTGTCCCGGCCCCATCGTCAGCAGCATAGCATCAAGCAGCAAGGTACGACCGGAAATCCCTGTGCGGTTGCACAGATCGCACCCTGAATGATTGTGCGTTTTAATATCCTCATCGCCCGTCAGGCCGAGCGCCGCCACATCGTGATCCGGCACAACATCTTTCAGTTTCGATTCATGGGCGCATCCCTGACAGAGCGTACGCACCAGACGCTGGTTCATGATGGCTCGAACTTGTTGCGCCAATGTATAGGTGGATGAGCGTTCGCGCTCTGCCGGCATTAATGAGCGCAACCGCTCGAATGTTTGCAAAGCGGTATCGGCGTGAACGGTCGAGATAACCGTGTGGCCCGATTCGGCGGCCCGCAAAGCCGTTTCAACCGTATCCGCATCACGCATCTCCCCGATGATGATATAATCAGGATCGTGACGCATCGCGGCGCGGATCAGATCGGCGAAGGTTCCACCCTGCATGTTGGAGCGTACCTGCCATTGCGTGGCATAGCGCAGTTCATATTCGATTGGATCTTCAATAGTCAGCACGTGTTTACGGCGACGATCGATCTGCTGGACGCACGCATATAATGTTGTTGTTTTACCAGAACCCGTCGGGCCGGAGAGCAGGATCAAACCGCCACCGCCTTTAATTTCAGGCGAGAGAAGTTTAGCCAAATTGTCGCCGACATCTTCGTGGCGGCGAAAAAGCTCATCGAATCCTTTGAGCGCAGCACGGTCGAGTAGACGCAGTGTGATTTTTTCACCATCCTGCGCTTGCGGGCCGGCAGCCACACGCACGTCGATCGAGCGGCCTTGCCACATAAAACCAAAGCGCCCGTCCTTCGGCGTGATACGATCCCCGAAGTTCAGACCAGAATCGCGTTTCAACAAAGTCGTTAAACGCGCCATACCATCAGCAGGCAGCAAATGCATCGGCATTAAATCGCCATCGATACGATATTTAATCCAGTTTGGCGCATCCGGGTTGTTGTCTTGAACGATGTGAATGTCCGATGCGCGCAGTTGCAGCGCTTCTGCCAGCATATCACGCTGAAACTGGTTGAGCAGCAAACCGTTATCGATATCTTCCAGCCACAAGGCCAATGTTTTTTCGCAGCGGTCAGCCGATAGATCGTGCACCGATCGCAACGTGTCCATCAGTTCCGCGCGGTCCCATAATTCCATTTCGACGCGGTCGACTTTTAATTTCGTGCGGCGAGCAGCAGAAATAAGTGCGTCGATCTGGCGCTCATTCAGTTCGTTGAGAGACGCGATGTAGAGAATACTGTCGCGCAGGCCGATCAGGTGAATGCTGAGAGGCAACCATGTCTGCACAGGCAACTGGGAGCGCAATTGGTCGCCTGTCGCACGATCACGAATCCCTTCTTCTTCAATATCGGATTGTGAGGCGGCGCCCGCCATATCCATAAGCTGTTCGGTCGAACGGACAACCCCTTGTTCCATGAACATGGAGCGTTCTTTTTGAACCATGTCGAGATAGCGTTCACGGCCTTCTTTGGCGCGGATTTTGCGACGTTCAATCAAGCGACGACGCTCAATGTTATTGGGAGCGCCAATATTCACATTGCGGCGGTCCTCGCCTTTGCGTTGCTCGGCCGTAAGCGGCGCAGATGGTAAAATCTGGCCGTTTTCTGGTGCGTTGCTGATATCCTGATCGCTCATAGACTTGGTAAACCCTGAAAATTTAAAAAACCTTCACGCAGGAACGGCAGAGCGCCGAGGGAAGATTATGGTCCCGGATCGGCGGTGACGGCAGGTGAGGGAGCAGAAGACCCAGTAGAACTCGTACTACCCGATTGTGTACTAGTAGAGTTAATGAAAGATAAAGAACGGTCAAAGAGCAACACAATGCTTTGCCCGTCGTGCATAAATTGCACAGCGCCTTGCTTTACGGATACGAACCACGGCACACCGCCGATAACCGCATTTTCGCCATTAGATACAACGCGACTGCCGCCGGGGCCGGTAATAATGGCGCGGTTAGCCGCCAGAGAAGAAATAGCGTATCCATCCAGCAGACCGCGGACGTCTTTCACTTTGTATTCAGACAAGTCAGCAGATCCAGAGCGCGAAGGGCTCGCGGGTTGACTGCCCTGTTCTCCATCCGCGCCTTCAACATCGGTCACGCTGAGGCGGGGAATATCATTGAAATCGTTCAGGTTAATAGCCTGCGAATCTTTGCTGACAGCTTGGGTGGCTGAGCCGCGGACAGGCAGCACTAGAATGCCGCGGGCCCCCGTATGCGTAACGGTTACGTCATCCAGAATATTGCCAGTACGAACGGGCGTCCATGTCAATGTCATTGGGCAGGCTTCGATCGGATTCAACACTCGGCCTTTAACGCAGCCCGTCGATTCAACGACCAGACCGTTCTCGCTATTAGAGAGACGAATATTGTTTAAAGTTAAAGGTGCATCGCCTGCGTTAACGAGGGACACAGTAATAGAAGAAGATTTTTCAATGCCATCGCCGAACGCTATTTCGCTTAATGAAGCTACCAGCAGACCTTTACCCGGCACCGCATCCGCAAAGACCGTCGCGGCTGCAGAACTGGTCGGTGTATACGTTCCTGTTAGAGGCACGCTCGCCATGCCAGTGGGACCGGTATGACTCACAAGCAGAGTGCCAGTCGCTGGCCCGATTTGTTGCGGCGTCCATGTCACCGATACAACACAAGCGCCGCCGCTTTTCAGTGTGCTGCACTCGCCGCTTATCGAGTAGCCAGACTGCGTGCTTGATTGAATTGTCATGCTCTTAACATCTATAGGCTCTGATGTGATGTTACGCAGCATAACCGACTTCACCTGGGAGCGGCTGGCGCTCAGTGTGCCGAAATCAAGTTCTTCGGGAAGTACTTCAATATCGCTGTTACGCTGACCGGCATCATTGCCGCTTGCTTCAACGGTACCGCTGATTGAACTGGTCAGCAGACGGGCACGGCCATCATGACGCATCAGGATTTCAATGCGGAAACGTCCCGATTGCAATCCTTTCACCGAGAAAGCGACGGCGCAGACGGCTTGCGGCGCAAGCGGCTCTCCAGCGCATTTGTTTTCAGCAATAGATGAAGATACGTTGGAAGATGGATAAAGACTGATTTCGCCAACATTGAGTGGCTTGATATCATCGTTGCGGAACAGCATGACCACTTGAGAAGACGATCCCAGCGCAACACCGCCCGCATCAACTGTTGGTGAAACGGCGACCAGATCGCCCGTTGTGCCGCCGCCGGCTACAGCGGCGCCCGGATCATTGAAGGCTGATTGCGCCTGAGCGGACAAAGGCGACACCATGCACAAGAAACCGCCTAAAACTCCCAAGAGAGTGGCACGTTGAAGAATCTGAAGAGGTTTTGTGTATGGGATCATGATCATGAGTAAGTCTGCATCATTTCGGATTGTACCATGTATTATCGTTTAGGGCTGTAATAATCATAGGTTTCATAAGGAGATACATAGTCGCTATTCCTTGCCTCGGGCGCCGTAACGGAAGGCGTAATAGCCGACCCTCTGGCCGGGCTTGGCACATAAGGGGACGGCGCTGTTAGTGGACTAACTTCAACAGAAGAAGACTCACTAGGCGAATAGGTACTGGCGCGGGAACCGATGGCCGATGGCTTATAAGCAGCCGGCGCAGGTGACGCGGGTTGCGAAAAGGCTGGTGGTGATAAAGGCTGCATTTCGACCGGTTGAACGGGCGCATCCAGTGCGGATGGGGCGAGCGGTAGCGGCGTCGATGGCGGCGTTGCTTCCTGATAACTGCTCGTTTCTGGACGGGATGACGTGTAAGATGGCGCTACATCAGCAGATGGGGCGACAGGCGAAATCTGGGCGGCCAGAGGGCCGGCTTTTTTCTGCGCATATTCAGTGTAACGCAAATCGCCCGGGTCGGTGTAGACGATAACGCGGGGACGCAGCATGATAACCAGTTCCAAGTTTTGACTTTGCGCTGTGCGACTTTGCGGAACAATCGGCTCCATGAAGCCCAGGCCTTCTTTGTCGAAATTATCACGCTCCCGCACGAGACCGCCGATCAGGACGGAATCACCCGGACGCACGCGGATCTGCGTTTCCAATTCACGTTCAGTAGTCTGCGGCAGCTGAATCCGGGTTGTCTCGGAATCTTCGCCTGAACCCGTTACCGAGAAGTCATCAATCGACAGAACGTCCGTAATTTCGATGTTTACGCTAGTATAGACGGTCGCTTTATCCCAAGCACTGCCGATAGTCAGGGTAAAACCTGAATCAACCGTGTCGGTGGTAACCGAAGTCGAGGATTGTGTATCGCTCAGTGTTGTACTGATTTCAGACACATAGTTCTGTGTATCAGCGACGCGCATTTGGGCAGAAGCGCCCGAGAGAACCGTGATCTGTGGCTGCGAAATTGTCTTAACCGCCCCGAACTGCGAGAGGAAGTTCAAGAAGTCAGTTGGCGTCACATTACCGGTTGTTGGCAAACCAATGCTGATCGGGTTGGTGAAATCCCCGCCGACTGCGCCATTGACCGCGCCGCTAATCGTATATTTACCAATAGAATCGAGAGCGCTCCAATCAACCCCGGCAGAGTTACCAGCCGTTAGCTGCACTTCCCAGATATAGGTTTCATAAACGATCATGGCCGTATTCGCGCGCAAACGCTGGAAGTAGCGGTCCGCAAGAGCGGCGGTCCGCTGTGTCGCCGTGTAAACGACTGTGCGGTTAGCCGTATCAACGATTGGGGACTGGCTAAGAATTGCCGACAAGCCGGTTGACACGCTGGCTAGATAATCGTTGGTATCGCCACCCGCTCCACCACTGGAAGACGAAGAAGAGCTGTCTGAATCGCTACTGCTGCTTGAACCTTCGCTAGATGCGGCGGCGGCACCGATTGGTGGCAGCGTTACAGTAAATGTTTGTGTTTCTTTGACAATAAGCGTGCCATCTTCCAGCGAGCAGTAAAGGTTAGCCAGTGAGCAGACGCGGCGCACAACTTGACTGAGTTCGCCAGATAGATTGGTTACCGTAATACGGCGCTCCATCGCAGCGTTTGTTTCAAACGCCAAGCCGATGTCATATTCAGCAAGAATAAGTTGCAACGCGCCCGCCAGCGTTTCATTGCGCAGCTCGAATGGACCTACCATTTCGTAGGGAAGCGGATCATCTTGCGAAATTTCGGGCACGAGTACGTCATCACCCAGCGGCAAGTACATCACGCTATCAGGATGTTCATTCACAGCTTTGACTCGCTGCTTGGCAGAAACGGGCGTGGGGACGTCAGGTGTGCGAGCCGACGGCACATCCACCATGGCGCAAGATCCGAGAATGGTCCCAAGGGACAAAACACCAGCCAGAAGGGCGATTTTAAAAGGAGAGAGTGATGTAAAACGCATATGCCCCTAGGCCCCTCTGCGGTAAGCTTGAATAGTTTTTTCAACCGTCTTCATCAAACGATCTTTCTGAACGGGTTTTATCAGCACAGCGGATACCCCCCACTTATTGGCCTGCTCGAGAAGATCGGGGTTACTGTCCCCGGTTACCAGCACGACCGGAATTGTAACATCTAATCCGCGGATCGTCCTAATAAATTCAAAACCATCCATAGGTTCCATCCGCACATCGACAATCGCCAATCCAAAATCATGGTCTTCCAGCATGGACAGCGCTTCATCGCCGTCCGTTGCTTCCATGACACTGTATCCGCCATCCGTTAAGAATTTGGTAAGCTGCATGCGCACAAAGGCATTATCCTCTGCCACGAGAATCATATCGTTGTTGGATGTCGTCTGAGTATTCATGAAAAAAGAAAAGAACCGAAGGAAGGCGTTGGAAAAAGAATCACTTTGATTTACCGTAAAGGAACGCGGCTTATCGTGCAATCCGTAACAACCCTCTTCGGAAACGAAACAATCTTGTCATGACGCTTTACCTGCTCGCCGGAATTCTGATCGCCGCACTCTTGCTGCTTGTCATACTAGCACTTATTGATCTGCGCGTCCGGCTCCTGCCGAATATTTATGTATTTCCCTTTGCGGCCTTGGGCATTGTATTTCATGCCGTGAGTCAATTCGACATAATTACTGTGACTGATATGCTTCTGGGCGGCGCTGCAGGGTATGGATTGCTGTGGGTGATCCGGTTTGCTGCCAACTATCATTACAAACAGGATTCATTAGGATTAGGTGATGTAAAGCTGCTGGGGGCGGCCGGATTATGGCTTGGACTGGAAGGTGTTCTGTTTGCTCTCACAGTGGGCGCCTTCGCCGGCGTTCTGCATGGTGTTGGTTACGCGGTACGCCGCGCCCTTGCTGAAAAAACCCGTCCGAACTTTCATCGTCTGATGATTCCGGCCGGACCGGGATTTATTATCGGCATCGTCGCCGTTGGCGGCTGGAAGTTTTATCCCTACTTCGCGGAGTGGTTCTATGGCTTTGGCGCTTGAAGGATTAAAAGTCCTTGATCTCAGCCGGGTATTGGCCGGGCCCATTGCCACACAAATTCTGGGAGACTTGGGTGCGGAAATCATCAAGATCGAGCGTCCGGGTGGCGGTGACGATACGCGCCAATGGGGTCCGCCTTTTTTAGAGGGCACGACCGAGAGCGCTTATTATCTTAGCGCCAACCGTAACAAGAAATCCCTCAGCCTTGATATTTCAACCGCACAAGGTCAGGCTGTTATCCATCAATTGTTGCAGCATACAGATGTACTGATTGAAAATTTCAAAGTCGGCTCCCTAAAAAAATTCGGTCTTGATTATGACAGCATAAAAGAGCGATATCCCCACCTTGTCTACTGCTCCATCACCGGCTTTGGCCAGACGGGACCACTGGCGAATGAGCCAGGCTATGATTTTATTGCGCAGGCTATGGGCGGATTGATGGCATCAACGGGTATAGCCGATGGCGAACCCATGAAAGCCGGAGTCGCGGTCACCGATGTGATGAGCGGTCTTTATGCGGTGATTGGTATTCTGGCGGCGTTGCAATCGGGCAAGGGGCAGCATGTCGATATTG
Source organism: uncultured Pseudobdellovibrionaceae bacterium (assembly GCA_964520985.1). Classification (GTDB taxonomy): domain Bacteria; phylum Pseudomonadota; class Alphaproteobacteria; order Micavibrionales; family Micavibrionaceae; genus CAYSGL01. Next base: position 1,402,818 of record CAZFPB010000001.1, read on the forward strand.
CCCTGTTGAGTGTCACTCTGGCCGCCATGACCAATCTTTCGCAATATTACCTGACCAGCGGCGCCCCAGCGAAACGCTACGGCAACGCCCATTCCACTATCGTGCCTTATCAATGTTTCAAGGCGCGCGATGGCTATATCGTAATAGCCGTCGGCAATGACGGGCAGTTTCGCCGTTTTGCAGCATCCCTGACAAACCCACAGTGGGCGGATGATGCGTTATTCTCTACCAATACAGCGCGCGTTGCCAATAGAGAGACTTTGGTGCCCCTGATTGAAGAAGCTTTGTTGCACAAGACAGTAGCGGAGTGGGTGGCCATTTTTCGCGATCAGGATGTGCCCGCCGGCCCCGTCAACACTATGGATCAGGCCTTTGCGCAGGAACAGGTCACGGCGCAGGACATGCGCATCTCCTTGCCCCATGCCGGGGCAAGCAGATCGATTGATCTGGTTGGCAGCCCGCTGAAGCTCTCGGAAACTCCGGTGTCCTATCGTACCGCTCCGCCTACGCTGGGCGAACACACGGAGGAGATTTTAATCGCGCTCGGCTATGAGCCGGGTCAGATCGAAACCTTAAAAGCCGCCCATATTATCTAGGCTCTTGCATCGCCCCAAACCCCGCGCCTATAGTCTTACTGATGATTTTTTCACCCAAAAACACCCATGCGCCTTTCGCCCCGAACCATTTGCTGGGCATTAGTGATTTATCCAAAGACGACATTCTAGGCCTGCTGGACCGCGCGGATGATTACGCGAACCGCCTGCTGAAAGGCAATTTCCAGTCGGATTTGCTTCGCGGGAAAGTCATACTGACATTGTTTTTTGAGGATTCTACCCGCACCCGCACTTCGTTCGAACTCGCCGCCAAACGCCTTGGTGCGGAGGTCATCCACTGGGATGCCAAATCCAGCTCGCTCAGCAAGGGCGAAACGTTTCTCGATACAATCCAGACGCTTGGCGCCATGAAACCCGATACGATTATTGTGCGCCATAGCGAATACGGTGCGCCGGTGACCATTTCCGCGCTAGTCGATTGCCCGGTGATCAATGCGGGCGACAGCTGGCGCGAACATCCGACGCAAGCGCTACTTGATGCCCTCACGATCCGCCGCCATTTTGGCACGCTGGACGGATTGCGCGTTGCTATCTGCGGCGATATCGCACACAGCCGTGTCGCCTCTTCCAATATGATTTTGCTGCGCACCCTTGGTGTCGAGGTGCGTACCGTGGCGCCCCCTGCCCTGAAACCCCAGAAATTTCCGGCAGAAGGAATCACTGCTTTCGACACAATGAAAGAAGGGCTTGAGGGCTGTGATGTCGTGATGATGCTGCGCAATCAAAAGGAACGCATGCAGAGCGGACTAATTGAGTCTGATGATTCGTTCTTTGCACAATATGGTCTGACACATGACACACTGGCCTATGCCAAGCCAACGGCCATGGTCATGCATCCTGGCCCTATGAATCGCGGCGTTGAAATCGCTGGCGAGCTAGCCGATGATGCTAAACGCAGTCTAATTTTGAAGCAGGTTCAGAATGGCGTGCCCACACGTATGGCCGTCATGGACTTGCTGTTAACAGGGAAAGCGTAAGATGATCTATGCAATTATTGTGGGAGCGTATCTTCTAGGCTCCATTCCATTTGGTCTCGTACTCTGCCGCCTGTTCGGCTACGGCGATATCCGCCTGATCGGCTCGGGTAACATCGGCGCGACCAACGTATTGCGCACGGGTAACAAGCCGCTGGCACTTGCAACTTTAATTCTTGATAGCGGCAAAGGTGCTGCCGCCGTGATTGCGGCCGACCTGATCACGCACGGTAATTTCACGATTATGATGCTGACTGCTTTAGCGGTTTTGCTCGGCCATCTCTTCCCAGTCTGGTTGAAATTCAAAGGTGGCAAAGGTGTCGCCACCACACTCGGCACCTTGCTGGCGCTGGCGCCGTGGGTCGGAATCGCTGCTTGCCTGATCTGGGTTCTTGTTGCAGCAATTTTCCGCTATTCCTCGCTAGCCGCGCTGGCCGCGATCGGTCTTAGCCCGCTTGTCTCGTCCTACATATATGACAGCGATAATCTGGCGGGTCTGCTCGGCATTATCACTCTGCTGGTCTTTTTCAAACATCGCGAAAACATTAAACGGCTCTTCAAGGGAGAAGAGCCCAAGATAGGCAAGAAAAAAACCGATGCTGCATGACCAGCCTCAACAACGTGTTTTTTCCCTCACCGATTCTCAAAAGATCGACTGGCTGCGATTGATCCGCACAGAAAATGTCGGCCCCATTACGTTCTACCGTTTACTCGAGCGCTTTGGCAGTGCGGGTAAAGCCTTAGACGCCCTACCCACCCTCTCCAAAAACGGCGGGCGCCTCAAGCCGCAAATCCCCCCTCCTGTTTCAAAGATCGAAGCAGAATTCGACGCGCTGGCAAAATTCGGTGGAGAGTTCGTCTTTGCAGCAGAATCCGATTATCCACTCGCCTTATCTTCTACCGAAGATGCACCGCCGGTTCTGGCGGTGCGCGGTAACAGGAAACTGCTGAACCGCGCCGGGATAGGCATGGTTGGCGCCCGCAATGCGTCGCTGAACGGTAAGAAATTCGCGGAGAAACTGGCGCGCGATCTGGGTGAGGCCGGACAGATCATTATCTCCGGGCTGGCGCGGGGCATCGACGCGGCCGTGCATCAGGGATCGGTGAATACCGGCACCATCGCCGTGGTCGCGGGCGGTGTAAACATTGTCTACCCGGCGGAAAACAAAACGCTCTACGACCAGATTGCCGATTACGGGCTGATAGTGGCGGAAAGCCCGTTCGGCACGGAGCCGATCGCGCAGCATTTCCCCAAACGCAACCGCATCATTTCAGGCCTGTCCGCAGGGATCGTAGTGGTGGAAGCCACGCTCAAGTCGGGCTCACTCATTACCGCTCGCATGGCGGCCGAACAGGGCCGGGATGTCTTTGCCGTACCGGGCCATCCTTTTGACCCTCGGGCCAGCGGCCCCAACAAATTGCTCAAAGACGGCGCCGTGCTGGTCGAAAATGCGCAGGATATCCTGCAGGCCCTGATGGACTTTTCCGGCAGACCGCGCGGATTGCGCGACCTGCCCGCCCCCGCCTGGCAGCCTGAACAGACCCAATTTGACCCCGCCGAAGCGGAAAAAGGCAGAGACCTTATTATAGGATCTTTGTCCTCCACACCCGTCACGGTTGACGAAATCATTCAAACCTGTCACATGAGCGTGGGGGCTGTCGCTTCCGTACTGCTCGAACTGGAGCTGGCCGGACGGTTGCAGCGCCTCCCCGGAAATCGGGTTATGTTATTGACTTAAAAGGATTTTTGTTTGAGCTCAAACCTCGTAATCGTCGAGTCCCCGGCCAAGGCCAAGACCATCAATAAATACCTCGGAAGCGATTTCGAGGTATTGGCCTCTTATGGTCACGTGCGTGATCTGGTCAGCAAGGATGGGTCGGTCCTGCCGGATGAAGACTTCGCCATGAAGTGGGAATTGGGTGAACGGGCGGTTAAAAACGTCAACGACATTAAAAAAGCCGTGAAGCGCGCCGACGCTGTATTCCTCGCGACCGACCCGGACCGCGAAGGGGAAGCCATCAGCTGGCACATTCAGGAAATTCTCAAAGAAGCCCAACTGACCGACGGTAAAGATGTCCGCCGCGTCACCTTTAACGAGATTACCAAGAAAGCCGTTCTCGAAGCGTTCAACCATGCGCGCGCGCTGGATCAGGATCTGATCGATGCCTACCTCGCGCGCCGCGCGCTCGACTATCTGGTCGGCTTTAATATTTCACCTGTTTTATGGCGCAAGCTCCCCGGCTCCAAATCTGCCGGGCGCGTACAGTCAGTTGCTCTGCGCCTGATCTGCGAGCGTGAATCTGAAATTGAAAAATTCCGCGCGCAGGAATACTGGTCTATCGAAACGCTGCTGCATAATAAAGACGGCGCGCCTTTCACTGCGCGCCTGATGACCCTCGCAGGCAACAAGCTCGACAAGCTGGATATCGGTTCGGAAGACGAGGCGCACAAAGCGGCCGAACGTATCCGCGCCAAGGACCTGTCGATCCAGAAGATCGAAAAGAAGCAGGTACGCCGCAACCCATACCCCCCCTTTATCACCTCCAGCCTGCAGATGGATGCCTCGCGCAAACTGGGGCTATCCGCTGCTCAGACAATGCGTCTGGCCCAGCAGCTCTATGAAGCCGGCCACATCACCTACATGCGTACGGACGGCACGACCCTGTCCGATGACGCGGTAGCGCAAGCCCGCGATGTCATTAAAAAAGATTACGGCGCGAAGTACCTGCCCGACGCGCCGCGCCTCTACAAAACCAAAGCCAAGAACGCGCAGGAAGCGCACGAGGCTATCCGCCCGACCGATCTGTCCAAGTCTTCCGCCGGGGATGACGAGCAACAACGCCGCCTGTACGATCTGATTTGGAAACGTACGATGGCGAGCCAGATGGAAAACGCCATTCTCGATCAGGTCAGCGCCGACATTTCGGACGGGACGGACGATGTTGTCCTACGCGCCACCGGTTCGGTCATCGCCTTCGATGGATTTTTGACACTGTATATTGAAACCAAAGATGAAGACGAAGACACCGAAGATGAAAGCCGCCTGTTGCCGCCGCTGAATGAGGGGGACAAAACCAAACTCATCGACGTACGCGAGAATCAGCACTTCACCCAGCCGCCGCCCCGTTATTCCGAAGCCTCTCTGGTCAAAAAACTCGAAGAGCTCGGCATTGGTCGTCCGTCCACGTACGCCTCGATCCTGCAGGTACTGCGCGACCGTAACTATGTAACAATGGACCGCAAGCGCTTCATCCCGGAAGATCGCGGCCGTCTGGTCACGACCTTCCTGACCAAATTCTTTACGCGCTACGTTGATTACGATTTTACCGCAAACCTTGAAGAAGAGCTGGATGCGATCGCCTCCGGCCAGACACAATGGAAAGAAGCGCTGCGCCAATTCTGGATCGATTTCCACAAGGCCGTCTCCGAAACCAAAGACCTGACCATCACCGAAGTCATTGATCACCTTGATGCCGATCTTGGTCCGCATTTTTTCCCGAACGGGGAAAAGGACCGTGCCTGCCCTGCCTGCGTGCAGGAAAAACGTCAGGGCGGGCGCCTATCGCTGAAACTCGGGAAGTTCGGCGCGTTTATAGCCTGCTCGAATTACCCGGAGTGTAAATTCACCAAGCCGCTGGAAATGCCGGATGAAGAAAGGGATGCCGGCGCGGCGCTCGCCAACGAACCGAAAATTCTCGGCACAGATCCTGCCACGGGGCGCACTGTCTCTCTGCGCCGCGGCCCGTACGGCCCGTACGTGCAAATCGATCCCGGCGAAGAAACCGCCGAAGAAAAAGCTGCATGGGAAGCCGTTTTGCAAAAACAAAAGGACGATTATCAGGCAAAAGTGGAAAAGGCGGTAGCGGCAGGGAAAAAGCCGCCCAAAGAACCCAAACCCAAAAAGAAACCCGGCCCGAAACCAAAACGTCAGGGCGTTCCAAAGGACGTTGCACTGGATGATGTCGATTTAAAGATCGCCCTGCGCCTCCTCGCCTTGCCGCGCGATATCGGTTTGCATCCGGAAACCAAAACAATGATTCAGGCCGGCATTGGCCGATTTGGCCCCTACCTTCTGCATGACAAGCGCTTCAAAAGCCTGAAAAAGGATGATGATGCGCTGACGATCGGTATGAACCGCGCGGTAGAATTGTTGGCGGAGCCCGTAAAGCCTCGCTTTGGCAAGAAGCCGGCTGCCGACAAAGACGATGCGGAGAAAGCGCCTGCGGAAAAATCTCCTGTTAAAAAAACAGCTGCCAAGAAAGCGGTGGTCAAAAAGACCACCGCGAAAAAGACCGTAAAGAAATCAGCGAAAAAAACGCCGAAGAAAAAATAGCCTATTGAAAGGCGGGCGGCGCGAAGCCTGCTTCTTTCAACTCATCGGTGATTTTTTTATACAAGATACCCGCAACGACCGGCTTCACATTCAGGCGCTCAAATACGTCCTGTTGGTTCAATCCATTATCCGCAGCAACAAGCGTAAATATTTCGACGGCCCTGTCTGTCACCTGAAGATCGCCAGCCTTACGGGCAGTTTTGATGAACGCATGCGCCGCATGCAGATCAAAACCATCCCGGCCGACCAATGCCTGATCCGGACCGGAAACAGTCGCCGCAGTAACGGGTGCCCGTTTCGGTTTAACCGCTTCGATCACCTCATCATCACCATTGCGCGCGCTCTGCATGAAGCTGATTTGCGCAAGTCCGGGACCTTTTTTGCGAAGAGCGGCTATCGCTGTTGGGGCAGCATTAGCCTTATTATTAAGGCTTAAATAATTTTCCAACGTATAATTAGGACGCTCTATGCCATAGTTGGCACATAGGCTGATGACAAGTTCGTTCGCATGCATCATGTTTTTGTTATGCGACACTTCAATAGAGTGATTTGATCCTTTGATCAGGCTGTTGAGGTAGGCATTGCGTAATTCTTCCGGCAACAATAAACCTGCAACCGCACAAAGCTCTGAATAGCTGAGACGTGTCGTTGGAATATTTGGATCCCTGTAACGGCCGCGCAGGTAGGAATCATAAGCAGTTTTGAAAACCGGCTGCAGAGCCGTCGGTATTTTTGCGACAACTTTAGCTAACCTATTTGTATCTTTAGGATTATCCAAACGGCCCGGGATATATTCTGCACGAGGCGAATACCATTTATTTTCCGGCTGTAAAAAACCAAATCCCTTGGCTTCAAAAAATTCTTTAAAGTCCGTGTAACTTTTTGTGAAGTTATTAAGCGCATCGCGGATGGCACCACGACTAGAGCTGTGGCTGATATTCTTAATTTGAATCAGTTTTTCTTCTGCGTCTTCCCAATCTTTGCCTAAAATGAGGCAACCAACGGCTACTTTGGATACGTCTTCCATATCGCTGCTCAATATAGCAGAAAGGCATTGGCGCTCAGGGCTACCTGCCAGAAAATCCGTTTCAATCATTTGGGTGACCACGCCGAGTTGGTCTTTCAGTGCTACATAATGTCTCATACCCCGCGAAATAGCCTTTGAAATCGCTTATGTCAATGATTTTATCGGGAGGGAGCGGGCTTAAGGCTTGACCCCTTGGGGGCGAATCCCATCTTATTGGAAGATCAAGAAAGGGTTTTATCATGTCGAGTGTAAAAGTGTCCGATGCGGACTTTGAGAATGAAGTTTTAAAGGCCGATGGGCCGGTAATCGTTGATTTCTGGGCAGAATGGTGTGGTCCATGCAAGGCGATGTCACCGCTGGTCGATGAGCTGGCAGGCGAGCTGTCCGGCAAGGCTAAAGTTGTAAAGATCAATATCGATGAGAACCCGAATGCACCAACCAAATACGGCGTTCGTGGCATTCCGACCCTGATGGTATTCAAAGACGGCCAGCTGGTCGATACACGCGTCGGCGGTATGTCGAAATCCCAACTGGCCGACTGGGCGCAAGGCGCTATTTAATCAATACACCTTACTTTTAAAAGGCCGCTTTACGCGGCCTTTTTTGTTGGGAGAATTTCAGGCTATATACAGTCATGAGCACCGATAAAGACACCATCATCCTCCCCGATAGCACCAAGATGCCGCTGACCAGCAACTCGCTGATCCGCTGGCTAATTTTTTTCATTTCCCCATATCAAAAAACCGTCGCGTGGTTTCTGACGTATCGCACCTTCCGCTATACCTATTTTTCTCTGATGCCCGCAGTGATCGGCCTGACCATTGATGCGTTTACTGACGGAAAAGTGCACGAGAATCCTTCATTTTATATTTTCCTGTTGTTTGGCTACTTTGCCGGAAAATGGGTCATGCTGTTTTCCAATCTGGTTTTTTACAAAGAAACCACCGTCTTTGAAAAAGCGGCACGGGCACTGACTATTTTAAGCGTGCGGCATTTGACCAGTCTGCCGCTCGACTGGCATGAATCGCGCGGCTCCGGCGGAAAATTGCAGCAGATCATGAATGCGCGGAAATCGTTTTTTGAACTTGGCCGCGTCATACGCTGGTCGGTTATTCCCGTCATCGGTTCCATGATCGGCGTGATTATTTCCATCACTACACTGGACGCTCCTTTATTTTTTATCTTGCTCTACGTAGGGTTTGTCGGGTCGTACCTGTTCTTTTCCTGGTATGTCGGTAAGAAAATTCCTCAATTGTTCGATAAGCACAATGAACGTATGGAGAAATTACTGTCTGGCGTGTATGAATTCGTCTCTGCCATCCGCACGGTCAAGGCATTTTCCATTCACCGTTACATCGACAAGAAATCCTACAAGCTGGAAACACTCGGTCTGGGTGCAGTGAAAAAAGTATACTGGATGATGCTGATGCGCTGGTCAGTGATTAATTTCGTCGGCTTTGGCTGGATCATTGTAATTGCCGGCATTGGTTTTTATGGCTGCTATCAGGGATGGCTCAGCACAGGCGCATACGCCACCCTGTTCTTTGTTGCGATCACCATGTGGACCAGCCTCGAAGGATTGGCTGAGGTGCAGGATAATATTTTCGAATACAACAACGGTATCCGCCGCCTGATAGACACATTAAAAATTGTCCCGCCAGAGCTTGATATCAAACCGTTGCACCCCCTGCCCCAACCATGGCAACAAATCTCATTTGAAAATCTCGCCTTCGTCTATTCCGATAGGGAAGCGCAAGGCATTCATAATGTATCTTTCACGGTGCAGCGCGGAGAACGAATTGCGTTCGTCGGCTCGAGCGGCGCCGGAAAATCCACACTGGCAAAGTTGCTGATGAAGCAGGTGCTGCCGAATAGCGGCCGCATCTCCATTGATCAAATCGACCTGCGCCATATCGCGTCCGAAGACTGGCTGGCACAAATAGGGTTCGTGCCGCAGGATGTCGAACTGTTTAATCTCAGCATTCGTGAAAACATCCTGATCGACTGTGACGATATTTCAGAAGAATTCTATCAAAAAATTCTCGATCAATCAGCGTTAGCCGAGTATATCGGCTCACTACCCGATGGCGACCAGACGATTATCGGCGAGCGCGGAATCAAACTCTCCGGTGGTCAGCGCCAAAGGCTGGGCATTGCCCGCGCCCTGATCCGCAACACGCAGATCATGGTGTTTGATGAAGCCACCAGCAGCCTCGATTCCCTCTCGGAGCAGCAGATTCAGCAGGCGATTGACGTCAGCTTCGCGGGTCGCACTGTATTCCTGATCGCGCACAGGTTGTCGACCGTGCGGTATGTCGATAAAATCATCGTGCTGGAACAAGGGAAGATTATTGAACAAGGCGGCTTCGATGAGCTGCTGAAACTGAATGGTACCTTCGCGAAACTCTGGGCGCTTCAGTCCCAATAAAAAAGGCCGCATCAAGCGGCCTTTTTTCTATTCGGTTTTTGCTTCTTCAACCTTGGGCGCGTCGTCTTTTGGCGCGGCCTTGATGTCGGATGAAAGCATCATGATTGCCTGACGACCTTCCATCTTCGGTTCCTGATCGACCTTCGAAAACGGTGTCAGGTCGTCGCGGAAACGGCGCATGACTTTCATCGCCAGTTCCTGGTGCGCCATTTCACGACCACGGAAACGCAGCGTTACTTTAACTTTGTCGCCTTCTTCCAGGAAGCGCTGCGCATTGCGCAGCTTCACGCCGTAATCGTTTTCTTCGATACCGGGACGGATTTTGATTTCCTTGACGTCGATAATTTTTTGCTTCTTGCGGGCCTCATTGGCCTTTTTCTGCATCTCGTACTTGTACTTACCGTAGTCGAGAATCTTGCAGACAGGCGGCTCGGCGCCAGGAGAAATTTCAACCAGGTCCAGCCCGGCTTCTTCAGCGCGGCGCATGCCTTCGGTGGGGGTTACAACCCCGACCATTTCACCATTTTCATCGATGAGGCGAATTTTGGGAACACGGATTTGTTCATTAACGCGCGGGCCATCAGCTTCGGCAGGTTTGCGCGGGACGAAAGGGGGTCTGGCTATGGGTAGTCTCCTGTAAGTTGTTATCACCAAAAAATGCGCCGCTTATCCAGCGGCTCATACGCCTATACATACGGCGGTTTCCCTATGATTTCAAGGGGATTCGGTCCTTAACCGAAGGACGGTGCAGGTTTTTGGGATACCGAAGAAACCTGATTAGGCATCGTTTTGGCAGCATCCCATGCGGCCTGAAGATAAGGCTGCGTTATGGAGGGATCATGCTTCATAAAAGCATTCAGGATATGGGTGGAAAGCTGGTCAGGATGGAAAGCATCCATCCCAAACGTTGTCGTTGTGGTATGAGCGCTGCCGTTCAGCTTACCCGTAGTGTACAGCTTGATGTTATCCTGCGGAACATGCAGCTCAAGTTCGTGTGTAAGGCTGGTATTGCCATCTTTGACGACTATGGTCGCAGACGTGCCGACCAGATGCCTTTTTTCGTCCTGCATCGGAATGGACGATAAATCAAACTGAATTTTTCTGGTTTTTGCCAGCATTTGCGCATTGATCAGAATGTTTAAAATCACGTTGCGCACTTTGATGTGCTTTTCGTCGCGTGTGACCGCGGAAACAGTATTACTCATGACGCCCTCTTTTTTAGGGCATCAATACCATCGGATTAAAACTTATGTCAATATATTAATAGGGCGGTTTGGCAGCGTTAACCAAATCGGACAGGGCGACTTCCTTGGTGGAAATCGTCTGACCGTCAGAGCCTAGCTGGCGGATTGCCACGGTGCCCTCCTCGGCTTCACGTTTTCCGACCACGAAGAGATACGGCACTTTTTGCAAGCTGTGTTCCCGCACTTTGTAGTTGATCTTTTCGTTGCGGATATCGAGCTCGGCGCGAATGCCGGCCGCTTTAAGCTCTTCTACCAGCGTCTGGCCGTAGCCATCGGCTTCCGCCGTAATTGTCGCCACGACCGCCTGGACGGGCGCCAGCCACAGTGGCAGTTTTCCTGCGTAGTTTTCGATCATAATCCCGATCCAGCGCTCAATCGAGCCCAAAACGGCACGGTGGAGCATCACAGGCCGCTGGCGCGAACCATCTTCCGCCGTGTAGAGCGCATCAAGGCGTTCGGGCATGTTGAAATCGAGCTGTAACGTGCCGCAACCCCATTCGCGCCCAATCGCATCTTTAATGATAAAGGCCAGTTTCGGCCCATAGAAAGCCCCATCACCCGGTGAAATCTGGTACGGCATGCCGATTTTTTTCAGCGCGTTTTCAAGGCCGCTTTCCGCCTTGTCCCACAACTCGTCCGAACCAATGCGGTTTGCGGGGCGCGTTTCCAGTTTCACCACATAATTATCAAAACCGAGATCTTTATAAACGGCTTTGGTCAATTCGCAGAATTTGATCGATTCCGATAAAATCTGATCTTCGCGGCAGAAAATGTGGGCATCATCCTGTGTAAACTGACGCACACGCATCAGGCCATGCAACGCGCCATGCGCTTCGTTGCGGTGACAGCAGCCGAATTCTGCAAGGCGCAGCGGCAGATCGCGATATGACTTGATCCCTTGTTTGAAGATCTGAACGTGTGCAGGGCAGTTCATGGGTTTTAACGCCATGACATGATCGAATGCTTTGTCGGATACCAGCGGTTTGCCTTCTTCTACCGACGGTACTTCATCCGGCACGATGAACATGCCGTCGCGATATTTCTGCCAGTGGCCCGAGGCCTCCCAGAATTTTTTATCAAGCAGTTGCGGTGTTTTAACTTCTTTATAGCCATCGTCCCGCAAGCGGCGGCGCAGATAGCCTTCCAGCGCAACCCAGATAGTCCAGCCTTTAGGATGCCAGAAGACCGAGCCCTGCGCCTCATCCTGCATGTGGAAGAGCTCAAGCTCCTTGCCGATTTTGCGGTGATCGCGTTTTTCTGCTTCTTCAATCTGTGTCAGGTAGTCCTGTAATTCCTGCTCATTGCGCCAGGCTGTGCCATACAGGCGGGTCAGTTGCGCCTTGCTGGAATCGCCGCGCCAGTAAGCACCGGCCACCTTCATCAGCTTGAAGGCCGTGCCGACATCCTTCGTCGTGCGCATATGAGGGCCGCGGCACAGATCGAGCCATTCGCCCTGTTTATAAATTTTAATGCTTTCGGTCTCAGGCAGATCCTGAATCAGTTCGGCCTTGAAATTTTCGCCTTTGTTTTTGAAATACGCGATGGCTTCGTCGCGCTCCCACACTTCCCGTGTGAACGGCGAGCCGCGTTCGACGATTTTTTTCATCTCTTTTTCGATGTCAGCAAAATCTTCCGTCGAGAACGGCTCGTTGCGCGCAAAGTCGTAGTAGAAACCGTTTTCGATGTTCGGACCGATCGTCACCTGTGTACCCGGGAATAACGTCTGCACAGCTTCAGCCAGCACGTGGGCACAGTCATGGCGGATCAGGCTGAGTGCATCGGCATCTTCGCGCTTCACCAGTGCGATGGACGCATCTTTGGTGATCGGCAGGGAAAGATCGGACAGGACACCGTCAATCTTGATCGCAAGACAGGCTTTCGCCAAACTCTTGGAAATGCTCTCGGCAATGTCGAGCCCCGTCGTGCCGGCATCATAGGTGCGGGTTGCCCCATCCGGCAGGGTGATGACGATTTGGCCTTGTTGAGATGCTTTTTGCGCTTCCATGGTGTTTCCTATGTTTTCAGGCTAATATTTAACCGTTGAAACCCACAAGGTCACGGATTTTTTATGATATCAGTGCTAAAAACCTTTTATCAGCAACGCGCCGCTCGCAAGGTCTTTGGCCGCTGGGCCGAAACCTATGAAACGGACGTCCAAACGAATGCTTATAGCGCCGCCAATGCCGTGCGTCAGGCCATCTTGCCCTTATTACAGGAGGATAGCCGGGTCACCGATCTGGGGGTTGGCACCGGCCTTATCTGGCAGGGTGTAGAGATACCCGGGGAAGCCGAAATTACCGGTCTCGATATTTCCCCGGATATGATGGAACAGGCATCGGCGATCCCGGAACTGGGACCGCTTTACTGCTGCAACGTCGGCGCTGATGAATGGCCGCTGGAGCATGCCTCACAAGATCTGATCGTTGCGGCCGGTCTGTTCGAATATTTGACTGAACCAATGGCCATTCATGTGTTTGAAGAGGCGCGACGCACCCTGAAACCCGGTGGGCGGTTCATCTTGACCTATATTCCAGGCGCACAAAATGAATCGAAAGCATGGGAAGGCAAATCAGGCAACATCCTTTCCTGCCACTTCGATCCGTTATGGATTGAGCGTAAGGAAGGGTTTATCGTGACCGATCATACGGCGCCTTTTGCAGGCTCGGTATTCGCCAACGGCAGTTCCTATGATTACCGCCTGATAGCCTTGAGAAAGAGCGCTTAGCGCTCATTCATCGAATTATCCAGCGTCTTGATAAACGGCTTCAGCAGATATTCCATTACGGTTTTCTCGCCGGTCAGAATATCGACGGACGCAATCATCCCCGGGATAATGGGGAGGATTTCGCCGCGGCGCTTCAACGTGTTTTCTTTCGTGCGTACCCGCACCAGATAGAAGCTCTCGCCTTTTTCATTGGTCACGGCGTCCGGCGAAATACTGACGACCTCGCCCTTCAGCCCACCATAAATAGAGAAATCATACGCAGTAACCTTCACAACCGCCGGTTGCTCTGGGTACAAGAACGCAATGTCTTTCGGCTTGATCTTGGCTTCAACCAGCAACTGGTCATCTTTCGGCACGATCTCGATGAACGTCTGGCCGGGCTGGACCACACCGCCTTTGGTATAAACCGTCAGGTCTTTGATATAGCCGTTTACAGGTGATTTGATTTCCGTGCGATCTTTCCGGTCTTCAAGGTTTGCCAACCCTTTTTGGATCGCCGTCATTTCCATCATTTTTGCTGAAAGTTCTGTCTGCGATGTGGCGCGGGCCTGAGACACAACATCACGAATACGCGCATCAGCTTCAGCAATTGCCGCACGGGCGCGCGGCATGGCAGCATTGACACTGTTTAACTCTGTCTGCTTTTCCTTGATCTGCTGATCGAATTCCATCAACTCAATTTTCGGCGCGGACCCTTTTGCCACCAGTGGTTCAACAATATTCTTGCGATCCCGAATTAAGGATATCTGGCCGTTCAAATCGCTTGATTTGATCTGCAACTCGGATAATTCCTGCGCGCGCTGGCTTTTCTGTTGCTGCATGATAATGGTCTGCGAGCTGATTTTATCCTGATTGGACCGATATGCCTGCATCTCTTCAGATACGGACTGTGGCGCTTTTTCCATTACTTCCGTCGGGAAATCAGGCGCTCTGCCTTCTACTTCCGCTTTCAATCTTGTAACAGCCGCCAGTAAGCTATGGTAGCGGGATTCATTCGAACCCAGATCGGAAGAAGCGGCAACATCGCGCAGTCTGGCCAGCGTTTGACCAACTTTTACTTCCGAGCCTTCTTTGACCATGATTTCATCGAGAATACCTCCTTCAAGAGAGGAGATTTTCTGAATTTCACTGGATGGAATGACTGTTCCTTCACCGCGGGTAGATACTTCAAGCGTTGCAAAACTTGCCCAAGCAATACCGAGCGCGAAGAAAGTAAAAATACTCAGCATCAAAATATGACGCGAGAGCGGTAAATCTTCATCGACACCCAGATAATTTTCTGCGTGTGCTTTTGCTTTACCGACCTGATCTTTCATCCAGGACTGACGCGCTTCGTTGAATTTTTTGTCGGTACGCGCGCCGCCTTCTTCGTTAGCGATGGTTGTACCGGCAAGTTTATCCATCTGCGCCTGCATGGCTTGCGCCAGACGGGGATCGTTGCCTTTTATTTCGCGTAAGGGTTTTTTCTTAAACATGGCTAAACATCCGATTGTTCAACGGCCGTACCATAAGCGCGGGCCTGTAATTTTCTAACGACTTCATCTTTCGGTCCGAAATCAACAATGCGCCCGCGATCGATAAGGATCAATTTATCAACCAGTGTCAGCATCGCACCTTTGTGCGTAATCAGAATGGTTGTGCGGCCTTTGATCAGATGGTCGAGACGTTTTTTCAGACGAGCTTCCGATGCAGGATCCATGGAGGCCGTCGGTTCATCCAGAATGAGGACGGGTGGATCGTAAAGCAGTGCCCGTGCGATCGCGACCGCTTGGCGTTGACCGCCGGAGAGCGCATCCCCGCGCTCACCCACTTGTGTGTCGAGACCATGTTGCGACTCTTTCAGGAACTCCATCACGCCTGCCAATTCAGCCGCGCGCAGAACGGCGCGATCCGGCGCCGTTTCGTGGCCCATGGTAATATTCTGACGCACTGAGCCATAGAATAATTGCGGGCTTTGTTGAACCGCGCCGATGTTGCGACGCAGATCACCCGGATCAATCTGGCGCACGTCCGTGCCATCCAGCTGGATAGATCCGCTTTTGGGTTCATACAGATTGATCAGCAACCGCTCGATCGTTGTCTTGCCCGATCCCACGGCGCCAATTACGCCGATATGCTCGCCCGGCTCAATTGTGAAATTAATCGCATTCAGCGCCGGCACACTTTGTTCCGGATAATGGAAGGTCACATCGCGGAATTCGATTCGGCCCTGAATGCTTGGCATAGAGATGAAATTCTTACCGGCCGGACGTTCAACAGGTTTTTTCATCAAGTTGTTGAGTTGCTCCAGCCCTTCTTTAGATTGCTGGAAGCGCACCATCAAACCGGCAAACTGCGAGAGTGGCGCCATGGCGCGACCAGAAAGTAATACGCAGGCGATCAGTGCGCCCATCGACATCTTGGCATCAGCGATCAGGAAGACCCCGACAACAACGACCCCGACGCCAACGATCTGCTGGACATACATGGCGAAGTTAACGGCCAAAGAATTGATCTTGCGTGTTTTGATCGCGGTGCGCGACGATTTCTCCGTAAGCTCTTCCCAGTTACGTTGCGTGTGACCTTCGGCCGCCTGCACCTTGATGGTCTCTAAGCCCGTGATTGTTTCGAACAGCAACGCATTTTTCAAGGCGCTTTCCATCATCGAATCTTTGACTGCTTTTTTCAAAGAGCCCTGCATCAGGTAACCGGCAAGCAGTACAATCGGAATGGCGATGAGAGGAACCAAAGCAACAGGTCCGCCAATAACCCAGATAATCGCTACGAATACGAAAACGAAGGGTAAATCGATAATAGTCGCCATAGTGGCGGACGTAAAGAAATCGCGCAGCGATTCAAATTCACGCATGTGCGACGCCATGACCCCAGCGCTCGCCGGGCGGGCGGCCATGGTCATGCCCAGCATCTGTTCAAACAGACGCGCCGATATTTTGACATCGGACTTTCTGCCCGCGTAATCAAGGAAGGTCGAGCGAAGGTTTTTTAAAATAAAGTCGAAGGAATAAACGATCAGAATACCTACCGCCAGCACCCATAATGTATCAATTGCGTTGTTCGGCACAACGCGGTCATAGACGTTCATGGTGAAGAGCGAGGACGCAATCGCAAAAAAGTTGATCATGATAGCGGCGAGAATGGTTTCGCCGTAAATCTTGCGGTTACTCCACAAAGCCGACCAGAACCAGCTTTGGGCCGTATCGATCACGGCAGGACCAGCCCGGTCGTCGGTGCGCGCCACAGGACGGATAAAGAAGGCGTAATCGGCGTAGAGATTATGCAGCGCTTTCAGATTAAGCTTTTGTCTTTCATCCGGCGTTTCAGGAAACTGGACGACAAATTGTGTTTCCGGGTGAATCTGGACTTTCTGGCCGGATTTTTTACGAGGCGCACCTTTGGTCGGATAAATGATTTCCCACAGGATACAGGCTTGTTTGTTTTCAAGCACGAGGACGCATGGCAGGTTTGGCGCAATCGCCAGCGCATCCAGCGGACGCTCTGTCAAAGATGCGTTTAGATTAGCGCGCTCGGCAGCACGAATAAAAAGAAGCGGCGTAATCCCCTGCTTTGGGACCGGCAAGCCGGTTGTCAACGCGGCGCGGCTGGTGCGGCGGCCATAATGACCGGCCAGAATTGCCAAGCAGTCGACCAGCGGGTCATGAATTGCCAGCCTGTCGGCTTCCAGAGGCCAGGTATCAGGGTCCTTCTCATGCTCTTTTGGCTGAATAGAAGGGTCGATCTCTGGATTATAGTCGCTCATGGGATGATTTACCGCGGTGTGATTAAAGCTAAAGGGTAAAGAATAAAGGTTACCAGTAGTTTAACACGAAATGAAAACGGGGGCACATGATTTCATGCGCCCCCGTTTTATGAATATTTTATAAAAATACTAGCGATCGATATCCGGCATTTTGGCGTCGATCAGCGTTGCTTCGCGTGGAGCGGCAACACCCAGTGTTGGCATCAGCTGTGCTTTGACAGCCAGCAGGCGGAAGACCGAGAACATTTCCAGGAATTCGGAGTTGATCGTGTTGGTGCGCGAAACGAACAATTCGTTCTGGGCATCCAGCACATCTAAGAGCGTGCGGCGATCCAAGCTGAACTGGTCTTTGTAAGCGCGAACAACTTCAGTGTTAGCGGCGGCTTGCGCAGCAAATTCACGGGCACGCTCGCCAGCGGATACCATCCGGGCCCATGTTTGACGCACGTCGTCTTCAACGGTACGCGCTGCATTGGCATAGGCTTCTTTCGATTGCTGGTAGCGGTGCGAGAATTCACGCACGCGGGCAACATCACCGCCGCCGCGGTACAGGTTCCAGTTCACCACAGCGAGAGCCGAAGCCGACGTGTCTTCTTCGTCTTCGATACCACCGAGGTTGTCGCCGGTGCGGCCGTTCAGCTGAAGGTCAAGTTGTGGGTACAGGGTCGAGCCCGTGCCTTTATATTCATTGTACGCAACATTTTCATCCGAGCGGAAGATTGCCAGCGTTGGGCTCGCACCCAGCGCTTGCTGCACTTCCGTTTCAACATCGGGTGCCAACGCATTCACAGGAACGCCCGGCAGGATCAGATCTTTCGGTGCGCCGCCGACTTCGCGATTGAATTGCGACTCAGCTGTACGTAAGGATTGACGGATGCTTGATTCTTGCGCGCGGGCTGCGGCCAGACGGGCTTTGATCTGCTCCAAGTCAGCCTGGGTCGAACGACCGGCATTCACGCCTTCTTCGATCATGCCCATGATGGCAATGTGCTCCGAGACGTTTTCTTGCGTAATGGCAAGCAGTTCACGCTGACGCATCACTTCAAGGAAAGCTTCAACAATCGAGAGACCTGTCAGCTCAGCTGTTTCAAGAACGCGGTGTGCGCTCGATTGAACACGGTGCTTTTGACGCTCGTTCTCATACTTCGTGCCCCACCCATCGAACAGCATTTGCGTGAGGGTCAGACCGGCTTCGTAGCGCCACAATGTTTCTGTATCGTCATCGTTGGCGCCGCCACGGGTGCCCACATCATCAGTGTATTCCAAACCCGTGTCACCGCGGAAATCAACGGATGGCAGGTAGAGGGCTTTTGCCTGATTCAGTTCTTCATCTGTTGCGCGGCGGGAGGCAGCAACCTGACCATATTCCGGGTTCGTCATGATACCAACGGACACAGCTTGGCTGAGTGTCATTTCAGTGGAACGGGCTGGCGCAGTTGTCGCTGCAGCCATTGGAACCGGTGTCGGTGCTGGCGTGGCTGTTGGCGCAACAGGCGGCGCTGCAGACATTGATTCTTGCGCCTGTACTTGTGTCGTGCTGGCAAGCGCCAAGCAGGAAACCGTCAAGAGGCTGTATTTCAGTACTGATATTTTCATTGTCTGACCCTTCGTCTTTCAATCTTTTTCGATGACAAAGTCTAAAAGACCCGCACCATTGACCCATTACCCGGCTGTGGATAACCCACCTAAAAACTTGCCCTCAGTTATGACCTTTTTGATAACCGAACGCAAGCTCTTTCATGAATTCAACGCCTTAGGGGCTATCTCTTTTACAAAAACGGTGGCTCTGAGGCCACCGTTTTCATGATTATGTTTCGTTAATTAGACAACGATGTTGCCGTTTTGCAACAAGCTGTCGATATCCAGATCGGCCAGACCATCCAGACGGGCGATGTCTACTGCCTGCGAAATATCGCCGGAGCCGGTGACATCCACCGAGATAACGGTATCGCCGCCTTCTTGGCGCAGGTAGACGAAATCGTTGATCGCATCTGTCACATCGTCCTGTGTTTGCAGGATAGAGGACAGGTCGATCTTATCGCCTTCGGCCACGTTGAAGTTATGAACCGTGGTCGCTACTTCGCCAATGGCGGTGAACAAGAAGGCATCAGCCCCGTCATCCCCATATACATTTGCAAGACCTTCGGTTTCAACAGCCGTATAGCCTTTGTCATATCCGAACCAGGCATCAACGATCTCACGCTCCGTGCCGTCGGCCAGGATGTAAGAGCTGACATGCGAGATCCAGCTGCCTTCGATGTAGACGCCTTCCGGCATCGTGGCTGTCAGGCGCATCCCGACGATACCGACCTGCTCGAGGGTGAGCATTTCGTTTGCATCGGATTTACCATCCTGGTTCAGGTCCTGCCAGACAATCAGGTCAGACCAGACAGCGTCTTTGGCATCGATAACGCCATCACCGTTATCGTCATAACTGGCCAGCTTGTCGAAGCCGTCCGTGAAGCCGTTCGTATCGCCGAACAGTTCCGAGCGGTCATTGATCACGCCATCGCCGTTATGGTCGATTGCCAGCAGAGCGTCATCTTTACCAACCCAGGCCGTCTTATCAGCCACGCCATCATTGTCGATGTCGAAGTTAACGCCGTTTTCCTTGCTGATCAGATCAATACCATTACCGTTCAGGTCGAGCACGAGCGGGCAACCATCGCCGCCGCCATCGCCGCCGCCATCGCCAATTGGTGGACGTGGTGGCGTGATAGTCGCGACCGTGATTTTCAGAGTTGCACTATCTTTATCGCCGTCGGCATCCTGGATCGAATACGTGAAGCTATCCGTGCCGCCAGCGTTCGATTTACGGGTGTAGGTGTAAGAACCGTCAGTCTTAACAACCAGCGTACCGTATCTGCCATCAAACGTTCCAACAGTCAGTAGTTTCAGACCACCATCCGGACCAGCCGTGTCATTCGTCAGGATGTTGCCTGTAACGCGGGTCTGGTTGGTGTTGACACTGTTCGTGTCATCTTTTGCTGTTGGCGTGCCGTCTTTAGCCGCAACCGTCAGGATCGCCGTGTCCTTATCGCCATCGCCATCGGTGATGGTGTAAGTGAACTTGTCCGTACCGTTGGCCAGGTTTTTCGCCGTGTAGGTGTAGGCACCGGACTTACTGATTTCCAGCGTGCCATATTCGCCGACAATCTTGAGCGTACCCGACGCTGGCACTGTGTAAGTTTTCGTACCAAACTGCACGGCCGTTACGTTTGTCGTGGTGTCCTGACCTTTTGTATCGTTGGTCATGACATTACCGGTTAGTGTTGGATCCGTACCTTTGGTCGAGCCGCCATTATCGTCTTTGGCTACTGGCGCATCGTCCAGAACCTTGACCACGATCGTGCCGTTGTCCTTATCGCCGTCCTTATCGGTTGCGGTGATACCGAAGTTCAGGTTGATTGCATCGTTCGGATCTGTGGCATCCGCATGATCAAGCTGCTGAAGCAGTTTGAACGAGTAGCTGCCGTCTGCGGCGATGGTCATCGTGAATACGGTGACACTGCCCGCTTTACCGGTGTAGACGCCGTTGGCATAGGTAACGGTCACTGCTGTACCGAGGTACGACAGCTTGCCGCCTTCACGCGAACCGCTCGACGAGAACGAACCATTAGCTGTCACCGAACCCGCGCCATCAGAGCCGTAATCGACCGTGACTTTACCGGTTTTGGTGATCGCACCGCTCGCCAGGCTGGTTTCATCAACCGATACCGAACCGGTTGCTGTACCGCTGCCGTTGTTGGTGATTTCTGGCTCGCCGTCTTTCGCTGCAACCGTCAGGACCGCCGTATCCGTATCACCATCATAGTCTTTAATGGTGTAGGTGAACTTGTCCGTGCCGTTCGCACCGTTTTTCGCGGTGTAGGTGTAGGCACCGGTGCTATTGATAACCAGCGTGCCGTATGTGCCAACAACCGTTACGTTTCCTGTAGCAGGAACGTTGATCGTCTGGGTGCCGAACTTCACTTGCGTGACCGTGACTGCCGTGTCTTGACCTGTCGTGTCATTGGTCATGACATTGCCTGTCAGTTTCGTGTTCGTGCCGCTCGTCGTGCCGCCATTGTCGTCTTTGGCAACCGGCGCATCGTCCAGAACCTTGATCACGATTGTCCCGTTATCCTTATCACCATCCTTGTCGGAAGCGGTGATACCGAAGTTCAGGTTGATCGCATCATTCGGGTTGCTGCCGTCAGCATGATCCAGTTGCTGGAACTGCTTGAACGAGTAGGAACCATCAGCGGCGATCGTCATCGTGAAGACTGTAACGCTGCCGGCTTTACCGGTGTAGACACCGTTTGCATAGGTCACCGTGACAGCCGTGCCGTTATAGGACAGCTTGCCGCCTGTTTGCGAACCGCTCGAGGAGAACGAACCGTTGGCTGTAACCGAACCAGCACCATCGGAGCCATAATCGACCGTGACTTTACCGGTTTTGGTAATCGCGCCGCTCGCCAGGCTGGTTTCATCAACCGATACCGAACCGGTTGCTGTACCGCTGCCGTTGTCGGTGATTTCAGGTTCGCCATCTTTTGTGGCAACCGTCAGGACAGCCGTATCCGTGTCACCATCATAGTCTTTGATGGTGTAGGTGAATTTGTCCGTGCCTTCTGCACCGTTTTTCGCGGTGTAGGTGTAGGCACCGTTGCTGCCGATTACCAGCGTGCCGTACGTGCCGACAATGCTGATTGTGCCCGTTGCTGGAACATTGACCGTCTGGCTGCCAAATGTCACTTTCGTGACAGTGACTGCCGTATCCTGACCTTTTGTATCATTGGTCATGACATTTCCTGTCAGCGTCGCATCCGTCCCTTTGGTCGAACCGCCATTGTCATCCTTGGCAACTGGCGCATCATCCAGAACCTTGACAGTGATTGTACCCGTACCTTTATCGCCATCCTTGTCGGTGGCAACTACGCCGAAGACCAGGTTGATCGAGTCGTTCGGGTTGGTGCCATCGGCATGATCCAGTTGCTGGAACTGCTTGAACGAGTAGGAACCATCAGCGGCGATCGTCATCGTGAAGATCGTCGTGCTGCCGGCTTTAGCGGTGTATACGCCATCGGCGTAGCTCACCGTGACTGCCGCGCCGTTGTAGGACAGTTTGCCGCCTGTTTGCGAGCCGTTCGAAGAGAACGAACCGTTACCAGCAACCGATCCCGGTGCATCTGGACCGTAGTTAACGGTTACTTTGCCCGTTTGCGTGATCGTGCCGTCTGCCAGGTTGGTTTCATCAACGCTGGTCGAGCCATTCGTTACAACCGGAGCGGTCGTATCTTTGGTTGTGATAGTCAGCGTTGTTGTCGATGTATCACCGTCTCTGTCGGTAATCGTGTAGTTGAATTTATCAACACCGTTCGTGCCATTTTTCGCCGTGTAGGTGTACTCACCGCGGCTGTTGATGACCAGCGTACCATACGTGCCGACAATCGTTACGTTACCTGTGGCAGGAACGTTTACAGTTGTCGAACCGATCGTCACTTTCGTCACCAGCGTCGGGCCGTCCTGGCTCTCAGTGTCGTTTGTTACAACATTGCCTGTAACCACTTTGCCTTCGTCGACTGTTTTAGCATCAGCAACGGCAACCGGGCCGTCATCTTTCACATCAACGCGGACATACGTATCAACAAAGTCGCCGTCTTCGTCTGTCGCGCGGATGCCGAAGCCCAGCGTGATGATGTCATTCGGGTCTGACTTGTCAGCATGATCCAGCGTGTCGAGCAACGTGAATTTGTAGTTGCCTTCATCATCGATCGTGAAGGTAAAGATCGTGCGGCTGCCGGCTTTACCTGTGTAAACACCGTCTGCGTGCGTGATCGTCACAGCTTGACCTTGCGATGTCAGCGAACCGCCAGCAACCGAACCAGTCGCTTGGAAGTTGCCGTTCGCAATGAATGGATCGACTGCTGCCGGACCATCGTTACCGAAGTCAACAACGACTTTACCGGTGACGTTCTGATTGCCGTCTTTCAGGTCCGTTTCATCCGCCGCTGGCGTTTCAGCCAGTGCAGCGCGGGCCGATGCCGAGGATACGATGCGTGGGCCGTCATCCGATACATTGATGCGGATCGTGCCATCTTTCGTATCGCCATCGAAATCTTTCAGTTTCACACCGAAGTTCAGCGTGATGATTTCATCTGGGCGTGTACGATCGCCATGATCCATCGTTTGGTACAGGTTGAATTTGTACGTCCCGTTATTGCTCAGAACCAAATCGAACACTTTCACCGAGCCGGCCATGCCAACATAGGTGCCTGTCGAAGCGTTGTAAGAAACAACGATCGCAGTGCCTTTATGGCTCAGAACACCTTTGTCAACTTCACCAGTTGCAGAGAACGTACCGTTACCAACCACTGCGCCGGTTTTGGCTGCGCCATCCTGACCAAAGCTGGAGGCAACCGAACCTGTAGCGCTTTGCGTGCCAGTATTCAGCTGACGCTCTTGTACCGAACCTGTGACATTCACAGCGAGCGGTGCATCGTCCAGAACTTTTACTGTGATCGTACCAGTACCTTTGTCGCCGTCCTTATCGGTTGCGACAACGCCGAAGACCAGGTTGATCGCATCGTTGGCATTGGTACCGTCCGCGTGATCCAGTTGTTGGAACTGCTTGTAAGAGTAAGTGCCATCAGCATTGATCGTCATGGTGAAGATCGTCGTGCTGCCAGCCTTACCGGTGTAGACGCCGTTGGCGTATGTCACGGTTACAGCTGTGCCGCTATAGGACAGTTTGCCACCTGTTTGCGAGCCGTTTGAGGAGAACGAACCGTTACCGGAAACCGAACCTGCTGCATCGCCGTTGTAGTTAACGCTGACTTTGCCGGTTTCCGTGATAGTGCCAGCCGACAGGCTTGTTTCATCGACAACTTCAGCTGCATTCACGACAACAGGAACACCCGTGTCTGTGGATGTGATGGTCAGCGTCGCTGTATCGGAGTCCCCATCTGCATCGACCAGTGTGTAGGTGAAGATGTCTTTGCCGTTTTCACCTTTGTTGGCCGTGTAGGTGTAAGCGCCGGTTTTGCCGATCACCAGTGTGCCGTATTCACCCACAATGGTAACGGTGCCCGTTGCCGGAACCGTGTAAGTTTTCGTGCCAAACTTCACCGTTGTGACAGTGGCCGGGCTATCTGTGCCAGCGCTATCATTGGTTGTGACGTTAGCTGTAACCGATTTGCCTTCATCTACCGTGTTGGTGTCATTGACTGCTGTTGGAACGCCGTCTTTGGCTACAACAGTCAGGACAGCCGATGATGTATCACCATCGAAGTCTTTGATCGTGTAGGTGAAAGCATCCGTGCCGTTGGCCAGGTTCTTCGCTGTGTAGGTGTAAGCACCCGTGCTGTTGATAACCAGCGTGCCATACGCACCGACAATCGTAATGTTGCCGGTTGCTGGAACAGCAATCGTTTGGGTGCCGAACTTCACAGCCGTTACTGTGACAGCTGTATCTTGACCTGTCGCGTCATTGGTCATGACATTGCCTGTCAGTTTTGGATTTGTGCCGCTTGTCGTGCCGCCATTGTCGTCTTTGGCAACCGGAGCATCGTCCAGAACTTTGACCACGATTGTACCGGCATCTTTATCGCCATCTTTATCAGAGGCTGTGATACCGAAGTTCAGGTTGATCGCATCGTTCGGGTTTGCGCCATCAGCATGATCCAGCTGCTGGAATTGTTTAAACGAGTAGCTACCGTCAGCGGCGATCGTCATAGTGAAGATCGTCGTACTGCCCGCTTTACCGGTATATACGCCGTTTGCATAGGTCACCGTGACAGCCGTGCCGTTGTAGGACAACTTACCACCTGTTTGCGACCCGCTTGAAGAGAACGAACCGTTCCCAGCGACAGACCCTGCGCCATCGCTGCCGTAATCGACCGTGACTTTACCAGTTTTGGTGATCGTGCCGCCGGACAGGCTGGTTTCGTCAACCGAAACCGCGCCTTCTACGCTGCCGCTACCGTTATCGGTGATTTCCGGTGTGCCGTCTTTGGCTACAACAGTCAGGACAGCCGATGATGTATCACCATCGAAGTCTTTAATCGTGTAGGCAAACTTATCCGTACCATTCGCACCGTTTTTGGCTGTGTAGGTGTAGGCCCCGTTGCTACCGATAACCAGCGTGCCGTAGGTGCCAACAACACTGATCGTGCCCGTTGCCGGAACATTGACCGTTGTTGTGCCAAATTTAACTTGCGTTACAGTGGTCGCACCATCCTGGCCGGCTGTGTCGTTTGCGACAACATTGCCCGTCAGTTTCGTGTTGGTACCGCTCGTTGTGCCGCCATTGTCGTCTTTAGCAACCGGAGCATCATCTTTCACATCAATACGGACAGAGGTATCAACATAGTCACCATCTTCGTCCGTTGCGCGGATACCAAAGCCCAGCGTGATAATATCATCCGGATTTTTGCCATCAGCATGATCCAGCGTATCGAGCAACGTGAATTTGTAATTGCCTTGATCATCAATTGTGAACGTGAAGATCGTGCGGCCACCCGCAGTACCTGTGTAGGTACCGTCAAGGTGTGAGACAGTTACCACTTCACCTTGCGAGGTCAACGTGGCGCCAGCAACCGAACCGGTCGACTGGAAAGTGCCGTTTGCGATGAACGGATCAACCGAAGCCGGGCCGTCGTTACCGAAATCAACATTTACCTTGCCGTTAACATCCTGAGCACCGTCACTCAGATTTGTTTCGTCGGCGATTGGCGTGATAGCCAGTGCTGCCATACGAGCTGCGTCCGAAGAAATGATACGGGGACCATCATCTTCCACATTGATGCGGATGAAGCCGTCCGTTGTATCACCGTCGTAATCCTTCAGTTTCACGCCGAAGTTCAGCGTGATGATTTCGTCCGGACGCGAACGGTCGCCATGATCCATGGTGTCGTACAGGTTGAATTTGTAGCTGCCGTTGTTATTCAGCACGAGGTCGAACACTTTCAACGTGCCAGCCATACCGACGTAGGTGCCGCTTGCGGCATTGTACGAAACAACGATCGGCGTGCCTTTGTGGCTCAGCACACCTTTGTCTACTTCGCCCGTCGCGTTAAAGGTACCGTTACCGATAAGCGCGCCGGCTGTAGCGGCGCCATCCTGGCCGAAGCTGGAAGCAACCGAACCTGTAACGCTTTGCGTGCCAGTATTCAGCAGACGCTCTTGTGCCAGACCTGTTGCGTTGACAACGGCTGGCGCATCATCGCGCACGATGATCGTCATCGTGCCTGTGCCGATATCGCCATCAGCGTCTTTCGCCGACACACCGAAGACCAGATTGATTTGGTCATTGGCATTGTTGCCATCGGCATGGTCAAGATTTTCAAGGAGTTTGAAGGTGTAAGCGCCGTTCGAGTCAATCTTCAGCGTGAAGATATCGAGTGTGCCCGCCTTACCTGTGTAGGTATCCGTTGCAGCATTATAGGTAACGTTAACCGCGACACCATTGTGTGTCAGTTTGCCGCCAAGCGCGCTGCCATTGAAGGAGAATGTGCCAGTGCCGTTAACATCTTGAACTGCCGGTGTTTCGCCAAAGTAGTTGACCGAAAGCGTACCAGTTTCAGTGATAACACCGCCGGACAGATTGGTTTCATCAACCAGTTCAGCGCCACCTACTTGCGTAATAACTGGCGTGAAGTCAGCCAGAACGTTGAATGAGAAGTTTGCCGTATCGCGGTCGCCATCGGAATCTTGCAGCGTGTAGGTGAACTGCTCGATACCAACTTGGCTGCTGTTTTTCGGCGTGTAGGTGTAGGCACCTGCGCTGTTGATAACGAGTGTGCCGAACGTGCCAACAATTGTCGTGTTGCCTGTAGGGGCAACTGCGACACCATTGACCGAAACCACAAGGTTCGGGCCATCATTGCTGTGGCTGTCGTTGCTGGTGACATCGCCAGTTACCGACGCTGTGCCCTTTACCGTAACCTGAGCATCATCGATAGCTACTGGAGCATCATCATAAACGCGGATCAAGATGTTGCCATCAGCCGTGTCGCCGTCAGCATCAGCAATCTCAACACCGAAGTTCAGATTGATGATGTCGTTTGGATCTGTGCTGTCATCATGGTCCAGCGTTTCCAGCAGCGTGAATTTGTACGTGCCGTCCGCGTTGATTTTCAGAGTGAAAACCGTCACGCCATTGGCTGTACCCGTGTAAGTGTTGGTTGCCGCATTGAGCGAAACCGTTACAGGCTTGCCACCTGAAGACAGCACGCCATTTTCACGGCTGCCGCCCGAAGCGAAGCTGCCCGAAGCATTTACGCCGCCAGCTGTCCCTTGGCCATCCAGACCGTAATCGATGGCGACGCTGCCGTCGAATTCGATCGGGCCAGCGCTCAGCGCTGTTTCATCAACGGCGCGTGTATCGTCGCCGATGCTTGGCGTACCTGGGTATTCTGTTGGCGTACCATCATCGGTTACCGTGATCGCCAGTTCGGCTGTATCGCGGTCGCCATCATCATCACGCAGTGTGTAGGTGAATTTATCAACATTGGTGACGTTGTTCGGCACATCGGCTTTCGCTGTGTAGGTGTATGTACCATCCGTTTTCATGACCAGCGTACCGAACGCACCAGGCACAGTGATAACACCGGCTGTTGGCGTGTAAGTCGTGCCATTGAAGACAACTTGAGTCACAAGGTTTGGCGAGTCTGTGCTGAGGTCATCGTTGGCAACAACGTTACCGGTGATAACCTGGCTTTCTTCAGCGGCTGAGTAGTCATTGTTAGCCACAGGGCCGTCATCCGCCACGTTAATCGTGATGGTGCCAGTGTCAGTTGTGCCGTCAACACTCTGGATCGTCACACCGAAGTTGATCGAAATGACATCGTCATTGTTCGTCGCATCTGGGTGATCGAGGTTGGCGAATTGCGTGTAGGTGTATTTGCCTGTCGCAGGATCGATCGTCAGCGTGAAAACTGTCACGTTGCCGGCCTTACCTGTGTAGGTGTTGCCCGACAGCGAGATCACAACAGCGGCGCCGTTGCTTGTCAGTGTTGGGTCGCTGGAAGATGTTGTGCCGTTACCACGGATAGAACCCAGTTCCACACCGAAATTGTGCGAAACAGTGTCGGAGTAAACAAGGTTGCCTGCATCGAAATTGCTTTCATCAACATCGCCAGACGAGTCGCCGATTACCGGCACATCGTCTTTAACATCAATGCGGATAACATTGATGCCGCGGTCGCCGTCATAGTCCGTCGCGCCCACACCAAAGTCGAGGTGGATGATGTCGTTGGCATCGTTTTTGTCAGCGTGATCCAGCGGCTCGAACAGCGTGAAGCTGTACGTACCATCAGCATTTACTTTCAGGCTGAAGATCTTCGTGGCTACGCCGCCGACTGTCGCTGTTCCTGTGTAGGTGCCTGTTGCGGCATCGAAGGCAACCGTTACAGGTGCGCCGCCAGCTGTTGTCAGTTTGCCGCCCAGTTGTGAGCCGCTCGAAGCGAACGTACCTGTACCGGCAAAACCATTATTTGGTGTGTCTTGACCGAAGCTGTAAACAACCTGGCCACCAACCGTCACGGGTGTGCCGGCGGCGAGGTCTGTTTCGTCTACGGAGTTGCCTGTCGAGTCAACAACAGGTGCATCATCGAGAACGTCGATGCGTACCGACGTTGTGGCTTCATCACCATCAGCGTCGCGCGCCACGATACCGAATTCCAGACGGATCACATCGTTCGGGTTCAGTGGATCGGCATGATCGAAAGGCTCAACTTGCGTGTAGGTATAAGCGCCTGTCAGCGGGTTGATCGTGAATGTGAAAACCAGCGTGTTGCCGGCATAACCTTCATACCCATTGACCGTTTGTGTAACGGCAATTGGCACGCCGCCCGAAGCCAGCACGCCATTGTCGATAGAACCACCGGCACCGAAGGCACCGTTTGGCGTGATACCGCCGATACCGTCATTGCCGAAATCAACAATGATGCGGCCATTGGCAATCAAGCTACCAGCGGCGAGGTTGGTTTCATCCAGCGTAGCAGACGGTGTGGCATTAAGGTTAGGCGTGTTGTTGATATCAACTGGCAGACGGTTTTCTTCCTGAAGGAATTCAACACCGTAGTTCAGCAGCGTTGGATCAATCGGACCGACATCGTCGAGCGAACCCAGCGGCTCTGTACCTGGCGTACTGTTGAAACCGTAACCGCTGTTGGAAGTTGGGGCTTCACCGGCGGCTGGCTCGATGTTTGCAACTTGTTGCGCTGTTGGCTCGCCTGCGGCTGGTTCAACATTGGCAACATCTTCATCGGAAGCTTCAACTTTGGCGACTTTTTTCGCAACGGCAGCTTCAACTTCTTCTTCCACTACAACTTTTTCAGCTGGCAATGTTTCAGCCAGAGCCTGAATGTTGGTGATCAGTTCTTCGTTTTCGTACACACAGACTTTCGAGGAGGAGGTAATTGTCGGTGCGTCGGCAGACGCCATGGCTGTTTCGTAACCGCGCAGCACAACAAGGCCGCCATTTTCGAACGTCATGACGAAGTTGCCGTTTTGTTTGGTGGCGCTGACTGGCGTATCGATATCGAAGTCCAGTACGTAGTTTTTGCCTGCTTCAACCGCATATTCTTTGGTTTCATTTTCAGCAGGAATGCCCACAACGATCGCATCGGCGCCAGCAGCCGGCGCGATACCGCTAGCCAGGCTTGCCTGCAGCACGGCAGGATCTACGAGTGTGCCATCGGAGAGGTACAGGAGGTTCCCGCCGTCTACCATGCTCTGGAAGTTGGTCAGCGTCAGCTCGCCGCCTTCCACGAAGCGGATCACCAGGCCACCATTGTCGCCCATCGAAAGGCCGGAAATTTCGCCCGGGCCAAAGGACAGCCGCGCCGATTCACCAGCTGGAAGTGTGTAAGGAACACTAGCGCCGGCCTCAGGTTTAGCCAAAATGATGTTGTTGCAAGTCATGGAACTCTCCTCAATCTTTGATGTCATTGCACAGTACGGTATTCGGTGCCGAAAATGCAAAAGTTAATAAATCGTTTAAGCAGACCATACAAATAACGCAAGTGCTATGCTTGAGTCAAGTGTTATGTGAAACTAATTTGAGTGAAATGAGGCTGTGAAAGCATATTTTTATTCATTCGACCCATCTGACCTTTTTTATGGCGCTTTCCCGTTTACAGGGAAATAAATGCCTTGTTGTTAATTATGGTAATTCACTTAGATTAGACTATGCAAATTTACCCCTGAAAGCCGCGGTAACAGCCCTAAGCAGACACATTATATATATGCATGAGTTGTAATAGATAATCTGAACCCCCTGCCCCGATGCTCTAAATGAATGAAAAGCCGTTCTGGTTCCCTGAAAGGCGCTATTAGACAGCCACATAGCAAAACGGCGGCCGTGAAAGGCCGCCGTTTGCGTAATTCGTTAATTTTGTAATTATATTACAATATTGCCATTCTGCAGCAGGCTGTCGAGATCTATGCCTGTCATGCCGTCTAGGCGGGCGATGTCGACTGCGTTCGCCGCATTGCCAGACCCTGTCACATCGACCGATATAACCATGTCGTCGCCATCCTGACGCGCATAGACGAAGTCGTTGATCGCGTCAGTTACGTCGTCCTGAGAATGCAAGACCGCGGACAGATCCAGTCGGTCGCCGCCTTCGGCATCGAAGTTGTACACAGTCGTAGCCGCTTCGCCGATCGCCGCGAACAAGAAGCTGTCCGCACCGTCATCGCCGTATACAGCATCCTGCGTCCCAATCGCTACCTCATGGAAGCCTTTATCCATTTCAAGCCATGCATCGACAATTTCGCGCTCTGTTCCATCTGCCATGATGTAGGAGCTTACATGCGAGATCCAGTTGCCTTCAATGTACAGATTTTCCGGTTGCGTCGTTGTTAGGCGCAAACCAACAATACCAACCTGTTCCAGAGTCAGCATTTCGTTAGCATCAGATTTGCCGTCTTGATTCAAATCTTGCCAGATAATCAGATCTGCCCAGACTGAATCTTTGGCATCGATGATTTTATCACCGTTCTCATCATAGCTGCCCAGATGCTGGAAACCATCATCATGACCATCCGTATCGCCGAACAGTTCGTTTACGCCATTGATTTCGCCATCCTTGTTACGATCAAGTGCCAAGAACGCATCGTCTTTGGCGACCCACGCTGTTTTGTCAGCAATACCGTCATTGTCCAGATCAAACGATACGCCATTTTCCTTGCTGATCAGGTTGATGCCGTCACCATTCAGATCAAGGATGAGCGGATCGCCACGACCATCGCCGCCATCGCCGCCAGTATTCCATTCACGTTGAACATTGATGCGCAAGGTAGCAGTATCTGTATCACCATCCGCGTCCTTGATTCCATACCTGAAGTTCTCGGTTCCGCCCGCGTTCTGACCTGCCGTACGGACATACGTGTAAGATCCGTCCGCCTTCAATGTAAGCGTACCAAAGTTACCTTGATATGTGCCTGGGTTTGTGACAACAACGCCGCCATCGGAGCCTTTGGCATCGTTAGAGAGAACATTGCCTGTCGCTCTAGCATTCCAGTTAGTTCCAACAGCATTGCTGTCATCCCGAGCATCCGGTACACCATCCTTGGCTGTTACCGAAAGAACCGCATCATCCGTATCCCCGTCGCCATCAGTGATGACATACGTGAATTTATCCGTGCCGTTTTCTTTGTTTTTTGCCGTGTAGGTATAGGTACCTGATTTGTTGATAACCAGCGTCCCATGATCACCTACGATAGTGGCATTGCCGCTGGCAGGAACCGCATATGTTTTCCCATCGAACTTAACAGATGTAACATAAGTGGTCGTGTCCTGGCCTTTGGTATCGTTCGTCAGAACGTTGCCGGTCAATTTCGGATCGGTACCTTTTGTTGTGCCGCCATTGTCATCTTTGGCAACCGCAATATCATCTTTCACAGAGATCGTGACGCGACCATTGGTTTTGTCACCATCGACATCCGTCGCCGTGATACCAAAGTTCAGATTTATGACATCATTGTCGTTGTTGCCATCCGCATGATCCAGCTGTTGGTACAGTTTAAAGGTATAAGAACCGTCAGCCGCAATCGTCATGGTAAAGACGGTCGTGCTGCCAGCCTTACCCGTATAGACGCCATTCGCAAGCGTTACAGTTACAGGCGTATCGAGATATGTCAGTTTTCCGCCCGCTTGCGAACCGCTGCTGCTGAACGAACCGTTAGCAGCCACTTTACCCGGACCATCGCCATTGTAGTTAACTGAGACTTTCCCGGTTTCCGTGATGGTGCCGCCAGAGAGGCTGGTTTCATCAATCGTTTCCAACGCATTCACAACAGTCGGTACATTTACATCTGAAGCCGTGATGGTCAACGTTGCAGTATCTTCATCGCCATCTTTATCGGTGATGGTATAAGTGAAAAGATCCGTACCGTTTTTACCGGTTACGGCGGTATAAGTGTAGGCACCGGTCTTGCTGATCACCAGTGTACCATATTCACCTTTGATCGTCAGTGAGCCACTTGTCGGCACCGCGTAGGTTTTTGTACCAAACTTCACTTCTGTAACCGTTGTCGGTGTATCGGTGCTGGCTTTGTCATTGGTCATGACGTTGCCGGTAACCGATTTGCCTTCATCGACTTTAGCCGTGTCATTAGCAGCAATCGGCGCGCCGTCTTTCGCAACAACTGTCAGTACTGCCGAGTCACTGTCACCATCAAAGTCTTTGATCGTGTAGGTGAATTTATCCGTACCGTTTGCACCGTTGACAGCCGTATAAGTGTAGGCCCCGGATTTGCTGATGACCAGTGTACCGTACTCGCCCTTAATGGTCAGCGTACCACTTGTAGGGATATCGTAGGTTTTTGTGCCAAACTTGACGCTCGTGACAGCCACGCCATCGTCTTCACTGCGGTCATCATTCGTCATGACATTTCCGGTCAGTTTTGGATTCGTGCCGCTGGTTGCGCCGCCGTTATCATCATTGGCAACCACGCCGTCATCCAGAACCTTGATCGTAATGGTACCCAGGTCCTTGTCGCCGTCTTTGTCAGAAGCAACAACACCAAACACCAGGTTGATGGCATCATTCGGGTTCGCACCGTCGGCATGATCCAACGTCTCGCGCAGGCCGAATGAGTAGGTGCCGTCCGTATTGATCTTCAGAGTGAAGACAACGACACTGCCGGCTTTACCTGTATATGTTCCTGTCGCTGTGTCATATGTAACAGCCACTGGTGTACCGTGGAACTTCAGAGCGCCGCCTGCCAGCGAGCCATTCGCGCTGAAGGAACCGCTACCGGCTACCTTACCGGCGCCATCCGATCCAAAGTCAACGGTAACCTTACCGCCAACACCGACATACCCTTCGGAGTTCAGGCCCTTGTTTGTTTCATCAACCGTTGAAACACCATTTGCCGTTACATCAGGCGCGCCATCTTTTGCCGCAACGGTCAGGGTCGCCGACGATGTATCACCGTCATAGTCTTTGATCGTGTAGCTAAATTTATCGGTACCGTTCGCGCCATTGTTGGCGGTATAGGTATAAGCGCCCGACTTGCTGATGACCAGCACGCCGAATTCACCTTTGATCGTTACCGTGCCTGTC
Organism: uncultured Pseudobdellovibrionaceae bacterium; assembly: GCA_964520985.1. GTDB lineage: Bacteria > Pseudomonadota > Alphaproteobacteria > Micavibrionales > Micavibrionaceae > CAYSGL01. Next base: position 1,436,480 of record CAZFPB010000001.1, read on the forward strand.
GGTGGAACGGTGTAACTCTTTGTGCCGAACTTCACGGTCGTTACCGAAACACCTTCATCCGCACCTTTCACATCATTGGATGTCACGTTACCCGTCAGTTTAGGATTCACGCCGCTCGTCGTTCCCCCATTGTCGGATTTCGCCGTTGGGGCATCATCCAGAACTTTAATGGTGATAGAAGCCGTGTCCGTATCGCCGTCTTTATCCGACGCCGTTACACCAAACACCAGGTTGATCGCATCATTGGCATTTTTCGCATCTGCGTGGTCGAGTGTCTCATACAAGCCAAACGAGTAGCTGCCGTCTGTATTGATCTTCAATTTAAAGACCGTCACAGTGCCGGCCGCGCCCGTATAGGTGCTAGTTGCCGCATCGTATGTTACCACGACAGCTTTACCATGGAATTTCAGCGACCCGCCCAGCATAGAGCCGTTTGCACTAAAGGAACCATTGCCGGCTACCTTGCCTGCACCATCCGAACCATAATTAACTTCGAGCTTGCCGCCCGTTCCGACATAGCCTTCGGAATTCAGTGCCTTGTCCGTCTCATCAACGCTGCCGGAACCGTTTGCTGCAATCTCTGGCGCGCCATCTTTTGCTGCAACCGTGAGGGTTGTTGTCGAAGTATCACCATCGAAGTCCTTAATAGTGTAGCTAAAGACATCTGTGCCAGTTGCACCGTTCTTCGCTGTGTAGGTGTAAGAACCATCTTTAGCAATCACCAGCGTTCCGTGCGTTCCGACAACAGATATTGTGCCGGTAGCAGGAACATTCACTGTCTGGTTGCCGAATTTCACTTGTGTGACGATAACTGTGCCATCCTGACCTTTCACATCATTGGTCAAAACATTACCGGTCAGCTTGGTGTTGACACCTGTTGCGGTACCACCAGCATCTGCTTTGGCAATCGGGGCGTCATCCAGTACTTTTACGGTAATCGTACCAGCATCTGAGTCACCTTCTCTGTCTGTAGCCTTTACGCCGAAGACAAGATTGATCGCATCATTGGCGTTATTGCCGTCAGCATGATCCAGCTGCTCGAACTGCTTGAATGTGTAGGTACCATCCGCTTTGACGGTCATGGTAAAGATGGTCACGCTGCCGGCTTTACCGGTATACACGCCATTGGCGAAACTCACCGTGACAGCTGTTCCGTTGTGAGCCAGTTTTCCGCCTGTTTGCGAACCGCTTGAAGAGAACACTCCATTTCCTGCGACGGTTCCTGTCGAGTCAGCACCATAACCAACCGTTACTTTGCCGGTTTGAGTAATTGTGCCGCCATCTATCAGAGCTGTTTCATCCACAGTGGTTGCCGCATCGACAATCACAGGAACGCCCGTGTCATTGCTTGTAATGGTCAACGTGGCTGTATCAGTGTCGCCATCTTTATCAGCATACGTGTATGTGAAGACATCTTTACCATTCGTGCCGTTATTGGCCGTGTAGGTATAAGCACCTGTCTTGTCGATAACGAGTGTCCCAAATTCGCCTTTTACAGTCAGAGAACCAGTGGCAGGAACCGAATAGTTTAAAGTGCCAAATTTGATTGCAACGACCGTTGCAGGACCATCGCTGCCAGCCGTATCGTTAGCGGTAACATTCGCCGAGACGGATTTTCCTTCATCAACGGAGTTAACATCATTAACCGCGACAGGAATACCGTCTTTGGCGGTTACGGTTAATGTCGTAGTCGATGTATCGCCATCAAAGTCTTTGATCGTGTAGCTGAAGACATCTACACCATTTGCACCGTTTTTGGCCACATAGGTGTAAGCCCCGTCACTTGAAATTGACAGCACACCATACGTACCGATAACTGTCAGGGAACCTGTGGTTGGAACCTTAATGACTTCATTGCCGACCTTGACTTGAGTAATAATAACCGATCCGTCCTGACCTTTGATGTCATTGGTCATGACATTGCCCGTCAGTTTCGGATTCGTGCCGCTTGTCGTGCCGCCATTGTCGGCTTTTGCGATAGGGGCATCATCCAAAACGCGCACTGTGATGACGCCAGCATCTTTATCGCCATCTTTGTCAGAGGCTGTTATACCGAACACTAGGTTGATCGCGTCATTGGCGTCCGCCCCATTGGCATGATCCAGTTGCTCAAACTGTTTGAATTCGTATGAGCCGTCGGATTTGATGGCCATCGTGAAGACTGTCACCGATCCGGCTTTACCAGTGTAAACACCGTTTGCGAACGTTACTGTAACAGCTGTGCCGTTATGAGCCAGCTTGCCACCTGTCTGCGAACCATTCGACGAGAATGTGCCGCTGCCGGCAACCGAACCTGCGCCGTCACTGCCGTAGTCAACCGTCACTTTACCTGTCTGAACAATCGTACCGGTGGTCAGGCTGGTCTCGTCGATTGTAACGATACCATCTGTGCTACCGCTGCCATTGTCTTTGATGTCTGGAACACCATCTTTAGCAGCAACCGTCAATGTGGTCGTCGAGGTGTCACCATCGAAATCTTTAATGGTATAGCTGAATACATCCGTACCATTGGCTTTGTCTTTAGCCGTGTAAGTATAAGTACCGTCTTTGGCGATAACCAGCGTGCCGTAAGTACCCACAACCGAAATCGTGCCTGTAGCAGGGACATTGACCGTCTGGCTGCCGAACTTGACTTGCGTGACCACTGAACCGTCCTGGCCAGCCAGGTCATTCGTCATGACATTGCCGGTCAGTTTTGTATTTGTGCCGCTCGTCGTTCCGCCATTGTCAGCCTTGGCTGTTGGGGCATCGTCCAATACTCTTACCGTGATTGTGTCGGTATCAGTATCGCCGTCCTTGTCCGATGCTGTGATACCAAAGACCAGATTGATCGCATCGTTGGCATCTGCGCCATTGGCATGATCCAGCTGCTCGAACTGTTTGAATTCATACGAACCATCTGCCTTGATTGCCATCGTGAAGACGGTGACACTGCCAGCTTTACCGGTGTATACGCCGTTTGCAAAGGTTACGGTCACCGCCGTACCGTTATGGGCCAATTTTCCGCCTGTTTGCGAACCGTTCGACGAGAACGCGCCATTGCCGGCAACAGATCCTGCGCCATCGCTGCCGAAGTCAACCGTCACTTTGCCTGTCTGGATAATCGCACCATTTGCAAGATTGGTCTCATCGATCGTAACGATACCGTCTGTGCTGCCGCTGCCATTGTCGGTGATATCTGGAACGCCATCTTTGGCCGCTACCGTCAAAGTCGCTGTTGACGTATCGCCATCGAAATCCTTGATCGTGTAGCTAAAGACGTCAGAACCGTTTGCCTTGTCCTTCGCCGTATAGGTGTAAGAACCATCTTTGGCGATAACCAGTGTTCCGTATGTACCGACAACTGATACTGTACCCGTTGCAGGGACATTGATCGTCTGGCTGCCGAATTTCACCTGAGTAACAATAACCGCGCCGTCCTGGCCAGCAATGTCATTGGTCATGACGTTCCCGGTCAATTTCGGATTTGTGCCGGACGTAGTGCCGCCATTATCGTTTGTGGCTTTTGGCGCATCATCCGCAACAGTCACTGTTACAGTGCCGCTGGCTTTCGAACCATCAATATCTGTTGCCGTTACACCGAAGACCAGATTGATCGAGTCATTCGGATTTGCGGCGTCAGCATGGTCGATTTGTTCGAACTGTTTGAATTCGTACGAACCATCGGCTTTGATCGTCATCGTGAACACAGTCACGCTGCCGGCTTTACCGGTATAGACACCGTTCGCTTGCGTCACGGTAATCAACGTGCCGTTATGAGAGAGTTTTTCTGCCATTTTAGAGCCGGTCGACGAGAACGAGCCGCTTGCACTGAGTGTGCCTGGGCCATCGCCGCCGTAATTGACCGAAACCGAGCCGGTTTGCGTGATTGTACCGTCGGATAGATCGGTTTCATCAACGCTGGCCGTTCCGTTGGTTACGATTGGAACAATCGTATCAACCGTCGTGATGGTCAGTGTTGTTGTCGATGTATCGCCATCGCCGTCTGTCAGTGTATAGCTGAATTTATCAACGCCGTTCGCGCCTACTTTGGCGAGGTAGGTATAATTACCATTGGCATTAATCGACAATGTTCCGTATGTACCGACGATAGTGACACTTCCGGCGGCAGGAACCGTGATTGTTTGAGTACCAAATTTAACGGAGGTAACCGTTGTCGATCCATCTTGACTTGCCGTGTCATTGGTCATGACATTTCCGGTAGCAATTGAACCTTCGTCAACTGAGCGGACATCAGCAACCGCCAACGGCGCATCGTCGCGTACTTCAATCACAACATTGGTATTGGCGACGTCACCGTCTTCATCGGTTACACGAATACCGAAGTCCAGCAGAATGGCATCGTTGGCATCTGCGCCATTCGCGTGATCCAGCGTGTCTTTCAGCGTGAAAACATAGTGGCCATCATCGTCGATCGAGAACGTAAAGACCGTACGGTCACCCGCTTTACCCGTATAAACACCGTCAGCATGAGTGACAACAACAGCAACGCCTTCCGACGTCAGGGTACCGCCTGCAACCGAACCGGTCGCTTTGAAAATACCGTTGCCAATGAATGGGTCTACGGCAGCCGGACCATCGTTACCAAAATCAACATTGACCGTACCGCCGAAGGTTTGAGGGGCCTGACCAAGACCGGACTCATCGACCATCGGTGTCGGAGCCAGATCGGCCGTACGGGCTGCGCCGCTCGTCGTAATGATACGAGGACCATCATCAGCCACATTGATGTGGATGATGCCATTGGCGCTGTCACCGTCATAGTCTGTGACCTTCACGCCGAAATTCAGCGTGATGATCTCGTCCGGACGCGTGCGGTCACCATGATCCAGTGTGTCATAGAGATTGAATTTGTAAGCACCGTTGTTGCTCAATACCAGATCGAACACTTTCAGCGTTCCGGCCATACCGACGTACGTTCCCGTCGAAGCATTATAGGAAACAACGACCGCCGTGCCTTTGTGTGTCAGGGCACCGCCGCTGACTTCCCCGGTTGCGCTAAATGTACCGTTGCCGACAACCGCGTTAGATACGGCGCCGCCATCCTGGCCGAAGCTGGATGCCACGGACCCGGAAACGCTTTGTGTGCCCGTATTCAGCAGTCTTTCTTCGGTCGAACCTGTGACATTGACAGCCGTTGGGGCATCATCGCGCACCACAATGGTCATTGTGCCTTTGCCGATATCGCCGTCCGCATCTTTCGCCGACACACCGAACACCAGATTGATCGCATCGTTGGCATTGCTGCCATCGGCATGATCCAGATTTTCCATCAGTTTGAAAGTATAAGCGCCGTTTTGATCAATCTTCAGCGTGAAGATATCGAGGGCACCAGCTTTACCGGTATAGGTATCGGTAGCCGCATTATAAGTCACGTTAACTGCGACACCGTTGTGTGTCAGGGCACCGTTCAGCGCACTGCCGTTGAACGAGAATGTGCCTGTGCCATTGATATCTTGTTCCGAAGGCGTATCGCCGCCGTAATTCACGGCAAGCGACCCTGTTTCAGTGATAATACCGCCTGAGAGCGCTGTTTCATCCAGCACTTCAGCGCCGCCCACTTGTGTGATAACCGGAGTGTAATCAGCCAGAACATTGAAGGAGAAGGTCGCCGTGTCACGGTCACCGTCTGAATCCTGCAGCGTGTAGTTGAATTCATCAACGCCGATCTGCAGCGCGCTTTTCGGCGTATAGCTGTAAGCGCCGGTGTTGTTGATAACCAGTGTGCCGTACGTACCGACAATCGTCACATTCGCACCGTTGGCAGGAATGTTGACGCCGTTAACAGCGATTACATTATTCGGACCATCCATGCTGTGGCTGTCGTTCGACGTAATATCGCCTGTAACCGTCACATCGCCCTTGATAGTAACTGGCGCATCGTCGATCGCAACTGGCGCATCATCATATACGCGTACCAGAATGTTACCGCCCGCCGTATCGCCGTCAGCATCTACAATGGTAACACCAAAATTGAGGTTGATAATATCGTTCGGATCTGTGTCATTGTCATGATCCAGTGTATCCAGCAACGTAAATTTGTAGGTGCCATCGCCATTCACTTTCAACGTGAAGACAACAACGCCGTTGGCCGTGCCTGTGTAGGTATCGCCCGCCATGGAAACTGTGATCGGCTTACCGTTAGAGGACAGAATACCGTTCTCACGCGAACCGCCCGAAGCGAACTGGCCGCTGCCGCTCACGCCGCCTGAACCACGCCCATCAACACCGAAATCGACGTTGAGGTTACCGTTCAATTCATTGGAACCAGAGCTCAGCGCTGTCTCATCGATTCCCAGGGCATCATTCGCCGTAACAGGTGTACCATCTGGTGTAACGCGCACGGAGAGCTTGGCTGTATCGCTATCACCATCGCTGTCTTTCAACGTGTAGGTGAAGACATCCGTGCCATCCGGGTGGCCATTAACGGCCGTGTAGCTGTATTTACCCGTGCTGTGCATGACCAGTGTTCCGATAGACGTGCTGATCGTCACCGATCCGCCCGCTGGAACAGCATGGTTTACGCCATTGAACAGGATATTTGTAACCGTATTGGCATCATCGGTGCTCAGATCGTCATTGGCTGTAACATCACCCGTAATCAACTGACGCTCTTCTGCCGATGTCACATCATCAAGGGCGGATACGCCATCATCAGCAACATTGATTGTAATGGTGCCAGTGTCCGTTGTGCCATCGACGCTTTTGATCAGAACGCCGAAGTTGATCGAGAGACTTTCATTATCGCTATCGATGCTTGGATGATCCAGGTTCGCCACTTGCGTATAGGTGTATTTGCCTGTCGCGGCATCAATGGTCAGCGTGAAAATCGTCACGCCGCCTGCTTTACCTGTGTAGGTATTGCCGCTTTGCGAAATCGCTACCGCTACGCCATTGCTGGTCAGCGGGATGCTGGAAGACGTCGTGCCTGTGGCGCCGATCGAACCCAATTCCGCGCCAAAGCTATGATCCACAGTGTCGGAATAAACCAAATTACCGGCATCAAAATTGCTTTCATCGACATCGCCCGATGAATTGCTGATCGTTGGGACATCGTCTTTAACGTCGATACGGATAATGGTTGCCGCTTTATCGCCGTCATAGTCTGTTGCCGCTACGCCGAAATCGAGGTGGATGATGTCATTGGGATCGTTTTTGTCTGCATGGTCGAGCGGACGCAGCAGCGTGAAGCTGTAGCTGCCATCGTTCTGAACCGTCATGGTGAAAATAGTGACAACGGTCCCGCCAACGGTGGCCGTACCTGTGTAAGTGCCAGTGGTGGCATTGAAGCCTACCGTAACAGGCGAGCCGCCCGCTGTTGTCAAAGTGCCGCCGAGCTGCGAGCCGCTGGCCGCAAAGCTACCTGTCGCTCCAAAGCCCGTGGCGTTGGTATCAGAACCAAGGGTGTACATAACTGCCCCGCCGACTGTAACAGGACCGGCAGACAGATCGGTTTCATCTACGCTCTTGCCTGTCGAAGCAATTTCTGGCGCATCATCCAGAATATCGATGCGGATGGAAGTTGTAGCTTCATCGCCATCGGCATCGCGCGCCGCAATACCGAATTGCAGGCGGATCAGGTCGTTTGCATCATTGGCATCCGCATGATCGAACGCCTTATGTTGTGAATAACTGTAGTCGCCTGTCACGGGGTTGATGGTAAACGTGAACACTAGCGTGCCACCGGCATAACCTTCATAACCATTGACCGTTTGTGTAACAGACACTGGTACGCCGCCAGAAGACAGAACGCCATTATCAAGAGAGCCGCCCGCGCCAAAGCTGCCATTGGGCGTAATGCTGCCAATACCATCATTGCCGAAATCAACAATGATTTTTCCATTGGCGCCCAGATAACCTGTGTCAAGATTGGTTTCATCCAGCGTGGCTGTCGGCGCTGCCGTCAGTGTTGGAATTGTGTCAATTTTCACAGGCAGACGTTGTTCATACTGCTGGAAGTCAGCGCCATAGCTCAGGAGTGTTGGATCGATCGGACCAACATCATCCAGCGAGCCCAGTGGGGCTGCTGTTGCTGTGCTGTTGAAACCATAACCGCTGTTTGCGCGCTCTGCACCGCCAGCGGCTGGTTCAATGTTGGCAACTTCTTCACCGGACGCTGGTTCGATGTTGGCAACGTCTTCGCCTTGCGCTGCTTTTTTCGGCGCAGTGGCAACTTCTTCTTCGATAACTTTTTCAGCTGGAATGGTTTCGGCTAGCGCTTGAATGTTGGTGATCAGCTCTTCGCCTTCATAAACGCATACTTCAGACGACGAGGTGATTGTTGGCGCATCGGCAGAGGCCATGGCGACATCATAATTATTCAGGATAACACGGCTGCCATTTTCAAACGTCATGACAAAACTGCCATTCTGTCTGCTAGTGCTGACCGGTACATCGATGTCAAAGTCGAGCACGTAATTCTTGCCCGTTTCAATCATGTATTCTTTTGTCACTCCATCGGCAGGAATGCCCACAACGATTGTATCGGCGCCAGCAGCCGGCGCGATACCGCTAGCCAGGCTTGCCTGCAGCACGGCAGGATCTACGAGTGTGCCATCGGAGAGGTACAGGAGGTTCCCGCCGTCTACCATGCTCTGGAAGTTGGTCAGCGTCAGCTCGCCGCCTTCCACGAAGCGGATCACCAGAGCCCCATCAGCGTTCATGGCCAGACCGGCAATTTCGCCAGGGCCAAATGACAGCTGGGCCGATTCCCCTTCCGGCAGGGCGTAAGGAACGCTCGATCCTGCTTCAGGTTTTGCCAGAATGATGTTGGTGCACGTCATGGAAGTCTCCTTTTTCATGCCCTTTCCGTAGTCCCCCCGGTCAGGCTTGGAATGCGTTATATATTATGTTAAATCAATCGTATTCTTATGTGCAAATTTGAAGCTGCCCGCTACGCAGGAGAAGGAATCGTCAGAACGACTATTTTGAAAATCCGGCCCGGATTGAGCCTTTGCCCCTGTACTCATCGTAATTCCCCTTGGTAGTGCCCCAAATACGGGCCCGCCCTTCTCACAAAAAGGATGGCCCATACCCAGTTATACGCAACAAAGGTTAACGAGAGGTTTCAGGCTTTGCCGGTATGAAAAAAACCCCGGCAGAGGCTGCCGGGGCTGAAACCTATTATATTATACAGTGTGCCTTAGAAAGACAGGCGCTTGGCTGTCTTGATCTGAGGCAGATTGGCAATCTCGGTAAAGAGAGCGTCCGACAGCGGCCCGTCCAGCGAGACCAGACAGATCGCCTGACCGCCCGCATCCTGACGGCCCAGACGGAAGTCGGCGATGTTCTGGCCATTGCTAGCCAGAATAGTCCCAAGACCGCCAATCAGGCCCGGCTTGTCATCGTTGCGGATGAACAGCATGTCGCTGGCCAGCGCGGCTTCGATCGGCACGCCTTCCACATTGACGATGCGCGGCTCGCGACCCGTAAAGAGCGTTCCCGAAATCGAACGCGTGCGCGCATCTGTTTCAACCGTCACGGTAATCAGCGTGCGGTGCTCTTTATTGGTGGCGGAGCGGCTTTCCGAAATCTGAATACCGCGGCTTTCGGCAATCGTCATGGCGTTGACCATGTTGACCGTGTCCATCTGCGGTTTCAGCAGGTTGGCGACCACCGCCTGTACCAGCGGCTTCACATTCAGGTCGGTCACGGTGCCTTCGAACGAAATGCTGATTTTCTGAATCGCGTTCTCGGTAATTTGCCCCGCGAAGCTGCCGAGCTGTTCGGCAAGCTTCATGTAGTATTTCAGACGCGGCGCATCTTCTGCCGAAATCGATGGCATGTTGAGCGCGTTGGTGATGGCGCCCGAGGTCAGATAATCTGCCATCTGTTCTGCGACCTGAATGGCGACGTTAACCTGCGCTTCATCCGTGCTCGCACCAAGGTGCGGCGTGCAGATCAGTTTCTCATGACCGAAGAGCGGGTTTTCTTTGGCTGGTTCGACATCGAATACATCGAGCGCCGCGCCGGCAACTTTACCGCTATCCAGCGCTTCTTTCAGATCAGCTTCCGCAATGAGACCGCCACGCGCGCAGTTGATAATGCGCACGCCATCTTTCATCTTGGCGATCGACTCTTTGTTGATGATGTTCTTTGTTTTCTCGTTCTTCGGCACGTGCAGCGTGATGAAATCCGATTTGGCGAACAATGTGTCGAGATCGACTTTGGTGACGCCCAGTTCAACCGCGCGCTCATCCGTCAAATAAGGATCGAACGCAATCACGTTCATCTTCAGACCAATCGCGCGGTCGGCGGCGATGGAACCGATGTTACCGCATCCGATTACACCGAGCGTTTTGTTATAGAGCTCAACACCCATGAATTTATTTTTTTCCCACTTGCCGGCATGTGTGGACGCGCTGGCTTGCGGGATATCGCGCGCGAGGGCGAACATCATCGCAATGGCGTGTTCGGCGGTGGTGATGGAGTTACCAAACGGCGTGTTCATGACAATCACACCGCGGTTGGTGGATTCCTTGACATCGACATTGTCGACACCGATCCCGGCGCGGCCGATAACTTTCAGATTTTTCGCGGCGGCCAGTACGGCAGGCGTCACGGTGGTGCTTGATCTGATAGCCAGACCTTCATAGTCACCGATAATTTTTATGAGCTCTTCTTCGGAAAGGCCGGTGATGGTATCGACGGCACAGCCTTTTTTTTCAAATATCTCCGCGGCTAACGGATTCATCTTGTCGGATATTAGGACTTTAGGTTTCGACATTTTCAACTCCTGATTTTGTCTTGTTCGGGAAAACAGACGTTCTGAATAGCAGGAGTCAGAAGAAGACGCAAAAGATTTAACTTACGAACGGAGAATGGCGCGCTGCCAGATACTCCACTACCTTTTCCAAACCTCTCTTTTTGGTCGTGATAAGAGATAAAGGAGCACGACCTTTCAACGCGTCATTTTCTGCCTTCAACCAGGCCAGCTTGGCGCTTGGCGTCGCGCAAAACGTATCCAGACGGCGATTCATATTTAAAAACAGAACAATATGGGCGGGCGTTTTAGTTACTGCTTCTTTCTGTTCCGCAGAAAGCTCCCATAGCTCAGCCAAAGCGCTAGCCGCTTTATTCAAAACAGCTCTTTGAGAATCGAGCATTATTACGCCGCCTGTTTTAAGTCCTGAGCGACGCTTTCCGCAAAAGCCCAGTCGAGCCATGGCGTCAGCGCCGTGATATCGGATGTTTCAATCGTGGCGCCGCCCCAGATGCGCAGGCCCGGAGGCGCGTCGCGGTAGGAGGCGATGTCATAGGCAGCCCCTTCTTTTTCGAGACGCTTGGTCATGGCTTTGACGAATGTCTGCTGATCATCATCGGAGAGACCCGCGATTTTCGGATCGACGATCTTCAAGCAGATCGATGTGGTCGAGCGGATCGCCGCATCATCGGCCAAGAAATCAACCCAGTCGGTTTTGGCGACCCAGTCGGCGAGCGCCTTGAAGTTATCGCCGCTGCGTTTCACCGTGGCGGTGACGCCGCCGATCGATTGCACCCATTTCAGCGCATCGAGGCAGTCTTCCACCGCGAGCATGGAGGGCGTGTTGATGGTTTCGCCGACGAAGATACCGGCGGACAGTTTGCCCTTCGCCGTCATGCGGAAAATTTTCGGCAAGGGACGGTCCGGCGTGTAGGTCTCTAAGCGCGCGATGGCGCGTGGGGACAATACCAGCATGCCGTGGCCGCCTTCGCTGCCCAGTACCTTCTGCCAGCTCCACGTTGTCACATCGAGCTTGTCCCATGGCATGTCATAGGCGAAGACAGCCGAGGTCGCATCGCAGATGGTCAAGCCCTGACGATCGGACTTGATCCACTCGCCATTCGGCACGCGCACGCCAGAGGTCGTGCCGTTCCAGGTAAAGACAACGTCATTGTCGAAATTGACGGACGCGAGATCGACGATCTTGCCGTAGTCGGCGGTTTTGATCGTGGCGTTTGCCAGTTTCAACTGATCCGAGACATCCTTGCACCAGTCCTTGCCGAAGGCTTCCCAGCCCAGCATATCGACACCGCGCGCGCCGAGCATCGACCACAGCGCCATTTCGACCGCGCCCGTATCGGACGCCGGCACGATCCCGCAAACATAGTCATCAGGAATACCCAGAATTTGTTTATGCAGGTCGATGACTTCTTTCAGTTTCGCCTTGCCGCCTGCCGCGCGGTGTGAGCGCCCTAAGAACGCATCGTTCAGTGCATCGACGCTCCAGCCGGGGCGCTTGGCACAGGGGCCGGACGAAAAATTCGGGTTTTGCGGTTTGGTGGCGGGTTTGGTCATCGACAAATCTCCTAAAGGGGCAGACTTCATCCGTAGAAAATTCTGGTGAAACTGTCCAGCCTTATTATAGTAAGGGGCATGACCAGACTGTCCGTGAATTTGAATAAAGTCGCCCTTTTGCGCAACCAGCGCGATATTGGCTACCCGTCCGTCATCGATACCGCGCGGATCGTGCTGGAATCCGGCGCCCATGGCATCACCGTGCATCCCCGCCCCGACCAGCGCCATATCCGCAAAACGGACATCGCCGAGATAGCGGCCTTTTTAAAAGACCGGGATAACAAATCGGCGGAATTTAATATTGAAGGGTTTCCTGACCCGGAATTTTTAACGCTGGTTACCACGAATGCCTGTGATCAGGTCACGCTGGTGCCCGACGCGCCGGACCAGAAAACCTCAGACCATGGCTGGAACATTCCGGCGAAAAAGGATGTGTTGAGCGGCGCGGTTGCGCGCCTGAAGGATGCGGGTCGGCGTGTGTCTTTGTTCATCGATCCCGACCCGGCGATGGTTGAGGCGGCCGCCGAGATCGGCGCAGACCGGGTTGAGCTGTATACGGGTCCTTATGCCACGAAGGCGATACCACTTGAGGCCTACATTAAAACGGCCAAAGCCGCGTACGATCTGCGCCTTGGTGTGAACGCCGGCCATGATCTCAATCTCGATAACCTTGCCGCCTTCATTGCCGGCATTCCCGATTGCGCCGAAGTCTCGATCGGGCATGCGATTACATCCGATGCCCTGCTCTATGGCTGGCGCGGCGCGATTGCGGCTTATCTCACCGCCATCGAATACGGTCACAAGAAAGCGAACGCCGCCTGATGACCTACACGCTCACCCTCTTCGCCTCCGACATGGATATCACGCCCGGGCATCTGGAAAAGCTCGAAGCGTTTTGTGAAACGCATGGCCTTCTGATCACAGGAAAGCCTGTGTGGCTGGAAGAGCACCGCGTGGCAAGATTGCCAATCGATCAGCTCTTGAACATGAAACAGATGATCGAGTTGCGCGCAATATTTGGAGCCGCGCGGATGGATGTATTCTGCACGCCGCAGCGCGATAGACCCTATAAACTGCTCATCGCAGACATGGACGCGACGATGGTGGAAGGGGAAACGCTCGACGAACTCGCCGCGCATGCCGGTATCGGTGAACAGATCGCGGCCATAACCACCCGCGCCATGAATGGAGAACTGGATTTTGAGGCAGCCTTACGTGAACGGGTTGGGTTGCTCAAAGGGCTGGAAGAAAGCGCCCTGCACGAAACGCTGGCCAGAACGGTTTTGATGCCGGGCGCCAAAGAATTCATCCAGTCACTGAAAGCACAGGGCGCAACCTGCGTCCTCGTCTCCGGCGGCTTTACTTTTTTCACGAACGCCATCGCGCAGCAACTGGGCTTTGACTACAACCACGGCAATACGCTCATCATCGAGAAGGGGAAACTGACCGGCGATGTCGGGACGCCTATTCTGGGCAAGGAAGCGAAACTCGCTTACCTGAAATCCTACACGCAAAAACTCGGCATCGATCTGGCCGATACGATTGCGATTGGTGACGGGGCCAATGATTTACCGATGTTGCAGGCGGCAGGGCTTGGCATCGGGTTTCAACCCAAACAGCTGGTGCGCGAGAGTGTGTTGAATATTACGCAGGCCTTACGCGCGGCCCTAAGCCTGTAGATTGCACAGCAAAATCTGAGCCATTTTCAATCACAATAGACGCAATCTGCTCCGGTTTTACAATACGATTATGACCGCCCAGACGCTTATTTAAATCCTGCGTATGCTTACTCCCTGCTATAATCACGCCCGATAAAGGCGCGCGACTTATACGGCGGGCCATCTCTTCATGAAACGCGTGGCTAAATCTTTCTTGCCTGAATTTATCATGCGCGAAAATATTAAGCGGCGTGAGCGGCAATGTCATTTTCAGCATCTTCTCAAGGCTCCATGGATCGACACACGTAACGTGAATCCCATATTTTCTGGCTTTCGCTTGCGTTTCCAAGACGGTATCCGCCAGAAAAATGAAGCGGTTAGCCGTAGCCTGCCATCTATTTTGGTCTTTCAGGCCAGCATCTTTGCAATATTTTGTGATGTGATTGGTGACATTCTCAATCCCTCCCCTCATCAGGAGCGGAAGATCGTGGCAAATTTCCAAGGCGATAGAGCGATAACCCTGACGCGCCATCGCACTGAGACGCGCCTCACTGTTAAACATCGCCATATGTTTTTCTGAACCCAGCCGATTGGAATGCACGGCATCAGATATAATAAGGTAATCGTGCTTGGCTTTAGGCGCTGCTTGCGTTTCTTTTAGCATTAGGGAAGTCATAACAACAGAACCCGCCCCCATAAGAAAAGCCCGGCGATTAATATCGGTCAGATCAGACATAAGGCCCCCCTTAGAATTCCATAACACAATAACGTGCGGTCCTCGGGCCGTCAATCCCGAATGTCTTTGCGAAATGTTAACCATTTTCGCTAGAATGGAGGGGTAAGGATACGCATGGCTAAAAAACACAATTTCCTCGTACCGCAGGATGAGCTGGATGATCTGCTCACCCGCTATTGCCGCAACTACACCAAACTGGCGCAAGAAGGCCGGTTTGACCCGATTGTCGGCCGCGATCAGGAAATCGACCAGGTCATGCTGATCCTGCTCCAGCGCAACCGCAAGAACGCCTGTATGCTGGCCCCGGCCGGGGTCGGGAAAACCGCGCTGGTCGCCGGTCTGGCGCAAGCCATCGTCGCGGGCCGCGTGCCCAATTATTTAAAAAATGCGCAAGTTCTTGAACTCGATATGCCGGCCATGGCCGCCGGCACGAATTCGCCCGGTGAATTTCAGGCGCGCTTTATCCCGATCTGCAAAGGTCTGGCCGAGCGCTACCACCATCCGGAACTGCCGCGCTACATCATGTTCATCGACGAGATTCACACGATCATGCCGAGTGTGACGGGATCGGCCTATGCCGGTCTATCCGAAGTGATGAAGCCATATATGACGGTGGGCGACCTGCACATTCTGGGCGCGACGACGCTCGATGAATTCCGGATGTACGTCGCGGTCGATCCCGCGCTCGATCGCCGATTCCAGAAAGTGCATTTGAAAATGCCGACCGCCGAAGAAACGGTTCAAATTCTCAAAGGCGTACGCCCGAATTACGAGCGCCACCACCAGATGACCATTTCCGATGAGTGCATCGAGGAAGTCGTCAAGCTGACCGAAGAACATATGCGCAAACGCACGCAGCCGGATAAATCGATCATCACCATGGATGGCGCGTGCGCGTGGCAGAACATGTTCCGCTCGGCCAACCGCGACCTGACCAAGGAAGCCATTTATATGATGGTCGCCAAGGAAACCGGCCTGAACCCCGGCGCGCTGACCGACGACAAGCTCGATAAAACCATGGTCTTTGAAGCGGGCAACATGACCGCCGATATCGGCGCCAAGAATTTTCAGGATAAGGGCTGATTAAGCCGCGGCCGCTTTGCGCGCCAGCATCAGGGTGCCAAGGAATTCCAGCGTGTCGGGATAAGCGTAATCAATGTGCGCCATGTCTGCAGGCGGGTTTCCATGATGAATCAGAATAGTGGTCATGCCCATTTCTTTGGGGCGGATTAAATTCTTGGCTGTGTCTTCCACCACCATCACTTTTTCCGGCGGCAGGTTGAGCAATTCCAGCCCTTTGATGAACGGCGCGGAGGAATAGGCCTTGCCTTCGAAGTTCGTGTCTTCCAGAGGAATGATGCGCGTGGGCGGGAAGAACGCTTCCATGTTCAGATGCTTGATCGTACGCTCGGCCCAGCGGCGCGAGGAATGCGTGATCAACACATGCGGCAGATCGATTTCCGCAAGCGCCATCAGGATCGCTTCGTTCTTCTCTAAAATGCTTTCATCGATCGTGTCGTGATACAGATAATGGTAATCGGAATAGGTAATGCCATACTGCTCCACCAGAATTTTTCCGCTGTAACCGTGCTCGGCGTAGGATTTTTCAGCGGCGGCGAGCGCTTCTTCATAGGACACATTCGGCAGCAGGGTTTGCACGGTGCGCGCGGCCGCAATATTACACGCCTTCTCAAACGCCTTGTCGAAACGGTAGAGCGTGTTATCGAGATCCCAGATCAGGCCTTTGATGTGCGACAGCGCCATGGTGCTTACTCCAGATAAAAATCAATCGTTGAAACAACCCGCACAGTTTTGTTCACCTGGTTTGGTTCGGATACCATATAGGTATCGTCCCGCGCGAGAATTTGGAAGACGCCCTGCGAGGCGCGTTTCATGCCGCCGACTTTTTCGCCGGAATCGGCCGCGAATTGCTGCGCGGATTCACGCGCATTCTTGGTGGCATCGGCAATCATCTGCGGTTTGATATCATTCAGCTTGGTGAAGAGATAGGTCGGGCCGGTGGCATTTTGCGCCAGCACGATTCCCTGCTTCACCAGCGAGCCAATCGCTTGCGAGGCTTTGGCGATGTCTTTCACCTTGTCGGTGCGCACCATGTAGCCTTGTGTCAGAATATAACGCGCCTGTCCGATATCGCCCTGACGGTAGGATTGCGCCAGTAAATCCTGCACATTCACCTGTTGCAATTCGATTTCATTTTCGGTGATGCCGTGGCGTTTGAGGAAATTGATCACCGCCTGGCCTTTTTCATCCATCGTCGCTTGCAGCGCCGCGAGATCATTCCCCGTTTCAGTATAAGAGATCGGCCACAAGGCGAGATCGGCCACAACATCCTGCTGCGCCAAGCCTTTCACCGTCACAACGCGGTCTTGCGAATTAAACGCCACCAGACCACCCTGAATTTTCAAGCCCGCGAACGCAATCCCGCCCGCCAGAATGGCAACGGATAGAATTGCCATCAGACCGCAGCAAAAACTTTTGCCAGTCGTGCATTTCGTGTCGGGATTGTTCATGTCGGGCTCCTGTTTATGAGTGTATCACTTTAGGCCGCGATTATGACGGAAAAATGGCCCGTGTTTTATCTATTTTTGCGCAAAAATCAGTTTAAATCCGTTGGTCTGCGCCGGTATGTCGATCTTGCTGAACATCTTGCTCATCGCCGTTTCATAAGGAAGATGGCGGTTGGCAACCATATATAAGGCGCCGCCTTTTTTAAGCGCGCTCGCGGCTGTGCGAATAAACGCAAGACCAATATCGGAATCGGTCATCTTGCCCATATGGAAAGGCGGATTCATGACGATCCAGTCGAGCGGCGCGCCATTCCAGGGCACCGTTAAATCACCCCAGACACCTGTAACAGCCGCGCAGTTTTTCTGGCAGCACTCAACTGCGCGTTGATCTGCATCGATCGCGAGCAGAGAGGATGGCGTATTGTTTTTCAAAATCTGCGCGCTGAGATAGCCGTAGCCGCAGCCGAAATCCGCGCCGTTGCCTGATAATCCCTG
Organism: uncultured Pseudobdellovibrionaceae bacterium; assembly: GCA_964520985.1. Classification (GTDB taxonomy): domain Bacteria; phylum Pseudomonadota; class Alphaproteobacteria; order Micavibrionales; family Micavibrionaceae; genus CAYSGL01. The sequence continues at coordinate 1,454,174 of CAZFPB010000001.1, forward strand.
CGGCAGATGCTGCGCGAGTAAAGCAGAACCAATATCGATCTTATCCCAGCCGAAAAGACCCGGCAGTGTCCAATAGGGTTGATCGCCGATTTCCACCTGCTGCATGCCGCCGCGCAAGAGCCATTCGAACGGCGTAATTGCCTGATCGTCCTTGATCGCCCAGACGACGCGGCATTTATTTTTAGACTGGCTGTAGGCCTTCAGCCCCATGTCCTTGAACCAGCTCTCAATCCGGTTGCCGTTCGCGTCATTCGCCGCGCTAGCGATCAGCAGACCGCCTTTGTCCAGCGCCTCGAACGCGCGTGCCAGTTCATATTGGGCAGCGGTCTTGTCTTTCGAAATAATCACCAGCGCGGTTTGATAAGGCGGCGTAGCGGTTTGCGGCAAAGACAGACCCTGCGCGTAGGGATAAAATGGCTGCTGGCAATCGACGCTGTCCCATTGTTTTAACGCGGCATGGCTTTGCGCGTTGATGAAAAGCGCCCGCCCCGCCGGAGGCGGTACATCGCCCGTGGCAAAAGGATGGAAGAGTGTTTCAAGCGGCGCGCTGTGTGTCATGATGCGGGACACTGTGCCAGTCAGGCGAAATTCGTCCAGCGAAATTTTCAAAAGCGGCGATATGAGGCGCCAGATGGTCAGTCAACCAGTCTTTATCGCTGGCCGGAATCGCATAGTATTCACCCGGGGTTTTATTGACCCCGAATATCCAACGTTTCAATCCCAGCGATTTTGCCGCGTTAATGACTGCATAGCCATTTCTGGCGCGTAGCCAGTCGCCCACCTGCTGCGCCGCGCGGGCAATGACCGGACTGGCGGGTTGGCGGCTGGCGTTACAGCGATGCTGCAGCGAGAATGACGCCTCTTTATAAGGCAGGTTCAATGACTCGCACACGCGCCGGACGAATAAATCCGGCGTGCGCTCCAGATCTTCCTGGAATAGGAAGTTGATGCGCTCCTCCCCGAATACATCCCGCCAACGCGACAGGTGATCGGTGTAATGGCTGCTGGTGATAATCTGCGGCACCTGCGCCGCCGCCTCTCGCAAGCCCCCCTGCACGATGCCGTAGCGCAGATAGTGGCGATATAAAGAGTAGCTGCGCGCAACCGGATGACGCAGCGGACAGATCAGCGTGATGTCGCGCCCCAGCATATCCAGCGTCCGGGGGGGAGCGGCCGGACAATCGAAAGACTGGGTGGTGATTTCCGCACGCAATATGTGCTGGGGCAAGGCGCGGAAATGTGCCTGATAATGCGCGGCGCCCTTCTCATAAAACCGGTTGAGGAAATAGGTTTCTTTCACCCGGTACGGCAGGCAGACATCGCCGCGACTGCGCAGATAACGATCGAGCCAGCTGGTCGCCGCGCGCTGCGGCCCTATGGAAAGGGCGAAGGGTTTATCTGCAAAAAAATCTGAAGTCAGCAAGGACACTGAAACCGTTGATAAGAGAGCAAAGCGCCGGGAACCCGGTAATACCATGGTATGTGGTTTTTGAAAGGTCTGCAACCATCCCTTGTCGTCCAAATTTACCCGTTCTATGCCCTAGCCATGCCATAAAGACCCTGTGTAGTATGGAGGTCGTTATTTTTATGAAGGAGATATTTCATGCGTCCTATCCAAGCTGCCTTGTGCCTTTTGCTCTTAACCGCGACCCCGGCCCTGGCCAATGAGCGTGCCGATATCGGCCTGCCGCCCGAAGGCCACACGCTGGTGAACCTGTCCGCGACGGAGAGCAAGAATCTGAAACAGGATCTGCTGGTGTCGACCCTGCGCATGGAAGTCAGCAACAAGGACAACAAGATCGTCCAGAAAAACATCAACGAAACCATGACCAAGGCCGTGGCGCTTGCCAAAAAATACGACACCCTGAAAGTCGAGACAGGTTCCTACTCCCTGTATGAAAATCACGAACCGATCGTCGATGAAAAAACCGGCGAAGTGAAAGGCACCAAAAAAGAATGGCGCGGCTCGCAGGAAATCACCATCAAGTCGGTCGATTCTGAAACAATCCTGAAAGTAACCGGTGAATTGCAGGATCTGGGTCTGGTGATGAATAACCTGCAGTACACACTGGCGCCTGAAACCTTTGAAAAGGAAAAAGATGCCTTGCTGATCGTTGCGCTGAAAAAACTGGATAACAAAGCCGCCGTCGTCGCAAAGGCGCTCGGCAAATCCGGCTATGAGCTGGCGGATGTAACGGTCGATCAGGCGCCGCAGCCGCCGATCCTGTATGCCCGCAGTGCGATGAAAATGGAAATGGCCGCGGATGCTGGCGGGATGGCGCCGCCTGTTGCCTCTGCCGGGGAGAGCACCGTATCGCTGACCGTCAATGCCCGGGTGTTGCTGAAACCTTAAGCGGCGGTCCAGCCGCCATCGATTGTGAGAGCGCCGCCGGTCATATTCTCGGCGGCGTTTCCACATAAGAAGAGCGCTGTTTCGGCGATCTGTTCAACCGTTACGAATTTCTTCGTCCACTGCGCCGCAAGGATGATGGTTTTGATTACCTCTTCTTCGCTCATGCCGCGCGCCTTGGCCGTATCGGCAATCTGGTTTTCGACCAGCGGCGTTTTCACATAGCCGGGGCAGATGGCGTTCACGGTAATATTATCCTGCGCCACTTCCAGTGCGATCGATTTGGTGAAACCGATAATGCCGTGCTTGGCCGCGACATAGGCAGATTTATAGGGGGACGCGACCAGCCCGTGCGCGGACGCGATATTGATGATACGCCCCCACCCCGATTTTTTCATCAGCGGAACGCAGGCGCGCACCGTATGAAAGGCCGAGGAGAGATTAATCGCCTGAATGTCATTCCATTTATCGATGGGAAAATCTTCAATCGGCGAGACTTTTTGAATACCGGCATTGTTCACCAGAATATCGACCGTCCCAAATTTTGCGGCGGCCTGATCGATCAGATCCTTAATCTCATCGCCATTGCGCATATCGGCGCCATGATAGAGCGTCTTGGCGCCCTTTTTTCGCAAGGACTCTTCAATCTCTTTGATCTGTCCCTCATCGCCAAAGCCGTTCAGCACGATGTTCAGGCCTTCAGACGCGAAACGCTCTGCAATGCCCAAGCCAATGCCGCTTGTTGATCCCGTGATGACAATGGTTTTACCGGACAGGCTCATGACTAGCTCCTAGACTTGGTTGACGGGCAGACCAGCGGCAATCCATGCCTCGATACCGCCCGCTAAATTATAAATGGTGCGCTCTGGATAGGCTTGTGCATAGGCTTCCGCCACACGCTGCGAGCGGCCACCCTTGCGGCATTGAAACACAATCATCTTGTCGGGGTTGGATGGCAAGGAGGCAGGCTGACACTGGCCCATCGGCACAAGCACCGCCCCTTCGATGTACGCTTCTTCATATTCAGAAATCTCGCGCACGTCGATGATAACCGCGCGGTTATGCTGTAGCGCATCGTGAAGGGAAAGGGTGTCGATCTGTTGAATGCTCATCCCCGCAGTGTGCAATAAAAAAAGCCGCTGTAGAAGCGGCTTTTTTCAAGACGGGGGAAAGGAATTAGTCGTTATAGCGTTCCTGTTCAGAGGCCAGACGGGGCTGGCCGTAGAATGCCTCAACCAGTTCGCCGTAGCTGACCTGATTATCGTCATTGTCATCCGTTTCCTGGAAACCGGCACCAACAAATTCTTGGACAGTAATACCGGCCTTTTTGTCAGTATTCATTGCACCGTATCCTGGGACCTGTTGCAGACGAAGCGTATACTCTTCCTGCGTCAGTTTCAGGCGGCCGTTCACATCGGAAAAGACGGTCGTACGAGTTTCGATCGGCTCATACACAACCATTTCGTTGTTGTAGTACTCCTGCGGGCTGATGTGGCCATTACCGTCTTTATCCCATATTTTGAAGATTTCTTCATTCATGGTACTGGCGGCAACGATTTCACCGGCCTTGGCATCGTAGTAATAGAAAACAACCGGGCGCTCTTTGCCTGTTACAACAGGGGCCGTCACTGTTTTGCTTTCATAGATTGTTCCGCCATCCAGAGTCGGCGCAACGGCTGTGGTTGTTTTTGTGGTCACAACGGCTTGTTGCGCCATGGCTGGCGCGACAACTGCGCTCGTAATAAGAGCGGCGCCGGCGAGAAAATATGCTTTGGTATTCATTGTGTTTATCCTCCTAAGATTTATGTGTTGTGCCAACGGTGCAGGCCTCATTCAGTTCCCCGAACGAAAAAAGGCCACCGTAATGCGATGGCCTTTTTGTATAATCGGTCAACGACTAGTCGAGATTGATATCGTCTTTGTCGGTTACAGCACCCGTTACAGCACCTACACCCGCACCCAGTAAGGCACCGCCAGCAACGCTACCACCAGTTAGAGCACCTGCAGCCGCACCAACACCAGCGCCGATACCGCCACCGCTTAAGGCACGCTCACCTTTTGTATTCCCACAGGCCGCCACCAACAGGCAGGCCATCGACATCATCAAAATTGTGCGCATCATTTTTCTCCTTACAAAATTTTTTCTATTCGGCTTGCCAACGCGCTGGACTACGGTAAGTTCCTCTTGCGCTAAAAAAAAACGCCCCCTTTGCAGGAGGCGTTCTTCATCTTTTCGCGGAAAAGAGAATTAAGCGGCGAAGGTTTTTTCCCACTCGCTCAGCTCTTTTTCGACTTCATCCTTGGATTTGCCGTAGACTTCCTGGAGTTTACCAGCCAGTTTCGTGCGGTTTCCTTCAATCTGGTCCAGATCATCGTTCGTAAGCTTGCCCCATTTAACCTGGGCTTCGCCTTTGACCTGATTCCATTTACCAGCAATGATGTCGTTATTCATGATCTTCTCCTTAAGTTTTTAGTGGGTTTAGTTCACAACGTTTTTCGCGTTCGTCAGCTGTTGCGCCTGCGCTGCGTTCAGGCGAAGATTCAGCTGCCCCCCATCATTATCGACCAGTGCTACGTCTTGGTAAGACAGGCCGACTTTCTTGCCGCCCAGACCCAGAATTTGGTCATAGGCAACAATCAATTTTTGCGCATGGCCGTTTTCAATAGCCACGTCTTTTACAGCGCCAACCGTTTTCTGGTCGGCATTGACAACTTTCGCGCCCAGTACTTCACGGACACTTGTTTCATTGGCAGCAATCACCTGCACATTGGCATCGGCTTTCGCGGCGTCTTTGGCATCGGCCTTAGCATCAACCTTGGCGGCAGGGGCTTCATAGGCAAATGTTTTCGCTTTGTTGATCTGCTCTTCCGTGATCGATGTCAGCAGCGCGCCTTTGGCATCGCGGCCGTTGATCACGCTGTAATCGAACGCAGCTTTTTTATCGCCGACGCTCATCATGCCGCCATCGGCAACGATCAGGGTTTTGGCTGTGCCGTTTTGCGACAGGATCACGTCATGGACGCTGCCAACGCGCTCGCCGGCCGCATTCATGACAGGCTTGCCGATCATGTGTTCAGCCGAATTGTTTTGCGCGATTTTGGCTTCGGTTACGTTCAGACCTGCGGCAGCCGTTGCGGTTGCAGCAGCTGGCGCTGCTTTAGCAGCGGCCTCTTTATTTTTTGTGCCGGTTACTTTGTTGGCGGCTTTTTTGATGCTTTTTTCGGCTTTATCCAGAGTTTGTTTTACTTCTTTTTTGGTGACGGTTTCCGCATCGCTGGAATATTCAACGTACGAGCCCGTGTCGCCGCGTGTTTTGATGTTCGAGCGCGTTTGTACGTCGCCATCGGCGGCCAGTACAGGCGTTGCGGTCATCAGGACCAGGGCTGTGCTCAGTAAAAAGGTTTTAGTCATCATGTGTATCTCCACTATTAGGGTCTGTTATGTATGGGTTTATCCGTTATCCGTCAGCGTGGCGGTTTCCACCATCTGTCCGGAATCACTGTTATTACCATGGTTTACGGCAAAGATAATACCCGCCGTGGCGGCAATTATAAAGAATGCCAAAAATAATACGCGATTATTCATATCAAACCTCTCTTAGCGCAACTTGTCTCCGGCCACAAACCCGGCAAGGGTGGCCAGCAGCATAGCCGTGCCAGGGTTATCTTTTACTGGCTGTTCGATGTCACTCAAAAGACCTTCCATCTTCTGGGCCAGCTGGGCACTTGCCAGTTCTTTTTCAACCCAGCTTTCTACCTGCACTTTTTTATCGGCGCGGTTGGCAACGTACAGGCACAGCAAGGACACAACGCCGATAACCAGACCTGTTACAAGGGCGGCGATCGGGGCGGTATACGCAGTGCTTAACGCCATGTACAAGGAAGCCGTCAGGAAAGAGAGGGCTATAACGCCGCTAATCGCAGCGAGCGCTATAAAACCCCATTCTCTCTTGATGGATGCGGCCTTGTTTTTGGAATGGGTAATAACACCCTCCATAACCAGTTGGCTGACAAGTCCGGCAATCATCGACTATCTCCGATTCAACAGGACGCTGGCCAGAAGACCACCGGCAAAGGCGAGCAATACGGCCTGGCCTGGGTTTTCTTTGACCTTGTTTTCTACATCCTGGTAGCGGATGGAGGCGTCCTTCTGAACAGCTTTGGCCAGCTTTTTCAGCTCACCGCGGGCATCGGCCAGCTTGTGAACGCCATCGTCCGTCAGATGTTGGGTCAGGGTAACAACGTTGGTCTTCAGCGAAGACAGATCGGCTTTAATGCTTTGAATTTCATCATATTCTGTTTGTTTATTCGACATGGTTTTTCTCCTTATATAGGCCTGACAAACGCCAATAAGGGGGAAAGGTTCCATAAAAGGGAAGGAAATGAGTCGCTTAGGAGGCAGACGTCTTGGCGATGAACATATAGCCGGCGCCCCGCACGGTCTTGATATAGTGCGATTCCTTGGGGTCATCTTCCAGCTTTTTGCGCAGGCGCCCAATCTGGATATCAACGGCGCGGTCATAGCTGTCATAATCAGCTTCGCGGGTGACATCGAACAGGAATTCCCGGCTGAGGACGCGTCCGCCAGCTTTGATCAAGGTATCAAGCAGTTTGAATTCGCCCGTGGTCAGATCAGCAGATTTGCCGGCCTTGTCAAAAACCTGCAGTTTGGCACGGTCCATCACCCACGGACCGAAAGCCACGTTTTCTGTTTGCTCTTCTGCTTTGGCCGGAATGTTCGCGACCGCCTGTTCGCGCTCGGCGGCGCGGCGCAGAACGGCTTTGATGCGGGCCGACAGCTCACGCATCTCGAACGGCTTTGTCATGTAATCGTCCGCGCCCATTTCCAGGCAGACGACTTTTTCCGTGGTGTCGCTTTTACCGCTGACCACAATAACTGGATAGTTATATTGACTGCGGATATGTCCCAGCAGACTGAAGCCGTCCGTATCGGGTAAAACCAAATCCAGCAGTACGACATTGGGCTGAACGGTTTTTAGTTTTTCTTTGAGATCCTGCCCGCTGGTCGCGCACAAAACGCCATAGCCTTCTGATTCGAGATAATGCGTCAGCACAATCTGCAGATTTTCATCATCATCAACGGTGAGAACGGTTGCTTTGTTCATTATGTCAATTTTTACTATGGTTTCAGCCATTTATAGGTCAAATGTTACATGAAAGATACAAACTTTTTCCCAATTGTAACTTGACCGACATCTTCGCGCTACACAGACCGCCTAGATTGGAGAAGTCAGGAGCGCAAAGCCGCTTCGTTATAAAAGGAGACATAAAAATGTTTAAGCAAGCAGAACTCGTTAAAGAAATGGATAATCTTCGCAAATTCGCCTGCCGTTTGACGGGCAGCCCAGTTGATGCCGACGATCTGTTGCAATCGACTGTTTTACGCGCGATCGAGAAAAAAGATTACTTTGAAACAGGTACCAATCTGTTCAGCTGGACATCGAAAATCATGTTCAATCTGTTTGTCACGGATTACCGTCGCAAGACAAAATTCGAGTCGCAGTATGATCCTGAGCCCCTAATTGCCGCCCGTTCGGTTGATGCCGACCAACAGAGCAAAACAGAGCTGAAAGCCGTTGGCCGCGCCATGGAATTGCTCAGCCCTGAACACAAAGAAATTTTAGTAATGGTCTGCGTGAAAGGCATGCAGTATCAGGAAGTGGCCGATCTGCTGGAGATTCCAGTGGGCACCGTTCGCTCCCGCCTGTCACGCGCCCGCTCGCAGCTGGTTAGCGTTATGGATGCTCCACGTCAGAGTGCGGTAAATGAAAACAGCCGCGTTGCTTACGCACACGCTGCCTAATCCCTCCCTCCAAAAAAATGTTAAGCGGCCTGGTTATCTTGACCAGGCTGCTTTTTTGTGTAGGTGAGGATAGTTTTTTGCAATTCGCGCTCGTCGATCGGCTTGGGCAGATACGTATTCATCCCGGACGCGATGCATTTTTCCCGGTCTGCCACCATGGCATGAGCCGTCAACCCAATGATAGGTGTGGGGCGTAATCCCTCTTCCGTTTCAAGAGCGCGGATTGTACGGGTCGCAGTTAATCCATCCATTTCAGGCATCTGAACGTCCATCAGGATCAGATCATAGTGATTGTTTTTCCATTGGTCGATCGCTTCGACGCCGGTGCGGGCGATATCAAACGCATAACCCATTTCTTCCAGCAGGTGGGAGAGCACGACAATATTTCCTTCATAATCTTCGACCATCAAAATCTTACTGGTGTCTTCCAGAATAACTTTCAGACGATCCTGCTCTTTGTTCTCGATGATTTTTTGTGGCGCGCGATCGCTATTGGCGCCAAAAAATACATCGCGTTCTTTGAATGGCAGGTAAACGGAGAAGGTTGACCCTACCCCTTGCTGGCTTTCAAATTTGATCGTACCGTTCATGATTTCAGCCAGACGCAAACTGATCGGCAGACCAAGACCGGTGCCGCCATACCGGCGAGACACAGACGCATCAGCCTGGCGGAATTTTTCAAAGATAATGTCAAATGCCTCGGGCGCGATGCCGATACCGGTATCTTTGACTTCAATCACCAGCACAGGGAATTTATCGATGATCCGTTTCTCGGCGATAACCTTGACCGATCCGCGATCCGTAAACTTGATCGCGTTGCCGATCAGGTTGATCAGGATCTGACGAAGACGTCCCTGATCGCCATAAAAAGATTCTTCTTTTAAGTCATCATAGTTGAAGGTGTAATAAAGCTGTTTTTCTGCGGCGCGCACCGACGTAATACTGACGACCTGTTCGAACAGGGTATTCAGATCGAAAGAGCGTTCACTGATTTCAATTTCGCCGCTTTCGATTTTGGAGAAGTCCAGAATGTCGGCGATCAGATCCTTGAGGCTGGTCGCGCTGGAAGATAGCGTGTGAATCAGCTTCTTTTGCTTGTCGGTAAAACCGTCCTGAATGCTGTTCAGAATTTCAGCAATACCGCTGATCGCCGTCAGCGGCGTGCGGATTTCATGGCTCATATGCGCGAGGAATTCGCTTTTCGCCGCATTGGCTTTTTCCGCACGGTCTTTTTCTTCTTCGAGGCGGCGCTCGTAATCCTTCAGGTGAGAGATATCGGTATGCGTGCCGACGAAGCGCGTCGCGCGGCCGTCTTCCCCGAACAGTCCCATCCCTTTGGCCTGAATCCACACCCAGCGCCCGGATTTATGTTGCAGACGGAAAATGTCGGAATATTCGGAAAGATTTTCATTGATATATTGCTGGCGCGTATTCAATACGCGATCCTTGTCATCGGGGTGAAGCTGCGCGGCGAAGGTCGCGTTATCTGCCAGCAGTTCATGGTCGGCATAGCCGAGAATGGCTTTATATTGCGGCGACCAATAGAGCGTATTGGTCTGCAGGTCCCAGTCAAAGACACCGTTGTTGGAGCCGCGCACGGCCAGCGCGAGACGGCCTTCTGTTTCGCGCAAGGTGCGCTCGGCAAAATTGCGGCCTGATTGCGCGCGTAGCAAGAATCCGTTCAGTAGCAAGAGCAACAGAGCCGATCCGCCGCCACCGATAAACAGGGTATTACGATAGTCGCGCGTTTTCTTTTCCAGCGCTTCGGCGCGCGCATTGAGAAGATCATACTCCCGGTCAAGAACAGCATCGCTCTCAGCAATAATATTGTCACGCAGACGCACAAGCATTTCGCGGTCCTGAATGACAATAGGCTGGTGCTTTATATTCTGCGATAAAACGGATTTTTCAAGAACGCTTGCATATTCCAGTACATTTTGTTCGAGAACAGCCAGACGCGCCGTCTGCTCGGCATTATCGGCCGATAGTTCGCGGATTACGGAGAGCTGCGTGAGAATACCCTGCTTGGCTTCTTCATACCGATCCTTGAAATCGGCTTCGCCGGTTAACAGATAGCCACGCTGCGCCGCCAGCATCTGGTGGATGCCGGTCACTACCGCTTGCGTTTCCATGATGATGGTTTGCGTATGATCAACCCAGTTGTCGGCATTCTTAATGTCTCTGTTCGCCTGCATGCTGTAAATGCCAAGGCTGGTCAGGCACAGAAAGAGCAAGGCCGTAAAAATAAAAAAATTACGCACGAGGGGGCTGGTACCGGCCATGACAATCTTTCTTAGGTTGATAAAAAAACATCCTTGAGCCTTTTACGGTACTTGGCAATAAAAAACAGCGCCTCACGGCGCTGTTTTTAGAAAGATCGATGATCATCCGTGATTTATACTGGCGGCGTTTTGCCACGCACCGCGCCCATAACCGCTGCGATGATAAAGAGCACGAGAAATACAACAAACAGAATTTGAGCAATTTCTGTCGAGATGGCGGCGATTCCGCCAAAACCTAAGACTGCCGCGATGATCGCGACCACTAAAAATGTTAAAGCCCAGCTGAGCATAAAGACCTCCTATTGGTTATTTTCTTTGTTTCTTGTTCAGCCAACGCGCCTGTGTATAAGTCGTTCCCTTAAAAAGGACAGGAACCTTTCGTAAAGTTGACGCATTCGCTAGTCGAGATGGTAATGATGAAAACAATCACAGACTGGGATATTCAGGCCTATTTGGACAATGAGCTAAGCGGAACGGATCAGGACGCTGTGACGCTTGCCCTGCAATATGACCTGGAATTACGCCGCCGCTACAACGACTTACGCAGGCAGCGTGACTTACTGAAAGAATGGTGGGTCGACAATTAAAAACGCCGCGTCAATTCTGAGCGGCGTTTTTTGTATTTTGGTTTATCAAAGATTAATGAAGCGTGACCGGATAGAGGTCGTTCGTGCGGGCCGCCATCACGGCTTCCTCATAATTCGGCACGATCGAGATCTGTGTGCCATCGGCAGCATGGATGCTGAAGACGGCATCGTCTTCATGACCGGTCGGGATCACGCGGATATACGCGATCTGATTCATGCCCACGCCCAGAAATTCCTTGGGGGACAATTGCTTCAACAAATCGCTGTCTTTATTTACCTGCATGATCTTACTCCTTCACCTGCGTGACATCTATCATGGTAGCATGATTTGCGCCGTCGATGCCATTTGATTTACCCGCGATCGGAATTTTGCGGGCGGTCGATTCCGGTTGTACGCGCTTCATATTAATATGCAGTAAACCGTTATCGAGCGATGCGCCATCGACGACGATACCATCGGCCAGAACGAAGCTGCGCTGGAACTGACGTGCGGCGATCCCGCGATGCAGATAAACGCGCTCACCTTCTTCCAGTTGATGACCACGAATAACCAGCTGATTGTTATCCAGTTCGATGTCCAGCATGTCCATGGTGAACCCGGCAACCGCCAGCGTAATGCGCAAACCGTCTTCACCGATTTGTTCGATGTTATAAGGCGGATAGCCTTCTGATGCCGTTTTGCGTAAACGGTCGAACGTTTTTTCGAAATGGTCGAAACCCAGAAATAGCGGGCTGTCAAAGACCGATAGGCGTGTAGTCATGTCTCCTCCTTGAGCGAGATACGATGTAGACAGGGGCCCGCACCGTGCAGCGCCCCTTACCCTTACTTATATAGAAAAGACGGTTATTGTTTCAAGAAGCAGCGGTCGCAATAATGGCAATCGACCTTGGTGCGCTTCCCAAAGGCGTACCAGACGACCGGGTGGCCCAGTGCCCCGCCGCCGCCATCGCATTTGACCTCGTCCGTATTGGCGGGGACGAAGATGGTTTCGGGCGGCTGTCTGTAGTTCGGGGGCAATGTCATGGGGGTTTTAACTCTTTATTATCCAATCCGCGCTTAAAGTGGCATAAGCCGTCCGAAACGGCAAGGGGAAGGATGCCCGTCATGTTGGCACATACTCTGGATCTGACCGACAATCCTGCCATCGCCGGACGGGCCGAGCGCTATATGCTGATCGAGATTAATGTCGCCAAAGTCCTCGAAGGCTGGCGCCAATCCTTGATGGCCCATGAATGGATCAAGCCGGATGGCGCCCTGCGCGATATCGACCATCTCAACATGCTGGACCGTGACAAGGTGCTCAAAGCCCAAAAAATTCTACAGGCCGGCCAATCCCTGCCTCGCCCGGTGCTCGGCATCGGCATTCTCGACAACATTGAAATCGGCGCTTCGCGGGAAGTCTTCTACGTCACCGCCGCCGCCGGTCACAAAACCATGACCGTCCACATCCCCCGCAGCAATCAGGGCGAGTTCCGTCCCTATCTGGGATAGCCTTAAAAAATGCGCTACACTAAACTCATGAGCAAATATTCCAGCCAGAGCGGCGCTGCCTTTCTCTACATCCTGATCGCCATCGCGCTGATCGCCCTGCTCTCCGCCGCCATGTCACGCGGCAGCCGCACCAATGTCACCGTCCTGACCACTGAGCAGGCTCGTATCGCCGCGCAGGAGATTATCGATTACGGAAGCGCCATAGCCACCGCTATGCAAAAATTGCGGTTGAGAGGCTGTACCGACACACAAATTAGTTTCGGTAACTCTGTTTTTAAACAACATAGCGGAAGTCTAATTCACGCAGACGGACACAATGCTAATGCGCCAAGCGATGGCAGGTGCGATATCTTTAAACCTTCAGGCGGTAATGTAACTGCTCAATTAATACCGTTATCTTACGTATACAATTGGACAGCTATTGGCTCAAATAATACGGAACTCGGACATTCCCGGAATGGTCGCTTTCAAATCCCGGAAGTGGGACAAGAGGGAAAAGAGGAGCTTATTTTTATAACTCCCTATCTCAATGAAAATATCTGCTTAAAAATTAATGACTTGCTAGGCGTTAAAAATCCAAACAATTATCCTCCTATACTGACCAATACTTTGGCTTTGTATACTGGGGGATTTTTAGATAATGATACTTACAAATTATCCGATCCAGAAGGTGTCGTTACAGGTAAAACAGCTTTTTGTATGGCGCATCCAAGTGGTCAAATTTATGATGTGTTTTTTGTTCAAGTGCTTTTAGCGCGTTAAACACGTTTCCACACTTGCCCTTATGGCGCATCGTTCTACAACGATATTCATCGCGTTTAATTCTTCGCGTATTTCGTCGGCGGGCACGAATCATGACAACGCATTCAGAATAGGCAGCGGCACTTATATTGAGCTATCCTGCCTATAATTACACAATTAATACCGAGAAATGCGCTATACTGAACCCATGAACAAATATTCCAGACAAAGCGGCGCTGCCTTTCTCTACATTCTGATCGCCATCGCGCTGATCGCCCTGCTCTCCGCCGCCATGTCACGCGGCAGCCGCACGAATGTCACCGTCCTGACGACAGAACAGGCCCGCATCGCGGCGCAAGAAATTATCGACTACAGCAGCGTTGTGGCAAACGGTGCGCAAAAATTGCGGCTAAGAGGGTGTCAAGATAATCAATTTGATGCCTATAATACTGTTTGGGTGAACGCGGACACTTCAGAAGTACACGCACTCAACCATAATTCAAACGCCCCTTCAAACGGCAGTTGCTCCTTATTTAATGCGAATGGAGCCAAACTCACAGCCTCACTAGCGCCGAAAATTGCCACTCTAAAAGATCATGTGAGTAGTACCGGCACAGGAGTTGGGTCTTACAGAATACAAACTGGCGCCTTTCCAGGCATAGGAACTTCTGCAGAGGATGTGGCTTTATTTTTGCCTTTCGTTGACACAACGGTTTGTATGAAAATAAACGACCTGTTAGGTGTCAGCAATAATACGGCTCTTCCCCCCGCTCACACATGGAACTCTCTGATCACATATAATGGTAGCTTTCCCGGCACGAAAATAGTTACCGATGTAGAGGGTAAATTTACAGGGAAAGCAGCTTTTTGCTCGTATGATACGGTGGGTGACAATCGCTTCTGGCAAATATTGATCGCGCGCTAAACGCGTTTCCAGATTGGCCCTTGCGGCGTGTCATCCACGACGATATTCATCGCTTTTAGTTCATCACGAATTTCATCGGCGCGGGCGAAGTTTTTATTGCTCTTGGCTTGCGTGCGCTCCGCCACCAGCGCGTCGATTGCGGCAACATCGATTTCATCGCGCGGTTCGATCTGCGCCATGAACCACGCATCGGCGTCTTCCTGCAAAATACCTAGCAGATTGCCAGCAGCTTGTAGACCAGCCATATTGCCCTCTGTTGCCAATTTATGAAGTTCGACAATAACTTGTGGAGTATTTAAATCATTGCATAAGGCATCCATTATAGTTTGTGGCACTTCACCAGCTACACCATCAAATCCTTTTGGATCGTTGTATTTATAAAGTTCTTTATGGTGACGAATTTTTTCATAAAGTTTATTCAAAAGCATTGCCATTTGCCTAAGTGTAGTTTCACTCCAATCGAGCGGCTGGCGGTAATGCGCGGAGAGTAACGTCAGGCGCAACACTTCGCCCGGATATTGTTCGATCAGATCGTGGACCAGCAAAAAGTTGCCGAGCGATTTTGACATCTTCTCGCCCTCGACCGTCACGAAGCCATTATGCGCCCAGTATTTTGCGAATGATGTGACATCATCAGCCGTGCCGTGCGCGCAGCAACTCTGCGCGATTTCATTTTCATGGTGCGGGAATTTGAGATCCGCGCCGCCGCCATGGATATCGAACGGTAGGCCCAGATGTTTTTCCGCCATGGCCGAGCATTCGATATGCCAGCCCGGACGGCCATACCCCCACGGACTATCCCATCCCGGCTGATCGCCAGTTGATGGTTTCCACAACACGAAGTCGGCGGCGTCGCGTTTGTAAGGCGCGATTTCCACACGCGCGCCCGCCACCTGTTCATCACGGTTGCGCCCCGATAAAATACCGTAGGTAGGATCGCTCGGCACGTTGAACAGCACATGGCCTTCAGCCTCATAGGCATGATCGCGTGCGATCAATTGTTCGATCTGCGTGATCATTTCCGCGATGTGATCAGTGGCCTTCGGCTGTACATCCGGCGCCTGTACGCCCAGACGGGCCATGTCGTCATTATAAATACGCGCGTATTTTTCGGTGATCGCGCTGATCGGCTGACCCGTTTCGCGCGCGGCATCGATGATCTTGTCTTCGATATCGGTGATGTTCGAGGCGTAGGTGACCTTCGGATACACATGGCGCAGCACGCGCGCCCACAGATCAAACACCACTGCCATCCGGCCATTGCCGATATGGGCATAATTATACACCGTTGGGCCGCAGGCATAGAGGCGGACATGGCTGGCATCCAGCGGTTCGAACGCTTCCTTGGCGCGGGTGAGGGAATTATACAGTTTGATTTGGGTCATGCTCATGTCATTCTTTTGTTACGTCATCAAAGACAGAAAACCTATGGAAACACAAGATTCTTCGCCGCTTTCCCCTGCCACCAAAGCCCTGATCGCCGGGGGCAATCTGGTACCGCTCCTCGGCGTGCTGCTCTGGCACTGGGAGGTGTTCGACCTGATGCTGCTCTACTGGACGGAAAATCTGGTGATCGGCGGGCTGACCATATTGGCGATGCTGGTTGCCGGCGCCCTCAAGGGCGGCGCGGTATTTTTGTATCATCTAGTCCTTACCGTTTTTTTCTTTTTTCATTACAGCCTTTTTTGCATGGGGCACGGCGCTCTGATTTTCAGCCTGTTCCGTGACAATCCGGATGAGGGTCTGGAGGGCGGCTTCTGGGCGCCGATCCGGTTTTTCTATGAGCAGGGTCTGTGGCAGGGTTTCATCTGGGCGATTGCCGGTCTGGTAGTGGTTCAGATCGTTCAACTGGTGCAGGACTGGCCGAAGTTTCGCCTCATGGACCCCGGACAGATGATGGGCCGCCCCTATGCCCGCATCATCATCCTGCACGTCACCCTTATTTTCGGCGGCCTGCTGATTCAGGCGCTCGGCGAACCTGTACTCGCGCTGATTTTGCTGGTCTTATTGAAAACCGGCGTTGATCTCAATCTCTTTGCGATTATAAACAAAATGAAACAAGCTAAGAAAAGTAAAGCCCATGACGCTGGATGAAACGACCCAGTTACAAATCAAGTATGATGACAACGGCCTGATCGCCGCCATCGCGCAGGATGCCATAACCCGCGAAGTCCTGATGCTGGCGTGGATGAATGCCGATGCATTCCAGAAAACCATCGAAACAGGCGAAGCGCATTACTGGTCGCGCTCACGCCAATCCCTTTGGCATAAAGGGGCGACGTCCGGCAATATCCAGCGCGTACGGGAAATCCGTCTCGATTGCGATCAGGATTGTGTGCTCTTGCTGGTCGAGCAAAGTGGCGGCGCCTGTCATACGGGCCGGCCCAGTTGCTTTTACCGCCGCGTCGATGACAGCGGCGATGCGCTGGTCTTCGTTTAATATCGCGCTTTTCTGAATTACACCTTCCGCCGGTATTTGAGTGTGATACACTTGGATTCGAAGGGCTGTTCTGCCCGATCTGTGTAAACAGCTTGTTAACAGTTTCCCCTGTATGATGAATCGGTTGGCCTTGTTTTAGGCCATTTGGGGCATTTCCGGGGTTAAGAGGCAGACAGTGTCATCTGATTTACGTGTGGGCGAGACGATATCCATGACTGACAATACCGTGAAAAAGCAAAGCGCCTTTTTCAGCAAGACGCTGGGCATCAGCCTTGATCAGAACGCACCCGCGCGTATCTGGAACAGCCGCCTAAGCTGGCGCATTGCCTTGTCGGTGTTCTTGACCATCCTGACCGTTCAGATGGCGATCCTGCTGATCGGCCTGAAAGATTTTGAACGCGAACGGCTGGATGAAATTCGCGCGCGCGGACAAGCGGCGCTCGCGCCAGCGCTTGATAGTATCAATATCGACATGCTGACATCGCCCGTTAAGCCTGATCAGGCGACACGCATTGTCTCGACAACGCCGATCAACGGCTTCACCGTTTACAACTCCGCCTTCAATCTGCTTGGTGCCTATGGCGAAACCATCACCGTTCAGTTACGCGATGGCGAGTCTGCGTCGCAGACATACCGTTCGGCGGACGGCAATCACTATGAAACCGTGTATCGCCCCGGCGACTTGCGCCAGCCTTATTATATCGTCGCCAAACTTGATTCTTCGTCCGTGAGTGACGCGTTGAGTTATCACGTGCAGCGAGACATGTTCGTTATGCTGTTGCTATCGGCCTTCGTCACCAGCGTCCTGATGATTACGCTCGGCAAATGGTTGCTGGAGCCGATCTTGTTCATGCGCAACAATTTGATGCGCGCGGCCGCCAATCCGGAAGAGCCGAACATCGAGAATTCTCCCTATAATCCGCAGGACGAAATCGGCGGCGCGATTGCGCTGACCCAGCGCCTGATCGAACAAAACGCGATCAACATCACGCAGATCAAGAGCGCCGCGGAAGACAAGATTCACAAGCTGGCGTACTACGATTCGCTCACCGGCCTGCCGAACCGCACGCTGTTCCTGCAACGCCTGGTGGAACAGGGCCGTCTTATTCATGACACGACCCAGAGCGCACCGACGCGCTTTGCCGTTGTTACGATGGACCTTGATCACTTCAAGGATATCAACGATTCGATGGGCCACAATGTCGGCGATGCCATCCTGCGCGGCGTCGGCAAGCGCCTGAAAAGCGCGCTGCCCGAAAGTGCCTTTATCGCGCGCGCGGGCGAGGATGAATATGCGATCATGATGCCGCTGGCGGCCGATATTAATACGGGCCGCGATGTCGCCGAGAAGATCGTGCAGGTCATTCGCGGCGAGCCGTTCAAAGTGTTTAACGAGAATTTCCAGGTGCGCGCGTCGGTTGGCGTGTCAACCTTCCCGGATGACGGGATGGATCCCGATCAGGTGTTGAAGAATGCCGATATCGCGCTCAACCGCGCCAAGGAAGAAGGGCGCGACACGATCAAGGAATATTCCGAAGATTTCGACCGCGCCGTTCAGGCCCGCTTCCAGATGCTGCGCGACCTGCGCGATGCGATGGACAAGAAAGAGCTGGCCCTCTACTTCCAGCCGCAGTTCGATCTGAATACGGGCCGCGTGATTGGCGCCGAAGCGCTGATCCGCTGGTTCAAGAAGGACAACAGCAAAGGCGGCGGTACATTCATCTCGCCAGCCGAATTCATTCCGATCGCGGAATCCTCCGGGTTGATCGTGCCGATTGGCGAGTGGGTCATGCGTCATGCGTGTGAGCGCGTCGCCGCCCTGCACAAAGAAGGTATGATGATCCGCATGGCGGTCAACGTCTCGGGCGCGCAGTTCTACCAAAGCGATCTAGTCGCCACGACCGCGCAGATCCTGGCCGAGACCGGCATTCCGCCGCATTTGCTCGAGCTGGAAGTGACCGAAAGCGTGTTCATGCAGGACATCTCGCACACGGTCGAAACCTTGCAGCGCCTGCACGCGCTCGGCGTCGAGCTGGCGATTGACGACTTCGGCACGGGCTACTCTTCCCTCTCGTACCTGCGTCAGTTCCCGATCGACCGTCTGAAGATCGACCAGTCGTTCATCCGCAACGCGCTGAATAACAACGACGATGCGGCGATTGCCAAAACCATTATCGGCCTTGGCCACTCGCTGAACCTGAAAGTCATCGCGGAAGGCGTGGAAACTAAGGATCACGAAGCCTTCCTGCTGCAGCATAAATGTGACGAAGTGCAAGGTTTCCGCTATTCGAGACCCGTACCGTACGACCAGCTGATGACCTTCATGACCACCTATACCGGCGATCTGGCCAGCTTCGACAAGCCGGAAGCGCCCGCCACAAAAGCCGGTTGATCACGCCCCGTGCGCCTTGTACAAAGGCGCATGAGCCATTCAGATCCCTCCTCCGCCCAGCCCCGCACCGCGCGCAAAGGCAATGCCTTGCACGGCACCGCCCGCATTCCCGGCGATAAATCGATTTCGCACCGCTCCTTGATGTTCGGCGGACTGGCGCGTGGACGCACCATCGTGCACGGACTGCTGGAAGGCGAAGATGTCATCAATACGGCGAATGCCATGCGGGCGATGGGCGCGACGATTGAAAAGGATATCAGTGGTGTATGGACCTGCGATGGTGTGGGTGTCGGCGGACTGGCTTCGCCCGAGGATGTCATCGACATGGGCAATAGCGGCACATCGACCCGCCTGCTGATGGGATTGATCGGCGGCCATGCGATCACCGCGACGATGAGCGGCGACGCGTCGCTGACCAAGCGCCCGATGGGCCGCGTGATTACGCCGCTTGAAATGATGGGGATTATAGTCGAGGCCAGCGCAGGCGGCCGCCTGCCGCTGACCGTTCAGGGCAATGCAACGCCTCAGCCGATTGAATACCGCCTGCCGGTTGCTTCGGCGCAGGTGAAGTCGGCGATTTTGCTGGCGGGCCTCACTAGTGATGGCACCACCACAGTGATTGAAGACAAGCCGACACGCGATCACACAGAAAACATGCTGCGCGGCTTTGGCGCGCAGGTCGACGTGGAAGGAATCGGCGGCGGCGCGCAGGCGATTCATATTCGCGGCGGCCAGACCCTGCACGGCACCACCGTGCACGTGCCGAGCGATCCATCGAGCGCCGCCTTTCCGGCGGTGGCCGCGATCATCAATGAGGGATCGGAAATCACCCTGCCCGCCATCGGCATGAACGAGCGGCGCAATGGCCTCTATCTCACGCTGAAAGACATGGGCGCGGATATCACTTTCGCCAATGAGCGGATCGAAGCCGGCGAGAAAGTCGCCGACCTGATTATTCGCGGGATCGGTGCGCTCAAAGGCGTCGATGTGCCCGAAGAGCGCGTACCGAGCATGATCGATGAATTCCCGATTCTGGCGATGGTCGCCGCTTGCGCCAACGGCACCACACGGATGCGCGGCCTCGAGGAATTGCGGGTGAAGGAAAGCGACCGTCTGCTGATGGTTGCGAACGGCCTCACAGCGTGCGGCGTCAATCTGGAAATGGGCGAAGACTGGCTCACGATCCACGGGACCGGCAAACCGCCGCGCGGCGGAGCGACCATCGAAACGGCGCTCGACCACCGCATTGCCATGAGCTTCCTCGTGCTTGGCACCGTTACGGACGAACCGGTCACGGTTGACGATGCCCGCCCGATCAATACCAGTTTCCCGATTTTCTTTGAGCTGATGGGCGATCTGGGCGTCCAGTTTGCGTAGCGCGGCGTAGCGGCGCAGTTGACGCCCATGCAGGAAGACCAGTTTCGAGAGCTGGCGCATGAGCGCGCTATGCCCACCATGTTTGGTGGCATTCTGCGATGATCGGGCCTTACCGGCCGCCGTACGCGGCCCCGTACTCTTCAGCCACGGCTGGCGGGCCAAGAGCCTCTGACGCTGCTGTTCGCGGCGCTCAGGCGACCATCCTTTAGTTCGTTCGGTGTATTTTTTTGGTGTAGCCTCTTCTTCATTCATAGGCTTATTATAGGAATAAATTCATATAATAGCAAGATTATATTATTTGACATATTTCATGGCTGTGGTACTGTGACATCCATGAAACGATCGTCCCAGATAATCGCCGGCATCATGATGAACAGCTTTTTAGCGGCCCACAGCGCCGGGGCGCAAGATCTGAGCGATCTCAAGCCATTTTCGAGTGTAAAGCTTTCTGCCGATAGCGATGTGACGGTCAGTGAAACGAAAGGATATACGGAGCCGGATTATACGCTCGGCACCTATCATGCCGCCTTTTTGACCTGTGCCTCTGTTCTGGGTGTGGAAACACACATTGATGTAACGGGCCGTTCTTCTTCTGACTTTTTAAAGGCGTGGATGGCAGAAACCAGAAACGGCGCCGGGGCAACCCCTTATATTCTGGGACAGGACGGCATCGCATACGACATGAACGTACAGCAGAATTTCGAGCGGTTCGCCAAAGGGGAGATTCAAGCGGGCTTAAAAAAATCATCGCCTGAATTCAAACGGGCACTCCATGACATCAGCCAGAAGTGCGGCTTGCAATTCTAACCCTGTCCCTGTTTTTGTTTTTTCTTTAAGCATCGCTTGCAATCGGCAGGGCGCCAGAAATTGGCCCAATCCTTGAGGGGGACGACGAAAGCCGGTTTCCCGTGCGATGGGTAGTAACTGTCGATAACGTATACTGTCCCCGTTTCAATCTCTTTCACCGCGGCTGAATTATGTGGCCAGGCACCATCGACGAAGTAGCCGCGATGGACGGGATTGGTGGGTTTGTGGAATTTCAGCAATTTGGCATCGGCCAGGAACGACAGGTACAGGTCTGTGTTAATCGTCTCGTCGATGCAATCCATCTGGGTGATGCGGTCTTCTTCAAATGTCTCTGCCTCGGCGCGGTCTTTGTTAAGGCCGGAGGATAATCCGGCGTACGTCTCCATCAGGCCAATCGCCTTGCCAATGCGTTTGCGTTCTTCTTCAGGGGTTTTAGCCGCGGGCTGAAAGGTTTTTTCCAGTTTTGCCCATTGTTTGTCGGTGATCTGCCCAGCGGTGCGGTAATAACAGTTAAAGCCATGGCAAACCGCGAAGTTTTTACGGGTAAAACTGTCATCTTTATACGGATAGAGGTTCATCCCCCCGTTCCCGCAGGCAGTCAGGAGTAAAAAAGCGATAAGGGGGAAAATACGGCGCATGGAGGAGTACCTGACTGACTTTGTGTAAAACCAATTGTTACGCGCCTTGCGGTCCCCCGCAAGGATCATTACAAGGATTCCATGACTTCTACGCCTTTTATCATTGCTATTGACGGACCCGCGGCCAGCGGCAAGGGCTCGCTGGCCCGAAAACTGGCGCAAACGCTGGGCTTTGCTCATCTGGATACGGGCTTACTCTACCGCAAGACCGGGATGGATGTGATGCGCGGCGGCGGGAATCCTGATGACGAGGCCATGGCTATCGCGGCGGCCCAGGCGTTAAATCCGGCAGAACTGGACGATCCGGCCCTTAAATCCGACGAAGCAGCGGTGGCGGCCAGCAAGGTGAGCCGATTTGCCGGGGTGCGGGCGGCTTTGCATGCGTTTCAGGTTAATTTTGCGTCGGAAAACGGCGCGGGCGCTGTTTTAGATGGGCGAGATATAGGCACGGTGATCTGCCCGGAGGCGCCAGTGAAACTGTTCATTACGGCCAGCACCGAGGTGCGGGCGCTGCGCCGGTTGAGAGAGCTGGAATCCCGGCATATTGCGGCAACCTATGACGCCGTGCTGGCGGATATGGTGGAGCGCGACAAACGCGATACCGAGCGAGCCGCCGCCCCGCTGAAACCCGCCGACGACGCACACATTATCGATACCAGCGCTATGACCCCCGACGCGGTGCTGCAGGCGGCCCTCGCCCTCATCGACCGGGCGCGATAAATTTCCCCAAAACGCTTGCTTTTACAGGCTCCAACCCCTACAAACAGGCCGTCCGCAAGGACACGACGAAGCCCCCGGCCCCACAGGTGCGCCCTGATGTCAGGTTGGGATCGCTTCGATCTTACAAAAGCAGGCTGAGCCGATGTGCCAGACCTGCGAAGAAATGGAACTACCCCTATGGCACATGCAGCCAAAAATATCCAAGACAGTACCGATGCAGCGGATTTCGCGGCATTATTAAATGAAACAGCCGGCACCTCGTTCGAGGGCAAAGTTGTTAAAGGCAAAGTTATCGAGATCGACAATGAATTTGTCATCATCGATGTCGGCCTGAAATCCGAAGGCCGGGTTTCGAAACGCGAATTCTCCCTGCCGGGACAAGAATCGCAACTGCGCGTTGGCGACACCGTTGAAGTGTTCGTCGAGCGCATGGAAAACCGCGATGGCGAAACGCAGCTCAGCCGCGAAAAAGCCCGCCGCGAAGAAGTCTGGACCGACCTTGAGAAAATGCACGAGCGCGGCGAACGCGTGACCGGCGTTATCTTCGGCAAAGTCAAAGGCGGCTTCACGGTTGATCTCGGCGGCGCCGTGGCATTCTTGCCAGGCTCCCAAGTCGACATCCGTCCTATCCGCGACATCTCGCCGCTGATGGGCACACCGCAACCTTTCGCCGTTCTGAAAATGGACCGCGCCCGTGGCAACATCGTTGTTTCGCGCCGTGCCATTCTGGAAGAGAGCCGCGATGAAGCCCGCTCCGATCTCATGGAAAATCTCCGCGAAGGGTCGATCGTTCAGGGTATCGTTAAAAACATCACCGATTACGGCGCATTCGTCGACCTCGGCGGTGTGGACGGTCTTCTGCACGTCACCGACATTTCGTGGAAACGCGTCAATCACCCGAGCGAAACGCTCTCGATTGGCCAGACCATCGAAGTGCAAATCATCCGCTACAACCCTGACAACGGCCGTATCTCCCTTGGCATGAAGCAACTGGAGAGCGACCCATGGGAAGGTGTTGTATCCAAATACCCATCCGGCCTGAAAATGAAGGGCCGCATCACGAACATCACCGATTACGGCGCGTTCGTTGAACTGGAAGATGGTATTGAAGGCCTGGTACACGTATCCGAAATGTCGTGGACGAAGAAAAACGTTCACCCAAGCAAGATCGTATCGACCAGCCAAGAAGTTGACGTCCAGGTTCTGGAAGTCGATCTCGACAAACGCCGCATCTCGCTTGGCATCAAACAGACCCAGGAAAATCCCTGGATCGGTTTCGGTGACAAGAACAAAGCCGGCGATATCCTGGAAGGCGAAATCCGCAACATCACCGAATTCGGTCTGTTCGTCGGCATGCCGGGCGGCGATATCGATGGTATGGTTCACCTGTCCGACATTTCGTGGGAAGATCAAACCGAAGACGCGCTGAAGCCTTACAAAAAAGGCGACACGGTTAAGGTGAAAATCCTCGAAGTTGATTCCGATAAAGAGCGCGTTGCCCTCGGCATCAAGCAACTGACGGATGATCCATTCGAAGGTTCCATGAAAGGCATGGCCAAAGGCGCCGTTGTTACCTGTACGGTAACCTCGACCAACGCCAATGGCATTGAAGTCACAGTCGGCGATGGCCTGACCGGGACGATCAAGAAAGCCGATCTGAGCCGCGAGCGTTCGGAACAACGCCCTGACCGCTTCGCCGTTGGCGAAAAAGTCGATGCGAAGATCCTGACCGTCGATCAGAAAAAACGTGTTCTGACACTCTCGATCAAAGCCCGCGAGCTGGATGAAGACAAGCAAGCCCTGGAGCAGTTCGGTTCGACCGAATCCGGCGCATCGCTTGGCGACATCCTCGGCGCAGCGCTTGGCAAGTCGACGGCAGCAGCAGCCGCTGCTCCAGCGAAAAAGCCAGCCGCGAAAAAAGCCAAGGCAGATGATGCCGAAGGCGATGCGGAAGACGACGCAGAGTAGTCACTAAAGAATAGCTTTCAGGTCTCCATCTCCTACGTTGGATCTGAAAGTTTGGTAAGAGGCCGGGGTTGTTCGTAAGAGCAACCCCGGTTTTTTATGCTTTTTAGAGTGATGTATTATTAGGCAGCGATCGCTTTGACATTCAGTTGAACAGCAGATCTCATTGCTTCTGAATTTGGCAGTTCGCTGGCGGCGAGCGATCGACCATGGCGCTGGCTAACAACAGGAAGCGTCATAGGAAAAGGCAGCGCGCGTCCGCTGGCGCGATTAAAAATATCATGATCATCGACATACAGACCCCAATAAATGTGGGGGAGACCATTGGTTATTTCGTGATACACCATATCCCCGGCGAACTCTTCATCGAGATAATCGGCTGAGCTTTGTAGCGCCAGATCGATATCGAATGTTTTTGCCAGACCATTTTTATAGTCGGCTTCAAAACGGAGCATCTTACTGCGCAGATAATAGAGCGACATCGTGTCACGCAATTCCCTGACTTCAGCAGATTGAAAATAAAGATCCTGAACTTTTTTCAGATATCCTTCAAAAGAGGAATGGGTGCGAATATCATATTCCCAGCGTATGACTTCCACAGTCGGAAAATATTCTTTAACGACAGGCATGTTTGCTGCGAGCCAAATATCACCGGCTTCCATGCAATGAGCTTTTGCATCGGACAGGTGGAACATGTTGTGGCGATCCAGACTGTCGCATAAAACGATAATTAAATGATCGATACGTTGACGGGCTGCCGACATTTGCGCGCGCAATGAACGACCATTTACCGCAGGCGATTTCATGCACACAGGAAAAACAGCACTTCTACCGTGATAATCACGCCAGTTAATGACGGCTACGTCGTCTCTGCGTTTGCCCATTTTTTTCCTCGTTTCCAGTTATACTCAAATTGACGGCGGGCAGCGTCTGCTTTTGCCCGGTTATTGGTCATGACGAAAATATTGCGGCCCTGATCTTGTATGTGGAAAAAATATTTGTCGCCGAAAATAACTTCCACCTGAGAACTGGCAAATAACTCCGGATCTATCCAGCGATAATCTTGCTTGGGTCCTGTAATGTAATCATTCCCTTCTTCGCAGGTCATACGGATACGGATGCCTTTATCCCGTAGCGCGTTGAAACGCTCTTCCACCCCGTCCATGTTCCGGCGCTCGTCCGCACAGTGTAGGAGCAGCTCATCGCCTTTTTTTAAGGAAGCGGCGGCTTCATCCAGAACGTCGATGAAACTGTCATAAAAAGCCGTTTTGTAGGGTTGGAAAGAAAGACCATCGCCCGTGAACACAATTCCGTGATCTTCATAAACTTTGCGCAGACGGATCAACGTGCGGTCTGTTCCCGCATTTTTATTATTCTCTAGATTGCTAATCGTCTGATAGGTGACGCCGGATTGCTCCGCTACGTCTTTGATATGCATATCTAAATACGCACGGGCTGCCCTTAATATATTAACTTGATGGCTCATAAAACGAATATAGTTTCATATATTTTTGAAATCAATTCATATTTTAACGGAATATTAAGATTTGCCGGTTATGGTCCTTATCATTCAACTAATTAAATAACTGTGTGGAGACTAGAATGAAGGCGATTAAATCCATGGGGCAGCGGTGCCTGTCCTGGTGGCAGACCGGGGGGCAGGCTAACGAAAACGAGATTTCTTACTTTGATGTCAAAGTCTTATACGATGCGGCCTTTGAGGAAAAAGACCGGGCGCGCGCATCGGTGGCAACGTTTAAACGCCTGATGGCGCAGGCCGAAGCGCTGGAGGCCGCCTACCGGGCGCAGTTGACCGCGCAGCAAATCCGCCGTTTTGGCAAGGCGGCGTAAGATGGCGATTTATTTGAAAAACCCTTTATCAAGCTATCCGCCGCGTTTTGCGCATTTTCTGGAGATGGTGAGCCGGGTGCGGCGCCTCTCCCCGCACGACCAGCATTTCTGGCAGGTCATGGACAGCGTGGCCTTTCAGGATGCCGAAACCGCGCTGGAGACGACGCTGTATAACGCCCGTCGCAAACAGGCAGGGTAAACATTTATCCGTGCGCCGCGCGCAGGGATTCGATATCGCGCAGGGGCGGGGCGCCGAAGAAGCGGGCATATTCGCGGCTGAATTGCGAGGGGCTTTCATAGCCGACGCGGTAGGCAGCGTGGGCAGCATCCATCGATTCTGCGAGGAGCAGGCGCCGTGCTTCCAGTAGCCGCAGATTTTTTTGATATTGCAGCGGGCTCATCGCCGTCACTTTTTTGAAGTGATGGTGGAAGGAAGACGGGCTCATATTCACCTGCCCCGCCAGCTCTTCCACGCGCATGGGTTCGGCCAGATTTTTCTTCAGATGCTGCACGACTTTGGCGATGCGGCGCATATGGCTGCCGTTCCGGGCGAGCTGTATAATCGCTGCCCCATAAGGACTATGCAGCAGGCGGTAATAAAATTCGCGCTGCAACAAGGGCAGCATGATTTTCTGATCGTTCGGTGAATCCATCAGGCGTGTGAGGCGCAGCACACAATCCATCAGCGTGTCATCCATCTTGCCGACAAACAGGCCGCGGGCCGTATCGCTGTCTGCCTGCGGCGGATCATCGCATTGAGAAATGACTTCGCTGAGCATCAGCAGATCGATCTCGATCGCCAGACACAGATAGGGTTTTGCGGCGGACGCCTTGATCACCTGACCCGAGAGCGGAAGGTCGACCGTCACCGCCAGATATTCTCCCGGCGCATAGGTAAAGCGGTTATCACCGAGCCAGACATCTTTGGCGCCTTGCGCGATGATGCAGACGCAGGGCGTGTAGACGGTCGGCAGCGGCTGGGCGTCGCCGAACATTTTCAGGCAGTTGATGCCCGTCACGGGGGAGGCGTGAATTCCCGGACCCTTGGAGTATCGATCAATATAAGAAGCTATGGTTTCCAGTGAATTCATGGGTTTTTCGCCATCTATAAAGGTTTTTCGTCTCTTTATAGTATGCGTTGTGAAGGGGAAAAAGAAGCCCTATTCCCGGATATTGGAGAATTAGGCAATTACTGAGGAGGCCTGTGTATTCAACTCAGACCTTCCGCGCCCTATTCTGAACCTACCACAACACACAAACCCAACGGAGAAAACCATGACCAATTACGTACAAGACAAAGTCGTTCTGATTACCGGTGCCAGCAGCGGCATCGGCGAAGCCACCGCCTACCTGCTGGCCGAGCGTGGCGCCAAAGTCGTTCTCGGCGCGCGCCGCACCGAGCGCCTCGAACAGGTTGCCGAAACCATCCGCAGCAAGGGCGGCACGGCGTTGGTCAAAACACTCGATGTTACCAACCGCGAAGATGTCGCCGATTTCGCCCGGTATGCCGTTGATCAGTTCGGACAGATCGACGTGCTGTTCAACAATGCCGGCATCATGCCGCTGGCTCCGCTGAGCGGGCTTAAAACCGATGAATGGGATGCGATGATCAATGTGAATATTCACGGCGTACTGAACGGTATTGCGGCCGTTCTGCCCGGGATGGAAGCGCGCGGCAAAGGGCATATCATCAATACGGCGTCGGTCGGCGCGCATGCGGTCTTTGCCGGCGGTACGGTTTATTGCGCGACCAAATACGCCGTGTGGGCGATTTCGGATGGGCTGCGTCAGGAAACCAAAAATGTGCGCGTCACGACCATCAGCCCCGGCGTGACCACGACGGAGCTGGGTCATGATATTTCGGACCAAAACAGCAAGGATGTTTTGTCGCAGTTGCGTCAGGATTCCCTCTCGCCTGATTCCATCGCACAAGCAGTCCTCTATGCGGTGAGTCAGCCGGACAATGTCGACGTCAGCGAAATGATCGTGCGTCCGTTGACGTCGAGTATCTAAGGAGGTCGCTATGTTTTATTGCACCATGCCGACCCTTGATAATCAGCTTAAGGCCTCCAATATGGCCTTAAGCTGGATCGAACGGGAAATGAACCGGTACGGCCAGGAATATTCCGTTCACAATACTCTTTCATAACTTAGAAAAAGGATGACTTTCATGACAATCGCATTGATCACCGGCGCAAGCCGCGGCCTGGGCAAAAGCATGGCCCAGCATCTGGCCAAACGCGGCACCGATATTATTCTGACCTATCACAGCAACAAGGAAGAAGCGGACAAGGTCGTGCGCGACGTGGAAGAATTGGGGCGCAAGGCGATCGCGCTACAACTCGACGTTTCACAGAGCGGCACTTTTTCCGCTTTTACCGATCAGGTCAAACAGGCGTTGCGCGATATATGGCAGCGCACGGATTTTGAGTATCTGGTGAACAATGCCGGAGTAGGGATTAACAAATCAATCGCGGATACCAGCGAAGCGGAATTCGACTCCATGGTCGCGATCCATTTGAAGGGTCCGTATTTCCTGACGCAGTCCTTGTTGCCGCTGATCAAGGATGGCGGACGGATCGTCAATATTTCTTCGGGCCTCGCCCGCTTCTCCCGCCCCGGCATGAGCGCCTATGCGATGATGAAGGGCGGCACTGAAGTGATGACGCGTTATATGGCGGCGGAACTGGGCCCGCGCCGCATTGCGGTGAATACGATTGCGCCCGGCGCGATTGAAACCGATTTCGGCGGCGGCCATGTGCGTGACAACAAGGAGATGAATCAGCAGATCGCTTCCGCCACAGCGCTGGGTCGCGTCGGCCTGCCCGATGATATTGGCGGCGCGGTGGCAATGCTTCTGTCCGATGAAGCGGGATGGATCAACGGCCAGCGCATTGAAGTTGCGGGCGGTATCCTTTTATAAGCCGTTAAACACATGCCCCGCATGATGGGCGAGCCCAAGCCCGACGCTGTCGAGCTTGTCGCCTTGTGAGAAGGCGGCGTGGGGAAATAAAGCGCGAACCATGTGATTGATGACCGGCAGTTCGGTGGAGCCGCCGGTCAGGATGACGAGGTCGATTTGATCGGGGGTGATCTGCGCGCGATTTAAACACTCATGGATCGCGCGGAAAATTTTAGCGACGTCGGGGGCAATGGATTGTTCAAACCCGGCGCGGGTGGTGGTGAAGAATAGATCATTGCCAAATTCCATCAGGCGGGCGGCGTGGGTTTCATCCTGACTGAGTGCGATCTTCGATTCTTCGACCTGTTCCAGTAGGGCGTGGCCCAGATGATTTTGTTGCAGGGTTAACAGGCGGTCGAGTTTTTCCGGCGCGAGGGAGCGGCGCTTGATGTCCTGCGTTTCGGCAATCGCCTTTCCTGTCTGCGCATGGTTGACCAGCGCCCAGTCGGAGAGGTTGAAATAGACGCCGGAGGGCATCGCATAAAGTTTATCTTTATCGAAGATGTCGCGGTAGTCGCTGCCCATGCCGAGCGCGGGCATGAAATCTTGCAGGCTTAGGCGGTAATCGAACGTCGTGCCGCCGACGCGCACACCGGACGTGGCGAGAATATCCTCGGTGCGGTCTTGCTTGCCTGCGTTCTTGTTTGAAATTTTGATGACCGTGAAGTCGGATGTGCCGCCGCCGAGATCAACGACCAAGGAGAGTTGTTCGCGGTCTATGTTTGTTTCATGCGCGAAGGCGGCAGCGATGGGTTCATACAAGAATGCGATATCGGTAAAGCCTGCACCGCGCGCGATAGCCTCTAACGTCTGCTCTGCCGCGCGGTCGGCCGCGTCATCGCCATCATGGAAATGCACCGGACGGCCAAGCACGACATGGGTAACAGAGTGACCCGCCGCTGCGTCCGCCTTGTCTTTCAGATGCGTCATGAAGGTCGCGACGATGTCGGTGAAGCTGACCGAACGTGAGCCAATCAGGGTTTTGTCGTTCATCAGTGCGGTGCCGAGAATTTTTTTAAGACCGCGCAGCAGGCGACCTTCCTGTCCGTCAAGATAGGCGTCGATGGCCGCGCGGCCAAACAGGGGACCGACATTTTTCTTGAAGAACACGGCGCTTGGCAATGTGCGCTTATCTCCCTCAACCGCGATCAGGCGCGCGCCCTCCTGATCATGAAGGGCGACGGTTGAGTTGGAGGTTCCGAAATCGATGCCGCAGGCGGTGAAAGACATTGGCGGGTTGTATCAAACAACCCTTAGCCTTGTATAGTTTTTTCGGCCCATTTGCGGCGGTGTTCGGAGAGCACGGAATTGACTTCCGCGCCGAAGATGATCATCCCGGCACTGATCCAGAACCACAGCATGAGAACAATCACCGCGCCGAGAGACCCATAGGTTTCGTTATATTTTCCGGCGTGGCTGACGAAGAACGAAAACAGCACGGAGGAACACAGCCACATGATGGTGGCGACGAACGACCCCCAGCTGACCCAGCGCCAACGCGGTTCTTTATGACACGGACCGAAATAATAAAGAATCTCCAGCCCGACCATGCCACCGAAGAATAAAATCGGCCAGCGGGCGGTCGCATAGAACTGGGTCATGAAATCGCTGAAGAAGAAATATTTCAAAACAATCGGCACGCCCGCCACGAGGCTGAGTGAGACCAGAAAATAAAACATCATAGCGAAGGTCAGGATATAACCGGTCAGGCCGAGCGAAAAAATATTGCGGCGTTCCCGCAGATCATAGGCGATATTCAGGCCCTTGATCAGCGCCTGCACGCCTTTCGAGGCGCTGTAAATCGCCACGAACAGACCGACGATGATACCGAGACTTAGAATTCCCTGATGGGAGGAGGCGACCTGCTCTGCCTGAGTGCGCAGAATAGTGAAAGCTTCGCCCGGCAGGAAGCGCTGGAAATAATCGAGCTGATCGGTGATGTCGTGCGGGTCGGACACTAATCCATAAAGAGATATCAGCGCCCCGATAGCCGGGAACGCCGCGAGCAGAAAGTAAAAGGCAATGCCCGCGGCGATGAGGCCGATATAATCTTCGGTGGTTTTTTCCTGCAGATCCATCAGGTAGGAGATGGGCGGGATCGAGCGCAGCAAGGCCACAAACTTGTCTTTGATTTCGATGACGGTGGCGACGCTGATCATTGGTTCCTATCCCATGGTTGGATAGTCAGTATAACCCTTTTCCCCGCCGGCATAAAAGGTCGGATAATCCGGCGCGTTCAAAGGCGCGTTCGCCGCAAAGCGTTTCACCAGATCAGGATTGGCGATGATCAATTGGCCGAACGCCACGGCGTCGGCCTTGCCGTCTTTGAGAACGGTTTCAGCCGTTTCTTTGGTGAATTTTTCATTGGCGATCAGCGGGCCGCCAAAGGCTTCTTTCATAGCGGGGCTAATGCTGTCCTCGCCCAGATATTCGCGGGTAGCGATGAAGGCGATGCCACGCTTGCCGAGTTCGCGGGCGACATAGGTGAATGTTTCCAGTTTGGTGGAATCGCCGATGTCATGGGAATCGCCGCGCGGCGCCAAGTGCATGCCGACGCGGTCTTTGCCCCAGACTCCGATCACAGCGTCGGTAACTTCGAGCATCAGGCGCGCGCGGTTTTCGATGGAGCCGCCATAGCGGTCGGTGCGGGTGTTGGTGGAATCTTGCAGGAATTGATCGAGCAGATAACCGTTCGCGCCGTGGATTTCAACGCCGTCGAACCCGGCATCTTTGGCGTTTTGTGCGCCGAGGCGATAGGCTTCGATAATCCCGGGGATCTCCTCCGTCTCCAGCGCGCGGGGCGTGACGTATTCGGTGATGGGCCGCACAAGGCTGACATGACCGGCGGGTTTGATCGCGCTTGGCGCAACCGGCGTTTCACCATTCAGAAACAGTGGATGCGAAATACGTCCGACATGCCAGAGCTGCAGGAAAATGCGCCCGCCTTTTTGATGCACAGCGTGCGTGATTTTTTTCCAACCCTCAACCTGTTCCTGCGACCAGATACCGGGTGTGTCGGCATAGCCAACGCCCATCGGTGTAACGCTGGTGGCCTCGCTCAGGATCAGGCCGACATCGGCGCGTTGCGCGTAATAGTTCGCCATCAGATCATTGGGAATGCGCTCGGCGCCTGCGCGGCTGCGGGTTAAAGGGGCCATGATGATGCGGTTGGGGAGCGTGAGGGCGCCGAGAGTAAGGGGCGTAAATAAAATCGACATAAAATTTTCTCTTATAAGGTGGGATCAAAAAGATAAGTATAGAACCGGCTTCGCGCTTTTAAAGGCCGCTCCTGCAGAATGTATATTCCTTTTTTCTTGAATAAGAACAAAACATGAACTAATATCAGGCATGGCTGACAAGATTCTGAAAAAGCTGGAGATTCTGGCCGATGCGGCGAAGTATGACGCGTCCTGCGCCTCGGGATCGGCGGGAAAACGCGCGGCCAAAAAGGGCGAAGACGGGATTGGCTCGCTCACCGGCGGGTCGGGCATCTGTCACAGTTTTACGCCGGACGGGCGCTGCGTCTCGCTGCTCAAAATCCTGATGACGAATTTTTGCATCTACGATTGCCATTACTGCATCAACCGGGTGTCGAGCAATGTGCAACGCGCGCGGTTTACCGTGGAGGAAGTTGTCGACCTGACGTTGAGTTTTTACAAACGCAATTACATCGAAGGCTTGTTTTTAAGCTCGGGCATTATTCAGAGCCCCGATTACACCATGGAGAGCATGGTGCGGATCGCCAAATCCCTGCGCGTAGATCATGGGTTTAAAGGCTACATCCATCTGAAAACCATTCCGAACGCCTCGCCCTTATTACAGGAACAGGCGGGCATTTATGCAGACCGCCTGAGCATCAATGTCGAAATGCCGACGGTGGCGGGGCTTGAGCAATTCGCGCCGGAAAAGGACATGGGCAACATTACCCATGCGATGGATCATCTGAAAGACAAGATCACGGAACACAAGGAATCGAAAACCTTGAGCGGGAAACGCCTGCCGCGGTTTGCGCCGGGCGGGCAGTCGACGCAGATGATCGTCGGCGCGGATCAGGCGAACGATCAGACGATTTTAAAAACCAGCTTCACATTGTATGACGCGCACAAGTTGCGCCGTATTTATTACTCGGCGTTCAGCCCTATTCCGGATGCGAGCAGAATATTGCCGCTAAAACCGGCGCCGCTGGTGCGCGAACATCGCCTGTATCAGGCGGACTGGCTCTTTCGCTTTTATGACTTCGCGCCGGCGGAAATTTTAGAGGGCACCAGCGATGGCATGCTCGATCTCGACATGGACCCAAAGCTGGCATGGGCGCTGCGCAACCGTCATCTGTTCCCGGTCGATATCAACAAGGCAGACAAGCACATGCTGCTGCGCATACCGGGTCTGGGCGTGACGACGGTGAAAAAAATTCTGACCATCCGCCGTTATGCGCGTCTTAAGTGGGAAGATCTGGTGAAATTGCGCGTGCCGATCAACAAAGTGAAGGCGTTTGTCAGTGTCGATAACTGGTCGCCGCCGCCTGCCCTGCTCGAAGCTGACAGGCTCGGTAAATCACTCACGCCGCCGCGCCAGCTGGATTTATTTTCGGCATGACATCTTTTTATATTCACGGCATTCCCGGGTTTGAAGAATGGCGGGCAGCGGCGCGGCACTGCCTTGCCAATCAGATTGCGCCCCATCAGGTTCATTGGCAAACAGATGAGACGGTACAGACGGATATGTTTGGCGATATGCCCGCCCCGCGCGCGGCGCACAAAAAAACATTCACCGTGCCCAAGGAATTTTTATCGCTGGCCGAAGCGGCCATCTGCCACAAGGATTTGGGCAAATTTTCGTTACTGTATAAAATATTGTGGCGGCTCAATTTTGAAAACAAGCACCTGCTGCATCTAAAAACCGATAATGACGTTATGCGGCTAACCGCATTGGTAAAAGCCGTGCGGCATGATGCCTACAAGATCACCGCGTTTTTGCGCTTCCGTCAGATACGCTATAGCGAGCAGGATTATTTTGTCGCGTGGTATGAGACAGAGCATTATTCACTGGAACGCGTCCTGCCGTTTTTCCAGACACGGTTTCGCAACATGCGCTGGTCGATCCTGACGCCGTATCGCGCGGCGCATTGGGATGGGCAAAGCATTATGCTGGAAGATAATCCCGATCCCGCGCTATATCCGAAAGAAGATCAGGCGGAGCAATACTGGCTGGGCTATTACGCGAATATCTTCAACCCGGCGCGGCCAAAGAAATCGGCGATGCTGAATCAGATGCCGAAAAAATACTGGAAGATGATGCCCGAAACGGTGCTCATCCCCGACATGCTGCGCACCTCTCATGCCAAAGCAATTGAGATGGTCGCGCGCGGGCAAAACAAGCCGACAGAATAAAAAAGCCCCTGTGAAGGGGCTTTTTGTGTGAGGAATTTGTTAGGCCGCTTTCTTCGCTGTCGCATGATCGGCTTTGATGAAGGCCAGCAGGTCGGCGTTGAAGCGGTCCTGATGGGTTTGCGAGAGACCATGATCGGCGCCAGCGTAAATTTTCAGCTCGGCATTCGGCACCAGTTTCGATGAGAGCAAAGCCGAGGCGCCGATCGGCACGATCTGGTCGTCATCACCATGGAGGATCAAGGTTGGCACATCGAATTTTTTCAAATCTTCGGTAAAGTCGGTTTCCGAAAACTGCTTGATTGAATCCAGCTGACCTTTGATACCGCCCATCATGCCCTGCAGCCAGAAACTGTCGCGGATGCCTTCCGAGAGAACGGCGCCGGGGCGGTTATAGCCATAGAAAGGCATGACGATATCCTTGAAGAACTGCGCGCGGTTATCGAACGTGCCTTTGCGGATGCCATCGAACACTTCCATCGGCAGGCCGCCCGGATTTTCTTTGGTCTTCAGCATCAGGGGAGGCACTGCGCCGAGTAATACGACTTTTGCCAGACGCTTCGTGCCGTGACGGCCGACATAGCGGGTGACTTCGCCGCCGCCGGTGGAATGGCCGACGAGGATCGCGTCTTTCAGATCGAGATGGTTGATCAGCTGCGCGAGGTCATCGGCATATTGATCCATCGTGTTGTTCTCGAACGTCTGGCTGGAGCGGCCATGGCCGCGGCGGTCGTGGGCGATGACGCGGAAGCCGCGCTCCAGCAGGAAGGCCATCTGGCCATCCCAGGCATCCGCCGATAATGGCCAGCCGTGGGAAAAGACGACAGGCTGGCCGCGGCCCCAGTCTTTGTAAAAAATCTCTACGCCTTCAGTGGTGGTGAACGTGCTCATAATAGTAGTCCTTTCTAAATTGTTGAGAAGATCGCCCTTGCGCCTTCGATAGAAACAGGATTACACAGGAAGAAGATCGCTGAAATTGGCAAAAATGACATTATAGAGGTCAAAACTGACAAATGAACCAGACCCGCCCTTTTGCCGAGATCGGCATTCTTCTCTATCCCGGCTGCCTGCTCTCGGCCGTGTATGGCTTGAGCGATCTGTTCATGGTCGCCAACAAGATAGCGCAAAGCCATGAGGGCATCCAGCGCCCGATCATCCGCACGACCCACTGGGCATGGGAGGATGGGGCTCAGGGAATTGTCTGCACATCAGATACGCATCCGGAATTCGCGCATCAGCCGCTGGTGCTGATCGCGCCGCCGCATCCGGGCGATCCGATCGAGGCGCAAACCGCTGTGCCTTATGCCGCGTGGCTGAAAGTGCATCATGATAAGGGCGCCACCTTGGCATCGGTGTGTGCGGGATCGTTCTTGCTCGGCGCGACAGGCTTGCTCGACGGACGCACGTCCACCACGCACTGGATGTATACGAACGCAATGAAAGAGCGCTTTCCCGGCACGCGCGTGGAAGGGGATAAATTGATGATCGATGATGGCGACATTATCACCGCCGGCGGATTCATGGCGTGGACGGATCTGGGCCTGCGGCTGGTGCACCGCGTGCTCGGACCAACAATCATGATGGAAACCGCGCGCTTCATGCTCGTCGATCCGCCGGGGCGCGAGCAGCGTTATTACAGCAGCTTCACGCCGCAACTTTTGCATGGCGATGAAGCCATCCTCAAAGTGCAGCACTGGTTGCAGGCGACCGGTGCAAAACAGGTGACGCTTGCCGGCATGACACAGAAGGCAGGATTGGAAGAGCGCACGTTCATTCGCCGCTTCCACAAAGCGACCGGATTGAAACCCACCGAATATTGCCAGCATGTCCGCGTCGGCAAAGCGAGAGAGATGCTGGAATTCACGCACCAGACGATGGAGCAGATATCCTGGGCCATCGGCTACGAAGACCCCGGCGCTTTCCGCAAAGTGTTTTATAAAGTGATTGGCTTAACACCGGGGGAATACCGGCAGCGGTTTATGGCGGCAGCTTAGTGTAGCAGTGATGGCAGCTTTGTTGTTGCCGCTATAGAGAAATGTTTAGATTATCAAACGTTGTTTTGTATTTTTGAAAGCACTTATAATGCTTACAGGAAGAGCACTTCGTTCTTCGAAAAAACAGAAGGATTTAGCTATGTTTAATGAAACGATAAAAATCTTAAAAACGGAAACAAAGTTCGGCACTGAGATAAAATTTGCCCGCATAATAAGAACCTACAAGAATGGAAGCATCCATGTCATGTCTTTGATGTTGGACAGACTTAGCGAGAAATAACATCAAGTAAATTAAATGGCGGACAGAGCGGGATTCGAACCCGCGATACGTTTGACCGTATACACACTTTCCAGGCGTGCGCCTTCAACCGCTCGGCCACCTGTCCATCAATACCAGAGATTTATAATCCGTGATCTGGAAAGCCCGACAGGGGTATCAAATTCTGCCCGTGAGATCAACCAGACTCTTGTCCAAAAGGGCCAAATCGTGGGGGCGGGAGAGGGAATGGTCGCCATCTTCGACCAGATAGACGTCACAATCAGTGGAATCCAGCGCGTTTTTGATGCGGTGGGCCACCTGCCACTCGACGGTCTGGTCCTGCATCCCATGCAACAGGCGCACCGGCCCGGTGAAGGGAATGCGGCCGTCGGCCATGATGGCATTGGCGGCGCCATCATCGAGAAAGGCACGGGTGAAGCGGTAGGGATCGCCATATTCGCTGGGCTCTTCGGCGTAGCCGAGTGTTTCCAGCTGGGCGCGTTGCTCGGGTGTGAACCCCGCTTCCATCCAGCGGGTGAAATCGGGCGCGGCGGCGATGCCGATAAAGGCTCGGGCGCGCTCGGGACGCGCGAGCGCGAGTTTCAATCCGACCCAGCCGCCCATCGACGAGCCGATGACGATGGCAGGGCCGCTGATCAATTCATCAAAGATGTCGCGGGCGTCTTCGCACCACTGGCTCATGGTGCCCTGATCGATATCGCCGCCGCTCTCGCCGTGACCGGAATAATCGAAGCGCACGAATCCCTGGCCCCGCGCGCGGCAGCGCTCTTCCAGAAAACTGGCTTTGGTGCCGCGCATGTCGGAGCGATAGCCGCCGCAAAAAATCACGCTTGGCAAGGCCCCATCGCGCGGCGGTGACGCCACATAAGCGAGGTCGGGCTTGCCCGTGCGTTTCAGAAAATCAACCATGGCGTGCCTGCGTCATCTTTTGATTTAGACAAAAAGCGCAATCATGGTAAAGCTTTTAAGCGAGACTCAAGGGAATCAGTACATAAAATGGCGACCGGCGACACCAACACCCCACCTCACGATCTGCGCAGCCTTTCAGGGCGCGTGAAGCAGCCGGTGATCATGCAGGTTATCCCGAATCTGGGCGCAGGCGGCGCGGAGCAAGGCTGTATCGACATGGCGATTGCGCAGGTGAAATCAGGCGCGCGCGCCATTATCGTTTCGAACGGCGGGCCACGCTTGCATGAACTGACCCGTCATGGCATCGAACATATCACCCTACCCGTGCACAGCAAAAACCCGCTGGTTATGTGGCGTAATATCGGGCGTCTTCATTCTATTATCCGCAAACAAAAAGTCGACATCGTCCATGCGCGCAGCCGCGCGCCGGCGTGGTCGTGTTACAAGGCGGTCAAAGGTACGGCCGCCCATTTCATGACGACGTGCCACGCGCCCTATAATATTTCCGGTGAGGCCAAACGCTTTTACAATTCCGCGATTGCCAAAGGGGAGCGCGTCATCGCGATTTCCAATCACGTGGCGCAATACCTCATTGATAATTACAAGATCGATCCGCGCAACATCCGCACCATTCACCGGGGCATCGCGATTGAAAAATTTCACCCGGGCGCGGTATCGGCCGGGCAACTGATTAAACTGACGGCGCAATGGCGCGTGCCGGACGGCATGAGCGTCGTGATGTTGCCGGGCAGACTGACACGCTGGAAAGGTCACCTTGTCCTGATCGAGGCGATGGCGAAACTGAATCGTCCGGATGTATTTTGCGTGCTGATCGGTGACGATCAGGGGCGCGCGGAATACCGGCAGGAACTGGTCGATGCAATTGCCGCGCATAAGCTGGAAGGGCAGGTGCGGCTGATCGATCATTGCAACGATATGCCCGCCGCTTACATGTTGACGACCGTGGTCGTGTCCGCCTCGACCGATCCCGAAGGCTTTGGCCGCGTGCCGGTGGAAGCGCAGGCGATGGGTCGCCCGGTGATCGCGACCGATCATGGCGGCGCACAGGAAACGATTATTCGCGGCGAGACGGGCTGGCTGGTGCCGCCGGGTGATGTCGATGCGCTGGTCACAGCGATGCAGGAAGCCTTGAGCCTGACGCCGGAAGAGCGGCACTATCTGGCGCTGCACGCCATGCAGCATGTCGCCGATAATTTTTCCAAAGAGCACATGGTCAACCAGACGCTCGATGTTTATGCCGAATTGCTGAACGAGCAATCTGGCAGTATGAACGCGCCTGCGGGCAAAGCGCTGCGCGCCGCGGAATAATGGCGCTTCCCGAAAAAATCCTGATCATCAAGCTCGGCGCGTTCGGCGATTTCGTTCAGGCATTGGGTCCCATGCGGGCCATACGCGCCGCGCACCCGGGCGCAACGTTTACCTTGCTCACGACGGCGCCTTTTGAAGAACTGGCGCGGCAATCAGGATTATTCGACGCCATCTGGCGCGACCCGCGCGCGAAATGGTATCAGCCGCGGACCTGGATGGCGGTGAAAGATAAATTCAACCGTGCGCAATTCACGCGCGTATACGATTTGCAAAATAACGACCGCACCAACTTTTATTTCAAACTGTTCAATCCGAAGCCGCAGTGGGTTGGCATCGCGAAGGGCGCGAGCCATCAGAACACTTCACCGCTGCGTACCGCCGGTCATTCTTTTGATGGGCACAGACAAACGCTTGCACTGGCGGGAATTCACACCGTCCCAATAGACGATCTGTCATGGATGAAAAGCGACATAGCACGCTTCACCCTCACTGCGCCGTATGTGTTGATCGTGCCGGGGGCGTCCCCCAAACGGCCGCTCAAACGCTGGCCCGCTTCGCATTACGCGGCTCTGTGCACAATGCTGGCCGACAAAAACTATCAGCCTGTTATTATTGGATCGGCGCAGGAGAAATCGATCGCGCGGGAGATTGTGACGCGGTGCGCGGCAGCGATCGATCTGACGGGTGAGACGGAGATGGGCGCCCTGCCCGCTCTGGCGCGCGGCGCGGCTTTTGCTGTCGGGAATGATACAGGGCCGATGCACATGATTGCACCGACCGGGTGCGCGTCTTTGATTTTATTTTCGGCAGACAGCAATGCAGTGAAGCACAAGCCGCTCGGGCCGCGCGTCATCACGCTCTCTCAAGCCGATCTGGCGGATTTATCGCCGCAGGCGGTGTGGCGGTATCTGGAACAGGAAAATTTTCTCGGCGCTTATTCGGCGTAGAGATCGTAGGTCGCCGTTATCAGCGTGCGGGCTTTATCACAGAACAGCGAATAATAAATGGTCTGTGCATCGCGGCGGGTTTTGACGATGCCGTCACTCCGCAGCCGCGCAAGATGCTGGGATAACGCCGACTGGCTCAAATCCACCTGGCGCTCCAGTTCGCCCACATTCTTTTCCCCGTCCATCAATAGATAGAGGATCTGCAGGCGTTTGTGATTCGCCAGCGCTTTCAGCAATTTTGAGACAGCCGAAA
Source organism: uncultured Pseudobdellovibrionaceae bacterium (assembly GCA_964520985.1). GTDB lineage: Bacteria > Pseudomonadota > Alphaproteobacteria > Micavibrionales > Micavibrionaceae > CAYSGL01. The sequence continues at coordinate 1,494,626 of CAZFPB010000001.1, forward strand.
TAGCGTCTTTTTTCACCGTATAATTCATAACCAGCCTTAAAAATCGCTGAAGGAAAATCTATAAATCTTCGGAGGGCCCTTATAGGGTGGGCGGACCTACAACTATAGCGCTACGTCATATTATTGTATGGGACGATTGTCAAAATGAAAATTGACTAAGATTCGCGTTATTTTTTGAAATATTATTTCAATTTACTGTTTTGAGGGTAAAGCGCCCAAAATTCTCTGGGCCAGCCAGTCGGGTAAAATTGAGCCAAACCAGCTCATCAAATGCATCGGCAAGGGGAACGCGATGCGTCCCACATTCCGGGCAAGACGTTTTTTAATGAGGTCGGCGGCTTGATCCGCATGCATCAAAAACGGCATGGGAAAACCGTTTGCGGCGGTCATGCGGGTGCGCACGAAGCCGGGGCAGACGACATTGACCTGTACGCCCGTACGTTTGAGGGAACCACGCAGGGCTTCGCCGTAAAATCGCACGGCCCCTTTGGAGGCGCTATAGGCAGGGGCGCCCGGCATGCCGCGGAAGCCGGCCAGAGAGCTGATCAGGACGATCTGCCCGCGGTTTCTGGCAATCATGAGTGGCAAGGCCGGTTCTATCGTGTTGAGAACACCCGTTAAATTTACATCGAATATATGCCGGGCTTCATCGAGCGGTTCGCCAAAAATGCGCCCCGCGGTGCCGCCGGAGATTCCGGCATTGGCGATGATGATATCCAGAGGGGTGGCGGCATGACGACCCGCGACCCAGTCCGCCATGGCGTTTTTGTCGGTCACGCAGAGTTGCGCGATATCGACCCCTGCCCCCAAATTCCGGCAAACGTGTGCCACCTCTTCCAGACGCTGCCTATCGCGTCCCGACAGGCTGAGGGTTATGCCGGGCACGGCGTAGGCCACCGCCAAGGCATAACCAAGGCCGCTGGACGCACCGGTAATCAGGATATGGGAGGGATCGCGCATGTCCATCAGTCTAATCACCGCGGGGAAAAAAGGAAATGATTCGTGGACTTGGAAAGCGCGATGGCTAAAATGACGGCCATGGATCTGACAGGAATTAAACGCCGCGGCCTGATGTATGTGCTGTCTTCGCCGTCCGGCGCGGGCAAGACGACGATTACGCGCTCGCTGCTTAAACAGAACCCCGAGCTGACGATTTCGATCTCGGCCACCACGCGCTATCGCCGCGCCGGCGAAATCCATGGCAAAGATTATTACTTCGTCAGCATTTCAGAATTCAACGCCATGGTCGATAGCGGCCAGATGCTGGAACACGCCAAGGTGTTTGGCAATTATTACGGCACGCCGCGTGGCCCGGTGGAAGAAGCCCTGAATAACGGACAGGATATTATTTTCGACATTGACTGGCAGGGCACGCAGCAATTGCGCGAAGTGGCGCGCGATGATCTGGTCACCGTGTTTATCCTGCCGCCATCAGCGCGCGCGCTGGAAGACCGTTTGCGCAATCGCTCGAAAGAAACGCTGGAGACCGATGTCCAGATCCGCGAGCGCATGAGCAAGGCGGCAGATGAGATGACGCATTATTCCGAATATGATTACGTGCTGATCAATACCGACATTAATGCCGCCATCAATCAGGCACAGCTGATCTTGGATACGGAGCGGTTGAAGCGTCACCGGTATGGCGGCTTATCCGATTTTGTGCGCGGTCTCAAAGACGGGCGCTAGGCTTTCGCGATATTGATGAAGTCTTCGACGCGCAGATCTTCTGCGCGTTTTTGTGTGTCGATGCCGAGCTGTTCCAGCACGGGCAGATAGTCTTTCAACGAAGAGCGGATCATCTTGCGGCGCTGGCCGAAGGCGGCAGCGGTGACGCGTTCGACGGCAGTAAAGCTGGGCGCATCCTCCGGTAATTTTTTTGGGACAAGGCGCACGATGCTGGAGGTAACTTTGGGCGGCGGGGTAAAGGCGGAGGCCGACACATCGAAGGCGAGTTTGGTGTCGCACAGCCATTGGCAGAGGATGCCCAGACGCCCGAACGCATCGGCGCCTGCAGGCGCAGCGATGCGCTGCGCCACTTCTTTTTGGAACATCAGGGTGAAGGAGTGATACGCGTTTTTTTCGCGCACCTGTTTCAGCCAGCCGACCAGCAACGGTGTGGCGATGTTGTATGGCAAGTTCGCGACCACGTGATACGGCCCATCAAACCCGAGCGCGGTTAAATCGGTCGCCAGCGCGTCGCCGTGAATGAGATGCAGGCGGCCCGCCGCCGCGTCGTTCAAGGATTGCAGGGCGGTGATGGCGCGGGTGTCGTATTCGATGGCGACGACCTTATCGGCGTTGGAATAGAGCAGCGCGCGGGTGAGGCCGCCGGGGCCGGGACCGACTTCAAACACCGTGCCCGAAAGATCACCCGCGGCGCGTGCAATTTTTCCGGTGAGGTTCAAATCCAGCAGAAAATTTTGCCCGAGTTTTTTTTCGGCGCGCAGGCCGTGCTCGCGAATGATGTCGCGCAGCGGCGGCAGGCTATCCAGCGCGGGATTAGACACGCCGTTCAATGAAGGCAGATGTTTTCAGATCGCTCAAATGGCGTTGCTGTTCGCGGTCGAGACGCTCCAGCCCGATGCTGTTGGTCAGGTCATCGCGGCTGGGGATTTTGTCTTCGGTCAGGGTGCGTTTCGCGCGCAGCCAGAGAATGTGATAGCCGTCTTGCGTGCGGATCGCATCGCTGAGCGAGGCATCGGCCATCGCGGTCATGATTTTGTTCAGGTCGGGCGGCAGATCACCATCCTGAATCCATCCCAGCGCGCCGCCCTGCTGCGCGCCCGGCGCTTTGGAGAACTGCGCGGCGACGGCCGGGAACGGCGCGCCTTTTTTCAGTTCCTGCAGCAATTTTTGCGCAAGCATGTTGACGTCGGATTCTTTATCGCCCGCGGCGACGGGCAGGAAGATTTGCGAGACATTATATTCCGTGCGGCCCAGTTGCGATTTGAGGCGGGCAATGCGGGCGTTCACATCGGTTTCGCTCACATCCACGCGCGGACGCAATAACGTCTGGATGACTTTGGTCCAGGCGATCTGGGCGCGGATCTGATGTTCGACGGTGCGCTTGGGAATGCCCGCTTTTTTCATCACGTCGAAAAACTGTTCGCGCTTCATGTTGTTCTGACCAGCCAGCGTATCGAAGCCCTGATTGAGGTCTTCTTCAGTCACTTCGAGTTCGTTGCGCTTGGCTTCTTGTAATTTAATCTGTTCTTCGATCAGGCCGTTGATGACTTGCGGCATGACTTTTTCACGCGCTTCAGGGGTATTGGGAATACCCGATGAAATCATCACCAGCTTCATACGATCAAACACATCGACCATCGAGATGGCGTCTTCATTGACCACAGCGGCGATGCCGAGTGATTGCGCTTTCGCGCTCAGCGGGACAAGAACAAGGGCCAACAAGAACAGAGAGCGGAGTATCATGATCATCTTCCTATTACGACTTTGTGGCGGCTTTATGCCGTTTTCTTATCGGCAAAGCGGCCGCCGGGGCGGTATTGCTGCAGATAAGTGGGCAGGATGGCGTCGAGCGCAACGGGTTTAAGGCCGAGGTCTTTGAAAGTCAGGGCACCCGGCGTGACGACGTTATCAAATTTCAGGCTTTCCACCTGATCGGCGGTGAGCAGCGGGCCGGGCAGCAGGCTCAAGATCGCGCCCTGAATTTTGGCAAGGGCGAACGGCAGCGGCAGCAGCGCGCGCGGCTGATGCGTGTAGGCAAACAGGCGCTGATAGAGGTCTTTGAAGGTGAGAACTTCCGGGCCGCCGAGCTCATAGGTTTTACCCTGATGCGCGTCGTTGTTGGCGACGGTCAGAACGGCATCGGCGATATCGCCGACGAACACCGGTTGAAATTTCGTGTTGCCGCCGATCAGTGGCAGGGCCGGGAGAATTTTCGCCATCTTGGCGAAGCGGTTGAAGAAGCTGTCGCCCGGACCGAAAACGATGGAGGGGCGCAGGATAGTGGCCAGCGGAAAGGCGGCGCGGATCATCTCTTCGCCATGCTTTTTGCTGCGGGCATATTTGGACTGATTACGCTCGATACCGAGCGCGGAGATATGAACGAAGCGGACAACACCGTGCTGCGCGCAGCTTTGCGCGATCATCTGTGGCAATGTGCTGTGAATTTTCTCAAAGCCGTTTTTCTTTTTTTCAGCGAGGATGCCGACGAGGTTGATGACAGTGTCACACCCTTTGATGGCCGCAGCAATTTGCGCCGCCGAATAATCGCATGGCACGGCGACCACCTGCCCCACGCTGCCGGAAATTTTTTCCTCGAAGGCACTTTCAGGAACGCGCGCCGCGATCTTGACGCGGTAGCCGGCCTTGCACAATTCGCGCACGACCTGCCGTCCGATAAATCCTGTTCCGCCGAAAACACACGCTATTCTGTTCATTGATCTAGTATCCCTTTATACGGGGTACACCCTAGCGCAACTCTCAGACCCGCTCAACGAAGGAATCCATAACGCGCTTGGTTCCCCCCGCCTCGAACGCCACGTCCAGTTTGGCGCCGTCGACATTGATGACGACCCCCCGGCCGAATTTGGCGTGGTAGACCAGCGATCCGCGCTCGATCCCGGTTCCGGCCGAAGCGGCGGGTTTATAGGCAATAACAGGTTTGGACGAGGCAAAACCGGAAGAATCCCAGTGCGAGGAGCGGCCGGGGTCGTAAACGCCGGATTCGCTGGACATGTCGATATGGTCTTCGGGCAGTTCATCGACGAAGCGCGAGGGGATGGAATTGGTCCAGTTACCGTAGATGCGGCGATTGGCGACGAAGGAAATGAGGGCTTTTTTGCGCGCGCGGGTGATGCCGACATAGGCAAGGCGGCGTTCTTCCTCGAGGCCCTTGAGGCCGTTTTCATCCATGGAGCGCTGGGAGGGGAACAACCCCTCTTCCCAGCCCGGCAGGAACACCATATCAAATTCCAGCCCCTTGGCGCCGTGGAGGGTCATCAGGGTGATATGTTCGCCCTGCACATTATTCTGCGCTTCCATGACCAGCGAGACGTGTTCGAGGAAGGCCGCAAGAGACTCGAATTCCTCCATCCCGGCGACGAATTCTTTTAAGTTCTCTAGGCGGCCCGGCGCTTCGGGGGATTTGTCCGTCTTCCACATGGCGGTGTAATCACTCTCATCCAGAATGATGCCGGACAGCTCGGCATGATGTGTGGTCGAGACGAGGCTGCGCCAGCGCTCGAAATCATCGAAGAGTTTCATCAAGGTCGCGCGGACTTTGGGTTTCAATTCCTGTGTCTGGGTGAGGTCGAGGATCGATTGATAGAGGCTGATATTCTTGGCGCGGGCGTGCTGATAGAGAGTCTGGATTGTTGCATCGCCCAGACCGCGCTTGGGTACGTTGATGATGCGCTCCAGCGCGAGATCGTCATTGGGTTGATTGACGACGCGCAGATAGGCGAGCGCGTCGCGGATTTCAGCGCGCTCATAAAAGCGCGGGCCGCCGATGACGCGGTAGGGCAGGCCCAGTTGAATAAAGCGTTCTTCGAATTCACGCATCTGGAAGGAGGCGCGGACCAGCACGGCCATCTGGTCGAGAGACCAGCTTCTATTTTGCGCGGCTTCGACTTCCTCGCCGACCCAGCGCGCTTCGGCGGGTCCGTCCCACAGGCCGCGCACGGTGATTTTTTCGCCGTCACCAGCTTTGGTATAGAGCTCTTTGCCGAGGCGGTTTTCATTGCAGGCGATCACCGCGTTGGCGGCGTTCAAGATGTGCGACGTCGAGCGGTAATTTTCTTCGAGGCGAATGATGGTGGCATTGGGGAAGTCTTTTTCAAAGCGCAGGATGTTATCGACTTCCGCGCCGCGCCATCCATAGATCGATTGATCGTCATCGCCGACGCAGCATAAATTGTTCGACGCCTTGGCCAGCAGGCGCAGCCAGAGATATTGCGCGACGTTGGTATCCTGATATTCATCGACCAGAATATATTTGAAGCGGCGATGATAATCGGCGAGCAGGTCAGCGTTTTTCGGGTCTTTGAAAATGGTGATCATGTGCAGCAACAGATCGCCGAAGTCACAGGCATTCAATGTTTTCAGGCGATCCTGATACTGGCGGTAGAGTGAGATGGCTTTGCCGTTGGCCAGATCGCCGGCTTCATCCATGGTGATGTCGGCGGGCAGCCAGCCTTTGTCTTTCCAGCTGGAAATTTTATTGACCATCGTTTTCGGCGTCCATTTTTTGACGTCGATATTTTCGACTTCCATCAGCTGTTTCATCAGGCGGCCCTGATCATCGTCATCGAGAATGGTGAAGCTGGAGCTCAAACCGACGAGATCGGCATTCTTGCGCAGCATACGCGCGGCGATCGAGTGGAAGGTGCCGAGCCACCAGCCTTCGACGGGCTGATTGCCCATCAGATGCGAGACGCGTTCTTTCATTTCATTCGCGGCTTTATTGGTGAAAGTCACGGCGAGAATTTGGGAGGGCCATGCGCGGTTTGTGCGCAGCAAATGGGCCAGACGCGTCACGAGTACGCGGGTCTTGCCGGTACCGGCGCCAGCGAGTACGAGCACTGGACCTTCGGTCGTTTCCACAGCAAGGCGCTGCGCCGTGTTGAGCGAGTCCAGATAGGAGGGCGATGCGGGTGTCAGCAGGTCGTGATGCATGGACTAGAGATAGTCCGAGAACACCCTATAAAGCAAGGTTTGATCGGTAATTAAGCCTGCTTGACGGCTGCTTGCGGGGTCGGCGCGGTGGCGACCTGATTGCGGCCGTTGTTCTTGGCGGTGTAGAGCGCGCCATCGACGCGGTCGAGCAGATCGGGAATGGATTCGCCCGGCACATACTGGGCAACGCCCGCCGAAATGGTGATGCGGCCGAGATGCTGGCCTGACGTGCGGTTGACGACTTCTTTCATCGCAATCGCCTTGCGCAGGTTTTCAGCAACCATGCGGCCGCCTTCAATCGTGGTGTCGGGCAGGATGATGGCAAATTCTTCGCCGCCGTAGCGCGCCGCCGTGTCGCGGCCTTTAACGCCGTCGATCAGGGTCTTGGCAACAAGGCGCAACACCTGGTCTCCGACCTGATGGCCGTAATTGTCGTTGAACGCCTTGAAGTGGTCGATATCCATGAAAAGCAGCGTGAAGCCTTTATTTTCTTCGATCGCCTGCTCGGCCATCAGCGCGATACGCTCATCGAAACTTTTGCGGTTGGTGAGGCCGGTGAGGCCGTCTGTCATAGCTTCGCGGCGGACCTGCTCGAGATCGCGTTTCAGGTCGTTCATGACCTGCGCGGATTGGTCGAGATGTTTTTCGAGTTCTTTATTGTGCGCGATCATCTTGTGCGTTTCCGCCATGACGTCTTTTAATAGCGCCGCAATTTCTTCCTGACTGGCGGCGGAATCCATTTTCTTGCTGACGCCGTTCAGCGTTCCGGAATATTCAGCCGTCACATCGCGGATATTGTCCATGATGGCGGATACATCTTCGATGGCGTCGTGGATATGATCGCCGGCTTTCTGGAACAGTTTGTCGTGACGGTTTTCCGCGAGGAATTTTTCATGGAGCGCGAAACAGTCTTCGGAATTCAGGCTGCCCTTGCTACCGAGCAAAGCGTCGATTTCCGCTTTCAGCTGGGCATGTTCGCTGGCGTAGTATGTGTACCAGACCTCGAAATTACGCGGAGCCGGGGCCGTACCATCCTTTTTCAGGCGCGCAAGCGCCTTGGCGGCAATGTCTGTGACCCTGTCGATATTTTCTTCGTAATGCAAAAGAGTACCCCGTGATGATTATAGGCGGCGGGCGGATGACTATCCCCTAATACTGATAATCCTACCCGGTTTTAACTCTAGCAACAACGGCTTAAAAGCCGGTTAAGTTATTATGACATTAGATCCATTTGGTTGATGGATCAAAGGTTTCGGCTGGCGCGCCTTTGATGGCGTCCGGCACTTGATCGATGGAATCGACAACCAAAAAAGTATTCATGTCATCGGCCCGCATGAAGCCGACATCGGCGATATGACGGATGGCGTCGAGTAATTTGGTCCAATAACCGTTAATATTGACCAGAACGATGGGTTTATCGTGCAAACCGAGCTGTTTCCACGTCAAAAGCTCGAAAAATTCGTCCAAAGTGCCCAAACCGCCCGCCAGAACGACAAAGGCGTCGGCGCGGTCGACCATCATCTGCTTGCGCACATGCATGGAATCGACGATGTGCAGTTCGGTCAGGTCGGTGTGCTCGATTTCGCGCGACTGAATATGCTGCGGGATAATGCCAACGACATTGGCGCCTTTTTTCAGCGCGGAATCAGCCACAAGGCCCATCAGGCCGACACGGCCGCCACCATAGACAACGCCCCAGCCTTCGGCGGCGATCAGTTCGCCCAGCGCAACGGCAGAGTCTTTATAGACCTGATCGACCCGGTTCGACGAGCCGCAATAGACGCAAACAAATTCAATATTTTTCATGGTTTCTATCTTGTTTTTTCTCATAAAGTTTCAGATTTATACCCTATGAATTGTACGACGAACAGGTATAATTTGCCAAATTCAACCCGGAAATCAGATCGTTAGGCATATGACATTTAAAGAAGGCTCCCTCCTCAAGACCATCACGGACACGATGATCCTCCCCCTGCACCCGGCGGGCAAACCGTTCGTCATCGGCGGCGCGATCTTCATGGTGATCGGGTTTCTGATCTGGGAAGGCCTGGGTATTCTCGGCCTGATCTTCACCCTCTTCTGCCTCTTCTTCTTCCGCGACCCGAACCGCGTGACGCCTGTGGGCGACAACTTGGTTGTCTCGCCAGCCGATGGGAAAGTGCTCTCGGTCATGCCGGGCGTGAGCCTGCCCAAAGAGCTGGGTGTCAGCGATGAGTCCTTTACCCGTATCAGTATTTTCCTCTCAGTCCTCGACGTGCACGTCTTCCGCAATGCCGTATCGGGCCGCGTGATCAAAACCGATTACCGCCCGGGCAAGTTCGTCAATGCTGCGCTGGATAAAGCCAGCGAAGACAATGAGCGCGCGGCAGCCTTGATCGAAACGGCCGATGGCAAAAAAGTCGGGCTGGTGCAGATTGCCGGTCTTGTTGCGCGCCGCATTGTCACCGATCTGCAAGAAGGCCTGCCGGTCACGGGCGGCACACGTTACGGCATCATCCGCTTCGGCAGCCGTGCCGATATCTACATCCCCGCCGGTGTCGCGCCGCTGGTGATTGAAGGGCAGCGCGCCGTGGGCGGCGAAACCATTCTGGCGGATCTTTCCGTGCAGGGTCCGGCCCGCATGGGTATTCTCTCATGAGTGAGGCGGTCAAAAAAGACCCATCCGCCGAAACCGAAACGCTCGGCCTGTACCGCATGGTGCCCAACATCATGACCTTGACGGCGCTGGCCGCTGGCCTCACCGCCATGCAGCTGGCCTTCAATGAACATTGGGACCGCGCGGTATTGGCAATTGTCATTGCCGCCGTGCTGGACGCGATGGATGGAGCGACCGCGCGTCTTTTGAAAGCACAAAGCGAATTCGGCGCGCAGCTCGACAGTTTCTCGGACTTCCTCGCCTTCGGCATCGCGCCGATCATGATTTTGTATATGTGGATTTTGCAGGACGCCGGAAAAGTCGGCTGGATCGCGCTGATCGTTTATGCCGCCTGTATGGCGCTGCGTCTTGCGCGTTTCAATGTCGGCACGACCAAGCCTGTGCCCGCGTGGAAGAAGGGATTTTTCCAAGGTGTACCGAGCCCGGCAGGCGCGGGCCTTGCCATGTTGCCGATTTTCATCTGGCTGCAATCGCCGCAGACGTTCGATGACCTTGCCTTTGCCAACTGGCTGGTGGGTCTGTGGGTCATTATTGTCGGCGCGCTGATGATCAGCCGCATTCCAACCTGGTCGAGCAAATTGCTGCGCATGCCGTCCAAAATGGCGATGCCGATGCTGGGCGTCGCCGTGTTGTTGATCGCCGCGCTTATTCAGGCACCGTGGCAGACTCTCACCGTATTGAGTGTTGCCTATCTGGTGCATATTCCGTTCGCGTTTCGTCATTTCAGAAAACTGCAAAAGCTGCATGCGGACGATGAAGACGTCACCGACCTTGCCATCGGCGCCAGCCAGATCGGCGATTATTCCGATACATCCCACAAAGGAGAATAGGCCCCGTGCTCGATTCCGTTATCCGCCCTTATCTGACACCCTCGCTGGATAAAATCGCCGAGCGGATTGAGGCCTATCAAATTCCGGTGAATCTGATCACTGTCGCCGCGCTGATCATCGGACTGGTCGGATGTTTTTGCGTGGCCATTCAATCGTACTTCTTTGGCTTGATCCTGCTGCTGGCCAGCCGCATCTTGGCCGGACTCGACGGCGCAGTGGCGCGCAGATTGGGCGTGAGTGATTTCGGCACTTATTTTGATACTGTGTGCGACCTGATTTTTTACGCGGCGTTTGTGTTCTTTTTCGTCATCGCTTTGCCGAACCATATGCTTGCCGGGCTTTTCCTGATCTTCTCGTATATCGGCACGTTCGGCAGCCTTCTGGCCTATGACATCCTGGCCGAGAAACGCGGTGTCGCGACCAGCGCGTATGCGCCAACATCCCTGTTCGCAGCGTCAAGTCTTGCCGAAAAAAGCGAGATGATGATCTTCATGGCGATCGTCTGCCTGTCACCGGAAACATTTTCCGCGGTCGCGTTCCTGTTCGGTATTTTGTGCTGGATCACGACGTTTGGCCGTACGATGCAGGCCTGGACGATGTTCGGGCAGACGCCGGAACCTGTCACGGTCGATTACACCGACGATACGGCTGTTTAATTTTCTAGAAAAGTGAGGCAGGTTTCATGGTGAACTGCTGTTGCAGTGGCATCATGCGCGGATCCATCATCGGCTGAGGGCCGCCTTGCAGCGTTTGAGAAATGCCGCGAATTTCATTCGACATGGTGTTGCAGGCCACGCTGAAGAACGAGTCTTTCTGCGGCCCGGTCTGCACCCCCATTTTGGTTTCCTGTAGCGCAGGACCTGTCATCTGGGCGCGTTCATTCAGTTCCTGAGGGTCGATGCTCATGGTTATTTTTTGATCGGGCGTAATGTCGATGGGTTCGGCCGGATTGATTACAGCCTGCAGGCTCATGCCCTGCGCCATCTCGGCGCTCAGTGGCGTCGCGCCATAGGCGGCGCCGGCAAAAGATTTTTTCAGATCGGGAGCGGAGGCTTTTTCGGTGTTGATCAGTGAATCGCGATTGATCGCAAATTCCGCATATTTATCGGACGGCGCATCAATCTCGAGACGATCAAAAGCCATGCGTTATCCCGTTACGTTGCCAGCGCCCCAATTGGTCGGCTGTTCTTCAATCTCTTTAAAGCTCGGTGCTTTTGGCTGCATCATGAGGTTCGGTGCCATGCCGCCCAGTGTTGGGGCCATGCCCATGTGAAGGCGATTTTGATGACCAAAACCCTGACCCATTTCATATTGACGTTGCAGGGCCAGCGCCTGTTCGTATTTCTGCTGGTTGAGCATGCGCGAGGCGTACGACACCTGAATATCCTGTGCGCCCTTCATGCCGGTTGTTTTCGGCGGGAATTCTTTGTCGTCGGCATCGGAGGCGCCGGTGAAAAATTTCGAGACGTTCTTGACGCGGTCGGTGAGCGGGAAAGCGGCGCTGGCGCCCGGACCTTTATCGCTGAACCAGCCGCGATCGTCGGCAACGGTCAAGGTATCTTTGGCGATTTTCAACAGCGAGCCGAGGCCGCCGCCGATTCCTTCAATGGCCATATCGCCATAGACACCGGCTTCGGAGCTGCCGCTCGATTTCTGAGCTTCGTATTTCGCGCCCATCTCGGCGCGGCTTTCCTGATCGTGCTGGGAAATTTTGCGGGTTTCTTCAACCACGGCCGAACCCGCCTGGCGAATGATGTTGCCAAGGTTGGCCGCTTCGTGCTCGGTTCTGATGCTTGGATCGTCTGGCGCTGAACTCATTGTTTATCCTTCAAGTCCCATCCTGCCGGGAAAAGCTTAATATCACCCTTATAGTATACCGAAAATTGCTCTTCCGGCACAAATTTAAGCAAAATCAACTGCTTATCAGGGGTTTGCGGTAGGAAATCGCCTCAGCCATGTGGCCGGAACCAATAGACTCCTGCTGATCGAGGTCAGCAATGGTGCGGGCGACACGGATGAGGCGGTGATAGGCGCGCGCCGAGAGTTTCATTTTTTCCGCCGCGCGGTGGAGTAAGTCTTTCGCGGCAGGTTCAAGCTCTGCGCTTTGTTCGAGCACATCGTTCGCGGCGCGCGCGTTGATGCCATCACGCATATTATGAGCGGCATAACGTTCCGATTGAAGAGTGCGGGCGGCAGCGACTCGGCGCGCGACATCTTCGGAGCGCTCGCCCGACGGCGCGTCGAGATCGGCCATCGACACCGCGCCGACATCGACGTGGATATCCATGCGGTCGAGCAGCGGCCCGGAAATCTTGCTTTGATAATCGGTTCCGCAGCGCGGCGCCTTGGTGCATTCCTGCGAAGGATCGCCGAGGTAGCCGCAGCGGCACGGGTTCATCGCGGCGACGAGTTGAAAGCGCGCGGGATAGGTGACGTGATGATTGGCGCGGGCGACCAGCGCCGATCCACTCTCTAAAGGCTGACGCAAAGACTCGAGTGTCCCGCGCGCGAATTCCGGCAACTCGTCCAAAAATAAAATGCCGTGATGCGCGAGCGAAATTTCGCCGGGCTTCACGCGCGCGCCGCCGCCTATGAGCGCAGGCAGCGAGGCCGAGTGATGCGGATCGCGATAGGGGCGCGTGCGCATCAATCCGCCTTCAGGGAGGGTGCCGGCGAGGGAATGAATCATCGAGACTTCGAGCGCTTCACTGGCGGAGAGCGGCGGCAAAATTCCAGGCAGGCAGGACGCCATCATTGATTTGCCCGAACCCGGCGGTCCGATCATGAGCAAGTTGTGCCCTCCGGCGGCGGCAATCTCCAGCGCGCGCTTGGCGGTTTCCTGTCCCTTGACGCGCGCGAGATCTGGCACCATCAGCGGCCCTGCCGCCTGTGCTATTCTGGCTTCGGGTTTGGAGAGCAGCTGCGTGCCTTTTAAATGATTGATGAGTTGCAGGAGGTTTTGCGGAGCCAGAATATCAAGCCCGCCTGCCCACGCCGCTTCACCGCCGCAGGCCGCCGGACAAATCAGCGAGTTGTCATTGCTGGCCGCGTGAATGGCAGCGGGCAGCACACCCGCAACCGCGCGGATCGAGGCATCGAGTGAGAGTTCGCCGAGCACGATGAATTCCGCAATCTCTTCGCGCGGTAAAATTTCCATCGCGGCAAGCAAGCCCAGCGCGATCGGCAGATCGTAATGCGAGCCTTCCTTGGCGACGTCGGCGGGCGCGAGATTGACGGTAAGACGCTTGGCCGGCAGCGCGATGCCGAGAGAATGGAGCGCCGCGCGCACCCGCTCTTTCGATTCCGCCACCGCTTTATCGGGAAGGCCGACAATGGTAAAGGCAGGAATTCCCGCCGAGATCTGCACTTCGACATCGATGCTCTGCACATCGACCCCCTGAAACGCAATCGTCTTCACACTGGCAACCATAGGTTAACCCTGACACAGAAACTTCACGGAAACAATCGGGGCTTAGGATTTAATTTCGACCGGCGTGCCGTCGGCGACGGTGTTCCAGATCTGCTCTATCTCGGAATTGGTGACGGCGACGCAGCCTTGGGTCCAGTTCTGGCGCAGATGGTTGGCACCAACCCACTCTTTGCCGCGGGGCAGGCCGTGGATCATGATATTGCCGCCGGGCTGCACACCGAGGCGTTTGGCGCGCAGCGTGTCTTCAGGGCTGGGGTAGCTGATACGCAGGGATTTATGAAAGATGCTCTGCGGGTTGCGGTTGTAGATGTAATAGAGACCTTCGGGGGTGAGCTTGTCGCCCTCCTGCACTTTGGGGGCGAGACCGCCCTGCCCCAATGCCACGCGGTATTCGCGCCATGGCTTGCCGTGGCGATAGAGGGTCATGCGTTGCATGGATTTTTCGATGACGATGCGTTCGGCCTGTGGCTCGGTCGGTGCCGGGCCGTAGGGTTTCAGGGCCGGTGTGGACGCGCAGGCCGAGAGCAGCAGCGCGCCAACGATCATCACCCCTACACTGAATTTGCCCCCGCATTTCATGGGAGAATCATGACACGGAAGGGGGATTCTGTCATCCCCGCATTCATTAAGCTTTCGTTCATCTCTCCTTAAAGTCCTGTTCATCTTTGCCCGCTAAGGTCGGATTTAAGGGTTTGGGGGACACACAATGAACACAGCATTATCCATGGATGATTTTTCAAGATTACAGGCCTATCTGGTCGTGCCGATGATTGTCGGCGATATCATGGCGGGCACCGAAGCGCTCGACGAAGAAGCGCGTTATGGCTTGCATGACGCGCTCAGCGAGATTGATCCGGATTCCGCGCTGCTGGCGATTGCTCTCTCTGCGCAGCATGTCGCGGCAAAATTCATCGGCTCTATTCCTTTGGCTGTCGCCATCAAATATGAAGCGGAAAAGATGTTGCAGGAATATGGGCCGGAGTGGCTATCCAACTATCACGGCGGACCGGTCGATGAATCGATGCTGTTCGAGATGTTGCAGACCTTGCCGGAAGACCTTGAAGGCCTCGCCGATCTGCTGGATGCGATGAGCAGCTCGATCCGTCACGATTCCATCGCGCAGGATGTCTGCGCCATTTTAAGTATTCAGGCCCGCGCCCACATGGAAGTGGCCGAGTATATTATCGGCGAGCTGGAAACCAGCCTGTTTGACGAAGGCGATGCCGCCGCTGATACGGTTGCCGCCACGCAGACACATACCTATGGTGGTGATAACGTTATTTTGTTTCCCCATAACCGGACGCGCCAGTAATTTTATTCTAGACTCTAACGCTTAATCCCCTATACGCTTTTCGCATAGGTGGGATGCGTATGAATAGGTCTATTCGGGATTTATTGCGGGATTACAAAGAGGTGGCAGCGCCTCTGCGGGCCCCGCCCGCGCCATCAAAATTCCCTTCCAGAAAAACGGATAAAAATCACGACCGCGCACAATCTCTTTATAATTATTTCAGCCGCGGTGTGAAAAATTTCACGACGCCTGATGGCTTTTTAAAGCAATGGCAACGCCTGCCCCATTTTGTGTTCACGGGCACCGAACTTGTTGACATGATTCAAGGTGCCAAGCAGTGCCTGAAATCAAAAGACATCTCGTTCGAGAAAAACAAGTTTGTCCGCATCATGGCGGATCATTGGGCGCTGTGGGAAGAACCCATGCTAGGCAAGTTAAACGGCTTACAGCCCAAAGAATTGTCCGCTGCCATTCTGGCGCCTGCAACTTTACGCATTTTACCAGGAGAGGCCTATTTGCACAGCTGGTTTACAGCGGCGACAAATAAAATCTCCAGCTTCAAGCCGCATGATTTATCCAGCAGCCTTTATGCCTGCGCGGTTCTGCGCAAATCACCGCCGAATGATTTTTTGACAGAATGGATGACAGCCTTTGAGAAATCGTCCCATAATTTTACCTCGCAAAATCTCAGCAATTCTTTGTGGGCGGCGGCAGCGCTGCACGCGAAAACAGGTAATCCTCTTTTTGAATCCCTCTTTGCCATGGTCAGCGATAGACTTGAAGAGCGCCAGCCACTCATATTGGAAGTTCCCGCGCAAAAGCAGATCCATGATTCTTATTTATGGTTTGATCGTGATCGCATCACAGAAAATCCGATGCAGTCAGAAAAAGAGTCGCGCTATGAACGGGATATTTTAACGCGCCTCAGAATTATCCGGTACAATGTAGATGGGCACATTCACCCTATCCCGATTTTGAGACAGGCAATCGATTTCACATTAAATACTGGCAAAAAGCGGGTTCATTTTGAAGTCGACGGCCCTTCTCATTTTTTATTTTCGACACAAAGCGACAGGCACATCATGGATGGCAAAACTTTGTTCCGCAGTGCCTTATGTCGTAAGCTGGCACCGCACGACACGATTGTCCGGCTTCATTTTGCGGTCATGGATGACTGGCTGACTGCCAATGCGGCATATCAACGAAGGATGCTGGATTCTATCTTAAAAGAAGTGTCTGCGATGGGAGCCGGCGCGTACAAAGTAAAATATCATGGCTCAACGGTTGTCGTCGATCCGATGCTGATCGAAACGAGCCCGCGCTTTTTACAGCGCGCGCAATCCTTACAGCAACCGAATTTCGCTTAAGCCGCTTTGGCGACCATCGCGCCGAGTTTTTTGCCGCCGAGCAGGTGCAGGTGGAAATGGCCGACTTCCTGACCGCCATTATCGCCAGCATTCGCAATCGCGCGGAAACCTTCATTGGTCAGATTAAGTTCGCGCGCGACTTTGGAGACGGCGCGGTAGAAACCGGTGATTTCACCCGCGTTGGCATTTTCGCCAAAATCGGCGAGCGAAGTGTAGGAACCTTTGGGAATAACCAGCACATGGACGGGCGCTTGCGGATTGATATCCTGAAACGCCAGCGCATAGGCGTCTTCATAAATTTTGTAGCAGGGGATTTCGTCGCGCAGGATTTTAGCAAACAGATTATTGTCGTCGTAGGCCATGGATTTTCCTTTTCTTTACAATCCCTTCTCTATTCTTTACATGATTTATAGATGATTATCTATCCCGCGATTGACTTAAAAGACGGCCAATGCGTGCGCCTCTACAAGGGCGACCTCACGCAGGAGACGATTTATAACGATGATCCTGGCGCGCAAGCCCTCGACTGGGCCAAGGCCGGGTTTTCCTGGATTCACGTGGTGGACCTGAACGGAGCTGTGGACGGCCACCCGGTCAATATCAACGCGGTCAAAGCCATCATCGACGCGGTCGACATCCCGATCCAGCTGGGCGGCGGCATCCGCCAGTTAAACCAGATCGGCGCGTGGCTCGACGCCGGGGTCAGCCGGGTTATTCTGGGCACGGCGGCGGTGAAAAACCCGGGACTGGTGTTCGATGCCTGCCGCCTGTTTCCAGGGCAAATTGTTGTCGGGATCGACGCGCGGGGTGACAAGGTCGCCATCGACGGCTGGACCAAGGACAGCAAGGAAAGCCTGATCGACACGGCCAAGAACTTTGAAGATGCCGGGGTCAGCGCGATTATCTATACCGATATCAGCCGCGATGGCACGGGCGAAGGGCTGAATATGGAAGCTACCATCAACTTAGCGCGCAGTGTGACGATCCCGGTGATTGCGTCCGGCGGCGTCGGATCAATCGACGATATCAAAGCCGTACGCGCCGCCGTACATCACGGCATCGAGGGCGTCATCGTCGGCAAAGCGCTCTATGACGGACGCATTACGCCCAAAGACGCTCTATCCGTTTAAAGCATGGCATAGCGAAGGAACTGGGCACCCGTGATCAAGGTTTGATCGCCTGTTTTTTCCATGGCCTGACTGTTGCTCATGATCAGCTGCTCGTAAATAGCAGCCGAGCGGTCCGGGTTTTCGCTGTTCTCCAGCCCTTTCGGATAAGCCACGGCTTTGGCCGCGCCTTCAAAAATTACGGCCGCGTCGATCGGGCAGCGGGTCAGTTTCTTCGTCATTGTACACCTTCTATTTTTAAGCGTGGCCCCTGATGGGCCGTTCTTGAGAGGCACTCTTACTTTAAATTATGGCAATATAATAGCCGTCGCGCGGCTTTCTTAGATGCGCTACAAAAAAATATGCTCAAAACCCGCATCATTCCCTGCCTCGATGTTCAAAACGGACGCGTCGTCAAAGGCGTACAGTTTGAATCCCTACGGGATGCGGGCGACCCCGTGGTGCAGGCCAAAGTCTATAACGATCAGGGGGCGGATGAATTGTGCTTTCTCGACATCACCGCCAGCCATGAAGGCCGCGACACGATTGTCGATATGGTGCGCCGCGTGGCCGCCGAGATTTTCATGCCGATGACGGTGGGCGGCGGGATCAAGAGCCTGTCCGATATCCGCCGACTGCTCGAAGCGGGGGCCGATAAAATTTCCATCAATTCCGCCGCCATTACCAATCCCGATCTGGTGAAAGACGCAGCGCTGAAATGCGGCAGCCAGTGCATCGTCGTTGCCATCGACGCGAAATCCGTTTCGCCCGGCAAATGGGAGATTTTTACCCATGGGGGGCGCAATGCGACGGGCATCGATGCGATCGAGTGGTCGAAACGCATGGCCGATTACGGCGCGGGAGAATTACTAGTCACCTCGATGGATCGCGACGGCGCACGTACGGGGTACGATCTCGACCTGATGCGCACCATTAGCGAGGCGGTGTCGGTGCCAACCATTGCGTCGGGCGGGGTGGGCAACTTGCAGGATTTAGTGGATGGGGTGATCAAAGGCAAGGCATCCGCCGTCCTCGCCGCGTCAATCTTCCATTTTGGCGAACACACGGTGGCCGATGCCAAACACGCCATGGCCGATGCCGGCATCCCTGTGCGATTCTAATTATTGACATAAATTATCAGCCTGTCGTAAAACCGAAGGCATGAAGTGTACACTCGATCATACCCGCACCGTCTTCATCCATGACCATGATGGCGTGCATTACCGCTACGGCGACAATCCCGATTACATTAATTTTCTTGGACAGGTTAAAGCGCAAGCGGTGAACGGCTTGCTCCCCGAACTGGATGTGGAAACAGCGTATCGCCTCAATCAGGAGTTTTACTATGCGTGCGGCGACGGCAGTCGTGGTTTCTATGACATGGCCGTGCAAAAGGGTCATTCTATCGAAGAGTTTCGTTTGAAACTGCACCATGAATATCACCGCGTTGCCTTCCAGCGAATGAAAGAGGAATGGCCTGACTGGGTTAAACCCTGCCCTGAAACACAACAATTCATGCAACGCTTAAGCGGACATGTCCGCCATATCATTCTTTCGCAGGGATGCCCTGAGAATTTTATTAAACCCAATCTCGAAACCATGGGTTTGCTGCATCATTTCGAGCACGTACTGGGCTATGCCGAATTTAATTTCGAGCAGAAAGCGGAAAGCGCCTTTGGTATCGGCATGGCTATGGATATGATGAAGGCCAATCCGCGCAACTGCGTCTTTATTGAAGACACGATCAAAAATATCGCCAAGGCCAAAGAGCGTTACCCGGATTTATGTACGGTCTATATCTGTGATAATAAGCCTCTGGATGTCGTACCTGACTGCGTCGATATTCAGGTGGATACATTCCGCCGTCTGAAACAGGCCGTAACCCGCGTTCATTTTCCCGAAGCGATGTTTCCGGCGCTGGAGATGGCCGCTTAAGCGGCGAGCTTGAAAGGTTCGTATTGTGGCGTGGCGGCGGTAGGGCCGGTAGCATCCCAGACGGCGTAGTTGAAGACGGGCGAGAGTTCCATATAGGTATAGCAATGCAAGCGGGCGTAAAAACCCCAGCCGCCATAGGGCAGGTCCATGATGTGTTTGAACCAGCTGCGGGTCGGGTTCTTGTGCGTATAAGGCGAGCGGTTGCACACGGTCTTTGAGAGACTGGGGCGGCCGGCATTGCCAAAAATAAAGGACGAGCGCATGGCGGATCCTTGGTACTCCTTTGAGCATGAAATAATAGGAAAGCTGGCGGAAATCAAGTATGTTGCGCGTATGAGCCACGCCGTATTCGACGACCTGTTCCAGACGATTGCCAGCCGCAAGGACGCCGACCCGGCGGAATCCTATACCGCCAGCCTGTTTGCCAAGGGCCGCAGCAAAATCGCCCAGAAGGTGGGCGAGGAAGCGGTCGAGACCTGTATCGAGGCGTTGCAGGGCGACAAAGACAAGATTGCCGCGGAAAGCGCCGACCTGCTCTATCACCTGATGATCCTCTGGGCGGATGCCGATCTGACGCCGGATGATATTTTCGCCGTGCTGGAAAAACGACAGGGCGTGTCCGGCCATGCGGAAAAAGCCGCGCGCAGTGAATAGCACCTACGCGAAGAAGTCTGGATTGATGACTTTGTAGTAATAGCGCGACGCGACAGTTTTACCGTCGACATCTTTCACCGAATAAGGATGTGTGCCGAATGCGACATATCCCAGCCCTTCGTAAATTTCAATCGCGCGGGTCATGTTTTCGCGCACATCAAGGTTGATGACGGCAAAGTTTTTTTCCTTGCAGACGTCTTCGACTTTTTCGAGCAGACGGTTGGCGAGGCCATGGCCACGGGCCCATGGCGCCACGAAATTGGTGGTGAGCTGCACGGCGTGGCCTTGCGCTTCGTTGTTGTTCGGCGGCAGGACAACCTGTGTCGTGCCGCAGATGACGCCATCGAGACGGGCGACAAACAACCAGCGGGTCGGCGCCGCAACAACGCCCTGCCAATAGCGCTCGAGCCCTTCGCGCGAAGGAGGCTTGAGCCAGCCGAAACCGCCGCCGCCTTCAATCGCCGCATCGGTGGCATCGCACAGATCATTCAGATCGGCGGCGCTCAGCGGCTCCATCACCTGCTCGACGCGTAAATCCGCTTGATGGTGTTTGGCTGCTTGGTCGGTCATAAAATCCCTTTAAGGTTTCCAGGTTAAAAATCCGGCGATCAGATCAAGCCCTGCCTGCTGGCTTTTTTCCGGATGGAACTGAACGCCTATTATCGTATCGCGGCCGACAATGGCGGTGACGGGGCCACTATAATCGCAGGTGGCCAATGCGTGGCGCTCTTCATAACATTGCATCATAAAAGAGTGAACAAAATAAAAATGCGGATCGGTATTATGCGATTTATTTATGACGCCTTGCAGCACGGGATGACAATTATCCTGCGCATCCGGGCCTTTGCAGCGCACAGTGTTCCAACCCATATGCGGAATTTTAAACGTTTTATCGCGCGGCTTGATCGGCACGACTTCGCCGGGAATCCAGTTAAGGCCCGCATGGACGCCATGCTCCAGCCCACGCGTGGCGAGCAATTGCATACCCACACAAATACCGAAAAACGGTTTGGCTTTTTTATGCACGTTGTCGCTCAGCGCGTCGATCATGCCATCGACCGCCTGAAGGCCTTGCATGCAATCGGCGAATGCGCCCTGCCCCGGCAATACATAGCGGTCGGCGGCGGCGACCTCATCGGCTTTGTCGGTAATCAGGACGCGCATGTCTAGCGATAAGTCGGCGATAACGCGCTGAAACGCTTTTTCCGCCGAGGCGAGATTGCCCGATCCGTAATCGATAATGGCGATGGTTTGCGTCATCTTGTTTTTCCCGCCCAAAGTATGTTCTATGTACGATACATTGAGAGGAAAGCAAAGCCATGAAAATCGGATTTTACGACTGGGACAAGACGGATGACGCTACAAAAGCGCGCATCCTGCATCGCTCGGTTGCCGAAATGGATGATGTCAGTGAAAAAGTGCGCCCCATTCTGGCGGCGGTGAAAGAGCGCGGCGATGAGGCGGTGCGCGCCTATGCCAAGCAGTTCGATGGGGCCGATCTGGATGCCTTAACAGTAAGTGAAGCAGAATTTGAATCCGCCAGTCGCACGATTGATCCGGCGCTGAAACGCGCGATCGACCGATGCGCGGAGAATGTAAGAAAGCTGCATGAAGAACAGATGCGCCGCGTAGAGCGCGAGTGGATGCTGGAAGTTGAGCCGGGTGTCTTTGCAGGCGAAAAAGTAACGCCCGTATCATCGGTGGGGATTTACGTGCCGGGCGGCAAGAATTTGTTTCCCTCTGCCATGTATATGCTATGTCTGCCGGCCGTCTTGGCAGGCGTGCCGAAAATAGCCGTGGCGACGCCGCCCAGAAAAGATGGGTCAGTCGGCGATGCTCTGCTCTATGCCGCGCAGGTATCAGGCGTGAAGGAGGTTTACAAAACCGGCGGCGCGGTGGCGATGGCGGCGTTCGCCTATGGCACACAGAGCATTCCGGCCGTGCGCAAGGTTGTCGGCCCGTGCAGCCTCTATGGCGCGACGGCGAAACAGTTATTGAACAATGTGTTTGACCCCGGCATGCCGGCGGGTCCATCCGAATCCATCACGCTGTGCGATGGCAGTGCCGATCCGCACAACACGGTGCTTGATATTATCAACGAAGCGGAACACGGGCCGGATAGCGCTGGCTTGCTTGTCACGCATGATCGCGTACTGGCCGAGTATGTCCGCGATCATCTGCCGCAGGCGATCATGGATTTGCCGGAGCCGCAGCGCGGGTGGCTGGCGACCAACATGGAAGCCTATGGCGGCATTATCCTCACCCGTTCGCTGGAGCAATCCATCGCATTCGCCAATGAGTATGCGGCGGAGCATTTATTGTTGAAGGTTGCCGATCCTGATGCGGTTTTGCCTATGCTGCACAATGCGGGGGAAATTCTGGTTGGCGAAGACAGTGTCTTCACGCTTGGTAATTACGGCACGGGCGTTAACCATGTTCTGCCGACTGGCGGTATGGCGCATTCGTACTCGTGCACATCGGTGTGGGATTTCCTCAAACGCACCTCGATTAGCCGCGTCACGCGCGCAGGCCGTGATGCGTTAACGAATGATGTGGTAACTCTCGCCGATTACGAAGGCTTTCCCGGACATATTAATGCCTTGCGCCAGCGCACGCCGTAGCTTACATACGCGGCACCACCAAGGAGAGTATAATGAGTATTGTCCCGCCGACCAAGCTGCGCTATCCCGTAATTGGCTATGAGGAATTCATGGAGCTGTATCACAGCGATGAAATTTCCCTGCATCACCTGCGCACCGAACCGCTGTCGCATACATCGAGAAATCTAGCCTATCTTCTGGCGCAAAAGCAGATGCAGGAACCCATTACCAAACGGCTGGTCCAGTGTTTTGTTGAGGCGCATGGCGCCAAAAAAGGCGTGGCGCTGTTAAACAACATGCTGGGGTACGATGTCGAAAAAGATCGTATTGAATACGCCTTGAGTGACGCAGATTATATTTATCATCTGATAGCGACGCCTATCACACCGGATGAAGAGCCGGCGAGCTTTATCAGTCTGAAGAATTTTACCTCTCCAGCAGGCAATCGCTACGTGTTGTGGGAACCGGACCTGTTTGCGCCGTCTTATGAAGCCGCGAAAGAAACGCTTGTATCACGCCCGGCGTTACAACGCACCCTTGGTTGAGGGTAGTTGGTCGGCGGCGCGCGGATCAATTTCCACGGCCATGCGCAACGCTTTGGCAAACGCCTTGAACACGCTTTCGATCATGTGGTGATTGTTGTCGCCGTAAAGATTTTCAACGTGCAGCGTGATGCCCGCGCTTTGTGAGAGCGCGTGGAAGAATTCACGGAAGAGTTCGGTTTCCATCTGGTCGCCGAGACGATCGATGGTGAAATTCACATGCCAGACCAGATAGGGGCGGTTCGATAAATCCAGCGCGACACGCGAGAGCGATTCATCCATCGCGACATAGGAATGGCCGTAGCGGCGGATGCCTTTTTTATCGCCGAGCGCTTCCTTGATCGCCTGACCCAGCGCGATGCCGGTATCTTCCACCGTGTGATGCGCGTCAATATGCAGGTCGCCCTTCACGGCGATATCCAGATCGAACAAGCCGTGTTTGGCCAATTGGTCGAGCATATGATCGAAAAATCCGACCCCCGTTTCGATAGTCCCGATCCCCGTGCCATCCAGGGTAATTCCGGTGGAAATCGCGGTTTCCTTGGTGTTGCGGGTGATTGTTGCGCTGCGCAAACTATTCATAATCAAAAGCCTTGCTTTTCTTTTTGGCCAGTTGTACTATCTGCTTAACATAATAAAAAGGGTCTTCCGGGCAACAAAACCCCGGACTGTTGTCTGATTATGGCCTCGGCCAGTAAAATTACAAGCGCCTTTGGCGCCTCTGTCGTGTTTGCTTGTGCAGCCTTCATCCAGAATGAAGCCAGCGCGCAAACCGTCACCAGCGCGCAGTTCTGCCAGAACGATCTCGCTCAGGACGAGTTGCTCCCCTCTTCCGCATCCTCGTCTTTGCTTCAGTCCATTCGTACAGTGAACAACACACTCACTAAACTGGGATTGTATGATGAAGAGGTCATCAGTGACCTTCTGAATAATTTGCCTGAAGGGGCAATGGGAACAACTTTTTCCCGCAGCGTTGTGAAGCGTTATTACGATGAAATGGCAAAGTTTGATGAAGGCGGCGCATATGCGCGCTACACAAATGATTTTAATAAATTGCCTGCCCATGCTCTTAGCGATTATGCGGGCACCCTCGCAGGATATGTCACGGTATTGGATAATATGTATCGGGACGATGAAGCCGTTCAAGAAGCGCTGAAAGCCATCACTGATGATCGCAACGCTTTAAACGATCAGCCTGTTCCCGCACAAAATCCTGGTGTGATGGCAACATCGTCGTGCACACCAAACCCCAATGATGAGCCAGCCAAATCAGCGCTCAGCATGGCTCTCAGTTAATTTTATTTCCGTTTCCAGATGGCGTAGCGTGACCATTCCACTTTGCGGAAGGTAAAGGCAATGGCTTTCACCGCGAGCCAGAACCCGAGGAACCACACCGGGATCCATGGCAGTACACCGCCGATGAACAGGATCACACTGCTGAGCGCGTCAACGAACGCTTTCCACGCTTGCGCGAAGCTCAGGCTCAAATCTTTCCAGCGCACTTCGACATCCTGATACGGCACCTGATAATTCACGGTCACGGTTGCCATGTCGGTGACGGTCGCTAGGTGACGCATCACACCCTTGATAGAATTGAGATCGGATTCCACGCGGTTGAGTTCACGTTCGATCTCGAGAATTTCGGAGACGGTGAGCGATTTTCTGATCGTCGTGCCTTCGCCGTCTTCATCCGCCACTTCAATCGTATCGCTGCGGTTCAGCAGATCGCGCAGACGCGTGCGCAGGGCTTCGAGATTGTCAACGCGCGCCTGCGTGTCGATGAATTCGAGTGTCTTGTCGGTGGTGCCGACATTATGTTCGCGCAATTCGCCCGCGCCTTGGGTGAGGAAATCAAGATAGGCAGCGAGCTTGTCTGGTGCAAAGCGGGCTTGCAATGTGGCGTTCTGGTCGACATAGGTGCGCGCATCGATCAGCTCGCACCCCAGCGCCAGACATTTTTTGACATCGCGTTGATGACGCGCCATCAGATCTTCATTATCGAGCCAGAACAGCAAGGCGTGGCTTTCTTCGACTTTGCGATTGCCGAGCTTCGAGCGGTCCATGACCATGCTGCCGGCGTCATATTCCGCCGATATTGCGCGCCCGGCAGGCGCCGGCGCCATCATCGGCTCCGCATAGGATTGTACTTTGGCGAAGGAGCCGCCACT
This sequence comes from uncultured Pseudobdellovibrionaceae bacterium, assembly GCA_964520985.1. Classification (GTDB taxonomy): domain Bacteria; phylum Pseudomonadota; class Alphaproteobacteria; order Micavibrionales; family Micavibrionaceae; genus CAYSGL01. The sequence goes on from CAZFPB010000001.1 coordinate 1,519,841, forward strand.
GCCGACGCTCCCCTCCTCCTTACACGCGCTAAGTCCAATAAGACAAACGGCGAGGAGGAGAGCGGTGCGGTTCATGGATGACCTCTTAATGCTGCGTTGGCTCGTTCTTTTCGGTGCGCAGCAGCGACATGACGATGCCGCCTGCCAGAATAAGCACGGTCAGACCGAGCGAGACGGCGGCCGGAACGTGCGCATCCATGACGTATTCACTGGCATAGATAACCTTGGCCGAGATGAACATGAGCAGGATCGCAAGGCTGTATTTCAGATACACGAAGCGGTGGATGATATGTTCCATTGCGAAGAACAACGCCCGCAGTCCGAGAATCGCGAAGATATTCGCCGTGAAGACGATATAGGCATCGGTCGTAATGGCCAGCGCGGCCGGGACCGAGTCAAACGCGAAGAGCAGGTCCGTCAGTTCGATCGTCAGCAGGGCGAGGAACAGCGGCGTGGCATACAAAACCGCTTTGCCGGTTTTGCTGCCTGGCGGGACGATGCGGGTGAAGAAGTGATTGCCATCGATGCGGTCGGATACGCGCATGTGTTCGGCCATGAATTTCACGTAGCCTTTTTGCGTATAGTCTTCTTTCTCGTCTTCCCCGGCGACGAAGAACAACTTGATCCCGGTGTAGAACAAGATGGCGGCGAACACGAGCAGAACCCAGTCATATTGCTGGACCAGCGCGGCGCCGGCAGCGATTGTAATACCGCGCAGCACGACCACGCCGATAATGCCCCAGACCAGCAGCCTGTGTTGATATTCGCGTGGCACGGCGAAGCTGGAAAAAATAATCGACATGACGAACAGGTTATCGAGGGAGAGCGTCTGTTCGATGATATAGACCGTATAATAGTCCATCGCGCTGTCATGGCCATTGCGGTACCAGACCCATAGGCCGAAGGAGAGGCCCATCGCAATATAGATGCTGGCGAGTTTAAGGGATTCTTTCATGTCGATGACATGATCTTTGCGGTTGAAGACACCGAGATCGAGGGTGAGTACGCCCGCGACAAAGCCGAGCATCAGCAGCCATACCCAGACAGCCTGACCCAGAAACGGTTCTACCAAGAAATCCATCGTGTTTTATTCCTCATTTTGTTTGTGGCCCTAATGTACAGCACAGCGGTGAAATCGCAAGGCCGGACGCCTTGATTTTTGGCCCCTGCCATGCCAAATCAGGGGGCATGACAACCATTCTCGCCCTTCGCAAAAACAATCAGCTCGTCGTCGCCGGTGACGGACAGGTCAGCCTTGGCCAGACCGTGATGAAGGGCAACGCCAAGAAAGTCCGCCGCCTTGGCAAGGACGGCAAGATCGTGGCGGGATTTGCGGGATCGACCGCCGATGCTTTCACCCTGTTCGAGCGACTGGAAGCCAAGCTGGAAGCGCATCCGGGGCAGTTGACCCGCGCCTGCGTCGAGCTGGCCAAGGACTGGCGCACGGATAAATATCTGCGCCGCCTTGAGGCCATGATGGCGGTTTGCGACAAGGATGTCTCGCTCATCCTGTCGGGTAACGGCGATGTGGTAGAGCCGGAAGACGGGTTGATCGGCATAGGATCGGGCGGAAACTATGCGCTGGCGGCAGCCCGGGCGCTGATGGACCAAGATCTGGACGCTGAAACCATCGCCCGCAAGGCCATGGGCATCGCCGCCGATATCTGCGTCTACACCAACCACCAGATTGTCCTCGAAAAGCTGCCTTAAGCTGAAAAAAATCTTTACAGGCACGTGCCCTCTCTTTTATATTCCATAAAAATAAAAAGAGGTGTGTTCGTGAAAACTACAAAAAATGACTTCGTCATCTCCGACGTTGTGACCAATCTTCATTACACAAGTTTTGAAAAGGCTTTTCAAAAAGCCGGACGCGCGTTTGAAGATGTCAAAACCGTTATCGTCGCTGCAAAAAGCATCAGCTTCGTTTTTAATGACCAGCAGAAAATCAAGGTGCCTGGTAATGGCGGCGTGGCCTTTTCCGTGTGGGTGCAACATTGCGAAGTGAATGCGCAAGAAGCTAAGCCGAAGGGTCTTGACCTGGTAGCCTGATCGTCGCATCTAAAGGGCATGTCAGAGTCATCCAAGCCTATCATTGAAATTCCCGCTTTTTCGCCGCGCGAAATCGTCTCCGAACTGGACCGCAACATCATCGGCCAGAAGGACGCCAAGCGCGCGGTGTCGATCGCGCTGCGCAACCGCTGGCGGCGGATGCAGCTGGATACGGCCATGCAGGAAGAAGTCTATCCGAAAAACATCCTGATGATCGGGCCGACCGGGGTGGGCAAAACCGAAATCGCGCGGCGTCTGGCGAAACTGGCGCAAGCGCCGTTCGTGAAAATCGAAGCCACCAAATTCACCGAAGTCGGGTATGTCGGCAAGGATGTCGAAAGCATCGTGCGCGATATTGTCGAGGTCGGCATTCACATGGTGCGCGATAAAATGCGCAAAAGCGTAAACGCGCAGGCAGAAATTTACGCCGAAGAGCGCGTGCTCGATGCGCTGGTCGGGGATGGCGCGGGGGAAGCCACGCGCGAGTCCTTCCGCACAAAATTGCGCAACGGCGATTTCAACGACAAGGAAATTGAGCTGGATCTTGCCGACACGTCAAACCCGCTGGGCAGCATGTTCGATATTCCGGGCATGCCGGGCGCAAGCATGTCGATGGTGTCGATCGGCGATATGCTGGGCAAAGGCATGGGGCCGAAAACCAAGCGCAAGAAAATGACCATCGCCGCGTCCTATGAAGTGTTGATGGCGGAAGAAGCCGATAAGCTGCTGGATGAAGACAAGGTCATTCAAAGCGCGCTGGAGCTGGTGCAGCAGAACGGCATTGTCTTTCTGGATGAGGTCGACAAGATTGCGACGCGCTCCGATGCGCGCGGCGGTGATGTATCCCGCGAAGGGGTGCAGCGCGACTTGCTGCCACTGATTGAAGGGACGACGGTTTCTACCAAATACGGGCCGGTGAAAACCGATCATATTCTGTTTATCGCATCGGGCGCGTTTCACTATGCCAAGCCGAGCGACCTGCTGGCTGAACTGCAAGGCCGCTTGCCGATCCGCGTTGAACTGCGCGCGCTGACGCAGGATGATTTCAAACGCATTTTGACCGAAACGGATGCGTGCCTGATCAAACAATATAAAGCGCTGATTGCGACAGAAGGCGTGACGCTCGACTTTACCGAAGAGGCGATCGATGAAATCGCCAAGATCGCTTTTGAAGTGAATGAGACGGTTGAGAATATCGGCGCGCGGCGCCTGCTCACCGTCATGGAAAAACTGCTGGACGATATTTCGTACACCGCGTCCGACCGTGGCGGCGAAACCATCCTGATTGATCGGGCCGACGTGTTGAAGAATGTATCAGAGCTCGCCAAGAACGCGGACTTAAGCAAATTTATTTTGTAAGGTTCGCACGGCCGATAGCCAGAATGGCATAGGCTTTGGTCTTGCCGTGCAAGCAATAGGTTTCAAATTCATCAAGGGGCATTGCGTGCGTGGCGTTGGCATCGCTGTTATCTTCCAGTGCGCTAGGGTGAGCCGCATGTTTTTCAAAAGGATCAATGACCGTAATGATGCCATTCTCCAGCCGGTCGATTAACACCCAGTGTGCTTCCTGATCGCTGAACGCGCGAACCAGAATGATCGGCACCTTCCCCTGCCAGAGAAGATCGCGGAGCAGGTTTTGGGAATAAGGAACGTCGCTTGACCACTCCACCCCCTCTTTCAAGGCACATTCATGGTCATGCTCGTTCACCAGCGTATAGATTTTCTTTTCGCTCTCCTTGAGCACATCTTCTTCAAATAATGTCTCAATCGCCGGCAAATCATTGGTAAGAATACGGGCCGTGAAACCGCGCTTGACCGCTGAGCGCCCTAGACCATGAGGCGTGCAGCCCGCGTGCCCGTGTCCCATGAACACCGAGTTGGCTTCGCGCCAGATCAGAAATTCGTTCACTTCCGCCAAGGGGCGCAACGGGTCCAGCCGATGCATCGCCATTTTCAGACAAACCGGGCCGCAGGTGAAATCGGTGCTTTGGAAGAGCTTTGCCATTTTTCTATCCTACCGTATTTCCAACGCTTGCCAAACGCTCTAGTTCAACTACTGTTTGTTTTTATGATCTTGATCCGCCCGGCTTCATTAAACGATCTAGATGCGCTTCAAGCGCTGGAAGCGCTGTTCCCGTCGGACAGGCTGTCGCCCCGACAGATGCGCCGGCACATCCTGAGTAAAACCGCCCTGTTCCTGACGGCACTACACGATGACGCAATCGCGGGGTATGCCCTTTTCTTCCTGCGCAAGGCGCGCGGGGCGCGATTTTACTCGCTGATTGTCGATCCCAAAGTGCGTGGCCAAGGGATTGCCCGCCGGCTAATCGAGCACGCCGTTACGTTATTACAGGCGCGCGGGGAACGAAATGTGGGGCTGGAAGTTGATGCGGCAGACGTGGAGACCATCGCTTTTTACACTCGGTGCGGATTTGTTGCAGGCGAGACGGTTCATGCCTATTATGATGACGGGCGGGATGCCCTGAAGATGAGGAAAGATCTGACGCAATGATCAAACATATCGTGGTTTCTGACAAGCCGCTTGATTTCCTCCCGGCCGATTCCGATATGTTGGTGCTCAGCGCAACCGATTTTATTTCGAACAAATCCTTGATCGATCTGCGCAAGGCACCGGGCGTTAAAGTCGTCAATCTGTGCAGCAATTTCGAGTATCTTTCAAAAGGATATTATTGCTCATTGCTGGCCGAAGCACGCGGCATGCGATGTGTGCCAAGCGTGCGCAACGTGGTCACGCTGAATTGGAAGCGTCATTATCAATCGCATCTGGCCGACCTGAATTTACTGCTCGACCGGTATTTTGATGAACCTTCGGACGAACCGACCTCGCGCACTTATACTATTTTCTTTGGTCGTTGCACCGAGCCGTCGCTTGAGATGCTGGCGAGCCGTCTGTTCGATCTGTTCCGTTTTCCGCTGATGAGCGTCGAGGTAAAGCTCGATTCCAAAGGGAAATGGGTGGTTGGCGATGTCGACCCGCTTTCCATCGGAGACCTGCCGAAACAAAAACAAGAATTCTTTGCCAAGGCGCTCGATAAATTTACCGGGTCCGCCTGGCGCACCAAGGAAGGCAAAAAAGAGAAACACTGGATTGCGATCCTGCATGATCCGGAAGAAAAAGATTGCCCGTCCAACAAGGCGGCGTTGCAAAAATTCATTAAGGTCGGCAAAGAGCTGAATGTCGCGGTTGAGTTGATTACCAAGGCGGATTTTTCCAGCCTGGTGGAGTTTGATGCGCTGCTGATCCGTGAGACTACCGCGATCAATCACCATACCTACCGTTTCGCGCTGAAAGCCGAAGAAGAAGGGTTGCCGAGTATCGACGATACGCGGTCCATCATTCGTTGCTGCAACAAAGTATTTCAGTATGAAGTATTGGAAGCCAAGCACGTGCCGTTGCCCAAAACATTCATCATCGACCGCAAAAGCGAAAAGCAGTTTGAGGCAGAACTGGAATATCCGGCCGTGGTTAAAATTCCCGACGGCGCGTTTTCACGCGGCGTGATTAAAGTGGAAAACGCCGAACAATTCCGCGACGCGGTGTTCGAGCTTTTAAAAAAATCGGAAATTATTCTGGTGCAGGAATTCGTGCATAGCGAATTCGACTGGCGCATTGGCATTCTGGACGGACAGCCTTTATATGCCTGCAAATACTACATGGCCGAAGGGCACTGGCAGATTTACAACCACGGTGCCAAGACGACCAAGCGCAAAGAAGGACAGCACGAAACCGTGCCTGTTGAAACGGTGCCGGAACATGTCATGCAGGTCGCTCTGAAAGCGGCTAAATACATGGGCGATGGATTATACGGTGTCGACCTGAAACAGGCGGGCGACCGGGTCGTTGTGATGGAAGTGAACGACAATCCCAATCTCGACGCAGGCGTCGAAGACCAGATCATCGGCGATCTTTTGTATAAACGCGTGCTTGAATCCCTGATACGCCGGATTGAGCGTTAATGCATTTCCAGTTTATCGGCAAAGGTCATTTGCGCACTGTCCCAGTAGCGCGTTCTGTCTATGCGGGCGAGCTGCGTATTTTCCATGACAGATAGATAAATATTTTTATCAAGCAGCGGTTCATAGTCTGGTTGGAAAGGACGGGCGGCAACGAGCAGGCAGTCTTTTTTTGCCTCTTCCGGATTTTTATCCCACCCCGTTTTACGGCGAAGAAGGATAAGACGGATATGATCTGCCATTTCTTCGTCCTTGCAGACCAGAATAGGTTTAACGCGCAAATTACGGTTTCCTTCAGCGTACTGCATTTCACATACAAAGCGTGGCTTCCCTTTATTGCTGCGCTTTATTTCAGCGCGGGGATACACAACGACAAGCGAGCCATCCGGATCTTTTTGTCGGGAGTGGTTGTATAATGTTTTATAACGCTCTTTAGGTATAAAGAGATCTCTCCAGGCGAAAACTTTTCCCTGATAATCAAAATCAATGTCATTGAGAGCAGGATCATCAAGGGATGAAAAATTCTTTTCGAGAAAATCAACGAGCAGACGCATACTGCCGATCGGCTTTTTTTCTATGACAGACGCCGATCCTCTGGCCGCTTTATTAAAATCTGCCCTAGGGGGAGACAAATCACGGGCGGCGCTGCCAATCGGAAAATTCAGACGAATGTGCAGGCGGCCGTCCCGAATATAGACCGTACCCGAATTTTCCTGGGTCAGTCGTTCATAATCATAACGGCACCCGGTCTCATGAGCAGAGCTTCGGTTTCTAACGAACGTTTCTGGCAGAAGGTCCTGATTTCCTTTACGCCGCGTTTCTTTGCGCCAATGAAAAAAAGCCTTGTCGCAGGCAAGGCACGTGTAATTGTAAAGTTCTGAAAGCGTATGGCGGGTTTCTGGTGTCACTTCAGTGGCGCTGAAGCGGGAATGAATCTCTTGGCCTGTCTTTTTATCGGACGCGCGCACGGTAAACATGCGCGATATCTAACATTCATTTATTTTTATGTCAATGCTAAACGGTCTGGTTGAAATTGTAGCGCTTGGTCACGGGGCCGGTGAAATCGGCCACGGCGCGGGCGGGGGCGCTCAAGGACTCGCCGCTAAAGGCGGCCACCGTGACATCCGTTAAAGATTGACCGGTCTGGTATTCGGCAATAGCGGTCGCAGTGCCGGCAATTGCGCCGATCGGCCCGCCAAACAGGGCGCCCCCCACGACTTGCGCCGCGCCGCCGATCTGATCTCCGGTCAGGTTGCGGTAGAGCAGGTTGACCAGCGGGATATGCTGGAGGGGATTGATCATGTCGATAAAATCGCCAAAACTGGGCGCGGTCTCCTTGGCAGCCGCGGGTTTGGTGGTGCCATCCAGGGCTTGGTTAAAAGAGGCGGGCTGGGCGGACGGGGTGTATACAGGGATGGCTGGCCCGGCTGTACGCGCTTCATCCGACAGCGGATCGGGGCGCGCCAAAGCCTGCTGCGGAGACGCAGCGGCGCGGGGATCCAGCGGTGGAAAGGCGATTTGCACGGGCGTCCTTATTTGCTCCTTGAATTCGTCCTCTAAAACGTTGCAAGCTTTATGCCAGTAAAGACAAGGACCGCATAAAAATTATGACGTCTATTCAATCAGATAACCAAGCACTCGACCGGGTAATCGCCCAGATGCAGGCGCACCTGCTGGACAGTGCGCCCGATTTTGCATTTGTGTGGGCAAAGGATTCCCTGCAGGTCAGCAAGGGCGGCGTTGTTATCAAGACATTCCCGGCGCCGGTCAAGGTGGGGGCGGTGTACAATGCCATTCAGCGTTTCAGCAACCAATCGCCGCTTGAATCCCTACCGCAGGTTATCGGTATTGGGCCATATCACTTCGATCCGCGCCGCTCTCACCTGATATCCGCAGATGACCAGGACGTTATTGTGCTGACCGATAAGGAGCGCGATATCCTGGTCGCTCTGTGGCGCGCGCCGGATAAATCTTTGACACGCGAGGCGCTGCTGGATGCTGTCTGGGCGTACGCGCAGGGCGTCGAAACACATACGCTGGAAACCCATATCTACCGCCTGCGCCAAAAAATGGAAGCGGACCCCGGCACGCCGGACTGGCTGGTCAATGTGGATGGGCTGTATCGTTTAAACGCCTGATTTCAAGCGGGCGACCGCTTCTTCAATCGCATGCAAAAACGTGTCGGATTTTTCCAGGGGCAGGGTCTCATGCCCCATCTCAATGAGCTGCGTGAGATCGGCGATGAGCAGGTGAATGAGGCGTACATCCTGCGCCTGCACCAGATCGACATCGGCCGTCGCGGCAGGTAGCGGCGGCGGGTGATAGGCGCCCACCCCTTTATCGGCCATGGATTGATAGGCCTGCATCGCGCGCGCCGTTTGGGTATTTTGTGGCGGGCGCGTTTCGGGTTGCGGCGAGATCACCGCCATATCATCGGGTGATCCCTTTCCCGCCCCGGCGCCGCCGGCTACATGCGCGGTATTGCCGCTCACAAAATTAATCAGGAACGCGCGGAGCGACTCGATCGACACGCCCATGGAATCTTCCCAAAGAGTACTGTCTTCCTCTTCCTCGTCGCGCGGGTCTTTTTTACGGCTCTCGTCGCGCGGTTCGTCTTTGCGGATAGCCAGACGGGTATCGACCGGGTCCGCCTGGCGGATGGTCGCTTTAAATAACGGGCCGAGGTTGGAAAACATCAGGGCGCCTTGGGTTTTTCATGCAGCGCATTGAGACTTTGGGTTTGCGGCGAGACGTAGCCGTTCGCGGTTTTTTCCCAGAGAAGCGCGCCATCGCTGCCCCATAAAGTCACCCCGGCAATCATACCTGCCAGCGGCCATACTTCGCGGTCATACAGCGTCATGGGTTCGGCGGGATTGGCGTATTGCCCGCGCAGCTGGAGAATGATGCGCGCGTCCTTGCCATTGCCGAGCGCGGTTTTCAGGCGGTCATACTGGTCTTTGGTGAGCGTATCGTTCTCGTAATCCTCCACCTTTTGCGGCACGAGGGCGAACAGCATGCCGCGATATTCATAAGGAAAGAAGTTGCCGTTATCCTCCATGAAGGTCCAGGATAGCGTGTATTGTTTCTGATCCGGCGAGGCCGCCGTGGTTTCCTGCAAGGTGACGTGAGCCAGCGTCGCCAGATTCAAAATATCGCGCGCGGGAGAATAGTCCGTATAGGCTTTTTTCAGGCGCTCGGCTTCTTGCGCCGCAATGGCCGGACGGCGGGCGAGCGGCGTGTCATGATAGAGTTTCGTATCTTTGGCCCAGGCGGAAAAGCTGGGAGTCAGTCCCGCGATTTTATAAAATGCGATGGCGACATCTTCGGACGAGGCGGTATCAAGCGTTTGCGCGCGCACTGAAGCAGGCAAAGCCGCCACAAAAATCACCAACAGGCATAAAGCAAGCCGTGTCATTCTTCCCCGTTTCTTTTATCATGGTAGCGCATAACAGGGGGGCGAGGCAATCTATGGCAGAAGAAGATGAAACACGGCTCTGGCAGCGCGTCACCCACGATATCAAGCCGTTGAAAAAACCGGCCGCATCGAAATCCGCCAAACCCAAAACACCCAAGGAAAAGCCAGCGCCGAAAAGTACCGTCCCGACCAAGAACATGGAGCGGATTATCCTGACGCCCGGTCTGAAGGCTGCCGATGTGGCACCTGCGCGCCAAGCAGCACAGCTCGATAAACGCACCGATACCCGCCTGCGCAAAGGGCAGATGAAAATCGCCGGGACGCTCGATCTGCATGGGATGACACAGGCTCGCGCGCACGACGCGCTGAATGAGTTTATTATCGCCGCCCAGAAAGCAGGCAAACGCTGCGTGCTGATTATTACCGGCAAAGGAAATTCCAAGCGTACGAGTGAGGAATGGCTGGAGCAAAAGCCGGGTATCTTAAAACAGAAACTGCCGCAATGGCTGGATACGGCGCCGCTCAATCGTTTGGTATTGAGACACTATCCGGCGCAGGCAGAACATGGCGGCGGCGGGGCGTTTTACGTGTATTTGAAACGCGATCGATAGATCAGCGCGCACCGAAGAGAGCGCTGCCGATGCGCACATGCGTGGCGCCACAGGCAATCGCCTGTTCGAAATCGGCGCTCATGCCCATGCTGATATTTGGTAAGCCATATTCGCGCGCGATTTTTGTCAGAAAACAGAAATGCAGCGACGGGGGCTCATCGACAGGCGGTACACACATAACGCCGGTAATCGTTAAACCAGCCTGCTCGGTTGCATAGCGATAAAGCGCGTCAACGTCGCACGGTAGCACGCCGCTTTTCTGATCCTCTTCCCCGGTGTTGATCTGTAGGTAACAGGGAACGGATTTGTTCTGCTTGGCCATCTCCATCGCCAGCGCGTCGGCGAGTTTTTCGCGGTCGAGCGTTTCAATGACATCGAACAGGGCGACAGCGTCTTTGGCTTTGTTGGTTTGCAGCGGGCCAATCAGATGCAGGCGCAGATCGGGAAAAGCAGCGCGGCGATGCGCCCAGTGATCGATGGCTTCTTGTACCTTGTTTTCTCCAAATAAACGGTGACCCAGCGCCAGCGCTTCATCCAGTTTTTCATCAGGTTGATTTTTGCTGATGGCGACAAGCTGAACGGAAGCAGGCGCGCGATCGCTTTTACGCGCGGCGCGGGAAATTTCTTTATGTATGAAGGCGAAGTTTTCGGTGGTGGACATGACTTTGTCTTAGACAAAAAGAAAGGGGCGCACAAGGCGCCCCTTCCAAATTCATAGTAACTTCAAATTAGAAGTTGAACTGAACGCCAGCCAGAGCGGACGTAACATCGTCATCGCCGAAGGTTGGTGTATCAACATCAGCAAAGCTGACCGAGCCGCGGAACGTCAGGCCAGGAGCTGCTGTGTATACAACACCGCCTGTGTAACGTTCTGCTTCGCCGAGACCGGCATCATCAGCATCTGTGTTCAGGTAAGAAGCACCGAACTGGAAAGGACCAGTTGTGTAGTCAGCACCAACAACCCATGTGTCGAGGTCTGCATCTTCAACGCCAGCTACGCTGTTCGTTTGTGTGTAGACTGCACCGATACCGAACGCGCCGATATCCAGGTCTGTACCAACGTTCCACTGTTGCAGATCGTCTGTGCCAGCGCCATCAACGTTAACTTGCGTGAAGCCGGAGCCTACAGCAAAACCAACATTGTTGAATACGCCTTCATAGCGAGCCGAAGCTTCATAGCCTTCAGCCAGACCATCGTCATCGAGGTTGAAGCCGGTCAGGCCGGTAACTTCATCATCAGCAACGTCTGGTGTGTACGAACCGCCAACCTGGAAGCCGGAGAATACTGGCGACAGGTATGTGACTTTTTGTTCTTGGCCAGTTGCATCGTTTGCATAGTCAAGACCGCCCAGGCCACGGATTGGCTGGATGTACTGACGGATACCGTCGATGTTTGCGTCAGCCGAAGGAGCAGCAACCTGCAGGAGGTAGTTAGCGCCATCTTCCGAACCCAGGTTTACGCGACCAAAGTTGGACGACAGGTAAACATAGGATTCTTCAACATTGTTGTCAGCGCCGCCATCTTGTTGGTCAACTTCGATTTCTGTGTGGAAACCGTAAACCAGACCATTGTCAGCAGTGCCTTCAGCATTGATGTGCAGTTCCGACTCGCGCAGCATGTCGAAATCGCGTGTGTCGTCTTGATCGGACCAGCCGAGGTAGTTTTTCGAGTGACCACCAACGGTTACGTCGATCTGAGCAGCTGCAGGAGCAGCGGACAGAGCAACACCGAGAGCGGCTGCACTGCAAAGTAGAAGTTTTTTCATTGTCATTCCTCCAAAAAAATAGACAAAATTTTTGCTTAACCGTGATCGTAGAATTCTTATCACCTTTAAGAACCGCAAAGAATTGCCTTCGCGATGTCCATAGATAGCCATGGTTCGCGGCCAGCTTCAACGCTGGATAGACCCCCTGTGGACTTTTTTTCCGGCCCCGTGGCATTTATGCAACAGGGCTAAACGGGCATAAAACCGCTTGAGGGGGGAATTCCGGCCATGCTACACAAGGTGACCGCCGCGACGACCATATATATAGACACGCGACCTTAGAGGATACTATGAAAAATAATACACTTTTCACTCATGTCATTTTACTTGCCCTGCTGGCCACGGCCGGCTTTTCGATGGCGGGCTGTTCCAACCCTTCCATCGGCGGGGAAGCCAAATACCCGACAGGTGCCGACCGCTCGAGCGTACCGGGCGGCGACATTTACGCCAAGCCGGATAGCATCTTTGGCAAAGGCGGCCTGAATATTCTGGGCGGCAAGGATAAGGACAAGGCGGATGACGGTTCGAGCGGTATCGGCGTTAACGCCTACCTGTGGCGCGCGGCGCTGGATACGGTCTCGTTCATGCCATTGGCCTCGGCCGATCCGTTTGGCGGCGTCATCATCACCGACTGGTACACAGCGGAAGAAACCCCGAATGAGCGCTTCAAGGCGAACGTCTTTATCCTGGACCGCCAGCTGCGCTCGACCGGCGTGCAGGTGAAACTGTTCAAGCAGGTGAACAAGGGCGGCCGCTGGGTTGATACCGAAGTCACCAAGGAAAGCCAGACCCAGATGGAAGACGCGATCCTGACCCGCGCCCGCCAGCTGCGCTATGCGGACATGCAGGACGAATAGATCGTCTCTTTATAATGTGAAGGATGCCGGCGGTTTCACACCGCCGGTATTTTTTTGCGCCAACACTGCGTCCGGCCCTGGCATGCCGGGCAAGGCGGCGGATGACAGACGGGCAAGGTAATGGCCGGTATCCATCGGCCCACCGACCGTTTCGGCAAGCAGCGTGACGGGATTTTTTGAGGCGCCCTGAAGATAGAACGCCTCCATCGGCTGGATATACTGGCGAATAAGCGTTGTGAGATCACCTCCTGCCGGAGGCAGGGTTTTGATCACGGTCGTTTGCATCTGAGCCGCGGCGATGGCGCCTTGCATATACGCGGGGAAATAACCCAGAAGATCTTCGAACCAGTGGCTTTCGCCCAGCGAGAATAAGTTGGGATCGGGGCGCGCTTCTTCGCCCAGATAGCCGGCCATGGTATCGGACCAGCGCTGCGGCATCTCATCAATGATGGTTTTCAGTGTCTCTCTATCGCGCGCCTCAATGGCGGTCAGGATATCGCGCTCGGTTTGCGCGCGGAAGGCCATGTTGGGTGCCAGCACCAGTTCACTCGCCCCCCAGTAGTTGCGTTCCAAATCCGGGCGGTTGGCGGTCTTATAGAGATTGTCGACTGATAAAGCCGGATTGTCCGTATCGACGCCATGACGTTGCAGGATGTCATGGATGCGCGGCGTGGCCTGCGCGAGGAAGTCCCGTCGGCTGGCCATCATTTCAAAATTCATCGCGGAAAATTCATGCGCGCCGAAGCCATTGAAATTGGCCGTCATCTGTTTTTGCTGATCTTCGGGCAGACGGTTGAGGTGCATCAGATAGACGGTGTGGCCGAGTTCATGAAAACAGTTCAGATAGGATGCCATGAAATTTTCTTCATAGGTCTCGATCGCCACCGTGATGTTTTTGGGCGATCCCCAGCTGTAGCCCGTCTGGGCGGTCGAGAGTTTCAGCACGATATTCTGATCCGCCATTGATTGCGCATCCCATCCTGCCGCGGCCAGAACATCATCGCGCAAAGCGGCGAATATCTCTGCCTGCGCTTCTTTTGGAATAGAAGGAAGGGGTAATGGTTTGTCATCCTGCGTGCGCTGATCTTCTGCGCGGATTTTTTGCACCATGGGCGCGTACTCTTTTTTGAGGCTGGCGAACATAGCGGATACTGATTGTTCGCTCATGCCGGGGCACAATTTTTGTAAGCACGCATCATATAAAGACAGGTTGCGTGCCTGTGCCACGGTGCGCATGGATTCACCTATGGTCATGGCGGCATCCAAGAGAGGCTGTTTTTGTTTTTGCCAGGCCAATGCGGGATCGGTTTCAGCCAATCCCAGTGTCATAGCCCACTGACGAAAAGCCGTATCCAGATTTTTTTCATGCTGCATCAGTTTGTCCGCGGAGGAGTGCTGCGCGTCCGGCATGAAGGGGCGCATTTCATCGTAGGTTTTTTGCATGAGAAACAGATTGCCCTGTTGTGCGCCGGTTAGGGCATCAGCATGAGCATTGGTTTGATTCAGCAAGACTGGAATTGCGTGTTGCGGATCGTTCAGGCGCGAGACGATGGCTTGCCGGACTTGCGACATTTCCTGCAGAGCGCTTTCACGCGCGAGCGGATCTTTCGCCTGCCATTTCTTGACTCGGGCAACTTCATACGCATCGCTCCAGTTTTTAATATCGCGAAACGCAACGCATAATTTATCGTAGGATTTTCCGGCAATATCAGACGCGCGATTGAATGATTTGTTGCCCACAGGCGTGCCTTACAATTTTTGGGTTGGAAGAGCGGCCGGTTTTTTATCCATCGAGAGCGCAGGCGTATCCAGTTGCGCTATCATATTATTGAAGGCTGGATTTTCCTGAACGGTGGCTTCATCGAGACCGGCGTAATCTTTGTAGAGATCGTGCAGGAAATTTTTGGTGGCCTCAGGGCCCGGCAATGCGTCATTGATTTTGTGCGCCATGAGCAGAAACTTGCTGGTCTGCTCCGCGCCTTCTTCCCACGGTGGCTGCACGTAATCGACAGGCATCTGCTTCGCGCCCCATTTTTCGAAAATTTGTTTGCGCACCGCAGGGTCGATGGAATCTTCTTCGATGGATACTTTGGCGGGATCGTTGATTTCAAAGAACACGCCGTTCAGTGGCTTGCCGTCTTTTTGCGCCATCAGGTCGAGGCCTTTGACGGTTTCGTTGACCATGGCATGACCGATCCCCTTGTCGCGGTATTTTTCATCGACAGCCAGATAGACCAAAAGCGATGTCTGGCTTTCGGGGAAATACAGCGCATAGCGGAAGCCGACAATCTCGGCCTTTTCCGGCTCATCGAGATTTCGCCCGAGCAGCATGATGAAGGGCTTCCAGTTATTATCCGGATTGTCGATATTCTCCAGGAAGCCTTCGGCTGTTTCTACCCCGGCATATTCCGGCCAGGTTTTATCGAACAGCTCCATGCCACGGTCCAACAGAGCCGCATTCTTGGTATCATGGATATAGGCCGTCTCAAGCCCCTGCAGCGGGTCCTTGCCGGCCGCTATATTCATTGTCTTTGTTAGACTCATCGTTTATTCCCGGTTACCCGCATATTATTACCATAATGCTTAAGAAAGGGCAAAGAAGTTGTATTTATCCAGCAAAGGATTGAAATCTGGGCGGAAAATGGGGATAACGGAGGCGTATTCATCCATTTAACGAAAAAGTCGCCCCATGTCTGAACGGTACAATATTAAAGAGTGTGAAAAGAAGTGGCAGAAAGTCTGGACCGACCGCGGCAGCTTTGAGGTCACAGAAGACAAGAGCAAGCCGAAATCCTACGTTCTGGCCATGTTGCCCTATCCGTCGGGCCGCATCCATGTCGGCCATGTGCGCAACTACACGCTCTCGGACGTCGTCGCCCGGTATAAAAAAGCCAAGGGCTTTAACGTCCTCAACCCGATGGGATGGGACGCGATGGGCCTGCCGGCGGAAAACGCCGCGATGGAACGCAACGTGCACCCGGCCGAATGGACCTATTCCAACATCGCGCAGATGAAAGAGCAGATGCTCTCGATGGGTCTGGCCATCGACTGGAGCCGCGAAGTCGCGACGTGCCATCCGAAATATTACAAGCATCAGCAGAAGATGTTCCTCGATCTCTACAAAAACGATCTCGTCTACCGCAAGGAAGCGATGGTCAACTGGGATCCGATCGATAATACCGTGCTCGCCAACGAGCAGGTCGTCGACGGCAAGGGCTGGCGCACGGGCGCACCGGTCGAGCGCCGCAAGCTGAACCAGTGGTTCTTTAAAATTACGCAGTATGCCGATGAGTTGCTCGAAGGCATCAAGACGCTGGACCGCTGGCCGGACAAAGTCCGCCTGATGCAGCAAAACTGGATCGGTAAATCGCAAGGCGCGCAATTCACGTTCGATCTGACATCGACCGATGGACAGATTGAGGTTTACACCACACGCCCTGATACATTATTCGGCGCGTCCTTCTGTGCGCTTGCAATCGACCACCCGCTGGCAAAACAGCTGGCCGGTGATAAGGCCGGGTTTGAAGCGTTCATCAAGCAATGTCAGGCGACCGGCACATCGGAAGCCGCGATCGAGCAGGCCGAGAAAATCGGTTTCGATACCGGCCACAAGGTTGCGCATCCGTTTGTTGCGGGCAAAGAACTGCCCGTCTTCCTCGCCAACTTTATTTTAATGGATTACGGCACGGGCGCGATCTTCGGCTGCCCGGCGCATGATCAGCGCGACTTTGAATTCGCCACGAAATACAACCTGCCTATTCTGCCGGTTATCGACTCTCATGGCGAACCGTTGCCGTACACGGATGATGGCAAGATCATCAACTCGGACTTCCTCAATGGTCTTGATGTTGAGGCGGGCAAGAACGCCGCGATCAAAAAACTTGAAGAAATGGGCAAAGGCTCGGGCGTGACGAAATACCGCCTGCGCGACTGGGGCGCGGTGCGTCAGCGCTACTGGGGCTGCCCTATCCCGATGGTGCGCTGTGAAGAGTGCGGCACGGTACCGGTACCGGAATCGCAACTCCCCGTCGAGTTACCACACGACATCAATTACGACACGCCGGGCAATCCGCTCGACCGTCATCCGACATGGAAGCACACGACCTGTCCTTCGTGCGGCGGCAAGGCTGTGCGCGAAACAGACACGATGGATACGTTCGTCGATTCCAGCTGGTACTATTTGCGCTACCTCGATGCACGTAATGAAGACGAAGCGTTCAGCAAGGACGCCACCGATTACTGGGGCGCGGTCGATCAATATATTGGCGGCGTGGAACATGCCGTTCTTCACCTGCTCTATTCGCGTTTCTGGACTCGCGCACTCAAAGCCTGCGGCTATCCCGTTCCGGCGGCTGAGCCCTTCACCGGCCTATTCACGCAAGGCATGGTAACGCACGCGACGTTCGAAGATGCGAACGGCAAATGGCTGTACCCGGTCGAAGTGGAAAACCGCGATGGCCAGTGGGTCAAAATCGAAGACGGCAGCCCGGCGAAAATGGGCGCGACGATCAAAATGTCGAAATCGAAAAAGAACGTCATTGACCCGCAGGATATTATCGACACCTACGGCGCCGATGCGGCGCGCCTGTTTATTCTTTCGGATTCTCCGCCGGAGCGCGATCTGGAATGGTCGACGGCCGGGATCGAAGGATCGTGGCGTTTCATCAATAAACTCTACCGCTCGCTGTATGACTCGATGGGCGATCTGTCGCCGCACAGCAAACCGGACACTTTCAGTGGCGCCGCGATGGAACTGCGCCGCACGACTCACCGCACGATCGATGGCGTGGGCCGTGACATCGACGCCTTCCACATGAACAAGGGTGTCGCCCGTCTGCGTGAGCTCGCCAACACCATCATGGGCTTCAAAGTGAATGATGCAGGAGATGGCTGGGCGCTGCGTGAAGCGTGGGAAGCGTTTATCGTCATGATCAACCCGATGACGCCGCATCTGGCCGAAGAACTCTGGTCGATGCTCGGCCATCAGGCAATCCTTGCCGACACCTCATGGCCAGTCGCCGAAGAAAGCCTCATCGCCGCCGATACGGTGAAAATCGCTGTACAGGTGAACGGTAAGTTGCGCGCGACGATCCAGCTTCCCGCCGGCATCGACAAAGCCGAAGCGGAAAAAGCCGCGCTGGAACAGGACAACGTGCAAAAAGCCCTCGAAGGCCTGACCGTGCGCAAAGTGATTATTGTCCCCGATCGTATCGTGAATGTGGTGGCCGGATAATTTAACGGATCGGTGTGGCGCTATCGAACAAGATACTCTGAAACCTTTTTTCTGGTTGTGGCTGCCGCTTCTATGGATGATCGGTCAGCTTTGTGCCGAATTTTATTTTCCAATCGATGCCCTTATATCTTTTCATGCTGAAAACGGCCTGCATGAATGGTTGCAGGTTTTCATGCTGCTAGGCGGATGCGGTTTTGCCTGTCATGCACTCCTGACAATGGATCGGGCCAAACATACATGGCTCGCGCTCTGGCTGGCAATGGCCGCGATCGGATGCTTCTGGGTCGCCGGGGAAGAAATAAGCTGGGGCCAGTGGCTGTTCTTCTGGGATACGCCGCCGGACTGGGCGCTTATGAACGGGCAACATGAAACCAATCTGCATAATAACTCCCGCTGGCTGAACCAGATTCCGGACAGTATTTTGAAGATCGGCATTGTGGTGGGCGGCCTTTTCCTGCCGCTTATGATGACGCTGAAGCCGCAGTGGGTACCGCACCGCTTCGCCAGCATATACCCGCCTAAAAAACTATGGGTGATCGCCTTGCTGCTGGTCTTTGCCGTCGTCGCCCACAAAACCGGCAAGCTCGTCTGGCATACCAAGCTTTTCGCGCGGGGTAGCGAGGTCGAAGAATTATATATTTATTATTTCGTGCTTCTCTATATATTTAGCCTATGGCAAAGACGAATACCCTCATGATGCGTTTTCTTACCCTGACAGGCACCTGCCTGTTGCTGGCCGCGTGCGGTTTCGCGCCCATGTATGGATCGGGAGCCGGCAGCCAAAGCGGCATGAGCGCGACGACGGGTCTTGATACTGTCGAAATTGATACCATTCCCGATGCCGAAGGCGTGGCGTTGCGCAACCAGTTGATCGACCGCTTCTATGCCAGCGGTTATCCATCGAGTCCACAATATCAGTTGTCGGTTGCCAAAGTTCGCGAAGCCATCACCGACTTCGACTTGACGGTTGAATCCGAAACCACCAGCCGCCAGGTAAAACTGTTCACCAGCTTCGGCCTGAAGAATATTCAGACGGGCGAGGTTGTGCTGACGCGCGATATCTCTGCTTTCACCAGCTATAACGTGGTCGGCAGTCAGTTTACGACGCGGGTGTCGGAAGCGGATTCGCGCGAAGCCGCGATCAACGATCTGGCCCGACAGATCGAAACGCAGGTTGCGCTCTACTTCAAACGCTAGGCTGTTTTACATTTTTATTGACAGTGAAACCGCGATTATGGTTTCCTGTGTCTGTTCGTTGCTTTCATTCGGCGCGGACCGCGGCATTTGATAGGATCAGCTTGCACCGCGTGACCAAGGCTAAAGAGCGTTACAGCGCCATCGGAACTGCTGTGATTTCCT
The DNA here is from genome assembly GCA_964520985.1 of uncultured Pseudobdellovibrionaceae bacterium. GTDB lineage: Bacteria > Pseudomonadota > Alphaproteobacteria > Micavibrionales > Micavibrionaceae > CAYSGL01. The sequence goes on from CAZFPB010000001.1 coordinate 1,539,106, forward strand.
AAAAAAGATCACGGCAGGAGTCTTAAAAAATTCTCCTGACATTTATAACCCTTCGAAACCCCGTCCGCGGGATCGAATTACTATTTGGAGATTAAAATGGCTGAATCATTACGCATCAACAAACAGGCTACCAAAGCCGATATCTATGAAGAAATCTTGCCGCAGATCCGCTCGATCATCGAGACGGAAAGCAACCTGACGGCAAACCTCGCCAACATTGCCGCAATTTTGACCGAAGCGTTCGAGCATTGGTGGACAGGGTTTTATTTGCGTGATGGCAACACACTGGTGCTCGGTCCGTTTCAGGGGCCGCTGGCGTGCACACGCATTCCGGTAGAACCGATACCGCGCGGCGTGTGCGGCGCAGCGGCGGCAGAGCAAAAAACCCAGCTGGTGCCGGATGTGGAAAAATTCCCGGGGCACATTGCGTGTTCTGCCGCGTCGAAATCGGAGATCGTCGTGCCGCTGGTCGTCAATGGCCGCACCGAACTGGTTCTCGATGTCGACAGCGCCTATCTCAACGCGTTTGATTCAACGGATCAGCTCTATCTTGAGCGTCTGATCGAACTGGTGGCTCAGCGCCATTATCCGGTAGAGGCCGGCCGAATGTGATCGGGACACTTCTTCTCTAAATTTCCCGTTTTCCCATTTTTGAGTGTATAAGGAGTCGCCACCATGTGTGCTGCGCTAATCAATGACGTGTCCGCTTTTCCCAAAGCAACCCCGGATGATCTGATCATCATCGGCGGCGGATCAACCGCCACCACCCTTCTCATCCGTTTGAATGAGGCGATAAAAAAAGCAGGCGGACTGCCCAAACCTATCCGTCTGCATTGTTTCGACCCCAAAGGCTTTCCCAATGGCGGGATCGCCTATGGCGCCTGTTCGCCGCATCACATTCTCAACAGCGTGCGCACCGAAATGTCGCCGTGGCGCAGCGAGGCGTTTCACGAATACTGTCTGGACAAGGATCTGGGCACCTGCAAAAACACATTCAACCCGCGCGCCGATTATGCGTCCTTCCTGCGGGTAGAGACGGCGGCAGTGATCCGAGAACTGGAAGGCTTTGGCGTTACGCTTCATCAGCATCGCAGCGATGTACGCATATCCAAATCATCCGCACAGGGATTTGATATTACCGAGGCCAGTACGCGCAAACCTCTTTTGGTGGAATGCCGGGGCGCGCAGATTGTCATCGCGGCAGGATATGGACCAAACAATCATTTTGATACAGTGCGCCGCGACGGTTCGCCGCATTACCTGCATTCACTTTATGAAGGCGGCAACGTGCTGGATGGACATCCCATCACTCAGAAAGAAGCGCCCCATATTGTCTTTATTGGCAACGGTCCCGCGCTGTATGATTTTGTGAACGATCTGCACGGCAATCATCTGACGCGGGCACGTCTGACCATTTTATCCGGCGCGTCGAACCGCGCCCTGTCGATCCGCGATCTGGGCATCGAGGAGAATGAAAAAAACATCATTCCGCATAAAATGTTGTCGCTCTCGCGTTATGCCGCTGCGCCGGAATTACGTCGCGCGATCTTGCGTGATTTTCATCAGGCGGCTTCGCCGCGCCGCGCCGCACTGGATATTTTGAAGAACATCAAACAGGTACTGGGGAAAATGGAGTGCAATGAAGCCCTTCGCTTCCAGCAATCGAATTTTATCGGATGGTTGAAACATACGGCAACCCCCGTGCCGCAATCCAGTCACAACAAACTGATCGCCTTGCGCCCCGACATTATCCAGTGCCGTGTGAATGAGGATGCGTTGTCCGTTCAACGCGATCATATCCGCGTTACAACCGCCCAGAAAATCATCGAGGCCGATCTGGTGGTGAACGGCACCGGGCATGGCCGCCACAACGCGCCTGTTCTGGAACAGATGAAAAATGACAAGCTCGCTTTTTCCTATGCGGGGTTTGATGCGCTGGAAACGGAACCGAACGGCTATCAACTAGCTGGATCGAAAATCGCCTGTATCGGACCAGCCACGCATGTGGGATGCGATGGCGTGGAAAGTTTTGATATCTATGCGCAAAACTTTGCCAAAGACTATGTTTCGGGACGTTTTCCGGCTCAGAGCGGCCAGGTCTTGACTTTTCCACAGCCCTGATTTAACTATATGCCTGTTACCAACTCTCATATGGTTGGTAACGGCGGATAATTTTAAGCCCTCTTATGAGGACTTTGGGGCAGCTTGCACCGCCTGATACCAAAGCAAACAGTGCCATGGCTTCATTGGAATTGCCGTGGTCCCGTAAAACGGATTATGGCAGGACTGAATCGAGCTAGGCCTTATACGGTCTCTCCCTTCTTCCTGACATGCTTTTTAACCATGCCTGCTTTCAAGGCAGGCGAAGCTATAGGAGAAATAAAATGATTAAGAAAACGAGTGATAGTTCCGTACCGCATCTGGATGTAAATCCCGTATCGGGCGGCAGCAGACAATATGTGCACACCGATATGTATGCCATTGTAAAAAAAGGCCTACCGACGACTGATTTCAATCAGGCTGGATCTGAATTATTCGGAACAATGATTCCCAAAACGAACAACACTGTCAGGCTGCGCCGCGAACTAGTTAAAGCTGCCCGCGCAACCGGCCTGCCGGTGTATAAAGCTGCATAAAATCCTAGTGATTTAGGGAGAAGCCGCCCCTTGTTTCGGGCGGCTTTTTCTTTAGGATGAAGGCGTGAAACTCGCATGGAAAGAAATCGATCCGTTTGTGAAAAACCCGAACCCCAAGGCGCGGGCGATTCTGGTTTATGGACCGGATGACGGGTTGATGCGTGAGCGCGCGCAGGTGATGGGCAAGACGATCACAGCTGACCTCAACGATCCTTTCAATGTCGCAGTACTCGACGGCGACCTTCTGGTGTCCGATCCGGCGCGCCTGTTCGATGAAGCGCATGCGATCAGCATGATGGGTGGCGCGCGCCTGATCCGTATTGAAAATGCGTCGGATAAAATATCGCCGCTGCTGCGCGATTATCTCGATAAGCCCAGCGCTGAAAATCTGGTTATTCTGGAAGCGGGTGAACTGGGGCCAAAATCGCCGTTGCGCGCGCTGTTTGAAAAATCACCGCAAGCAGCCGCCCTGCCCTGTTACGTCGAAGATGAACGCGGCATCGCGACGGTGATCCGCGCGCAGATCAATGCCGGTCAAAAAACCATCGATAATGATGCGCTGACCTGGCTGGCCGGTGCCGTGGTCGGTGACCGAGGCCGTGCGCGCAGCGAAGTGGAAAAGCTGCTGCTCTATATGGGCGATGAGACGAAAATACGTCTGGAAGATGTGCGTGCTGCCTGCGGCGAAGCCGGTGAAGCCTCGCTCGACGATCTGATTTATGCGGTAGCGGGCGGGCGGATCGACGTGGCGCTCGCGACGTTTCACAAATTGAACGAAGAAGGCGTTGTGCCCGTCTCTATTTTACGCGCGCTGCAAAATCATTTTCGCCGCCTGCATTATACGCGCAGCCTGATGGCATCGGGCATGGGGGCGCATGAAGCGATGAAGCAACTGCAACCGCCGATTTTCTTTAAGCTGGAGGATGCGTATCTGGCGCAGATCAATAAATGGTCGCCGGCGAAACTGATGGCGATTTTAGAACGCCTCACCCAGATCGAAGCCGACACGAAAAAAACCGGCGCGCCTGCCGAAACATTGATGGCACAGGCCGTGCTCGGCATCGCGCGAATGTAATTATTTCGTCGACAACCGGCGGATGATTTCGTCGAGCTGGTCGAGGTTCGAAAAATCAATCGAAAGCGCGCCCTTGTGATTGTTCTTCATGTCGAGTGTGACCTGCATCCCGAGTTTCTCCGATAGATCTTTTTCCAGCGCCAGCAGATCGGCATCTTTGCCTGTCTTGCCTGATTTATGCGCTTTGAAATTCGCACCGGCATTATTCTTCGCCAGCGCTTCGGCCTGACGCACCGAGAGATTTTTCGAGACAATTTCCTGAGCCAGCAGCGCAGGGTTTTCCGCGTTCAATAACGCGCGCGCATGGCCGGCCGTGAGCTCGCCATTGGTGACCATCGACTGCACCGAGTTCGGCAATTGCAGCAGGCGGATCATGTTGGCGACGTGGGAGCGACTTTTGCCGATCACTTCGCCGACGCTTTCATGCGTGTGATTATATTCATCGACGAGGCGCTGATAGCCCTTCGCTTCTTCCATCGCATTCAAATCTTCGCGCTGGAGATTTTCGATCAGCGCGATCTGGAACGTTTGATCGTCATCCAGTTCTTTAATGATGATCGGCACTTCATGGAGTTGCGCGCGTTGCGCGGCGCGCCAGCGGCGCTCGCCCGCGATGATTTCATAGCGGCCCGGATTCATACGGCTGGGACGCACGAGGATCGGTTGCAACAGGCCGTGTTTTTTGATTGAAGACGCCAGCGCTTTCAGCGCATCTTCATCGAAATGCGTACGCGGTTGATCGGGGTGCGGATCCAGCTGGCCGACATTGACGACTTTGCGCGATGGGTCCGGCGCGCCGCCGGGCGCTTGCGTTGCGGCAACCTCGCCCGCGAAATTCGGTTCTTCATCTTCAAACAGCGCGTCGAGGCCACGCCCTAATCCACGGGATTTGATTGCCATGTCTTTATCCTTATGCCGCCCGCGTCGGCGGGCCAATCAGTTGGTTGTTGCCAGTTATTTCTTTTTCGCGTTTCAAGACTTCGCGGGCGAGGTCGATATAAGCGCGCGAGCCCGGTGAGCGCATGTCATAGACAATTGCCGGCAGGCCGTAGGACGGTGCTTCACTTAACCGCACGTTGCGCGGGATGATGGTTTTATAGACTTTATCGCCAAAGTGCGCGCGCACATCCTGCTCTACCTGAAGCGAAAGGTTGTTGCGTTTGTCGAACATGGTGAGGACGACTCCGTGAATATCGAGAACCGGGTTGAAGCTTTTCTTCACCCGCTCAATGGTTTTCGAGAGGTGCGATAAACCCTCCAGCGCATAGAATTCCGCCTGTAGCGGCACAACCACGGAATCCGAGGCGACCAGCGCATTTAATGTCAGCAGACTAAGTGATGGCGGGCAATCAATGACGACGTAATCATATGGCAGCGGCACGCGCAGAGCTTTTTTGAGGCGAAATTCGCGCTCTTCTGTTGTGACCAGTTCGATTTCGGCGCCAGAGAGGTGAATAGAGGATGGCAGCACTGAGAGGCGCGGCACTTTGGTCGCTTGCGCGGCATCAATGACCTTCTCTCCTTCAAAGATAACGTCATAGGTAGACAAACGCAGCCCGGCGCGCTTGATGCCAAGGCCTGTACTGGCATTTCCCTGCGCATCAAGGTCGACCAGCAAAACTTCCTGCCCGCAGGCGGCCAGCGCCGTGGCCAGATTAACCGCTGTCGTAGTTTTGCCTACACCGCCTTTTTGATTGGCGACCGCGAGAATGCGCGGTGTACGATAGCTGGTGGTATCCGTCATTACGACCCCTGTTAGCAATGAATAAGGCGGATCATGCAGAGTCCGGGCTTGCCGAGTCAAGCAAAAGCGCGTGTTTCTAACGGCGTTTGACCTCGGTCAGCACCAATATCATTGCATACGGATCTGTGCCGCTACTGTGGGTATCCAAGGTAAAACGCCAGCCTTTGCGTGACTCTTCAACCTCTTGCGCCCAATTTTCTCCTTTGGGGAAAAGGAGGATAAGATTGGGATTGCGTTTGATCCAGTCGGCGCAATACTCCAGCAAAGCATTGAGATTGGCCAAAGCCCGGGCGCTGATCATGTCCGGCACCATTTTTGTTTCACGGGAAACGGTTTCAATTCGTTCATTATGAATGACAGGGTCTACCCCTGTTTCACGGGAAACAGCCTCTAGAAAACGGCACTTTTTCCCGGTGGATTCAACCATATGAACCTTGATATCTGGGCAGGCAATGGCAATGACCAGACCAGGGAATCCTGCCCCGCTTCCTAAATCGAACAGTGTTTTCACATGATCCGGTATAAGCGGTAGTAACTGGAGAGAGTCTTCAAAATGACGCTCCCATGCTGTGGCCAACGTATGGCGGCTGACAAGGTTCATTTTTTCCTGCCATTCCAGCAGGAGGCGCTCATAGGTTTTGAGCTTGGCTTCTATTTCACGGGAAACTGACATCAGGCAGCTTTACGCTTAACATGGCGCAGAAGCGCCACCATGGAGGCTGGGGTTACGCCCGGGATACGGGAAGCAGCCCCTAAAGTCGCCGGCTTGACCGTTTCCAGCTTCTGGCGAATTTCATTAGAAAGACTGCCTACTTGCGCATAATCGAAGTCTGCCGGCAAAGCCAGTGCCTCGTCTTTGCGAAAAGCTACAATATCCGCTTCCTGGCGGCCCAGATAGCCCGCATAGGTGGCGTCAATTTCCATCTGTTCACGCACATCAGGGCGCAAGGCTTTCATCTGGGGCCAGACAATGGCTAATTGGGTCCAATCAATTCCTCGAAGAGGCAGTAAATCAAAAGCGGAGCGACGACGGCCGTCCTGATTAACCGACAAACCATGCTTGCTTAGCTCATTGGGAGTCATGATCAGCGTATCTTGTAAAAGGGCGCGTCCTTCTGCTAGAGCCGCTTTTTTATCTCCCCATGCTGTTTCACGGGAAACGGACGCAAAGCCCCGCTCCACCGCTTTGTCCGTCAGGCGTTGATCGGCATTATCGGCGCGCAAAGAGAGGCGGTATTCCGCCCGGCTGGTAAACATGCGGTACGGTTCGGGTGCACCGCGGGAGATTAGGTCGTCAATCAGAACGCCGATATAGGCTTCGGAGCGGTCCAGAATAAAAGGTGTCATTGTTTCACGGGAAACAGCGCCAGCCAGAATGGCGGCGTTCAATCCGGCCATCAGGCCTTGGGCGGCCGCCTCTTCATAGCCGGTTGTTCCGTTGATTTGACCCGCCAGAAAAAGGCCAGACAGGCGCTTCGATTCAAGGGTTTGGGTCAGATCGCGCGGATCGCAATAATCATATTCAATGGCATAGGCCCACTCGCGGACTTCCGCTTTTTCGAGCCCGGGGATAGAGGCCAGCAATTCCTTCTGAACATCAATCGGCAAAGCGTTGGAAATACCGTTGGGATAAACCGTGTCATCATCCAACCCTTCCGGCTCGAGAAACACCTGATGACGATCTTTGTCGGCAAAGCGCACGACCTTGTCTTCGATGGAGGGGCAATAACGCGGTCCCGTGCCGGCGATCTGGCCGGAATACATCGGCGCGCGGTGCAGGTTCGCGCGGATGATATCGTGTGTTTTCGGGGTGGTGTAGGTGATGCCGCAGTCAATCTGCGGGACAGTAATCTTGTCGGTCAGATAGGAAAACGGCACGGGCGTTTCATCGGCCGATTGCATTTCCAGCGCCGACCAGTCGATGGTCTTGCCATTCAGACGGGCTGGTGTGCCGGTTTTCAGGCGGGCCAACGGGAAGCCAAGTTTTTCCAAGGTGAGGGCCAAACCAACCGCAGGCTGCTCGCCAACCCGGCCAGCCGGAATTTTTTCTTCGCCGCGATGGATGAGACCGCGCAGGAACGTGCCGGTTGTAATGACTACGGATTTGGCAAAAAGCTCTGTCCCCTGCCCGGTCACAACACCGGCGATCTGATTGTTTTTGATGATCAGGTCTTCGGCGCCGCCCTCCAGAATAGTGAGATTGGGGTAATCGGCCAGCAACGCCTGCATGCCCTCGCGGTAGAGTTTGCGGTCTGCCTGCGTGCGCGGACCGCGCACAGCCGGGCCTTTTGACGCATTCAGCATACGGAATTGAATGCCGGCCTGATCGGTCACCCGGCCCATGATGCCATCGAGCGCATCGATTTCGCGCACCAGATGGCCTTTGCCCAGCCCGCCGATCGCCGGGTTGCAGGACATCACGCCGATGGTTGCGGCCTTGTGCGTCAGCAGCGCGGTCTTCGCACCAAAGCGCGCGGCCGCGGCCGCCGCTTCACAGCCCGCATGCCCCCCGCCGATCACGATGACGTCGAATGAATTCATGGCCCGTTCTATACCCTTTTTTCTTGGCAGATTCCATATTTTTATGGTTACTGGCAGCCATGAGTATATTGCGTGATCACTTCGAGCGTGTCGCTCAATTCAAAGAGCGGGGCTTGCCCATTACGGCTGGCGTGTTTGTTGATGTCGGCGGAACACTGATCGGCAGAACCTTAAACCAGCCTCTCGTCGACTTCCTGCAATGGAATAACACGCATAAACTGCTTGGCGATAACCATGTTTTTTCTTCTGACCTGCTGCATGCGCAGGAATTGATCGACCAGGAAAAATTCGATATCAGGACCATCGGTGTTGGAACAGTCATTCCAAAACACGCAACCTATAATACCGCTTTCAGTTTACAGCACGGCTATAATCTTGGCTTGACCGGCACATTAACGGCAGAAGAAAAGGCACAGTTTGTGGGGCAACCAGCTCATGCTCTCGAACTGGTTATTGATGATAGCCCCCTGGGCAAAGCCGGCATCAAAGGCGCTGCCATAGTAGTCACAACGTGGCATCCGCGGGATGAAGAGGTTCGTGCTTTTCTGGCGCAAAAAGACTATCTGGCTCATACGCCGTAATTATTTCCCGATACAGAAATCGCGGAAGATGACGTCGAGGAGGTCTTCGACGTCGACGCGGCCCGTTAAACGTCCAAGAGCGCGGGCGGCCATGCGCAGATCTTCGGCCATGAGTTCGGGCAGATAGGCATTGAGAGCGGCGTGTAAGCGTTCGGCGCATTCTTCCAGCGCGTTGCGGTGACGGGCGCGGGTGAGAGAGGGTGTTTCGCGCGAGGCTTTCATGACATGGGCAATTTTTTGTGTCAGCGCGCTTAAGAGCGCGTCTATCCCCTGCCCCGTGGTCACGGAAATATTCAAGGCGCCGTCATGCGGTTTCACATCGGCTTTGTTATAAACGACGATGGATTTTTCGTTCACCAGCGCGCTTGTGTGTTGATCGTCTTGCACGGCTGATCCATCGAAAACCAGCAGACGAATGTCAGCGTCTTCGGCGCGTTGCAACGCGCGGCGGATGCCTTCGGATTCAATCGTGTTATGGGCGTTGTCATCGGTCAGTTGATCGGGACGCAGGCCCGCCGTGTCGGCGAGGATCACCGGGTAGCCACTTAAATTCAGATGGACTTCGATGACATCGCGCGTGGTGCCGGCCATGGGTGAGACGATCGCGACATCACGTTTGGCCAGCGCGTTCACCAGTGACGATTTGCCTGCGTTCGGTGCGCCGATGACGGCGACCTGAATGCCCTCGCGCAAACGCTCGCCGCGGCGGTTGTCATTCAGGTGCGCGGATATCTCGGCGAGCAGTTTTTCGATCGCAGGATGGGCTTTCGCCGTTTCGCTGTCGGGAATATCTTCGTCGGGGAAGTCGATAATCGCTTCGACATAGGCCAGGGCGCGGACCAGCTCGTTCCGCCAGCCATCATAGAGACGCGCGAGCGAGCCGCCCATCTGGTCGAGCGCCTGCTGGCGCTGGATATCGGTTTCGGCGTCGATCAGGTCGGCAACAGCTTCGGCAGCGGTCAAATCGAGCTTACCGTTCTCAAAGGCGCGGCGGGTAAATTCGCCCGGCAAAGCCATGCGGTGCTGATCGAGCCGTCCAAAAACGCCGATAACCCCTTCCACCACGGCGGGCGATCCGTGGCAGTGATATTCAACGACATCTTCGCCGGTAAAACTGTGCGGGCCTTCGAAGGTCAGGATCAGCGTTTCATCCAGCAAAATATTGGGGACAGGGTCGTATATTTTTCTGTGAGTTCTTCTGGGGATATTATCTGGATTGTTGTTTTTAATCAGCTGGTTAAATGACTGAAAAGCCTGGGGACCGGATACGCGGATGACCGCCACGCCTGCCCGTCCCGGCGCGGAGGATAAGGCAAAGATCGTGTCGGCAAATCCGCTCATTCGCCGTCTTTGGCGTCTTTATCTTTGGGAGGTTTGGCTTTTGGCTGCTGCTGAGCCGACATCTGGGCCCAGAATGTCTTTTGCATTTCCTGCCAGTGCTGCATCGGGTTGGCAAACCAGCTTTTGGCCAGCTCATTGGGGTCCAGCTTGGCGATATTGTCCTTCATGTGCTTTTCCATCTCGCGCATCATACTGTCATGCAGCGGCGTCACATCCGGCAGGCCCAGAAAACGGCGGGCTTCTTCGGGGTTACATTCGATATCAAAGTTGAATTTCATGGCTATCTCTCCCAATATGGCGCTGACACTTTATCTATATGGGCAAACCGCCCGCTTAGCAACCTAGAGGAGCCCGGAACCATGAGCGAAACCCTCAGCATCGATGCAGGTACAGACGGCCAGTTTGATTGTTATGTGGCGCGCCCAAAGGGAGACGCCCCTGCCCCGGTTGTGATCGTCATCCAGGAAATTTTCGGTGTGAATGAGGGCATTCGCGGCAAATGCCAGTGGCTGGCCGATGCCGGTTTTATCGCCGTAGCGCCGGACCTCTTCTGGCGCGTCGAGCCGCATGTCGAGCTGACCGACAAGACACAAGCCGAATGGGAAAAAGCGTTCGCGCTGATGAATAAATTCGACATCGATCAGGGGATTAAAGATCTGCAAATCGTGATGGATAAAGTGCGCCCCCTGCCCGGCGCAAACGGTAAAGTTGGCAACATCGGATACTGCCTTGGCGGGAAACTCGCCTACCTGATGTCCGCGCGCTCGGATACCGATGCGTCGGTCGGTTATTACGGCATTGGCATTGACCAACTATTGGGTGAAGCGAAAAACATCCAGAAGCCTTTGATGCTGCATATTGCCGAACTGGATAAATTTTCATCGCCGGAAAAACGCGACGCGGTGGTAAGCGGATTAAAAGATAATAAGCACGCGATAACCTATGTCTATGAAGGCACGGATCATGCGTTCAGCCGGGTAGGCGGCGATCATTACGATGCGGCGGCGGCTAAGCTGGCCGATGAGCGCACTGTTCAATTTTTCCGCGACGCGCTGTCAGGATAGACCGTGAATACACCCCCGAATACAAAGCCGACCAATCCGCTGGTGCAAAAAGCGCTGGAGCGGTTGATTGCGATTTGTAAAGGGAACGGCATCAACACCAAAAATATTACCGTGTCTCAAGCTGATGTGCAGGATGTACATTTTTCTGCCGGGACTTTTTTTGAACTGACCGTCACATCGCAGGACAAGGTTTTGGCAGGCCGCCAGCAGGCGGGCGAAACGGTTGCCGATCCGCGCGATGTCGAGCGTATTATGCGCGAGATGACCACGAAAGCGCAGGGAAACAAAACATTAGAACAGGCGCTGACACAGCAGTTACAGGCGCGCAAAGACAAAGGCTTCATGCTCGAAGGTGCGATGCTGCCGGTTGCCGGGATGGAGCGCACCGTCAGCTGGCATGAGCCGTGTACAACCTGTCAGCATACCGGACATGTGCGGTGCGATCAGTGCAATGGACAAAAATACGCGCGCTGTCAGCAATGCCACGGGCAAACGATGATGAAATGTCCGCTGTGTTTAGGAACTGGTCACATTGCGGGCCAGCGCGGGCAGCAACCGTGCAATAAGTGTAATGGTATGCGCCGCGTGCCCTGCACGGTGTGCCGCCGTACCGGAAAAATTCCCTGCCAGAAATGCCGCGCCACGGGGCAGGCGACATGCCCGACGTGTAAAGGGCAGGCGTTCAGCACCCGTGTCGTGACACTGAGTATGAAGGCGCAGACCCGCGCCGATTATGCCCGAACGATGGTGCCGGAATATATGACGTTCCTGATCGAGAATAACGGCCCGGCGCTGGTCGCCAACGGCGATATCATTGTCAGCGCACAAAGCATGCAGGACGAAGGCAAGATGGGCGTTCATTATGAAGCCGACTGCGCCTATGCCGACATCACCTTCCGCCTCGGTAACAAACCAGTCAAGGTCGGCGCTTACGGTAAGGGAAATTTTGTCCGTTTGCCGCCAATATTGGACTCACTGCTCACCGCGCCGATCGATCAGCTCAACCTGGCCGCGCATGGCACGGGTGATGTCGCCAAGTTATTAAAGGATGCCGGACGGTATCGAGCCATTGCGCTGGCGCTGGTCACGACGATCCGCGCCAATGCCGCCCAAACATCAGCGCGTTTGATGGAAAAATATCCCGAAGGATTGTCGCGCGAGTGCGCGGCCAAGATCGGGAAATATGCAGACGCTGCCGTAGGCTTGATCACGCGCAAGCCGCGCTATCAAGGATTGATGATCGGCCTAGCACTGGTCGGCCTTCTGTATGCGTTTTATTATGTCGGGCCTGGGCGCTCCTTGCTGATGCCTTTTGTCGGCAACATTTATCTGCGGAGTGTAATTGATGTATTGCTTGTCATTCTCGGCGCGATGATGACAACCCTGTCCATCCAGATCAGCGCGAAGAATGCGCTGCACAAAGCACTGGGACATCTGGTTCCGCCCAATAAACGCCGCAGCCTTATTCCGCGGGCACGTGGTGCAGGTTTGTGGGGATACGGTGCGGGTTTCGTGCTGTATATGATTGCGGTTGAATTGTCGCGTCACGTGACCGGGGGATCGACCCCTTCGTGGTACCAAAGCGCGCTCGCTCTTTTCGGCATTCAATAAAAAACCGCCCGATGGCTAAGCCATACGGGCGGCGAGGGGACTAGCAGGGAGTTTCACTTCTCTTGGGATGGGGCGTCCCGCCAGAAGCGTCTTACTTACGGCAGGTACGATACACGCAGCGCCTGTTCTTTTTTACAGGTGCGGTATTGCTGGATATCAAGGGCAGAGATATCCGGCGTCGTGCTTTGTGGCCCGCCTTTCAAATCTTCCGTCGGGCCGAGGGCAAGCCGGACTCCAAGCAGAAGACTTAATGTCGCCGCTTTACCCGCGGCCGTGGTGTCACCAGCCGTGCGCTGGTTTGCTTTATCCGGCGATCCATTCGTGAACCCAGAGGAAAGGCCCGAGGAAAGGAAGGAGAGGCAGGGATCGCCCGGAGAAACTGGAGAGGCCTGCGCCAGGGCAGGCAAGAAAAGCAGGGCGGCCAGAAGGCCCATCATCAGGGCAAGGCGCGCGGAGAAATCATTTGCGGGAAATGTCAGTGAACGCATCATGGTACCCATTCTTGTTTTTATGCTTTTCAAGAGCGGGGCCGGGCAGCCTGGCTTTCACCAGAGCCGCAACCGGCCCACATCTTTATTGCACCACAATATGAATATTATGACAATAATTATCGTTTCGGATTTCGGGCGAATAAATCTAAAATTTTATTGGTTGGTAAAAGGCAATAAAAAAGCCGGCTTAACGCCGGGGTTTTACGCGCCTCGCCCTTTAACGAGCAGTTTCCAGTTTCTCCATACGCTCTTTTAGCGCATCCATCTCTTTGGCGTGATCGGCTTTCATACGGATGATGTCTTCTTTCAAGGCGGCATTATCCGCTTTCAGGGCGTTCGTCACCTCGAAGAGACTTGCCACTTTTTCTACCAGTTCATCGAACAGATGTTTCAGGTCTTTCACCGCTTCGATAAGAACCGGGATATACCCTGTCATATCCACCGATAAATATCCGTCTTCATCTTTCATCACGGCTTCAGGCAATACTTTTTGCATTTCCTGCGCAATCACGCCGACGCGATCCTTCGTAGTATCGAATTTGGTTTTCTCGTTCCAGTGGTAACGCACTCCACGTGATTGAAGAATAATATTCAAAGGATCTTTAATGGTTTCAATATCCTTTTTCAGACGCTCGTCGGATGTGCAGTTTGTAGAGCCCGTCCCGCTGCCGATCACGCAATTCGTTGTGCTACCGTAGACAGTCAGGTTACCGTTTGCATTCCAGATGCCGAGATTTGACCAAGCGCCCGCCGTATAGTTCCTGAAATACAAAGCGCTCGCCCCCGCGGCAGCGCCCGCATTCATATACATCCGTCCAACGCCGGACGCATGTCCGCTACCATACATAATAATACCGCCACCGCCCGACGAATTGACACCGGAATACAGGGTCATGGCGCCAGTGTTATTATCACTGTAGATACTGAAGTTGCCGGGCGAATAAATATTGCCGTCGATCGTCAGTGTGCCGCCCATATACAAATCACCGCCTGACTTCGCCATGAAAATGCGCTTATCCGTACTGGTATTATAAATATCGATGGCCTTTTCGTCGTTGTTATTGTCATCGACGAGGATCAGCATGCCCCCATAATCACCGTTACCAACGCCTTCAACGACCATCGCAAAACCATTGCTTTCAGTCCCCGGTGGATAGGTTGTTAAATATTTGCTGGTCGAACTGAAACGCCCCTCGCCTTTCACGTGAAGCGGCGCCCGGGGACCAGTTACATTCACCCCCACACGCCCGGCTGATGTCACACGCATTAATTCAGTGCCCGTGGGTGTCGTATAGCCGCCAGTGCGGATGCTGAAAGTACCGCCCGTTCCCCCATCGCCATTAATATTCAAAAAAAGATGGTTATCCGCTGCTATCAAACCTGCTTCCGTCATGCGGATATCCGCCGCCACCGTTGTATCTGACGACTCTCCCAGCCATAAACCGCTATTGATCCGCGTACCGGCATTGTTCAAGTATAAAGGACTTAAGACACCATTGTTTCGGTGAAATATCTCGTTATTGTCCATCATCATGTTCGTGCTGGTTTCCGCACCGATCATGAAAGACCCGGATCCCGCACCCAGCTCAGCATCGAGCGGCGCGTTTTTAATCTGCAGCGGTACGGTGGGTGCCGTTAAGCCAATACCAGTATTGCCATTGGCCAGAATACGCATACTTTCAGTTGTTCCTGTATAGAAACGCATATATCCGTCGGCAGCGCCCGATGCATAGAGCATCATATATTTGGCTTCAGGCCTGAAATCTATGTAACCGCCGTTAGTATTCGATCCTGACGAAACATTGTCGATCAGCAAACGGCCAGGTAACGTCGCATGGGCTGATCCATAAGCATACAGACGCGCATAATTGTTATTATCTTCATATCCAACCCGTAAAGCACGGGCAGATGTTGAGCCAACCGGTTGAGTCACGTCCAATGTGCTAGAAATGGCGGCGTTACCTTCCACATCCAGCTTATATGTTGGCGTTGCAGTTCCAACACCCACATTCCCCCCCGAGCTGATATAAACCCCTTCATTGTCTCCGTCGCCTGACAACCAGCTGGTTCCGAGAATGATGTTAGACAAAAAGGTGACGCCTTTGAGGGAAGCAAGTTTTTGAATGAAATCAACTTTAATGGCTGGCTTGGTGGGGGTCGTTGTTGAATCGACGCCAAAGATCACGGTTCCGTCTTTCTTGACTTCGAGATCTTTTGAAATTTCAGCAACGCCAGGCGATCCGGTTTTCTCTGTCCACAACCCACCAGCAAGCTGCTTTGATTCTGCGTATGTATATTGGAGGATGAGATCATCCGATCCCGAAACTCGGGAGATGTAGGTTGGATGGTTTACGCAACTTGTCTGGAAAACGCGGTCAGGACCGGACGAGATGACGGCAATGGCAATCTGCGTTTCGGCGGCTGTCCCG
The DNA here is from genome assembly GCA_964520985.1 of uncultured Pseudobdellovibrionaceae bacterium. Lineage (GTDB taxonomy): Bacteria > Pseudomonadota > Alphaproteobacteria > Micavibrionales > Micavibrionaceae > CAYSGL01. The sequence goes on from CAZFPB010000001.1 coordinate 1,554,619, forward strand.
GCGCGGCGTTTCTGGCTAGCGCCGCCGCATCCGGCATTGTTGATCTGCGCCCCGTGATCCCAGACACAATACCCGAACGTGTTGCCCCAAGGGTCCTGCTGCGCCGAGCCGATGGTTGCCGGCAAGAAACCGCCGCCTGTCGGTGCGACGCCTGTACCCGTCGTCGACCATTCAACGGGTTCGACATAGCCATCGCTATCGCAGTCGGCGGTCGGCTGCTGTGCGGCAGCGATCAGCGATAAACGTCCCGCCGCAATCATCTGGTTTTCTGCGACCGTGTTTTTGGTCACTGTATGCATGGAGCGAACGGGCCCCTTCATGATGGTCATGCTGGCCGCGCCGAGTACGCCTACCAGCCCTACCGCGCCGAAGAGTGCGAAAAATACATTTCCGGATTGTTTATTGGGATGAACCATAACGGTCTCCTCGCAGCCGGCGCCGCATACAACTATTCAAATTAAATTTTAAATAAGTATGATTAAAAAAATAATAAAACGTACGAACATTAGATAAAACGAATTAGGGAGGAATGAACATTCCTCCCTCAAGAATACTGTATTTTTAAAAAAAGACAACCCGAACGCGCCGGGTGTCTGCCCTATTGATTCATCGCAGTGAAGAACTCGTCGTTGTTCTTGGTCTGGCGCATCTTGTCGATGAGGAATTCAACCGCATCGACGGTGCCCATCGGGTTGAGGATACGGCGCAGGACCCACATTTTCTGCAAGGTCTCTTTATCGACCAGCAGTTCTTCCTTACGCGTACCGGATTTTTGAATGTCGATAGCAGGGAAGACGCGCTTGTCAGCGATCTTGCGGTCCATGACAATTTCAGAGTTACCCGTTCCTTTGAATTCTTCGAAGATAACCTCGTCCATACGCGAGCCGGTATCGATCAGCGCGGTGGCGATGATGGTGAGCGAGCCGCCTTGTTCGATGTTACGCGCGGCGCCGAAGAAACGCTTCGGACGTTGCAAGGCGTTGGCATCCACACCGCCGGTCAGCACTTTACCCGATGACGGCACAACGGTGTTGTACGCACGAGCGAGACGGGTAATGGAATCCAGCAGAATAATCACATCGCGCTTATGCTCGACAAGGCGCTTGGCTTTTTCGAGGACCATCTCGGCAACCTGTACGTGGCGCGAGGCGGGTTCATCGAAGGTCGAGGAGATGACTTCGCCGCGCACCGAGCGCGCCATGTCGGTCACTTCTTCTGGGCGCTCATCAATCAGCAGAACGATGAGGTAGGCATCGGGATGGTTGGCCGCAATCGACGAGGCGATATTCTGCAGCATGACAGTTTTACCCGTACGGGGCGGCGCGACGAGCAGCGCCCGCTGGCCGAAACCGATCGGCGAAACCATTTCGATGACGCGCTGGGTGTAATTCTTTTTGGTCGGGTCATCCAGCTCGAGCTTGATCTTGCGGTCCGGATAGAGTGGGGTGAGGTTGTCGAAGTTGATACGGTGGCGGACTTTGTCCGGGGACTCACCATTAATGGTATCAACTTTGAGGAGCGCGAAGTAGCGCTCGGAATCTTTGGGGGCGCGGATCTCGCCATCGACGATATCGCCGGTGCGCAGGCCAAAACGGCGGACCTGGCTGGGCGAGACATAAATATCGTCCGGGCCGGGCAGGTAGTTTTCTTCCGGGGAGCGCAGGAAGCCGAAGCCGTCCTGCAGCACTTCCAATACACCCGAGCCCGCGATCGGCACATTCTGTTCGGCCAGCATCTTCAGGATGGCGAACATCATGTCCTGCTTGCGCATAGAGGCGCAGTTTTCGATCTCCAGCTCTTCGGCAAAAGCCAGCAGCTCGGCGGGTGAGCGGGTTTTTAATTCTTGTAAGTTCATGCGGATCTCGTCATGTGGGGGATGATATAAGGGGGGAAATTGTGCTTTGGGGGTGTTAAAGGTCAGACCTGAAAGTTAACAATGTACGTTAAAAGTATCTTTGATTTCCTGCGCGGAGCGGTATGAGCCGTGCCACCTGCGGCGTTTAAGCCGCTCAAAACTCTCACAATTTCGTGGAATCCCGGTAAAAGACATACGAGTTATAGCCAATTATGGGATGTGAGTCAATCCAATAAAAGGGTTGCGAATTAGGCATGGCTTATATACAAAAAATGTATGCGTACTGTGTTTGATAAAGCTAGGGAAGACGCCGCCGGCCTGGCAGAAGACTTTACATACTCCTCAATCTTCGAGGGGCCGTCTACGCCGCAAATGCTTGCTTCTTTCGCTCTCATGGAAAATTACCGCGTGTTCCTCACCAATCTGATTGGCGATTACGGGGCAAAAACCGTTGAGGTGCAACATTCTCCAGCCGGTCTTGAGCGCTACCAGTATAAATTCATTCTTACAAATAAAACGCCGGATGATGAATATGTCGCCGTCATGCGTTTCTGGAACGATCTGAATAAATGCCGGATCGATGGCGATGACAGCGTCGTCGTGATGCCGGACGACAATAACCTGCCAATATTGTCCTGTGATGCTTATGGCCTACTTCCTCTTTTGAAGAAAAATTGCGACGCCCACGGACAGACCAAATATTACAAGAAGACGTTTGAAATGATCGAGGCCTGCGCCCAAAGACTGGTCATGTCTCAGAACCCAAAATTGAGGCTGCATTAACATGATTTATAAAATATCCGACGAGATCGAGTTTGATTTTTTCTGGCCTCAGAATACGATCGCCAATACTTCTTCCTTAACGCCGCCCGACTGCTGCGCGCATCTTCCGATTAAAAAACTATCCGCTTCTTTTAATAAAAAAACGAGCAACGAAGCGCCAATCGTTGCAAAAGCGGTTTCTAATAGACTCATACAGCCGTCGGCGATGGAATTGTTCGGCAATTTTTTAGAACTTATTTTAAAATCACGCTATGAGCTGCAAGCCAGTGATTACACCATGCTGGTTGGTGAAGACAGTGTCACACGAGAGTATTTCGTTCAGTTCGGAATGGATATGGACAATGTGGTCCCCTATGAAAAAGAAGAGGCTGATTATTTTGATCCTGATTTGCAAGATGTTGTAACAGATTTTCTGGAAGATCTGGAGACGTGCCTTATCGATGACAGCGTCACGATTGATTTTGAAAACCTGGCGATCTCTTTCAATCAAAAAATAGATTTTTATAAAGTTTTATATGCGTTTACGGATGTCAAGCAGAGCGCCATTTCATCAACCGATGATATCGGCATTACGCTGGAGAACATGCAGAGTTTTGACGCCGAAGTGAAAGACCAGCAATTGGCTGAAGTGGTTCGATACAATACCAGAAAAGGAAAAGAATTTTCCAATGAAGGAAACGGTGACTATCTTCTTGTTGTCTCGGGAGGCAACAGTTATCTATCCATGGATCATTATCTCGCCAGCGCTCATATTTGCCTGCAAGCCGAGATTTTTATGCCTCTTAGTCAGATTTTGACAACCCTTTGCCAAGAAGATCGATTGGCTCTTCCAAAAACGCATTCCACTTACAAAACACCCTATTATAATTTCAATTAAAACGGCTTCACGATCACGAGTATGACGATGGCGATCATCAGCAGGGTCGGGCCTTCGTTGAGGATGCGGTAGAATTTTGCGGGACGTGTGTTGGCGTCCCGAGCGAATTTCTTGCGGGCGCCGGCAAGCATGCCATGAACGCCGGTCAGAAGCAGGACAAAGAGAATTTTGGCATGCATCCAGCCTTGCCCGGTCATCAGCCCTTCCCAATTCGCCCAGAGCATCAGGCCGCCAAAGACGAAGGTCGCGATCATCGCCGGGTTAATAATAAATTTGAGCAGGCGGTATTCCATGATCTTGAGCGTCTCGGACAGTTCGCCGCCCTTGGGCGCGCCTGCGTGATAGACGAACAGGCGTGGCAGATAAAGCATGCCCGCCATCCATGAAATAACAGCGATCACATGCAGGGCCTTGATCCACGAATAGTGGCTTAAAATGAAATCTGTCACGACATTGCCCTTTTATTGCTTGAAATTCACCATGTGGTCCTCATAGAACACCAAAACACGGTCCAAGAGAAGAGGGTACACTGAGCATGCGCGAACAATATCTGGCAATCGACTTCCTCCATAATGATTTTGAGATAGCATCGGCCTGCGCCGACATGCTGGCTGGCGGAGCGCTACAGTACGCGATCGCCCGGAGTCATACGATTGCGGGGGAACCCGCCCCGGTTGTCGACAATCAATATCTTCTTGAACGCCGAACGCTGGACGCCGATCCTGAGCGTCGCCTGACCCTCGTCGCGAACATCGCCTTCAAAGGCGATGCACTAAACCCCGTTTCCTTGCAAAAAGAAATTACCCGGATCGGGGCGGAGACGGGGCAAAAAGATATCTGGAATTTCGGCACGAAAATCCGGGCCGCCAAATTATTTGCCTATGGCACAGACATACTCTCGCGAATGAATAAATCAGGTATGGACGAACTCTCGCTGGCCGTCTGGCCTGACGCCGGAGCGGTTGAGAAAAAACACAAAGTGCCGCGCCAGCATCTGGGGCAAAGCTTCTTCTCGCTGAACACCAGCCGCAGCGAGCCTCACTGGATTGGTCATGTCAATGGATGGTCTTTGCAAGAATGCGCCGCGAACAATAATCATCTGGCGCTTGATTTAGGGTCACTCAATGTTCTGACCCTGCGCAGACGTTAAGTCATCGGGCAACGGCAGAATTCTTTGGGGCAGAGGCGCTTGCCGGTATTGGGCGCAAGCCACGTGCGGTAGCCTTCGGCGCGGACGATGTCGGCTAGACCGTTGATGAAGGTCGCGTGCGTTCCGACGACAGGCACGCGTTTGTAGCCCGGCACGCCGATCTTCTCGGCGACGTGACGGTATTCGATTTCAATCTCGACCAGTGTTTCGACATGTTCCTGCGTAAACGCGTGGGGTAGAACGATGACCGGGATTTTTTCGTCAGCGGCTTTGTGCAGTGCTTCGTCGATGGAGGGGCCGATCCATTTTTTCGGGCCAACGCGGCTTTGATAACAAACCTGCCAGTCGAGGTTATGAATGTTTGTCGCGGCGGCAATATCGGCGGCGGTTTGCTGCGCTTGCCATTGGTAGGGATCGCCATCTTTGATGATGTCTTCGGGTACGCCATGCGCGGAAAATAAAACGCGCGGTGCCTGACCGAATTCAGTCAGCGCTTCTTTGTAAATCCGCACAACATTGTGCGCGTTGGCCTGTATGAACCCCGCGTCCTGCGGGTAGCAGCAGATCGGCGCGGTCGGCACGAGCAGATCGATCTCATCGCATGCGGCGTCCCATTGCTGGAACGAGGAGCGCGTGGTGGTGGTCGAGTATTGCGGGTAGAGCGGCAACAGGACGATATGATCCGGCGCCCAGTCTTTAACATGCTGCGCCACTTCAGGTGCCATAGGATGCCAGTAGCGCATGCAGATAAAGGTTTTGTAGGTCTTGCCATCATTAGCCGCATTAAGCGCTGTCTCGAGCGCGCGGCATTGCTGCGTGGAATTTTCCAGCAGCGGGGATTTATCGCCGAGCTCGTGGTAACTGTCCCCGGCTTCGCGTTTGCTGCGGCGTTTGGCGATCATCTTGGCAATGAACCAGCGCAGAGGATTGGGTACGCGGATGATGTTTGGGTCAGTGAAAAAATTCATCAGGAACGGTTCGATGGCTTCCTTGGAATCCGGTCCACCGAGATTGAACACAACAACAGCGATTTTCATGCGCGATACTCCTGCACCTGTTTGACAAGGCGTGCGACATTATCGGGATCGGTTTCCTTGATCACGCCGTGACCGAGATTGAAAATAAAGGGGCCGCCCGCCAGCTCATCAAGGATAGTTTGCACCGGTGCCTCCAGCGCATCGCCGCCTGTCAGCAAAATTTCAGGATCGAGATTTCCTTGCACACAGACTTTTTTTTGCAATCCTTTCAGATCGGCCGGGGCGTGGGTGTAATCGCAGCCAATGCCATCAATGCCGGTTTGCTGCACGTAACGATCCATCAAAGCCAATGTCGCGCCACGGGGAAAACCAATCACGGGAATGTGCGGGTATTGCGTTTTGATTTTCTGGACCAGTTTTTTGGTCGGGGCAATCGACCAGCGATCAAATCCTTCTTCATCAAGCACGCCCGCCCAGCTTTCAAAAATCTGGACGATCTGCGCGCCTGCCTCGATCTGTTTGGCGAGATAATGGGCGCTGGCCTCTACGAGCAAATCGATTAGGCGGGAGAAGCCTTCGGGGTCGGCGTAAGCCCATTGCTTTGGCGTGGCGAAATTTTTGGAGCCACGACCTTCGACCATGTAGCAGGCGACTGTCCACGGCGCGCCGCAAAAACCGATCAAGGCCGTATCGCCAAATCCCTCCTCATCCAGTTTGCGGCGCGTCAGGCGCAACGTTTCGTAGATGGGGTTGAGTACATCGTCGATGGAGGACAGCGTTAAACGGGCCAGATCTTCAGCGTTGCGCACAGGATCGAGCTTGGGCCCCTCACCGGTTTCAAAGCGCAGATCCTGACCCAGCGCATGCGGAATGACCAGAATATCCGAAAATAAAATCGCACCGTCCATCCCAAACCGGCGGATCGGTTGCAGCGTGATTTCGGACGCGAGTTCCGGATCGTAGGCCATCGCCAGAAAGCCTCCGGCCTTGGCGCGCAGTTCGCGATATTCGGGCAGGTATCTTCCCGCCTGACGCATCAGCCAAATCGGCGGACGCACGGTTTTTTCTCCGCGCAAAGCAGAGATCATCAACGGAATATTTTTTATCACAGGGTCAGTCATCGGAGGGCATCAAAGCAGATTGCCGCTCTCTTACAAAGTTATTTTTATATTAATAAAAGAAGGTTTTAGTAGTATGTTGAGGCTGTCAATAACGGGGATAAGTTTTCGCCCCGGTAATCATCCCCACCTCATCCCCAGCCCTGCACGATCAGCATTCCTGCACGTCACCGGGATTCCATTCACATGGCCATGACCATGCGAGACGTGATTATTGCATGGGGAAGGTTTGTACCGCCGCCCCGTGAAAAACTGAATAATAATCCTCCCGCTTTCACGAACAGATTTCCCCTATCAAAGCCGCACAAGGTTATACAGAGAACAAGAGTCATAATACGGTGAGTTTTCTCTTTTGCCGCACCGAATCACCCTCTATGATATATCAGGGGTTCATCATGTTTCATGACGCATTTAAACCATTGAAAGAAGACGCCGCGCAGGATTTTCTGCGCGATGCGCTGACGCTCCTGGATGGCGCGCCGTTCGCGGGTGATACGCCGCGCGTGCTGGCCAGAGCGTTACCGTTCTACCCAGGATATGAGTTGATCGAAGCGCTGGGGCAGGGCGGTCATCCGCCGGTGATGCGCGCCTTTCTGCGCAAAAAAGAGAGCAATACTCTTACTTTGCTTAACTGGACGAACGAGCCGGTTTACCTGTTGAATAAAAATATTCCGATTGTGTTGAACGCGGACACGGTCCTGCTCTACGCGAAATTTTTCTTTACCTACATCAAGGGAAAACACGGGCGCTTCCTGATCATCGATACGCCTGACGAGATCGAGTGGAAGGATGAACCGCCTCCTGCCGGCCGTAAAGCGTTGGGTAAAATGATCGAGCCATTATCGATTATTGCGCAGGCGCCGGACGGCACATTCCATCTGCAGGCCAGTCTGATTTTCAAAGATTCCCTTTTTGCGGCAAAAATCAGCGTGACCCCCGAGGGGCAGGTCACTTTGTATGACGAAGAACTGGTCGTGGAAGATATTCCCGTGCGCGACGATGCGCTGGGATTATAGTTAATGAAGCGTAAATAATTGTTTTCTTACGTTTTTTTCATATTCAGGGTACAATGGTCGGTGGGGAAATGGCATGAGACTGATTTTTCTATGTGCGGTTCTTTTATTGTCGACCAGCTATGGCGCCTGGGCGGCGAACAGCTATACCGTTGCGGCGGGCGCGACTGTCACGATTGACGAGCATGGTACCTGCAAAAAAGTCAAAAATACCGGCACGGTCTCGCGCATGGTGCCGACGAAATCAGCAGCCGAATGGACCTCTTTCCAGAACAATCCCAACGGTATGACGCTCTCGACCTGCGCCTGTACTTTCAGCACCTGGACAGCGATCGGCCCAACTGATTACTTTGGTCACATGGCCATATCTGAAAACGGCAATGTCATGGTCGCCTATAAGAGTAATCCAACATTGAACATCGATGATATTGAAACCGGGCAACTGTATGTATCGACCAATGGCGGCTCAACCTGGACAGCGCGGGGGCCGAACAATGTTGCATACCGCGATATAGACATATCAAGTGACGGAACGACCATGTTTGCGTCAGGGGGGCCAGGCAATGATTTAACTGTCGCAGGCTATGTTTCCACCAATAGTGGCACGACATGGACACGGCGCGACAATGCCCCTTATGTCATGGGGATTGGCGTATCCAGTAATGGCGCAAGAATGGTGGCACCTCAATATGGATCCGGTCAAGATTTCTTGGTTTCTACCAATGATGGTGCTTCCTGGTCAGCCAAAGGACCGAGCCGGTATTTCTATGACGGGTCTATATCGGACGACGGCACGATAATGTCCGCGGTTACTTATTTAGGCGCGGCGGGAGATGGCGGTAATTCAGGCCGCATCTGGGTTTCCACGAACAGCGGCAGCACCTGGACCGCGCGCGGTCCTATCATGTCGTGGCTTTACAACGACATGTCCGCCGACGGCACTGTTATTGTTGCCTCGGGGGCATCCACTAATGATGCAGACACCGGTATCTGGGTTTCAACAAATAGCGGAACCACCTTTACCAAAAAATCAGCGTATGGCGCAGGTTATTTCTCGGGCGGCAAGCCAAGTCTATCAAATGACGGGGAAACTATTGCGACGACCACTGTGACTTTTAATGCTGATTATACACAAGCTACATATAATATTCGGTTTTCTACCAATACGGGGGACACATGGACTGCGCGTCACCCGATTAACAACACGTCCAGAGGGCTTGGCGGTGTGGCCGTATCGGGAGACGGTCAGACACTGCTAACATACGTTTCCGGTACAGTTCCTTCAGGAGGTTATATGCCTGAGCCGGGCCGCATGTATAAATCGAGCTGTAACTAAAATTTATTCCTCTTGAACCGATTTACTCCCTATTGTTGCGAAGTGGCATATTTACATAGGTTAAGAATTTCTCTTTCGTGATAAAGATAAAATAAGGGGAGTGGCATGCGGTATCTTTTTCTATGTGCGGTTCTTTTATTATCGTCCAGCTACGGCGCGTGAGCGGCGAACAGCTATACCGTTGCCGCCGGCGCGACTGTCACGATTGACGAGCATGGTACCTGCAAAAAAGTCAAAAATACGGGCACGGTTTCGCGCATGGTGCCGACGAAATCAGCAGCCGAATGGACCTCTTTCCAATCCAATCCCAACGGCATGACGCTCTCGACCTGCGCCTGTACGTTCAGCACCTGGACGGCGATAGGACCGACCGGAAAATACTGGAGTATTCTGGGCGTGTCTGAAAACGGGCAGATTCTCGCGGCGATCGATACGGAACCGACACTCAACATCGATGATAATGAAACCGGACAGATATGGATCTCGACTAACGGCGGGGCCAACTGGACCGCACGCGGCGGCGCCACCATGATTGTCAGTGATTTTGACATGTCCGATGACGGTACGGTCATGGCATTTGTCGGAACGGATAATGGCTATCCCGGTTACTATAACAATTTTTTCGTATCCACGAATTCGGGGACAAGCTGGACCAAGCGAACGAATGTCGCGGCAGCTTTAGGGGTGGCGGTATCGGGTGATGGCGCTACGATAGCCATCGCAGAATATCTTAATGATGGACATATCAGAACGTCGACGAATAATGGGTCGACCTGGACATCACGCAATTCTACCGGCAGCTTCAATGACGTTTCTTTAGCGGAAACAGGCAGCAAAATAGTTGCGGCAAGCTCACGAATTTATACGTCGACCAATTCTGGCAGTTCATGGACAGCACGCGCGGCGACTTCGTATTGGAGCGGTTCTGAAATATCCAGTGACGGCACCGTCATTATGGGCCAGTCGCTGGATTATGAGGATAGCACGAACTCTGGTACGTATATTTCAACAAACAGCGGGTCCACCTTTACAAGAATTCAGAAGCCAGCACTCGCATTTTATGCCCAGAAACCCAGCATGTCGATGGATGGAAGTACGATCGCGACAACATTTGTTACCTACAATCCGGATTACAGCGTGGCCACCAATAATGTCAGGTTCTCTGTGAATAGCGGCAGCAACTGGACAAACCGTCACCCGATCAACGATACATCCCGCGCATTGGGCGCCACCCGCGTCTCCGGCGATGGTCAGATCGTCTATACTTATTTGCATGGAACCCTTTCGTCAGACGGCTATCTTCCCAATCCGGGCCGCCTGTATAAATCGAACTGCAATTAAATTTACATAATCATCTAAGCTCTTCATATAATTGGGTTTTTAACCCTTCGTTCATTTTTCACTCATCATTCCTTAAATCTTTACCCGTCATACTAATGATCATGGGACCGGGCTTTTTTGCGCCCGAAAAGATTTGGGGATTTCACGATGATCGACACCAGACAAGATTACAGCGCGCCGGTAACCAAGGGCCGCATCCGCATGGCTTATTCGTTTGCAGGCAGACAACCGGTGCTGTGCACGCTGTTGTGCGACCAGCCGCTTTATTACATGGAAGATGAACTCTTCGAAGAAGATGAAGGCAGCCTGTTCCTCGAAGAAGAGCAGATGATCAACGCGGCGCTCAGCAGCGACCTTGGTCCGATCCAGAAAAAAATCAGCATCTATGATGGCATCGCGAAAAAATTTGAAGCCGCGCCGGATGCGCGCTTAAACGATTTCCTCGACAATGCGCACAATTTTGGACGCGCGGATACGCTCGATCTCGATGACGTGCTCCAAGCCGTTTCTCAAAGCCGCTATGCCCAAAGCATGCTCGATCAGGCGCAAGCGCAGGCGGCGCTGATCGTCATGAGCGATCAGGTGCGCAGCGCCGAATATGATGTTCAGGCCAATTTGCTGCTGGTCAATCCGCATCAGGTGGCGGGCGATGCCGTGCTCGGTCTGACGCGCGCGCTGCGGTTGCTGTCACAGGCGCATAACGGCGCTGGCGCGCATCCGCTCACCTATCATCCCGATGAAGCTATTTTAGTGAACCGCGCGCAGGCGGCCGATATTGCCGTGACGCAAGTGCGCGTGGCGTGGGAATTACAACTCGCCAGCGTCAATGCGCCGTGGGCCCGCTTAGAGCAAACGCAAGGCTCTGACCTCGCCCGCGCCTTCGCCCGCGAAGCTCTGTGTGATTTCCGCGCTATCAACAATGGCAAGGCGGCCCGTGCCGCGTTTGAAAACTGGTTCTTGTCCGATCGCTGCAAAATCGCGGACCGCGAACTCATTCAGGCCATGCTGGTCGATCAGGAGACGCGCCGGTATGACGTGGCCACCAACCAGGTCGGCCCGATTTTCTTTGCTGCGCTTGGCGAACAGACATTGGGCAAAAACTATCTCGCCGAAATGAGCGGCGCGCTGATGAGCGATCCGTTGTTCTCGGACGTGCGGGATCGCTCCAACGCCAACTTCCTTTGGTTCGTGAAATTTGAACGTTCGTTCAAAGAGACGGAAAAAGATGTGGCCAAAGAAGAGAGCGAAACTATCCACAGCTTTGAGATTACGCAAAAACCAGAGTCATTCGGCGAGATGAGCCGTAAATACGATACGAAATCAATCGCTTCCGATAAAGGCACGGTCGATCAGGATGATGATCTGTATGCGGCAAGCCTTGAGAACGCGATGAACCAATCCAACATTGTTTACGTTAGCTTCGGAGGTCTGCGCTGACTTTCCTCAATCCCCGTATGGTGTGTGCCTTATGAAATCCGAACGATTTAAAAAACCGGCGACCTTATCGCGCTACGCCCGTCAAATGGGCGGACAGGCAATGGCGTTGGCACAGAGCGCCGGATTTGAATTTATCGATTACACGCAAGAGCCTGCCTGTTTTGAATTGAAATCATTGGCGCGGAGCATCTCCGTTCAAGGGGAATGGCAAGCGTTATTAACGGATATTTTAACTGAGCTGAACGAGAGCCCGCTTGCGGCCTCATTGATCCGCCGTGCGACAAAAAAAGGCTGGCAGCTGGGCCTGACGCCGAGCGATCCCAAAAATGGCGATTATTTCTACTTCCTCGACATGGAAAGCAAAATTATCTGGCTGGATCACGGCGGCTTTTCAGCGGGCGCTATTCAGCGCACACCGCATTGCCGTGAAGCCCTGACCGGCTCGTTGATCCGCGCCTTGCGCGATATCGGCCATGAAATGCGCCTAGGCGCCTATGAACAATCCTTGCGTCCCGATGCCGTCTTGATGATGGAGCGGGCGCGAAGCGCCGATATTGAAACGATCGCGGTGATGGCGGCGTGGGAAATGCGCGGCGCGGGTCATCCCGGGCTGTGGCGCCACCTGCTCGGCAGCGAAGACGGCGATATCGCTCTGACATTCGGTTACACGATCGAAAAAAATCCCAAAAGCCTCTATGACGGCAAGGCGCTGGCGGCGACGTTCCTGCGCTGGTACGCCGACAAGGCGCGCCTCAATGCCTGCGATCATGCGACCCTCGAAATGCTCGATGGGCTGGTAGCGGTTCAGGAAACCGGCATGGTCTGGGGTAAATTATCCTTCAGCATCGAAGATGCGCGCGATCTGTCCATTCTGCCCGACGGGCTGGCCTATCTGAAAGACGAAGCCAAGGCGGTGGTCAGCGATCCTGATTACCATGTGATACCCGACGCCATCAACGAAGCGCATCTGTTCCAGATCACGCATGACGTGGCGGTTGTGCGGGTGGAAGGGGTGCCGTTCCGCAGCGCCTCGCTCGCCCGTCTTATTTTCCCTACCCCCCGCTAGCGTCCTCGATTAAGATAGCGCCATGAGTTCGCGCAAGACCAAGGAGCCGGTCACCGGCTTTTCCATTTACCTGATTTCCGACGCCACTGGCACGACGCTGCAGGGTCTTGCCCGCGCGGCTTTGTCACAGTTCGACGGAATTATTCCGGAAGAGCGCTTCTGGCCGATGATCCGCTCGGAAATGCAGCTGGAGCGCGCCATCGAAGATATCCGCGCCAATCCGGGGCCTGTGCTGTTCACGCTGGTCGAGAAAAAACTGCGGCTGAAATTGCAGGAAGTCTGTCATGAGCTGCATGTGCCGTGCATGCCGATCCTCGATCCCATCCTGCGCAACCTGTCGTCATATCTGGGGCGGCCAGCAAAAGGCGTGGCGGGTTTGCAGCATGCGCTGGACGAAGCGTATTTTAAGCGCATCGACGCGGTTGATTTCGCGCTCAATTATGATGACGGGCAGGATATTGAGGGGATCGAGAATGCCGATGTCATTCTGGTCGGTGTGTCGCGCACATCGAAAACACCGACCTGTATTTATCTGGCGCGGCGCGGGGTGAAGGCGGCAAATATTCCGCTGACCATGGAAGTACCCTTTCCGGAGAAATTGCTAGAGATGAAAAAACCATTGTTTGTCGGGTTGACGGAGAACCCGGAGCGGCTCGTGCATCTGCGGCGCACGCGCCTACAAGCAGGCGATAAAAATCCGCATTACGCCGATAACACTTATCTCGATATCGACAAAGTTGAAGAAGAAATTCGCTTTGCGCGAAAACTGTTTTCAAAAAATAACTGGCCAGTGATCGATGTGACGCGCCGATCGGTCGAGGAGACGGCGGCCGAAATCATGGTGCTGCTGCGCAAACATACCGAAAGTCCCAAGTCATGATCCGGTGCGGCGTGATCGGTCATCCGATCTCTCATTCTAAAAGCCCGCTGATCCATACTCACTGGATGACGCAACATCATATTGACGGGGAATACGGCGCGATCGACATCGCGCCGGAAAATTTGACGGTGGGCGTTCAAGGCTTGGTCGATGAGGGCTATGCCGGGTTTAATGTAACGGTGCCGCACAAAGTGGCGATCATGGCGCTGTGCGATGAGATCGACGACACCGCGCGCGCGATTGGCGCGGTCAATACCGTTGTTATCAAAGGCAGTAAATTATGGGGCCGGAATACCGATGCGTTCGGGTTCATGGAAAATCTGAAAGCCGGATGGACCGGCGCGCAATTCGATCGCCCAGTGATGGTGCTCGGCGCAGGCGGCGCGGCGCGCGCCGTTGTCTATGCGTTGTTGCAGGAAGGTGTGCGTGATATACGCGTGAGTAATCGCTCAAGCGACAAGGCGGATGCTTTGTGCGAACTGGGGCCAGCGAACATGACCCCTGTTTCTTGGGACGCGCGCGGTGAACTGGCTGATATTGGCTTGCTAGTGAATACGACATCACTCGGCATGAAAAATCAACCACCGCTGGAAATCGATTTACACACTTTGCCTGTCAGCGCTGGTGTATACGATATCGTCTATGCACCGCTGATGACCGATTTGTTGGTGCAGGCACAAGACCGCGGCAATCCCGTGATTACCGGGATTGGCATGTTATTGCATCAGGCGCGTCCGGCGTTTGAAGCATGGTGCGGCGTATTGCCGGAGGTGGACGCGGCGCTGGAAGCAAAGGTGCTCCCATGATCGTGCTCGGCATTACCGGATCGATCGGTATGGGCAAAAGCACGATTGCGGCGATGCTGGAAGACATGGGATGCCCCGTGCATAATTCCGATATCGCCGTTCATGAAGCGCTGGCACCCGGCGGCGCGGCGTTCGATGAAGTGATTGCCGCTTTCCCGGAGACATTGGATAAAGAAACCGCCACTATCAACCGGAAAATTTTGGGCGCGCTGGTGTTTAATAATCCTGATAAACGCAAAAAACTTGAAGCGATTGTGCATCCGGCTGTCTGGGCTTCTCAGGCAAGATTTTTAGACGCGCAAAAAAATAACGGCCAGCGTATTGTAGGCCTTGATATCCCCTTACTGTACGAAACTGGCGCCGAAAAGCGTGTCGATTACGTGCTGGTGGCCAGCGCTCCGCATTTCATTCAAAAACGGCGCGTGTTAAAACGCCCGAATATGAACGAAGAAAAATTCAACGCCATTCTGGCCACGCAGATGCCGGATGCAGAAAAACGCCGCCGCGCCGATTTTGTTGTGCCAACAGGGCTTGGCCTGCTCTACACGCGCTATAAATTAAACCGTATCTTACAGGAGATACAAAAGTGAAAGCTCTCATCGTTTGCCATCAATCTCCGCAAGATAGCGGTATGATTAAAACTGTTCTGGAAGAGCGCGGGTTTGAGATTACCACGGTGATGGGATACCAAGATAAGCTGCCCGGCATTGATCCGCTGGAACATGATGTTACAGTTGTCATGGGCGGGCCGATGGGCGTGTATCAGGCCGATCTGTTCCCGTATCTCAACAGTGAAATTGCTTATCTGCAAAAACGCCTTGCAGCGGACAAACCGATTTTAGGCATTTGTCTTGGAGCGCAGTTAATGGCAAAGGCGCTGGGCAAGGACGTCTATAAAGGTAAACAGGGCAAAGAAATTGGCTGGCTGCCGATTACTGTGCTCGACCACAACAGCCCGGTGCGCTACTTCGATGAAAGCCTTGGCCGCGTGATGCAATGGCATGGTGATACATTTGATCTGCCTGATAACGCCACGTTGCTCGCCTCGTCCGATCTGTATAAAAATCAGATTTACAGTCATGGAAAGCGCGCTATAGCGCTGCAATGTCATGTCGAAGTCACGCGCGATATTTTAGAGACATGGATGGCGATTGATTATGCCGAGCTGGAAGCGTTCAATCATCCTGTGCCGCACTTCCGCGCCGAGGTGAAAGAGCGTGCGCCACTGCTGGAAAAACAGATGCGCTTGTTTATGCAGGAATGGCTGGATAGAGTATTGGCATGAGTGTATTGCGTGAAATCGTTCTCGATACGGAAACGACCGGCATGGAGCCTTCGGAGGGCGACAGACTGGTGGAGATCGGCTGCGTCGAGCTGGAAAATCATTTGCCGACAGGCCGCACGCTGCACCTCTATCTCAATCCGGAGCGTGAAGTGCCGGCGGGCGCGGTTGCCGTCCATGGTTTGACGTATGAATTTTTAAAAGACAAACCGACCTTCTCGGAAGTCGTCGGTGAGTTCCTGGATTTCATCGGCGATGATGCCAAGCTGATTATTCACAATGCCGAATTCGATATGAAATTCCTCAACTGGGAATTGAAAACGCTTGGCTTTCCTTCGCTCGATGCGCGCCGCGCGGTCGACACAGTGAAAATGGCGCGGATGAAATTTCCGGGCAGTCCGGCAAACCTCGACGCGCTGTGCCGCCGCTTTGGCATTGATAATACAGGACGCACTTTGCACGGCGCATTGCTTGACTCCGAACTGCTGGCGGAAGTGTATCTGGAATTACTCGGCGGACGGCAACGCGGGCTGCTCGATGAGGCGGCGGGCACCTCGCAAAAAACACTGGCGTCGGCGATTGAACTGGAGCGCCCGTTCAGAGAGCCACGCTCGCATAGTGCGTCGGATGAAGAAAAGGCGGCTCACGCCGCCCTGTTTGGAAAGACTTAAGCGTTCCCGGCCACGCCAGCTTCCTGCGCGAAGCGGCTGATATACATCGCATGGAAATCGACAGGATTGAGGAACAGCGGCGCATAGCCGCCGCCTTGCGTTACTTGAGCCATTGCCTGGCGCACAAACGGGAAGAGCTGGCGCGGCACTTCGATGAACAACAACGGATGATGCTTATCGTCCGGTACGTCATTCAGGGATACGGCGGCACCATAGGCAATCTCGGCAATGAAATCGACGCGATCGCCCCGGCCGCTTTGCGCGCGGATAGTGATGACAACTTCGTACAAGGCGGTTAATTGCTCGTCCTCGATTTTTTTCGCATCGAGCAGAATGTTGACATCCAAAGTCGGTTTTTCGGTTTGACCGGCGCGCAAGGAATTGGGCGCATTCGGGTTTTCAAAAGATAAATCTTTGAGGTACTGCGCGTGGATAATGACGGGCAGGCTGGGCAGGTTGCCCATTTTGTGTTCGATGGTTTGTTTTTCTTCGCTCATGGGGTTTTGCGTATCATGAGCCGCTTAATGGCGCAAGCGATCGCTCGGCGGCTCCTCGACCCGCTCGAACTCCACATCGATCACGCCGGGAGGGGCGGGGGCGGTTTGCATCCTGGGGGAGAGAAAACCACGCATTTTTTCGCGCATATTAGGCAATAATAGCAATAAGCCGATAATATCGCTCAAAAAACCCGGTAAAATGAATAAAAATCCGGCGATCACCACGCAAAGACCGTTAAATAGGTCGTTTAGGGGCATATTGCCCTCGCGTAACTGTCCTTGTGCACGCATAAAGTTATTAAAACCCTGTTTTTGGATGAGGAGAACGCCCAGAAAGGCCATCAGGATACAGGCGGCTAGCGCGCTGAAAAAGCCGATGGCATCCGCCACCGCCAGAAAGACGATGATTTCCAGTAAGGGCAGGGCGAGGAAGGGGATCCATAAATAGGGCATATCAGCCTTGTTTTCGTTTCTGATTTCGTTATTTAAAAGAAAGCTAGTATCATAAAAGAAAAGATAAAGGGATAAACAACCGTGCCAGCCGATATCATTCTCTACGCCATTGTCGCCGCCGGCCTGGTGTTCTGGCTGAAAAGCATTCTGGGCACGCGCACGGGCGCCGAGCGCGAACGCCCAAACCCGTTTACCACGCCGCTTGATAAAGCCAAGCCAGCGACGGCTCCCGAAGCATCGGTTGCGACTGGCATGCCTATGGCGGATGTCATCGATGTAGAAGGAGCGCCTGCGCCCCTGCCCGCGCACTTTACGATTTCTGAAGCTGCCCAGCCGGGTCTGGTGGTCATTGCCCGTGAAGACAGAAGCTTCGATCTTTCGCACTTTGCCCATGGCGCCGCCGATGCGTTTGCGTTTGTCGTTGAATCATTTGCCGATGGCGACCGTGCGACGTTGAAAGAATTACTGGCAGCGCCGGTCTACATGGCGTTCGATGCCGCGCTGCGCGATCGCGATACAAGCGGTGAAACGGTGAGTACGGAAATTCATGCGGTGCGCAAAGCCGAGCTTTTGGAAGCGCAGATCCGCGATAAAATGATATACCTGAAGGTTCGTTTCACGGCAGATGAAACCTGCGTCATTCGCGACAAGGATGGCGTTGTTCTTTCGGGTCATCCTGATCTGGTCACCGAAATGGTGGATGTCTGGACGTTTGGACGTTCTCTGAAGGCCAAAGATCCGCGCTGGCTGATTTTTGAAACCAGCGATGGCGATGTGACGGAAGAGCATAAAACGCCGATACCGGACGCACACTAAGCGTTAATCCGCGTTTTCATTCCATAGCGATTCAGATACGATGGGGACATGCGCCCCATTTTTTTAATGCCCCTTCTCGCCCTCTTATCCGCCTGCGCCACACAAGGCACCAGTACCGGCAAGCTTGATGAAAGCGCCGCGCCCGGTTATACGGCGGCGAACGCAAAAGAATTGCCGGGCTGGTATGAAGATGATTGGCAAGGGTTTGAAACGGCGTTCACGCGCAGCTGTGACCGTTTGCAAAAACGCGACCCGCTTGCCGCGTTCAGCAGTAATCCTGCTTTCGGCAAAAATAAAGACTGGCACGATGCGTGCGCCGCCTATACGCGCATCGACAAGACAGACCCAACCTCTTCGCGTCTCTTCTTTGAAGAAAATTTCCGTGCGGTGGCGGTTGATGGCGCTGGGCAGACGCAAGGCCTTTTCACCGGCTATTATGAATCCGGCTTGAAAGGATCGCGCGTCAAAACGGCGCGCTACTCCGTTCCGCTGCATGCGCGCCCGGGCGATCTCGTCATGATCAATCTGGGTGATTTCCGCGAAGAGTTGAAAGGCCAGCGTATCGCCGGACGCGTTGTCGATGGTAATTTGAAACCGTACGAAACGCGCGAAGAAATTCTGGCGGGTAAACTGCGCGATGAAAAAGTGCTGGTCTGGGTCGATGATCCGGTCGAGGCGTTTTTTGTGCAGGTGCAGGGATCGGGCATTGTCGAGATGGATGATGGCTCGATCATGCGGATCGGTTATGACGGACAGAACGGGCATATTTATTACGCGATTGGCCGTGAACTGGTGAAGCGCGGCGCGCTGACCAAAGACAATGTGTCGATGCAAAGTATCCGCGCGTGGCTGGAAGCCAATACATCTGAAGCCAATGCCTTGATGAACACCAATAAATCCTATGTATTCTTCCGTGCGATCGAGGGTGATGGCCCGGTTGGCGGTGAAGGCATTGCTTTGACACCGCTGCGCTCACTCGCGATCGATCACGGCAAATTCCCGTATGGTTTCCCTGTTTGGCTGTCGACAGAGCAACCAAAACTGAACCGCATGATGATGGCACAGGATACCGGCGGCGCGATCAAAGGCGCGGTGCGCGGCGATGTGTTCTGGGGTCACGGCGATGAAGCCGAAGCGATGGCCGGCGCGATGAAATCGCCGGGCCGTTACTGGATCTTCCTGCCGAAATCCATCACGCCGTAATGATAAAAAAGTTGCTGCCCTCGATTGTTTTTTCCAGGGCGGCCATCAGTGTTTTCTTTATCAGTGCGCTCAATCAACTCATCGCTCTGGGCATTTTGATGATGCTGGCGCGTCTCATGATCCCGCAAGATTTCGGATTGTTCTCGGTGACGATGGCGATCCTAACCATTGCCGCCCTGCCCTTTCGCGGCGGCTTTCCCCTCTATGTCATGCAGCACGTCGCCAGTGCGCCGCCAGGCGAGGTGACAGGATTGCTTAAACGTTGGTGCTGGCTGATACCCTTGTTTGCCGCGATTGTCGGCATAATACTGGCGGGTTCATTTTATCAGACACATGCTATCAGCGACGCCGCGCCGATGATGGTTGCACCGCTGTATCTTGGCGCGGTCGCGATGGTCATGTTCAGCGGCGCCGTGCAGCGCGGCTTCCTTCACCTTATCCGCAGCCGCATGACAGAGTTGTTGCTGCAACCTGTCATGCTGATGGGCCTGGTCGGCGTTTATTTTATTGCCGGAGAACCATTATCAGCGCTGGGGGCGATGGCGCTGCAAGTCGTGACCTTTATGGTGGCAGCTCTGCTGGCGCTATCTATGATGCGCAAAGTCATACCAGCCAGCCTATCTAATCATACGCCCCAGTATGATGATCGCCGCTGGCTTGGCGTAGCCTTGCCGATGCTGCTGGGCATGGGACTGATTACTATCAATGCGGCTGTCGATGTTGTCATGGTTGGGTATGTTATGGGCGACGATCAGGCGGGGCCCTATCGTCTTGCCGCGCAGCTTGCGACGTTTCTTGTTTTTTTCCTTGCGGTATCCAACAACGCGACGCAAGCGCATGTTGCCAAACTTTATGCTGAGAGCAAACCTGACGCCTTGCAAAGATTGCTGACGCGGTCGGTGCGCTGGACGTTTGCGCTGAGCGTGATCCCGGCGCTTATTTTCATGCTGTGGCCTGCTAGCGTGATTACTTTTTTCTTTGGCAGTATGTATGCCAGCGCCGCATCCTCCCTGATTATTTTGTCGCTTGCGGCGCTGTTCAATATCGGCACGGGGCAATCGGCGCAATTATTACTGCTGGCGGGTCACGGCAAGGAGGTCAGCCGCGTCGTTGCGTTGTCGCTGGCCCTCAATATTCTACTTAACCTTATCTTATTGCCTCGTCTTGGGATGGCAGGCGCGGCCGTGGCAACGGCGGTCTCGGTTATTACGTGGAAAGGCTGGGTGACTTATCGCGCGGCCCTGCTGACCGGACTACATACCGCTTTATGGTACTGGCCCCGCAAGGAAGACCAGACATCGCCTGGCACGCAAAACGATAACAGCGACCGCGCGATGCCGATCCAGCAGGAGAGAGACAGATAATCGAAATAGGCGCACTGCACACGCAGCCGTGCGAGACGGGTCTGGTTGCGTTTGCGCGCCGTTATCTGCGTCGGCGTACTTTCTTTTTGCACAAAAACCTGCGGCAGGTTGACGACGTCATAGGCCTGCGCGATACGCCGCCATAGCTCGTAGTCTTCCGCGTAAAGATAGGCCGGATCATAAAGCCCGCATTGGCGCAGAGCCTCTGCCTGGATCATGGCGGAAGGGTGGGCGAGCGCGTTGCGGACGTTGAGGGTTTTTTGCGGATGAACGGGATTGGCGATCTGGAACAAGGTGCGGCCGCTGACCGGATCGATCGCGTCCATTTGTGTGCCCAGAGCGCCAATCCGTGGATGCGCCTCCATGTAAGAGAGTTGAGCGGCCAGACGTCCCGGCATTACCCGGTCGCCCGCATCGATCCGAGCGATATAATTATAAGATTGGGACAAAATAGCCCCAAGGCCTGTATTTAACGCCTTGGCAATGCCGCCATTTTGATCAAGGCGCAGGATATCTGCCTGAAAACCCCGCGGGATAGACGGAAGAACTAAAGGCGTGGCGCTACCATCGTCCACAATCAGAATATCGGCCAGCGGCTCATCGGCAAAGAGGCTGTGCAGTGTGCGCAACATGCCTTGCGGGTCGTTATAGACCGCCATAAGATAACAGATGCGTTTTTGTTCATTGGGGGACATGCGCGTAGCAGAAAGTCTATCATCATGCTGATGCCCAGCCAAACAACTTCCGCAACGCGCCTTCGGGTGTTGCAGGTGGCCTTTACCATGCATGCACGCGGCACAGAAAGCTGGCTGATGCATATCTGGCGTGGGGTTGATAAGTCCCGCTATCAGTTTGATTTTCTCACTATTGAAGGAGAAACGGGACTTTATGATGATGAGATCAAGAAACTGGGCGGCCGTCTGCTCCCCGTCCCTTCGCCCGCAAAAAAAGGGAAGTTCCTGCGGGCCATCCGCAAGGCGATGAAAGAGAATGGGCCGTACGATATTATCCACGCGCATCCGTTTACGCTGTGCGGGCTTATTCAACTGCAAGCGGCGCGGGCCGGCATTCCTGTACGTTTGACCCATGCACATACCGATCGGCGCAAGGAACAGCGCGATAAACGCTGGAGCCGGCGTATTTATGGATGGGCAAGCCGCAGGCTGATCAAAACATTTTCGACCGCCGGGCTTGCGACGAGCATGGCGGCCGCGACGTCCCTTTATGGCGATCACTGGTGGTTCGATCCGCGCTGGCAGGTAATGCCATGCGGCATAGATCTGAAACCCTATGAAGAAGCAGTTGAGCATAATGTGCGGGCGGAATTTGGATTGACGCCACAATCGAAAATCATCGGTCATGTCGGGGCGTTTGAAATTGAAAAGAACCATGAGTTTATCGTGCGCGCGTTTGCTGATCTGGCGCGCAGCGATCCGAAGGCCGTCTTGATGCTAGTGGGCGATGGTCCCTTGCGTGACACGATTGAAGAGCAGGTCCGCACACTCAAGCTAGAAAAGCGCGTAATTTTTACCGGTGTGCGCACTGATGTGCCGACATTATTGCGCGCGATGGATCTGTTTATTTTTCCCTCCCTGTATGAAGGATTGGGCATGGCGATGATCGAGGCGCAGGCAGCGGGCTTGCCGTGTCTTGTCTCTGATGATCTGCCGCAGGAAGCGGATGTGGTCAAAGGATCGGTCATGCGCGTGTCGCTGGAAGATGATCTCGATATGTGGGTCGATAAAATGCGCCTGCTGCTGGAAGCGCCCAAGCCGCATGCCGGCTTCGCGCTCGATACGCTGCGCTTAAGCGAATATAATGTTGCTGATAATATTGAACGCCTGTCGCGCCTGTATGAACAGCTCTATGTCGAACGAGTCGGCTTATAAATGACGCTGGATTTTGTCATCGCGGGATTCCCCAAATGCGGCACGACATCCTTGTATCACTGGCTGAAACAGCATCCTGATATCTTCATGCCACAGGCAAAAGAGCCGCATTATTATGCGCCGTTCCTTTCTGATCGTTATTGCCGGGTTCGCGACAGGCAATCATATGATGCGCTTTTTTCTGCCGTACAATCCCATCAGGTAAAAGGAGAGGCATCGGTTTTATACGCGTATTACCCGCAAGCGATTGCGGCTTTGCTGAACGATCATCCCAATGCCAAAGTCATTGTCATGTTACGCGATCCTGTATTAATGGTGCCCTCGTATCATGGACAGATGCGTCTCAATCTGGAAGAATCCGATGGTAACTTTGAGACGGCATGGCGGCGGGGTGATCAAGGAGATATCCTAACGAACTACGGCCGGGCAGGGGCCCTCGGCGCGCACTGCGAAGCACTACAAAAAATTGTGCCGTCCGATCAGCTTCAATTTGTTTTTCTGGAAGATATGGCGTGCGATCCGGCAGCCGTATTATCTGATGTTTTAAGTTTTTTAAAAATACGGCCTGTTGCTGCAATATCTCTGACGCCTGTGAACGAAGCGCAAGAATTACGCTCTGTATTCATTCAGCGCTGGATATTGAACCAGAGCGCTCCTGCCCGCCGCCTGAAAGCAGTGATCAAAAAAATAACGCCCGTTGTGAACTGGGATGCGCTGAATAAAAAGCGCCTGAAGAAAAAAACACTGTCTGCATCCCTGCAATCGGAGTTACAGCGGTTCTTTTACGGCGAGAAAGAAAAAGTGCGGAAAGTCGTAGGCCGCCTGCCCGTATCGTGGCAGGCGGATAATGATTATTCGGCTGTTTCTGGTGTTACCAGTACCGGTGCTGGTTCCGACAAGGCCTGAGGCGCCTGATTGGAAAATCCGCCCGTGAACGTATCGGGTGTTGTCGTCATATCGGCGCCCGCAGCGGGTTCGATATTTGCTACACCGGCGGCATCCAGATCGGAGGCCATAACGGAAGATGGAATAGTTTCTTCCTGAACGGGCGGCGGCACGGCCAGATTTACGCCACTGGCGGCGCTGGCGACAATCGCTTCGCGTTCTTGTTGAATGCCGTTAAAAGCAGGGATCAGTGGCATGGCAATCAAGCAAAGCCCGACAATCACCATACAGGTCATGATAAAGCGCATTGGTAGTCTCCTTCATCGTTTTGGGATTAGAAGGTGTCCTGCACCCATTCACCCATGTCTTCCATATCGCGGCCAGCCCCATGAAACGTATTGGTGCAGCCGCCAACCAGTAGTCCGACCATCAGCAAGCTCAGGCACAGTACAGAATGTTTCGACATAGTATCCCCTCGAACGTTTTATTATCCGACAAAGGTATCATAGCCCAAACCAAAGCCAAAGACCGATGATCTCCCGTTTTGCGGGGTAATCAGCGCCATAGTCATAGCAAATTCGCCTGTAAATTTCCATAAGTTTTTATAGCAGGCGCGAAAAAAAGAAGGAAACGAGCAGTTCACTCTTAACTAATTGATATATAATGATTTTAGAGAAAATGGTGGAGACGAGGAGGATCGAACTCCCGACCTCCTGCATGCCATGCAGGCGCTCTCCCAGCTGAGCTACGTCCCCTTAATCTGGTGAGCGGCAAAATAGGCATTTCCGCCGGGTAATTCAAGCACAAAAAAAGACCCCCATATTTAAGGGGGTCTTTGGTTCAAAAAGAGACGCGCTTACTTCTTCAGCAGGTCGCGGATTTCAGTGAGCAGACGTACTTCGGCAGGCGGCTCTGCCGGTGCAGCGGCTTCTTTTTTCTTAAGGCGGTTCACCTGTTTGATCATCATGAAGATCACGAACGCGACGATCAGGAAGTTGATGACGGCGTTGATGAAAACACCGTAGGTAAGGATTGGCGCGCTGGCGGCTTTGGCGGCGGCAACGTTGGCATAGGTCTCGCCGTTCAGTGCGACAAACTTGTCGCCGAAATCAACGCCGCTGGTGAGGACGCCAATGATCGGCATCACGAGATCGGCGACAGCCGAATTAACAATCGCGGTGAATGCCGCTCCCATGACGATACCAACCGCCATGTCGAATACGTTGCCGCGCGCAATAAATTCCTTAAATTCCTTCAGCATGAAAAGCTCCTTTGTGTGTATCAGGCCTGCCCAAAAGCTAACGGGCGGTCAAAAAACACGCAAGAGGCTAAACATGGATACCCTCAACCCATCCCGCCTTTTTGCGGTAGATGGTGGACGGCGATATTTCGAGCAGGGCGGCCGCGCGGGCAACATTGCCGTTGCAGCGGGAGATGGCGTTTTCAATGACCTGTTTTTCGATTTCCCACAAAGGACGAATACCCGTCTTAGTTGGAGCGTCCGTTATCAGGGGCTTTTCCCGGGCAAGGTAGAGGGGCAGCATCGCGGCGCTAACCAGCGGTCCGTTATGCAGCACGGTTACTTGATGGATCAGATTTTCCAGCTCGCGCACATTGCCCGGCCAGTCATGTTTTTGCAGGATGGAGAGTGCCGCCGGATCGAAGCCGGTAAAGCGCTTGTGTTCCAGTGCGGTGTAGCGGTGCAGGAAAATTTCTGCCAGCTCGATAATGTCGTGCCCGCGGTCTTTGAGCAGCGGCATTTCGATGGGAATGACGTGGAGGCGGTAAAATAAATCCTCGCGGAAGCGTCCTTGGGCAATCTCCTGCGCCGGATCTTTATTGGTCGCGCAGACGATGCGCACATTACTTTTTTCTATTTTATTGCCGCCGACCTTGGTGAAGCGCCCGTCTTGTAGAAAGCGCAGCAATTTTCCCTGCATCTCCATCGGCATGTCACAGATTTCATCAAGGAACAGCGTGCCGTCATGGGCACGGGCGACCGCGCCTTCGCGCGTTTCTACCGCGCCGGTAAAGGCCCCTTTCATATGACCAAACAGCTCGGATTCCATCAGCTCGCGCGGAATGGCGGCGCAGTTCAGGGGAATGAAGGATTTGTGTTCGCGCGGCGAGCATTTGTGCAATGCCTGCGCGGCAATGTCTTTGCCGGTGCCGGACGCGCCGGTGATGAAGATGCTGGCGGCGCTGGGCGCCGCGCTTTCTAAAACCGCATAGATTGATTGCATGGCGCGGCTTGTGCCGATGAAGCCGCCAAACGGTATGAGCGATATAAAATCCATCGTAGAACCCCCTGCGATCCGGCCGATGTGGGTGAGGCTGTTTCCAGTCTAACGCTGATTTTTTATAGAAAGCCCCTTAATTTACAGCTTAATACGAATGTATGGAGAATTGGTTAAACGGGCGTAAACCAAAAAAAGCCCGCCGGGTGAGGGCGGGCTTTTAAATAAAAGTATTCCACTGCCTATTCGCGGTTGCCGACGAAGTGCAGGATGTACTGGAAGATCGCAATGAACGAGATGTAGAGGTTGAGGGCAGCCGACCACGCCATGCGCGAATTGGCTTCTACACCGTAATTGTCCGCGTACATTTCTTTGGTGGTCTGTGTCTGCCAGGCGGTGATGCCCGAGAAGGCCAGCAAGCCGACGCCTGCCACGACATTCTGCATACCGCTGACTTCCATACCGAAAGCGCCGGCGATCATCGTGCCGATCCCCATAATCAGAACGGCCCAGACGCCCATGACGGCAAAGGTGCCCACACCATCCAGGTTTTTCTTGGTGACGTAGCCAAAGACCGAGAGACCGGCATAGAGCGCCGCCGCCATGAAGAAGGCGCGGGCGATGCTTACACCCGTATAAAGACCAAATATTGTAGCAAAGCTGATCCCGTAGAGGACACACAGGCCACCGAAAGCGAACATCAGCTGTTTGCTGTTCATACGGTCAGGCCGGAAGCCAAACCAGACAACAGCCAGCGGCGCTAGCATAATAATGTAAACTTGTGGTTCGCTGAAAAAGAGCGACATCAAGGTTGGCGAGCTGGAAACCAGCCACGCGGTCAGAGCGGTAATCAGCACACCGGCGGTCATGCGGTTATAGACACTCTGCATGTGGCGCTTCAGGCCGGCATCGACTGCCTGACCCGTTGCGGCGGTGTTCAAACCATATTGGTTTTCCATTGTTTTCTTTCTCCTGTTAATCCAACAAAACTATCTTTGTAATATAGGCAAAACAATGCGGCTTTCCAAGGGCAATCGGACTATTCCGACCAAGGGTTTCTGCGGGATTTGAAGCGCTGGCGGGTGGTCCAGTTCTGACGGTCGCCCGGTTCCTGGAAGCGGGCGTCCTGATCAGCCCGGGCTTTGGGCGCGATAACGGGCATAGGCGTGCCAGTCGTCTGCGAGAGGGCGGTGATGCGTGTCTCGATCGGTGGGTGGGTGGCGAACAGGCTCATGAACGCCTTGGTATTCTCAAAACACATCATCGCGATGTCGCCAGGGGCCTTGGGAATGTCCGCCATGCCAGCGATCCGCATCAGGGCGCGCATCATGGCATCGGGATTTTTGGTCAGTTGTACCGCACCGGCGTCGGCCATATATTCGCGCGACCGGGAAATGGCGAGGCGGGTCAGCAGGGTCGCGAGATAGCCTATCCACAAAATCGCCATGAGCCCGAAAAGCAGCATCATCACACCGCCGCCCTTGCCGTTGTTGGAATTACGCGGCACCCAGAGGGCATAGCGCGAATAACTCCAGAGCATCTGCGCGGCAAAGCCCAGCATTCCAGTAAAAATGACGCACACCATCATCAGGCGGACATCGCGGTTGAGGATATGGACGAGTTCATGGGCCAGCACGCCTTCCAGCTCATCCTTCTGCAAAGACTGCAGCAACCCGCGCGTGACCGTGACGCAATAGGAATTGCGGTCGATACCGCTGGCGAAGGCGTTGCGGGCATGGGTCTCAATAATCTCCAGCCGCGGCATCGGCACGCCCGCGGCAATCGAGAGATTTTCCAGCAGATTATAGAGCGCGGGTTCTTCCTCACGCGTCACGGGGTGGGAGTGCGCCAGCGCACGGATCATTTTTCCCTGAAAGAAATAGGCGATGAAAAACCAGATCATCACGACGCTGAGGATGGCGGGCCAGTAGGCGTAGAGAATTTGCTGCGCAAACTGGTTGGCGGTATCGAACGTCGGCTCCGCGCCGCCATAGGTCACGGTGCCAACCAGCGCGGACACCGCCCATATCACCGCCATTAATATCAGCGGGTAGGCCGATAGCAGCAAGATCGATTTGAAATTATTGTTCCAGATATGGGTCTGTAGGCCAGCCGCCATGCACTAAGTTCCGAATTTAATCTCGGGGGCTTTTTCGAGTGTTTTGCGTTCGGCCTCATCCACATCGAAAAAGGTTTCGGTTTTGAAACCGAACTGCTTGGCAATGAGGTTCGAAGGGAATTGCTGCACCGTTGTGTTGAGCTCGTTCGTGGCATTGTTGAAGAAGCGGCGCGCAGCGGCGATCTTGTTTTCGATGTCCGAGAGCTCAGACATCAGGCGCTGGAAGTTCTGGTCAGCTTTCAGGTCGGGGTAGTTTTCAGCTACGGCCAGCACGTTCACCATGGCCCCGCCGAGGCGGCGCTCGGCGCTGATACGCTCTTCAGTGCCTTTGGCACCCTGCACACCGGCGCGAGCATTGGTCACTTCTTCGAACACACCTTTTTCATGCGCGGCGTAGCCTTTGACGGTTTCGACCAGTGAAGGCACAAGGTCGAGGCGCTGTTTAAGCTGTACATCAATATCGGAAAACGCATTCTCGCGGTTCTGGCGCAAGGCGACCAGCCGGTTGTAGAGGCTCATAACGATTAAGCCGACGACGGCAGCGATGCCCAGCAGTATGTAAAGCGGTTCCATGCAGCAATCCTTTCAAAATAAAGTTACGTCATTCTAGACAAAATCGAGGGGCAAAGCGATGGAAAATCGGTTTTTGCTTCCGGGCGCAAACTCGCCTAAAATAAAACTCTGATCCGCCAACAAAAGGTTTTGCCCATGCTTCGCTCTCTCATGATGTTCGCTCTGGTTCTGCTGCTGTCCACTCCCGCGGCGCGCGCTCAGGATGCACTGCCCGCTATGCCGGATGCGTTGCAGGTATTGGCCGATGCGGGGGCGCAGATGCGTTACCTAGGCAAAAGTCACGGGATGCATGGCTGGATCGCCGTCTATCAGGGCCAGGAGAGCTATTACTATGTGACGCCGGATGGTCAGGCCTTCCTGATGGGCTTGATGTTCGACAAGGAAGGCAAAATGGTCACGGTCAATCAGGTCGCCGATCTGCAAAAGCAGGGCGGCGATGTGCTGGATTTTCTGGCGGCTGAAGCGGCCGCCCCCACTATGGATGAGGCCAAGGCCAAAACCGAAGAAGCCTTTACCTATAAAAGCCCGGCGCAGCGTATGTTCGCGGAAGTCGAAAATGCCAATTCTGTAGCGCTTGGCGATACGAAGGCGCCCGTTCTCTATTCCTTCATGGACGCGCAATGCCCGCATTGCCATGATTTCATGGGCGATCTGAAAGCCAAATATATCGATAAAGGTTTGATTCAGGTGCGGGTCATTCCGGTGGGTTTCAGCGAGCAGTCGCTCTCGCAAGCCGCATTCCTGCTGGCCGCGCCGGACGGCGCAGACCGCTGGTTCAAGCATCTGGACGGGGATGCTTCGGCGTTGCTGGCCAAAAGCTCGGTTAATACGCAAGGCGTTCAGCGCAACCTCGCCATCATGCAGGCGTGGAAATTCGATGCGACACCGACCAGCGTTTATAAATCTCGTACCGGTGAGATCAAAATTATCCGGGGCCGCGCCAAGGATCTGAACGCCATTCTGGCTGATCTACCGCCCAAGCAATAAGCCTCCTGCCCGCTTGGCATATCGCGCCGAAGCAGTTAAGCTGGCGCGGTATGAAGAGTTTCTAAGGGTGAACGAGCTGTCATGGATTCACGATCCGCCTATCGTCTGCAATTAATGGAAAAACTGGGCGCGCCTTTGCTGGCGGCCCTGCCTGATGGCATGGATGGTGAACGCGCGGCAGAAACAGTTGCAGCATTGGTCGGCCGTTCGGTACAGGCGGGTTTGCAGCTCAGTCAGTCCATGAAGCTGACAGATCAGGACGGTGATATCGATTCCATCCGCTTATCTTTAGCCGCAATTGCTGCACCTTTGATCTCCCATTCCTTCAAGGAAACAGGACGTTTGCCGGACGATGGCGCGATTGAAAAAATCGTTAAAGGCATGGAAGCCACGCTGGTGTTTGCCGAGAATTTCACGCCGGCCATCGAGCATACGGCACGTCTTAAAAGCCTGCATAATCCTCTACCATTGATTGACCTGACACAGATCACCTTGCTGTCGCTGAATGCGCTGTCTCCGGTCGTCCAAGCACTGCAGCAATTTTCCTTCGGGCAAGGCGATGCCAGCCTGATCAAAGACATTTCCGGGCGTATACAGACTATCGCCCAGCAAATCAGCGCCGCCAGCGTAAAAGGGGATGAAAGCGATCAAGCCTTCGGCAAACTGCTGATTTTGCGGGCTTTATCCGAACTTTTTGCTGCAGCTCACGCGTCCGTTTTGCGCGGTCACAAAGGTGATGCTGCACCCACATTGGATGCGGTATGGCAGGTTTTCGAACAACAGGCGGCGATGATGCTGGCCTTGTCTGGTGCCGCGGTGCCAACTGGTCAGACAAGCAAAGCGCCTGCTTCTACCCCGGTCGCGCAAAGCGGTCCGATGGGATTCTTTAAACAGGGCGATGCAGCCCCTGCCGAAAATGCTGCAGCTTCCGCATCGATCCCTCCACCCCCTCCGCCAGCAGCCCCTCCGGTTTCCAGCGGCAGCCCCATGTCATTCTTCAAGCCCGGCCAGAAAAAAGCCGACGGTTCGGATGAATAGACATAGTTGTTTGAATTATTTTTAATCTTTGACGTATAATAGTGAGAGTATGAGCAAAGTTCTCGCAGCCTGTCTGATGTTAGCCGCCCAGACCTATGAAGTCCCCCCTGCCGTCATGTTGGGGATCCTTCAGGTTGAAGGGGGTAAAATCGGCCTTGAATCCCGTAATACCAACGGGACGGCCGATCTGGGCCCCATGCAAATCAATACATTGTGGATTCCGGAATTGTCCCAGAAATGGGGGGTCAACGAAGCTACCGCCCGTAAATGGGTGCGCGACGATCCATGTACTAATATGGGTGTCTCTGCCTGGATTTTGCGCAATCACATGAATGAAACCGGCTCGCTGGCCAAGGCGATTGCCCATTATCATTCCCGCACGCCAACTCATGGTACCGCCTATAAAGGCAAGGTCGTCGCCGCCATGCGCCGCTATGGTTTGCTCAGCGATTCAAGCACCCGCTAATTTGATTTTTAGTCAGCGATCCCTTACCCGCTGAATGCCCCTATTTTTCCGGCGGAACAAGTCAGAATTTGCGCGCTAAGCGCTTGTTCTGGTATTCATCAAAGGATAAGGTATGTCACAGTTGCGCGACGGGCGCGCGCTTGGCGAGGTCTATCTGGGATCATGAACAAAATAGCGGGATTGACAGTATTGGCAGGGGTGAGTTTGCTGGTTTCGGCCTGCGAAACCATGGGTCCCATGATGAAGCCGGTCGCCAAACGTGATCCGCAGGTTGTCGCTTCCCCCGATAAAGTTTCTCTGATGCTGGCTGAAAGCGCTGACAAGGCCGCCAACGCGCTTCAGACGCTGGCTGCCGTCGAACAGGCGAAATCGCCAGGTGTCCATGTGGCGCCGATTGCCGATGCGCCGACGGAACTGGCGCGCGCTATTACGATCAACTGGATCGGTCCGGCCGATCAGCTGGCAAAAACACTGGCCGATCGTGCCAGCTATGGATTCCTGACCATGGGCGATGCCCCGCCGGTCCCTCTGGTGGTTAACATTGATGCGGCCAATCAGCCTGTGATTGATGTGTTGCGCGATCTCGGTCTGCAGATGGGAGAGCGCGCTAATTTGCGGGTTGATTCATCGCGCCGCATGATTGAGCTGCATTACGCGCCGGTCAACGGCAGCTTGTAGAAGGGGTCACGATACCCATGCGTTTAACCTGTTTCGCTTTTGTCACGCTTGCCTGCCTCACGGCTGGTACTTCCGCGTGGGCACAGCAAAAAGAAACGCAAGATTCCTACGATCCATCGGTTGTACCGCCGAGCCTCACAGAATTACAATCCATCGAACCGGAAATCAAAGCGTCTGAAGGCGAAGAATCCGCGATGCCGCTCGACCTGCGCCGCGATGCGATGCGCGAAGCGGCTTATTCGCTGGGTGCGCGCGGTGGTCTCGCTATCCGCACCTGGCAGATCCGCGCCGAGCTTGAAACCCGCGCAGACTATATGGATAAGATTTTCGATTTCCGCCAGCTGCTCATCCCGGCGCAATCAGGCATGTTGATCGAACCGCCGATTATTTCCGAGTCTCTCGATGCCATGCATATCGAAAGCGGCGGCCTGTCCGCTGCGGTCAGCGACAGCGTGTACAATATCGGCCGCAATGCCCGTATCGTGTCGACTGCCCGCACGTGGCGCCAGTACCTCGAACGCGAATGGGATCCGGTGGATTCACCGCCCGATATCTTGCGCCCCGCCAATGATGAAGAGCGGCGCGATTGGGAAAAATGGACAGCCAAAGGCTGGGAAGAAGGTATTGTTCAGGCCGACGAAATTTTCCAGGAAGATATCAATCAGCTGACCGCCGACTACCGCGGCATGGTGCGCTACCGTATGTTGCTCGCCAAAGGCATGGTCTCGCCGCCCTATGCGTTGCAGATCGATCGCGGTGTGACCGGCGGCGGCGATGAAATGCGTGTCGGCGATCGCGCGCTCTCCATTACCGGCCTTCCCTCCCTCAAAGCGGATACGAGTGAATGGCAGCCCGCAAACCGGTAAGCCTCCTCAAGGGGAAGGACAACATTGCTGAAACATGGCCGGACGAACCGGCGCGGTTCATCGACGATCTGGTCGATACGTTTCTGCTCTGGTGCGTGAAAAAAAATTCCTCTGACATTTCGCTGCAAACCGATCGCCCGGTCTATAACGAAATTTATGGCGTGCTGTATCCCGCCACCTTCCGCCCGCTCGATGCGGCGGACATGAATGTGTTCCTCACAAAAATTTATGGGCCCGAAGCAACGGCGCGTCTGGCCTCGGGGAATGATCTTGATTTAAGTTATGAGATCCGCCCGGATCGCTACACGCGCATCCGTTTTCGTGTGAACATCACCGCCATTCTCTCGCGCGGGCGCGATTCAGCGCAGATTACCATGCGCGTTCTGCCGAACGAACCGCCGACCATGGCCGATCTGAACATCGAACAGGACATCATTAAAAACTGGAATCCGCGTCAAGGCATGGTGATTGTCACCGGACCGACAGGTTCGGGTAAAACAACATTGCTTGCCGCCGGAATCCGCATGTTGATGGAGCGTCCACGCGGCGCTGGAAAAATCGTGTGCTACGAAGCGCCAATCGAATTCGTTTATGACGCGGTGAAATCGCCACGCTCGCTTATTTCGCAAACGGAAATACCGCGTCACTTGCCGGACTTCGCCCGCGGTGTGCGCAATGCGCTGCGTCGCAAGCCTAATATTATTTTGGTCGGTGAAGCCCGCGATAAAGAAACCATTGCCTCTGCCATCGAAGCGGCGCAGACAGGCCATACAGTCTATACGACAACGCATACAACCGGCGTCTCCGCCACGATCCAGCGTATGGTCGCGACGTTCGAACCGAATGAGCGGTCTGAACGCGCGTACGCCCTCATGGAAACGGTACGCCTCGTGGTGACACAGGCGCTGGTGCCCAAAGTCGGCGGCGGGCGTATCGGCGTGCGCGAATGGATGCCGTTCACGGATGAAGTGCGCAGCAAGCTGATGGAAATGGATTTTAAGGAATGGCCGTCCGAGCTGTCGCGCATGGTCAAACATTACGGGCGCTCTATGTCTCAATCCGCTGAAATTCTGTTTGAAGCCGGCACGATCGATCGCCGGACGTACATCATGCTGTCGAACTCCACCGGCGCCGGCGGTGGGGACTAATAAAAGACCTTTTCCACAAAAATTGATCTTTGCCTCTATTGGCCGTATCATGGGAACAAGATGGGTAAAGTCGAAGACACAATGGAAGAGAAGGCCAACTGGCACTGGCGCAATACGATGCGTCCGGTGCGGTTTTTTGGTCTCGATGCCAGAGCGTCCCTTCCCTATATGCTTTTGCTGGTCTATGCACGCCCCATCACGTTGTTTATGGCTGTTTTATTGACGGCTGTCTTCGTCATGCTGGAAAAGCGCGGCCTGGCGTTCGGGCCTGCCATGCGGGCTTTCCGTAGCTGGCTGGTTGGACAAAAGCGCCCTGCCTGGTTATCCATGCGTCACCGCCGTATGGTGGATTTTGGGTAAGCAGCCTTGTGTGAAGTCTGCGGATGATGCGGAACAAAGCTTGTAATTTTGGCGCTGTGCCTTTAGTTTCTTTCAAATATTCTGATTGGCTGGGAGTGCCCATCACCGTGACCGCATCATATTTTCATAAACTGATACTGGCTGCCTGTTGCAGCGCCTTGCCGTTTGTTTCGGCGCAGGCGGCATTTGAATTCATTCCCGCGCCAAGCCGCGCGCCTGCCGCCAGCGGATTGCCGAACGGCGTACCGCCCGCATCAATGGCCGCTCAAGGTCAGACAGAAATGACTCCCGCACCTGCCGCCAGTGTTGTCAGTGAAGCCCTGCTAGATGCCCAAACGCGCACCTCGCCGCAATCCCTGCTTCCGCCGGCTCCCGCTGCCCCTCAATATAATCTCGTGCCGTCTACGATTGCCCGCAACACGGCCGCGCAACCAACCATCAACATGAACCCGCTGGCGTCTGCGGCGCCTGTCCCTGAAAACGGGATCGGCCAGCTGGAACAGGCGATGGCCGCAGGCGCGATCATGCCTGCGTCCGGTGGTTCGGCGGCTCCGGTTTCTATGGCTGTTATGCCGTCCTCTTCGGGTCGCTCCAGCATTGGCAGCATGCCGCTGCCGCCTGTTACCGCTCCTGCTACACCCACTCTGTCGGCGGCTGCCCCTGCGGCGGTGGGTCAGTATGCCGAAGCGGTCGGATTTGGCAAAGAGCTACCGTTGGCTTTGGCCGTCAGCCAGATTGTGCCGCCCGACTATGCGTTTTCATTCTCTAATTCAGTCAATCCCGGCGATCTCGTTTCGTGGGAAGGCGGCAAAGCCTGGAATGCCGTGTTGAACGATACGCTGGGCGCTGTGGGTGCCTCAGCCAGTATCGATGAAGCCAAAAAGGAAATTACCATTGTATCGGGGGCTGCGGCGCCTGCGCCCGCCAGTTTTGGTTTGATGACCCCGGCGGCTTATACACCGCCTGCCGTACCTGCTGCTCCGAGTGCCGCTATGCCGACACCGCGCCCGCCGATGGTATCGGCCAATGCTCCTCTTTATTCTCCGGCGCCCGCGACGACGCCTGAACCAGCGCCGATGGCCGCGGTTCCCGTCGCACAAGCCGTTTCGCCCGCTGTTGCATTACCCGCCGCTATGACGGCAAGCCCGGCAGTGACTCAACCAAGAATGCAACTGGCCGGTGTCAGCGGTTCCAAAGTAATGGACCCTAAACAAAAAGGCTTATGGGAAGCGCCGCGCGGCATGACTTTGCGGGCGATTTTAACCGAATGGTCTTTAAAAGCCGGGGTTGAGCTTTTCTGGTCTTCCGATTTCGATTATCCCGTCGGCTCCGAGCTTCATATCAACGGCACATTCGAAGAGG
This sequence comes from uncultured Pseudobdellovibrionaceae bacterium, assembly GCA_964520985.1. Classification (GTDB taxonomy): domain Bacteria; phylum Pseudomonadota; class Alphaproteobacteria; order Micavibrionales; family Micavibrionaceae; genus CAYSGL01. The sequence continues at coordinate 1,590,152 of CAZFPB010000001.1, forward strand.
CAGTTCAAACACTGTTAAGCGGATTGCGTGACGCCCAACCGCGGCCGATCGGTCGTCTGCACCCGAACCTGCCGGACGGCCCATCCGTTCTTGTCATAGAAACCAAGCACACCATCGAATAAGTCTAACATCTTGAACCAAAGTGCCGCCGCGCTTTTCATGAAGCGTTAATGTTGGTAGCATAATATGTCTTGATGATTCGTCTAGCCAGACTGGTGCCGATGCCTTTTTCTTATCCTACACCTCGCCGCTTTCTCCTTGCCGTTTGTTTGTCTGCCAGCGCCTTGCTGGGAGGATGCCTGAACGCTGCCGAAGTCAATGATCGGGTGATGCAGGATCAAACGACGGCTGATAAAGCCCTGAAGGCGCTCGAGCCAAAACCGTTCAAGCGCGAGTCGCTGGTGGTGGACGAGCGTCCCTGGTATGGCGCGAGCGCCGTGCCGATCGATAATGGCCAACCTTTCCCGCCTTTACTCATTCAAAGCGACGGCGTGGTAATGACGTTCGAGCGTCCCGTTACCTTGAGTGAAGTCGCGCGTATGATTCAAGCGGCGACCGGTATCCGCGTAAGTGGCGCCCACGCTGTGAACACGGTATCGCAATCGCCAGGCGGTGGTTCAACCGGCGCCGAAAAAACATTCATTCCGCCGGATGGCGTCGAAGTCACAGGTGGGCGCGTTGTCTGGCAGGGATCGCTGCCAAGCCTGCTTGATCAGGTGGCTGATTATTTTGACGCCGAATGGACGTACAACGGTACCGTCATCACGCTACATAGCGAAGTGACTAAAACATTCATGCTGCATGCGTTGGCAGACAGCATCGGCTTCAACAGCTCCATTGAAAATGCATCGTCGGAAGGCGGCGGCGCGTTGCCGGAAGTTAAAATCGATTCAACGGCGACGCTGGAAATCTGGAAAGAAATTCAGGCGACTGTGAATTCCATGATCGGCACGTCTGGCCGCGCGACTTATTCTCCATCCACCGGCACCGTGACGGTGACCGGTACTCCTACGGTCGTGTCCCGTACAGAACAATATCTGCGCGAACAAAACCGTCTGCGTCTACGCCGCGTTGCCGTGGCCGTAAAGGTTCTGTCCGTCACTACCAGTGATGACAACGAGCTGGGCTTTAACCTGTCCGGCATTCTTGAAAGAGCGATTGACGGCAAACCATTTTCCTTCAGTGCGGTCGGCGATGGCTTGTCCGCAGGTATTTTGCGCGCCATGCCGCTTATCGATCCCGTTACCGGCCTGCCATCTACTGCAGCAACTGCCGTAACGCCTACCAGTGACACGGCAACAGCTATTTTCAATGCGTCCGAAGATATTCAGCGCGTCTCGCTCAGCAATTCCGGTGCGATTGTAACACTTTCAGATATTCCAGCGCCGCTACAGATTGGCCGGACCATTGCTTATCTGAAACGCGTTTCGTCATCCAGCACCAGCGATTCGGGCAGCAGCGTTTCACTCGAGCCCGGTGAAGTTAGTCTGGGCCTGACCATGAATGTGCTGCCGCGTGTCATTCAGCGCGACCGTGTTCTGCTGCGCCTGGCAATCGGTATTACAGACGCCAGCACCCCGTTTCGCGCTTTTACAGCAGGTGATCTAAGCGTCGAATTGCCGGAAATTGCGACCACAGGGTTCTTGCAGAACGCCGTTCTGGCCGAAGGTGAAACGCTGGTGCTGGCAGGATTTGAGAAAAATCAGAACAGCGTGCGCGATCAAGGTGTGCCCGGTGGATTGCTGACAGGCGGCACACGCAACATGACAAAGAGCCGTGAAGCGACTGTTCTTCTGATCAGTGCCGAAGTACTTCCGGAGGAACCGCTGACTGTTATCGGCGGGGATTCCTAAGCAAAGGGGGCGCACATCATGGCCCTCATGGCGCAAAAAAACCAATCACTGAAAAAGAATACGAAAGAAGAAGGTATTCTTCTGCATAACGGCAAGAAATTTGCTGTTGGATTGACGTGGTTAACAGCCGACGATGATATCGATGTCAAGCTGGCCAAAGACCGTGCCCGCAAAATGGAAGCGGATTATTACGCCCTGCGCACAACTGTCTCAACTCAGCAAGGGTTTGGTTCGTTGGCTATGGGGCATCGCGCCGGTCTGCCGAGCGCCGCCTCCCTTGCCTCCGATATGCTGGTTGGTGAATGGCACGGCGTTTTCACGGCGGATAACGGGTGGTGGTACATCGCGGTTCACGCAGATTCGATTGCGCCGGACGGCGATGTGTTTTTCTTCTCCGAGGAGCAGGCCTATCAGCATTTCCAAGATCGCGCGACTACCTATAAATGGCCGCGCACCTATGTGCCGGAGAGTTGGAACCTGCCCGATGCCAGCACGGCAATCACGTTGGAAAAATTACTGGATGACGCAGACCGCGCTGCCGTTTTGCGTCCGGCAAACCTCAATGCCTTGTTTGGCGGGGCGAAACAGAAATCACTCGCGCTTTTTGTTCTAATTATCTTTCTTGCCTTTATCATTATCGGTTTTATCGCGCCGACGTTACTGTCAAGCGAGAGGCCTGATCTGAACGCCATGGTGCGTAACCGCATTTTAATCCCAAGCCGTATTTTTGCGCCACCACCACCGCCAAAAAGCGAAGAAGCAATTAATGTCGATTTAACCGGTCTTCGCGCCGCGCAGCCATCGCTACTGATCAATATTTGCGCCGATACATTTTCCAAGATATTACGACCCATGCCTGGCTGGGAAACTGTCGGCGCCACCTGCGAAGCCACAAATCAGGCGTCCCCACTCGTCTCGGTGCTGTGGGAAAAAGCGTTGGGTTCGCTTGATACGGTCAGGCCCTATCTGGCGCAGTTTCCAGCAGGTGTCAGCATCGGTTTTAACGGTACCAACCAGATTACCGCGACAAGCGAAGTGGGCAATCTTTCCAATATCGTAAAGCCGCTGGAACTTGGCCAGCGCGAGCCGATCATTGAAATGCTCTACGATCGCTTTGGCTCGCTGGGTAACTTAAATATCGAAGATATTACGCCGCCGGCACCCATGCCCAAAGAAGGGGTGGATGGCCTGGTTGAGCAAGAGCCTGAGCCAGCCCCGCCGCCTTATCTTAGAATGAGTATTGTCACTGAAACACCGCCTAACATGCTGGCGGCATATTTTGACGTTTCGGGACTAAAGGTGCAGGATATTAAATGGGACAGGCGCAATGGCGAATGGACTTATGGTGCAGAAATTCAATACGACAGCAAAGCTTTGAGGGATTATTATGCTTATCAACAGCGCGCACGCGAGAAGAAGCAATAACATGAAAATTTTTCTGACCGCTCTACTGTGTTTCCTGCTGGCCATCCCGCCTGTATCCGCGCAGGACGTCGCAACGCCTCCGGAAGAAGGCGCGCTGACTGACAACGCGACACCAGACGTCGCTCCAGCAGAAGAACCTGTGCCAGAGATTGAAGCAGGTTTAAAGCGTGTGCAAGAAAACGGAGCGGAGAAGCCAGCCTCCGTATTACCTCAAGATCCTTGTCCTTTGCCCTCCGCGGAGATGGCACAAGCGCCGGACGATCTGGCGCGCATTCAGTCAGATATTGATCGTTACACGCTGTGCATGGAACGCGCCCAGCTCTTGCAGCGTCTGAACGATGTCGCCGTTGAAAATCAAGAAAAATTAAATGAAGCCAATGGGGCGGCAACATCTGATATCAGCGCGGCTAATCCGGGCATGCAGCTCGGTAACAACCTCCCGAGCTTCGAGCAGCAGCGCCAGCAGATCATGGGCAGCGTCAACGCCAGCGATGTCGCCGCCGCCCCGGTAGACGTTGCGCCAGTCGTTGATACAACCGAATGGTTCATCATGAAAATTTTGGGATCAGGCGGCGCGCTATCGGCGCAGGTTGCCAAATCGGATGGCACACTGGCCCAAGTAAAGGTAGGTGACTCATTGCCTGAAGGTATCCGAATCGATGCCATTTCTTCCACGGGCGTCATGACAACGCAAGAGGGCGAAAGCAAAGCCCTGCGTTGGCGCGAACCACCACCGCCTGTCAGTACCGGATCGTGATAGATGAAATTATTTGAATCAAAAAGCGGCGGCAAACAATGGGATATGTCCATGCCCATCACGGCGGAAGGCGGCCCGCTTGATCGCGGTGAGCAATTACGTCAGATCGCGGCGCTGTATCAGGACGGCCGCCTGGTTGTATCCAAATCACACTTGAACAATCCGCAAGTTCTATCGCTTGTTACTGAAGCGCGCATATCGGGCATTCCCGATGTGGTCATCGAAGGTGTTGATATCAATCAGGTACAGGCCTGTTATACGCCGCTTCAAGATTTTGCCGTCACGCGGGGCCGTCAGGACGATGCACGGATGCGCCGCGAAGTCTTAAGCCTTGTGAGCGATATGTCGAAACGCCGGGCGTCTGATATTCACATCAACGTAAGCGAGCAATCATGTTCCGTGCGCGCTCGTATCGACGGGTCGATGAACCATGTGGCGGAATGGCCACCCGAATTCGGACACAGCTTCTGCGCGGCGGCGTTCACGATGGCGGATGCGGCGGACGTGAACTACCAGCCGTATGAATATCAGGGTGCCCGTGTATCGAACCGTAAAGATTTGCAATTGCCCGAAGGCGTTATTTCGTTGCGTCTTCAATTTAATCCAACAACGTTTGGCGGGCGCGCGCTGATCATTCGTCTGTTGTACTCATCTGATGGAAAAAAATCAGGGGATCTTGGCGCGCTTGGTTTTACGCCAGAGCATCTGGAAGATTTCGAACTGCTGCGCTCCAAACCCTACGGCATCAATATCGTTGCCGGCCCAACAGGTCACGGAAAATCTACTACTTTGCAACGAAATATCACCGCGATCTTGCAGGAACATAATTACAACATCGCGATTTATACGGTGGAAGATCCGCCTGAATACCCGATTCCGGGCGCCGTACAGATGCCGGTGGTCAATGCCAACTCGGCGCAATCGCGCTCCGAAGAATTTACCAAGGCTATTTCTGCCTCGCTACGTTCCAACCCGGACCGCATCATGATCGGGGAGGTGCGCGACGCCGCGTCGGCGCAGCTGGCGTTCGAAGCGTCGATGACGGGTCACCAGGTCTGGACGACACTGCACTCGAACGATGCCATGACGATTTTATTCCGTCTGCGTGACTTGAAAGTCGAAGAATTTAAACTGGCCGACCCATCGCTGGTGACGGGCCTTATCTCGCAACGTCTGGTGCGGGTATTGTGTCCTGATTGTCGACGTCCCGCGCGCGAGGATGAATTCGGGTTTGGCATGCTGGCCCGTCTTGAGGCCGCAGAAATTCCCATTGAAAATCTGCGCCGCCATAATCCGCAAGGTTGCGCTACGTGCGGTGGTGAAGGCTATGTCGGCCGGACAGTTGTCGCCGAAATTATTATTCCCGATACGCAGTTCATGGAATATGTGTTGCACAATCAAAAAGCAGAGGCCGAGCGTTACTGGCTTACGCATCTGGGCGGCCGCGGCATGGTCGAACATATGGTCGATCGTGTGATGCTCGGTGAGATCGATCCGATGGACGCCGAGCGTGTGGTCGGCCCGCTGGTGCTACCGGTCAGAACGACAACGTCAACGTAATGGATTTATACAGCAACAAGCAACTCTTCGCGATTGCCGTCAAATTTGAATTTGGCGCAAAGAATCGTATGCGTTTTTATATCAAGCTGGGACAGTTGCTGGAAAACGGCGTTCAGCTGGAAAGCGCCCTGAAGCAACTCTATAGTATCCGTAGCAAAAAAAGCAAAGGCTCGGTTTTGCCGGTGTTGTATGAGCGCTGGCGCAAGAACGTCTCGAACGGGATGAACTTCGGTCATATTCTAGCGCCATTCATCCCGAGCGCTGAAGCGATCCTGATTGAAACGGGCGCCAACTCGGGCCGCCTCGTTGAAGCGCTTTTTAACGCTGCTGACACGGTTCACCAGCAGACCAAAGTCAAAGAAGCCATTATCAAGAATTCCGCCTACCCTGTCATTCTGCTCTGCATGCTTACGGCGGCTCTGGTGTTGTCCTCGAACATGGTTATTCCGACCTTTGCGGAGATTCTCCCTGTCGATGAATGGACAGGTCCGGCTTATTACGTTGCCAAAATTTCCGAGGTCATCAAGGATTACGGGATTTTTATCGGGGCGATTGTGATCATGATCATTGTCATTATCGCGTTTTCTCTGCCCCGCTGGACAGGGAGGGAGCGGTTGCATTTTGAGACGATTGTTCCGTGGAGCCTTTATAAAATGTGGCAAGGATCATCCTTCCTGCTGGCGGTTGCCGCTATGATGCGGGCCGGGGTCAAGCTGGATGAGGTATCTCTGGCCCGCATCAGCAAAAATGCCGATCCTTATCTGCGTCAACGGGTGCAGGCCTTGCGCAAACACATCCTATCCGGTCAAAATCTTGGCGAAGCGCTGCATTTGGCCGGTTATGACTTCCCGGAAGATGAGCTGATCGCCGACTTGCGGGTCTATGCCAAGCTTAGGGATTTCGATAAAAACCTGATCCGCATTACCCGGACCTGGGTCAACGAACTCGTTGAAAAAGTCGAAGTTACTATGCGCGGCCTCAATCTTGTTGTGTTAATATTGATTGCCGTGGTCATCGGCTTCCTGATCTCCTCGCTCTACGGGGTGGTCCAGCAAATGCAGTCAGTTACGTAATATTAATTTTTTGTGCTATAATCATTCTACTTATCTTAGAGAGGGAGACACTCATGAATTCGGGCAAACTACACAAAGAAGGCGGCTTTTCGCTTTTAGAACTTTTACTCGTCGTCGGCGTCGGGGCTTTGCTGCTTCTGGCCGGTATTGCGACGTATCGTCTGGTCACGCAAGGCACAAGTGCCAACGAAGCGGTGCGCATCATGACGACCATCAAAGAAAAAACCCAGCGGGCCTTCCAGGGCCAGCGTGGCTACGGTGCTAACGGTACCAACCTGGTGCCAACTCTGGTGACGATGAACGCGTTCCCGGCCGGTGTTTTAGGGACGAACAACCTTCCGCTTCACCCATGGGGCGGCGCTATCCAGATTACAGGACGGGTTCAAAACTTCCGTATTGTCTTCGTGGGCGTTCCATCCGATGCCTGCGTCAGCCTGGGTACAGTCTTCGATGGCGATGACACGGACTTTGTTTCCTTGAACGTCGGTGGCACGAACTTTGTGCCCGGTGGCCGAGAAGTCAACGCCACGAACCTGAACGGTCCTTGTTCTACGGCGGCCAACGTCGACATGACCTGGACGTTCTTCTAAGATTTAACCTATTGAATTTATTTAAAAAGCCGCGATCGTCTCGCGGCTTTTTCTTTGGCCTGCCACCGCCTATTAGTTTTTCTTAACCTTTTCGGGGTACACTTAGACAGGGACAAAGTGTTTGAAATATAACAGAAATGGGGGCGGGGGATGCGACGCGGTCAAACCCTTGGACAAGTAACGGAGCCTGTACGGCCCAGTGAAAAGGGATTTTCACTGGTTGTCGTTCTGTTTTTTGTCGGGCTGGTCGCCTCCTTGATTACCATAGCAACCATCAATCAACGGGGCGCCGCGCAGCGCGATAAAGCGGAAGCCGCTGGCTGGTATCTGGCACAGGTGGCAAAAGCCGCGCGTATTTATGTTCGTGATCGTTCCTTGCTCCCAGCAGATCCGTACCACAAGTCAAAACTGGCGGCGGCTGGCATTGTTGTTCGCGTAAACGATCTGCGTGCATCAGGCCTTTTGCCGCCTAACTTCCCAGCCAATAGCGGGCTGGGACAAATCGTGCGCATCTATGCGGCTAATTATCCGGTGAATGGCAACCCGAACAACGAAAATACTATTGCCAATGCTTATGTTTTTTTTCAGGAAACAACTGAAACGGCTCAGAAGCCAGAGTTGATGCAATACTTGCTGGAAGGTGCGAAAAAATATGGGCTGCTGGTCAATGCGCCGATTTTTTCTGCCGCAGGAAATATCAGCGATGATTGCAACGGCGCCCCGGCGGTTGCTCTGTGGGATACGGGATGCCTCAATCTAGCAGAATTCACAAAAATTACAGCGCGCCCTACTTTTGTTGCCGGCAGCGTCATGGTGCCTGCCTGGCGCTCTGAAGTGCACGACTCCCGGGCCGTCATGCGGTTTCCTCAGCCGGAAAACCCCGCCTCCGCGACCATGCTGACCGCGCTCGAAATGGCGGAAACGGTACGGGATGTAGATGGCAACTGTAATCAGTTTGTCCAAATAAAAGATTACACGACCGGCAGACAGAAAAAGACAAATCTTTGTAACACCAAAGAGGATGGCTTTAGAGGGATGCAGCCGCCTGCCGGTGCCAACAGGCCCTACTCGGATGTCAGATTTGATATGATCAATGTGTCCACCATGAACGTCGATAATGTCATCGCTGCTCACCAATCAAATGTTGTCGCTGTTGATGAAACGCCAAATCCTGTGTGGGTTGAAATGACATTTCAAGAGCAGGCCTGGAGATATGTGGGCAAGACATTAACAGTGATGGATGAATATGCCTCAATTCGTGATGCTGATACGGTCGATTTGCTTCAGGATGAAGATAGCCAGAATGAAGATGGCGTCTTGTATGTGAGTGGCAATTTAAGCACGACCGGTAATGTCTGGGCTACAGCAGCCAGGCCGCTGCAGACTCCCGCAAACCCCATTGTTAAATTTGCATCGGTTAACGGAGCGTCACGCAGCATCCAGATTGATCATAACATCTCCGTCGAACAGGATATGGTCGTTTCAGGAGCTTCCAGTATCGGTCAGGCAAGTGTTGCTACACTGGCCAATGAAGGACCGAATGCGGTAACAACGGTAGCGGGGCGTGCCGATGCCGGTTCGATTGATACAGACAGGCTCATCGTCAATAACAGCGCCGGTAGTCAAAGCGGCATGATCACGACCAATATGAATGTGCGCCGTGCACCAGTTATTGCCGATAAGGCAACCCTGTTTTCTCCCTTAACGCTTACGGGCGATGTAGATATAAAACAGTCAACGCAGCTAATTGATGAAGACGATCCCCGAAAAGGCTCTGTCCCTGGGTTAATTGTATATCGCGCGCAAGGCGCCGGCGGCATTACAACGAAAGCCATGAAGTCCCGCGAAACACTGGCTGTGAATGGCGCCGCTGTCGTGAAAGGGAATACGAGTGTCGAAGAGTGTTTCAACGGATCGCTTTGCCCTGATATTACCCCGGATCCGGCAGACGTGGTGATACCATGAATGGGATAGCACAAAATACAGCAAAACAGGCCGGTATCTCATTGCTGGAAGTACTGCTCAGCATCAGCATTACGGCGATGATCGTGATGGGCGCCGTGCAAATGTCCGAAGAATGGGCCAAGCGCGTGCGCCATAAAGAAGAGGCTGGGTATCTTTTTACCGTCAACAACGCGGCTAAATCTTATGTATCGAGTAATTTCGCCGCCATCATGCAAGATGGCTTTGATGAATCTCTAGGTGATGTAAACAACGATAATGTAATTGATAACGGTGATCTGAGCAATATTGGCAAAGCCATCATGATTCCGATGGATGACGGGGCTGGAGATTTCCATTTGAAGGACGGTATTTCCGGCTTGCCTGTGACCTTTCCTTCGACAACGCCTTTGGGGCGTGATGTACAGATCTATGTGCGCAATCTTGGATTTATCGGCTCTCAGCGCATGCTGGAAGTTTTTACCGTTACCACGCTCGCTGCTCTCAACGGCCGTCGCCCGCTGAGCAGACTGGATGCGCGTGAGATTGCGCAAGCCATCGGACCGGAAGGCGGCCTCTATGAGCATGATCTAACGTGTCGGCGCAGTACTTTGCAAAGTGTCTATGGCAGCTGGAGTTTGGGAAATAATGATTTGGCAAATCCTGGGAGCATGATGCCCGGCACTCCGAGTTATTGTCCGGCCGTCAACGTTGCAGAAGGGTTCGATGCCTATGTCGCCCTTCAAAACCGGGTTGCCTTTGATGGTGGCACCGTCGGCGATTTTCTGTTCCGTGTTTCAATTCCAGGCGCGCCCGAATTGAATCGCATGAACACCAACATTGATATGGCGGGAAATCCTATCCTGAATGTATCTTCCCTGTCCGTCGATAACATTCAGGTGAATGGTAATGCGACGATTAATAGTTCTGAGACCGGAACCGCCTTGTTCGTCGATCAAAAATTTCAGGTTGCAGGGAATGGCAGTTTCGTGCGCGGCAGACAGGAAACAAGTCCGACAGGCACACCGCGGGTTGTATCGGGTGGTAATGTCCAAGTAAAAGGCGTGCGGGGAAGTATGAAAGCAACCTCTCTCAATGCGGCTAACTCCTCTTTGAATGCAAAGGATATGAAAGTCGATGGTGGCCTGGCCATTGGGCGTAATCTCGGTGTTAGAGATAACTTGACGGCAAGCGTGCGCATGACCACAGGCCAGATTGCTTCCGCCTCTACAATTTTTGATGCTGGAACGAAAATAGATATCAATCAGCTCCAAGTTGCCTCCAACACATCGGCCGCAAAATTGGAGGCCGGGACATTATCTGCCGCTGTTTTACAAACGAGCGGCACAATGACGATTGATAATAATTTGGATGTGGTGGGTAGTCTGTCGTTTAACTCCGCCAATCTGGCTGGCGGCATTGTTGCCGACCAGTTACAGGTATCACGTTTAACGGCCTGCAAAGCTACTGTAAAATATGATTGGGCGAAGCGAGAATATGTCCGCACCGCTTCCTACGATTGTAAAAAAGGGCCGGATTGATGAAAAAGCCTCTCTCCCATTCTCCTGAATCAGGGTTCACATTGCTTGAAACCCTTATGGTGGTAGGCCTGCTTAGCGGCATCATGATTTTGTTGACCGTTTTCTTGCAGGATTATCTGCGCCGCGAACACATGCGCGGCGTAGCGGAGCATTTAGCCGTCGTCCATCGCGCGGCCAGCGAATCTATTAATACGATTGAAAAATTCGATGCTCTTTACACATTGGCTGAAAATAACGACAACGTTATTGAATTATCCATTCTGGCGGGGAATAACCCGAACAGAACGGTTGGGTATGCCACGATTGGCGGCGTCAGTCTGGAGCGCGGACGCGGCGCTGCCTTTGCACCCAGCCCCCTCATCAATACAAGTGCCGTGGTCGGGAATAATTTCAGTGGATTTCGCGATACGCTGCCGGTGAGAGCGTCAAGCTATGTCACAGGAATTGACGGTCCGGCTGATAATTCTCGTAGAGATGCGCGCCTGACGGTGCTGGCACGGATTGCCGATGATCCGGGGGATGATGATGACCAACGGGCACTGGAAATTCTAGTTGCGACGATTGACAGAATTTCTGAGCGGGATTTGCGCGCCATCATGGCAGAGACGAACGCTAATGGGGGGCTTGTCTCTGCCGCGATGGACGATGATCCAAATTGCCATCCCACCCTGGGATGCGCCATCACGGCGCGCAGCGCCTACGGCAACTGGTATGCTTCCATGGTAAACTTTGCCGACACGGCCTGGGGCAACAGGGTTAACGGGCGCTTGGCCACGCTAGCCGATGGCGGATATCTGGTCAGCTATAATTACATTAATGAATCAGTATTGGCAGGCGATTATCTTTATCGTAACGCAATACCCAACAGCCCTCGTTTGAACATGATGCACACAGCGCTTGATCTGGGTGGCAATAATATTCTCGGTGCTGATAACATCGAAATTGCAGATCCTGTGAATCCTGGCATAGGCAATGTGCTGACTGTCAATAATGGCATGCATGCTCAAGGCTCCGTTCTGGTTGGTGGCGCGGCGCGTATTACAGGTGATTTGATTGCGGAAGGACCGCTGAACGCAGGAGCGGTGACGCTCAATCCCAGTTATGATACAGGCACTATTCTACCGCCCGGCCATGGCAACATCCTTGTGAGCGATGAAATGCGAGCAGGTTCCATGACGACGGCAGGGGATCTGTCGGTCAGGGGTGCAACGGGTGTACCAGGCGACGCGCGCTTATTAAATCTGACAGCAGCACGCTCGAGTGCCACCACACTGGACATAAGTGATACTCTGACCGTGACGGGTAGCCAAGGGGTGCTGGCCGGCGCCTTGACGAATGCTCAGAATATCGTCGTTAATGATAAGCTTGACGCCGGACAAATCAACGCAGCAAGCGTCAGCGCAGGGTCTGCCGGTATTGTGCAGGGTCAAATGGGCGGGACCCTTGCCGTAGAAAATCGCATTTCTGTCAGTAAGCTTTCTGTCACGGGAAATGTGACAATCGATAACCTGACAAAATGCGCCAAAGGTTGTTAAGGCAGCATGTTTCGCGTATGATTCCCATAGATAAAGCCTTGCCTTTACCCGGATACCCAGCTTGTAGGCACCCGCCATGCATTTTTTAAAACAGACCAGTGTTTATGTTCTGGCCGCTTTCATCGCGGCGAGCGCGCAAGTAGCTTTTGCCGAAGAATCCCTTCCGGCGATATCATTGGAATCATCTACGATGCAGCAGCCCGGTCCCGGCCAATTCAGCCTTGATAGCCGGCCGGTATTCGATTACGCCAACCCGTACTTGAACGATACGCTGTCGCTGCAATATCAAAATATCATTCTTGAAAAAATGATCCTGCGCCAGACAGCGATATCGCGGACAGAAAAATCTTTTATAGGGGTTGGTGTGCCGTTTAACCAGCCCGCACCCCCTCGCGGCATCTGCGAGCAGATACCGGTGAATATACCATGCTATAAAGCGTATCCAGACCTGTATCCTGGCGCGGTAGCAGATGTCGGGCAGATCGAAGAAGGGGCGCTTGCCGATGTGCCGCCAGTGGTGGGTGTAATTGATCCTCCTCCTGCACCCGCCGCGCCAAAAACACCGCGTAAAAAAGAAGAGCCAAAAGCTGAAACGGATTTTTCCGCGTATCGATGGGCTGAAATTACCTGCGCTGGCGGCAGCTGCAAGGCAGTGATTTCTGAAAGAGGTACACGCCGCAGCGTGCGGCAAGGCGATATGATAGGCGACGGTATCAAAATTGAGCAGATTACCGCGACAGGCGTAGAAGCCTCAAAAGACGGGAAAACCGTACCACTTCAAGCGGCGCTTGCGCCATCCCGCGGTGGAGCGTCATCACCGAAATATGCCGGATTTTCTGGGAGCGGCAGCTCTGCTATAGCACCATTGAGCGGTACGCCCGCGCAAAAATCGCAACAAATGGAAAATTTGTTCGCCGATACACCTTCGGAAACGCCTGCGCCGGGCACTATCGGCATGATACCGCCAACGGCTGATACGACGCCTTTAAGTGCCAGCGAAAAAGAAGCGGCAGCCCCAGAACCAGAGTCTGACGAGATTGCGGATCCCGGCCCGCCTTTAGGCGGAACCGGGCTGTTTTAAATTCTACAGGAAGTTTACCAGCGTCAGCTGCGATGTGAGTGCGGTTACCTGATAGGACGCTTCGATCTGTGTCTGCAGCTGCGTGATTTTAGCCGCCACTTCGGTCTGGTCGACATTTTCTACATCAGCAACGATACCTTTAAGCGTGTTAATTTCCTGTGCGTGGCCGGTTTTGACCATGTTGAGGCGCGATTGCACCTGCGCCATTTTAAAACTTTCCTGCTCCAAATTCTTTAGGCCGCTATTCAGCAGACCTTTCAAATCTGTAATAACTTTGTGGAAACTTTCCTGTTTTGCGGCAGGAGGGAAGGGCGCGATATCTTCCGGCAGTGTCGTAGCGGTAGGATCGTTCAGAGCTCCCGGTGCATATTCTACCGGCGGCATGGATTTAAGTACGCTTAAGGCCGTTAAAATTTCTTTGATGCCTTGGGAATTACCCAGAACCGTATAATCAATTTCAGAATTTGTGTTCACGCGGCTGGTTACTTTGCCAGCGTTCCCGCTGGACAAAGAATCAGAATAACCGATCACCGTGTCGCTGACACTGCGATAACTGTCGATAAACTGCTCGGTTGTAATGCTGCCGTCCGACCATTGACCGATCGCCCCCGAGGAAACCAATGGTGGGTTGGTCAGGTCGCTGGCATCTGGCACGAATTCACCCAGAAACGATGTCATGAGACCCGTATCGCCAAGTGGTTTCACACTGGCATCAGCTCCTGCAAACAGGTAGCGGTCGCCGTCCTGCGAGTTAATCATATCGACGATGTAGTCATAGGAATCGCTTGCCATTTTGCGAATGCCTTCAAGGTCAGGATAATCGCCTTTTTGCAGCGCTAATTGCAGCGATGACAGCGTTTCCTTACCCTGTTTGGTAATTTGATCCAGTGAGCTGTTCATCAGCGTGATGCGGCGGTTTGTGATTGTGATGTTAGTATTATAGGCATCGAGCGCATTGATGCTGGTGCGGGCGCGCTGCGAATAAATCGCATCAGATCCGAGTCCGGAAAACTGCTGGGTCTTCTTGCCGGTGTTCAACTGCGTTGAGAGCAGATCCATTGTTTTCTGCTGCGTTTTAAGGCGCGAAATTTGATCAAGCGCCTGCCCTAGTGTTGAGATGCCATTTGCCATGGATTTTTTTCCTTATCTAAACGCATTCATCAGTTCTTGAAACATTTCATCGGCAGCTGTCACGGCTCTGGCTGCGGCGGAGTAAGCGGTCTGCACCACAATCAGGTTTGACATTTCTTCGTCAATGTTGACAGCCGATTCATCGGTCAGACGGCGTTGCAGGAGATCGCGCAATGTCGTGTCGTCGCTCTGACGACTTTGCGTTTCAACTAAATCCTGCGTCTGCCGGTTTACGATTTTCTGACCAAAATCAACAATGTTGGTTGCGGTCAGAATGCCGGTGCCGACATTGGCGGCCTGACCCAGATATTGCGTGCGATACGGAACAAAGACACCGGAGCCAGCATAAGTTTCCGATCCATAGGCAACATCTGTAATCGCGGAAAATTCTTTCACCGTGCCGCCATTTACCGTGTAGTTACCGAATAGCGCTGTGACGATATTCACACTTTGCGGCAAGCCGGCCAGTGTCGCGTTGGCAGGCGCGTTTGTTTTGAAAGGGCCGCCGGTAATTTTTAAATCGCCCCCGAAGGAAGGACCGCCATTGCTGTCATCCATACCCGGGCGCAGAGACAGGAATCCGGTTGCGGTATCAAAATCGACATTCAAGCCCTTTACACCCGTTTGTGTACCGGCATCCCAGCGCAGTTTATCGACAAGATCGGCCTGCGTATCGCCAGGTTCAATCGTGATGCGTACGGCGGGCTGGGCGCCGATCTGCACATCAAAATAAGGATCTTCGGTATTGAAAGTACCTTCTGCTAAACCAATAGCCGCCAGCGCCGTAGCACCCATGCCACCAGCGTTGCTGGCATCAATCGTAATATTTGCGCGTGATGCAATCGTCAGCTGGCCATTGGCATTGCGGGAAGCTACGGCGGCAAACCCGGCAGGAACGCCCTGCGCCGTAATTTGTGCGTTGATTTCTGCAATCAACTGATCAAGCGCATCACCACCTGCTTGCGCGGCTGCAGCGCTCAGATCGAGCGTGATTGTTGTGTCGGTCAAACCAGTGCGGGGATCGGAGAATGTGATGTCAACGCGATCATCGGCAGGCCAGTTGGGGAAATAGCTGGATAGAACTTCTGCCAGATCGGTGTTGCTGCCCACAACCCCATCATCGATTTCTGGATACGTAGCAAGATTAACAGAACTGGTAACTTTGTTGGAGGAGTAAAGCCCCATCCATTGTTGCAGGTCGGTCGCCGGCAAGGCTACGCGCAGATCGATATCGCCGACGGCTTGCTGATAATTAACGGAACCGAAGGAAAATTCCAGAATGCGGCGAATGACTTCATTCGAGCCGGTCGGTATGGCCTGATCGGACGTATAGGTTCCTTTTTGCAGGAGCGTAATATCATCAATGATGGCCTGGTTGACCTGAATGCCGGTAGCGAAGCCGACATATTCAACAGGTGTCGGACTGGGCAATGTGCCGGGATTAGGCGGCGTGTCGGCCGGCACGTTGCCCGCTGCGTCCGTGAAAAGACGCAGACCTTGCGCATCAAAACGCATAGCCAGTTTATGAGCCAGCTCATCGATCTGACCTTGATACTGCACCAGTGTTTCGTCACGTAATTCAAGAAGGCCGCCGAGTTTACCGCCCAGATTTGTCGCGGCAATATCGAACGAGGACACATCGTTAGAATCACCGTTGGCATAAATACCAGCAAGTGATGTGGGATATGTGGCAGATGCGGTTATGGCTGTGGGTGTAAAGGACAGTGGGCTGGCTTTTTCAGAAGCCAGTTCTACGCCCGTAGAAGATTGCACGACAATGACGCCATCGCCACGTCTGAAATAAGTGATTTTCAGTTGTTCAGACAATTGCTTGAGCGCTTCATCGCGTTTGTCTTCCAGGTCGGCGGAAGATCTCCCCACACTGACAGCATTTTTAATCTGCGTATTCAGCAGCGCTATTTGCTCTGACGCCGCGTTGATCGTGTTGACGACATCGACGATTTCATCCTGTGCGTCCCGGCGCAGCTGCGTCACCATTGTACCGAACGCGTTGAATTTATCCGCCACATCAATTGCTTGATTAAGCGTAGCCTGTAATTTGAAGCCATCACCCGGGCTGTCTGACAGCGATGTAAATTCATCCTTGAGGGCGGCAATATATGCCCCAATGGATAATTCCTTATCGGGGGGGCCATGAAACGCTTCGACAGTGGACAGGTAGCTGGCTTTAACGTTGCTGGCACTGACCGAACTGACCTGTGTCCACAGGTCACGCGACAGATTCATGTCGACTTTACGGATAATCGTGTCCGCCAGAACGCCAATGCCCTGACCATTGTTGATAACCTGCGTCGATTGCGGCAAAATTTTCCGGGTATAGCCGGGTGTGCCGACGTTTGCGACGTTATTGGAGATGACATTCAGCTGCTGCTGCGCCATGCGCAGACCCGTCAATGCTGTGTTTAATGCCTGTACTGACATTTTATCTCCTTGAAATCTCTCAAGAAACGGTCAAATGGCCGTTCTCTCGAGAAATACAATGCAAGCGCGATGCCAAGTCAGGGGGGCAAGGTATTGATATGAATCTGTTTTAAGGCTTCTTGCCGTCCGCTATCGGGCTGGCCGACGGCAGGCGCAGGATTTCGGTATCTACTATGTTCTGTTCGCGACGAACCGACAGCTCGGCCAGAATGGAGAGTAGCATTTCCCGACGTTGCAGAGCGTCGCTGATATCGCGGTCCTGCATAACCTTGATCGCCCGCATGGAGGCGCGCATCCGGGCGACGTTGGCGGGCTTGTCATAGAGATTCACCACGAATTCCGGATGCTGGTAGAGCTTCTTGGTCAAGACCTCCATCTGTGCCCAGTAGCTAGGGCGCTCGCCAAGAATGGCGGTGATCTCATCTTCATCAGTGATGCCCATGTCTTTAACCAGGGCCCGCAGGAACTGCGCGTTCGACCCTTCGCCATCATCAATCTTGGGGCCGAAACTTTTCTGCGCAATGATATTGTTCAGACTGTTGCGCGCCACGGCCCGTTTGGCCATTAACGAGCGTAAATCCTGATAAGGGATAATCGCATTCTCCAACAGCATTTTATCCTTTTCAATCGTCGGCATGGGGGCGCTATGGAACAGATTGTCCATCAAGGCATACACGGCCGCCTCATCGTCGCTGGCGCTGGCCTCCAATGGATCAAAGGCGAGAGTCAGCGGCATGTCGATAGTACGAGTGAAATCGATATCACGGTTGATCATCTCTGGCGCCGGGTTACCCACGCATAAATCTTTATTGCCCTGCGCATTGTCTTTCGGGTTACAGAATTTTTCGCGGAACGTGTTAAAGCGGCTGAGGCGGTCGCTTACATATCCATCGATCGAAATACCTTCTCCCGACTTTGCTTCGCGCTGAATACCACGCTGCGAGAGGGCAACTTGCGAAAACTGCGCACGTCGGTCGGTATTGGCTAGGTTGCGGGAAAATGTTCCGATGGTGCACATCTGTTCCGATGGTTGGTAATCTTTATGGGCAATCGCGGCCTTTTGCTGGAACAGGCGTTGCGTTTCCAGTTGGTGTTTGGCATCGAAGAACGAACCAATAATCTGTACCTGCTGCGTCATGGTATTGATCATCTGGTTGGCCATTAATTGGAGGCCGCCGATCCAAATACTGCGAATCAGCTCGTCAACCATTTTATAGTGGCGCACTTCGGGATTGGGATCATACAGATCGCCGTAATAACCCTCATCCTCGAAACCATCTTTGCTATCCGGCTGTGAAGGGGGCAGATCGCCTGTGCCGCAAGAAGAGAAATCTCCGCCTTGTTCATACGGCGTTTCAAATCCATTAAACTTGCAGATATATTCCGAGACAGGCGTTTTATTGCCATCGACACCATCCGCTGTGCCGCCCGTATCAAAATAAGCGATGACCCCTGTGTATTTCTTCTGCCAGCAAGTACCCGAGAAGCCGCTCTTACCGGACGAACCTATCCCGCATAAATGCCGTCCACCCAGTAAGCCTGAGAAAGTTAGTTTTTTATCGGGGCATCTTGGAATGGGTGTTCCGATAAAGCTGGTTAAGGGTTTGCCGTCAGACATCTTGGCTGCTTTAACATTACCTGCCATGACAGCAATCCAGGCATCCATGGCTTTTTCTTGCAAGGCGCAGTCATTCAGGAATTTTTCATCCGTCATCCCGGAAATTTTCCAGTTGCCTTTGGCATCGGTATAACCGATGTCCACCAACGCATTGGTTTTACCCAACTGGTATTTTCCAAGGAAAGATTTATTGCGCGCCGTACATTTCCCACTACTTTCGCGGGCTCCCAGCGCTTCTTTGAAACCTTGCATGTTGCACTGGCCGCCGCCGGGTTTATTCTCGACAAGTTCATTATCAGGCGTGCGAACGGTCTCCCCCCCATCTTCCGCATAAGCGACAGCGCCTATCAAAAAATGGAAGCAGAGAACAAGGAGTAAAAGCCGTCTCATGCTTCACCGCCTGTCATCGGCGGAAAGCTGATCGTGAAATCCTGTCCATTTTGGGTAAATGACAATTCAAGCGGCCTGGATTTTTGAACGGGAAGGGTCAGGCGTCCGTTCCAGTCCGTGGGTAAATTCTGGTAAATTTTTTCATTTTCGCTCGCCAGAGTTAACCGGGTATTAGCCGCAAACCCTTTCAAGAAAATTGATTGTGCGTATTCAATGTCATAGAAAACATTTGCTGTGGAATCCATCAGGCGTATGGAAACGGCATCCGGTCTATTTTGATTTTTTAATAGGACGGTACCGTTCTTCTTATACTCCGTTTGAAGCGGTTGCAATTTTCCTTGCGCGACGATTTCGCCCTCTATGCGCATGCTGGATGGGACACCTTTTATCGTTATCCACGCATTATTCGACACAGGCGCGCGCAAGAAAAACGTAGCCGAAGCTACGACCAGTATGGTTAAAACAGCCGTGAGGAGTGTGGCACGCTTTTTCATGCCTGCCCTATTGCCCGCCCGGCGTGATTTCATTTTCCAAGATGCGTTGCTCTGCGGCAATCTGTGTTTCCAGCATGACTGACAGGTTGGCTTCCGAGCGCAGGAGCGAGCGGAACATGTCACGTTTTTGCATCAGGTCAATTGCCTGCATCGCGACTTCCTTGCGCTTGACGTTCGCCGGTTTGTCGTAAAGGTCGGTGTAGAAATTTGGACTTTGATAAATTTTCTTGGTGAGCACTTCCATTTGTGCGTAATAGCTTGGGCGCTCGCCAAGCATTGCAGTAATGTCATCGTCAGGCACACCCATTTCTTTCAGAAGAGCAACCAGATAGGGCTGCACTTCTTTTTCGCCTTGGGCTTTTTGGGCGGCGATTGCGGCATAAGAGTTTTGAGCGACAGAGCGCTTGGCAATTACGGCGCGCATGTTTTGCAATAACTTGGCGCCCGCGCTCGGTTGATCATCCTTGTCGACACTTAAATAAGGACGCTTGATAATTTCCGGCACTTTGTGACCGTACAGGTTGGCGGCCAGCGCGAAAATATCTTCGGCATGATTACTGCCGTCGGCGGCGTCTTTCGCGCCTTCGGTCATGTCCATCGTCAGCGTGGCAGGTGCATCGAGCGTTGCGGTGAAATCGATATCGCGGTTGCGTCTCTCGACTGGGCCACCGCCGCCGCAAAGCAGGCTCAGTCCATTCGCGTTGTCTTTTGGTTCGCAGTAGGTTTCCGTGAATTGCGCAAAACGGCTGCGGCGGTCTTCGGCGGAGCCTGAGACGTTATCCCCTTGCAGGGTCTGGCGCGCCAGTGCGCGCGTCGATAAAATTTCGGCGGTGAATTCCGTGTTGCGATCGGAGGCGGCCAGCGAGCGCATGCCGGTACCAAACGTACACATGCCTTCGCTCGGTTGATAATCCTTATGAGCCTGTGCTGCTAGCTCCTGTAGCAGACGTTGTGATTCCAATTGGTGCTTAGCATCAAAAAAGGTACCGACGATCTGCACCTGCTGCATAGCGGCTACAGTCAATTGCTCGGTCATCAGCATCAGGGCGGGGAGCAAGCGCGCTTCCCAGAACTCCTTGATAACCCACTCGCGGTGAACAAGCCATTCGGCAGTAATGTGTTTGATGGTCTCATCGGACTGCTTTTTCGATTCCTGCGCGCAACTAGTCACATAAGGTTCGCACGCACCACATTTTCTACATACTTGCGCTTCAGCGCTAGCGGGCATGATGCTTAGTATGCCTATGAAACCTATCGCTAAAATCAATCGTCTCATCATGGCGTGCCTCCCGAGGAAGATTGATTGGCACCCTGACTTTTATTGTTCAGCGTAATGATATCTGCCGAGACCTGTGCTTGCTCGCTGGCCAGCATGGTTTCCAGTAGGACTGAGAGAACGGCTTCTGAGCGGATCAGGCTTTTGTAAATATCGCGATCCTGCATCAGACCGACGGCTTGGAGTACGGCGCCTTTACGGTCAACGTTCACCGGCTTGTCGTACAGTTCTGTATAGAAGACAGGATTTTGCAGCGCTTTCTTGGTCAGGATTTCCATCTGAGCGAAATAACTGGGGTTTTTGCCGAGCAGTTGTTCAAGATCTGCTTCGGGCACGCCGAGTTCGGCCACCATTTTATAGAGATATGGCTGTGCCTCAGCGGTGCCGGCGGCTTTCATGCCGGTGATGGCGGAGAAGGAATTTTGTGCCACAGACCGCTTGGATGCCAGTGCCCGCGCATCCTGCAATAATTTTTCTGAATCGAACATCTTGTCTTTGCCACGCTCGCCGAGAAGATTGGCATCGATATATGGCAGGGGGTCATGACCATAGAGGTTTGCGCCAAGGGCAAAAATATTCTCTTCATCGTCGGACGGATTGTCGTGGCCGCTTGTATAAAAATCGAGGTCCAGCGTGAGTTTGTTTTCAACGCTGCGGGTGTAATCAATATCGCGGTTACGTTGTTCAGGTGTCGACTTCGTATCCTTGCAGAGACCATCGAGTGTTTTGTTGTTGTCGGTTTTATCGCAGAATTTCTCGATAAAGGTTTTCATGCGGCTGGCGCTATCGGACACTCTGGCCGACCCTGTCGCGCCGCTAATACCTTCATTGTTTAACAGTTGGCGTTGCATGCCGCGCGCGGCCACGGCCATCTGCGCCAGCTCACCGGCGCGCTCGGATGCGGCGAGAGAGCGCACCGAGGTCCCGAAAGTGCATAGCCCTTCGCTCGGCTGGTAGTCTTTATGCGCCTGCGCCGTCATTTGCTGGAGAAGGCGCTGAGATTCCAGCTGATGTTTGGCATCGAAGAAGGAGCCGATAATCTGCACCTGCTGCATGCCGGCGACGGTCAGTTGTTCCGCCATCAGCATCAATGCCGGCGCCACGTGTTTGGTGAAAAATTCCGTCACCATCCATATTTCATGTTCTTTGCGCTTATTGGTCATATGGGTTTTGATGACGGAGTGATGGGTTTGAATGTGTTCTTCGCACGGGCAGCCCGCGCCACCTGCGCTTGGATCATCCGAGCCGAAAGTCAGGGTAAGACCGCCGGTTCCGCCTAAAAGGCCTGACAGTAATCCTGTTAAACCGGGGATGCCCCCGAGCATCTTGGTCAGTTCAGGAAACGCTTTACTGATTGCATCGGCCAAAACCCCTGATGCGCCTGCCTGAATGGCAGACTGGATGCTTCCTTGTATGCCGGCTCCGCCTGTAAGGCCAATGGCCGTCAAAGCCTGTGTGATGGCACTAGTTTGACCGGCGGGTGTTCCAGTTAAGCCGCTTAAGAGGCCGCCGAGACCGGACGTGGCCAGTTTTGTTAGTCCTTCAGGCGTACCAAGCCCGCTGATGCCGGAAATCAGTTTGCCGATTTCGCCCTGAATATCCCCTTTAATAAGGGAATTGGCCAATTGCGTGGCGGTGCCAAGCGGAATGCCGTTTACCTTGATGTTGTTCAGGATATTCTGCGCCTGACCTTGCGTGACACTTTCTAACGTCTGTTGCCCCGTGGCGACTTTCTGCAGCGTATCAAGCGCCTGCGTCCCCTGCGTACCAGTCAGGTTCGTCAGCGACCCGGCGAGTGTCTGGGACTGGTTTGTCACGTTGCTGATCGGGTTGTTTATCTGAATATTCGTTTGGGCATAAACAGGCGAAAGAGCCGTGCAGGCAATCAGCCCGAGCAGACCGATGCCGCGTGTCATAGTCGATGTTAATTTTTTATTTAACACGTTGATATTGCCCCGAAAAAAACATGCAACGCACTCACGCGCCCTGCAACGCACAATCTTACCATAGCTTGGCAGACCAGCGCACAGCCTATTTTGACCTAAAAGCCCTGCACTTTGCAAAGTCTTAAAACGGACTTCTTGTTTTCGGGCGCGGCTTTGTGGTGAAATGAAAAGAAGGATGGTTTGCCGGGCTGGTATTTTTAAGACATACTGAACCGAATTTCTATTTCCAGCCATTCATGGATAAAAAGCAAGAGCATGTCTGACCAAGAACCACTCAACCCGCGGAATCTCCGCCCCACCCCGGGCGCGCCCAAGAAAAAGGCGCAAGTGAAACCGGATTTTACCAATACCGGCGCACTGGGTCAGGTCGTCTTACGCAACGAATATTACCGCGACGGGTATCGCAAGGCGCTGCGCATTGCCGTAGTGCAGTGTTTCATCATTCTGGGCCTGATCGGCGCCATGTTCTTCGTCATTCACGTGCACCAACCGGAAAACCGGTTCTTTGCCACGACGGAAGATGGTCGCGTTATCCCAATGGTAGCGCTGAGTCAGCCAAACCTAAGCAATCCCGCACTGTTATCGTGGGTTGCGCAGGCATCGACCGAAGTTATGACATTCGGTTTCAATGATTACCGCCGCCGTCTGCAAGAAGCCTCGCGTAACTTTACGGACCGCGGGTGGGAAAGCTTCACCGCCGCCCTGCAAAGCGCCCGGATCATTGAATCGATCGAGGCCAATTCGCAGGTGATTTCCGCAGCCCCGCGCGGCGCGCCAGTCATCCAGCAAGAAGGCATCGTGAATGGCCAGTACCAGTGGATCGTACAGATTCCAATGGTTCTCACGTACCAGTCCGGCTCGCGTACGCGCTCGGATAACTGGATGGTGACTCTGGTTGTGGTTCGCGTACCGCGCCTTGAAAGCCCGAACGGCGTTGGCATCGCGCAGTGGATCGCCGTATCGGGTTGATCCTAGAGATTGGTGTCTTTATTCGCCGTGACAGAGGGGGGGTAACCCGTTATTCTGATGCGGCATTCGGGCGGCGGCCCGATTCGTTTTTGCAAGGGGCGGCGCGTTTTAGTACATTGGCGGACATGATCAACAGCTTCGGGTATACACATCACTGGAAATTGGCGCTGGCGCTGGGTTTGCTGACCTCTGGCGCCGCCGTGCCTGCGTTCGCGCAGCAAAGCCCCCTGCCTGTTCCGGGCCTTGAAGAGCAGATGACGGCGCAGCAGCCCGCCCCAGCCGCGCCCGAACCATCCCAAGCACAATTAGGCATACAGACTGAAAGCCAGACTGCTTTGCCGGCGGATACAACCGGAACGGCGACTGCCGGTTCGCAGCAGCCTGTCGCCACTGGTACCAATGCTGCGCTGGATGAAATGCGCGCAAGGGCGCAAGGGCGTGCGCCCGGCGCTCCTGGCGATGCGTTGCCCGCCGTCAATAACATCCGGGTTCAGACACAAGGCATGGATTATACGGCTACTGACACGGTCAACATGGAAATGAGAGATATTCCGCTCGATACCAGTAGCGATGAATATAAACAAGGTATTCGCGAAGAAGCGTTCGGTTCTGTCGCCAACGGCATGTTCCCGCTGACAACCGATGAAATCCGTGAAATTCTGCGCCGCTACGATGAAACGCGCCGGGCTGTTGAAACGCCACATTACGATTTGCCAAAGCCTGAAATCAAGGTGGAAACCATTTCGCTTGATCCGGGGGTGACGCCGCCGACCATCAATACTGCCGTCGGCCATGTCACGACATTAACTGTACTGGATGTAACGGGTGCGCCGTGGCCGATTCAGGATGTTACCTGGGCGGGTGATTTTGAAGTGGTGGAGCCTGAAGAAGGCGGCCATATCGTGCGCATCACGCCGATGGCCAACTTTGCGTATGGTAACGTGTCCATGCGCCTGCTGACCTTGAAAACCCCGATTACCTTTACGCTGCGCACGGGCCGTGACTCTGTTCAATATCGCTTCGATGCGCGCATACCCGAATATGGTCCGATGGCGGAAGCCCAAATCATCGAGGGCGGCGGTAAGGGGACAGTCGCAGGGGATAAAGTGCTGACTCAAATTCTGGATGGTATCGTCCCCGAAGGCGCTGAGCGTCTGGCGGTTGGCGGTGTTGACGGGCGCACGACCGCGCTGCTGGTCAGCGGCACCACTTATCTGCGTACACCGCTGACATTGCTGTCGCCCGCATGGGATAGTTCGGTGAAATCCGCTGACGGCATGAATGTCTATGCCATGGAAGAAACACCTGTCGTATTATTGTCGGATGCGGGATCGTTCCGCCGCGCGACGCTGAGACCAAGAGAAGGACTGTTCGATGAGTGACCAGGACGACACCAACATCGACAATGATCTGGATGAATTCGACGATGGCGGGTTTGAGGACTTCGGCAAAAAAGGCACGCTGGGTGATCTCTGGCGCAATAATCCGTTTGTAAAAATCGGGATTATTCTTGCTGCATTTGTATTTGTCGTTGCTGGTATTATCCTGTTTGGCGGTAAATCCGAGCCGCCGACTCCTTCGCGCGTATCCTCCACTGCGGATGTCAATGAAACGCCGGGTTCAGAAGAAGTGACACCGGCCTATCAAGATGCCATTGAAGAAACCAACCAGATCCGCACGGAAGAGTCTCTTCGCGCTGATACCAGCGTTGTGCCCATGCCTGTTGCACCGTCACGCGGCTCGATAGAACAAACGCTTGATTCAGAAGAAGTCGAAGACCCGCTCGATCGCTGGCGCCGCATGCAAGAAGAGCGCGTAGCGCAGCAACAGTTGGTTGCCCCGGAGCCAGTCGAAATGCAGGCACCCGTCGATAACCGTACACCAGCCGTGCAGGCCTTGACGCAATCAATGGCAACACAGATGGAATCTGTTTTATCGGTTCAGGCTATTAAGCCTCTGGCGACGAAAAACATCACCAATCTCACTTTCCTCGAAGCGATGGAAGCCAAGCGTTTGCAAAAACGTCAAGTTGAAGCACAGCTTCAAGCGCAACAAAGCGCATTGGAAAGAACCGCAACTGATATTGCTGAAATCATGGTGCCTGCAGGCACGATTGAATATGCGCAACTGATTACGGAAGCCAATACGGATGCGCCGGGCCCTGTTCTGGCCCAGATTCAATCCGGACCGCTTAAGGGCGCGCGCGTTCTGGGCAGTTTTGCCAACACGGATGAGTTTTTGACGCTCAACTTCAACATGGTTGTCATTGATGGCGTTAATCAGCAGACAAGCGCTGTGGCGCTCGATCCCGGCACAACGCTGCCAGGAATGGTAACGGATATTGATCGCCGCTATTTCAAACGTATCATCCTGCCTACGGCTGCTTCGTTTATCGAGGGCTTGGCCGACGCGATTGCCAATTCCGACACGACGACAGTTACCATCATCGGCGATTCCGCTTCGCAAACAACGACCACGGGCAGCCGCGATCGTGATCAGTCGGTCGCTTCCGGTGTTCAAGAAGCCGGTCAGACAATCTCGGATGTTATCCAGGAAGAAGCGGACCGCACCCGTCCTATGTTGAAAATCCGGGCTGGCACGCCAATTGGTGTTCTGTTCCTGACACCGGTTCTGGATTCGCCCTTGCCAACCCAATCCGGCGTTCTGCCTTTTGCACAAAACGCATTTTTCCCGCAACAGCAACAGCAATTGATGTTCGCACCCATGGCGCAGCAACAGGGGGTTTCTTATTACCCGCAGGCACAACAGATGGGTACAGGCGTACAGCCCTTTAATCCTTACACCGGCATCCTGCCAACCCAGACAGGAACCGCCCCCTTAAATACAGGTCTTTTTAATCCGATAGGACAGACAAATGCAGGATCAGGAGTCCAATAAACCCGGCGACGATGAATTCTTCGAAGACGAATTCGGAGAGTTTGAAACGTTTGATGAAAACGGGCAGGAGGAATCATTTTCTGCGTATGACGCAGCGGAAGAGCATGCGGGCGACCCCGCTACTGATGATCTGGACGATCCTTTTTCCACGGAAGAATGGGATGACGGATACACCGATGAAACGGCCACCGAAACGACGGGCGGAAAGTCTCGCGGCGGCGGCGGGCTGAAAAATCTCAGCTTTAACACGATGGTCATTGGTGCGGCCGTTGTTGTTGGTCTTGGCGTGCTGGGTTATCAAGTTTTGACAACACCTGCGCCCAGCAGCGGTGTCAGCCGTTTTCAATCCGCGCTTGATTTCACAGGATCACAAGATGGCGTTGTTCTGGGCGAACAGGCAACCGATGATCAGCCCGCTCCTGTGGCAGAGCAGACACCACCAGCTACGACAGAAGACGCCGGATTTTTAAATAATCCCGGCGTTCTTGACGGGCTGGCGCAGGAATCGGCTGATGCCGGTGCGCCGCCCATGCCATCACCCATTTCCAATGACATGGATAATCAAGGGGTGACACAAGAAGCGAACGCGCATGGCGATGTCCTGACCCCTCTGCCTGATAAGCCGGAGATATCCTTCGATGAATCTCAAGCTGTCCCGCGCAGCCCTCAGGATCCTGTAACGGAAGGCGTTGATGCTGTTGCGGGTACAGAGACAGAGACAGAGACAGATAATGCGCCGCCAACGTCATCGGCTATGGATGTTATCCGTCAGGCGCAAGATCAGCGTCAGCAAAAAGAAAATGCGCCGCCGGCAGAAGAAGCGCCTTCTCCCGTCACGCCTGATCCGGAGACTGTGGTTGCAGAAGAGCCTGCGCCCGAGTCTGAGCCTGAAATTACACCCGATCCGGAAGAAATCACCCCGCCGGAGGTTGTAAAGAATACGGCCCCTGAAGAACCGGCCCCGGTTGTTGCTCCGGTCGCAGATTCTGCGCAGACCGATATCGTTGTAAAAAAACTGGAAGAACTATCCGATCGCCTCAGTGTGATGGAACAGCAGATTGTTCAGATCCGCGAAAGCGGTCAGGCGGATCTGCAAGGTGTTGAGAAGGAAATCGCCGCGCTGAAAAACGGTCTGGGCGATGTCGCTTCACCGGCTAAACCAGCCGCCGAGAAAATAGTTGTGAAAAAAGCGCCGGTGAAACAGGCTGAGCCTAAAGCAACCGAAAAGCCTAAGCCAAAAAAACAGGCAACCGCAGCGGCATCGTCCAGCGCCAAGTGGGAGCTGCGCGCGGCGCAGCCAGGACGCGCATGGGTTTCACGTCAGGGTGAGCGGGAAATGCAAAGTATATCGCCAGGCGACACGTTAAGCGGGATCGGCCAGGTTGTACGGATCGATTATGCTGGCGGCCGTTGGGTCGTCGTGGGAACACAAGGAGAAATCAGACAATAAAGACGGTCTTATTTGTGACACAATTCCGACTAAATACAGATGTATTAAAAAATACCATTATATATCAATAACCTACATGATGTATTTTTCAGAACCAGACACAAATTTGCCTTAATTGATCGAAATATGGTCTAATAATCTTATAGCCGGATGTTGTGAAGAACGAAGAGTGAAACACATATCCGGCCAGAGTGGATGAAATTCGCAATTGGTTCTACATTTCAGTATACTGAGAGTGTAGATCGCACGGCGACAAGGAACAACCACTCAGGGAATGACAAATTTTTTGGGTAAGTATTAAACAGGAGAAAACCATGATGAACATTCTAAAAACAAAAAGCCTTCAGGTCAGCGCTGCTGTCTTTGTCGGATTAGTGGGCGGCGTTGAAAACGCCAACGCAAGCGGCGGAAACGACTTTAGCTCGATTTCCAACAACATCAGCGAATCGATTGCCGGTCTGCCGGGACTGTTGACGGGCGTATCCTACATGATGGGCATTCTGCTCGGCGTGCTGGGTATCCTGAAAATCAAGGATCACGTTGAAAACCCAGGCAATGCCAAACTGCAGGACGGCGCTATTCGTCTTGCAGCGGGCGGTGGTCTCTTTGCTCTGCCAATCGTATATGAAGCGATGCAGAACACGATTGGTCAAGGTACCAGTGCAGACTTCCGCGCTCTGGATGGTGTAACGGCCTGGTCGGGCACTACGGGCACCACGCCGTAATCGTGACCTTAGATATTACATTAGGCATTGCCCGCAACCCGGGCAATGCCACTTCTTATTCAGCCACAGGCGGGATTGATCCCGAGCTGCGGCTGAAAGTGTTCGAGCGCGATAATCATACCTGCGCTTTTTGCGGTTTTAAGGCGCAAAAATATCAAGATATTCATTTCATCGACAGCAATCCCGCCAATACTCGCCTCGACAACATGCAGACGGCGTGTATGTATTGCATGCAGTGTTTCGATCTGGAAAAGACTGCCGTGATGAAATCAGGCGTTCTCGTCTGGTTGCCTGAAATTTCCCAAGCGGATTTAAGCCATGTTGCGCGCGCTATTTACGTGGCGCGTATTTCACAGGGGTCTATGGCGGAATGCGCCCGCGCGGCGCTCGACACGCTCATGGGCCGCCGCACGGAAGCATTAAACCGTGTCGGTACTGACGATCCTTACATTCTGGCGACGGTCATGCGTGATTTTCTGGGGCCGCGTCAATACGCTGCCCGTCCGCAAAAGTTAAATGGCTTGCGTCTTTTCCCCTTGGATCGCCGCATCGTCAAAGAAGGGGAGTTGGAATTCAACCAGTTCCCGCAAATTCTTGCTTACTGGCGCTCTAAGGACGGGCCGTTCGGCGGCAAGGCACCGGCGATGTGGAAAACGCTCTATAACAATGCATTAAAAGCGGCCTGATCTCTTATTAGCTGCAATTTTTCCTTAGCCAGCCCGAGTATTGTATAATACTCTATTGGGGCAACTATACGATTGATTCAAATAGATTTTCATGAAGTTTCTGGACAAAATTCTGGCGCCGTTTCAAACAGCGATGAAACAATCGCTTGATAGCTATATCCGTTTGGAAACAGCGGACGATGAAACAACGCTGGTTTCGTCCGATGGATCGTTGCTGACCTATGTGCGCGTTGATGGCTCGCGCCAGATTATCGGCGATGAGGAATATAAGCATCTGATTGAAGGGGCGACGCTGAAAATTGGCGCCCGTTTCGATCGGCCCGGCCACGCCATGCAGGTTTATTTCGTGCGCGATCCCGGCCGCATCGAACATCATCTGGAAAAATTGATCAGAGCGTCTCGCCAGACTGCGGAAGATACGCAACTTGATGTGAAAGATTTGTTCGACGAGCGCGTGCGTCACCTCTCACGTTATCTCTCCTACGAAGAATGCTATTTCATTTTGTGGACGCGCCCCAGTGTTCTAACCAAGAATGAATTGAAACGCGCCCAAGAAGAAGCGAAAAGCAAAAAATGGGTGAATGCCGGCTACGCGCAATTCCCGCTTGCCGCCGTTAGCGCGCTGCGCACGCGTCATAAAAGTTTTGTGGCGGCGATGATGTCCTCGCTCGATGAGCTGGGTATCCGTGTGCATGTGATGCAAACGCATGATGCTTTGCGCGCTGCCAAAAACAACCTGTACCCGAACAAAGCCCATGAAGAATGGCAGGCCAGCCTGCCGGGTGATCCGATTGCGCCGCGCGCCCCGGTAAGCACCAGCGATATGTCTGAAATTCTCTGGCCATCGCTGCGCCAGCAATTGGCACTAGCCGATGCGCAGGTGCTGAATGAATCCGTGGTACGGATTGGTGATCAATTGTGGGCCGGGGCCGACATGACATTGGGACCGATGGATCCTTCACCGTTCCCGATGCTGCTCAACCGTCTCTTCGATGCAAAAGTGCCGTATCGCATATCTTTCCTGATTGAAGGCGGCGGCGCGGCGGCAACACAGTTCCGCGCTTTTGCTGCCACCATTCTGGGTGTCACGAACGCCTTCAATAAACAGATCAAATATTCGCTTGAAGGCTTGCAGCGCATGGCGCGTAAAGAGCCGGTGGTTCGTTTGCGCGTTTCGATCGCTACATGGGCACCCAAAGACCAGCCGCGTCTCATTCAGGACCGCCTCGCCAACATGATACAGGCACTGGAATCATGGGGTTACTGTCAGGTCAGCGAATTTTCAGGCGACCCGCTCGATTGTGTGATGTCTTCAGCGCTCGGCATTCATTGCGCCGGCACCGCGCCGCAAGCCGTCGCGCCGATGTATGAAGTGATGAAGCTGATGCCGTGGCAGCGGCCTTCTTCGCCGTTCGAGCACGGCTCAATGCTGTTCCGTACGCCGGATGGAAAAGTCTGGCCGTACCAGACCGGCACGAACATGACGACGACCTGGTTCGATCTGATCTTTGCGCAACCAGGTGCGGGTAAATCCGTTCTTCTGAACTCCATGAACATGGCGACGGTGTTGTCGCCGGGGCTCTCGCAACTGCCGTATGTTGCGGTGATCGATATCGGCCCGTCCTCTGCCGGGATGATTTCACTGATCAAGGAAGCGTTGCCGGAAGCGCGCCAGCATGAAGCGGCGCACCATCGCCTGCGCATGAGTCATGAATATGCGGTGAACCCGTTCGATACGCAGCTGGGTTGCCGCGCGCCTCTGCTTGATGAGCGCAGTTATTTAGTAGAACTGTTGACGCTGCTCTGCACGCCGCCCGGCGCTGACAGTCCGTATGACGGTATCCAGCAATTATGCGGTCTGGTCGTCGATGAAATGTTCCGCTGGCGTAATGACGACGCCGCCAACGCCGAACCTCGTCCCTATCTGCCGCGCCTGGAGCCGGAAGTGGATGAGGCGATCCAGAAACACCGCATACACCTGCCCACCGATCCGTATTGGTGGGATGTCGTGGACCGCATGTTCGATCTGGGTGAAACGCAAATTGCAACATTGGCGCAGCGCCACGCGGTGCCGACATTGTCCGATGCGATTGTGGCGGCCCGTCGCCCGCAGATTCGCTCCTTGCTGGAACAGACGTCGGTTGGCGCCACGGCAGAAAACATTATCAATGCGTTCGAGCGGATGGTGACATCCTCCATCCGCGAATTCCCAATTCTGGCGGGCGTGACGAAATTCGATGTATCGGGTGCGCGCGTGTGCGCGATCGACTTGATGGATGTTTCGCCGCAGGGCGATGATTCCGCCAACCGTCAAACATCGATCATGTACATGCTGGCGCGTCATATTCTGGTGCGCGCCTGGTGGGTGGGGCCAGAGATGCTCGACTTTATTCCGGAGAAATACCGTCCGTGGCATGAGCTGCGCCTCCAAAACATCATGGAAACGCCCAAGCGCCTTTGCTACGACGAATTCCACCGCACCAACCGCTCGCATGCCGTGCGCGCGCAGGTCATCCGTGATGTACGCGAAGGCCGTAAACGCGGGGTGCAGATTGCGCTCTCTTCACAGTTGCTCGACGACTTTGATGACGACATGATCGATCTGGCAACGGGCGTGTGGGTTTTGGGCGCGGCGATTTCCGAACAGGCCGTAGACAATATTGTTGCCCGCTTTGGTCTGTCGGCTACGGCACGTAGCGTCGTGCGTCACCGTTTGACCGGTCCGAAGGCTGGCGGCGCGCCTGCGCTCTTTGTTCTGGGTACCACCGAAGGCCGCTATGAGCAGCATTTATACAATACGCTTGGGCCCATTGAATTATGGGCGCTCTCGACGTCTTCCGAAGATGTGTCGATCCGCACGCGTCTGTATAACCGTATCGGCGCGCACCGTGCCCGCCAGATGCTGGCTCTTAACTTTCCGGGCGGCAGTGCACGCAGCGAGATCAAGCGTCGCGTCCTCTCGCTTTCGGAAAAAGGCGAGACGCGGTCGGCCGCCGTCAGTCAGGTTATTGAAGCGATCGTTGATGAACTGGTGAAAGCCAGCAACAAGACGCTGGATAAAACGCCGGAAAGCGTCGCCGCCGAACTTCTCAAAACGAAAGCCTAAATCATGAGCGATTCCGACAATGACATCGGAAAGAAAATGGAAGCGCAGCATAAGGATTATGTTGAGGCGACCATGTCGCCAGATGAATATTTTTCGGATGGGGAAGCATCCGCGCGCGCCGGCTCTCTTAAAAAGAGCAAACAAATCTTGGTCGGAACGATCGCCTTCCTGTTTGTCATGGTTGCCTTGATCGTCTATTCCTGCCAACCGCCCAAAGGCTCGATGATGTATGGAATCTGCAGCGCTTTTCTGGAACAGATCGTGGATTATCCAACCAGTGTGCAAAAATTATACGTCGAGCAGTTCCCACGCGCCGTACGCATTTACTTTAACCAGACGGATGCTTTCGGCCAGTTCACGCAGGACATGATTGAATGCGCGGTTGATCCAAACGCGCTGAAATTCACAAAAGTCCTTTATAACCGTAAACCGGTGGACGCGAAGAAAATAGAGAATTTCAATCGCTCCATTCCGGTCGTTGCGGCCAGCGATCCTGACCTGACGTTGCCTGAAGCACCGAAGAATGTGCTGAAATCGCTGCCCCGCGATTAATCGCGTAAGCGTCCCTCGCGGATCAGTCGCGGCAACCAGGCCGCATCCGGGGCTGCCATCGCTTGGCGCATAAAAAACTGCCGTGCTGTGGGAGATTTTTGAATAAGACCTAAACCTGCTTTACGGGCCAACCCCAGCAATTTGCTTTTCTTAGAAAATAAACGGTTCAAGCCGTCGGTCGCCGCGGCCATCAGGCTGTTATCAAAACGACGTTGCTGTTGGTAAACTTCCAACAGAGTATCCGCACCGACATCGTGGCCCTTATCTTTGGCCTGTACAATCAGTTCGGCCAGCGCGGCAATATCACGCAATCCTAGATTTAATCCTTGACCTGCGATTGGGTGAATGGCATGAGCGGCGTCGGCGACCAGCGCCATGCGCGGTCCGATATAGCTGTAGGCATGCGTAAAAGTAAGAGGGTAAGCTGTCCGCTTCCCGACGCGCAGGATGTCTCCATACGTAGATGGGAGCCGCGTTTTTAAAGCGGCGATAAACGTATCGTCCGTCCAATCAAGTTTGCTGCGCGAAGAGAGATGCTCACTCCACACAAGCGCAGAGCGATGGTGTCCGTTGCTATCGTCCTGCATCGGCAGGAGCGCGAAGGGGCCTTCTTCCAGAAAATGTTCGATGGCGACATGGTTGTGTGGATGTTCGTGATAGACGATGCAGACTATCGCCTGCTGATCGTAAGACCAGCTACGCACAGGAATATTCATCCAGTCTCGCGTTGCGGATCTCTTGCCGTCTGCTCCAATGACAAGCGCTGCCGTTACCGTGCGCCCGTCTGCCAGATGAACGCCAGCATGTGTTTTTTCGACAAAGAAACTTTTGATCGTTGCGGGAGCAATGTGAGAGATGTTCGCAAGTGCGTGAAGACGGTTGAATAATGACTGGCGCAAATCGCGGTTATCGACGATCCAGCCAAAATCCGTCCCGCCGATATCATCGCTCAAAAATTCAAGAAGAACCGGCGATCCGCCGTCCAGAATATGAATATCGCGAATAGCGCAGGGTTTTAAAATTGTCTCATCCCACACGCCCGCCGCCCGCATGACGCGTTGTGATCCATAAGAAATCGCGGTCGTACGCGCATCATAATTTTGGGAGAGCGCCACTTTAGGATCGTCACGATCAAGACAGATAACACTGATGCCGTGCGTAGCCAGCAAGGCTGTCAGTGTCATACCGGCGAGGCCGCCACCGACAACCAATACGTCTGTATCTGGGGTTATGTGCACTGTCAAAGTCGTTGCCTTTCTGCGGGAAACCCTCCACAATAATGGGGTAAACCCTATCGCACTTATGGATGCCTTGGAAAGAGAGAACCAGCGATGAAAATGATTATGGCGATCATCAAACCTTTCAAATTAGACGATGTGCGCGAAGCGCTCACGGCTCTGGGTGTGGAAGGGTTGACTGTAACGGAAGTAAAAGGTTTTGGCCGTCAGAAAGGCCAGACAGAAATTTATCGCGGCTCAGAATATGCCGTAAATTTTCTGCCGAAAGTAAAAATTGAAATCGCCGTTCCTTCCAAGATGGCAGACAAAGTAGTTAAAGCAATTCAGGATACGGCGAATACCGGCCGCATAGGCGACGGGAAAATTTTTGTCTACGCATTGGAACAGGCCTTGCGTATTCGCACTGGGGAAACGGGCGACAGCGCTCTATAAAAACCCGGGATCAAAAAAGAGGGCGCCAGTGGCGCCCTTTAAGTTTGGGAGAATAAAACCGCTTAAAAAGTGATGCCGACGCCCAGCTTAGTAATGCCGAGTGTGTTCTGAACAGCCATGATAAAGCCGCCGAGGTTGACGGCGATGGCGCCGCCAAGAATATGGGTGATCGCCGCCATCATCGAAGCCTGTGAACTGCCCTCCGATACGCCGCGTATGATGAACAGGCCGCGCACGAAGCTGATCCAGCCAAGGATGGCGACAAATCCAATGATTGCGGCAATAACCGTGTGCGCATGGGCAAGCTCGGTGGAATCCATGCCTGTCTGGTATTTCAGCACGCCGTTACTGCTGGAAATATTCGTCTTGAACATCGAGGCCATGGAAGCGCCGAGCATTCTGTCGACGGACAGCAACGCGCCTGCTACCAGGAAGGTCATGATAGTGCCAATACCAGCCGGGCCGCGCGGGCCGTCTTGCTCCGATTTTAGCAGGCGTGAAATACCAATAATAATCAGAATAATTCCCGCTAGATAACAAAAGCCGAAAATAATGCTGTGCATCGGCATCCAGATATCGCCGATCAGCTTGGCGAGCATGCCATCAAGGCCGAGTGAACTTGCCCCATCATTGTTGAAGCCTTTATAGTCGGCCGCCTTAGTGCCTTTGGCAAGGCTGGTAATAGCCGCGCCAGCAATTGTCGGCATGGCAAAGAAAGCACCACCAGCCAGGAAGCGTTTGATAGGGTCCCATATAGGGGTGTTGCCTGGGCTTTCGACATGGTCTTTCATTTTCATGATGCCCCAGAATCCAAAGAAAATACCGGCAAGGTAGCTAAAGGCAGTAAAAATGCCCGGAACACCATTGGTGGATTTTACAAGGTTCTTTATAACCGCGCCGAGTGTTTTGCTGGAGCCACCCGCTGACTTAGAGGCCAGATTGGCATTTTCAGGGTCCAACATGCCGGCAAGAGCCGGAGTGCCGGTCAACAAAACCAGCGCAAAGCACGCTAGGGCAAAAAAGCCTAACATCTTGATGATTTTGGTTGTTTCCATGAATTTACACCCTTTTACGAATTATATCCCAGTATAGCATAAGCAAATCGCCAAAATAAAATTTGCCGCCAGACCCATCCGAATCTCAGCGGCAAAAACTCTTATTGTTGTTATATATCAGTCTCTTAAGATACCGGCGCATCGATCTTTATGGGAAGGTCGGCCGCAATCGGCTCGTCATCCAGCATTTCGATCATCCCGCCGGGCTGAACTGCGAAATTCGCGATGAACAGGGCATTGGAATAATACACCACGGCGTCGCACATCATGTTGCCTTGCGCATTTTTACCGTTATAGGTCGCCGGACGGATCGTCCCTTCCAGCACCATTTTGGTCTTCTCATCGACCTGCTTGGGCACATAGGTGTCATCCATGCTTTCGGCGATCAGGAACGGACCTTCTTCACCGCGCACGAAGAAACAGAAGAATTTCAGATATTCAATGACGTTTTCTTCGGTAATCTTGACGGGCGCCTTGGAATTGACCTCGTGAATAGGCGGAGAGGTGCCGTTCAGCCAGAACAGGTTTCCGGCATCGGTCAGGTAGTAAATAAAGAGATTTTTCGGGGTCCAGGCCGGGTCTTTTACCCGGATCAGGGCAACGGAATCATAAAAAGGCAACATGCGCCAGCCAACTTGCGTGGTCTGCGGGCTGACCTTATATTTATCGCCAATCGGGTTGATCTGGTCCAGAAAGCCGACCAGTTCTTCGCCTTCGACCGGGTTCCAGTTATTGTCCATATACATGGGAGATGCCCCTAAACGGTTGATATATCAATAATCCTACCCGTCACTATTGCGCGGGCTACAAAAAATCGCAAGAAAAATTGACAGATGCCCCGGCATTGTGTAGAAAACAGCCTGAATTCTGAGAATTGATTGAAATAGAACGGAAAATACGACGATGAAACGCACCTTCCAACCGAGCAACCTGGTCCGCAAACGCCGCCATGGATTCCGCGCCCGTATGGCGACGAAAAACGGTCGTCTGATCCTGTCGCGCCGCCGTGCTCAAGGCCGCAAGCGCCTCTGTGCCTAGTTGCCTTGCGCGGGCATGAAAGCCTGCTGCCATGTTTGCCACAAAAGACAAAATCAAAGATTT
Source organism: uncultured Pseudobdellovibrionaceae bacterium (assembly GCA_964520985.1). Classification (GTDB taxonomy): domain Bacteria; phylum Pseudomonadota; class Alphaproteobacteria; order Micavibrionales; family Micavibrionaceae; genus CAYSGL01. The sequence continues at coordinate 1,627,017 of CAZFPB010000001.1, forward strand.
AGACCGCTTGAAAAAGCGGTCTGATTTTTTGCGCGTCCAATCGACGGGCCGCAAATGGGTGTCTACTGGGTTGATCGTTCAGCTGGCACCCAATGAAGAGCTGGGCCAAAGGTTCGGCGTCACTGTTACCAAAAAACTGCACAAGAACGCCACTGACAGAAACCGCGCCAAGCGCCGCTTGCGCGCGGTTGCCTGCGATGTTCTGCCCGACGCCTTGCCATTTAATCATGATATTGTCCTGATCGGCCGCAACGGAACGACCAATAAGGATTATCTGGAATTATGCAACGATCTGCGCTGGTGTTTGAGAAAACTGCTGGCGGATCCAAAAGCGTGAAGCGCGTTCTGATTTTCCTGATTTCAATGTACCGCTATGCGGTATCGCCATTGTTCGGCCAAAGCTGCCGTTTTTATCCCACCTGCTCCGCCTATGCGATGGAAGCCATCGAAAAACATGGGGCTATCAAAGGTCTGTGGCTAGGGTCAAAGCGCCTCTGCCGCTGCCATCCCTGGTATAAAGGGGAATTCGTTGATCCGGTTCCTTGAGCGTTGCCCCGTTCATATCAATCGTCTATAACGCTCACACCACCCATAACCGAGAAAACCGATGCAAAATAAAGATTACAATCCGCAAGATCTGCGCAACCTGATGATATTCATCGCGGCCTCGATGCTGCTGTGGTTTGCCTATGATCATTTTGTGATGCAGCCGAAAGCCGCCGCGATGAAAGCCGCGCATCAGCAGCAAGTAACACAGTTCGCGCAAATGACACCTGCGCAGGTGGATGCTCAAAAAGAGAAGCCGCGCGCCGATATAATTACGTCGAGCAAACGTATCGCGTTTGATAACGGGACGGTCTACGGCACGATCAACCTGACTGGCGCACGCCTCGACGATTTGCATCTGCATAATTATTTCACCACGGTTGAAGACAAAGACAATGTTCTGGTTCTCTCTCCTGCTGGTGGCCCCTTCCCGCGCTACATTGAATATGGCTGGGTCGCTCAAGGCGAGGGTATTAAGGTGCCGGATGCCAACAGTGTCTGGCAGGTTAAGGATACGAGCAAGCTGACGCCGGAAACGCCTGTCACCGTCACCTGGAATAACGGCCAGGGCCTGACGTTTGAAAAGACATTTTCGCTTGATAAAGAATATGGTTTCTCGGTTCAGCAGCGTGTTGTGAACAATAGTGCGGCCAGCGTTACGTTGTTCCCATTCGCTTTGGTAACAGAGCACGGCCTGCCAGCAGAATATTTCCACCGCTATATCATTCATGAAGGCCCGGTCGGCTACATTGGCGGCGAGCTGGCTGAGCGTAAATATGATGACGTCAAAGAAAAGCCGCAGGAAAGCTTTGATGCCAGCACAGGCTGGATTGGCATTACCGAGAAATACTGGCTGGCGGCATTGGTGCCACCACAAGATGAAGCTGCAAAATATCGCTTCATTCATACAAAGGCCAATCTGCCGGGCGCCAAAGATAAATATCAGACAGACATCATGGGCGCAGGGCGTACGGTTGCTGCCGGTGAGAGCGCTGATTACACGATCAACAGCTATGTCGGCGCCAAGAAAGTGGCGACGCTGGAAAGCTATGGTGAAAAATGGGGCGTCTCTCACTTCGATCTCGCGGTTGATTTCGGCATCTTCTATTTCCTGACACGGCCGTTCTTCTTCATCCTGAATTTCCTGTACGGGCTGGTCGGCAATTTTGGGGTGGCTATTATTCTGTTCACTGTCATGCTGCGTATCTGTGTATTCCCGCTGGCCAACACCTCGTTCAAATCTTTTGCCAAGCTGCGTCAGGTCAGCCCGCAAATGTATGAACTGCGCGAAACATACAAAGACGATAAACAAAAGCTGCAACAGGAACTGGTTGCCCTCTATCAGCGCGAAAAAGTCAACCCGATGGCGGGCTGCCTGCCCATCCTTGTGCAAATTCCGATTTTCTTTGCCTTGTTCAAAGTTCTCTCCAACACCATCGAAATGCGTCACGCGCCGTTCTTTGGCTGGATTCAGGATTTGTCCGCGCCGGATCCAACTAGCATTTTCAATCTCTTTGGCCTGATCCCGTGGACGCCACCACAATTCCTGATGATCGGCATCTGGCCTATCCTGATGCTGCTCACCATGATCGTGCAGCGCAAGCTCTCCCCGCCGCCGCAGGATAAGACACAAGCGATGGTCATTAACCTGATGCCGTGGATGATGACCTTCATTCTGGCCGGGTTTGCTTCGGGTCTCGTCATCTACTGGACATTCAACAACCTGCTGTCCGTTATTCAGCAATACATCATCATGCGCCGCATGGGCGTAGATGTGCATCTCTTCTCGAAAGACAAAGAGAATGAGAAGATGGAAAAAGCCGTCATGGAAGGCCCCTCCATCCATCCGGAAGCGGAACTGGTGGAGGAACAGGTGGAAGACGCCATCTTTGGCGATGATGACACCAAAAAAGCCAGTCTCAAGCGCGTTAAAAAGAAAAAATGATAAGTATACAAAGGGCTTAACGGTCCTTTGTGCCTCCTTTTATTCATACAATTTTAAACAATCTCACCGATAATGGTAAGATCAGGGTGGAGTGTATGCGCATTACGGCGCTGCTCTGTCGAGGGGAATTGTTTAAGGGGACTTCTTAATGTCACAGACAACAGGCGCGAATGGTATGGGGTTGGTACGGTCAGCGATGCTGATGGCGGCTCTTTTGGTCACAGCTTGCTTGCCCGACAGCGATGGTTTGAGTGAAAAGCGCCTGGCTGAATTCGCGCAAAACGAAGCTAAATCCTACGCCGCATCCTTTTCAACCTTTACATCACAAAGCCAAAAGATTCTGTCCAAAAATGCTGCGTTTCAAGATGGTTCTTTGCCACAAGGCCTGGTTGGCCGGTCCAGTGATAGAACGATGTCTTACGGTTATTGCGCGGACGGTGCAAACCACATGATTGTTTCATGGATGAATACGACCGCGCCTACAGGTAGTTTTGGTATCAAGGGGCTGGGTGAAGGTGCAGGTTCCGTCATTGTGGATGCGCTGGGTCAATTCTCTACCCCGGAAACGATCGGTTATTTCAACAATAATGCGGTGGAATTGAGAGGGCCGCGGGACAATGGCCTGAGTCGCCTGCAACTCCCGGCCACTTGCGCCCTGGCTATCCCGCCCGGCGCGCCGGTCATGCTGGTTGAAAATATGGCGGCCCCGAACGCGGCGATGGATACCGTGAATTCGTACGTTTATAAAACGGTCAACTGTCCAGATGGTCAAATCGGCTTTATGACCAAGAGCTGTAAAAAGACGAGTGCCACCAGCTGCAATCCCGAAAACGATGCGGGATGGGATCCGGTAGGTAAAGGCGGCTGTAATGAGAAAGTTAGCGAGCGAACCGTTACTATCAGCTCCAATAGCAACAGCCTTATTGGCGCGCTTGATCTGAGTAGATCGGGCAACAACATTGAAAAAGCATTGAATAACTTATCCGATGCAAAATGTATGAACGTCAAGAGAACCGAAAAAGTCAAAGACCGTACTGGAAAATTGGTCGACAAAGAAATTGAAATGGCTGACAGCTGCGATACGGCCAATATTAAAATCACCAAATATGACGGCCCTGAACAAACCGAAGTCACCAACAAGATCGAACGGACAGAAACCGTCGAGGCTTCCTGCGGCGGCGAAGCGCCTGATACCGTAGCAGGTAGCTTAGCCTTCAACGGAAAACGGTACACTGGTAATCTGACCTTTGCAGAATGGACCGGAAAATCTGTCTATATGCGCCATATTTATAAAGCAGTGGCTGAAACCAACGATGCGGGCAAGAAACATGGGGAGACAACTCAGCGCGGTCCGTGGTTTGGCGGCACGCTCGCCTGCACGCGTGCTGAGACGTTTGTCATCGCTTGCAACAAATTATTCCCGCAATATAACGACAGCGTTCGATACGAAATTGTTTCAGGTGCGGGAGTAACGTTCAGACGTACAAACAGGGTCAATGGCTGGAAAGACGCCGACAAAATGATACCTAACGATTCTCTCAGCCGGGATCAAAACTGGACTATGTCGACAGTGAATTGTGTTTGGGACGAAGTGCGAACATTCGACTGTCCTCAGCACAGATTGAAACAGCTTGGGATCAACAAGCGCCGCATCACGGCAACGAAAAATAATTTTAGCCAGCCAACTGTTGCCGCATGGCGCAAGGTAACACAGCTGAAATGCGAAAAAACAAAGACAGATACAAAATCTTGCCCGGGTTAGTAGGATCGTAATTGGAAGCCGTACAAGAAAGTAGAGCACATATCATGCGACAAACATTATTAATCACAACTGCTTTGTCCAGTTTAGCTTTTATGGGAGTGCCTTTGAGCGCGCATGCCGCGATTACGACGACAACTACGACAACGTACACCTATGATTTCCCAAGCAGCACGCCTACTTCCAGAGAAGATATCCGTGTCGATACGAACTGCCCTGTGCGATATAACGACGGCGGTGGAGGGGGTGACCGTGGTGGCGGTGACAGCGGCGGTAGTTATGGCGATTCCGATGGCGATGGTGTTTCAGATTCGGGCGGCTATACAAGTGACCCGCCCGGCTCCGACGATGGTTGGGGTGACGGCGGTCAAACACAGAGCTCTCCCGGGCAAGATTCGTGGGGTGGTGGTGGCGGCGGTAGCGATAGTGCGGGCCGTGTGATCTGCACCTATTTCTATCAAAAAGGTGAACTGGACGCGCCTACCTATTACGCGGACATGGAGTATACACGCACCTATTTACGGGGTGCGACAGTGCGCGGTTATCATTTTTGGGCAATTCCCTATGCACGTGCCATGCGGACAAATCCCGGAGGATGGCTGGAAGCAATTATTCGTCCTGTGACCATTCACCGAGCGCGTGAACTGGCCTATCAAATGGGTGTTGCAGGCAGTCAGCCGGATTATTTGGGAAAAGCATTCCGCCTACTTATCGAACCACTTTGCCTGTTGATTGGTCAGTTCGTAAGTGAAGGGCAATGGCACAAGCTTTATAGTCCAGAAGAAATGAAAGCTTATGCAGCGGACTACCAAATCTATAACGCAAGGCGCACCTTTGAAGAAAACATACATATTTACCGTTTAGCCGGAATGATACATCAATAGCAGGGTATTTATTGAGGCTGATCTCTTGGCTAGATTAATTTTTATTTAGATAAAGAAAATTATGAAACAGGCATCTTTAATTATTTTTGCTTCATTATGTTTGACGCTTCTCTTCACTGCAGTTACAGCGCAGGCTGCAATTACAACGACGACGACGACTACTTTCACGTATGATTTTCCTGACAGCATACCAACCTCCCGCGAGGATATTCAGGTTCAGAAAGACTGCCCTATACAATATAACGATGGCGGTGGAGGCGGAGGCGGCGACAACAACGACAATGGCGGTAGTTACGGCGACTCGGATGGCGATGGCGTTTCTGATGCCGGCGGTTATACCAGTGATCCACCCGGTTCAGATGATGGCTGGGGTGACGGAGGTCAGACGCAAAGTTCCCCCGGCCAGGATTCTTGGGGTGGCGGTGGATTGTGGTAATCCCAAGGGCGCTAAGACTGGTACGCCGATAATATTATTCGATCTGCTGGGGGAAATCTGGTAGTCATGCGCTATGCAAAGCGATGACATAAAGAGAGCGCAGCTCCTCACCAAAGCAGAATTTATTCTTGGTATGGTTGATCTCAGCCAACTGCCGGAAAGCGATGTGCCTGAAATTGCTTTTGCGGGTCGCTCCAATGTCGGCAAATCCTCCCTTTTGAATGCTTTAACGGGTCGCAAAGCACTGGCCCGCACGTCCAATACACCGGGCCGCACACAGCAACTCAATTTTTTCAATGTTGATAACCAGCTGTATCTGGTGGATATGCCCGGCTATGGCTACGCCAAAGTGTCCAAAAAAATGCGCTCGTCCTGGGACAGCCTGATTTTTGATTACCTGCGTGGGCGCCCCAATCTGAAATGCGTTTTCGTGTTGATCGATTCCCGCCATGGGATAAAAGAGAGTGATACTATGATTATGGAAATGCTTGATGATGCGGCCGTGTCCTACCGCATTGTCCTGACCAAAATCGATAAAGAAAAAAATACCAAGCCTGTCATCGAGGCTGTCGAGGCCGAACTCAAAAATCACCCGGCTGCCTGGCCTTATGTTTACATAACAAGTTCTGATGAAAAAATTGGTATGGAAGAACTGCAAAAGACCATCTTTGATTTTCTGTAATATCAATAAAATCTAATTTTTCTTGCGCTTTTGGTTATTATGGATAAAGTCTCTTTAGGGAATTTATTCAAGGAGAAGACAATGAAATTTTTAAAAGAAGCAATAGCTGCCGGTTTCGCTTTAGTCTCGGTTGCCGCCACAACGGAGCAAACTGAAGCAGCGCCAAAGAGCTTTTATGCAACGGCATGCACTAAAGATAGCATCTCTGTCCGCCGCCAATTTTCTGCTGAAGCAAATGAGCAAAGCGCAATCAAAAGCGCCTATTCAAGCGTCGTCAGCAGCAGAACAGCAGCGCAGGTCAGAACTCCAGATGCCTGGAATGCAATGCGAGCTGCTGCCGCAAAAAAAGGGGTAAACTTTGGGCCCGCCAATTTAATCAAGGGAAAACAATTTGAAAGTAAGCCGGGCTGCTAGTTTAAGATCAAATGTTCAACCACATATAATTTACCAACAAAAAAACCCGGCCTAAGCCGGGTTTTTTATTGCGCGCCGACGATTGAGTAAAAACTCCATTGCGTACCGGCGACATTACTGACGCACAAAGACGCTTTATCGTAGCAGGTCGGGCATATAGCTTGCGTCAGCGTGCCATTACCCAGGGAATGATTGATGCCGGCAACCAGATAATAAGCCGTGTTGGCGCCCATCGTGGGAATCGTTGCGCTACCGATTAATTTTTTATTCAAGGCGGTGCATAACGGCTTGGTAATAGAGTGGGCGGTCAGAATGATATCCTGCGCCGTGCTGGGCGTTCCTTCTACAGTGTTGAACCGGCCAATATACCAGCCGGGCGTTGGGTTTGTGGCCGCACTGAATATTTTCGGGTTATAGGCCGGTGCGTTGATCCCGCCGCCTTTGGGGTGAAAGACGTTGGCCATGGGCGTCAATGTTTCGAAGTTGGAGCTGGCGGGGTTAATAAACACCATGCTGCTGTAAGGCGTCCCTAGAGAAGCAATCTGATCGATCGCGGCGCCGACCACACCAGAGTAGGTCATCATATCCTGCACCTGCAGTGCGATCTGCTCGTCAGTCGTTGATTGTCCTTCCGCCTGCTGGTTTTGACGACTTAAGACCAACGTCAGCCCGCCAAACAGCACGATGGCGATGAGGATATAGATCATAATGTTGCCGCTCTCGCGGCTTTGCTGTGGTGAAAACATATGGCAATTCATCCCTTGACCCATTACACTCCAGTCTATCATGAATGGCGCAGCACACGATCAGATAATTTCGCTGGATATGGCTTCCATGGCGCTTGGCGCCGCGGGAGGCTTCCTGCTGGCGGCCTGTTTTGGCCTTATCTGGCTGGCCTCTTTGTCCCGCCAAAAAGCGGCTTTGGAGGCCCGCCTCGATAGTGAGCGTAATGCCATGGAAGGCCATTTCCAAGGGCTGGCGCAGGCTGCCCTGAAAAGCAACGCCGAAAGTTTTCTCACGATCGCACAGGAAAAACTGAAACAGGCGCAGTCCGACGGCGCGCATGATCTTGATAAACGCTCGGAAGCCATCTCCCAGATGGTCAAGCCGGTGGAAAAATATCTCGAGCAACTCAAAGGCGCGGTCGATCAGATTAACGGCACGGATAAACTAATCCGCGATGATTTACGCAATCTGCAAAGCGAAACAGCCAAGCTGACCGGCGCGCTCAAAAATCCGGCCGCGCAGGGCAAGTGGGGCGAGTTCGTACTTGAGCGCCTGCTCGATAAAGCCAACCTGATTAAAGGTATTCACTATGAAACGCAGGTCGTCATGGAGGGCGTCGATGGCGCCCGTCAGCGTCCTGACGTCGTGATCCGTATGCAGGATGGTTTCAACATCGTCATAGATGCCAAAGCGCCGATTACTGAATTCGTCAACCGCATGGATGACGAGATGACGGAAGCCGGTCGCATGGATCTGGCGCGTCATATGGCGCGCGCGGTGCGCACGCACATCAAGGCGCTAGGTAACCGCAGTTACTGGGAGCAGCTCGACAGCCCGGATTTCGTCGTGCTGTTCCTGCCGTCCGAGCATTTGTTTTCCAGTGCGCTGATGGCAGACCCCAACCTTGTGGACTACGCCGCGGAAAATCAGGTGGTTGTGGCTTCGCCAACCTTGATGATCTCGCTGTTGCGCGTCGTTGGCTTAAGCTGGCGTCAGGCGGCTTTGGCGAAAAATGCACAGGAAATTTCCAAGCTGGGCGGCGAGCTGTATGAGCGTATTTCTTCCTTCAAAGGCCATTTGGAAAAAATCGGCAAGGGCATTGAAGGCGCGCTCGGCGCGTATAATAAAGCGGTGGGCGCCATTGATTCCCGCGTGCTTGTGAGTGCGCGCAAATTACGGGAGTTGCAGGGCGCTGAACCTGGTGATATGGAAGCGCCAGCCATGATCGAAACGGCCGCGCGGCCTTTAAGCGCGCCGCACGATCAGGATAACGACGACGAACACACAGCACGGTATGGGTCATGAGTGATATTTACAGCGTAATTATGGTTCCGGACCCGGTTCTGAAACAAACAGCCCAGCCGGTTGCGAATATTGACGCCGCCACGCGCGCGCAACTCGACAAGATGCTGCGCACCATGTATGCGGCGCAGGGAATCGGCCTTGCCGCCAATCAGGTCGGTTTGCTCAACCGTGTGCTGGTCATGGACATCGCGCAACGTGAAGACGACACCGCTAGCCGTCAGCCGATCTTTATGGTCAATCCGGAAATCATCTGGAAGAGTGAAGAGCCAAGCGTGTGGGAAGAAGGCTGTCTTTCGATTCCCGGCCAATATGCCGAAGTCGAGCGGCCCAAAATTATCCGCGTCAAATATTTTGATTATGATGGCAAGGAAGCGGAAGGCGAATTCTCCGATCTGGGCTCGCACTGCGTCCAGCATGAGATCGATCATCTGAACGGCACGCTGTTTGTCGATTACCTCTCCTCGCTGAAGCGCAATATGATTTTGAAAAAAGTCGCTAAGGCGCAAAAAGAGGCAATGTAGTGAGCGCGCGAGGATTGCGTGTCGTCTTCATGGGCACACCGGATTTTGCCGCGTCGGCTCTACAATCGCTGATCGATTCCGCGCATACGATTGTGGCAGTCTACAGCCAGCCACCGCGCCCGAAAGGTCGTGGGCAGCAGGTACAAAAAAGCCCGGTCCATTTATTGGCTGAAGCAAACGGCTTGCCTGTTTTCACACCAAAAAATTTTAAAGAAGAACAGGAGCGTCAGAATTTTTCTGCTCATAACGCTGACGTGGCGGTGGTCGCGGCGTATGGATTGATCCTGCCGCTGACAATCCTCGATGCACCAGTTCACGGTTGTCTTAATATCCATGCCTCTCTTCTGCCGCGCTGGCGCGGGGCGGCACCTATTCACCGCGCCATTCTGGCAGGTGATGATAAGACAGGCATTACCATCATGCAGATGGAAGCGGGTCTTGATACCGGCCCGATGATCGCAGTGGAAGAAACCGCGATAAATTCAGATACAACAACAGGAATGTTGCACGACACGCTGTCCGTCATGGGCGCGAATATGATTGTCAAAATATTGGACAGGTTGGCCAGCGAGGGAAAATTAAACGCGACTGTGCAACCGCCGGACGGTGTAATTTATGCTGATAAAATTTCCAAAGAAGAAGCGCATGTAGACTGGACGCGTCCAGCTATAGACATTGATCGCCAGATTCGCGCTTTTCATCCCGTGCCCGGTGCCTGGTGTCAGACGGCGCAAGGTCAGCGGCTGAAAATATTATCGGCGCAACGTGCCGATAATATTTCTGCGCCTGCTGGAACGATAATAACCGCGCAAGGCGATGTCGCTTGTGGCGAAGGCGGGTTGCGTCTGCATCAAGTGCAACCAGAAGGCAAGAAGCCGATGAATAGCGCCGATGCATTCAATGGCGGTTACATTGCGCCGGACGAACGTCTGACATGAGTGTACAGCGCTGGAAAATAATTATTGAATATGACGGGCAGCCTTTTTGCGGTTGGCAGATGCAGGATAATGTGCTGACCGTACAACAGGTTTTAGAGGAAGCTATCCATAAATTCTGCCAGCAGGATATCCGCCTTCATGCGGCGGGGCGCACCGATGCAGGCGTTCATGCGCGCGGGCAGGTGGCGCATTTCGATCTCGATTACGGGGACAGAATCATAACCGGTCACGATCTGACCAAAGCCATCAACGCCCATGCGCGTGACTATCCCGTCAGCGTTATCTCCGCTGAAAAAGTGGCGCCTGATTTTCACGCGCGGTTCATGGCCACCAATAAATTATATACGTACCGCATTCTCAATCGCTCCGCCCCGCCCGCCATTGAAATGAATCGGGTATGGCATGTGAAACGCAAGCTGGATGAAACGCTTATGCAGCAGGCGGCGAATAGCCTGATCGGCTATCATGATTTCACGACATTTCGCGCGACGGAATGTCAGGCCAAATCACCGCTGCGCTCAATCGACCGAGCGATAGTAGAACGGCAGGGCGATGAACTCCTGTTTCATTTTGAAGGCCGGTCCTTCCTGCATCATCAAGTGCGCAACATGGTTGGTACGCTGGCGATGGTGGGCGAGGGCAAGTGGCAGGTTGATGATGTCGCCAAAGCGCTGGCCGCCAAAGACCGCGTGCAAGGCGGTCCGACCGCACCGCCGGAAGGACTGTATTTGGTGCGTATTGATTACCCTTAAGTAGGACTGTGTCATGTTTGAACAATATAAAGGCTTAACGTTCTATAATGGAAGCATCAGAGCAGTGTTTGCGTTATCGAGCGCGGTCAAAAACGGATTTGATTTTCATCACCGTGATGTAACGGCGATCCCCGAGGATGTAGCCGTGGATACGTCTCTTTTGCAGCAGGCTTTACAGACAGATAAATTCTTTATCATTCCCTCGTTGGGTATCGTCTTGGATGAACATGCGTTGCGTCAGATCGCATCTGTCACAAAAGACAGATCGCTTTGTCTGGGCGGCGCGCAAACTCTGCCGCCTACTGTTTGGGCAAAAACCATCACCTATCATCTTGCTATGGACGCATGAAAAAACCCCGTCCGGCTTGTAGGGGGAGGGGGGCGCCGAACGGGGGAGTTTCAGGGTCTTTTCAGGAAAGTAAGGAAACGATGTCTGAAGTCGTCTCTTACAGTCTTGAATATGGAGGGAGCCCAAGACTTTTCAATGGTCACACCATGACCATTTCAAGACGGAATGCGGCATAAATTTGTTATTATTATAGAAAATAATTACAGGTTTTTTGGCGATGGCATCGATTGTTGATGAAGCTGCGTAGTTGGCGTGTCAAAAATTTCCGGGAAATATTGCGTATGTTTTTGCAGCGCGGGATAGATGCTTCGCTTTAAACATTCCAGCGCTTGTGGATCATGCTCGGCCTGTTTGCGTTTTCTATCCAGCGCGGTGTGAATTGCACTGGCAAAACGCGGTTTTGGAATAGAGAGCGCTACATCGAGATACTTACGAATGCCTGATTTACGAATATGGTCGAGTGAGTCTCCCCGCTGATATTTATTTTTCTCTCCTTCGTAGGCGTAATCTACATATTCAAGCCAAGCAAACTCCAGATAAAGAACGAAGCCCATCGTATTATCCCAATAATTGATAGCGTTCGCGTGGGTGGGCCATTTATCAAGAGCGTCTTCAACGTTAGCGGTTCTCGATCCGCATAAATCCTCGTAGGCGTTACAAAAATCTTTTTTCTTTTGAACGGTATGCTTTTTAGAGCCGGTCAGTGTCGCAATATTAATCGAGGCATCTGCCTGCTTTCCGGTAAAAGAGGTCGGGTTCGCCTGTTTTCCAACGACCAGATTATTAAAGAAGGCTTTGGTGTCATGGAAAAGTTCTTTATATTGAAGCTTACCCTGATCCGTCAAAATAGGTTTTCCCTTTTCATCCAGAACGATAACCTTTTTTGTCATCAACCAAACATTGCGGCTGATTTTACGGGCATTGTCCAAATCCCATTTTTTACGTTCTGGCGTGTAAAAATATGGCAGGGAGGCAGCCAAAGGTTCGGCCAAATCGTGCACCATGCGGCGCTGACTTTTCGCGAAGTGTCTTTCGCTGGTAGGCGTATCTTCGATGCGGTCATGGTTGATGATGGTAGAAATTTTGACACCAAGGCCACCCTCCTCTTCTAAATTATCCAAGCTGACACCGCCGGCATCCTTGCCAGCACGGATCAACGCCAGTTCATTCACAATTGGAATAAATTCATGATACCAGTTGATAGTACCATCACTGCGATATCGGTTGTCACCGCTTTTAAATTTTATCAGATTTTTAAAATCATGCAGGGTTGGATAGAAATGACAGGCGGAGAGAAAAACTTCAAATTTTTTGCGCAAATCTTTTTCTGCTGCCGGGTCGTTGATATCTTCTTCTGTTTTGTATTGTTCGATGCTGTCGAGAAACAAATGGATATTGCTAAGAATCATGAGCAACTCATCAGAGCGCTTCGCTGCTGCTGGTTCAGCATGCGTCGCGGTCGCAGATCCAGCGACTTCTTGAAATTGGTCAGTTACTGGGGGCACACGGTTATTCACAAAAGCATCCATTGTCCTATTTGCGCAGAAAATAGCCTCACTCGGTCTCAAAAAGCAATAAAAATATGTAAAACTTATTTACATTAGAAACCGCTGAATTCCAGCGTTTTTCCTTATCTTGATACGTTTGTTGCCTGAAATGTGGGACTGGGGTGCAAAATCAAGATGTTGCACTGCAAAAACCGCAAAACGCAACACTCTTACAAGATTCTTGTTATGCACCGTTCACTGGCGCGCGACATTCTGGTTAACGATCTGCCAAGCCGGGTGCGTCATCTGGGATTGTGCCGGGCCGACTCTATGGTACAAGGCAAAGGCGCCACACCCTTCGAGCCGGGAGACTTTCATGCAAAACAACCCCCAATCCTTTGTGCATATTCCCATATGCTGTCTGGCTATTGCGCTTAGCCTGCTTCTGATCGTCGCTCCTGCGCAGGCGGCCCAAAAACAGATCATGAGCTATGATGTCTATGCGGGCGGTTTCCATGTGGTCCTTGCCGAACTGACGCTCGATACCACACCCAAAAACGGGTATGTCGTCAAGCTTGATACCGCCACACGGGGCTTTCTTGACAAGCTCGTGCGCTGGAAAGGGGTTTTTGGCTCCAAAGGTTGGCGCAACAAAGCGGGTGATGTGCGGGCACAGGAGCATTTTTCCGAGACGACATCTGGCGATGATTACGAGAAAAAAACTTACCTTTATGGCAAGGATGGATCGTTCCAGTCCTACCGCGTCAAGGACGAGCATGATGACGGAAAAAAGCCGCGCGAAGTCGATCCGGCGTTGACCAAAAACACAACGGACGCCTTGACAGCCACAATCGCGGTGATGCAAGAGGTGGCTAACGGTGGAAACTGTACGGGCTCTGACGAAGTATTTGATGGATCGCGCCGCTACCGACTCTCCTTTCACCATCAAAAGAATGTGATACTGGAGGGCGGGGACTATAATGTTTACAGCGGGCCTGCGCAGGAATGCACCGTAGAGGTTAAGCCGTTGAAAGGTAAATGGCACGAAAAGCCTCGTGGATGGATGTCCATTCAGGAGCAGGGGCGCAAAGCCGGAACTATGCCGACGATCTGGTTTGCTAAAGTTGCCAATGGGGAGCCAGCCGTACCGGTTAAAATTCGGGTCAAAACCGATTACGGCACGTTGTTCATGCATTTGACCGGCTATCAAAACGGTCAAAAGACGCTGAGCAAAAAATCCCGCTAAAGCCTGTCACCATGCGTAAAATTATGTGATTTGAGCCTTGCGCGAAGCAGGGTAGAGTTGCCTCATGACACAAACTCAACCGATCGCCGTTGTTATTCTTGCTGCCGGAAAAGGCACCCGCATGAAATCGGACCTGCCCAAGGTGATGCATTCCATCGCCGGCCGTCCGATGATCAACTGGATCGTTGAGACAGCGGAAAAACTCAATCCGGAAAAAATTATCGTCGTCACGGCGCCGGGTATGGATAGCGTTGCGGAAGCGGTAAAACCGCACATAATCGTGCATCAGATGCAGCAACTTGGGACAGGCGATGCGGTCGCCAGCGTGAAAAAATCACTGGAGAATTTCCCCGGAAAAGTTTTGGTGTTGTATGGTGACGGGCCTCTCTACACCGACCGGACCTTGCGTCATTTTGTCCGCAATGTTGATCATAGCGGCGCGGCCATGGGTTTTCTGGGTATGGAGCCGGAAGATGCTACGGGCTACGGCCGCCTCATTATGAAGGATGGGTGTGTGCAAGCCATCATTGAAGAAAAAGAGGCAAGCGCCGATCAGAAAAAAATTAAAACCTGCAATACCGGCATCATGGTGGCCGATGCGCAAAAACTGTTCGAATGGCTGGCCAAAGTTGATAACAACAATGACAAGGGTGAATATTATCTGACCAAGCTGCCTGAAATTGCGCTGGCTGACGGCAACCAGACGATTGTTTCGTACGCGCCGATTGAAGAAACATTAGGAGCCAATAGTCGTGCTGAATTGTGCGTTCTGGAAGAGAAAATTCAAAACCGCTTGCGTCTCGCAGCGATGGATAATGGTGCCACGCTGATTGATCCTAAGACCACATATTTTAGCTTCGACACGAAACTAGGTCAGGATGTCACGGTGGAGCCAAACGTCTTTTTTGGCCCCGGTGTTACGGTTGCCGATAGCGTCACCATTCATGCTTTTTCTCATCTGGAAGGCGTTACGGTTGAAACGGGTGCTTCCATTGGCCCTTTCGCCCGCATCCGCCCAGCCTCGCATATTGGCGAGAAAGCCGTGGTGGGGAATTTTATTGAAGTTAACCGCTCTACTTTAAAAGCTGGCGCCAAATCCAAACACGTCTCTTATCTGGGCGATGCGGTCATTGGAGAAAAGAGCAATATCGGTGCCGGCACCGTTATTGCTAATTATGATGGTTTTAATAAACAGGATACGCAGATTGGCAAAAATGTTTTCATCGGATCCAACGCCACGCTTGTCGCGCCGCGCACGGTAGAGGATGGGGCAATCATCGGCGCCGGGTCGGTGGTCACCGACAACGTGCCCAAAGACGCAATTTACATCGAACGCAGCGAAGCAGAAATTTACAAAGGCGCGGCTGAAGAATATCGCGCAAAAAAGGGAAAAAAATAAGATGTGTGGCATTATCGGAATTGTCGGAAAAACAGATGCGGCGCCTCGGGTGCTCGAAGGTCTCAAGCGCCTCGAATATCGCGGGTATGACAGCGCCGGGATAGCAACGCTCTCGAACGGCGTCATCGAGCGTCGCCGCGCTGAAGGCAAGCTGATCAATCTGGATGAGCGTCTCAAAAAACAACCGCTGCCCGGCAATATCGGCATCGGCCATACGCGCTGGGCGACGCACGGAGGACCGACGGAAAATAATGCGCACCCACACGCGACAGATAAAGTTGCCGTCGTGCATAACGGCATCATTGAAAACTACCTGGAGCTGAAAGAGGAATTGCAAGCGCATCAGGTGCGATTTGAAACTGATACCGACACGGAAGTAATCGCACATCTGATCACGCACAACATGAATCAAGGGATGGATGCCCAAACCGCCACGGATAAAGCGTTTGATCGCTTGACGGGTGCTTATGCGCTGGCCGTGATTTTCACCGGTGAAAATAATCTGATTATCGGCGCGCGTCAGGGAACACCTCTGGCGATTGGGTATGGCGATGGCGAAATGTATCTGGCGTCCGATTCCTACGCGCTGGCGCCGTTCACCCAAAAAGTGTCCTTCCTCGAAGATGGCGATCGCGTTACCGTTACGCGCGATGCCGTCCGCATCTACACCAAAGCGAATGACAATGTGTCGCGTCCCGTGCGCATTACCGCGCAAAGCGGCGCGACAACGGGTAAGGGCGAGTACGCGCACTTCATGCTGAAAGAAATTTATGAGCAACCTGCCGTAATCGGCGATACGCTCAACAGTTTCATCAACCCGGCGACTGGCGACATTACGCTGCCGGAAGGCGTGATCGAGGCGCTGGAGTGTGCGCCACGTTTAACACTGGTAGCCTGCGGCACGGCATCCTACGCCTGCCTCGTGGCTAAATACTGGTTCGAGCAGGTTGCGCGCATCCCGTGCGAAATAGACGTGGCGTCGGAATTCCGCTACCGCGAAGCACCGATGCCCGAAGGCGGTGTGGCAATATTTGTTTCCCAGAGCGGCGAAACACTCGATACGCTGGAGGCACTGCGCTACTGCAAACGTCAGAAGCAGACGATCCTGTCCATCGTTAATACGATTGAAAGCACCATCGAGCGCGAAAGCGATCTGGTGCTGCACACGCTAGCGGGTCCTGAAATTGGCGTAGCTTCGACCAAAGCATTCACCACGCAGCTGACCACGCTTGCCTGCCTTGCCCTGGCGCTGGCCGCGAAGAAAAAAACATTGTCAGCGGAAAATCTGACGACCTATGCGCACGCGCTACGTCATGTGCCGAAGGTGGCAGTGGACGTGCTCAATCATGATAAAGCGTTGGCCGAAATCGCCCGCGAAGTTCACATGGCCCGCGATATGCTCTATCTGGGACGAGGAGCATTATATCCGATCGCTCTGGAAGGCGCGTTGAAGCTTAAAGAAATTTCCTATATCCACGCAGAAGGCTATGCCGCTGGCGAGATGAAACACGGACCGATCGCGCTGATCGACGATAAAGTCCCTGTCGTCGTGGTTGCGCCGGGCAATGACCCGCTGTTTGAAAAGACGGCCTCGAACGTGCAGGAAACAGTCGCGCGGGGCGGAAAAATCCTGCTCATTTCCGATGCCGTTGGCACCAAAGCGCTGGCCAAGCAGACCAGCTGGGCCGTCACGCTGGGCGATGTCCACCCGTTTGTCGCGCCCATCCTCTATTCCATCCCGGTTCAATTGCTTGCCTATCATGTGGCGGTCGCCAAGGGAACGGACGTCGATCAACCGCGCAATCTTGCCAAGTCTGTCACGGTGGAATAATATCGCGCGCATGACATCACGTTCTTCGCTCGATCCGCTTTGGTATATATGGGTTCCCGCTCTCTTCATGGTCTTTCAGATTATTCTGGAATTTACGCTCCCGCGCGATGTGCTAGCGGCGGTTCATTCCGAATGGGGCCCACATGAGACTTTGCAATTTGCGGTCATTTCCGTAGCCTTCCTCATCGCCTTTACCAGTCTCATGCGCATAGACTGGAAAACCCAGAAATGGCTCGGCGTCTGGCTGGCGATCGCAGCTGTCTGCTGCCTGTTCGTGTCTGGCGAGGAAGTGAGCTGGGGACAGCATGTGTTTGAATGGCAGTCTTCAGAGTTCTGGCATAGCGTCAACGATCAGGGAGAAACCAACCTCCATAATACTTCGTCCTGGCTGGATCAGAAGCCGCGCCTCATTCTGCTGCTCGGTATTGTCATGGGCGGCATCATTTTTCCGCTGCTGAAACGCTTCAAGCCCGGCGTTCTGCCTGCGCAACTTGATGTAATTTATCCGACCTCGCGCCTGTCCTTCGTGGCTCTGCTGGTTGTGGTGCCCCACATGATTGAGAAATTCGGCGATCTGATCGGTTTCCCGATGTTTGTGCGGGTCAGTGAAGTGCAGGAACTCTACATGTTCTATTTTGTCCTGCTTTATTTATGGGATTTACGGGTCCGCGAAATACCCAAAGCCTAAATTTGTAAAAGCTCAATTTTATCATTAACCTATTGATTAATATAGGTTAATTTAAACATTCATAAACATTTATATTGCTTTTTCTCGTACTTTCAGTTTTACTGATATTCATTCAGGGATAACTGAAGGAAAAAAGCCCGCCACGACGGGTCACGGGGAAAGTAAACATTATGAGTGCAATCGAGTATGATGGCGTTGTCTGGCCGCCAGCCAAAAACACTTTCCTCTTCGGGCTGGATCGCCCCCACGCTCAGGCTATTCACAAAGATACGAACCGCGGCTGTGTCAGCGGCATGACCTATCGCATCGAAGGCGAAAAAATCTATCTACGGGAAAAACCGCGCCTGATTTATTTCGTCCAGATCGACCGCTGGGAATATACCATCCGCAACGACAGTATCGAGACACCCATTTTATCCTTTTCCTATCTGGCAGGCGCTGATAGCGCTTTGGAAAAGGCGGTACAAAATGTGCGTGTGCTAAATCGTTCAATGAAGAGTGGATATCGTTTACCAGAAAAAACCATGCGGGTTGCGTCGTACCTGATGCGTCAGATTGCGCAAGGCCACGTACCGGATGCTGCGCGGGTTTTGGCCAGTTACAAATTCTTGCCCGCACATCCGCTGGTGCCAGGTTTCTTCCAGAACAGTTTTGCCTATGCAGGCGGGTTACTGAAAGATGCGACCTAAGCCGCGTGTTTCAATGTCAGGATAGACCATTCATCGCGGGTTGCGGCGTCGACCATTTCCATGCCTTGTGCCTGATACGCTGCAAAAACATCGTCTTTTTGCGTGATCAGCAGACCCGATAAAATCAGATAACCATCTTTCGCTGTTGCCTTGCTCAGATCGGCGGCCATGCCGATCAGGGGCAGGGCCAGAATATTGGCGATGACCAGATCGTAAGGGGCATCTTTTTGCACGCGCGGATCGGCAAAACCTTCACTAACGAAAGACTGAACCTGCGCAGCGTTAATATGATTGGATTCACGGTGACGGTCCGTCACCACAATGCATTCAGGATCATTATCGACAGCCAAGCCTGTCACGGATGGCCAGCGCTTGGCGGTGGCAATCGCGAGAATGCCGGAACCCGTACCCATGTCTAAAAACGTGCGCGGCGTAAAATTTTCTGCGTGTAGTTTTTCGAGTGCCAGCATACAGCCAGCGGTAGTGCCATGCTCGCCTGATCCAAACGCCGTGGCGGCATCAATCTCCAAAGTCATTGCGCCTGGCGGTACGGTCACATCATCACGGTGATGACTGCCATACACGAAAAACGGTCCGAGGGTAAAAGGTTGGAATCCCGCATAGGATGCGGCAAGCCAGTTCGTGTCGGGCAACGGTTCAATATTCAAAGTGGAGAGATTGATCACAGGAAGTTCATGAATATCGGCGGCGATCATCAAGCGCGCCTGAATGTCGGCAGTATCCGCTTTCTCTTCAATCGTCCATAGACAATGCCAGCTGTCATCTGTCTGATCTTGGCGGAATGACGAGGAAAGGGCGATATCGTCCAGCGCTCCAACAAAAAGGCTGACCTGCTCGAAAGAGAGGTCAGCCGCAAAAGATAGGGAAATAAGATGTTCAGCAGACAAGGCGATTACTTATCGTCTTCGATTTCTTCTTCATCTTCTTCGAATTCATCATCCAGATCGTCGATGTCATCATCGAGGTCGACATCTTCGTCGTCGTCGAGGGCGATGTCTTCATCCATGTCATCATCATCTTCATCGAGATCTTCAAGGCTGACTTCTTCCGCATCATCGGCGACAACGTCGTCTTCTTCGACTTCTTCTACCGCGGCTACTTCTTCCACCTGATCGTCTTCTTCAATGGCGGCAGCGCGAACGCGCTTTAGTTTCACTTTCACATCACCGGTAAACTCAGTGTTGCAAGATGGGCAGACAATGGGGTTTTTGCCCATGTCATAGAAACGCATGCCACAGCTCATGCAAATACGTTTTAAACCTTTAATAAGGGCGGCCACAGGCGTTCTCCTCTGATTGTCTGAAATACTGCCTGTTGTTGCCCCTTTTTGGCGAGCGGGTCAAGGGAAAACAATGAAAAATTGTCAATCGGTTGAAAGACATAGACCGTTAACCTACATTGATTTAGAATAGGCATAGAACATTCGTTTCCACAAAAAGAGGCTCTTCCCATGCAAAAATCGGTCGTCATCTGCGGCTATAAGCGCTCCCCGTTCACCCTGGCCAACAAAGGCGCTTTGGCAACGGTCCGCCCGGATGATATGGCCGCGGCTGTCATCACGGCGCTGATCAAGGAGACGGGTGTCAACCCGGACGATATCGAAGATTTGCTGATGGGCTGCGCGTTTCCAGAGGCTGAACAGGGCTTTAACCTTGCCAAGATTGTGGGTCAGCTGGCCGGTTTGCCCAATTCTGTGGCAGGCGCCACCGTCAACCGCTTCTGCGGCTCATCCATGACCACCGTTCACATGGCGGCGGGCGCTATCCAGATGGATGCCGGCGAGGTGTTCATCTGTGCAGGCGTTGAATCCATGTCGCGCATTCCTATGGGCGGTTTTAACCCGATGCCTAACCCGAAACTGGGTGAAATCTACCCGGCTGCTTACATGGGCATGGGCGAGACGGCCGAAAATCTGGCAAAGAAATATTCGATCGACCGCGCGACACAGGAAAAGTTCGCTGTTGCATCGCAGCAAAAAGCGCTGGCGGCGCAGCAGGGCGGAAAATTCAAGGATGAGATCGTGCCGATTGGCGATGTGTCTGAGGACGGCTGTATTCGCGGCGAGACGACACTGGATACGCTGGCTGGTCTGAAACTGGCGTTCGACGAGAACGGTACTGTCACGGCAGGAACATCATCACCGCTGACCGATGGGGCTTCCGCCGTGTTGGTTGCCTCGGAAGAGTATGCGAAAAAACACAAACTGCCTATTCTGGCGCGCATCAAATCAATCGGCGTAGCCGGTTGTGCGGCGGATATCATGGGGATCGGTCCTGTGCCTTCCTCGAATAAAGCATTGGCCCGCGCCGGGGTGAAAATCTCTGACATTGATATCGTCGAACTGAACGAAGCCTTCGCGGCGCAATCGCTCTCGGTTCTTAAAGAGCTGGGTGTGGATGAGAACAAAGTGAACCTCGATGGCGGCGCAATCGCGCTCGGCCACCCACTCGGCGCCTCTGGCGCCCGGATCACCGGCAAGCTTGCCAGCTTGTTGAATCGTGAAAAGAAAAAACTTGGCCTCGCCACTATGTGTATCGGCGGCGGCCAGGGTACGGCGATTATTTTAGAGGCTGTATAATGCTGGATACCGAACTCGCAGCCATCAAAGCGCGCAATGCCCGTGTAGAGCGGGATAAAGCTTGGGAAACTTCTTGGATTCGCCGCGGCTTCATCATGCTGATCACCTATCTGATTGCGGCGTTGTACATGGAGATCGCCGGGCTGGGTAATGCCTTCCTCGGCGCCTTCGTGCCTGTCGGCGGCTATCTGCTGTCCACCCTGTCTCTGCCTGTCGTGAAGCAGGCGTGGGTTAAAAAACATTTCCCTGAAACGGAGAATAAATAATGGCTATTCAAAAAGTCGCTGTACTGGGGTCTGGCGTCATGGGCAGCGGGATTGCTGCACAGATTTCCAATGCGGGAATTCCCGTCGTACTGCTCGACATCGTTCCGGCGGGCGCGACAGACAGAAACGTCATCGCCAAAGGCGCGATCGAAAAAATGCTCAAAGCCGATCCGGCGCCTTTCATGTCGAAGAAAAATGCCAAGCTGATTACGCCGGGCAATCTTGAGGACGACCTTGAATTGTTGCGCGACTGCGACTGGGTCTGCGAAGTCGTGCTAGAAGATTTGGGCGTCAAACATGCGACCTATGAAAAAATTACGCCGTTCTTAAAAAAAGGCGCGGTGGTGTCTTCGAACACGTCGACCATTCCGCTGGAAAAGCTGACCGAAAAAGCGTCGGCCGAGTTTAAAAAACATTTCATGATTACCCACTTCTTCAATCCGCCGCGCTATCTGCGCCTGCTGGAAGTCGTGGTCGGCAAAGACATCGATCCGAAAAAAGCGCAAGAGTTGATGGCGTTCTGCGATATCCAGCTTGGCAAGGGCGTGGTCAAAGCCAAAGATACGCCGGGCTTTATCGTGAACCGTATTCTCACCTATTTCATGCAGGTCGCGATCAATGAAGCGATCGCCAAAAAAGTGTCGGTAGAAGTCGCCGATGGCGTTCTTTCAAAACCAGTGGGTATTCCCAAGACAGGCGTGTTCGGCCTGATCGATCTGGTCGGTATCGACCTTATTCCGAAACTGGCGCACAGCCTGCTTTCAACACTGCCGAAACAGGACGCGTATCGCGATGAGTTCGTCGACTATGGTTTTATCAAAGGCTTAATTGACGCTGGTTACACCGGTCGTAAAGGCAAAGGCGGTTTCTACCGTCTGAACCCGGATGGCTCTAAAGAAAAACAAGCGTTAGTCCTCAACGCCGATACATTCAACGAAAGCCAATACCAGAAAGCCGACAAACCAAAATTGCCGTCGATGGAAATGGGCAAAAAAGGTCTGCGCGCCGTGCTGGAGGCTGACGATGAAGGCGGTCGCTATGCCAAAGCCGTGTTGCTTAAAACGCTCGCGTACGCGGCGTCCCTTATTCCTGACATTGCCGATACCGTCGCAGAGGCCGATGAAGCCATGCGCCTTGGCACCAACTGGAAGCAAGGCCCGTTCGAGATGATCGACGCGCTGGGCGCATCATGGTTCGCCACCGAATTAAAAGCGGCAGGTATTCCTGTGCCAAAAATTATCAGCCAGATCGGTGATGGTGCGTTCTACAAAGTCGAAAACGGCAAAACACATTTCTTTGGAACCGATGGCAAATATCACGAACTCACCCGCGCGGATGGGGTCATCCTGCTGCGCGATATCAAGCTGAATGCCAAGCCGCTGATTAAAACCGGCTCGGCGTCCGTGTGGGATATCGGCGATGGCGTGCTATGCGTCGAATTCACCGGCAAGATGAATGCGCTCGACGATCAGGTGTTCGATGCCTACATGCAGGCGATCAAGCTGATCGGCGATGGCAAAGGCCAGTACAAGGCCATGGTCATCTACAACGAAGGCGCTCATTTCTCGGCAGGGGCAAACCTCGGCCTCGCCATCTTTGCGATGAACATCGCTCTGTGGCCACAGATCGAAGAACTGGTCACGGGCGGGCAGCGTGTCTATAAGGCACTCAAATATGCCCCGTTCCCGGTTGTTGCCGCGCCGTTTGGCATGGCGCTTGGCGGCGGGTGCGAGATTTTGCTGCATGCCGACCATGTTCAAGCGCATGCCGAAACCTATACCGGCCTCGTTGAAGTCGGCGTTGGCCTGATCCCCGGTTGGGGCGGATGCAAGGAAATGCTCCTGCGCTACATGGAAGATGAACGCGCCGCGTATGATAAAGCAACGGGCGGCAAGAAGCTCTGGTTCTCCCCGAAAAATACCCCAATGGGCGCTGTCCGCCGCGCGTTCGAAACGCTGGCTGTCGCAACCGTCGCCAAGAGCGCTCAGGAAGCCAAGGAGTACCGTTTCCTCAAAAAGACCGACGGGATTACCATGAACCGCGATCGCCTGCTCTACGACGCTAAAACGAAGGCGCTGGAACTGGCGAAGGATTACCAGCCGCCGGAGAAAGTTACCGAGATCCGTCTGCCGGGTCCGACGGGCAAATACGCGCTCGATATGGCGGTAGCCGACCTGCGCAAATCCGGCAAAGCCACGCCGTATGACGTGGTAGTATCAGGAGCATTGGCCCGGGTGCTGTCCGGCGGGGACAAGGCCGACTGGACCAAGCCCATGACTGAAGATGATGTCTACAAGCTGGAAGCCCAGGAGTTCATGAAGCTGGTCCGCCACGAAGGCACCCAGAAGCGCATCGAGCACATGCTCGAAAAGGGCAAGCCCCTCAGAAACTAGCCATTAAAAAAGCCGCCCGTTAAGGCGGCTTTTTCATACCAAAAGCGGCAAACTATTTCGTTTGTGCGCTGTTGAATTGGCTGTCGCCGGACTGCATGCCGTCGTTTTGTGCGCCAGCTGTCGAGCAAGCAACAACGAGCAGGCTGAGAGCTGCGATTGTCAGTACGTTTTTCATGGCTTCTATCTCCTATAGGTATAGCGTTAAAAACTGATGGAATAGTGGGTAAACCACAACAAATGTCAAGCGGCTGTCGCGGCTGGCGGCGTCATTATCCGGCATTCATGTAAATTGATGTTTTTGTGCAACACTGGTGCCAGAATTTCCAGCTTTTGCCGCAGGTCGTAGGGCGGGTTCAGGACCAGCAGGCCGGAGCCATTGAAGCTCTCTGGCTGGTCTTCCGGGTGCAGCAATGTCTCAAAACACAGCCAGTCGGGGAAGTCTTCCGATGCCGCTGAACGCAATTCCGCATAAGGCTGACCAGCCTTCATCGGGTACCAGATCAGGTAGGTGCCGGTCGGAAAGCGCTTGGCCCATTGCTTCATCTGGCGGCCCAGCCGCTCAAACTCATCGCGCTGCTCAAAAGGCGGATCGATCAGGACCAGCCCGCGGCGCTCGGCGGGCGGCAGATGGGTGCGTAAGGACTCATAGGCGTCGCGCTTTTCGATCGTGACATTGCGGTGCGAGCCCATCACCATTTTCAGGGTTTTGTAATCTTCGGTATGAAGCTCGCCCGCGATCAGTCTGTCCTGATCGCGCAGTTGCCGGGCGATGATCAGCGGTGAGCCGGGATACTTCCCTTTGGCCATATCCTTTTTCACCATGGCGAGATACGGGCCCAACAAGGAAGTCGGGTTCGTTGCCCCGATAAGCTTTTCAATCCCCTCTTTATATTCGCCGGTTTTTTGGGCCTGAACGCTGGATAGATCGTAGAGGCCGCAGCCGCCATGCGCGTCGATGACGCAAAAGCCCTTATCCTTCTGCTTCAGATAGTCGAGGCATAGCATCAGTACGATGTGCTTCATGACATCGGCGAAATTGCCCGCATGGTAGATATGGCGATAGTTCATAGTGCCCTTATAGCAAAAAAGATCCCCGCTTGCGCGGGGATCCTTGGAATTATTTGTAGCAAGTCTGATTATTTGGTCAGGTCTGGCTCCGGAGCCTGCTGCATGATGGTCGTATCAGCCGGGGCTGGAGCAGGCGCTGGTATAGGCTCAGGGGCTGGTGCTGGCTGGGCAACCGGCGCGACTGGCGGCGGAACGGCAACTGGGGCCGGGATCGGGGCCGGTGGCGCTACGCGCGGCGAGCCTGTCGCAGTGCGCTCTTCACTGTAAACAGTGCCTTTACCGCATTTGTCCATGTCCTGGTTCTGACAGTCAGGAATAGGCGTGGAACAGGCTGCCAGCAAGGCGGCGGAAACGCCCGTCAGGGCCAGTGTAAGAATTGTTTTCATGATAAGTCGTCCTTCATTGTTCGATAGGGCCAATAAACCAACCCCACCCTAATCAAATCAGGGTGGGGTGGCAAGTTCGAAGGGCTAATTCTAGCGTTTATCGCTGAGATAGCGGCGTTCCAGATGGGTCAGCAGCGGTTTGACCGATAATTCCTGGCCCGTGACTTCGCGCATCAGCTTCAGGGCATCGACAGAACGACCCTTGGAGAAGATGGCTTTATCCAGACTGTGTTTGATCTGGCCGAATTCACCGCGGGAGATAACGCCCGGCAGATCGTCGATATCGTTGTACATTTTCTCATGCAGCTCGGCGGCCACAATGTGTGAGAGCGTGTTGGTCGCGATGAACCCGAAGCGACCGGTAAACCAGTCGGGGTTCTGCAGCGGCCCTTCGGCCAGCGTCTTTGGTTCGACGCCCAGAAGGTCCATGCTTTCCGCACGCCAGCGTTCCGGCAGATCCTTTACGGCAAGCGTACCGTTGATCAGATCGCGTTCAATGCGGAAGCGCAGGATGTCGTGGAAAATTTTCGACATCTCATCGGCTTCGTTGCGCATCGGCGTGGTGCGGATAATTTTCTTGAGGCGGTACAGGTTCTCTGTATCAAAGCTCGAGTTGCGGAAGGAGCGGAACACCCCTTCGGCGCGCACGGCGATGAAGTCAAAGAATTGTGGCGTACGGCCGATAATCGTTTCATACAGGCTGGAGATGGCAATACTCATCATGCCGCCCAGATCCTGACCAACCGGCTGGGTTTTCCAGTTTTGCGGGAGGTTTTGGATATAGAGTGCTTTCGCGCCCTGATACAGCGTGTCTTCGAGTGAATCGAGGAAGCTGGTCTTATCCGAGCAGCGAACCAGCACCCGCACATCGTCCGGCGTGCCGCCAGCCATCGGGGCAAGGTTGCTGACAGACAGTGTGCCGCGATTGAAATCAAAGCCCATCATTTGCAGAACGGTTTGATTGAGCCACATCTGGTCGCCGCGCGAGAAGGACCCTTCAAGTTCTTTTGGCGGCGCCTGATTTTCCTGTTTCTTCAACGCTTTTGCATGAAGATCCTTCAAGGATGGCAATAGCGCATCGTACAGACCATTGACCTGAGATTCACTGATATCCCCGGCATAACCGATCAGCAGCGCTTCGTAGGGATTATATGTGTTGAATTTCTGGTGCTTCAGTTCGGCAATCTTGCGATAGAGATCGACCGTCTGTTGCAAGCCCGGCGCAACATCTTTCCAGTTGCCGGCTTTCAAAGCCTGCGCGTGACGTTTGCGGCCTTCATTGGCCACCATCACGGACGCACTGTATAAATCAGGCGGCAAGGCCGAAAGGTGCGAGTGAATGCGCTGCATTTCGCGTAAATTCGCCAGATCCCAGTCACTCCAGGATTCGGAATCCTTGTCTGCGGCGCGCTGCACTTTGTCGAGCAAGCCTGTGACGGCTGTCGTTGTGGTTTCTGCGTAAATGCGTTTTGTCAGCGATGTCATATCGTTGAGACGGCGTTGTAGCCCGCCTGATGGCATCGAGGTCATCATATCCATGGCCAATGTGCCGCGGATCGAGAAAAGCGTGTTTAAATTGGAAAAATAATATTTGAGGTCATTATACCCGGCGGCTGGCTCACCCACGGCCTCGAGTTTGACGTTATCAGACATATGTGTGGATCCCTTCATGGATAGTCCCCCTTAAAATATTAGACTGGCTGATCTGGGTTAAAAATGATTTAATTTTTCAAAGCTATGCTAAAATAATTGGTAATCATGATTTGGAAAAAACCGCCCGAAACACCAAAAACCGCCATAGGCAAGCCTTCCCGCGATGAACTGATCGCGCAGGCCAAAGCCGCTGTGGCCGCGGCGAAAGAGGAGCTGGGGGCGGATACCATTGCCCGTATGCAGGCCATTTTGTTGGCACAACAGCAACAAAAGAAAAATGTTTCTGCCCTGCCGGCGACACTCGTCGAAACGAGCCCGGCAGAGCGCGCCCGCGAACTGATCAAAACCATGGATAAAGCCAAGCTTGCGGACTATATCCGCGCGACATCAAGAGAGGACTAACAATGCCCGTCTATAAAGCCCCGATCGAGAATATCAAATTTGTACTGCACGAAGTGCTCGGCGCAGAGAAACTCTCGCGCGAGATTCCGAAATTCGTCGACGCGACACCGGAGTTGATCGATCAGATCATCGAAGAGGGCGCGAAGATGTGCGAGGAAGTTCTCTTCCCGCTCAATCAATCCGGCGATAAAGAAGGCTGTACCTACGAGAACGGTGTCGTGCGCACACCGGCCGGATTTAAAGAAGCCTACAAAACATTCGCCCAAAGCGGTTGGTGCGGTGTATCCGCATCACCAGATTTTGGCGGCATGGGTTTGCCGCATCTGGTGAACACGGCCATGCAGGAAATGATCTGCGCCGCGAACATGTCGTTCGGCATGTATCCCGGCCTCTCCCAGGGCGCGTATCATGCGCTGGAAGTATACGGCACGGACGAACAGAAACAAACCTACCTGCCCAACCTTGCGAGCGGCGAGTGGTCGGGCACAATGTGTCTGACGGAATCGCATTGCGGGACCGACCTTGGTCTGATCCGCACCAAGGCGGTGCCGCAGGGTGATGGATCGTATGCGATCACCGGCAACAAGATTTTCATCTCGGCGGGCGAGCACGATCTCACCGATAACATCATCCACCTTGTGCTGGCGAAACTGCCCGACGCGCCTGAAGGCGTGAAAGGCATCTCGCTCTTTGTTGTGCCGAAGTTCCTCGTGAAAGAAGACGGCAGTGTCGGCGCGGCCAATGGCGCGACGTGCGGCTCGATCGAACACAAGATGGGTATCAAGGCTTCTTCTACCTGCGTCATGAACTTCGAAGGCGCCAAAGGCTGGCTCGTCGGTGAAGCGCATAAGGGTCTGCGCGCGATGTTCGCAATGATGAACGCGGCGCGCCTTGGCGTCGCCATGCAGGGTCTCGGTATCGGCGAAGTGGCGTGGCAGAACGGCCTCGCCTACGCCAAAGACAGATTGCAGATGCGCGCGCTCGATGGTGCGAAGGCGCCGGAGCGCCCGGCCGATCCGATTATCGTGCATCCCGATGTCCGCCGGATGCTCCTGCGCTCGAAAGCGTTCTGCGAAGGATCGCGCGCGATGTCGTACTGGATCGGTATGACGCTTGATATTTCCGAGCATCATCCTGACCCTGAAAAGCGCGAAGAAGCGGAAGACCTCGTCGCGCTGATGACGCCGATCCTCAAAGCCTATCAAACCGATATGGGATTTGAGATCGCCAACGAGGCGATCCAGATTCACGGGGGCCACGGCTACATCTGGGAATATGGCGTCGAGCAATATGCGCGCGATGCGCGGATCGCACAGATTTACGAAGGCACCAACGGCATTCAGGCGCTGGACCTTGTCGGCCGCAAGATGGGCGCGCATATGGGCCGCTATCTGCGCCGCTTCTTCCACCCGGTGCATGAGTTCATTGAAAGCCATCAGGAAACACCCGCGATGCAGGAATTCATCTTCCCGCTGGCCAAATCATTCGCCAAGTTACAACAGGCAACCGGCATGGTCGCACAGAAGGGCTTAAAAGACCCGAACGAAGCGGGCGCCGCCTCAAGCGATTACCTGCGGCAGTTCGCGCTGGTCGCTATGGCCTATATGTGGGCTCAGATGGCCAAGGTTGCGCAAGACAAGCTGGCGGCGGGCGAAGGCAACGCCGAGTTCTACAAATCCAAGCTGGATACGGCGCGGTTCTTCATGGAGCGTATGCTGCCCGAGACCGATGCCCGTTTCAAAATGGTCATGGCGGGCGCCGCGACCTTGATGAGCCCGAGCGAAGAGGCGCTATCCGCCTAAATTTAACTCATTGATATCATTGAAAAATGCGCCGATCCTTTAGTTCGTTCGGCGTATTTTTTTGTGCGGGGTATCCCGGCCCATAAAAAATTGGCGCACGAGCGCCAAGAACAAAACCATCATAGCACAGCTCACAGCAAAAGTCATGCATATAATGCATATCTAATATATAAACTTTGAGGGTCTCATTTTTACTGACAGGCATATAGTTCGTCCCCATGAAAGCGGTCTTAAGACTGCCTGGCGACAAAGACCCCGAATGTCTGATGCAAGAGGGTCGTTCAAAGGCAGATACATATTGTCAGGGTCTGTGTTCTTCCACCCCTACATCGGAACAACGATTCACTAAGCTCTGTGACGCTTATCGCTTCTTCGCGGGTATTCATGAGCGCGGCATTGAAAATTTTCATCGTGATAAATACTTTGTCCGCCGCAATCATCAGGACGATAAGCAGGCAACCGATATGATTCAACTTGCCTATAAAAGCACCGGATCAATGGCGGAAGTTGTGCAACTCATGCAAAAAGAAGTGCAAACTCTCCCGTCGCTACAGACAGAATTTTTATCTTATCAAGACGTACAATCCCGGTTCGAAGACAATTTATCGTCCGCCTTCAATGTCTATGCTTCCAAGGGAGCTGTATTTCCTTTGGCTTACACGTATCATGTGATTGTTGATACGATGGTATCGGTTGTGAACCGGCTTCGCCGGGGCGCAAAACCAGCTTAAACAGGCTGGCCGTTTCGGGCGGCCTGCCGTACACTGACCCTCATGGATACTCTCAATACTATAGCGCGCCTCCGGCAGCATGTGCGTGATCAGCGGGCAGCGGGCAAAACCATCGCGTTCGTCCCGACGATGGGCGCGTTGCATGACGGGCATATCGAACTGGTGCGCGAAGGCTTGCGCCGTGCCGATATCTGCATCCCGTATATCTTTCTCAATCCCAAGCAATTCGCCGCGCATGAGGATTTAAACCGCTATCCGAAAACGCTTGAAGTCGATCTGGACAAGGTGAGAGATGCGGGCGCCCAGGCCGTTTATGTGCCGCAGGTTTCAGAAGTCTATCCTGAAGGGTTCAGCACGGTTGTTTCGGTGAAAGGGGTGTCGGAACCGCTGGAGGGTGAATGCCGGCCGCATTTTTTTGACGGCGTGGCAACGGTGCTATCCAAAATGTTCTTGCACGCGATGCCCGATATCGCGTTGTTCGGGGAAAAAGATTATCAGCAGTTGCTGGTCATTAAAAAGCTTGTGAGCGATCTCGATTATCCGATCGAGGTAATCGGGGTGCCCACAGTGCGCGATGCGGAGGGTTTGGCGCTTTCCTCACGCAATGCCTATCTATCGCCCGAGCAATACAAGATTGCCATTCAGATGAATAAAATTCTGGCGCAGATGGTAGGGCGCGATGATCAGTGGGGAGCAGCGGCCTTGCTGAAAGCCGGGTTTGACCGCGTGGATTACTGCACGGTGCGCGACGCGCAAACATTATTACCGCCGCGACCGGAGACGAAAAACCGCCGCTCACTGGCCGCCGCGTGGATCGGCACGACCCGCTTAATCGACAATTTACCTATTTAATTTATACTTAAGAACAACCAAGGAGCCGCCATGTCTCTCGACACTATCAGCGAAAAAATTCAAGGGAAACTGGCGCGTGCCAGCGGACTCGATAAAAAAGTGAAGTTCGATTTCGGCGATGACGGTATTCTCTTTGTTGATAACACGCAAAGTCCGCCGGTTATCTCCAACAATGATGACGATGCCGATGTCACCTTGTCCTGTTCGATGTCTACGTTCGATGCTATCTTAAGCGGCGCGAAAGATCCCAACATTGCGTTCATGATGGGGCAGCTGAAAGTCAAAGGCTCGATGGGGCTGGCGATGAAACTCAACGCCATTCTCGAAGATTAAAAAAGCCGCCCAACCGGGCGGCTTTTTCGTGAATTCGTATGGATTAGAATTTGTAGTTCAGGCCGACAGCCACGATGCCAACGGAGCCTTCTGTATCCGCCGTTACCTGCGCCAGACCGTTGTTGCGGCTGACATCAATCGTGCCGTCATCAACAGCGATATAGGTTGCAGCCATATCGAACGACATGTTCGGCGCGAAGTTGTAGGTTGCACCAGCGCTGAACCAGTTACGATCGCCGTCCGGTGTGCGCGATGTGCGGAATTCATCGGTCGTCGGTGTTTCGTCGAACTGGTAACCGCCGCGTACTGTCCACACATCATTGATGTCGTACTCAGCCCCAATGGCAAACGCCATCGTGTTGTTATAGTCCTGCTCGACACTGGTCAGCGTGGTGCCGGCATCGCTGATCGCCGTGATATCCTGGAAGTTATTCCAGCCGAACCAGGTGGCCTGAGCCATCAGGCGCAGTTTATCTGTTGCCTGATGCGAAACACCGAATGTAGCTATATCTGGCAGATCAAGATCGGCCGTGCCGCCTGTCGAGAAGTTAGGCGCGCCCGGCACAACGCCGGTCAAGCCTTCAACAGAAATGCGGCCATCGAGTTTGTGCGAAATGGCGGAACGGTAATGCAAACCGAATTCGGTTGATTCAATCGGTTTGATCAACAGCCCGACGTTGTAGCCAACGGTCCAGTCGTCGCCTTTCAAGGTGCTTTCGCCTTCGGCCAGCGTATCGGATACGGCCGATTTCAATTCAGCGTCTGCATACTGGATATCAACGCCCCCACCAATCGACAGCCAGTTGGATGCTTTGTAGGCGACGGAAGGTTGGATATTAATCGTGGTCAGTTCTGTTTTGGTCGAATCAAAACGGCCGAACCAGCCTTCGCCATAATCACTGGCGAGACCGAATGGGGCGTTCACGCCGATACCGGCCCATACGCTGTTATCTGCCGTCAGTGGCATCGCGGCATAGAGGTTTGGTACGGGTGTTGGATCGTATGGGTTACCGCCTGGGCCGCCACCCACAGGCGCACCGAGGAACGTCGATCCGGTATCATCGATTTGTGAATCGGGGATCAGCAGGTGGACGCCAGCATTAACCTGCGCGCCATCCAGTTTGGTCATACCAGCGGGGTTAAAGTAAATCGTGCTGGCATCGTCAATAGAAGTGGTCGAGCCGGAGAAGGCAGAGCCCAGACCTTTAACCGATTGTTCCTGAATGTAAAAACCAGCGGCGTTGGCGGCAGCTGGTGTCAGGAAAGTCACGGCGGTAAGGGCGAGAATGGTTGTTTTCATGAAACGGTGTGACATCGTTCGATATCCTTTCAAAGACCTAAAGAGAGACGAAAAAAGCAGAACACAGAAAAGTGAAACGCAGACCTGAAAACTATAGGGTATTTTAGCGAAGAATAATACGATTAAGCGCCCGCCGAACACGAGAAGATGTTTCGCAGTGCACAAAAGTCACAAGAGATAGGGGTAAAAGCGGATTATTCTTCGCGCGATTCCTGGTCCAGCCAGGTTTGCATGATATGGGCCATCGCATCGGCGGTATCTTCCATTTTGAAGATATGCAGCAGCGTGTCGTCTTCATTCATGAAGTAGATGTAGGAAGAGTGATCCATCGTGTAATCGCTGGCGGCCTCATCCTGCACCTTAGTGTAATAGACTTTGTACGCGGCGGCAGCTTTTTTCACCTGCTCATCTGTGCCGGTTAATCCGATGAGGCGTTCATCATAGAGACCGACATAATCCTTCATGACTTTTTGCGTATCGCGCGCCGGGTCGATGGTGATGAAGATTGGCTGGATCGCGCGCGCGGCGGTGCCCATTTGTTCGAGCGCATCGCTCATCTTGGATAATTCAGTGGGGCAGATGGCCGGGCAGTAGGTAAAGCCGAAATAAATAAGTTTGTAAGTGTGCGCGAACGTTTGATCGGTAACGGTTTCGCCATCCTGATTGACCAGCGTATAGGCGCCGCCAACCGATCCGCCGACGGGTTGTAACTGACCGCCAATTTTTTCGCTCTCCAGACCAATCTGGAACAGGGCGATCATGCCCGCGATGACAAGGGCGAAAACGGTGATGATGATAAGTCTTAAAATGCGCTGGCTCATGTCCCAAGTTATAGGAGCATGAGCCAGCTTTTTAAAGAAGATTTGTTCTAGAGGACTTCAAGCATTTCAGCGACCAGCGGGTGGCGGACGATATCGCCCTGTTTCAGGCGCACCACACCGATATTGGAGATGGAAGACAGCTTGTCAGCCGCCTGTGACAAGCCGGACATGCCATCGAGCAGGTCGGACTGGTCCGGGTCGCCAGTGACGACCATTTTCGAATGCCAGCCAAGGCGCGAGAGCAGCATTTTCAGCTGGCCGTAAGTGCAGTTTTGCGCCTCATCAATAACGACGAAGGCATTGTTCAGGGTGCGGCCGCGCATGAATCCGACCGGGGCGATTTCGATGGTACCGTCATCCATATACTGACGCACTTTCTTGCCGCCGAGACGATCACCGAGGCAGTCGTAGAGCGGACGGAGGTAGGGAGCCATTTTCTCATGCATGTCGCCGGGTAGGAAGCCGATGGATTCGCCGGCTTCCATGGCGGGACGCGAGAGAATGATCCGCTCCACTGTACCTTTTTCGAGCGCCTCGACGGCGGCGCAGATGGCGAGATAGGTTTTGCCCGTACCGGCAGGGCCGATCGCGAGGGTCAAATTCTTTTCCTTGATCAGCTCCATCAGGTGGCGCTGGCCATCACTGCGCGGCGTGACATTCTTGACGAATTTCTTGTCGCGGTTGGCATCGATTTCATCATCCAGCGGATGCCATTCGGCGGAGGAACTGCCGCCCATATCATCGAAAACAGGATGAACGATATTGCCACTCTTGTGATGCAGATTTTTCTTATCTGTTTTGCGCATCTTCTTGGACATGACTTTAGACATGGCAGGCTCCTGTTCGTGGGGGGATGAGGGATGAGTGAGACACAAAAAAGCCGCGGCGGGGAAACGCGGCGGCGGGTACAAAGTCTGGCGATAAAAACCGCATGATTGATGCGGGATCGGGTATGGGTCGGTGTATGGTTACTTCGTGCGATAAATTCAAGGAGAACCCTTGGGTGACGAATTGAACTGGTTTCAGTCTATCGTGATTCGCAAGTAATAGGGGAAGTTTTAAAAAGATTTAAAGAATTTCGCGGGCGGTTATTTCGCGCAACGATTCTTCCGCCTGTGCCCACTGCGCAATATAGGGCGGCATCGCCGGGCTGATCGCCTCTTTGCCAATCGCGCGCATGATGTCGCCAGTGGGAATAGTGGTGCGCGTCTGCTTTGAAAAGAAACTGCCTTTGACAAGACCGATGGCGGCAACCGCTCCGTCTTTTTTGCCGCCCTTGATCAGGAAGCGATGTTCCATGAACACCCATTTATCATCCCAGCAGATGATGCGTGTCGTCAGCGTATATTTCTGAAACGGCAGTAAAGGCAGGCGGTAGCGCATTTGTGCGCTCGATAAAACGGGGATGTATTTATTTTTGATGACGTATCCGGCGAGCCCGACGCGCAGCACGTAATCCATGCGGCCCAGATCCATGATGGTGAGATAGCGGCCGTTATTCATGTGGCCATTCAGATCAAGATCGTTCGGCAAGACGCAGAACTCCAGCCGCGATTCATCGAGCACCTCCGTCACTCTTTGTTTGAAGAAAGAGGCAATGAACATGTAGAAGAGGCGCAGATATAAATTCATGAAAAATGAATTTCTAAGCGGCGAGTTTTTGCTGCCGCTCGCCTTCTTTCTTGGCGCCGGAAACGGCGCGGCGGATCAGGAACCAGGCACCCTTGCTGGCGGCTTTGCCGGTCAGGCCTTTGGGATCAAAGCCCGTGGCTTTTAACACCATCGAGACAGCGCGTTCGACCTGCGGCTTTTTGTAGTAGCTGTAAGCGCGCATCATATATTCGCGATTCCATTTTTTGCGATCATACGGCTCATCCGCAGAAGCGTTTGCGGCGTAAAAAGCGTAAGACAATTCATCGTCTTCGGATTCCGCGATGCGCGAGAGGGCGACTTTCAGGCGTGCCATTTTGCCAAGGCCTTCTTTGGCCAGATATTTATTCAGTGTGTCGTAGAAGAGTTTGTAGTGACGGAATTCATCGCCCGCGACTTTCGCGCAGATCTGTTTCAACACTGGCTCATCGATGGACGAGCCGATCGCTGAGTAGTATGACGACGTGCCGGTTTCGACCATGCAGCGCGCGATCATTTCACCCGAGCGCGAACCGCGCACGGAGGCCGTGTCGGCGCTGGCGAAATGTTCCGGCTGGTAGCCGGCGCGGAATCGCGCCATGGCGGTTTCGAGTTTCCAGCTAGGGTCGACGGCTTCGGCCCATTTGCCGAGCACTTGCCCGTGCTGCACTTCTTCCACGGCCCAGTCGCGCGCGATCTGGCAGAATTCCGGATCGTCATAGAAGACCTTGCACAAATAGCCGGCATAGGTTTCGGCGGCATATTCCACGAGGGCTGCCGCTTTGATAACCATCAGCAGGTCGGCATCGACTTTCGATATGTCGAGCTGATCCCACGGCATGTCTTCGATTTTCCAGTGGACGTAAGCCATGTCTTATTCCTCTGGCGCGGGATTGTAGCCGCCATTTTCAAGTTCTTTGTAATAGTAATGGCCGGATTGTTTGTAGCCGCTTTTCTCGTAGAGTTTTTCCGCTTTATTGTGACCGAGATCGGTATCGAGTTCGATCAGTTTGCAGCCTTCTTCGAGGGCGCGCTCTTCGGTGAAACGGATCAGGTCGGAGCCGTATCCCTTGCCGCGATATTCTTTGCCGACGACGACATGTTCGATGTAGGTCACGAACCCGTCATGAATATTATGGTTAGGAATGATGCCGATAATGCCGACCAGCTTGCCGTTCACCTCGCCCATGAACATACGGTAGCCGGTGGCACGGGCAACGAACGCCCGGCGCGCATAGGTCTGCATGTCGAGATGCGGGAAAAGCTGGAGAATAAGGGGATATGCCATGTGATAATCCGCATCGGAGCGGGCCTCACGGATTTTTAATTCGGGAATGTTTGTCATGGCTTATGTTGTACCACAGGCCGGGGGCAAAAGAAAAGCCGCCCCTTGGGCAGCTTTTTAAGCATTTAAGCGGCTTTTGTGTCGTTTGCCGTCTGTTTGCCGTAAGATAAGGAGGAATGTAGTCGCGCGGCGAGAGGCGATTTTGTCTCGTTCACGGTTTCGCCGTGGAGGGCAAGATCGAGGCCGGTATATTCGATGCGCGCATTGACGCGCAGTCCGGAAATCGCTTTCACCGCCATGAGTAAAATCCACGTCGCAGCGCCCGAATAGGCGATGACGACCACGACAGAAATAAGTTGTGCGAAGAACTGGGGCGCATTGCCGTAGAGCAGGCCGGAGGCTCCGCCGATTTCCGGATTGGCAAAGACACCTGTGAGCAAGGCACCGATGATGCCGCCAATCCCGTGCAGGCCGAAGACATCGAGCGCGTCGTCATATTTCAGCATTTGTTTCAGGTAGGCGACCGCGCCGTAGCAGATAATCCCGGACGCGAGGCCGATGATCAGCGATGACTGGAAGTCGACAAAGCCCGCGGCGGGGGTAATGGCGACAAGACCTGCGACCACACCGGACAGGGCGCCCTGAACGCTGATTTTTCCTTTATGCCATAGCTCCACCATCATCCAGGCAAAGCAGGCCATGCCCGCGGCCGTGTTGGTCACCAGCATCGCGTAACCGGCGAGCGAACCCGCCGTCAGCGAAGAACCTGCATTAAAGCCGAACCATCCCACCCAGAGCAATCCTGTGCCAATCACGCTGACAACGAGATTGTTCGAGGTTGAAGGGTTGCGATTGGCCTTGATGCTGCGGCCCATGACAATCGCAGCCACAAGGCCCGCGATGCCGGAGTTGATGTGCACGACGGTGCCGCCTGCGAAATCGAGCGCAGCCCCCATGCCGAGTATGCCTGAAAAATTCTCTGATCCCACGCCGCCGATAAAACCGCCGGGGCCCCACACCCAGTGCGCGACTGGCGCATAGACCATCAGGACCCAGAGCGGGGTGAAAATCAGTACGCTACTGAATTTGATGCGGTCGGCGACAGCGCCGAACAGCAGCGCCGCGGTGATGATGGCAAAGGTCATCTGGAAGACGATGAAAACGGTTTCCGGGATGGTGCCGACGGCGGAGTCGCGCCCGACTCCGTGCAGCATAATCTTGTCGAGGCTGCCGATAAAGCTCGATCCCTCGGTGAAGACGAGTGAATAGGCGATGGCGGGCCACAGAACGCTGATGATGGCGCAAACGGCCAGAGACTGCATGAGGGTCGCCAGAATATTGTCTTTTTTGACAAGCCCGCCGTAAAACAGGGCCAGTCCCGGCAGGGTCATCATGAGGACCAGCAGGGATGAGACGAGCATCCAGGCGGTATCGCCAGCGTTGAATACGGCAGAAGTCATATATGCAGTTTCCTCAGGTCTCAATTGTAAAAAACACATATCTCTTTTGCTGCATTCGCGAAGGGATTGCAATAGTTTTTTGCCCAGCGTGCATAAAAAAACCGCCCCGAAGGGCGGCTTTTGTCGAATGCGTAAAACTAGGCCACTTTAATGGCGGCTTCGTCGTCCGGGTTGTTCTTCTTGGCATAGTTACCGGCGAAAACGTCGTCGGAAAAGACTTCTTCCCAGGTGCCGCCTGTCGAGGCGCGCGAATATTCGGTCGCGCGGTTTTCGAAGAAGTTTGTGTGCTCGGCGCCGTTGAGCATTTCATCCATCCACGGCAGCGGGTTTTTATCGGTGCCGAAGATCGGTTCCAGATTCAACTGTTGCAGGCGGCGATCGCCGATGTAGCGGATGTAATCTTTGACTTCCTGCGGCGTGAGGCCTTCGATCTCGCCCTGCTCGAACGCGAGGTCGATGAACGCATCTTCGAAGCCGACGATCGTGCGGCAGCTTTCGGTGATTTCGTTTTTCAGTTCGTCATCCCAGATGTCCGGATTTTCTTCGATGAAGGCATTGAAGAGTTTGATCATGGAGAGGCAGTGCAATGTTTCATCGCGTACCGACCATGTCACGATCTGGCCCATACCCTTCATTTTGTTGAAGCGCGGGAAGTTCATCAGGATGGCGAACGAAGCGAACAATTGCAGACCTTCCGTGAAGGCACCGAACATCGCCATGGTTTTGGCGATATCGCGGCGCGATTCCATCGAGGCATTCTGCATGTAGTCGAACTTGTCTTTCATCTCCTTGTATTTCAAGAAGGCGGAATATTCGATTTCCGGCATGCCGATCGTGTCGAGCAGGTGCGAGTAAGCGGCGATGTGTACGGTTTCGATGTTCGAGAAAGCGGAGAGCATCATCTGGACTTCAACCGGGCCGAACACCTGGGAGTAGTGTTTCATGTAGCAGTTGTTGACTTCGACGTCCGACTGCGTGAAGAAGCGGAAAATCTGCGTCATGAGGTTTTTCTCGGATGGCGTCAGCTTGTTCTTCCAGTCGCGAACGTCTTCGGCGAGCGGCACTTCTTCGGGAATCCAGTGAATACGCTGCTGCGTCAGCCAGGCTTCATAGCACCATGGGTAGAGGAACGGTTTGTAGACGTGGCGTTCCTGCAAAAGCTGGGACTTATACGTGGCGATATCACTGACAGACATTGTATTACTCCTTGAATATATATGATCGGGTTCGACTTTATGACTTTGGGGCGCGAATCCGAGTCATTTTCATGATTCGTCCACAGATTCGCAGGAGGTATCTGGACATATAAATACCCGGAAACAGATAGAGCCTTGAAATCATTCAAAAATCTATATGTAGAGTGTTTATATTCAACATCATACTATATATGGGTTTTGTGTCTAGTACCCTTTGTGTCTTTTTCCATTCTTTTTTCAGGTTTTTCTTTCCCGCAGACAGGCAGTTGTGTAGGTAGAGAGCAACATTCAACAAGGGGATCGTTTTTATGGGATTTTTTGCAAACCTGCTGCCGCGCGAAGACAAGTTTTTTATCACCATGCGGGCGCTGTCCGATGAGGCGCAAACGGGCGCGGTGCTGCTCCAGCAATTCGTGAACGCGCCGGATGCGGTAGCGCGCGAAGAGATCGGTCAGAAAATTGCGGCCTGCAAGGCGCAGT
Organism: uncultured Pseudobdellovibrionaceae bacterium; assembly: GCA_964520985.1. Classification (GTDB taxonomy): domain Bacteria; phylum Pseudomonadota; class Alphaproteobacteria; order Micavibrionales; family Micavibrionaceae; genus CAYSGL01. The sequence goes on from CAZFPB010000001.1 coordinate 1,666,270, forward strand.
CGAAAAAACTGCTGGAAACGGTGACGCGCGATGTGTCGCTTAGTTTTATTACGCCGTTCGACCGCGAGGACATTCAGGAATTCTCGGCGCATCTGTATAAAATCCCAAAGACCATCGACAAGATTCGCGAGCGCCTTGATCTGCACGGCATCAAAAGCGACAAGGGCGATTTCATGCGCCAGATCGATCTGATTGTGCAGGAAGCCACCGCGATGCAGGATATCGTCACCTCGCTCACGCATAAAGGCGCGTCGAAAACCATTCTGGAGAAAGTCGCCGTGCTGAACGATCTCGAAGGCAATGGCGATACGGTGCTGGGTGAATTGCTCGTCAATCTGTTTAATGCCAATGGCGATGTGCGCGACATGCTGTTGCGTAAAGATATTTACGACATGCTGGAAAAAGTGCTCGACCGCTACCGTGACGCCGCCGGCGTTGCGCTGCAGATCGTGCTGAAACACAGCTAAAGGTTTTCCTTCATGGATATTTTTATCTTACTGATTGTCGTCATCGCGCTGACGCTGGTGTTCGACTTCATCAACGGGTTTCACGATGCGGCGAACGCCATTGCCACCGTCGTCTCGACGCGCGTGATGCGCCCGACTGCCGCGGTGATTTACGGCGCCGTGCTGAATTTTATCGGCGCATTGCTGGGAACGGAAGTGGCCGCCACGATCGGATCGGGTCTGGTCGATACGGAATCGGTCACCTTGATCACCGTCCTGTGCACGGTTATCGCCGCGATCGTGTGGAATTTGATCACCTGGTACAAGGGATTGCCGACCAGTTCGTCGCACGCGCTGATCGGCTCGCTCCTCGGCGCCACGTTCTTTTCCGGCGCGATGGGGTTTGAGAATATTCACCTCGGCCCTGTGATGCAGAAAATCGTCATTCCGATGGTGACATCGCCGCTGCTCGGGTTCGCGATAGGGTTTGCGTTAATGACCGGATTGATCTGGCTGGTCTGGCGCACGAAGCTGCCGAAAATCAACCGCCGCTTTGGGCGTTTGCAAATTCTATCGGCCGGTTTTATGGCGCTTAGCCACGGGCATAACGATGCACAAAAATCGATGGGGATTATCGCGCTGGCGCTGGTGCTGGCTTATCCGGGTGAAGCGTTCGACGTGCCGCTCTGGGTCATTATCAGCTGCGCGATTGCGATGGCGCTCGGCACGATGTCCGGTGGCTGGCGCATTATCCGCACGATGGGCAACAAGATGATCAAGCTACAACCGATCCATGGTTTTGCCGCAGAAACAACGGCCTCTCTGGTTATCACCGGCGCGTCCGCGTTCGGTATTCCGGTCAGCACGACGCAGGTGATTTCATCCTCCATTCTTGGTGTCGGTGCGACAAAACGTCTCTCGGCCGTGCGCTGGGGGATCGTCGGGAATATTCTCTGGGCGTGGGTGTTAACCCTGCCACTGACATTTATGTTCAGTGGATTATTGATGCTCGGTATCAAGGCAATTTTCTAGACATTAAAAAACCCGGCGCGAAGGCCGGGTTTTTTATGAATCTTTTTATTTATTCAACAATGCTGCCATTGTTGTTTTTGTCCATCTCGTCGACTTTTTCTTCGACAGCGTCTTTGGCATCTTCATAGCCTTCTTTTACCGTTTCTTTGGTGTCTTCATAGGCTTTTTCCGCATCAACTGCAGGAACAGGATCATTCGGGTCCTGCATCACTGGTTCAACATCCGAAGTCGTCGCATCATCGGTCACAACGCCATCGGCATTGTCGGATGGTGTCACTTCAACGGTCGGATATTCGATGACTTTTTCTTCTGTTTTCACATCGACAGTCGGATATTCGATCGTCCGGCCTTCGATCTCACGCTCTTTGGTGACGATATCAGCATCAACCGGTACGGGTACTGTCGTGCTGCCTGTGCCCATTTCGACATTCGGCAGATCAGCGCGGATTTCTTCCAATTCGCCGCGCGGATTATCGCTCGACATCCATAAAACGGCCCCGATCAGGGCAACAACGGCAATAACAACTAAAATTAAACGGGACATGCGGGGCCTCCTTAGCGTTTCGCAATAATGTAGACAGCGTGAACAATACCCGGCACGTAGCCCAGAATCGTCAGCAGAATGTTAATCCAGAAATGTTTGGTCAGACCGACCTCTAGGAAAACGCCTAAAGGTGGCAGAATAATCGCGATGATGATCTTGATCAGATCATTTCCATCGGATGTTGTGGCAGTGTTCATGGTTATCTCCTTATTGTTATACGCAATCAGTATGGTGTGCCAACGCACGGTTTTAAAAAAAGTTTCCTTATCATAAAGCGGCCCCGCACTCAGAAGAGTAGCGGGGCCTTTGTGCAGCGCCTTCCTAGCGCCCGAATGACCGGGTTCAGGTTCGAAGGGTTATCGTTATCCACGATTCTCAGCCTATTTTCTCTTGCGAGAAAAACTCGGGCACCCCTGTCGTTGCACCTTACAAACTGCCGTGCGGGCAAAAGGTTCCTGATTTTTTCAAAGAAAAACCCGGCTCGAAAGCCGGGTTTGAGAGTACACAGTAAACCTATCAAAAACTTATTGGCAGGCGAGGCATTCCTCGTAGTTGCCGGTGGCTTGTTCCGGCAGCTCCGGCTCGCGGCCTTTGGATTCGCGGGCGCGGATCCAGGAGGCGTTCGACTCAGCGCGCTGGATCGATTTCGAGCGGCAGTAGTAGAGCGACTTGACGCCTTTCTTCCACGCTTCGAAGTGCAGGCCATGCAGATCTTTTTTGTGCACGCTGGCCGGCAGGAACAGGTTCAAGGACTGTGCCTGGCAAACGAACGGTGTGCGGTCGGCGGCGTGTTCGATCAACCAGCGCTGGTCGATTTCGAACGCGGTCTTGAATACGTCTTTTTCTTCCTGGCTGAGGAAGTCGAGATGCAGGACCGAGCCTTCGTTGGTGAAGATCGAGGACCACACATCATCTGTGTTCTGGCCTTTTTCTTCGAGCAGTTTCATCAGCCACTTGTTCTTGACCGGGAAGGAACCGGACAGAGTCTTGTGGGTGTAGGCATTGGCGGCATTCGGCTCAATCCCCGGCGAGGCGCCGCCGCAGATGATCGAGATCGAGGCTGTCGGGGCAATCGCCATTTTGTTTGAGAAGCGCTCCATGATGCCATAGTCGGCGGCATCCGGGCAGGCGCCGCGTTCATGCGCGAGTTTCACCGAAGCATCGTCTGCCTGACGTTTGATCTGCTGGAACATTTTGCGGTTCCAGACTTTGGCCATCACGCCTTCCATCGGGATCATCTTCGATTGCAAGAACGAGTGGAAGCCCATGACGCCCAGGCCCACCGAACGCTCGCGCATCGCGGCATATTTCGCGCGTTTCATCGAATCCGGTGCTTTATCAATGAAGTCGGTCAGCACGTTGTCGAGGAAGCGCATAACGTCTTCGACGATCTGCGGATTATCGGCCCATTCATCATAGGTCTCGAGGTTCAAGGAGGAGAGGCAGCACACAGCCGTGCGGTCATTGCCCAGATGGTCGCGGCCTGTTGGCAGCGTAATTTCCGAGCAGAGGTTCGACATCTTAACCGTTAGACCGGCCATTTTGTGGTGGTCTGGGATACGGTCGTTTACATGGTCTTCATAGACGATGTAAGGCTCGCCCGTTTCAATACGCGCGGTCAGGATGCGGATCCACAGATCGCGGGCTTTGACTTTGCCGACAACGGCTTTGTCTTTGGGTGATTTCAGCGCCCATTCTTCATCATTCTCCACCGCCTGCATGAAGGCGTTGTTGACGAAGATACCGTGGTGCAGGTTCAGCGCCTTGCGGTTCGGGTCGCCGCCGGTCGGACGGCGGATCTCGATGAACTCTTCAATTTCCGGGTGCCAGATCGGCAGATAGATGGCGGCAGAGCCGCGACGCAAGCTGCCTTGGCTGATCGCGAGGGTGAGCGAATCCATCACGCGGATGAACGGGACGATCCCGGAGGTCTTGCCGTTACGGCCGACTTTTTCGCCGATCGAGCGGATGTTGCCCCAGTAGGAGCCGATACCGCCGCCCAGCGAGGCGAGCCAGACGTTTTCATTCCACAAGGAAACGATGTCTTCGAGGCTGTCGTTGCATTCGTTCAGGAAGCAGGAAATCGGCATGCCACGGGACGTGCCGCCGTTCGAGAGAACAGGGGTCGCCGGCATGAACCAGAGTTTCGAGATATAATCATAGAGGCGCTGGGCGTGGGCCGAGTCATCGCCATAGTACATGGCAACGCGCGCGAAGAGGTCCTGCGGGCCTTCTTCGGGCAGCAGGTAGCGGTCGTACAGGGTTTCAATCCCGAATTTGGTTAAGTTGGCATCGCGTGTACGGTCGATTGACACGCGGTTGCCCCCTTCGATCTGTGCATAATCAAACATTCCCTAACTCCCCTGTAGGTTTTTGAGCGTATATATCTGTGGATATCTGCGAGGAAAAGGTTGCAACCGAAACCACAACCCCTAGCGGTTAATCTTCTAAAAGCATACTACATCGTGTGGTGCTGTCCAGATAAATCCCATGCCATCCAAAGATATTTTTTGCCCGATTTAAGGCTCTGAATTTGCTTAAAGATTCATCTGGTTTTGATAAGGGCTTTGTAAAAACTGCAGGGCAGAGATGCTGTTATGCGTAATATGGGTGGTTCTATGGAAATATCAATCCCTAGAATCGACCCGACTCACCCCCAAAAGGTAACGGCCTGTGATCCGGGGGAGAATCAGCAGGCCGTTTTGGGGGACGGGGGTAAACTTTAAAGTATTAGCGCAGGCCGCCGCCACCGACGGACAGGTCAACACCGGCATTGGTACCAACGCCTACGCGTTTGCCAGGATTTGTGCCAGTCGAGGCGCCAATATCCGAATCAATGTTGGCTTCGACATCGGGATTCACCGTTGTATTGCCGAGATCGATATCCGCTTGTGTGCGGGCACTGCCGTCACCGGAGAGCGAACCGCTTGTTCCGCCACCGGCAGAACCGCTTGTCGAACCAGAGGCCGAATCAGTGGAGCGCAAGCTACCACTGGCAGAATCATATGATTGCGCCGCCCGGTTTTTTACGCCGATAGTGGTCGAACCAGCCGAACCTGCGGACAGTGAGCCTGATGTCGAGCCGCCAAGGCTGCTGCCAGCGCCGCCACCAGACAAGGAGCCGCTTGTGCTGCTACCGACGCTGCCGGTTTGGGCTTGGGCGACGCTTAAAGGCATGGCCAGGGCGCCTGCCAGAATTGTTGTATATAAAATGCGTTTGTTCATGAGTGTGTCCTCTTTTGTTATGGGGCCAACAGTCAGCGCGGGTATAAGTTCGCCCGCCATTGCAAGTTTTTGCGAATTCCCGCATAAAGAATTGAAATTGAACAGGAAAAAATTCGTATGAGTCAGATTATTCGCCACCGCCAGACCAAAATCGTTGCCACGCTCGGCCCTGCTTCGGGCGATGCCGTCATGATGCGCAAATTATTCGAAGCGGGCGTCGATGTGTTCCGCATGAACTTCTCGCACGGTACACACGAAGCGCACGCGAAAAACCTCGCTACGGCGCGCGCACTGGAAAAAGAATTTGGCCGTCCTGTCGCCGTGCTGGCCGACTTGCAGGGCCCGAAGAACCGCATCGGTAAATTCGTCAATGGCAGCATTGAGGTCAAAGCCGGCCACATTATGCGCTTTGATCTGGATGCTACGCCGGGCGATGAAACCCGCGTGTGCCTGCCGCACCCTGAAGTCATCGCCGTGATGAAACCCGGCAGCGACATCCTGCTCGATGACGGTAAAGTGCGCGTGACGATTAAAGAGCAGGGTAAAGATTATCTGATCGGCGAAGTGATCGCCGGATCGAAGCTCTCGAACAATAAAGGCTTTAACGTACCGGGTGTGTTTATTCCGGGCGCGGCGCTGACCGATAAGGACCGCGTCGATCTCGATGCCGCTTTGGCGATGGGTGTTGACTGGGTCGCGCAGAGTTTCGTGCAGCGGCCGGAAGACGTCGCCGAGACGAAAAAAATTATCGCAGGGCGCGCCGCGCTGATGGCGAAAATTGAAAAGCCTAGCGCTGTCGAACTGATGGCCGAAATTCTCGATCACGTCGATGGCATCATGCTGGCGCGCGGTGATCTGGGCGTGGAAATTCCTCCTGAAGACGTGCCCGCCGTACAAAAACGCATCGTGCGCATGACGCGCTATGCCGGTAAGCCGATTATCGTGGCGACGCAGATGCTGGAATCGATGATCGACAATCCGCGCCCGACTCGCGCGGAAGCATCGGATGTGGCAACCGCCGTATATGATGGCGCGGATGCGGTGATGCTCTCGGCGGAAACCGCGTCGGGCCAATATCCACTCGAAGCTGTTTCGATCATGGACCGGATTTTACAGCGCACCGAAAGCGATCCGACCTACCGCGCGATCATGAACGCCGATCAGCCGAAAACGGAAAACGATGCATCGGATGCCATTACGGTTGCCGCCACGCATGTTGCGCACGACATTAATGCCAAAGCGATTGTAACCTATACGACGTCTGGTTCGACGGCGCTGCGCTGTGTGCGTCAACGTCCCGCCATTCCAATTTTGTGCTTGAGCCAGAATGAATCAACCGCCCGCCGCCTGATGCTCTCGTACGGGGTGCGTGCGTTCCATGTGCAGGAAATTTCCACCTTCGCCGAAACGGTGACACTGGCTACGAAACTTGCCGCCGAACATGATTACGCAAAAAAGACCGAGCGCATTGTGATTACCGCCGGTGTGCCGTTCGGCACACCCGGTTCGACCAACGTGCTGCGCGTTGCATGGGTGGAATAATAGATTAGCGGTTGCCCGGAAGAATACGCTCATCGCTGCCGCGGATCGAGCGGGCCATCAAAGGCTGATTATAGAGGTGAACATCGTTTTCATTGAAGGCCACATGCGGGCGGTAGCGTTTATCGAAGCCCGCGCGGTCGATCAAATCTTCGCGGTTATCGAGGAAGTATAATTCATCGTTCAGCGCCACGCGCAGCACGGCATGGTCGGTACCGGAATAGACATCGTAGACCAGCATGACCTGCATATCATTCGGATCAAAGCCGAGCTGGCGCAGCGAGAAATATTTGGCGATGGCGAAATCTTCGCAGTCGCCGGAATTTTTCAGGAAGTCGCCGACACCCGCCCAGTGGTCGCTGACATTATAGAGCCAGTTATCCTGTTTATAGGGGCGCTCATTCAAAAACTTGTTCACGGCCACCAGTTTTTCCAGCGGCTTCTTGTTTGATTGCGTGCGTAAAAACGCCTGCCAATGGACAACGGCGTTGTCACAGGTTTCCTTGCCCGCCATACAGTTTTTATAAGAGGCCATCAGCGCATCCTGTTCAACCAGAACGCGGGGCCATTGCTGGAGCGGGGATTTGTAAAAAAGCGGAATGGCTGGCTTGGCGATGGGCACCAAAGGCGCGGAATCGGCTGGAATCGGCCCGGCAAGTGGGGTCATCGTCAACGACGCCATAACCTGCAAAACTGATAAAAACGCATTATCCATACACAAACCCGACGCCGAAACACAGTGGAATTTCCCTGTTATAGAAAATTAAAGGTCTTTGCGTCAAGAAAAAACGAAAAAGCGCTATATTTCAAGCGCTTAGACGTTTTTGGAGATGAGATAAAAGATTAGCGGGCGGCTGAGGCCACCACGGTGACATCGCCAGCCGGTTTGGTGTGCAACCACCAGGCCGTGCGGTTGATCGAAAAGATCGGTTTGTAGTGCGCGATGCTTTCGGCTTTTGGCGTTGTGCTCAACTGGTTATCGAGGATCATCGCGCCATTGTCGGTGTAGACGATCAAAATGGCGTGCGGGATATTTTTTTGCATGTCCTGCACGATGGCAAGACGCATACGGTCTTCCGGCACACCCAGAATGCGCAGGGCGGTATATTTGGCGATCGCGTAATCTTCGCAGTCGCCGCCGCGCATCAGGAATTCAATCGGTGTCGCCCAGTAATCGGATTTGCCGTAGTTGGTGTTATCGCTGACATAGCGCACTTTGTTCAGCAGCGTGTTGACGTTGCTCACCATTTGATCGAGCGGCTGGCCTTTGAAGGCAGAGAGATCCTTGAGGAAGTCTTGCATTTTCTCCTGGCCGTGCGATGTATTCATCGCGACATCAAATTTCTCGAACATATCGGTCCATTTGGTGAAGGCGGTCAATGAGCCGGAGCGTTTTTCGGTCGAACCGAACAGGCGCGGGAAACTGGCAACCGGGGAGAAGGCGGCTTGCGTGAAGGCCACGCGCGCGGGCACATCTTTAATATTGGAGGCCTGCGCTTTGGTCACGCCAAGGCTGCTCATGGAAATGAAAACCGTGATGGCGGTGGTCATCAAACGCAGCATAAACTGCTCGGCCAGCGCCTTGCGGATGGCGAACGATGATACCTGATTATTGAGGACAAGGTAGCGACCAAGGGTGAGGTTGCTATTACGCGCGCCAGCGAGGGCGAGCTTTAAATCCGCGGGAGCGAGCAAGCCGTCCTGTACGAGGAGTTCCCCGAGGCGGTTGCGCTCAAGCCGTGTTTTGATGCTGGAAAAAATTCCGCTGTATTTTTTATCGTTCACTGATGGCTGACCCATAATACGTCTGTCCCCTTATACTCAGTTTTAGTCCCCGAATCATGTTCCCTAACGTATCTAGTATGCCGGACAAAGGTTGACGAATTCCTAACAAGCGCGCAAAACTAGAAGGGTATTTTAAGAAAGCATTAAGAGTTATGGCCCTCTCATTTTCCGCTTTGATAGACCAAATGACGCAAACGCGCGTGCTGGTAATCGGCGATGCCATGCTCGATCTGTACAGTGAAGGCACATCCACGCGCCAATCACCGGAGGCGCCTGTTCCCGTTATCGTAAAAAATGACACGCAGGCTATTCTGGGTGGCGCGGCGAATGTCGCGGCCAATCTGGCGGCGCTGGGCGTGGAGGTTCAATTCATTTGCTTGACCGGGCAGGATGCCAATCGCGCGACGCTTATTTCTTTGCTGAAAGAAAAAGGAATTGGTGTGGAAGGGTGCATCATCGATGCCACGCGCCCGACGATTTCCAAAGAGCGCGTGACAATGAATAACGCGGCGTTTGCGCGCATCGATCAGGAAAAAACGCATGATGTGGACGGTGTCGCGCGCGCGGTGTTGCTGGAAGTGTATGAAACATCTTTGGCGGACGCCGATGTCGTTATTTTATCTGATTACTGCAAAGGAACGTTGCCGGACAGTATGATTAGCGTTTTGCTGGCCAAAGCGGCGGCCAATAATATTCCGGTGATGGTCGATTCCAAGAAAAAAGATTTTTCCGTGTTCGCCGGCGCGCTACTCGCCAAGCCTAATAAAAAAGAACTGGCCGAGCGTAGCGGGCAGGCGGATGTATCGCATGACGCCGCGATTGAAAAAGCCGCGCGCCTGTTGATGCAGGAAAGCGGTCTTCACGCCATTCTTGCCAGCCGTTCGGAACAGGGCGCGATGCTGGTCACTCCTGAAGCGGCGCACGGCTATCCCGCAACGGCGCGCCATGTCTCAGAAGTTTCAGGGGCGGGCGATACGCTGCTCGCCGTATGCGCGGCGGCGTTGGCCGCAGGTGCCAATTTACGCGATGCCGCCTATATCGGTTCTCTGGCCGCAGGGGTTGCCGTTGAAAAATCGGGCACGGCCTGCGTTACTAGGGAAGAGTTAACCGATGCCGTGTTACGCTATGAGCAGGAAAGAAAAACCGCATGACGCCGCTTCTTCAGGCTCCCCTATCCGACTGGTCCAGTGCCGCAAGCCAGATAAAAGAGTGGCAGGCGCAGGGTTTACGCGTCGGGTTTACCAATGGATGTTTTGATATTCTGCATGTGGGCCATGCACGGTATCTGAACGAAGCGCGCCTTCGCTGCGACAAACTGGTGGTCGGCCTCAATCATGATCAATCGGTGCGCATCCTCAAAGGGCCGACGCGCCCCGTGAATAATGAAGAAGCCCGCGCCGGTGTGATCGGATCGCTGGCCAGTGTCGATCTGGTGGTTTTATTTGGTGCGCAAGAAGCAGGTGCAGATAATACGCCCTGCAAACTGATTGAGACGATCAAGCCCGATATCTTTTTCAAAGGCGGCGATTACACGATCGATCAATTGCCTGAAGCGAAAATCGTGCAGGCCTATGGCGGTGAAGTGGCCATCATGTCGATGGTTGATGGGTACAGCACCACGGCCACCATTCAAAAAATGCAAGACGGGAAAGCGGCATAGAAATGAGCCTGACACTTCTACCGGCGGATTTTTCGCAAGGTGAATACAGCTTTAAAAAAGCGGGCGTTAAAGACCTGCCGCAGATTCGCCGCTGGCTCGATGCCAAGCATTTGGGTGAATGGTGGACGCCCGGCGAGGACGAGCTGGCGGCCGTTATGGCGGATGAGGCAGGACAGGCTGCCTATATCGTCGCGCATCAGGGCTGGGCATTTGCGTATGCACATGTAAGCGATCCCGCGTTTGACCCCGCGTTAAGCGAGCAGATCGATTTCCCCAAAGGTACGATCCGGTTCGATCAGTTTATCGGCGATACCGACATGATCGGATTCGGCCATGGCATCAAATTCATCAAGGCCTTCGTGGCGGCGATGAAAGACGCCCCCGGCGTGACGAAGCTGATGGTCTTGCCCGCCAAGGAAAACGTCTTCGCCGCCCGCACCTACAGCCAGTGCGGCTTTCGCAGCGAGAAGACCATTGATTGCGGCAAGGGTCACTGCATGTTGATGACTCAAAACGTCGGGTAATTTCCTAAATAATCTATATATAGTGATATGTTGCGACCCTTATCCACAATATGTGCGATTTTTTCGCATATTCAGCTTGATCTTTGAACGGACTTAAATGAGAATGATTCTCATTCTGGTGAGGGAGTTCTTTCCGTCACGCTGCCCGAAAAAGGATCTGACTCATGCTCAAAGACCTCCTTGCTTTATCCGGCTATTTCGATGGGGTGGAAACGGCGCTGTATGAAGAGGATCTTGTTCATCGGTATGGGCGCGAGACAGTGCATGAGGCGATCGATAAAGGCTGGCTGGCACATGGCTGGATTCCGTGCGGCCGGGGACGTCGCCGCTGTGTTGTGCGTCTGTCGGAAGCCGGTCAGCAAGCCGCTGCCTGATAGAGCGTCATGAGTCTGTACGAAGCGGGTGCAAGCTGGTAGGATTCTTTCACAAGATTTCTGGCTCGCCTTGATAAGGAACACCCCATGATTCGTCTGAAAACCCTGCTTTTGACTTCCGCTGTTTTATTGCCGCTCTCGCTCGGCGGGTGCGATCGCTATACTTCGACGCCCTTCGATTCGCCGCCGTCACAGGGCGTCCAGATGGCAAGCTACGAGGCGGCTGACAAGCTGGCCGGGCAATCCTTGAATGTCGTGACGCGCGAAACGCCAATCGCCGTGGGTACGTTGAGCGATATCAATGACATTGAAAGTTCGAGCGCGCTGGGCCGCATGATTGCGGAACAGGTTGGCGCGCGCTTCGTGCAGCTGGGCTATACGGTCTCCGAAATAAAACTGCGCGCGGATATTAATGTGCAACAACCGAATGATGGCACCGCTGGCGCGGGTGAATATATGACTTCGCGTAATCGCGAACAGCTGGCGGCGCACACCAACGCGCGCGCGGTTATTTCGGGTACATATGCCGTCGCAGGAGAAAACATTCTGGTCAACCTGCGCCTCATTGATGTCAACACCGCCCGCATTCTCGCCGCGCATGATTACAGCATGCCGATGAATGAAGATACGCGCCGCCTGCTAGATTCCGACACGTCGACAGGGTCTGGTATTTTCTCCAGCGGCTGGGCGAAGTAGACCCATCACAAATAATAAAAAGCCCTGCACTGCAGGGCTTTTTATTAGCGGGCGAGTAGAACGCGGTAATAATGATAGGTCCCGGCAGCGGGTGTTCCGCCACCTTCAAAGCAGCCCTCTTTTTTGCCTGCCAACAACGTCGGCGCGGCATCGGCAATCCAGCTATTGTAATCATATATTCCAGCAAACTTGGTTGTAATATCGACTGTTCCATCATCTGCAGGCGGTGTGCCGCTAGGCATATTGACATTGCTTGCCTTATTGATCGCCACGCAAAAATCTTTTGTGACATACGGCAATATTGCTACCAAGTCAGCACTCGCGTTCGTGCTGGCGGTCGTACCAATACCACGTACCTGACTATTTGCATTAAAAATCCAAGGCGTTAGCGTTGTCTGTACACCACTTGGCGGCTCGCGCCAGGTTGCGCCGCCGCCACTTTTATTAAAGACTTGGCGTGCCGGGATGTCGTTGATATCGCCTGCAGCATTGTAATCGGCATGGGCGCTGGGATGGGCAAAGCGGATGTCGGTTTCTGAATAGCCGTTTTGCTGGATAAATCCGACGGCCCGTTCCAGCTCGTTCGCATATTGCTGCACTTCAGACACTTTAATCGCAAGGCCTTCGGCGTCGATGTTGGCACCGGGCTGCGACGAGCCGCGCACCATGACGATTAGCAGACCCATCAGGAAAATTGCCCCCAGAATGTAGATAACGATGTTGCCGGATTCTGGAGAGCGTGCATGTGTCATGTCTTTCTTATTCCGCCCTTGGAGCGATGGTCATGCAGTCGCGCAGATAACGGCAGGCGACGCGGGCATCTTCCTTGCTGAAACCGGCAAGGCGCGCGCGGAAAAGTAACGAGTTGCCGGTGCGCAGCGGCACGACCAGCGGCTGCGCTTCTTTCAGCGCGGCGGGCAACGATTGCACGGCGTGACGCAAGGCATCATCCGTGGCAACACGGCTGTTAAACGCGCCGATCTGTACCGCCCATTTATCATCAGGCTGGCTAGGCGTTAAAACCGGCGGTAAAGATACCGGCGTTGCGGCTATGCCGGGACTCATTCTATTTTTATGCACGGCCATGGCCAGCATGCCGGTTTCCAGACGCTTGGTGACGGCCGGGTCGAAATCACCCTGTCCGGTTAACTCATCGAACGCGCCGGATTGCAGGGTCGGCTGGATGCGCACCAGTTGGCGCACGACGTTGTCGTCATCCGCAGGAGTTGCCAGCGTTTGCGCCTGCAGCGGAGTAAGGCTGGCAATTTGCGCGGGCGTTGCGGCCGGAATACCGGCGCCGAACGGGTTGTTCGGCTGGGTTGGTTTCAAAATATTCTGCGCGACAAGGACGCCGGGTTTGCGGGCTGGGACAGGCGGCTTTTCCAGCGGGGCCATCGCTATTTGTGTGGTTGATGGCGCGCCTTTGCCCACCTGTTTAAAGCCGGTGTTGAGCAGTTCGGCCATATGGGAATTGCGCGACGCTGTCGAACGGCCACCGAATACGACGCCGATCAAACGGCGACCATCGCGGCGCGCGGAAGCCACGAGGTTGAAACCTGAGGCGTTGATGTAACCGGTTTTGAATCCGTCCATGCCTGCATAGGTTTCCATCAAGCGGTTGTGATTGCGGTAGGTCTTGCCTTGATAAGTGAAAGTCTTGGTCGAAAAATAGCCGTAGTAATGCGGATAGCGGTTCAGGATATAGCTGGCAAGTTTGGCCATGTCGCGCGCGGTTGTGACCTGCCCCGAATTCGGCAGGCCGGACGCATTTTTAAACGTCGTGCGGGTCATGCCGATTTCGCGGGCGCGGCGTGTCATCTGCGTGGCAAAGTTGCTTTCCGTGCTGCCCAGATATTCGGCGACGGCCACAGCAATATCGTTTGCCGATTTGGTGACGAGGGAGAGAATGGCATCTTCGACGCGCATGCTCGAGCCAGCGGGCAGACCGATCTTGCTCGGTTGCTGGGCGACGGCATTTCTTGAAATGTGGATGCGGTCTTTCAGTTTGACGTCGCCGCGCTCCATCGCATCGAACAGCATCAGCAAGGTCATCATTTTTGTCAGCGACGCAGGGTAGCGTGGGGAATCAGCATAGCGCGAGGAGATGATGGCACCCGTATCGGCATCCAGCACCAGAGACGCATATTTTTCGGTTGCCTGCCCTTTGGCAAAGGCACCAGACGGCAAGGCCCCTATAAAGCCAATAGTCATAAGAACAATAAGGGCGGTTGCGCGCCAGATCATTAAGTAAGTCTCCTGCGGCTCTTTAAGGAAGAGTGCCCGAAAAGGTAGTGTGACATAAAGTGGGTATAGATAAGGTTAAGGAAGCGTGAACTCTGCCCATGGTTTTCCCAGTTTACCCACATCCGGGTAGGGCTGTCCACGAAAAGACCGCCTCAAAGCCCCAAAAAGCCATACAATGGTGCACTGCAAAAAAGAGGGTTGATCTTTGGGGGAATCCGGGTTATATTCATATTTGTGCAGTGCAATAATTTTCATAATTTTGCTGCACTCTTAACTAGTAAGGACGTTCACTATGGCCAAGAAGTCGAGTGTAAAGAAAACCGTTAAGAAGCAGGCAGCACAGGCAGCCACGCAAGGAAAAAAAGTAATGGATACCACCGAGAAACTGGGCAAGCGCGCTATCGATAATGTAACGGCTCTGCCTTTCATCAATATGGAGACTTTCACTATGAAACCGAACAAAAATTTTGATAAAATCACGCAAGACGCCACCGCTTCCGCGCAAGAGCAATTCGATGCGTTTTCGCAGTTCGCGTCGAGCTACGCTAAGGGCCTCGAACAATGGACCAAGACCTATGTCGAGCTGACGCAGCAAACGACAGGCGAACTGGCCGAAAGCGCCAAAGCGCTGCTGGCCTGCAAAACCATCAATGAATATGCCGATGCGCAAACCAAATTCGCACAAGCCAGCTTTGAGAAAATCATGGGCAATGCAACAAAACTGTCTGAACTGTCCATCCGTATGGCCAATGACAGCATGCAGCCACTGAATGAGCAAATGAACAAGGCAATCAAAAAAGCCTCTGATCTGGCTGCCTAAGCTTTACGTCATCCTTCGTTTTAAACCTCCGGGTCCCAATCCCCGGGGGTTTTTTTATGCCTTGAGATTCCGCTCGGCGCGCTTATCTTTTTCATTGTATACTGGGGGCCATGATTTTGATGAATTTACCGACACGTATGGATGAGGAAAGCCCGGGCAAACCGGGCGGCGGAGATACGGGCGCGCCGGGTGAGGGCAATCCCGATACCGGCGTCATGCTCAAAACCCGGCCCAAAACTAAAAAACCTTCCATGTACAAGGTTTTGCTGCTGAACGACGATTACACGCCGATGGAATTCGTGGTCCATGTGCTGGAACGGTTTTTCAGCAAGAACCGCGCCGAGGCGACCGATATTATGCTGCATGTTCATCGACGCGGCGTCGGGCTGTGCGGTGTATTTACCTACGAGCTGGCTGAAACAAAAGTGGCGCAGGTGATGGATTTTGCCCGCGCCAACGAGCAGCCCCTGCAATGCACGATGGAGAAAGAGTAACACCATGCTATCGAGAAATTTGGAACAGACATTGCACAAAGCCCTCGCGGAAGCGAATGAGCGTGAGCATGAGTATGCGACGCTGGAGCATTTGCTGCTGGCGCTGACATATGACCAGGACGCGATGGCGGTCTTACGCTCTTGCGGCATTTCGCTCGATAATCTGCGTGAGCAGCTGGTGGCGTATCTGGATACGGAGCTGGCGTATCTTATTCAGCAGGAAGACTCCGAAGAAGCCAAACCGACAACGGCGTTCCAGCGCGTACTGCAACGCGCGGCCATCCATGTGCAATCATCGGGACGCGAGGAAGTAACCGGCGCGAATGTGCTGGTAGCGCTGTTCTCTGAGCGGGAAAGCCATGCCGTGTATTTCCTGCAGGAACAGGATATGACGCGCTTCGATGCGGTCAATTATATCAGCCACGGTATCGCCAAAGTGCCGGGCCAGCCGCCTGCCGAAAACAAGGCCCCGCGCGGCGCCGAAGAGGAAGTGGAAACCAAGGCCGGCACGGAAGCGCTCAAAGCCTATACCAAGAATCTCAATGACAAGGCGAAGCTGGGCAAGATCGATCCGCTGATCGGCCGTGCCAAAGAAGTTGACCGCACGGTGCAGATTCTCTGCCGCCGCTCAAAAAACAACCCGCTCTATGTCGGCGATCCCGGTGTCGGGAAAACCGCGATCGCGGAAGGTCTGGCCAAAAAAATCATCGAAGGCCAGGTCCCGGATGTGTTGAAGGATGCCGTCATCTATTCGCTCGACATGGGCGCGCTGCTGGCCGGTACGCGCTACCGCGGCGATTTTGAAGAACGCATCAAAGCGGTTCTGGGCGAGCTGGAAAAAATGCCCGAAGCGGTGTTGTTCATCGATGAAATTCACACGATCATTGGCGCGGGCGCAACATCCGGCGGCGCGATGGATGCGTCAAACCTGCTCAAGCCCGCCTTATCCGGTGGCACACTGCGCTGCATCGGCTCGACGACGTATAAAGAATACCGCAATCATTTTGAAAAAGACCGCGCGCTGGTGCGCCGCTTCCAGAAGATCGACGTGTATGAGCCGACCCTCGATGAATCCATCGAGATTCTCAAAGGCCTGCGCCCGTCCTTTGAAGAGCATCACAAGGTGAAATACACCGATGAAGCGATTAAAGCCGCGGTGGAGCTGTCGGCGAAATATATTGGCGACCGCAAATTGCCGGACAAAGCCATCGACATTATCGATGAAACTGGCGCCGCGCAGATGCTGGTGCCGGAAGACAAGCGTAAGAAAGTCATCGATGTGGAAGACATCGAACAGGTTGTAGCGATCATTGCCCGCATTCCGGCCAAATCGCTGACCAAGGATGACAAGTCGGCGCTCAAGAATCTGGAGCGCGATCTGAAAACACTGGTCTTCGATCAGGACGAAGCAATCGATACGCTGGTCGATGCGATTAAATTATCGCGCGCGGGCTTGCGCGATCCCGATAAGCCTGTCGGCTGTTTCCTATTCTCCGGCCCGACTGGCGTCGGGAAAACTGAAGTGGCGCGTCAGCTCGCCAAAACGATGGGCGTCGAACTCGCCCGCTTTGATATGTCGGAATATATGGAACGCCATGCCGTCTCCCGCCTGATTGGCTCGCCGCCAGGATATGTCGGTTTTGATCAGGGCGGCCTGCTCACCGATAAAATCGATCAGCAGCCACACTGTGTTCTCCTGCTTGATGAAATCGAAAAAGCGCACCCGGATATTTATAACATTCTGCTGCAGGTGATGGACTACGGCAAGCTGACGGACAATAACGGCAAGGTCGTCGATTTCCGCAATGTCATTCTGATCATGACCACCAATGCGGGCGCATCTGAAATGGCGCGTTCGCCGATCGGATTCGAGCGCGAGATGCGTGTCGATGAAGACAAGGAAGCGATCAACAAGATGTTCACGCCGGAATTCCGCAACCGTCTCGATACGATTGTCGGCTTCAAAGCGCTGAAACAGGAAACGGTCAGCCGCGTCGTCGATAAATTCATCGCGCAACTGGAAGCGCAATTGACGGAAAAGAACGTCACGATTCAACTCACCGACAACGCGCGTCAGTGGCTCGCTAAAAAAGGCTATGACCCCGCCATGGGCGCGCGCCCGCTTGGCCGCGTCATTCAGGAAAAGGTCAAAAAACCGCTCGCCGAAGAATTACTGTTCGGCAAGCTGGTCAATGGCGGCATTGTGAAAATCGATGCAGCGGAAGACGCGCTGGTGTTCCATTACGTGGAAGAAAAGGCACCGAAGAAAAAGCCGGTTGAAAAGGAAACAGTTGAATAATTAGCGATTAGCGAGAAGAGTCATATATATGTAGATGTTATCGCTGGTTCTATAAAAACAGGCCGCTGATTTACCGGCTGCACTTACGCTAGTTGACTCATCTGCGAAAGTTGAACCGGTGATAAAAGAAAATGTCCCTTTATAAGGGGTGCCCGATACTTTCGCATCGGAGATATCAAGGGGTAGATCAAGTAATTGATTAATT
This sequence comes from uncultured Pseudobdellovibrionaceae bacterium, assembly GCA_964520985.1. Classification (GTDB taxonomy): domain Bacteria; phylum Pseudomonadota; class Alphaproteobacteria; order Micavibrionales; family Micavibrionaceae; genus CAYSGL01. Next base: position 1,684,157 of record CAZFPB010000001.1, read on the forward strand.
TTGTTGCACAGGGTTTTATCAAAGTTTGTGCTATGTACGATCATAATTAAATCACTGCAACTTGCAGCAGCGCAAGTAGTGCCAGAGCCTGCCCACTCTGTTTCCCCTATGAAGGCATATTTATTAGCGGCGAAAGAATAATTATACTCGCCAGCCATATCAGCATATGGCGTTGGCAGATTTTGCCACGCCAACCCACCACCTTTGACGTCAAATATATGACAAGATTTATCGGGGGGAGAATTTGGATTTTCGTACCAACTTGGGTCAGCTGCTGATGAATTTTGAAAACTTATTTGTTCATTTGTACATCCACGTAACTGCAGTCTTTTGACCGCAGTTTTTATCTCATTTCCATAGGCAATGATCTGTTGCGCATAAACGCGGACCTGTTCTCCTGAAATGATGCTTGTCGAGGTTCGGGAATTGTAGGACATCGCGAAGCCGACGGCGGCGAAGAGGGCGACGGCGATCAGGACCCAGAGAATGGCGCTGCCGGATTGAGGCGTGTGTTTCATCCTTTCAGTGTACCAAGTTTCGCCCGTTTCGGGAGGAGAAAATGCACCAAGGTGGCCTCTTTTTATTTGGGTGATTTCGCCTTAGACTGGGATCCATGGGACTTTCAAAAAAATTGACCGTCTGGCAGCAGGCGGGGTTGATATCGGCAGAGCAGGCGCAGGCCATCGCGCACTATGACGGCGCGCAAACGGGCGGGCGATTCCTCAAAGGGCTGGTCGGCGCGGCGCTGTTCGCCATTTTATGTGGCGTGCTGGCGATCGTCGCCGCAAACTGGATGGATATTCCGGCGGGCGTGAAAATTGCCACGCATGCCCTGATCAATGCGCTGGTTGCTTACGGGCTGTGGCGCACGTCCGTACCATTGCGGCGCGAAGGTCTGTGCCTGCTTCTGTTCGGGCTGACGCTGACCTTCATCGTGCTGGTCGGGCAGGTGTTTCAGCTGGGCGGCAGCTGGTCAGGCGCCTTGATGCTCTGGATGGTAATCACGGCGCCTTTGATGGTTTTTTATGGCGAGACAAGAATTGCCGCCGTGCCGTGGATGATCGCGTTTCTGGGTAGCGTGTGCGTGGTGCTGGTCGAACACCTGGAAAGCTTGCCTGATTTCTGGAGCGCAATCATCACGGGCGGTCTGGCGCTTTTCTTGCCGTTGGCGCTCATCGCAGATGGAAATATTGATAAAATCCGTCAATGGAAGCCTGTGTGGGCTGATCTGTTTATCCGAACCGGCTTTGCGCTGTTGCTGCTGATGGCGACGCTGGCCTCGCTCCTGTGGTATCTGGAACGCTCCTATCTGTGGATGGCGGATAGTATCGGTATCAGCGAAGGGCAATCCTATGCCGCCTTGCTGGGATTATTCGCGGCGTCTGTGATTGCGCAGGGATGTTATGCGTGGCAGAAAAAATTCTACGATTATTCGAGCGATGAAAAAGCGGCTGCGCTGATCGCCTTTTTTTCGACCCTGTTCATGGCGCTGCCCATCATCGTGACGGAAAACACGTTTGCGGTTGGTTCGGCGTTTCACCTGATTGCTTTCTGGGTGCTGATCGGCTGGATCGCGCAGGGGCAGGGATGGCACAGGCTTGTCTCGCTGGCGATTGTCCTCATCACTATCCGCATTTTCATTATTTACTGCGAATTATTCGGCAGCCTGATGACGACGGGCTTTGGCTTGATCGTCGGCGGTCTGGTCATGTTGGGGCTTCTGTGGGGTGCGCGTAAACTCAACAAGACGTTGAAGGTGATGGCATGATGCGGGCCTTGAAAATTCTGGCGCTCATATTACCGGTTGTGATTCCGGCGCTGCTGGCGGGTAAAATCATGGTGGAGCGCAGCACGGCGCCGATCTATCTGGTGCGCATCGAAGGCTATGATCCGCGCGATCTGCTCTATGGGCATTATTTGATGTTCCGCTTTACGCCGGAAAAAAGCGATGCGGCAAAAAGTTTCCCGGACGATATGAGTGAGCGGCTCGAAGTATTTGATGGCCGCTATTATATTCCCGAGGACAAAGCCTATACGCTTGATACCTTGCTGCGCGATCAGGACCGCGTGATGGCGATTGAAGTTGGCGTGCCCGAATACGGCAAAGCGTTTATGTGCGATCTGTATATCGACGGCAAACCAATGCCCGCATTTTTAGCGGAGTTCGAACATCGCGTCGATCTCGACGGCCACGCCGAAGGGCAGTGAGGGCGCGCCAACGGCGAAGCGGGCATGTTTGCCGCGATCACCCAGAGCCGCCACGAGTAAATCAGACGCGCCGTTGATGACCGCCGGGTGCTGATCGAAATCCGGTGTGCAATTCACAAAGCCGCCGAGTTTGAGGCAGCGCGCTACGCGCGACCAATCGCCTTCAACGGCGGCATTGACCTGACCCAGAATGGCAAGGGCGCACAGGCGCGCGGCTTCCTGTCCTTGTTCCAGCGTGTAGGTGTCGCCCAAGCGGCCGATCTGGCGCTGGCCGTCTTTGACCGGGATCTGCCCGGCAATATAAAGCGTCGACCCGCTGATCGTATAGGAGACGTAATTGGCGGCAGGGGCCGCGGCGGCCGGCAGCTCATAGCCGAGATTTTTCAGGGTTTGGGCGACATCCATGGGCGTAATCCTTACATTCGTTCCTTGATCTTTCCCCGTTTTTACGCCATTTTCGCGAGGTATGAAACTGTTTCACACCATCATCGGTTTTTTAGGGGTCCTATCCCCGATCCATATTCGCTTTGTCACGCTGGTGACGGGCGCGTCGCTGATCGGCGTCGATGGATTTGGCAATCGCTATTACCGCGCCAAAGCGCGTAAAGGCTATAAGCGTGAGCGCCGCTGGGTGATTTATAACGGTCCGGCTGAAGCATCGATGATCCCGCCGGAATGGCATGGCTGGATTCATCATCAGACGGATGTCATCCCGAGCGAAGGCTCGAAAAGTTTCCGCCGTTCGTGGCAGAAACCGCACCAGCCGAACCTGACCGGCACTGATCAGGCCTACCGCCCACCGGGCCATCTGCTCAAAGGCGGCGAGCGCGCCGCCAGCGATTCCGATTACGACGCCTGGAAGCCGGAATAACTTACGGCTGCGGTGAAGAGGATCGGCCTGACAAGGCTTTTATCCGCTCCTGCTGCGCCAGCGCCTCACGGCCATATGTCGCAAAATCAAATGTCAGTCTGAGGGAATACACACCGGCAATCAGCATCGCTGTTTGCCCGGTTTTGAACAGGGCTTCTGACTGGCTCTGTAAAAAAGGGCTGCCAAGAACACAGAGCGATCCCAGCGTCGCCAAAGCCTCGGTTACGTCATACAGCTTTGAGACGCGGCGGCTGTCGTCTTCATCCGGGATGCATTCCTTGTGATGTTTCCAGCCATAATGGATGGCTCGCAGAGGTTCCGTGGCGGCGTAGAAGCTTTGGGGAAGGCGGGAAAACATGGGACTCCTGTTGATACGTCTTATACTTGTCTATATAACCCTATGATAAGATTTTGGGCATTTGACAAGGATTTTTCTTATGAAAAGAAACGTGATCGAAACAGTCCTGGGCGCGGTTGTGCTGACAGTGGCTCTGGTGTTCCTGGTATTCAGCTATTCAACCGCCAATGTCGGTTCGGTATCGGGCTATAACATCACGGCGAATTTTTCGAGCCTTGGCGGCCTGAATATCGGCGACCGCGTTGAAATCAGCGGTGTGAAAATCGGCACCGTCTCGGCGGTCGATCTCGATCCGCAATCATTCCTCGCGCGCGTGACTTTGTCGATTGCGCCGAATGTGAAACTGCCCGACGACACAGCGGCGCTGATTAGCTCGACCAGCCTTCTGGGCGGAAAATATCTGGAACTGCAACCGGGCGCGTCGGAAGATTTCATGGCGCCGGGCGGCCGTATTCAATATACGCAAGCGCCACAAAACCTCGAACAATTGCTGGGCCAGTTTATTTTCAGCATGAGTGATGAGAAAAAAGAAAAAGGCGAGGGTTCTGATACGTCGGCCGCGCCTGCCCCCACTACTGCTGAAGAGCCATCGCTCTAAATGCGCGCCGTCCTGCTCGGGATGGTTTTGATGCTGGCGGGTATGGCTCCCGCATCTGCCGCCATGGAAGATTATCCCGCCGTGCAATTGCGCGCGCTGGATAAATCGACCGCCCGCACGACGACGTTCGAAGTCAAAGTCGGATCGACCATTCAATACGGATCGCTGTATATCAAAGTGCAATCGTGCCGCAAGGCGGACCCGATTGAAAAACCAGAAAGCGCTGCGTTCCTGCAGGTTTGGGAATTGCCGCCGGAAGAACAGGATTCGCGCTGGGTCTTTTCGGGATGGATGTTTGCTTCCTCCCCCGCGCTCTCCGCCATGGATCATCCGGTCTATGATGTGTGGGTTTTGAACTGCACGGGCCGTGAAGAGCCGGTAGAAGAAGTTACGACGCCGCCCGCGACAGATACGCCTGAAGGCGCTGAGGCTCCTGCGGCGGATGCAGTGGTGACTCCCGAAGCCAGCGCCGAAACACCCGCTGACGAGCAACCTGCTCCTGAGGCGGAAACCCCGGCTGAACCGGCTGTTCCCCAGGAAGAAGAAGTCCTGCTGGACTAATACTGGTTAATTTTCCGTAAATAATTTTTATTGACATAACAACTATTCCTTCGATATAATGCAAGGATGTCTTTAGAGTCTGTTCCCTCCGCGAGCGATATGTTCCGCCGGCATAGTGATGTCGTCGAGGATCCTTTCGTACCAGACATGCGCCGCATGGATGATGCCGCGCGAGAACGTATTGCCAAGAATATTCTTAATGAAGCGCCAGAAGACATGAGTGAAATGGTGCGCCTGCTGGTGGATTCCCTGCACAAGGTACAGCAGGAAAATGAAAAATTGCGCATGCAGGCCGAACATGATGCGCTCACAGGAGCTTACAACAAGGGTGCTTACGAGACTTTGCTGTCAAAAGAAGTGGACCATGCCCATAGGCATAAACGCGGGCTTACGCTTTTCGGCATCGATCTGGATGGGTTTAAGCCGATCAATGATACGTATGGGCATGCGGCAGGCGACGTTGTGCTTCAGCACGTGGCAAAAATTCTGCATCATAATACACGCGACATAGACATCGTCGCGCGTCCGGGCGGCGATGAGTTTTCCGTGATTGCCACGAATACCAGCCCGAAAGATTCTTATAAAATCCTTACCCGTCTTAACCGTGTGTTCGCGAAAGAAACCTGCGAGTGGAATGGTCATATGCTGCCTGTTCGCGCGAGCATTGGCATGGCAGATTTGAAAAAAGGTCAGACAGTCGAAGCCTTAAAGGAAGCGGCCGATAAAGCAATGTATGTTGTCAAAGAAAGCAAGCCAGACCGTGTTGCCCGCGGCGGCGCCCTGCCTAAAATGGCAATTGCCGCTGCTCCCTATACGCTGTAATCGCGGCGTTTATATCCTTCGATAATATAACGTTTTCTTGCATCAGCGTTTTAATCTGCGCTTCATAATCTTCCTGCGGAATTTCATAGAGGCCGAATTGGTCGAGATGTGGATTGCGGAATTGCGCGTCGAGCAGTTTGAAGCCGCTATAGGATAACAGCGCGCATAAATGGATGAGCGCGATTTTACTGGCATCGGTCTGCGTCGACACCATGCTCTCGCCGCAAAATACTGAACCGATAGCGAGGCCGTAGAGGCCGCCGGCGAAGTTATTGTCACTGTCCCAGCATTCGATTGAATGGGCGTAGCCTGCTTTGTGCAGAGCAACGAACGCTTCGCGGATCGGGTGGTTGATCCATGTCTTGCCGTGTTCCGATGCGCAGTGATCGATGACGGTTTCAAACGCCGTATCCATCGTCACGCGGTAAGGTTTTTGTTTCAGCGTGCGCAGCAGGCGTTTCGGGATATGCAGGTCGTCAATCGGGATCAACGCGCGATCATGCGGTCGGTAGAAATGAAAGATATCGTCATCGCCATCATCCGCCATAGGGAAGATGCCGTCGCGGTAGGCGGAGAGGAAAGCAGCGATCATTGTTTTTTATAGAAGGCTTGGCCGGTACGGCAAAGCGATTTTACGGGCCGTTCAGGTCCGCGAGGCTGCTGGCCGTTCCCGCCTTGATTTTGGGCAGGGTGTGATCATACCAGGCGCGATCTCCGCCCTTCATTTGCCAGCCGGGGCCGCCGGGGAAAAGGCGGTGGAGCGCGCAGGCGTTACGTTTGGCTATCAGCAGCGGAACGTCTTCGCTAGTCAGGATAACCGCATTGAGGAATTCATCGCTGATCGCGATTTTATCGGCCGCATCGATCAGTTTGAGGCGGATATCATTGTGAAAGTCTGTTTCCTGCGACGTCATACGCCGCCCGGATACTTGAACGGGCATTGTGCGTGCGACTAACAAGAAATGACTTTTGAGATCGATCGTCACGAGAGATTAATTCAGCGTCTTGTTGACGGGGCTTACTGTCTTAGCGCTGGCAGGCGTTTTGCCGTTGAGCGTGGAAATAAAGTCGGCGTATTCCCGGTCGCTGATCAGGGACGCGCCATAGCCCTTGGCTTGAAACGCCTGTTTTTTCTGCTCCAGAACTGTTGCCTCAGGCGCGTTGAAAATAACGGCATTCTTCAGCGCCCATTCAATTTTCAAAGAGCTCGATTTCGTGCGGTGGACCATGCGGTGATGAAACAGCTCTTCCGCGCCGCTCAGGTCCTTTTTTGGCAAATAATCAAAAACGCGCTTATGAGCCGTTACGAGCATAAAATGTAATTTCATGCAGTCTTTATAGCAGATTTTATGATTATGTCAATAACCTAGCGCTCGGCCAGCTTCTTTTCCAGCCAGTGGATGGTGTAGTTGCCGGAGAGGAATTCCTCCTGCTCCAAAATCCACAGATGTAGCGGCAAGGTGGTTTTGACGCCGTCGACGATAGTCTCGGAAATTGCGCGGCGCATGCGGCGGATACATTCATCGCGGTTGCGGCCGTGAACGATCAGCTTGCCGACCATGGAATCATAGTAAGGCGGGATCGAGTAGCCGGCATAGATAGCGGAATCGAAACGCACGCCCAGACCGCCTGGCGCGTGGAACTGGGTAATCTTACCCGGTGACGGCATGAAGGTTTGCGGGTCTTCGGCATTAATGCGGATTTCCATGGCGTGGCCGCGGAAATGGATGCGCTCTTTGTTGATGCTGAGCGGCTCGCCATAGGCGACGCGGATCTGCTCGGCGATCAGGTCAATTCCGGTGATCATTTCCGTGACCGGATGCTCCACCTGAATGCGGGTGTTCATTTCCATGAAGAAGAACTGACCGTTCTCATACAGGAACTCGATTGTACCAGCGCCGACATAACCCATCTTGCGAATTACGTCTGCGGCGAGTGAACCGATTGCGGCGCGTTCATCGGCGTTCAGAATTGGTGAAGGCGCTTCTTCCACGAGTTTCTGGTGGCGGCGTTGCGTTGAGCAATCGCGCTCGCCCAAATGAATGGCGTTACCATGCTTGTCGCCGAACACCTGAATTTCAATGTGGCGCGGCTTTTCGAGATATTTCTCGAGATAGACCGTGTCATCGCCGAAGTTGGCTTTAGCTTCCGAGCGGGCGGTCGAGTATGCCTCTTGGAATTCTTCTTCCTTGCGGACAACCTTCATGCCTTTACCACCGCCGCCGCTGGCGGCTTTGATCAGCACAGGGAAACCGGCTTCACGCGCGAATTTCATGCCGTCTTCCAGCGAATTCATCGCGCCGTCAGAGCCGGGCACAACCGGCAGGCCCAAGGCTTTCACCGTCTGCTTGGCGACAACCTTATCGCCCATCATGTCGATGTGTTCGGCTTTCGGGCCGATGAAGGTGAAGCCATGTTCTTCGATCATCCGGGCGAAGTTGGCGTTCTCCGATAAAAATCCATAGCCCGGGTGAATAGCTTCGGCGCCGGTTAAGGACGCCGCAGTCAGGATAGCCGGTATGTTCAAATAAGAATCGCGCGCCTGCGCCGGGCCTATACAGACCGATTCATCGGCCATGCGCACGGCCATCGAATTGGCGTCAGCTGTCGAATGTACGGCCACGGTTTGAATGCCCATCTCGCGGCAGGCACGAATAATACGGAGCGCGATTTCACCACGGTTGGCGATGAGGATTTTTTTGAACATGGTTTGTTTTTCCGAGTCTTACTCGATAACCATCAGCACATCGCCGAATTCGACCGGCTGGCCGTTTTCGATGAGGATCTTGGTCACCGTGCCGCTCTTATGCGCTTTGATCGGGTTCATGACTTTCATGGCTTCGATGATCAGCAGCGTGTCGCCTTGGGAGACGTTATCGCCTTTTTTCACGAAGGCTGGCGCGCCGGGTTCACCGGACATGTAGGCGGTACCAACCATTGGCGAGGAAAGGGCGCCCGGATGATCGGATGTGATGGTCGCTGGCGCACTGTTATTGGCCTGACCCGGTTGCGTTGGGTCCGAAGACATGTTGAAGTTGGCAGGAGCCGCGTAGCCGGCCGCCGCGCCAATGTAAGAGCCGCCTTTGTTGACGCGAATCATGGAATCGCCTTCGGCGACTTCGATCTCGTTCAGTCCTGTTTCTTCGAGCAGTTCCGCCAGTTTGCGGATGGCTTTGTCATCTATTTTCATAATTTACCTTTAATTGCCTAAAACCTCATTCTCAATAGAGAAAAAGGGGGTGTTTGTCAAAGCGGGGCTAAGCGGCGGTCTTGTAGAGAAACTCCAAGCCTTCGATATAGCCCGCAGCCCCTTTACCGGCAATGACCAACGTGGCCAAAGGTTCGATATAGGAGTGATGGCGGAAGGCTTCGCGTTGCTTGGGATCAGAGAGATGAACCTCGACGATCGGCACGTCGAGCAGGCGCAGGGCATCGTGGATGGCAAGCGAGGTGTGGGTGTAGGCGCCGGCATTGATTATTAGTCCGTCTATCTTGCCGCGGGCTTCCTGAATCCAGGTTACCAGTTCGCCTTCATGGTTGCTCTGGCGAAAGTCTGTTTCGCACTGAAGCTGGCTCGCACGGTTTTCGCATAGCGTACGAATATCGCTCAGTGTGTCGGCCCCATAAATCTCCGGCTCGCGCAGGCCGAGCATGTTGAGGTTAGGGCCGTTGAGAATCAGGATGGTTTTCATGGATTAGTGGTGCGCGTGTTCGTCGCCATCGACATGGCCTTCATGGGTGTGATCGTGTCCTTCTTCCACGGGTTTTTGCCCCGGTTTGGAAATCATCACGGGGAAGGTCATTTCGCCCGCTTTTTCAAAGGTCAGCGTGACATCGAAGGTGTCGCCCTCAGTTAGAGGCGCTTTCAGACCCATCAGCATGATGTGGTTGCCGTGCGGCGCAAGTTCGGCGGAACCGTTGGCGGGAATGGCAAGGCCATCGACCAGCTGGCGCATTTTCATCGTGCCGCCATCCATGGCCATTTCATGAATTTCAACGCGCTCGGAGACGTCACTGGCAGCCGATACAAGCCTGTCGGCGCCACCATCATTATCGATCGTCATGAAAATTGCGCCGTTCTGGGCAGATGGCGCGGTCGCGAAGGCATAGGCCTCAGCAATACTGACATTGCTGCCTTTATCAAAGCAGGCGCTGAGCAGCAGGGGCAACAGAAGGAAAGTAAAGCGGTGCATGGTTTATATCTCCGGGTTCAATCCGGCGATCATAGCGCGTTTAGCGCGCCGGTGCCAAGAGCGGCAACAGGGCGGAGACGCTGAAATCTTCAATCGGGGAAGGAACGGTATAAAATACGTTGTTGATGGTTAAAGCGGGTACCGTCGCTGCGCCGATCCACGCAGCGTCATCCATATTGTCTCTGGACAGCGCATCGACCTTTGCCAGCGTTTCATCCGAAAGGATGGTGTCGTAGTCCATGCCATATAAAGAAAAAGTTTCGCGCAGGAAGCTTTCCGAAAATTTACCGTTTTGTTCTATAAAAGCCGCGTGAATTTCCGGAAAATGACCCGCGATCCCTGCCGCCATGGCCAGCCTGGTCAACTTGACCGATTGATTGTCGATATAGGCGACCGGCCGGATGATAAGAGTGAGATCCGGATGCAGGTCGCGCGCATCATCCAGCGCTTTATACACAGATGCGCAATTGGTGCAGCTGTAATCGATAAAAGCCGCGATGGTGGGGCCTTTGCCGTTCGCTTGTATCAGGAATTTAGCGTCCGGCGTTTTGGCATCATGCGCCAGCCACGCAAACCGTCCGTATTCAAATCCTGCATAGAGCAGGATCAGAACACACAGGCCGGTAATAATGCGAAAAGCCATTGCCGCTTATTTTTTGCGGTGTTTGGCGATCAGCTCTTTCATCTGATCGAGCGTGATGTAACCGCGGATGACTTCATCGCCGACGATGAAACCGGGCGTACCGGTGATGTTCAGCAGATTGGCACGCGTCAGGTTGGCGTCAATGACGGCCTGAATTTCTTCGCTGTCTTTATCCGCTTTCAGCTTTTTGATATCGAGATCGGCATCCTTGGCTTTGCTCTCCAGAACCGAGTCGTTTTTCGGGCCCTGGTGTTTCATCAGCTCGGTGTGGAATTCAAAATATTTGTCCTGTTTTTGTGCTGCGAGCGCCCATTTGGCGGCTTCGAGAGATGTCGGTCCCAGGATCGGCATTTCAATAAAGTAGAATTTTACTTTCTTGTCGTCCTTCAGGACGGCCTGCACTTCTTCAAAGGCTTTTTTGCAGTAACCGCAATTGTAATCGAAAAATTCAATGACTTTGACATCAGCATCTTTTGCGCCAACCGATGGGAAGTTTGCCTTGTCGAGTTCAGCGATTAGTTTTTTGGCAGCCTCGACAGAGTCTGCTTCCAGTTTGGCTTCTTGCGACACGCGGTGATTTTCAAAGCTTTCGATCAGCACTTCCGGGTGCGCCAGAATGTAGTCTTTGACCAGCGTTTCAATTTCCGTTTTCTGTTCCACGCTGAAGGAGTCTGCGGCCTGAGAAGGCGCGCTCAACAGCAGGATGGCGGCAGCGGTCATCATAAGAATTTTTTTCAACGGAAAGTCTCCTTCAAGGCGGTGTGATCGTATCTATCTATATAGTGTATCTTTTATTGTTTGCCGAGCGCAATAAAACTTAAAATATCCTGCGCGCGCAGCCGGTCAGGCGAGCCTTTGGGCAGGTTCGCTACCGCGTAATCGGCATGACCCTTGGCATAATCTTTCTTGCCCTGAAGCAAGGCTTCTTCGGCCAGATGCAGGCGGGCGGCAGGCTCGTTGCCCATGCGGCCATAGGCGGTGGCCAGCAGGCGATGCACACTGGTGGAGCGAGGTTCCGCCCTCTGGGCGCGCTGCAGGTTATCGATCGCGCGTTTCAGTTTGCCGCCGTCATTGCCCGCCGTTTCAATCTGGGCGTGGGCCAGTTCGATGCGGATCAGCGCGGCATCGGGTTTGAGCGCCAGCGCTTTCTCATAGGAGGCCATGCCTTCCGACAGCCGTCCGAAATCAACCAGCATCTGGCCTTTGATTTCATGGAAGTAGGGGTTCTTCGGTTCGGCAGCGATCAGCTTGTCCGCCAGCGCAAGCGCCGGCTTCATGTTATTCTCGCGGTAATTGGCAATGGCGCGGGCATACATCGACGGAATGCCGGTATCGAGATCGTTATAGGCCCAGACGACCTGCGAAGGCTGCATGAAGCCCAGCAGTTTGGCTTTCATACGCGCATGTTGGTCTGTCCACGCGGCGGGGAGTGGCTTGTCTTTGACCATCGATTGCGCGACGCCGTTTTCGATCGAGGAAATACGGTTGCGCGTCATCGGGTGGGTCTGCACATATTCGGATTGCTGGCTGGCGGGGGCGAGTTCTTCGTCTTCCAGTTTTTCCATGAACGTTTTCAGGCCCACAGGATTCAGGCCCGCCTGATTAAGGAAGCGCAAGGCGGCCTGATCGGCGCTGGATTCATAGGTGCGTGAGGTCGATAAAAAGCGCCGCTGCGCCATCGACGCGCCGCCCGTGCCGAGGACGGCAGCCGCCCCTGCATTGCCGGCTGCTGCGGCAACACCGACGCCGACGATTGCGCCGAGGATGGATTCATAGGAGGCATTCTCCATGGCCTCGCGCCCGCGGATCAAGTGTCCGCCCGCAATGTGGCCCAGCTCGTGCGCGACGACGCCAAGCAATTCGCCCGGGTTTTCGGTTTTTTGAATAAGGCCTGTATAAAGAAAGATGTTGGCACCGCCCGCGACAAAGGCGTTCACGGCAGGGTCTTCGACGATGATGACATTGACCTGATCGCCGTTCATGCCGGCGGCGTTAAAGACCGGCTCGAACCAGCTCTTCATGTAATCTTCGATTTCAGTGTCGCGGATGATGCTCTGGGCGCGGGCCGGGCCGGGCGCGGCGATCCCTATCAAAAGCAGGACAAAGACAAAAAGTCGCGTATAATTCATCATGAATTCCTATGGGGAGACTATGGCACAAAGATGACTGATTTGCTTGCGAAATTCCTGCCGTATCTGGACCTGTTCTGGATCCCGCTGGCGCTGGCCGTGGTGCATCCCGAGCAGCGCATCAAGGCGGTGGTCTTTGCCCTGTGCTGCGCCGGGATGCTGCGCCTGCAGGTTGAGATGATGGACCAGATTGGCTATCCCCAAGGATTCTTCGGGTGGTGGGACTGGTCGCTGCTGCACCGGGGCATGGCCGGGTATGGGGTTGGCATGGCACTCTATCTGCTGATGGCGCGTTTATCGCCCCGCACGGATGTTTTTGTGATGATAGCCGCCAGTATTACGGTTTTTATTGCCGCTTTTTGTGTCACCAGCGCGATGATGGTGCTATAGAAGCGCTATGACAAAAAAGATTAAAACAGCCAAGGGTCGGAAAATATCCTCGATCCGCTGGATTCAGCGCCAGCTGCGCGACCCGTATGTGATCAAAGCCCATAAAGAAGGGTATCGCAGCCGCGCGGCGTACAAGCTGCTAGAGATTGATGAAAAGCTCGGCGGCGTGATCAAGCCGGGCCAGATGATTGTCGATCTGGGCGCCGCCCCGGGTGGCTGGTGCCAGGTGGCGACGCAAAAGGGTGCGCAGGTCGTGGCGATTGATCTGCTCCCAGTCGATCCCATGGAAAACATGACCTTCTTCCAGAGGGATTTCATGGATGACGATGTCCCGGCTCTCCTGATCGAAGCGATGGGCGATGTTGGCGCAGATCTGATTATCTCGGACATCGCGCACAACACGGTCGGGCACCGTAACACCGACCACATCAAAATCATGGCGCTGGTCGATGCGGCCTATGAATTTGCTGTCGAAGTATTGAAGCCCGACGGTATTTTCATCGCCAAGGTTTTTCAGGGCGGCACGCAAACCGAACTGCTCACCCGCATGAAAAAAGATTTTAAAACGGTCAAACACATCAAGCCACCATCTTCACGCAAAGAGTCACCGGAGACTTACGTTGTGGCGCAGGGGTTCAGAGCCGTATCTGCCGAATAAAAAAACGGGGCCTAAGCGGCCCCGCTTTAATGGGTGTTCTTCATATTAAAGAGCCAGATTGCGTTTGCGTTGGCTCATCAGGGTGGCAATCGTGATGTTTTGAGCGGCGAAGGTCTCATTAAAGGCTTGTTCGCGTGCTTCATCGGTAACAATGTAATTGCCATTCTGGCTGCTGGCCACCAGCGTCTGGCTACCTTTTTTGTCACCGGCTGTGCGGAAGTAGATAGACAGGCGGCCTTGCGCGGCATCCGTCATCTTCTGCATATTACCTGTCAGGGTTAGGTGTTCCTGTGCGACTTCTTCTTGCGTCAGGGCAATCGTGTGATCTTTCTTGTAACTGGCTTCGAAGCCTTTCAGTTTCACATCCAGCGGCGCCTGATAAATAATCGTGTGCAGCGAGGCTTCTACCCGGGTGATTGCCTGCAGAAGTTCGATGCCGCCGCTTGTTCTACCGCGCTTGGTCAGGGTGACGTCGCGCTTGGCTTCCCATGCTTCGGTCATCAGACGGTCTTGCATATAACGGCCGGCTGGCAGGAAACGCATCGTGGCTTCTTGCAGGAAATGTCTTAAGCCTTCTCCGCCACCATATTCCTGAGACTGAATAATTTCTTCCTGGAAGGAGGGCAGTTCTTTGGCGAAATCTTCCGCATTGCAGATAATGCCGGGGGATTTTTGCATCAGGGTTCGCACGCCTGTGCCGGTGCTGCCGAAAATGACGGAGATGGACGGATCGGCTTTTTCAGGGGCTTTCGCAAAAGCGGCGGCTTTAATTTTTTTGTACGTGCTATCGATCTCGGCGCGTGCTGCTTGTGTATCGAAGTTCTTCAAATTGGCTTCGCTGATATCAGCGGGAACGATGGTGGCGTTAATGACAAGCTTAGACATGGGATAATACCTATTACCTAAAAAGTGGGGTTACATTGGCGCCGGAATACGCCTGTCCCCTGTCTATGTCAAACATAAAAATGCAGGGGAGCTATGCGATTTCTTGGATTCAGGCCAAATAGCGATAAAAATCTTTACATCGGGCCTAAAATCCTTATAACCACACTGCAAATTCCCACTCCCAAGAAGAAAGCGAATTTGCCATGAATTCCAAGATTTCAACCTCCTCCTTGTCCATTCGCGAAGCGCTGACGTTTGATGACGTTCTGCTGGTCCCGGCTGCCTCCGATGTGCTCCCCGACGCTGTCGATACCTCGACGCAATTAACCAAAAGCATCCGCCTGAACATTCCGCTTTTGTCCTCGGCAATGGATACAGTGACCGAAGCCGAAATGGCGATCGCGATGGCCCAGCATGGCGGGCTTGGCATTATTCACCGCAACATGAGTATTGAAGAGCAGGCCGAACAGGTTCGCCGCGTCAAACGCTATGAGAGCGGCATGGTGGTCAACCCGATCACGATCGACCCGAACGCCACGCTGGGCGACGCGCTCGACATGATGGCGCGTTATAATATCTCTGGTATCCCGGTGACGGAAGAGCGCACCGGCAAGCTGGTCGGCATCCTGACCAACCGCGATGTGCGCTTTGCTGAAAACAAGCTGCAGCCTGTGCGCGAGCTGATGACGGCCGAGAACATTGTTAAAGTTTATAATACCGTTGATAAAGATGAAGCGCGCCGCCTGCTGCATAAACACCGCATCGAAAAATTGCTGGTCGTTGATAATGACGAGCGCTGTATCGGACTGGTCACGGTTAAAGACATCGAAAAGGCGATTAAGTTTCCGAATGCCTGTAAAGACGATAAAGACCGTCTGCGCGTTGGCGCGGCGATCGGCACGGGCCCGAACAATGTCGAGCGCGCGATGGCGCTGGCGGACGCAGGCCTTGACGTGCTGGTTGTTGATACGGCGCATGGCCACTCCAAAGGTGTGCTGGGCATGGTCGAGCAGATCCGCAAGATGCGCACCAACAACTTACAGATCATTGCCGGTAACATTGCGACCGCTTCGGCGGCCAAAGCGCTGATCGAAGCAGGCGCGGATGCGGTGAAAGTCGGGATTGGTCCGGGTTCTATCTGCACCACGCGGATTGTCGCGGGTGTGGGCGTTCCTCAATTGACGGCCATCATGGATGTCGCCGAAGAAGCCGCCAAGCACGGCGTGCCGGTTATCGCCGATGGCGGGATCAAATTCTCGGGCGACTATGCGAAAGCGATTGCCGCTGGCGCTGATGTCGCGATGATGGGATCGGCTTTTGCCGGAACCGATGAAGCGCCGGGCGAAATCATTCTCTACCAAGGGCGTTCGTATAAATCTTACCGCGGCATGGGCTCTGTAGGCGCGATGGCAGCGGGATCGGCCGACCGCTATTTCCAGGCGGGTGTGACGCAATCGAACAAGCTGGTGCCTGAAGGCATTGAAGGCCGCGTGCCTTATAAAGGCCCGGTCGGCAATGTCATCCACCAGATGGTTGGCGGCCTGCGTGCCGCGATGGGATATACCGGCAACAAGAGCATTGCCGAGATGAAAGCCAACGCGGAATTCGTGCGCATGACCGGCGCCGGTTTCAAAGAGAGCCACGCGCACAATATTACCATCACGCGCGAAGCGCCCAATTACCGGACGGAAAATTAAATCATGACGATTGAAACAGAGCGCTGCACCTTGCGGAGCGTCAACAAAGACGACCAGCACGATCTCCATCAGCTCTATGCGAGTAAGGATGTGCGCCGCTTTTTAGGTGGGGCGGCAGATGACAAAAGCTTCCGGGCGCGCTTTGAAGAACTGATTGGAAGCCCGGATAAAAATTGGGTCGTCCATCTGAAAGACAACAATGAATTTGTCGGCGTTGTGTCGATTGCGCCGTCTCATGAAGGAGCGGATCAGGAAATTTCCTATCAGGTGCAAAAGAAATTCTGGAGCAAAGGGCTTGCGAGCGAAGCCGTGAAAGCGGTGATGATCTATGCTGCCGATACGCTCAAACTGCCCGCGCTGATCGCGGAAACGCAGGATGCAAATGAGCCATCGAAAAATCTGCTCAAGAAACTCGGCATGCAGTTTGATGGCACGGTGATCCGCTACGGCGAAAAGCAGGCGATCTTCCGCAAAACATTCTCTTAAAATAAAAAACCCCCGCAACGTGCGGGGGTTTTTTAATCTCATGAAAATATTATTCGCGGCCCGTGACGCTTTCGCCGATATCATCGACGGTATCGGCCACGCTGTCGGCAACTTTTTCCGACGGGGATTTTTCTGTCGCCTGATAGACGACGACGCCCAGAATGGCGATCAGCACGATGGCGATGACGGTTAACAGACCTTTATTATCATTCATTGTTTTTCTCCTAAAATTTCCCAATAATGAGGGACTTACGCACTTCTGGCTTAGAAAGTTCCATGGAAATCCGCATCGCCGATATAAACGACATTCCGGCCATCGCCCGCATTCACATAGAAGGCTGGCAGGCGGCTTATGGTGGTTTCGTCGATCAGGCGCATCTGGATAGCCTGTCGGTCGAACAGCGAAGCCAAGACTGGCAAAATTGGATGGGCGAAGGGGAGAGTGAGACGCTTCTAGCGGAAATCGGCGGGAAAGCGGCAGGTTTTATCACCTATGGCCGCACCAAGACAGCCCCGCCCGGCGATTCCAAAATCCGCCCGCTTTATCCAGCGGAAATTTACGCTCTCTATCTGCTCCCGGATTTCTGGCGGCAGGGGGTGGGCGGCGCGTTGATCCGGCAAGCGGCTAAAAATTTGAAAGCGAAGAAACAAAACGGATTATGCCTATGGGTTCTCGATGGCAATCACCGCGCAAAATCATTTTATGAAAAAACGTACGGGCAGCGGATTGGCAAGAAGATGATTGCCATCGGACCGAATGAGCTGAAAGAAGTCTGCTATGGGTGGCGCGATCTGAAGCTGTTGATAACAGACTGAACCATCACGCAAAAAATTTGCGTCGCCATAAAGCTGCCATAATTTCTTGTAAGGTGTACGTGTCCGAAGCGGCTTATCGCTGTCGACTTTTTTATGGAGAAACCCAAATGAAAAAACTGATGATCCTGGCAGCCGCTGGCTTCCTCGCTCTGACCCCGGTTGTTGGCGCACAAGCCGATGATCATGCTGCTGACCACGCCGCTCCTGCCGCTGAAGCCACTGCTTCTGCTGCTGTTGCTCACACACTGGCTGATGGTACTAAAGTTGAAGTTGAAGGCGATGCAGTTTCTGTTGTTGCTGCCGACGGCACAAAAACACCAGCTCCAGATGGCACGCACACGCTGGCCGATGGCACCACGCTGACAACAGCCGGTGGTAAAGTTGTAACGGCTCCAGCCGCTGCTGAGTAATTACTTCCAGAATTGATAAAACCGGCGGCATTGTCCGCCGGTTTTTTTATGTCGGAAATTTTTGCGCCAAATTCCGCGTGCGCCTTGCAATCTTGCGCGAATATCCCTAGTCTCCGGCGCGTTCACACCTGAATACAATATGAATTTTGTGGGAGACTATCGATGAAAAAATACCTGATGATGCTGGCCGCCGCCGCCTTGATCGCTTCAGCCCCTATTTACTATGCCATGACGGCGCAAGCGGAAGAAGCCGCGACCACTCAGGCCGCAGACGCGCCGGTCGAAATCACGATCGATTGCACCAAAGCGACCCTTGATGGTGAAGAAGTCCCGGCTGAATGCGAAGCGGTGAAAGCGGAAGAGCCTGCTACCGCTCCTGTTGAGGAAAAAGCGGCTGAATAAGCGCTGATCCGCCCCTTATCCAAAGGCCCGCCTTTACCGGCGGGCTTTTTTTGTCTACAAGGGGCGCCATGAGACAGGCGGCGCGGATACAAAGTGGCATCGAATTGCTGGAGCGGATGGGCAAAGCCCCGATCCCGATGGATAACGTCATCCGCGATTTCATGGCGCAGCGCCGGTATATCGGCTCCAAGGACCGCACCGATATTGTCGAGCGGCTCTATGGCATCATCCGCCACCATGCCCGCCTTGGCTGGCACCTTTCACAGGTTGATGGTGCGGATACGCCGCGCACCCGCACGTTGGCTTTTTTAATTTTACATGACGGATTTTCCGCCGCGCAGGCGGGTCAGTTTTTTGATGGCGGCGCGCACCATGCCGAAGTGCTGGATGAATCGGAAACAAAGCTGGCGGCCGCGCTGAGTGGTAAAGGCATGGACGATGCCGGCATGCCGGTTGCCGTGCGCGTTGAATGCCCGGAGGCTGTCGCCGAAAAATTACAGGCGTTGTTCGGGACTGATTTTGAAGCGGAAATGGCGGCGATGATTACGCCTGCGCCGCTCGACCTGCGCGTCAATACGCTGAAATCCAAACGCGAAGATATTCAAAAAGCGCTGGCGAAACAGGATATTCACACGACGCTTGGTGTGTATTCTCCCGTATCCCTGCGTGCGCCGAACAAGAGCTTTATGGGCGCAACCAAGGCGTTTGAAAAAGGCCTCGTGGAAATTCAGGATGAAGGATCGCAGTTGATCTCGCTGCTCACCGGCGCCAAACCCGGCATGCGTGTGTTGGATTACTGCGCAGGCGGTGGCGGCAAAACGCTGGCCATGGCCGCGATGATGGAAAACAAGGGCAATATCGTTGCCATGGATAACGACCAGCGCCGCCTTGAAAAAGGTAAGCCGCGCTATCGCAAGGCAGGCGTGCACAATGTCGAACTGCGCTGCCTCGAAGAAGAACAGCATAAAAAATGGCTGCGCCGCCAGAAAGCAACGATGGATGTCGTGCTGATCGACGCGCCATGCTCGTCGAGCGGCACATGGCGCCGCAATCCCGATCTGCGCTGGCGCCAGTATGGGCCATCGCTTGAGACAATCCTCTCCTTGCAGGCCGATATTCTGGAGAAGGTTGCCGACAAGGTAAAACCGGGCGGGCGATTGGTCTACGCGACCTGTTCGCTGTTCCGCGAAGAGAACGAAGGGCAGATTGAAGCCTTTCTGGCGGCCCATCCCGACTATGAAATTCTGCCCCTCGCACAAGCCTGGGATTTTGGCGAGGAGCCGCCGTGCAAAGGACCATTCCTGCGCCTCTCACCTGCCCGCCACGGAACGGACGGGTTCTTCACCGCTATCCTGCAACGCAAATCCTCTTAAAAACATTTTCATTGACAAAGTTGTCCAAAGCCAACTAACGATTATTTAGTTGGTATAAACCATTAACTATGGGGGATGACATGATTTTATATTCTATAACCGGTGAAGCGCTCTATAACAGCCGCCAGCCAAGCCTGAAACGGACTTTGGCTGAGGCTGCGGCGGAGGGAATTATGTTGCCGGGGATTAATCTGCGCCGCGCCCGATTAAAAGGAGCGGCGCTCGACGGTCTGATTGCGCCGGGCGCTTGCCTGTGGGGGGCTGATTTGAGTGGGTGCGATCTGGCAGAGGCGGATTTATCGGGGGCAGACGCGCGTATGGCGACGTTTGCCGATACTTGCCTTGCGGATGTGGTTGCGGTAGAGGCCCGTTTTGAAGGGGCTTATTTCAGGAATGTCCTGCTTGAGGGCGCGGATTTCAGCGGCTGCGCCTTTTCCTGCCCCAGCATCCTCACCCAGCCGCTTCATCTTTGCCGCTCTCTGGATCGCGCCCTCTACTGGCATCGCGGGGAGGATGCCTGCGCTCTTAGTCAGGGTATCAGCCGTCTGCAGATCCGCGGACATGAGCTTGTGGCTTTGGGGGATCGTCTGATCGTGAATGGCGATTTGCAAAAAAACTTTTCTAAAATAAACACAACCAAAAGTAGCAGTATTCAGCCGAATATTGCAAATTGCGAGGCTTTGTAACCCTTTGATTGACGAAAAATGCGCTTGTAATTAACGCCTGCTTAAGGATCTTTGGGTAAAACGTCTTTTACAGAAATACAAACATAAGTTGTATATTTCTTGCAATTTGATACTGACTGTGGGGGCACAATGAACACGACCTATCTAAAAGCGCGTCATGGCGCCGAGCGGTTTTTACGGGGGGCGCCGCAATTCCTTGAATTAAAGCAACTGGCAGAGCTGGAAGACCAGTTCAGGCGTCATTGCCTGACGACGATCCGGGTGTATCAGGGCTGGAAACGCGGACAGGCAGCAGAGCAGGATGTGGTCGAGCGACATTACCGCCTGCTGGAAGGGGCTCTGCTCCGCCGTCAGGCGCAGGACGCCACACGGCTCTACGGCATTATCAGAAAAGACATGCGGCGCAGCTTTCGCAAATATATCGCGGCCTGTCTTGATACAAAATTTTAATTCATCATCAACAGAGTGGGAAAACGATCATGATGATACATATGAAGCTGGGGCGTGTACGCGCTCTAAACGTAGAGTTCAATAAAGAGTTCGGTTTTTGGCCATTTTATAAAAAAACAAGTTACCGTTGCGAAACCATTTTGGATATGCCATATACGCAGCTTATCTACACTTCCGGTAAATGGACACCACTCAGAAGGGCGAGTAATGACACAGAAAAAACTGAACAAGCTGCAAGGAATCTTGAGCGAACTGACCAGCGTTGATCCGGAATTTCCGATTCAATGGGCATTGGTTTTCACCGAGATTGCCAACGATGAAGGCATTGCGCTGAAAGATGTCTCTGAGCGTACCGGTATTTCGATGTCTGTTATGTCCCGCACGATCGGCGCACTCTCAAACGCGCGCCGCATGGGCAAGCCGTATGGTCTGGTTGTCGTGAAAAGCGCCAAGGATGACAAGCGCCGCAAGGAATTGTTCCTCAGCACCAAGGGTAAAAAGCTGATGGATCGGCTGAACGCGATTATCTAACCCCATACATATCATTCAAACGCCGCTGACCCGTTTCAGCGGCGTTTTTTTCTTTAAATTTAGGGATAGTTCTATTATATGTCCTTATGACACATATAGCACTCGACACCCTCCCTCAGACAACCGAAGCCCATGACCGTATCCTGATCCTTGATTTTGGATCGCAGGTAACCCAGCTGATCGCCCGGCGCTTGCGCGAAATCGGCGTCTATTGTGAAATCTGGCCGTATAACCATGCCGAGCGCGAACGGATCGAGGCTTATGGTCCCAAGGGTCTGATTTTATCGGGCGGGCCGTGCAGCGTAATCGAAACCGGCAGCCCGCAGGCGCCGCTCTATATATATGACATGAATATCCCGATCCTCGGGATCTGTTACGGCCAGCAACTGATGGTCCATCAGCTCGGTGGTGTCGTTGAACATGGCGATCACCGGGAATTCGGCCGGGCCTATGTCGATGTGGTCGATGAATCTCCCCTCCTGAAAGATGTCTGGCAAAAAGGCGCGCATGAGCAGGTGTGGATGAGCCATGGCGACCGTGTTGCCGCTCTCCCCGCAGGCTTCAAGATTGTCGGTAAATCCGAAGGCGCGCCGTATGCGATTATCGTCGATGCCGAGCGCCAGCTCTATGGCGTTCAGTTCCACCCGGAAGTGGTGCATACGCCACACGGCAAGCAACTGCTCCAGAACTTCACCCATAATGTCTGCGGTTGCGCTGGCGATTGGACCATGGCGGCTTTCCGTCAGGAATCCATCGAGAAGATCCGCGCCATGGTTGGCAAGGGCAAGGTTATCTGTGGTCTGTCGGGCGGCGTAGATTCTTCCGTTACCGCCATCCTCCTGCATGAAGCGATCGGCGATCAGCTGACCTGCGTCTATGTCGATACCGGCCTGATGCGGGCGAATGAATCCGAACAGGTCGTGAAGATGTTCCGCGACCATTATAACATCCCGCTGATCCATGAAGATGCCTCTGACCTGTTTTTAGGGGAACTGGAAGGCGTGAGCGATCCGGAAACAAAGCGTAAAATCATCGGCAAACTGTTCATCGATGTGTTTGAGAAACACAAAAACCAAATTGGCGATGTGGATTTCCTCGCGCAAGGTACCTTGTACCCCGACGTGATCGAGTCCGTGAGCATCACAGGCGGCCCGTCTGTGACAATTAAGTCACATCATAATGTTGGCGGTCTGCCGGCCAAAATGAAACTGAAACTGGTCGAGCCGATGCGCGAACTGTTTAAAGATGAGGTGCGCGCGCTGGGCCGTGAACTCGGCATGCCGGAAGATTTCATCCGCCGTCACCCGTTCCCTGGTCCGGGTCTGGCCATCCGTATCCCCGGTGAAATCACCCGCGAGAAACTAGAGTTACTGAAAAAAGCTGACACGATTTACATTGAAGAAATTAAGAACGCAGGCCTCTACGATGCAATCTGGCAAGCATTTGTCGTGTTGTTGCCGGTAAAGACCGTGGGCGTTATGGGCGATGAGCGCACCTATGATTACGTCTGTGCTCTGCGCGCCGTTACCTCAACCGACGGCATGACGGCCGACTATTACCACTTCGATCATGAGTTCCTCAGTCGCGTATCGAACCGCATCGTCAATGAAGTGCGCGGCATCAACCGGATCGTCTATGACATCACCTCGAAGCCACCCGGCACGATTGAGTGGGAGTAACCAACTCATTTTGAGACTCTGTTTTGAATCGGTTTTAAGACTCTGAAAGAGGGGTTTTGAAAAAGAGATTTTTTTTATCCGGATTTTGACATATACTGATTCGCGAGTGCGGATTTCCTTCCGCAACTTTTTATTAACTTTTTACTGTGTATTCTTTTCTTACCAAATAATCCAAACGAGGAGATGGAGAAAATGGCTTTAACTACAAAGAAACCAGCTGCCAAGAAAAAAACAGCTGCCAAAAAGAAACCAGCTGCCAAAATGGCAACTGCCGTTGTGAAAAAAACAGCTGCTAAAAAGAAACCAGCTGCCAAGAAAAAACCTGCTGTAAAGAAAAAAGCCGCTGTTAAAAAAACAGCTGTTAAAAAAGCAGTCAAGAAAAAGCCAGCTGCCAAAAAGAAGCCAGCTGTTAAAAAAACAGTGAAAAAAGCCGTTAAGAAAACGGTTGCTAAAAAGAAGCCGGCTGCCAAGAAAAAGCCAGCTGCCAAAAAAGCGACTAAAACGGTCCGTAAAGTAGCCAAAAAGAAATAGTCTTTTTGGCTAGATTTATTTGAAGCACCCGCCGCAACCCGGCGGGTGTTTTCTTTTGGACGGAGAGGCGCATATATGGTTGTATGTGCAGGTATAAAAGGTGGCCCTTATGACGATGATGTGGCAATGGATTGAGCGTTTTCTCCTCTGGATCAGGGGATTGATGAGCTCGAAGGGTTTTTTCTCGGTTAAAAAGAAAGCCCGCGCGTTATTGCAATTGCCGCCGCCACATAGTCCCGGCGAAGAACCCACCAAGCAGAACGAACAGCATTCTTCCGCCGCCTATATGCAGTTGAAAATGATTTTCCGGGATATCGGCCGGATGGGCGCCATTATCGAAGCCTTGGGTCGAGACTTCTTAACCGCCATGCCGACCGGGGCCTATAAAAGCCGTCTAGGACAGATCGCTTTTCTCCATGCCAAAATGCATGAAGAGCTGGCGCAGGAAAAAACCGCCAGATTGATCGAAGAAGCTTCCGCGCATGAGCAGAAAAACGCCGACACCTGGGATGCCTGGGATCATGCGAACCTGCGTGAAATGGAAATCATGTACCGCCACCAGTGTCAGGTGCCGGCCGAGCTGATGGAACAGCGCGCGCGCCTTGCCTATGATGGCCGGCGTATTCACCGCGAAGTCTGTAACAACAATGACTGGGAAACTGCCCGGCCCTTTCTGGAAGACATGCTGGAGTTGCAAAAGAAAATCGGCGCGGCCAAGCAGCTGCGCGATAATGACGGCGATATTTATCAGGCTTTGATGCGGGAATATATTCCGGGCATGCGCGTGGAAGAAGTCAGCCGTTATTTCACCCAGCTGGCCGATAAATTAAAAGACATGCTCGACTGGGTCGTGGAAGAGCAAGGCAAGCGCACAGCGCCGGAACCTTTAAAAGGCCCATTCCCGGTTGAACAGCAGATGTGGCTGAACAAGACGCTCTTGCAAGCCATCGGATTCGATTTCACCCGCGGGGGTCTCTATGAAACCGGCTTTAACCCGGTTGAAGGCGGCACGCCCGATGACACGCATCTGGTGATCAAGACGGCGAGCATCAATAATTTTATGGTTTCGCTCAAAAGTACGTTGCATGAAGGCGGCCACGGTCTCTATGTGCAGGGTCTGCCGCGCGACACATGGCGGTATCAACCCGTGGCGCTTGATCTGGGCAATGCCGTTCACGAAAGCCAGGCCTTGCTGGTGGAAATGATCCTCGGACGCCGCCGCGAATTTTTTGAATATCTGGCGCCGCGCGTTGAAGGCCTGTTCCAGAAATTCGGCGATAGCGCTATGAGCGCCGAGAACCTCTATAAACTCAAAACATGGGTGAAGCCGGGCGCGGACCGCAAGACCGCCGATGAAATCACCTACTTCTTCCACGTCAAATTGCGGTTTGATCTGGAGCGCGATCTATTCAACGGCAAACTGAAAATTAAGGACCTGCCCGAAGCCTGGAACGCCGGCATGAAAGAGATGCTGGGCGTCGAGGTGAAAAGCCATAAGGATGGCGTGTTGCAAGACGTGCATTGGTTTGTTGGGAAGTTCGGGTATTTCCCGGCCTATGTCATCGGCCACATGATGGCAGCCCAGATTAACGAGCGCTTGAGAAAAGATGTTCAGAACATTCCGGGCCTGCTGCGGACGGGTAATTTCATCCCGGTGCGCGACTGGCTGAACGATAACGTCCATAAATATGGCCGTCTGAAGCGCCCGCATCAGCTGATCGAAGATATCACCGGCATGCCGCTGAATACGGCTCCATTGATCGGCCACCTGCAAGAGCGCTATCTGCCGAGCGGGGCGTGACAAGCCCCTCAAAGCAGGGTAAAAAAGGGCGATGATTACTTATTCCTCCACCAGAGGCGGCGAGACCCGCAAATCTTTTACCGATGTGATGCTGAGCGGCATGGCATCCGACGGCGGGCTGTTTATCCCGGATCACTGGCCGGACCTGCCGCGTGAAGTCTTGGCGCGTATTTCTGGATCACCCTATGCCGATGTCGCCGCTGCCGTGATGGCCCCGTTCATTGACGATCAGATTTCACCCAGCGCCTTTGAAAAAATTGTCTCCCGTACTTATAGCCAAGGCTTCAATCATTCCGCCGTTGCGCCGTTGGTGCAGATCGGGCCCAATGCCTGGATCATGGAACTGTTCCATGGCCCGACGCTGGCGTTCAAGGACTATGCCTTGCAATTACTCGGAGGGTTATTCGATCACGTGCTGGAACAGCGCGGGCAGCGGGTTACTATTGTCGGAGCGACCTCCGGCGATACCGGATCGGCGGCTATCGAAGCCTGCCGCAATTGCAAGAACATCGATATTTTCATTCTGCATCCCAAGGGCCGTACGTCCGATGTGCAGCGCCGCCAGATGACGACGGTCGATGCGCCGAATGTCTTTAATATCGCGATCGAAGGATCGTTCGATGACTGCCAGAACATGGTCAAGGCGATGTTCGCCGACCGCGCATTCCAGAGCGAGATTAATCTCTCCGCCGTCAACTCGATCAACTGGGCGCGCGTCATGGCGCAGACGGTTTATTATGTGACGGCGGCTCTGGCGCTGGGCGGGCCGGAGCGCCGCGTCTCCTTCGCCGTGCCGACGGGTAACTTTGGCAATGTCTATGCAGCCTATGCCGCCAAGCAGATGGGATTGCCGATCCAGAATCTGATTATCGGCTCAAACCGCAACGATATTCTGACGCGCTTTTTTGAAACGGGCGTAATGAAAGCATCAGGTGTTGAGCCATCCTTATCACCTTCTATGGACATTCAGATCTCAAGCAATTTTGAGCGGTATCTGTGCGATCTGATGGGCCGCGACCGCCGAAGCGTTGCCACGCTGATGCAGTCGTTTAAAGAGCATGGCAGTTTCACGTTAAGCGACGCCCTCCTGGAAAAAGCCAATCGTGATTTCCACGCCCGCCGCTGCGATGATACCCAGACCAAAGAAATGATGGCCGCCTGTTACGCGGAGACAGGGTATCTGATCGATCCGCACACGGCCGTGGGGCTTCATGCCGCCTGGCAGATCAAACAGGATCCGGCCTTGCCGATTATCGCGCTGGCCTGCGCCCACCCGGCCAAATTCCCCGACGCGGTCAAGGCCGCGACCGGTATCACCCCGCCCTTGCCTGAGCATCTCGCCGACTTATTTGAGAGAAAAGAGCATGTAACCATCCTCAAAAACGATCTGAAATCCGTACAGGATTTTGTGAAAGCGAACAGACAGAAATGACCTCTCAGATTACCACTCTTCCTTCTGGCCTGCGCGTTGTAACGGATGATGTCCCGTCGGTGGAATCCGTATCCTTGGGCGTGTGGGTCGATGTCGGGACGCGTAATGAAGATATGGCGCATAATGGTGTGGCGCATATGGTTGAGCACATGCTGTTCAATGGAACGCCGACTCGATCGAGCCTTGAGATTGCGGAATCGATTGAATCGGTCGGCGGACAGATCAATGCGTATACGGGTCGCGAAGTCACAGCGTATTACGTGCATCTGCTCAAAGAAGATGCGCGCATGTCGATGGATATTCTCTCTGATATGATTCAACGCGCTTCGTTTCCCGATAAGGAACTTGAAAAAGAGCGCGGCGTGATCGTGCAGGAAATAGGGATGTCGAATGACACGCCCGACGATATTATTTTTGATTACTATCAAGAAACCGCCTATCCGGGGCAGGCGCTTGGCGCGCCGATTTTGGGCCGCACCGAAATCATTGAATCCATGACCAAGGAAACGATGATTGATTACGTGCGCCGGTTCTATACGCCGGAAAAAATGGTTATTTCGGCCGCCGGTAATATCCGCCATGAGGATCTGGTCTCCTATGCCACGGAGTATTTTGCCGATCTGCCGGAGAACGCCGTGAGCGCCGCGCAGGCCGCGCGTTATCAGGGCGGAGAAGCGCGCCACGAAAAAGAGCTGGAGCAAAGCCATGTCGTGCTGGGTTTTCAGGGTATCAGCCGCCACGATCCGGATTATTATGCGGCAGTCCTGCTCGCAACGGTCATGGGCGGCGGCATGTCGTCGCGCCTGTTCCAGGAAATTCGCGAAAAGCGAGGTCTGGTTTATTCCATTTATTCGAGCCACACGAGCTATCACGATGATGGACAGTTTGAAATTTATGCGGGGACGGGCGGCGATAAATTGCCGCAACTGATACCGGTCGTGTGCGATGAACTGATGAAGATGATGCAAACGCCTGTCGCTGCTGTCGAGCTGGCGCGGGCGCAATCGCAAATGCGCGCGAGCATTCTGATGAGCCGTGAGTCGATGATGAGCCGCTCTAACCGTCAGGCGAAATACCTGCTCAATTTCGGATCGACACCTGATATGGCGCACCAGATTGATCTGATCAATGCCGTGACAACGGATGACTTGCAGAAAATGGCGCAACGCCTGTTCTCGGGTATACCAACGCTCGCGGCGCTTGGTCCTTTATCCCATCTGGAAAATTATGAGCGTATTGCCCAACGTCTGGCCGCTTAATGTCGGCCTGCCGCGCCTGCGGCTGACGGGCGAGAGCATTGTGCTTGAGCCGCCCCGTTTGAGGGACTGGCCTGAATGGGAGGCGGTGCGCCGCCGCAATGAAGATCAGCTGAAACCGTTTGAACCCTCCTGGCCTGATGATTGCCTGACCCGCGATTTTTTCAAGCGCCGTTTGAAGCGCCAGCAATGGGACTGGGAGAATAACGCCGCGCGGTATTTCCTGATACGGCTGAAAAATACAGACACCCTCATCGGCGGGATCAACATCAATCATTTGAATTTGGGCGCAGCGCGTCACGGATCACTCGGCTACTGGCTGGATGAAGCCTATCAGGGGCGTGGATTGATGACGCAGAGTGTCCGGGTCATCATGGATTACATGTTCATTGACCTGCATTTGCAGCGCGCGCAGGCAGCATGCGTACCGGAGAATGAGAAATCCATGCGGGTATTAAAACGCGCCGGGATGTGTGAGGAAGGTTTTGCGAAGGACTATATCCAGATTAATGGCGTGTGGCGCGATCATCATCTGTTCGCCCTCACACGTCAGGCATATTTAAGCGTGGCCTGAGATGCCGGATAACGCTCCGGGATCGATACCGAGCGCCGCGTACGCTTTTTCCCATTGCAGAGCAGGATCTGTGTCAAAGACAAGTTCATGTGTTGGCGGCAGGGTCATCCACGCATTCTCCTGCACTTCTTTTTCCAGCTGCGCCGCTTCCCATCCGGCATAACCCAGCACGAAGCGCGTCGGTACGTTTTGAACGCCCTGACCGATTTCTTTCAAGCCATCTGTCGTGCCGGTAATCGAAAAATGATCGCCGATGCGGATGGTGTCTGCGCCGCAATACTGATCATCGTGCAGCAAAAATCCGCGCGATTGCTCGACAGGGCCACCGGAGAAAACCGGACGGTCGCGAAACGTATGGGCCATCGCGTTTTCGGGCAGTATATTCAACTGTTCCAAGAGAGGACCGAAAGAGAGGCCGGGAATAGGACTGTTCAGGGTCAGACCCATCGCTCCCTTATCATCATGGATGCACAAGAAGATAACACTTTTGTGAAAGCGCGGATCGCCCATACCCGGCATCGCCAGCAATAATTGTCCCGTAAGATAGGATGATACAGCCATTAATACAGTCCGCCCGTCCCGGTGAAGGCAGGATCGCCCGAAGGGGTTGCTTCCGGCGTCACTGGCTCCAGCGGCGGTTGTTCACCCGGCAGAATATCGCGCGTGGGCAGCGGCTGGCTGAACGAGGTGAAAGGATCGTCGTAATTCACCTGCGGGGCGCCTGTATCTGCGCCCGATTCTACAGGAGCCGAAGGCTGGACAGGGCCGTAGGCGGGTGCACCCGGCACGGCGCCTGCGCCATAGGCTTCGCTATCATATACTTCAACGCTTGGATCGATCGGCGCGCCGTAAGGATCGGTGCCATAAGTATTGGGCGCAATGCCCTGACCGCCGGTAACGAGACCGGAATCCAGCACGAAATCATCGCTGTTGGGTTCGGTCCCTGTGACGAACGCTTCCCAGATGACATTTTTGTCGCCGGGCATGGCAGATTTACCGGTCGCCGCATTAACGCGTACGAGTTTGACGCCGGGCGGCACACGGAACGGGGTAGGCGATGTGTCCTTCAACGCTTCACCCATGAAGTCTTGGAAAATCGGCAGCGCAGCGGACGAACCCGTTTCGCGTTTGCCCATGGATTTTGGTTCATCGAAGCCGACGAAAACGCCGACGACCAAGTCAGGGGAGAATCCGATGAACCAGGTATCTTTGGATTCATTGGTGGTGCCCGTCTTACCCCCCAGCGGGCGGCCAAGGGCATTCAGTTTTGCCGCTGTGCCACGTTGCGCCACACCTTCGAGGATGGAGGTGATCTGATAGGCGGTGCGTGGATCGGCCACTTGCTTGCGGGTGTCGGGCACATCCGGTGTTGACTGGCTTTCCCATTTCAGCAACGGGCCGCAATTGGTGCAGGCGCGCGCATCGCTTTTCTCAACCGTTTCGCCGTAACGGTTTTGAATACGGTCGATAATGGTCGGGGTAATTTCCTTGCCGCCATTGACCAGCATGGCATAGGCGTTGGTCAGGCGCAGCAGCGTGGTTTCGTTAGCGCCGAGCGCGTAAGAGAGGAAAGGCTTCATGCCTTCGGCAATACCAAAGCGCTGTGCGTAATCGACAATCGTGTTCATGCCAAGGTGATCGGCCAGACGCACCGTCATGAGGTTACGCGATTTTTCAACGCCGACGCGGATCGGGGTCGGGCCATAGAATTCGCCGGAATAGTTGGTCGGACGCCAGTAATTACCGGGAGATTGTTCAATCACGAACGGCGCGTCGAGCACGAGCGTTGCCGGCGTGAAACCTTTATCAAGCGCGGCGAGATAGACGAACGGCTTGAAGGCTGACCCCGGTTGACGTTTGGCCTGCGTCGCACGGTTGAAAGACGAGGCGTTATAGCTCCAGCCGCCTTGCAAGGCAAGCACGCGGCCTGTGTGCGGGTCCATAGCAACGAGAGCGCCCTGAATGCGTGGGATCTGGCGCAGGATGTAATTGGCATCGGTCTTTTCGGCAAGCACCACATCGCCAACTTCCAGCACATCGCGCGAGGAGGTTATTTCCGGGCCTAGCGCATAGCCATCATTCTCAGATTTTCTGGCCCATTGCAGATTGGCCAGCGGAATATTGCCGGTTGTTTTATCGGCAAAGCCCAGACGCGCGCGTTCCGCCGTCACCTCTGTGACAACGCCTATGCGCCAGTCATCAGGCATGGACGCTGGCGGCACGATGGCATCCAGCTGATCGGCCCAGTCATTCATGGAGTTCAGGTGATCGAGCGGACCGCGCCAGCCGTGGCGTTTGTCATACGCGATCAACCCATGGCGCAGGGTTTTTTGCGCAAGGTCCTGCAATTGCGGATCAACCGTGGTGCGTACCGCGAGGCCGCCTTCATACAAGGCTTTGTTACCAAATTCGCGTTCCAGATCGCGGCGGACTTCTTCAGCGAAGTATGGAGCGGAGACGCGCGTGCCTTCGGTTTTTTCTTCCACCATAATTAAAGGGGCTTGTTGCGCCAACTGCGCCTGCTCAGCGCTGATATGGCCATCTTCCTTCATGCGCTCGATCACCCAGTTGCGGCGCTCCAGCGCTGCGTCATGCTGGCGCACAGGATGATAGTTATTCGGCCCTTTGGGCAGAGCGGCAAGATAGGCGGCTTCTGCGATGGTGAGTTCATCGAGCGGTTTGTTGAAATAGGTCAGCGCGGCGGCGGCGACACCGTAAGAGCGCTGGCCTAAGAAAATTTCATTGAGGTACAGCTCCAGCAGTTGATCCTTGTTCATCGCCTTTTCCATGCGGTAGGCGAGAATGGCTTCCTTGATCTTGCGCTCGTAGGAGACTTCGTTGGTCAGTAAAAAGTTTTTAGCGACCTGCTGCGTGATGGTCGACGCACCGACCAATCGCTTGCCTGACCCCCGGTTTTGCAGGTTCATCAGTACGGC
Source organism: uncultured Pseudobdellovibrionaceae bacterium (assembly GCA_964520985.1). Taxonomy (GTDB): domain Bacteria; phylum Pseudomonadota; class Alphaproteobacteria; order Micavibrionales; family Micavibrionaceae; genus CAYSGL01. The sequence continues at coordinate 1,715,533 of CAZFPB010000001.1, forward strand.
GCGGCCAACGGCCCACGCATCAATACCTTTATGATTGTAGAAATTTTTGTCTTCGGCCGAGATAAACGCGTTTTTCACGTTATCGGGAATCGTGTGGATCGGCATGAAGATGCGTTTTTCCTGCGCATATTCGGCGAGGAGGCGTCCGTCCCCTGCATAGATACGTGTGACGATCGGCGGTTCATAGGTTTTGAGCTGCGAATAATCGGGCAGGTCTTGTGAGTAATAATTGATGACGAAGACAACCGCGCCCACGCCGGCAATGGCCCCTAAAAAGCCAAATGAAATCAATCCGAGAAGAGCATATCCGAGCCAGCGCATGGCTCCAATTTATGGCACAGGAATAGGGCGGGTTAAAGGCGAAAAGGGGTTTTACGCTGCAAGGCCGGTATGCTTGGTGATGGGGCCGTCGGCGCGGCCATGAATGAACTGGTCAACATAGGCATTACCGCTATTGTCGAGCTGGTCGGCGGGGCCATGCCAGATGATCCGGCCTTCATGAATCATGGCGACATAATCGGCAATCTTGCGGCAGGACGCCATGTCATGAGTAATCGAAATGCCGGTCGCACCCAGTTCCTGCACATTCTTGACGATCAGGTCGTTGATAACGTCCGCCATGATCGGGTCGAGACCGGTTGTCGGCTCATCGAAAAAGATAATTTCGGGGTTGGCGGCAATCGCGCGGGCAAGGCCGACACGCTTTTGCATACCGCCGGAGAGTTCGGCCGGCAGCAGGTCGGCGGCTTTTTCGCCAAGACCAACCTGTTTCAATTTTTGAATGGCAATGGCGCGGGCTTCGTCGCGGTCCATCTTTTTGGCGTGGATAAGACCGAAGGCGACATTCTGCCAGACGGGCAGCGAGTCGAACAGGGCAGCACCCTGAAACAGCATGCCGACTTTCTGCATCATGTCCGCACGCTCGGTCGAGTTCAGGCGGGTGACTTCACGCCCATCGATCTTGATCGAGCCTGAATCCGGTTTGATCAACCCCAAAATGGATTTGATCGTGACGGATTTGCCTGTGCCCGATCCGCCAATGATAACCAATGATTTTCCTGCTGGAACGGACAGGTTGATGCCGTTGTGGACTTTTTTGTCCCCGAAGGATTTGAACACGTTGGTCATTTCAATTTTAGGCAGGCCGGTGCTCATGAAAAGAAAACCTTGGTCAGCATGAAGTTGAAGATCAGGATGAGGATGGAGGCGGAGACCACGGCGTATGTGGTTGCCTGACCCACGCCCTGCGCGCCGCGGCCTGAATTATAGCCGTGGTAGCAACCCATCAGGGTGACCAATAAACCGAAGACGGCCGCTTTGATGAGACCGGAGACCACATCAATAGATTCCAAAACGTCCCATGTCTGGCTGAGGTACGAGCCTGTCGAAAAACCCAGCGTATAAATGCTGACGAGATAGCCACCAAAGACGCCGATAATATCACCGATCAGGACGAGAATAGGCAGCATCAATGTGCCCGCGATCAGACGCGGCGCGATCAGATATTTAAACGGATGAACGGATAAAGTGGTGAGCGCATCAATTTGTTCGGTCACGCGCATCGTGCCGATCTCGGCGGCGATGGAGGCACCCACGCGGCCCGCGACCATCAGGCCCGCCAAAACAGGCGCGAGTTCGCGGGTGATGGAGAGAACGACGACGGCGGCAATGGCACTTTCGGCGTTAAAACGAGCGAAGCCGGTAAAACTTTGCAGGGCCAGCACCATGCCGGTGAAAAGCGCCGTCATCCCGACAACGGGAAGGGAGTAGTAACCGATATCGATAAACTGGCGCAGGATGTGGCGCGGAAAATACGGCGGCACGAAACAGTGGAAGATGGCGCGCCCGGCAAACATCGACAGAACGCCGACACTTTGTAAAAATTTCAAAATGCTGTGGCCGATGGACTCGCAGATGTCGAGAAAGCCGTTGGCGACCCGCATCGGGTCTTTCATTTTGGTGATCAGCGTATCGCTCATAAACGCCCCTTTATTTAGCCAGATCAAAGTTGTAGCGGTTTTGGCGGGTCACGACAAGTAGTCCCGCTGATAGCGACGGCCTAGTGAAGTCAATATTTCATAACCGATGGTGTCGAGATCGGCTGCCAGATCATCGACGCTTTGATGCGGGCCTAAAACTTCCAGCATCTCGCCGGGAGAGGGCTTGTTCGCGAGGTGGCCGATGCCAACCGAGATCAGGTCCATGGAGATACGGCCCAGAACGGGGCAGGGCTGGCCTTTGTAATAAAGCTTGGCCTTGGACGATCCGGCACGATGGAGGCCATCGGCATAGCCGAGCGCGACCGTTGCGGTTTCGCTGTCAGCTGAAAATGTATGACTGGCTCCATACCCAATAGACTCGCTTGCCTTGACGGCGCGGGTTTGCAGCACAGGCGTTTCCAGTGTGACAACCGATTGCATGGGGTTGGATGCTTCAGGTGTTGGGTTTCCGCCGTAGAGGGCGTAACCGGGACGCAGCAGATCGTAATGCCAGTCGTGGCTGCGGAAACAGCCAGAGGAATTGCACAGGGATTTTTTGGTGTCCGGCAGGTCGCGGGCGATGGTGGCAAACAGATCGGCTTGGCGCTGGTTCATCGCATGGTCTTTGTCATCTGAACAGGCGAAGTGCGAGAGGACGCCAATCATGTGCAAAGGCTCTGCCTGTTCAAGATCGCGGTTGAAGCCAGCCCATTCATCGGCACCAAGGCCCAGACGGTTCATGCCGGTATCGACATGCAACCAGTAAGGCAGCGCGAAGCTTTCTTTTTCCGAAAACGCGCGCCAGCGGTGCAATTGTTCCAGCGAATTAATGACCGGGATCAGATGATGATCGAGATAAAACTCTTCGCCGCCCTGATAGAGACCACCAAGGATAGCAATTTGGGCGTCTTCAGCAACGGCGCGCACAGCGGCGCCTTCATCGGGCGTGGCGACGAAAAACTGGCTACAGCCCTCGGCGAGTAACGCAGTGACAACAGGGGCAATGCCAAGGCCATAGCCATCGGCTTTTACGACGCCGGCGACCTCGGCTGCGCCCATCTCTTTAAACAGACGGTAATTCGCTGCAAGCGCCGCCAGGTTGATGGTAAGGGTCGGCTTTTTCATGGGATTAGCTGTGACGTTGATCGAGGTCCGAGAAGCGCGTGATGCTGGCATCGAAGAAGGTCTTCACGGTACCGATGGAGCCATGACGTTGCTTGGCAATGATAATCTCCGCGACGTTGGCGGATTCGCCGAGCATCTGTTGCCATTGTTCGTAGCGGTCGTTGAATTTGGAATCGTCTTCGCCGGGTTTGCGTTCCGGCTCGGTGCGCGAGAGATAATATTCATTGCGGTAAATGAACATGACGACGTCCGAGTCCTGCTCGATCGATCCCGATTCCCGCAAGTCGGATAGCATCGGGCGCTTGTCTTCGCGCTGTTCGACGGCCCGGCTTAACTGGGAAAGGGCAATCACAGGGATAGCCAGTTCTTTGGCGATGGCTTTGAGGCCGCGCGTAATTTCAGAAACCTCGAGCACGCGATTCTCCGCGCTCTGGCGCGATCCATTGCCACGCAGTAACTGCAAGTAATCGATGACCAGCAGGCTCAGGCCGTGCTGGCGTTTCAGGCGGCGCGCCCGGGTGCGCACACCACCGATGGACAAGGCTGGTGTATCATCGATGTACAAGGGAATCTGGCTCAGCTTTTGGCTCGCTTCGATGAAGCGGCGGAAATCGGCTTCCTTGATGTCGCCTTTACGGATGCTATCGCCGGAGATGCCGGACTGGTCGGCAAGAATACGCGTGGCCAGCTGGTCGGACGACATTTCGAGTGAGAAGAAGCCGACGATGCCACCTTCTTTCCCGCCTGTATCGGCAAAGGCTTTGGCCGCGTTAAATGCAATGTTTACAGCCAGCGATGTTTTTCCCATCGACGGACGCGCGGCGAGAATGAGCAAGTCGGAGTTGTGAAGGCCGCCGAGTTTGTGATCGAGGTCGCGCAAGCCGGTTGTGACCCCGGTCACATGCGAGTCCGCATGAAACGCTTTTTCCGCGATATCGATAGCTGTCAGCACTGATTGCTTCAGCGTGATGAAGCCCGTTTGCGCCGTACCGGTTTCGGCAAGCGAGAACAGGCGCGCTTCGGCGTCTTCAATCAGGCTGTCGACTTCCGTGTCGATTTTCTGGTCATGCGCTTCGGTCACTATGTCGGTGCCAAGACCGATCAGCTGGCGGCGCATGTGCAGATTATAAATTGTGCGCGCGTAATCTTTCGCGTCGTTGATCAGCGGTGTTTCATCCTGCAAAGCGAACAGGTAATCGGCGCCACCGACACCGGCAAGGCCTTCGTCTTTTTCAAAGTAACCTTTGAGGATGACGGCGTTGGCGCTTTGCCCGCGATCAATGACTTTGGTGATGGCGCTGTAGATGCGTTGGTGCGCGGGCTGATAGAAATGCTCGGGCTGTAAAAACTCGTTCACATGCTCCATCTGGCCGTTATCGACGAGCAGCAATCCGAGCAGGCCCTGCTCTGCTTCAAGGTTGTGCGGCGCTACGCGGTGTGATTCCGCTTCAATGGAAGAACTACCCGCCGTAACGGATTTTAAGGTGGCAACATCGCTATTCATGATGGGGCAACACTAGCAGGGAATAAGGACGAATCATAGCGATTCAAAAAAGGGCACTGTGAATAGCGGGCATAAAAAACCCCGCATGACGCGGGGTTTTTATAAGTATTAAAGATAACTAACCGAGTGTTGTTTCGGTCGGTGCTTCGTCGGTGCCGGCTTCATCAGCGGCATCGGCTTTCTTGGCAGCGCGTTTAGCTGATTTCTCTTTCGACTTGGCATCGAATTCGGCAGCTTCAGCGGCTTCATCTGCTTCAGCGGCTTGTTCAGCGGCAAAAGCGTCTTCATCCATGAAGTCAGCGCGGGTGTCAGCCACTTCTTTTTGAGCGCCCGGGGCGTTCGCAATCAGAGCTTTACCGGTTTTGGCTTGCGTGGCAGCTTCTTCAGTTGTGCGGGCGATGTTCACGACCACTTCAACTTTAACTTCTGCGTGCAGCGCGATAGTTACCGGGAACAGGCCAATCGTTTTGAAGGCGGTGTTCATAACAACCTGGTTACGCTGAATTGCTTCACCCGAGGCTTCGGCAACCGCATCCGCGATATCGCGCGAGGAGACGGAGCCAAACAGCTGGCCGCCTTCGGACGCTTGACGGATAATCGCGATTTTGAGGCCATCGACTTTTTTCGCCGATTGAGCGGCCACAGATTTTTTCTCATTGTTTACTTTTTCAATCGCAGATTTCTGCGCTTCAAAGTAAGCGATGTTTTCTTTGGTGGCGCGCAGAGCTTTGTTTTGTGGCAACAGGAAGTTGCGTGCATAGCCCGGCTTTACGTTGACAACTTCGCCCATCGAGCCAAGGTGGTCAACTTTTTCCAATAAAATTACTTGCGTAGCCATGATTATGATCTCTCTCTCGAACCGTAACGGGGAGCACTGTCGCCGCCATCTGGGGAGACGTAAGGCATCAGCGCCATGTAGCGTGCGCGTTTGATGGCTTGAGCCAGCGCACGTTGTTTTTTCAGCGATACCGCCGTGATACGGCTAGGCATCATTTTGCCGCGCTCGGAAACGAAACGGCCCAACAGGCGCACATCTTTCCAGTCGATTTTCGGCGCATTTTCACCCGAGAACGGGCAGGTTTTGCGGCGGCGGAAGAACGCTTTCTTTTGTGGTGCTTCAGCAGACATTATGCGGCATCCTTCTCAAATTCGTTTTCACCGGTGTTTTTGTCGAGGATCTTGGATGGGCCGCTTGTGGCTTCGTCCAGTTTGATCGTCATGTAACGCAGAACATCTTCGTTGAGGCGCAGTGTGCGCTCCATTTCGATGATCGCAGGCGCTGGTGTGTCTGATTCGATCAGCACGTAGTGGCCTTTACGGTTTTTGTTGATTTTGTAAGCCAGCGTGCGCAGGCCCCAGTTTTCGACTTTGGCAACTTTGCCTTCGCCGTCTTTGATGATTTTTTCACACGCTTCGGTCAGTGATTTTACCTGAGCATCAGATAAATCCTGCCGCGCGATGAACACGGTTTCATAGATAGGCATGTTTGTTCCTCTCGGATCATAAAGCCCGCCTTTGCCTAAAGACGAGCGAGGTTGCTTAATGAGGGGCTTTATAGGGGCCATTCCCAAGGGAATCAAGCAAAAACCGCCCTTTTACGTCCATAAGAAAACCGCCGGAGAGGGGGGATCCGGCGGTTTTCATCTTTATTGTTTAAAATCAGCCCCTTACGCCAAAATTCCCATTACTGTGACGGGTGGCAATATAGTTGGCCATAAATAATGACCAGGGGGTTTTGCACTGACGGCGCACTTCGCGGGTCGTTGCCCGGCGAAGCATCTGGCACAGATCCTCATAGCTAAGATCAGGATCCTGCAGGGCACTTTGGAATGAGGATAATGACTGAGCACTGGCGTACTCGGCATAATCCGCATTCGTGTGATCACATTCGCAACTCAGTTTATACGCATAACCGGTTTCTTCCAGGACACGCCGGATAACCGTTTTCTTCTTTGTGTTTATAGAGCTCATCGTAACCTCCTATTGGGTTAAGCATTTTTATCAATGAGCCCTCTATCCTCCGCAGATGGATGCCGGATTTCCCTGATCCCGGCACTTCGATAGATTATTTATGCAAAGAACGCGTGTAGTAAGGAAGCGCTCTGAAATCTATGGATGTGACGAGTGTACATGAAACACGACAAAAGGGCAGGGAATTCATTTTTGCGCTGCATGAATTAGGATTCACGCATAAAACGGTTCAACGAATCTCCATGCAATGACTGTGACCGATTCTTGGGGCGTAAACGTGGCCGTTTTGTATCAGTTTTGTTTCAGCAAGATTGTTGCGGGACTATATGGATGCTTGACCGAACCGCAATATCCGGCCATTTTGGGCGTGATTTCAACGATGTAAGGAAACGCTTCGCTCATGACACGTGCATTTATTTTCCCGGGACAGGGCTCGCAATTTATCGGCATGGGCAAAGACCTCGCCGATTCTTTTCTTGAAGCCAAAGAAGTGTTTCAGGAAGTCGATGACGCACTTTCCCAGAATCTCTCGAAAATTATGTTTGAGGGCGCTGAGAGCGATCTGAACCTGACCGAGAATACTCAGCCCGCGCTCATGGCCGTCTCGATGGCGATTGTAAAAATTCTGGAAAGACAGGGCGGGCTCGATCTGCGTACTCACTGCGAGTTCATGGCGGGACATTCGCTGGGTGAATACTCGGCTCTGACAGCGGCGCAAGCTTTTGATATTCCCGTAACGGCAAAATTGTTAAAGCGCCGTGGCCAGGCAATGCAAAAAGCCGTGCCCGTCGGCGTTGGTGCCATGGCAGCGATCCTTGGCCTTGATTACAATGATGTTGCCGCGATTGCCAAGGAAGCCTCGAACAGCGAAGTGTGTCAGGCAGCGAACGATAACTCGGTCGGACAGGTGGTGATTTCAGGTCATAAAGGCGCAGTTGCGGTGGCAATTGCACTGGCGACCGAGCGCGGCGCCAAGAAAGCCATTGAGTTGCCCGTATCCGCGCCATTCCATTGCACGCTGATGGCGCCCGCCGCGCAGGAAATGTCCTACGCGCTGGCTGACACCAACATCCGCCCGCCCTTCGTGCCGATCGTTTCGAACGTGACGGCGCAGGGCGTGAGCGACCCATCCGACATTCGCCGCCTGCTGGTCGATCAGATCACGGGTACCGTGCGCTGGAGAGAATCCATTTTGTGGATGAAAGAACAGGGCGTAAGCGAGATGATCGAACTTGGCGCCGGGAAAGTGTTATCGGGTCTCGTCAAACGCATCGATAAGGACATCGTCTGCGAGTCTGTCGGTACGCCAGAACAGATCGAAGCGCTGATCGCGAAATTGAAATAACGAAGAGGAAAAATCATGTTCAACTTAAAAGGTAAAATGGCGCTGGTGACTGGCGCAACGGGCGGGATTGGCGGGGCGATTGCGAAGGCGTTGCATGCGCAGGGAGCGACTGTGGGTATCTCGGGCCGAAATGAAGGCAAGCTCAATGAGCTAAAAGCGGAACTGGGCGAGCGCGTGTTCGTGCTCCCGGCGGATCTGTCGACCAAAGAAGGTGTTGAGGGTCTGGTGAAGGCCGCCGATGAAGCCATGGGTCAGATCGATATTCTCGTGAACAATGCTGGCTTGACGCGCGATGGTCTTAGCATGCGCATGAAGGATGAAGACTGGCAGCAGGTAATAGACGTCAATATGACGGCGACTTTCAAACTCGCACAGACGGTGCAACGCGGCATGATGAAGCGCCGCAATGGCCGCATCATCAATATCGCCTCGATCGTCGGCGTGACGGGCAATCCGGGTCAATGTAATTATGTAGCGTCCAAGGCGGGTATGATCGGCTGGAGCAAGGCGATGGCGGCAGAAATCGCCTCGCGCGGAATCACGGTCAACTGTATTGCGCCGGGCTTTATCGCCACGGCCATGACCGATGCGCTGAACGATGATCAGAAAGCCTCGATCAATGCGACGATCCCGATGCAGAAGATGGGCACGTCCGAAGATATCGCCGCGGCAGTTGCCTATCTGGCGTCGGATGAAGCCGGATATGTGACGGGTGCAACCCTGCACGTCAACGGCGGGATGGCAATGATTTAAGTGGCTTTTTAAGCCACGGATGATTAAGAAAGGGGCCATGAACAACGTGGCCCCTTTTTCATCCCCTCTCCCCTACAAATTGATCATTTTCGATTGTGATGGGACACTGGTCGACAGCGAATATCTGAACAACAAAGCGTTCTCGGATATCCTGATCGAATATGGCCTGACCAAATACACGCCGGAATATATGCTGGGGCACCATACCGGCATTACCGTTAGCAATACCATGCTGATGATTCAGGCAGAGACAGGGTTTGAGTTTCCCGATGACACAGTCTCCCGCTATATCCGCCGGGTGGAAGACTTGCAAAAAGACGGGCTGACTCCAATCAAAGGGGCGCTCGATCTGGTAAAACTGGCGGCTGCTCACCTGCCGATTTGCGTAGGCTCCAACGGCGAGCGTAGCAACGTTATTCGCGCGATCGAATTGACGGGCATGAAGGACTTCTTTCCGGAGGCGCAGATTTACACAAAAATTCAAGTAAAACAGGGTAAGCCCGCCCCCGACCTGTTTTTATTCGCCGCCGCGCAGATGGGCGTAGAGCCGCAGGATTGTCTCGTCATTGAAGACAGCGAGGTCGGTGTGCAGGCGGGCGTGGCCGCTGGTATGACCGTGGTAGGCTATACGGGCTCTCACCATGAACCGGAAATAAGCGCGATTACTTTGAAAAACGCCGGTGCGCATCACATCGTCCGGGATTTTATCCACATCTCATCCATCATAGGTCTTTGAAAACATTGATATATATTGTGGTTTTATGTAACCAGTACAAAACCACTTGCAATCGGCGCGTTGATTGATAATCTCTCGCCAGTTTTAAAAAACAGTAAACTTAACGGAAGGAAAGCGCGATGAGCGACATTGCAGACCGCGTAAAGAAAATCGTCATTGAACACTTGGGTGTTGACGAAGCAAAAGTAACAGAAGGCGCCAGCTTCATTGATGATCTGGGTGCAGACTCTCTCGACACAGTCGAGTTGGTTATGGCTTTTGAAGAAGAATTCAAAGTTGAAATTCCAGACGATGCTGCCGAAAAAATTCAAACGGTTGGCGACGCTGTGAGCTTCATCAAGGAAAACTCTGCAGAGTAATCTGCTTGTTGTGAGCCTTATTAAAAAACACCCTTGCAAGCGCATCAAAGACGTTTGAAGGGTGTTTTTCTTTTGATTTTGGGGTAAAAGAGAATGATGAGACGGGTCGTAGTTACAGGTATGGGTATGGTGACGCCGCTGGGCGTCGGGGTGGATCTGAACTGGTCGCGCCTGATTGAAGGGCAGAGCGGTATCCGCAAGATCACCGAATTCGATGCGTCCGACATCAAGTCGCAGATTGCCGGTCATGTGCCGAAAACCAAAGATCTCAATCCCACCGACGGCGCATTCAACGTCGATCTGTTCGTCGAACCCAAAGAGCAAAAGAAAATGGATACGTTCATCCATTTCGCCATGGGCGCCGCCGACGAAGCGGTAAAAGATTCTGGCTGGGTGCCGCAAACCGAAGAAGATCGCTGCCGCACCGGCGTGCTGATCGGATCGGGCATCGGCGGCCTTGGCACGATGTATGAAACATCGATCACGCTGTATGAAAAAGGCCCGAGCCGTCTGTCGCCTTTCGCCAATCCGGCGATGCTGATCAATCTGGCGTCAGGCCACGTATCCATCAAGCATGGCTATAAAGGCCCGAACCACGCGGTGGTCACAGCCTGCGCCACGGGTAGCCACGCGATTGGCGATGCGGCGCGTTTGATTATGCTCGGCGATGCTGATCTCATGCTTGCTGGCGGCGCGGAAGCCGCGGCGGGCCGTCTGGGTGTAGCCAGCTTTGCCGCTGTTCGCGCGCTATCGACAGGCTATAACGACCGTCCGACGGAAGCCTCGCGTCCGTTCGATGAAGGCCGCGATGGGTTTGTCATCGGTGAAGGGGCGGGCATTGTCATGCTGGAAGAATATGAGCACGCAAAAAAACGCGGCGCAAAAATTTATGCGGAAATTATCGGCTACGGCATGTCGGGCGATGCGTATCACATGACATCCCCTGCCGAAGATGGCGATGGCGGATACCGTGCTATGAAAGCGGCGCTCGGCAAGATTGGTGTGAACCCTGAGGAGATCGATTATATCAACGCACACGGCACCTCGACGCCGGTCGGCGATGGGATCGAGTGCGCGGCGGTCAGACGCCTGTTCGCCAATACACTCGATACGATTTCCATGTCCTCGACCAAGTCGGCGATTGGCCACTTACTGGGCGCGGCCGGCGCGGTGGAAGCGATCTATTCGATCAAGACCATCAATACCGGCATTATTCCGCCGACGTTGAATCTCGAAAATGTGCTGGAAGCCGGTAAAGGCATCGACCTTGTGCCGAAAGTCGCCAAAGAGAAAAAAGTGACGACGGCGCTATCCAACTCGTTCGGGTTCGGCGGCACCAACGCCTCGCTGGTTATGCGCGCCGTCTAGATACCGCGCCGCATAACACACGCTCAGGAATATCCAGAAATGCGAGAAGCGCACGCTTTGATGCACGACGCTGAAAAGCAGGATTATGCCGAGCATCACGACATACTGACGCGGCAATCTGTAGAAGATGTGCCAGAGCAATAAGGCGAACAGCAAAAAACCGGTTATCCCATAGCTGAAAAGCAATGTGGCAAGCCCTGAATGTAATTCCTGCACGGGTCCATCGAAGCGTTTGAATCCCCCTTCTCCCGCACCGAATAACAGATAATAAGGATGGGAAAGAAGGCGGTCATAGCCGCGTCCTTCGGCGCTGTCATCGCGCTCTGTGCCCAAGGTACTTAATCTCTCGGTTACAGCGGAGAGATTATCGACGCTTTGCAGGTGCAAATTTATTTTCGATTCATCAAAAACGATAAAAGCCAGCCCCGCGCATACTATGCCCACGATTATCAGGCGTGCGCCCTTCTTCATGGAGGGCAAAAACAGCAGCATGATCAGCATCAAAGCCGTAGTAATCAGACCCGCTTTGGATAAGGCGACCGCTTGCAAGGCAACACACAGCCCAATAAGACCATAATCAAGAAAGGTGAAAGTTTGTCCGCGCTTTAAGCCGATCAGGATTGCCAAATTTAGCAGCGCCCAGTAAGCCAGCTGATTGGGATTGGTGAAAGTGCCGATGGCGCGGCCTTCCTCTATCTGCGACCAAAAGATAATATAGAGCATCTGTGCCACGAGGCTGAAGGCGACAGCATAGTATGTTGCAGTGTTCATGGCGCGCGGCGCGGAGCGGAACAATAAAATGCCCACAAATAAAATCCCGACATTAAACACGTAATAAACTGCGCTGAGGAGAAAGCGGATATCAGGCATGGCCGCATAATGAATCAGGTTGATCGTGAGTGTCAGTGCTGCGAAGAGCGCGCCATACAAGATAACAGGGCTAATGCGCCCTTGAAGCGTGAGCGCTGCCATCGCTAGGGCAGGGAAGCCAAACACCGCGATAAAATAATCGGCGGGCTGCGCGGCGCCTTGGCCGAACGGATAAAAAGGCGCTGTCAGGATGTAGAGAAACCAGACAGACAGGAAAAAACGCGGCGGCGGCGAAACGGCGGAAGAGGCAACCATGCCTTGCCATTGTGCCCAAAAGCCGACAAAATCACGAGAGATTTAATAAAGGACCTTAAGGCCACCCATGAAAATCTTTCTTTCCCTTTTATCAGTCATGGCAATTTTAGGGGCGTGCGTGGCCATTTTCATCGGCTTGTCCGTCAATGAATTCACGGCGCCGGGGCCGCTTGCGGCGGACAAGATCGTCTTGATCGAACGCGGCAGCGGTGTTTCCGTCATTGCGGCCAAACTGGCAGATGAGGGTGTGATTGAAAAACCCTATATCTTTAAAGCGGCGGCGCGCCTGACGGGCAAACATGCGGCGCTGAAAGCGGGTGAATATCAGTTCGACGCTGGCATCCCGATGGCTGCTATTTTAGACAAGATGTATGAAGGAGACACATTTGATCGCGTCTTCACGGTGCCGGAAGGGCTAACCAGTTGGCAGATCGTGCAGCGTCTCAATGCCGCCGAGAACCTGACCGGAGACATTACAGAGATTCCGGCGGAAGGGACGCTTTTACCTGAAACCTATCATTTCATGGCGAACGAAACGCGCGCCGCCAAGATTGCCGAGATGCAGGCCGCCATGACCAAAACGATTGATGAATTGTGGGAAGGCCGCGCGAAAGATCTGCCTTTCACGACCAAGGAAGAAGCGATCACGCTGGCGTCGATCGTTGAAAAAGAAACGGGCATTGCATCGGAGCGCGAGCGTATTGCCGGAGTGTTTATCAATCGTTTGAAGCAGGGCATACCCCTGCAGACTGATCCAACGGTAATCTACGCCTTGACCAAGGGGGAAGTGCAGGAAGACGGGCAGGGCCCTATTGGACGCAGGCTATTGACCAAGGATTTACAGACGGATTCTCCGTATAATACCTATAAAAATGCCGGTTTGCCGCCAGGGCCGATTGCCAATCCCGGCCGCGCCGCCATCGCTGCCACGCTCAATCCAGAAACGAATGATCTGATTTATTTTGTCGCCGATGGTACGGGTGGACATGTCTTCGCCAAAACGCTGGACGAGCATAATGCCAATGTCGCGAAATGGCGCAAAATTCGCCGCGAGAAAAATCAGTAATTAGTAATCGGTGGCTTCGCCGCCATCTTTGGTGCGGGCGCGCGTTGCGCCGCCGCCTAAGGTCATGCCGGCCACGGGGGCCGCGACATACTGCGGGGATTTCTCCAGTTCGCGCTGGCGGGTGAGAGACGGCGAGAATTTGAGCGTGCGCACATCGTCGCCGCCCAGAATGCCCGAGAGCGTATTTTCATCCCCCAGGTCGTCGCGGTGAATGGGTTGTGCAAAGCTGCTGCGTTTTAAAAATTCCTCAAAACCGATGACGGCGCGATGGGTTTTGATCATGAGGCGGTCATTGAATTTCCCACCATAGGGATCATTCAAGTAAACCAGCGGCACTTCCAGTGATTCGGTAATTTCTCCCGCCTGCGCGGCGGCGATAAAGACACTGTGATCGAGCAAAAGCTTTTCGCTAAACCGCTCTTCGACAGAAATATTCAGGTGCAGCGGGTCGCCCCCATCGGTGAATTCGACGATCAGTTCGCGCGCCAGGGCGTCGAAAATCACCCCCAGCGGCTGGAGGGCAAAAGGACCGCTGCAGAGCAGCCCGCTCTGCCCCTGTTTCCCAATAAGTAGGTCGATATTCATGTCAAAAGCCTGTTCTTTTCCTATGGCGCCCGTTACTCTAGCAAACTGATAACCCAAAGCTCAAATTTAAGAGAAGTTCCGTAATAATATGTGTGGCATAGCCGGTTTTGCCAGTCTGTCGTCCCAATCTTCCGACCAGTTAAAATCGGCCGGGGCGGCCATGCATCGTGCCCTTGCGCACCGTGGGCCGGATGATGCGCAGGTCTGGGTCGATGACGATGCCAATGTCATGTTTGCCCACCGCCGTCTTGCTATCGTAGACTTGTCCGCAGACGGGCGCCAGCCGATGGCGTCGGCGTCGGGGCGATATATGATCGTCTATAACGGCGAGATTTATAATTATCCGGCGTTGCATGACGATCTGGTGGCGATCGGTCATGTGTTTAAAGGCCGAAGCGATACCGAAGTGCTGCTCGCGGCGATCGATCACTGGGGTTTAAATCAAACACTACAGAAAATTAACGGGCAGTTTGCCTTTGCCTTGTGGGATAAAAAAGACCGCACGCTGCATCTCGCGCGTGATCGCTTTGGCAAGAAGCCTCTCTATATCGGCTGGGTGGGCGACAGACTAGTTTTTGCGTCCGAGCTGAAAGCCTTTCATGCGCTCGAGGGATTTTCCGCCTCGATCAATGAAGATGCCATGGCACTCTACATGCATTACGGTTATGTTTGCGCGCCTTACAGTATTTATGATGCTATCTGGCAGCTTCTGCCCGGATCGCGCATGGCGATCATCCCGACGTCTTTGACTCCCGGCGCGGATCTATCGCCACTCATGGAAAAATTCTGGTCGCTGACCGAACGTGTGGAGGAAGCGCGTCACCATCCTTATCGCGGGAGTGAGCAAGAGCAGATTCAATCTTTTGAAACGCTCCTTTCTGACGCTGTGTCTTCCCGCATGATCTGCGACGTACCGCTTGGCGCGTTTTTGTCCGGCGGCATTGATTCTTCTATGGTTGTGGCGATAATGCAAAAGCATAGCGTCAGCCCCGTTAAAACATTTTCTATCGCCTTTGATGATCCTGCCTATAATGAAGCGCCGCATGCGGAGCGCATTGCCGCTCATCTCGGCACCGATCATGAAACGCTGCGCGTCAGTGAAAGTGATGCGATGGGGGTTATTCCCCTCTTGCCCAGCATCTATGATGAACCTTTTTCCGATATGTCGGCTATTCCGACCTATCTGGTCAGCAAGATGGCGCGGCATAAAGTCACGGTAGCGCTGACCGGCGATGGCGGCGATGAAATACTCGGCGGGTATGACCGCCATGTCCACTTGCCGCCGCTATGGAATAAAATCGGCTGGGCGCCCGCCATGATACGCCAACCATTGGCCGCCGCGCTGAAAGGTGTGCCGGAATCGCAGTGGCGGCGCATTAGTCAGGATCCGCAGTTTGTGCGCAAGATGCATCGTCTGCGCACCGTGATCGGTCAAAAAGACCGGCGGGCTGTCTATGATAATTTGCTGGCGGCATGGCCTGATAATATCGTGCTGGATGGGACGGTTCCGTCGGTTCCTATCCGCGACGGCACCTCCTACCCGCGCGGTTTGAATTTTGCCGATTACATGATGTTTGGGGACACCTTGTCATACCGCGTCGACGATCTGATGGTAAAATCGGATCGCGCCAGCATGGCCGTCGCGCTTGAAGCACGGGCACCGCTCATGGATTATGCGTTGTGCGAATTCTGCTGGCGACTGCCTTTCTCGTCCAAGATACGCGATGGCAAAGGCAAATGGCTGTTGCGTCAGGTCTTGAAAAAATATGTGCCGGAACCTTTGTTTGACCGGCCTAAGATGGGCTTTGGCGTGCCGATTGCGCAATGGCTGCGCGGCGATCTGCGCGAATGGGCCAATGATCTTTTATCCCCTTCGCGCCTGCGCCGTCAGGGTTTGTTCGACGACAAGGCTGTTACCGCTATGTGGCAAGCGCATCTGCGCGGCGAGCCTGTCGATCCGAACGGTCAGAAATTGTGGACCGTATTAATGGCGCAAGGCTGGCTGGACCGCTGGGCCGCATGATAAAGGACATCCCATGAAACTACTTATGACTCTCAGTGATATGGAACGCTTCTGGTCGCACCGTGTGGAATTGGCGCGGGCGATTGTGGGGCGCGGATGGACGCTCATGCTCGGAACCGAAGACGCGCAGCGGGATAAAAATCTTGCATCTATGGGGGTGCAGGGATTGCCGTGGCCAAAAGCGCACGGGCTGATCGGCCATATAAAAATCCCGGTTCATTTATATGATCAGATATGCCGTGAACAACCGGGTATTCTCCATGCCATCACCATCCGACAAGCGTTCTATATGGCGCTGGCAACTCGTTGCATGGGAAAAGATATCCCGACTGTCTTTACAATTGCGGGATTGGGCAGTTTATTCACGGCAACATCGGGGAAGATGCGCCTGCTGCGCCCCCTCATTGTTGCCTTGCTGAAACTTACATTCGCACGTCCCGGCATTCACATCATCTTCCAGAATGAAGACGATCGCGCATGTCTGTTAAAAGCGGGCATTATTACCAAGGATAAAACGACGTTGATCCGCGGATCTGGTGTTGATTTAACGGCGTTTCCGTTAACGGATGAGCCGCAAGATTCACAGCCGATTGTGCTGTTCGTCTCGCGCTTGCTCAATGAAAAAGGTATTTATGAATTTGTCGAAGCGGCGCGCGTTTTAAAGAAAAATGGCGCGCAGGCACGGTTTGTGGTTGCGGGTGATTTTTATCCCAAAAACCCGCACTCGCTCGATCCTGCTGTCATGGCTCAATGGGTGAAGGAAGGCGTGATCGAATGGCGCGGTCAGGTGTCGGACATGCCATCAGCATTCAAGGAAGCAACTATCGTAACGCTGCCCTCTTACTATGGCGAAGGCGTGCCGAAGGCACTTCTGGAGGCGGCCGCCATTGGCCGCGCGATCGTGACCACCAACATGCCGGGTTGTAAAGAAGCGGTGAAGGACAAGGTCAGCGGCATTCTGATTCCGCCGCGCGACGCGCAGGCGCTCGCTGATGCGATTGGCCTGCTGCTCGATGATCCGGACAAACGCCGCGCCATGGGTCTTGCCGGGCGCCGTTATGTTGAAGAGGACTACAGCGTGGAGAGCGTTGTCAGCCGCACCATGGCGGTCTATGATCGGGTCCTGAACATTTAAAGGAGCGCGCCTATGTCGTCCGCCAAACCGCTTATCCTCGTCGGCCTTAACGAACTGAATTTCGATTATGTGCGCTATTATGCTGAGCGCGGTCATCTGCCGACCTTCCAGAAATTATTTGAAGAGTGTGGCATTATCTATACGGCGTCCGAAAAAGTGCATCAGGAGCTGGAGCCATGGATTCAATGGGTGTCCATCCAGACGGGTAAAAGTTTTTCCGAGCATGGAATTTTCCGTCTTGGCGATGTCACCGAAAAAAGCGTGACGCAGATCTGGGAGCATCTGGAAAAAAAGCACGGCATCAAGGTCGCCGCCATTTCGCCGATGAATGCCGCGAACAATGCGCAAGACCCGGCTTTCTTTATTCCTGATCCGTGGACGAAGACCAAGACAACGGGCAACTGGCTGATGAAAGGCCTCGCGGCCGCTGTCGCCAACGCCGTGAATGAAAACGCCACGGGCGGCGGGAAGCTATCGACCTACTTTTATGTTTTGCTCGGTTTGCTGCGTTATTCGTTTTTTAAGAGGCCGGTGTCCGTGACCAAGCAGATTTTGATTGCACTTAAAACGCATTATCAGCGCGCAATTCTGCTCGACCAGCTGCTGGTCGATATGTTTGAGACAGAGTGGAAAAAATCGCAGCCCGGTTTCTCGACGTTGTTTCTCAATGGCGGCGCCCATGTGCAACACCATTATTTGTTTAATGCGGCGCCTTACAACGGGCCGAATAAAAATCCTGACTGGTATATGCCGCAAGGGCGCGACCCGGTGCTGGATGTGTATAAAGCCTATGACGCGCTGATTGCGCAGCTGCTCGCGCTGCCCGATGCGCCGCGTCTGGTGATTGCCACCGGCCTGCATCAGACACCTGTGGACGAGCCTGTTTATTACTGGCGCCTCAAAGACCACGACGATTTCCTGCGCAAAATCAATCTGCGGTTCGAGACGGTGGAAACGCGCATGAGTCGCGATTTCCTTTTAACGTTCAAAGATAAAGCCGCGTGTAAAACAGCCGAGAAAAAGCTGACCGCCTGTAAAGACGGAGCGGGTAAAGATATTTTCGGCGAACTGGATAATCGCGGTTCCAGCTTGTTTGTTACGCTGACCTATCCCGATGCGATCGACCGGAATTTCACCCTTATTCATGAGGACGGCATTCTCACCGGCTTTGATGAGATGGTCGGTTTTGTCGCGCTGAAAAACGGCGAGCATGACGGGGAAGGGTATCTGGTCGATACCGGTAAACAGGTGCCGGTGGGGCAGCCTTATCCGATCACGGATATATTCGGTCTGATCGACGCGCACTTCGATGCGGCGCAATCAGCGCGGTATTCTAAAGCCGCTTAAAATTATTTACTGCCGGTGGCGCGGTTGGGGCGATTCAGCGGGTCGAAGCCGTAATGGGCAAGCCAGCGGGCATCGCTTTCGAAGAAGGTGCGCAGGTCCGGGATGCCGTATTTCAGCATCGCGATCCGCTCAACCCCCATACCGAAGGCAAAGCCCTGATATTCTTCAGGATCAATGCCGCAGTTTTTGAGCACGCTCGGATGCACCATGCCGCAACCGAGAATTTCGAGCCAGTCGCTCCCCGCGCCGATTTTCAGACCGCCGCCTTCGCGTGAACAGCCGATATCGACTTCGGCACTGGGTTCCGTAAACGGGAAGAAGCTCGGGCGGAAACGCACAGGCAGGTCGTCAATTTCAAAATAGGCGCGCGCGAAATCCATCAGGCAGCCTTTAAGGTGGCCCATATGCACGTTCTTGTCGATATAGAGGCCTTCACACTGATGGAACATTGGCGTGTGCGTCATGTCATAGTCGGAGCGATAGGTGCGCCCAAAGCAGATATGCTTGAAGGGCGGCTTGTTGTTTTCCATCAGGCGGATCTGCACGGTCGAGGTGTGTGTGCGCAGAACTTTTTTTGCGGCCTCACCGGTTTCTTCCGGATCGTCGGGCAAGTAGAAGGTGTCGTGCATTTCGCGTGCGGGATGGCCCGGCGGGAAATTCAGCGCGGTGAAATTATGCCAGTCATCCTCGATATCCGGCCCTTCGGCGACATCGAAACCCATCGAGCCGAAGATGGAGACGAGTTCTTCCATTGTCTGTGAGATCGGGTGAATAGTGCCTTTGGCTTGTGGGCGCACCGACAAGGACACATCGATGGTTTCTTTGGCAAGGCGGTCGGCCATCGCCTGTTTCTTTAAACTCGATTCCTGTTGTTCGATCAGCGCGGCAATTTCATCTTTCAGGGCATTGAGTTGCGCCCCGGCTTCTTTGCGCGCGTCCGGATCCATCGCGCCCAGATTTTTCATCTGCTCGGTGATGCGGCCTTTTTTGCCGAGAGCGGCAACGCGCGCTTCTTCCAGCTTGGTCAAATCATTGGCGGCGGCGACCATGCCGGTCAGCTCGTCTTTTAAGGTCGCTAGGGTCTGTGTCATGTCGCTCATACTCGTCAAATTACCCGGCTTTTTTAGCACCAAAGCCAGCCAGAGACCATGTTTTTTCCAATATCGGGCGGACTTCGGTGAGGCTGTCGACGATATGGTCGGGCGCGGCTTTGGCGAGGCGCTCGGCGTTCATCAGGCCGCCGGTTATGGAGATGCCGAGCAGACCCAGATGGCGGGCCACATCGGGTTCTTCGTGACTATCGCCGATGATAAAGGTTTTGTCTGGGGTAAAGCCGTTGGCGTCCATATAGGCGGCCAGACGCATCTGTTTGGAAAGACCGCGCGCAATCGTGGCCTTTTCCCTGTTGCCCGAAATATAATCCATATACGGGGCGATGCCGAGACGCGCAACATCCTGCTGCAATTCGCTATCCAAATGATTGCTGAGGATCATCGTGTGGACGCCATGACTGTTCAACCAGTCGAGCAGATCGGTCGCACCATCGGCGATTCCGCAGGTTGCGCTTTCGCGTTTATAGGTTTCCACGAAGATGCGGCTGTTTTCATCCACCGAGCGCAGGTAGGTATCGGCATCGACGCCCATTTTTTCGTAGAAGTGGATCAGCGGAAAAGTGAAGGTTGCCTGTTCTTCTTCCAGCGTTATCGGCGCGATGCCGAAATAAGCGAGGCAGGCATTGGTCGCCTCATGCGTGGCATGGGTGTCGTTGAACAGCGTACCGTTCCAGTCGAAAACAGCGAGATAGGTCATGCCCCTTTATTGCAAAGAAAAACGGCCCCGGGAAGGGGCCGTTTTGAATTAGGGGTAATAACTGAAACTATTTCAGCGCAGCTGCGGCTTGCTTGGCAATCGCGGCAAAGGCTGTTTCATCTTTCGCGGCGATGTCGGCCAGAACTTTGCGGTCCAGCTCGATACCGGCCTTTTTCAGGCCGTTCATCATGCGCGAGTAGGTGAGGCCATGCAGACGGGCGCCGGCATTGATACGCTGAATCCACAAAGCGCGGAAATTGCGTTTCTTTTGCTTGCGGCCGATATAGGCGTACTGACCTGCTTTTTCAACAGCCTGTACAGCCGTGCGGAAACAGTTCTTACGACGACCGTAGTAACCTTTGGCTTTTGCGAGAATTTTTTTGTGGCGGGAATTCGGTCCCGATTTTACGCGTGCCATCTATTGCGCTCCTTCAACTTTTTTAGCGGGCGGCTTTTGTTTTTTGGCGCGCGCGTAAGGCATGAAATTCTTAATCACTTTTTCCGCATCTGCTTTAAACATCAGCATGGTGCGGCGTGCTTTACGCTTCATGTCTTTGGATTTGTTCATCATCATGTGCGAAGTCTTGGCTTGTCCGGCCTTAACCTTGCCGCTTGCCGTCAGCTTGAAGCGCTTCTTGGCAGAGCTTTTGGTTTTCATTTTCGGCATTTTTTAACTCCTTGAAAGGATTGATAAAAACACGATCGAGGCAGCCGTTTTCAGCCAGATCGTGCGGTAATGGGGGTTTATAGCGTCAAAAAGGGCCGGAAATCAACACTTATTGTGCTTAAGGGATTACAAGTTTTCACAAGTTTGTCTACTTCGATCCGCGATTTTTAATTTCCTTGCGGGCTCTTCCCATGAAAAACGGGCGCAATACGCCCGCTGATATAATCATATATAGCACAGACAGACGAAGAAGTCAGCCTTATTGGCGCGCCAGTGGTGTGGCGTACTGGTTTTCGAGGTCCCACGGGAAATGGACCCAGGTATCCTGGGAGACTTCGGTCACAAAGGTATCGACCAGCGGCGTGCCCTTGGGCTTGGCATAGATACAGGCGTAATGGGCGTTCGGGTACATCTCCCGGGCGACTTTGAACGTGGTGCCGGTATCGACGAGGTCGTCGATGATAATCCAGCCGAGGCCGCCGTCTTCATTGGCCATGTCGGGTTTTTTAAGAATTTGAACGCCGCCTTGTTCTTTGACGTCATAGGACGAGATGCAAAATGTCTCGATGGTGAGGATTTCCAGCTCGCGGGCCGCGATACAGGCCGGGACGAGGCCGCCGCGCGTCACGCCGATAATGCCCTTCCATTTGCCGCCTTCGAGCGGGCCTTTGCCCAGAAGGCGCCAGGCGAGGGCCTTGCCGTTGCGGTGGAGTTCGTCCCAGGAAACAGGGAAATCTTTGCGGTATGCGTCTGCTGTGCTCATGCGTTCCGTTTTACGCAAGACCGCCCTTAAAGGCAATATGGCTTAGCGGGAGAGGTATGAGATGCGCTCTGGCTCGGCTTGGCCGTATTCCCGGGCGAACGGCTCCATTTTGGCGCTGACGGCGAAGAGTTTGTCCTGCTGCTTGGCGCGGGTGGACATATCGCTGAAATGATCGATCTTGCCAGCGGTGGCATAAACGGCAACAACGCCGCCTGTGGCATCCTGCGCCTTGGCGAATAAATCGGTGGAATTGTACGTGGCGGTACCCATCATCGCCATGCCGAGAAGAACCAGTTTCATGTTTTGCCCCTTTTGCTTGCCCTGTTATTTTTAGTTTCCCATAAATATTTAAAGGGGCCGTAAACTTTGCCTGCAATTAAAGGCATAATTTATCTCAAATTTTATCTATCTGCTTTTTGCTTGAAGTAACCATCCTTGTGCCTGTAAGTGAGGACATGATTTTTGCGCGCCTCCTCATATTCTGCCTGTTGCTGACAGGGTTGCCGAACGGATCGGCCCACGCGCAAAACGTAGCGCCCGTTGCCGCCCCAGCCCCCACTTTTTCGCCGGTGCTGATTGAGCTGTATACGGCCGAGCAATGTATGTATTGCCCACCGGCGGATGAATTGCTGGCGAAGCTTACCGCGCTCCCGGGAATTATCGGTGTGGCGTGCCATGTCGATTATCTGGGGCCGGGCCAGTTAAAACTCACCCGCCCTTTCTGCCGCCAGCGTCAGCAGAATTATATCACTCAAAAAGTCGCAAGTCGTACCTACACGCCGATGATGGTGATCAACGGGCGCTATGAAGCCATTGGCTATCAAGGCGATAAAGTCAGCGCCGCGCTGACCAAAGCGCGCGGCGATATTATTTCCCGCATCGAGATTAAAAAAGGACAGGGATTGCTGTTCGATTATACGCTGCCAGCCATCCAGACGAACGGTGCGCCGGTATCTTTATGGATGATGATGTTTGATAAGCCGCATTATGGCCTGTCTCTACCAAGCCGCAATAACGGCAAGCCGGTTGAGTATGTGAATGCGGCCGGCCTGTATCAGATACTGGGGCCATGGGATGGTACGGCGCAGACAAAATCACAGGCGCTGATGATTGGCGGCGTGCGCAAGGGCATCGCGATTGCCGCGCAGGATGACACCACAGGAAAAATTCTGGCGCTCGGCTCGTACAGTTTTGAATAAAGCGCGTTAGTGCGCTTCGCCCCAGTTTTTGCCAAAACCGGTTTCGACGATGAGCGGCACATCGAGCTGCGCCACGTGTTCCATGATCTCTTTGACCAGCGTAGCGGTCTGCGTCGTTTCATTTTCCGGCACTTCAAAAATTAATTCATCGTGCACTTGTAGAAGCATTTTGGCTTTCAGGTTAGCGGCGGCAAGAGCAGGCGGAATACGCACCATGGCTTTTTTCATGATGTCAGCGGCTGTGCCTTGCAAAGGCGCATTAATGGCGGCGCGCTCGGCACCGGACCGCCACGCGCCGTTTTTCGCATTGATGTTGGGCGTGTAGCATTTGCGCCCGAACAGGGTCTGCACATATTCGTGTTTACGGGCGAAGGCTTTGGTGTCTTCCATGAAGTCTTGAATTTCGCGGAAGGTGGCAAGGTAGCGATTGATAAAATCGCGCGCGACGCCGGGATCGCATCCCAGCTGCTTGGCAAGACCCCAACCGGAGATGCCGTAGATAATGCCGAAATTAACAGCCTTGGCCTGACGGCGCAACTCGGAAGAAACCTCGGCGAGTGGCACGCCGAACACCTGCGAGGCGGTGAGCGCGTGAATATCGACATCGTCGCGGAAAGCCTGTTTTAAAGCTTTGACATTCGCCATTTCGGCGGCGAGGCGCAATTCGACCTGCGAGTAATCGGCAGAGAGCAACACATGACCGTCTTCAGCGATAAAAGCCTGGCGGATTTTGCGGCCTTCTTCGGTGCGGATCGGAATATTCTGCAAGTTCGGATCGGAAGAAGACAGGCGGCCTGTCGATGTGCCCGCCATCGAGAAAGACGTATGCACGCGGCCCGTCGCCGGATTGATCTGTTCCTGCAGCGCGTCTGTGTAAGTGCTTTTCAATTTGGCAAGCTGACGCCAGTCGAGCATTTTTTGTACAATCGTGTGGCCTTGCGCCGCGAGGTCTTCGAGCATGCCGGCGTCCGTTGACCATTGGCCGGTTTTGGTTTTGGTGCCGCCGGGCAGTTTCATCTGGTCGAAGAGAATTTCGCCGATCTGTTTGGGCGAGGCGACGTTGAATTCCGTGCCGGCTTCTTTTTGGATCTCGCCTTCAAGATCGCGCAGGCGGATGGCAAAGTCGGCGCTCATGACTTTCAGGAATTTCGGATCGACTTTGATGCCGTCTAGCTCCATCCGGCCGATGACCGGGATCAGCGGCCGCTCGATATCTTCATAGACGCTCACCATGTGCTCGCGTGCGAGACGCGGTTTGAACAGGTGATGCAGGCGCAGGGTGACATCAGCATCTTCCGCCGCATAATCGCGCGCGGCCATGATGTCGACTTTGTCGAAGGTGACGAGAGATTTGCCTTTGCCCGCGACTTCACTGAAGGGGATCGGCATGTGGCCGAGGAAGTCTTTCGAGAGATCATCCATGCCGTTTGAGTGAGAGGTGCCGTCCAGCGTGTAGGAAATCAGCATCGTATCATCGCAGGGATGGACATTGATCCCGTGCTTGGCAAAAATCTGCCAGTCATATTTTATGTTCTGGCCGACTTTTAAAACACTCTCATCTTCCAGCAATGGTTTCAGGGCGGCGATCACTTCAGCCAGCGGTAATTGCGGCGTATCCTGTTTGCCATCGCCCAGAAGATCGGCTTCTTTATTATGGCCGAGCGGGATATACGCAGCTTTCCCTGCCTTACTGCTCAAAGATATACCCACTAGTGTGGCAATCGCCGGGGTTAGGTGCGTTGTTTCAGTATCGACGGTGACGATGCCCGCGTCTTGGGCTACTTTAATCCATGTTTGCAATGTTGCCATGTCATTGATCAGCGTGTAATTCTCATACGGCAGATCAAGGAAAGCGGCGCGCGGTTGATCGTTTGCAACGGGAGCCGCAGAGGGAGAAAAAGTTTGTGCAACAGGCTTTGCGATCGTATCGGCGTTTTGACCCAGACGTGCGAGAGCTGTTTTAAATCCCTGCGTGCGCAGGAAGTCATAGAGTTTATCTGTCTTGTAATCCTGCGCGATCATCGCTTCGAACCCGACAGGCAGCGGCGCATCTTTAGCCAATGTCACCAATTGCTTGGAAATACGCGCCAGATCCGCGTTCACTTCGAGCGCTTCGCGGCGTTTGGGTTGCTTGATGGTGTCTGTTTTTGCCAGAAGGTTTTCGAGCGATCCATATTCGGTGATGAGTTGCGCGGCCGTTTTGACGCCTATACCCGGCACGCCCGGAATATTATCGACGCTGTCGCCTGCGAGCGCCTGTACGTCAATGACCTGCGCAGGAGCGACGCCGAATTTTTCTATCACTTCATCAGCGCCGATATATTTCGCCTTGATCGGATCGTAGAGGCGCACATCGTCGTTGACGAGTTGCATCAAATCTTTGTCGGAGCCAACGATAGTGACGCGCTTGCCTTGTTCGACGGCCATGCGCGCATAAGTGGCGATGATGTCATCGGCCTCATACCCTTCTACTTCAATGGCGGGCACACCGAACGCTTCGGTCGCCGTGCGGAACAAGGGGAATTGCGGGATTAGGTCGGCGGGCGCTTCCTCACGGTTGGCTTTATACTGATCGTAAATGTCGTAGCGGAAATTTTTGCGCGCGGCATCGAAGATGACGGCAAGATAGGGCGCCTTCAAATCCTCGATCAGCTTGACCATCATGTTGGTGAAACCAAGCACGGCGCCCACAGGCTGGCCTTGCGGGTTGGTCAAATTTTGCGGGAGAGCAAAATAGGCGCGGAAAATATATCCCGATCCATCTACGAGGAAAATTTCGTCTTTGTCTGCGCTGGTTGCCATAGCCGCACCTTGGCGCAGCTATGGTGAAATGTCCAGCCGGGAAAGACTTATGGCTGACTTAAACGATGAAAGGCGTGTGCGCCAAGTAGGCCTGGTTGCGGGTGACGCACGAGCATAATCGGCACGTTCTCGGTAATATTATTGGTGCCAAGATCATTCTTGTGGAAGGCTGTCATGAAGCTTCCATGGTTGAACAGGCGTCCCAATCTTGGTACGACACCGCCGGCGATAAAGACGGTGCGGGCATTCGTCGTGAGAACCGTTGAAGAAACGCAGGAGCCAAGCGTTTTTGAAAAAAGATTCAAAACCCAATCAGCGCATTGTTTTTGTTTAAAGGTACCTTCGCGGGCATAGGCTGTAATCTCCGCCGCTTCCTTGACCTGAAAATTTTTGCCCGTCACGTGCGCGTAGGCATTAAAGACTTTCGGCAAGCCGGTGCCGGAGGCAAAGGTTTCCTGCGTGACGTGAATATCTTCTTCGTCCTGCAACCTTGTGACCACATCGAGTTCTGTCTGATTTTCAGGAGAGAAGCTCCCGTGTCCACCTTCGCCGCCCATGACTAAAAACTGGCCGCTTTTTGTGACAAGACCGGTGCTGACACCCAAGCCTGTGCCCGGGCCGATAACCGCAAAGCGGTGAGCAGGGTCGGATTCTAAAATGCGGGCAGGCGTTGGTTGGTGGTCCTGATTGTCAAATATTACAGATGGAAAAAAGGGATCGTCGCCGTGAGCGATGTATCGACAATCTTTTTCCTGTAGTGCGCGAATAGAGTACGTTATTGCCGCAAAGTCGTTCAGTACGGTTGCTTCAACACCCGCATTGGCGAAATCCACCGATTTTTTTTTCCAGGGACCATTGGTGAACGTAATGTTGGCTGGGTCCGTCGCAGGGCTGGCCACGGCAAACACCCCTTGTGTGATTTTCTCAGGCGAGCCGCATTCATTCAGATAGGTTTTGATGATACTGGCAGGCGTATCGCTCGTGCCGTATTTGTATGTTTTCACGCTATTCAGATCGAGACCCTGATCTGTCGACAACGCCAATCGAAAATTTGTGCCGCCGATATCACCGACCAATGCAATGCCACTCATTATACCCATCCTTGTAATTTGTCGGATGGTTTTACGGGATGTATATGCAATATGTCAAGTTAAATTGCGAGGGCGTACAAAGCCACTGCTGCCGCGTTCGAGACATTCAGGGAGGCAATGGCCCCGCCGGTCGGCAGGGTGACCAGAACGTCGCAATGTTCTTTGACCAATCGGCGCATGCCATCTCCCTCGGCACCCAGCACCAGCACGACTTTGTCGTATTTCGGCAGGGAATTGAACTGCTTGGGGGAGTGCTCATCAAGGCCGATAACCGTATAGCCCGCTTCTTTCAGGGTTTCGAGCGTGCGCGACAGGTTGGTTTCATAGGCCAGCGGCAGGTGATCGACGGCGCCGCAGGCGATTTTGGCCAGAATGCCGGTCGGCTCCGGCGCATGTTTGCGCTGGAGAATCATGCCGTCCGCACCAAAGGCACTGGCCGAGCGGATGATAGCGCCGACATTGTGGGGGTCGGTTACCTGATCGAGCATGACGATGACGCTGCGCGGCTTGTCGGCACTCTGGACGATCAGATCGGACACGGAAACTTCATCCAATGCCTGACAATTCAGGGCAATCCCCTGATGTACCGTGCCGGGGGGAAGGGCTTTATCGAGCTGTTCCTTGGTTACGATCGTCGGGTTCGGGCGCTTGCTCACAGGCTTTGGCGAAAAACCCGCCATGGCAGCTTCGGTTATATAAAGAGCATGCACGAAACGCTGCGGGTTCTTCCACGCTTCGGTTACGGCGTGCGTGCCGAACAGGTCTATTTTCAGTTTGGAAGACGGCGCGGATTTCGCTGCCGGTTTTGGCCCACGAGCCGGGCGCTCGTCGCGGCGCGGCGCGGATTTTTCCGGGCGCGGACTATTATTTTTGCCGAAAGGCGGCTTTTTGGCAGATTTCTGCGGGCGATGCTTCATAAAGAGACTTAAGCGCTCTTGACAAAGAATGTAAAATTCTTTTTCTATCGGTCTGCAAATTTCGCACCCGTGGATGGGTGGCCGAGTGGTTAATGGCAGCAGACTGTAAATCTGCCCTCTATGAGTTCGCTGGTTCGAATCCAGCCCCATCCACCATTTTCTTTTAAACCAATCGGTTAGCTCGGGTTTTTGGCGGTCTTACAACCAAGTGAGCCAAACCATGAAAAATCCCACTTATCTTTCCCTATCCCGCCATAACATCTACTATTTCCGCTGGTCCATACCTTGCAGTCTGCATCCGACCCATAGGACCACGGATATTAAGCTGTCACTTCTGACCCGGGAGCCTCAGCAAGCATTGCAGATTGGGCGGGTTCTCGCCTATCTTGCAGAAACTGCAATCCGTAACCCGGCTATCAAGGCTATGAAATATCATCAGATTAGAGACGTATTGTCCGAAGCCTTCCAAGAATACCGGGATAAGGCTATCCAACGTATCAACGATAATGGGCCGTTGAACGCTCTCGATGTTTCGGCATATAGCTCAAGTCATACTATTGCGGGACATATAGCCGAAACTGGTGAGCTTTTCCTTGAAGGACAAGATATGGGCATGTCAGCCCTTATCACTGCCCAAAGCCTTCCTCTCAAGACGACCGATGCCGCCTTTCCCATGTTTCAGCAAGAGTTTATGAAAGCGTACAGAGATTATTGTCGCAGTGTACTGGATTATAATGCTTCTTTAGATAGCTTTGATTTCTCATCTGCCCAACATTCTGCGGCAAAGCATCATAGAACCTTTAAAAAAATCTCAATACGAGAAGCGATTGATGAATATGTTGCATTTAAAATTCAAACTAAAGGCTGGCGAGAGCAATCTGCCATCGGATTTAAAGCACAGCTAGATATACTTGCTGAGTACGTAGGTGTTGATGGCGGCATTGACATTTCTACCGAAGGAGCAATAGCAATCCAAAGGATGCTTTTTTCAATTCCTCGCTTCTCAAGATCACAAAAGAAGCTAAGTGCTCTATCACTCCAAGAGTTGATGGTACTTAAACACAATGATCCAATGACCCCCAATACGGTAGCTAAGTATTTTGAAACTTACATCGCCTTTTACGATTGGCTACTTAGTCGCAAATATGTTTCCGAAAACCCTTTCAAGCCTCTCCGCACAAAGGTTGATAATGAAGATACTAAGGATGCCTTCACTCCAACACAGATTAAAGCGATAGTAAGTTATCTAACTGGACAAAAGCCTGCACCCTTTCCAAGTATTAAAGAGCACCATAAATGGGGCGGCATGATAGCTATTTATTCAGGCGCTCGATTAAACGAAGTTGCACAACTTGAAATCAATGATGTTTTTGAAGAAGAAGGAGTTTGGGGATTTAATCTCACAGACCTTGGCGATGATGGGGAGGCCAGTAAAAAACGACTGAAAAACACTTCTTCGAAAAGGAAAGTGCCGATCCATACTAAGCTCATCCAAGCAGGATTTTTAGAGTTTTATCAGGCTCAAAAACAAAAAGGATCGACCCGTCTTTTTCCTGAGTTCCCATACTGTCCCAAGAATGGTTGGGGTCGAAATCTGGGTCGATGGTATAATGAGGCATTCTTGCCTAAAGTTAATTTGAAAACCAAGCGGCTTACTTTTCATAGCTTTCGTCACTCTATGATTGAACAACTATATCAGATTGACGACTGTAAAGAATTAGCCATCAAAGCAATTGTTGGTCACGCAAAAGCGGGTACAACAGAGCGTATTTATGCACGTAACGCGTTTACACTGGCAGGTTTAAAACAAGCCCTCGATAAAGTCCACGCTGATACTTAAACATCTTTTAATTGACTGCTTCTCGCGCCTTCGATAGCGTTGTTGCGGGATTTTCATTTGGAAATTCTAGGGCTTTATATCCCTTTCCGAGACGGTCCATTAGCATCAGACCGTCAACATTGATGCTGCTTTCTCGACTTATGGTCGGGTCGGCAGCCAATACAATAGCGCAAGCGAATAAGCTGCGCCGTTCTCGGACGGATATAAACGACCCGGCTTCCAAGAGTAATCTTGGAGGCCGTTTTATCCAGAGAGGTATTAGGATGAGCGCCGAAGGTATAATCGTTATTTTAATGATTTTCATTTACTACTTAATTTATAAGTACAATAAGCCGCCTAAAAATAAAAAGTGATAACGTGATTTTGTTAGTAATTGCTTCTACCATCTCAAAGGAGTGGGAATTTTAACCGATGATAAAATCAGGTTTTATTTCTATCTTAGTATTCTTTTTATTTACTACTTCTGCTGTAGCTAAAGAAGTGCAAGGCAAAATCATCTCAGTGATTGATGGTGATACCGTTATACTACAGGCAAATAATAATCGAAAGATTATAGTCCGCCTCGATTACGTCGATGCACCTGAAAGCGGACAACCCTATGGGGATCAGGCCAAAGCATTTCTATTAGACTTAGTTCTCAATCGTGATGTGATTGTGCAGGATAATGGAAGAGACAAATATCATCGTATGTTAGGTATCATCCAACTGCCTAATGCTGACATGCCTGTAAATCGACAGCTTCTTTTAGCCGGAACCGCATGGATTTATCCTGCTGCTATGGACCGAGTTTTAATTCTCTATCAAGAGGAAGCCCAGAAAGATCGAAAGGGTTTATGGGCCTTACCTGATGGCCAACGCATCCCACCTTGGACCTGGCGGAAACAGCAGAAATCTGCCAATTCTGCTAATTGAACTCCTACATAGTATAATCAACATTAGCGGTTGTAGCTATTTACCCGCCTTTTTTCATCTTGTTGAATTTAATGGATATTCCGTAAACGGTGTATCTGTTTAAGAACCTTATGATTTTATTTGTAAAAATAATAATCCAGTTATTCCGATTATATAATCTACCTATAATACTATTATGATCTATCAATGATATTATACCGACTACTTCAATTACTCAGTTAGATATAATTTCAATAGACATTAGTAAGCTAACACAATAGGCAAATCAGATAGTTTAGTTGTGTAATGAGGGCTGCGAAGATTGAACTTAGCTCCCCAACCTTTCTCTATTCCAGTTGAACCATAAACTAATGTTTCTCTTCCATACTTCTTATTTATATTATCCAGTGCAGACATTAAACTTTCTGAACGCGGAGTATTAATCGTGTTGAATAACACCCCTTGTGTTTCACTAAGTGCCACAAGGTCCGATGTCATTACACCTCCCTTTGAATATCTTAATCCTTCTTTCCATTTACTGCTTACTACAGTCTTTGTAGCTTTTATTAGTGCACTGCTGTTATTCGTTGCTTCTGGTAATTGTATGGTTTGCTGAGCGTGATACTGAAATCCATTATCGTGGGGTGAAGTATGAAAGAAAACGGAGACCGAATTTGTGCCCAAATTATGCTTTCGTAGTTTTTCTCCAAGTCTAGCAGCATAAAACGACATAGCCTCCATAACGTCATCTTGCTTCGTAAGACGTTCACCGAACATACGAGTAACTGCACAACCCTTCCTTTGCGGCGCTATCTCCTCAAAAGCAAGGCAAGGCATGCCGCGCAATTCGTAAATTAACCTTTCACCGACGACAGTCATAATTTTCCTACCCAAAGCAGGATTAGTATTGGCAAGGTCGGCTGCTGTTCTAATGCCTAATGTATGTAATTTGGCTTGCGAGGCTCTACCAATTCCCCAAACTTCCCCAACAGGAATAATTTGCATGATGGCATTACGCTTATCGGGATTGAGTAAGTTACATACGCCATTCATTTGTGGATAATGTTTCGCTGCCCAGTTAGCAAGTTTTGCCAAAGTCTTAGTTGGACCAAGTCCCACGCATGTGGGCATACCTGTCCATTGTTTAACCGTTGAGCGTAAATCAAGGGCAAGAGTTTGTAAGTCGCGGGATTGAAAGCCTGTTAAATCGAGAAAGCTCTCATCAATGGAATATACTTCAATCTCGGGTGCGAAGTTTTTATATACGGCATTCATACGTGCGCTCATGTCTCCATACAGCGTGTAGTTGCTTGAGAAGACAGCAACATTATTCTTTCGGCATAATTCTTTGATTTGATAATATGGTGCACCCATCTCGATGCCCAATGCCTTGACTTCCTTGGTACGTGCGATGGCACATCCATCATTGTTTGATAACACTAAGACGGGCCGCTTTTCTAACTGCGGATCAAAGACGCGCTCACAAGAACAATAAAATGAATTTGCATCTATTAGCGCAATAACTTGCTTCATGGTCTGCGCGTACCCAGCCAATGAATATTACAACGTACTACACCCCATATTTCAGTATCAGCCCCTTCGGGTATTTCGTAGGCCGGATAATCCACATTGTCACAAGCAAGCTGTGGTCTTTGCCCATTTAATAAAAGACGCTTTAAGGACCTTTCGCCGTTCACAATGGCTATGACAACGTCCCCATGGGTTGGAGACAGGCTCCTGTCAACTACCAGTAAATCATCGTGGTAAATCCCTGCATCAGACATGGAATGCCCATCAACTCGCCAAAGGAATGTAGCAGGAGGGTTGGGGCATAAGAGTTTGCTTAAGTCGATATTATCATCAAGATAATCGTCAGCGGGAGAGGGAAACCCCGCACACACCCCGTGTAGGCCTACGGGTAAATGTAGGGCTGTCGGGAAAATAGCCTTAAAAACATTCCGAATACGAGCTGTCCTCATTGCTAAAGTCTCAGCGACACGAATTGATGATTATATCTGTTTTGTTTTCTGGCTCTCGGAGGCAGGCGCTTGATGGAAGATTGCCACAAAAGGCGCAATGTAAGCCGCCTATAACCTCTCCCACAGATAGGCCCTGATGAGTCCTCAGGAGGCTGCTGGCAGCAATGGACGATTTTCCGCTACATGGACACTCAATTTCCAAAAAAGCTCTGGGGAAGGCTCCTAGGGGCAAAGAGCAAATGCCTGTTGGGGTCACGTATCGTGACTGATGTTCTGAGATGTTCTGCATAAGAACAAAATAGGAACAAAACCGTAAATGAGTCAAGTCTAATCAAAGATGCTTTCGGGGATTTCTTTATTCCGCGAGTTATTGATAATTGGATCAACGGGATAGACTTTGTAATCATCTGGCCCATAGGCTGGTAGGGTTAAGAGGCTATCCTTAGACAGATCAAGCCATTGTAGGGGGTCCTTAGTGGCTAAGGGCATCCGATCATGGAATTGAGCTATAAGGCTATTTGGCTCTCCTGTGACGATAGAGAAGGAATAAATCTTCTCCCCGAGTAGCTCGGCATATTCCCAAATACCAATAAGCGGAAGCGTATCGCCAGATTTTAAAGAGAAGTAATAGGGCTGTTTCTTGCCCCCTTCCTCTTTCCATTCATAGAAACCTAAGACGGGAATAATACACCTACGTTTTTGATACGCAGTTTTGAAGGCGGGTTTTTCGCGGATTGTCTCGGCACGGGTATTTATATAGCGAAAGGCTTGCTTGGTATCGTTTGCCCATGAGTGGACTAGACCAAACTTGGCCAATGTTAGTTGGTTATTCTGATCAGCATCTGTTCGGATGATCGGAAGGCTATCTGTAGGGGCGACATTGGGATTGCTTTCAAAGTTAGCCAAAATCCAACGGGGGTCAACAAAGGGAAGTTGAGAAAGCGTTTTAAGAGACCGAAGACGAGAACACATTTGAATACAGATAGCACATAAAATTGGTATTCGGTATAAGTAAAACATAAACAAAGGTGCACACATGAGAGAATTTAAAATAAAACTAATGCCCAAAACGGCGGTTCTTGAACATAGCGAGAAGTCTTTTTTGATGGGGGCAGGTGATATAGTCTTTGTGGTCGGACCTAATGGTAGCGGTAAATCTAGTCTGATGTATAACCTAGCTCGTCAGCATCAATTTACAGGCGGTGTAGAAAGAATTGTGGCACAGCGGCAAAATTATCTCGATCAAGACAGTGTCGGTATGAGTGCGCCCGAAAGCAAAAGTGTAAATGAACAAAGAAAACAGTGGGGAGATAGTGCTCTTTCAAGGACAAGAGAGCAAAACGGAGGGCAAAGAACTTTGGCTGCACTCAATTCGCTCATACAAGCAGAGCATGAGAGAAATGAAAAAATAGCTAACCTCGTAGATAAAAATGACCATGTTCAAGCGCGTGAATTATCAGAAAAACTGGTTCCGCCACTTAAAGTCATATCAAGCATTCTAAAACGGTCAGGGATACCTATTGAATTAAACTTAGACAAAGAACTAGGCTTTAATGCGACGAAAAATAATGGAAAACCTTATCCAATAGGTAAGCTCTCTGATGGGGAGAGAAACGCAATTATCATCGGGGCAAATATTTTAACTGTGCAATCTGGCACAACTATTATGATTGACGAGCCAGAACGTCATTTGCATCAATCAATTTCTGCACCCTTAATCGCAGCTCTCATTCAGGAGCGAAGCGATTGTTCATTTATCATTTCTACTCACGAGCTTTCATTGCCTCAATACTTTAAAGAAAGTCAGGTAATTTTGTTGAGAGAATGTGAGCACGATCCCAATGTAAAAAAAACTGAACACGACGAGTACGTAAGTTGGGACGCGGAATTTCTAGATAAAGGTATAGATATTGATGAGCAGACTAAACGAGAAATATTGGGATCAAGAAAACGAATGCTTTACGTTGAAGGAGTGCCCAATAGTTTAGACAAATCATTATACACGCTTTTATTTCCTGATATGTCCGTCATTTGCAAGGGTGGGTGCAGCGAAGTGATGCAAGCAGTGAGGAGCATCAACCGCGCAGCTCCCGAGCATTGGGTGCAAGCATGGGGCATCATTGATAAAGATATAAGAGAGAATGATGAGGTAGAGAAGTTAAAAAGCAAAAATATTTTTGCATTACCCGTATGTACGGTGGAGTCGATTTACTATCACCCAAACGTAGTGGAATATGTTTCATCAAAAAATTCAAAGGTAGATAAAAATGAACACTTGGAGAAATTGCAAAAAGCAGAAGATAAAGCATTAACAAATTTTGTAAAAAAGAAAAACGAGCTTACGCAGAAGGTTCTAGCATCGAAAGTCCGTAAGAAAGGTATGTCAAATCTGCCAAATATTGAGGATGATGTAGTGATAGAAGAATTTAAATATGTTCTTAATGTGAAAGCTGAAAGGGATGCGATTTCCAAAGATTTTGATTCCCTAGTGAAAAACCGAGATTTAGTGGGGCTTATAACCCGATACCCGGTTAAAGATGCGGGAGTGCTTGACCCCTTTATAAAAGAACTAGGCTTTAAAAGCCAAGCTGAATACGAAAAAAGAGTCATTGAATGTCTTGCTGCTGATGAAGAACTTAAAAAGATTATTTCATCGTTTTTCAAAAATGTAATGAGGGATATAAATGCTGGGGATAAAGGGGAGTCTGCGAAGAACAGCAAAGCAATAGCCGCCATCTCGCCAGTAAAAGGTTTGTTAGCAAAAGCGAAGCTGGTTAAAAAGTAAGCGATAAATTTAATTATGGTCTATTGATTATCTGTCAAACTGCGTGAATATGACCTTGTATCCATCATGCTTACGGTTCCTAATTGTTGTAACATGCCCGTTAATCTTAAGATAAATAGGGTCACCGCTTTGGATGTTAGTTCGGTATGGGATTGCCCCTTTTCAATATAGGACAACCCCGAATTTGCAACACAAACCATATTGAGTAGCGTACCATCATTTGCGTTTCCCCGATGTTTTTCGTACGTACTACCAAGTGGATCAGCCCAATCGCTCTCTAAGGCCAAAACTCCACATATTATCTCGAAAGGTTGTCTATCCTGCGTTTTATTATTACCTATTGGTATCGGTAAACTTGTCCGCTTTAATGAGCGCAAATTGCAAGCCTTTGCTTTGCCATCTGCTAACGTAGCGGCCGTTATTACCTGCTTAGCATCAAACATTGCATAAACGCTTTCAGCAGGTACAACCTTCCCCCCGTCTAGCAATAGAATTGGTGATGAATATAGTTGGTCATAAATAACGACATCAAGCTGGTCACTAATCATACCTTCGCTATCGCATACCTGAACACGACCAGTGTGGTATCTTTTGGGTAAATAATTATTTAACAACTCGATCCAAATATGTTCCGAACAGTCACCCCTGACTGTGGGTTGAGAGGTAAGAAGACGTGCTGCGTTTAGCTTTGCTTGCACGTTATTGTGCATGTCCTCTAGAGCGGCCGCTAAACTCCATTTTTCTTTCATTTAACAATCTCCCCCCAACTTGCTTGACTTGAAGATAAAAGTGCTGCGTTTTTGATTGCCTGTTTTTCAGCATTCGTAAGATCGTCAGATATTATATTAGCGGTGTTTGCTGGATCGATAATTCTCTTGGTCATGATATTCAAGCCTATATACTTCAATGTATGAAATACGTTGTTAGCCAGACTTGTCGTTCTCACCTGTTTAAGAGCCTCAATTACCATTAACTCGAGATAGAATGAGGGGAACGTCAAATCATGTTGCGACCGCCACACCTTTAAAATCATAATTTCATCAGCACAACCAGCATTGATCACCGTTGTAATATGGGTATGCACATTCGTCTTTGTCCACGTTTGTGCCCTGCTTCTATAGATTGAATGATCGTAATTCATATTTCCTTGGGACTTAGCCGGAACAAAGTCAACTTTGTAACCAAAAATCCTCGATCCTATGGAAACATTTTGTTTACGTGGAGTGACGTTTTCTAGAAGTAAACGCTGGTATAAATTCTCATAAATTTCTTTCAAGGGAATTGTGAGTTCGTTCCTTAAGGATATAAAAATATCAATATCTGTCCCTGATCGAATGGCCGTACCTTTTGCGAATGAACCGCTAGGAGATGCGTCGATTAATGTCCAGCCTGCCCAATCTTTGAGAAACGGAATAGCCACGTTAAGCACATTTCTCACCTGAGATTTAGCGCCTGTATCTACCCGCTCTCGATTTAATATGGATTTAAGGTAGTCATCCCCACTCATGAATTGCCTCCCTTAAGATAACCATCCTTAGTAAACTATCCAGATCGGAAAAATAGGATAGAAACTTGAAGGGGCATACAAACATTGATGCTATTCAATTTCCCCCCTTACCTAAATGTTCCCTAGCTTAATTTACTGTACACTGCACCAATGAAGCTAAGAGCACCTACTGCCAAAGTAGTTAATAGCCAGAATCTGAAAATGTTTCGATCTTCATTGATTTGCTTTTGTTGGCCTGTCGCAAAAACTGCAGGCGGGAACATGAACTGTTTAAACCGATGTAGCAACGATCCACAATACATGATTAAGACAGAGGCAATACCCCCAACAAGGAAATATAGAATGCTCATTTCTAAAGGTAATTTTGTGCCCCCGCTTAACTCAGCACCCCCCTTAATGAGGAGATGGACAATGCCAAACATAGAAACTGAAAAGTATGTAAGGGTAAGTACAAAACCGAGGTGCAAACGTGCTAATGGCCACCACCATCTTTGACTTCCGCGAATTATGTCTTCTATCTCTTGAGAGAGCAACGCAATTTTGGACAATTCACCCCCTAGTTCGATTTCAGATGTGATCGATAAATCTGTCCTCAATGTAACCTTGCCACGCCCTTCCATGGTAAAATGTATCCGTTTGATACTTCGACTGCTTGGGTTTTCATACTCAATCAAATCATCAATGGTGGGGAAAGCATGTCTGAAATCGCCTTTGCAATCGGCGCTAATTCGGGTTAAAGGCTGACCCCCGCCTAGTTTTTCGGCAATTTTCCGCAGAGCTTTTTCATCCAAATAAAAGGCCCATTTATGTTCTTTAATGTAGACCGAGGTTATTGCCATCATCATCTCCCTGATATTCAGAGGGATCGTATTCAATAGCTATAGGGCATTCAATACTTTCCTAATTATAGAAAACACAAAAGCAAAATTCTTGACTTTAGGGATATAGTGAGACAAAATGGTGGGACAAATTAAACCAAGACAATCAATAGCTTGAGCAAATTGAATGGGTTGGCGGTATGGTAGAATATCCAGCCCCATCCACCATTTCTCTCTTTTGTTATTCCGTGACTTTTTTGACGAATTCCGACTTCAGGCCCATGGCGCCGATGCCGGGGATTTTGCAGTCGATGTCGTGATCGCCATCTACCAGGCGGATATTCTTCACTTTCGTGCCGACCTTGACGACCGAGGACGAGCCTTTGACTTTCAGGTCCTTGATCACCGTAATGGTGTCCCCGTCCTGAAGGGGTGTGCCGTTGGCGTCTTTAACGATTTTAAGGTTCCCATCCGTTTCTCCGGCTTGTGACCATTCGTGCCCACATTCAGGGCATATCAGTAGTCCCCGGTCTTCATAGGTGTAGAGGGACTGGCAGGACGGGCAGCGGAGAAATGTATCGGTCATGGCGATGAAAGGTTCCTTGGGCGTTGCAGCAAACAGCAGCGGTGCAAACAATATAAAAAGACATTGTCAGGAAAGCTGTCGCCTGTCTATTCTGGGTTTCTTAGGATGTAGTGATGAGTATTGATATTACCAATCTGATGGCGGACATGACGCTTGCTGAAAAAATCGGCCAGCTCAATCTTGTAACGCCGGGCGGTGATACGCTGACGGGAACCGTCACGAATGAAGGCGTCGCCGACAAAGTGCGCAAAGGACAGATCGGCGGAATTTTCGGGATTAAAACGCTTGAGGCAGTCCGTGCTTTTCAGGACCTTGCCATGGAAGGCCGCCTGAAAATTCCTTTAATGTTTGCTGAAGACGTTATTCATGGCCACCGCACGATTTTCCCCATACCGCTCGGCATCGCCAGTACGTGGAATATGACACTAATTGAAGAAACTGCGCGCATCGCCGCTAAGGAGGCAAGTGCGGAGGGGATCGATCAGGTTTATGCACCGGTGATTGATGTGGCGCGCGATCCCCGCTGGGGGCGCATCGCTGAAAGTCCCGGTGAGGATCCGTATTTTGCGTCTCGCTATGCTGAGGCCTTTGTCCGGGGGCTGCAGGGAAAAACTCTTTCGGACTCGCACTCTGTGATGTCCTGCCTGAAACATTTTGCCGCATACGGCGCAGCCGAAGGCGGCCGCGATTATGACGGCGTCGATCTCAGCCCGGCAAAACTCCATGATGTGTACATGCCTCCGTTCATCGCCGGCATTAAGGCTGGAGCGGGCAGTCTTATGGCGGCCTTCAATACGGTCAACGGGATGCCGATGCATGCGCATGCAGAGCTGATCAATCAGGTCCTTCGCGCAACCTATGGATTCTCAGGGCTGGTTGTTTCGGATTACACGGGCGTATTGGAGCTGCTCAATCATCGGATCGCGAAAGCCGGGCGGGATGCCGCCGTGCTGGGAATCGGGGCGGGCGTCGATGCCGATATGGTCAGCGAGCTTTACCTAACGACGCTGGAAGATTCTGTGCGTGAAGGGCTGCTGGATGAGGCGGTCATCGACGCTGCGTGCCGCCGCGTACTGGAAGCCAAGCAAGCGCTTGGCCTGTTTCATGATCCCTACCGCAGAATGACATCACAGCCTGTAGCATTGGAAAAAGATCATCTTGCCCTCTCCCGGCAGGCGGCGGCTGAATCTTGCGTGCTTCTCAAAAATGATAACCAGATACTACCGTTGAAAAAATCGATGCGTGTGGCACTCATCGGGCCTCTTGCGGATGATCAGGTCAATATGAACGGCACCTGGGCGGTGTCAGGCGATCCCGATAATTGCGTAACGCTGCTTGAAGGGATGCGCAGTGTTTCCGGAAAGCGCGGAAAAATATTCTATGGCAAGGGCGCCAACATCGTCGACGATGCCATCCTTGCAAGCAGGCTGAATGTTCACAATCCACATAAGCATTCCGTCACGATCGATCAGCGAACCGCGCAGGAAATGATCGACGAAGCCATCGCGCTGGCAGAAAAATCCGATGTCATTGTGGCGGTTGTCGGAGAAGCCAAAGAATATTCCGGCGAGGCGTCGTCGCGCGTATCAATAGACATTCCTGAAGAGCAGAAAAAATTGCTGCGCGCCCTCAAAGAAACCGGCAAGCCGCTGGTCGCCTTGATCATGACGGGACGGCCGCTGGTGCTGACAGAAGAAGCCGGGCTGGCCGATGCCATGATGGTGTCATGGTTTGGCGGGACAGAAGCTGGAAATGGCATTGCGGATATTTTATACAGTGTGGTCAATCCTTCGGGAAAATTGACGGCGACCTTCCCCTACCATGAGGGGCAAATTCCCGTGTATCATTCCCATGAGCCGACAGGACGTCCCTATGAAGGGCGGTTTCAGAAATTCCGTAACGGCTATATCGATATGCCGGACAGTGTTTCGCACAAGGCTGGCCTGTATCCCTTCGGCTACGGGCTGTCGTACACGCATTTCCGCTATGATGGCCCGCGCATCGCCCTCAGTGACACGGGCGATGAAGTACAGATCGAAACGCTGGTCACCAATACGGGTAAAAAACGCGGGCAGGAAACCGTTCAGCTTTATGTAACGGATCCGATAGCCAGATTAAGCCGCCCCGTGCAGGAGCTGAAGGGATTTGAAAAGATCGATCTGCAACCGGGAGAGTCGCGAAATGTCGTCTTCACTGTGCGTAGGGAGGATCTATCCTATTCCATTGCGCAAACTCTCGGGAATACGGCCCGCCTGTGGGAAGAGGGCGACTTTACTTTTTCAACCGGACCGCATTCGCAAAAACTTCAGGGAGCTTCCCTCTACTGGCGCGCGCCCTCCAAACAGAAATTTATAGAATATTGTCTTTAAAAGTAATGCTAATGGCCGCGCTTGCTTAGCCACAGGGCAGCGATAAAAATGCCTTTCGTCACGGGTAACAAGGCCAGCGAGAGGGCAATCGTTCCGGCAATCACGGCTGGCAAAACCCACATGCCCTCCAGATGACCGCCTTGCTCGAGCGATAATAATAAAGGAATGGAAATGTGCCCGACAATCAGGATGGTGAGCCATGCCGGGCCATCATCGGCTTTCAGACGGGTGAAATCTTCCCCGCAGGCTGAACAGCTTTCTTCGGGAGAAATATATTTTTTGAGCACACGCCCCTCACCGCATTGAGGGCAGCGCATGGCAAGACCGCGCTGAAAAATGGTTTTGAAGGAAAGGGCGGTGTTCATTGATTTTATCCGTTCTGTCTGCTGCCCTATATAAAACGGTTCAGGTTTAAAAATCCATTCAAAAAGTCAAGCATCTTGTCTCTTCAGCAATTCCCGTTATGCTAGGGTTATGAGCGCTTTATCCGACCTTCAGCAAACCATTCAAACTCAGGCGATTATCCGTAAAGATCAGCAGCGTATTTTTTCACGTAGCGGCAGCGATCTGGAATGGCTGATCGATCTGCGGCCCCTGTTCCTCAATCTTGAAGCTCTTTCACATCTCTCCAAGCTTTTTTGGGAGCGGTACGAAAATGCGGGGCCGTTTCAGCTGGCGGCCATGGAAGTGGCGGCGATTCCTTTGATGACGGCACTGCAGCTGTCCGGCCTTAAGCGCGGTCGCAAGTTGAACGGCTTTATTATCCGCAAAGACAGAAAAGAATACGGCACTGCGCGCAATATCGAAGGGATCGTCACCAACGAGCCGGTTATTCTGGTGGATGATCTGCTCAATAGCGGGGAAAGCCTTGAGCGTGCGCGCGCCGTGATTGAACAAGAAAGCGCCACGCTCAAAGAAATATTCGTAGTAATTGATTACAAGTCCGAACAAGGATTGTTCTGGCGCGATCAGCATAGTGTTTCGGTGCAATCCCTGTTTGTGCTGTCCGATTTCAATCTGTCGATGAATATGACGCCCTATATTCCGCCAAAAATGGATTACACGGTGAAATGGCGGTTCTATGAGAAGGGGGCGTTTCCGTTTGCGTCGGTGCCGAAATCAACGCCGTTGCTATTAGATAAGACGCTGATCATGGGACTGGAAAACGGCACGATGGTGTGTATATCGGCTGCGAATGGCGCCGAGATATGGCGCTTCACCGTGCCGGTCAAACACAGCAAGGGCATCTGGTCGAGTCCGGCCCATCACAATGGCAAGATTTATTTCGGTGCTTACAATGGCGTTGTCTATTGTCTCAATGCCAAGACCGGTGAAGAAATCTGGCAAAACCCTTGCTGCGAGTGGATCGGCTCTTCGCCGCTGGTCGTTGCACAACATAACGCTCTTTACATTGGTCTTGAATACGAGCGTCCGCGCATGAAAGGCAGTCACGCGGCGTTCGATCTGGATACAGGCGCGCGCCTGTGGGAATATGCCTTAAAAGAATATGAGCACGGGTCGGCGGTTTATTATCCGAAAAAAGACTGGGTGGTATTCGGTTCAAATGATCACTTCATCATTGCGCACAACGCCAAGACCGGCGAAAAAATTTGGCAGCATGACACGCAACGCTCAATCAAATACGCGCCTGCGCTAGACGAAGGGCGCGAGCGGATTGTAGCGACGTCTTTTGATGGAAATATTTATGTGCTGGATGCCAATACAGGCGAACGGCTGGCCGCGATCAAAACCAACGATATCTGCTACACGACGCCGCTTGTGACGCATGACAAGATTTTTGCCGGGTCCGGCGACCGGCATTTATATATTATTGATGCCAATACGCTGGAGCTGATCAAAAAAATCGACATGGGCGCGCGCGTATATTGCAGTCCGCGACTGCTCAACGGCTATGTCGTTCTAGGCACGAATGGGGGGAGTATCATCGAAATGAACCCTGAGACGCTGGAAATAGAGGGCCAGACCCGCCTGCCGGACGCGATCAGTAACGCGATTAGCAGCAATGAGTCGGGGAGTATGCTCTATGTCTCGACCCATATGAACGAGCTTTATGGTATTCAGCGCATCGAGTTTTCTTAAATAAAAGCAGACAAACCTGCCGAGATTTTCTAAGCTTCATCTTATGTATCAGGATGAGGCAAAAGAAGAAAAAACAGGTGGTGTCGAGCCGCGCTACGCGTTGCTGGCGTCAAGTTGGGTCGTCGGCACGGTTTCTATCCTGATTATCCTGAAAGTGTATGCCTACTGGCAATCGGGATCGGCCGCGCTACTCGGTTCTCTTATCGATTCTTTTACCGATATCGGCATTTCACTGATGATGTTGATGGCTGTGCGCCTGTCGCTCAAACCAGCCGACGAAACCCACCGCCATGGCCATGGCAAGGTGGAAGGGCTGGCGGCCTTGTTTCAGGGCGCGCTGCTGGCAAGCGGCGCCGGATTTCTGGCGCTTCAATCGCTGAACAGGTTTGTCGAGCCGCAGGAAGTGGCCGCGCATGATCTGGCGATTGGAGTTTCGATCGTAGCCATTGTTTTATCGCTAGTTTTGGTGCTGGTGCAGAATTATTGTCTGAAACGTGCGCCATCGCTGGTGGTCAAGGCGGACCGCGTCAATTACAGCGGCGATATTCTGCTGAATACAGCGGTTATTTTTGCGTTGATCGTCGACCGGCAGGGCGGCCCCGCGTGGGTTGATCCGCTGTGTGGCCTTGCGATTGCCGGATGGATAGCGCTGGCGGCGTTCAGAATTGGCCAGCAGGCGGCGGACATGCTGATGGACCGCGAATTACCCGATGAGGTGCGCCAGAATATTCTGGCTATCATCATGCGCAACGACGACGTGCGCGGTGTGCACGATCTGCGCACGCGTCAGTCGGGGATGGCGTGGCATATCAGTTTCGATGTTGAGCTGGAGGGCGATCAAAGCCTGCGCGAGGCCCACGCGGTGTCGCGCGAACTCGAGATGGCGATTTTAAGTGTGTACGATCATGCTGAAATTATCATTCATAAAGACCCGCATGGCGATCCGCACGATGCGCGCCACACGGTAGAAGGAGTGCATCACTGATGACCAAACGCGCGTATCTGACGATCGATGATTCCCCGACGAAGCACACGGACCAGCTGACCGACTGGCTTGTGGCGCGCTCAATTCCGGCGACAATTTTTGCCATCGGTTCATCGTATACCGACATGCATCTGCAGTGCGAGGGCATGGAACAAAACCCCGACCCTATTCAGCGGGCGATTGAAAAAGGATTTGTGATTGGTAATCACACATACAGCCATCGCCGCTC
Source organism: uncultured Pseudobdellovibrionaceae bacterium (assembly GCA_964520985.1). Taxonomy (GTDB): domain Bacteria; phylum Pseudomonadota; class Alphaproteobacteria; order Micavibrionales; family Micavibrionaceae; genus CAYSGL01. The sequence continues at coordinate 1,759,291 of CAZFPB010000001.1, forward strand.
CAGCGTGCTGAGTTATGACGAGGTCATCTCCGAAATTGAGAAAACCGAAAAAATTATCGAAACGCTATATAAAAAGGCAGGGAAAAAACGCCTGCATAAACTGATGCGCTTCCCGCATCTGGATCGTGGCTGTGGGGCGTGGATCGTCGATTACGGCGAGGCGATTAAAAAAGGGTATGATCTGGAAGACTTGTTTTTAGGCGGTCTGAATATCGCGCTGGTCGATCCGACGCCTGAGCAGATGGAGAAAAAGGAAAAAATTCAGGCTTATCTTGCCAAGGAAGGATTTACAATTGAACCCTACAAGGGCGTGACGTTCGACTGGTACCAAAACACCGAGATGGCGCGCGCGCGCGATCTGCTCTATACCTTCTCAACGGCCGACTGGATGATGAATCCTGATTTTGAAGCATACCGCAAGGATTGGGCGTGTCAGTCTCTCGAAGCGCTGAAACAAAAAATCGATGACGATGCGTTTCTGCACGATGAAGACAGTGTGAATATTGTTCTCGCGCACGATCATAACAATATGTTCGAGGTGACGACGGCCCTCATAGAGCACATGCAACAAAGCGGCATAGAATTTTTGGATATTCAGTAAGGAGTGGGCGCTATGAAAGATTTACTGGTTTACGTGATTGCGGATTACGGCGATCTTCACGATCTGGCTTTTGCCGAAGTGACACAAAAACTGTATACAGAGCTGCAAGGGCGGGAAGCGCACATCAGCGCCTTTGCCGTACCAGCCTTCGATACCGTGGCCACCGGCTTCGTTCTGGCGCAGACAGCGATTAATTCCAAATTGGGCGCGCACCATAAATTCTATGTGAACACCGCCCCGCGCAAAGACGACCTGACCCCGCGCATTAAAAATTCCGGCGAAGGTCTGGCGTATGTGAAATTATTTAACGGCGTGGAGATCGTTGCGGTGAATAGCGGTTATTCACTGTCGTTCGTAAAAGACGCCGCCCAAGAAATCCGTGAAATCCACTGCGCCAAAGACGGTTCGCAATTCCGTTCGCGCGACGTATTCCCGCCGGCTTTTGGCTTGATCGCCAAAGGCGATTACAGCCATCTGGGCGAAGATATCCGCAGCCACGTGCCGGACTTTCCCAAAGACGTCGTCTGTTACAGCGATGGGTATGGCAACATGAAATGCTCGATCGATCCGGCCCGTCTGGAGCCGCTCAAGGGCAGGGATGTCACGCTGGATGTGAATGGCCATCATCAATTGGTGCGCGTTGCTGAAGGCATTTTCGGCGTGGCGGACGGCCAGTTCTGCTTTTCAGGCGGTTCTTCCGGCTGGGCCTTGCCGAGCGGCCAAAAAATTCTTTTTAGTGAAATTGTGCAGCGCGGCGGCAACGCCGCCCGGATGTTCAACAAACCTCCCGGTGGAACATCCATTCGCTGGCGCGACATCGATTAGCGATTTTTAGGCGCATATTGGTAATAATCTTGCTAATTCAGCTATTCACGGCTGAAATTTGAACTCTTTTGCCATTTCGGTGTATGAGTTGCGCAATTCTAAAGATAACTCGATAGAGGCTGTATATTTTATGTTAACTCACAATCCGCTTGCGCAAGAATTCACATACCGACACGAGAACGAAGCTCTCGACAAAATTCTGACTGAATTTAAAAACAATTTAAAATTCTGGCGGGATGAAGAAGAACAGCGTCAAAAGCTTGCCGTCTTGAAAAATTATTTGTCGGCCATTCTGTTCGGCAGACAAAGCGATGGCGCCTTTCTTCGGGCCACACCAGAATATAGTTATACAGATTTCTCCATTATCGCAGCCGGTAAAAATTTGCGTACGCCCAAACGCGATAATTTGCTTTCCCTCTTGAAAGAATTTGCGGGCCGTACGCTTAAAAATAACCGCGGGATGTTTGATGGTGATGGTCTTGCTGTCATTAAAAATATAGATAAACGGATGCAAGAGGCTGACATTCCTGTATCCAAATCCGTCAGACGTGCAGATCCCGATTCCAAAAATGCCGATCCTGTATATCTGGCGCCTCTGCCGTATCATCTCGATAAAGAAGGACATGCGGTTCACACCAGATTAAATAAACCGGCTATTTACAAATCGTCTTTCTGGTCATCACTGGGAACTTCGTTCCTTCTCGGCGGCGCAAGCCGCATCGCGATTATGGCGGCGGGCGGCACGGTGGGCATTGGTGCTTTACCGTTGGCACTGCTTGCCGGCGTTGGGACAGGCGCGATCATGAGTTATTACAAAAACCGTGAAGCGATTGCGAAAGAAGTGGCGCTGGAAGAGACTTTCGCGGGACGCATGGGCGCACGCTGGCGCGGCTTCCGCCAGTCGTACACAACCAAACAATTCCTTACCAATACGGTATTCTCGGCCCTTGGCTTTACCGTGGCGGCACCGCTGTTCGAAGCCGTTGTCGATAATGTCAGTGTGGCGATTGATTTCCCCGGATTGAAACAGACATTCATGGAAGCTGCGGCTCCTCAAATCGAATGGATGGCGCATCAAACAGCCAATCTGGGTAATGCGTTGGAAGATGGATATTATGCTGCCGTCGATACGGCGGAATGGGCGCAGGATACTCTTTCCGATCAATTACAGGACGTTGATCTGTCCGGTATTTCGGTGGCGACGGCCGCCGTGTATGAAAAGGCAGGCGATGGTCTGGAATGGACACGCGATCTGGTAGAAGATCTGGGACTCAAAAATCCTGATCCTGCCTTGCCGGAAGTCGAAGTGGCCAGCAATGAAATCGTTAGTGATGAGACAACGGCGACGGTTGCAGATGTCAAATCCTCCCCCGTCATTGCGCCCGCTGAAACCATTCAAATGGTTGAACATACAAATATGCCCGCAGTGATCAGTGGCCAGCCAGCGTTAAGTGATGCGGAATTTGAAGCCCGGTTTGGCGAATTGTCCGTTTCGGCGCGCAGTATCAATGTGGATGTTGTTGACAGCACCAAACTGATCAATGCCATGGAAAGCCGCGAAGTTATATCGACGGCAACCGAGAGAGCGCAAACGGCGTTTAATGCCGTAACCAATCCGGTGATTCCGGTTACCGAAACTGTAGATAAAGTTGATGTGTTCGTTCTGCCGTCTGACGATGCGCGGATATCGGAAGTGCTCAGACAAACCTATCATATCGATCCAGACTCCATCGAAGGCAAGGCTGTGCTGAGCAAAGTGCAGGCCTATAACGGATACGCAGACGGTTTTGAGGTAAACCCGGGAGATGAAATAAAAATACCGTTCGATCTGCTAGGCCGTCCGGACGAATCTGTCACGCACAGTGCTGCGCTGGTAAGCGATAAGGTTATAGCGACCAGCACAGATTCTGTGCCCGGCTATGTTGACCCGCGCGTGTCTGTGGTGAAACCAGATGAGGTCGTCGCTTCTCTGGATCCTGCCCCTGTTACGGCAGACATGGAGACGCATACCGTCAAACGCGGCGATAGCCTGTGGAAACTGACGCGCACGGAATATGGTCTGACGAATTCGGCCGAACGCTGGGAAGCGATTGAAAAAATCGTGGCAGCCAATGCGGCTGACCATCCGGAGCTGTTAAAAGATCCGACCGCCTTGACCCGCGGCTGGGATCTGAAAATGCCGGACCTCGATGATCCAAACACACCGTCGGCTGATTGCAAGATTGTCCGGGGCCGGGCAAGAGGCTGCACCTTAGGGTAGGGGCCAAAAACGGCCTTTACCTCTTTCGCAAAAGCCAGTATTCCTTGGCTTACGAGCGCGGGTGTAGCTTAGTGGTAAAGCTCCAGCCTTCCAAGCTGGCCATGGGGGTTCGATTCCCCTCACCCGCTCCAAATCCTCTCCAACCGCCCTTGAATAGCCCGAATTGTCATCCATGTTAATCGTATGGCAATAAAACCCCTATTAACCGCGGCCCTGGTGGCCTTGGTATTATACCCGGCCTTGGCCGGAGCAGAGGAGCTTCCCGTGTCAAAACCCGGTATGGATATCAGTCACCTGTCTTCAAGCCAGCATTACATTACGCAGGAAAACGGCACAGAACGCCCGTTCCAGAATGAATACTGGGATCACCATGAAGAGGGCATCTATGTGGATGTCGTCTCCGGTGAAGCGCTGTTCTCCTCGACCGATAAATTCGATTCCGGCACCGGCTGGCCAAGTTTTACCAAGCCTATCGATCAGAGCATGGTGACCAGCAAGTCAGACAAGCTGCTGGGGATGGAGCGCACAGAAGTGCGCTCATCCAAGGCCGATTCACATTTGGGACACGTCTTTAACGATGGACCAAAGGAAAAGGGCGGCAAACGGTTTTGTATCAATTCCGGCGCTTTGCGCTTTGTGCCTAAGGATAAGCTAGCAGAAGAGGGGTATGAAGCCTATCTGCCCCTGTTTGCCCAGAAGGAGTAAGCCATGGCCGATATTTTTCACGACAATGAATCCGCCAGCCGGTACGAGCTGACGGTCGATGGCGAGGTTGCCTACGCCACCTACAAGCTGGATGGCAAGACGCTCTATATCAATTATGTCGAAGCGCCAGAATCCCTGCGCGGCACGGGGGCGGCCGGCCGCTTGATGGAGCAGATTGTCAATCTGGCCAAAGCCCATCATTACACCATTGTGCCCATTTGCGGGTATGCCGCCTCGTGGCTGCGCCGCCATCCGGTCTAAGTCCCGCTTTTCCTTATAAAAAGCCGTTGACATCCCCCCCGTTCTTTCCTATCTCAGTGGCTACAATTCGTGGCGGGACCAAGCTTTTAAGGCAGAACCGATGGATAAAAACGCGAAGCTTTTTAACCTGAAAACACTTATGAGGAACGACAATGGCAAAAGAGAAATTCCAGCGGAACAAGCCGCACTGTAACATCGGCACGATT
>CAZFPB010000002.1:0-330120 GCA_964520985.1 uncultured Pseudobdellovibrionaceae bacterium
AAATAAAATTTCTCCGGCGAACGATGGTCCTTCAATACCAACTTGCGTTCCTGCGAATGAAGATGGCGAATTAATACTTGGGCTGACAGCTACAGTCCCGCCGACTAATTTACACGCAAATACTCGAATACGTTCAATCCATGCTGAACCGTTCCACACTTTCATAGTGTTACTTACAGTATCAAACCAATGTTTATCTACAGGTCGTGTGGCAAGACCTGGAGGCGGTTCTACTGCTTGCACCACTGGATCGTGCAACGTTACACCAAATGTGCGACGCGCGTTGAAGCGATCAATATCCCAGTAAAGCCATTGGTCGACGCCAGGAAGTGTTACCCATGCATTAGGTACAGATATTAACTCTGTAAACAGGTAATTAGCCGGTCCATCAGCTATAGCAATAATAGTTGGCGTATCAACAACGTTAATGCCAACGGTGTTGGAACCAATATTTAAAAACGATGGGGATTGATATTGCACGATCCCTTGTCTGAATTCTAGTTTCACAGCTGTGCCCTTTTTTGTTTTCGGTTTTAATTATTTATAAAAAACCAGCCGTTTAACCTGAGGAACCCTAAAATAAAATATAAATAGTTGATATTGTGATTACTATTATGGCTTACAAATATCAGCAAGGGTTATACACACCTAAAAATCCAGGAAAGTATTTGGGAGATGTAACTAAAATTCGTTACATGTCATCCTATGAATTGCACATGCATACTTTTTTGGATAATAATCCAAATGTTATCGCATGGAATAGTGAAGGAGTTATAATTCCATATGTAAAGCCAACGGATGGAAAAGTACATCGGTATCTGGTTGATTATTTTGTTCAATATAAGAATAAAAGCGGTGAAATAATTTGCGAATTAATTGAAGTCAAACCGGAATCACAGACTAAGAAATCGCGCTCTCGTAATCCTAAAACGAAATTAGTTGAAAGTTTAACTTACGCTGTTAATTTAGCTAAGTGGGAAGCAGCAACAAAATACGCAAAAGAGCGTGGATGGAAGTTTAAAATTATTACTGAACGGTCGTTATTTTCATGAAATTGCAACATGTCTTAACCGAACAAAATGAATACTTCACTGACGATGATGACATTAGAAATTGGTTACACGATAACTACGTTTATGATTATATAATCCATGATGATTTAACTGTATCTGTCCACGATAGGTTAAATTTTACTAATTTCGGTTTATATCATATACCGGTAAAATTTAAACGCGTAGGATCGAATGTTGATTGTGCATCAAATAATTTAACAGATTTGCACTGGGCTCCTGAAATAGTAGGCGGATATTTTAATTGCACTAGGAATAAGTTAAAAACATTTGAAGGAATTTCCAAACATATAAAAGAAACAATATATTGTAACGGTAACCCTTTTATTAGCTTTAAAAATATTCACAAAATGACAAGCTGTACAGAGGTAATGCTTCCACATACTCCTGTTATTGGGACATTATATTGGTTACTAGTTCCAAATCTGGCACATATAGACGTAAGTAGCGGCAACAGTTCAGTATACAATATCTTAAACAAGCATCTTAAAACCAAAGATATATTAGCTTGTCAAGATGACTTAATTTCAGCTGGTTTTCCTGAATGGGCTAAAGTATGAAGCTTGGTCATTTACTTAGCGAACAGCAATCGCAATTTTTAACTGAACCATCACAGATTAAGCAATGGCTGGATCAACACAAGATTCATAATTACACAATTAATGAGGATGCTTCTGTGAGCGTCGCTGGTGACGTTACTTTTGTTGGCGTTTTACCAGAATTGCAGTTTCAGGTTCAATTTCGAACAGTAACAGGAAATTTCTACGTTGAGGGCAAATCATTAAAAACATTATTAGGATGCCCTCAAATAGTCGGCGGTAACTTTGATTGTGCTTATTGCGATTTAGTTGATTTAACCCACATTTCAACCAAAATAGGTGGTACAATATTTTGCAATGGCAATCCAATTAAAACTTTTAAAAATATTCATAAAATGACATCTTGCAATAAAGTATTACTACCTATGAATAACACTCCGGGAACATTATATTGGATATTGGTTCCAAATATCAGAACTATCAGTTGTTTTGAAGAACAAGTTGGAGAAATTTTAACAACACATATACGAACCAAAGATATCCTCGCTTGTCAAGAAGATTTGATAGATGCTGGTTTTGGAGCATGGGCTAAATTATGAATTTACAACAGATTTTAACCGAACAGCAATTTTATACTGACAAAAATCAAATCAAACGATGGTTGGATGAATACGAAATCTCAAAATATTTAATCAATCCCGATCACACTGTTAGCGTAGACAATAGGGTTGATATTAAAAATTGCAACTTGAAAAGCATTCCTGTTAAATTTAAACACATTTACGGCGATTTTAATTGTTCAAATAATCAGTTAACAGATTTATCTTGGGCTCCAGATATCACAGAAGGTAATTTTGATTGTTCTTACAATCAATTAACTAGTATGGCAGGCGTGCCCAGAACTGTTGAATATACAATTTTCTGCAATGTTAATCCATTTCATACTTTCAAAAATATTCATAAGATGACGACGTGCAAGCGAGTATTACTTCCTATGTCTCCAATTAAAGGCGTATTGTGCTGGTTGCTGGTTCCTAACATTGTACAAGTTGCATGCGGTCATAATGACGTAGCTATTATTTTAAATAAACATCTTAACACAACTGATATTTTATCCGTCCAAGAAGAATTAATTGATGCTGGATTAGGAGAATGGGCTAAATTATGACATTTAAACAATTTCTAATGGAGAGAGCTGCCACATCAGGTGGCCCAGACGTTCTTGGACAAGTAGCTCCAACGTCTAAATTATTAATACCTGAATTTCAGCCGGATCGATTTCCTGATTTTAAAAAGGCTAAGAAAAACCGCCAGGCTATTGAACAAGCCCGGCGTGGCGAAGTGCTCCAAACGTCTTAATAATGTGTTTGCACAATCCTGGAACTTTCATTGGGTTTACAGGAGGACGGTTTCTTGTCTTGCGGCGATAGGGTGGCATTCTCGGACCGAACAAACTATTGTCTTTAAAGTTCCACGTTGAGAACCGATGATAAAAATCAAGACATGTGCATCGTACTTTCACGTTCGTATTTGTTAATGAAATTGGCAATACAGAATATTCTTTTCCGTCACTAGCCATGAATGTAACATTACCTTGCGTGTCTTCATTTTCATATTCAACATTTAAAAACAAAATTGTTGGTTCATACACACGCCCATTGCTTCTAACTTGAGCTGAAATTTGCAATGCTTTGCTTGATGGGTAAGCAATATATTCAGTTTGCGTAACCACAACTGTGTCAGTAGAATGTTGACGTTTTGTAGTACGAGGAAACCCTCTTTCAATATCATGAAACAATTCACGATACGAACTATCTTCGTTGAGAATAGAAAGTACGCGCTCTCCTCTCATAAATTTCAAACCATCTAATGTTGTCATAATTTAGCCCATTCAGGAAAACCAGCGTCAATTAAGTCTTCTTGACATGCCAGTATGTCTTTCGTTCGTATATGCTTATTGTAAATATCCGTCACTGTAAAATTTGCACCTATTAAATCAATTTCACGGATTCCGGGAACGAGAATCCAACAAATGGTTCCAGGAATTGGCGGATTTTGTTGCAGAACAACTCTATTGCATCTTACGTGTTTATGAACGTTTCTATACGATTTTATCTCAGTCTTGGATACAGACAACACACCCAATTGTTTAGGAGCAAATTCAAGCGACGTCAATTTTGTACCACCACAAAAAAATTCATGTGCTGACGTAGGACTACCTTTTAAAGTTTCTAATGGAGTGCTGTTACAGTTATATATTCCATCAACTACCTGCGGACCACCTTCCAATGAAGTTATTTTTGAGTGAGAACAATTAAAATTACGACCAACAAATTGAGGGCAACCAGCCAACGTCGTTAACAAGCCATCTGATACTGTAAAATTACCACTCACTTTATTAAATTTAACAGGCAGCTGCTCAAATGATTTATAAGAAAGATCTACGCCGCCGTTCACATCAACCGTAAAGTCATCATTTATTACGTAACGGACAATATCTTGTGTTTGAAGCCACTGCTCTATTTTGTCTCGATCAGTAAAAAACTGCTGGTTTTCATTTAATATCGTTTGTAGATTCATAATTTAGCCCATTCAGGAAAACCAGCGTCAATCAAATCTTCTTGCAATCCTAATATATCTTTGGTTGTTATATGTTTGTTGAATATGCTAGCCAAGTGGCCTGTGTTCGTATTCGATCCTATAAAAGTTATCGTATGAATGTTTGGAACTAAGATCCAACATATCAATCCAGGAACGGGTGAATCAGTTAACAATACAGATTCACAATCAACATATTTTTGAACATTTCTATAACTTGCGATCAGAGTGTTAGGTGCTGCGATCCGCCCTTTTACTTTTTTTGGACCATGCGCTAAAGATGTTATTTTAGTGTTACCACATGCAAACATTCCACCCACTTCCGTTGGACCGCCTTCAAGAGACTGTATGTTAGTTTGAGAGCAAATGTAATCCGCACCTACAATTTTAGGTCCCCCTTTCAGAGATACAATTTCTGTATTTCCACAACTAAATTGACCGCCCACTTGCTCAGGGCTGCCTTGAAGGGAAGATAGCGGACCGTCTGAACAAACAAAGTTTCCAGTAACAGAATGAAATTTAACTGGGAGAAATCGTGGACAGTCTTTAAGTATTAAGAATACGTCTCCGTCAACATTTACAGATCCATCATTTAAAATAGTATATTTTGTTATATCATTAGTTTTTAACCAATTTTCAATATCAGCAATTTCAGTTAAAACTTGTTGCTCCATTAAAATTGAATTTAATTTCATAACATTATCCAAATATTCCAGGTGTAGCAAACGGCGGCAGTTTAGAGCTCGTCGTCGGATTCGCAGGCGTACAATCTGCTGTCGATGGTGTTGCTGCACTTGTTGGTGAATAAGTTGGTGGAATTGCTGCTTTCTCTTGCGTGTCAACATTACGAATTTTATACGTAGCAGTCGTAGCGCCTTGAATATCTGCGATGGTTCCTTCAATTTCAGACATTGGTTGATTCAGTGCTGTGTAAACAGAATCATAATTAAATGTAATTTGAACTTCGTTACCTTCAGATCCTACAGACATATCAACATCATCTTGATTCAATAATGTGATACGAGGATTAAAGAAATGATAAACGTTTACAGCTTGTCCATAATCGAATATATGAAACAGTCGAATTTCTTGCAATACGTTAATTGCATCACTAGATAATACTCCGCGTGAAGCAGAGTTCAGTTGATAGCTCGTTCCATTGAAATCGTATGCTGATTCGAAATCCATACCACTCTGTTCAGCTAACGTCATCATTTCCCAAGATGGAATGTTTGTAATTGGACTATACGCGCGCATATACGCTGTCACAAATTCTGTTGCACTATTGTAACCACTTCCATCATCATGGAAGGTCATTGTCATATCATCGAATGCCGTTCGCGTAATCAGTTTAGATCTAAAGTTGTAGTAATTGAGATCTCTGGTTTCAAATCGAACATTTGGACGAGTTGATCTTTTAACAACAAACGCAAAATCACTACCTATATTAGATAATCCTGAATATCCATTGTTGAAAATAAATTGAACGATGAACAAGAATTTAAATTTAGGTGCTTTTGCAACTAAATCACGAGCATATGGGGACGCTTCACACAATTTTGGGAATTTGTTGCGATCGAACCACGACTGAGGCGTAAAAATATTACGGCTTAAACGTTCAAGGTTTTGCAAATCTTGGAATACGTTTGGAATATCTGTAACTTTAAATCTTCCACGTCTTACTTGTTCGTAGATAGATTCAGCTTGACCTAATGCTTGGTTTGCTATTTGTGGACTAAATTGTGAAACAGCTTCCAACTTATCCATTGGAATACCTGTTTGTTCTAAAACCCAACTAGCCCCATTAGAAACAGCGCCTAAAGCTGAATCAACCATACCGCCAATTGATGTTGGGAGCGATCCACATCCTGTTCTGACAGAATTGGAAATAGAAGCAAGTGTACGAAGTCCTTTTCCAACTTCACTACCAACTCCTGAATTATTCAAAATCTCAAGATCGCCAACTTTACCTAACGATCCAAAGAAGTCGCGTCGCTTCTGTGTATCAGATGCAATTCGCGCATCACTTTTTGACGATACAGTCGGTGGGCAAGCACGAACGCTGAATAAGTTGTTTAGTGGGTCGGCCATGTGTATTCCTCTACGATTAACTATTTATTAAAAAGGTTTGTACCCCTATTTTATGAATTAATAAATACCACAAAAAGGGTCATGGGCCATGGAATACATCAAAAAAGAAAAAACAATAGATCATCCATTGGAAGATGCGTTTGACATCGAGCCAGGATCTACCATCATTGAATACACAGAAACTGTTCCTCAACCATTGGCCGATTCTAATATGTACGATGATAAGGACAATGATATTGAAGATCGTTTAGAGGAGATATATGCGACTGCTATGGCACAAGCCGTATCCGTATCTGATGAACTTGAACGTGTCGAAGGGAAATATAAAGCTAGAATTAGTGAAGTAACAGCAACGATGTTAAACGTTGCTTTATCTGCTGTTCGTGAACGTCGCGAAATGAAACAACATAAAGATAAGTTAGTTGTTGGACGGAATGGTTCTACTAATACAACAACAAACACTACCAATAATAATTTAGTAGTGGCAGATCGCAATGAACTTCTTAAAATGATTACTGGTAAGAAAGATTAATCATGAGCCGTAAATCATTTGTCAAAAAAGCGAATCAACAATACGAGTATTCGGTAGCTGAAATTCAAGAGCTCAAACGATGTTCTGAAGATGTTGAATATTTCATTGATACTTACTGCATGATTCAAAGTGCTGTAGATGGTGCTATTCCTTTTAGATTACGTTCATATCAAAAGAATATTTTAGCAACATTTGATCAAAACAGATTATCGATTGCGTTAGCTCCTCGTCAGATCGGTAAGTCGTGGATTGCTGGCGCATATCTGTTATGGTATGCAATGTTCAGATTTGAACAAACAGTACTAATTTTATCCAATAAAAACGATAACGCTATGGAACTTATTCACCGCTGTCGTTTTATCTACGAACGATTGCCGCAGTGGTTAGTTCCAGGTATTTCAGCAGATGGATGGAACAAGCACTCAGTAGGGTTCGATAACGGTTCTCGTATTATTTCACAAGCTACAACAGAAAACTCTGGTCGTGGTTTAGCTATCTCGTTAATGTTCCTTGACGAATTTGCATTCGTTCGTGATAGCGCCGCTGAAGCGTTTTGGACATCTATTGCACCAACGATCGCCACTGGTGGTAAGTGTATTATCTGTTCTACTCCTAATGGAGATACAAACAGATTTGCTCAATTGTGGCGTGGCGCACTTGTAGATTCTAACGGATTTGTTCCCATCACTATCAAATGGGATGATCCACCTGGACGTGACGAACATTTTAAAGAGCAAGAAATTGCAAAAATTGGTTTAACTAAGTGGATGCAAGAATACGAATGTGCGTTCATCTCAAGCGATCCATTGCTGATTGATACTGTAGTATTAGCCAATTTAACTAAAGCTGTGATGAATAATAGGCCAGCTGCTGTCATGGGTGAGGTTAAATTTTGGAAAAAACCTCAAACAGGCGTTACGTATGTAATGGGTGTTGATCCTGCAACTGGATCTGGTAATGATTTTACTGTGTTTGCTGTTTATGAATTCCCAGCATTAGAGTTGGTTGCTGAATTCAGATCTAACACTATGTCGTCACCAACAGCGTATCAAGTACTGAAAAAGTTATTATTGACATACGAAAGAGCCGGATCCACTATCTACTTCTCTGTCGAGAATAACGGTGTTGGTGAAGGGATTATTTCTCTGCTTATGGCTGATGACACACCGCCAAGCACAGCTGAGTTCGTTTCAGAGCCGGGCGCAGCTCGTGTTGGAATGACAACTACAGGAAAAACAAAAATTCGTACTTGTTTAACACTAAAAGAAATGGTTGAACGAAGTACAATCAATATCGTATCGCCAGTATTGGTCGAAGAATTGAAGCAATTTATTCGACGTGGAGGATCATATGCAGCAAAAACTGGTGGTACTGATGATTATATTTCAGCAACTCTTATTGCATTGCGTGTGGTTGATGAAATGTCGTCATACGACCAACAAGCATACGACAAAATCTTCTCAAAATCGTATTTTGCTGATTATGAGTCCGAGTATTCCGAATACGACAATAGTTACGAAGCTGACCCTGTTGTCTTTTAGTAGGTATGGTGTATAGTATACCCTAATAATAGTATTAGGACATACTTGATATGCAAGACTACAAATCAATGTTTTTGGACCTGAAAAATCAAGTGGTTACACGTGATGAGTTCAAAATCATGGCAAAAATCAAAGAAAATTCACCATATCATCGTGAAGAATCGATTATGGTCCATACTGAAATGGTGGTTGGTGAATATATCAACCGAATTGACCGTACGTGGACGGATCGTGACTATATGGGTGCAATTGCCGCATTGTTTCATGATGTCGGCAAACCTGCTGCTATGATCAAAAAGACTAGCGAAGAACGTGGCGAATATTTGGCATTTCACGGACACGAGCTGGTAAGCGCTCGTATGTGGGAAAATTACGCTATCAACAACCTGAGTCTGCCTCGTGAAATCATTTACCAAATCGGCTGGATGATTGAACATCACGTTCCGTGGTCAGTAAAAGACATCAACAAACTGAGAGTGTTGGCTACTACTGCTCGATCTATTGATTTCGATACGTTCGTCAATGTGTTGATGGCGGATCAAATAGGTCGAATCGCGGATGGTCAAGAGCAGAAACTTGCTGAGGTTGATGTTTGGCTGGAGAAATTCCGTAATCTGGAATCCTTGCCACTTGAAAAAGTGGATGATCTCAACAAAGTCGTACTGTTTCCTATTGGTCCATCAGGAAGTGGAAAAACGACTTGGATCAACCAATTGACAGGTTCGTTTAGTGACAGGGACATTGTAGTGCATTCAAAGGATCTGTTACGTCTTGAATGGTATCCTAGCGACAACTACGCTGACTCTTGGAATCAGGCTGTCAACGATAAGACTTTCATGTCTCGCGTTAATCAACACTATACGCAGCTTATCAAGCAGAAGACTGACGTAATTATTGTTGATAATACGAACTTGACTGCGAAGGCTCGTCGTTTTTATGTGTCACAAGCTAAACAACACGGATATGCAACGATGGCGTACTTGTTTATGAATCCGTTGACGACGTTGATTGATCGACAATCAACTCGTGAAGATAAAACGGTTCCTGCGAGTAGCGTTTTCCGGCAGCACATGAGTTTGCAATATCCGTCGTATGGTGAGTTTGATGTCATTAACATCGTACGTTGATTTTCCAAAATCAGAATTGTATGCACGAATAGTGAACGGGCAGGGCCCGTTCACTGATTCTGAATATGACACAGTAGTTCAACTATCTTCAACGTGGGCGCAAGACGTAAGAATAGGCTCTAAGTATGTTGATCGTGACACTCTGAGAATCAGCTTGTATGACAACCTGCAACTGTCTTCGACATCCATATACACTAGACAAATGGATCGCTTACCATTTGTTTTCAACGATTCTTATGACTGTTATATATTAGCACCAGACAATTGGACCTCAATGGTCGGCACACCTCAATATCTTATTCATCATACGTTGAGTTGGCGTTCTGATACTTTACGTACAATTGACGGTGGTCCTTATCACGTATTTGATGCAAAATTCGAATTAACCAGCCCACAACTTGCAATAAACAATATTCATAAAATCTTTTCGTCCATTGATTATAGACTAACGCTAAATTTAAGTGCATATAATGCAGCTAATAATAAAATAAATTTGTTAGGTCTGTGTTTGATCAAAGGTGATATTCAGACTGTTAATATTAACATTAACTCATATGCTAAAGACGCTGCATTGTCTGAGATTTTAACAAAATATGTTGGAACTGGAAAACTTTTGGAATGTCAAGAAGAGTTAATTGATGCAGGGTTAGGTAACTTTGCAAAGGTATAAAAAAGGGCGCTTTCGCGCCCTTTTTTATTAACCAATTCGACCAACACCACCAGTAGCAACGCCTTGCCCTTGATTGTATCCGCCAATTAATTGACGAGCATGATCATAAGAAATTTGTAATTGAATCTGAACAGGTTCGCCAGTACTATAGTCCAACGAATCCCAGTTACTGTTTTCAATCCAGCAGCCTTCCATTGTCCATTTTTCAATAACCTGATCGTTACCATCTAACATGTCAAGATATGTTACGAATTTGTAAATGGAACCTTCGCCGGCTGCAGCTAACCATTGGCCTTCAGCGCCAATCAACCATTGTTGTTTTTGTAGTTGTTGTTGAATTACAGTTGCAGCGCTACCTGTAACATCGTCTTGAACAACTAGGTTGGACGGTTCCCACGAATGTTTGCCAGCAACATATGCAACGCTGTTATAACGATGCAAGTTGATTTTTTCAAATGTTAAACGTGGACGATCAACGTTAATAGCTTGCATAGATACAGGTTGCGAGTCAGCTCCACCGCCCATATTAGCAAATATCACTCTCCAACGGTTTTTGTGTTTTGGGTGCAGGATACCTGTACCTACACCTGGAATTCCCATATCATTAATGGTCGCCATAGAAAATACCCTTTGTAATTTTTCTGCTCATTGCATAGAAAAAGCGTATACGTATTTATCATAACGGTATTTTTTTATGGGTAATTTTGTTGGTTAGTAAAACTATGAAAGTTACTAATTTCAGATAAATAGTACACATTCAACCTTAAAAGATCATAATCATGAAACTACACGAAATGGCTCGAGCAGCAATTATTTGCGATAAATGTGGTAAACCAACCGCTGGAAATCACTATTGGTATAAGAATGAAAAGCGCTGTAAATCCTCAGCGAGATCAGATATGGGGGTTGCTTCTGATAATGCAGGATTGTCTTCGTGGTTAGAAGTTGCGACTAATCAATTTCAACAAGCTGGCGGTAATACTCCAGGAATTCCTACGTCTATTGATGTTCAATCTGGCGGGATGGGCGATGTAGGCGAAGTAACATTTACCTTTAAAGATACAGATCCAACAGCAGCTAAACTATGGGTTCAAGACTTTATTGCTCAACGCAATCTTCCTGCAACTTCCGTGTTAGTAGGTGGAGTTGGCGATGGTGCAGATAATTGGGTTGAAGTGTACGTAGTCGTCTAACAGTTACAATTCAGCAAGACAAAAAAATAGCCTCCGAAGAGGCTATTTTTATTTCCGGGCTAGCGATTAAATTACAGTTCCAGTGTTAACAATTCGAATTGGAATGTAGATGAATTCAGCCGCTTTAACAGGTTTCAATGCAATATCGATGTACATTTCGTTACGATCAATACGATCTGGTGTGTTGTTAGACTCATCGCAAATCGTTGCATAGTCGTACAGACCACGTTTAACAACTAGATCACTCAAGAACGAATCTACTACCGCTTTCAAGCTATCACGTGTTAATTGGTCGTTAGGTTCGAACACGAACGACATTGTGTTCTTACGTAACTGACGACGAACATACATAACCAAACGAACAACGTTGATTCTATCCAACGCGCTAGCATCAGGTGCGGATGTCTTTTGACCCCATACCAGAATACCACGGCCTGGGAAGAATACAATTGGGTTAACGTTGGTGAAGTACTTGTACAGGTTATCACGCTGTCCTAAGTTCAGAGCAGTTTCAACGAACGTTGTTGCAGTTCCTAACTGTCCTGTGATGTAACCGACTTGTGATACACCTGATACTAAACCACGGCGAGTACCAGCTGGTGCAAACCACACTTCACTTACGCTATCACTGTAAGCAAGAGTACGCAATGCGATACCAGATGCTGCACAGAATACATTATTACCATCCAAGTTAGATGCGATACCATGTGGATAGTAGTAAGCAATGTTGGTTGAGTTCATACGTGCAGAAGTAGCAGCCCATGTTACGACTTCTTCTGGATCCATGTTAAATGGAGTATCACAAATAACGAATGCTTCTTCGTTAATGTCAATTGTCAAGCTCAACAGTTCGTCAGCTGTTTCCCAGAATCCTGGACATACAACAAGGTTATATTCATAAGTTTCACCACGAATATCGGTGTTGCTGTTAATAGATGCTTGCAGAGCTGTAACAACAGCAACCCGGCGGGCTGCATCGTTAGCACCAAGACTAGTTTGGTTGAAAAATTGTTGCGTATATTTGAAATCGTCCGCTGCCGCAATCAGCATGTTTGCACCTTCAGATGGAGTCCATTCTGTAGGAACAACTGAGCCAAGAGAGTTAGCTACCCACTCATTAGCCATACCAATAAAACCAGCATAGCAGCCTGTAGACGGATTGCTGAATCCATTTGCAAATACTGGATATGCACATGGTGTTAATGTGTGGGCATCAAAGTAATCGTCATGTAAATTATCAAACGAGAACATGGTCCAAATGTGATCTGTAGCTTGCTCTGCAAGAGAGATAAGTTCCGCTTCAGTCACAGTAACTTTGTATAAATTTACGCCATCAACCGCTGTAGCAATAGCAGTATAGTTTGCTAAATTAGAGAAAAGGTCGGTATCAACAATTAATACTGTTGAAGATTCACCAACTGTATCGCTTGTAATACGCAATGCACCGGATGCAATTGACGCAACAGCAATACCTGACAATGTCGTGTTCAACAGCCCGATTAAATCAGTAAACGTTGCTGCTGAGCTACCTAGTACGGCGACTGGATATGTAACGCCATCCACTTGTACGTCAGCTGTGTATGTAGTTACTGGATCCAATCCAGTAGCAGTTGCTCCAGTAATAACTGGGTTGAATGTTACTTGCTGATATCCGCTTGTTCCAGAACCTGGAACGTAACCGTTTGCAATATTATATTGTTGGATGTATTGACTAGCGATGTTTTCAAATACGAAAGCCGCTTCTTCAATTTTGTTATCCCACATCGTACGAATATCAACAATGTTGTCATTCAAGTTGACATTTGCACGGATAACATATGCGCGATTTCCAACACCTAAGTATTGATTCAGTGCAAATAAGCCATATTCGTTACGGACATCACCGTTTTGTGGCAATCCTTGATCGTCTACTAAGAAACGTGGAATACCATACAATTCTGTGCTTTGACGCAATGACGTTACTGTACGAATTACATCATGCTCAAATGTTCCTGGAGCATCTAAGATACCATCTGGTTGTTTTTTCTCATCAGCAGTTGCGATAAAGAATAGAGGAACAGATGTAGCGCCTGCAGGTATAAAAAATGACTCATTTGTGACGGTCACTGACACGCCTGGTGAAATAAGTGTAGCCATAAAACATCTCCAATAAAGATACTGGTATTTATTGGATCCTGTTCAAAAAATTATGTTTTTGTATTATAAATAGAGGATGACGACAATCACCCGCAGGAATAAGCGCTATGTATCAACATTTAATATACCAACTACAATTGAATAATATTCTCACTAACGAGAGACGATTAGCGTGGAAAGCTGAAACACGACTTTTAACCAATTCGGAAATGGCGGCTGCAGTAACAACAGCAACATCTTTCTTATTGTATAGCGCCTGCCTTAAAACGCGGCTGCATTGCATTTTACAAGGAGTAACCGAACAACCTCGATGCAACGCGTGCAATTGTGTAGTAAGGATGAGAATGTCAGGTAGGTATCGTTTTACATTTCCACGTTTCTGCAGCAGTAAATGTAGCGGTGACGATAATAGCGTTAAATCCAAACGTCACAACACAATGTCTAACAAATCTGATCAACAATTAAGCGACATAAAACTGAAGCGGAAAAGCACTCGAGATGCACAATCTTTTGAAATTAAAACAAAGAACAACGACAAACGAACACAAACTTTAATCGAAAAATATGGTTCCATTGAAAAATATTACGACTACATAAAACAAAAACGAATCAACACTAACCTCGAACGTTATGGTGTTGCCAACGCTTTTCAAAATCCAGAAGTTAAAGAAAAACAAATAAACACTATCATGTTACGATATGGTGTGACAAACGTATTCGAACATCAAGATATTCAGAACAAAGCCAAACAGGCAAGAGAACAATTATATGGGGATTCGATACCGTTACGTGTCCCTTCAATACGCGAAAAATTTACAAACACGATGAAAGAGAAATATGGTAATGCACATTACTGGTCTAGTCACATTTCTGATGAAGCATTTAATATTTTAAATGATAAAGAAGCAATGTCAGAGTTAATCAATAATGATAAGTTATCAGGGATGGAACTGGCTTTACGCTTAGATGTAGTTCCATCTACGGTATATAAGTACGCAAAACAGCACAGTATCGATCTTACTACCGACCTACAAAATAATTTTGTTGTTCGCGACATTAAAACTTTTATCGACAGCTTGCAATTAAGCTACATCGAAAATGATAGAACCATTATATCTCCTAAAGAATTAGATATTGTAATTGAAGATAAACAAATAGCACTAGAAATCAACGGCGTATATTGGCACAGTGAATTAAACGGTAAAGATTCATCTTATCACATTGGGAAGACCAATCAAGCAAAAGAACATGGTTATAGATTAATTCACATTTACGATAAAGAATGGTATCAGCAACGTAATATTGTAAAATCTCGATTATCTACTATATTCGGAAAACCTTCTGAAAAAATATTTGCACGAAATTGCTCTGTTATTAAGATTGACAATCAAACTGCTAATAACTTTTTTACAGAAACGCACATTCAAGGAGCTACACCTAGCGCTTCTCACAACTATGCATTAATGCATGGTGGTCAGATCGTACAAGTCGCAACTTTTGGAAAGAGTAGGTACAACAAAAAAGTTCAATGGGAACTGTTACGGCTCTCTTCAAAATTGTTTTGCAGCGTTGTGGGTGGAGCCTCTAAATTATTTGCACATTTTGTAAGAGAACACAGTCCACAATCAATAGTTAGCTATAGCGATAAACGATGGAACACTGGTAATGTTTATAAACGATTAGGTTTTACCTATAGTCATTGTTCAACCCCCAATTATTACTATTTTAAACAATCTAAAACAGGAAACATCAACTTTGAACTACATTCACGAGTGTCTTTTCAAAAACATAAATTGAAAGATAAATTGGAAATGTTTGATCCAAATTTAACTGAATGGCAAAATATGCAATTAAACGGATATGATCGCATCTGGGATTGTGGAAATGATGTTTGGATATGGAAGCCAAACATCATTTGATCGACAAATCATCAGCGGTTGCAATCAAGTCGTACGGAACGTTGTTTTGATCCATTTCAGCAATAATATCAGCTGGAGATTGAGACATATTATCAACAATTCCAATTCTTGCAAAAATTTGTTTGATGTAGTTATCGCGAACGTCTACAGGGGTTGCAATTTGTATAGGCATTTCAAATTGCAGTACAGTCTGAATTATTCTACGATCTGTCATCGACGGATAATTGGTTTCTTGTGATATTGATGTTAATGTTACTTTTGACAACTTTGCCATATCAAATAATCCATCTGATCGTTGAATCTGAATATCAGGGTTAAACAGAATCAATATTTGCTCAATCATTTGAAGATATTGAGATGTATTGCTAGCATATAGAGCTAGCTCCATTGTCATCATATATGGAGTTGGACGCAATTGATAGTTGACTTTGAGATCGTCCGGAAATAATCCACCTCTAGGCATATACGTATAACGGCGTTCTGTGCCTGTTCCAACGTATAATGAAGGATCAGATCGTAAATCACGAAGATATGCACTCATCATAGGAACGTGCAATAATTTATTTTGTGTATTGTCAGCAAATATTGATGCTACCACACGATCTTGACTGCCATAATGCAGTGGCACTTGAATTAAGCGCGCATCTTTATACACAGAATTTTGTCCAATAACATCTCCGTCACAATCAACGATATCAGTAGTTTGTCCTGTATCAAGTTTTCCAACCATTACTTGTAAGCCAGCAAAAATTGCCATGAATTGCAATATGTAACTGTATATTTGCTTGTCGTAGTAATATGCTGTTAACGGAAACCCTTGGGCTTGCTTATCATTGGTCATTACTTAATATCCTGTGCTGGAATTTTATTAGGGCTCGTTAAATATTCATTTATCAATTCTTTTTGATAGTTATACTGCCAACGTTTATCCGATTCTAAGTAGATCCATCTTCCTTTAACAGAAGACCAGCGATACAGTGCCGCTGGAGTATCTGCAGCTAATCCTTCGTATGTTAAACGATGATAGTCACCATTTGCAGGAGACGTTGGATATACAGGACCTTCAGTATATGGAGCACCGTTAGACGGGATTGCATCTTCAACATACAATCCAACTGGATTGAAACCTAGCTTGTTTATGTTGAAACCTTCTTGTTTAGCTATTTGTTTTTCTTCTTCACTAAATTCACGAACGACGTTGGATCCTTCACTTCCTCTTTCAGGAACTGCTGTTCGAGCATCTGCTTGAATTGTTTGTGCAACTGCACTGTAATCTTGCCATACAGGGTTGTTTCCATCATTTCCGTCAAACAGTCCTGATGCGTCTACCGTTGCACCAAGATCACCGAATATATCTTGTGTTTCTTCGGATGCTAATGCTGGAGCTGTTGTAATAAGCAACATTGTTGGTTGCCATCCAGGCGTATACGATGATGCATCCCATGTAACATCTGTTACTTCAAGATAACGTTTGATAGGTCGTAAATCTGGCGTGTATTGAGTTTCACTTGGCAAGTCAATAATATCACCAATAATTACAGGTCTGCCAATCGTAGCAACACATGCATTAAAGTTAATTTTAATTTGATAACTTGCCGATGGAATTTCTATTCCAAAGCGAGACAATTCGGTAGATACGTTAATTAAATCGTAGTAACCTTTAATTGTAATAGGAAGCCCAGCATAATCACGATTTCGATTTTCAAGCAATATTTTGTCTTGAACGTTATCATAATTAGTTGCTTGGTAATCAAACAATTCCAGTGCTTGAACTCCCCAACTGTCACACTGTTTACCTGAAAATGCTAATGGGCGAAGTCTCCAGTATCTGTTTGGAACAGAATGTTTGAAATGAATTAAGTTGAGTTTATCATCATTCGGCAAATTAACAACTGCTACGCCAAACCATTCAGTACCGTTGTCTGATCGTTCTACTCTTACTTTGGTTACACGATAATCAGGATCTGAACTCTGTTTTATTCTGAGCGATGTAATATGCTGTCGAACGTTTGCGTCTATTCCATAACGATTGCGACCGTTTGAAATTTTTATAACACCAAAATCGTATCCGATGTAAGCAGCCGATATTACTTGTTGCCCTACTTGTCTTGAACGCCATTCATGAGTAGTAATATCGAAGGCGTATTGTGCTGGATGATTTGGAGCATCACCGCTGGATATAGCAGAACCGGATCCGGTTAAATTATTAAGTGTAGTTTGCTCAGTCACCCCTAACAATTTCCAAATGTTGACTTGGGCACCAGCAATGTTTACAGCTTCTTGCGTAAGACTATCAATATAACACTGATCGCGACTGGTAGTTAAATCCCACGGACGACAATCCTTCCAGTTAGAAGGTTCCGGACATTGATTTGCATTTGGATTGTTGTTACCTGTAATATTTGGAACGCAACCGGCCATAATTTTACCTTATGTAATAAGGATATTTATGGCCCAAAAACGAAAAACCCGCCGAAGCGGGTTTTTCGTTTACTCAGGTTCTGAAGGATTAACTTCTGAATCGTCTAGCAGATAGCGCCATACAGCTGGTGTACCACCCCAATATGTGAATTCAGGACGTTTAGTAACACCGAATGGTGGAACTGGCGGCTTGAGTCCAACAACTTGAGTTGGGAATGCATTGATCAAGAAATTGTGATCACCTGTTGGAGCTAATGTGTTGTACATAGCTTCTTCGAAATCTTCAGCACCAATTACGCCCGCGTCGAAACCAACAAAATCTGTTAGTGATCTGAACAGTGTTTGATCAATAATTCTAATGCTAGTACCAGAAGCAGTACCAGAAGCAGATGCAATCTTTAAATTGCCGTCTGCTATCTCGACGGTTACTGCAGCAGAGGTGCCTGCTTCAATTGCAGTGATTAAATCAGCATACGTTTCAGCTTCATCACCGAATACAACTAGCGGTGTACGAACACCATCAATATCAATCACAGCTGTATAACGTGCACGTGCTGCCCCTTGAGCGGATGCAATTGATGCATAACCAGCTAACGATGCAAACAAGAATCCAGAATCAGAAATTTGAACAGATGAAGTTGCACCAGTTGTTGCGCTAGTAACTACAATGTTTCCATTGGTTAACGCAGCAGTAGCGGCAGCGCCTAGATCATTATTAATTTCAGTAATTAATGTGCCGAATGTTTGAGCAGCAGATCCTGCAACCGTTACTGTTTTAATAACCGATCCATCAATCACAAATGTAGCACTGTACGAACGAGCAGTGCTGCGACCATTAATAGGTGGAATAATTTGTTGGAAGCCTGTGGTTGAATTGAATAATGTTCCATCTGCAATATTTACGCGGCTAGCAGCACCTTGTGTAGAGCTGGTAATAGTTATTTCACCTGGAGTAAATGCAGCAGTGCCATCAGCGCCCAATTGCGCGTTAATTGCATCTACCAAATCACCGAACGTCTCTGCCGTTGCACCGTCAATTTCAAGTTCTGTAGCAACACCATCAATGGTGATTGTAGCAGTATATGTAGTGACGTCACCATCTTCGCCTGGGACTGCGGCTTCAAATGCAACGAATCCTGTTAATGCAGCAAATAATGAATCATCTGTAATAGCAATCGTCGAAGAAGCACCAGTCGAGTCGCTTGTAATTACAATATTACCTTCGACGATTGCTGCTTGAGCATTATTAACTAAGTTTGCATTAAGTTGCTGAATTAATGTAGTAAATGTTTGAGCTGTTCCACCATCAATTGAGATTGGTGTAGCGACACCATCAACTGCGACAGAAGCTTCATATGTAGTAACAACAGCATTTTCACCTGGAACTGCGGCGCTAATTGCTGAGAATCCTGTCATCGATCCGAATAAAGGTTCTGGTGAACTAACAGAATCTGTGATTAAGATAGTAGATGAGGCACCAGTGGTTCCGCTTGTTACTACAAACGTATTACCTTCGATGGTAACCATTCCCGAATCTCCGATAGCAGTTCTTACTGCGTCTGCTACATCTTCCATTGTAGCAGCAGTTGCGCCATCGGCAATGTTTACATTATAAGGGGTACCATCAACAGTAACTGTTGCGCCATATGCTGTTTCAGCAACCAATCCTGTAGCGGTAGCTCCAGTGATAGGACCTGAGAATGTTACTGCTTGAGTGCCGTTTGTTGCTGGAATGTCATCGGTGAGGCCAGTTGGATCTCCGCCTGCTACACCACCGTTAAAATCTGCTGTTTGATAACCAGCTGTTGCAGCAATACCAGCAGCTAACCCAGTGTCAGAGGATTCTGTGATATTGTCAGCGTACAATACTAACTGACGACCAGATGTTCCTGCTGCATTAGATAAACCGGTAGCTGTTCCGCTAGCTTTATCTCCACCAACGTCTACTGTTGCAGTTCCTGCAGTATTTCCAGTAGAAGCTAAACCAGTTTCATCTCCATCCGTAATGGCTCCGCCTACGTTTACCACTTGATATCCGTTAACAGCACCAGCAAATGGAAGATCGCCGCCATATGCGTTTACTACTGATTCTAATAATGTTTGATTTCCTGAGGATAAGTTATCCCACAGAATAACTGTCTTATCATCGCCGACTGTTTTAACAACAACAGCATTATCTAACGTCCCATTGAAACGAACGTTTTCTTGTGTTACCCATGTTGGAGTTGGCATTGCTTGGTTCTCCCATTAAAAGCCGTATAAAATTAATATGTAGAGTATTTATCAACAGTTTACGTTTTATCCTAAAATAAAATGAGCGCCAGCTCCAAATTCTTCAGGTCTATCTGCTACGTAGTCTTCGATGTCACGTAAGCACTCTTCGATGTCATCTTTAGCTGCTTGTCTCAAATCAGATGCGTTGAGTGAAACGCTACCGCTTGCCCCTGGCAAAGTAGAATATTTACCACGAATTTCAGCAAGCGTCATTCTTGACAATGCTAACGCATATCGACGAATCCATGGACGCAACCAACGATCTGAGATTAAATCTTGTTCTGTTCGTTCTTCTGCGACCTCAAGCAACACAGCTCGTTCGGAGAATGCAAATCTGTGGTGGAATAACAGTTCACGTGTTTGTTCTGTGAAAGTGTATGTTAAACGACCAGCGAATAAGATTTCCATATCTTCAACGTAGCTGCTAATCAAATGATATGATAATAGATCGAACGTACCCATGTTATACAATTGTTGTAGTACTATTTGACCATATACACCTGCACCGTGAGCCGAACTTAGAAACGCAGAAGTCAATCGATACGCACCAGTAATAGATACAATTCTATTAAATCCAGCTGACATTGACGATAGTTTGTATCGTTGGTTTTCAGCTTGAATTTGTAAGAATCTAAAACCGTGCTTATAAGCAATACCAGCACGTTGTCTGATTTCTTGAATCGCTTCAGTTACAAACATGTCGATCTGTTGTTCAGTCAATTCAACATCAACAACGGGATATCCAAGCAGATAACGAATTTCAGTAGCCAGCTTACGACGCTCATCTGCTGAACCATCAGTTCCAACACCAAGTTGATCGTACATCGGTTCGCCAGGAACTTCATCAGATCCAGGTTGAGGATAACCAAAGGTAAAGTTAACGTCCAATCCTGTCCACAATGACCCAACGTCATTATCGTTAATCCATGCAGGCATTCCTGTTTGTGGATTAACCATTAACTTACCATTTGCAGCTATGAACGACGTTCCACCTGGAGTACCGTCAGTAAACAACAAATCTCCATTGCAGTTGATTTCAACTCGTGCTTTAGCAGGAGCAGCTACCCACTGTTGTCCATTCCAACGTTTAAGCATGTTGTCAGTTTGATCAAACCACAGCGTTCCAACCGCTGGTTCTAATGGTGTTGTCGAATACAACAAATTAATCCAATTTGCACCGTTCCACTGATTGAGCGTATTGTTTGTGGTGTTGAACCAAAAAGTTCCTAATGGCAAATTAGACGGATCTACAGTCGAAATAGTAGGATTAATAGCTACCCATTCTCCATTGTGCCACACATACCATTGTTTATCATTTGGACGCCATACAGTTCCGTTGCTAGGATTTCTTGGATCTGTTGGTGAATTGATATATCCAATAACATGCCAGCATGCATTATTCCATTGGTACATGATACCAGCGTCAGGATCAAACCACAGTTGGCCTTCTGTTGGAGTTACTGGCAATGATGGATCGTTTTGCTGTTGATATATTGTTGCAGGGTTCCAAGTGCTATGAACAACATCCCATGAGTAAATTAAACCTGCAATTTTATTCCACCACACATCACCACTCTGTCTGATAGTAGGATCAGCTTGGTATGAGATAAAATCAGTTTGTTCAACCCATCCGTTTACAACGTCGTACTGAAAAAGTTGTTTAGTATTTGGTTTATACCAGAACGTTCCAGGAGCTGGTGTGGTTGGTGGCGTATTGATAATGCGAACGTTCGATTGAACATTCCAACCAGTAACTGGAGTATTAAGTTGATACAGTTTCGATTCAACGGTGTTAAACCAGAAATATCCGTCTGATAGTGAATTCGGATTATCCTGACTTACAATAGGAGCAATTGCTTCCCATATTTCTAAATTACCATCCCAGCCGTATAAAATATCAACAACGTTAGAATACCAATAAGCACCACACAAATCTTGAGGTGGAGCGGCTGGGTCATTTGGTTGGATTGTGATTGGAACGGTATACCAAGACGTTCCATTCCACATGTATGCAGTGGTTCCATCAAACCATACCGTTACGTTACAAGATGGTTGTGTCGGATCGTATGGATATGTAATATAATTTTGAGCTTGCCATGCAGATCCATTCCACATGTACAATGTTTTCGTTTCTGGATTATACCAATATGTTCCAGTAGCAATTGTGTTAGGTTGAGTTGCTTGTATATAAACATCGAGGCGGATGTTCGAATTACCATCCCAACGGAACAATTGCTGTTTAGCACTATCCCAGTAATATCCACCTGCGTTTGGTGGGAACGGACTAACAGCACCTGCTGACAATTCAGCAAATTTGCGGTTAAGTGTATCTACTAACTGCTGGAACGTTTGAGCTTCTGCTCCATTAACAGTTATTGGATATACAGTAGGAAGATCAACACATCCAGATGGAGGTAATGGTACTCTAGGCTGCTGGGTAGTACTTCCCAACCCAAGCGTTAAATTAAAGTGATAATCAATTCCTGGAACCAATCCTGTATGAGTAGTTGGTTGTACACCTCTAGTACCGTCATTTTGCGTAAGCATTAATACTTGGGTGGCTGCAGTTGCATCATCTTTAGGACGCGCGTAATCTAATGAATATGCAAATACTCCTTCGATGTAATAACGCAATTGACAGTCAACTGGGAAACCTGACACATAATAAGGTGTATTTGGTTTAAGACCTGAAATATCAAAATACGTAGTTGTTCGATCTTGATAATACGCTCCTATTACAAGCGATGTTCCTAGTCGATCTCCTGCGTGCAATTGCGTATCAGCAGTTGGATCAGATTGATAAGCAGTTCCATTTTTTGGTAACTTAGATTGATCAACTGGAGTGGTATCAATAGTGATGACCATACCACAGTATGCTTGTGTTTCAGCAGTGCAGCCAGCGGCCGGCGTTGGAATGTTCCAAGAAACACGGCCTGTTGTATCGCTCGTGCGAGCAAATTTAAGAGTAATAGATTGTGACTCACTACGAAGTAAGCCTGGGGAATCTTGTCTGATATCAAACATTGACATTATTGGGTCCGCCGCATAGCAACATCGCTAACATTGTTTGTGTTAGCGGCTGCGTTTTTTGTTGTTAAAGTGTTGTGCAATCGTTGGTAGAACATATACAATTTGCTAAATTGATTCCGCAATTGTTGCATTCTTTGTTGATCACCATCGTGAACTGCTTGCTTATAATCTTTAAATGCTTGTTCTACTTGTTGATGGGCCCGAGATTTACGTCCGATCCGTTTAATAGCAGCTACTTCTAATTTAGCAGCATCTCCGCGTTGATCTCGTTGTACCTGATTTATAAAGCTAATCAAGGAATCTGAGTCAGCGCCAGGCCCAGCCATTTGTAACGCTCTAACTCCAGCTACAACGTCTACAAGTGCTTGTTCTTTACCTGGCGCAATTGCCATTGGATCTTTACCAGCTGACATTCGAGCTTGAACAGCACCCAAAATGGTTACTACGTTCTCTACCACAATAATGGCGCGGTCCTCAAATAATTCTTGATATGCACGTTCGCATAGAATTTGTTGCGCCATATTAAAATAATATTCACGCTCAGCTTCTTGCAGTTTAATATCAGTTGTTTTTTTATTTTTTGTTTGCATGGAAGTCACTTTTACGAGCATGACGGTCTAACCATTTTTGAAGTTTATTACCTGACCAATACGTGTCAAGCTGATCGTCTTCATTTATGGAGTCTACACCAACTAATTGGATGTAGTTAGGAGTGGGGGATGATGGATTGGCATACGACCATTCCACAATCATTTTGTGTTTAGGTTTTAAGCTAATAGCAGTGCTTTGGTCTTTATCCTCGCCTACTGCAATACTACAATATTTTTTTATATCGTATTCGATTACAGTAACGGGAGTATTACCAATAGCTTTTCTTAGACACTCTTTACTTTCAAGATATTGTTTGAACGTCAGGTGAACCATCTCAGAATTCTCGAACGATTGTTTATTATATTTATCAACCGTTCGAGCTCTTTAGATTATTTGTGTATCATTTATGCAGCATAATATATTGGATATAATGTGCCCACTTTATCTTTTACCTGAACGTGTCGCCAATCAAATGATATCCAATCTTGTACGAACCCAGGCGTATTAAACATTCGCTCGAGATCTGTTGATCTATAAGAGGTACCGTACGAATCAGACATAGTAAAACTAGAATCATCCAAAGTTGCAATATTTCTATAATATCCACCAGGAGTAACTAATACATTGCTACGAGCAATCGACAAATTATAACACATATACAATGGATATACTGTGCCTCGTCTTGCTTCATATGCAGTGCTGGAACTTGATTTATGGTCGAAAGCTGACATTTCGGGAGCTGCACACGATGTGGGATCAAATTTAAAATCTGAAGGTTTTATTGTGGTTTTTGAAATGGTGAAAGCATAAGATAACCCAAACGCATATCGATTTTGGTGCAGCACGTTGAGAAACGTTGACATAAATGCATCAATTTCAGCATCAGTATATTGCACTTCTTGTTTCTTTTTGATTTCGGAAATATGAGGTGATGCTATTAGTTGATATTTTCTGCTAGCGTACGCTTTATCATCCACGTTCGGATCAATAAAAATGGAACGACGTTTAACATCTATTTCAAATTTGGAATACGTGCTACTACCATAGTACGATCCTGTTCCACGTTCTCGAACTGTCGTCTCATTCAGATAACCGATCGAATATGTTCCCATGTATACAACTTCGGTACCATCTTTGAATACGACTAAATCTCCAATGTTAATTTCTTTCATTGGAACTTTTATTTTGCTTCGATCAGTATTTGCGACAGCACTTTGATATGGTTCGCTATTTTCAGGCAGAAGAATATTTTGTGCGCCATCTCTTCCCCAAATACAGCGTTGTTTAATTACACCTTTTTCTACATCACAACAATCAAGAATACGGGCAAGGTTAGACGAAGGAATTTCTAATTCATAGCCTCGTGGATCAATAACGCGCCATACAACGTTACCGCCACCCCAATAGATACGACGAACACTTTCAGCGATCTGAAAACCTTCTAATAATTCATTATCTACTGTGATTGCGTCTAATTGTTCTTGGCCGCGCTGCTGTTCCCATGAATTAACATGAGCCCAACTATCTACAGTAGCTTTTCGTTTATCAAAACCTTTTGTTTCAACTGGTGTAGCAAAACCCAGCGGGAGATCTTTAGCCGTCCCTTGCTGTTTGCGACCTACGTAATGCTGTTTAGGAATTGTGATCATTATCATTGTCCTTGATAAGATTTAGAGATTGGTATTCTAATTGACGCTGG
The DNA here is from genome assembly GCA_964520985.1 of uncultured Pseudobdellovibrionaceae bacterium. Taxonomy (GTDB): domain Bacteria; phylum Pseudomonadota; class Alphaproteobacteria; order Micavibrionales; family Micavibrionaceae; genus CAYSGL01. Next base: position 25,432 of record CAZFPB010000002.1, read on the forward strand.
CGATAGTCTGACAATTGTTGAAGTATATCATCAAACATTTTATCTAATTGAGCACGTCTTCCTTTACGTACTTGGAAGCGTAACATGGTTATCTGCTTAATATCTAGCCATGGGTTTGTATCCTGTTCCATCTCAAAAGCTATTTTGAGAGCTTCTTCATAATGTTTATTCATAAGGTCACTTTTTTGGGACGAAAAAAATCCCCGCCGAAGCGGGGATTGTATGAGGAACGTGTTACGGTTGTCAACTGACAACCAGTTCGCTTACGCGAACTGGAAGTTTGTAACGTTGATTTTACCGTAGTAGTCAGCGCTGTTGCCCAACGACGTTTGCGTTTGTGTGAACGCTGTTTTGCCGTAACGGGTCATCATGCTTACTACTGGTTGGAATGTTACTGGGTTAGTAACAACACCGCTTGACATCAGAGGGATGTATGGGCAGTAGAAGTAACCAGTATCAGTCTCACCGTTGCCGCCTTTGTAACCAACCAGGATCTGGTCGTTAACAGCTGCTGCTGTACCAGAAACTTGGTTCCACAGATAGCTGTACACTTTGATTGTGCCGTTCAGAGTACCAACCAACATAGTGTTGTTAGGACCTTTGAACGAGCCGCTTACAGCTGGAGCAAACACAGACTTAGCAGCAGATTGCAGAATCGATACAACCATTGGGCTTACAACGATGAAGTTACCTGGACCACGACGAGTTTTACGTGCGATCTCGTTTGCAACAGCATTGATGATTACGCCTAAGTTAGCGAAACGGTCACCCAGATAAGCTGGTTGATAGTTTGGACCCAGACCAATTGTTGCGTAGTCGAAAGTACCAACAGTACCAGCCAGTGCTAACAGGTCGGACAGAATCTCAGAATCGATTTCCTGAACGATTTCAGCAGAGATAACCTGAGTTAATTCGCTTTCCAGATCTAAACCGTGCTGAGATTTCAGATCTTGCATTGCTTCGATCGTCCAACCAGCTTGCAGTTTACGTGTACCAGCTTCAACGGATTGCGATACAACTTCCAGTTTAACTTGACGGCCACCAGAACCTTCGATGAAAGAACCAGAACCACCATACAGACGACCAGCGTATGATTGACCAATTGCATCAGGACCGTAAGGACCGAAGAAAGAGGTGTCATAAGCAGGCAGGCTTGAAGGCCATGCACCACGTGATGCGTCGTCTTGGATCAGAGCTTCTGCACCTGCAGCGTTAGTGATACCGGAAGCACCAGCTGGTTGAGCAGCAGGAGTACCAACAGCACCGCCAGCAGCGCCAGAATAGAACTGACGAAGAACTGGGTTGTTACCAAACATTTCATCGCCTGCAGTGATGCGACCATCGTTCAGAGCTGGGTTAGCTGTCCATGGGTTGCCTGGCTGACCAGCAGCAGGAACGTTAACAGTTTCCCCGTAGCGATAACGCATGGTGTATACCAGACCAACTGGACCTTGCATTGGCTGAACACCAACGATTTCAGTTGCAATTGTGCCTGGAATGATACGGCGAATCATTGGGATCATGATTTTGCGGAAACCAGCGATGTCGTGAGCAGCAACGGAACCAGCAGCAGCAGTTTCATTCAACATATGCTGTTTTTGGTTTTCCATCAGAGTGCCAACGATTTTACGCTGGGATGGGTTCAGACCGTCTAACAGACTGTCTTTTACCACTGACCAATTTTCAAAAAGTTCGTTCATAATTTTTCTCCTAAGTTACTAACTAAAGTTTATTAATGAGCCGACTTCACACCAGCGAGAACGAGCAGCTGGCGAAGTTCACTTTCAAGACGTGGGTTCTGTTGCACGTCTTCTACCAATTCTTTCGATTCGGTAATTTTCTGTGCTTCGTCGCCGGTCTTAATTACACCTTTTGGTTCTTCTTTTTTACCTTCAGCTAGTACTTTGTTTTCCTTCTCCGAGGTTGTTTGTGCATCTGAATCTTTCAACACACGACCAATATATGTGTCATATGCTTCTTCCAACATTGGCGTGTCGACGCGATTGAGAATTGCTTCCATAATTTCGCGAGTACGGCCTGCCAGTGGTTGTAATACTTTTTCCATTTTGGATTCACGTACAAGTTTAGCAATCGTGCGTTCTGCTTTTTCCAGTTGTTGCATGGTGTCAGTCAGACGTTCTGTTGCTTCGTTCAGCTTGCCTTCAGCAGAACCATCTTGAACGTAGAATTTCTTAAACTCTTCGCCGAAAGCTTCGAAAATACGACGACCAAGTTGATTTTCGCGTTGGCGATCAATGTCTTCACGCAGTTCGTCAAGTTCGTCTTTCAGACGGATTTCTAAAAATGCATCTAACTTTTCAACAAGGACGCCAAGGTCTTGTTTCAGTTTGTCAGCCATTTCGCTTTTTGCTTCTACTAATTTTTGAGCGTATTCAGCTTCAAGATCGCGGAAATTTTCAATGTCGCCTTTCAGCTCGGAAATTTCTTCAGCAAGAACAGAATCAATCTTCTCGTCCAATGCTTCGATCAAAGTGTCACGTTCAGCAATGAATTTATCTTTAAGATCAGCAGTTACTTCAGCCGTCGCTGCAGCACGCGCAACTTCGATAGCTTCATCAATTTTCTTGTTGAACGCTTGTTCGATTTGCGATTTCGTGTCTTCAGACAAAACTTCTGCGGATAACAATTTTTCGAGCAGTTCGTCCATCGTTTATCTCCTACAATATAAAACGTACTTTCGTTGGAAATATTTATGTAACGAGCTGTTTTTGAGGGTATTTATGTTTTTGGTTGTTAAAAAATGCTGTTAAATCAGTAGGTTATAAACAGCTAAAAATTATGAATTTTTTATTAAACGATTCCTACTCACTGCAGATTTGTGAATAAAAATTTAGAAAAGAAGCCGGTTGAAAACAACCGGCTTACGTTGCCTATTAGCGTTTAGAGAAGTTCATGTCAGAAATCCATTTAAGGATTTCTTTCTGGAAATACTTTTGAGCATCAGTATCTTGGCATACTTGCTCAGCTAAAGTCATGATCTTATTTCCAGATTTTGAAGCTTCCAATGATTCGTAAATGGAACCTGGATATGCTTGCATTGCACTCGGAGTAGCAACGATGTCCACCGTGATAAAATTGAATCCGTTAACTTCGCCAGATTCATTAACGTTGCCAGCGCCTCGACTAGAAACGCCAACTTTGACGCCGCTCTTGAATAACTCTTGTCCAATTTTACCCATTGGAGTATCAAGCAAACGTGCTTTTCCGTATGCATGATCACCTTGCATCCACAGTTCCGTGATTACGTGCGATACCCGATCAAGGTTAATCGTTAAGTTCTGAGGGTGATCTATTTCACCAAAGATACCGTTAGTTTCGACAATGCGTTGCTTAGCAAGATTAACAGCATTTGATATTTCGTTAATAGGATATACGCGATTGTTACGATTACGAATTTGCGCTTGCATGAAGATACCGCTAATCCACATTTTTTTGCCGTCAGTGGACGATTCAGTTACGATATTTGCTTCGCCAGGTTGAAGTTGTTCAATTAAAAGATTCATACAGTACTCCATTATTAAGGATGTCTGTATTTATCACACACATAAAAAAAGCGGCTTAAAAAGCCGCTTTTTGTTTTTCTTCACTTCTATTATTTCTTCTTAGCCGCTGCTTTCTTAGCTGGCTTTTTCTTCTTGCTCTTCTCTTCATCTTCGATTTCCACATCAATATCGTCGTCAAGATCATCGTCTTCTACGTCATCATCAAGGTCTTCATCGTCGTCAAGATCATCGTCTTCGTCTTTAACATCTACTTCAACGTCATCATCGTCAAGGTCTTCATCATCGATATCCAGCTCGTCGTCAGATTCGCCAAGAATAATTTTCTGAGTTTTAAGTTTCAGACATTCACTTAAAGCAGCATCAGCAGCTTTTGTATCACCGTGGATAACTGCGCTAACCACAGTATCGAGTAATTTTTTAACGTCTTCGGTCATTTGAATAGCTCCATAAATTTGTTGTTGATTCTGCACGATCACAGGTACATAGCATTATTTATATCTAGATTATTGATTTGCGAAACTTTTTATTCAGCACCCGCATTAGCCCCCGTAGTTACTGGGGGTTGTTGAGCACCGCCTTGTTGAATTTCTCCACCTTCACCCCCGATTTCTGCACCATATTGAGCGTCTCCGCCTAACGTTCCAGCAGTCATACCCATTTCGCCACCCATTGCCCCGCCGCCCATCATGCCACCTTCAGTTGGCTGTCCATAAAGAACTTGAAGATCAGATTTAGGTCCATCAGGATCTAATCCTTTTTCTTCACGAAGCATGCGTTCGTTCATAATCATTTCTTCATCTGTTAACTGCAGATATTTCTTCTGCTTGAATCGTTCTGACAGACCATTAAGTCCTTGAGCAGATCCCATGGTTCCTAACAATTCACTATTCAGTTGCTGTTGTCTGTAAACACCAAAGTTTTCTGGTTCAGGCAACTTAATGCTAAAGATTGAAGGATCAACATTAATCTGCGCGGCGTGCAGATAACGTTTAAATTCTTGATCCAGAACGGTGTTTAGGTATCCTTGCAGGCGCTTAATAAACAATGCAAAACGCAATTCTTGAATATAAGCAATACCAACTTTACCATCGTTAGTTACGGCATTTTCTTGGCCTTCTTTCATGTACGAAAGCGGAATTCTCAAACCACGAAACACTTTCCATTGGAAGTATTCCAAGTCAGCAAGTTCCCCAAGGCCAGCGCCACCTGGAAGAACTTCTACTTTAGACCCTTTTCCGTCCGGACGCTGAGCGAAGAAGAAGTCTTCACTCATACTGTGTGGGTTGTACACAGAGTCAACTTGTTCAACACCACCGCCGTATGATGGAATCTTCTTTTGGCGAATTTCATTTTTGATTTGTTCTAAATGTTGCTTAACGCGTTGGGGTGGCATTTTACCCACATCAATATAAAACACGCGACGTTCTGGAGCACGTTGAATTCGATAGATAATAATCGAGTCTTCCAACAACTCTTTTTGTTTTTGTGCACGATAGATTGGGCGCAGTACTGATTCGCCAAACGGTGCTGATTCGGACATATCGTCGTTTAATGAGAACCAAACAATTTCATCAGCAGAAAATGTATCTACTTGCGATTCGCTGTATTTTCCAAAATGCCCGACAGGAGAATTGTACGGAGAGTTAGGCGTTTTAATTTCTTGCTTAATTTGCCAACCACGAATATTAGTCATATCGCGTTCATCAACGATAGCAGCTACAACGTTTTTGGAATGGATCCATTCCCAACGCTTAGTATCTGATCGACGAACAAAGAAACAATCGCCATATTTGATCGTTACGCGGGCTACTTTGAATAAACGATTACCCCAATCATGAAGATCACACCAGTACTGCAATGCGGATTTTAATGTCATTACAGTGTTAGAATTGATCGTTTCTTGTTTATTTTTCTTGATTACCAATTCAAGTGGTAGATCTTCTTGTGGATCAGAGCCAATCATCTCTTCAGCCATAGTGTCTAAAGCCAAAGCGATTTCAACGTCGTTATCCATGAGATCATACTCACGATAGCGGGTGATACGAGAAGCACTTCCTTGAATTAAACGTTGATACCACGAATAGTTAGCGTATACGCCCTGATCACCGATGTTCTGACTATCAGTCATCGTGGTCGTGCCAGTTCGAGGTGTAACTATTTTATAATAACCAGAAAATTTCGCAGCCATAGATCGCACTATTTGTTATATTATCTGCTTATTTATGAACTGGTTTGTTACACTTTTCAATGATTCTGGCGTTTTTAAATTATCTTCGCCAGAATCGTCCTCTCATAAACGTTTTTCCTCGTTCGACCTTACCAACTTGATTACTGTTATATGCAAATTCAGGTTCGTGTGTAAAATCATTAGCTGTCATAGTTCTTGCCCACGGTTCGTGGTTTGGAACCATATTCGTTAACATTGCTGGCTGCTCGGCAGCGGGCGTTGCTGAACCAGCAGATGCCGCAGCTGGTCCATTATGGTGAATCTGAGTTGCAGTTTCAATAATATTACCACCTGCTTTTTGGTTAGTATTACTACCAGATTCGAGGTTTAAATTGCTGCCGCTCTTAATGTTAAAGTTACTGCTAGATTCAATGTTTACATTTTGTCGAGATAATAAATTTAAATTACCATCAGTTGTGATATTAGTTTGCTGAGAAACATGCGCTTGCAGATTACCTTCAAATTTAAAATGAACATCATTAGCTGCTTGAACGCGAATTTCATTACCTGACTTCATATGAATAGAATCGCCAGCCGTTAAACGAATTGACGCATCAGACGTTAAGTTAATATCTTGCTTTGATCGAATGCTGACTTTATTGTCAGTATACATGCAGATATTACCTTGTTGATCCATTTCAATCCAATTCTTGCCTTGAGCAGTAGATATGTAAATCCGCTCGTTAGTGTCATCCATAATAATTTGATGACCGGAAGTAGTTCGTGCACGAATTCTGCAGTTTTCTTGTCGATCGTCCATCGATATGCCATGGAAGCCTGGCGTGACAAATGAATACACCAATGAATCGTAATTATTCTGTGTTAGCGTAGTTTCTGTCAATGGATCTAAACGACTTGCTTGGTATCCTTGACGGCTCGTCCATCCATCAAATTGAACATCTTTATCATCAGCTATTTTGCTGTATGTTGCATTAAGATGTTCTATATCAACGGCGGATACTGAATAGTCAGCCGCTCTAGTACGCCATTCGTAGTTAATATCAGCATCACCAAATGCTAACTTGAAATTGGTACTCAGCGGTTCAATTGGATATTCGGTAGTAGTGAATGGACCTTTAGGATACGCTGCGCTAATTCCGTCAGTTGCTGGATGTTCGTCGTATGTCCATCTACCATGAGGCATCGTGTGATTGTTTAATTGAGATGGTACGCAACCCATAAACACTCGATGTCTCATGTCTCCATCAATGCACATGATTAACACTTGCGCATTGAGTTTTGGGACTCCCCAGAAGCCATATGCTATAGGACCTCTAGATTGCGACAAATCTGGACCTCTGGTTCCAACTTCAGTCGTTCCCATTACGTCGTGCGATACGATAGTCCATGGAATATCTTCGATATTTGTACTTAAACTTTCTCCAAACGACGGACAAATGACTCGCACGCGACTGTTTTGTTGAGGGTCGTTTGTATCAACGACAGTTCCGATCGTAACACCATAAAATTTGTTATCAGTATCAGTATCGTTTTGAAATGCTTCGTACATATTCGTTTTGAACGGCATTATCTACGTTCCTCTTGGATTCGTCGCATTATTTCTCTATCTCTTAGCGTATTATCTTGTGGTTCTTTAGGATTTTCGGTTGTGTTGCTATCCGTAACACAGTTTTGGATTTCTGGTTTTTCTTCTTGTTTTGTAGGATCCGTCACAGCTGCTGCTTTACTGCAAGCAGTCGGTGTTAAGTCTCGACGCCCATTGTAGTTTTTGGGCGGGACAACGAGAGCGACAGTTTCATCTACAATTGCATCTAATCTACGTTGCAACAATTCAGGCTGTTGTACAGCTGTTACGTTATTAGTTGTACGAGCATACAACGAGTTTGCAAATTTAATTCGTAACGTTTCACAACTATCCTGAGGAGTAGCTCCACCAACTGGATTTCGTCTAATGATATCAGATGGTGTAATTTGGGCCGTTGCACTATATGGCCAGTATGGAACGCCTTTCGGATTTTTGGCGGCGCATGCTTGAGCAAATGTCATTGATCCATTTCCACTGTTAATGGCTTCAATTAATATCCGAGCACCGCCACTTCCTAAAACGTGAGCCATGTAGAGATCACCGCCTCCATATGTTGCTGTATCTATATACTGCGATCCAACTGCTTGTATATTTTGCTTGGTGAACAAGCATGCAGCGTAAGCACTATATAATGGATTTTTACGAAGATCCAAAAATTGCTGACTGCCTCTAGCACCGGATTCAATACCAGTAGCTGGAGTAATAGTTTTAGCGAACAGCGAATAATTTTGTTCCCACGTGCTTTTTAAGAATTGGAACAATCCTGTAGCAGTTCCACCAGGAGCTACCGCATTAGGATTCCACGTTGATTCTTTATACGCAATGATACCAAGATATTGAGCTGTACATTCTACACTTCCACCGATAATAGGAAGCCATTGTGCGGCTGCCCAGATAGCATCTTTAATATTTTGTGGAACTTTTGTAGTCCAGTCAATAATGCTATCTGGTCCTGGACAATCAGTTCCAAATTTAGTTCCAAGCAAACGTTCTCCGGAAGTGATCGGTGTAGGCGGAGTGAATGTTGGTGTATACGGTAACGCTGGGGAGTTAGTCGCAGTCGTTGGATTTGAGTCGCATCCAAACGACGTGTTGGTACCACCTTCAAAACACGTACGAACGTTCTTTTCAAAGTCTTCCGTTTGATTGCGCGTATTCTGCAATTCTTCAAATGTTGCAGGTTGAGGCAAACCAATCATGTGCAATGTTTGAGTGAATTCTCCACCTTCAAATTCGTGTTCAATCGCAACAACGTAGTAGTATCCATCGAACCAGAAACGTTTTGAGTAATCTCCAGTTTTGCTCATCATGATCGTTAGATCATCATTGGCTGATGGCATGAATACGTTCACTTTACAAAATGCAGGAATATTAGTCCAATGAGGGAAAGCAGTCGTTTCAGCTTCTCCAATCTCATTATTATTGAGTGCTCTCATTCCAGATTCTTGAGATGTGCGATTTAAGCTACTCAATAACCTTGGATTACCTAGAATTTTCATCGTAACATCAGACACTTCCAATGCAGCATGCTTGGAGATAGAATATGCGGATTGAACACGCATACTTTGGTTTACGGTGTTGTTTAAACGAGGAGAACGTATTTGAGCGCCAAAAAAGACTGGAATTTTTGCTTTACGTTCAGTAACACCATCAGAGAAACGAGCTGCCTGATTGATGAATTTATTGATGTGTGTTGAACGTTGCGGCAACACGTCTACTTGCTGCTTAAACGTATTGGAAATAGTAGCAGTTTGCAAGTATGCTAACCCAAGATTTAACTTGAGATCGAAGTTCAAAATATCAATATTCTTTCCAGAATAGATGTAGTCGTATTCAATGGTATTCTGTTTGAGTTTATTTTGATTTTCTTGTGATATAATACCAGCTTGGTCTGGTGCCATTAATTCAAGTAACGAATCTTGCGGAATCGGAAATCTATCAACTCTATACGTTACATAGAAACGCAGCTCATCATCCGCATATCTTGATTGCACAGTTGATTTAATTTTATAATCATACTTGGTGCTATATCTAACACCATTCATTGTAGTATTTTGAATGCCTTCGACACGTTCACGTTCAATTTCAGGGCATGCTTCTAGCAGCATACGAATAGTGGTTTCAATACTCGATGCTGATTTAAAAATTGGAGGTGAATTGCATGTAGCATTATCTTTATATTGCTGGACGTCATTGACAACGATAAATTTAGGATCTTGATAATGTTCGTCGAGTTCAATAGCATATTCAACGTAACAATATCGATCCAACTCTTCAACAATATCAATATTTGGGGGTGCTGAACGTGTGATAGAATCAATTACACATTGATGATGTTTAAAATATCGTTCATTAATTTTATCTTGCAATGTTATACACGAATCGGATAACGTTACGACTTGAGCGTTAGGCTTAGGATGAAAGGTTAACCCATCTACTGCTTTTGCATATTGTGGAAGTCGTGCAGCCCCATTTGTAATTGCAACGAATGTTAATGAATATTCTCCACCCCTTTCAGTGAAATTTGCAGTTAAATCATATACAATAAACTGTACAGGCAAGATATCAGAAATGTAGTCCATTCCATCTTGTCCGTTTTCATCCGTATAACCTACAAAAAAAGTTTTAAGAACCCATACTGCGTTAGCAGAATCAACACCCATTGCTAAGCATGATAATACGACATGATCACAAAATAAAATTCCACGAGGTTCTTCAATATCAAGAGATCCTTCCATTGCGCAAGAAGTTCCTTCGTCTTGTGCTGTTGCTTCAGCTGCCGTTGCCCCATACCAACGAGCACCAACGATTGAGTAGTTGGCATCAGTAGATCCGTTAATTAAAACTACATATTGACCTTCACGAGCATCACTCATGTTATTCATCGGAATTGTTTTTACCGGTGAATCTTGTTCGTCTGTGGGATGCTGCCATGCTTCTATTTCATTGATAGAAGCTAATGCGTTTGCTGTAGCAGTGCGGTCGCAAACTACTAGCACGTGATAATAGCTATACGAGCGATACTTAGATAATTCATTTAATGGCGTAGCCATGGATTCTCACTTAGATAACATTACTTGGCGATTTATTCAAGAATTCTTGATGAACTCGTGAAGGAAGAGGTACTGTAATTACAGCTCCTTCAACAAACTCTGCATTGATATCTACAATAGAGTTAAATTGCAGAATAACCCAATCGTATGAAGCTCTCCCGTATAAATCGTATGCCATAAGATCTGGACGTAAAGCATATTTAGCTTCGATTACCACTGGGACATCTGTAGCAGATTTTGTAAATTTTCGTCGTTCCCACCATCCAAGTCTGTCAGGAAATTGTGTAGTTGTTCCACCTTGAACATATCTGCTAGTTCTGTGGTTTGTTGATCTTATGCTCATATGTAGCCTCAGAAATTAGGAAGTTTTCCATTTTTGTAATCGTTTAATGAGAATCTAGCAAATTCAGCTGGCGAGTGCGTTTCAACTAAAGCAATCGTAACGTCCATCGCAACTGGAAACGGGCCGCTGCCATCAGAACACGGAATATAATCAACGTCTTCTGGGTAGTCGATACTCAAATTAGTCATTACAACTGGAATACGGTTTAAGTTTGGAATTCCGCTAGTGCGACCATCTTGTCCTGTAGAAGAATATCCATATAGATATAATACTTCAGGTGGCGCGCCCAGCATTTCAAATCCAACGAGCTGATCCAGCATTGATATACGTGTTTGAATTGAACTCGTCGTTGTCTCACCTCCAGTTGGAAGAAATTCACTGTCAAAAATATCAGGCTGATTGAGACGTTCCTGTAATGCAGCTCTTTCACGACGCGCTTCTACGTTTTCTTGTGTTAACGTACTGCTTCGTGTTCCGAACCACGGAAATCGAAATGAACGTAACGTCTGGAGATATACTTTGTTGATTCTTGCTTCTTCAGATGTTCGTGCTATGAATTTCGCACCAATAGAGAATTGTCTGCTTTCGGTGTTTTTGTATACTTGAACACTTCCAGGCATGTGCACTGGAGTTACTGCAGAATATGTTACTGATCCTTGTTCTGACAGAGATGGCGTGTTTTCAAAAATGACTCGCAAGCGCGGATCACGCACTGCTATCAGTTTAACTTTATAAATATTGATATCCGCCATTAAATAACCCTCATTACAATTATTGTATTTATCGTCTGGTTCCCACCGAATTTTTGCAGTGTTGACTTATTAGGTTACTGTGATATAATCCTGTAATATAACAAAAATAATAAAATAGGCAGTACACATGACTACAACAAAGAATCCAAAAGCGCCGGCTACAACAAAAAGCGGCAAACCCATATATCTCAAAAATAAAGATTTGCTGGAAGAGGTTAAACGTTGCAAACAAACGGGTGTAATGTCTGACACATTAGCGAGAATGCTCCAGTTGTTATGTGCAAAATATGCAAAGAAAGGCAACTACGTAAATTACACATACAATGAAGATATGCAGGCGTATGCAATGCTAATGTTAGTACGTACGTGGGCATCATTTAATCCAGAGAAGAGTAGTAACCCATTCGCATTTTATACTCAGTGCATTAAGCACAGCTTAATCCAATATCTCAATCAAGAAAAACGACACCGTATGATTCGTGATACATTATTAGTAGAGCAGGGATTAGATCCATCATTTTCATTCCAAGAAAGCTATTCTGATTCTCACATCGTCGACGACGAGGAAGACTATCAGCACCTTCAGCAAATTCACCACGAAACGAACAGTCAATTAGAAAGTGAAGCTGTTAGCGATGCGGTTGATACTGAAAGTACTAACGATTCAACTCAGTAATTGTTGACAACCCGTTGAAATAATAATTCAACGGGTATTACAATCCTTCCAAATAAAAATAAAAAGATGTACAACGATGAAAAAACTAAAACGCGGTGCTTATATAACCGATATTCACTTCGGTCGTAAATCTAATTCTCAGCAACATAATCAAGACTGTTTAGATTTTTTAACATGGTTTCGTGAACAAGCTATCGAAAACGATTGTGATTATATTGCTTTTTTAGGCGACTGGAATGAAAACAGAACCTCTCTCAATATCGCAACTATGAATTACTCATATCTAGGAGCGAAGTTACTGAATGACATTGGTGTTCCAGTATATTTTTGTGTTGGCAACCATGACTTGTATCAACGTCACACTCGTGATGTTTATTCTGTCGTTCCGTATAACGAATTCAATAATTTTGTCGTCGTTAATACCCCTACTCTCGTCAAATCTGGGTCTGATGACGTGTTATTCAGTCCGTTCTTATTCCCCAACGAATATAGCGACTTAAATCAATATAAAAACGTACCTATCTGGGCTGGTCATTTCGAATTCAACGGATTCGTTTTAACTGGATACAGCCATAAAATGGAACATGGTGCTGATCCTGATTTATTTAAAACACCTCAAGCAATTTATAGTGGGCACTTTCATAAACGTCAATCTAATAACAACATTCACTATATTGGCAACTGCTTCCCCATGGATTACAGCGATGCTGGTGACACTCGGCGTGGAATGATGATTCATGATCATCAAACAAATACACGAACCTTTATAGATTGGAAACAATGTCCTTCGTATATGAAAATTAATTTATCAGATTTGTTGGATAAAATGGATACGATCAAAATCGCTGATAATGCTCGTGTTACGTGTATTGCTGATATAGCTATTTCGTACGAAGAGAATCTCGAGATTCGAAAAACATTTGGAGATCAATTCAATTTGCGTGAGTTCAATATAGATGAATCTACAGCCAGCGATGATGCTTTAACTAATACTATGGTAGATGATAAAACGCTAGAAGACATAGCATTAGATAATGTTAACGATTTGGTTATACAGATGCTTAATGAAATTAAGGTCGATCAAATCGACAACGACTTATTAATTAAGTTGTACATGGAGATTCAAACTGATGAATGATTTATATTTTTACTACGTTACCGTTCGAAACTTCATGAGTTACGGTAATGCACCTACTACTTTCCAATTCGATAAAGGAACCACATTAATTCGTGGAACTAACGGTACAGGCAAAACCAGCTTGATCAATGCATTGGTGTATGCTCTTTACGATAAAACAATATCACCTATTGCTAAAGATAGCCTAATCAATAACATCAACAAGAAAGAAATGGAAGTCACTGTAGAATTCTCATCGAATGGAAAAAGATATCGTGTTCGTCGTTTCAGAAAGATGCCAAAGATTGGTAACGATATTCACATCGAAGAGATGAATGTTGATGGTAATTTTGTTAGCATTGCGCCAGCATCTCCAAACAACAAAATTATTGAAATCATTGGTATGCCGTACGAATTGTTCGTACGAATTGTAGTGTTCTCAACCAGCCATGGCTCATTCTTTAAGATGCCAAGCCGTCATGCTTCACAGCCTAACCAATCAGACTTTATTGAAGAATTATTTGGATTAACCCTATTAACATCAAAAGCAAATTCATTAAAACAGGTTATATCATGTACAGAAGGTGACATAAAGGTAGCTGAAGGTGAAATTGAAACCATTCAGCGTCAACATAGACAGCATCAACAGCAAGTAGATGCAGCAAAGAATCGTATCGTTGATTGGGAAGAACAAAGACAGCGTGATGTTAGAGTTCTTACCCAAAAACTGAATATGTTAGAAACTGTTGATATTGAGGGTCAAAGGACAATTCATGAAACGGTTCGCGAATTGACAACTACTAAAAATGAAATATTGAGAGCTATTCAATCAACACAGAAAGATATATCAATTCTCGATAAATCAAAGGATGACACGTTACGTGAATTAGAAGCGTTGGAAGCAAGTACGTGTCCGTATTGTCGACAATCGTATCATGACGAACGTAAGTTGTATGAATGTAAGGACACCATTAATCAAGTAACTATCGAGCTTGATCACTCAACTAATGTTCAAACAGAGTTACAGACACATTTACACGAAATTACAGAAGAATTGAATAACTATAAAAATCAAGTTACTGTAGATAACATTGAAGAATTGATTGAATTAAAAGCTCAAAGTGCTGCTCTCCAGGCTCGCGTCGATTCGCTTAAACAAGCTAACAATCCTCACGAGGGTACTATTGATGAATTAGAAGAAATGTTTAATCAATTGCCTCAAATCAATTACGACAAACTGAATCAGTTAACTAAACTGCTTGAGCATCAAAAATTTTTGTTGAAGCTGTTAACGAAAAAAGATAGTTTTGTTCGTAAAGCGTTATTGAACAAAAATATTCCGTTCCTTAATGAGCGACTTCAGACTTATCTTAAAGAGATGGGGCTGCCACACAAAGTGGAATTCACTCATGAGATGACTGCGAAAATTACACAATTTGGTCGTGAGTTGGATGTCGGCAATCTATCAAAAGGACAGATGGCTAGAGTTGATTTTGCGTTGTCTGTAGCGTTCCGAGATGTTAGGCAGATGTTGCATAGCAAATTAAATGTGTGGATGCTTGACGAAGTGTTAGACGAAGGATTAGACGGTGCTGGTATCGTAAGTGCAGCAAAATTATTACGACGTAAAGCACAAGACGAAGACATTGCTATGTATGTTATTTCTCACCGTGAAGAAGTGCATGGCACGTTTGATCGATTTGTAGAAATTAGATTTAATCAAGGTTTTAGTGAGTTAGTGACCGATCAATAAGTAACATAAAAAACGCCCATCGTAAATACCCTAAAAATAGGAGATTTAAAATGGGCGTGTATTTGGGTATAGATCAGTCATTAACTTGCACAGGTGTTTGTGTGTTGGATCAAGATTTGAATATTTTAAAAGCAGCAACGATAAGTTCTCCAAACAGCATGGATGAATTTGATCGTGCATCTTACATAGCCGCTGTTATTTTGACATATATACAATCGTTCAATCCAACACATGTAATCCTTGAAGGATTAGCGTTTGGTAGTTCAGGTGATGCGACTCGTAAATTAGCTGGGTTACAATTTGTTATTGTTACTCAGATTAGATCATATTGTGATATTCCAATTTCGATTGTAGCTCCTACCACTCTTAAAAAATTTGCAACTGGTAGTGGTAAGTCCAAAAAGCCAGTTATGTTAGAACATGTCCCCTCAGAAGCGAAACAGATCTTAACCAGTCATTTCAAGAAGACCAAAGGATTATACGACGTAGTCGACGCTTATTTTTTAGCTTCGTACGGCAAATCCAAACTTAACACGCCTATTTCACAATAGAAGAGTACTGGCTTATCCAGTGGTTGGCTGTGTCCCTGGCTATTAAATTAGCAGATGACCGTAAGCCCCTGCAGTTTCGACTGCTAGATCTTGCGCGCGAGGAAAGCATTTGTGCTGGTGTCGTGTATCAGACAGTTGTCTTGTTGCACATGCATCGTCTCCAAACAAAGCAAGTAAAAAGATCTGTGTGGCATGACATATATTGCTCCGATATGACTGTAGGCAGTTGAGGCGCGGTACCCGTACGTGTCTCGAAGAGTTAAAAAATTTTTGACCCTTCAAACGGGGCTATAACTATTGTTGATTGTAATGTTCGTATTTGAGTAGATGCATATGTGAATTAAATGCCGTTGCGTCAGCAGGCATTTAATTCACATTCGGTGCGCGAAGCGCGACGATAATTGCTTAGACAAGTCATCAATAAACTGGATTTGGTCTTTCTTGTTCAGACTTCAATCTCGCCTGAATGAATTCAGAAATAATATCTCGTTCACCTGGAGTTAAATCAAACGCAAGATCATATTGTAAACCGCCTCGCATAAAATATGTTATCTCCACCAGTTCTTTTACCATTCTATTAACACCACGTCTCATTTCAGTAAACATATTCTGTATTTGTTCTGTGGTGCCTTGTCTAAGCATTACATAAAAAAAGTTATTGGATTAATCGGCAAAGGTTGAATTACTGATTCACCACAGTCGCGACACGTAAATTCACATACTGGATTAGCTCCCCAACTACTTGCTTTTCCTACTTCAGCCAATAAGAAATCGGTATACATTGACGGTGCATTCAACAACCAATCGATGATATGCTCTGGATTTGTAATTCCATCTACTTCTTCAATTACAGCGACTACGGCATCAATCAATGTTTTTCTTAACTCCATGTCAATTAATTCTGGATCTTTGGTCATACCAATCGACATCGCTTGATACATCTTCATCATATCACCAAATCTAGCAGGTCTAAATTTAACAGTCTGACCTGATTCGGTAGTAGTGGTGTAGTTATCTCCAACAGTTGTGGGATCCAGTGGAACTGTTGCTTGAATGATTGGATACAGATCTATTTCGTAGTGATGCTCTTTCGCACCATCACACGAATGGGTATACGTGAATGGATAACTAGATCCATATGAAATTGCACGCATGCACATCATGATATAATCAACGTCTTTCGCAAGTAGCATTTCTGGTTTAATTACCTGAGGAATTCTACGTCTGAAAATATCAATGAGTGCTTCACCAGATAACAATTTGTCAGGTGATTTCATTTCAATTTCATCTAATGCTGTGATAGGGAAGATATGTACTTCACCATTATTCACGCCATCAGCTAATTCTCCATTTTTATAAAACACACCTTGTGACGGAAGACGAAAAGTTTCTCCGGGAATTCGAGTTCTCAGCGTGTTCAACAACGGGTTTGATGTTTGTTGATCGGTCATTGTTACCTCCAGAATGGTACATCGTTCACTATTTATCACCTTAAATGCATCGTTTTTTGTGTGGGTATACGGTTCATAAATAAGGTAATACTGATACCCTGAGATTAATTTGCATGGCTGACATGACACCAGAAGAACGTCGAATAAAAGAAGCAGAGATTGCTCTTCGACGTAGATTGCTTGAGATATTGCAAGTGCAGTCGAGCACGTATGGTACGTTTGCAGACAAAATGAAAACGTTGTTGAACGTAACAGAAGTTCAAACGCATGATTATGAAGAGAATCTTAAAAAGCAACGTAAAACGTTCAGAGCTGAGGATGAGTTTTCAAAAGCAAGATTAGAGTCAGCAAAACGTGCTAATGACATTCTTGAAAAGTTAGAACAGACGAAAGCAGCTGGATTACGTCAACAAACTGATTTGGGGTTAAAAATAACTAAGCTGAATCAGAATGTTCTCGACTCTCAGAAGAAGCAAGCCGAACTACAAAAAGATCTAGAAGAGACGTGGTCTGCCCAAAAGCAAAGTGAGCTGAAAGAACAGCTTAATCAAAATAAAAGAAAGGAAGCTGCCAATCGAGAAGAAATTCGAAGACATACGGAGCACATTGAACAGATCACTCAACAGCAAGCTAAATTAGACAAGGCTATTGAACTTGCATCAAATGGTCGTGCTATGGCTGAGAAGCAGTATATTAATGAATCTTTTGGTGGTGGTGCAGCTCGCAATCTAAAAGATTCTATGGTTGATAAATTTGTTGATGTTATTGGCTCTGTGTTCTCAGCTAACAATCTTCGTAAGTCTGTAGATCAAGTATGGGAAGCAACTAAAGCTGCAATATCTACAGGTGCTGGTATGGCTATGAAAGATGTGTTTACCACATCTTTGTTAGGTTTGAGTCCAAAAGATTACATTGATATGCAAGCTCAATTTCGTACAACGATCTTGGCTGTTGGCGGTGTCAATGAAAACTTCAAAGCATTAGAAGAAGGGCAGCGGATATTTAAATCGTCGATTGGTGACCTTGCAGAAACGACTAGATTTACACAATCGCAATTAGCAATGCTTGGATCAGCAGGTATTAGACCGTCTATAGATCAGATCCAACAGTTAAACTCTTCTTATAAAGTGTTACAAACATTGACAGGTCAGACTATGCCTGAAATTGGTCAAATGATGACTGATATGATCAAGGAAGAGTCTACGCAAACACGTCTTAAATCAGCTAGAACGCAACAAGAGCGGCAACAAATCATTCAGGGAATGGCTTTGCGCGCTCAAGAACAGGCTGCTATGGGTATTTCGATTGAGCAAATTAAAGAAACAACTGCAGCTCTTAATAAAATGGCAGGGGCAACTCCAATTGAACGTATAAAACAAGCAGCTCGCTTTAGAGCGTTTGCAGGAGCTATGGGTGTTGCAGGTGGTGACGAAGCAAGCGCTCTGATCGTTAAAGGGCAACGTAGAACGGAAGCTGAGAATGAGCAACTTCGTAAAATATTAGAAGAGACGAGTAATACGTTATCTCAGACTGCTACTGGATCATTAGGTGGTGAAATATTTGCTTCTACGTTAGCTGACAAATTGGGCTTTGATCAATTACTAGGTCCATCAAGTCCATTTAACACTGTATTGGCTGAAGCTACAAAACCATTACCGGGCGCTGCTGATTCGTTGACGAAAGCATCAGAAGAATTATCTGCAGCAGCTAAGTTAATCCAACAAGGATTCAGTGCAGTTAATAACAATCCTATAGTTTTAGCTATATTAGGTGCGTTAGGCGCTGCAGGAGCAATCGCAGGGAAAGGAGCACTGTCGTCAGCGGTACGTGGAGCTGGTGGAAGGATTGGAGGCGGCGGACGTGCAGCTGGTCGTGGAATAGGTGGACTTGCAGCTGCCGTTGGTGGTGGCTCAAAAATGCTTGGAGCAGCACGAGCAGTAGGACCGCTAGGATCTTTAGCAGCTGGTGGTTACATGGCATACGACGAATATTCACGGACAGGAAACATGGGAACCGCCGCTGGCAAAGGAATCGGAACAGCAGCCGGCGGAGCGGCTGGTGGTTGGGCCGGCGCCTTAGCAGGAGCCAAATTAGGAGGAATGTTAGGTACGTTTGTAGCACCAGGAGTTGGTACTGTAATTGGAGCAGGACTTGGTAGTGCAGCAGGCGCATTGATTGGTGGCTGGGGCGGAAGCAAAATAGGCGAATCTATAGGTGGAGCAGTTGCTGGCGATGATAATGCTTCAACGCAAACAGCACGAAACATTTCAACACAAGTAGATCAAATGAATGAATCTAACTCGTACATGAAAACGTTATTAGAACAATCTCAGAAGACAAACGAATTGCTTGTCGCTCAAAATAGTCAACTTAAAGGGTTGTTGGACGCAACAGAAGAACAACTTAATTATTTAAAACAAGATTCTGTTGATAGCAAAAGTGCACGAATGGCAAGAGCAGAGCGTAAGTATGGTTATCAATCGTGGGTAACCCCTGGAATAAGAGGATAACAATAAATGTTAAAGAAAGGGTTATACAGAGGTTTTTCATCTTACGAGTATGAGCGAACAAAACGTTTTCTGCTAACTGATCTCGAATTGGTTAAACGTGATTTATTAAACCATATATTCACAAGTCGTGGTGAACGCGTAGGTCAACCTTGGTTTGGTACTAGAATTCCTAACGTACCTTTTGAACCTTTAGATGAAGTAACGATAGATGTCGTACGTGAAGATTTGATTACTGTATTCACGTTTGATCCACGTGTTCAAATGTTAAATCTATCGGTAGATCCAGATTATGATACGTACAGTATTATCGCTTCAGCACGACTGTTGTATATCGAACTTGATATGGTAGACGACATGGTATTAAACATTCGAACGGAAGACTCAGCATAATCGCAAAAATTGAAGATTACCTCGGTTATAAATAATAGATTACTGATATGGAATAATATATGTCGCGCATTGTATCACGAGCTGAAAACTGGGAAACAGTATATCAATCATTTGCTAACATTAACTTTGCTGCATTTGATTATAATACGGTTAAGCAGAGCTTAATTGAATATATCAAATTGTATTTCCCTGAATCGTTTAATGATTTTATTGAAAGCTCAGAATTAATTTCGATCATTGAAGTATTTGCGTACATTGCGCAATTATTCGCATACCGTCTCGACGTAAATGCTCATGAAAACTTTATTTCAACAGCAGAGCGGCGCGATGCTGTTTTACGTCTTGCTAAATTAATTTCATATAAAGCAGATCGTCCATTACCAGCCCGCGGCCTTGTTAAGTTGCAATCAGTATCAACAACTGAACCTGTGTACGACTCAACAGGAACAAACTTAGCAAACCGTGTAATACGCTGGAATGATACTGCCAATCCAAACTGGAAAGATCAATTTATTCAAGTAATTAACCGTGTATTAGAACGACAGTTTGGATCAGTGCTACCATCTGAACGTTTTCAAATTGAAGATGTGGTGTTTGAACTATATGGCTTAAACATGACGCCGTTACCAACAGGCGTATTCCGCTACAATGCAAACGTAAGTAGCGGCAACGTACCAATGGAACTGGTTCCTGTAGATTATGATACGTCTTTAGGGATTGTTGAACGTCGCCCAACTAACAACTCAAATTTCACATTATTATATGGTTCTGATGGACTTGGCGATGCATCTAATACGACTGGCTTCTTCTGTTATACTAAGCAAGGATCGTTACAAAAATTTACAACTACGTTTGATGGTATAACTCCTAACCAGACATTTGATGTCAATGCGACTAACGTTAACGATACGGACGTATGGTTGAATAACATTGATCCAGACACTGGTGAAATTTTAGATACGCCATCAATTTTACCTTATCGTCCAACTAACGTAAAATCTGGTGAATGGCAGCAAGTCGATCTAGCACACTCACAAAACGTTATTTTCAATACTAATCCTGCTCGTAACAAATACGAAGTTGAAACACTTGACGGTAATAGAATTCGTTTAGTATTTGGTGATGGTGAATTCGCTGATATACCAAAAGGTACGTTTAATATCTGGGCAAGAACGTCTGTAGATGAAGATTTAGTTGTATCACAAACTGCAGTAATTAATACTTCATCAAGTTTTACGTATGTTGATTCGTTTGGTAGAACACAAACATTTACGTTTACGTATTCGTTAATCAATTCTCTGCAAAACGCATCTGCTGCTGAAACAATAGAACACATCAAGCAAACAGCTCCAGCAGTTTATTATACGCAAGATAGAATGGTTAATGGTGAAGACTATAACGTTTTCCCACTGCAAGATTCTTCTATTTTAAAATTGCGAGCTGTTAATAGAACATTTGCAGGTGATTCCAAGTATATTGCATGGCATGATCCGTCCGGATATTATGAAAACGTAAAAATGTTTTCGAATGATGGAATCATGTATTTTCAAGATTCAGGCGCCTCTGAATTGACCCCAATCATTGGGTTGACAGCACTTAGAACAAATTATCTTGAACCATTAATTGCATCGACTGATATTTTCAACCGACTTGTTAGTATGGGCGTAGCACCTACTGCTATCCGCAAAACTTTAAACGCAAATGAAGTTGCGAGTATTGATGCTGCTCTTAATGTCAATCCTATGAACGTTCAAATAGTAATGTGGTATGATACTACGTTGCTTGCTGGCGCTGGTGAATGGGTAGCTTCGGCAGTTCCTCCTGGTAATACGACAGGATATCCTACGTTAATACAAGTCACACAACCAGAGTTGCAAGTTAATAGATATCTCGTTACGCGTTTTGGTAGCAGAATTGTTTTTCAAAGTGAAGACTTGAGATTTTGGAATATCAACAATGGTGATCGCGTTATTGACTACGATACGTTAAGAACTAATTTTGATCAGATTGTTTTGCTTCAAGCAAACGGTAATTCGAATAGATCAGGATTGTTAACACAAGACTGGCAATTTGATATTGTTGGATTGGAATTAATCGATTCCGGTCCATACGCAGCATCAGGTGTTGAAGATACACAACGCGTGAACGTAATCGCAGCTGATTTAAACGGTGATGGTGTTCCGGATAATACGCAATTGACCGGAATCATAAATCCTTCAGCTAATGTAACTCTAAACGCAGGGCAATCGACTACTGTAACGTTTCCATTGTATTTCATCGCTGGTGATGTTAGTTCAAGCAACGGATCGCTAGTATTGACACCAACACTGGATAGTAATGGTATCGGTAATTCCGTAAATGTATTTAATCCGACTGGTGGTGTAATAACTGCGGCTATAACATTACGTGAATATGTATATTTTAACCGTTTAACAATTGACGACGTGTGGGTTCCGCAACCAACACAGTATCAATCTATTGAAAGTTATAATAATGACATTATTGCAAATCCGAACCCAGCTGACAGATTATGGACCAGACGTAATGGCCGTGATAATCTTAATTTTGCATGGTTCCATTTCACGCCATATTATCATTTGACAGATCCAGCACCAAGCAACATCATTGATGCTTATATTATAACTAAAGGATATTATAAGCAGCTTCAACGTTGGTTGACAGATCCGCAAGCTACCGCACCTGTAGTGCCAACGCCATTGCAATTGCGTACGGATTATTCGTATCTGTTTGATAATAAGATGATATCTGATACGATTATTCCGCATCCAGCACAGTTTAAATTACTGTTTGGACCTAGATCAATACCTCAACTGCAAGCTAAGTTGTTGGTAGTTCGTTCAGATAGCAAGACGTTAACGGATAATCAAATTAAAACTACAATTGTTGCGACCGTCCGTGATTATTTTGATATTTCAAAATGGGAATTTGGAGAAACGTTCTATTTCTCGGAATTGTCAGGAGCAATCCATTCGGTGTTGAGAACTGAAATAAGCTCTGTAATTCTTGTTCCGACATATCAGCAAGACCAATTTGGAGATATGTATGAAGTGCTTTCGAGAGAAGATCAGATCTTTTATGCAGACATTTCCGTAGATCAAATTGAAATAGTTGCTGGCTACAATGCTACCAACATGCGATTGAATGGATAAACACGCGGTTTGAACACGCGTACCCCTTCTAATAAATATTTGAATATTAGTAAGGAATGTACGCGTGTCTGACAAATCTGATTTCAATGGCCAACCACGAACCAATATATTTGATTATCTACCTGACGTTTTTAAATCAGATATAAATGATAGTTTTTATGAGATGACTGCCAACCGTCATCTTACTAAAGATGATACAGTTCATGTTGCAGGCTACGTTGGTGATAAAGCCACAGGTGCGTTAATTGATAATCAATTGCCTGAACCAACAGTTCAACGTCAAGCATTCCAATTGCAGCCTACAATGTATGGTGAAATCGGGGATCAACAATACGTAACGTCATTTAAAGCGTTCCAATCACAGATGGAATTGATTGGTGTTGATTTCGAAAGAATGAAGTTGTGGGGCAATGCTCTTGAATTCAACTGGGTCCCACCAGTTAACTTAGATATGGTTGTTAATTACACAGACTATTACTGGTCGTCTCCAGATGATTTACAAGCACTTCCTCAATACTTAACAATTGAAAGCCGTTGCAAAAAACAACAAGCTCAATTAAATGCATATCAAGATCTGATTGAAACAAACGGTTCGACGTTTGCTATTGTTGCTATGGATGTTGTTGAGAATATGTTAACGATTGACGGTCAATATAGCACATTATTCATTCCTAATTTCCAAGTATTCTTGAAAGGAACTACTGACGTAAATCTTGCAAACCGTTATATGTCAGTATTGCAATCTAGCTATTCTGCAGAAACTGATCAAACGATGATAATGTTAGATCCATCTAACAGTTCTATCGCCATTCGATCTGCAACAGCTCCAACGGTATCGCTTGTTGGAAGATATTGGGTTGATACGACTGACGATACCGTTTACATGTGGGACGGTGCAGATTGGATTCAAGCATTCCCGAGTGCAACAGGCGTTATTTCTCTTGAAGAAATACATAATACAATTGCTCGTACTACAAACTGTATCTGTAATGGTGATTATGGTTGGGATATGGCATTGTGGGATGATAATGGTGGTGATTGGAGCACGTCGTATTTCTTCGATCTCAAACAACCGACTGAAGCAGATTGGATTGCTATTAATGGTGCACCGACCGCTGGTGATCTGTGGTTAAATTCTACTAACGACGGATTGTATCAACGAAATGTGGCTAATACTGATTGGGTGTTAACGATTCCAAACTGGACGACGGTTATAGGTTCGCAAATGTTTGGGGATGTTTTGTGGGATATGTCTCAAAGCTGCACATCCAACCTTCAAACGATGAACCAATGGTCCAATCAAAATAAATGGATTCACAAAACGCAAATGACATCATTTGCTGGAGCCCGCCGTGCCCAATTGCCCATCTTGGAATATGATTCGCGATTGGAGTTAAATGAATGGAGTAAAACTTCATATGCGTGGAAATATCGGGAATTGCCAGGAGCAGAATTTAATTCTGTAGCAAATGGTCCAACACGTTTTGAACTTGAACCAATCAAAGGTTACACGTGGGATGCTGTAACAGCAACATTATATCTATACAGTACATTACCGTCAAACTTTGCTATTCGCGATGTAGATTACTCGAGAGTGTTTGTTCCTGGGTTTAGTTTCGCTATTCGCGATGACAACATGTTTGAACAGCAGTTAACAGTTCTACGCAGCTCTTATAGAGAAACAGTTGCTACTGATCCGCTTCCATCTGGTATTTTTGTAACAGCAGTAACCATAAGCAATCCACCTCCTATTCTTCCTGGATCTGGCGGAGCAACTAATTATCGATTAGAACCACTCTATACAAGTCAAGGACAGGTATGGAGAGGATATCACGTTCATTGGCTGCTTGACGTCGACAATACGACCAACAATCCAGCAGCCCCTCAATTGTTCAATCCGTTGATCACTCGCGCAGTTGAAAATGGCGATCCGTATGAAACTATAACAGTAGTTCCAGGGGTTGGAGCTGTTACTGTTGGCCCATATTATCAAGTGTATGCATTGGATGATGCAGGAAGTACTGAACTGACAACTGGGGTTGTTGATCTAGATCCATCACTGACGACAACTGGTTTGTTTGCGTTAGCTGGCGCTGATCAATTACGCGTTTATATCAATGATGAACGCCAATACGGAACGTTTGATGAGATAACAATTCCACAGGCTGTTACTATGCCAGCGTTTTACACTGCAGTTGGTTTTACTACATTCTCCAGTGTAACATATGATATTGTATCGGGGATTGCGTTTAATATTCCGTTAGCACAATATGATAAAGTTAGAATCGAGATTGGCGCCGCTACAATTTCTGACTTTGGTATGACAGCAGTTCCTGTTCGAACAGAACCTAACGATGCAATCTTCTCTGTTGAAGTTGTTGCAGGAACTCAACCAATTTATCAAGACTTAACGTCATACAAAAAAGTTGAACAAACAAAAACTCAAACAAATCAATATCCACTATTTAACAAATACGACGTTATTGACAATACTTTAATTGATGCATCACCCTTATTCTATTTTGCTGAAGATCAAAGTGCACCTATTAACACGAACATTCAAAAACGAATTGTGGTTGGAGAAAATAACAACTACGTTTTTGAGCAGTCGTTAGTAGAACAAGACAATGGCATCATATATTCGTATCGTTTATTAGATGGCCGTGTTGCTGAAAGTACGTATTGGTTTGAACCGTACACCAACACACTAAAACAGTGGAATGGATCAGTTTGGAATCAACGTGTAGCTGTAGTAAATTCACCAACAGAAACGTTTCAGTTTTTTGATCCTATAGTTGACGAACAGCAACCTTCGGCACCAGTTAATAACATGATTTGGTACGATACCAAAGAACAAGTTGTAAAACAGTGGGACGGTTCACAATGGAATATCATTGCTGCTAAAAATAAAATGCATGAAGGTAATCCTACTGAATTCTTGTTATTGGAAGAAGACGGTGATCCTACATTAACTACTATTTGGAGAGGAATACCTCAATACCAAGGTAGTAGTGACAAATCATCATATGAATGGACTGAAGGCGTTTATGTTCCTGCATATGTAGACAAGGACAGAAATCCAGTTCCAGTTGGTGATCCTAATGGCGATTGGGAAATTCCACATCAATGGAGATTCAACCCTGAACATCATAACAGAAAGCAGATTAAATTTGATGAGTTGTTAACTCACTTTAGATCAATTTTGCAAGCACAACCTCAAATTAGTAATTTCCCAGGTGGTGGAATCTATGCTCAGCCACAGAGTTCATATCAGTATTGGCTTGGCGGAACTATAAAAGACCATAATGACAGTTATGATACGTTGATGTCTGCAATTAACGTAACTAACGTTAATCCGTTGACTGTTATTAATTTTGCTCGCCGTCAATATGCTGAATTGCTGGTTGTAATTCGTGATATGTATATCCGAAATGCTGTATCAACATTCTCAAACGTAACCGGTGAAAGCGTTGTCGATCAAAGTGGAGTAATTGCTGAAACATTAATTGATCTGTATGAGCAGAACGAGCTGTATGCGCAAATGTTTGCGAATACGTCAGCATTCGATCCAGTAACTGGAAATGGTGTTCGTAACTGGATTGCAACTGCACCAATGTTTGGACTAGCACCGGTATATGTTCCATACGTTATTACTGACGCGAAGCGCAGAATTTCTCAAGTAATTCATCATGACGGACATAGATCAGAAGTTGTGGTTACTCCAGCTGAGAGAGATATTTTATCTCGTCAGATCTGCAGAGCACCAGATACTAGAATTGTAGGCGGAACATTAGGCCATATCAGTGTTAATCAACCAGCAACGCTGGATACTGATGTGACTGCTGTT
Organism: uncultured Pseudobdellovibrionaceae bacterium; assembly: GCA_964520985.1. Lineage (GTDB taxonomy): Bacteria > Pseudomonadota > Alphaproteobacteria > Micavibrionales > Micavibrionaceae > CAYSGL01. Next base: position 52,342 of record CAZFPB010000002.1, read on the forward strand.
TATGGTAACCTTCGCCCAGCTGTATATTGGTTTAAACATCAAGGATCTAACACAAATCTGTATAGATTCAATATTATTGCCGTAAGTGCAAGCCATCCACCTTTAGTACTGGATGGACAACCACTACCTGAATTGACAAAATATTATAATTCTGCCGATCGTATTGTTTATCAAGTGGTATCAGGGACATGGGCTCCAGCAGGAGTTGCTGGAGATGTATCATCAGCATGGCAAGTTGTGGATTTTCAAACGACGTTAGCAAACGTATTGTTGGAATTAGAACAAAGATTATACAGCGTTGTTCCAGATTTTAATCAATTGAAGTTTGACTTTGATTCACTGCAACTGTTACCAGATGAACGTGCAGTATACCAAGAATATCTACAACAACAATTTTCTAATTTTGTTGTTGAAAATGGTATAACAACGCCTTATCAGAACGTGACATATGCAGCGAACGATGCATTTACTTGGAACTACTCACATAGTGTGATTGTGGATCAGCCACGTGTGGGTGGAGTAATTCCAACTGATGTGTCAGCAAGTTGGGAACAGTTATATACGGATTGGTTTAACACACCGTATCCACATCTTGAACCGTGGAAATTGCAGGGATACGTCAACAAACCACAATGGTGGGATGATGAATATCGTGACATAACTAATACCCGTCGATGGAAATATAACCACACTACTGGTGTGGGAATGTGGGCCAACGTATTAAATGGTGTTGTGCCTGCTGGTTACCTACTGCCAGATGATTCTATTAGTTCTGGAGTTGTTGGACAAGTCCAACAATATCAGTACGTATGTGTTAACATTACCAATTCGACAATTGCTGGAGGTTATGCTCCAGATAATGTGTTGCCTCCATATTATAATACGGCAAGTTTGACCATTCGTTCAATCTTTAATAATCTCGGATCACAAATAGTATTGCCTGATGCCAACTATGTATATGGTGATGGTGGACCTGTAGAATGGGAGTGGACAGTTTCTGAATTCCATGTATACGATCCATCAGTGATCGCTTTCAAAATGCAGCCAGTGCGCTTTATGCATTACTGCTTTGGAGAAGAGTTTAACAAAGTAAACAATTTGCAAGTTGATAGACTGTTTAAGAAAGTATACAGCCATGAAGATGCATTATTCCATGGTGATATCTATGACACTAACAAACTGTTTACAGCTCGTGGTCTTAACCAATGGTACACCAATCTTAATACATATCAGGGATTTGATACCAACAAAGAATTCAGATCACGTTGGGTGGATTGGAATCCACGTTTAACATATCAATTTGCAGGAATGATCAATGAAGAATTGTTAGAAATTTCTAACAGATTCTTTGATGTAATCCCAGCTGATTATAAAATTGTATTGGCGAATAGTGGAATTATAAAAGATATGTGGTGTGAAGCGTTCGAAGTAGCGCTTCTCAATATTCCACCATCGTTGGTTCGATACGACAATCAATCTGAATGGCGTTTGGATATTAACTCGTTAGCTCCAATTCCGCGCCCAATTTCATATTATGGTGTAATGCAATATGCATTCACTATTGATCCTGTAACTAACATTGCTACAGCTACTAATATGCCGTGGGAAACTGGACAGGTTGTGTACTTGTCATCCACAGTTGCACTGCCAGCTCCATTAGTACCAAACCAAGACTATTACATCATAAAAATCGATAATCAGCAGTTCTACCTGGCTGAATCTGTTGCTGATGCGATTGATGGAATACACATTGAATTTACTACTTCTGGCAATGGTACGTTTAAAGTTGGACAGGTTGATTCATCATTCCAAGTATTTGGTGGACGTTCTGTTGCGACTAATACGTGGTATCACTATGTGATTGATCGTGGAGTTGTTAATACCTTTACCCCACCAGCTGTAATCACCGGAATGCAAGATTTAATTAATTTCATTGACGGATATGTAGCATATCAAGTTGATAATCAACAAGTGAGCTATAATTTATCTGTAATTCAAGATGTTGATCCTGATACAGGCCGCTCAGTGAACTGGCAATTGGAAGTTGAACGATTTATTGACTGGGCATATAACTTACGTAATTCAAGATTGTCGATTGGAGATAGTTTTGCTGCACAAGTGACAGTTCCAGTTCCATCAACGCGTATTGAATTTAATGATGCTGTACCTGTTTGGAATAACACCATTCCAGTAGTATTTTCGTCGACAGGATTATTGCCATCACCGTTACTGCCAAATACGCCATACTACCTAATTGCAACAGATAATCCAAAGCAATTTGAAATATCTGCAACGATTAGCCCAACACTCAGTTCAGTAATTGAATTTACTAGCGTTGGAACTGGATTTTTATCTGTATCACGATATGCTCAACGCATAGCATTCCCAACGTTTGAAATTAACCCAATTCGTTCAAACGTTTGGTTTAATACACCACAAGGAATACTGTCAAACGTCGTTGATGGACCATATCCAGATATTCGCGTTCAACAAACAATCTTTGATCAGTACGGTCGTCCGTTAACTGGCGATCAAATTCAAGTTTATCGTCAAGACGAGCAAACGCGCGTTTCAATATTGTCAGATCTTGTTAATGATATGGAACATCCAGTTGCAACGTCTATTGATCCATATCGCACGTTACACATTGGTGGTGCTCACGTATTTGTTGAAGGGTACGAGCACGTGATAGTGTTCAATGATTATACAGTAATCAACAAACTGATATACGATCCATTCTTAGGTCTTAACACACCAAGATTTAGTATGGACTACTACGAAACGCAAAACTATGTGTTGCGTCCATCTTTAGGTGGTTATTTCTTATCAGGAAATAAATTCATTCGTAACATGGAAGGACAAACAGTTGATATGCAGCTGTATTATGATACGTTCAGATTACCTGAAAATAGTACTGTTGCGAAGTACTCAAGAAATCTTGTTGGTTATGAACGTGGACACATGCCATATCTTGATACGTTGAATACAAACGCGAAGTCGCAATTCATGTTTTACAGAGGAATGATTCAACAAAAAGGATCTGTAAATTCTGTGAAAGCGTACATTAATTCACGTCACTTTGTATCAGCAGAAATTGATGAATTCTGGGCGTGGAAAGTAGCTGAATATGGCGATAATAGACCGCGTGTATATCCAAGAGTTCGTTTATTAGCTAGCGATGGTGCGAAAGAAGACGTTCGCATGACATTCATCGCCAACAGCGAAAGTAGTAATCCATATTTCACTAATGATGTAAATGATGGGTTTGAAATAGTTTCATTTGTGGAAAATACTTATCGCTGGATGGATATGCCAGAGCAACGTTCGTTGTTAGATAACTCCGCCTTGTTCTTAAATGCACAAGTTTCAAGCGTTGTTAAAATCTATATTGGAACGGTTCAACCATCATCTCCAGTTGGAATAACTTACTGGTATGACACTACAACTGCTTCTGGACAAGTCAAACAATATAACGGCCAATCGTGGCAGGTTATAATTGGTATTCATCGTCAAGTCGGCTCTGACGTTTATCTAACGATGCCTGAAATATTTGACGATGTTCGTATATTGCGTTATATCACTGAAGGCGTCGCCTCGGATGTCAGCAAATATGTGTTATCAACACCTCCAGGATACAACGTAATTAACTCACGCGTTGTTCAATTTGTTGCTGAATTCAACGGAATTATTGACGTATATTGCATCAATAGTGATGCATCAATTAACGATCCTGCTCAAATCGTTGATAGTAGATCGCAAACAACAGTTCAAACGGTTCAAATGTGGCACCCAGCTCGTGGTCAGCATTATCATATAGCTCAGCACAATATTGATCTTGAACATGCAGGCGATCCTGCTACATATACGGTTACAAATGATGTTGCTAACGATCCTTCTCACAGATGGGCTGCTGATCATGTCGATCAAGTATGGATTGATCTGGATCACTTGAAATATGTTCCGTACTATGACAACAAAGTAAATTCGTCTATAGACGATCGTTTAATGCTGTGGGGCAAATTAGCTCCATGGGCGAGCGCTAAAGTATACAAGTGGATCTCAACGACTGTTTCTCCTGAGCAGTACGATTCAATTGCTGCTAGTGAGAGTGCTGATTTGTTTATCAATCAAAACACTAAACTAACAGGAACGCCAAGAAAAACTGTATTTTGTAGAACGCGTCCTCAATATCAAGCGTCAGTTACAAATGGTTCAGCAATTATTGGATACGCTGGCGGCCCAACGTTAAGTGTTAATGATTACGTGCTGTTCGCAAATGATGATGGTAATATGCCATCTAATTTAACAGAAGATACGTATTACGTTGTAGCATCAACGCCAAGTGCTAACCAAATCACTATAGCTACTGATATTGGTGAACCTGCGATTGTGTTTACGCAAAATGCAACGTTTGATATGGTGCCTGAATTTGATCCAATTCCATGGGTTAAACAGCCAATCGTGTCACAAACGCTGTTTGCGGCTGTTAACGTTGTCACGTTAACACCAAGTGTATTAACAGTATCTAATTTCTCAGATGGTGATATCGTTGATGTATACGTTAATGGTGAACTTCGTTATCAAAGTTTAACAGTAGGTGAAACTACAACAAGCCAAATTAACGTGCCTGGTTTAGTATTGTTAATCAGTGATATTATTGATGTTGTTCGTCCGATTCGTGCAGTAACGGATGAAGATAACCAATTCCAACCATCGCCAAATAGTGACGATGCGTCGATATTAACGCAATGGAATGAAATGGTTGAGTATTCAACTACGATCGAACTTAATCCTGATAACACTACTACAGTAACGTATTATTTCTGGGTTGAAGATCAAACAACGAATGATCCACAACAGCGAGCAAGTTTATCGGTTCGTCAAACAGCACAACAAATTGTGAATATTCCTGTTCCGTATATTGTTGTACAGAAGCCATACGACAATCCTGCGATTGTTGATTATCAACTTCCTGTATCACCGTACAACGACCAATACTTCACGTGTCCTGTGATGTATCGTCAAATGATTCTGCGAGAAGCTTCGCAAATTATAGTCGACGATGAACGATTCTATATTCAATTTACTCGCGATATGGCGTTGCGCGATCGTCTACATACTAGCGTATCAAGTAGAAACTTGCAAAACAAACATGAAGAATGGTTGTTGATTAGAAAACATATGCAATCAAATATTGATCGCTCACTGTGGAATAAATTGATTGAATCGATTGTTGGATTTAAATTGCTTGATCCGTCAGTACGTGTTCCTGCATTGGAGCGTGAACTGTATGACGAAACGTATGGAACAGATACGCAATATGGTTTGGAAGATGGACAATCGTTTGTCAACGGCCAGTTGGCATTAGCTACGGTAATTGCATATCTGCAAAATCCAAACAATAGTTTTTACCCTATCGACATAAATTCGTTCTTTGCAACGTATTCGTTTGATACGCCTCAAAATATTATAACTGCAATGGAAGCAATTTATAATACGTTTGGTGCCGAACATGTTAATGCTATTTGGTTTGAAACGTTAATGGATGCGTTTACGACAAAACGTAAATATAAAGAGTTTATGAAAACGTCGTGGGTAGCACTGCATGGCGTTCGGATCTTGGAAGTAGCGGGGTTATTCGACAACTAAATGGTAACTAACAACATAGATCTTTCACAAGGTTTTATAGATTACGTTAATGCAATTAAACCGTATCATACCAAGATATTGGAAACGACAGTTGAATATGTTTGGACTGACGAGCTTAACGTTACGATCGGTGAACGTCATAAGTGGGATATTGATTTAACCCGTCCTGACGTTGAGGCGGCGTATAATAACGGTTGGGGTGAAATGTGGGATCCGCCTGTAACAAGTCAGTTAATGACCTTTCGTATCACTGACTTTGTTCCAGGCGCTAGCGGATCGTTCACAGTAGAAGGGCAAAAGGGCATTCCTGTTGGAATGCCATTTCTATTGTGGACAGACAATAGCTCCATTCCATTTTCAACGGTTTTTATAGTAGATTCGTCTAGCATAGTTGGAACAGAGACAGTAATTAATGTTCAATCAGGACAAGCAGTTCCTGTATTAACTCAAGCTCCTATGTACGGTTTGTTAATTACTGCAATTGAAGTTATTACTGTAGATGTTACTACCAACTCATTAATTTTAAAAGGTGATGTACAAACAGATGTGTACGATGGAGTAGTTCTGCGATCGCCAGAACAATTGCATTCGATTGTTGGAGTACGATCGGGAACACAAGTTGATCGTTGCTATTTTGAAATTTCAGGGAATCACACTGGAGCATTTACGCATGGATGTTTATTTTCAGTTAGAGGATCTTCAGGAAATAATGGCCAATATAACTTAGCAACTGCCGGTGCTGTTTACGATCATGTTAATGATATTACGAGAGCTTATGTAGTTCAATCAGTTCCATCCAGCTCAATTTCCGGTCAGCTTGCTATATCGTCGATGTATTTAATTAATGCGAGTGAACGTGATCTTAAAGTGGTACACGTAGATTCTAATATGTTTGCAGTTCGTGGTGATAGAATAAATGCATTTCCTAATGGTGGTTCATCTTATGTTATTACTTCCTTATTGGGCCAACAAACATCTCCATTGACGACAGTATCTGGGCAACAGCACTACATTAGTAGTGATCCGGAGTTATATCTAACTGATCCATTGTATCTAACAACAGGGTTGACGAACGTCACTATCATTTACACATCTGATAACATTGGCAATCAATTTAATGGTGGTAATGTCACATTTATATCACAAGACCAAAATACACAAGTGTTTATCAAGTGTGATATTGATCAAGACATGTTGTTGAATTCGCCATACGTCGGTGTATTACCGAATGGTGAAGGATGGAGCCATCCTGAATATAGTTCATTAAGCCAAGCGTCAGATTTGCATACGGATAGTTATATGCATGAGCGTTTAATTATCGATATCTTGCTAGAATAAATAAAAATATACAATACATGGAGCAACAAATGATAACAAATATGCCTATTAGCGTGACCGGTCACGTTCATATTCAAGATGATTTAGGTCATGTACATTTGGATAAATTCAACGCAGTTCATCCACAAAACATGGCTCGAATTATTGCGAGAGCGTTAGCAAACGAAAGCAACTCACACATTTATAGAATGGCTTTTGGTAATGGCGGAACGGATGTAAGTGTTGCTAACGTGATCACGTATCGTCCACCTAATGATGGACAGCCGCCTGATATCTTCACGTGGGACAGCCGTTTATACAATGAAACTTTTTCAAAGATTATTGATACGAATTCGCCGGTATTTGGTACAGATCCAGGGTCAGCAGACATCAACACTGGAACACGCCCAGGTGGCGGCGCATTACCGTATCTACCATCTGACTATGTTGCTCATGTGTCAGGCCCAGGTGTGCGTAGTCGTGATCTTGGTTTGACGTCTGAAGTAGTAATTCAAGTTCTGTTAAAAGCTGGAGAACCATTAAGCCAAAAAGCAACTGATTCAAGCATTACAGATCAAAACGCAAATGAATCATTTATCTTTGATGAACTTGGGTTGTATACTCCAGGTGCGCAGGCCATTGATACTAGCGGATATCAAAGTATCAATGTCGGTGATAATAGAACAGTAGATGATGTGTGCGGTTTGCTGCCTAGCACGAATTATTGTTTTGATGTTTCAATTGATGGTGGTGTTGTAGTAACTATACTGTTAACTACTCCGGCAGTTGGATCCGGTCCATCTGGTGCGATAACGTATGGAGATCTATGTCAAACTGTCAATACGTCAGGTCCTGGAAATACTTCATTGTTGCCAGGTGGCGCTTTAATGACAATGACAAACTACGACAATGCTGGATATTCGTCGGTACCACCAGGAACGCAAACATTTGGTTTCTTAAACGTTGAAAGTCAAACGGTTGGAGCTACATCAACTGTTAGTTTGTCTGAAACGACCAGTATTCCTCCAGGTTACACGTCGATGTTGCGAACTACGGCTCCAGTATTGAATCCATCTCAAGGTGGCCCTATTATTATCATTCCTGCGAGTGATGGTACAGTCGCCGGTGTTCAGAACGATCCTGTTAATCCACCACGAGAGCGTGAAAGATTGTTAACACACTTGATCTTTTCGCCGATCGAAAAAGCTGCAAATAGATCGTTCGTTATTACATATACTCTAACAGTATCTGTAGCACGAACCCCATCAACAACCCCATAAAAAAAGCCCGCAAATGCGGGCTTTTTTGTTTGACAATCAAGCTGATTACTTTTGTTCGTCGTCAGCTTTTTCTTCACCAGCCTGTTTGGTTTTCTTAGCTGGCTTGTCTGCTTTCTCGTTAAGGTTAACTTCACCCGCTCGGGCACCAACACCAACCTGCCCGCTCTTAGTGTCAAGAACTTTACCGTTTGGAGTCAGAATTTTAACATATTGGTGGAAATACTGGAGAGCATTAATACCATTGCCCAATGTTTTTTGACGCATAATTTCATACAGAGGTAAAGTACGAGCGTTACGGTCGGACATAATGTGAGCTAAGCGATTTCGATCGATCGTGTCAAGGTGATTGACTTGGAAGAATAAACGATTACCTAATTGATCGATGTGTAGCACAGCACATTCGTGCAGGATTCCATCCCCATAAATTTCAATCCATTCGATATGTGGATGTGTAGCAGATTTCTGAATTCGTAATGTGTTTGTACTCATTTGTGTAACTCCTAAAAGATGTAAATGTGTATACGTCAGTATTTACAACCTTAAAAAAATGGGTTACCAACTGTTAATTAGCGAACGTATCACTAGATCCAGGGCCTGCAGTGTGCCCACAAGAAGCAGCATCTCCTGCTCTACACACAGCAATGTTGTTCGCAAATACGTTAGGACTTCCTTGAATCATAACAGCTCCAACGTGATTGTCGTGAGGAGCAATTAACGCACCAATTACTACAACAGGTGAATTATTGACGAATACAGTCGGTGCTAAATTACCAATAATCGTCCCACCAGCAGCATCAACACCAACTCTGCATATTCCAGCCATTGTTTGTACCCTTAAAATTAAGTATTTTGATAAATATATTTAGATAAGAGGTTACGGTAATGTCTTTCACAGAAATGATGTCACATCTAGTTCGCGATTTCAACGCATACGCATTATTAATCGGAACGATGATTATATTTGTATTGTACTTGATATGGAATGAACACAGAGAAGGGAAGCTGAATTGGTCCGATTTAATTACCAGTAAAGGAACCAATCGTGTTAGTTTAACCAAGTTCTTGCAATTAGTGGGTGGAATGGTAAGCACGTGGGTAATTATGTACCATACATTACATAATGTATTATCAACGGAAATGTTCTTTACTTACTTAGCGTATGTAGGAGCGATTGAAGGTTGGAGTAAGTTCGTATCTGCAAAATACAATTTTCAAGCATCAGAAAAAAAGCAGGAGCCGTGAGGCTACCTGCTTAAAATTGTAACATATTGATCGAATCTTTCTGCAATTTTGTTTAATTTATGTTTGCCGAGATACTTCATGAAGTGAAACATGACAAATTTGCGTGAAGCACTCATAGATTGTTCGATAGTTTGATCAATTAACTGTCGAATCTCTTCGGGTTGTGCTTCAAGATCCATTAACAAACGGTTTTCGTCGTATAGATCCTGAACCGAATTTGTTACTTGATTCTCATCAGTCCATTCTTCTTTCATCAACGCTGTCATTTCATATGGATCAGCAAACGCTTTTTTGAGACGAGTTGCTCTAACACGTGGAAACGCAGATCTAATATTATCAGATGCGTCTCCTCTAATGCATTTCTCAAACAAGAAATATTCGGCACTGTTATCAAATTTTTCTAACGTTTGATATTTGTCTGACATTGGAGAATACACGTCAACATTAGGGTTCTTAACAAGTTGCAGTAAGTCACTATCAGCACTTAAAACGAGACATGACGAGTCGCAATGTTTCTGCACGAAACCGGCAATTAGATCATCTGCTTCAAGTTTTTCGCATGCAAGAGTGATAATAGTAGAGAATTCAGTTAACAGCGTTTCCAATTCTCGACATTGTCCAAGGAACCTCATGTACTTCTGCTTTTCAGCTTCTGTCATTCCTTCTCTACGATGTCCTTTGTATGGACGTCTCGACAAGCATACATCTGAACTGGTATAGTCTTTACGCCATGAGCTTCTATCGAAAGCAATTACAATTTTCGCAGGATTAAATTTGCGAACATACATGCTTAACGTAGTTAATACGATATGTGCAGCTAATCCGTCAGTTTCATCATCGCCGTCTGCCCGTTTAGCATAGAATGAACGATACAGTAAGTTGCTAATATCAAAAATCAAATAATCGTATGTTTTATTCGAATTCACTTGGCTTTCCTCGTTTGCTGTTTTCTTCTATTGCACGATCTTCTAAATCATCGTGTAGTGTTTCTGTAAGCGAGGCAATCCATTTTCTGACAATTTCTTCATCGGATTTACCATCGTAACCGTTTTCTTTAAGATATGAAATAAACGGAATGTTCCAATCTAATTGAATCTGGATTCCTTGACCGTCAATTGCATCTCCTGTAATCTCAATGCGAGGTTCTGTAACGAAATCGACGTCTTGTTTAATTCCTTTGTCTTTAACAGACTGTTGGAACAGTTCCAGTTTAGATATTCTTTCAACAACAGCTTCAATTGCACTCATCTGCTGTATGTGTTTATCGTGAGTTGTTTGTCGTATATCTGCATCATTGCTGTCTAATGATTTGAGTGCTTCCTCAATATTTTTAACTGTTTCAGCTGCATCAGCATCGTTGCTACGTAACGACTTTATGGATTCGCCAATAGCTGTAAACATTTCACCAGCAATTTCTCGTGCCCTTGATAACTGATCGATAGTCTTATTGGCTTCATCCAATTGAATATTTAACTGTTGAATGTCGCGAGAGAGCTCTGTTATAGCTAACGATTGACTAGCAATACGATGCATTACATCTTGATGCAATTGTTCAAAGTGTTGTTTTATTTTTTTGAAAAACATAGTTAGATCCTTTGGATTTGTGTCATATACATGTCAAAATTGTTGACGTTTACTTTCAACAATCCTGTAGATGCAGTTATATATAACGACTGATTAGGGTCGTGTTTCAACAAACTAGTGATCAATTTTGCTGAATATGTATAACTAAAATCTGTATTAACAGAATTGTCAATTACTTCAACATACGATCCTGTATCGTATGTCAATTTATCATTCGTTGCTGTGTCGTTCATTTCAACGAACAATTGTCCGTTCGTTGATTTTAGTACAACGTCATCGTTGCTCATAGCTGAGCTAGCTTTTGTGATTAAGCTAATAATGTCAGCAGATAGATTGAATTGATAACGTGCAATATCGTTAAGTTTTTTAGGAACTCGAATGGTTTCAGGATTAGAACAACGATAGTCTACGGAAAATCCTTTGCTAGAAAGATTAATGGAACGCACATATGGGTGGGTCGTATCCATGGTTATTGTAGCTTTAACATCGCCGCTTAACTTCGCCAAATCAAAACGAGAAACAAATGTTGATAGGCGAGTAAGTGCAATTGCAGGGAATGGCAAACTGGGGATGTCTGACTGATGTAACATTACAACAGATCGTCCATCGTCGACTGCTCGAACTCTATCAGGTTCGATAATCACAGCCTCGATCTTGGCCATCATTGCGGTATTGATAACACTGATGACGTATTGAAGAATATCTGATTCTAATTTCATGGTAGTCTCTTATTTTTATTTGGTTCGATTGTATTTGCAAATTGGTTATTAATCAACTAAAACTCAAATGCATCTTCGATTAATATGTCTCTTGGTGTTGGACTCTTCTTGCCAATAGCTCTAATAATGTTTTCAAGTGGCTTATCGACTAACCGTAAAATTTGAGCGTTAAAGTCAATCTCAAAATTGTCATAGAACCATTGTGGAATTACTTCAATGTCAGTAGGTAACGCAATGCTTTTAAACTTTCCATATTGTTTAGTTAAGTAGAATACCTTAATTTTCATGCCAGAAATAATAGGCGTAGTGCTCTTATCATTAAATTGCTCTAGACACTTGTTAAAGTGAATAGAAGCGGCTACATGTCCAGGCAGGCGTGCAGTCACATCTATGTCGTAGTCAGTGGTATACTTTTCCACGTTCTTAACACCTTTAGGAAGACCGACATCTAAAGGATTTTTCGATGACCGCAGTTGTTGTTTGTAATCGACAATTTCTTTAGCAACATCTTTCCAGTCTTTTCCGCGCAAATAGTCGCCTACGAAGTTGTTGAGACGTTTCCCAATCACTGGAGGTAATGTCGTTTTGATAGTATCAAGTCCCATTACCTTTAAGTTGTCACATGATTTACCTTCTTTATCGACAATGTTAAGAATGTAACGTTTTTTATCAACAAAGATACCATTTCGCGAAATAATCTCACGGCCAGTTTGAATTAGAGTATCAAAAGATGGTTGACATAAGAAATTGTTTCTCATGAATTCCGGGAAGCTGTCGTTGACGAGTTTAGCTACAGTGTCAGCAATTTCAATTGCTTCTTCTTTATTGGAGGCAAATGTGTTGAAATATGTTGAGTCTGTATCCCCGTAAATGATGCAATCTGTTTGGAACTTGCCATTAAACACAGGACCGTCTAATGCGACAGATGCAGGTTGTCCACTCTCAGCAGCCTCCTTGATGTTTTCATATAATGGAAATTCAATGTCATATTTTCCTGTTAACTCAAGATTAACTTGTCTGCATTGATGCTTCAGAATATTTCTACCTGTAGCCGTGGTACTCTCTCCTAACCGTAGATCAAAAAATCTAAAGAACATGTTAGTAAGAGCACCATAAAGTGAATTGAGTTTAATCTTATAAACATATTGCAGTCGATCGTAATATTCAGCTTGTTGAAGACACAGATCATATTCTGCTGCATCTTCATCTGACATTTGGATTCCTTCTCTTATTTGCATTTTGTCCTCAATTAATTATGTGAATATCCAGTGTAATCACTGGGATCTCTATCGTTGAGAGATTTAGACGTTACAATAGCGTCTGTATATTTTTTAAGAATGGCTGCTGCTTTAGCTTCAGATTCTTTCTTTAATTTTTGATAGTGTTTGCGTTTTGCGTACCAATCTGTTAGAATTGACGGAATAATTCCTGTAGTAGATTGATCAAATACAGTTCCGTAACCTGATACAGCCCACTTATTTTCAATAAGAATTTCTCGCCACTCTGCAGCCGGCAACGTGAGTACTTCATCAGTTTTTTCTTCGATGAATGTTATAGGTTGACTGCTACTGCTTGCAATCCTTAAAAAAGCTTCTTCATACTCTGCAAACTGACCTCGCAGCGTTTCGGGAGAGATATTGATGCTTCGAATCGCAGATGGATACAGCGAGTTAATATCAACAGAACCAGCCCATTTATGTTCGCCAACACGAGGTAACAATACAAATGCACCAGCAATTTGGCGATCGTCTTTAGTAGGTTTCCAGTTTGGAACTACTCTTCTCAGTTCGTGATGGCAGTAGTTTACAATAGCTTGTTCTGCAAGTTTAATTGTACCAGCTACGTGCGAGAACAATCCGCATGACATGTGATACATCTCATTTGCTAAAGCGAAGTAACCTAGAATGTCTTCAAATCCACCTAGAATTTCAGTATCTCGAATGTTGTATCGTACAAAGAAAGCAAAGTTATCGCGATATAATTGATGCAAATTTCCCGAATATTCTAACTTAGGTAATGATGGATTGCCGTCTTTATCCACAAGAACTGTATCTGCAATAGCGGCTAATCGGTACGATGGTCGTTCTCCAGGTTCATACTTCTTATATAATATCATATAGTCAGAACCGATTCTTCCTTGAAGGTCAAGAACTTCGTTGAGCTTTTTCTGCCCTTCTTTGTCCATTATATCTCGCCATCTTGGATTGCAATGGTTGAAGTCAAGACGTTTAAGTGCAGCAGGTCCTAATGTTCGTTCTATTCTTTTTCCGATATATGGGGTATCGAACATCTCACTGTTCCAACCGCATATAGCATCACTATCTTCAATGATGCTCAAGAACCGTTGTAATAGATCTCTTTCGTCGACACATAATTGAATGTCAATTGAATATTTGTGAATGATCGGAGAGTCTGGAGCTTGCTGTTCCATTTCTTTCATTAATAGTTCAGGCGTCCAATTCTTCCCGTCGTTAGGCGGAACGGCCAGAACAAATACTTCATTGCTCCAATAATGAAGTAATGCTATTGAATTAATTGGTGCGTATGGATTCAATACGCTAGAGAATCCAATAGCAGGATCGTAGTCCACCTCAATATCGTAAAACGTTAAGTGTAGTTGAGGAGCTGGAATGCCATAGTAAGAATTTGAAAGAATTCGAATTTCAGGTGGGATATCACTTTCAAACGCAATTCCTGCTAATTCATCCGATCTCTTCCCTTCGAAGAAGTCTTTAGAATTTTTGAAGGTCTTTTTACGTAATTTGTCGTTGTAGATAGATGTGTATGTTCCATTAGGATCAGGAACGTAATAGTAGTATGGAGCATTATAGAATTGTTCAATTCTACCATCTGGTGTTCGTTCCCACACTAGAACTTGGTTTTTAAAGCGTTGATGTATTGCTGAAATGTAACTCATGCGTGTCCTTATTATACTTTTGTACAATCATACGGAGTTGTTGCCGTTGAGACAACTTGGTTAAAAACGCGTAATCTTATAAATACCACTACATAAACATAATGGAGATGTGGTGATGTCCAACTCGTTGCCTTTACAAGGTGAAAATGATAAAAAATTAGGGGCTACGATGGCTCCATTGTCCGTAAGTGCTACAGATACGCCTTCATCATCAGTTCGCATCAGAGCTGGTTCTTTTTGGAATGCTTCTGGTCAATTAGTAGAATATCCAGGCGGTGTAACTCCGACTATTATTCCACCTTCAAGCGCTGCCCGTTGGGCTCTTATTTCTCTTAATGGATCAGGAGGCGTTGAAATTACTTATGGTGCAACGTCAGCTTCTCCTTCAATTCCAGCTCCGTCGCCTGATACTTTACCGCTGGCAGCAATTTTTCAGCAAGCTGGAACTACAAATATCGTTAATACACGTATTAATGATGTACGTCCAGTATTTCAAACATCTGATGCCGTTTCAAACATTGCACAACAATTAAGCATTCGTCCAACGTTTACTGATGTAGCAGCAGATTTAGCAACGAAAGCTGACGTTACAGGAACGCCATCAGCATTGTTTAATTTAAATGTCAATAATACAACAGCCGCGTCCACCTCTGGTATTGTAGTTGAACGTGGAGCTGATGCACCTGTTTCAATTCGTTATAATTCATCTACATCTAAGTGGGAATTTACGAATGATGGCATTAACTTCGGCGATATCCCAGCTGCGTCTGGTGTATATGCACCTATTGTGCACACCCATGTTCACACAGATATTACTGATTGGAACTCTGCAATTAACGTATCCACACAAACAAAAATGGATAAAATTGTGGGTGGAACGGTTGGCAACGTAGCAGTAATAGATTCTACTGGAAATGTTATTGACGGTGGAGAATCGGCAGCTGATTTTGCATTGCTATCGGATCTTGCATTAAAAGCAAATACTACTGATGTAGTTCACAATACTGGCGTTGAATCTATTGGTGGTCCAAAAACGTTTACTGATTGGTTGACAGTAACCACTCCATCTAGTCTTCCACTTACGTTGTTCACGCAACCTGGGGACGCTGGTTTAGAGATAACTCGCCCTGGCGGAAATCCGGCAGCTCAATTTAAATGGGATGAAACATCTCAAACGTGGCAGGTAGGATTAGTTGGCGGGGCTATGTCTAGCGTTTTAACGTCGGCGGTGGTTGACGATAAGATGGATAAAGTAGTTGGTGCTGTATCTGGAAACATTGCCATTTTTGGAGCCGGCGGCCAGGTATTTGATACAGGATTAGCACCATCCGGTTTTGTTAATAATGCAACATTATCATCGATGATGGCATTAAAAGCTGATGTGGTTCACCAACACACAACAGGAGATATAACTAACTTTACCCCAGCTGTTAATGGTGCTATTACATCGGCGTTATCTACAGCCACGTTTGCACAATCCCAGGTAACAAACCTAGTAACCGATCTGGCTGGCAAAATGGATAATGTTGTTGCTATAGAGCAACAATTAGCTGCATTTGATGGTACAAATTGGATTGGTGGTGATATTTCTACTGGCAGATTGCTTTGGGTTAACGATGCAGGAAATCCAGCAGTTGCTAATGGTACGATTAATCGTCCATATACTACAATTCAAGATGCTATTGATAACGCACCAGGAACTAATAGTGTCATTTTAGTCATGCCACGCAGTGACGGAAGTACAAACTGGGAAGGGTTCACAATCCACAATCGTAATAACATTACGATTCAAGGTTGGGGTTTAACAGATGCTCATGCAGTTCGTGTTGACGGTGCAGTCACAATTTCTGGTACGACGACCCGCGCTAAATTAAAAGATCTTAGCATTTGGTCTACAACAACTACAGAAGTTCCATTAACAATTCAAGACACTGAAGGCCGCCATTTCTTTGACAACGTAACAATTGAACGATTTGTTGGAAGTACTGTACCTGCTGTTGAAATTGCAGGAATTCTTCAAAACTGGGTAGCGTTCGTATTCAGCAATGTTGGTGGTCCTGTAATGTTAGGAGGTACTCCAGCTGCTGATACTATCGTTAGCTTTCGTAATAGCAATCATCCGTTAACTACGATTACCGTAGATCATGATAATTACATATGTATGGTATATGATACGCCAAGAATTGGACACACCACTCATGCGGCAGGCCAGCTGTTAATGAAAAATGTGGCCGAAATAACGCCTACAAGTGGTGTTGGTATAACCAGTACAGCATCTGCGACAGGTAACAATAGATTGGTGTTGCAAGAAGTTAATATGCGTCGATTCAGTGGCAATTCTAATATCTTTAGCGCTATCAATAAACCTGGAGCGTGTGATTATTTCATTGGCAATTGCACACACGATTTAACTCTTGATGTGTTGACAGGAAATCGTATTGTTTACGGTACGGATTCTAGTGATGTGGGTTTTGTACATACCCCAGTGAATTTCACAGCATCAGAAAACGTAGATGAGGCGTTGAAAGCGATTGATGTGGCACTTGGTAATAAACCACATATTGTTGCCGTTCCAGGAACATCATCATCAGCTGGAAATACCGGTGATATTGCGTTTGATAGTTCGTACATTTACGTGTGCATATCTCCGAACACGTGGGTTCGATCACCAGCAGCTACATGGTAATAAAAAAGGCCCTTTAAAGGGCCTTTTTTATTTGAGGTAGAAAAATACTTTCTTTACTCAGATTCTGAATCGGTTTCTTCTGATTCTTCAACGTCTGCTTCATCGAGTGGATCATCAGATGTTTTTGATCCACTGATGATCAGCATGTCCCAAAGCATTTCGAAATGTTGGTTTTCTTCAGCGCGTGATTCATAATCTCGTTTGTACATGGTTGTTGCTAATTTACGAATCAGTTTTTTATCAATACCAGTGTTAGCTGACAGATCGTCTACTGTTTCTTTAATAGCGTCTTTTTCATCATCAATACGTTGCATGTAATGAGTGATAGTGTACAAAGTCTGTTTGAATTTTTTGCGTTCTTCCAGGTTGGTGATAATATCTTGAACGCGATCGCCATTGTTGTTCTTAGCCATTGAGAAATCCTCCAATATAATTATTGTTATGCTGGAGGATTCTATCGAATCTACTTTAAGTTGTCAACTACTCTAATCCAGCAAACCATGTGGTATAGTCGCCTGGGAAGCGAGCTGGATTATAAATGTATGGAGCTGTTGCAGCAATTTGAATGCGTGCTTGATACAAATCACCAATTTGTACAAGACTTGTAGCGTTGATGAAATGAGGATCACTTGGAAATGCAACTAATGTGCCACGCTGCGGCTGAAAACTGAAACCATGTTGTGGGAATTCTAACTTACCACCATACACTTCATATTCGCTTTCAAACGGTGTAAAGTCTTGATAGTCGCTTAAAAATAAGATCGCCGTTAAATCACGTTGTAATACGCGTAACCATTTACCACGAACAAATCGTGAATTTTCGCTGTTGGGTTCACCAGTAGAACCTGGCGGAAACCATTCAAAGTTAATGCGTTCTGTACCCTTGTATACCAATTCGTAATGTGCTTGCAATTCGGGTAAAAGATTAACTAATTTTGAATAGATTAATGATTCAGCAGTATCGCATGTTTTTAATGTTTTTACCTCTCTGTCTTCAACATCTCTGTCTGGAGTAATAAAATCGATGTCGTCAAGAATCTTCTCACATGCTAACGGTGATATAAATTCTTGAACTACATAGAACGGTGATTTAACTGTTTTCATCTATTAGTCATCCTTTAAATTGCGAACTGCTTCTGTTTTGAAAAAGTTGATGATTTGATCGAATGTAACATTAGACTCACGCAATACGCGTAGAGCATCAATCACGTGTTGTTCGTTACGAATATCAGATGTGTTAGGTTCTGGTTCGATTTTGCTGTCATCGGGATTGTTTTTTGAAACGTCAATAACAAAGCCACCCGGTTTAAGAACATTCTGACCTATAAGTAATGGGTTATCCATTTCAGAACGATCATTCAGGTTGAATAGAACGTCTTTCATGTCAACCCCTTCGACGTTAATATTAAGTTTGACAGTTGGTCGACGATCCGCTCCGTTATCGGCTGTGTGAACGTCTTGCTGTCCTTCAATGTCCATGGTGATAGTGTTATCGGATAAATGTTCGCAATTAAACGTAACGCGATTACCATTAACAGAAATATTAGTAGCGTGTAAAGAAGATGTAGTAGCTCCACTATCTACTTTTCCGCGAACTTGTTTGTTGTTGATAGAAATGAATGTTACGACGGCTGTATCGCCAATGATACGTTTTTGGTCTTCCATAATAAAATACCTATGAGTTAGCTATTTTATTTATGGAGTCCATTATAGTATTGGTTTACACGCACAACTAAAGGTTCTATGTGTTTTTCAACAGGTTCTTTAAATACCAACGGAACCACACCACGTTCAACACTGCACAAAATTACAATTTGGTCAATCTGAATATCATACATTTCGTGATACATTAAAGCGTATGCAGTTGCCTGAAGGAAGTAGTTTTCAATCATATCTCTACTTTTGTTGGTATTGCTTGTTTTAAAGTCTATGATTGATAAAACGCCATCCCATTCGCCAATACAATCGACACGTCCAGCCACTTTAAGGATATCGCTATACAATGGAATTTCTTGAGCATGAATATTGTTAATCTTCTTCAGCATTAACCGTAATGCGTTAAATTGAGCGATGTGTATTTGCTGAAAGCCGTTAGTTGGGGAAGGATCGTTATTGAGAAAACGTTCAACCATTGAGTGAACAGCTTCACCACGATCAGCACATCTTTGAGTTTCTTGCTGCGCTTTAACAGGACCTAATGACTGTCTCCAATCTTCAAGCCATTGTTTTTCTCCTGCACCCAATATAGTAGTGATTGAAGGATACTTATCACCATTTGGCGTAGTGTAAACGCGTCCAGAAGAGGAAGTTGAAGCCTGCATTTCTGCAGGCTTGATTAGGTTAAGATGAGTAAACAATTAGACTGCTGATCCAGGTGTTTGTTGACCAGTGCTACCAGGAGTAGAACTTACTGGTTGGTTAGGTTGAGTTTGTTGCGTGGCTGGAGCATTCTTTTGAGCAGCTTGTTGTTCTTTATTAAGTCGTTCTTGCTTAACAGATAATTGAGCAACAAGTTTAGAACGTTGAACGTTTAATGGGCTAATTCGACGATCTAGGTTACTGATTTGCTGTTGAAGAGCAGTAACTTCTTCAACAGTTCCTTCGGTCATTACTTGGTAATAGTCTTTAAATGATATCATCGAATTCTACTCAAAATAAAATCAGCTACTTCTGATGAACTAACACGATTTGATGTTGGTTTCATATCAGCTTTTTTTTGCTCAACTCTAGGCTCGATTTTAGGCACTGGTGCAATATCAGCATCGTCGAACTCTTCGTTTTCGTCGTTATCGACATCAACTGATACTGATTTCTTGCTTGAAACGCCAAAATCAATATCACTATCATCGTCAGCAACCTCATGTTTCCACTTAGCAAGCTTCGCTAGCTGTTGTGATTCTTTCTCAGCAGCTTTTTTATTCTTGTTGTATGTGTCCATGTCAAGAAGTTCTTCTTCGCGCTTAACTTTCGCTTTCGCTATTCGTGCAGTAGACTGTTGAGCGCGTTCCTCAGCTTCCTTTTGACGTGCAACAGCATCAGCTTTACGCGCATCAGCATCAGATTTCATCATGTCGATTACTTGTTGTAACAGACTAGATACTTCTTCTTCACCAACGCCAGCATCCGCCGTCATGTCATCGGCACCCTCAGCATTTTCAGGATCTTGTTCGCCTTCACCAGGCTGTCCTTCCCCATCTTGTCCTTGTTGAGATGGATCTAGCTGTTGTTGTTCTTCTTGGTCTTCTTCAACTTCAGGCCATACAACATCAAGAATGTTAAACTGGGAACGTAATTGGAATAAAATCTCAGCGATTTCAGGTTGTTCGTCTTTTTTACGTTCATTAGCTAACAATGCTTGCAGCGCCTGTTCGAAATCATCAGCTTGATCACTTTGGACTGTTACACGAACGGTGTTCCCTGAGTCGTCTTCCAAACCAAAAGACACAGAATCATCTTTATTGATTTTGTCTTTTTGTTCTAAGTGTTTTAATTTGCTTAACACTTCAGATTGATCAAAATGAGGGTCGTCAACTAAACCATTCTCACGCAAAATGTTGTTGAAAGCTTCGCCAACGCGAACTTTGCCTTTCTTACGTGATTTTTTTGGGGAAGAAGATGTTACGCCAGGTCGTCTAACGAAACCAGCAAATAATGGAGATGCAAAACCTGCAACAGCCCCAGCACCAACTGCACCGCCTGCAGCATCTTCGGATAATTTTTTAAGAAGTTTCATTGGATCACCGTATCTATAAACCGTACGGTATTTATACGGTTTATAGATAACGGTATGGATTTACTGAATTAAATGCCTTGTGGTTCTGGCTCGTCTTCTTCACCTTCTCCAACCAGCTTGAGTTGTACGATTTTGTCATACATCTCACGTTGAAGATCGCGAACAGCCGCCGCACATTTCAGCATTTCAGTTTTAGCATCTTGCTCATCTTGACGCCATTCGTCAAATACTGCAATCAGAACTTGTAGCTCTTTTGGCAGATCTGCAACAACAAAAGATTTTTCGCCGATGGTAATGCTAGTGGTTTTTTCAACGTTCATAGTTATCTCCTAATTAATCTGACATTATATCTAGTAAAGATCTCTTCACGGGTACACTATCGTTCTTTGAAGAAATTAACGTTTGCATATTTGCTGCTTGGTTTTTCTTGGAAGAAATTCGTAAATTCTTGGCTTGTTTAAGTTCAATCGACTTACCTGTAGCATCAGAACTACGTGCTTTAAGACATGTCAGCTGTGTAATCCCTTCAGCCTTCATGGTTGGTGTTTGAGTAATAGCAAATTGCCAGTCAACGGTATTAACCTTAGTCAAACCACCAGCAGTGTGACTTTGGTTGAGTTCAGTAGCATTAATTGCAGATCTATTAAGCTGGGAAGCAGATGCAATAATCATTCCTGTTTCTCGTCCAATTTCACGTAATTCTTCCGACGTACGCTTATCCTTTTCTGATACGTTATCAGCACTGACTTTATCGTTTGGTGACATAATATCAATGTAATCAACTGCCATAAGTTTAGGCAATTTACCATACGCTAATTGATATTCTTTCAAGTAAGCTCTAATGGCGTTTGCGTTCGAGTTGACTGGAAGTTCTTTAATTACAAATCGACCTAACGATTTACCTTTGCGATTAAGTTCTTCAGCTACTTGTTGATATTTCGCATTGACTTCAGATGTTGTAACGCCAGTAAACATTAAGTCGAGACGTTGACTGATCATCTTCTCAGACAGTTCAAGCGATATGTACAGTACGTCATGCCCTTGGCTAATGTAATTAACACACAAGTTGGTGAGATGAACAGATTTACCACCACCAGAGTTCGCGCAGAACATAATCATTTCAGTTTCTGCTAACCCACCACCTAACAAATCATCTAGGCATTCATATCCTGTAGATGTGCGTAGTGGTGTTTCTGCTAATTTCTCCAAACGTCCTAATGGATCATCAAAATAATCAAGACCGAGATTTCTATCAAGAGAAATAGTTAATGCATCCCGCAATTCTTGTTCGATATTATCACAATTGCCATCATTTAATTTCGCAGCTGCATTGATAATTGCATGTTCAACTGCTTTAAATTTGCAAAACTTTTCAATTTCAGTGCAGCAATAGTCGAGATCTTGAGGGTTGAGTTGCTGAATGGTGAATTTGTCGTTAGTTTCTGCAGCTATTTGCTGCGGGGACGGAACACCACTGAACTGTTCATAATATTGAAGAATAAATGCAACGCTGGAACGTAATTCTGGATCAAAATACTTGGAACGAAGAATCGATCTACAACGAATGAACGTATCTGTGTGAGAGATTAGATATTCAATTAATAGTTTTTGTTTTTGTGTAGAAAATGCTGGTTTCATCAATTACCCTTTTATTGTTATAGTTATACGATTTTAAAGCAATAATAATTGCTAAAAGTTTAGTCGACAACGACAATATATGGGAATACATTTCGAATAGCACTATCTTGAGCCGCCATTTCAGCGCCAGCGAAAATAATATTTGCTGGTGATAAAGCATTTATATTGATTAATCTATCAAATATGCGATCGAATGCTGTGTATGGTGGGTTAGTTAATAAAATAAAATTCTGTCCTGATAAACCTAAGAATTCAACGTTTGATCCTGAAAGTACGGTTCCATTAGAAAAAGCATCAGGTGTCGTCGAACGATTTATTATGTCAAAGCTGCGAACCGTATAGCTTTTACCTAAGATGTGAACAGTGTTAATGCCATTCCACGGAGACGGTGTAATAGCTGGCGTTTCAATTCCAAGGTAATTGATAGTAGCAGTCGTGGTTCCTGAATATCTAATAGATAGACTGTTAATCTGTGGATCGTTATTCTCTGTTGCTATAGTTAAGATATTACTGTTTGTAATTGCAAATGTACTTTGTTGTGTTGCTTGTGGCACAGGTTGAATAATACGATTAGCAGACATAGTGCTAATGCATTGAGCAACACCTGATTCATTACGCGTAAATGTGATGTCACACGAATAATAATCAATAGGAGTTACAGTATAGCTATCAGGTGGTAATTCTACATGTATAACAGTTCCATTTGGTCCTGGCCGATTTACTACCACTTGAATGATAGGATATGTACCAAGGTTATGCTGAACACGCCACGTAAGTCGTTGAATAGTTTGTTCGTGGTTGTACAACATTGTACGCTGTACCCAATCCTCTAAACCATCGACAGGAGGAGTTGTTGTAGGAACTAAGTTTCTCTCAGCAGTAGTTTTCGAAATGTGTAATCTACCAAGACAATTGTTGGTGATAATGCAACGATCGATAACATCCAACCCATATGGATTAAGAGGAACGCGAATGTGTCGATTGCACGTATCACATTGATAAACGCTTTCCTTTCCTGTTAAATTAATCGCCATTGGTTACTCGATAGTTGGATATTTTGTCATGGATGATACGCGTACAGCGTAGAAATACGGAATATTAAACAACATTACTTCTGTATCTGCACGTAGCGCTTCACATAAATTGTCATTTGTATATGTGTATTTAATCAAATCAGCAACAATGTCTAATGCAGCGTGCTCGTCGTCACCTAACGTTTCAATAATTTGTTTATATTCAGCAGATGAGTCTGTCACATTACGATTGTATAGAAATTGGTACTTATCTGGGGGAAACACATAAAATAAATCTGTGTTTTCAGGTTGCTCTTTAAGATAACTGTGAGTAAACACAGCCCGGCCTCGCAATCCTGAAATATTAAAGGCGCGGTCATATGCTTCTGTTACGATATTATTATGTTTCTGATGACGTACTTTAACGCGTTTAACATCAGCATATGATACTGGCAGGTGTTTATACAAAGGTTTTCCGTTACTTTCACGTAGGAATTGAGAACAATTCAATACGATTTCTTCATATTGATTGCGATATAGGTGATCGATTTGAGGTGAAAGTAAATGTTCAACGCGCATAATAAACCCTATGTAATTGGATTATTTATGCGCGTTGAAAAGGTTAGTTTGTTTTTGCTTTTTGAGAAATGATGCTGTCAAGTAATTCGTTACATGCAGCGATGTTTGGCTGAATCATGCATTTAGGACCCATAACAATTTCATTAAGCAGATAAGCAAAATCAGTTTGTAGTTTATAAGTGTCGTTTGGACCTGATTTAGTTCTTGCGGGTTTTGGAAGATCCTGAGTTATCGAATTAAACATCGCAGTAAGATGTCTGACAATTTGATTAACGTCACGTTCTTTTTGTTCATGAGCGGTCATATGTTGTTCCTTTGTTATTGTTAGTGGTTGTGATATTCGTATACTTATTATTTGTTGTCAACAGTTGAAAAATGTATTAAGAATTGTGTATCGTCTTGATTGTTGTAAAATAACAAAAATTATAAAAATTAAACAGTCTCTGTAAATAGATCACTATGAAATTACGTTACGCCAAAGCTCACATGCAAGCAGCACGTGTGTACTCGAACCTTTCTTTTTGTAAGCGACGTCGGGTTGGGTGTGTGATCGTACATGGGGATTCAATAATATCTATGGGCTGGAACGGAACGCCACCTGGCGAAGACAATTGTTGTGAGGATCATCATGGTAACACAAAACCTACAGTACGCCATGCAGAAGACAATGCGATCCGAAAATTGATTCCTCTATTAAGCGCTCATATTGATAAACAGCATCTGACGTTGTTTGTAACAACCTCTCCATGTATTTTATGTGCTAAGAAAATTGTACAGGCAGGAATCCCCTCAGTCGTATATTGTGATAACTATCGCATTTCAGATGGCTTGCAGTATCTTCGTAGTAACGGTGTTCGAATTTCCCGTTTGAAGTCACAAAGTATTTTCTCGCAACTTGTAACAAGAATTAAAACTATAATAAAAAGTATAAGGAACTGAAATGCAACAAATCCATGGTATTACAATAGATTCATCACGTGATCAATTGTTTGACGAACTTGGACTCCGTCGTCTTCGTGAATCTTACATGAGAGCTGATGAAATCAGTCCTCAGCAACGGTTTGCTTTCGTAGCTAAACAATTCGGAAGTAACATAGATCACGCTCAACGTCTTTATGGATATTCCAGCAAGCATTGGTTGTCGTGGTCCACCCCTATTTTGTCTTTTGGCCGTACTGAGCGTGGAATGCCGATATCATGCTTCCTCCCGTACATTCCAGATACGTCAAAAGGGTTGGTTGATACGTTATCAGAAGTTAACTGGCTGTCTATGTTGGGGGGCGGTGTTGGTATTGGCGTTGGGATTCGATCCGTTGATGATAAATCTACTGGTGTAATGCCTCACCTTAAAATATACGACGCCTCTTCGTTAGCTTATCGTCAAGGAACCACACGTCGGGGCAGTTATGCTGCATATCTTGATATTTCCCATCCTGAAATTGTTCAGTTTATGGAAATCCGTAAACCAACAGGCGATCATAATATTCGATGTTTGAATCTGCATCATGGTATTAATATCACTGACGATTTCATGGAAATAATTGAACGATCTATGATAGATCCAGCAGCTGACGATTCATGGAATTTAGTAGATCCTCATTCGAAAGAAGTTCGTGAAACTGTATCTGCTCGTAAATTGTGGGAGAAGTTAATTGAACTTAGAATGCATACTGGTGAGCCGTATTTGCATTTTATTGACACTACGAACAGAGCACTCCCCCAATACCAAAAAGATCTGGGCTTAACAGTAAAGCAATCTAATTTGTGCACGGAAATTACACTGCCGACAAACCACGAACGTACAGCTGTTTGCTGTTTAGCATCTGTTAATCTTGAATATTACGACGAATGGAAAAATAATCCATTATTCCTGGCTGATATTGCAGAAGCTCTGGATAACGTGCTGACGTATTTTATTGAGAATGCCCCTGACACAATTAGCCGAGCTAAATTCTCTGCATATAGAGAACGCAGCATCGGAATTGGTGCATTAGGATTCCATGCATATCTACAATCGCATTTGATTCCGTTTGAATCGGTGCAAGCTAAGTCGAAGAATATTCAAATCTTCAAACACATGAAAGAAAAACTACATGAAGCAAACCTGAAATTAGGTGCTGAACGTGGTGAAGCACCTGATGCTGCAGGAACAGGATTAAGATTCTGTCATACAATGGCAATTGCGCCAAATGCAAGCAGCTCAATTATTATGGGTAATACGTCACCATCCGTTGAACTGTATCGAGCTAATGCTTACAAGCAAGACACATTATCTGGTGCTTTTATTAATAAAAATAAGTTCTTAGATAAGATCCTCAAAGATTTGTGCGCGCAAGATAGTAACTTAAATTACGATGAGATTTGGTCTAGTATTGTAAGTAACGATGGATCAGTTCAACACTTAACAGACATTTTAGATGAATGGACACGTGATGTGTTTAAAACAGCAATGGAAGTAAACCAGTTGTGGGTTGTTAATCATGCTGCAGACCGTCAACCGTTTATCGACCAAGCTCAATCCATAAACGTATTTTTTAGACCTAATTCTAATGTTAAGTATATTCATAGTGTGCATTTCGCAGCGTGGAAACGTGGTCTTAAAACGATGTATTATTGCCGCTCAGAAAAGCCTGGCAAAGCAGATAAAGTTGCAAGGCAAATTGAACGTAATATTATTGAAGAGTTAGATATTAAAGCGTTAACGGAAGAAGAAGGTTGTTTAGCGTGCGAGTAATCGCACGCTCCATCACAGGAGAAATATTATGATTCCACAACAAGGCACAGCGTTATTAAAATTTTCAGCTACATGGTGCGGTCCTTGCAAAATGTTAGCAGGTGTAATTTCCCAAGTACAGCTTGATGTTCCAGTAGTAGAAATCGACGTTGATCAGCAGGAAGACCTTACTAATCAATATAGAATTCGTGGTGTTCCGACGTTGGTATTGGTTAAAGATGGCGTTGAAGTAAAACGAGCTGTAGGTGCAATGTCAGCTACTCAATTACAAGATTTTGTCAAGTAATATAATAATTATAATACCTTTGGAGTTTTTAAATGGTAAAAAAGAATAAATTGAAGCTGACAGATGAACGAACGTATTTTCGTCCTTTCGTTTATGACTGGGCTTATGACGCGTGGCTTTTATCAGAACAGAGTCACTGGCTGCATTTAGAAGTGCCTATGCATGAAGATGTTAAAGATTGGAAAACTAAATTAACTAGCTCTGAAAAGAACTTCTTAACTCAAATTTTTCGATTCTTTACTCAGGGTGACTTGGACGTTGCTGGTGGTTATGTCAATAACTATCTTCCGTATTTCCCACAACCAGAAATACGAATGATGTTGTGTTCATTTGCTGCTCGTGAAGCTCTTCACGTTGCAGCATATTCGCATCTCATTGAAACTCTTGGCATGCCTGAAACTACGTATAGCGACTTTTTAGAATATGAAGCTATGCGTGAGAAGCATGAATATTTTGCTCAAATTGCTGGCCAAGATGAACAAACTATTGCTCAGCAAATTGCAGCATTCTCGGCGTTTACTGAAGGAATGCAATTGTTTAGCTCATTTATCATGCTGCTCAACTTTGCACGTCATGGAAAAATGAAGGGAATGGGACAAATTATTACGTGGTCGATCGTTGATGAAACCAATCATGCTGAATCTATGATTAAATTATTCAGAACCTTTGTCGAAGAGAATCGCCATATTTGGAAAGATGATCTTAAACGTCAAATCTATTTAATCGCAGATAAAATGGTATCTTTAGAAGATAAATTTATTGACCTAGCGTTTGAATTTGGTGATATGGAAAATCTGACTGGCGCTGATGTTAAACAATATATCAGATACATTGCAGATCGTCGTTTAATTTCTCTTGGTCTTAAAGGGATTTTTAAAGTTAAAAAGAATCCACTTCCGTGGGTAGAGTTGATGATTAATAGTCCATCGCACTCCAATTTTTTTGAAACTCGTAGTACTGATTATGGAAAAGGATCTATGCAAGGATCTTGGGGAGAAATCTGGGCAGCAGATGAACAATAAAAAAGGGGCTTAGGCCCCTTTTTTATTCATCAAAGTAATGTTTGTGGTGTTGTATTTTTTCAAACGTAACCGCTTCTTGTTCGTCTTGCTCAACAGCGTCTGCCCAGTCGTTTAAATCATTGTAATACATTTTAGTGTGTAAACAATCATCCCAAACTCGACCTTGGCTGTCGATAGCAATATTGTAAAACTCACATAGTTCATTAGTTGTCATAGTGCGGATGTGATAACGAACGTTTGAATTAGTTTTTGAGCTCATTTCTTAGTACCTGTATATGTTCCTTTGCGAAGTTTTGTTTGGATTTCTTTTAATTCTTTGATGTATACCAATTTACATTTGTTGATATCATCAATCAACTCTTGATATTGCTTGGACGTGCCAAGCAATTGCTCAAGTAATACTTTAACACGTTGGTATTCTTCTTTAGTAAACCGATAAACTGGCAGTGATGCAATATAATCGACATCTACGATTCCGAATTTGATTAGTTTTTCAATTAAAGAGGATCTGTCTTTGATTTTCTTTGCCAATGCACCCACGTCGTTGTCAATAGCAGTGATGATATCACGACATCTTTGAATTTGCTTGTTAAGGTCGACTAAAAGATGTTTGTATCGTTCTGTATAGAATTGAAGTCGCCAATCAGTAAACTGTTTTACAATTTCAACAGGTGTTAATTTTACGATAGATTGACCGTCAAAATTGAGAATATTGAGATTTTCAATCTCTCGTGTACTTAGACCTAACGCATTTTCAATAGTTTCAATAGCAGTGCTTTCAATGTAACTTTTATTGAATTTGATGGTGACGTTAATGGTTGTGCGAGAATTGTCTAACACGCTAGATATGTGATTTTTCTCGTACAATTTGTCTATCTTGTTATTCAGTTCTTTGTGAGTAATTCCATATGGTAACTTATGAATCACCATAGTGTTATTTGTTAACGTATATTCGCCTTTAAAACAATATGCTGTCCCACGTTCCGTTTCGATAACCTCATGACATTTGTTGTTGAGGGGGTAAAACGTAGGAGTCAAAGGGGAAGTTATTTTCTTCCCTGATAGGTGTTGGATTTGACCAGAAATAATATCATCTAAATCGCGAGGGAGAATATTAGTAGCGAATCCTACTGCCGACCCGCTCGTTGGATTAAGTAGCACGATAGGAACTAATGGCAATAGATGAGTAGGTTCTGTAGTCGTCTTGTCGTAATTTTCTTGCAGTGGAACAATGTCCAAATCTGTAAGCAGAGCATCTTTAGCAAATTGGGATAAGGTTACGTATGTATAGCGTGGAGCACCATATGCCTTCGGTTCTAACAGAGTTCCGAAAGCACCATCTCCGTCAAACAGTGGTATGTTATTTCCATGAGGCGCTGTAAGCGTACAAATGGTTCCAGAAACGTCACCGTGAGGATGGATTGGCATTGTTGCACCAGCTAATGATGCGGTTTTAATTTTCTTGCCATCTCTTGCAGTCCATAAAACACGACGAGCACTTATTTTAAGTCCATCAGTGATTGTAGGAATTGCTCGATCGGTCATAACGTATAATGAATATTGTCGATACTGCTGTTCGACGTATGGTGAAGATTGAGATTTCATACGCTTTCCAAAATTCTCGAAAGGTTAATTGGTGTGTAATTAATTTGCTCTACGCTAATATTGAAATGTTGGGGTGATGGTGCAGCGTGAGTATGAATATGACCGTGTACGTTGATGATATTTTCGTATGGTATATTCAATAGTGGATAATGTGTAAACCAAATAGTTTTGTCAGTTGCTGGAACGTCGAACGATAAGCAGACATGCACTTCATCAAATGATAATACGTCGACTGCTTTCTTTTTATTTATGTCGTGATTTCCAACGATTAGTATTTTGTACCCATTAAGACGATTTAGTAGTTCGAACCGTTCAGGAATTGCGCCAAACGCAAAGTCACCGCCAAATATAACAACATCACTAGGATCTACTGTATTATTATAGTTAATGACCATCTGCTCTCGCATATGGGTTAAATCTTTGAATGGTCGATTGCTATATGCAATAATGTTCCTGTGAAAGAAGTGTTGGTCAGACCAGCACCAAATTGGTCTGCCAATATTCCAATATTGTTGCAAATCTAAATTTTGACCTTGTTTAACGATTGGTGGTAGAGATTCCCATGTCTTTATGTGTCTAGTTCTTGGTCTTCTAATATTGTTTGGACCTGAAACAAAAGTTTGCAGATCCTTAATGTAATGTTCATGTAAATTAATGTTCATAATCTGGCGACAACCATGCTTTGCGGTCGTCTGTATTCTCGCTAAAAAGTAATTGTAAAGTTTGTTTTAATTGACCATCGTCTACGATAGGTATCATAGTGTTGGTTTGTCCTGATAAGATCATCTCCCAATCAATGGTGTCTTGACTACCAAGTCCTTTGTAATATCGCACCTCATACCCTTTATATTTTGATGCATTCTTTTCATATTCGACTCTAGTGGGAAAGTGAATACGCTTATCACCCTTGACCAAACAAATGTTTGGAGCCATTAATCGATAAACAATAGGTTCATACTGCGGATCAAATAATTCAGGCCAAAATTGATACAACATATTGACTAGCAATGAGAAAATGTGATCGCCATCGTAGTCAGCATCCGTTGCAATTACAATTTTCCCATATCGTAATTGACTAGGATTAGCAGGTTTCCCTGGAATTAAACCAATAGCAGCTAACAGTTGTGTGATTTTACCCATGTTTAAAACTTGGGCTGGTGTACAACCGTATACGTTATTGATTTTTCCAGTAAGAGCAAAAGAAGCGATAGTTTTAGGGTCTCGTGCTTCGCTGATTTTACTTCGAGCAGATTCCCCTTCGGTTACAACAATACTACATGACTGGCGTCGTGTGCTTGTAGCATCGATTAACCCTTCGATTCGTTTTGCTAATGTTTTCCTATGAGCATCGACCGCTGCTTTGTCAGCTTGTTTTCTGAAATTGTCAGATGCGTATTCTAATATTTCAGTTAGAAATTTATTGTGATGCTTGCTGTACTTTTTCCATTGCTGACTAAACGCATCGACAATTTCTTTCTTGATGTCAGGCCCAGTAAAGTTAGTTTTTGCTTGACTTGAAAATCGCGGACTCTTAACCTTGAAGTTCGCAATAACATAAAACTTACGTAATGCATGTTGCCGATTGATTTCAATCTTGGCTTTTTTGCATGCACTTGCGTGATGTTCAACAATTTGATCATAGAATGCATTAAGCAACTGAGCATTACATCGTCCACCATCAAACATATAGCAACTATTAATCCAAGTATGCACTTGTGATGAAGTAATGCTATCATCAAGAATTATGAAAAATTCGCCTTTAATATTTGGTTGGTCAATTGCGAATTGAAAATAGTCGTCTGTGGACATTCGTGATTTGAGTACGTCTGTCCAACCATTCTTGAAAACGTGACGCTCTCCGTTGAATTCGACGTTTAGAGAAGGATTGCATGCTGCAATTTCCAATGCTCTATTTTTCATCATTTCAACAGGAATGATAGATCCGTCACCAAATACTTGAGAATCTAAGGTAAACGCGATTTGAGTTCCTGTGGTTTTTGAAGATCCTTTAGTTATCTTCGGTTTTGATATTTTGTTACAACCATCACTAAATGATTGGTAGTATTTTTTACCATCGCGATTAACAGTTACTTCAAATTGAGTCGAGCAGAAGTTAACCACACTAGATCCAACTCCATTCGCACCAAACACGCCAAGTTGTTTAGCATCATCATCGAAGTTGCGTCCTGATCTAAGGTTTGCGAATACGATTTCGGGTGTGTATTTGTCTGTTTTTTCGTACTTATCAATCGGAACTCCTCTTCCATTGTCGCCAACAGTAATATGCCCTTGTTGATCCGCAGTTAAAGTAAGCACTTTTTTAGGTATTGAAATTTGTGCTAATTCATCCAATGCATTATCAACAATTTCACCAACAGCACGAAACGCAGCTGGCGTGACATTGACAGGTAATAGTTCTACTTTAGATTGATTAATTACTGGCATTGTTACTGTTGTTGGATCGGTTGGACCTAAGAAAACAGAAACGCGTAGTCTGCTATGGTCTCTTTCAGAGAGAACCTTAATATCTTTTGATGTATAATTCATAATTGTTTTGAGTAATTTGTTATTATTTCGTCAATAGCGCCTAATGCAAAATTCAGACTTTCATGTAAATGTTGAATCGTCATTGGATTTGCAGTTTGATTAATTAAAGAGTTCAACATGTTTAACCTGTCTACGATTATTTCACGTTGTTGAGATAACTCAGATAATGACATTGTTGGCCATAAATGTGACTGTATCGTTTCCGTATTGTTTATATTCATCATCGATATAAATCCTCCCTAACTTTAGGTGATAATGAAAGTGTGGTTCTTTCATTGATTATTGGTTTCCATTGCTTAAATCGTACATGGTGCGACATTCGTTGTTTGGTTTGATATTCCCAGCTGTGCACCATTTCGTGAACCAATATATCTAAAAACATTCTCCGAGTAATGAATTTGTTATTTATTTTCAAAGAACTGCGGTAGTATCCATTGCTATCTTGTCCCTCTCCAACACATTCACCCCAATATTTGTGCTTGACAGTATTAATTACACGGATGGCAATTGGTGGATGTAGGTAATTATCGAATACAGCAGAATTAAGAACACTCCACCAATATTGTACGATGCGTTGGTTAAGTACGACTGGTGTATTTGAATTATTTTGTAAATGACGTCTTATTAGATTTTGCGCCTGTTGTGGTGTTCTCACAGTATAAATTCAGCCTAGTCTCACCCATAAATCCGCTATAGGTGTGGTCGTGTATCGATTTTGATACGTATAGTACGCCGTATTTAGTAACTGCAGAATTGATGTCTGTGCATGATCCTATGTCAGGGGTAGCAACACTCCAACCGAGCGACAATGCTTGTTTAGCAAGTCTATACCCATCTCCCGTTCTATCCGGAACGATTACTTTCGGTCGAGCCGTTTGCTGAAGTATAGCAATTTGTCCAGGTAACATTTTTGGACCAAAGCATGATACCCCTTTAATATGAAAACTGTTAAACCAACCTTCAGTTACATATAACGGTTGGTCAAAAGAGCCGTCTGCAATGTTGTCATACCCCCCTAAGATGTTGTCTCGTGGAACTGACGGAATAGGGTCTAAATATTTTTGTTTGCGTTCACCTGATAAATCGCGCCCTTGGTAGTACACAATTTTACCGTCAACAAATACAGGAATAATTAGTCTGCCGACCCATTGTTTAGATTGGGAAGTTCCATCATTAAATGCAAGATAGAAAGAATATGATGCTGGATCTACAGCTCTTTCAGTCTCCAAGTAATACCTAGCATAATCTGCCCATTCGTCATTAGAATTAGCATCTGTTAATTTGTAGAAGTAAGATGGTAATTCTAATTCAACAACAGGATTAACAGGTTTGTTGGTCTTGGTGAAAACTGTAACACCACTGTGATGAAATATAGAAGCCTTCCAATCTATTTCTTCAATAGAAAATGCCTTGAATACTGCTTGCATTTCTTTGGAAACAAATTGTGGATCAGTTGAAGGGTCGTATACTGCTTTGTGACTGCAATTGAAACAGTTATATCCAACAGTATGGCCATCGAATTTAAAACCTGCACGTTTTCCTTTGTGACCTTTATCGTTGCATACTTTGCAAAGAATAGGAATCCATCTACCTTGTGGATAATGACTAGGTAGATGGAGAGATCTGCGAATTAATTGTTCTAATGTTTCAGCCATGTTCAAAGATTCCTCAATGAACGCAAAATACAATTAATCGATTGATGAATCAACCAGTTCAAGATTGGGTTTGATTGTTTTGGTTAAACGTTTAAGTCTACGTTTGATATCTGATGATTGTAACCACATATCGCTACCATTCATCATTTTGTCTAATTCTTCTTGAGACATGAATGGAATGTAAATCTTTTTGCAAATTTGATAATACCATTTTGCAGTAGCATCTAATTCAGCTTTCATTTCACGACCTTTCCCTATCAGGCTTGCACTGAAGTCATGGAACATCATCATGCAATTATCGTGAACGATCATTTCGTCGCCTGATAAAAAAATCAATGTTGCTAATGAATGTGCTGTTGATTCCAGCACAGTGATTACTTTAGCCGGCGAATTGCGCATAGCATTAATGATTTGAACGCCAGTGTCTAATTGTCCACCAACGCAATTAAGATGTATGTAGATCACATCGTCAGGGTTGGCAAACGCAATAGTGTGAATTAGCTCAATGTATTTTTCAGGGTCGTCAATTCCGGAACTAAGGTAGATGTGGTAAACTACTGCTTCGTATTTTTGTTGGATTATTGTGTAAGGTTTCTTTTTCTCAGGAAGTATGGTGTCGTCTAATTCAAGGTCATCCAGTGTATCTGCGCGCATTTTAGGGGTGCGTTTATTAGCCATGTAATACCTCCTCAGCAAGGCTCAATTATTTAGTGCTGAGGAGGAGTAATCAAACGAGTCCCAATGATTTAAGCAATGGATCCATTATAGTTTTATCTGCATGTGATGATTTGGTTGCATCAATGACACGTCGTGGATCCATTTTAAATTTTGTAATCAATGATCGAATAGCCGATTTCTCAGCAAACGTTAACGTTAACTTGTGTCGCTGTATTAATTCATTGATCTCAGCTAACATTTCGCTTAATTCGTATATGCGATCACTAATATCTGCATTTCGTGATGTAATTTCAGTATAACGTTCACCGATGGTATGATTGAGACTGATAAAACGGGCGAGAGGATTGTCTTTGAATTTAGTGCGAGTTTGGTGTGGATCGGGCGTATGAGCTACTACAGTTTCAATGTGGAATAGCTTCATGACTTTTTTAAGGTATTCTTGACGATACATCGACGGATCCATAGCAGCTTGAAGTGCTGTAACAAACCGTAATACTGTCGTTTCTAGTTTGTTTGGATTGGCATGGTAATCTTCTCCACCGGCCGCTCTGAATTCGATATATCCGTCCTTCATGTGGTTAACATTGAAGAAAGAATATTTTTTTGTTTGTTTTAAACGAGCGTTCGCCACTTCAATAATGTGATCCAATGCTGATTTTACATCGAGAATACCATTATGAACATCGTGAACTACTTTGGTAATCTGAGGTTCTGTATACATATTGTTGGTTCGGTCATATTGTTGCAGTACGTGCATTTCACCTAATAGTAATGACAGTTTTAACAAATCGACATCTTCAATATCACGGTTCGCAAAACTTATGTTGATGTGAAATCCAGTAGATTCATTGGTAACTAAATGGTTGTCGATTAAGAATTTGCACACATCGTGCAATGATTGTAATGCTTTATCTAATGGAAGAGGTGGTGTGACTAATTCAGCACCCACACCAGAGTCAGACTCGATAGACAAGTCTTGATGTATATCAAAAGAATTACCATAAAAATCGGTGTATTCGTCTGCAAGTTCTTTTTTAAGAGCTGCGTATGTTTGTTGAGTTGTTGATTGTTCGTCGTCGTGATTTTCTTCAGCTTCAATAAACACTGATGGACTTCTCCCAGTCGTGGCCCATCCAAACTTCGGTTCTAAGTTAAAATCATCGATAATTTCAAGAGCATGTCCGTCGAAGGACAAGTAAATGTCAGCAGGATTGTCGTCGTATTCTGCTTCTATGGCTTCGCTAGCTGCTTCTCTTGCATGCTCTTCAGCATTTTCGTCTTCTTCATCTTCTCCCGGTTGAAGATAATCATGCCATTCAGCATCGACACGGTCGCTTATTTTGTCCTCAAGCCAACCTTCTGCGAATCGTTCAATTCGGCGCAACTCGTAACTAGATACATTAAAATATTCGCGTAACGTGTCAATACCATATATGTCAGAAATGTCTATTGAATCACGATCTGTTTTCTTTTTAGCTCCATCGACATACATTACGCTGTTTTTTGGTACAATAAATTCAAATTCAAATTCAAATCCAACAATAGCTTTATCAGCTAATGCTTTCTTATTCGCTGCAAATGTTTTTTGATTCATTGCTAGTTCTAGCAGAAGAAAGGAGTTATTGAAATCAGATAATTGCATGTAGGTACCTAAAAATAAGGGGACAAATGTCCCCTTATTTAGGTGTAGTATTGGGTAACAAGGTCCTACTGACCCCGCGAGAAATTACGCAGCTAAGCGAACATCCTCGTAAAATGCGTCATCATTTGCATTTAGTTTAGGTTTATGTATTAAGGTCTTCATCTGACCCGACGTCCATCTCAATATTCCTCGCCCAATCGAAGCCAGGGCATCCCCATATTTGCCTTCGAGGGCATGCTTTCGCAGAGGTCACATCAAAGGCGCTTACACTTTCGTGGAGATGGGCGGAGTCGAACCGCCGTCTTGAACTCGTTTCTATCAACTTCACACGTCGATGTGCTATTTATACACTACTATAAAAATTAGACAACAGAATTTGCTATTCTGATGCTATAAGCACGATTTCTCCAACCTTTTTCGAATACTTTCTGTGATGGTTTATTTGCAATAATGGATTGATAAAATCCCCATGCTTGGTTGCAATATTCTGTAATCAGCGCCTGTTCTTCATCACCATCTGCAATTGCATTGAGCGTCGAAAATGATGCATTACCTAAGACTCCATCGACAGTAAGGTTAAGACTAAAAGCTTTGTTAGCTGCTGTTTGCAGCAGTTTGTGAGCTCGTGATGCTCCCATGTTAACAGAAAGGTCAAATACTTTAGTTGCAATAGTCTGATCGATGATGTTGGAATATTTGTATTTGTCCCACCAAAACATTTTGTATATACGTTTTGCATCTTCTACGCTCATATTTTTGATGTCTTCGTGATCTACGTCACCATCTCCGTCAAAATCACCAACGTGTGGATAATCCTTTAAGAAACGTAATGAAATGCCATAGTTAGTGATACCACCTGGATCTGCAGGATGATTAACCAATCCGCCTTCGTGCAATAAAATCAATGGAATTGCTCTATCAAAACTCGCCATAAAAATACCTCTTTTTGTCGTTTCGACCCTATTTATAAATTAGGGTTTTAGTTGAGGTATTTGTGAAACGTGTGTAATGTTGACAGGTTAATAATACTTTAATATATGGAGTTGCTATGTCAAATAAACCTTACGTGTTCTTTGGAAGTTCCAATCCCGACATTGTATCAAAAATAGGTCGAGCGTCGTGGTCAGATAATATTAAGTTAGGTAAATCAACATTAAGCAAATTTAGTGATGGGGAACGTCGAGTAGAAATTGAGTCGAACGTTCGTGGGTATCCTGTATATGTGGTGCAGTCAACCTGTAATCCAGCTAACGATACGTTAATGGAATTGTTGCTGATGGTTGATGCTTTGCGTAGAGCATCTGCAAGTAAAATTACTGCAGTGATTCCATATTTTGGTTATTCCAGACAAGACCGTCGACCTGGATATACTCGAGTTCCAATTTCTGCAAAACTAATCGCTACTATGCTTGAAAGTGCAGGTGTCGATCACGTAATCACATTTGATATTCATGCAACACAAATTCAAGGCTTTTTCAACATTCCTGTTGATAACATCTCTGCTACACAACTATTTGTAGCAGACATTTACGCGAATTGGATTGACCAAAATCCGATGATTGTTTCGCCGGACGTTGGTGGTGTCGTAAGAGCTCGTGCAATTGCTCAAATGTTTGGAATTAACGATTTAGCGATTGTTGATAAACGTCGTCCTAATGCCAACGTATCTGAAGTTATGAACGTGATCGGTGATGTCGCTAATAAGACCTGTATTATGGTCGACGATATTGTTGATACAGCTGGCACGTTGTGCAAAGCAGCCGAAGCTATTAAAAAATTGGGTGCACGCCGCGTAATTGCTTATTGTACTCACCCTGTATTATCTGGCAAAGCATACGACAATCTCAGCAATTCTGTTTTGGACCAACTCGTAGTCACAGATACAATTCCAATGGATCAAAAATTTAAAGAACTGCCTAACATACGGCAACGGTCTATCGTTAGTTTGCTAACTGAAGTAATTGAACTAGACGCTACTAAACAATCAATCGGAGCATTTTTGGAATGAGTGTTACTTTTGACCAATGTATAGATCAACGAGATCAGCAATACAGTATTCAGCAAGAACGATTGGTCAACACTAGAATTATGTTGGCTGGTAATTTGACAGAACCACACTGTGTCAAAGCTATGGAGTGGCTTACTGATTTGGTTGATTGTCATTATGTAGACACATCTTTTATTGTAGGACCTCCTTCAACACATCCTGTCGTTACATTGATATTCACGTGGGTATCTCAAGATACTACAGCCGCCATTCAGTTCAACAATGATGGTAGTGTGTTGCAAACGCTCTGCGAAACGCCTACCCGTAAAGTGTTGAACTTCAGTCTCAATAACGTTGAGAAAGCTAGTGATTTGGAACAATGGTTTCTTGATAGAATTACATATACTCCATCTCGCCCTGATCATCTTATTCTATTTCCAAAAGTCCTTGAAAATTGGGCATATTACGATGGACCGATTTCTGGAGTAGCGGAAATTGATGATCGTAAGTTGTACTTTGCGTGCCCATTTATTGATGAAATTACATATGAACGGTTCTATTCATTTCACTCGATTACACGAATGGAAATGCTGAAGAGTTCGATTCTGTCGCAATTAATCTCGTGGACTGAGTGGAAGATGTTCAGAAATGCTCAACATGAACTAGAACAGCGCATTCGTAAAAAGACAGTAGTTGCTAATAGCATAATGTGAAAATAAAAAAAAACCGGCCTAGGCCGGTTTTTTTATTGCTTGTGAAAGGCGATTAGAAGTAATCGCCAAAGGTAGAGGTAGTGTTTTCGCGTCGAGTGAAGATTACGATATCGCCAGCCTTGTTGGTGAATTCCACTTGACCAGAACGATAGTCGAATTTCCCCATGTCGTCTTTGGTGAATACGACTTCTTGACCGTCTTCATCTTCTTTGTTTTTGTAGTATGTGATAGAAATACGTTCTGCCATCACAGGATTCCCACAAAAGTTTGTATCGCAGTCGTCGATCAAATGTTCGGGAATTAGCTTCCGTCCTACCGATAGTTTGGTAACATCGTACATCTCGCGTGACGTTGGTTTGATGTTCAGCATTTTAACTGCTTCAAACGCAGCTTCTTCATAACGGTTCATTTCTTCAACCAATGCTTGCAGCATGTCGAAGCTGAAATCGTCAATGATAGTCGACATTTTGCAAATTGCGTCAATTTGCGTTTTGTCGTTCAGTTTATCGTGGCAATATTCAGTAATAAAGTCCGTGGCAAGACCGTTGTAGGTCAGTGAATAGAACAGTCGACCTGGCCGGTTTTTCATGTTGCGGTCGATTCGATAGTAATCATTACAAGTCAGGATAAACAATTTGCTGTGGGAGAAAATACCATCCAGCAGGTTGAGAATCGTTTCTTGTTTTTCGCTATCGTACACTTTTTCAAATTCGTCAAACAGAACAATTGCTGGTTGAGAAATCGAGTGAATGAAGTCTTTGAATCCTGCGTCAGCGAAACCGGTATCAACAATGATAGTTGGAACGTTGTGCTGATAACCGTAAACACACAGAGCTTGTGCTTGCAGAGTTTTGCCTGTTCCTTTCTCACCAGTCAGGAGAACGCCAGTGTTGGATGTTCTCGACATGAAAGTACGGAACATGCGTTCGGTTCGCAGTTGAACGTTACCATACAATTTTTTGGGCATGCTAATGTTGTCGACACGCTTGAGGAAATATGATTCGCTCATGCTATCGTATTGGCACATATATGTACCAACGGGCAGGTCATCCAAGAATTGAACGTCAGCGTCATTGGTGATAAACAGCGATGAACCTCTGACCATGTATTTCGTTTTCATAATTTCCTCATTAGAATGATTAAGTGGTTGCACTGTATTTGCAGATGTTATAATAGTCTACAATAAATTGTGACCATCCAATAAAATTTGGTATGTGTGATTATGAAAAGGTCAACGCGTTAGGTAAATTATGTGTCGAAAATGGCTAAATACGTTGATTGTTATGTGAATTAATAATATGGTTAATAGGTTGGCGATCCCAACCAAATGGATACGATAAGGTGCAAACATGACGCAACATCCTTTAATATTACAGCTTGACATCGCAGGTAACCCAGCAAAATGGATTACATATCAAGATGCTGTGTATTACTATGCTAAAGACTTGGTTGCATGGACGTTTGGTGAAAACGGATACACCGTATTTGGTGGTAAATCTCGTATGACCAGCGAACGTTCATTTATGGATCTTGCGTCTATTATTGCTGTTCGTGGTGATGTTAAACATTCGAACATCCATCGAATTCCTACGTTGACCAACAGAGCGTTGTTCCGCAGAGATCACAATGTTTGTGCGTATTGCGGTCATCATTTTGGTCATGAAAAACTGACTCGAGATCACGTAATTCCGCGTTCGAAAGGGGGGCCGGACAAGTGGACGAATGTTGTTACGGCATGCGGTCCGTGCAATAAACGTAAAGACGCAGATTCGCCAGAAGAAGCAGGTATGAAATTGCTGTACGTTCCATATGCTCCAAATCGTAGTGAATATCTGTATCTGATGAATAAAAATATTTTGGCAGATCAGATGACGTTTTTGAAATCTACGATTCCGGAACACAGTAGAATTCACAATCCGCCCACAAAAATTCAACTGAACTAAGGGTGCTTAATCGCACCCTTCTTTTTGGATAAAAATAATGACTTTAACTCTTGTTGCAAGCAATGATCCTGTTTTACATCAACCAGCATATCAAGTGACAGTGTTCGACAAAGAATTAAAACAATTGTGTGACGCATTGAGTCAAAAGATGCGTGAAAGTAAAGGAATTGGTATCGCAGCACCTCAAGTTGGAATTAGTTCGCAAATTATTGTAGTTGAACGAGTTGATTGGATGGAATTACTTCCACCTCTGGTTATGATTAATCCTAAGATTATTGAATCAAGTGAATATAATATCAGTATTAACGAGGGTTGCTTGTCATTTCCCGGCCAGCAGTATAATATTAAACGTTCTGCTAGTATCACTGTTGAATATCAAAGAACTGATGGCGAAAGTCGAAAAATCAAATGTACGGACTTAATGGCAATTGTTGTTCAGCATGAGATTGATCACATCAATGGAATTACATTTGATCAATATTAATGGTAAACGTTGCATTGATTGGAATAAATAAAAGTCTAAGCAGAATTAGTTTAGCCTGGTAAAATCACTGGTTGCCATCCAGTAGTCAGGGGTTCGAATCCCCTATTCTGCTCCAACTCTAGTTGTAAAAATATTTTAAATGTGTGTTAATAGTCTCCATAATAATAACTAGGAGACTATATGACTACACAACCTTCCTCTACTGAACTTACCTTTGAAGACGTCGAATTCAGTAATGTAATTGATTACGCAACTGCTACTGAATCAATCATTGATACTGTTAGTCTGAACGTTGAATATTTCAACGAATTGACTACCGTTATGATTTCTGCAGGTAACATTTTAGATCAAATCAAAAAACATACCTTCTACGGTAAAGAATTTGATTTAGGTAAACTGTTACAGCTTAGCCAGCAGTTACAAACTGCAGCCGACAATATCGCCCAAAATCCTCTTGCAGTCGCTGATCAATCTACTTACGAACATTGTGCAATAGACCCTCGTGTATTTCATGCTGTAACAGGTTCGACTACTGAAAGTGTCGAACTATTAGAAAATATGGACGTTAAAGGTGGTACATTTGACACGGTCAACTTCCTCGAAGAAATGTTTGACCTTGTATGGTATGTTTGCATCGGTCATGCTGCTGTCGGCGGGTCAATTAAACGTACTTGCACGAACGGTCTTAAAAAATTAGAAGCAAGATTTAAAGGGAAGTTCGATCGATTCCGTGCGATCAATAGAGACCTGAAAACCGAACGTCAAATCTTAGATAACATGATTGATTAACGATACGGTTTATAGTTGATTACTTGGTAGTATGTGTGGATATTAATCTTTGTGTTGTACAGGAGAGGTAAAAATGGCTTACGCAAAGAAAATCAATCAACGAACAGCTCAACAACAATTAGCACATAAAAGAGGCGGTATGTTGGTTGATGTTCGTTCTCCAGTAAAGTATCGTGACAGAA
The DNA here is from genome assembly GCA_964520985.1 of uncultured Pseudobdellovibrionaceae bacterium. Lineage (GTDB taxonomy): Bacteria > Pseudomonadota > Alphaproteobacteria > Micavibrionales > Micavibrionaceae > CAYSGL01. Next base: position 94,966 of record CAZFPB010000002.1, read on the forward strand.
CATTACCGAATGCGGTCAATATTTCCTGTCGTGCGGTATCTTCACTTTTGAAATATCCACGAACTACCAACCTTGTGTTGTTTGGTGAAAGTGATAATGATAAAGACATTGAAATCGTAGCCACGTATGCCGCACAACTTGGTTTTGTGAATATTTTCACGATTGGATCTATTGATAACTGGACTATTTAAAAATATACTGATACGCTGTTTGTATTAACTAGGAGTCGCCCTAATGACCACTGCAACAAATGATTACTTCTCAAAACTGACAGAACGCTATGCGTCTAAACAACCTCAAGTGTTTGAGCTGCAGCAGTTCCTGGAGATGTGTAAAACAGATCCAAGTCTATATGCAACTCCAGCTGAACGGATGCTGAAGGCTATTGGTGAGCCAGAAGTGATCGATACGCGTAATGATTCACGTCTTAGCCGTATTTTCCAAAACAAGAAAATTAGCGTGTATCCTGCGTTCAAAGATTTCTACGGCATGGAAGAAACGATTGAAAAATTGGTAGCATTCTTCAAGCATGCTGCTCAGGATCTTGAAGAATCTAAACAGATTCTGTATCTGCTTGGTCCTGTAGGATCTAGTAAGAGTTCGTTGGTTGAACGGTGCAAAGAACTGTTTGAATCTGTGCCATTCTATACGATTCAAGTTGATGACAAAATTTCTCCGCATTATGAAAGTCCATTTGGATTGTTTGATTATGCTCAAGATGGTGAATTCTTCGAGCAGGAATATGGAATTCCAGCACGTATTCTGCGTCCGATTCTTTCACCGTGGGCAAGCAAACGCCTCAAAGAACTGGGGGGCGACGTATCTAAATTCAAAGTAGTTAAGGTGTGGCCGTCGTCAATTAATCGTGTTGGTATTGCGAAAGCAGAGCCTGGCGATGACAACTCGCAAGATTCGTCTGTGCTTGTTGGTAAGGTTGACATTCGCCAGCTGGAACACTTTTCGCAAGATGATCCTGACGCATACAGCTATTCTGGTGCATTGAACGTAACGTCGCAAGGTCTGTTTGATTACGTTGAAATGTTCAAAGCAAACATCAAGCTGCTGAACCCACTGCTGACTGCAACTCAAGAACGTCATTACAACGGTACAGAAGGCTTTGCAGCAATGCCATTTAATGGTCTGATTATTGCACATAGTAACGAATCAGAATGGCAGGCATTCCGTAATAACAAGCGTAACGAAGCGTTTATTGACCGTATCTATATTGTTAAAGTTCCATACGCACTTCGCGTGTCTGACGAAGTTAAGATCTATCGTAAGCTGTTGGAACGCAGTACGCTGAAAAATGCAATTATTGCACCTGGCACGCTTGAAATGCTGGCTCAATATTCTGTGCTTGGTCGTCTGGAAGCTCCAGAAAATTCGGACATTTTTGTTAAAATGGACGTATATGATGGTAAGGATGTCAAAGAGAAGAATCCTGAAGCTAAAGCAATTCAGGAGTATCGTGACAACGCTACTGTTAATGAAGGTATGACTGGACCGTCTACTCGTTCAGCGTTCAAAGCTATTTCGAGAACTGTTAACTTTGATCCAACTGAACAAGCAGCTAATCCTGTACATTTGATGTATGTTCTTGAAGAAAATCTCAAGAATGAGAATCTGCCAAATGATAAGTATGAGCAATATCTCAATTACATTAAAGGTATTCTGGCACCGAAATATGCTCAGTTTTTGTCTGACGAAATTCAGGAAGCATATTTGGAATCGTATTTTGAATTTGGTCAGAACTTGATGGATCGGTATGTTGCATACGCAGACGCGTGGGTTCAGAAGATCGACTATCGTGATCCTGACACCAACGAGATGTACGATCTTGACATGCTGAATGCTGAACTCGAGAAGATTGAGAAGCCAGCTGGTATTGGCAATCCTCGCGACTTCCGTCATGAAGTTGTTAGTTATGTGCTTCGCGCTCGTGCTAACAACGGTGGTGAACCTGTCCGTTGGGATTCGTATGAAAAACTGCGGGTTGTGATCAAGAAGAAAATCTTCAGCAACACCGAAGATATGCTGCCGATCATTTCGTTCACTGCGAAGGCATCATCTGACGAAGAACGCAAACACCAAAGTTTTGTGCAGCGTTTGTGCAAGAACGGTTACACTGAGAAACAAGTTCGACTGTTGGTCGATTGGTACATGCGTTACAGAAAACACAAGTAATGCACTAAAAAGAGCCGCAATTGCGGCTCTTTTTTCATCAGCTTTTGCATTACTAAATAAGTTGATGAACTATGATCTTGAGATTAGGACTTTATATTCACGTGTTAAATCGTCGGCAAAGCGTCGAGGAATTCCGTTTGCGTTAACTCTGACAGATTTAAATAATTTAACTTTTCCCGTCACGTGTCCGATATTACAAATACCATTAAAGTTTAATCGCGGTAACGTGCAAGACAATTCGTATAGTTTAGATCGAATTGATTCAACAAAAGGGTATGAAATTGACAATATTATTGTAATTTCGTACAAAGCTAATAGACTAAAATCGAACGTAACATCTGACGAAAGCAAAGCAATCACTGAATATATTACGCAAAATACAGACAATAAAGTTGATTGACGTTGTGTTGTAAAGTAGTATGTTTGCAAAGTCAGTTTGGAATTTGCAGAGGTGCAATGTAATGAGTGGTTACGTAATTATTGATAGACGGTTGAGTTCAAAAGGTCGTAGTTCGACTAATCGCAAATTGTTTTTGAATCGTCTCCGTAGTGCAATTAAGCAAAGCGTATCTGATATTACTAGCGATGTTGACGTCACTAATATCACTAAAGGAAGCAAGAAAGTTCGCGTTCCAGTTCAACGGCTGTACGAACCTTCGTTCAACAACGACCTTAATACTGGGATCAACAACATCGTATTCACCGGTAATGAACGATACATTGTAGGTGACAGAATCGAACGTCCTCAGAGCCAACAAGGATCTGGTGGAGCAGGACAAGGTGAAGGTGGAGAAGATGATTTCACCTTTGAGCTGACAAAAGAAGAATTTCTCGACTATTTCTTTGAATCGTGTGAATTGCCAGATCTCTTGCGCAAAGAATTTAGCAAAGTAAATGAATTGGAACATCATCGTGCTGGATACAGCGTTGATGGTGCTCCGTCTGCTTTGAACATTGTTCGATCAATGCGACATGCTAAATCACGCAAGTTTGGTTTTGCAGCTAGTAAAAAAGCACGTATTCGTGAACTGGAACAATTTAAAGCTCAATTGCTTGATGATCCAGCATCTCATCCTGATGAAATCAATAAAATAGACAAAGAAATCGCTGAACTTCAAGCTAAGATCAAAGCGATTCCTTTCATTGATCCAGTCGACTTGCGATATAACGCATGGACAGAAACAGAAATTCCTGCAATTCAAGCGGTAATGTTCTGTGTGATGGACGTATCCGGAAGTATGGGTCAGCAGCATAAAAAGTTAGCAAAAACGTTTTATATGTTGTTGTATCTGTTCCTCGAGCGTAATTACGATCGTGTGGACATAGTGTGGATTCGTCACCACACTCAAGCACAAGAAGTAGATGAACATACGTTCTTTCATGAAAAAACAAATGGCGGTACCACTGTATCCCCAGCGTTGCAATTGGTTGACGATATTATCAACGATCGTTATCCATTGAATGCATGGAACATCTATGTTGCACAAGCTACTGATGGTGATAACTGGTATGACGACAACGAATTAACGCAGGAAATACTTGAAACTAAGATTATTCCAAAAGTTCAGTATTATGCGTATACACAGATCAATCCAGGCGAAGATGACAGTCGTAGCGAGGATAACAGTTTGTGGAGACTGTTCGAACATTTGAGCGATCAATACAGCAATGTAGCAGCCGCGCGAATTTTTGATCAGGCTGATGTTTATCCTGTATTTAAACAACTGTTTGATAAAAAACATACGGTTAAAGGGTGAGTGGTATGAAAAAGTTCGATTCTGGAACTGACTGGACGTTTGAAGATATTGATCGTTGCTACAACATTCAAAAACAAATCGTTGATGAAAATTATCAACTTTATCACTATCCGAATCAGATCGAAATAATCAGTTCGGAACAAATGTTAGAAGCATATACTAACGTTGGTATGCCGATGATGTACGATCATTGGAGCTTTGGTAAGAAATTTGTGCAAGAATCTGCAGCATATCGTCGTGGCCATATGGGTCTGGCATACGAAATTGTAATTAACACTAATCCATCGATCGCATACTTGATGGAAGAGAATACGATGTGCATGCAAGCGTTAGTTATTGCGCACGCCAGTTTTGGTCACAATAGCTTCTTTGCTAACAACAATGTGTTCAAACAATGGACAGATGCCAGCGCTATCGTTGAGTATTTGACGTTTGCAAAGAATTATGTCTCAGAATGCTATGAACGATATGGTAACGAAGTAACACGCGTAATTGACGCAGCACACGCATTGCAACACCACGGTGTTGATCGATATCGACGCCCGCGCAAACTTGCAAAAGGCGTAGAACGTCAACGCCTGTTAGATCGCGAAGAATATGATCGTCAACACTACAATGATATTTGGAAAACCGTTCCAACCAAGAACATAACCGACGGAGACGTATATCCTAAAGATCGTTTTCCGAAAGAACCTGAAGAAAATCTTCTGTATTTCTTAGAAAAACACGCACCTAATCTTGATGATTGGAAACGTGAAATTTTGAGAATCGTTCGAAAGATTTCTCAATATTTTTATCCTCAAATGCTTACTAAAATAATGAATGAAGGATGGGCAACGTTTACTCACCATAATGTTCTTCATGATATGTGCGATCGTGGGTATGTAACAGATGGATTTATGTTAGAATTCTTGGCAAGTCATTCTAGCGTCGTGTATCAAGCTCCATATAAACGTCGTATAAATCCTTATGCGTTAGGGGTTGCGATGTTTCAAGATATTAAACGTGTGTCGATGTCGCCGACTAAAGAAGACGAAAAATGGTTCAAAGCGGATTGGGTTGGCAATGGTAAATGGCTTGATAACTGCAAGTATGCAATGCAGAACTTCAAGGATGAAAGCTTCATTTATCAATATTTGTCGCCTAAACTGATTCGTGATTTCAAGTTGATGTCAGTGTATGACGATACAGCTGTTGATTACCTAATCGTTGATGCTATTCATGACGACGAAGGGTATGAAATGATTCGAGAGAATTTAGCTGAGAGTCAAAACGTTAATAACCTGTTACCTGATATTCAGATTGTTAATGTTGATGTTCGTGGTGACCGTACGTTAGAACTGTATCATTACAGTCGAAAAGGTTCTACGTTGGATATCGATTCGGCAGAACATACGTTAGAACATCTGGCATATCTGTGGGAGTATCCAATTGTGCTGACTACTGTGGACGAAGAACATTTAGCTGTTAATGTGTTCGAGGTTGACTATTGATTCGGTAGTTAAATAGTGCAAAAACTGGGGCAGATAACAATAATAACACCTGCCCCAATAAATACTTTCATCCTTTGGAAAGTATTGATGTTTCACATCCAAACAACAATTCGTAGTATTTTTTCCCCTTCCTTTCCGCTCATCTTTTGTTTAATTTCCACGAAACTTTTAACACACCTGTAACTAGGAGAACTGCCTATGTCAAGCAATAAAAGTAGAAGAAAAGCTGGCAAACAACAAAATGTAATTGATATGCAACAATATCATAACGCTATGGCACAGCAAGAAGGACCGACACGCAAGACTTGGTCCATTCATGATCTAAAAACTGTGAAGCCGTTAACACCAAATCAAGAAATTGTATTCCATGATTTCTTCAGTGGTGATAATGTATGCATTCACGGATCAGCTGGAACCGGAAAAACATTTTGTGCAGCTTACTTAGCATTAGCAGAAATGTTAGATAAAGATTCTCCAATTGATAAAATTGTTATTGTACGTTCGGCAGTGCCAGCTCGTGATATCGGGTTTTTGCCTGGAACGTTAGAAGAAAAGATTGCTGTGTATGAGCAACCATACATTGATATTTTCAGTGAGTTGCTTGGACGTCCAGCATCATATCAAAACATGAAAGCTGCTCGCAAAGTAGAATTTTATACTACTTCGTATCTTCGTGGTTTGACTTGGGATGATACTATTGTTATTGTTGATGAAGCACAAAACATGACGATGACAGAAATTGACAGTATCATGACACGTCTTGGCTGCAATACAAGAATTATTTTGTGTGGTGACACAAAATATCAACAAGATTTGCGGCGCGAAAATACTGGAATTCACCAGTTAGTTAAAGTAGCAGAACGAATGGCTGGATTTTCGGTAGTTGAATTTACTGTTGAAGATATTGTTCGAAGCAATTTAGTGAAGCAGTGGATTATGGCAAGAGAGAGTGTGAGTTAATCACACTCTTTTTATGATCGGTGTTGTGCAACAGTAATGCGCAATTCTTGCACTTGCTGTTGCAGCTCTTTATAGTCTCGTTTGTTATCATCTAATTGGCGTTGAATCGAAGCATTTTGTTGTTCGATTAACACAATTTTAGTCTGAAAAGATCCCCACGTAGTAACCAAAGATACTAAAAATCCGAATAGAATTAAGATGTCGCGGCCACTTATGTACGTAGGGACACGTAACGTAAATTGGTCTTTATCACGGTTTGTTGACAATGGGACAACTCCTTTATATACCATATTTATCAAAAATTCGATTTTTCATGGTGAATCCACGTAAACCAATAAATAACCAAGCCCCTACAGGATATGCGACTAATATGAGAGAACGGATTAAGGTAGTCGAATTAACCCAAGAGCAATTCCGTCAATGGTGTAATTTTTGGAAAGTGCGTGCTCTGTGTGTAATAATTTGTGGTGCGTTTGCAGGTCATGTTTTATCAGTACCGGCATATTCAGCTTCACATAATGATAAAAAAGTTGAGGAAATTGGTCAGTGATTGAAACGTTTTTACATGTGCTTTCTTCATATCCCCAAATTTTGTATTCTTACATGGTGGGAATAATCTTAACTTGGAGTGTTGTTCTTGTATGTGATGCGTTTTCGTTGGTAGGGTGTGTTAAACGACATCACAACTATTGTCGTCGTAATGATAAAAACACTTTGATATTTTTGATTGGTGGGATGGCATTGACGATTATAGGATATCTTGTCGTTAATTTTAATCCTAATTTAATACAGCTTGGCATGCTAATATCGGGCTGGTATATGGCAGTGTTAGTTCAATTTACAGATGTGATTTACAGAAATTTGGTTGTTGTTAAACAGTTGCCATAAACACTCATTTGTTCGAAAGTTGTTATGTTTAAAATAACAATAAGAGACTATAAATGAGTACATTTAATCCTGATGACTTAGAACAAACGTACATTTTTGATGGACAAGAAGTAAAGTTAACTGGCCGTAAAGCAGTTAAAATCCTCCCAAGTAAAAAAGTTGATACCTTATACGAGATTAAACCATGCGCTGTGTATGAACAGAAGTTGCGTTGGGTTCGTGAAGGTGAATTGTTTGTAGTGGTGGTTTAAATGAGTGATTATATTTTATCTCAGTATGACTATGCCCTCAATAGAATTTTTAATGAAGGATTTATTCTTCAGGGTGATCGAACAGGCGTCGGTCGAAAAACGGTATTTGGAATTAGCACAGAATATGATATTTCAGAACGCGTTCCAGTGTTAACAAGACGTCAAGTAGCATGGAAGTCTGTTGTTAAAGAAGTGCTGTGGTATATTTCTGGAAGTCATAACATCAATGATCTTGAAGCTATGGGTGCAAAAATCTGGTCTCCATGGAAAAACGATCGTTTCACAGAAAAACATAATCTTCCGCAAGGTTCGGGTGGTTACATATATGGATATAATTTAATTCACTTCGGTGCAGATATTCATAATCCGGAAGATCAAGGATTCAACCAATTAGATTATGTAATCAATACTCTGCGCAATAACCCCAAATCGACTCAAGCATGTTTCACATTTTGGCGCCCTGATACTAACCATGCAGCTGTATTACCTGCTTGTCATGCGTTTTACAGTTTTATTGTTTCCCCTGATGCCACTGGTGAAATGAATGTATTGAACTGTCATGTGTTTCAACGCAGTAATGATTACCCCATTGGTGTTGGCATGGCCAATTTGTTTACTGGGACTTTGTTTACATACATGATTGCTCAGCAACTTGACATGACACCTGGCAAGTTATATCACACTGGAGCTCATTGCCACATTTACCTGAATGCTCTGGATGCGGTTCAACAATATCTGGAAACAGAATATGCACCGCCATCGCCAAAATTAATCATTAATAAAAAACCATCGATTTATGATTATACCATTGACGACTTTGATTTAGTTGGGTATAACCCACTTCCACCAATCAAATTCCCTATTGCAGTATAAATAATTAAGTTGGTTAAACAACATAAGTAGAGGTTGCAGACATGTCTACAATGACCGTTAAGGCGACGCAAGTCAATAGCAAGACGTTATTCACTGATATCAATGAAATGGCTATAGATTTTCATGATTCAGTGTGCAAAATGCTCGACAGGTATCACAACTCAGGTAATTCGTTTTTTATCGGTAGTTCTGCAGCTAGATATCAACGCAACGAAGCGTTTGAAGTTGCAAACACGATGGTCAGTCATTTTGAAATGATCATGGAAGATTTTGTAGAACAGAATAAAGTGCGTGTATATGATGTTATTCATGATAAACACTCAATGGATAATCCATCAGGCCCGCAAATTATTACTGTAAAATATAGACAACGTGACTGCATTAACTGGACATTTTTGACGTATACATTCAGTAAAAACCGTTGATTTTCTGTGAGGTAGGTGGGATAATTGCCCCATATCTACCTTAACAGGATTCCACATCATGGCGATGAATATCAAAGCGCTAATCAACAATATTCAGACGTTTGATATCGAAAGTTTCAAAATCGACGAGCTCATAGCAGTACTTAAAGCGTGCGATGACGCTTATTTCAACGATGTTATCCCACTAATATCTGATGATTTGTACGATACAATCAAGCAATATGCACAACGTCTGAATCCCAAACATCCTTATTTTGCGACCGTTGGAACTGCAACGCGGCTTCCCCCAGTTAAACTTCCCGATCCGTTGGGATCGTTGATTCAAGTTGAAGTTGGTGAAACAGCAGATTGGGTCAGCAAGTATCAATTGATGAAAGAAATATTTGTCGTCACCGACAAATTGGACGGTAACAGCGTTTCAATCTACTATGATGAAAAAGGTGCTTTCAAACAAGCATTTACTCGCGGCGACGGTTATGAGGGAACAGACGTTACCCGCCATCTGCAACACATTCCATCGTTGCCCAAGACTGTATCTGTCCCAAATCTCAAAGTTCGGGCAGAAGTAATTATTTCTGAGAATTCGTTTGAACATATTAAGACGCAAGTAACGTCACGTGCTGGTACTCAGTACAAAAACGCACGTAATATGATGAGCGGGGTTATGACTGCTCATACAAATAAAGACATCGTATATCGTGCAGTTGATGTAATTGGTTATGAAATTCTCGGTGATCATGACTACGATAAGTTAGTTCAACTGTCTATGTTGAAAAACAACAAATTTCTTGTGGCTCGTCATGCGACATTCATTGGTAGTGAGATGACAGATGAAGCCTTGGCTGAACATCTCGAAATTCAACGCGAATCGACTCAATACGCCATTGATGGTGTAGTCATTGACGTCAACAGTGCAAAACAACGTAAACGAATCAATCCATCGCGTGAAACGCTCAATCCTGAATACGCTCGTAAATTCAAAATCGCTGATGCATCTAACTATGCTGAAACTACTGTAGTTGAAGTTCAGTGGAACATTAGCAAGGACGGTTATGCAAAACCGAAGCTGCTACTTGAACCTGTTGAATTGGTTGGTGTTACAGTTAAACATTGCACTGCGTTTAACGCAAAATTCATTAAAGACAACAACATTGGTCCAGGTGCTGTCATCGCAATTACTCGTAGCGGCGATGTAATTCCGTTTTGCCAAAAAGTACTCACTCCAGCAATAGCTCAAATGCCAGAAGGTCTGGAGCAATTCCACTGGACTCCTACTGGCGTCGATCTTGTCTTGACTGACAAGATGAGTAATGCCACTGTAATTCTTGAGCAATTGGTTGACTTTTTTGCTACATTGAATACCGATGCGCTCGGCGAAGGGAATCTTCGTACTTTAGTAGATATAGGGTTTACGACGCCTGAATCAATCATTACGATGACCAAAGAAGAGATGAATTCTGTATTTGGTAAAGCAATTGGTACCAAGATTTATACTGGAATTCGTAAGTCTCTGACAAATATTCCTCAGTACAAATTGATGGGGGCGCATCCAGCGTTTGGCCGTGGTATTGGTGTCCGTCGAATGAAGGCATTGTATGCTGCATTTAATGGTGATATGACGAAATGTCAGGACTATGATCTTGTGGTCTCGGTTGAATCGTTCAAAGATAAAACTGCGACCAAAGTAGTGTCTGGATATGACAGTTATGTTGCGTTTTTGGATGCAATCGTCGGTTGTTATACGTTTGAACAACGTACAGAATCGTCCAATGAACTTGCTAACGTAACTATTGTGTTTACCGGTTTTCGTGACAACAACCTGCAAACACGACTAGAACAGATGGGAGCTACGTTTGGATCTTCGGTATCGAAGAACACCACAATTGTTGTTGCTGCTGACGTCAATGACACTTCTACGAAATTGAGCAAAGCTCGTTCGTTGGGAATCCCAGTTGTAAGTCGAGATAATTTTGATGTCGAACAATTAAAGGAACAATATAAGAATGGATAATCCGATTCACGTAATTGTAGCTGTAGATCAGATGGGAGGTTTTGCAAAAGATGGTATAATTCCATGGCATTACCCAGAAGATTTTGCATGGTTTAAACGACATACTGCTGGTCAAGCGTGTGTCATGGGAAGTAAAACGTACGAATACATCAATGAAAAGCTTGGTGATAAGGCTAAAGAAAGTGTTTTGCCGGGTCGCCAATGTTTCGTTGTATCTCGAACGTTAGCTGAACTACCAAATGCAACAGTAGTTCGAAACATTCGTGATGCTGCTAATCAACTTCCGCTTGGAAAACCACTATTTGTATTGGGAGGCTCCAGTATCTATAATGCTGGGGTCTCTTTAGCCGATCGTGTTTATATGACTGTAATAAATAAAAATTATGATTGTACAAGATTCTTCCCTGTCGATTATGTTTCGAAGCATTTCAATACAGTGGATGTTGAACAAATCGATACAGCACCAGATTTACGATTTTTTATTATGGACAGAAAACAATAATGAGATTACTTGATTTGTGTGAAGATATTTCAGGAAAAGGTACATACGCAGGGGTACGGTTCCACGAAGATACAAAAAATGCGATTGTTGAATTTATGAAGGAGCATAAAATTCCAAATATGCTTCCACATCATAAATTACATACCACACTGTTATACAGTAGAAAGTATCTCCCCAAATATGCTCCATTAGGTACACTATCAGAACCATTAATTGGAACGCCAACCAATTTTGATGTATGGAAAAGTAGTAGCGAACCATATTCGAACTGTTTGGTTATGCAATATGATTGCCCTCAGTTAATTGACCGCCATCGCCATTTGATGGACACTCATAAAGCAACCTTCGATTTCGACCAATACCATCCGCATATTACATTTTCGTATTCGATTGGGGACATGGATATTAAACCAATTATGGAACTGATTGAAAACATTGGTAAAATTATGATCGTCGAAGAGTACATGGAAGACTTGGATCTCGATTGGGGTAAGAAATCAGTAGGTTGATATTTGTTGGTAACTGTAGTATAATTGTGCAGTTACTTATAAATTGAGATTTTTGTATGTTGATTCGAATTGCATCTGACATTCATACCGAATGTAAGAGATATGGGTTTATCAATCTTCCTGAGGATAAAGACAGTGTTCTTGTCCTCGCAGGAGACGTCGGCGTCGTAAATTCACGTGGGTACAACGATCGTCTTCAATTTTTGCTTGAAGAATGCTCCAATCAATTTCGTGCTGTTGTAATGGTGTTTGGAAACCACGAATACTACCAACGTGGTGATCTGAGATACATGCATGACGTTGTTCGTAAGTGGATACATAATGCAGGATGTGACAATGTGCATATCCTTGAAAATTCTCACGTGATTATTGACGACGTTGCATTTATTGGTGCGACATTGTGGACTGATTATGAGAATAATCAAACGTTGATGTGGCGTTCTACTCGGTATATGGCTGACTATCATCAGATTTTGTTTGATGATATGCGGTTCATCATGCCAGAGGACATCCTTGAAATTCACAAGGAATCGCGCAAATATATCTTTGAACAGGCGAAGCAATGTGCAGCTCAAGGGTATAAAACTGTAATTGTTACGCATCATGGTGTCACGAAAAAATCGACTCATGAGAAGTATCGGTATGATTCGAACAATCACAATTTCGTGTCTGATTTGACAGAAGAGATTGTGGACGCCAACCCTAATCTTATGATTCATGGACACGTTCATGATCCGTTTGATTATATGGTTGATCCTGATCGGTGTCAGACTCGGGTTGTGGTAAATCCGAGAGGATACGTTCCATACGAAGATCATGGGTACGATGAATCGTGCCAAGTGGAGATTTAATTATGTCGTACATTGATAGCTACGAACATTCTTATGTAGGCCGATTCGTCGGCCTCCCCTTATACCATCCTCTCCAAACTTTAGATGAAGAAGGATTTTACGCAAATTCTTCTACGTTTGTGTTGGGCGGTGGGTCTGGAGAACATCCACTAATGACGTTCCGCAGTCTGTCATACTGTGTCATTGAATATTTGAAATTTGTTAGTGATCTCCCTGGGTCGGGGTTGAAGCAAGGATTTCGCAACGCATTGCAATTTTTTGAAACATCCATGTGTGACAGATATCAACTTGAATATGGATGTTTAGTCAATCTCAACTTTGCTTGGGATATGGATACTATTACCAATTTCGCTAAGCTGGTTAACAATGAATTTGATGTTGATTGGTATTTTACTAAAAGTGAAAAACAAGAAATTCGTAATTATGTAACTGAGCAAATAATCCATATTATGCTTGGAGAATTTGTATTTTTTACCGCTCGTCACGTTTTACCAGCAGATGAACAATATCAACTTATTGCTATTGAACAACATATTAGCGAGAGTGATAGACATCATCTTGTTCAACTGTTTGATGCAGTTAAAGTACCTACCCCTGGATATCGACCATCAGGTCGTCGTCACGAATTTCGTGAAGATGGGTCTTATGATATTGTTTGGGGCTACAATTTCTTCGACGAGCACAAATACCAGAAATAGCACCTCGCGATCCATAATGCAATAAATACCATATCTAATGTGGAGATTGCATTATGGATCTATTTGAAGCTAAAAAGTTAGCCGGAATTCTCACTCCTGAAGAACTAATTGCGGGTGTTGTTATCGAATCTGAAGATTGTGACGCTTCCCCAGAACACATCAAAAAAGAAAAGAAACTGTTTGAGGATACTTGCAAAAATCTTCAAGACATTCAGAAGATGTGTGAAGCTCGCCTCAGTGAAAAAGACCTAACTGACGAACATCACAAACAATACACCAAGATGTGTGCAAGTGTAGAAAAATTGTGCACAGAAATGAAAGAACACTTAAAATCTTATTAACAGTTGATTGATTAACGCAACACCAAGATAATTGTTGATAAATAAATGTGTGGTAGATAGACTGCCACACATCTCATAACTATAAGGGGATTCCTTATGATCGACACAAAATATACCATACCTACCGGTTATCTGTTTACTTCTCAATGCTCGAAAGGACTGCTTGAAACTTTGTCAATTGGCGATTATGGAAAACGTCATAACGTCAAAGCAGATTTTCTTGGTTACAACAATGTAATTTCTGGCGTGCCTAACACACATTGTATGCCGTTGTCCGAAAAGTGGGTGATTACTGTTAGCACCCAATATGGATGCCCAATGAAATGCACTTTCTGTGATGTTCCTCAAGTAAAATTTAAAGGGAATGCTACAGTCGATGACTTGCGTACTCAATTGTATAACGCTCTGTCGCTATTCAGCGATAACACCAAATATACAGAGCGCCTTAATTTGCACTATGCACGTATGGGTGACCCGATATTCAATTACAACGTATTTGAATTCACTCGTTGGTTGTATAAAAACAAGCGGCAGATTGCTAAAGATACCGGCGTAAGTATTGAAGTACTTCACCCAGTTCTTACAACCTCACTGCCTCGTAAATTTAAACCGTTGCGTGATCGAATTTACGAATGGTGTGAAATCAAAAACGATCTGTATAACGGACAAGCAGGTCTTCAATTCAGTATTAATAGTACCTGCGAAAAACAACGCAGTGAAATGTTTGGCGACCAGCAGCTTGATTTGTACTCATTTGCAAAAATGGTACAAGATTTGCCTGACCCTATTAGTCGCAAGTATTGCCTCAACTTTGCGTATAGCACTGATTTTGAAATTGACGCTAATTACATTGCACAGTTGTTCGATCCGAATAAATTCATGTGCAAAATTACGCCAATTCATAACAACAATGCTTGTCGTGAAAACAATATCAAAACTGTTGGTGGTTATGACAGTTGGCAGCCTTACCAAAAACCAGAAGAAGACCTTCGCAAAGTAGGTTTTGACGTGCTCGTGTTCGTTCCATCTCTCGATGAAGAAGATGGTCTTGTGACATGTGGTAATGCAGTTCTGGGCGGTTCGACATTGAAATACAATGAAGACATAATTAAAATTGAGGGTATCTAAATGAGTGCACAATACGATTACGTAGTTTTTATCGGTAGATTTCAACCGCCGCACAAGGCGCACATTCGTACAATCGAACATGCACTTTCTGTAGGTACAAATGTTATTATTCTTGCAGGATGTGCTGAACAAGCACGCACAATCAAAAATCCGTGGACCTGGCGCGAACGTGAAAAAATGATCCTGGATGCGATTGATCCTGCTTTTCATAGTCGAATTATGGTTCGTCCATTGCGTGATTATCCGTACAACGACAATAAATGGGCGAAAGCGGTTCAATCTCAAGTTGATAACCTAATTCAATGCTCTCCATCAAAAATTGCATTAATTGGGTATTCAAAAGATGCATCGTCGTACTACCTCCAAATGTTCCCACAGTGGGAATTGATTGAGATGGATAACATTGACGATCTTAATGCGACTGATATTCGTCAGGCGTACTTTGAAGACTGTGGAATGGAAACTACTCGCTTCGATCTTGATATTGCACCAAAGCTACCAGAAGCAATTCACAATTATTTGAAAGCGTTTCAACTCAAGGCTCAATACGAAGAATTGGTTGAAGAATATCAGTTTATTAAAAAGTACAAAAATGCATGGAAAGCTGCCCCTTATGCTCCTACGTTTGTAACTGTGGACTGTGTAATTGTTCAAAGTGGTCACGTGTTATTGGTTCGCCGTAGAGCCGCCCCTGGAAAAGGATTGTTTGCAGCACCTGGAGGTTTTGTAAATCAGAATGAGCGACTTGTTGATGCAGCAATTCGTGAGTTAAAAGAGGAAACTAAAATCAAGGTGCCTGATCCAGTGCTACGTGGAAGTATTGTAGCAACAGAAGTGTTTGATAAGCCTGATCGCTCATCTCGCGGCCGCACAATTACTCATGCTTATCTGATGTTGCTTCCTCCAGGTCCGCTCCCCAAAGTTAAGGGAAGTGACGACGCAGAGAAAGCAAGTTGGGTTCCTCTGTCAGTGTTTGAATGTATGGAAGATCAAATGTTTGAAGACCATTATGCGTTGATTCAAACGTTGATTGAGAAAGGCAATCAGTAACTGTTGCCTTTAATGTGTCGAATAGTCATAATCATCTCATAATGAGGATTAATAATGACTATTCGACACAACCTTCCGCTATATGGGTTATATGATAAGTTATTCAATAAGAGAGGCGAAGATCCGTATATTCGTGTGAATATTAAAACTCATACGTATGGACTTCCTACAACAACACAAGATGACATAAACGACTTGGTAAACAGTATTAGTCGTCATTGCAATCATGTTGATTTTGTCGATATTAAATTTGACACGGTCGTTCATGCAACAAAAGACGGTAAGTTCGAGTTGACTGAGTGCAGCGACATTGAAGCTGTATTGGAATATCTCGAAGATCGTGGTGATATTGAATTGCAAGAACCGTTGTTAGGATTTCATTATAGGAACAGTAATGATAATGTTGGTATATTTTCTAATTCGTATGATATTAGGGATGTATATCAACGAGCGTTTGAATATGATGCTTTTATGTTGGCAAACGTTGAAGCATATTCTGCTCAACAAATTAAAATAATAACAGCATTGCGCAATTTACGCGTTGAGCTTGGAAGAACCAATGAAGATTATTAATTTATACGGCGGCCCCGGCGTCGGAAAAAGTACAATAGCTGCTGGTCTTTATGCTCGTATGAAAAAAGAAGGGCACAAAGTAGAACTTGCCACAGAATATGCAAAAGAATTGGTATATCAAAATCGATTACATGAAATGTGTAGTGAACAAGAATACATTTTCGCTCATCAAAATTATAAACTGCGTCAACTACGCAAGCATGTTGATTATGCAATAACAGATAGTCCTTTGCTGCTTTCTAATGTTTATGCTGATCCAAAATGGGTTAGCTATGATAGGTTTCGTGACTTCGTCGGATCCGTATACAAATCATATGAAAACATAAGTTTTGTGTTAGAACGTACTGTTGATTATCGGGAAGATGGTCGAATTCATACGATTGAACAAGCATTAGAAATAGATCGTAAATTGCAAAGTGTGTTATTTGCTTATGCTTTAGAAAAAATTCATAAAATTAGTGTAGACGATCAAGTGATTGATAATATATACAACATAGTGATTCAGTAATTACTGAATCACTAATTAACTGACTTTAATTAACCACAACGCTAGTCAGTCGTTGGATAAAAGGAGATGTACCATGGTGTACAATCAAAAGCTGGCTGTAGCTATAAAAGCAAACGGACGTGTATTGCGTGAAGAAGGTGATACCGTTTATCTTCCATTCGGATGCGAATATTCGATTTTAATTAAAAACCTCCATTCTACACGCGCGTTGGTGTCAATAACCATTGACGGAACGGATGTTGGCGATGGGACAGAATTTGTTATCAATCCTGGTGACTCATTAGATTTAAAACGTTTCATTCGTAATGGTAATATGAATGAAGGTAACAGTTTTAAATTCATTGAAAGAACTGAATCTGTTGAACAGCATCGCGGAATTGAAATTGAAGATGGATTGGTTTGTGTCAATTATCAATTTGAACGACAAGCAGTTGTTAATCATTCCACATTTGGACAGACATATCCAGTTCCATCATGGACCGAATATCCTTACAAAAAAGACTTCTATCCGTCAAATCCGTTCCATACTTACAGTTCAGAAACATATAGTGCTCCATTATCAACCCAGTCTATTCTTAGAAGTAGTGTTAAGGGAGTTGCAATTAATCAAAGTGCAACCCTAAGTGCACAAAGTGCTGTGGGCGAAGCTTCTGCTGCAGTTAATTCAATTGCAACAAACGATGTTGGGATTACAGTTCCTGGATCTGTATGCGAACAGAAATTTGTTAAAGCATCTCCTGTTATTGTAGATGGTGCTAAACATAGTATTGTTGTTCGCTTAAAAGGTCAAACAGATTCTGGGAAGAAAGTGGAACAGCCCGTAACTGTTAAACACAAACCTAAATGTACTACGTGTGGTCGCGTCAATAAAGCGACCAGTAAATTCTGTAGTAATTGTGGAACTTCGTTAGAACTCGTGTGATTAGAGGAGGCGAAAGCCTCCTTTTTATTTTGTTAATTATGTGACGAACTCTATAAATATACGTAAACGTAGGAGTTCCACATGAAATCTGGATATGTAATTATTCCACATAAAAACGCCACTACTTTCTTTTCTACACGTGGTGCGTACGATTGTCCTCTATGGACGCCATTGCAAGAAGCAACTGTTTATTATTCTGCTGATCAAGCTAATGCTGCTGTTTCAAGATTATGGCAGTGTGGATCTTTCTCTGCAAAAATGATTCCTCTTAGTGAATTAGACATTAGTTTTGGTGGTCCTGATGCTGATCGTCGTGACGGAGCTACTGCTACGACTGGATCGTTTCACGATGACGATGATACAGAAGCAGATCAAGATCCAATTGATGCGGATGGAATTCCAGAAGAAGACGATATTTTTGCAGTTTCTACAGAAGATGAAGAAGACTGCGGTGATGTTGACGAATTTTCAATGGATCAATGGGAAGACAATGAGCGTTCATACTCAGCAGCACGTTTCTTCCCGCAACAACGCGTTCGTTTTAATGAAGATCCTAATCAGCGATATGTTGTTGTTCAAGATGCAGGAGATGGTGTAGTTACAATTCGTCCTGAAAATAATTCTATGACTGTAAGAAAAGTACCAAGTGCCACGTTAGTTAAAGAAGAATTGCAGTTAATGCCTATGGATGGTGATCGTGCAGCTATTGCTAAACAACACGAACGTGATTGGAGAAAGGATATTCAATCAACTGACAATAAAAAATGGTGGGTTAAGTCTTCCGACGGTAAAAAATTGTCTGGTCCATTCCAAAGTAAAGCTGGCGCTGATCAAGTTGCTTCAAGTTCCCGTTTCGCTGCATTTGGAGCAAAGGCTGTATTAGAATCGGAATTTAAAATGCCAGCAAAACCACAACCAGATCAGATTGATGATAGCAAACCAAAATTTGCTCCAGATATTGCTAAACCACAGGAAATTAAATATAAAGATCCTAATCAAATTCCTGGTGGTGAAGAAACAAAACAAACCACAGCAACGGCATGGCCAAACGAGGAACGTGTTCGTGTTCCTAATAATTTAAAATCACAGTTAAAAACAACCATTGCTGAATTTAGAAAACAAGCTGATTTCAGTAATGGTCGTGATGATGCTCAAGCTGCGTATTGCATGACATGTCATGATGCAATGCAAGAACTGTTAGATCTGCTTGACATTGGTACTGTTGATGCGTTGAAACAAGCACAAATTAAAATGACATCGTGGATGAATCCGATTACAACTCGCATTCCTACAGAAGTTCGTGACTTTGTTCTTCGTGGTGGAATGAAACCAAAGTTAAAAGATCTATATCAACAAGCAGCAAAAAAAGGTCGTGACGTTGAGGAGTTCATTTAAATGAAATTGTTAAATCTTTTTGAAGCTGTTAAACCGAAATCTCCAGAAGAGATGGCCGCCTCATATATCTATCGTAAATGGTATATTTTTGATGAGCCAAAACGTTGTACGGTAATTATCGAAGAATCTAAAGCTAAGTACACTATAGATTATTGTGATGGTCGTATTTCTGTTCGTGCTCATCCAGATTCGGGTGCTACTTCACAACGAGCTCGTCAAATTAAACAAGACATTGACGCTGCAGTTAAAAAGCATGTAGTGAAGCAAGGTCAATTTAATAAGAATAAAGGTGGAGAATAAAAGTGGATACATTAAAAGAATTATTAGAAGGGTCAACCAAGCCTTTTTCTAAAGGAGACGTTAAACGTCTTACTGCACTTCGTCAAAAGTTATTGAAGGATATTAAAACTGCTTCTCCAGAAGAAAAAGAAGAATTGGAATCTGAAATTGATGATCTTAATCAACAAATTTCATCAATTAAAAGCAGTTCATTAAAAGAAGATATCGTTCCTCGAATGAGTCGAACATTGCCTGCTGACCGTGAAGCCCCAGCTCGTGTTCAACTGTATCATAGCAAAATTCAATCATTGTTGCGCAATATCAATGAAAACTTAAACCATTTCATTGAACAAGACAGCGCCCATAATTGGTCGCATGTTGGAACTCTCAGCCATGTTTATACAGAACTTCGTAACATTGATGGCATGTTGAGTGGTAATAGAGAAGACATATAATGGATTTTTTAAAGGAAATATTTGATCATCATAGATCAACAAAAGCATGGACACATAGATTGGCACATGATACTGTTATTGGTAAAGGAATGCGGTTGACAAAAGGAACTGCATTACGATATGATAGTGGCTACTACACCGTGCATGCAGGAAGATTTGCAGGCACGAAAGTTAATCTTGAAAGAGATCAAGTGTATAAAGATTGAGACGGATTTTCCTTGTAAAAACAATGATTTAAAAAACTGTTGACAATCACGCATATATACTGTATATTGATTTGAAATTGCTACACGAACTAATTCAACCAAAGGGTTAAAGAAATGAGACATCAACGTGAACAACATAGCCAGCAATTGCCATTATGGCAATCTATGAGCTCACTGCGTTCAGAGCGTTGTGATTATCGCTTTGATCCTAGTGCGAACGCCTTCTGTGTAGACAAGGTGACTACGTGTTGAAATAGTCCCGAAGTCAGAAGAACACGAGAAGGCGTCCAGGAAACTGAGACGCCTTTTTTGTTGCTTGAGTTTTTGATAGAAAGCCTAAGTCAAGAATTCATAAGAAAACGGGTTAATGTACAATCGCATGTGATGTAGTACCTAGACATCCCCGACTATATTAACGCAACTCGTCCGCCAGTGGCTTGGTTGGACGCCAGGCACGCGAGCAATGCACGTATATCGTGGATCCGCTGAAAGATTTTTTATGGTGTTCGTAGTGTAATGGTTAGCATCCAACATTGTGACTGTTGTGGAGCGGGTTCGAATCCCGTCGATCACCCCAAAAAAATAGGTCGTTGGTGTAGTGGTAACATGAGACGCTCCAAACGTTTTGACGAGGGTTCGATTCCTTCACGGCCTGCCAAACAATAGGGAAGTAGGAAAACTTGGTAACCCCAGCAGGCTTTGAACCTGCCGCCGTATGGCATTGAGAGTTCGAATCTCTCCTTCCCCGCCAAACAAACCAAACAATTTGTTCTGTACCTTTTTGGAAGGTTGACATTCTCGTTGTTTAGTGTAAGGTCTACTCAGCTTACTTTAACTGAGGTTACCCTTATGAAACGCTTTGTGTTTATAATTGCATGGTCCTTGATTGTTGCTGGTTGTAGCACGCCCAAGGTCGATCAAAATCGTCCCTTTGTATCAGAAATTGGATTTGATATGCCAAATGGTGCATTGACTCTGACGATTGACAGCGAAGGTAATTTTGTCAGTGCAAAAACATTTGCGACTGCTCAGGTGTTAGATGATACCCCAGCAGCCCATGAAGCTGCTGTAATTGCAGCTCAATCACGTGCGAAACGAACATTGGCTGAATTTATGTCGGATCATATTCGATCCAATAATTCTGTTAATCAGATCGTCAACGCTACAAATGAAAGCAAAACGTATGCTCAAGAGGTTGCCGAAAAAATATCAACCAATGCGCAAGCGTTGCTTCGTGGCGTTTATGTATCGAAGCAGTCGTTGACTGAAAATACGATTTTGGTTGAACTCACGGTTACTCGTGAATCAATTCAAGGTGCTCGTAATTTGCGAATGCAGATGAGTGACATATAAATGAAAACGTTTCTGGCACTGTGGTTGATTGCAATTCCGTGCATGGCTGTTGAAGTCACGGTCGTTGGTCGTGGAACAGATCCAATCAGATCGCTGAATGACGCTAAAATTCAAGCAGTTGACCAAGTGGTAGGAACGTTTGTTGTTGGAAAAACAGATGTCAATGGTGCTCAAGTCCAACGAAGTATTAACCAGTATAGCGGTGGTTATATTCGTTCGTACAAGATAATTTCAACTAGTCGAAATAATGGTTTGGTTGAAACCATTATTGTGGCTGACGTAGATCATGACAAAGTTAATACAATGCTGTTTGCTGAACAATCGCAAATTTCACCTTCGATGATTGATCAACTGGAAAATGCACAACAAAGTAGTGAAAAATTGCAAACAGCAATGTCGGACATGGTGCAACGTCCTGACAAGTTTTCAACAAAAATAACATCGATTGCATATGATGTCGCGGGAATGACAACGCGCGTATTCGTCGAATACGAAATTGTGTGGTCGCCCAAATGGTATGATGATATGTTGACGTTGTCAAAAACGTTAACAGTGAATGACGACGGATCTCCCCCATTTAACCTGTGTTATGTTGGAGATCGTAAATGGTTGTTAAAAGACATTGATTGTTACAAAGTCCAATATGATATTGGGTTGGATCTTGAGCAGAATTTTGCTGTGTTGATGCAGCGAGCTGATGATACGTCGATTAATCCGATAAGCATTGCCGTCAATATCAAGCCTTTATATTATCCACGGACGTATAAAAGTGACGATGGCGTGACGATGTATAAGAATGCAGTAGTTCGCGGATCTGTAATATTTTCAGTTCAAACTAATGTGTTGAAACAGATAACAAACGTGCAAATCGTTCCATTTCGAATATAGGTTGCCCTCCGGCGAGGTGTTAGGTCTCCAAAACCTGACTGGCAGTGTTCGACTCACTGGCAGCCTGCAAGTTAAATAATCTATTGCTACGCATCCCTCTTGACTTAACGACAACTTAAAAACATTGTTGCTTAATAATAATTCAGTTGTGTATAGTAGCCAAATAAAAGTACATCTCAGTGTGGGCCAAAGGTTGGTCACTCCGTTTGGGGCGGAGACGATGTAGGTTCGAGTCCTACCATTGAGACCAATTAGACGAGAGTTTAGACATGTCAGACGAAAATCAGAAATTTAAAATTATGTTTGCTCCAGGCACACTTGAGATGCTGGAACAAGAAATGGATCCTGAAGATCTCCAAAAATTCATGGACGATTTAAAACAGGCAGTTGAAGATGGTTCACTACTCGAACAATCAACTGCCATTGATATGGATTCGTTAGAAACAGAAGATCCTGAACTGTATGCAATTCTTCAACAACGACAAAATGACGTTGAAGACATGATTGCATCCGAAAAGTTGGCATTGATTGCACAACAAGATCCAACACTGATTCAAGAACTGGTCGATAATGAAATTCGATCACACGAAGAATTGGTGGCACATCCAGAACTTTACGAACGGTTTATGGCTGTGGACATGTCAAACATTTTTGGGGAACAACTCCAACAACGAACACTACATTAAGGAAAATATCATGTCAGCGATCAAGCGATTAGCAGAAAAGTTGTATGGTGAAGATGGGTTGGGCGCAACCAATTTCCATTTTTCCCCAGGAACCAATCGTGAGGTTTCTGCTGAACAAGTAGCTGATGAAATTTTGAATAGCATTGAAGCTATTGAAAATGGTGATTGTGAAATAATAGAATAATTAATGCCCCTGTAACTCAGTGGACAGAGTGCCTGGCTTCGAACCAGGACGTCGGGAGTTCGAATCTCTCCAGGGGTACCAATTGTGCTGGAATGGTTGAAATGAGCATCAAAGAAATAATCGAACAAGCTCGTAATACTCAAGTAACACCAGAAAAACTAAAAGAGTTACAGCAACGATTACATGATTTCAATCAGAAATTTGATGCAGAGCGACAACATCAAATTGATCACTATAAACAGTTTTTAGAAAAACGATACACCCTTTAATGCAATGCCCCAGTAGCCCAATTGGCAGAGGTCGGAAGCTTAAACCTTCCGCAAGTGTCGGTTCGAATCCGACCTGGGGTACCAAAAACTGGAGACTTAAATATGGACGTCGTCAAGTATATACCAAAATTGGTTGATGACCCAGTCACAGTATTTTACGCGTTATTGAATGAGTTAGCATGGGTTCATGCTGGTGAAACAGTACCACGTAAAGAATATTATGTTCACGATAAAGGGTTAGAATATACGTATGGAATGGGTAAGTTTGCTCGTACGTATCATTCGCAACCAACTCATCGTGATATTGAAATGATTCGTAGCAAATTGAAAGATGCATTGGATGTTGAGTTTGACGTTGTGTTTTTAAATTTGTATGAAAATGAACGACATCATTTAGGTTGGCATGCAGATGATAGTCCTGAGATGTCAGATGATCATCCGATTGTTACGGTTAGTTTAGGTGCTGAACGAGAAATTTGGTTTCGTGCAAATGGCGGGGCAGATATCACTAAATTGATGTTACAAGACGGATCAGCATGCGTGATGATGCCTGGAATGCAGGATACACATCAACACAGAATTCCGAAGTGTGACAGGCAATGTGGTCCGCGTATTAGTTTGACGTTTAGGAAGTTTGTGTACGCCTAAATTTGAGATAAATATGGATGACTTGTCGTCATATTGGAGAGTGAATTATGTTTCAACAAATCGTAGCAAGAGTTAAAGATGCGTATGCAAATGCAAAAGATTGGTTTCTCGGTTTAACCATTTCGATGCGTGTTGTTGTGTTGGCTGTAGTGTTAGTAGCAGCTTTTGTATTGCTTGAGTTTTTCGTATCAATTTTTTGGTACTTGCTCGTTGCAATTGTTCTGGCTGGTGTGTACTATTACGTCATCAAACCGAAGCTGTAATGTGTTAGTAGAAACGGTAGATGTTGGTTCGATTCCATCCCTGCCAAAAGGCAGAGTAGCATAATTTGGAAAATGTAACCGTTTCTCGTATTTGGGTCAGTCGGGCAGGTGGTGAGCCCCCCACGCTGTAAACGTGGTGCGAAAGCTGTGTAGGTTCGATTCCTACCTGGCCCACAAGTAGTAATAAATCAGGGATTAGCTCAGTCTGGTAGAGCGCTCGTTTTGGAAACGAGAGGCCTGTAGGTTTACGTCGGTTCAAATCCGGCATCCCTGACAAGTTCTCAGTATTGTCGTGTTCGACAAATCATGCATCTAGCTAATGCATAGAAAGACGACCAATGTTCCCGTTGCCGCGGGTTGGATGTCAAGTAACGAAATCACACGAGTATCACAACTGCCCCGGCCGAAAATTGGGCGAAAGAGCTGTCATGTGTATGTAGTTGACAGGATACTGAGAATGTTTTTGGAAGCGTGGCAGAGAGGATTATTGCAACACCCTGCTAAGGTGTAGGCTGGTGATAAATCGGTCCGTGGGTTCGAATCCCACCGTTTCCGCCAAATTAGTTGTGTGAGGATATGACATGAAGCCTTATGGACATAGCCGTCGTGACAAACTTGAATGTGCTTACGGGTGCTGCACTTGGAAGTCTGGCGTTCACAAAAATTGCCGTAAAGTGAACGATCGAGCAAATCGTAAAACTGGTCGTCGTTTTAAAATTGATCAAGGTGATGTGACTAATGTCAACTGCGATTAAGCTATCTAATAGATGGCAAGGCACCAAAGAAATTGTTGATGCTCACCGCACTTTTAAGAGTGGTGATTGGCGCACAATCTGGTTACCAAAGATTTCAAGTGAACATGCTCGTTTGTTATTGGAATTGGAACAAGACTTTCGTGATAAAGGGAATGCAAACATTCCCGAAGACTTTGACGATGAAGTTGATGATCCATCAGATTATGGCGTGCTTGATCCTGACGATGAATATGATTGGTATGCAATTACGTTAGGGTGGGCGATCGCGAAAGGACTGAATGCTCAAGAAGCTCATTGGTTTGCCATTATTGTTAGGTACGGTACTGATTTGATGTAATATGTGGAGAGTAGAGTGCATGGCGCACAAGCTGCCTCGAAAGCAGTTCCAACCTTGACCGGTTGACAGTTCGATTCTGTTGCTCTCCTCTGAAAGTTGTGTATAATCAGTTAAATGGAAGTGTGGCCGAGTGGCTTAAGGCAGCTGACTTGAAATCAGCCGACCCCGAAAGGGGTCCGTGGGTTCAAATCCTACCACTTCCGCCAAAAGTAGTTACGCTGGGAACGCCTCTCAACGATGCGAAACATCCCATGCTTGGAAGATAAAGTCGTAAGGTACGACCGCTCATTGGAAGTGAGATGGAGCGTTAACAGCGCTTACGGTTCGAATCCGTTGTCTTCCGCAGCTCGAGAATCATAATTAGCTGTGAAAGGCTTTTTTAATAATGATTCTGCTTAAAGAAGGGATAACGTCCGAAGGGCCTGCAAGCCAATGGATGATAAACCCTAGCTCCATTGCAGGTGGAGAACTGTCCAACCATTTGATTCTTAGGGCAGACGAGCTATTTGGAGGGATATCTCACCGGGGACGTGAGCACTACCTTGAAAGTAGTTGGAGCCTAACGGCCAGGGGTTCAATTCCGCCATCCCTCCGCAAATTGAAGGAAACTTGTGTAAATGAAACTTCGTTTAATTTTATTGATGCTGTTGATTATTTTGGCGTTGGCGCTCGCAGCAAGTACAGCGATCAACGAGCTTAAAGAGCCAAATCCACCGTCACCACCCACAATGCTTAAAGCAGAAGTAGTCGAGGTTCCGCAATGAAAGACGCTGCCGGTAATGTTTTAGAGGTGGGTGATGAAGTATATGTTGCTCCGAAAAATTATCGTGGCTTGGTAAAAGCAAAGGTGATTGCTTTTACGCCGCAACAAGTTCGGTTAGAATATATTAACAATTGGAACTTTCAAGCTGTTAGACAAGTGACTGAACAATATTTGGTTTATCCAAGTATGTGTGTAAAAGCGAAAGAAACTGTTTAAGTAATGCTACATCCATTGGTGGTGTCCTAGCGCGCAGGGCAGAGCTGTTCGAATCAGCAAAGAGACAGGCGAGTCAAAGAGGTTCGATTCCTCCACGTAGTCTGAAATTAATACCCTATCTGGCGGATCCAGGTCTGTGTCTACGAAACACGGAAGAAATGTTCGACTCATTTATAGGGTGCAGATGACAAATGGATAGATTTAGTGTCAAATAAAGATTATCATAAACAAAAATCAAAAGACCATTATCGCCGATATAAGCAGAAATATCTTGATCGTAATGCAAAGCAACGCCAAGATCACTGGGAATTTGTCGGATTGGTAAAAGGTCATTATGGTTGTGTATGTTGTTCTGAACGTGAAATAGTCTGTTTGGAATTTCATCACTTGGATCCTTTACAGAAAGATATTCAAATAGGAAGCCAACGTCATTTATCGTCACGGGTAATTGAAGAACTCAGTAAGTGTATTGTGGTTTGTGCTAATTGCCATAAAAAAATACATGCTGGATTAATAGTTGCACCTAATGAATTTGCAATTGTTGTTACTGAAGTGTTTTTAAATAATGCTGGTTGAGTCCGTAAGCTGACGGTACGAATCAATAAGAATGTTGTTTGGGGGCCAGACAACATCCAGTGAGGAGCGTAACCTCGAGCCAGCTCTAATAAACTAAAGGAATTCATGTGAAAAAATTATTTGGAATAGCATTGGTGCTAATAATGGTAGCAGGGTGTGGTAGTAAGGCGGTTGAGTATACGCCTCCTGTTATCCCCGCTGATTTGCAAGATTGCAAATTTTATTCCATGCGCACAAACGGGTATAATATGCGAGTTGTTCGCTGTCCAAACAGTTCAGTTTCCACTACTTTTTCTCAAGGAAAATCTACAACTACTACAGTAACAATCGATGGATAATATAAGAACTCGAACATTGTTTAGAAAAAATGTTGCGCAATACTGAGTTGCGTAAACAGTTTACTGATGCTATGATCAACGATCAAAATGTGGTGTTAAAAGATCAAGAAGGTAATGCAATTCAGGTTAATTTTCTTGGTCCTAAGACTCAACATTTGAAATAATTAAATGCCGCTGTAGTCTAATGGAAAGGCATCCGTCTTCTAAGCGGATATTATGCTGGTTCGAATCCAGTCAGCGGCTCTAATATTGTAATACTCAAGTCATAAAGGTTGAACGGAAAAAGTAAAATAAGCAGTGCTATGCAACAGCCAATGTGCGCGGACGTGTGTCAGATCTATGCCGATGACGACTGTTGTATTAGTTAGGATCTGACGGCGGTTGACTGCTTATTTTACATTACTGAGAGAAAGTAAATGCATTCGTTTTTTAGTAATGACGGTCCTGTATTTCAGTATAATTCAGACATGTCTGGCAATGTTCGTATTAATGTGAGGCCAGATCAAGTCGAACACCTGGAATCGTATAATGGTACAGGTCCATATGTTGCTGTTGAGATATCTGGTGAAGCGTTATTGCAATTTGTTGCTGAGCATATTCGTCGACAAAAGATTTCAAAGATTGAAGAGATGACAGTTGAACAATTGTTATCAGAACAGTAAAGTGTTTACATCTTGCAGCGTACACTGTAAGAGAATGGGCGGGTCGGTTTGAACATGAAGTGCTGGCCATGGCGAGTAAAATTGCCGCAAGCGGGGTAAAATTCCTCAATGTTCTTGATTCTGCGATAGTGTAGAAGGAACAGGTGATTTGATAGGAACGGTTAAATAACACGCATTAGTAATGATCAACGTAACAATCGCATAGGCTTTAAAAACCATTGAGCCAGTTGAAAGGACTGGACAGGCGTTGATCAGGAAAGTGTGGACTAAAGAATTCAAGTACTATCAGAGTGAACTAAGTACGTGGCAGCACGTCCCCGCCCAGCATGTGCGATTTGAAGGGGGTAGCGTTGGTTCGATTCCAACTTGCAGAGCAGCAATGCTGTAGTGGTGTAAAGGTTAACACGCTAGGCTTTCAACCTGGAGAGTGCCGGTTCGAGTCCGGTCTACAGTACCATTTCATGCCGTAGTAGCACTCTGGCGAGTGCCACCGTCTGTCTAACGGATGCAGGAGGGTTCGATTCCCTTCTACGGCGCCAATTTTAGGAATGTCTTTGTGGTTGTACATTATAATCAAGAAGCCATAGCTAGATTTTATGGTGTAAGATTAGAAATCTGTCCAGATAGTATTAAGTATATGGCAAATCGTGCATTAGCTATTTGTACCCATACTAATGCAATAATTAGATGCGATAATGAATTGTGGGTTCGTAAATCGCTTGCCCAGTATGAAATCCCAATTGTGCACGAACTCCATCACGATGCTTGGATCGCTCTCGCGTATTGCCATCTGGGTGTACACCAGGAGTCAATATGAGAATTTGCATCACCAAGAAGTCACCATCAGAATTTCCACGACGTGGAATGGATATGCTAGATGTATGGCTTTATGCAAAGCCGTATTTCAATGAAGGATATCATACAGACATTTTTGGTCAGCACGAATTAACATTTCCTCATTGGAAAGGGCATGATCGGATAAGTGGTCGAATGTTTCGTAAGATCGGCGGTAATGTAGTTGCTGATGTGTGGGAAGCACTTAAATATAGCTATAACTTTGATCAGTCTCTAGATTTGTATGACCCTGTAGATTACTACTATGACGCCGCGTATGACTATTATCTACATCGACGGCCTGGAGCTAGTCCATTTAGATTGTGGTCGTCGGATATGACTCCAATAAACGAGAAGTGTGAATTCGTTCAAAGAGTAGCTGCGGATCGTTATGCTAGTAAAATGGTAGAAAAAGAAGGGCAACGATGGTGGGAATGGATTCTTGAATATGAAGTTCATTTTGAATTAAATGAGGTAAAATAACAATGATTGATATTGGTTGGGCCATTTTTCAATTGTTTCTAATTGTGTCGGGGTTGTTTTGTACTAGCATTGGTTTGGTTACTGTATTTTACTGGATTAAAGCGCCTAAAGCGCCAAATGATTCAAGTAATCGAATCAACAATATTATGTCGTGGTGGATTGGGTTAACTCGTCCTGAAGTAATGGGAACAAGTTATAAAGCATTTCGACAAGATGTGATGGATAATGTTGAAGCTGTAGAAAACGACAAGTGATTGTCAAGCATCGGTGGCAGAATGGTTATGCACTCGGCTGCAACCCGAGATGAATGTCGGTTCGAGTCCGACTCGATGCTCCAATTTGAGTTAGACGATGTTATCTAAAATCAAACGATGGTTCGAAATCAAGCAATGTTTTAGAACTGTTGATCGAATCATCGCAAGGTGCTCTCCAGATACTGTAGATAATTTTATTGGCGAGACGTATTGGCATTTTGATACATGCACTGTTGTACGATATGCGTTTGTACGGCACAATATAATCACAGTGTATGATGCTTGCGATCCACCTAACAGATTAGCTGAATGGTGGACTCGTGAATTCGACAATGACAGATCACGAATTACTGTATACGACAATTTTAAAAAATCGTTGTTTATACGAACGTACGAAACAACACAATATTATGCGTCAGTTGAGCAATTGGCTGGCTCGTCGGACTGTAACTCCGATCCGAAAGGCATGTAGGTTCGAGTCCTACCTGGCGCACCAAATTCCTGGAGAAATACACATGGGAGTGTCA
The DNA here is from genome assembly GCA_964520985.1 of uncultured Pseudobdellovibrionaceae bacterium. Lineage (GTDB taxonomy): Bacteria > Pseudomonadota > Alphaproteobacteria > Micavibrionales > Micavibrionaceae > CAYSGL01. The sequence continues at coordinate 125,261 of CAZFPB010000002.1, forward strand.
CCGTTAAGAAGTTGTTCGAGTTATGTGTCACCATCATCAGTTAAATTAACAATAGCTGATCCAGTTCGCTTTACTGTTCGCAGTGAACAATTGATCGGTGATTATTTGATCGTTCATGTTAATTATCCTGATGCGCATAATTACGAAGGCAATAAAATTATGGTTTACCATAAGGTTGCCAGTGTAGCAGATATTTTGAAGATCAATGGTGAACTTGATCCTCACTTTTCAGATAAGCAACTGAGTCCTATTGCTCGATTTGAACCAACTGAGCATGGTATGTATTTGTGTAAGAAGTTTGTGGAATCTTTGTGTGAGTAAAGACGTAACCCTGTTTTATAATGCTGTATTAGAAGTGATTCGGTGTAATCTGGCTTTTCGTGATTCTGGTTTTGTTCATCCAGGAATAACTAAAGCTAGGATGCTAGAAGATTTCTGTACGATCAAAATTAACAGTAATCGTCGGTGCGGTAAAACATCGTTTATTACCACGCATGCGACAGAAAATGATTTAGTGTTTTTTTATTACAGAGCATCTGCTAACATCCGTGCTGAATTTTATTTTCCGAATGTTCCCATGCTGCCATATGGAAGCTCCGATGTTAATCAAACGATGATGAAAATTAAATCAGCGAGAAAGACGCCAAATTATATATACATGGATGATTTTGCTATGTTTAACCGAGATTCAAATGCATATCATTGGTATTGCACGTTTTTAGACATGATTGCTAGTTTTCCGTGGACTTTAAATAACGCACCTACTATAGTGCAATTCGGTGTGTAAACAATGGTGACGTGGTTGAGAGGTCAGGCGCTTCCCTCATAAGGAAGATTACGTGGGTTCGATTCCCACCGTCACCACCAAAAAACAGGTGTATCATGTATACTGTTAAGCAAGTGACAGCAACAACGCAGTTAAGTCAACCAATCCAATATCCAACGCTAACGGAAGCGATTGAACACGGTCGTGCAATGTATGAACCGCATAAACGAGCACGGAAATCTGGGTTGACCACTATGACCGTTCAGGTGCAGATCTACAACGCCGACAGTCAACTGGTATACAAATTTGGTGCAATATGATTCGTATATTTCTGGATGACGAACGAGTTCCGAAGAAAGAAAAGTTCACCAATTTTCCAAAGAACTATGCTGATTTTTGTAGCGTGTTGTATTTTGCTGTGGAACACGGTATTAAAATTCAGTATGTGTCTTTTGATCATGATCTTGGTGAACCTCTGACCGGTTATGATTGTGCCAAAGTTCTGTGTCAATTTGATATGGATCATCAAATCATGGCTCATAACTTTGAATTCAATGTTCATAGTGCGAATCCGCCAGGCCGTAAGAACATTGAAATGTATATGGACAACTATTTGAAATTTGCTATGTTGTCATTGAGACAGTCGCCAAGTAAAATTCGTGAATTATTTAATAAAGTGTTCGCGATGGGCGGCAAGTTGAAAGGCAAAGTGCGAGCAGGTAGTACGTACTAATTGTAGCAATGCCCGAGTACGCAAATAGGCAAAGCGGCCAAGTTCAAACCTTGGTGATGTTGTTTGTCGGTTCGATTCCGACCTCGGGTACCAATTTTTTTGATGTGTTAAACGTAATGCCCCAGTAGCCCAACTAGGCAGAGGCTGCGGTTTTAGATGCCGTAAAGTGTCGGTTCGAATCCGACCTGGGGTACCAATTAAACAGGAAACAAAAAATGAAAACTCCAAATTCTATTGCTGCCGCTGTAATATGTCCTGAACATGATCAAGTGTTTTTGACCTTGGAGCAGTATGAATATCAAATGGATCGACCAAACAGAGGATGGATTTGTCCAAAGTGCGGTGATAGTGCACAATTTGATGATGAGTTTTTTGAAGCATTACTTGGAATAGATTAAAGAATGCCGGTGTAGCTCAGTTGGTAGAGCAGCTGATTGAAGATCAGCGTGTCGTAGGTTCAATTCCTATCGCCGGCACAGACACAATGGGAAGTGAGCTAGTCTGGTGATAGCGCTCGCCTGAAGAGTGAGAGAATTCGGTTCGATTCCGAAATTTCCTACCAATTTATGATATTATCCTAATAAATACGTGCATCGTGTTAATGTAGAGAATTTAAGCATGAAATTGCTGCACATTTTAATAGAATCTAATACAGAATATGAATGGAAATTGCGTCGCGGTCAGACTTCTGGTCGCCCTGAGGCAGTGCTATTTCGAAATGGGAAATATGATGCTGTCTTCGCGTTTAAAAATTGGGAGACTGGAAAATACGTGTTTTCGTCGACCAAAATCTCCCATATGAATAGTGCAGGTAACATCGCATATTTTGGAACCAACGAAAAAGATTTCGACACTTTTGATCAGCTCGACCAGTTTGTTGTTAAGAATGGAATGCCAAGCATCAAACCATTTCAAGCCACGCTGGAACATGATGATGCTATGACTGTTCATTTTCATAGCTGGACAGATTATACGATGGGTTTGCCGTATGCGTTTTTAGATAAAGTAAAAGCTGAATCATCATCTGGGTATGATTTTATTCGTAATATTTTAAAAGCTCTTAGATCAGATTCTAAGATTATTGAACCTTCAAAATCCGAATTAATAAAATATTTTGAAGCATAAGTTAACCCTTGGGGCGTGGTGTAATTGGTAACACACAAGACTTTGACTCTTGTATCCTAGGTTCGAACCCTAGCACCCCAGCAACCATGAGGACATAATAATGTCATATGATATCAAAGAAATGGTTACTGATAACAAGAAAGTAAAATTTATTCGTTATCGTCAGAAAGAACTGTGGTATATTACTGAAACTGGATTTGAATTTCCAGTTCCCATCGAAGATGCTGGCGATGGCATTTTCCTAGCTGAAGATAAAGCGTTGCTGTTTATGCGTTATATTCGGATGCACATCAAAAACATTGAAAAAGGTCGTACGTCGTAATCAACATCTATTCCGATAAATATTACAAAATATCTATCGGAATTATTGAATGGCTATTCGTATAGACAATTCTCCATCAGGAACGGTGCAACTAATTGCACCGTCTTCCGGATCTTCTCGTTTTGCGTTCCCTTCTTCTAACGGATCAAATGGTTATGTGTTAAGTACCGACGGATCTGGAAATCTTTCATGGACGGCCGCTCCACCAGCTGCAGATTATGTTTTAAAAGCTGGTGATACGATGACAGGCAATCTTAATTTTTCTGGAACTGGATTACGAATTCGTGCTAATTTTAGTGATTCTACCGTTTCTAATAGATTTGCATTTCAAACCAACGTAACCAATGGTGCCACTGCGATTACAGTGTACCCAAATGGCACAAGCAAAGTGGCCGGCTTTAACGTATTTGGGCAACAAGCTCTTTCTGATGCAGAGGGTGGCGGAATAGTTGGACAATTATTAGCTACTGAAACAGATGTTCGAATAACATCAAATGCGTTTGGAGCAGGAACTGCGTTACCGTTAGTATTTCATACTGCTGGCGTTGAACGTATGCGAATTATGCCTGATGGATTTGTCGGAATTGGAACCACAGATCCGAAAAGATCGTTGCACGTGAATGGCGGAGTAGCACTTCAAGATTCGAGATCTATTCACTGGGGAACATCAGACGACGTAGTAAACGACGTTTTTAACATTAGAATTGCTGGCACACCATCAACGGGGATAATAGATTTTCTAACAGCATCGCCTGGTGTCAATGCATCAATTAGTAGAATGATGATTGATTCTACTGGTCGAATTATGATTAATCATGCTGGTGTTATTCCGACAAATAACCAAACAGGATTAATGTTTGAAACGGGATCTAACCCAGGACAGATAAAAGCGCAAGGTATTTCTGGTTATAACTTTGCAATATTTTATAACACTACTAATTCTGCAGTAATTGGTAGTATTACAAATAATGGTGGAACAGGAACAACGTATGCTACAACGTCAGATTATAGACTTAAAACAAACGTTGAACTGATTTCGAATAGTTTAACATTACTTGCTCAATTAAAACCAAGCACGTTTGAATTCATCAGCAATCCTGGCCATCGTATGATGGGTTTTATTGCTCATGAACTGGGAGAAGTGATTCCACAAGCTGTTACAGGTGAGAAAGATCAAGTAGATAACGACGGCAATCCTGTATATCAAGGAGTTGATATGAGTAGGGTAGTTCCTTTATTAACAGCATCTGTTCAACAATTGTCGCAACAAATTCAAGCACAGCAACAACAAATTCAACAACTGATGAATGAAATAACATGGCTTTACCAACGACTGGGCCAATAACGCTACAAATGATAGCTACTGAATTTGGTGGCACCGCCCCTCACAGATTATCTGAATATTATGCGGGTGGAGCCTATGTCCCACAAGGTGCAATCGGAATCAACGGATATGTTCCATCGTCCGGTGCGATTTCGCTAGCACATTTTAGAGGCGCCGCCCAAGCGATTTATTGGCAATTTACGTCTGCAAACCATACGATTTACTCTGGTGTTCATTCGTGTAGTTTAATATTAGACAATAATGAAATTCCAGCATTTGGATCGTGGTCCACAGGCACAATTGTTCCAGGTGGTCCAGAAACTGATGGTGTTTATGATGCAAAAGGAACCATTAGTATTCCTACTACATTTCAAGATGGTAATGTATATGGATTAGGGATGAGTTTAATTACTACTACAAATAGCAAATGGGTATTAGCATTTGTTCGTAATCCGTTCGTTAGTCCCGTTGCGGCATCTCCATTTAATACTGCTCGACTGGTAGGTCCAGGAATTGACATTTTATATCCAGCCTCGAGCTTTACTTTTTCGTTAGTGACTGCATGGGAAGTGTATGCTTCATCTCCATCCAATCCAATATTCAGCGGTGGAATGACTCCTGGTGGCACCTATACAGTGTACTTTACTTAAAGAGGTTATGATATGTTGCCAACGACTGGACCGATAACATTGCAAATGATTGCAGCAGAATTCGGCGGAGCAGCGCCTCACAACTTATCTGAATATTATGCAGGTGGACCGTATGTTCCCACTGGAACATCAGGTATTAATGGTCCGATACCATCGAGCGGAATAATATCATTATGGCATTTCCGAGGGGCCACGGCGGCAGTTACTTGGGAATTTACTGCTCAAAATTATATTTCGTATTCTGGAATACACACGTGTGGATATACAGGCGAGGTGCCTCAATTTGGTACATGGAATACTGGATCAATTGATCCAGGCGGTCCGCCAGATGGCACTGGTGGATTAACAAGAGGAACAATAAGTATCCCTGCCCCGTTGTTTGATGGTAATACGTATGGATTGGGTCATGCCTTTTCGTATGAGAATACGTCATTTGGTATTACGTTTGTTCGTAATCCATTTGTAGCTCCAGTTGTTTCTATTCCGTTTAATTCAGTTACAGTTAGCGGCCCTGGAATATCTGGAGGAAGTTTTACATTGACATCATCAAATTTTAATTTCACAGTTCCATCTCCGTGGGAATTGTATGCTACCACAAACACTCCTGGTTCATTTCCAACGTTTATCGATGGACAAACGTACCAAGTTATTTTCACGTAAAATAGGATAATATGATTCCAATAACAGGTCCAGTTACATTGCAAATGATTGCCACTGAATTTGGTGGCACCGCCCCTCATAACTTGTCTGAATATTATGCGGGTGGAGCCTATGTTCCATCTGGGACGACAGGTATTAATGGTCCGATACCATCAAGTGGTCAATTAAGTTTAGGGATGTTTAGAGGGTCGCGAATTGTTACGACCGTATCTTTTACTGCAGGTATTGGAATTGGAAATATTCGTGGAGTCCATACGGTTACAAATTCCGAAGCACCATTTGGAACATGGAATACACCTACAATTCCGATAGTTGATGGTATTGCAGCCGGCCCGTTCAGAATGCCTCAACCAGCTAATTACGTCGTCGGTCAAGTTCTTACTGGAGTGTTTGGTCCGCATCTTTCAATGTCGTTTATGATACAACCATTTGAAACGCCTAATGCAGGATGGAGACCGTTTGCTAATGTGTCTATTTCTGGTCCGGGAGTAGCTGCTAATTATACAGCGAATGATTTCATATATAATGCTACGGCAAATCCGTATGAATTGTTTGCTGATACATTTAATGTACCATTTGAATTTGTGTCTGGGACAACATATCAAGTAGTCTTTACGTAACAGAAATGGTATGATGCATAAATCAACTATAGGACATGCCTACAATGATTTATGTAAGTGCTCCATACACGTCTGACAGTCGACCTTTCATATATAATGAAATGTTGCAGATTCGTTTTGAGATTATTGCTAAATATACAGCACAATTGTGCAAGCAAGGTCATACAGTTCAGTCGCCCGTAGTTCTTGGACATACGTTGTGCTGTTTTGATAGTAACATGCCAAAAGATTATGGGTTCTGGGGTAGTCAATCACTTGACAGTTTGAAACTGTGTGATGAGCTGCACGTTCTTTCTATTAGAGGTTGGAAGAAGTCGACCGGCGTTATTGATGAATTGCGTGTAGCCGCTGAAATGGGTATTCCGTGCAAAGTTGTGCATTGCAGTTCTGATACTCGTCGGTACAGAAATTGGGTAACGTTTCATTCAGATTTGTCAAAAGAAGATTTAAAAAGATTTGCTGAACAGTTGACATTTAAAGTTGTGTAAAAGATAGTGTGTTCTCACTGACGGCAAGCAAGCAATAACGAGCAAGCCAAGTAAGCGAGTTAGACGGACAATCTAAGGAAATCTTAGCTGGCTGCCTGAGATTTCCGAAACAAGACATAAGAGATAGAGAGTCTTTAAACGAATAATCGTTGGTACCAGATGATTATGAGTGACGTCGTGCCGTCAGTGAATTTTATGCGAGTTCAAGTTCTGGAGAGCTTTGCGGTCTCATAAGCCGCCCAGGGTGGTTCGATTCCACCACTCGCTACCAAATTGTTTAAGGATCGTGTAAATGGTTGAGCCGGTAACTTTTGAACAAGTGCATCAAGCGTGGTTGGATAGAGAAATTCCAGATTATGTGATTGAAGCATTCAATCAGCAGTTGATGGAAAATTACGCAAAAAACAGGGCACAAACAATTTATATTGACCAAGATAATGTTGTAACTCGAATTCTTGGCGTTGCACACAATACGTATGGAATTTCAATAACACGAGAACAAGTGTTTAATCAACACATGTTGGATATTGAAAATGTATACAGAAAATATGGTTGGAAGGTTCAACATTTTAAGAGATCATTGGAAGGTAAATCAAGTTATTTTGAATTTCAACGACTTAATGCAATGAATACATGAAGTCATGTTACTGGTGTTGAAAGCGGACGTAACCACCTAACGTCACAGTGACATTAAAGCCAGCACCAATGGTGGAATATTCTGAGGATAGCTCAACCCGGTAGAGCCTCTGCCAGATCAGCGGAGAGATGGGAGAGACAGACTAAGTGTTGATCGTTAGCGCTAATGGTCAATGGTGAAAAGTCTCGTGGTTCAAATCCCCCTCCTCGGACAAATACGTGCAGACACATAATAAGATTGACCGGCCCGATGTCGAATGTTGATCCTCTATTATGCTAATCCATACGAAATGCGCAAACTATGGATCCCTCAGAATCGCGCGGGTGAAAGGGAGCACGTACTTTTTTTGGAGAACATGATGAAAGTTTCATTTGGTGAATAGATTGGTCTCCCACAATGCCCATATGTTAAACGTTGGGTATTTGAGTGTAAGTGGTTTTCAATTCGATTGCATCATTGGTTAGCATCAGATGATCAACGACATTACCACGATCACGGATGGGATTTTATAACAATTGTATTAAAAGGTGGATATGTTGATCGGTCGCCTGATGGGATTGATCAATTATCAGCTGGTGATATTCGGTTCAGAAAAGCTACACATCAACATACCGTACAAGTCAATCCTGGTGGTTGCTGGTCTCTGTTATTGTGTAGTAACATAAAACGTGAATGGGGTTTTTGGGTTAATGGAAAATTCCGTAAGCGTAATAAGTACTTTTTTGAACATGGACATCATCCGTGCGAGTAAGGGAGTAGTCAGATGTACGTCGTATATCGAATTTCAGGACCTTATACTAACAGTGTGTACTATGGATACACGCAAGCGGAAGACATTAAAGCTAAATTTTTGTCAAATGCTTGTATAGAGAATCCTGATTATAAAGACCGTGGTGATGTTCGTTGGTTACAGTCTAATGATAACGATATTGACTCTATCAAAGTTGAAATGATTGATGTCTTTGACGAAGAAGTTGAAGCATTTATTGAACGTAACGTTCATAGAGTGACTGATCCTGATTCGATTACAAGTTCATGTAATTATCCAGGAACTATGTTTGCACGTGCAGCCCAATTGCATCCCGAAAAAATGCAAGAAATTAAGAAGATTGCTGATATTAATGCAGCAAAGACTGCTCGCGAAGCGTGGCGACTAGGTAAATGGGGAAACGATCAAATTAAATCGTTGACAGCATATCATAAACGCGATAAAATTGTTTCTGATTTGGATGTGTTAACACCAAATGATTTTGAAAAGAAGTATATGGTATGAAAATATACAGTCAAGATAATCATTGGAGAGGTTGTGTCGTTGTGCTTGCTCGAGATATGGAGCATGCGATTGAATTGATGTCAGGTTGTTTAGCTCTTGATCCTTATACTGAAATAGTTGAACATGACATCAATGAACCAAAAGTAATTGTCGATAATATTGGTGATATGTAATAGTTGTTGACAAAGAGTAAAAAAGTTTTTAAGATGTATAAATAAAGTATTGCCGCCCTTGTGATGGAATAGGCATACATACTATCCTAAGAAGGTAGGTTTTGTGGGTTCAAGTCCCACCAAGGGTACGAAGGCACTGATGCGAAAAGGTGCCACTGTCGAGGACTAACCATCAGATCGACAGCCGTCGGGGAGCCGTTATGGTAAGGTAATCCCTGTAAAAGATTAGAGGTGACTTTAATCGACCTGTGTGATCGGTTCGCCAGGTACATCTCAGTGTGGGCCAGAGGCTGGTCGCTTGCTTTGGGAGCAAGATCATGTAGGTTCGAGTCCTACCACTGAGACAAAGATGTTGCGTAGATCAGGGTTACTTCGCTTTCACCGAAAAATACACCTTGATCGTTTTTGACTCATCTTCCTATTATGTTACGTTGCGTAGATTAGGAATACTTCGATACCCATCCGGGTGAATGTAGGTTCGATTCCTACCTTTATCGCCTGATAAGCGATACTGTGCTGTTGGTCGGCAGCCTGGCCAAAGACAAGAGCTTAGTCGATTTTTACTCGTAACTATTAATTAAAGGCAATGCTATGCATCGTCCATTAAATAAGCATTTCTCTGTAACGTACGATTCGTTTTCTTTTCAGAATTTAGATTTGTCTATGTATTGTGAAGTTCCTGTTGGTGAGCAACATCCTGGAGCTTTTGGATATATTCGACAGCATCATATTCATGAAGGAGTAGATTTGTATGGATATCAAGGAGATGTTGTTCATGCAATGGTTGGCGGAATAGTTGTTGCAAAAGGTGCGTTTACAGGGCAGCAAATTGGAACCCCTTGGTGGCATGATACGGATTTTATTGCAATTGAAGATCAGCAAGGTGTTACATTTTACGGTGAAATATCAGTTGATCAGAAATTGAATATCGGTGATATTGTTCGAACTGGACGAGTGTTGGGAACGATTAAAACGGTTCTCAAGACTGATAAAGGACGTCCAATGTCAATGCTACATATTGAACGATATACAGTTGGAACTCGGCAGAGTTGCAACGTGTGGGATAGGGGTAATCCATTCCCTGTTGGGTTAATTGACCCAACATCGTTTATCATGAGTGCATGTGGAATACCAAGAAGTAAGTGGAATAGATAAAGTTAAATTGTGGGTTGGTGTAATGGTAGCACGCGTAAAATTTCTCTGGTCGATCTTGACTCACGAAAGTGTTGCGTAGATTAGAGTTACTTCGCAGGCATAAGCGCGAAGTCCCTGTTCGAATCGGGGGCCCACGACCAAATATAAAGGTATTAAGTAATGCGAACTCTAGTTTCTGTTGTAAAACAAACATCAATAAAAATTGATAATCTTAATACACATCGTAGTCTTTCCAGCATTATGATGTCTGCAACAGAAGAGTTTGGCGAATTAGCAACAGAAGTTAATATAGCATCAGGAACCAGTTATAAATCAGCTGGAGATGATGGTGTAGTTGGTGAAGCATTGGATTCAATTGCTTGTTTATTGGATCTTATCCATCAATATAATCCATACTTAACTGAAGAAGAATTGTGCGCTCGTCTGGAAGTTAAGATGGAAAAATGGCACAATAAAGTGCTGAAATATAGTAAAGATAACAGTTAATGTTATCTGTTATCCTTTCATATGTTTAACATATTTGTTAAATCTTGCTATTTGTCCTTTCCCAGCAGATCCATCAGATATTTTTTGATACCAATCTATAAATTTAGCTGCTCTAATGGGTGGCAATTTATCTACATATAGCTCATATCGAGCTGGACTTCCAGTGTTTTTCAACAGTAAGAATTTTGAATTTTCACTCGTAATAATGATTTGTTCTGCATCAGTCTGCCAACTTTTTTGTAAACTTGATTTCCCAATATATGTAGTATTAAATGGTGCAATGCCATACTGCTGAAAGATTGGAGTGAGTGCTTTATAATAAAATTCTGTTTGTCGATTCAAAGGAGCATCAACGACAGAGCCGGCGTAAACAAATTTATGATATGCAAATACGTTAATTTGATAATTGCCCATATGTATTTCTCTAGGTATGTCTTTTTTATTAAGAGAAACTTGTTGTAACTCAGGTTTTGCTTGCTGGAAGTTGATTTCGTCAATTTTTTTCTTTAACGCTCGTTGCTTTTTGTTTGTTTCTTTAATTTTAAAGGATGTGCTATCAGCAATATTGACTAGATTTGTAATACTGTCAATGTCGTGTTGGGATGGATTTGTTCCATGTTTAATCTTAAAGTAATTATCGGCTTTACCTAGTTTCGCTCCTACTTTAAATGGCGGTTGCGGTTCCATTTTTGAAGCAGCCCATGATGAAACATACTCTAACCATTTAGTACGAAGTAACACATTCATTATGTTGTCATACTTATGTATTAAAATAGTTCCTTTCAACGAAAGTTGTTTTAATTGATCGTTCAATGCTTGCACATTATTAGTCATGGCTGCGTTCCCATTACGCTTTTAAATAGCTTGTTTAATTGTTTCTGATCCCCCTGTTGGATCAAGCTTAAAATGTGTGACGTATGCAATTTCGTTCCGTTGACGTATATCCAATTTTGCCCCGCCCCTGGTGATGGGTCGTATTTTCTCCATACCAAGTCTCCATTAGCAGCAATTGCAGCAAAACTCATTCCATTTTGACGGGATGCGTATATTGTTTCAAATGGTGGAATTCCCATTCGGTTTAACATGTCTTTTAGGACAATGTAATTGTTTTTCATCTGACGAGTCCAATCAAAATGATCGGGACTTCCTGCATAGAAGTCATCATGTCCTTCAAAAAATGGATTGTTAAATGACGTTTTTCCTGTTCGAATTTTTGCTGGTATGTCTTTTTCAGGAATTGTTATTCGTGGTTGAACGGTACCGTTAATTTCAAGATTAGCAATTTGGCGGCGTTTTACTTGATTTTCAATACCCTTAATTTGCTTTTCGATTTTTTTGATCTTGCCATTCATACCGATAATATCTAAATGTTTTTTATTTACGACGTCATATAATTCACGTGCATGCAAAAATTGAGTAATGTCATTTGGATCTGCATTTTGAGCTGTGTAATAGCTAATCCAATTTACAGTATAGTGCTTGTCAGGATTTGTTGTTTTTGATTTGTCTCGTGTTAACGTCCCATTTTTTACAAAGTGATTTAACGTTAATAGCACAGAATCTAATTTGTGGTAATAGAGGTTTTTTTGATGATTAAACTTATCAAGTTCTGCGTTGAGACTTTGTAATTGTTGTTGCTCTTGTTCGGTATACATTCCACGTATATCTCTATAAATAAATAATATTTATTGTGGAGATGTACACGAGTGAAGCTGAATAATTTAAAGATAACAGAGATGGCACGTGCTCCAAACATTTGCCAGATTTGTGGTCATCCTACAGTAGGATTTCACACTTATTATAAAGGTAAGTGGCAGTGCAAAAAGTCATCACTAGCAAATCCTGGCCCAACCGCTGATCCTCAATTGTTGGCAGCCGCTCGTCAAGGAGTCAAAAATTTACCGACAGCTTCTACTTCTGAACCAACTACACCTGCAGTTCCAAAAGTTTCTGAACCTACGCCACAACCATCGTCACCAACCTTTCCGACGATAGCAGCAGCCAATAAGTCAAACGATTCAACTTCTCCGATTCGTGAATTTCTTCGTGAATACAGCGATGTTAGTTTTGACAAGGTCACTATAACAAATAATGTAATTAATGTAAGTGGAAATGTAGAATTGTTAGTAGACGAAGATATGTCACAATTGCCATTTAAATTTGGCAAAGTTGAAGGATCGTTTGCTGTTCACGGCGGTATCACTTCTTGTCATAATTTTCCAGATGAAATTGGCCATGGATTGTTTGTTAGTCACTGCAAATTGGAAACCCTTGAAGGTATGCCTCAAAATGTAACTGGAATGATTGACATTTCGCATAATCAGTTAACGTCGTTTGACGGTTTGCCGTCCCATATAAATCATGCATTAATTGCAGTGGGTTTGCCGGAAATAACTTCGTTAAAAGGAATCAATAAGATTGTTAAACATTTGAACGGTAGTTTCAAATGTCCGAGTTCTATAACTTCCCATTTGTTATCTGCAGCTGCGATTAAAGGTTTGGCAGAAATACTGACCGACAATAATAAAGCCAGTTCGGAACTAATGGAAGCGATTGGAATGGTCAACACATATCTTGATAAACCGGTTGAAGAACGTGACCTTCTTGAATTACAAGAACAAATGATCGATGCAGGGTTTGATAAGCTGGCTCTTTTATGAATAATGGTGAATAATAATGAAAATACTTGCTATGTTACTAGATGACGTTGATAATTCACGGATTGTCAATGAAAATACACAGACCACCTTGCATTCATTTCTGCACTTGGACAAAGACCATCCTGACTATAATGCGGCGATGCAAGAACTACAAATTATTAAAAAAAGCAATCCTGATTTGTATCGAAAAATCACGATGTTGAATTAAAAGGCTTTATAATGGCGAACCAAACACTGCGACTCACACAAAAAGTTTTAGGTCATATGGATAGTATGGCCAGTGGTAACCACAAAGGTGGTATGCTGTTGACCGGCGATCCTGGTGTAGGTAAAACAACTTATGCTAATATGTTAGGTTCGCTGTTGGGGATGAAGGTTGTTACGATTGAAGTTCCTCACATTACAGAGGAACACTTGATTAACATTCCGTTTATCGTGTATAACCCGATTTCTAATTCATCCCAAACGATGAACTCTCAGGTTACCCAAGATTACAAAATGGTTCTGGCTCAGTCTAATTTGTTTGCGCAAATTAGCTCTGCTCCCCACATGAATGATCAAATGTATTTGCATCATGTCAAGCAAAGTCCAGCCCCCGTTCAACAACTGTTTCGTGCGCTTGGTGGCACCGACGCTGAAATTCCTCAATCTATTCAAGAAGCACGTAAAACTCATAGCGTGATCCTGTTCCTTGACGAATATTATCGTCAGACTACTCCTCGCATTCGAAATATCATGCGTGGAATTTTGAATAACAAAATTGGTATGCATCAAATTCCAAACAACGTGTATGTGTTGTACGCATCCAACATGAAAGATAGCGGATTGGAAGAAATTCATTCCAATGCTCAGTTCACTGCTGTTAAGTTTAAAACACCATCAAAAGAAGATTGGTTCGGATGGTTGGTTTCCAAGTTTCAGCAAGACCAGTCTGTTAAGCTGGATATGAAAATTATCAACAAGTTCAAACAATTGCTTGATGATGAAGATTTGAGTCACACTGATATTGAATCAGAAGTGCGTACTTCTCCTCGTCGTTGGGAGCAAATTCTGTTGTATATCAACTCGTCTTTACCTGTGGAGAATCAGGAAGAAGCTCGTACGTTGATGACTAACATTCATAACAGCTTTATTCACTACCAAAGCAAACAAACAAGTAGTTTGGCCACCAAAGTTACAAAAGCCGTGTCTGAATTGATTAGTGAGACATCAGGAATTAATATTAATGCTGGTGAACGCAATCAACCTCATGATTGGCGTTCTTCATTGCAGCATTTAGTTGAACAGCAGATGAAACTGGGCGATCACTTGAAGTATATCCCAGTAGTATCTGGTCAGCCAGGTATTGGTAAAACGGAAAATGCTATGGCGGTTGCTGCTAAGTTCAACTTGCGCCTGATTGATATTGATGTTAGTGAGCTTAATGCTGATGACGTAATTGGTATGCCTCTTCCTGGAAATCGTGAGGGAGAAAAACTAGACGTTAATTTTTCGGTTCCAAAGCTATACCAGCAGATTAATACTCAAATTGAAGAACAAACAAAAGCGTATTATACAATGCTGAAACAAAAACATGGTGATGACGCTGATCAGTATATTGAACATTACGAAGATCAAAAATGGAAATATCTGATCTTCTTTGATGAAATCAACCGTACTGACGAAAAAACATTCAACGCATTACGTCGTGTTATTCTTGAAAAGAACTTTGGTCCGTCTGGTGATGGTTCTGGTGAATTGTTGAAATTGCCAAAAGGATCTATTGTTATTGCAGCTATGAACCCGGAGGGACACGGAACTCAAGAAATGACACATCACTTCCGTGATGTCATTAACGTGATTCCTGCGCAGGCCTCATGGGCTGCTACCAAAAAGTATTTGATGAATAAACAATACAAAGGCGTTGACGATACGATTAAAGATGCATCAATGAACATTTTGCAAGCGTTCGTTGATAAGTTCAAATCGGATGATTCTCAATATACGTCTCATACTGCTCCGTTCCATTTGGATGTTGGTAGTGAATTGTATATCTCACCACGTGAATATACAGATATGTTCTCAACGTTAGTACGTGAGTTGAATCATGCTATCAAAGAGGCATTTAAAGACGACGATCTTAATGCAGACGAAATTCGTGAGATGGTTACGGATGCTGTTGCTGATGCATTGGAAGATTCATTGAACTTTATCTTTCACAAACACAATATCGATCCGGATGAATTTGAACAACAACTTCGCCAATGGGTTAAGAATTTGGACGATCATACATTTGGTGGGGTGTTGACCAAGAAGGCTAAGAACATTAATGACCTGTCAAGCACTATGTCAAAATATCTTGATGGTAAAGATGTTCTTGGAATGGTTGATGACATCGACATTATTAATGGAAACAATGCAGTCAATAATGCTCAATTCATTAACGATGTTCGCGAACTGTTTGCTGACAAGATCACAGATGAAGAAAGTGTCCGTAAGTACATAATTGAGAAAGGGCAGAAAAAAGTTGAAGTGGAAAACGACACGTTAAAGCACGGTACAGAAAAAGTATCGTTGGTCGAGAACTTTACGCTTGCTCTGTTGTTTACATTGCACGTTCACCAATATCAAAACGATCGGTTGATGGTTGTTGGTAAAGCGTTGAACACAGCTGTGTCTGATGTGTTGAAGTCACTGGCCAGCAAGATAGATGCTGAACTGAAAATGGAAGCGCAAATTGAGGTTGCTCAACTGCGTGGTGATATTCATTCAATGATTGAGACGTTGAACTAATGACTAGTCGAATTGTTGGTTACCAACGAATCTATGAAGGATTCGAGAACCGAAAGTTCACGAAAGGAACGGTGCAATTTGCTAAATCGTCCCTGGAGGATCCGTTCCTCCAGGGAGTTATTGATTTAATTGTAAAAGCTGGTCGTCCACGCGAAGAGATTCTTAAAGAAATTACGGATTACATGGACAATGTTAAGAAGCAAGCTGACCTTGCTCCCTTATTGTTCGGTACTGCCGTTGATAACATTGCTGAAACAGGCGTATTTAACGTATTTTGGGAATCTGATGTTCCTTCTCCAGGTCCTAAGTTTAGTACAGCCACCTTTTATAAACTGGTTCGTAGTATTCGTGCAGACCATGATGAATTCCTGCCACTTCGTGGCTTTATTGACCGTCGTCGTTTAACTCCAAAGATTTCATATACGGACGTTCCACCTAAATCAAAAGGTGGAATTACAACAGCTGCTGCTACTCCTACTGGTGAATTCATTTTCAATACCATATTCATGCAAAAATTGATGGATTACTCACATCTTAAAGGATTGAAGCCAAAAGGTAAGAAGTATGTGAGCAATGGTGGTGATATTCCTGATGAGTATGGATACATTGAATTTTTGATCATGCATGAATTCATGCATTACAGCAATGATGATTTTTATTATCAAAAAATTATCCCAGATGCTAAAAATAAAGTAATCAACTGGGTTGGTGATTTCCGAACCAACTATTTGTTAGTGAAAAGCGGATATGAACAATTACCAATGGGATTGTTCAATGACGATATTAACTATGATCGTCAAAAGACTTACGTTGAGATGTACAATCTGGTTTTGCAAGAATTTGAGAAGCTACCAAAACCAGAACAGATAGATATTACGTCTATTCTTGATGGTTTGTCTGATGATCACACTCCAGGATCAGAACAAGTTCAAAAAGGAGATGGAGCTCCAATTCCAGATGGAACGAAACCGTCAGACATTGATGAAAACGGAAAAACCATTAGCAGGCAAATGGAAAATTCCGAAGATTCTAGTCCTGATGAACGTAAGCAAGAGACCAAAGACAATTCTCTTCCTCAAGGGAAATCGAATGGCAAACCAGGCAGCGGTGGGGGCAATGCAAATGTCGGTGTTGATTACACTAAAATTATGCCAACGTTTAACTGGAAAACGTTGATTGCAAGATTCTTACAGACTGCAACGACTCGCACTGAAGAAACATATGCCAAGCCACATCGCCGCAATGTATCGAACCTTGATATTGCACGGCAAGTTGGCGCTGGGGCAATTCGTCCTGCAGAAAAACCAATTGAATATGGCGATGTTAAATTAGCGTTTTGTTTCGACTCATCAGGTTCGATGGGAGATGCTATCGGGATGGCTTTTTCCAATGCTGTTAAATTGCTTAGCCAACCAGCATTCCGTAAATCAACAGCATTAGTGTTGAAGTTCAGCGGAAGTCATGATGTATTTAAATGTAACTTTTACACTGATAAAGCTGCTCAAGTTACAGGTGTTGCTGATAAGCCTAAAGCGTGGCCATTGAGCACTAAAAGTGTATTCAGCACTCACATGGCTGGCGGAACTGCATTTAGTGGTGGCTTGATTACTGATATATCTCAAGCAGCATCCAAAGGATATAACGTAATTATTTTCACAGATGGAGACGTTGTTCATCATGACCCATATCGTGAGAATTTGGTTCATTTGATCAAGCAATTTCCAAAACAGATGTATGTAATATTTGATGAACGAAATACGTATATTTCGTTTAGACAAAAATCTAATCTGTCAACACCAAATGTTACATACTTTTCATAAATAATTGTTGACTTGGCACTAAATACTGGTTATTATAGTGCCATAGTTAAGAATTAAGCGGGTAAAGTGTTTACGGCTACACGACTGGCTTCCACCCAGTAATAGAGGAGTTCGAATCTCCCTACCCGCTCCAAACAGGATTTACTGTTGTGAAGTACGCTACCCCTCATAAAACCAGCGGCAAACTCATTTACGATCCACATCGCGGTGAAATGAAAGCGAGAACCGATTGGTGGTGTGTCGTTAACGTAGATCGGGAAATCACTCGTTACTATCGTTGG
This sequence comes from uncultured Pseudobdellovibrionaceae bacterium, assembly GCA_964520985.1. Classification (GTDB taxonomy): domain Bacteria; phylum Pseudomonadota; class Alphaproteobacteria; order Micavibrionales; family Micavibrionaceae; genus CAYSGL01. The sequence continues at coordinate 143,206 of CAZFPB010000002.1, forward strand.
TGGCTTCAATATACCAAACATATCTACCTTCAACCTCCATCATTTGATGCTCATGTATCTGTGATTCGTGGTGAAAAACCAATCCCAAATTTGATGCATTTGTGGAAGAAGTACCAAGGTCAAAAGTTTGATCTTGAGTATGGACACGTTGGTTCTGTTCAAGAAGTGCGAAGTCATCGTCATGTGCATGGTGAAAATAGTGGAACGTTTTATATCGTTCCTGTACATTGTCCTCAGTTAATTGACATCCGTCGAGAATTAAAATTGAAGACAGATTGGCCATTGCATCTTACGATAGGACGTACATATGAGTATCAAGCGCGTAAAAGGAAAAGGTAGAATAACTGGACTGTTATCTATTGCGTTTTTTACTGCCGTTGCATATGCCCACAGTACAGTTAATATCGTCATCTGTCCATATCAAGACGGAATGTGTAAGGTTGAAAATGAAGAAACAATCGAATCCTCCCCCTCCAAAGGGAGTATCAAAACCTGCACCGCCACCACCTCCACCTGCCCGCAAGTGCAAGTGTTGCCAGTGCAACAATACGTAACACGATTAGTGGATCATGACGTCAACATAATTAGAAAAGACGTAATGATTTTTAATAACAAACCGTACATGGTTATAAAATGGGAGAAAGTAAATGAGTCTTTTTGAACAGATCAAACATGATCGGCTGCAAGCTCGTAAACAACGCGATAGTTTTAAATCGGCGTTTTATTCGACGTTGGTTGGTGAAATTGAAAATTATCAACTACGTGAAGGAATAAAAGTAGTTGAAGACTCTGTTGTTCAAGAAGTAGTTCGTAAATTTGTTAAGAATCAAAAGGATGTGTTGGCTGCAGTTCAGGATAAAGAAACAATTACACAAGCTATCAAACAATTGGAAATGTTGGCTTGGTATTTGCCAGCTCAGATGACTGATGTTGAATTGCAGCAAGTTATCACAGAAATTCATCAAACTGGTGCTACTACGATTAAACAGTTCATGCAAGAATTGGAAGCAAAGTTTAGTGGTACGTATGATCGTGGTATCGCCAGTAAGTTGATCAAGGAAACGCTTGCGGCAAAATGATTGTATGTCTTTGTTGTAATGTCACGGACAGTCAGATTAAGAAAATGTTTGATCAGGGAATGACTGTCCGTGATATAATTGAACGTACTAATGCTTGTACAAGGTGTGGAAAATGCGGACCGTTTATCCGTAACCTCAGCAGCCAACAGATAAATACTGTCACCAAATAGATGTGGAGTATGATCTGTGTCCCTTGAAACGTTACGAGAGTTGTATAAGATACCTAGTGATCCGTCTGATGACAGTGATGGTGATGAGCAGTATACAACCGCTGTACTATCGTCAACTTTTAGTTTTTCGCATGATGGTGATGGTACTCAATATTATCGTCAGATGCTGAACACACCAGCTTTCCAACAAATCCTCGAACAAGAAATGACTAAAGCATTTGCTGCTTCTGTTAGCCAGTTCAAACAGCGTCATGATAATAGTATGGGGTCACGCGCTCATCATTGGTCTGATGACTATGAGGGAGAAGTCAAAGTACAACACATAACAACTAGAGGACAGTATTAATGAAACTGACAGAAGTGCATGAACCATTACAACAACACGTTATTGCGATCCAAGAAATGGTAGCAGAAATTCAAGATATTGTTGACAATATTCAAATTCGCTTAAATGAAGATTCGATTGGCAGTGATGTTCACAAACAACTTGCTGATGCTATTGCTAAGTTGAATGCTGCTAAGCGTGGGCTTGGATTAGTTAATAAACTACGTCCAGGTCAAGATAAAGCAAAACACGCTATTCGTGTCATGAGTAATCTCAACAAACTGCGTGCAGCTGTTCAACAATTGAACAAGCAGGTTAAAAGCAAAAAGTAATCTGCAAATGAGGGTCTAGTAATGGACAAACTACAATTTGATTTCGAATACATGAGCAAATTGTACAAAACAGACCCTCAACAGTTTGAACTCGTTCGATCACAATTGCTTGATCAAGCAATTGAATCAGTTCCTGATCATCGTCAATTAAAATGTCAACAATTGCGTTGGAAAATAGACGCTATTCATAAAACTAAAAATCCGTCTGCAGCCTTAGTAGCCAGTTCTAAGTTAATGTGGGAAAGTTTAACTCAAATGCAGCAAGCTATTAACGAGGTGATCGAATGACCATTCAATATAAGACCCTTGATGAAATCGTCCAGGCAGTATTTGAAGATTTGCAACCCAGCGATTTTGACGTTTTGAAACAGGTTCAACGTGATGATATGATCCAATTTCATCATTCTGTTGGAATGTTCATTCGTAACCAATATCTGTTGTGGGATGAGAACAATCCATTAACTATGTTGAATTATGAACCACAAGTGGTTAATGGTATGGATGAAAATCCTAAACACCCTGATGCGGTAAGTCAAGAAATTCTGCGACGTGTGTGGGATTTGGCAAATGAGCAACCAGAGTGATTTTTTCGTATCAAACGATCCGCACCTAATTGCTACACTATATAATTTAAGATCAAAGTTCCGATATGTATTCGGAATTAGTTCATCTGACGGTTTTAATCAAGATCAGTATTATACACCGTCTGGTGACATGATAGTGTTTTGTAGCATTACTGGTCAAAAACATCCTCATACTGTTAGGATCAAAAGTCAGTCACATATAGACGTATAATTTTAGGAATACTAATGCGTAAAGATCTTAATAAATTACTGTGTGAACGGGAACGTGTTGGAAGCTCCAATAAGTTTCACACTGTTCGTCATAATAATCAGTTTAATAAAATTGATGAACAAACTCCAATTCGAGAATCGATGCGCAAGCGTTATAATGTTACACATTCATGGAAATCATTGAACGAGAATCTTAATCCGTTACTTCGTTTTATTGAAGGTAGTGTTGGGCGTAATTGGGATAAAGTATACAAAGAAATCTGCCAGTCGTTTGATAAACGATCTGTTATCAATCAACATATTTTGGATCATTTGTTCCAATATGTTGCTACAAAAGTCAGCATGTACAACGGTGAGTTGTATCACCACACTAAATGGAATGGGTTGGAGCCGTTGGCAAAAGGATGGGCTCCTTTTTATGTTGATCCTAAAACCAATATTCTGAAAGCAAATAAACATCGCAAGAATTACAATGCAATATACCGCCAACGGCGTGAACAAGAAAAACAACAACTGCTTCGGGTCGAACGTGTGATTAGTGAATATGAAAAGTTAAAATGTGTTGATGGTATTTGGTATAAAATTGAATACCAACCGTTCCCACCACCCTACAATTATACGTATGTCGATCAAAGTGGTGTTGAAGTAACGATTGTTCGTCAGGTTCGAGTGTATGATGTTGAAAAACAAGAATACACGAGCGCAGAAAAACACAATAATGACAAAAATAAAAACAAGAATAATCTGTATGCTGCGAAGAAGTACCAGTTGAGCAAACAAGATTTGAAGCGTTATAATGTTGAAAACACAGTTGGGAGTTAGTTGTATGCAGTCGTCTCTTAATGTTGATTTTGGTAATATTCAACCCGTTGGTCGCTATACGTATTCGTTTGTTCCAACGATTGATGGTGTTAAAGTTTTTCAAATTGATAAAGTGACTAATAAGTCAACTGAGATCACAAATAGCATTAAGAAACAAAAGTAAGAGGGAAATACAGTGCTGGATCCACATATTGTTGCACCAATCATGTTTATATTGATGATATCAATATTTGGATCATTGTCTATGTATCTATTTGCGTTTGCAATAAGCACCATGTGGCGTTGGAATCTTCGCTACTCAAAGTTAATTGCGTTTGCCTGTGCATGTAGTTTTTTAATCATATACTGGATAGTTGTTGCCAAGCAAGGCGTTTATATATAACATGCATAGGTAAACCAGTTTAACATAATTATAAATAATAATGTTAATTTTGCCCTTGAAGCATTGTGGTGATGCACCTGACTTGTAATCAGGAGAGTTCAGTTCGATTCTGGACTGGGGCACAATGACAATCGAGTATTGTCAGAAACAAACGTAATGCCCGAATGGGGTTACACATAACAATAATATTGCTCAAAGAGGATAATTATATGACGTTAAATAATAACGAACGATGGGTTCGACATCTTTCCAATGTAGTGCTTGATTACGATAGTTGGGTTAACCACATATCAACGCTTCGGGCAGATCAACACTATCCACCAACCAACGTGTATCGTACTGCTGATGGATTTATTATTGAAATGGCTGTTGCTGGATTTAAACCAACACAGTTATCAGTGACCACAGATCCAAGTCAGAAAACGATTACAATCTCAGGTAATCCGATCGATCCTGAATCTACAATCAAACACGATTACGTTCATCGTGGTATTTCATCTCGTGATTTTACCAGAACGTGGACAGTAGGTGTTGATAGTTTCAAAGTAGTGTCTTCTGTTTTAGAACAAGGAATACTAACAGTTACGCTACGAGTAGAAAGCACACCTGAACTAAGTCATCCAATTACAGTTCGTTGAACGTGTAATTTAAAAGATGTAAATACGACACTTTTCAACTAGGAAGTGTCGTATGAATGCTTATCAATTTCTTAATGATTTTTCAATAACTAACGATTACACTCAACCAGTTTTGGCAATCAATCCATCAGTTGTTGATACTAAAATTGATCAATTCAAAACAGCACTTCCTCAATTCAATATTCGTTATGCTGTCAAATGTAATCCTCATCCTGCAATTATTGATCGATTAGTCGCTGCCAAACAAAGTTTTGAAGTTGCATCTCCAGCAGAGATTGAATTGCTGCGTGAAATTGACGATGACGATTTTGATATGTCATCAGTGCTTTATAGCAATCCATTGCGTTCAGATCAAGCGATTAAATTAGCGGATAGTGTTGGAATCTATAGATATGTCGTTGATAGCAGTCATGGGGTAGATAAGTTAGAAAAATTATGTAGAAACCCAAAGGCTAGTGTTTATATTCGTATGGTTGTTCCCAATGAATATAGTAAATTTCCGTTAGCCGGTAAGTTTGGGGTAACTGTTGCGGAAGCACACGATATTGTGGCTCGGTGTGCAGCTTTTGGATTTCCAGTAGCAGGAATTTCATTTCATGTTGGGTCTCAATGTGATCGTTTTGATATGTGGAGCTCTGGGATTGAAATTGCCCATCGTATGTTTGATTACATTGTGCAAACTGGAGGTAAGCCGACATTGCTTAACATAGGTGGTGGTTTTCCAGTTCAATATACTGATCGTGTTATGTCTATCAATGAAATTGGTTATTCGATCACGGATACCATTGAACGACTTGGTTTTGACAGTGATGTTGAAATGGTTGCGGAACCTGGACGTTTCATGGTGGCTGAAAGTGGCAAACTGTTAACGAGAGTAATTACCACGAACGTTCGCAATGGCAAGAAATGGGTGTATTTAGATACAGGCGTGTTTCATGGAATTATTGAAGCTTCATGTAATGATTTCAAATACTCATACATCACCAATTACGGAACTGACGATCTTGTAGAATGTGCAATAGCGGGTCCGACTTGTGATTCATTAGATATTGTAACACAGTCTCAATTGTTACCAAGTAAACTAACAGATAACGATTTTATTGTGGTAGAAAATGCTGGAGCATATACATCAGCGTACGGTACACATTTTAACGGTTTTCCACCTCCTAAGGTGATGATAATCAGATAAATATGTAAAACTTATTGAGAATTCCACATGAAGTTATTTGAACAAATGCAGAATGAAATCACGCTTAATAAATGTACAGATCGTAGTTACGTTGTAACATTCGATCAGAGTTTTGTTTCATTTTATGAAGCGTTAAAACTTGATGGATTAGTGACAGAACAAATGAGTACTGATGCTGATCCGCAAGGGATTCATATTACTGATTGCCGATTGAATGGTGGAGTTCAAATTATTATCGATCGTCATTATATGTTTGATCGTGATAAACCATTTACAGTAAATGTTAGTGGTTTAAAAGAATACGTTGACGTTGTTGAATCAGTTCTTAAACGGTATGGTCAATTGTTAGGTGAAGACATTAAACCTAAACAGGTTAAAACTGAAATTGAATACCATAACAAATTGAACCCAAAACTGTGGGAGAATGGTCATAATCCTGAAAAGGCAAAATTGAAAAGCGAAGTGAGCAAAAAGCTCAAAGAAATTGCTGACCAATTTGTTGAATATCTTAACTTGCCTGACCTAGAGGTTAAAGATGTTATTGTAACTGGTAGCAATGCTAACTTTAACTGGAATCCTCATTCTGATATTGATGTGCACGTTGTCGTAGATATGGATCAGGTTAAAGAACAATATGGTTCGATTATTGAAGATTTCTTTGAAACAAAACGTTTTTATTGGAATGACCAACATGACATAACAATTCGCAAGTTGCCAGTTGAATTGTATGTGCAAGGAGAGGATGATCTCGTTGCTACTGCTGTATGGTCAATCAACGACAACAAGTGGGTTGTTCAACCAAAGTATACCAAACCAACAGTTGACAGTTGGGAGGTCAAATCTAAAGCTGCTGATTGGATCAACAAAATTGATAATATGTCACAACATAGTCGTGGTGATCGTGCGGATGAGATGTTAAGTAAGTTAAATCGTTATCGTCGTGCAGGTCTTTCATCGAAAGGTGAATTGTCTGTAGAAAATTTGGTATACAAAACGTTACGTAATCTTGGATATATTGAACAGTTAGCGAAGTATCGAAGTGACGAATTTGACCGACAATTATCAATTGAAGACGAAGAATGGTGGAAAGGATAATCCATATCAGTTTTTAACTGATAGAAAGATAATTCGCCAATATTTGGATGCTGTTAAGTTAGATGGTGCGACGTATATTATTCGAGATGATGGTATTATTGATGTTGATGGTTCAATTAACCACACGCTAGTGGAACGTTTATGGACACGTTTTCCGGTTAAATTTGGTACTGTGACTGGAAATTTTGATTGCAGGAGCACCATGTTAAAAACCTTACATGGTGCTCCTGATGTAGTTAAAGGTTCTTTCAATTGTACTGATAATGAGTTATCATCATTATTGTGGTGTCCGCGAGAAGTTGGTGGATCATTTCTGTGTTCTAATAATTGGTTGACCTCTCTCCAACATGGTCCTAGTGAGGTTGGAGACATGTATACATGTTCTTATAATAAACTAACTAATTTGATCGGCGCGCCTAATCAAGTTAGAGATTTTAATTGTCATATGAATCCTTTAACGTCATTGAAGGGAATGCCCAAAAAAATATTAGATACGTTGATATGTTATATTGAACGAGGAACCGAAAAAGAAGCAAACCTCGATTATCGATTAATTCGTAATTATTTTGATCACTCACCCTCTACCGTGATCTGTAGTTTGAGTACTACCGTGTTAAATTGGTTGACTAACAATGGTATTCATACATTTCAAATTGTAGGAGAACCCGATGTTGGAAAACTATTTTGCACTACCGATATATTAACTGCTCAAGAGCAGATGATTGATCTTGGCTATAGTGAATTTGCAAAAATATAAATTATTTGTTGACGACAAATATTTTTTTGGAAGACTATTACTCTGGCTGATATAAATAACTGTATCACGCTGATAGACGGTGTGGTAATTTCACAATAATAGAAAGGAGTTTTCTATGACCTACGAAAGCATTATTGACAATCCTCTTGTCCACAGTGATTCATACAAATATTCGCAATACCTGCAACTCCCTCCAAACAGTGAAGACAGCAGCACGTATGTTGAGTCTCGTGGCGGTCGATATCCACAAACTGTAGTGTTTGGTAACCAAGCATTGGTCAAAAGTCGGTTTATGAAACCGATTACTCGTCAACATGTGGAAGAAGCACATGAGCTGCTTACAGAACATGGTGAACCTTTTAATTACGATGGATTCATGAAAATCGTACGCAAGTACGGTGGTTATATGCCGCTTCGAATTGAGGCGGTTGCAGAAGGATCTGTTGTTCCGACGGGCAATACGTTGCTTCGTGTTCGTCCGACTGACAGTGAGTTCGTGTGGCTTCCTGGTTTCTGGGAAACTGAAATTCTACGTGGTACTTGGTATCCAACTACTGTTGCTACGTACAGCTGGCATATCAAAAAAATCATTAAACGGTATTTGGAAAAGACTGGTACACCAGAACTGATTGATTTCAAACTGCACGATTTTGGTGCACGTGGAGTAAGTTCACGCGAATCTGCAGGTCTTGGTGGTCTTGCTCACTTGGTTAACTTCAAAGGAACTGACACTGTTTCTGCACTTGCATATGGTCGTGCATTTTATAACTGTCGGATGGCTGGATATTCGATTCCTGCTTCTGAACACAGCACGATGACGAGCTGGGGTGGGCGCGAAGGTGAAGTTGCAGCAATGAATAACATGTTGCAACAATTTACAAAGCCAGGTCAATTGGTAGCATGTGTAAGTGACAGTTATGATATTATGAATGCTTGCCTCAATATTTGGGGTGGTGTTCTGAAAGAAAAAGTACTGCAACTGCATGCCATCGGCGGTAAACTGGTTGTTCGTCCAGATAGTGGTGATCCTGTTGAGATTACGCTTCAAGTAGTTGAGGCGCTGGCGAGCCGATTTGGTTTTACCACTAACAGCAAAGGATATAAAGTACTGCACCCAGCAGTTGGTATTATCCAAGGGGATGGTATTGACGAAGCAATGGTTGAGAAAATTCTTGCAAATTATGAAAAACATGGTTGGTCGGCAGACAACATTACTTTTGGTTCTGGTGGTAAACTGCTGCAAGCCCACACTCGTGACGACCAAAAATTTGCAATGAAAATGTCGGCGATTAAAGTGGATAACGAATGGCGTGATGTGTTCAAAGATCCGATCACTGATCCTGGCAAGAAATCGAAACGTGGTATTCTGACGTTGGAACGGAACATTCATTCTGGTAACTATCGTACGGTAAGTGATAGCCAGGAAATCAAAGGTAGCGATGGTTGGTATAACGCAATGCTTCCTATCTATGATACTGGAGAGATGTTTAACGAAGTTGCATTTGACCAAGTACGTGCAAACGCGGAAGCAGGGGGCATATAAGCCCCCTTTTGTTGTTTATTAGGATAATAAAAAATGGCTACTATTGTTAAATGTCCAAAAGAATTTGAACCACCTATCACTGTATTTGTAGCAGGTGGTATTTCCAATACTGCAGATTGGCAAAAGAAATTTACTGATCTATTGTATCTTACGTTATCGGATCGTGTTCATCTTATTAATCCACGTCGTGAAAGTTTTGACATTTCAGATCCAACTCAATCCGAGTATCAGATTGACTGGGAACATCGTCATCTAATGCATAGTGATCATGCAATCTTTTGGTTCTCACATGAAACGCTGTGTCCAATCACGTTGTTTGAATTGGGTAAATGGCTGGCGAGTAGGAAAGATGTTCATATTGGTGTGCATCCAGATTATGCACGTAGATTGGATGTAATCCATCAAACAGCTCATTTTAATCCTGAGATCAAGATTCATAGTACAATCGAAGATTTGGCTCGATCATTAGTTAATAAGTTGATTGAACAGTATGGTGAATCGATAACTCCATTCCGTACATATGGCATTATGAGACGGTACTATGAAACACCGCCAGCTAATGTGCCTGATGTGTGGAAAGTAACAGTGCAATATCAACATAATAGACAATGGCCTGACACTTCTGCATTGTCACATTCATTGGTACGTTTGGTAGATGTTCTAGTAGATCTCACAACAGGCAAAGTTATAAAGCAGAGATTTGCTGAAGAAGATGCACCACCTATTAGTTTATTTGACAATTCTCCTTTAATGGATGAAAGGTTTTTAAGTCAACAACGTGAGCTGTTGTAATATCTGTGTTGCTTAAATGTTATGCAGGAGTGGGATCTCGTTCCACTCCTAAACACATAATCGAACTGTTTGTAGAATTTGCTCATTACGCTGCTGAAAAACAGTGGACGTTATATTCAGGGGCCGCTGCTGGCGCTGATCAAGCCTTTGAAAAAGGATGCGATCTAGGCAACGGAAGCAAACAAATATTTTTGCCGTGGCCAAGATTCTGTAATAACCGATCACAACTGATTGAAATTGATCCACGTGCTTTTACTATTGTCCAATCGTTGCATCCTGTGTACAATGATCTCAGTGTAGGAGCTCGTAAGTTAGTTGCACGTGATGTTCTTCAGGTGTTGGGTTATGATTTATTCACTCCTGTTGACTTCGTATTATGTTATACTGCAGATGGTTGCGAATCCGTAGAAGAATACAATAAAGATACGGGCGGAACTGGAATTGCAATATCAGTAGCTTCTAAATTTAGGATTCCTGTGTTTAACGTTGGGCGTGATATTTCACGAGCTGACGATGCACTTGCTCGTTTAGATATTAAATGGTGATGGTATGGAACAATATAAATTGATTCGTGGTGGATATCAGGATCTTAGTGAAATTGAAAACACTGTAAACTTTTATATCAGCAAAGGATATAAACCAGTTGGACAACTATTAGTTGTTGAACCAACTGCATCAACACCTTTGTTCTTTCTTCAACAAATGGAATTGCAATAGTGACATTTCAAATAGTAGAACCGATTTTATCTTTTGATGGCCCATATCGTTTCCTGTCTAATTTTTACCCAGCACCGATTAAGTGGCGAGGGTTAGAATGGACCACATCAGAGCACGCATATCAAGCATCAAAAACAAGTAATAAACTGCTACAACAGTTTATTTCGACGTTACCTACTCCTAATGATGCTAAACAAGTTGGTAAGGCGTTAAGACTGCCATCTAATTGGGATGAAATTAAATTCACTTACATGCGTAGTGTTGTAAAAGCCAAATTTACGCAAAATCCTAAATTGTTGGAAGCGTTAATTGAAACGTATCCAGCTCATTTAGAAGAGGGGAATTGGTGGAAGGATACGTGCTGGGGTGTTTGTCCTGTTGGTTCGGGAAATGGAGAAAACCATCTAGGAAAAATTCTGATGGAATTAAGATTGCATTACTGTACAGAAAATGCATTTGGATATTGAGGTTAGTATGACCAAGAGTAAAAGATACATTTATTTAAGTGGTGGAATGCAGCACGCTGAGGAGCTGGGTGGTGTTTGGCGCGCTACGTGCAGTGAACGTCTGGACGAACTCGGATTCATTCCGGTCAATATTACTGCAATGGATATTGCATATAGTAAACAGTATGGAGTAGTTGAACCGTGCTTTGAATATAAAGATAATGAGCGTCATGTAGAAAAGAAATTGAACATTAGAAATCATTTTGTGTATGCTGATCTTGGTATCATTGAAGATTTCTGTTCAGCTCTTATTGTGTATTATGATGAGAGCGTACGTAAAGGTGCTGGAACATTATGCGAATGTCAGAAGGCATATGATCATAGAATTCCAGTGTTTCTTGTTAATGGATATGATTCGTTTGACCAAGTTCCAGGATGGTTGCAGGGGTTAACTACTAAGATGTTTAGTAGTTTTGAGCAGTTGTACCAATATTTGGAGCAGGTAACAGATAATGTAGCAATTCGCAAAGACATTCGTCAAGACAACATCGATAGCCATTTGTGTTTGGCATGCGGAACTATCGAAAATATTAGCAGCTCAAGATTAGTTGATCCTGAGTTCCTTCCGGAATATTGCACTAGCTGTAATCAGTTAGATACGCAATTAAACAAGCATACTAAGCAAGATAGATATCGATATTTTTGTAACTATCTGCTTGAATTAAATCGGCATTAATAGAGAGGTAACTAATATGCCATATATCGTTGAAGATAAACGTCGTGTACTACAACAGTCTATTGATTCGTTGGTTAATGATCTGAGACAGCTGGAGTGTGACGATTCAAATAATTCCATGGCGGGTAATATTAATTATGTATTCACTACTGTATTGGCAAGAGTCTATAGCCCTGTTAACTATGATAACGTTAACGAAGTCTCTGGAATTCTTAGTTGCGTAGATAAAGAGTTTTATCGTCGCCTTGCAGCACCATACGAAGATCAGAAGTCGTTTGATAACGGTGATGTGTTTCCGTCTGATATTGGTTAATTAGACGCCTTGGATATAATCGCCGTCAAATAATAATAGTAAATACCGGCGATTATATCTTTATAGGTGATTATTATGTTAAACGAATCAGATACATTATACGTTGTTCAAGTTAACGGCGTTAATATGGGACAACCTCAACCATCGTACAGATTAGCTGAAGCTACAATTGTACACCTTCCTCAAGATATGCAACGCGAAGCTCGCGTAGTTCCTATTTCAAGAACAGGCCAGCAATTGCTATTAGGTTAAAAAGTTAGACGTATTGCCCCCTTTTGTAGTAAATATAACGAATGTGCAAAGAGGGGAAAGTATGAACACGGATACACATGAAAGTTTATTGGAACTGATAGATCAGATCATTGAAGTTTTATCTGATTATGAGGACAGATACATAGTTCCATTAGAACTTGCTGTTCAGTTGCGTGAAGTTGTTCAAATTATTCCAGAAGAATAACGAATTAAAACTAAATAATAGACTATTTCAAGGATTTTGTGTTGTGAAGTTGTCGCATGTTCTTTGTGAAAGCAAAGACAAGAGCCCCAAGAAGAAACGTAAGCGTTATTCTGATAATAATCACCCGTTTCATTGGGAGACGCCTCAACAAGCACAAAAGAATTTGATTCAATATCTATGGTTTATGTCTAACGCAGATGCTACTTGAGATTAATTATGCCAGCTAAAAGTAAAGCTCAAACTAATTTTTTTAGAATGGTTCGCGCCTATCAAGATGGATCGTTAGATACATCTAAAATGACGGACCAACAAGTTAGTCGTCTCAGAAAGACAGCTAATTCGATATCAAAAACAGATGCATCTGTTTTTGCGAAAACTAAGGATAAGAAACTTCCAAAGCGTGTAGTTAATGAACAGATAACTTTTTCTGATTTTTTATTTGTGGATAGTCTTACGGAAACACAACAATGAGTATTTTAATTGAATTAATGAATTTGTCGGAAGTTTCGAAAGAAGCTGAGGCTGCTGTGTATCATGCTAACTACATGAAGACACGTAAGAAACCATATCGTAAGTATAATGCTAAGAAACATCGTCGGTTAAGTGAAAATCTTACAGTGAGTGATATTGATAAAGCTCATGCAATGTTACCTAAACAAGATAATGACAAAGATGTTCGTGACGATTTGTACTTACTTAAAACAATTGCAGATAAGTTAACACCTGATAGCATTTTTGTTGAAAAGAATGACGATAGTGATACTGCTCCACATATCGCTCATTTCAAATATGCTATATCTGATAACCATAAAATGCTGCACATTGTGCATACAATGAAAGAATTGTTTGGTAGCCCAGACCATAAAAATGCAAATGATACTGTTACAGTTGCATATTTCATTGATGATCATACTGGAAGAACGATTGCGTTAATGCTAAACAAGCAAGAACATATTGCAAAAATTACGTTTGCTTTAAAGACAAAGAAACAAAAGGACGCTGAACCAGAACATGGTGATCATCAAGTTTCCATATCTGAACGTGCTGGAGCACCAGCCGATTCGGCCGCCCCAACGGCTAATCACAGCCCCGATGATTCTACGGTCGATAAACTGTTGTACCTTCGCACGTCCGTGATTAATATGCTCAATAGTCATGACAAGATGAAAGACTACATTTACAATGCTCCGACGTTGTCAGATGCTAAAGAACGGTTAATCAATGTAATTGCAGAAATGCCTGACAATCAATCGGTGTTGCCAAGTGATATTATTGAAGTTGCAGAACAAATTACAGCTACATATTGGGGTAAATCATGAAAACGAAAAAGTACAGAAACAAGGACCATGATCCTATTAAAAGTCCTGTCGCGAAAATGATGAATGATTTTAATCAAGCACAAACGCACCGCGACAAAAAGAACGATTATAATCGCAAACCTAAACATAAGAAAATGTTAAACGATGATACAACCGAACGTTTAACATTTTCTCAATATCTGCTTGAATCTAGCAACTAATTTCCGGTTGACCCCCCATCCTAATTGTGGTACAATTGTTTATTGACAATTAGGAGACCTCTTTACTATGAAAACCTACCTTGTTGGCGGCGCTGTCCGAGACATGCTCATGGGTTTAGAACCCAAAGACCAAGATTATGTTGTAGTAGGTGCAACTCCATCCCAAATGATCGAACTTGGTTATCATAAGGTTGGTTCTTCGTTCCCTGTTTTTCTGAAAAACAACTGCGAATATGCTCTTGCTCGAACTGAACGTAAGACGGGTGTTGGGTATAATGGGTTTGATGTAGATTACAATCCAAACGTAACACTGGAACAAGATCTGCTGCGTCGTGATTTGACGATCAATAGTATTGCCCAAGATCCAGAAACTGGCGAATTGGTTGATCCGTATGGTGGGCTACGGGACATCAAAAACAAAATGTTGCGTCACACAAGTGAAGCATTTGCAGAAGATCCAATTCGTGTTCTTCGAGTTGCTCGATTTGCAGCTCGCTATCCTGATTTTTCTGTTGATCCACAAACATTAGATTTGATGGCTACGATTCTACCGGAGTTGCAATATGTTCCATATGAACGAATTTGGACGGAATTGGATAAAGGAATGCAAGAAAAGGCTCCATATCGCATGTTTGAAATATTGAACAATGTAGGTGCTTTTTCGAAACGCAAATCTGTGCTGTGGCCATATGGGGAAGCTACTACATGGACGCCTCAACAATGGATTAATATGCAAGAAGCTGATGACCAATTAGCTGCATATGCATGTATTCTTAAAGGATTTGTTGAGAGTGCAGAACGCAATTCGTTGTTCCAACAATATTGTGTTCCTGTCCATTATTACAAACCTGCGACTGCGTTGTGGAATAACCACACGCAGATTATGAAGTATTTGGAATTGACGATTGATCAAAAACTGACGTTGTTCAATAACATACGTGCATTTACTGATGCAAGCACGTTGAAATGGGCAATCGGAATGTTAGCAAATTTGGATCAATCATTCGATTATGTTGGTGTTTGGACGTACGTAACACGTGATCTCAATGCGTTGAGTCAGCTTGACCTTGAAACTGTGGCTACTAAGGCAACCGGTAACAAAGCGGTTGCTATATATCAAGCACGGTATCAATGTTTAGCGCAACTATATGAGTGATCAGGTTCAACCATTAATAATCAGTAATTCCCGTTTTGAGTTTATCGCATCGCAATGGTGCGATAAACTCATTTCCGCTTTCGACCATGATCATACTGTTTCCCTTGATAGTTTCAGATTCTTTGATGCAATTCAACATACAAAGATTATGACATGTTTGAATCAGGTGGATACTGGTGAAACACCTGCTATTAAATGCAATGCTATTATCAATTTGTTATCGTTAGCTGATCCGACTGCACAATACAAATACACACAATGGTTGGTTGCAAAGTATTGCAAAAAGGATTTTTCAATCCAAGATTTGGAACGAATAAAACTTGAACTAGAACGATTTGAGCAACATAAGAACAAATTAGCCTGTAAAGATATTAACCAATATAAATCGATTCGTGATGTGTATGTTGTAATTCAGCAACTTCTATCAGAACCGCGGTTAGTATCGTTGACGGAAATAGAACAGCAGTTCATCAATGATAACCAAGCAACAATTTTCTATCACGATGATAAGCTAAAAATCATTATTCCGTTAACCCAAATCGCATCTTGTTATTTTGGTCGTGGAACGCGTTGGTGCACTGCTGCAACGCAAACTACTAATCATTTTGATACTTATAACAGACAAGGGCCTTTATACGTTGTACAGTTCAAACATGATAAGTATCAATTTCACTTTGAAACTAATTCGTTCAGAGATGCGCTCGATGCCTCTGTTCCAATATCACGGTTAGTGCATAACATACCACAGTTGAAAAAAGCATTTGAACAACAAGCAGTTCAATTTGACATATTAGAATTATTGTCAGTTGTTACTTCTGAACATCTGTTTAAATTTTTGATTAACAAACATGTTGATAATGATAGACTACAATCAATCTTAGAAATTCATCATAACGCAATAGACGATGATATTGTTGAACTGTTATTAACTAAACACCCACGTTTTATAAACTATATTCAGCCTCATCAACAAAATATTTCGATTGCTGTTACTATGGTGGATGTATTAGGAGTTGATGTTGCTCAAAGATTAGTTCGTAAAGATTTACAAGCGAATGATAAATTTAAAGAAGCATTGGTAGTTAAAAGACCGATGTTGTTAAAGTCCCCAAAAGTTACAGCTCATCAAACATCATCGATGGTGCATAAAGTAATTGCAAAGTCTCCTATGATGTTGAGATATGTGCGTAAAGATTTGATAACACCTGAATTAGCTATGTTGGCAGTATCTGCACATCCTGCAAGTTTCTTTCAAGTTCCAAGACACATGCGTACAAAACAGTTAATTGATCTGTATACCCAATCCAAGAAATATAATAACCAATAACGATAAATACAAAATACCTTATTTGTGGAGCAGTAAGATGCCATCTATTACATATTCATATGTTGTCAATCAATCCGTATGGACTATTGATGCAACGTATGGTGTTCGTTGTGGAATTGTGAAAACAGTAACATACAATGCTAATGTTGCTAATGTAGATCCAGACGTCGAATATCAGATTCAGTACACCGATTCTATGCATGGAAGCCAAACACTAAAAGAAGAATTTATCTTTGGTGATATTGATACCGCATTAGCTTCTTATAAAGATTTAATTACTTGCTGAGATAAAATAATGAAAACTTTTTTAGAATTTTTAGATGAATCTGGTTATATGCCTGATATGGGCAGAGCTTGGACACAAACGTTTGGTGTAGGTTCACCTGAACCTGCTGAAGAACATCCTGACCCTAAATTAAATCAAGCATTGAAGCGGCTTCATAGACAATCATATAACATGCGTCGCTCTGACAAAAAAGAAATGGATCGGATTGCTGATATTACTCGGCAACGCGATGAAGCAGGAATGCATGATTTAACTCCTAACAATTTCATGATCTGGAAAAATGAATACGAAAAACTTTCGAGTGATCCAGAGTTTGATCGTATGTCAGAACAAGAGAAAGATCAGTATATTCGCCAACGTTTACGTTTGCCGTCAGAGAATTATTAATCAATGATTTTGATAAACGCTTCTCCGTACATTCCGCCACTTCCTCCAGGTCCTAATGGTGATGATTTTGAATCGGTTCATGTGTTCGGCGCCACAATGTTAGTTGGTGTTGGAATGCGAACTAGTGGTTTAAACATGATAGTTGCCGGAACAATAGGTGGGCAACGTAATTTGCTGTTTTCATCAGATGGTGGTGAGACCTGGAGTATTAATGCATTACCTCTTCCAACTGACGGAGTTAACCGTCAGCCATCAGCATTGGGGTTATCTGGAACGCGTACTTATATAGGACGAATTTCAACCACGGGAAATAACACCACTGGTAATGCTAACCTACAGTATGCATCTAACTACAATTCAATTTTTTCAAACGTTACGTACACGATGACGGGTGGAATTATTAGCATTGGGATGTCTGGAACGACAGCTGTGTTTTTGTCAGGGGCAGGACTGGTTAATGGTACAACTGATTTTAGTAGTTTTACAGGAACAAGTAACCTTTCACCTATTAGCCCAACCTCTATTATGTATGGAAACGGCATTTATTTAATGCTTGGAAGTAATGGTGTTTGTACTCTTAATGGTACAGCTGCGACTGGTTGGAATACGACTTCAATATCTGGATTAGATTTGACTGTTGCAGAATATGCTGATGGAACGTGGTTGGGTGGCGGACTCAGTGGAAAGTTAGCGGTATCTACTACTGGTACTTCTTGGACTACAAAATCGTCACCATTGCCAGATAACATAAACAGTATTGCTTATGGAAATGGGGCGTGGGGTGTAATGACAAGTAACCAAATTGCATTCTCTGTAGATCTTAATTCGTGGCAGGTGTTTGATGTTAAAGGGTCTTCTGCTTATGGATTATGTTACAGTAATAATAGATTTATGTACGTGGCTAGCAATCAGCTATACGCGTTAAATTGGTAAATTGAGGATTTTTTAAAAATGATTTTAATTAATGCTACTCCGTATATTCCACCGGGTCCTCAGTTGCCAGATGCTGCTGACTTTGCTTCTCTTTTTGTGTTCCCTATCACTATGACGTTACAGAATAATGGGTTATATCATGAACCTGGATCTAATACGTTATCAATCGGCGGCGCCAATTCTGGTCAAGGATCATTTAGTGTATCAACGGACGCTGGTGCCAGTTGGACAACGTATGGATTACCTGTTCCATCTGGTGGAAGCGCATCTAACGGTGCTACTGCGGTATTAACGAATGGTGCACAAGGGTATGTTAGTCGTAGTACAGGATCGAGCAGTGATGCTTCTAGAATTCAAACCTCCGCTAATTATACATCAACGTGGACTAACGTATCAACAAGCAATAACCTTGGATCTGGTATCCGTTTCGCTGAAAACAGTGCTAACCAAATTGCATTGTTAACAAATAGTGGTCGAGTTAATAGTACAACGTCAAGAACGACGTGGTCGTCGAATACTTCAGTTACTGCTATTGCTCCAAATAACTTGGTTGCTGGTAATGGAATATTTTTAGTGGTTGGTTCGGCTGGGGTTTCAACTTCTTCAAATGGTACTAGTTGGACAAATACTACAATTGCGAGTTTAAATTTACTTACAGCTCGTTTTGATAATGGAATGTGGGTCGGTGGAGGAACTAATGGTAAGTTGATGACAAGTGCTACTGGTACTAGTTGGACAAACCAAACAACTCCATTGACCGATGATGTAGTAGGGATTGCATATGGAAATGGTGTTTGGGCTGCTTTGACGTCAACGAAAATAGCGTTTTCGTTTGATGGAATTACATGGGTAGCACAAGATCCTCCAACGACTTCAGGTAATCATTCATTAGCGTATGTCAATGGCACATTCGTATATATTAATGATAAAACTGTTTACTATTTAACATATTAAATTTATATAGGATAGTGTGTGATATTTCTTAAACAGAGAGTATCACATGCTGTCTAAATTTCCGGAAAAAATCGTTCAACCTAATCCCAATAAGAAAAAACCTCCTGTCAAATATGCGTCTTATCGTGAACAGGTATTGTTGCAACTTTTGCAATATATTACTGAAGCACAAGCCGATCTGATTCTTGTTGATAATAAGCAGTCGATGTATGATATGCTTAGACTTCGTATGACACCAGAACAAGCAGCTCAATGGTTATTAAATAATAAGGAATAACATGATTCAGATTAAAATATCGCTAGCAGGTAGGTTCAATAATTGTATTCCAACAATAGAATCTCACCAAGATAAGTACATGTGGAATCCAGAAACAATACGTGAAAATGAATTAAAATCTCATTTTAACCTTAATACGTTTTCCGATGTTTTGTCAAATTCTGGTCCTACCTTTTCACCTATAACACTTCTTTCAAAAATGTTTATAAGAAATTCTAGTGACTTAAAAGGACTGGATTACAATACGCTACATATATCATTAGCAGGGTCTTTCGGGTTAGCTCATCAGTTAGTCGAGTTTGTTGATTATATGAATAACGATGAACAATCAAAGTATCAATATACCACATTTGAGAAATTATTAGACGTTGAAATATCATGCACTAAATCATCAAAACGATACAAATTTCTTAATTGTTCATTAAAATCTGTTGAAATTCCAGTAATAACAGGAAACCTAACCAGCCACGTGTTTTTTAGATTTTTGCGGGTTGAAATTAACCAATAAAATCAATGAGTTACAGAAAATAAACAAAAAATATGTAAAAAGTTGTTGACAAAGCACTAAATACAAAATAAGATGTGCAAACTTTTTACACAAACAGAGATTTTTGAAATGAACGCAAACATAGCCATTATTAAGAACGCGAAGGCGGTGGTGAATAATACCACGAAGCGCGGGCAGGCTATGATTGGTGGTGGATGCAGCAACTAAAGCTGACAGAAACCGAAGAAAATCAAAAACCTGGCCCTAAAAAGCCAGGTTTTTTCGTTTCTGGGATATAAAAAATGAATAAAACAGAACAAGATCGACTGATAGCAGAAGCTAATATTCTTCTGGATCGAATAGAAGCAAATTTGCGTTTTATTGTTGAATCGATTCAGGAGCGTAAAAATGGATTTAGATGAAGTAGTTCGTAAAGCGATTGAGAAAATTGATAGCCTTACAGTTGACGAATTGGAACAAGCGTTAAACAAATACGGTTATTATCCTGAACGGAAGGATAACCAAGAATAAAGATTTGGGGCTAGGGACTGCAGGGGGTGGTCGTCTCACTTGCAATGAGAAAATCAGCGGGGTTCGATTCCCCGTAGCTCCACAAGTTAACCTTTAATGACGATAGTTGGTTATTAAAGGATAATGCATGTATAGTAGAGTGGTGTAATGGTTGCACGCTAGGCTTATAACCTAGAAGCCCCAGATTAGGGCGTGGTGACGGGTTCGATTCCCTCCTCTACTACAGAACAATAGTATTGTGGCCGAATGGGTAGGCAACAGCCTGATAAGCTGTGTCAGTAATGACGAAGCTGGTTCGAGTCCAGTCAATACTACCAATTAGATGGTAGATTGTATATGTATGCACTACAGTACGCTGATTTTCGACCCCGCCCATATAATGTGCGGGACATTATAGAAATAGTTATTGATTGGCCAGTGAAAGGATTTGGTTGGATAAGTGGCCAGTTAGATACCACATTAATGGAATTTTCTAGTGTTAGAGAGTTGTTTAACAAAATTGAAGATTTACCAGATCAATTTTGTTTTAACAGTGAACATTGTAGCGGATTTGTTCAAGGAAATAATGTTACAATGCGATTAGGATTAAGCGCCAAAATATCTACGTCGAACGCATCATGGAAGGTAATGTTTGATGAAGTGTCACGACAAAAGTGATGAAGAAGTGATTGAGTTATCTCGTAGCTTGCAGTATGGTTGTCAACAGCAACGAGAGATGATAGCAGAAGCGAAGAGACGTGGAATATTTGATGGTGAACAACATTTGAGATTGAGTCCAATTGGACAGTTGCTTGAACATAATCCAAATATTGTTAATCGTAGAGTGTAGTTAAATGGGGTGCTGGCGTAATGGCAGCGCACGAGACTTTTAATCTCGCAGGTCTGGGTTCGAGTCCCAGGCGCCCCACCAAATAGCTTGAGGTATGTATGTTTATAGATATCCGTAAAGCTAATAAGATTGTTGTTACACAACATGCAAAGCAGCGTGCTTATCAACGTGCTAAGTTGTTTATGTTTCAACATGAATTAGCAAATATACATATCTTTTTGCAGAATGATTTTTTATCGTCTTCTGTAGATATGAAATTTGTAGTGGTGCCGTTCTACAAGAACAAGTTGGAAACTAAGTACGGTAAAGGAAGTTTTATTAGCCATTCCAAGTTGTTTAAGTACATGGCAATGTGTGACAATGATAGGATAGTTATCCGTTCAGTTGCATACATAGGAAATTAGTTACAATGCTCGATTGAAGCCGAATGGGAAGGCACGATCCTTACAAGGTCGGACGCGGTGGTTCGATTCCACCATCGAGCACCAAGTTTTGAGATGGTTTCATGACCCTTGATGAATTATTAGATACAGAAATACGTGGTGGTAGATACTGGTTTAAGAATTCAGGGAATGGAACAGTTCGCAAGTTTTTAACCTTGCGATCGTTGCTAGACCGAAATGGAACGTACAACATACAATTTGATTGTACTAAGTATACGGGCACTGTTATTTGTAACGATGCTGAAAATGGTCTAGTTGTTGTACAAATGCTTCATAATGAACATATGAGGTATGGGTTCAAGTGGCCATTTAATAAAGCTCAGTAAACTTTGACGGTGAAGCCTTGCCTTGTAAGCAAGCGGAAGACAGTTCGAATCTGTCACTGAGCTCCAAACAAGAGTTGATTGTATGAAAAATATAAATGATGGTGAGTGGTATCCATGTGCATGTATGGGACCGACAGGTGATGATCCTTACTGTCGTTGTGAGATGAGACGCAGAGGATTAACTCCAACACCACTGTGGACACCTGAAGCAAGAGAAGAATTGAAAAAAGCACTTCAACGAGTGATGGAAATAGAAGATGAAATGTTAAATCAGTCAAAGGACTGATTTAACAATAGGTCTGTCGTCTAATGGCAAGACACACCCCTGATTAGGGTGGAACTCAGGTTCGAGTCCTGACTGACCTACGAAGGTGAGACCATCGTTCAACGGAGAGGATACCGGTCGCGGAGATCGGAGATCTAGGTTCGAATCCTAGTGGAATTACCTGTGGATAAATAAACAATTGTTGTGCTCTCCATAAATACTCTATTTGGAGTATTTTGAAGTTGTGGAAGTGCAAACATTGTAATATTGAGTTTAATTTTGATACCAAATCTGAAAAAGCAAACCATACCAGATGGTGTCATTTAAATCCAAAAAGAAGTCAATTTATAGAAGAGAATAAGCAAAGAGCTGTCGAACGCAACATTCAACGATTTGGGTTGTTTGTTGATATTGACGTTGAATGTTCTACTTGTGAATGTACATTCACAATAACAGAGCGATCCAAACTCTTTGACAGTAATAAAAAGTATTATTGTAGTAAAACGTGTTCTAATAGTGTTGGTGGTGCAGCAAACGCAGCTAGATTAGAAGCGAATGGTGAATTTAAAAGTTACACAGTAATATGTTTTAAACATCATAAAAGATGTTGTATACTGTGTGGCTTTGATAAAATAGTTGAAGTGCATCATTATGATTATAACCATCATAATAATGTACCTGAGAATTTAGTTCCTTTATGTCCAAATCATCATCAAATGGTGCATTCGAAATATAGGAGCGAGATAATTTCTGACGTCGATGCATATGTTAAGAAATTTAAAGATGGGCTGTAGGTGTTGATGGGGGCACGCGAGCTTTGCACGCTTGAGGGAACGGTTCGATTCCGTTACGGTCCACAAATAGAGGATTAAACATGCTTGTACGTGTGAAAGACCTTAAAAAGTTTGACGGTTATGTGTTTGGTGCTGATTGCTTCTTAAAGAATTGGCCTGAAATTAAAACAACTGGTATTGAAGTAAAACTGATTGGTGAGTTTTACTATGTAATGGTAGATGGAAAACAAGCAGGTCTTTCTGCTTTTTTCAGTGAAGAAGAAATGCAATACCTCGAACAGGTTCCTCCTGATGTGTCGAGTCTAGTAAAGGATTAAGTGTGAAGATATTGTTTGTGTGCAGACAGGGAAGAATGAGAAGTAGGACAGCTGCCCATGTCTTTAAAAGCTACACAGTTGACACGCAGTATTGTGGTACAGATAGTGACAGTCATGTTCCATGTACACAGGATATGATTGATAAATGTGACATAATTGTGTGTATGGAAGATCAAAATTATTGGGAGATAGTTCAAAATTTTGATCTGAATGGAAGACCAATTAAGACGCTAGGTCTTCCAGACGAATATGATTACATGGATGATGGATTGATTCAGTTGTTAAAGATCGCTCTATCAAAGAATGGAATTTTAAATTTTTTGTAGTAATTATTAGTTGGTGTAGTGGGAGCACAATGACCCGCAGAGGGTTAGAGGGAATGGTTCGAATCCATTACTAATAGCGTAAGCGACGTTGCTTAGTAGAATCTGTAATCCTCTCTTTGGACGGGACCAGGCGGGGGCGATCGCAAAGGTTTGGAGTTGTGTTATGAAAATGTGGTATGTTCTTGTTGAAATGAAAAATTCTACAAGACCGTTGATTGATACTGTTGTGACTGATGATACTGTTGAACAATCACAATTAGAAGAGTACGTGAATGCGATGTACGCAAAATATAACATGGCTTCGCATTTTTTAAGTGTGAAAAGCGTGCATGATATTGGACCTTGCTATACAATTATGGGTACAGAAGTTACATTTATGGATGAAAATTAAGAAATAATTCCGCTCGGGCTGGCTAGGTGAAGGCTTTCGGCTGTTAACCGAATGACTCCTTAAATGGAGGCGAGGTTCGAATCCTCGGGGCGGAGCCAAATTAAAGAGAATAGAAGTATGAGAGGTGATAGAACAAAACAGAAGGGAACGCTGGGTGAGCTTTGTGTTATGTTTGAAGCAGCGAAACGTGGATATAATGTTCTAGTGCCTTGTGGTGATTATTCTCAATACGATTTAGTGGTAGAACGTAACGGAAAGTTTGAACGAGTTCAGGTTAAATCTGTAACTCCAAAAGATGGAAAGTTGTGTGTTCATACTAAAAGTATGACTTTTGACAAAGAACAAAGTACAAATAATCGAAGTAAACAAGTAAAATATTCTGCAGGTGATTTTGATTGGTTAGCTGCGTATGATTTAGAAAATGATGAAGTATATTTCATTCCGGCAAATTTAGTAGTTAATCGAACAAGTTTTGCATTGCGTTTATCTGATACAAAGAATGGTCAAATAGCAAATGTTCGATTTGCTAAAGACTTTCAAAATTGGTAAACATTAGTATTGGCATGTAGCTCAGCGGTAGAGCTGGTGACTGTTTTGGTTGTAATTCAACCATTATCGTTTCTATGAGACGATAAGAATTGATGTATAAACATCACAGATTAATCACCCGGTCGTAGGTTCGATCCCTACCATGCCAGCCATTGTGAATATTGGGCTCTTGACCCAATGTGGTAAGGTTGCTGAGATGGGGCAACTAGTGTCTAGCGAATTGGAAGGGGGCGAAGACACAAACTAGCGGATTAGCTCAGTGGTAGAGCACACCCCTGATAAGGGTGGGGCCATGGGATCGTAACCCATATCCGCTACAGAATCGTAAGTGGGCAGGACTAGGGTTCGATTCCCTTTAGGTATGGTACTGAACATGAGGCGCTGAAAGCCTCAGCCTTCAAGGTTCGATTTCTTGACGATTCTTCAACTAACGTAGAATAAAAAATATGAATCGTCTGCAATGGTTATTATCCAAATTAGCTGAAGAAGCTAGTGAAGTCAGTCAAATCTCCCTTAAAACATCTCAATTTGGTCCGGATGAAGTCATGCCTGGCCAGCCGTTAACAAACTTTCAACGTACTCATGGTGAGTTGAATGATTTGTTGGCTATTGTTGAAGTGCTTAATGATGAGTATAATTTTGATTTTAAATGTGATCTAAATTCATTAGATCGCAACGCTATTGAATTAAAGAAACAGAAGCTTGAAAAATACTATCGTTATTCTGTGAGCTTAGGATTGGTTAAAGATGAGTGACATCATTAAACTGTATGGTAAAGATATTGATATTTCCAATCTGAAACTGTCTGATATCACAAATGCATTTGTTGATAATATTTGGACAGAACAAGAATTAGAAAAAATGTGTCAAACTCATCGTAGCCAACAAAATACTTTTGTATATTTTGAAAGTGATGAATTATATCATGCAATGTTCGAAATATTGGAAACGATGAACGTTGATATTCAGCATATTAAAAATAAGCTAATTGCTAAACTAGCGCCTCATATCTATCTTAACGATTGCGATTATTCGATACAAGATGTAACGGTGCCTGCATATTCGGATGGTGAATCGTGTTTAACAGCTACAATTGTAAGATATGTTGTAAAAGTGGATACGGTAAATGACGTGCGGGGCCAAATTAAATCGAAGCTCAAACAAGCTATTAAACGACGTGACCAAAAACAACGCGAAATAAAAGAAGACCTTGAAACATTGAATCGTCTGCAGCAAAAATATGGCGCTCAACTTGATACCCTTTTACAAAAGGAACAGTCAGATGAAGGCTATCCGTATTCATAATATAAGCACAGTCGTATCGGGTGGTCCGAGACAACGAAGGCCAAGTTGGATAAATTGGTTCGATTCCAATACTGTGCGCCAATAATAAAAGGTGTAAAATGCAAGATCAATTCATCCGTGGATATACATGTGTATCTAAAACGTGGTACGGTTCATATGTTTTAGAAAATATGGGACCTGATATTTGTGAAATGTTTATCGTAGGTATGTACAACGCAAACACAATTAAACCTTTAGGTGAATTCTCAATAATTTGGTTTAAGCACCAAGGTAAGGTAATACCAAAAGTAGAAATGATCGACAGCGGTTGGAAAGCATTTCATACGTCAGGTATATTAAGTGCATTAGTTCAAGCTGAACATGTTGGAAATACATCACCTGATGATATTGAACAGTTGTTATTGAATTTGAATTTCATTAATGTGACTCAACAAGAACAATCATCAGACCTAGACTACTGAGGACGCAATGATGCATTTGGTTTATAAAAAAATTGTCATGAAAGTGGCACAAGCCTTGATTAATGATTTTTCAATGGTGTCATTCGAAGATGCTCACAAATATTTGATTCCTGAAGATCAGATAGATGACATGAAATATGTTGTTACTGAAACGCAGATTCAAAAATTTGTGGATGCAATAACAGAAACAGTTGTTAATATGTGTGCAACAGAATTGGATGAGATTCAGTGGCACGTGGATAACGGAACACAGAAACCGTATAAGAATGCAGTTGATCTTGCGCAACAGATACGTCGGAAATTCTTGGTGGATGATTGGATTTCTGTTGATGACCGGTTGCCCTCCGATGGTGATTTTATCGAAGGCAAGTCAAAAGATGGTACATGGACTGAAACGTGGGATAGTGATGAACCTCTTGGGTTGATGACTCATTGGCGATTGGTCGAACAGGAACAATAATGGGCTGTTTTGTCTACAATGTAATTGGCGTTACTGATGATTATGAATGTCGTGATCATGAAATAATTAAATCGTTTTTTAATGAACAGAAAGCAATTGATTTTTGTAATGAATTACGAAAAGATTTGCCAATTCTTAGTGCTATTTCTAATGGATTTATAAGCTACATGGCGAATTGGTGGGAAGGTAATCCGTATTCATCAGTTGTGAATAATGTAGATGATTTTGATGAAAAGTATCTTAAAACAGTAACCGACTACGCAAACCGATTTACAACTGATCAAGAGATAGTTGATTATTTTGTGCAAAACGCCCATCAGGATTTTCACAGAAAATCGTACATAGTCAGATCAATATGGGTGGACGATTAAATGATAAAACCAAAACCAGATTATCAATACCTGTACATTACGTGTAAGGGAAAAGGTGGTGTTTATAAACTGATTTGTGCAGCTGATGGTGCTGGAACAAGTCGTGGAACCACTAAAATAGTATATCAAGACGCATTCGATGACTTGCGCTTTTTCGTTCGTGATTCCGAAGATTTTTATGAGCGAATGGAACTTATTCCTCGAGAGCAAATAGAACAAGCAATTCAAACAGAATTTGATAATAGAGAACAAGATGGACAATCGAATATTAAGTATTAACGGGAAAGGTGAT
The DNA here is from genome assembly GCA_964520985.1 of uncultured Pseudobdellovibrionaceae bacterium. GTDB lineage: Bacteria > Pseudomonadota > Alphaproteobacteria > Micavibrionales > Micavibrionaceae > CAYSGL01. The sequence goes on from CAZFPB010000002.1 coordinate 170,779, forward strand.
CAGTTCCTACAAGAAGTATTGACCTTAGCCTTTAAGCAACAGGGCTACATTCAAAAATGTGATGGTTGGGCTGAAAATGAAGCAGGCCTAATTCTGCTGTGGAGTGCAGAAGATAAGGAAACTCATAAGTTTCCAGGTGGCGGACTAACGGCTGAACAAGTAACACCAATTGTTAGTGCTTGGTTGAAAAACAACGACCCCAATAAGTTTGACTTGGGCGATTGGGAACACGATCTTAGTCATGACGGCCACAACTCTGTTGGTTTTCGAGTGTATTGTGAAGATTGGGGTCATGCTGGTGGATTTCATTGCGCAATTTGTGCAGTGAAACCAGTTTATCTGTGGCATGGAAAATAATTATGAGCCAGTTATCTTTGTTGGAAAATCCACACATATCAATTGAAGACAGATTGGAAATTGCAAAAGGTGCTGTAGAGTACTTTGAACAACTGAGTACGTGTTGGAAGACAGCGTATGATAATTCTAAACAAGAGTTAGAAGACTATCAAACGTTTGTAATCGGCACATTAGCACAACTTGGTGCTGTTACTAAAAAAGCTGATGGTTCTCCTCGTTTTCATTTGGATATTTTAATGGATCCGAAAGGACTATTAATGGTTGAACCGGGTGAACAGTTAATTGCTGCAAAAGATGTTGACGAATCATCAAACGATGAGTAAGATTACTAAATAACACTTCGGTGTTATTTAAAAGCTCAGTAAACTTTGATGGTGAAGCCTTGTCTTGTAAGCAAGCGGAAGGCGGTTCGAATCCGCCACTGAGCTCCAGAGATTTAACCTATGAAAATGCATAAAATAGAATTGTACGTTTTGGATTTTGAAGATTATGGGATTGAAGAGTGTACTTCGATATTAGAACACATCGATCCTCACGGAGCTATAGTAAAAGTTAATCCAATTGGTTCTGTTGAGATCGGTGAATGGCATGATGGCCATGAATTAAATTTCCGTAGTACGGATTATAATAAGTATTTCGCAAAAGCAGATGATGATCGTCGAGTTCAATGGTATCATCGTTTTTGCAAAAATTCTGAACAATAGTAAGTGACGATAATCGGATCGTAAAAATAACAGATAGGTTGGTGGTAGGTTCCAATGAGCTTAGTGCTTACGTCCTCCATATAATGCCTGATGCACTGTTATCGGATAAGGTTCAATTCCTTACGCTTACTCGAAGATGTTGCGTAGTGAACGGTTACTTCGACTGTTAATCGAGAAGAGAAGGTTCGAATCCTTCCATCCCGTAGGGATGTAGTGTAATGGTAGCACTCTAAAATCTCCGTTTGCGTTTTTATCTCATCTTTTTTATAAGTCAGTAGACTAGCAAGTGTCGCCCTAGTCAGATAGCTCGAAAGAGCTGGAGTTCCAGTAGGTTCGAATCCTACCTGGCTTGCTAACGTAATGGTCTAGCGGATAAGACACTCGTACGAGGGTTGGAAGCTGTTCGATTCAGCTGAATGCACGGTGACCGTAATTCCGCAACGAGAAAGGTACGTTCGAATCGTACTTACGTTTCATTTATTAAGGATTACATAATGACAGATGTAATTGTTCATAATGCTTATGGCAACATTGACGTATATCCAGCAACTTTAGAACACGCCCTCAAATTAGTTAATCTGCAAGTGTTTAGTGGTGATTATTCGAATGCTTGTGAATTCTTTGAAAATATAAAAAACAAAATAAACATTAGTGGAGATATGGTATGCAGAGCAATACACGACGTGTGTATGTTACCTGTTGATACTCCATCAAAGTATCTAAATGCATTGACAGATGGTAAGTATCGTACCATTACAGCAGATATTAAGAATGAAACAATAATATATTTGTGGAATCATCAAATTACCATAAAACATCCAACATATAGTGGAATGTTTGGCAGGTTAACTATACTGCAACCTCAACGATCCTTAACCTATTTGAAACAGTTTGATCAACAAACAGATTGTTATTTTTATTATCCAGATCAATTAGACCGATATTCGCAATTGCGGTGTATTATTGAAGGAAGATGGAAAGAAACAGCTAGTGAAATTAGCAAAATTAAATACATTGTTGAATTTCTGAATGAACATTATTCAAACGATAGTAAATTTTACATTACATCAATACAGGAATAGTTATGTCTTTACAAGATAAATTAAACGAACTTGAACAATTCATTCGTGCTAAAGCTGAAACAGAAACATGGGACGATCAGTTTATTGATAAAGATGGTAATTTCACAGATGTTTGTGTATTTGACTTATCGGGTGGTAATGTAGACGATGCATACGAAGGTGGAGCACGTGCAGGCGAATCACGCTTTGCATGTGAATTACTAGAACGTTTCTTCAAACCAGAGTAACAGTTATGGATATTAGTGTTCAACTAGTAGAAGCACTTGCACAAGAGGCAGGGCTTGACCAATTATGTGGTTGGGATGATGATAACAATCCTAAAGATTACTACGAATGTTGGCCGGAAGATCTGCAGAGATTTGCAGTGCTATTGATTGAACATTATAAGCTAAAAACTGTTGACCTTCCTGCCTAAATAGGTTATAGTGTTATAAATGGTAGTAACTGCAATGGGTTCTAACTGTATGAAAACACTGGATGAGTACAAGCGTCTTATTGGTTATACGGTTAGAAAGACTTCTCGTAAACCGTTTAAGTCTGGGACCAAGGTAAATACTGTTGCAGGAGTGGTGGTTCATCCGTTTCTGGGTGTACCGAGTTTTACGTTTGTTGAGGATGATTCTTATGTCGAATGCCGCCGGTGTCGTTCAGTTGAACAGCAACCAAGAAAAATACTGGATTCCGAGTGACGGTGATGCACCGCATGCTATTTGCTTTTCTGGATCGGAAGCATTTGGTTTTGGTGCAAATTACATCGACTCGTTTGACGAAAAAGGTAAACGACTGTGTACGTACACGCTAAATAGTGATGGTGAGACGTATACCTGTCATCTCATCAACTAACTAGTTGCCGCACAAACTTTGATTGGTGAAGCCCTTCTTGGTAAGAAGGCAGAAGACAGTTCGAATCTGTCGTGTGGCACAAATGCTCAGTAAACTTTGCTGGTGAAGCCCGCTCTCGTAAAGCGGTTGAAGACAGTTCGAATCTGTCACTGAGCTCCAACTCATCGGAGAAATTGTATGAGTTCCTTTCTTGAGCAATACTTTCAAAATCAAATGCAGGAAGTTCCTATCAATAGCCAAGTATTGAAGGAAATCAATTTCGTTCGTGAAAAACATGGATATCCAACTTACTCGTCTGATAAAGTTGGTAAACATCTGTTGTACTATTTTGTTGAAGCTAACAACAAACTTTCCTTGGCCAATGTGTGGGAAGATGATGTTGAATTGCGTTTAAGAAACGCAGAGTATGTGGAGTCACACGCAGACAAACCTGTATTCAAATACAACGATTAACGGGATACTTATGAGTATCAACAAAGGTCGAGCAGCGAAACGAAGTTTCGCTAAACGTGCTGAGATAAAATTTCATCAGTACCCTCACATTCCAATGAAAAAGGAATCCAAGGTATTGAGGAGGTTGATGTCCGAAACAGGATTGACAGAGCAACAATTGCGTGAACATTCAACATACCGAAAACAATTGTCTGATGCTCAAGTTGTTCCGCATTATCGGTATGGTAACAATGAAAAGATAATTGAACGGTGTCTTCGTTCTGTTGTTAAACAGTTCATGGAGAAGCATGATGTAACGTCTCCATGGGATGAACGAGTTCAACAAGATGTAATTGAACATCTTTCAAGACCTAACAGTATATTCAGCATTTATCGGTATCAGGAAGAAATGTTGGCGTTATTCAAACGAAAATATGTTCGAAAGTCGCATTAAGATAATTTACAATTATTAAGGAATAATAGCATGCCACTTGAATATGATGACATTCCTGGCAGTTGGGGAGTTTACTCTAAAGACTGGCCTCATCTGACCTTTACGTCTGAACGAGATCTTGAAAGAGCATACGTTGCTTGCACCTTGGAACGAATTGTTCCATATGGTAGTTATGTCAGATGTGATCCTGACTTGCGAGTTGAAACGAAAGAGCAACTTGAAACACTAAAGCAACATTTGAAAACATGCGAACCGTTTCCACCAGAACAACCTCATAGCAACAAAGAATTGTACGCATTCTATGCAAAGTTGCGCCAGCAAGGAGAGGAACGCGCTCCTCGTTGAGATTTTGCAGCTATGCTAACAAACAAAGAAGATATCCAACATTGGCTTAAAGATCATTATGTGTCTAATTATGTTATTAATGATGATTTAACTGTCGATGTCAAAAGTATAGGTGTCGATCTCGATAGTCATCAATTGGAATCACTGCCAGTTCAATTCGGACGAGTTGAAGGATACTTTCTTTGTGGGAATAACAAGTTAAAGACGTTACAAGGTGCACCTACGTACTGTTCAGTGATGAGATGTCACAACAATTTTCTGTCGACGTTGGAATACGTTCCTAAAACTATTTTAAGTGTACTTGAATGTAGTGGAAATCCTATTATTGAATATAGATCAGTGTATAAAAACATATCGTGGGTGCAAACTGTCATACTACCATCGTCACCATGTCCTGGGTTTTTATATTGGTTAACAATTCCTGGGTTACAAGAAATTAGTCTTCCTTTAAACATGTTCAATGAATTATTCATAGGAATCGTTCAAACAAATTTGCATGATGGTCGTAATTTGTTGCGATGTCAAGAGGAGTTAATTGATGCTGGGTTGTCTAAATGGGCGATATTGTGACAGAGCATCAAATGTTGACTAATAAAAAAGATATCGCCAAATGGCTCAAAGCTCACAATGTATATAAATTTGCCATTAATGATGATCTAACAGTAGATACGTTCGAAAGTGTAGTTTTCCCACGGAAAAAAATATCATCGTTGCCTGTAAAGTTTAATGAAGTACATGGTAATTTTTTCTGTGTTGGTACTCAGTTAACTACATTATTTGGATGCCCAACTAAAGTCAGTAGCATATTTGATTGCAGTTTTAATTTTATAACTAATTTAGATTATGCTCCTATTTCATGTGATGCATTTGTATGCGACACAAATCCGATTACAGATTTAACACCGTTAAAACATTGTCGTTTTAATCATTTGCATTGTATAGATCTCTTAGTTAAGTCATATCGTAATATTTTAGATATTGTAAAGTACTGCAAGACAATTTCAGTTACTGGGTCTGTTCCAGGAATTCCTTGTATTGCAGAAATTCCTGGGATGATACAAATTGGTATTCATGATGGTACTTATAATTCTTCTTATAAACAGGATAGAGTACCTATAATTCGTTGGTTTGATGTTTTGCAACACAATGACATTCTATCGTTTCAAGAATTGCTATTTGAAAGTGGATTTCCACAGTGGACTAAAATGTGACAAAGCAGATATTAACATCTAATTATGCCCGCCATAAACATGATCCAAATGCTTATGGGATAAGTGTTCCAGGGTTACCGAGATGGTACACAGGAAAGCGTCTCAAATTCCTTGCTCCAACCTGGGAAATTGTTAAGCAATATAAAATCGACGACCATAATGTAGGTAGACACGAAGCAGAACAGTTATACATCAATCGGTATTTTGATTTGTTATTAAACGAACGTGGTTTAACAGCTCAATCCATATACGATCAAATCCCAGATCAGGCAATTCTGTTGTGTTATGAGAAGCCAGAAGATTTTTGTCATCGTCGTTTACTTGCTGAGTTTTTGGAGTTAGAATTAGGTATTAACGTACCAGAAGTGGCACTAATACCACAGAGCGGATTTGAAGAATGATTCCAATACGATTGCGAAACAAGATAACTATATCATGCTATGCGATGGTTAGTGGATTATTTGCAGACATGCATAATCCAAAATGTCGTGGATCTAAGTTTAGTTGGGATAACTTTGCAGACATGGCTGGCTGTCATTGCGAAGCTAATATATTTGTCCACATACCAGTTCCTGACAAATACAAAACTGCTGTTCAACAAAACGCAAAAATTCTTGGTCTTACTATTGCTCAAACCCTTGTACAACGGATGACTGAATAATGCACTTTGATCACATGTATGGCCGCCTCGAATATGCAATGCATAACATCACTAACCACAACGTCGGTGAAGTTATTGCTGTTGGTGTTCCAAATTACTTCAACGTATATCAAGTACAACAGCATCCTAAAACCAACGAAATGTATTTAAGTGATTGCAAAGGAACACATAACAATTGGGAACGTAAGATTTACGTTCCCCGTAACTTTTCTTGTATCAAATACGGTTTCGATCTACATGGTGTATTGGATACGTTTGATCACTATTGCACCATGGCTACCTTGATGAAACGTGCTGGGCATGAAGTTCATGTGATCACAGGGATGAAACAATCTCCTGAGGTTGAACACCAACTGAAAAAATTAGGTGTGGAATATACACACTATTTTTCTATTGTTGATTATCTGGAACCGAGTGGAATCGTCACATGGGATAATGGGATGCCATGGACTGATGACACCAAAGCGTGGAATGAAGCGAAAGCCCACTATTGCATTGAACACAAAATTGATGTATTGTTTGATGATTCAGAAATTTATCGTCAAGTGTTTAATGACCTTAATGTACCAACCACATTTTGTTTGGTAAACAATCCGAACAGAAAAATATATGCAACAAGACAACCAAAATAACAAAAGGATAAAGATGTTATGGCAGGTTTACAGAAAAAAGTAATTCAGCGGTATATCAAAGACCGTACTAACTTTTGGGCGATGTCTATTAAGCGTCCTGATTGTTTGAAAGAGATTCTCAAGCTGGATTGGGTTGAATCTGCAGATGAAACCAGCGAAGAAGATGAGAAGAAAATTCGTCAATTCCAACAAGACATTATCGACCATATTGTAGTAACTGGCGGTTGCCTTGTTTCGATGTTGCTTGGTGAAGAAGTCAATGATGTTGATATCTATTTTACCGACCGTGACATTGCTCGTAAGGTAGCTCAATACTATCTTAATGTAATGGCAATGGAAGGTGATATTGCTAAAACTTTCCACGTAAGCGACATTGGTGTTAAAGATAGCGAAACTGGCATTGACATCATGATTCGCAGTCAAGGCGTTGCTGGTCAAGAAATTACTGAGAAGTCATCTCACGAATACCGTTATTTCGAAATGGAAGCGGATAACGTGGTTGAAGATTTCTTTAAAGCATATGCAAGACAGCGTTCAAAGAAAGACCTTCCTAAGCATTCTGTTGCCTACATGACGTCCAATGCAATTTCATTGGAAAACGGAATCCAACTGATTTTCCGTTTTGTTGGTAATGTTGACGAAATTCATAAGAATTTTGATTTTATTCACTGCACCAATTATTGGACAATTGGTACTGGGGTTGTTTATCGGGCGGAAGCACTGCAAGCAATCCTTGAAAAGCGTTTAGTGTATATTGGTTCTCTGTTTCCAGTATCGGCATTGTTCCGTGTTCGTAAATTTATTGGACGTGGTTATCGGATTTCTGCAGGTGAGATTGTTAAAATAGCGTTTGATATTTCCAAACTTGACTTGGAAGACGTTACAACGTTACGCCAGCAATTGATTGGATGTGATTCTGCGTACTTTAATGAAGTGATTTCTGTAATTAAAGACGGAGTCGCAGGCGGCCGCGCCCTGGATCGCACATATTTGATTGAAGTGTTGGATCGAGTATTCAAAGATGAAATTGTTCAAATTGAAACTGATTCGATGCTGAATGACGAAAAAGATGGCGGTTAATCATGGCTAACGGAGAACGTGAATTGTTGTTCTCCGTTACTGCTGCCGATTGTGATTGGTCTTACACGAAAGGTTCTGGTAACGGAGGGCAGAAGAAAAACAAAACCAGTTCTGCTGTCCACTGCAAACATAGAGCGAGCGGTGCTCGTGGTTATGCTGAAGATTCGAGAAGTCAACGTGAAAATAAACAGTTGGCTTTTGAACGTATGGTCAATACGCCAGAATTTAAAAAATGGCACCAACTGGAAGTGATGCGAATAACTGGTCAACAAGCTGCAATTGAAGATGCAGTTAATCGTGAAATGAAAAAAATCAAGGTTGAGGTTATTCAAGATGGAAAATGGACCGAAGTCGATAGAGACGCTGTTCTTCCAGACGAGTGAGGACATGTCGACACGTGCGAAAGTGCGTCGTCATCTTATGTATGACTATTTTGTTCATAAAGATTCCACCACATCTCAATTCTATCTTGATAAACTGGAACGAATGAGTGACGAAACGCTGGAACAGCTTTACGACAAACTGTTCCAGTTTAAAGGTTTTCAAGAGTGGGTTAAATTCTTACACCAACAATTGGATCAACAAGATGAGTAACGTCATTTTTCTGGATGTTGATGGTGTAATGGCACCTACCAAGATGGTATTTCATCCTTCTCATGTAAAAGGATCTGTCATTAATATTTTTGATCCAGTTGCTGTTGGAATGATTAATCAATTGCCGATGGATGTGGGACCGTGCAGTATTGTACTGACAAGTGTATGGCGTAAACAAGGATTCGATCGTTGTCAGGCTATGTTCTCAATGAACAAAGTAACAGTTCCGTTTCATGAACAATGGTGTACAGATCCTACAATGTCAAATCGGACAAGGTCAATCACAGAATGGATTGATCAATATGGTGCTTCAGGTTATCGATATCTGGTAGTAGATGATGAAGCGTTGGATTGTACTATAGGTCATTTGTTTCTTCGTACTTGTACTGATAACGGATTTATGTTTTCCGATTATGAAGAAATGAGATTAATTTTGGAGACACAATAAATGGGTTGTTGGAATGAAACTTGTGCCATCACAAATCTGCCAATTCTGTATGGTGAAGCTGTCTATGGGTTAATGTTATCTCAATGGCCTGCTGATGCGTATTCCAGTCGCGGGTGTCATGCTGGTGATTTTTGGCAATTGTTGCCTTGCATGGTTCAAGGCAATTATGACGATTATGGTCGTGTTGAAGACATTGATGATCTTGATCTTGAATTAATCCGTAAACATCAAAGATTGTGTGATATTGATGGTGATAAACTTGAAGATATCACACAAGAATTATTATTCAAGTTAGAGAAAGATGGTAAATTATTTCATGCAAACATATACGGTTCCGCCCCCCGACTCGTTCAATTTATTATGATCAAGAAGACAGTAATTGATGATATCAAATCAAATTTCAAATTGAAGTATCACTATCCGGTCAGAGAGTATACGTACCAACAAATAGTTGATACGATGATTGAGTATTGCAATAACTATGCTCAATCGTTAAAAGTAGATGATTATAGCGATACATTGTTGAACTATGACCCAAGTATTGGAAGAAAAGTAGATCCATTTGCAAAATCTATTTTACAAAATTGTAGAAGTAGTGTGATAGATTGGCATCGTGTTGCTAACCAAGATCAAAAGTCTATTGAACGGAATTGTGAATATATCACTTTGAAAGTGTTGTTGGATAATTTACTGGACGGTAGTCGTCAATTGTGGAGTCCAACAGCAGGTAAAGGCTCGCAGGATACAGAAACTGACATTCACAGATATATTGCTAATTTGGTGTTGAGCCAAGCTGATATCGTTGATAAACAATCGTGTTATGACGACGAAATGGACGAAGATGATGAGTGACAATGATGATTTTGTACAACAAGTGAATCAAGTAATTCACGATTCGACTCAACACCTGCGTGATTTATTGACTAAAGTCAATTATCTAACGGCTGAACAAAACATTGACTATTTAAACAAAGTTGGTAATGTATTAACGAATATTTGTACAGTTCAACAATCGCTCATTAATCATTTAAATGAGCGAGTAACCAACAAAGATAGAATATTCGAAGAAATCGTTTCTACACTTCGCGTGATGGCAGATAAGATGAACGACACGGATGACACAGCATCTCGTGCGTTACACATGATTCAAAAATATACAGGAAAACTACCATGAACTATCCAAAACAAATTATTGTGATTCGAAAGGATCTCAATATGAGAAAAGGTAAAATGGTTTCTCAAGGTGCACATGCATCTATGGGAGCCGTGTTATCTGTAATGCAAAAAGAATATCCGGATATGTGGCATTTGGCCATGGATAAACATCCAGCTCTTCAAGAATGGTTGAATGGACCATTCACTAAAATTACTGTGTCAGTTGACAGTGAACAAGAACTATTGGATCTGCAGGAAAAAGCAAAAGAAGCAGGTTTTATTAATTGTCTGATTACTGACAATGGCACTACTGAGTTCGGTGGCGTTCCGACTAACACTGCACTTGCGATTGGACCTGCATACAGTGATGAACTTGCTCCACTGACTGGACATTTGAAACTGCTATGACAATTCCTTCTGATGTATGGATCGAATTCGATCATCTTATTTGGCATAGTGGTGAAGTAATTCCCGTTCGAGCGCAAGTTCTGTTAATTGCGCTCGAACGTCGAACGATGCGGGTACGTATGTTTCGAAAAGATAATGGTGAATATTTCACGACAGTTGATCGTGATGCGGATGTATTTTTTGAAAACTATAGTATAGTGCCCAAGTAACACAACTATAACAGATGTGTTTTAACCTTTCTAAAAAATCTTTTGGAGAACAAAAACAATGTTCGTTACCACAGTAACTGTTGCACTCATTGGCTTCTTGGTTTGGATGTTGGTGGCATTTGCACTTCGTAAAGTCGTACCGACTAATGAAGTTCATATTGTCCAATCTGCTAAACAAACAATTTCTTATGGTAAAGACCATGCTGCAGGAAACACTTATTACAAGGTTCCAAGTTGGATTCCTCGTTATGGTGTAACCACAATTATGCTTCCTGTTTCCAACTTCGACCAAGACTTGCCTGCGTACGATGCGTATGACCGTGGGCGCGTTCCGTTCGTCGTTGATATCAAAGCATTCTTCCGAATCGACAATCCAGAAATGGCTGCGCAGCGGGTGTCGTCTTTCAATGAACTATTGGAACAACTGCGTGCAATTCTTCAAGGTGCTATTCGTAGTATTCTGGCATCTAAGGATATTGAAGAAATCCTTCAAGGTCGCAGTGAAATTGGTACAATGTTTACTGAGGAAGTTGATGAACAACTGAAACAGTGGGGTGTTAGCACTGTCAAAAACATTGAACTAATGGACATTCGTGACTCAGCGGGTTCGCAAGTTATTGCGAATATCATGGAGAAGAAAAAGTCTCTGATTGAAAAAGAAAGCCGTATTGAAGTGGCAAATAACAAAAAAGAAGCAAGCATTGCTGAAATTAGTGCAGCTCGCGACACCGAAATTCAACGACAAGCTGCCGCTCAGCAAATCGGTGAACGTACTGCTCAGAAAGACCAAGCAATTGGTATTGCAAATGAGCAGGCTCAGCAGAACATTAAAGAGCAGCAGAAAGTAACTACCGAAAAAGAAATTGCAGTTGTTAAAGTTGCTGAAACTGGTCGTGCTCAGGTTCAACGTGAAGTGCAAGTTATTGCTGCTAATCAACAACGCGAAACCGAAGTTATTAAAGCTGAAGGTCAGAAGCAAACTACCGTTCTGGTTGCTGAAGGTAATCTGCAAAGCACTCGACTGGAAGCTGAAGGTATTCAAGCAGAAGGTGTGGCTCGTGCTGATGCTGAGAAAGCAATGCAACTGGCACCTGTTGAAGCGCAGATCGTTCTTGCGAAAGAAATTGGTGAAAACCAAGGTTACCAGCAATATCTGATTAGCGTCCGCACGATCGAAAAAGATCAAGTTGTTGGTATCGAACAAGCCAAAGCTCTGTCTGATGCAGACATCAAAGTTATCGCAAACAGCGGTGATGTTAACAGCGGCATGAACAGCGTGATGGATCTGCTGTCTGCCAAAGGTGGAACTGCTCTGGGTGCTGCTGTGGAAGCATTCAAACAGACTCCTGCTGGTGAAGCCTTGCTTAACAACATCGGTAAATAACTCTCCTGGTTGACCTGTAGTTAAAAAGAAGGGACAGTAAAATGTCCCTTTTTTCGTTTTAACGACATTATAGTTTCGATAAGGTGCTCTAAATGACAATCACTGTACCTATTTTGCCGGTTGATACTCCTACGATTAACAATCGGATTTATACAACTGAAGCTGTGGAACAAGCATTACAGAAAGTGAAAGAGCCAGTATTTGGTGGATTTGTTAATGATTATGAAGGCATTGATATCGCTATAGAAAATTATGCATTTCGTGCATCAAATCTTAGAATTCACGATGGAAATGTTATTGCTGAAATTGAAATTCTTAACACACCGAAAGGTTTGGTATTAGAAGATTTGCTGAATAGTGTTTGTCCAATGAGATTTGCAGCAGCAGGTACATGTAGAATTGAGAATCAACAGATAACCGAATACGAAATCCGTACTGTACAATTAGTTGCTGAGGGCGTATTTGAAGAAGGAAATTAATATGGATAAGTTATTAACACGTGATCAGTTTCGAACTCAGGTATTCGAAAGGGATAAACATAAGTGCGTGTTTTGTGACAACCCTGCAGTAGATGCGCATCACATTATGGAACGTAGATTATGGCCTGATGGTGGTTATTATCTATCTAATGGTGCAAGTGTTTGTCAAACACATCACATTATGTGTGAGACGACGGAAATTTCACTAGATGACGTTCGTGAAGCGTGTGGAATTCTTAAACCAATCATTCCGCCACATTTGTATGGTGATCAGCCATATGACAAATGGGGCAATCCTATTCTTGCAAATGGGCAACGAGTAATTGGTGAATTGTTCTTTGACGAAAGCGTTCAAAAAATTCTCGGTCAAGGTAAAGTTCTTGATCTGTTTACCCATTATGTCAAATATCCAAGAACCCATCATTTGCACTGGTCGGAAAATGTTAATGACGATGATCGTGTAATTGAATCGTTAAAACATTTTGAAGGAGAACGAGTTATTGTCACCACTAAGATGGATGGTGAAAGTACTACGATGTACACCGACTATATACATGCTCGCAGTGTTGACGGTCGTTCTCACCCATCACGAGATTATGTCAAACAACTGTGGAGCAGGTTTGCACACGATATTCCTGAACGGTGGCGAATTTGTGGTGAGAATCTGTATGCTCGTCACTCAATTACATATGATGACCTTCCAAGCTATTTGATGGGTTTTTCTGTATGGAATGAACGAAACGTTGCGTTGTCGTGGGATGACACTGTCGAATGGTTTGAGTTACTTGGAATTGAATGTGTTCCTGTATTGTATGATGGTATCTGGAATGAAACTACTATTAAGCAGTTGTGGAATTCATCGATGTGGGACAATTGCGAAGGATATGTAGTTCGAGTAGCTGATGAGATTACATACGGGGACTTTCGTCATAAAGTCGGCAAGTTTGTAAGGAAAGATCACATTCAAACGATTAAACATTGGATGTATGGACAACCTATTGTTCCTAATAAATTGAGGAAGTAGTAATGCTGTGTATAAACTGTGGCGGAACTCTCTGTACAACTGTAGACAGTGTTAAACAGACATCACTGTTACTTGGCTGTTTGTTAACTGATCCTGTTGAAGTCGAAAAGTGCATGAACTGTGACAAAATTGTATTTCCGTACTATTCAGCAAAACAGGTGGGTGAATTCGTACGACACGCGGAACAAAAAGCAATTGAACAACTGCCAATTGGCGAATTTATTACGATTAAACAGGTTAGTGAAATTCTTGAAATTTCTATCGAGAAAATTCGAGATGATAAACGAATTTCACGTGGATTTATCATTCAGCATAAAGTTGGACCAGTAACACTTTATTTCCGACCATCAGTTGAACGATATAAACAAATTGGTGATGGTAGGATCCTTTTACGGAAGACATCAATCAATGAACGTGGGTATCTACCATAATAATTTAGGATCTGGGGATTGGATCAAGGTTATTGCAACTAAAAACGGCAAACAAACAATTCTGTTTGAAGGCCATCGTTTAATTGCAGGTGATCTACGTTGGATCCTCACTTCAGTAATGAGTATGGGTCCAATTGAAACAGTAATGAATTTTCAAATGACTGACGAAGAAATCAATAACATATAAGGAAAACAAAATGGCAAATAAAAAACTCAACCCAAAAGGTAAAGATATTAAAGGTAATATCGTTGCGGTTGCTGCGAAACATGATCGCCAGTTGGCTCGTTCTGGTAATGGAAATCTTCAGTTTGTAAAAACTGCTCGTTCCGATTTGTATGCTATCATTACGTCTACGCTGTATGGACGTGATACGTATTATAATTCTGGTGACCAAATCGTCGCTCGACTGAAACAACAGATCGACGCTGTGGTTAATGAAGAAGATGGGCCAGACTTTATTGCAAACTTGATTATTCATGCTCGTACAGAAATGCACATTCGAACGATTCCGATCGTTGCAACTGTGCATCTTGCAAAGTCATTGCGTGATCAAGGTAAGACGTTTGAATCAATGCGTCGTCTTGTATGTGATGTTATTACTCGTGCAGATCAGATTACTGATATGTATGCGTATTCGCTAACCGTATTCGGCGACAAGAAAAAAGTGCCAATGGCAATTAAGCGTGGTGTTGCTGACGCATTTAACAAATTTGATGAATATCAATTTGCTAAGTACAACCGCAGCAATGAATTGAAAATGCGTGACGTATTACGAATTGTTCACCCTGTTGCTGCAAACGTGGCACAAGGTGAGATTTTTAGTCGTATTATGTCTGATACGTTAGCTACTCCATATACGTGGGAAACTCAGTTGAGCGAAAATGGTCAGCGTGATCCCAAAGAACGTAAATCGCTTGACGAATTATGGACAGAGCTGTTCACGTCTGGAAAGATGGGTTATATGGCTCAGTTGCGTAATCTGCGTAACTTGGAACAGAATGTATCTCATCAACCGACATTGAAAGCAGTTGCAAGTGTGATTGCAGATCCAGATCGTGTTGAAAAATCGAAACAATTGCCTTTTGATTTTACAGAGGCATATAAAGCAGTAAGTAATTCGACCTTGAAGACTGCTGTTTCACGTGCGATCGATCACAGTGTTGGTAATATTCCAGCACTTGGTAAAAACGTATGGATCATCGTTGATGCGTCTGGATCGATGAGTGGATTTCCACGTGAAATGTCAACGATGTTCGCCGCCGCGATTTACAAGAATGCGACGTTCAATCCTGAAGTTGAGAATCATGCGCTAACGGTTTTTGGATCGAAAGCACATATGGTTACTGATTTGGATTGCAACCAATCCATTTTTCATATTGCACAGAAGTTTCAGAAAAACTTGGGAGCAACAGATTTTGACGAAGCGTTACAATTAAAATCAAAACTTGGTTTTAATCCTGACACAGTAATTGTGTTCACGGACAATGAAATTGATGATATGCCATATGGCAATCTTGCTTATGCATTTGATGATAAATGTGTCAAAATTGCTGTTAACTTGGAAGCGTCGGTAACGACTCCTTTCATTCGTGAAAATGGATGGTACGAATTGGCAGGTTGGTCTACTAACATGTTTAAGTTCGTTCGAGCTATTCGTGACAAACGAACAGCAGTTGATGTTCTAAGTGTTCCATACGGAACAGTGCAATATTAAAAAAGGGGCTTAAGCCCCTTTTTTATTGTCTATTGGTTTTGGTGCTGTTACGTCATGAATCCAAATTGCCCATTTATATAATCGCACATAAGCAAGCAATTGCATAATTGGATGTGCAATCAAGTTGTGGATAGACCATACGTGTTTCCGCCACATTAATCGTTTGCCTTCTAGGGCTGATGGTTTAATAGCCCACAGCAATTCAATGGCAAAGAAACCTGATACTGTGTCAACTCCATGTGTGTGATAAACAGTAAGTTGCAGGTGTTCAATATTTGTGTCATCAACATACTGAATGGTTGATTTTTCTACAACACCATTATCTGTTTTGAAAAATTGGTTCATAATGTAATCCAATTGTCGTTGTAGCCAGCATCAATCATTTCTTCTTGGCACAAGAGAATATCTTTTGTACTGGAATGCTGATTTAGTATTCGTGAAACTTCTTCGCATGTTACAGTATCAAGTTCAATCCAAAATTCATGGTATCCATCAACCAATAACCAATACAAAAGACCTGGAATTAGAGTATTAGACATAACACCGATCGTAGATGGATTATCTACTGACAACATAATAGCAGGTTTGCCATAATGCTTTCCATATGCACTACCAACATACTTAATATAATGATGGATGTTTTTATAGGTAACAATCGGATTTTGTTTACAATTAAATGAACCACCAACAAAACTTGGAGCTCCATATAACGATTTTATTTTGTTGCGACTACAGTCAAATGATCCTTTCACTGATTTAGGAGCGCCTATCAGAGTAACCAATTCACACTCATCGCAATAAAAGTTACCATTAACAGTATCAAATGTGATGGGTATTTTGCCGCCTTCTATTGACTCTTTACTTAATACGACATCACAATCTGTTGAAACTGAATAATCGTCATTAATTGTATATGCAGAAACGTTCCACCAAGTCAAATAAAGTTGGATCATTTTAAGTTTTTGTTGATGAAGATATTCATCACGTGCTGTTCTTAGAGCGTAGCCCATTGATGTAATCCGCGATCCATTAATTGTTCTTGAGCACTTAGAATATCATTAGTCAGAGCATTTTGCGTAAGAATATCAGACATAACAGAGTATTCATTATTCTTAACTAAGATACACCGAAACGTATGAAGTCCCTTTATTAGGGTCCAATACAACAATCCATCGATTGGAATTAATGACGATTCACTGACCATTTGATCAATGAATGCGTTTGTGGTTAAAGGAATGTAGATAGGAGTCAGTTTAGAATTGATAGACCCTCCTATTTGGTCACACATTTTATGAATATTTTTATATGTAACGATTGGGTTGTCTGTACAACTAAAAGCCCCAACTATCTTTTTAGGCATATGTTCTAACGTCGTCAGATCGTTAGTGTTACAGTCAAAATATCCATTGACATATTCTGGACCATTTATTAATGATTTAAGTCCTGTATGTGTGCAATCAAAGTTACCATCTATGTGTCTAATCTTAAACGGAAAATATTTGAAATGTCCAAGAGTTTTACAAGATTGATGTATATCTACGATGTATTGATATGTGTTTACATTAGTGTGTATTTCGTATTGTGAGACGTTCCACCTATTCAAAAAGTATTCTATTTCAGATTTTTGAATATTCTCAGGCGTAACACTATCACCATCTGGAAATTTAAAGTTCATAACTTTGCCCAGTCACTATATCCAGCGTCAATTAATGCTTCCTGACACCCAAGAAGATCTTGTGATTTTAAGTATTTGTTGAAAATTTGATATATGGGTCCTATATTATCGGTCAGCGCGGGTAAGTTAATATAATTCATTCCAGGAATTAACATCCAATATAGTATTCCTTTAGCTGGTCCTTCTTCAATAATTACGGAACTACAAAACTTTAATGATTTTATAATATGTTTGTGTGTTGTAATGCGATTGCCACCAATCATACATGTACTTTCTACATGTTCTGGAAAGTATTTCCAATCTGTTATATGGTTATTTGCACACATAAAATTATTATTAATAGAACGTGGAGCATATTGTAACGATTTTAACTCATTGTAATTGCAATTAAACGTTCCTTCCACGTGAGTTGGTGATCCTTTGAGTGATGTTAATTTATTACTCGCAATGTTAAACTCACCATGAACTACACCAAATTGAATCGGAAGGTATGTTAAACCGTTATCCAAAAGATTTACTGAGTCGTCAACATCTACAGTAAAATCATCATTGACAGTATACTTTTCAATACCATATCTTCTTAACCAAGATCGTATTTTTTGTTTATCGACGTACATGTTATCAGTTTTAGTATATTTGGTCATGGTTGTCACATCATTGCAAAATTAGCATACCCAGCATCAATCAATGCTTCTTGACATTTGAGAATGTCACCGTCGAGTTGAGCATAGTGGTTTATGATATCTGATACATGTATCGCTTCATTATCGTCGAATATATCACTACTCAAGTGTATTTTACAGGTTTTATATCTTAACCAATTTAAAATTCCTGGGACTGGATAAATTGGTATTGCAATTACAGCGTTTAAATGACTTGAACCGACTGAAGTAATATGTTGTCGAAGGTCACAAAAACTACTAATTTTATTATCAGAACAATCAAAGTGTAAATGTATCCATTTGGGCGCCCCTTGTAAAGAAACCAGTTGGTTTCTACCGCAGAAAAATGATCCATATACAACATCCGGACTATTAGTCAACGACGTCAACTGATTATGGGCGCAATCAAAATCTCCATTAATGAAACCGAATTTAAATGGAAGAACACGTTGTTTAACCCGAAACGAGATATCAACATTCTGAGACACATCAACTACAAGGTTATCATGAATCTTGTAGTTGACGATGTTCCATTCATCTAATTGATGTTCAATTTGAGTTTTGGTAAAGGTTGTCACGATTTACCCAATACGTTGTAGATCAACTCGTCCACCCGTTTTCTGTGACAAATCGAAATAATATTCAATAAATCCAATCACTCGTTCAGGATCAATGTTACGATTAAACACAATGTTAGGACCATGATTTTCAAGATATACAGCTTTAATTCCTGGCCATACTTCTTCAAGACCTGTACTGGTATTAAGCCCACATTCATGACTACCACATTCAAAATTGCGTTGGGCACGAGTTGGGAAGTTAATAACACCAGCCCGAAGCGGACAGTGGAAATGAACAATACAATCAACGTCTTGATGTTGTTCGAAAATAATTCGTTGTGATTGACCGCCCACAGATGGTTTAGCACCAATAGCTACCACGTTATCACTATCGTATGCAGTAACGTGAACTAATCCGATACTATTGAGATTATTAAAGTTGGTTTTACGTTTTGACGTCAGAAATGTTTTGTTATCAACCTTGACGGCAAAGTGTCCTGCAGTAACACCGTTAAATGTTTTATATGCGTCATTGACGATGCAATAATTAACTACCTCACGAAGAGAATTTGGAATCATTTCTGATTTCCAATCAATAGAATCGCCAGGAATAACAGTTGAACGAGTGTACGTTAACTCGCAGCGTTTCATGGTCATCTCAACCAAATGATTCAGAACATACGCTCTATCTGTAGAAACATGATAACGAGCTTCTTCTGGGACAACAATCATGTTAAGCCCAGTTTTAGTATCATTAGCCAATACTAAATTACAGCTATTTTGTTTTAACAAATTGAGACCAGCGATGTATTGTTCGTCTTCAGTTGCACCACACGTCGTTTTAAATGCAACTAAGAAGATATCTTTACGATGTCGTCGAATTCGTCCAATCAATTTATCAGCAACAGTCAAATCAATAGAATATGGACCGTTGCGAGATAGCAGGCGATCAGATATTTTTCCAGATGGAACATCACCAACCTGCCCATCAAAATCGCACAGTGCTGCATTAAAAATTACAACTTTAGTGTTAAGGTCATTAACTACATTATCAACCCATTGGCTAACGTCTTGGTTTGTAATAATGGGAGAAACCGAATCAGCCATTTTGGTAAGAGTGGTATTAATGCGGTAACTATGCAATGTGTCATGTTTAAACAAATAATTGAGGAATGCTTTATCGAGATGGATTGCAGTGGATCCAAATGCAGGCGCTGCTAATGCTAGATGATTACGAACGTAACTGAATGTACCACCACCAATGATTTGAATTGTCCGAAACATTTTGTTTTACCCTCAAACAGGAAAATTGAATTGAAAATATGTTAGTAGAACATAGTGAATATTTCAACAAAAATAATGTTGACAAAATGATTCGATGTGTATAATGTGCAGCCTGTTG
Organism: uncultured Pseudobdellovibrionaceae bacterium; assembly: GCA_964520985.1. Taxonomy (GTDB): domain Bacteria; phylum Pseudomonadota; class Alphaproteobacteria; order Micavibrionales; family Micavibrionaceae; genus CAYSGL01. Next base: position 190,726 of record CAZFPB010000002.1, read on the forward strand.
ATGAGATCAACATCAAAAAATAATAACAATATTCAGGAGAAGAGAAATGACTAAGAATAAAAATTATGTAGGGAAAGAAGTTGTAATTGATGCAGGCACCAAAGTACGCACTCAAGGCATTGTTGAAAAACAACAAATGCGCACTGTTGTTCGCGTTCGTTCGCAAGAGCCAACCCGTAGCGGCAAAGTTCGCATCAGCTGGAAACGTAACGGCTACGCTGCAAGCACCATTATCGGCTAAGAAATAAGCCTATTAGGCCGAAAGTGATAGAGAAGGTCAAGCCTTCTCTATCTTTTGTTGTTCACTCCAGGTATAGATGTAATCCCCAGCAAAATCTCGTACCAGTAAAAATGACTGTTGTTCTATGTCAAACAATTTAACTTCTGCAATATAATCATCTAAGTATTTGTCAAAAACCATTTCTCCATCAATTCTACGTTGACCATTCATTATCGCGTAATGTGCAACTGCATTCATTTCTAACAATTGATTCGGACCTTGACCTTGCAAGTTGGCCAAGACGGCAATCTGTTCTAATGGAATGTTGGTCAGTGCTGCAAATACTTGACTACCGAGATATCGAATTGACTGTTGCATGTATCCTGGCAGATTGCTAATCAAATGCCACTGAGGATTAACGTTGCCACCAGCTAACGGTAATGTCGTTATTACTGCGGGCAACGTTGTGTGTTGTGGCTGAGTAGGTATGAATCCTTGACCTGCGTAAGCAGGTATTTTTTGATTAAGTTGGTTGAGCAATCTTGTTGCGTGATGTGGTAATTTAATATTGGCTACAGATTGGGAGGTCTGTAGTTGATTGACCAGCTGACCAAACGGAATTGAAAAATATTGTGTGCTATCTTGATAAAAATCAATTCGACTGTTGCTTGGTTTATTTTTTGTTGGTATCATGATGTCTATTATATTTGATTAGTTGTGTATTTACTTGACGGAGTTGTGGTATGCCCAAGACGTTTCTGATGTGTGAGCCCGAATTCTTTGGTGTGGAATACGTAATTAATCCGCACATGAGTGGTAATGTCGGAACTGTGAATCGCCATCTGGCATTTAGCCAATGGGAAAATCTGGTTGCTGTAATTCAGGATTATGCTGACGTATGTCAAATTGCTCCTGAACCTGACCTTCCCGACATGGTATTCACTGCAAACGCAGGGCTGGTTGATCGGTATGAAGGCCGGTTTATTCCAAGTTCATTCAAGTTTGCTCAACGTCAACGTGAATCAAAAATGTTTGAGCAGTGGTTCGCCGATCGTGGTTGGGAAATTCTTAATCTTTCAAATGAAAGCACGTTGTTTGAAGGGGCTGGCGACTGTTTAGTTGATGCACGTGGTCAATATTGGATGGGACATGGTCATCGTTCTAATGAACAAGCTGCAGATGATATCAAAAGCCTATTCGAACTTGAAGGAGAGGTCATTACTCTTAAACTGACCAATCCAAATTATTATCATCTTGATATCGTGTTCTGTCCGTTGGATACTGGCGCGATTCTGTGGCATAGTGATGCTTTTGATGCGCTTTCTCGACAAACTGTAGAGTTCTATGCACTGATTCATGATATTGAGCTAATTGATATTTCTGAAGACGATGCCAAACGATTTGCTTGTAATTCAGTATCAATTGGTAATAATCTGATTATGCCTTACTGCAGTATTGATCTTGAAAAGAAGTTGTCGAAAATTGACGTTAAGCCTATTGTGGTTAACGTTAGTGAGTTTATCAAGGCTGGTGGTGCCGTTAAGTGTTTGACACTACAATTCTAAAATAGATAGGTTGACTGATTAGTATAATGGCATTACACAGGTCTCTAAAGCCGTGAGACGAGGGTTCGAATCCCTCATCAGTCACAGTTATAAATAAAACATAACTACCCAAAGGAGAAACAAAAATGAAAGTAACATCTTGCTAGATTTTTAATACACGTGCTCCACCCCATAATTATAAAAATATAGGTCAATACAATAAACTTAACGATTTTTATATTTTATTAGGAGCAGTACAATGAACCGTTTTAAATCCAAATCTGAATACCTGAACTTTCGCCAAGCGTGGCGTGAATCTTTTAACAAAATCAAAACAGGTGATAGTCGTAAATTCACTTGTACTGATATGATATTGTTTAACCTGATGCGTGGCAGTTGTATATCAACAGGTTTTGCTAAAATTACGAATTCAAATAAGTTGATGAATGGTCATGCACCATATTTGTCGCTCAGTCAAGCACATTACTGCCTGAAAGGCGTTTGTCTTACAGCAAAATTGTATCTCGACAAATCTGATAAAGAAGATCGTTGGCGTGAACGTCGTAAAGCACAATTGGATGCTTTTCTGCAACCGTATCATGGCACAATTACGATTGAAATGCTTGCTGAGTTGCATAATGAGCTGCTTAGCAATGTTCCAAACGTATATCGCGGTGTAGAACCTCAAGTTCAACAAGCCGCATAACCATCAGTTGATCTAGACAAGAATGCACAGTATCATTTTTTGATATTGTGCATTTTTTATAACAACAATGGAGTAGTTAATGTCTACGTTCAAAGTTCCTGTTACTCAAATCCTCGACATTAAACCGATCGACGGCGCCGATAAAATCGAACTGGCAACAATCAAAGGCTATCAAGTTGTTGTTCAGAAAGGTGCGTTTGTGGTTGGCGATTATGTCGTGTACATTCCTGAAGATTCAATTGTTCCAGCCAACATTCTTCACACTCTAAATTTGACTGGAAAATTGGCTGGTCCTGATAAGAATCGTGTCAAAGCAATTAAATTGAAAGGCGTTGTGAGTCAAGGTATTGTTCTTCCGACACAATCCTTAGATAACGAAACGTTAATTGTTACGGTTCACCAAAATGATGAAGTTGGACAAATCGCCTTGTGTGATCAATTCAACGATGGAGTTAAGACGTCTTATTGTGTACAACCAGACGAAGATGTCGCAACAATATTGCGAATTACCAAATATGATCCGCCTATTCCTGTAGCAATGGCTGGTGAAGTGTATAATGCAGGAAAAGATGTGACTGTTCACTTTGACGTTGAGAACCTTAAATCGTATCCTGATGTCCTTGTGGAAGGTGAACCTGTTATTTTCACCGAAAAAGGTCACGGTACATTTACTGGTATTGGTATTTTGCCACCCTCGCATCGTGGTGGACAGCACATTGAAGGTAAATTTGTAATCTTCTCCAAAGGATTAGGAGCAGATGGATTGTGCTTTAAAGATAACGAAGCCAATAAAAATAACGTTTACCTTAAAACATTACGTGAGGCTGGCGTATTGCAAGCACTTAGTGATTATTGGGAAACGATGGTTAATAATGATGAACCAATGTTTATTCTTGGTGAAACGTATGGTGGTAGTGTTCAAAAAGGAATGAATTACGGAACGAACGTGCCCCAATTTAGAGCATTTAAAATTGTGGTTGGCTTTAGAGGTAATCAACGGTTCCTTGATTACTCAACATATTGGCAAATTATCGCGAAAATGGGGCTTCAAAAAATGCCGGTTTTGTATAGCGGACCATTTACTCAAGAAGCTGTTAAAATGTTCACGTCTGGACTCGAAACGCTTAGTGGTACTCAGTCCCACATTCGTGAGGGAATTGTAATTGAGCCAGAAATTCCGCGATATGATAACCAGATTGGTCATGTATTGCTCAAATCTGTTAGTGATGAATACCTGACTATGAAAGGTGTTTCTGATTATCGATGAAGAAATTAAAAGCAAATCAGCGACATGGATGTTATTACTGTAAACAGCAGGGGGTAAAAACTCCTGCTGTTTATAGAGGAGATGGAATTACTGGGGCATCGTATACTGCTTGTGAACAACATAAGCCAGATTTAGACAAATACGAACGAAAACAATATGAACGCGATCAGCATTTAACAGAAGCTGATTATCAAACGTGGTATAGATAATATGTCGTCTAGTCAACCCATTCACAATTTGATTCGTACAATCACCAATCCATATTCATTGCTGTTTGGATCAGCAACGGCAACAGTTCTTCGTCATAACAATGTTGAAATGTTTGGGATATATTTCTCTTCTATCATTGTAACGTTAATGTGGATTCTTTACATACTGATCATGATCGGCGTGTTCAGTGTATTGAGTATGTCTCCAGAAAACCTAAAAATGGTTAAAAGTGAGATGAAGTTGGAGAAATCTAATGTATGGAGACGTCATATTGGAATGTTGGCGTTTGCCATTGCTTATATGATGTTGGTATCTGTTGGATATGTCATTTCTGGAGTTGTATTTTTCGTGTGTGCATACTTCATATATTCAATTGGGATTAAATGGACTAAAGAAGCCCAACAAAAAACATCAACCAGTTGACCTGTTGGTCAAAATAGTGTACCCTATAGTAAACATGTCAGAGGATGTTCGTCATGGGTATTGGTACTGTTCAACTTGTCAAAAAAGTGGACTTTGATCCGCAAAATCCTGAACATATGGAAGCATTTGAGATGCTTTGCATTGGGACTAAAGACGAAGACGGCATAATTCGTTTTCGTCAACATCCCACACTACGATTCAATGTCAAATGGCCGTATACGGATCTGAGAACGTTGATGTTTCATGCCGTAGGACGTGCATATGTGGAAACAAACAAGAAAGTAGCCAATGGGTAAGTGTCCAATCTGTAAGCGCAAACTAGGTGATGTTCTCGTCAATGGACACCATCTAATTCCTAAAGAAATGGGGGGCAAAGAAGTAATTGCCCTCCATAAAATTTGTCATGACAAAATTCATCACACGTTTGCTAACCACGAATTGGCAAGCGTGTATAACACTGTTGAAATGATTGTTTCCCATCCGGAAATCATCAAATTCATCAAGTGGATTAAAAACAAAGAGCCTAGTTTTTACGATAAAAGCAAAGATACTGCTCACCGTCGTAGCAAACGACGAAAACGATAATAAATAGCTTGATGAACGATAATAAATCTGATACCAAAAACGCATCCGACATTAAAAGACTGCAACAGGCTGTTGTAACCTTACAACGGCAAGTTAACCATTTGTCTAAAGAAAACCGTCGCATTAAAGCTGACTATGAACGGTTGCAAAACAACATTAACATAATACTAAGAAAATTAAATGGTTAATTTCATTATTCCTATACTTAAATTTGTAAAAGACAACTGGAAAGTAACTATAGTTAGTATACTCGCTGTAAGTCTGTTCTTTTACGTAGACGGATTACGTGATGACGTCACACAACTAACTAACGAACTGAAACTAGCCAACCAACAAATTGAAATGAATCAATTTCAAATTGAATTGTGTGCTGACGCAAATAAAGTATTGCGAGATCAAATTAGTGGGTTTAATAATGTTATTTCTGATTGGTCTAAAGTATCACAGCAACACATTGCTAAAATGGAAGGACTAACTGTAATAATTAATAAACAGCATCAATCTGTCACTGCTCAAATATCAAAAATATTAGCAGGTGAACAACCACAAACGTGTGAAGATGCAATCCAATATCTGATCTACGAGGCTAACAAATGAAAAAGTTAGCATTGATTGCAATGTGTGTTGTTTTAGTGGCATGTCAAAAAACTTTTGTTAAACCTGAAATCGTTTACGTTGATAAACCAGTATTCACTTGTCCAGCTCCTCCTGCCGTTCCACAATATCAACTGTTAACTTCCACATTAACGAGAGATGATGCGAAGAATCCTGGAAAAGTTGCACAATATTACAATGCTGATATTGTTCAATTAAAGGGAACGATTGAGATATATGAAATGATTTTGCAACAATACAAAGCAGGCGCCATTGATACACAACAATTACAGCAACGTGTTGATGCTCTTTATAATGAGTTAAAACAGAAATAATAACATAAATATTGCCATCTACCGATGGATAATATATGAAACTTGATCAAGTGCTTCTCGAAAAGAAATCTCATTTTCAAATTCTAAAGCAGAATGAGATTCCTTTAACATCACAAGAACGTGAAGAAGCAATTAAGCGGAAAGCTGTGTGGGATTTTAGCCACGTAAAAACACCAACTTCAGCCATTTGGAAAGGTAAGAATTCCAAAGGTGATATTGAGTACGTCACTAATACACATCGCGCATATAACACTGCACCTACATTAAAAGGTGCTATTCGTCGCTTCCACGATTTTATTAAAGGTACTGCATAAAATGTATCCAGGACAGGAAAACGAATTATCAAAAGTTGCTAAGAAAATGAAAACCCGTAAACAGCTGTCAAAGACAGATTACGGTGGTTCAAAGAACGTTTCGATTGAAAAGGTAAACCTATGTGCAACTGATGGATCTGGTAAGTGCTACGGATCGCGCGCCATTGCTGTTAAATCAGAAGACCAAGACATGTCAGTTCTGCAAATGCTTCACACATTAAATGAAGCAGATGACATTTCTGCATTGCCTGACATGGTGATTAAAGAAATTCAAGGTAAAGTTCGCGAAGGTGCAAAAGACTTAGATCAGAAATGGGCTAATGCTCTTGAACTTGCTCATAAAGCATATCAAGTTTGCAACGTTCGATTGCCTACTCCAGCACAAACAGGAGCATGGAAACAATACGAAGACATGATCACATATGCTGTCAAGCAATTAGCAGCAACTCGTGGTTTGGATGGTGATTGGAGAATGACTTCGGCTGTTGTAGTTGAGAATGAGAACGGTAAGCCACAACATATTGGAACTCGTCGTTTCTTTGTTGAAATCCCTGGTGCTGAAACCAAAGAGGTCGCCGCTAAAGACCTTGATGAAATCATTGATAAGATCACAAATAAAGTTCGCTCTAGTAGACACGTTCACAATACAAAAGTAACTGTTGACCATCGTACAGAACATGGTGCCATTTTGTATGTGTGGGTGGATAATGTTAAGAGGGAGAAGGTTGTAATTAAACAACACGCATAACCATATTCTCCCAGTCTTGGGAGAATATGATGCAACAATTGACGAGTCGCAATCAAATATTGGATTGGTTGTTTGCTCATGATAAGGCTATACGTAGCAGACGCAAATATTTGATACGGTACGATGACACTGATAATACGTGGTATGTTTCAGTTAATGGTGATTTATCTCTTGTATATGCAGATATAACTTGTATTCCCTTCCGTCTGGATTTCATCCATGGCAGCTTTAATGCACAGCATACAAAAATATCAAATGTGTCAGATCTCCCAGCTCATGTTTTTGGAAGTCTTGGCATTAGTCATACCAAAATAACTTCGTTACATAACATTCATCATTTTGTACAATCATGTCACACGTTTGTATCCGGATCTGATCATGTCACTCATCTTCTTGGGTTGTTTTCAATTGAAAGATTGAATCGTGTAATAACAATTGAAAATGATACTATGGAAATCATAAACAGACATTTACCCTCACGCAATATGTTAGCTTGTCAGGAAGAACTAATTGATGCTGGTTACGTCGAGTGTGCGAAACTATGAGTAAAAATGCGTGGTCTAAATTTCAAGATATGTTTATTGCTCGTACGTTGCCTCCTGAAGAAATTGAACGAAGGAAGCGAGCACATGAAGAGTACCTATTTCAAGAATTAGTTCATAAAAGTATTTACGATTTACGGCTATCGTTTACCGGGTTTCATATTGACCATGCCCGCCGGTGTGTTGATTTCAAAGATCCAGTGAATGTTCGTGGGTATAACGGCTCAGAGCTACCATTTCAATTTGGAACCGTTCGTAGCATGTGTCAATTTGAATCTTGCGAACTTCGAACGATCAAACATCTTCCAACGATGACATCACATGGCTCCCTATATGTCCATCGATGTAAACTAAACACGCTTGACTATGACATCATTAATTACAAGCATGATGTTACATATCAATTTTCAGATAATGGAATAACACATTTTACCAATAAGATTGTGTTGCCATATGGAAAACTGACTTTAATGGAACCTGGCATTAAATCGTTAAAGAATATTCATCATTTTATTAACGTGAGATCGTTAACATTATCATGTCCAATTGACAGTAATGTTCTCGGATTGTTGTTAATACCTTCTTTAGAGGCTTTATCTTTTGTTTTTTCGAAAGAGTACGCTCATTTAAATCAAGTAATGGATATTGTGTGTCGACATTTAGACACAAGAAACATTTTAGCCTGCCAAGAAGAGTTAATTGATGCAGGTTTTGGAGATTATGCGAAGTTATGACAGAAGATGATAAACTATCTCAATTTGTTGAAAATGCTACAAAAGGAATTGAAGAACTTAATTTGGGTGATCATTATTACGTAATGAACGCTAAGATGTTAACCGTTGATTTCAGGCAATCAGTTGAGATTAAAGAGTACCACAAAGAAGAATTACCATTTCAGTTTGGACCGGTTGAAGGATCTTTTTCTATTGCAAATAGTAATATTAGAAATCTTAAAGGCATTCCTCCACATTGTTATGGGAGTGGAATTAGTATATTGGGTTGTGAGTTACAATCATTACAACATCACAGTTTTGATCCCAATTTTTCTACAGAAATAGTGATTGAAGGTGGGCATCTTACTAAAATAGATGTTCCGATTAACTTACCTAAAGGTTATATTCGCATAACTCACACTGACATAACTAATTTGAAAGATATTCATAAAGTTCTGCGGGTTAGAGCATTAAGAATGTTTTCAAATCCAATAAAATCTCATGTGCTTGGACTTCTGTTAATTCCTGAATTAACAAGTTTCACATTAGATGCATATTCTATAAATTTTGATGAAAGTCTTAGAGCAGCGAGTAAAATTTTACAAAAACATCTCGACACACGAAATATTCTTGCTTGTCAAGAAGATTTAATAGATGCTGGCTTATGCGAATTCGCTAAACTTTAATAACAACGGAGAAAAATAATATGACCGAAGATCAAAACATTTCATGTTCTATGATGGGTGAAGCAAACGTACCAGTTGTACCAGTTGTACACAAGCATATTGATTATGGATGTGGAGAAACAAAAGCTGTTAGTGAAACAAGGTTAAATCGATTGCAACAAGCTGAATCTGACTTGGTCTATAGTTTGTGGGAGGTTTATAAAATAAGTCAACTAACTACATACACTTTATATCCAGTAGAACTGGGTTTAACTTATAAACTTTCTCCCTTAGGTGTGTTCTTTTGGACGATTACTGCTCACGGATACGATAATAAATCTGCTAGTGAACATTTTGTGGCTGACATGCAAGATCCAACTAAAACTCTTGAGAGTATTAAAAGAGTTGTAGATTCCGTTACTGATCAAGTACAACCAAAAATTACCATTGCAAAAAATAATTGGGATATGATGATCGATTATTCTCATGTAGTAAAAGTACCAAAAGAATATTTAATCCAACCTATGGAAAGCGTTAGTTTAACGCGCCTTAGAGAACAACTCGGATTACAACAGTCAGGATTAATCACATCTGAAGAACCAGTTCAACTTCAAGTTGATTTTGAAGCGTTCAATTTGTGGAACTGTGGTGCTGGAATTGGTATTGCAGGCGACGAACCTAACCAAGTAGAACAAGACAAAGAAGTATCAGCTATTAGCGACTATGATCGTGCAATGAAGATTGTTCGTTGATATAATCGATTGAATAGTGTAGCATCTCCACAAATAATTATAACAAATGGAGATGCTACATGCACATCAAAGGGTATTCACCAAGTTTCTGTTTTATTGCTCCAACCGATTACTTACACTACGTTACTGGAGCCACTAACACCCATCTTGTCCTTGCACATTTAGTAGATAAAGATCCTGTTTACGCTGAATTTTATAAAAATCGTAGTGAACAAGGTGATCTTGTTATTTGTGATAACGGTGCATATGAACTTGGACACAGCTACGATCCTAATAAACTAATCGAACTTGGACGTAAATGTGGTGCTGAAGTATTAGTTCTTCCCGATTATCCATTTGAACAAGCCTCTAAAACGATAGCTGCAGCCGTTGAATACATTCCTTTGTTTAAACAAGCAGGTTTCAAAACGTTCTTTGTTCCTCAATCACAGAGAGGCGACTTAGAAGATTGGATTGCTGGATATACATGGGCTGCTCGTCATCCTGATATTGATTGCATTGGATATTCTATTCTTGGAATTCCAAATGCTTTGCCTGAAATTGAACCATCTTATGCTCGTGTAGTAATGGCACAAATTCTTAACACTCGTAAAATCTATGCATATGATAAACACAGTCATTACTTAGGTCTTAATGCAGGTCCTGGATTAGAGATTCCATCGCTGTTGCGAATGGGCGTACTTGATACTGTGGATTCATCTGGTCCAGTTTGGGCTGCAATTCTTGGTCACCAATACAGCGATGATTACGATAGCTTACAAGCTGGTCGTAAAATCAAAATGCCTGTGCAATTTGATCTCAAGTTAACGAAAGACTTGGATACGATGAAACGTATTCAAAATAATATAGCTAAAACCCTTGCTTTGTTTAACGATGATGACAAACAATCTATTTGGTACGCACAAGAATAATAAGGAAAGATGCCATGGTTATAATGGAACATTTATGGAACCACCCAGCAGGTGGTTCTGCACACTTTGAGTATTCAAAACTAAAAGAACTTGAGTTGTTAACGTTAGTTGCTGACATGATGAAATGGCCGTCCGCTCGGGGGGATCGGCAAGGATACAATCCTGGATACGACGGTTGGATTGGTGAAAAAACGTTCGAAGTTAAATTCCAATCCAGTGCAGAAATGATAATTGAATACGCTCGTTACGATGGAACTCCATCTGGAATATCGTTATCGACAGCTGATTACTGGTTATTAGTAAACAGAAGTTCAATTAAAGCTAAACCAGCAGGCAAAGTTCGTTGTTTGCCAACCGCGACTCTTCGGGATTATGTTGATCAATCCATTATTATGAATAACGTGCGAGTATATGAGCCATCAGCATCAGGCCCGGGTAGTCGTAATGTTACATTGGATCCGTGGAAATTAGGTGATGATGGTTGGATGTTCGATGTTCCAGCCATTCTTGAATTTGACAAAGTAATTGGATACAATTTGAATTTACATTCAATTAATCAAAACTATAAAAGACAACATACACTATAAGGAAAATACCATGTCTAAATATCAAATCAATGACGAAGAACAACAAAATATTAACAACTGGTTTGTGTATCATGCACCTAAGAGTGATCAACTTAATCGTTATCAAGAACTGCGTGACGCAGGTAAACAACTTGCAGAAACTATTCTGAAAAACTGCCCGCCAAGTCCTGATCGTACTGTAGCTATTCGTAAGATTCGTGAAGCGATCATGGTTGCAAATGCTTCTATTGCTTGCTACGAATAAGGAACTGTGATGGCAAATGTATTAACTATGGAACGTGTTTTCGAGTTAATCCGTGAAGAGCGTGCTTATCAAGATAGCAAGTATGGTGTTGATAAAGAGCAATCGCTTGCTGGTTTTATTGCTGTTCTTCGTGCTGAACTTGTTGAAGCGGAAGAAGGATGGATTAAAAACAAAGTGGGGAGAAATTCCCCACTTCACGAGATTTTACAAGTTGCAGCAACTGCTGTTGCATGTCTTGAAAAATATGGAGCTACAGGTACAACGATTTCAACAGATGATCGTCAACCTTCATGGCCTTACGAAATTCTAAATCAAGATACTCCATGAGTAAATTACACGCTGAGTTGGTTTGGTTGCAAAATTATGAATTTTCGTTACTAACACAAGTTCGAATCGGTACATTATTCAAACAAGTGAAACGTAAATTCGAACTTGAATTAGACAACTCAGTTAAATTGAAATGGGTAAAAATAGATGGACTCAACGATTGAAACTTTGGCTGATGCCTTAACATATCTCAAGCAACATCATGAACAACAGATGACGGAAGCAATTGCAACTGCTATTAAAGATGAAATAGATAGAGAACTGTTGAGAACACTAGTTGGAAAAGCCAATGATGCACAAACGCGTACAACTGTGAGTCAGATATTGAATGACATCATTGAATGAAGAATTGAGATGGGTACAATCGTACGATCTAAGAAAAACCATGGTAGATTTGTTTGGCGAAAAGTTTGATCAAATTACGCACGTATCATATGATGAAGATCAAGAGTGGATTAATGTTATGATTAAGCCTATCACGCCCGTCAGTCACATTATAATAAAAACCATAATATCTGGTGAGTCTAATGACATCAATCTTTAATGAGCTTGAATGGTTAGCAATATATGAGACGGGTAATAAGTCTTACCACCAACTAGCAACAGAATGTATTGAAACCATTGTTGAAATGCGTGAATTAGTAACTGAACTAGAATCGTTGTTGGAAGAAATTACACCGACCTTAGCTGCCATGGAACAATGGAGATTTGATATATGAGTACAATGGATGACGAATTAAAATGGTTAAATAACCGTGAATTCGAACAAAATTTAAAAAAGATACTGGAAACTGTACCGAATATAAAAATTGGCACATATAATCCATACCGATCGCAATTCATGTTAGATTACATTGAACCACCAAAAAATCAAAATCAAATGAATACACAATTGATTACATATACACATAAAATAAGAATAAATAAGGAACCATATGTTTATTTCCCCAAAGACTGCAATTGAAAATGGATGGATTACTCATCCAAAATGTAATTCAATCCAAGACTGGACAGATAATAAGTTTATAAGTCCAAATGCAATCGACTTCACTGCTGATGTATTGCATCGAGTAGTACATACAGATGTTGCTATCCTATCTGAAAAACGCAAAACGATGCGGTTACATTCCGAAGTTGAAATGATGATTGAAAAACGACCTAATGGAGAAAAATATTGGGTTATCGGTGCAGACACTGTACACGATTTCACATCAGACATGTATGTCAAAGTTCCAAATGGCGTTGCTTGTTTGTTGATAGCTCGATCGACGTTGACACGTAACGGTGTGTTCATAACTTCTGGATTGTATGATCAAGGATTTGAAGGGCACATTGGTGGCACTATATATACGCCAGGTGGATCATTATGGCTTGCGCAGAATACACGAATTGGTCAAATTATCTTCGTAGCATCTGAGGATAGTGGTGTGTTGTATGCTGGCGGTTGGAATCATGCTACTGGAACACATTATACCGGTGAAAAACTATAATTAGGAGAAAACCATGGACAAACAAGTTATGATTAGTGCAAGTTTGTTAGGATTGATGATGGACTTGTTAGTTCGTCATTCTCAATTCAATCCAGCAAAAACAGAAGAAGAACAAGATCTGCAACGTGCAACTAGTATTGCAATTTCAAAAGCAGAAGCTTCATTGACACAAGGTGTTGCCAATCCACGTTCATTCTCTGGTAGTGAAATTGGATCTTCATCTATAGATCCAACTAAAAGTAACTATCTGTGAGGTAATGATGGGCAAGCCTCGCGGATATTCACAATACATGTTGGTTGCGGATTGCGAAACGACTGGGATTGCATATGGATGTGATGATCCTAGCTTTGATCCGTCAACCAATCAGTACTATCAATCAGTTTCTTGGGGGTTGATTGTAGCTGAAACAGAAACCTTTGAACCAATTGATCAGTTGTACGTTGAAATCAAATGGGATGGAAAAAGCGTATGGGATAAAGAAGCTGAACAAGTTCATGGATTAACTAAGAACTACCTTGACTTCTATGGTATCAATTCGCAGGAAGCCGTAATTGAAATTGGTAATCTAGTTTACAAATATTGGGGAGCCGATAAACCAATAATGTTGCTTGGTCATAACGTAGTATCGTTTGACAAACCTTTCTTGCAACGTTTAATGCGTAGTGAAGGGATTGATCTTCGATTTGGCAATCGTCACATTGATACATGTTCAATCGGTCTGGCAACGTTTGGTACATACAATTCCGACGACCTGTTTGAAGCAGCAGGACTTCCAAAACGTGATCCGTCACACCATAACGCATTGGAAGATGCTAATTATTCATTATCGGCTGCGCGAACGGTAAAACAGTTATGGCAAGGATTGGTGGCTCCAGAACTATGAACTACTTTGAACCAACATACAAAGAAATTCATCAAGCATGTTTAGACATGGCAAATGAAATCGAACAACGCAATCTTGATTTGGATTATGTTGTTGCATTATGTCGAGGTGGCGCCATTCCTGGCGTTATCTTGTCACACATGCTCAATCTTCCATTAATCATGCTTGATTATTCATCCACTGACGGAAAAGGTGATGATAAAAATCATAGCAATGACTTAATTGATATTGCAAGTGGTTCGTCGTTTTTGTTAGTTGACGATATTGCTGATTCGGGAAAAACGATCAAAGAAATTACCGAACATTATGGTAATCCAGCTTGGGGTTGTCAGATTTATACTGCAGTGTTGTATTATAAATCTCCAAGCGAGATTGTTCGTCCCCATTTTGTTTGGCGCAATATAACACCATCTAGTCCATGGGTTGTATTTCCTTGGGAGATTACAATTGGGTTATAATATCGTTGATGCTGCTAAAGACCTTATCACTACTGGTAAAGTCGAAATAGCGGATGATGAAACAATTCTCGAACGAATTAACACATGTGGGTCGTGTGAAATCCGTAATGCATTAACTAACATTTGTACTGCATGTGGATGTTTCATTCCAGCGAAAGCTAGATTGAAAAAATCAGAATGTCCGTTAGACTTGTGGGAAAAATAGACTGGCAGTGCCAGTCTATTAACTGATATCCTTAATAGGATTGATTTCGCAAGTGAATCCTTTATATTTTCTGAAATCGTTTTCTCCAGAATAATCTACAGAATTGTCACCCAGTTTAAATTTGAATCCGAATTGCAACACCAAAGCGCGATTGCTTTGTCCCCAACGATATACTACATAAAAGTGATAGAAACTACGTTTTGGAGTTGTGGCTTTTAATAATTGCCATCCAGTACTATTGAAATCATCACGAACATAATCTTGTCCATATAACTTTTCTATAGAAGTCGCTGTAGAAATATCACACGTTAGTTTGAACCGTTTGAAATTATTAGCTGGATTGCGAATAGCCGCCCACCACCACATCGCTAGATACTTATTCCAGTTTCGCGATTTGTTCGCCCAATATCCACGCGTATCGCCTACTAATCCATCAATAGGATTGTCCCAGAGACTTAACCATGACGGTAAACGAACTAACACCCAAGAACCATGTTGTGGGTACTGAGTGAATGGAATAGCTGGACCAGACGTTTTACGAAATGGAATTCCCACTGCTACTGCAAACAATCCAATAATCATCATTGGTAATTGAATAACTGTGCATATTAGAATTTGAATTGCTGCTTTCAAAATGTTTTTCATGATGTTCCCTTATTTTAATAACTGTAATTGATGTTGTAGTTCGTCATTAAAGTCAAACGTTTTAAAAATGTTATACCGTTCAAGGTCGGATGTAGCATTTTTCATTTTTCGTTTAATGCTTGTTCTTACTGCAGCCGCCGCGATTAAATGTTCCTGACTTTTAATCTTAGCATTAAGTACTACTTGAGCAGCTTCAATTAATGTTAATCCATTAATGGCAACTTCTGTCGCCGCTAACATTGGAAAATCTGTAATGATCGCTGTATTTGGATTAGCAATAACTCGTAATGCTTCTTCTAATTTTTGTTGGTATTCTAATATTTGTCCAGGCGATGATGTGATTTCTTTTTCGCGAAGATGTTCAATTTGACGTTCAATTTGAATATCAATCAATTCAAGTGCTTTAGGGGATAAAGTAGCAACATATTCATCAAGTACAGCAGTTGGAGATATTCTTCTAAAATGCTGCAAGTAGAAATATTGTTCATCCTCGATTTTATCACGTCGTTGCATATATGGAACTGCATTGTTAGGCAATGTTGTTCCGCCACCTGGCTGTACACTTTGTCCATCCCAATATACTAACTGTTGTACTTCATCATTGTCGACGATTGCATATGTTCCAATATCATGTTTCATAATACATACCCTATAAGTTCAACTGTTGCCGAATCAAAACTGCCAGTAAAGCTAGAATTACCAACATACAGATCAAACACTTGTCCAGGAGCCAATTGACACAGTACTTGAGCTGCACTTGAGTTAGCGTCTCTCGATCCCCACGATCCGCCTTGATCCGCTGTATATCGTGGCCAGCCAGCGCTTCCACGCATCCAAATGTAACAAACTACATCTCCACCATCCGGTTGTGTTACCACATACGTTGTTTGCAATATTGCGTACTTAGCATTTACAGAACCAATATATGGTGTTATGTTAAATGTTGTCCAGTTAAGACCGTGAGCAAATCCCGGACTGCTCCAAAGCATGACAGGACTAATGAAAATTGGAGCTGATGATGATGTTGCAATAGCACTATCAACATATTGTTTCGTTGCAGCATGCAATGGGTTAACAGGGTTTGCAGCTAACGTTAAATATCCGGTCATTGAATCGCCAGCTCTACTAACTTTATTCGCATTTACTACGTTAATAGTGCTATTAACAGCAGCAATTTGTCCGTCAACGTATGCTTTGTTAGTTAAATGAGCAGGTACAGTAGGAGCAAGTGGTGACGATACAGTTTGATAAAACGTAGCAGCACCCGTACTTCTTATTATTGTAAATGGTACATCTATAGTAACGCCGGCATCGTTAACACGTCCTATTCCAAAATTACTTCCAGTGTTGCCACCTGATTCAACATCAGACATTGCGCCTACAGACCATCGAGATACGTTATTAGTTGTAAACGTTAATGGTCTATTAGTTCCGTTAGCGCCGTTTACAGTCAATCTAGGAGCAACTAACGGACCAGTCATCGTGTCACCAGCTTTCAATACAAAACGGGCATCTGATTGAGCTTTAGTGTAATAGTTTGTACCGACTAAAGCAGACGTAGTTAAATCTTGCCATACAGTTCCATCCCAATATGAGAACAGACCAGTAGTTGTGTTATAGTACATATCACCTACTGCGTCAGCAGGTGCTACTGGAGCACTCGAACCAAAACGTGTAGCAATTAATGATGCCCATCCAGGGTATACAGGATCGCTACTAAACTTCTCGTCATATACACGAAGTCTCGACTGACCTTTGTTAAACCATAATTGACCGTTGATCGGTAACGATGGTGGAACGTTTCGACTAAAATTTTCCAACATGTTAAGAATGTTTTGGTCCATGAATTGACCATAGTCAATTTTACCAGCACCTGGAAGAAGTATAGAAGTCGAATTGTCGACTTGCCCTGGCTGAATAATGATTTGATGACCTGGATTCTCAGCAGCATCCGAAAATAAAACGTGGTAAATTGATGGTGTGATGGCCATAAATATTTTTTCTCCAAATTATTACTTATTTATCTAGTAATGCTGCCTCGATTTGATCAAACAGCATCCGGGTCATAATTTGTTATGACCTGCGTTGATTTGGAGTAACTACATGTCGTACTGTTATCTTTTTACCCAATAAATGTGACACGGGAGATCGCAATGGGTCAAGATTTATCAGCCATCGACTTACAAAACTTACCACCTGAAACAGCGACAAAAAGAACGAAAGTGACCAAGAAAAGAGGCCGTAAAGGAAATAAAATCGTAACGGCTCTTAATGCCATACCAGAAATTCCTGTCGACTTTGATGATTTTGTTGCTCAACATAAAGTGTCAGTTAATGTAATGAAACAACCGACTCGTTGGATCCATAAAATGGATGCCAAGGATGCTGAACGTATTGGTAAAGTTCACATCCAAAAAGATAAAACCACTGGCAAAACAATGATCTGGCGTAGTAAGTCTGTAACAGCTTAACTATAATTACATACTAACAATAATAAAGGATAACAACATGTCTAAATTTAAATGGGTGGAAACATTTCTTTCTGCTGAAGGTGAGGCCCAATATACTGGAAAAAATACAGTATACGTTCGCTTAACCAACTGCAACTTCAGTTGTAACGGATTCAACAATAAAGAAAATCTGATTGCAACTGATATTGACGTGTTAGGATTTAATCCTAGCGAATACGAAAACATCTATCACATGCCAGCAATTACTCGTGGATGTGATTCTGCATATGCATGGGATCCAAAGTTCTCACATATGTGGAAATCTGGCAATGAAGATGAACTTGCTCGTGAATTAGTTGACTTGATTCCTCACAAAAAATGGATCCATCCATACACTGGAATGGATTATGCGTTAAGTATTACTGGGGGTGAACCAAGCCTTCATGCAAAACAACTACCAGCATTACTTCATCATCCGCTGCTTGATGACTGTCTGCATGTCATCTTTGAAACTAACTGTTCAGTTCCATTGACCATTAATTTCATTTCACAAATCAATGCATGGCTGTGCAAGAATCCACGTCGTCGTTGGACATGGTCTAATAGTCCAAAACTGTCGTCGAGTGGTGAGCCTCGTGATAAAGCGATTCGTCCTGACATCGCATTGCGACAAGCAATGACTGCTGGTAAAACAGGTTTGAACCAAGTGGATCAATACTTTAAATTTGTTGTACATGATGAAGCGGACGTTGATGAAGTAGAATCTGTGATGCAACAATATTATGCGGCAGGTGTAAATCGACTGGCCCCTGTATGGTTGATGCCTGCAAGTTGCACACACGAACAACAGCAACAAATTGCTCAGAACATTGCAACTTTATGCATGGAACGTGGTTACTTGTTCTCATATCGTTTGCAAAATGCGTTATGGGAAAATGCTGTTGGTCGTTAATAAATGATATTAAAGAGGGAGAAAAACCTCCCTCTTGTACTAATAAGGAAAAGAACCAAATGACATACTATAATGATAAACCAATTTATAGAGCTGCCATGGTTCCGTATGTTGTTGAAGATGGACAAATCTGGATGTTATTTCAGAAACCAAGTGATCCAACTTATGGTGGTGACAGTTATCAGTTAGCAAAAGGTAAAGTTGAAGAAGGTGAAACTGCTGAGGAAGCAGCAGTACGTGAAGCACAAGAAGAAGTAGGGTTATTTCGTGGAAACGTTGTCAAGGGACCTGAACATGTTGGATTATTTCTTGGGCGTACTGATGTATATGTGTGCAAAGTGAAAGATCGTGATCTATTTGGTTTGCCAAGTGACGAAACTGAAAGCACGAAATGGATGACGTTAGAAGATTTTCTCAATGAAGGTCGTTTGTTGCACAAACCAGTAGTTCAAGCATGCATACGAGCAATTGAACGGTTAGAAACTCAAGACTGAAAGAAGTGATGGAATGACACACAGATCAGGGCACCGTCGAAGCAAAATTAATGGTTGGTGTCATTCCATACAATTAAAGGACTTCTGTATTCTGTATAACACACACTTACAAGATTTTGTAATTAATGTGCATGAGTCTGTGGACTTACCGAAAGAGGTTGATCAACTTCCGTATCGATTTGG
Source organism: uncultured Pseudobdellovibrionaceae bacterium (assembly GCA_964520985.1). GTDB lineage: Bacteria > Pseudomonadota > Alphaproteobacteria > Micavibrionales > Micavibrionaceae > CAYSGL01. The sequence goes on from CAZFPB010000002.1 coordinate 210,174, forward strand.
TGTAATCAAAGGCGGATTTAATTGTAGTTATTCTAAAATAAAATCATTCGAAAACTTTCCTACAATAATTTCCGGTAAATTGACTTTAAATCATACGCATATTAATCCAACAACATTAACTCACATGATTCATGCTGATCGTATTATTTGGCGCGCTGGATTCAATAGAGCAACTGAAACATTTGCATATCCTGACGGTATTGATCATTGTTTTCAGTATTTTGATACACGATATTTCGAATGTAATGTTCACCCACATTTGTTAAAAATGATGTTGATCAAAAATCTGGTTAAGGTTTATGTATTAGATATTGCTTCAATCAATATAGACAATACAAAGAAAGTGTTTGATAACGTATTGTCTGAAAGTACATGTACAAAAATTATTAACGACCATATTGAAACTAAAGATATTCTGGTAGCTCAAGAACAGTTAATTGATGCAGGTTTTGTAAAATTTGCAAAGTGGTGATATATGACATCCAAATTTATAACTGACTATAGCAAAATAAGTCAGTGGTTAATGGACAATAATATTCCTGGTGATAAATGTATCATCAACATCGACGGAACTGTTGATGTATCAACAGACGTTGACATTAGTGGCCGTAATCTTGAGCGAATTCCTATTAAATTTGGAATAGTTTGGGGAAAGTTTTTATGCCATGGAAATAAATTAAAGTCGTTGGCAGGAGCACCAGATAAAGCAACGGTTCTGTTCTGTCAAAATAATGCACTAACAACGTTAAATGATATTGTTATTGAGTGTAATTTAATGTTGTGTCATAACAACCCAATTACTTCATATAAAGATGTTATCAAACACATCAAATCAATACATGGAGTGATGTTACCAAATAATAATATTCCGATACTGCAATGGTTTTTAATTGATTCGTTAAAAGAAATTGAGGTTGAACATAACACTGTTGTAAATGAAATACTTAAAAGACATATTATTTCGAAAGACATATTAGCGTGTCAAGACGAATTAATCGATTCAGGTTTTACAGATTGGGCTAGATTGTGAGGTACCGGGATCATTTTATTGCAAGCAGTTGGGTATACCAACTTATTGACGGTTGGATTACTAAAAATAAATTAAACGATACAATGTATGCAGTTTTAAAAGAACCATTTAGAGATTTATTATTTCATGATATTCGTATAGATGATTTTGAAATAGTTCTTACGAAACAAGATATTTGGTTAACCAATAATCCTGATGAGCTTTATGGAATTCCTTTTAAATTACCTAACGTTCCTGGAGCATTTATAGCTGTAGATTCTCGAATGGAAAGTTTATGCAATTGTCCTGATGAAGTACAAGGTGCATTCGTGTGCGGATCTTTATACTTACGGTCACTGTTTGGAATCCCTAAAGTTATGCAAAACTGTGAAATTTTAGAGATTAATCGCGAGTTAACATATAGAAATATTCATAAACAAGTTAATGTAGCGGATAGTGTAACTCTTCCTCATCATCCACGTCCGGGAATATTAAATTGGTTGCTAATACCATCAATACAAAGCATACATTTCCATGATTATTCGTTGGAACCAAACCCTGATCCTAAGATATATGGATGGCGCTCAGGTGATAAAGATCCTCGTCAAATATTCACTGATGGTGACCGCCATTTAATTGAAAGTATATTGAATCGACACATTCATACAAAAGATATACTAACTGCTCAAGAAGAATTAATTGATGCTGGATTTGCTAGATGGGCTAGATTGTAATGGGCCGCGATGTTTCTTATCTATTCAGCACACCATTAAATAAATGGCTTCGGGATAATGGATGTAAGGAGCGCGTTGCATGTTGGTTAACTGATGACAACACATATCATGTTACAACAGGTCCCGAGGGTATTTGTTTAAACGAGATTGATATTAATTCAATACCATTTATCATTGATGCAGTTCATGGTGATTTTGTTTGTCTTCATAGTCCCTCATCTACTCTAGTAGGTTGTCCACGAATAGTAAATGGTAACTTTCGTTTTGGGTCTAATGAATTAATTTCGCTAAGAGGATTGCCTCAAGTTGTTCGTGGAGGAGAATGTGATATTCGTGCAGTTGGCCCAGGAGTATCGTACTTAGACATCCATCATTATATTACAGTTGAAGGTGGGGCTTCACTTCCTGTTCGAGAGGATACTTCAGGGTTATTATATTGGTTATTGGTGCCTAATATTACTCAATTTTGCTTTTATACCCCACGGTCTCACATAATATTAGGAGACCGATTACAAGAATCGTTTGAGATTTGTCTTAAACTTGAAACAATCTTTAATGCCCATGTAAAAACAAAAGATATTCTAGCAGCTCAAGATGAATTAATTGATGCTGGACTTGGTGTGTATGCAACAATGTAGGAAACTGCATTAAATATAATAAAATCATAAATACATCACCAAGTTATGTGGAGAATAATAATGGATCTCAACCGAATCAGAAAATTGGCTGGACTTACCGAATCGTACGATGATGACACAATGACACGTTCTGAACGTGAGCTTGCCGACATGGCAGATCGTGATCTTAAAAAGAAAGGAATCAATGTTAAGGTTGATCCTGATAAAGACATGGAAAGATTAGCCAAAAAAGTAAAGAAGAAAGAAGAAAAAGAATTGGATGACGATGCTGAAGAAGCTAAACCAGAAGAAAAGAAAGACAATGCTGAAGAAGCTAAAGCAAAAAGTGACACTAAACCAGAAGAAAAGAAAGATGATAGTGGTAAACCAGCTCGTGGTGAACATCGTGCACAAGCTCGTGAATACATGAAAGATCATGCTGGTAAAGGTCGTGCTGCATTTATGGCATTTGCTAAATCAATCGGGATGGGTGTTGGCAATGCAACTCATTTCTGGCAACACAATCGCCCAGCGAGCCCTGTTAAAGGCGTATCTGAATGGTTTGTGTTAGTTCATCCATCACTACCACACTATCAGCTTGCTGAAAACTGTGAAATGGGAACATATCAATGGGTTGATGCATATAGCAATATTGAACCTTTAGCATTTACTAAGTTAGAAGAAGCTACCAAATTAGCTGATCACTTACTGCAATGGAAATCTTGTGTTGCTGATATTCAAAAAGTTGTTGATGAAGAGTAATACCAAGATTGACAAATATGTAAAATGTAATACAATAAAGGGAGACGAAAGTCTCCCTTTCTTTTTATAGGATAATAACAATATGATTCTTAAATCAACCAAATCATTTCATAAACTACCATGTGCTCATGCTCAATTTCAAGATTTCAACGGTCCTTGTAAATCATTCCACGGATACGATCGTTCAGTGACATTTGAATTTTCTGGTGAACCAGATCAATATGGATGGATTGTCGGTTTTGGCCATCTTAAACCAGTTCGTGCATTTCTCGAATATTATTTTGATCATACAGCAGTAGCTCCAGCTAACGATCCTCGTCTTGATTCTATCAAACAAGCTGCAGAATCAGGATTATTTGATTTGCGTGTTCTTCCATATGGTGTGTCAATGGAAATGTCATCCGTATTCATTTGGGAACAAGTAAACCCATATATCCATGGTATTTCTGATGGTAGAGCATGGATTTCCAAAGTTGAATGTCGCGAACACGATTCTAACAGTGCGTTTATTGAAGTGCCACACCGTACTCTATCAATGTGTGCAAAAGCTGCTCAGGCATGGGATTCAAAACAATATTTGATTCAAAAATCTGAGTGGGATTACGTCCCTGTTCACAAACTCGGAATTCAATCTGGCCTCGTCAAATAATATAAATACTTGATCATAAATCATGGAGAAAATAGTACATGTCGACGTACGAAACACTGGCTGAGGCATTAATGGCACATCAATTTGGAACACAGTATCCGTTACTGAGACAGGTGCAACTTGGGTTGAAACAAAAATATCAGATCACCACTCGTGTGGATGATATTGCTCAAATCTTTTCTCTACAAGAAAATCTTGTACTTGACAAAATGGAGCAACACGGATATATTGTAGAAGGAACATGGGAAGATAATGCTATCTTTTGGGATGGCATTATCACACGTGATCAATTCCTTTCTGCAATTGCACAAAACACTCTTATAGAATCTCATAAGATCTCAGATAGCGATATCAGAAAGTGGTATCGTGAAATCAAATTCCGTGCAACACGACTTGGATTTAATATGAATCGTAAACATGCATTTGAAAATGCTGCATATGATATTCTTGATAATGATCCGAAACTTGATGCAATTGGTAATAACGATGACGTGAAATACGAAGTTGTTAACGACTTGTGGAGTTTGCACAAACGTATTATTTCCCGCAAGAAGTTAAATCGTTTAGCAAAACGTGCTCATGAAGAGAATGAAGAACAACATCAATACATGGTTAATCGTGCTATCATTCAACGTCAGCATCCACATGATCAACACCACATTGAATATTTTTCTGGTATTTCAAATGATGGTTCTTTACGTTGGCTTCCTGATCCACAACGTGCTACTGCATACAAAACTCAACAACGTGCTGAGGAAGTACTTAACAGCATGATTGTGCGTGATTTGTCGAAATATCCAAATGGAAAACAAGGAAGAATTGCAGGAGAGCAACCCTATCAGTTTTCTATTGCACATATTCAGAAACCAAGTCAGTATGAGGAAGATGAAGAAGACGTTAAACCACGTTTAAGTTCTATTAACGATGATAGAACAAAAACAGAGTTGTTTAAGAAAGCGTACGAGCAAGGCAAGATGGCAGCCAAAGCTGATTATCAAGCTGTTCGTGGTGGTATCAATTCTCGCAATAGATATGCTCCTGGATCTTTCCGTCATGATGCATGGGAGAAAGGATATGCTGACGGTGAAGCAGCCCATTGGTCGCCACATAATATTTAATTAACGTTGACCATTTAACAAACCTGTTGCATAGTACGTAGGTCATTGATTGAAATGAGTACGTATTATGCAAATCACCAATCTTGCGGATCACGGACCGTTCAAAGTAGGCACTCTACTGTTTGCATCTGTGGCGTGTTTACTAGTAACTATTTCGGGAATCAATACTTTTTTCGATACAAAACCACAACAATCAGATACCATTCCTACCGTATCTGCATGCGTGATTCCCGAAGCACAATTGATTGAATCACGTGATCATTTTGTCGAAGTGGTTACGTCCAAATTCAAAATCAAACAAGCATTCGCAGAAAAAGTGGTAGATTACGCCATTCAGTACCAACATGAAGAATTTCCAACAGCTCACGATTTGCTATCACTAATCGCTGTTGAAAGTAGCTTTCGTCCTAAAGTGTATTCCAACTTGAAACGTGATCCTGCATATGGTCTTACTCAAATTCGACCTAACGCATGGAGACACAAATACAAAAGAAGTCAACTGGAATCAATCGAAAATCAGGTCAAGTTTGCTGCTGAAATTTTGGCGCATAACTATAAACGTCTCAATGATAAAAATCTCGCTTTACAAGCGTACAATATTGGATTGACAGCAGTTCTCCAAGGTCGCGAAAACTGGAGATATGTGGACAAATTCTACGCAGAATCTGCTGAGTATTACTCTTACAGTAACAACATTTAATCGTTGTAGTCAACAGCAAAAACATGTAAGTTGTCCTTATTGTATGAAACCAAACTCGATAGATGAATTCTATCGAGTTGCAACTAACAATAGTGAAAATTGATCACCACAAACCATGAATAATAGTTGATTTATTGCTTAGTAGGTCATATGATGTCCGCATGTGTTCAACAATATGAGTAACAACAAATGGCCATGTCTGCTGATCTGATGATGACTGACGAAGACCTCATTGAGATGTTTGGTGACAAGGAGGTCCGTTGGTATCAAGTTCTTACTCGCAATATGTTGGCCGTTCATCTCACGAACGGTGTAAAACGCATTCTGATCAAGAAACCGACGGGAACTGGCAAGTCGCTGACGATTGCATTTTCGCTGTCTTCTGATCAAGTACGTAAAGCACTAAAAATTCCTGCCGGACGGAAACTGCGTGTTCTGTTTATCGCTCACAACCATCGGCTGCTTACTCAAGCAGAACGTACGTTCATTGATAGCTGTGACATTGACTTGATTCTTCAATCGACGATGTCTGCAATTCCCGAATCTGTTGTCAATCAAGGTTGGGACATCACTGTTATTGATGAATGCCATCACGAAGCAACAATGTCGTTTCAATATCACCTCGACAAACTGGGTGAACATCCGATCATCGGCCTGACTGCAACGGATCAACGTGCAGACAACTACCTGTTGAAATTTGAGGAAACGATCGAAGCAATTACTCGTGAACAAGCTGTCGAAGAAGGTCATATTTCTCCATCGGCGGTTCGTTCGATTGTTGACGTTCCGACCAAATCAAAGACTCCTGTTCTGTGTGACATATTCAACAACTACGCAGATCAGATGGGTAATGGTTTTGTGTTTGTCAAAACTCGCAAAGAAGTCGCTGAAATCACTGCTCACTTGCAACAACTGGGTTATCCGACTGTTGGGCTGCTTAATCAGTCTGCAAAAGAAATTGATTATCTGCTGGATGCGTTTTCTGACAACCAGTACAAATTTGTTGTCAACTGTGGTCGACTTGGTGAAGGGATTGACGTCAAAGGTTGTACTGACGTAATTCTTGGTCGTCAACTTGGTAGTTATGTGTTGTATAACCAGATTGTTGGTCGTACAGTGCGTCCTGATTCACCGAGCACAGTTTGGGAATTGATCAATCCTCTGTCTGGTCGTAACCTCGATGCGACGGTAGTAGTTGGTGTTCCGACTTCTCACAAACTGATTTACCGTGAGCGTGGTGAATGGAAGGAACAAGAATTCGATCACACGTCTATTCGTTCCAATAGTCAATTTGGTATCTCTAAACCCAGCAGAATGACGAGAGCAGCATGAAAACGGAAAAACCGCAACGAATCGTACGTATAAGCCTGCTCGAAGTATTGATCATCATTGCAATCGTTGGAATTTTGATTGCAATTGTGGCTGATAATTTCATCAAATAAGGATTGAGCCATGCATTGGTTTTTGTTGCTCTTACTGTTCCCAATGGTTTGGCCATTTATTGCCAAATCGATATTCCATACTCGCATTACCTGGCTTGAAATGGGAATCAACATTGTTGGTGTTGTCTTTCTCGTATCAATAGTTTGGTTTGCTGGAACATATTCACAAACACACGACACAGAAATCTGGAACGGTCAACTGGTTTCGAAACATCGCGAACACGGTCATTACATCGAGTCGTATAGTTGTAACTGCAGAACCACGTGTTCCGGTTCAGGCAATACTCGTTCTTGTCGATCCGTATGTCAAACATGTTATCGCGACCATTATACTGTTGACTGGTTTGCAAATACGTCAATAGGTAACATTCGTTTTGACTATAAAGATTGGACGTCACGTGCTGTATATGCACTTCCTGATCCCGACAATTACGTCAAAGCGTATGAAGGCGAACCAGTTTCACTTGAGCGTAGTTACACCAACTATGTTAAAGGAGCTCCTGAAAGTTTGTTCAACACTCAACGTGCGTTGTCAAATGAATTTACGATTCCGACGTATCCAAGAGTGTACAACTTGTATCATATCAATCGTGTTGTTACTGTGCGATCTCCAACCAGCAAACAGTACAATGCAGATCTGAACAAGCTGTTGAACGAACAACTGAAAACAGTTGGTGCTCTTAAACAGGTCAACTTGATTGTGATACTGACATCAATTACGAATGCCAATTATCGTCATGCTGTTGAAAATGCATGGCTTGGTGGTAAACAAAACGATGTTGTTGTGTTCATCGGTCTTGACCAGCAAAATATTGTTTGGGCAGATGTAATGACTTGGGCTCTCAACACAGGTAATGAAAATCTGCATGTTGAGTTACGTGATGCGATCAATAGCTTGAAACAATTGAATGATCCGCAACAATTGTCAGATACTATCATTCAATATGTGAAGGCATCGTATGACAGACCTCATATGGAAAAGTTCGAGTATCTCAAAGATCGAATTGTTCCTCCAACTTGGGTGTTGATCATCACGATTATTCTGGCAATTGGTGGTAGTATTGGGTTGACTGTAGTGTTTCATCGAATAGATTTTCGTTTGTCATAACGTAATTGTGTAGTAAGATGTGGTTTCTGTTAACTAACAACTCTCTGAGGAAAACAAGAATGAAGGCACTTGCAATTGTTGGCGGTCTGATTGGCGCCGTTGTTGTAGCAGGTATTGTGATCGCAATGCTGCTGATCAACGCAAACAACACCGCTGTCCGCCATGAAAAGGGTATCGAGGCGCAGTACACTGAAATGGAAAACGTTCTCGGTCAATATTCGCTAAAAGTGGTTGAAGCTGCAAAAATTCCTGATATGGCAACTCAAGATCTGAAAGAAGTGATGCGTGGCGCTCTTTCTGCTCGTTATGGCGAGGGTGGAAGTCAAGCAGCATTTCAATGGATCAAGGAAACGTATCCTGGTCAAGTTGATCCAGCACTTTACCAGAAAATTCAACAGATCATCGAAGGTGGTCGTAACAAATTCGAGAATGCGCAAACCATGCTGATTGATCGCAAGCGAGCGTATGAAGAAGCACTGGGAATGTTTCCGAGTGGTGTCCTGATGAAGATCGTCGGATTCCCGAAAATTGACCTCAGCAAATTCAACATTATCAGCTCAGGACATGCGAAAGAAGCATTCGCGACTGGCGTTGACAAACCGATCGATATCAAGTAAAACAGGGAGCGAAAGCTCCCTTTCTTTTTCGTGCGGGTGATTCAAGATGTCTATTTTAACCAGAAAAATCATAATGGGATTTGCCTTGATTCTCGCTGTCGGTATTGTGATGTTTACAATCACTTCCAACGCTAATGCCCATGAAGCATATAAGATAACCGGCAAATCAATTGCATGTCGTATTAATGACCTTGGTTTTTGTTTAATTAGTATACACAAAGCTCTTGGAATACAGAGTGAAATAGGTGCCATGTATCCAAGATGTAAAGATGCCAACTCGTGCTATCTTACTCCACAACAATATGCCAAAGTGATTGCTGGTAAGGATGTTGAGATTGCTTCTGTAATATACAACAAAGACAACATTGTAATTGTTGAATGGAATTAATTATGAGCCAATGCACTTTTCAAAAAGCATGGAGTGGTCGGTGCCAACATATTGCAAACAGTAGTGGCAAATGTGCAAAACATGATGTTGCCTGTGTCAGTTGTGGAGCATCTGCTACTCATGATTGTGACGAAACAGGGCAATTTGTATGTGGTGCTCCACTTTGCAACGATTGTGAACACACGATTGCTCCTGATGGTACAAATGGAGGCATCGGCTTTAATGCTATGCATCTACCTGATGGTATGAAACAACATTGCAGAAAAGATCAACAAGTTTTCACGCCTTGGTACAAAAGGGAGCGAAGTTAATGCCAGAACATATTCCGATTTCAGCGGCGGAACAGATTAACAAACAATATGGTGGCCAACAAACCATTTTAGTCGTTTGGGATGGTGAGCGAACTCATGTTGTAACACATGGTATCACAGAAACTGCATGCGCTCAAGCTGCAGTTGGTGGAAATATGGTCAAAAAAGCACTTGGTTGGCCTGACTCATTGATAAGTGAGATCCCTGAACGAGCAAAAACAAAGATTCATAGTAGCGAAATCAGCGCTTTGGTTCAACAACTGATGCAAGATGCTGAATATCATGACGATCTCGAACTAGCATTTTCTGAAAAAGTCCACGAATTTTTGAAAGGATGTGGGATAAAAGTGACAGGATTTTAATTGTTGACTTGACCTGCATAGTTGGCTATTATGTCTCCATACATTGATTTGTGTGGAGATATCGCTGTGATCCGCTTTAACCCATCCCAAGTGACGTTTGAAATGGTTAAACTCAAAGCAGCCAGTACTGCTCTGGGTGGGTCGATTACCGTCATTGATTCCGATACTCCTGATGAACATGGCGTATATGCAACCAAACGGATTCCTGTCCGTCTCGCAGTTGCTCGTCATTTCATCAAACAATGCAAAAAAGTAACCAAATACCTCAATCCGATTCCTGCATGTGTTGTTCGTTATCGCGACAGTATCATCGCGATCGAACGTCATCCTCTTGGTACTCTCGGCGAATTCGAATCTGAGGGTGTGTTCGATGCCAAAAAGGTTTGGGTTCCTGACAGCAAGCGCAATATGGACAGTTATGTAACTGGTAAAACAAACACGACTCGTCCGTGGTATTTTGACGGTCGATATGCATACCAGTTCTCGCATGAGAAAATCGTTGACGCTGTTAAAAAGGGCAAACCGTTGACTCGTAATGGACATTTCCGTCATGTAATCGTCAACACGATTGATCTGCAGTGTCTGGAAAGTGATCATCGTGTTCAAGTAACTGAGCGTTCCTGTGTCGCTTATCTCGCCGACAGCGGTGAATATGCAGTTTCTCCACCTGTTTGGAAAAATGCGCTCAGCATTGCCACTCGTCAAAATGGTCGTTATAACGACAACGACGAAGAAATGGATATCGACGATGCGTATGACGTGATTACTGAACAAGCAGAAGATCATTTCCGTTACGATCTAATTGATGAACGGTGCAACGTCAACCTCAATTTCGTGTTGAAAGCAGGTCACGTCATCGGTCAACTGAAAGGTTATGATGCAGTAGAGTGTTTGAATCTCCCTCGTCTGATGATCGAATTGTCAACGGTTAACCTGCCGAACATTCCGAATCACATCAAATCTACGTATGATACTGGAATGACGTTCACGCAATCGTTTGCTTGGCTGCTTGGCATGCTTCGTGACAACAAACAATTGGAGACTTTGATCACGATCAAAGCAATGCTCAAGTATCTGACCACTCGCGCACTGTTTGAAAAGGACCTGTATAAACAACAATCTCTGTTTAAACCTGGCTTTGATGTCAACGATATTCCTGTTGTTGATGTGTTCAACAAAAAAGACGACGATGTTGATGACAGTGTATTCGACAACCTTGAAACATTGAGCGGTGATGATGTGGAACCAGTAGATGATTAAAACGGTGTTAGCAATAACAGTTGCTTGTATAGCACTGATAACATCTATCCGTTTAATGAAAGTCAACACTTGGACAGTTGCTGTTTTTCTGTTGTGCTATGCGGCATTGCTGGCGTCATCGGTGATATACGACATCTAGTGTTGACTCACCCATCTGTTTTATGGACAATGTCCAAAGTGATTCAAGCATGCCTTTAATCACTTTCTCAAATCCTACAATGTATATCAGAGCAGGAGAAATACAATGGAATTCAATAGTTTTGAAATGGTTCGCAATGCCAACGTCGAAGTTGAAGCATCGCAGAACTCAAAAGGTTCACCGATCGCACTGATTACGGTCGATGACAAATATCAACATTCGTTCCCAGCAACGTCTCGCGTATCACAACACCTCAACATGATGTCCGCTGATCAACTCGGCCAACGTCTTTCTGGTGGGGCGTTTTTCTTCGTTGATGACCTGCTGGTAGATTTCCGTGATGGTGATTACGGAAATGGGTTCATCCAAGACGACGACACGATCGCTCTGTTCATGGATGTTCTTGGTTGTACCGAGACGTATAACCGGCGGGCGAAAGAAACTGCTGTCGAACTTCGTAAGCGTTGGAGCGAAGAAACGTTCCAAGTCAACGGATTCGGAGATGGTGGAATCTTCAACGGTCACGTGTCATATGACTGGTCTCCGTTCAAAACCTTTATCTCTACTGCAATCGAAGTGATTCGTCAGGTGTGCACCAATGGTGCAATGGCAATGTCTCCACTGTTCAAGATGAAAGTTCAACTGGTCAACCGTGAACATGAACATTTGGATATCGCCAGTCGTCAAATGCACAACAAACTGCAATCTGTGATGGATCATCGTGTTCAACGGATGTCTGTTGACCGTGCAAGTGTTGCAGACTGCATGCTGGCTGCTCGTCATTGTCACGATCGGTTGAAAAACGGGTTCGGTGATCGTGATGACTTCGAGCGTATGAAACGGCTTCGCAATGCTGCATCTCCTGAGATTCATCTCAGCGATTTTTATACCAGCAAAGTGTTTGACACTGCAAGTATTGCAGCACAGGCGCCAAGTCACCTTACGGTGTTCGATCTGTACAACATCGTGACGGAATTGCGATCTCATACGGCTGAAACTCACGGTTCTTCGTCGTATGCGCTTAACAAACTGGCAAACACCCTGCTGTTCGACCAAGAAGTCAACACTGCGAAAGCCAACAGTTTGACTGGTCCGAAAAAAGCAGCGTTCAGCAACACTGATCAAGCGTTCTTTGGTCAAGTCGCTTAACGATGTAGACCAACCAAATCAGCCCATCAAATGATGGGCTTTTTTCATTTGTGAGAACACATAATGACAACAGATCTATCAAAAACATACTATCTACATGTTGACAAATGGCGCTGTGGTGGTGATGTAGGTGATTCCAGTCAACTTGGAACTGGTCCAACAAAAATGTTGAATAACCAAGGATATATGTGTTGCCTGGGTCAATGTGCCGAACAACGAGGCGTGCATCCTACATACTTAATGAGCAATTCTGATCCAGATGGTGTAAGTCGCATGTTGAAGGAAAACTTCGCCGACAGTAACTATGATCAGTTGATGCTCAAGAATCCTTCACCTGTTCGACTTAGAACAAACAACAGTAGCTTTGCAGTTGAAGCAATGCGAATCAATGACGCTTTGCGTTTTACGAAATCCGAACGTGCACAGGCACTAGTTGACCATTTCGCAAAACATGGATACAGATTGATTGTAGTTGATCCGTACGATCTGTTATCATAACAAATATGACCAGACAACATCAACACGAGCTAACCATGAAACGATTTGTGTTCACTATAATGTTCCTTATTGGATCAGTACTGTCTATGGGAACTGCATTAATGGCGATAAAGGGATTTGGTTACGATCATCTCGACTTTGTCACGATGTTTAACACGAATCAATTCCAGTTCTGGCTCGTGATTCTTGGTGGACTTAGTTGGGGATTTGTGATCCCACTGATTGCTGATATTGCATTTGACAATGGTTATCATGAGCCGAAACCACGGTTTCGGGTATTACCAACTGTAGCAAAGTCAACAGTTAAACGATATAATAGTAATGTTGTCCCACTTAATCCAAAACCAAATAAGAAAAAACGAAGGATGTTATAATGGAATTGCAATACAAAAATCGAAAAACACAACGTGTCATTAAAGTCGAAATTGATAGTGCAACTGAACAACTGATTGAAGCGAACGAAAATCCTCATCTGATTTACCAGCTCGACATCGTTGACACCAACAATAACAAATTCTTATACATCGGTCAAACTCAAGATATCATCAACCGTCTTGCCACTCATCACGCACACAAGCAACGTGCGATCGGAAAAGTATTGGCGCGTAGCAAAGATGTGTCAGTAACAATTCTGTCAACCACGTTGTGTCCACAACAAGCAGATGTTATGGAACGTGTTGCTGTTCGAGCTGCAGTTCAATCAACGCTTGATAGTGATATTACTGTGATTAACCAAATGTTGGTAGGTTAAACAAATGTCACAACAACCAAAAAAAGGTGGGCTCGCTGCCATTGATTATAGTCGCGTTGATACTCAATTATTGAGTGAATCAAAAGTCCAATCTACAACTATTATACGGAAATGCCCATGAACAACATTATCCAAACGTGTACTCTATCAGGCGTCGATCACACTGTACCGTTTGATCCTTTGTTTGAGCTGACACAACGATACGGTTTCATCGAATACGCTGTTCTCGTTACCAATCATAACTACACTGGTGGCAAATGCAAGCCACGTTATCCAGATTGCTCGTGGATCAATGATTTTGCACAACGTGTACATGAATACAATAACGATGCATATGATCGTTATGATCCTATCAAGGTAGCAATTCATGTATGTGGGAACTTGCTACATGATCAATTAATTGAAGATCTGGAAACAGACAATCCGCTGTTTGACAAGCTGCCGTTGTTGTATCAAGTTGCATCTCGAATTCAACTTAATATCAATGGTGCTGAACATCGTTTCGTTTCCGTTGCATCGTTGGTTCGTCAAATGATTGCTGATGGAAAACAAGTAATACTTCAGTATAACGGATTGAACGATCAACTGTTCGATTATTTGATAAGCGACAAAAGCATTGATCATTCCAAGTTGACGGTTCTTATTGATAAGTCACGTGGCACCGGAATTGTTGACAAAAATATGCGAGCAGCAACTCACGTGCTTGATAAATTGCCAGACTCCGTTATTGGATATGCAGGTGGACTTAGTTCAAGTAACATTGAACAAGTGCTTGAATCTGTAATCGATCATCACTTGCAAATTGCACGACCGATCAATATTGATAGCGAAACTAATTTGCGATCTGTGATGGAACCAAATGACATAGATCCGGACGGGGAACTATTGGATTGGTTCTGTATGACCAAAGCTGAGGTAATGGCAATCGCTGTCGATCAGTTAAACTTCAAACACAATACGGTCGCTCAAGTTCAATGGTTGGCCAAACATCTCGAAAAGGTTAATGTTGACCTCGAACGGCTAACCGCGTATAAATCGGACTTGATAAAGCAGATGCAGGAAACGTGTAATCATCCCGAATCACATCACAAGGTTAACAGTGATTACTTTTCGGGATCATATTACGATCATGCATCCACGACGCATACAACGATTTGTTCGTTATGTGATACCCGATTGAGTTCACACACAGAAGATCATGGATATTTTGGTTGAGGAAACCTAGCATGAAGCCGAGAATTATCGTTTACAATGACAGATTGATTAATCTCAATCACATTGTACGTATCAATCATATGCTGACGGATAATGAGATTACGTTAACCAACGGACCTGATTGTACGATTCGTGACAACAGAATTTCGTTTGATTGTTGGTCTCGCTTAATGACGGGAACACATTCAAAGCAATTGTTGGTGCGACAATTCATCACGACACATAACGTTTGTTTAGTTGATGTGACAGTGCGACACCAACGGTGCTTTCTAGCACACCATCGTGGTCCACAACTTGATACAACACCATCGATTAACAACTTGGTAACAGCAGTGCGTGAAGGTGGTGACAAATTGCGGTACATGTATGGCGATGGCCTGTACCTGTTTGAAGTTAAAGTCGAAGACAATTCCATCACTCTCGGTGAGCAATTGCTGTTTGTTTCGTCAAACGTGTAACAGCACGAAACAAACCCTATAGCGTACCCAAACGGCTAATAACATCGTTAGCCGTTTTTTCATTTGGTTACGCTACAACAAACGAATATTTAGGAGAAACAATAAGTATGGGAACATTTGACAATATGCATCCACATCGTGTTTGCAATCTCAAGAACAACGAGAACGGTAATGATTGGATCATTGGTGATATACACGGGTGCTATGACCAACTGTTGTTATTGCTGATCCATATCAATTTTGATTCAAATGTTGATCGACTGATCAGTGTTGGAGATCTGATTGATCGTGGACCTGACAATATCAAATGCTTGGAACTGCTCAACAAAAAATGGTTCCATGCAGTCAAAGGCAATCACGAGGACATGATGGCAGGTTGCTATCTTGACGGATACGATTGCAATATGTGGTACACCAATGGCGGTGATTGGAGCTTCGCATACGACCACATGCACGACGAAATGGTCAAATGGGCTCAAACGGTAAAAATGCTTCCATTGATTATTGTCGTTGGAAAAGACACGCCATATCGCTATAACGTGGTTCATGCTGAACTGCGCGGAGTCAATCCTGTAACAAACGATATGATCGACGACCATAAATCAAACAGCTCTCTGTTTTGGTCGTCTGGTTCAATCGACAATATGCTATGGGGACGTTCACTGGTTTATATGACAGAAGGTGATGTCACTGAGATCCCACGATTCCATGACACATCTCTTTCATTGACGTTTTGCGGACATACACCGATTAAGCAACCGTTCGTCGTTGGAAGCCAAGTGTTTATTGACACTGGATGCTTTTATGCGAATAAACGCAAACTAAATACATACGGACTGACAATCGTCAACCCAAAAACACTACAACGACATACATTGCACTACGACAACACCATTACGAGTTCAATTATAGCAACATGATCATTCATCCATTAACACCAAAAACAAAAGTGGTCGCGCAAGTCGCGACCTGCCCTTGCACAGGTGCGACTCACAAACAAATCACAGCATCAATTATAAAAGTGATTCACAACCACAAAGGAATTTGGTACTACCTAGATTCACACGTAACAGTAAAAGCGGATGCAATATCCGCTGTGGTTACTTGATAGGATTTAACTAGACAACTTCTCGCTTGATATACGAAACAATCAACGTAGCAACCAACAACACCATCGAACAATCAAGCAACGTAATCGCAGCAACATTGCTATGCAACTCAAAATGACGAGCAATAATATCACGCATAGCAAATCCACCAACACATTGCGTCAAACAAAAACCACCCACATAAAACCAACTCTTGTTATCCATTTTTTATCTCTACCTTGTCCAATAACGAATTGTAAACAATCAGTGATGCGACAAAAATAACACTCGCCAATAACAGCAACAAAGCAATCCCAGCCGATATACGCTCAATCACCGAAAATTGATCACCAGTCACTGCGACAAACAATACCATGCCAATTGCATAAATTGCATACCACACAACAAATGCACCAAACACAAGCGCACATAACACAAACAATGCAATCGCAATTCGACCAACATACGTTTGCGTAATCAATTGCCACAAACGAACTAACATATCAACGCTCCACTTTTTTGTTTGAACAACTATTGATAACAGCAACCATTCGAGCTCGATCACGGTTGTCCACAATATACGACCAAATCATTAACACAACCATCCCAACAACCAAAACACCAACACATCCACCTATAGCCCAATATAGATATCCATGAGCAACCAATACCGGATACAACCACCCTGTGATCACACACAACACTATAATCGTAACAACATATAAACGCGATGCCGTCTCAATATCCTTGTTCATCCAACTCCCCTTTGAAATCAACTAATTTAACATTGCTACAATAAATGTAACACACACTGCAACCACCAACACAATAAACCAAAACCCAACACGATTCATTCCCTATCCCTCAAACCCTTCAACAATTCCATCTGTCGCTTCCCCTGCTCCGACTTCAATAACTGATCACCGTCAACCGACACAACCCCTTCCGTGGAAACAGATATTGGCGCTACCTCATGAACAACCTGCCACTTAGCTTCCCCATGACGCGCCATCCACCTCACACCAAAATAACTAACAAGCAATCCATATACAACAACTATCGCAAACACAACCCCCGATACGATCGATTCCCCATACATCCCACCAATCATATACTCAACCAGATAACGACAATAATAACCACCGACCACTAATGCTAATAAAACAATAATCCCACGAACACCACTAAACGTAATCTCACCCTTAACCTTCATTGCACTTCCTCCATTAATAGAACCTACGGTTATTGGAACTCCGTTACTAGTAAACATTATCAATCAAGTTCGTATCGCAACACCCAGATTGCAACACAAACAACTACCAATCCAATAATGATTGATACATTCCACGATACATGATGCACCAGCGCTTCTGTTAATGCACGTATACCTAACACTATTGATATTATTATCTGTAACTTGTTGTCCGACATTTAATGTATTCTCTTATGGGAACATTATTGTAACTATTTGGGATCATCATAGGTCAAGATGACATGCTACCGCTTATTTGCACTAGTGCGTATTATACGCTAATGGGATCTTGTACGATTACTAGTAAACACGCATCTCACTATTGTAAATTATCATCGAAATCTATATGTCGATTGTTAATTGCTATTATGCAGAACATAGCAATTAACCCCCATAAAATGCATAGGTTGATAGTGATACACTATTGATTATGATATAGCGATGATTGTGCGGATAATGATAGAAATTATCGATCGATACATTATGCGTATTGGGGAACAGTGGAAAGATAAAAAACAGTTCGTTTGAGTTTACTAGTAAACATTTTGACCAAACACAACCAAAATTTATTTGGTCACAACAGCTGGTCAACAGTTGACAATAGTGCACAAAGCATGGTACACCCCACATTTTCTGCAGTTATTACTATACAATGGTGACAAAGTCAACATGTATGTCAACTGATTGTGAACAACTATATGTCAGTAGTTCATGATAGTATTCCTTAATGAATTGGTTATTACCAATATACACGATATATGGGGGAAGTGTACGATATGATGGGGTAGAAGTCAACAATTTGGAGTAAAACAGGATGTTTATTGTGTTCAAATTGTTGATTGTCAATGTTAATCGTGTTAACAGTTGACAATTTTGCTAATCGCCTGGGGGGTAATGATAAGCAATTAGATTAACGGGTAGTTGTAACCTGTTGATTTCAATGGTGTGCATGTTTGTACCTTGAAAATGTGGATAAGTCAACGTGGATAGGAAAAAACTATGGACGGAGTGGGTTGGATAGGGAAAGCCTATCAATCCAAATGTCAACAGTTTTTTGCAAAAAAATATTTTGGTGTTGACCTGTTGACATTACCTTTTAATTCGTGTATGCAAGTGTGTATCTTCTCCGCAGTTTATGTGACTTTTACATGATATCACAATAGGTAACAAGAGTCAACAGCAAGGTTGTTAAGTCAAACCTTTTATTGTACAACATTTTCCCTGATTGTGTCAACAGGTCATTTGATATAACTAAAAGTTATAAAAACTGTGTTGACTTTTGCTTAGCCCGGGGAAATTTCTGGTGATAATGATTTTACTATAACTTTTAGTTATATGTTGACATCTTGTGTGTATTTTGGTAAGATGTTAATGTGGAGAGAGGTGTTGTCGGTGGGATTTTCATTGGGGCGGATGCCGTGTTTGTCTCCCCCCGCTTCAGGTGCCATCGCGCTGTTGTTATTGTGAGGTCATTATCTCAAGGAATGTAGTGAAAGTCAACGTTGTGTTAGTAGGTCAGATATGAGATGGTGTGGTTATGTAATGCGTGAGGACATTGCCATGTTGGCGGATCGTAAGTTATACAAAAGTGCGTACTGTCCGATGTATGAATGTTACGTAAATTTGACGGATGTGTATCAGCGTGATGGTGAATGGTTCTATTGTATTCACAATGAAGCTGAAGGGATAGGTGAAGCGACGGTTGGCACTAATCGTGTTCACAATTCCATTGTTCGTGAGGATGAGTTGGAACAATTTAGTGAGGATTCAATGTGAGTACACGTATGGTATTATCGGAAAAAGGGGTGGCTTCTGCTATCTCTTTTTTATTGTTTGTTGGTTGTGTAACAGACAGGCACCCTCCGTGTTTGCCTCGTCCTGATTAAGACCATTGCGTCTTGTTATTATGAGGTGATTGTACAATACATTGTTGATAAGGTCAACGTTGAATTAGTTGGTCATATCGATGATAGTTGTGTCAAATGATTAAGAGGTCGCTGCCATGGATATTCATAGCAAATTGGTTGAAGCATTGACGTCTGCTGGGATGACCGATGTTACTGTTGTTGGTATAATTGATCGAGTTGTTGCGTTTGATCGAATTTTTAGTAATCGTTATTATCAAGTTGCCAAGCATGTAGCGGAACAACTTGGTGGTGAGTTAGAGATGAATGAAAGTGTCAATAAAGACACTGCGTTTATTCATTTGGTTGGTGAACACGGTAAGTATTGTTACGTGATTGAGTTTGAGGAAGATGAATTATTCGCTAGTGTGTGGGTAACGGAATGATTATAGAAATAACGGAAGAGATGTTTGGTGTTTATTGGCCGACTCGTATCTTCAATGGTACGAATGGTGTGCGGATGACGATTCGTGATGCATTGCAGTGTCACGAGATTCGTGTGCGATTTCTTGAATTGATTGATGAAGGGATTCGGTTTGGTAATTTGAATCATTTTCGTGTATCCAATCTGTTGAAGGAAGCAATCCCGAGTTATTGGTATCAGTCTCATTATGATGATGGAAGTGTCGTGATATGGGACAAGTCATTCGAAAATGGATGGAAGCTGTTTTCTCATCGCGAAATTATTGAGGCAGGATATAAGTGTGTTGATGGTCAATGGATTCATCGTGAATTTGAGCCTGATGATGTTGGGCCGCGTGGTGTCAATCCGGAAGACATGGAAGCGTTTAAACGAGCATTTGAGTATATGCTTACCAGCAAAATTAATTGACCTACACCTGTTATTATGGGAAGGTGTCTCTAATGAAACAACAAAGAGATACATGCCATGAACGGTGCAATCATCGTAACGCCGAAAATGATCAAGCGGTACTTTCCATGCGCTTGCATTTTCGATCTCAAGGCTCGCAAGTATGTTACGATTGATCAAGTGATGAATTCGAAGAGTATTATCAACGCGTTTATCTCTGCAATCACAAAATCGATAAATGACATGTGCCTCGATGAAGACGACGTCATTGATGCGATGTTGGATAAGATGCCGAAGCATTGGTGTTATATGACTGATCACAACAACATTGAAGTGTACGATCAAGATCGTGGTCGGTATGTGAAGATCAACATTCACAAAGCACTTGATGCTGGTTGGACGTTCGTTAATTACCGATGGACTGCTCCCATCAAGAAAAACAAATAAGGAATTGCAATTATGCCACTCGACATTACCAATCCATTTCCCGAAATGAAAGTGCGGTTGAATGATGACGGGTGGCAACATTGGAATAACCAGAACAAATACGATGTTGATCGTGAACAGGTGTTCAATGTCAAGTATGTGTATGAAGGTGGTGTGTGGTTGGAGGCATGGTGGGGTGAGACCTGCATCATGGAGCATTCTCATATTATCGAAGTAGTATGGGATGAGCAAGAAGGTCATTACGTCACTAAAACGAGTTGACCTTCATGTGGGTATTAGGGATGATGTCTTCAATTACAAAACAACGAGATTGATGCCATGATCAACCAATTGATGCAGCATTTTGAACAGATGGGATTTGTTAAAGAAAAATGCGATCTCGTTGAGCGGTGCACCAAAACCTTTGATGGTGTAACGGTTATGGTGTTGTTCTGTGATAGTGATCGAACGCTGTTGATGTTTGTGTACGACAACAAAATCGTTCACAAATTCGAAATCAAAGATAAAGAAGTTCTTTCGTTGACTGAACCACAAATCGTTCGAATGACCGAAGTTGCATTCCTCAAGAAGTTGAAAGTTGATGGGCATGAACTTGCCATCAAGTCGCATCGAGAACAACTGTCCAAAGACAAGAAAGAATTCAAGAAACAATTCGCGAACATCATAAAGAACGGGTGATGCCATGAAAATTCAAAAATGTACCTTCAAACGTACCAAAGGCGGCAAGTGGGAAATGGGGATTGCGTGGCTGACTCCAACTTCTTCGTTTGGGATGTCCAGCGTTGACTTCTTCGTTGACATGAAGGGCGAACGTCAAGGTGACATCTACGACTACAACTTGATTGACACTCCCCTTTCCCATATCGATATGGATTATGGTGGTTGAGTTGACCTGATCGCTGGGTTGTGGTAATATGACCTCATGTTCAAACAACAAGAGAGATTGCTGCCATGACCCGCGTAAACAAAAGCATTTTGACGGAAGCGCAACTCAACGCGATTGCGGATGTGTTGGAAGCGCATGGGATTGATAGCCCGTATGCTACCAACTACGATGTCACTCTTGGCGTAGATGAAAAAGGCCGTAAGATTCATCCTGACAAGATCGATTCAGTTGATTTGTCTGGATTGGACCTTGCTGATATGTGGAAAACGGATGTTCATGCCATTTTGGGCGAACGTCGACATGCAAAATGGAAAGCTGGTATTCGTGAGAAGTATGCAGCTGTACAAAATGAGCATATTCGTGCTTACTTGCTGAAAGCGTTCGATGATAACGAATATCGTGGGTGGCGTGAACCGGAAGTGACCAGTTTGACTGGTCTTCGTGGTCGTGATACTGCACCGAAATATAAGCCTGTTGGTGATTGTGGTGCAAAGCTGAAATTGAGTGAAGCTGTGGCATTCGCGTACGAACAGCAATCGTATGCAGATCACAGTTTCTTTGTGGTTCCGTTTGACGGTGAAGTGAAAGATCGTGAAGTTGCATTGAAGAATTTGAGGCTGTTGGCTGCGAGCTGGCGGACCCATACGGGTTGGGCTGGTAGTGGTTCTGATTGGTCTGTTTCGCTGGTTGATAACGTGGTGATTCTGGAATGCAGATCATCTATCAGCGACTAAAGAATTAACATGGCACTTAGGGGGAACGTTGTTCCCCCTCTTTTTATGTCATTAGTAGCTGGAATAACAGGCACCCTCCGTGTTTGTCTCCCCCCGCTTCAGGTGCCATAGCGTGAGGTCATATTAACATATGATTAAGGGATGGTCAACTACCATCCCTTATCCTGGTTATTACATCATTGAAGTGTCGTAGAATGCGTAGATTTCCGTAAATGTTAACCATTCTATCACTATGAAACCGACGAACCCATTCAAACTAACGAATTCATTGAGCTCGAGTTCCTCAATCTTTTCACGGTAAGCATCCGAATCAGTGTTCAATTTGGATGGGTCACTATCACCATCAACATCTTTGATGAAAGCGAGTGCACCATCCTCCAGAGAAACCTGCTCACTGGTTTTGAAAGAACCAATCATGCCGATGTGATCGCTTTCCCAATTGCCGTTATTCGAAGCTACGATGATAACTGACATGGCTCTTTTTCCTCATTGTTGTTGAGGTTATTTTACAATAATCGTGAGGATGGTCAACCGTTGGTTCTATTACTGGGATATGGTATAATCGATCGTAAATCAACAATGAGAAAATAAACATGTGCCGCGAATTGAAGCTGATCGACTTTGATGGTTATCCGCTGTCCAATCTCCCCGTTGACGGATTGAATGATGCTCAACTGCTTCAAAAACGAATTGAAGTTGCTGATGCATATAACATGCGAAATGGTGATGGTTACTTCCAATTGTTGGAAGATGGTAAGATCATCAACAAGCTTGAAATTCCGTTACATTAAAGGTATGTGCCATGAGTCAATTTAATCGTGTCGTTGAGTTGTTGAAACGCAATAATGTAGTTGATACGACCGACTACGACAAGGATTTACGTTTCCAATGTGTTCATCTCAGTATTCCTTTCTCGGTGGTTAATCAGGATGAAGGGATTGAGGTGCTTGCATATGAGCCAGGCGTATATGCTCATTTGATCGACAGGCTCAACGTCAGGTATGACATCATCAGATCCAATTTCTCTTTTACCAATGATGAAATTGGAAAAATGTCTGATGGTCGAATCATGGGAATGTTTGATCGTCTTGCAAATCTGGTGATGACGTGGGACAAAATACGTAAGGATATGCGTTGACATCACCCAGCAGTTAATGGAATATGTAGTCATCCGTTGGGCGAACTGAAAAGTTAAACCAATAGACTCTTGCAAGAGGACTGGCCTTGTAATGAGTGACGGATTTGATCCTGCCAGCGACCTAGCAGAGAAGCCCGCCCTGGGTGACGTTGAAGCGATGATGGTCGGTGACTTGGCGGTGGAAAGCAACCGCCATACTTTTTCTGTTGAAGATGCTAGGAACATTATTGAAGATTTGGTGAATCATTAGGACAATATGATTGCACCCTAAGTGTTCTAGCATAGTCCTCTTCGACGATAGTTATGTGGTAGGGTGCAACTTAGGTTGGTGAGAATGATACGGCGGCTCTCGTAACCAACTCCTTCAATGGATATCCGCCGTTAGTCCCCTAGTACTCTTTATTGGAGATGGTAAGATGACTGCTGTCAATCCGGTTAAAATGGCATTGGATCACGTTCGCAAAAGCCATCCTGATGTCACGATGGTTGTGTTCAATCAATTCGGCGACTGGTGTTTCATGAACGATGAGTTCGAAACTCCCGAATTTGATGCCAACATCGATACCAATCTGTTGCGAGCGGCAGCATCGTACGTTCCGGAAACTCCTTCAATGTATCATTACGCATTGTTCTGAACCAGTTTTACATGGCACTTGAGCGACCTTCGTGGTCGCTTTTTTTGCCTGTTGATTGTGTAGGTCAAATTGAAGATAATGTCTGCACAAACGCACAACAAAAGGTAACTTGCCATGAACGTCATCATGTTATCCAGTAAGCAACAAGACAAATTTGATCAATTGTATCAGCAAGTGGTCAAGCATGGAAAGAGTATTGGTTTTAAGATGGAAAAGACTTACAGTGGTTTAGTTGCTCCTGGCAATTGGTTTGGAAAGTTGTCGCAGTGTGTGTATTTGACCATTACTCCTGTGAACTATGGGGTCAGCGACAAAATCAATATTACCATCAGAGTGTCAATGGAATCACGTGACAACTATCACGAACAAATCAAACCTATCACCACCAATAAATTTTTAAAGCTGACCAAAGAAAACATGTCCGAGTGGGTTGAGCAATTGAAACATCAATTTCAAGAAGTCAACAAGTTACAAAAACAAATTGAAAAACACGAAATTGAATTGGATCGCGTATTCAAAACAGGACCGTAATCAGTTGACCTACTAGGTCAATCTGTTGATAATGTCTACACAAACATACAACAAAAGGTAATTTGCCATGAACGACAATACTTACGTACTCGACATCAGCAAATGGCGTTGTGGTGGTGATGTACTCGGTGACCACAAGTTGGGCCTTGGTTCAACACAGATGTTGAATGAAGAAGGCTATATGTGCTGCTTGGGTCAATGTGCCGCTCAACAAGGAGTTCCCGAATCAATACTCCTGAACTGTGCCGATCCGTCTGATATCAGCCGCTGCTTGCAAAAAGCGAAAAAGAAAATAGTGTATGATCAAAACATGATACATCCGATGCGATGCCCCCCAACGTTGACGAAAGGTAAAGTGTACTATAAGAATTCATCATTTGCAAATGATGCAATGCGGATTAACGACCATCCGAAACTCACCACCAAGATGCGTGTTGAAAAACTGCAAGCTCTGTTCGAAAAACATGGCTTCAAATTGGAAATCAACGACCCGAAAAAACAGTTGACCTAGTAGGTCAGATGTGATAAGGTGGGGTTGTTGAGACGACCCCCAAATCAAAAAAACAGATAGGTGCTGCCATGAAAATGTCCAAACGCGCTGAATCCGAAAAACTGTCCCCTGCTGCTCAAGAGAAGTTTGATGCCAAACTGATCGGTGTGATCGAACATGCTCGTTCGATCGGATTCAAGTTTCCGAAAGATGGATATATCGATGATACTCATCAAGGAAAACCCAGCAAGAAGGAATACGGTAAGTATGCTGATCAAGTGATCTGCTACATTTCAGCATCGCAATATGGTGTTACCACTGACATTGAAGTATCGTTTTACGTATCGTTGGAATCGGATCTATATCGTTCGGTCGTGGATGTCGAAAAATACATACCTGTCTCTCGGTTCATGAAGATGACCAAAGGTGATGTGGAATACATGATCAAAACGGTCAACACCAGTATCGAAAAGATCAGGGCACTGGATCGCCAACTCAACGATACCGAAAACGACGCCCTCAAAGCAATTACTCGGACGATCGCAGGTCGCCGATAACCAGTTCAACATGGCACTTAGGGGAGACAAATGTCTCCCCTCTTTTTGTGTATTAAGGGCCTGGAATTTGACGCATCCCCGGTGTTTGTCTCCCCCCGCTTCAGGTGCCATCGCGCTCGATTTCATAAAGGTATTATCCCTCTAAACTGAGCCTAGGTCAACATTGACCTTCAATGTGTTTTTTGTGATAATATTTGGGGGAGGTTTTGACCTCCCGTTCTGCAATCTACATGAGGATTGTATTATGAGACATGCAGAAGATACGAATGCTGTATATGCGCAAGCGTTGCAGGGAATTAAGTTTCCTGCCACTCGAGATCAGCTTGTTGCGCAGGCGGAGGCAAATCATGCTGACAACCATGTTATTGATGTGTTGAAGCATATGCCCGATGATGACACATACAATACAATGCCTGATGTGTTTATCAATACGCGTGAAGGAAAAAATCAGGCACTACATGATACTGTTCACAAAGGCAAAAAACAATAACCTTCAAGGGCAGCTTTAAACGGCTGCCCTTCTTGACCTTACTCCATAATTGTTATAATATGGCCTCACATCAACAAAAAAGGGGCAAGTGCCATGTCGTACGTAATCTACAATCCACAAACCTGGCGTATCCTCAAGCTGAATGGCAGTCAAGCGATCTACAAAGAGCAGCGCACCGCCAAAGCACAATATACTCGTGCTAAGAATAACGGCGTGATCAACGACAGCTGGAAAGTTGATACGCTCGAGAACTACCAAAACAACGAGCCGATGGTAGAAACGTACAACATGCTCGACCCTGAACGCAAACCGTTTAACATTCGGATGAGCGATAAGGGAACCTGTTGTGATCCTGCAACCGAATCATATCACTCGATGTAAGGGGCAATCCGATGAGCCGATATACTGACAAACAACTCAGCGATGCGTTCGATCGGGTGCGGGATTCCAAAAACTGGAAGAACCCGATCAAAGCAGACATCATTGTGGTAGATGAGGCTGACAGAGCCCTGATCACGGAAGCTGTGATTCACTACACGGGAAGTGTGCCAACCTTTACACGCAAAGGAAATGATGCGTTCACGCGTGTCAAAGCTGCCGGTTATTATCTGACGATAGGGTCGTAAGACCCTATCTTGACACCGTTCTGATAGGCATCACTGAACAATCTTTGATCTGATGGCGGCTAATCGCTGCCATTGGCATTTTCTTGCTTGGCCATATGTACGTTTTAAGAAGTGATCTTGTTGGATAACCATCCCACCCAAGAAACTTATTATCCGTTGTTACCAGCACAAAGCCTGTGACCTCTCGATAACCCATATCCATCCACTCCGTTTGACCTTTAAGCATGATCGAGGGTTTGCGATCAAAGTTCAACTAATTTCTCGGATATGGAATTTGACGTACTCCCTGTGTTTGTCTCGTCCTGTTTAAGACCGTTGCGTTTTGTTATTATGGAAGTATTATATCTCAAGTTAGGGAGGAAGTCAACGTGATTGAAAAATGCTTGATTTTAAGGTAGAATTGACGTTACGTATATCTTAAAGGAGTGCAAGATGGCCGGACCTTCCGATCAAGTCTTATCCTTCCTTTCTTCGCAAACGGATTGGTTGACTTCTCAGCAAGTTTATGAGCATCTAAAGGCGTCTCACGATATGAAGCAAGTGACCAACTGCTTATATCGCTTGACTTTGAATGGATCCATCAATAAGAAAACAAAGGGAGGTCGAAACATTTACAAATATAAGAATGGAACGACAGTCCCAATTGTTTCTGCAAAAGCTGCCGTTGCGCCGACTCCATCTGATGCATCGTTAGATAATGCATTGGAAGCAGTGAGTGTGATTGCTGCTGATAGAGAAACCTACCGTAATGCTTTATTGCAAATCAAAGCGATCATCGATCAAGCACTTGGAGTAAATGATAGTGGCACAAATACTTGAACTTCCACGTGATCCAGAAAAGATTGCATTATTACTACGAACAAAGATCAATCAGAAAGTCAAGCTAACTGCAATCGGCAACAGCAAACGAAAGATTCAAGACATAGCAGTCGATCTAATAAACGCATCCGAAATGCCTTGGGGCGAGATCGCAACAGGAACATTCTTATCGATCGGTACGATCAAGAATCTCGCCACAGGAAAGACGACACGTCCACAAGCAGAGACTGTCGAACGAATATTCAGATTCTTCAACTTCCAAATTGATTTGTCCAGCGTGGCAATCAAGGCAGGTTTTGCCAACAAACCGAAAGGTTGAAGGCACTTGGGCTGCAGGCTTCGCAGCCCTTTTTTATTTGTTGACACTTGGACAGTTAACAGGTAATGTGCTTGTCGCCTGTCCAGGGCTTTTGGTTAAAAAGGTTTGAAAGGTGGCTTCGGCCACCTTTTTTTATGCCTACTATTTGTTGACCAACGCGTGTTGAGTAGGTATATTGATCTCAAATCAATTACAAATAGGTTCGCTGCCATGGACATCAAGACTTTCAACAAATGTGTCAAGCATGCACGTTCAATCGGCTTTCGTGTTTCTCTCGTGGTCAACCAATCACCCAATTGCTTGGCTCAATGTAATCCGAAACCGAAAATGTTCAATAACATTATGATTCCGTTTGACGTAACGTTTGGCACGTACGAAAGCAATCCAAACTCACCCGACATCATTATCGATTGTGGTATCCGTGAGTTGCAGTTCCCCATCAAACCAGATACGTTTCTCAAGATGTCGACAAACGACTTCAAAAACATCCTTTCACATATTCGCGTTTTAAGAAGCGACGAACAGCAGTTAATGAAACGGCTCAACGAATATGATGCCAATGCATCGGCCTACATCAATACTGTGATCAAAGCCAAAGGATAATTATCATGCAACCGCAACATTATTATCCTGATTGGGTTAATGAAGCAATTGAAGCCCAACTATCAAAAGCTCTCGAGCAAGATGAGATCGACATCGGTGCATGTCAAGGTGTCTTGCTTGATCGGTTGGAGATCTCGGTCGAACAGTATCTGGAATACATGTACGACTACAGTTTCTTCCGCTGGATCGATGATGAGATGTGGCAAGTTGGGCTTGATCCTTGGCAGTACTATATGGATCTCCCAATCGAAGAAGAGGAAGCCATCGAAAATGGTTGGCGGATCTTCGTTCAAATCAATCACGTCGAACAGGCGATTAAGTCATGATGGCTTTATTGAAATCTGTGTCCTACCCTAATGTTATTGTTGATTGGCTTGCTTGGGTTGTTGAGCGTGCCCTCTTCAATAATAAAGGAGAGGCACTGATGCCGTTCGATGTTTCACAATTACAACAAGAACAAAAAGTAACAAAGAAAGATCTGGATGTTTTCGCTTGGAACCTAATCGATCTCGAACTTGTTGACGACTTGCATAGTTGGTTCGATGTTCATAGTGATGAAACCGAAGACTGGATTCCTGATGGCTACATTCGTTACAGCTTTACTGTTGCAATGTTGAAGCGTGATGTATGTGGTCCTGCAAAAGGTCAGAAGATTGCACGTGAGACAGCATTGCAATTCCAGCAACAACTGGATGAGTTTGGCTATGTGTATCGAAACGTGTATGGTCATCGTACAGGTGGCAATGGAAATTACTACAAAGTTGTAGTAGAATTGCCTCAGGTAGAAGCAACCAAACCTAATTACAAACGGCTTCGTGTTGATCGCTCTAAGCGTGAATGGTAACACGAATTACTAGTAAACATTGAGGGAATACCATGTCGAAAGTTAATACTTCTTCACTGCTGTGGCGTCTTGCATCTGTATACGGTCCGTTGACTGAATGTGATTATGTTGGGCGCCAAAACCCACATACCCTCAATGTTTGTCAGTTGGTACGTGCTATCGCAAAAGGTACATTCTGGTGGTGTGTTGCAATGGCAGCTGGAATGCTTTACGGAGCAGTAACTGGAAGTGCACTTGCTTACATCGCAGCTGCAATCATGACAGGCACCTGGGTTAGTATGGATGATGGTGAATGGATGACACCTGTCGGAATCGGTCTTCACGCGTTAGTGGTCGTTATATTCCTCTTGGGAGTGGCGTCGGTATGGTGGGTTGAAATAGCCAAACCATATCTTCGTGAAAAGAAACGTCAACGGCTTGCTCTTCGTGAAGGGCAAGAACAGGAAGAACAACCGAGCATCTTGATGGTCTGGTTGAAATCGATCCACGACAAAGTGTGTATCAACCTCACAGTAACGCGAGACAAATAACGAAAGTCAACGGTTGACCTTCCTGAGGAGATTATGGATGATCTCCTCACATACACAAGAACAGGAAGTGCAGCCATGGAAAAATCATACTGGGGTAGTAACGGAAAACATCAGGATCTGCATGACAAACTGCGTCCTCTGATTCCGAATTCGGGAAGTGTTGAAAACCCAAACGTCAACAAGGCACTCGAAAAGTTTCGTAAAGCATCAAACTGCTACTATGATCTGTACAACAACGGTCTGTGCAATCGTGCTCGCGAATTCGCAGGCATATTCAAAATTGCATCCAGTCGTTACCCTCATCCTGTTCTTCGTTATTCATTCTCCGACAGGCTGTATGAACTCGTCGAAGAAAAAATGGACGAGATCATCCTCGAAGCCGCCAAAGAACAAAATATCATTTGACCTGATCGTGGGGATATGTGATAGTATCCCCACATTCAAAACAATATGAGGTACGTGCCATGGGCTGGTGGGGATATGGTGTTGCTGAAGGTGATGCACCTGACGATATATTAATCGATCTGGTTGATCGAATTCATGACAAAAATCCTGGTGTTGATTTCGATGAAGTCGAAATGACACAAGAACATTGGATGAAAGCACGCGATCAATCATTTAACTATTTCCGAAATGAAACGGAAGACACCTACTTCGAACCTGAAATTGCAGGACAAGTGTTCGTTGCCTTCGCTGTTCACAATGGATTTTCAATCACGGAAGAAATGCGTGATTGGGGCATAAAATGTGCCGAAGATGATGAATGGGCAAAAGAAGAACCTCAACGGAAACTTCAGATGGATAGTTTGATTTCTGTTCTCAAACAGTATCCTCTCGAAGGCGGAACCAAATTCGAAATCGAACATAAGGGTCTGATGGAAACAATGTTCGAAGCATTGGAAAAAGAACAACAAGGCAAGAAAACAGATTGACCTAATTGTGGGGATATGTGATAGTATCCCCACAATTAAACAACAGAGAACGCTGCCATGAAAATCTTCCTCAAAGTTGCTGACATTCTCAAATACATCGAATCCAATTTCCCCAAAACCGACGAAAACCAAACAACACTCGATCAACTCGTTTGGTTTTGTTGCTGCCGAGAAGCTGACGCAATTTTAAGTGCAGGCACCACGAAAGATGTAGCTCATATGTTTTTTGAAGGTATTGTTCCGTATAAAATCAATCCGGAACAAAGCTGTCAAGAATGGCTCGACACTATCTACGCTGATATGGTAGAGACTGATGATGTCGTCGTTGTCACGGATGGTGAGATCACTGACGAAGTTGTAGATGAATATGCAGTCGGCAATGTGGAAAGATGGTTATGGGAACACTTCAATCCTAAAAAGGCAAGCGAATTGTTTCCTGATGCTGATGACGACTTTTTCGACGACATGAACGACGACTAATTGTTGACCTTCCTGGGGGCATTAGGGATGATGTCCTCACAATCAAACAACAAGAGGTCATTGCCATGCTGTACATCATGAAAGCCTACCACCTGTATGAAGACCACAAAGGTGGTGTCACCATCCAACATATGATTGACGACATCCAGCCTGGTGAAGGATCAATCGTATTCGGTGTTCGTGACAGCGGAAAAGGCGAAGTTGCAGTTGCCATCATCAGCCATGGGCATAGCACCGACAAAATCTACAACAACCGCAAGTACACAATCGATACAGGTCTTGGCTATCGTTGCAAAGGATATCCGATCAAAATCACAGGGTACATCAACGTGTGGAACGGTTGCTGGGAAGCGCATGGTGAATTCCCTGCACTGACAAAAGATAGTGTCAATCTCAAAGCAAAAGTCAACGCATTCGTGTTCAAATGATTAGTTGACCTGATCGTGGAGATATGAGACTATGTCTCCACAATCAAACAAAACGAGATCACTGCCATGCCAACCGCCCTGGAACACCTCAAATACCTGATCTCTGTCGGATACGAATTTCCGGATGCGCTGTGGAGAACCACTCGCGAGTACAAGCTGTCGATGGACGACGTAGAAGAACTGACTCGTCAATACGACAACCAATAAGAGATCAACGCTATGAGTTACCAAAGCCATTATGAATACCTCGATGCGAATCTGAATTCCTTCTGGAAAGGAGTATTCGGCAAATCGCTCGAACAAATGTATTGTGATGGTATAAGCGCAGCTCATGGTGACAAATGCTATCAGTACCAACACACCTGGCAAGAACACGGAATTCATTTCTATCATGGGTGTGCGTTGTATATGCTGACGTACACAGACTTGTTGGGTGATTGGCCGAAGCATCAAAGCTGTCAATGGGTGATCGACAATTACGACAAGTACAAGCAACATCTTGCCCCAGTATTCGATTCGGATCAAACGATTATCGAAGTAGAACGTGCAGATGGATCAGTGGTGACTGTATCAAAGAACAAATATGGTGACAAATACACCGTATTCGTGGATGGTCTCCCTAAGCATCCATATTGTGAACACGAAGACGTATTTCGAGTGCTCGGTCAATACCTGAATACTGCCGAACATCGTCTCAAAAAATTACAAGGAACACAGCCATGAAAAAGCTCACCATTCAACGCTTTTACGTTGCAGAAATGGAAGTCGAAGCTCCGGATAATGCAACGATTGAAGATATCCGCCACCTCGTTGCTGACTTCCAACCAAGTGACGTTAGCGATTTTGAAGCTGATGGTTGGATGGTATTTGATGATAAGTTTCACGAAGTGTTGAATGATCAAACATACAACCAGATACGAGAAAACGAAATATATGTAACAAATCACGGTGTTCAGATATAATAACACATCGTGCGACGAATAAAGTTGCTTGACATGGTTGCTAACATTGGATAGGATGTCAGTGTTAGCAATCAACATCCACAAAGGAAACCAAATGTCTCGCAATAACAAAAATCGTCGTCTCAAGGCAATCGCTGCATCGTTCACTGCACTTCGCAAGCAAGGTCAGAAAGGTCCTGCACGAACCAAGAAGTTGCACAACAAGGTCAACACGTGGTATCGTGATCCGAAGCGTCGTGGGCAAGCTGTCACATTGGTGTCAAGTGACACTCCAATTGAGCAACTGATTGCATCGAACGATGAAGCTGTCGCTGCCTAATACGGCAGTTGCAGTTACTAGTAAACATTTAGGTGTTCACGAACATGAATGCAATCGTTCCTAAGTTGATTTTCGATCTCACCCCTACTGGCGGTTCCGCCGATGGGCAAATGGTGGCGATCAATGAGCTGGAAGGCAATCAATTGGATTGGGTGGTTGCTCATGTTCGTGGATATAATCCTGCTCCTGAATTGTATTATGGCAACCAGTCAGGAATCTATTCGGAACGTCTTCATATTGTGCGTTTGATGAATTTCAGCAGCACTCCTGTCGAATGCTTGCGGGCTGAAATTTATGATCGGCTCAGAGACTACGAAGGAGTCAATGCAACTCACGTTATGATTCCAAGCGCGATCACCAATCCAACTTCTGAAAGCAAGCGATTGCATAGACTTCGTTCTGCAAAGTGGGATCAGATTGGTGTTGGTATAATCATATTGGCAGCAGTTTTCGGGATTATTCTCGGTTTATTCGTTAAGTAAATTGACAGGTCCAAACCCACCATTATACCCACATTTGACCTGGAAGTCAACAGGTCAGGGCCATCCCATGACAAATTTTTGTCACTACACATGATTCACTAAAATATCACCAAAGTCAACAGTTGACCTTTAGTTGATAGTATGGGATCGTATTTCTCTTAAAAAATAGTTGTTGTCTATAACAGACAGGCACCCTCCGTGTTTGCCTCGTCCTCGTTCAGACCGTTGCGTTTTGTTATTATGAGGTCATTTTACAATGGATGACCTAGTAAGTCAACAGTTGACCTAATTGTGGGGGTATGGGATTATGTAATCACAATTTGATGAGGATATACAAATGGTTAAGGTATTGGTTCAAGAAATCGACAGATATCAAAGCAAAAAACCTGTGGTCAAGTTCGTTGAGTTCAACACCTTCAACAAAGAAGAGTGTTTGAAGCATATGGCTTCTGAGGAAATGATCGAAAGTGAAAGTGATTATGAGCCTTTCGAATGTGTTAAAGATCAACAACAAGTGGTGTTTTGGGGTGAAGAAATTGATGTGATTTTCACTCAAATCGGTTGACCTAATTGTGGGGATATGAGATGATATCCCCACAATTAAACAACAGAGATTAATGCCATGAAAATTGCATGTGTGATCGTTGATGCGAGTGGACAAGTGTTTCACAAAAGCGTTATCAACGGCAATGGAACGGACGTGGTAAGGGAACTGCTGAAATCCAATTTCAGCAACGGTGGTAAGATTGATCAGATATTCGCTGAGCATAATGTCAACGATATGTCGTTGGATGATGCATTCGAATGGTTGTCGCAAAATGCAAGCGAAGATGACAACAAATCCGATGAAGAAAACGAATTAGTTGAGGATCTCAGTTTATTTGAAATCACTGACGATTCTCAACAATTTCTGTCCGATCTCAAATCATTTTTGGATGGCGAAACGGATGAGTTGGAGGAAGTGGCTGAGACTCAAACGATGGTGTTGTTGAGAGTCGATTAATCGTTGACCTGATTGTGGAGACATGGGATGGTGTCTCCACAATTAAACAAAACGAGTAGTTGCCATGCAAACTGTCTTTTCCAACGGAATCGAATACGTCGTTGTAGTGGAACGTAAACACAATGGCGATTTAGTTCATGTTGATGTAGAAACCAAACTGCCTGAACGAATTGTTGGAGTGTTTTTTAATCATGGTGTGGAAAGTGCTGTTGTTGAGGGTCCTGATATCCTCGAACCAGCCCCATACTTTGAATTAAAAGACAAGCCTGTTGACGAAATCGCTTTGTGGGCATTAGCTCAGATTGACTGTTGACCTTACAGTGATGATATGGGATGATGTCTCCACAATCAAACAACAAAGAGTTAATTGCCATGAACAAATCAATCGTCATCAAAACCAAAGAAGAAATGGCTGCATTGTTGTATACGCTGTCGTCCAATCTCGACATGGAACGTGATATGACTTGCGATGATTCGTTGTCATATCAAGAAAAAATCATACAGATTGATAGAGTGTGTGATTTATTTTTGGCTCACACCGTTGTATCCAACAAACAAACGCTTCCGTTCAACTTGGTTCTTCCTCAACGAGTTTTCAACACTGTCAAATTCGTTGTCAATCGTTATGTTGATGTGGTATACGACATGGCAGGTGATCAAGATGGCGATGAACAACAAAAACTTGTTGACATTCATTTCAACTTGGTGCGGTTGGACGAACGATTCGATCACGTTTAACAGTTGACCTGATTGTGGAGATATGGGATGATGTCTCCACAATCACAAAACAAGAGCACCTGTCATGGCTATCGAAGATCGTCAATCTGAAGCGTACATCAAAAAAGAAGTACTGAAACAGATTTATCACGTCGATGTTAGTGATATCGACGAACTGTTTGTTCGTTGGGATAAACAGTACGAAGCAGATGACAACGACATGTTCGAAACGATGGGTGAGATTGAAGATGAAATCACCAAACTTTGTAACGAACGTATGATCATCGAATCGTCACTGTCTGATCATTCAGACGACATCCAAGAATACTGATCGCCAACCTAAATTCAACATGGCACTTTGAGGACCTCTTGGTCCTCTTTTTTTGTTGACCTTACAGTGATGATATGGGATGATGTCTCCACAATCAAACAACAAAGAGTTAATTGCCATGTTCGACATCTGTGTATTCCAACCTGAAGACGACCTTACCGATCCTGATACTGCTATGTTGGATATCGTAACCAACGTTCAGGAAAGCAATATCGGTCGTGAAGTCGTTCGTATGCTCAACAAGCATGACGATGAAGTGGTGTTTCGTTTTCACAAAACGAACGGTTGACCTAAGTGGAGACATCAGGGATGATGTCTCCATAGTCAAACAACAAGAGTAACTGCCATGCCATCCAAATCAACTCTGTATCTGTTCATTCACAATGGTGAAATGAACAATGAAGATGTATCGTTGGTCGATGTCTGTGTCAAAGTCAACGCTTATCTTCCTGAAACGTTGGAACAAGCCAAACAGTTGGTTCGTGAAGCGTTGATCAAGTCATGGTCGGAAAATGGAAAGAAAACCCTAAGCGACGATGATGTCGAAGGGCTCAATCAAATGATGGAGGACACTGTTGGAGTGTATCGTGTTGACGAACGCACTGCAACAGACATCGAAGCATTGGACGACATTCCTTCTAATTTGGAATGTGAACAAAATGCAATTCAAGGTGCAAAGAAACGACTTGCTCACATCAACAGAATGTTCTGTTGGGGCGATACGATGAAACGTTGACCTAACTGTTGTTGTGTGGGACAATGATCTCATACAACAACAGGAGTACGTGCCATGCAAGTCCAAATCTCGCAAGACAAACTCACCAAACTCAAAGAACTTCTCGCTTGGCAATACAGCATGCCTGATTGGCTCAGCGAAGAAATGGGTGAAAAATTCTGTGACAGGATTTACGAAGCCGTCAGTGAATACCAAGACCAATGGATCGATGAATTGGGACTTGAACAAATATTCGAACAGGAAGGTAAAGATCTGTATGAATATTCGTTCGAAGATGTGATCGAAGAAGATGGTAAACATTACCTCCACTTCATCCACGATTCCAACTTCAGCAATGAAGATGACGAGGATCATCAAGTTGATGAATCGCTCAACGAGAAAGTCGAACTGATCGCCAGTTGACCAATACATGGGGATATGATATCATATCCCCATCATTTGGGCCTTTAGCTCAGGGGTTAGAGCATCCGACTCATAATCGGCAGGTCCTCGGTTCAAATCCGAGAAGGCCCACCAATCACCATTTGTCTAACAAAGATTGCTGTAGACGATGTGGCACTTGTTGATAAAATGCTTTCTTTGCACGATAATAGAAACGCCATAGCTGTTTGTGTTTCTTCCTCTCGTATGGGTAAATTTTGCGTTTGATATCTCGTTTGTACCATTTCAAGATATCACGCCCCATCATATAGTCTTCAAGCAACCTTTTATGCGTCTTTTGAGCAGCTTTAGACACTTTGACCGACATATCCATGATAGTTATCTCATCCAAGAAAACTGCCATTGACATCGTCTCATAAATCCCAAACAAAGTCAACCCGGACGACCTTGCTGTTGACCTAATTGTGTAGATATGGGATTATGATTGCACAATTAAACAACAAGAGTAGTTGCCATGTTCACTCCTGATAAAGTAACAATTGACGACTTGATCGCGTACCTTGGTGCGAACGGTTATTTGGTCAAAGCATCAGAAATGCAATTTGCTGTTGACAACGACGCACTCAAATATGTTGGATATCACTTCACTCAACGTCACCATCAATATCTCATTGGTTGTGAAGAAGACGACAACTATTTCGTCACTGTCATTTTTGTCTATCTTGGACAAAACGGCGACTTGGTTGCTGAATATGGACAACCGTTGTTCGAAAGTGATGATGAACAACAAGTTCTCGACTATATTGAGAATAAATGTAACTTGTAAGTGTTGACCTGATTGTGGAGGTGTGGGATAGTACCTCCACAATCAAACAAAAAGGAACAACCGCCATGCTGCACGAATATATCGAACAGGTTATTGAACAAGAGCAACTGTACACCAACGAAGGACGACAAGGCGTTCGTAACCTCAGTAAGTTGGTCAGCAAGCTGGATCGCAGCTATATGGACATCGAAGCATTCCTGAGCGACAACTCGGGTGCTGTTGAAGCGATCATCGATTGGATTTCTAAACAAAGCTGTCCTGAATGGAAAGACAACATCGAAAACGAATATGGACAGCTCGATGTTGATGAGGACGAAGACGAATAACTGTTGATGATACCATCCGGTTATCGTAAGATGTCATCACCCAGCAAACTGTCGGTGGATTACTGGGAAACACCTGGGGCACAATAAACGAGTTGTGATTGTTAGGTTGGATAAGTTTCGTGCCTTGTTTGACCAATCGATGATCACTAAACCGTCATAACCTTTTTGTTGATCTGGTTGTGTAGATATGGGATTATGTCTTCACAGTCAAACAACAAAGGAATACTCGCCATGGCACTCGATCTTGCTATCACCGAAGTGCAAACACAACACAAGAAACACAATTACGTGATCCATCGTGCCTCTGGTGATAAACAGTGGCAAGCGTTCAGGTGGCCTGTTGATCATGTTCGCATTCCCCCTTATACGGAATCGTTGACCAAAGACGGCAAGTGGGTTGGCATCATCACTCCTTCTTATGCAGCAGCCAGCCAAGACAAACAGATCAAACTGTTTGATACAGCAGGTGAAGCTGCCAAATGGATTGAGGCGCACGACGAATAAATGTTGACCTAATCAGAGACATTATGGATGATGTCTCTAATGAACAACAACGAGATTGATGCCATGAACCACAATGTTCAACTGCTGCAAATGGTCGTAGGTTGTGTTGTTACCAACTTCCTCACCAACAAACCTGTTGCAGTGTTCTCTCGTCAAATGTTCGGTTCGAAACAAAAGATGTACGAAGTCGCCAAAGACTTGTACTTCGGCACAGAAAAGACTCCCCATCTTCGTTGCCATTTGCATCGACTGCTTCCGCCGATGCTGAGCGACAAATGCGATCGTGCTGTTCGACTGCAAGCATTTCAAGATATATTCAAATATGATAAGTTAGAGTTGAATGTAAACTTCGACGAGAACTCGTTGTGGCTTGACATCTACTGTGATCCATTGGTGACTGTGTACAAGAAAGCAGTCGACACTTTCGAGGCTGTATCATGAAACTTCATATCGAATACGTCACCGATACAATACTGATTGCTATGATTGAAGCCTTCATCCGCCAAGGTTTCGAGGTGTCAATGATCGACACCAGATACCACAAGTATCCTCAATATCGGATCGAAGGCAAGGTGGAACTGGAGCCTGCAGGCAAGCATTACAAAATGCGAATAGGTGACAGGCGTCACTATGTGATGGATATCGCGTCCATGGTACGCAACGAATCGTTGCTGATCAGTCTGAACCAATTGAGCGAGTACAATGGACCTTCACTTTCATCATAACGAGAGCGTTGGAGACTTTCCAGCGCTTGCGTATAGCTACCTGCAAAAGGTTCTCCTTGCCATAGACATATTCTTTGGCAAAGATGTCGTCAAAGCAAAGTATGGCTTTGGGCGATACGATAAGTGGACACTATTCCTCAGGCATGGTGTGATGCGTGCTCCATACAACGTGACGATCATGCAAGTGGTGGCACAGTTGCAAACCATGCTCAGCAACTCAAAGCTCGAATGCATTGCCACGTGCATAACACCACGACAATACATGATTGTTTCTCGATTCATTGTCCTTGAGGTCATTCAGGGAGACAACGCGGTTGAGGTCAAGTTCGGCAACAAGCAGGCTGTTAACTGTTGACACATGGTACATCATATGGGATGGTGTTTGAATAATAACAAGGAGACTCCATATGAAATTACAGTATGTTCAACTTAGCAGACGATATCCAACCATTGCTGAAATGCGTGCAGCCATTGATGTTGATACGTTTGATCAAGCTCTGATTCAAACCTATTTTAAAGCAGGATACACCCCACCAGAACAAGAATTGTTTGATGTTAAAGATGGGTGGACAGAAAAACCTCAATTCTTTATTAACAGTAGTAGCGATGACATGTTGGAATACTTCTTCAAGGTCAGCTAACTGTTGACCTTTTGGCCATCATTTGGGATAGTTTCCATATTCAAGTAATTAAGGCGAATATGATGAAAACGCTGACCCGAAAACAACTCGAGAATGTGTTTGACCAATTCCTCGATCGGTTGGTTCACGAACTTGGTAATGATCGTGAAGCCATGTACCAATATCACCTAAAGCGACTCGAAGGTTTAACAGTTGAGCAAGCACTTCGTAAAATGCCAAGAGGACCTAAGGGCAGATGGAATAATTTGATGGTGGATACCAGAGCTGAATTGCGTGCCCTTAGCTGTTGACCTTTTGGTCATTGTTTGGGATCATGTCTCCAATGAATGATGAATTGGAGTTGATGTGCCATGAAAGTTACCGCAGAAATCCAAAAACGAGTTGAACAAAAGCTGAAACAAGGGCTTGACATTGCCAACAAGAAGTACAAGCTCAACATGCAAATGCCTACGATCAACTACAATCTGAGAGGGACGACTGCAGGCAAGGCGTGGGGTGGTGCTAAGTATCTGATTCAATTCAACCCCACGTTGCTGATGGAAAATGTTGACGACTTCATCAAACGCACTGTTCCTCATGAACTGGCACACTTGATTCACTTTCGTGTTCACCCCGAAGATGTGCGGCGGATGTTCAAAGGCGACAAGCGTGACATTCATGGAGCGAATTGGCAACGGATCATGATCGAGCTTGGTGGTGATCCTTCTCGCTGCCACTCGTACGACATCACCAACGTTCAAAGTCGCAAAGCAGGAACTGTTGAGTACACTTGCAGTTGCAACAAAACGTTTCACCTTGGCGCAAAGCGTCATCAACGTCATCAGATCAACCCTTGCATCTACTGTCGTTCATGCAAACAGTACTTGGTGCTTGCAGATACACAGAAAATGGCTGCTCAGCCGTCTAAGCCTGCCGCTAAGGTGTCCCAAACAACTGACACCACCAAAGTGTACGAATCGAAAAGTGCACATTGTTGGGCGCTGTTCATCAAGTATAGCAACAAGGAAACTCCTGCTGAACTCAAGCAACGGTTCATTAATGAAGCAGGATGCACTCCTGCTGGGGCACAAACGTATCTGTCGAACTGTAAACGAGCTTTCATCAACGGCAAACGTTGACCTACAATGAGAGATCAGGGATGATCTCTTCAATGGTTAGGAGAACACATCATGACGACTGTTCAGTTCTACAAAGAGGAAGGCACTCGTAACCCCACGAAAGCTGAAATGGAACAGCTTCAAGAGATCAGTGGGATCCTTCGTCAATCGTTTGGTGTGTCTCCATACCATGAGACTGGTAAACATTGGGTAGAGTTTGAGGAAGAACACAACTGGAATTGGTTGGCACCACTCGACAGGCATCGCAACAATGTAACCAGCGATGCTGCCACCGCCCTCAATCAACGGAACATCGACACAACTCTCGAAATGACTGGCAATGTTCTGTGGCTGTTCGCCAAAAACATTGCGTTGCAAATAATGCCATACAAGATGAGTCGCAGCACCAGCATGACTATGGTTCGCTTTCGCATGAAGGATGAGGCGGAAGCGCTGATCAACAATTGGAATCGACAAATCGATCGTCAACACAACCTTCGTGAAAGTGCACTGTCCAAGCTGACCCAAGAAGAACGGGAAGCACTAGGCTTCAAAGATTGGAATCCCAGTTGACCAAGTCGGAATGATCAGGGATGATCATTTCCATATTCCAGAGGATTGCGTGATGACCGTTAACTTCTACTCCACCAATACTGCAATCGCATCGACCGTTGTCGAACGAGAAGCATTGGAAGCTGCTTACAACGTCATCCGCGATCATTATTACACCACCAAGATTCCAACCGAATGGGCACGGTCGAGCACTGAATGGTTTGATCAAATGCACAACGGCCAAATGAACACTCCGTGGATCAACATTCACGGACACGTGTGGAGTCCTAAAGAATTTGCCGACGTCATGGTGGACAACTATATCGCAGCCAAGTTCACGGTCAATGCTGGTGTGATTGGCAACACCCATTGGATTAAAGTCAATCAACACGTAATTATCGAAATCGTACCTCCTGTCGTCAAAGCTGACGTCGATAATAATCGTTATCAGTTGCGGTTCCACCAACACAAAGTTGGCTTGGATCTGATGCGACAACAGCAAGCACAACTGAACGGCATCAACATCGAAGCACGCGATCGCGTCCTCGCCAAACTAACACAAGAAGAACGCAATGCAATCGGATTCGGCGATTGGGTTCATCCAATTGTTGACCTTAACGGTTAATATGGGATAATGATCTCAACAACAAGAGGATCATTGCCATGAAAATACTACATCTCGATTGGGATCTGTTTCTCGATGACGACAACAGCCGCCAGCAACACTTCGACATTACGTTCAAAGCTGACCCCGTTGCAATCAAGGCTGCATATGACCTCCACCAGTATGGTCACGTTGCAGATGTGGATACGGATGACCTCAACGATGCATTCAGGCTGACCAATCACATCGATGGCAATTGGTGTGAAAATGAAGAAGTGCAATACGTAATCGGTCCCAATGTTCGCAGCACCAGCGTAGGTGACATCCTGATCGACAAAGACGACAACGCTTGGGCTGTTGCTCGAGTTGGGTTCGCCCCACTCAAACTGAAATAAGGTTGACCTGAACAAGGGAATGTGGGATGGTGTGTTCACTGTCCCACATTACAGCTAACGAGGAATGTGTCATGGGTTACAACTCTACTGTGGTCGTGATGAACGATGCACTTCATGCAATCGAAGACGATCCCCAATTCGGCAAGAAGCTCAGTCAGGCCATCATGACCGTAAGTCGTGGGAATCCCGTTGACGTGTCCGCACTCAACCACTGCAACGCCGCCACCGTGATCGAAACCCATCACGCTGATGGCACTGCACTGGTTGCTGTTGGCCAGAACTACGGCCACAACCTTGGCATCTTGTATCCGTATGGCGAGGAAGAGTTGGATGTGCGTGTCCTCAAAGCACTCGCCGACAAGCTGGGATACTACGTCTCCAAAAAGCCACAACGCAAAGGCTGATGACATGAACAGCCAACTGTCGTTCTCAGTGATCAGCCCAACGCCTCAACTACATCACATGGAACAGCACAAAAAGCTGCATGAGTTGATGGCACAGAAGCTTCACCTCCGTGAGGACACCTATTCGAACGGAACCAGTGACAACAGTTGGCGATTCAACAAAGGGTACACTGGCCAGTGGATAGCACCTCGAGCATTCACTGCACCAACTGTACGCAATCTGATATGCAAAGTGTTACGCGAAAACAACATAGAACACCTAGCATCCCAAGGCAATAGCATGTGGGAACAAACGATCATCATCGGCGATATCAAGCTCGATATCGTGTCACAACTGGATGATCCACTGACAACTCTGGTCAACGTAATAGCGATATAGTAGGTCGACCCTCCCCCGTTGACCTCGGCAGGGATATGTGGGATAATCGTTATCCCAATTGACGGAGCTACGTTTATGCTTAAACCGATGTTCTTCAATCTGCCACATTGTCCAGAACAGGAACAACAGTTAGCTCAACTACATCAGGTGCTAACAGCAAAACTGAACCCTTTGGTTGGTATCCACAAGACTGATCGATGGTGTGATAAGATCAATCAGGGACAATGGGATGCACCATATATGATGATGCCTCACAAAGTGCGTGACATTCTATGTCAAGTGCTTGTGGAGAACAACGTCAGTTACCAAATCATTGATCGCACACGATTCAGTCACACAATCGTTGTGGATCAAGTAATGATGGATATCGCCAAGGATGTCGCTTTTCCAGGACGCGTATCCGTTAAGTTCATGGCGACAGATCCACGGTTGACCTAATTGGTGACATATGGGATAGTGGTTCCAAGTTAAGCGCTTGGAGCCATTGCCATGACTTCTTATCACGATCTCAAGACCAAGAAAGCACGAATCGAATACATCAAGCATCAGATCGAGACCAACGATAAGTGGCTGCTCAAAGGTCTGATTGCAATATACGATCGGCAGACTGCTGATGAGAAGACGATGAAGGCTACTATCGAATTCAACGGTGTTGGGTTCAATGGAGTCGATAGCGAGATCCTTTCCTCATTCGCTCAATTCTACAAGCGTGCACACTTCTTGACCGATGCACAACTGCGGATTGCTCGCAAGAAGATGGTTAAGTATGCAAAACAGCTTGACCAAATTGCACAGAGCAAGGGACAGTCACCTCAACGAGATCTTATGGGTTGAGGTATCAACGTGAAAGCAACCAGACTGTCAATCGAAAACCTTTCCAAGGCTACGTCAAAAGACGTATTCGAACACATCGTCAAGCATCTGTTCACTCAGAAGGAACAGAGCAAGTTAGATGGGGATAAGTGTAGGTACAGAATCGAGAGTGAAGGCAAGCTGAGACGGTGTGCAGCAGGTTGCCTGATTCCCAAGCGCAAGTATCAAGATCAAATGGAATACCAGAGCTGGTCTGAACTGGTTGAGATGGGGCTGGTTCCTCATTACCATCAAACGTTGATCCTGGCGATGCAACAAGTGCATGATGGTGACTATGGTTCGCCGAGGATGGCTACGTGGGGAGGCCATGGTGCGTACGATCGCCATCTTGTTCAATTGCGTACTGATCAACCGTATCGCCTCAAGTATTGGTTCGATTCCTGTAAGGAAGTCGCCAAGCAATATGGTATTCGCTCGCGGATCCTTGACCAGTACAAGCCATTGGTACAGCCATGAAAGACTTCCTTGAATGGATTGCAGCAGGGATTGTTATCATGTTCCTGCTGTATTGTGTTCCACCAATTATGGCAATGATAGGCGTAGCATTCTTCTATTGGGATGCAGCGCTGTTCAATCCTGGCACCTGGACTCAAGGGTGGCGGACTGGTGTGGTTGCTTATTGGGGGTTCATAACCTTTGTGTTGTTTTGTTATATGGTCGGTATATAATCAGTTGACCCTAACCAAATAGCATGGTATGGTTACTCCAACTGTTCAGGAGACCATATCATG
The DNA here is from genome assembly GCA_964520985.1 of uncultured Pseudobdellovibrionaceae bacterium. Lineage (GTDB taxonomy): Bacteria > Pseudomonadota > Alphaproteobacteria > Micavibrionales > Micavibrionaceae > CAYSGL01. The sequence continues at coordinate 254,993 of CAZFPB010000002.1, forward strand.
TCCGCTGTAACCATTCACAATCTTGATCGCGTATCTGCTCAACAGGTGTTCGATCATATCGTTACCCATCTGTTTACTCAACGCAAGCAGTCGTACGATCCTATGCAAGGGATCTGCGTGTACCGCCATGATGTATATGGTGAAGAGGTCACGCGTTGCGCAGCTGGTTGCCTTATTCCTAAACGGTCATACCGCAAAGAGTTCGAAGGCAAGATGTGGTATGACCTGAGAAACTGGTACGATCTATCCGAAGCTCATGTCGATCTGATATCCACGATGCAATCTGTGCATGACGGTTCTCACGTGACTGAACTGTTTGCGCCCGCGCAAGATCATGAAGCATTCCTGAAACGTACTGGGTATCTGATGTGGTACTGGTACAAAGCGTGTGGTTTGGTCGCAAAGAAGTACAAACTGTCGCCTGATATTCTGAAACAATATAAGGCACGAAAGCCCAAATACGTTGCCAAATGACCGTTGGTATGGGATAGTGTACTCAAGTAAACAACTCAAGGTACTGCAATCATGATCAACAGCGAAGTGGTTCTTAATCGTCTCAACATCCCGAGCAATTCGCCGACCCTCGCGGTGTCGACCGTTGGTGAACGTCTGCGGATGCTTCCTCCGCACGATGCGATCAAGGAGTCGGTGGTCCTGATCGAAACGATCACCAACAAGAAGCCTTCGTTCGAAGACTCGTTCGTTGCGGTGATGACTGCACAAAGCATCATCCACATGCTGGTGCAACAAGGTGATGGCTTCGATGCTGAGGTTGCTCTGACTGTAGCCGAACATCGTGCACACAACATCCGCAATGCACCGAACAACAAGTGGATGTTCGAGCAGGAAGTGTCCGTGATCAGCCCGTCGACCGTCCAGGTGGAACACAAACTGATCGCCGACATCGAGGTTGAGTTCAAGCCGAACGGCAAGATGAAGAAAGGTGAGGGTCAACGTGTTACCGAGATCTTGTACAAGCGTCATGTACTCGATGCTGAGGTGCCGATGACTCAGGTTGAGTTCCAGCACCTGTTGATGGACAAAATGAAGTTGTCTCATCCGCACGCTCGCACGTACTCTGGCAACGTCAAGACCAAACTGGGTGGTGAGTACGCCAAGCCTGCACCCAAGGCCAAGAAGGCAGCATGACCGCCTCAACGGGACGCGATGGTGAGCATCACCAGTCACCATCGCGTTGCACTATTGACAAACGCTACCTGTTTGTGATACCGTGGTGTTAACCAATAACAAGGACAACAAACGATGTACGAAGTAACCGCAACAATGATGTTAAAAGGTGAGCCTCTCGATGTTGTTACGCGTGAACGTAGCGTGATAGAGGTCATCGGAATGATTGAAGTCAATGCTGTGCTTGCAAAGCAATTGCTTGATATCGAATACGTGATGACCAAAGTTGAAGTTCCCGTTGACGAGAAGTCATTCTACATTGAAGTACACGAAAAGCGTTCCGGCGAACTCGCCATGAAGTTTAGTGGTAATGTTGTTGACGGTGCAGCCCAAAACGATGACAATAAGCCTACTCATGAAGGCGCGATCGTCGTTAGCCTCGATGACCTTCTCAACACCAAGTTTGGAACCAGTATCAGTGGATATCCTGATCAACAATCCAAACCGTCTGGCAACACCAACAACGTCGTGGATCTGTTCACGAGACAACAGTACAAGGACAACTGATTAATGAAGTTGGCAGCTCAACAACACCACGAGGTGATTCGTTCTCAAAACGTAACACAGAACAATTTCACGATCAAAGCAACTGGTCATGCATTCCGAATCTTGAGCGATGGCTTGTATTCTGACAAGCCAGGTGCGATCATTCGTGAGCTGTGTTGCAATGCGTACGATGCACATGTAGCTGCTGGTCGTAAAGCGATTCCGATCGAGGTTCAGGTGCCAACGGTGTTTGAGCCTGTTCTGATTGTTCGTGACTTCGGTATCGGTCTCAGCGACTTTGATATCCGTGGCGGTGAAGTCAATGGGGAATACGTTCCTGGCCTGTACACTTCATTCTTTCACAGCACCAAAACCGATAGCAATGACTTCATTGGTGCACTCGGTTTGGGTAGCAAGTCTCCATTTTCGTACACGAATATGTTCACTGTCGAGTCATGCTTTGATGGCGTCAAGAGTGTGTACTCAATGTACCTCAGCGAAGATGGTTGCCCACAAGTATCGTTGCTGAGTGCTGGCGAGTACAATGGTTGCAATGGGATCACGATTACCATTCCTGTCAATGCAGACGACATCTCCAAATTTGAATATGCAATTCGTGAACAGTTGATCCACTTTGATCCTGTTCCTACCTTTATCAACAAGCAGATCAAAATTGACAAGATCGAGTACCTGATCCAAAAAGACAAATGGGGTGTTCGATCCGCTGGTGGTTATTCGTCCAGTTATGTTGTTCAGGGATTTGTTCGCTATCCAATTGATAGCCATCAACTGTCAAATAACATTGATGACGAATCTCTGGTTGCTCTTGCACAGATGCCACTTGATTTGTTTGTTGACCTTGGTTCGATTTCGTTCACACCATCGCGTGAACATTTGCAGTATGATAAACAAACAATTGCGCACCTTACCAAGGCGTTGACTGAGATCCAACAAACGTTTCGCGGTGAGATTCAGCAACAGTTTAATCAGTGCGGTACGTACTGGGATGCGTGCTTGATGTTGAGTGATTTTCTCAAGCGACGTAATGGGTACAGCAGTTATCCTAAGTACCATATTGCATCGATGGTGATCGCACTACACAAAAATGAATCGTTTACGTGGACAGATCCAGAAAATGGTTTGCAGTATCCATTGGAACACCAACTGCAATTTGATGGTCAGTTGTTTAATTTTGATCACAAGGATAAAACGTACAGTATTAAATCTGGTTCGTTTCATAGTCGGCGGGAACAGTTGAAGCGTACTCGGTTTTCTGTTGATCGTCATACCGATGAATGGTTACTTGATGTTGTAAACATTCCATTGATTATTGATGATGTTGGTAATAAGTGTAACTATTCTGTTCGTAAGTTTCTGGAGACAGAAGCGGGTGGTGCGTATGGGTTCTTGTTTCCTATTCAGAAACCGAGTCAACAACAAATCGCTTGGTTGAAAAATCAAGTTGAAGAACTGTTTATGGGGATGCCATATGTTCTCACTTCCCAATTGGTTGCTAAGTATCCTCGTCCTGCTCGTGTAGCCAATGTTCCTGTTGTTGCTAGGGCAGTTGATGACGATGAAGAAGATGGGGATCCAGCAACCAGACAAGATAATGACCTGTTAGTATGGGTTGGTAAGGCTGGCAATCCGAATGCTTTCCGTTCGTATTTTCAAATGCGGATGTGGGAGAGGCATACCAATGTTGATCTCGAGAAGGGTGGGTTGTACATTCCTGTTACTCGTTGGTCTGTTGATGATGAACGAGTTGATAGTGAAACAGCCAAGAAGTTTGGTGGGTTTATTAACAGTGCTATTCGTGTTGGTATCTTGCCTGTTGATGTTATTGTGTATGGTATTAACAGTGCAGCTCAAGCCAAGATTGATAAACTTGGAGTTGGTGATAAATGGGTCAATGTAATTGATTATGTTGAGGCTAATACCGACAAAGCTGAACCGCTTATTGACATTTTGGCGATTGAAGAAAGTGACCTCCGCGGGTGGATGCGAACTATGTTCAATGCTAAAAATGTTGACGAGTCGCAGATTAAAGATGATGTGGTTAGTAACCGGTTAAAACAATATCGGGCAATGATTGACATTAATCACGACTCCCGTTATTGCAACTGGGGTGTGAATGATAATATGTTCATATTGCTTAATCAATATCAACTGCCCAACTTGGCTAGCTTACATACGAAATATCAACTGTCGTATAGAAAATGGATTGATGACCTTAAACAGACAGTGAGCAAATATTCGTTGATGTCTGGATTGTCGATGTACGATCTTGATGACAGATGGCCAGCAATTATTGAATACCTGAATTTGGTTCACTGTTATCGGTGAACCAACTGTTGTCGATTTGAGTAATATCTGTTGACAATAATAACATAATTTTTTGAGGAACACATAACATGTCATTTCCGTACATATACATTCCTGGATCGTCACTGACGATCATTATTAATAATGCTCCACATATCATTGACAAAAGTCATGGTCAATTCGAACGTTGTGTTGATGCACTGAAATCTGGTGATTGGGAGCTGCTTAAAACTGTTACTTCGATGGCGAATGCTATTGTTCAGTATAGCAAAGGGATGATTTCGATCATTGATGACCAAGTGTATTTCGATGGCCAGGTAATTGATAATACTTTGGCTTCTCGAATTGTTGAAATGTTCAAGCAGAATTTTGACATTGATCCTATGGTCAATTTCCTTGATAATTTGGTTCACAATCCGTCGCAAGATTCGATTAATGAGCTGTATGGATTCTTGGAATATGGTAAGCTGCCATTAACCAGTGATGGTTGTTTCCTTGCATACAAAAAAGTGCGTAGTGATTACAAAGACATTTACAGTGGGTCTATTGACAATTATATTGGTGCGCATATTTCAATGGATCGTACCAAGGTTAATCCGGACCGTGATCAGACGTGTTCGTATGGCCTTCATGTTTGTTCGTATGATTACTTGCCACATTACAACAGTGATAGCAATGATCGTGTTGTAATTGTTAAGGTTAATCCGCGTGATGTTGTTTCTGTGCCAAGTGATTATAGCAATACCAAAGCTCGTGTATGTCGTTATTCGGTAGTTGGTGAGCATCTGGAATATCGTGTCCGCAAAGCATTTAATGGTGCTGTTGAAACCAAATATGATACTCCTGTTCAACCGGAAACTGATGTTGTTGATCAAGATGTTTGTAACTTCTCGCAACAAGATCGTGCGCAATGGGAAGCTGGTTATAAAGTTGGATATGGTAATGGCCGTCATTATGCTGATGGTGGTAAGGTGCGTACTCCAAGCAAACTGTATGCTGCTGGGTATAAACTTGGCGTTAAGCATGGGCGTAACCACAAGCGCAAGTGGACGTTTGAAGATTACGTAGCAAGTATTAATTAAGCTGTACGTACGCCATATAAATAGTTTCGTTGATTCTAATTAACCTACTTTCAACGAGGAGATTTATATGGCGAAGATGATTACTTGGACAAACCCATCACAGCGTGAAGATGGTAAAGCGTATGGCGCAAATGACAACAAGGGATATGAATTAGCAATTTATGCCGCTGGTGGCGAACCTGCAACCAATGGTGTATCTATTCCTGGTTCGTGGGAGACATCGTTTGATATTAGCACGCTTCAAGTGTACGAAGATCTGGAATATGGTGAGTATCGTGTTGCATTGCGTGTAGTCGACAAGAACGATTTGTATTCTCCATGGTCGAATGCTGAACCGTTTACGATTGATCCAGCAGCACCACAAGCGCCTTTTTTACACGCCTTGTCAAATTAATCAAGGACGGATTGGCAAGGCTCAAAAAGTGGATCCAATCTATATTTTGAGGCAAGGATGTAATTGCGGGCAGGGATGCAACTTACAGGAAACCACCTTCGGGTGGTTTTTTGTTGTCTTTTAATTTGGTATATGGTAAGGTCAAACCAAACTTATATGGTGATTAATCATGAGTAGAAACGTTCCTGATCAATCAAAGCCTCATCTGTATATGAAGGGTGGTGTTTGGTGGTATATCAGTACCCGTCCACAATGCAGTAAGACTTTGATTGACCGTGCTCGTCATTTTTGTGCGGTAATGAATGACCGTCGACAATATCAACTACATGTTAAAGCGCACCAAAAATAACTGGTTGCCTTTTAATTGGGTATATTGTACTGTGTGGCCAATTTATATCATTTGGGGTTAGCTGTGGATATCTATTTGGTGGCAGTCATTGCAATATTTTGGATAGGTGCCCTTTTTTGTACAGTACAGTGTTACTTTCATGTCATGCTGTGGTTCGACATGCAGGGAATGTATTCTATCTTCGATCGAAAGTTGAAGATTAGAACAGCAACATATTTCGTATTGGCTATGGTGTGTTGGTATGTTCTTGCTGATCATTATCTTGGGATAAGAATGTAATGACACATATTGAATAAGGAATTGTTATGGCAACTTTTGCATTGGTGCTTATATGGGCTGCAGCTCTTATTGGTACGCTATTTTCGTGTCTTGGTATCTGGGTATACTGTGAAGATCATTTTGATGACATGGTCAGACGTAAACAGCGTATGCAGATTGCGAACGGTCAACCGGTAAACGTTGCCAGTGGATATCGGGTGATAGCTTGGGTTATTGTGGCAACGCTTGCTTGGTGTCTTCTGTATGAACATTACATTCTCGGGAATCCTATATTATGAATGAAGTAGCAATGATGGTTCAGGCCTGCTTTATGGTTGGCGCTGGAATTGGTATTTGTGTAATTGGTTTCGTATGTGTTATAATGCCATTTGTGTGGCTGATGAAAAAGCTGTCATAATCGAGATCAAGTAATATGTCTCATAATATTGGATTGGCAATTATCACAATGATAATTGCTATTGCAGTTGGCTTTATCGTTGGTGGAATTGCGTTTAACTTGTGCCAGCGCTACAATATTGCTCACCGAACTGCTCAACAAGTGGATGCGGCGTGTTGTGCATTAGTTCCTGTAATTGTGATTGGAGCGATTACCAAGTGCCTTGGTATGTGGTAATCGTTGACCTTCCTGAATAATTTGGGTACATTGTACTCAATATTAATTGACAGATGGGTGTAGACATGTCGCAGGTTCAAGAATTTATTGTTTATCGCAACCCTGGCGAGAAAGCGATTTGGGATGCACTCAATGGTGATTTTGGCGTTTGGATGTTCGTGGTGATCGTTGGGTTCTTTGCGGGCGTGGCTGTTCAATACTTGATCGAACGCATGTTGCTGAATCTCAGTTGGGTTCGTCGCCGAATTCCTCTATATTACACGATCAAAATCTCCAAAATCTGTGGTGGTATTGCAGGATTTGCTGTACTCGCTTGGCTGGTGGTTAACGCAAGCCTAATCTAACCATTCTCTGTTGACCTTTCTATATGTTGATGTATAGTTAGGTCAATTGTTTATTTGTTGGAGCGCATCATGATTGACATGAGCCAGTATAGCGATTCTTACAAAGACGCGTATGGATTTCGGCCGCTTGCTAGCCATTGTGAATGGTTGGCAGCTCAATCTGTTGAGGTTCAACAGCAAGAGATGGATTATGTTCAAGCTGAGATAGATCGTCAGATTGAAGAACAACGACAGCTTGAAAAAACCAGTCAGGACGAATTTGAGAGCCGAATAGTGCTACTGATCGAAAGTGGGGCTCGTGATCGCGAAACGGCACTTCGGTGGATTGTTGATGGAGACGAGGATGCTGCGGATGGTGGTGAATTCTTTTGTTATCTGCACAATCTGCCTAGTTCGTATATTGCACAAATTGATGCCGCTGTTAAATCATTAGGATAATTATATGGACACACTAGATAAAATTTTGGGTGCTGGAATTATCATTACGATAATTAGCATCGTTGGATGGATTGCTAATTTTGGATTGATGATTTATACGTTTTGCACTGTTCCTATTGCTACTTTGATATATGCTCCAATCGAAGCGTTGACGATTGTAATGGTGCTTCGAATCGTTGGTGTGTTATATCCGCCAGTTGGTGTAGTGATGGGTTTTGTATGGATTGTAGGTGTATAATGAGCAAACAATTGCCAGTTAAATTTAAAGTCGCGTGGTCTTCTGCTTTTACTTCTGTCTTTAAGAGAGAGATTGTTGCGTGGTTGAATCAAAACGGTAAGTTCACAAAGTCAATATTTCAACACGATTTTCAAATCGACACATATGAATATCCATGGATTTATGTGTGTGATGACGTGGCAGTTCGTCCTACGTCCGTTGCTGAATATGAACAGCATGATTATGCAATCGTTGATCTCAACATGGGAATTGTTGATTGGGAATTTCATCGTGAAACTGTAATATATGATGATAAGTATTATTTCAAAGATGATTTTGATAATGCAATCAAATCGCTAACTCCTGCACCCAAAGCATCAAAAACGTATAGCTAAGGTGATTATATGCAACAGCCCGATCTGCTTTTGAAAACGGTTTACATTGACAGCGATGGTGCTTGTCGTGGCAATCCAGGACCTGGCGGATGGGGCGTTGTTATTCGATACAAACAGCACCAAAAGGAACTATTTGGTGGCGAAGCACAAACTACCAACAACCGAATGGAATTAACCGCTGCAATTCGAGCGTTGTCAGCTCTTAATGAAAAATGTAATGTTGTAATCACCACTGATTCCCAATACGTATGTAAAGGGATTACTGAGTGGATTATCAAGTGGAAACGCAATGGTTGGGCTGGGATTAAAAATGTTGACCTGTGGCAGCAGCTTGATCAACTAAACCAGCAACATAATGTTGAATGGAAGTGGATTAAGGGTCATAGTGGTGACAAATATAACGAACTTGCAGATCAACTGGCTAATCAAGGAATCGACCAAGTATTAGCCAAGTAATAGTGGTGAGGTGTTGTATGAGTGCACAGATATGTGATATCTTATATAAAAATTGGACATTATTTGTTACAATAACAGCAATCACCTGCTTTATTCGAATTAGTTATCAACTGATTGTTTAATCACACTTTTAACTTATAAGTATTTTTGTTTGTTATCCTATAACGAATAATGCTTTAAACAGATACGTTTTATGTAAATTGTTCCAATAAAAGGGTTGTCAATGGTATTAAAGCAGCATACAATGTGTACGTAGCCTTGACCTGTTGACCTAGGCACATTTTTTGTGTACGGTGGCCTTCCATTAATGAATGAGGGCACTGTATGGATTCCCTGTCTATTCAAAAAGCTAGTCATTTATGTAACGGCATAATTCCCGTTACAATCCAACATCTTGTTGATAAAGCTGATAATGCGTGCTCATCTCTGTTATTTGGGCAACTAACCAATATCAAAGCATATCAACGTATCCCAATTGTGATATGCAGCAACGACTGGTTTATTCAACGTGAAATGGGGCAATATCGTGTTGATATTGATCCTAATACTCGTTATGTCGTTGATATCACCGGATATATTAACTTCCGCGAGGATCATTCGATTAAGGATGGTAAAGGGTACTGGAACATTACCACGTCATCAAATATCAAGGATATTCTTAAAATTAATTTCGATGCTCGCGTGGTCAACGTGTACGTTTTGAAGTAATATGATGTCAACAGTTACCAATTAGTGACAGGATTCATCAAATGAATAAGCGTATGATTGAACAGTGGCGGGCAGCTTACAGTGCATTTGTTGGTGCGTTCGATCATCCTGTTGCCCGTCGAAAACACGACGACGAATTTGCAAAAGATGCTCGTGAACGACTTCGCGATTTTAACGAAGATATCAACCAGATGGTTGCACAACATGAGCAAGAAAGTAAACACCCATTGAAGAATTGTCCGCATTGTGGCGATGACGAATTGGAAGGTGGTGCTCCGTTTCCGTTAAATCGTGAGCAAACATCATGGACTGTTCAGTGTGGCAATCCATCGTGTGGTGCGAGTGTTGAAGCACCAACTAAGCAAGAAGCAATTGAACGTTGGAACCGTAGAGTGGATGAATTGCCAGGAACACTTTAAACCGCACAAGCGTTGACCTGCATTGGTGTTTTGCGTACGATGTAGGTCACGAATTTGTTATGGAAGATATTATCATGCGATACAAATACGAAGAAAATGACGTCGTTACCATTCATTCCAGTATCATGAATAATATTAACGGTTTGGAGAATGTAGTGCTCCAAAAGGAACTATTTGCTGAGAACGACTTCGAGGATGAACCTTATTACATCAACGCCGAATTTAAATACCACGCCCATGAAGTAATTAAGGCGTGCTGTGAAAATAATATTCCGTTCGTTGTAACTGATGAAGATTTAAACGATGGAATGGACAATGAATCTGTTGTCGGAATTTTATTCAAAAATGACCATGCCCCTGTCATGGGCTATAAGTTTATCAGTGTCTATATCAATGAAAAGCATTTAAGACCTGTTCAAGCAACATTGGATCAATTGAATACAAACAATAGGGTAGATTAAAATGGCTCGCAAGAAAAAAGAACAAGCTGTAATCGTCGACACTACTGAAGTTCGTCGCGAGCATGCTTTGCGCCATTTTAATGGTTTCGATAAAACTCCTATCAACATCGTTCCTACTCCGTCTCGCTTTTTCGAAATTGGTGAGACTGTTAGCTACGGTCATCTCAAAAACTGCGTCATTGAACAAGTCAACGATGACGGCAAATCGTATTTGATCAAATACGAAGCTAAGAATGAGTCCATTTCGTACATTTGTGCTTGGTGGTTTGACATCCAACGAAGCGATATCTGCAAAGATTTTGATAATGACAACGATAGTCTGTTTTCTCAGTATCATCAAGTTGAGCTGTACAAACAGGATCTTGACAGCATTTTCTTTCTGATGACTCGTGGCGGTATCGTTTGTGATCCTATGTATCAGCGCGACTACGTTTGGACTGATTTTGATCGTGAACAACTGCTGGATAGTCTGTTTGATCGTCTTGATCTTGGCAGCATTATTCTGATCAGCCATCGTGGTTATTTGCACGAACGCGACCAAACTATGCGTGTGTATCGTACTATTGATCAGCGTGAGATTGGTGTTAAAGCGTGTGATGATTACACCAGCGCTATCGTCGATGGTCAGCAGCGTCTTACCACTCTGTACAACTTCTGGACTGATCGTTTCAAATATCGTGGTAAACTGTTCAGTGAGCTGAGTGCTCGTGATCGTCATGGTTTCAAACAGACTCAACTTTCTGTTCGCATGTTTAAAGAAGATCATCTTAACATTCGCGACGTTGTTCGTCTGTTTATTCAAACCAACCGTGGCGTTACTCAGTCGCCTGCTCATCTTACGCGCATGCAGCAGCTGTACAATGAACTTGAGGCACAGTAATGGCTGACAAATATGATGTGTTGAATGTTCTTGAAAGAATGTTGAACACACGAATGGTAACGTGCGGTGACGAACACGACACGTGGTATGGCTGTTATATGAATAAGCACATTTTATTGGAAGGTGCTTATAACCATCAGTACGAAACATACACGTTCTTTATTCACTTTTTAGAAAGCAGAGAATACAGTTGCCAGGACGTGATTGAGTATTTTGACAAATTGTCAACGCTTAAAACGATTATAGAAACATTTAAGCAATCAACGCTTGATAGAATGTTGTATAACCAATGGACTGACTTTAAAGTACCTACGGACTAATAGGGCACATATGATGCGGACGGTTCGATTACAGATCAAGACGCCAATACGCAATCGTATATATTGCCACATTTTTCTGTGTAATCTTGAAAGTAACACAGAAGAGATAATGTGCAGTACGACGTTTGAGCATGCCCTTAAAATGTGCAGTCAAGAACGGTACATCATCAAAAATCCAAGTGAGATCTTGCAGTTTATCATCGATAATTGCAGGGTATTCACCAAAGATACATACTGAGGATCAATCATCATGGCGACGATTCAATCGTATCAACAACTGAGTGCCGTAAACCAAGAACGTGCATCAGCTATGTTTGTCGATGCTGGTCCTGATGATCAGTACTGGTATGAGCTTGATCTTTGCGGCAAAATTCTATGTCGAAACAAGATGTTTAATGGTTCTGAAGTTGAAACTTACTTGACTGAAGTTCTCAATTTGGTTAAATGGAGTCAATCTGACGGATTTGTTCAGTACGTGCGGCGAGAAAACGATTACTATTATACGTGTGGGATATCTATTGGATTGGGAATAGCTCCTAACGATACATATCTTCACCGTATTAAATTAGACATGGGTCAAGGCCATTTTTATCACCATTTGACAGGATACCAAGTGTGTAGTATTTCTCCCAGCGCGTTTGATCATTTGATTGCTCTGTACCATGCGTGGGAACAACAACCATTTCCGGTCCGACCCCATCTAGATCCATTGATTGAACAAATTGATCAAGCACGTGAAATGATTACGGAACCGCGCGGTATTCGTGGCCATCTGATTGATAATATCATTCGCGCAAAAATGCACAAGGATCTAGGACGATATGAATCGGTACTCAAACAAATTATATATGGCAATAAACAAATATCGTCCAAACAACGCAAACAATTGCACGAACGAATAATCACAGTGGGCGATTTTCGCCAAATAGGTGATACGAAATTGGTTGAAATTTATGACCGGTTTCGTTCTCGGTGGAGTGTGCAACGATGATCGACATCGCGAAATTGGAACGTCATCTGACGGACAAAGTCAGGATGGTTCAAACTGAATGTAAAGATCCTGAATTCAGGAGACTTGCCGATCATGAATTTATGAATTGCAGAAATCCAGATGTTTCTGTAATCGTTACTGAGTTTGACAAATATTGCGGATGTATTGTTGTTCGTACGCGGTTCAATCGTGAAGAACACAAATTCATCCATCAACTAACAGAAGATCAGTTCTTGGCATTAACTTGGGATAAAATTGAAGCGTTGGCAACTTTTGTTAATAAAGTCAACGACGACAATAGATTTAACGTCAACTGGATTGAGAAGCTGATGTCATGCTGATTACTATTATTGCTGACGCATCACATTGTCCTGAAACTAAAGTTGCTGGGTACGGATTTTGGATTGCTGGGCAGCGAGGTAAAATGAGCGGATCTGGTGCAATGCGAGAACTGTGTGCCAGTAGCACAGTAGCTGAAATGCAAGCGATCGTTAATGCATTGCATACTGGAATTTCAACTCAGTTGATACAATCCAACGATCATGTGCTGTGTCAAACAGATAGCACAGCCGCAATCAGTGGACTATCTGGCGTTCGTGTGGTTCAGAATGATCAGGAAAAGGTAACTAAGTTGTTACTGGATCAATTATGCAATCGCCATATATTAACTGTTGAATTTCGGCACGTTAAAGGTCATACTGGTCGTATGGAAGCTCGATATGCTTCTAATCGACACTGCGATATTCAAGCGCGCCGTGAAATGAGAATGGCGAGAAAAATATTCTTAAATCATCAGGAATCTGGTAATGAGTGACAGAAAATACCTTGGCGAAACGCAAATGGCTGTTAAAGATTCGCCATTTGCTAATTATACACCAGCTGACTGGGCTATGTATTATATCACCAGATATGGTGGAATCAATGGTGATCACCATAAAGCATGGGTGTTGGATCACGCATCACGTGCCCTTAAAGGTGGCCAACCTGTTGATCTTCGTCTCGCTACGTGGAGTGACGGCTATCAAGAATGGAGAGTATATGAACTGTCCCAAACTGAAGAGTATTGGGCATGGCGGCGTGGTGATTGTGATGACGGCGGTGAATACATATACGACGAAGGAATTGCTCCTTAAACGGTAATTACTCTGTTGACATTGGCCATAGGTCATGGTAATATGACCTCAACATCAACGAGCAACACAAGGAAACGCAAACATGTTTTTCTTCTCGACTCGCCAACTCGCTCGCAACTGGGCTGCCAAAGCTGGCTACAAATTCGTCGACAAAGGTGCTGATTCTCCTGCCAATCAACGGTGGGGCGTCAAAGTCCTCGGTCGGTAACATCTTCCAGGGGTGAGTGCTGATCTACACAGGAAGTGTAACAGTGCGTCCGTCCTCAACCGGCACCCCTGGCCCCATTTTTCATCAACGCAAACTAAGCAAGGCTAAAACTGAAATGAAAACTCAACTGATCGTCAAAAAAGCAAAAACCCTGTTCTCGCAAATGGCTGTAGCTGCCAATGATCCGTCGATTCGCGAAAACCTCGCAAAAGACGTGACCAAACTGCTGCGCGACAATCACAACCCTACTCTCCCTTCTGTCGTTCGTCTCGCTGAACGTGCTCGTCGTTCGGAGCTGGTGCCGGAAGAAGTCACCGCTACGATTCTTCGCCACCCCGCAAATCGCGGGTAATACCGGTTGCAGGTCTCTCGTTGTGACCTAGCCGCCTACGGGCGGCTTTTTTTATTTGGAGTAGACAAATGCAATTGGCGGGGGTTTTGTTTTTAGCTGCAATCATTTTTATTCCGTTTATGTTGATATCGTGGTATGAACGGAATAAAAAATGGAGCGTAACACCTATTGCGCCGACTGATACACAATCAACTGCTGTAGGTAACGTTAAAGCAGTAACGGTGCGATATACGCACAACGTAGAAACAAAAATACAATATAAACAAATTTTTCAAAATGGTTTTTGGTGGTATATCAATCCACACACAGGCAATTTGACGCTTGGTCAACCATATCACAACTATGGGAAGTGCTATGTGACTGACACTACCATTCAAATTATTTGTAAAAGTGGCACCAATTTGAATTGGATTAAAACTCATGGAATAGACGAGTACATAAAGCCAGGTATGGTATTAAACATCAAATGTGCTGAATCGTTAACATCATTTGAAGGTTTACCAGCTGTTCACTTTTCATCAATCGTAGTCGATTGTACTGATACTCAAATTTCACAAGATATCGTTAAATGGTTGTTTAATACCAAATTGTCTGCATTAAGTGTACAATTTAACCTCAATCTTACGACATACTACAGCATCAATTGGTTACCATTATTGGTTGATTTTCTATTCGAAAAAGTTACTATTTTTGTTAAAATCCCCGATGAAGCATATATAAAACACATAGACGCGATACTTTTTAAATCATATATGTTACAGGATATTCTTAATCGCCATATTCAATCTCGTGACATATTAGGTTGTCAAGAAGCGTTAATAGATGCAGGGTTGAGTGAATTTGCATCTATGCCCAAATACGTAACCAAGAAAGGTTGACCTACATCACAAGATAGTCTATGCTGTTGCAACAATCGGAGGATTGTTGCAATGGACCTCAAAACGTTTCTTAATGAATTGGCATTAGGATTATGTGAAAAATTCAGTAACCTCAACTGTGGTGGTTGTGGTGTCATTGCAGCTATTGTCGGTAAGAACCTGTCCCAAATCGTTGACGTATCATGTATTACGTTTTCACGTTATGATCTTGGTATTCCCAGTCAAAATATCATGAAGCGTGTAGGGATTGACAATATCGAAGATCCTGACAAATGGGAAGAAGCTGGTATTTCATTTACCCATATTATGTTGAAGTTTGAGGTCAACGGAATTGGTCATTTATTTGATATCAACGGTGTAACTAGGGATGTTGACATAACAGCATGGGCCAAGTATCGCCGAATTCCGGGCGAGCTCCCTTTAGACGTGATTTGTACGATTTCGGAGGTGGAATTCTTTTGGAATCATACATTTAATCGCGATCAAATCTGCCATATTCGCGAATTCGTCGAGCAAAAATTTCGCTTATATATCAAGAAGTTACGTTTACATTAATTTGCTTGACCTTTCTCGAAATTTCATGTATGTTCTTGATTTCCTTCACTTTTTAGGACAAAAACCATGCAATTCAAGTTTGAGATTGATGATATTGTAACGATCAATGATAGGACGATTGCCGAAATTCTGGCAAAACCCGAGAATGAAGATTGGATTAAAGGAATCTCTGCTCAGCGGGAATTAGGAGTTGGGGATGGTAATATTGAAAATCTTAACGATATCAAAGAGTTATTTACGGCGTGTGCAATGGAAGCAGTTGAATTCAAAGTAGAAGCCGTTACAACTGCATTATTTAACAGTTGTGAACCTGTCTTACATATTGTACGGTACGATCCACAAAGGCTGGTCAACGGATATAGCAACATCATGTTATGGATCGTGCAATCTGCATTGATTCCAACTCCTGAAACGTTGAATAGCTTACTGAGTGAATACGGGCTGGATTTGTAAGTATCCCACATCGGACGTGAGGTGCAATTAACATGCTGATCCATTTAGAAATTCTCGTGGTATTTTCGTTGCTTATTCTTGGGATTTGTTTGTTATATCGCACCTCAGTTTTTTGGGTTAGGCAATCATATTCATTTTATCAACGCACTAAAGTGCTCGGCGAATATGACGATCATGAATTGCAGAAATTGAAGCGGATGTTTTACCAGATGCAACGTGAATGGCGGCGGAGAGTTATTCCGACCTTAATTCTGTACGTATTAGTTGTTGCTGCCACAAGCACTAGATTATCCCATCTGTTGACCTCATTGTGATAATATAGTACGATTGCATCATGTTTGACCTTCCATTATGGCAAATGGTGTTCACATGATTAATTTGTACGAAGTGATGAAGTCTGTTAATGGTGCAACTTTCATTTCGATCTGCACGTCAACTGATCCGCCTCTTTTGCTTGGCAATAAGAATCCGATGAAAGGTCGAGTTCGCAAGCATGTCAAAGATTCGAGCGTGATGGTATTCCAAAACAAACGAATCAACGGATATGAAGCGATGGTTCACCGTCGTTTGGTTCAAGAAGGTAAAGATCCCAAATCATTCATTTTGAGCAATCGTCAATGGGGTCAACGCATTATTAATACCCCTTTTGTCGAACATAAGGGCAAGTTTTATCTTGAAGTGATTTTCCTTCGGTGCGGCGAAATTATTTACACGTTGGATGGGTCTATTATTGACCCATCCGAGATTATCGGTCTTAAACCTAAGGCCGAAGAAGGCGAACAGGGAGGTCTGGATAATAAAGTAATTATTCGGACCTACGCTTTGCAAAGCATTAATAGCATTACTATCAACAAAAAACACTTATGATGATTTTACGTTTTCTATGTAAAATCGTTGTAGTTTGATTATATAGTTGATATAATCAATTTCTAAGCACGTACTGCTGGGTCAAACCTTAGTACGTGCTACTTAATTCATCGTCCTCTCTTATTTTTGGAACGGCGCTTGTCATGAGCGATATCAAGAATGGAGATCACGTGCGATTGCGCAACATTGACATAATCGCACGCAAAAGATATGGAATTTCCGAATCCGACTTTGCAATTCTGAGAATGATTCAGATCTGCAATAGCACTCTTGTCATCATTGATTCCGACGACAATGTCCTTAACACGATGTTGGCCTACAGCTTTGGGTTCGATAGACAGTTCTCTATCGCCAAAGAATTTATGGTTAAAATCGAACCTAGTGCCAAAACTTAATTTGCAAAAAATGGATAGTGTCTCTACCAGTTATTGATAAAGACACTATAGGCGTTACTGATGAATGAGTCCACCACAGTTATCACACGCATATTGCGCACCTTTGCGAAGTTCACGTGCAACATGCAGAGAAACGTAGTGACTTTGGCAATTGCACAACCAAACACGAGCTTGGCTCAGCAATTTGGAAACGTCATAGTCGTGGGTAACACGCGGTTCTACCCCAAACATTTTCATCAGACGTTGCCATTTCTGTCCATGAGGAAATTGCTGAATGCCATGCAAATGGTTCACAACCAAATGAGCATATTCGTGAGCTACGGTATTTTCAATGAAATGAGCTTGATTGTCAACAAGCAAAGTTCGATTGAACGACAACGTCCAGGTCAAGTCGTTTGCTGAACCAGCATTCGTCCCTCTATTAACGTAGCGAACACGTGGAGGTGGAATAAAATGTCCTAGATTATTTTGAACCAAATCAGATAGATAAGAGATTCTCGTGGCGACTTGTTGCTTATAATGCGACATATCCATCAACCTTTACGTTAGTATTTGGAATCCTGGAGGCGAAGCGATGTGAATTTGCATAGAGCAATGTAATAGATAATGATGTATTAGTGCAACTCTTATTCCTTTTGGTAGCTAAAACGCGTAAATTTGTGTTTTTTAACCTGTTTCGTCAAAACGTGAGCAATATTCATATAAAAAAACGATATAGGGTAAAAATTGACTATCGAAGTGAATTAGGGGACTATTTTCCCAACGCTGTTAATTAAGACAGCTGTTAAATCAACGTATCAATAGATACGAGGAGAAATCAATATGGCACGCGCTCTGACCGATAACAGCCAAGCTGTCCTGAACGCTGTTGCAACTGGCAAAAACCAACGTGATGTTCTGTCTCGTACGCTCAATATGACGGGCACCACCGTCGGCAATTCGCTGCGTTCGCTGATCGGCAAAGGTCTGATCGAAGTGAACAAAAAAGACGGCTCGCTGTCGATTACTCCCGATGGTCGTGAACACGCCACGGTTCGTGCCCGCGCCAAACGCACTGGCACCAAGATGGAGCAAGCTCGCGTTGTGTTTCAAAAATACAACGCCCAAGGCCGTCCTGCTGTGCTGTCGCGTCTGCGCGACGACGTCGGTCTCACCGAAAAAGGTGCGATCACGTACTACCAAAATCTGCGGGTTGAAGCAGGTCTCGGACCGGTTTCGGCAGCTCACAGTCGGGCCAAATCCAAACATGACAGCAAAATCCGTAAAGTGGGTAGCGGACGGTCCAAAAAGAAATAGGCCCCAGCGCAATGGGAGAATAGTAAATGAGGCGTTGCTTCCTGTCAACGCCTCATTTACTAATTGCTATTTAAAATATTCATGAACTGTAGTCTATTAAATGATAGACATAACAATAACAATGGTGTATAATGATGATTATTCAGAAAAAAGCTATTAAGAAAGCGACCAATCATGAATGGATTAATATTGCCAATAACAGCTGCTGTAGTATGCGTGTTTGCTATACTGTGGGTGGTATATGGTTTAGCACAGGACGCTAAACGTGTGGGTCACATTATAGTAGATTTCAACTTCGTCGTTGCTATTCTGCTAATAATGATGCTATTATTGACCATCATCGTGTCTGTCCTCGACATCATACATTAAGCGATTTCCCGTGGGAGGAAATGCGCATGCCATGTGTAATTTCGTTGTATAAAACGTTAAATAAACTTCCATGTGGTCTTGTCGTAGCAGCAACTCTTCAAATCATTAAAAACCATCCTGGCATTACAACAAGCGAAATAACCACCAAATTGGGATCTACTCGAACTAAAAGTGTATTGTCAAATTTGGTTCGGTATAGGAATGCCGAATTAATCAAGTCATCCAGATCTCAGCATAAGGGGCCTATCGGGGCACCTGAAACCAGTTGGTTCATTGCAACCAAAGGCAGTAAGTTGTTGACAAAAATCAATAATTCGTTGATAAGTTGACCTTTCGTCCCGATTGCAGCATTGTATACCCATGTAATGCTACCTACCAAGGATAACTTATGTCTAATCTAACGATTACTGATGCCATTAATCACGGTCGAGATGTGCTCAACCTATTATGTGATGGGTTGCATGAACAGCACATCACACGCCACGACATCGACCAATTCCCAGGTTTTGATCGTGCAACTTCAGTGGCTGTTGTTACCTTTATTGAAGCTCCAGCTTCGCAAAACGGAGTAATCATCAACGTTCAGATGGGCCATAATTGGCATGTCATTCGACTGAAATATAGCCAATTCGTCGCTCTTCAACCAAGCGACATTGATAAACTGATCAACGTTGCCATCCACCACCGTGGCGAATATGTTAAGTGGCAACAACAGGTTGCTAATGCTACTTCTGCTATTGAATCTATTCTGATTCCCGAATTCACTCCTACAGAACTCGCATAAAGTCAATAGCAAGGGATGATAATAAATCGTCCCTTTCTGACAGCCTACCTTCTAGCATATTCCCTAAAAAATAAAAAATCAAGCGTGGTCGAATTGATGCGCTTAGTATACTATCTCGCCAGTCTTTTATTCTATATCATGGAACTTTAATAATGGATATTGAACAAGAATGGTATAAAGCATGGGATATCGTAGATCCTCATTGCTTTTTTCCCTTTAATTTCCACAAGATATTGACGAAGTATAGTGAATCACACAGATACTATCACAATATCCTTCACATCACCGAATGCATAGCGTTGTTCAACCAAATGGAACACTTATGCAACAATCCACTTGCTGTTCGACTAGCTTTATTTTACCACGATTATGAATACGACGTATTTAATCCGAACAACGAACACGACAGCGCCGAAATTGCTCATTTTGAAATTGAACGAGTTCGACATAAGTCAGATCTTGCCGATACTGTACGCGATTTGATTCTTGCAACCAGACATCAACCAGGAAGTCAACTGGTTACTGATAATGATACTCAAATTTTGTTGGATATTGACTTGTCCATTTTGGGTGCTTCATATTCGCGATATAAGTTGTATCAACATCAAATTCGCCAAGAGTACATTTCCATACCTCAAGACAAATATGTCACTGGTAGAATTGAAGTGCTTGGTAAATTCATAAACAGAGACCGGTTGTATCTTACTGATTTCTGTCACGAAAAATTTGAAAAAGATGCGAAAATCAATATGTGCATGGAACGAGTTGACCTGCAAGAGCAACTTGTGGACAATACCTAAATTAATTGAATGGTGTTGTTCCAAATGAGCGGATATGGTGGGTGTGATGATGAATCGTTGCATGCGATGATTCTGAGCGAAAATGAAGTAGAACGTGTTCGACAACTTAACCAAGTCAACAGTTCTCGCCCAACGCGTCAGCATTGCATGCAATGTGATGACCCAATTCCAGCCGCAAGACAACAGGCCGTTCCTGGAGTTCAACATTGCATTATGTGTGCTCCAAAGTTTGAACAGCGTCCTAAAATTCGCATGCTAGATCATATTCTATAAGGATCATACGATGAGACGAGAACGAGTATCAGCACAGTTTCCGTATAAAGATCCGTATTTGAACGATCCTGTCGAAATATCGGCTGAATTGTGTGAAGTCAAGAATCTTTCACAGTTGAATTTGCCGCAACGAGTATATTCGTTAACTTTAGCAAATGGTGAGCATCTAGCAAATCCGTTTGCTGGGTTGCCTAGTTTTATTACCCATTTGCACTTTACTTGGGAAATTGAACGTGTTCGCCCATTAATTAAACGATATACCAACATTACACACATGTATTTCTATCGCGATCTTCCGCTAGATGTACTTGTGTTAGTGCTGGCTAAAAAATGCAGATCTGTGCATATTGAAGGACCAATTCCGAAATTGGGTCCGATGACTCAAGTTCTTCAAATTATTAATAAACACCTGCAGTTAGGTGGTGATGGTTTGATATGTCAAGAAGAGCTCATTCAAGCTGGTTTCAGCAAATATACCGAAGTTTGAACGTTGACCTACGCAAGTAGGTCATATATAATTCTACTAACAGTTTCGAACAAGGCAGTGTGTCATGCAACAGGTAACCATCAGATATAAAGACCAAAATAATGTTGTTGGTAAAGTCACGCTGATCACTCAATCTGACCTTGCTCAGTTGACGGTAGAATTAGACCAAGAGTTTATCGATTCTTGGAATCGCGCGACCGATCCCGACAAGTGGGACGAATTATCTATCTCGAATCGCTGCGACAGTCTGTTCGTCGGTGCTTACAAAATGAGTGAAATTACTGGTGATGCACCAATCTTGTCGCTCAGCAGGATGATTGATCGACGTCAAAATTTGATAGTAAGGCTGTTGGAAGAACATTCGACGGTCATGATTACTAACAGTGGTGGTATTATGCCGTTTCTCGAACATCGGCATGAAATTATCAAAGACGTTGAACAGCCAAAACCTACTACTTCGTTCAAACAACGTGGCGAACAAATTATGCAACGGTTGTTTGAAAATAACCGCGCAAAACCTGCTGTTCCTATTAATCAATATGTTCACAAGTCTGACAAATATTTCGTATATGACCGATCTCGTGGCGTGTTTGAAGTTGAACCAACTTACCACAATCAAATGTTAGCAGCCTTGTATCTAACATCTGAGGATTTTGTCGAACCTGAACAGGATTCGCCCCTTTCGTTGGCCGATCTGGCCGACATATTCATTGATAAACCTGGAATTGCGCTTTACTCAAGTGCTGGCAGACATGTATACTGTGGCGTTCCGCAGAAATGGACACAGACAGAACTTGATGTGTTTGGGGTTATTAAAACGTTGTGATGGTGATGTAAATGCAAAGCAAAATTAACCACAAAAAACTAGGATTTGCTGTAGCAATTGGGACGTTGTTGACTGGGCTGGGTGCTCTGTACCAATACGCATCTGCATATGGCGATAAACCTACCATCGTTATGTATGATGCTGTTACTAACGAATGCGTATCGGTTATTTCCAATAACCCAAACCATAATTGCAATAACTTACCTGATCGTTTTGAACGCCAACAGATTGATCACGTGTCAACTGATCAAACTTCCGTGAAGGAAACGGTTGGTGGGTATCGAGAATCAGAATTCTCGCGAAAGTTACGCCTTGGAATTGAACATGACATGGCAACTGGAGCGGCTGGTAAAGACGGTGTTCCTCTTGATCCTGAACCTGCTATTGCTCCTGTCATGAACGGTGACGATCTGCATAGATTGTGGGGAGATGACAAAAAAGCTGTTGCTTACCTTCCGCCTGTTTACGATCTTAGTATAGACAGTGAGGATGTAATACGGCACTTTGATCGCGACAGCTATTATGATCCGATTATTTGGTATCATCATGGCGGTCATAGAGGTCGAACAATTATTTACTGTAAGGATAAGGAAATTACTGATCCTAAACAGTGTGATCCAAAAGATCAAATCAAAGATGTCCCTGAACCTCCAGCTTATATTTTATTGCTGATGGGGTTGGGAGCTGTGTTTGGATACCGTAAATTTGTCAATCAGTAACTGGTTACATTATGGTATCCCACGTCAAACCATGCGCTGTTTGTCACTTGTCGCCACATTCGATATCATGTAAGGTGTGTGATGGTGTTGGTGAAGTATTTGTTGTGTATAGCGACAACGGTGGCTATATGCATACTAGGGCTTTCACATCTAAGGAAAAGAGTTTTCTAACAATAAAAACAAGGAATTTACATGATATTAACCAAAGAGAACAAATCTCAACTTATTGAGATGTATCACGATCTGTTTAATCTCGGAGTAACTAAAGATACATTCATACAAATGTATCAACGTGATCCTGAGGAAGGTCAAGCTGCCATTGACAGAGTTGTGTTTGATATTGAAAGTTTAGTTCATCAATGTGATGAAGATCACATGTATATGCTGGATCCGTTGATCCTTTTAGCTCAGGAAGCCGGTTTTACGATTGATGCTCCTAAACAGTGTTGATCAAATGGTAAATGTTGTATACTATAGTGGGTAACCGTCAAATACTATTAGGAGGTTATAATGACCGGTTCTAACGAACAGCCCGTTTATAAATCTACGATTTGTCGTCAAATTTTTGCTCGCATGTACGACAAAGAGAAACAACCGAAAGAACAACGCAAGGCTATTGTTGAAGCATTCAAAAGCGAAGCAGGCGTGTCTACCAATTGCGCGAACAGTTATTACACCAATAACGTTAACGAAATGAACGGTGTCAAGCCAAACTATCGTAAGCCGAAGCAACAACCCCAAACCGACGCAGAAGTTACTGCAACCGAACAACCGTCGCAGTAATGTCACGCGTTCCACGAGAAATGGCTGCCTCAAATGCGGCCATTTCTAAAGCTATTAAAAACAACTTCACATCGTATAATGATATTGATGCATGGATTCGAGACCGAAAACGATATACCGATTGGAAATGGTCAGAATTACCTCTCAAGATCGTGCTAGATCCTGATACTCATCAGGTATCAATCAAGGGCGATTTTAAACTAACACATTGCTCAATAGAGCAAATCCCTTTCGACTGGTTGTTTAATGATGGCCACGTTAACCTAACCGGTAATTACCTGCAGGCTTTTCATAATCTTCCTCAATATGTTTCGGGCAATCTCACATTATCACGAAACCAATTCACATCTCTGAAAGACATTCACAAAAGAATTCTATACGTCGATGGCATTATCGATGTAGACCATAATCCAATCACCAGTCACGTTCTTGGAATATTGGCCATCGATAATGTTAAGGCAGTGCGCCTGCCCAAAATTGAAGTTGAACAGATTATCAATTATCATTTAACATATGGTCGAGATGTTCTCGAATGTCAAGAAGAGTTAATTGATGCTGGTTTTGTTGAATGGGCTAAAATGTAAATGTACAGGCATAGATGGCGAGTCGAACTGTGGTTGGAAGATATGGAGATCGCCAACTATACAATTAACGAAGATTTGACTGTTAACGTTAATGGTGATGTACATTTAAATAATAGCGATTTAAAAATATTGCCAGTCCAATTTAATCGTGTCGATGGACATTTTTATATTAACGATAACCCACTTAAATCATCATATGGCGTTCCACAAACTGTTACTGGATCGTTTGACATCAGTTTTTGCGGATTATCTACGGTAGATTGGTTTATTACATGTCAATCTTTAAATTTATGCGGTAACCAGTTGAGCCATTTTAAAAATATTCACAAATTCATTAATTGCGAATCGGCAACAATATCTGGGAATTCAGTAAAAAGTGGAATTCTATACTGGCTATTAATCCCAAATATTAAACATCTGTATATAACAGGGAAAGGTTACGTCAACGATATCATGAAAAAGCATATTGTGACCAAAAATATTCTTGACTGCCAAGAAGAATTAATCGAAGCTGGTTACAGCGAATTGGCGCTATTATAATTGGTGTGTTCACATGAAGTACATATTGGCTGTAATTTTGTGGTTGGTGGTAAGTTCTGCAAATGGCGCTAGTTGTTATCAGGTTTCCAAATTCACTAATCAAGTAGTCAGCAGACATACAGACTATAAGCCAATTAATCTCGATATATTGGTGATACCTCAAATCCAAACATTAAGATTTGATGGTAAAAATTCAACTGTTACAGACCATGCAAATAACGTACAACAGTGCGTTCAAATCGGTGATCTTACGTTGATTTGCCTCTCTGGGAACAAATCCCAAACGCATGTTGCCATCCAGATTTGGACCATCGATTTGGTGTACGGTATTGCTACGTGGATCGGCAATGCTGCTGGTAGTGACACTGCATCTCCAGGATCATGGATGGCCGTCGGTCAACTAGATAAAAAATGTTGACCTTCCTCTAATAGTATGGTACTATGTGTATATTGTTGATTTGAGGGTTAAATCATGCGCGTAGGTGATACTGTTCAGTGGACGTTCAAAGACGAAAACGGCCAAAAGGCTCATCATACGGGAATTGTGCAAAGCGTCGACAAGGAACGGATTGAACTCAAAGTGGATGATGTTGGTGTCATTTCCGTTCCGTTGAATGATGGCACATTCAAAAAGGTAGCAGCGTTACCTGAAAAACCCGTTAAAAAAGTGGCAGCTAAGGCTGTGGTTGCTCCTGCTCCGAAACAGAGCAAACAACCTAAGCAAGCCACCAAGACGAGTCGTAAACGCGGTGAAGGTCCTTCTACGTTTGAGCGCGTTGCAGAACTGTACGTCAAACTGGTTAAAGAAGGAATTACTGATCGACCGACGTTCATCAAGCGACTGTCCGGTGAACTTGGAATTCCTGAAACCACCGCCAGCACATATTTGGCGAAATGTAAACGAGAGATCGTGGTTAAATGAGTGAAAATTTGATACAGTTGATGTCAATTACACAACTGGAACAACTTGCGAACGATACTGGCCATCCAATCGACCAGTATCGTCGCGATTTTGAAACGCTTTTTGGATCTGGCAATAAACAGACAGGACAAGATGGATATCGGTTGGACGTTACACGTCTAGCTGCACATGGCCACTATCGTTCGATGGTAACATTTTGGGCGTGGTTTGTGTATCTTCACGACAGAATCAATAAGACAACCGACCATGGTTAGAGCGTACAGTTCTTCCTTATTCATCTACGATTCGCGCCAGCAATTAATGATGTCGGAAGCGAAACGATTGGCACAATGCGACCAACCTGCAGAGTTTGAATTATTTGCAGATTACACCATGGGAATTACGATCCAATCTGAACGCACAGGCGATTATGCTCAGTTTTATGTGTGGGATTGGGTTGATGAAGATGGTGACATCTCGTGGTTTTTGACACCAACTCGCAGTACAATTGACAAGCATCAACAGCTAGTTGGATTTGAAGTGATGATCCAAGTTGATAAAAATGACACCATGATTATTCCAGAATTGTGGCATAAAAAGGGCATTGGTGTTCAATGTCCACAGTGCCTTAATCAAGGATACACGTGGGTCGGAACAGCATTTGAAGGTCAGTTGGAGCAGTGTATATTCTGTTGGCAAGTTCCGAACAGCGTATTCATGCTGTCAGGTCTCAAATAATTAACCAAGGGGATTATTCCATGAAATACGTTGTATTATGTATCGCTTTGTTGTTTTCAGTCCCGAGTGTTGCACAGTTAACTTCTCATTCTGTCAGTCAAGCAGGGTTTGATGACCTAACAGAAGCACAAAAAGCTGCTGTCATCAAACAAGTATCTGAAAATGCTGAAATGAACAAGACTGTCGTTGTTAAAAGCAACACTGTAGAAACACTCAATGCGTTTGCTGAACTTGGCAAAAACATTGGCGCTGGATTAGTGGCAGCAGCGAAAGAATTAGGTATTGCCGCCAACGAATTTGCAACAACTCCTGTAGGCAAGATAACGATTGCACTAATTGTTTGGAATTACGCAGGCGAATTTATCATTCACACAGCAGCTGGAATTTTGGTGCTAGTTACTGGGCTGTACATTTGTCGGCGGTTGTTTCCACGCGTTTACGCAATTGAATACGACCCCGAAAGACGATGGTTTGGATTTCAAATCAAGAAAAAAATCCATTACACTACCCGCTCTGGCGAAGAAACCTGGGGAATGGCAATTGCATACTTTGGCGTACTGATTGTTACTACACTTATCTTAATCACGGCGTGAGGAACTGTTGTTCCTCATCACACTAATGGATCAGTTATAACCAATTGAGGTCCATGTGGAGTTGGTCGAATCATTATGTTTCCACTGTGAATATCAACTCCACCGTATCTTGGAACAGCAGTTCGTATTAACATCAACGCTTGTTTTAATAACGGATCTGCAATATTAGTCGAGCTGAATCTGATTGCATTAGATAACGTTCGAGTGAAATCCTTAATTAAAGTCTCTCTTTTCCAATCAGGATCGTTGCGAATCATCTCTCTAAACGATGATCGTTCTTCCGGAGTTTTATCGATCGTCTCGTCATCTTCTGAACTCCATACTTTGAATAATTGATCACCCATTTGTTTAATCTGATCTGAATCCAGGATAGAAAAAGGTTGCAGTTTTTCCATTCGATACGATGCTGTAAATTCACGACCAGAGTTTGGATCCTCTATATGCTTAGCTGAGTAAATTCGCGGAAAAAATGGATTACTTTGTGCTCTGTCGTTCTGTGCAATCATTTCAACAAAGTTACGATATCCTCGATCGCTATTGTTACCAATTTTAACAACCGTGTGAGGATCTTTTGTTTGTGATCCTACAATGGCACGAGAACCATATCCCCGCTCTTGCCAATTCTTTGACTGTTTGATCGATCCCGTTTCTGGTTTTGTATTCAATCGTGATCGTTGTTTAACTGTTTTTACATTTGTGTCAAATAGTTCAAGTAATTTCATAATTTGGCCCAGTCGGCAAATCCTGCGTCGATTAATTCTTCTTGGCATGCCAATATGTCTTTCGTTTTGATATGCTTATTTAATATGTTATTGATGGCGTACCGAGTCTTATCAAGTTCTGGCGTTAACGTTTGTTGCGTATACAATGAAATATTTCGGATTTGTGGTATTAAAATCCACATAATTAAACCTTTATGTGGTTTCATTGGAATTTGAACACGTCCTACGTTGGAAAATATTTTGTGCACATTTGAAAATGAAATATTTGAATTTAGGTCAGTACAGTAAAGAGCCTGATGGATGATTGACGGAGCATGGTCAAGAGATAATAATGGATTATTTGAACAATCATACGTTCGTCCGACTTGTGTTGGACCATGTTCTAACGTTGTTAACTTATTACCATGACAGTAAAAACTTCCTGTAACCGCTTTAGGACATCCAAATAAACTAGTTAAGTTGTTATCATCGCAAGAAAAATCACCCTGAATATGATTAAAATTTATGGGGATGTGTTGTAATTCTGTATCGTTAAGATTCACATATCCTTGTACGTCGACAGACATGTCCGAATTTATTTTATAATGAAGATGAGTGTCTTCAGTATCGTGATTATAATCTCTAAACCAGTCATCAATATCTTGCTTGGTAGACAAGAATTGATGTTGTTCGTTTAATAGATGAGCAATTTTCATGCTTTAGCCCAAGCTCCAAATCCTGCATCGATTAATTCTTCTTGGCATGCTAGGATATCTTTCGTTCGAATGTGTTTATTCAATATGTTTTGTACTGGCGTCAATTTTTCAGTACCTTGATCATCCAAATCAATAAATTGAATTCCCGGAACTAAAATCCAACAGATTATGCCAGGAACAGGAGTACCCGGAATTTCAGCTCCACCTTTAACTGTTATCATTTTATGAATATTTCTAAAATGTGCAATAGGGTTTTCAATGCACATAATACTGTCAACTTGTCGTGGCACGTGCTCTAATGACGTTAATTGATTATAGGAACAGTTAAAATCCTTGCCGACACTTGTGGGAGCACCTTCTAATGATGTTAATGAATTTTGTCGACATGCATACTGACCGTCAACTTGTGAAGGCCCACCGATCAAATTGGTTAATTTATTTGTATTGCAATTGAAGTGAGTAACCTTACTTGGAGAACCATGTAATGATGTTAAATTCGTTTTGTTTATCTTAAATGATATGACTTGTCCAAATTGAACTGGAAATTTACCTAACGGCGTATTAGCAATTATTATTTCTTTGGCGTTGATCACGCCGTCATCTGTTATTTTTAATTCATCCACTGATGCGTTATTCTTATGCAGCCAATTTTCAACAGCCACAGGATTCTTGATTAACATCAGTTGGGTTTCGTTTAATAAGTCAAAAATTTTCATAGTTTTTATCACGAAGAGTCCAATATTTATCTGTTGCCATATTACAAAAACCATATATAATGACGGTCATACGCAGGCATAATGCCCGAGTGGTGAATTTAGGTAGACAACTAAGGACTTAACGTCATAAATACCTCCAAAGAGGTGGTTATGGCTAGTAAGCAAAACAGATTGTCTCTTAAACAAAAAGAAGATATTATAACTTTACTGGATGCAGGGTTAAGTAAAGCAGCAGTAGCTAACCAGTTATCAATTGCTTGGAAACAAGTTGATTACTGGAGTAAAAATCGAGCGCGGTTGGTGGAATCGGTATACACCGGACACTTAAAATGTCCCGCCGCATGGCATGTGGGTTCGAGTCCCACACCGCGCACCAAATCATATGCTTATCTGCTTGGTTGTTATCTTGGTGATGGGTATATCAATAAGCAAGGCAAATATACGTGGAAGTTGCAATTTGCATGTGATCGCAAATATCCAAACATAATTGAACAAATTGGAACTGCTTTTACTCAAGTATTTGATCGAAAATATCATTTTGTTAAGAGTTCTAGTAGTGTCAATTGCGTAATACTTTACGGATATAGTAAAGAGATACAACATTTGTTTCCATTGTTTGAAGGTAAAAAACACGAATCGCCCCTCGTGTTAGAATCATGGCAGAGAGACATAATTGATACACATCCTCAAGAGTTTTTAAAAGGTCTGTATCACACGGACGGTAGTAGATACATTCACGCGCAGGGGAACCTCAAGCACATACATTATAATTTCACAAACAAATCGAAAGATATTATTGATCTATTTTGTGAAAGTTGTGATAAGCTGGATATTGAATACAGAATTAATGAACGACCATTTATAAACACTAAAGACGAAGTTAGTACAGGTTGGACTGTTACTATTGGCAAACGTGCTGAAGTAGAACGTTGCGAAATTTTATTAGGTAAGAAATAACCTACCAAATTATAAAGTGAGCATATAATGAACGACACCAAATACATGGTTGAATTTGAAGTAGAAGACCGGGTCGACCTGGATGGGTATGTATATGCAACTGACGACGATACCGGTGAAATCGTTGCTGTTTTTTGTCGTGAAAATGCACGCAAAGTGTTAAAGGAAGCAGTTGAGTGGCTATCTTGTTTGCCAATTCCCGCTGATCCGACTCATGTGTGGCAGTATGGAACTACCCCTTCTGGATTTTCAGTTATTGTACGATTGAGTGGTGGCGAATACGATATTGACGATCGTATGGTCATTCCAAATAAAACTCTACGAGAACATTCAGTTCGTGTAACGGTGGTCGAAGTAAATGTCAACAAACAAAACAAAGAAGGTTAGGGCAAAGCCTAGGCGAGAGCGTACGTATCCGCAGGTAGAACGAGTTGTCAGCCTTAACTTTCCAGATGGTATTAAAGCATGCGTTAAAGATTCTGGTAGCATATGCTTTGTTCCAGTCACTGACTTTCGCAAATTAGAACGAAAGTATCTTCAATTATTTAAACGGTATCAGCGAGCAAAATCGAAATGAGTACAACTATGGTCAAAATTGACATTGAACCATGGATTGATGTAACTACTGGCGATGTAAGTGCAGTAGTTACAGGATATGGCGAGTTTGAAACATGGGTTAACGCCCCATTCGAAGTACTACTGAATCAGGCTATAAGCTGTTTCACCGTTGGTGGTACGTCTGGAGACAATAAGGTTGACGTAGACAGCAACTTACAAATTCGTCAAACCTTAATTAACATGCGTGATGTATTGGATGCTGCTATTGAAAAACACACTGTTCCTTGTTGACTTTCTGGTCATATTATAGGAATCTGTGATAAAAGCATCATATAAAGGACGGTATCATGAAATCCCATATATCAATATTAGATCGTGCAAAAGCGTTTTGCAGAATAGCGCATAGCAATCAATTGCGATCGTATGGAGATGAAATCCCGTACTACACTCATCCGTTTCAAGTTGCTGGGTTAGTGTCTAAGTACACTGACGATCACGAAATAATTGCAGGTGCATATCTGCACGACGTGATTGAAGATACAGCAGCTACCGAAGATGATGTTATCTTGTTCTTTGGTGAACGTGTAGGATCTATTGTCGTACAAGGATCAAGTGTTACTAAACACAGCAAGGAAATTCGAGCAATCCGAAAAGCATTGGACCTTGTCCATTATGCGAGAGGCGACACTGACAGCAAGCTAGTCAAGTCGTGCGATATGATGCACAACCTGTCCGATTTTAATGTGTTGGTTGATGCAGATTATTGGTACGCATCAATGTACTTCGATGAAAAATATGCAGTGTTCAAAGCATTTGAACCGCTTAAACACTCCAAGTACAAAGACGCTTATCAAGACTTGGCTGCTATCATCGATCAATGTTCTGTGATGTTGGAAGCAGCCAAGATTATAGAAATGCATTGATTTGTCCCTAAATACCCCTTTCATTAGGGGTATTTTTTTATGCATGGTCCTTCCGATCAAGCGATGATGGATCAAATTGCTAGTGTGCTTCGTCATCGTAATGTCAGCTATATAGCTCCAACTAGAACCAGACCTGATGCCACATGGGCGACCAACCATTGGTCATTAGGTGATGTTCACGCTAAACTCAGCGATGATCAGCTCAACCTAACTATTGAAGCTCCAGGATTATCGGTTACTCACGTTCACGGTCAACCAGAACCAGTATATCGACAAGGGGATTCAGACACATTGAAGGCTGTATACAATAAAGTTTTCAATGTTCGACAACCTGGCCGATCAACCTACAAAATTCGTTAATTACCCATCATTTTGTTTACGATTATTATAATAATTGTATGGCATCAATGGGTCTGTAATTACTAATTGGGGGCCGTGAGGAGTTGGACGGAACATCAAATTTTCTTCATGAATATCAATGTCACCAACTCCTTTTTGATGAAGCGTACGAATGAACATCATTGCTTGTTTAAGCATGGGATCTTTGATCAATGCCATTTGAGCTGGTTCCGTCACAACGCGAGCCAATAATAGTGACATGTGGTCGTATAAATTTTCTCGGTTAATTTCTTCCAACTCATCCGGATTAGTCCCTTTTTCTAAATTGTGACGAATTCTACGTTGTTCTGATGTCAGACCATCTGCTTGTAATGCTTGAGGATGAAACATTCGTTTCATCATTGATTCCAGTACTTCAAGCGGAAGTTCTGATAGAGGTTGCAATCGTTCCATCCGTACATGATACGAAGGTTTATCGTAAGTATGCATGAATGATTTTACTGAATAAATGCGTGGAAAATACGGATTTTGTTGTGCTTTTTCACTATTTGCTATCATTTTGGCATAGTTGAAATATCCGTCGTCCTCCAAAGGAGCGTCATTATGGGTCGTACCAACTTTGAAAACTTCATGAGGTTTTGTACGCTGGTTACCAACTTTAGCGAAATGGCCAGATCCGACAAACTCATAATTTTTGCTGGCGCTGATTCGATCCATCATCGTTGATTGTTGTTTATCTGATGATCTAGTTGGAGTTACTCGGCTGCCAAATGCTTCAAGTATGGTTTTTAATTTCATGTTAAATCCGTTGTGTATAGGTTATATTTATAGTAGGATTTGGTAACAGTTGAGGTACTATCCATGCATAAAACTAAGCCGAACTACATTTCGCGTTATGTTAGCCACATTGAGGATCAAGATGGCAAAATAGCTGCTATTCAAGCTATACAAAAATGCATAGCAGACTTTAGGGATTTGACCACTTTTGCATGTGATATGTATGAGGAAAGTGTTCAAATGCTGATCGAATTTAAAGGTGTGAATGCTCCGGTCATTGATGTCGATTACATCTTGGCTAACAACGTTCCGTATGCTATGAAATACAAATCACGACAGGAATGTGATCTTTATATTCAGAATATGGTCAGACATGACAACAATTAAATGTAAATCTGAAATAGTACCTCAACAATTAATTCATTGTGGCGTTGAACAATCTGTTGCTGAACAGATATTGTCTGGAATAACTGGAACGCTCGTGTATAAAAGTTTTCATGGTTCCATTATTGACTTCGGTACAGTTGGTATTTGGTACGTGTTTAACGAATTTGTAGATTGGAACGCGTAATGAGATTTGTTCAAAGAAGTCGGTTCAATCATTGGACTGGTGAAAAGATGCCTGTTTTGCTGCAAGATGTTATCTGTTTTCCTGGCGATTTGGTATATTCTGTTTATGTGTATATCAAGAATCGCTTTGTAGATCGAACACACCTTTTAAGTACAAAGTTACCAGTAGGGAATTATTACGACCCTGATGCTCGGTTGTTATATGGATGTTTTGAATTACTGGTTGATTTTGTTGAAGGTGAACTTGCTTCTCATACCTTTGAGAACGACACACTAGCTCGAGAATTATATCGGAACCAACCGTATAGTCTTGGGACTAGGGCGTTGGAGAATATGGTCAAGGAAGGCCATCCTGAACAAGCAGAATTGGCCCAAAAAACGTTGGATTTATACAACTGGTGGAAATTTGAACGACCTGCTCGCGATGGGTACGACTTAGACCAAAATTGGTACAAACAAGATACCGAAATGTTGGTGAAATTAGTCGAAATTCGGCGATTTTTGTGGTATTGACCTGTTGACCTTCGATGTATAGTGATGTACACTATCTCCAACAAATGGGAGATTTTCATCATGGGTTGGCTCGTACATCACATCAAACATAACAACGTTATTCACGTTGAAGGATCTGATGTCGCTTATGTCGCAAATGTAGGCGACATGAGAGTAACCAAATCTGGTTATCTGCAACCCAATATTAATTATCAATTGTTTCGCGTCATCATATGTTTTATACTGATGGCGCTCATATATGGATCACGGTGGATATTCTTGGAACATTCAGCCTCATTTCTCAAATATGGAGGCTGGTTTGATCTGGTCACGCTAATCAGTATGGGCATGTGTTTGTGGTTGACAGTGTTTTATAGCTTCCTGTTTAACTTCAATATGTTCGGCTTCGTGCCTGGATACGGATTTATTGTAATAATTCACGAACTACTGTTTCGAATTCACTATTGGGCGCTACTTGGAATCTTTGTAGCTGCAAGTGTTAGCGTTATTAAAAATGACATGAGTAAGGGATAAAACACCATGAACCAATATCAAAACAACATCTATGACAACTTGATGACGCTGTGTGCGGCTAACGAAGCGTTTTATTTCCATGATTTTGAGAAGCTTGGTCAACATTTCCGAATTTTCAACTATCGGTTAGCCTCGTATACTGATTTCCTGCTTCCGTCAGCACTGGAATGTCGTGGAATCATGTTCGAACTCGATGTAATGACCAAAGCGCCTGTTCGTTTGGCTGCACATCCAATGCCGAAATTCTTCAATCTGAATGAAAATCCGATGACGATGAATCTCGATCTATCAACGGTCGTTAAAGTTGAGGATAAGGCAGATGGCTCGCTGATGTCATCTTACACCATTCGTGGTCAAGTTTACTTGAAAAGTAAAGGTTCTCTTGCCAGCGAGCAAGCTGTTGATGCTATGGCATATCTCAACAAGCCAGAGCAAGACGAGTTGAAAGCAGATCTTCAATATCTGTCTAACCTTAACTGGACTGTTAACCTTGAATGGTGTAGCGATCGAATGGATCACCGAATCGTTATTGGTCATCAACAGTCTCACTTGCTGTTGCTGAACGTCCGTCACAACGAAACTGGTGAAATGTTGGATATTCGCAGTCAGGAATTCCGGCATCAATATCCGATGCTGTCAGCAATTACGGTTGGAATTGATAACGAATTGGACGATCCAGTTGCGTTTGTGAACAACATTCCAAATATGAAAGGAATTGAGGGTTACATTGTAACTCTTGCTGATGGGTTGGTTGTAAAAGTCAAAACCGAATGGTATTTGACTCAACATCGTGCAAAAGACAGCATCAACAGCGATCGTCGTCTGTTCGAAGCGGTTATTGAAGAGTCAGTTGATGATTTGCGATCGCTGTTCGCAGGCGATCCGCTGGTTATTTCACGTATTGATGCAATGCAAGAAAAGGTTGGTACGCTGTATAACCATGTTGTCGCGACCGTTGAAACGTTCTACGAACAAAACAAAGAACTGTCACGGAAGGACTACGCAATCAAAGGTCAGCAAGAACTTGGGATGTTTTTCAACCTTGCAATGATGAAGTTTATCGGTAAGGAAATCAATTTCAAGGAGTATATCAAAGGTAAGTGGAAAGAACTTGGGATAAAAGAAACGGTTAACAACGAGTAAATGTTTTGTGGCGATAAATATCTTATATTTAATGAGGTATTTATCGCCATGAAATTAGTTCATTTGCTTGAAGGGTATCGTACAAAAACACGTGAACAGCTTGAAAAACGATTGAAGTCGTTACAAGCGCGACGTGATCACGTAGCAAAATCTGGTTCAAAGAAAGATTTGAAACACATCGATGATCAAATCGAACAAGTCAAATTAGATTTGGACGACTATGATCTTGAGGATAAAATGGAAGGGAAGTGATGTCCACGTCGATTGATCGGATATGTGAGCTATACGCATCTTTTGCCATTGCTGAATTAAAAGCAATGCGAAATAATTGCAGTGAACAACGCATTCGATCAATCATCCTCGAAGCGATTAAGGGTGGGGCTGAAAAGTCTATTATTCAGTCTCGTCTTGATCAACAACGTTTTGTTATGACTCGTCAATATCAACACGAACAACGTCAACACATCATTGATGTCCATTGTTGACAGTTAACAACATATTGTATAATATCTCCTAATAAATCAATGGAGATATTATATGCGTGCTTATTTCTTGGCACATGCCTACCTTTCACCTATTCAGCATGGTATTCAAGCTCAGCATTGCACCGCTGATATGTTTGTTTACTATAATTCCCGCAGAGAACATGCATCTAATTACCAAATCGAAGGCGAAAAGACTCTTCGTGAATGGGCTGAAAATCATAAAACTACTATCGTTCTGAATGGCGGTAATAGTGCAATGTTGCTGGAAGCACTTCACACGTTTTCGGAAATGCGAAACCTTAGTGATATTGATTACATTCCGTATCTTGCATTCCATGAAGATGACGATTCAATGCGAGGGATGATGACCTGCGTCGGAATCGTTGCAGATGATCATATGTGTGAGCTGATCCAAATGTATCGCGATCATCGTCCTAGCGATCCAGCAATCTTGTGTG
This sequence comes from uncultured Pseudobdellovibrionaceae bacterium, assembly GCA_964520985.1. Taxonomy (GTDB): domain Bacteria; phylum Pseudomonadota; class Alphaproteobacteria; order Micavibrionales; family Micavibrionaceae; genus CAYSGL01. Next base: position 291,241 of record CAZFPB010000002.1, read on the forward strand.
AACCGACTATGGTTTGGTATCATAAAGCTGCACAATTACTTGCATCCCTTAGATTAGCATAAACAAGGAATATTATAATAATGAATTATCGGCCACAAAAAACAATTTACGTAACAACGCAGCGCGAAGGAATTCATTTATATCCAGCAGCAGCAACAGATCCAGCATTATCTGACGTTAGCTTTCTTGGATTTCCACATCGACACATTTTCCACATTAAAGTGTGGATTGAAGTGTTTCATGACGATCGGGATGTTGAATTTATTTTAGTTAAACGAGCGTTAGAAAAACATCTCGACGACAATTTCAAGCTCGATCATAAATCGTGTGAAATGATTTGTGATGGAATAGCAAAATACATCAATGAAACGTACCCAGCTCGATGGTGTGCTGTTGATGTATCTGAAGACAACGAAAATGGAAGTTATGCCGAATATCCTAGTCGTGTGAACACAGGAAAGTTGGAGATAAGTTATGACTGACGGAAAAGTAAACTATATTGAAGGCAATTTATGCGATTTCAAAATCGGCGTGGTCGTCCATGGTGTTAACTGTCAAGGGCGCATGGGTTCAGGCGTGGCGCTGGCAATTCGCAACGAATATCCTGAAGCGTATAATCGGTATATGATGCTGTGCAAAAACACTACTGATAAAGCAAAATTGCTGAATACGTCTCAATTCGTTACCATCAATGAACAACTAGTTGTTGGTAATTTGTTTACACAAGTGAACTATGGGTATGATGGCAAGAAATATGCTGACTTACAAGCCATTAAACGCACGCTTGAAGATTCTGTTAAAATGGCGAGAGCTTACAATCTTCCTCTATACACTCCGCTGATTGGGAGCAAGCGTGGCGGGTTGGATTGGAATAGAGATGTTAAACCCGTTGTCGAACATCTTGCTGTTAAGTATAGTGATGTTCAAATTAACGTGGTAACGTTTACAGAATAAGGATTTAGAATGAACACAATTAAAGTTAACCTGCGCAAAGCATCCGCTATCGTTTCCAAGATTGATACAGCAATTGCTGCACTAGCACGGCGGCTAGACGTCAGTGTAAACATTAACGTATGGGACACTGAAAGCGCAAAAGACTTTGGTGAGGTTGTCGATCAGTCTCGCACCAATCTTCAAGAAACAATTCGTCGTCTGATTGCGCTTGAAGAAGCGAAAAGCACCATTCGAGCGTTGGTTAATGACAAGAATCAAGCAAAGATCACTAAGCTGATCGAACAACGTGTTGCCATCAAAAACAAACTGAAGTTGTTTGGTGCACTGGCGTCTCAGATTGAAGCGACTTCGCGAAACGGCGATATGTTTGATACAGTCATGGGTGCTTATAAGAAAGCAGTTGCACAACGAGAAAATGGCGATAATCGTACTTCTTGGATGAGCAATTCTACCGTTGGTGTTACGCTCGCCGACAAGGAAATGACCGATTACGTTCAAAATGAGATTCGTTCTCTGCAGAACGTTCTGGCATCCATTGAAGAAAAACTGATTGCTGAAAACATTTCTACGGAAGTTGAAATTCCGTCTGATGTAATCACTGCTGAAAAACTGATTTAAGTTTTAAAGGTGAAGTTAGGAAGATAAGTCGTTACAGGATTTTTTCCTGTAACAGGTGCTCGCAGCACAAAAACTTACTGGTATTGCACATTGTTCGCCGAGACCACTAATAGTAACTAAAAACCCTTTGTTTTTTGTTAGTTGTTTCTTGTCCTCGGCCTGTGCGTAATCTTGTTAATTGTTATTTGTTATGTGGCTTATTAACTTAACTCACCTTTTCTTTTTTACTATATAATAATTATAAATCTGGAGACATCTATGCTTTGTGCAATTGCAGGTTCACAAGGCTCTGGTAAATCTTCCCTCATTGAACAACTCAAACTACTCGGTTATCAATCAATTGAACGAAAAACATCACGTTCAATCTTAACTGATTGGGGAGTTACGTTAAGTGAAGTTAATAATAACAGAGACCTTACAATCAAATTTCAAGATGAAATTCTCAAACGAAAACTAGATGATGAAAATGCTGCATTGTCTGGTTTAACTCCGATCATTACTGAACGTACGTATATTGATTTGTTAACGTATGCTGTTGTTGCTATCGGCAAAGATAACGAATATGACGAATGGCTTGATTCATATGCAGAACGTTGCTTTGAAGCTATGAAAACATATACGTCTATTTTCTACTTAGAATCTGGGTTATTTCCAGTGGTTGGCGATGGTGTTCGTGGTGTTAATTCATATTATAGTGAGTTGGTTGATGTTACAATGAAACATTATTATACCAAATATGCAGCACCGCATATTCCTACACATTTTGTTCACATCGCTGATTTACAAAGTAGAACTCAATACGTTTCGTCGACCATTCAAGAACACGTCAACATTTTATCTAATTAATGTTGCATATAACATAACACGTGTGGATACTTATCCACACTAATTATAACAATAAGGATTTACCATATGTCAGAAAATAATGTACAACATCAAAAATCCCAACTGAAAGAATTCGACTGGGATCTCAAGATTACTAAGCACGACATTCCCGATCCGCAAAATCTTCACTTCAACGAACATGCAAAAGTGCTGCTGCCAAAAGTTGGGATTACCAATCTGCACATTCCTATTAACATCAAGCGTCGTAGCGGCGATGTAATTACTCTGAAAGGTAATATCAGCGCTTATGTATCACATGATAGTGTTGATGCACGTGGAATTAACATGTCCCGTTTGGCTCGTGGATTCTATGAACATGTTGATGGTAAAGGTGCTGTAGAACTGCTGGATTTGCTGGACGTTGTTGAATATTATCGTCGAGAGCTCCCTGCAAAAGATGGATACCTCAAAGTTCGGTTTGATTATCCATACAAGCAAAAACACTGGCGTGAAGAGCACAGTGGTTGGTTGTATTACCCAACTGAATTTGAAATTATCAATAAAGGTGGGGAAGTTAAAACGTTCCTGACTACTGTTTATACCTACAATTCAGCGTGCCCTTGTTCGTATGAACTTGCTCAATATAGCCGCAATCAATTGGATACACCAGCTATTTCTCATTCGCAACGTAGCGAAGCGACGATCAAAGTTCAGTTTGATCTAACTGCTGATAATTTGTTATGGATTGAAGATATCATTGATCTATGTCGTGAGATTCAACCATCAGAGGTTCTCTCTGGTATTGTTACTCGCGTCGGTGAATTTAGCATGGCACAAATGGTTGCTTCCAATGATTCGATCGGATTTATTGAAGATCTGTTGCGTAAATTCTGGCACGGATTTAATGCGGAACCACGCGTATTAGATTTCTCGATTGGATTGGAACACTTTGAAGCGCTCAACGCTAATTTTGCAGCAGGATTTATTAATAAATCTTTACAACATGGTGTTGGTTTGAGTTGAGTGAGAGGGGTGGTTAAACCACCCCTTTTAGTTTGGAGATAGTTAATGAATATTATAAATGAGTGCAAGTTAGACTTTTCAGATGTGTTAATTGTTCCTAAGCGTTCGACATTAGATAGTCGCAGTCAGGTTGAATTGAATCGTCATTTTAAATTCCCCAACACTTCAACTACCTGGAGTGGTATTCCAATTGTAGCAGCTAACATGGACACAGTTGGAACGTTATCAATGTGGGATTCGCTACATCAACATAATATGTTGACGTGTCTCAGTAAACATTATTCGTTAAATGAAATTTTCACCCACGTTGCTACGATTCAACGACTTAACTCACATCAAGAATTCGTTGCTATTTCTACGGGAATCAAAGAAGACGATCTAGAACGCATGTATCAAATTACTGATGCATTTCCTGCAATCAAATTTATTTGTATTGATGTTGCTAACGGATATACAGAAAGTTTTGTTACTGCAGTATCACAAGTTCGTGAAAAACGCCCTAATCACATCATCATTGCTGGCAATGTAGTAACACCAAGTATGGCTGAAGTATTAATCATTGCTGGAGCTGATATTGTAAAAGTTGGTATTGGATCTGGAGCTGTTTGTACCACTCGTCTCAAAACTGGTGTTGGATATCCCCAATTATCTGCAATTATTGAAACTGCTGATGCTGTTCACGGTTTAAAAGGGCACGTGATGAGCGATGGTGGTTGTGTAGTTCCTGGTGATATATCAAAAGCATTTGGAGCTGGTGCGGACTTTGTCATGCTTGGTGGGATGTTAGCTGGACATGATGAAGCTGGTGTTGACAATTTTGTATATGAAGGAATTAATTTTGTTGGCGTTCGTTACTACGGAATGAGCAGCGAAGCTGCAATGAATCGCCATTCGGGTGGTGTAGCAGGGTACCGAACTAGCGAAGGCAAAGAAGTTTGCATTCCATATAAGGGATCTGTTCACAATACAGTTCAAGACATTCTTGGTGGGGTTCGTAGTACATGTACTTACATTGGTGCAAGTTCTTTGAAGGAAGTTCCTAAACGTACTACATTCATTAGAACTGGTCGTCAGTATAATAATGCGTTCGATAAATATTAATACCGCATCATTCGTAGGGTATTTTTATGTTTAATTTATTTAAGAACGCATTAACAGAACAAGATGAACGTGAACAGGATCAGACTATTTCTCATCTGCTAGGTGATGACGACGATCAAAGTGATATTTCTCGTCGCTACGATCATGACGAACGTGATGATGAAAAAGATTCTGACGACACCGAAAAACATCATGGAATTAAAATTACTCGTTTAGATAAAGACGATGAAACTAATTCCGAAGAAGGGGCCGAACAGGAACAGAATCCTGATAGACAAGGATTAATTCGTACTGTTCCAAATGCACATCTCGTATACAAACGTCAGGCAAGTGATGGTACGTTCGAAGAACTATGGATATACAACGTTAGCAAAATGCAAGACGAAATTAAAATTCGCCGAGCAATTTTGTCTGGAACGGATATTCCAGTTGACAAAAAAACATCACCAGATGGTAATCAACGATATGAAATTTGGTCTATCAGCAATGCTGAAATGTTGCATATCATTGGTTTGGTTAACTAATTTGAAAAGGTAAAGGAATGGGTGAATCTATGAGTAGTACAGAATATTTAGAAGGTGTATTGCGAGAGCGTTTAATGGTGTTGATGACTCAAGCAGCGAAGTATCGTTCTGCAATTGAAGGGGCGAAAACGAATACAAAACGTGTGTATTTTGAAAACAAGCTGAAAAAGATTCAACCTGATGTAATTCGCCTTGTTAATGCATTGTCGGTAATACCGAAAGATACGTCTGCACGAGAGAGCAATAAAGATGCAACCACATCACTTGCCGATTGATTGGGCTCAAGTATATTTTAGTGCTGATGCTTATCAAGAAGCGTTTACTGATGTTCGTTTAGTAACTATCAAAAGCGAATATTTAAACGCTGTTCAAGAACAAGCAATTGATATTGTTGGATGTTGTGACGAGACATTAATGCGAGAAGCTGCTAAACAAATAGTGCTTAATAAGCAGATCTCGATTAAAGAATATGTTACAGTTAACAATAAGGGAGATATTAAAGTTGCAATAATGTCTGATCAGGTAGATTCCGTTGACGCTTGGATGCGTTCACTTGATCTTGTATCACAGGCACTATCGCAACTTAATGGACAGTCAGGTACTATTGAATTTGGCGAATCCATTTATTTTAACGTATCGGATCTTTGGTGGATTCAGTGCCATTAACTTGGTCTTGCTTCCTCCAAAAACGTATCCATACTCCACAGTAATTGGTAGATATTGGGCACAATTCTTCTAGCGGTTTCATCCATATATGCTGACGAATTGTGTTCAATTATTTTGTGAATAATCTCATTTTTGTCAGTCGGATACCAATAAGCCTTGATTAAGGTAAATTGTTCCAGTTGCCATGCTTCTGTTATCCCTGTTATTCCACCCATTATAACGCGAACATCATAGATGTTAGATGGCACATCATTATGTTGAACGATGCAAATAGTACGTGTTTCTACAATCTTTTTCTGAGCTTCTACTGTTTCGCGTGGTCGTGTTCCTAACCAATGTGCCCAGGAAATCCATTCACTTTTGTACACGACATCTGGACGAGATGGAATATCACTAGGAACCTTATCTTTATTGTCTCGAATGTATTCTCGCCAATCTGGGTACGACGTCATTCCTTGTTCTTTACTGATTTGGTGTGCGTAGATTAGTGCTTCGTTGAATGGACGAAATGTAGTTCTTCCAGATTTAAATTTATTGTCCGTTCCTAAAAAATCATTCCATGAAGTCCAATCAGGATAAGCTCTGTATGGAAATCTCGGGATAGCTGCTGGTTTATTTTTATCCCACCATTCTTTATACTGAGATGCTGATCCTAGTATTTCGTTTCGTACTATTTCTGTTGCGTCAGCCAGTGACATATATTTGTTGGAGCGCGGCTTTCCTTTTGGTTTACCTGTTTTAGGTTTAGCCTTGACAACTTTTGTTAACTTTGCTTGTTTTTTTTCAGTGTCGCTCATCTGATCCTCCAATCGCCTGTTCATAACGTTGATTAATCACATTCCAATTGAGAATTTGAAAGCAATTATTCAGGTATTTTTTGCGATCCACGTTATAATCGTATTCATAAGCATGTTCCCATAAATCGACAACGAACAATATGCGCAGATTTTTATCGTTACTGATTGGGTTAATAGCGTTTGCTGTGGTTGTAATGGATAATTCTTTAGTCTGTGTGTTATACAACAGCCATGCCCATCCAGATGCAAAACGTTTAATAGACTGGTCAACAAAATCTGACTTGAATGAATTAAACGTTCCGTATTGCTGCATAATCGCAGCTTTCAATTGATCAGAAATTTGTCCGCCAGTTCCTGGAGGACTTAAATTTTCCCACATAGCTGTATGGTTATACGCTTGGGCAGCCTGATTGTATAGTGTGGATGGAGCTTTGATATCAGACGATTCGCTAATAATTTGCTCAAGAGTTGAATCTTGATACAACGTATCATTAATCAATTCGTTTACTTTTTTATAATACCCTTGAGTTCGCTTTTCATAGTGATAATGAACACTATGTTTGGACATATGAGGTTGCAATGCATCCTGTGCATAAGGCAACTTAGGGCATTTAATATGCTGCGTCATTGTAAGTTCCCGTTAAAGTACCGTAATATTTACTTTTATTTTTAACTGGGTCATCAATGGTACTAAATAATGTCATATTGACTTGAGGTATGTAACGTTGCCAGTAATAAAGAAAAACACATCGGTTAAATGTCCTTTAATTATCGAACCCCATCCTGTCGATTATAACGGATATCCATTCGTTACATTAATCTCATACCGCAAGCAACATATGTTAACAATCGTCGATAATTATGATGGACAAACTATTGATGCATATGTATTAGATTTGTGCGTTGCTGAAGATGTCAATGAAGAAATGTTAATTCAAACCGCTTCCGAGTGGTACGATTCAGATAATCACAATTATCCAATTTCTATTGAATTTTCTAAGCGTGGAATGACTAACGAGATGTCTCGAATATATCGATCACTTAATGTCGATTTTATTTCGCGATTTATCGGGCCAGTATTTCGATATCCAATGAATCGCATCAAGAGTGTTAAAAGACGGCGCCGGAAAACGATACCGTCTAATATCGAAGTTATATCAAAGTAATTCTTTAATAAACCTCAAATCTAACGGATCATATGATTCCATCTGTCCTGTGTCAGGTGGAGCCATATCCATTTGATCGTCAACAGGGCCGGCCTGAAATGGATCACTTTGAGGAGGCGATTGAGGATTGGCATTTGTTTGATTATCAGCAGAATCAGTGAATGCAAACGTTTCACCATCTTGCGTTAATGTTCCAGCTTCATCAACCAATGCGTAATCACGCATGGTTTGCATACCAGCATCAGTAACGGTTACGTTATAATCCTTAACAGCAATCAATCCAAGTTGTTGCAGCATATTAGCGGCAGCCATTAAATTTTGGTTACCTTTAATTTCCGAAATAGCAATCTTAGGTGTCGGTGCTGCCACAATTTTACATAAAACTCTTTTTTGGTTGTCAGACATCTGAACATTTTTAACTATTCTTGCCACTGTATCACCTGCTGTAATGTAATTTAATTATTTATATTTTTCCAGCAGCTATTAAATGTAATTGCAGCACAATTGTTAACGCGTATGCGATAGCGTGAGAACGTCTGAAGGACGATTTATCGTCACTAGAATCACGGTAGATTGATGAACGAACTTTATCTGGATTTTTGAGATATTCATTAAGCAAATGCTTCTTATTCGGCCTAATTAAAGCAATGCAATCAGCTAATTGTTGAACGTTAGTTGGTTTCACTTGTTGGAGTATTTCTCTACTGCGATGCAGCTGAAATAATTTAGGGACGACTTCGGGATCCTGCAACATATTCCAATTAGGTTCTTGACGAATTAGCCGTTGGATTTCTTGCTTTGAAGTAACATGTTCTAACAAGGTCAAATGAAGGAAGTCTATTTTGAAATAGCCATAATCGCTAGCATGTTTATATGGAATGGCTGCTAGATTAGTTACTTGATCTTGTGGAATATTTTGAAGATATACTCCACAAGGATGTCTAACCAATTTTCCATTATTGACCATCGACGCTTCAATTCTCGACGGAAATAATGTTATCGGCTTAAATGTTTGAGGAACGTCAATATCAAGATCCATAGTATCATCACTTTTAAATGGTAATACTATGGATGTTATTCATTAATTAATCAACTTGGTTGTTTAAAATATCTTCAACGCGAGTTAACTTTTCATCCAGCTGTTTGATAGCTTCGATTAATAATCCAACCATATTGCCATACGCAACTGACATGTATCCATCTTGATCTTGCGTTACAGCTTCTGGAAGCACTTGTTGAACTTCTTGAGCAATTACACCTGTTTTTCTAGTGTTTGTATCAATGTCAGTTCTTGTAAATGTGTATCCAGACAGCTGTTTTACCTTGTCCAACGCATCGCGAATTGGTTCTACATCTTTCTTGAGACGAGAATCCGAATATGCTGTTACGTTGCCTGCTGCTGTCAGATCACCAGTTGTTTTACTTAACGATATCAAGTTCGCAAAACCAGTTCCACGAATGTAGAAATCGTTCGTGCCACCGCCTGCAAGATCCAGATAAACGTTATCGTTAGTTGGAGAAGACCACATTCTTCCGTTGCCACCAGTTCCAATATACAACATAGCGTTGTCTTGGAATTGCACGTAGTTTGATAACGACCCAGCAACGGTTAACACTCCGCTAATCGTATCCCCTGCTTTATTTGTTGGTGTATATCCTAATGCTGTAATAACATCTGCAGAGTTAATTTGAGCACCCGTCGTAACGCGTCCATACGTATCAACAGTAACTTTAGTATACGTTCCCGCGCTTACTCCAGTAGTTGCTAAATCAATATTGTCTGCGTTTACAACAATGCGAGTAGCACTTGCTGTTCCAACATTCATGGTATTACCAGTTCGCGTTAACCCGTTTCCTGCAATAATTTGACCAGCACTGCTGATTTGAGCAAACGACAATGGCGTTACGTCAACTTGAATTGGGTCGTTGGTTATTAATACCCATGACGTATCAGCATTGACAGTACCTTCACTAACAAATACGGTCATTCCAGCCATAACTTCAAAATCAGAATCAGCATCTTCTGTACGTATTAATTCAACTGAATCATATTCATATAATCCGTTTTCTTCTGGTGCTGTTTGACCCATCAACAAAATACGATCACCTGAGTTTAACGTAACCCCATCGATCGCCGCTGGCGGTGACAGTAATGGAACGTCGACGGTTGAACTAACTCTTGCAGCTTGCTTATACTGAATACCGGAAACTAACGAATCAACGTATGTTTTGTCAAATCCAAGAACAGCTGTTACGTCTGTTGATAATAAGAAAACTGGACCTTGACGACCATTAAACGACGATACGCTAAGCAAATCTACATATTGTTTAGTAGCTGCTTCAAGTGTAGTCGTTGGATTACCGCTTAAAAGAAGCGGGCCTGTCATTGTATCGCCAGCTACATTAACTGGTGTGTATGTTAACGCATCTGTAACGTCGAGAGATGTTAATGTTACGGCGCCAGTACGAGTGTTAAATGATGTTACGGCGCCACCAACTCCAGCTGCGATTTCCGTATCAACATATTGTTTGGTAGCTGCATCTAATCCATTAACAGGATCAGCGTTTAACACTAAAGTTCCTGTCATTGTATCGCCAGCTACATTAACTGGTGTGTATGTTAACGCATCTGTAACGTCGAGAGATGTTAATGTTACGGCGCCAGTACGACCATTAAACGAAGTAACTGCTCCGCTAACTGCTGTTGCAATCTCATCATCAACATATTGTTTGGTTGTTGCATCGTTAGGGTTGACGGGAGTATTAACGTTAGCTAACGTATATCCAGAGACATCTACAGATCCACCAACAGATGATAGAACTAATTGCCAGTCTGTTCCATCATATATGTACGTTCCAGCAATTGTTGGATCGGATGGATTGGATGGATCTGCGAAATCAACATTCTTAAACCAAATCTGACCTTGAATAGCATACGCTGGGCGACTTTCGTATGCGAAATGTTCTAACATGTGAACTAACGTTTCAGCAACTCGTTCACCATATTCATTCATCCCTTTACCTAACAATACAACAGATGTATTAGCAGACGTTGCTTGAGGGTCTAATGGTGTTGGAGCAATTGGAGAAGCAGGACCATTTGTCGTTGATGGTCTAATAACAAATGATCCCTTCGCTGGATCAGTAAAATTTATGATGTAGTCTGACATTGGCACGTCCTGCAGTATGATGTGCCGTATTTATGTTTTAAATGGTTGATTAAATCCCTATTTCTGCAACGTATTGTTTAATCTGGGCAACTGCGTCACTATGTTTTTCGAACTTATCACTCCAAATGTCAGGGCGAATGTACGTTTCTATGATTCCACGCTGCTCTACTGTTGTTCGATCTCGAAACATTCGTTTGAATGAAGGACTACATAATAATAACCATGGTGAGAGTTGTCTCGTACCTAACAAATCAATAATTTCATAAATTGGAAGTTTATCAAAAAATTGTTCAACAGGAATATCCATTCGTGTAGAAACATCCAATAATGTTTGCAATGATATGTTAACGTGCTCCATTGGAGATGTTTTGGTATCTATAAAATCCATGTACATGCTATACATTTCATCTAAGCACCACAACGTTGGCTGCATTTTATGTCTGCACATTAACCAAATAAATTTTTCAGGCGTAGGCAATCGAACTCGTTGAACAAAATCAGCGAAGTTAATAAACGTTCTGAAATACTTCGAATCCAAAAACGTAGTAGCTGGCGGTGCTAATTTATTTTGAGTACGTAACCAAGTGCAATAATAACTGTACCCAGCTTGTCCAAGCGGAGTTTTTAGTTCTTGCAATCGTTTCATCTGTTTGCATTGGTGCTGCAAGTATCGATGTTCTTGTACAAATCCTTTATGGCAGTACTTGCACACGAATTTATTGGTCGTACGAGCACGATAATCAGCACTCATGGGTTTCTACTCACTTATATTCTTTCATGATTTTTGTGATTTGATCTTTTTGAAATCCTAGTTCGTTAGCATACTGTACGATATCATCGCACGTAAACAAGTCTATAACCTGGGAAGCCTTTGTTGTACTGTATCCCAAATAATCACTAATAACCTTAGTCGAAATTGGTTTTGTATACTTAGATCCCTCGCGTTTGATCCATTTATACCGATTAATCTTACCTGACGTACACACTGTCATCAGATGATATAGCAATTTTTTATGTTTTGTACCGAAGTGAAACAAATACGGATTTACGAACTCATTAATAAAGTACGTTTGTGCAGGATCTTTGGATCCTGTTAACCAACGAGCTATAACAAATGGAACAAACTGTTTTATTTGTAGTTCATCCATTTGTTCAACATACTTTGCATTCTTTAAATCTATTTGTTTAAGAACTTCAAATATATCTAGTTTATCATTCTGCTTTGACATTGGTTGCTCTCAGTGTGCGTTCACAAAATTTGCATTTGACCACGCTATCTTCAATTATAACCAACTGTTCGTATGGATGAATGCAGTTTTGCACTAAGCGTCTTCTAAGATCAATTACGTCATCAATCATTGGTGCTTTTAGATTTTGCAATTCTAAAATTTGATCTTCGATAGGTCGCATTTCATCGATTTTTGTTGTTAAGTTGTTAAACAATCGCAACCATGAAGTTTTCTCACTTCGAGTTGCATGGTTTGAAATCGTTTCTTTTATACGACGTTCGACTGCTTGCTGTTTTGTTTCATCTTCTGGCTTTTTTCTACGAGACATGACAGTACCTTATTATTGTATTTGTTGTAATTTGATAAACATTGCTGCCGCGTTTATTTCTCCGTCAGCAACAATCGATGCTTTATATAAGTGATCTGCAATAATAATTATCCCTTCGTCCCAAGCAGATTTATCCTTAAACTTAGGAATATAATGCAGATTTTCATACATGAACCGAAATAAAGCTTCCCATTCGTCTCCTGTTACAGACGAACATACTAACAATCGAGCATCATTCCACTTATTTTGTTTCAATAAATCTAACAAAGACAATTGCCAGTCGGTTGTCGAGCTTGCTGTCGTTGGAGATTGGCAAACTCCTGATGTGCTATATCGCTGTAGTTGATTTATGATTTTACGAACATCAGGATAATTCTGGGCAATGTGTTGATCCAATACTTCCAACGAAAAGTCTATATTTTCGCTACTTAATATGATTGCACACATTTCTGTGATATCATCAACTAATGGCGCTTTGAACGAAAAATCTTGACATCTGGATTTAATGGCTGGGATCAATCGGTGTTCATAATTGCACGTGAGAATAAAACGAACGTTATCGTGATATTCTTCCATTAATCGACGAAGAATTGCTTGGCCTGGTTGTGATATGTGGTCAGCTTCTTCAAGAAGCATAATTTTGAATTGACCAAAAGGTGCTGTTGATGCAAAGTTTTTAATCTTCTCTCTCATCACCTCGACTGAATTTTCATCAGATGCGTTAATAACTGATACGTCAAAATCATGATCAATTACGTTTAATGAATTGATTAAAATTTGGGCAATTGCTGTTTTACCAGATCCTTGAGTACCATGTAACAGCAAATGAGGAATTGATTGATTCTGGACCATGTTACGAAATGCTTGTTCATGGTCTTTATTGTGAAAGATGTAATCGTCTAACGTTTTAGGGCGATATTTTTCAACCCATAATGCATGTGCAGCCATTATTATTCTCCATATTCTGATGTTGCAATATACACAACATCAGAATATAGATCAACTTAGCTCATGTGTGTGATTAATCCATGACGTCGAAGAACAGCTTTAATTACTTCAAAATCTTGTTCTTCTTGAGCTGTTTTATTGCTAATTATCTTCAACTCATCATATGCCTTAACCAATTCAGCAACATCTTTAATGTTAATGTTTTGCAACATAGGGTCATTAAGCAATGGGGTTTCTATATCTGTTTCCACATCAAGTTGCTCAGGGGCGACTATTACGTTAGATGACAGTCTAACATCTTCATGCTCCGGAGTTGGTTCTATAACTTTCTCTTTCTGTTGTTTGAGCTTTTCTTTTTCCTCTTTACGAACACGCAATGCAATGTTCACAGCAAGTGTTAAAGCCACAGCCATCGGATCAAACGCAAAGATGATAATGTAAATTAAATACATCGTTGCGTTGTCAGTGTCTAATTCGAATACCTTAGCGAGATATACAATCGGACCAACATGTGCTTCTGTGTGAATCTGCTTTTGTTTAATCTCTGATATTTCAATATCAAGCTGGTTTATTCGATTAGTAACGTGTTCTTGTTCTGTTTTGAACTGTCGAGCTAATCGTTCTCTTGCTGATACATACGTGGTCGGAAGTGTTGATATCTGTTTATCAATCTCAGCTTTTCTAGCTAAGTGACGATCTTTTTCTTCTGTCTTTAATGCAATTTGAGCTTCCATTTCTTTCAGCGGAATCATATCAGATTGATATCCAGCTGTCAGATAACCTAAAATACCAGTTGACGTTAACAACATTAATGCTGCTATACCGATAAACAAGTATGTTTTAAGTAAAAAACCTGTATGTTTCCAATATCTGTACAGATACGAGGCGGCCACTAGCTTACCCAGTTCTAATGAACCGCCCATTATAACAACAGACCAAAACGCGCCCGCAAAGATATGGGCAAGACCATATACACTAAAGAATGCAGCAGATACTGCAATTGCTGTAGCAGCTAACATTAATACGGCTATGAATACCATTAGTTTTTACACCTTATCTTCAGGATAACGATATGCTAACAGCTGTGTTTCATCTGTCTTCCACATTCGTTCGCCTTCAAATACAAAACCATGAGTCCATCGTAGAGCTTCAATTAGAATCTCACATCCAGGTTCACGTAAAATATCTGAACAATCAGGACCAAGTGCTACAATTGTAGCCCATCTATGAGTTTTTGCACTGTTATCGTGATGTCCTGGCAAAGATAAACCATAGCTAGTCGTTTCCATGAACTCGCCTTTTTTGTTTACCTTATCCATAAACTTAAAAATGATATTATTTCGAATTGGAGCAATACGCATTGGAATTACTTCTCCTGTTCCTGTTCTACTGTTTGTACATCGTTAATGTTTGGTGATTGAGTAGCCACTTCAGCTTTAGCACGCTTTAAACGGCGCTTCAGTTTGTTGTCAATGAAAGATTCACGAGCAGCAACTGCTACTGATTTTGGAGCTGCTGCAATTTGGTTTTTGATTTTGAAATAGTCAAAATCAACCATTTCACCTTTGGCGCTACGTACTTTCGACATATCAATGTTCTCCTACTTTAAGCAAAAGTATTTATGAACACTTTAATTACGTATAAATTCAGCTACATCTAAATCATATGCGTAACTATCGACGTCGTGCATACCAATGGCAAATAACAAATAAGACGAAACGCTACTACCTCGCCCAACTCCATACGGCTGATTATTCGATTGTAACGTTTCTACAATGTAGATAATCGCCCGCACGAAATATTCCAATCCACTTTCAAGATATAGATATATTTCTTGAGCTAACCTATATTCTCGACTTTCAATTTGGTCTAAATCGTACCGTTCAACAATTTCTGCATGTTTTGTGGAAACATAGTCAATTATATCCAAATCTTGATAATATTGCGGTATGTTCCACACTACTTGTGGCAGCTGATCGCACTGCGTTTTCTTTTTTATCTTTTGATCGTTATCAACTAGTTTGTTAAATGCTTCAACTTCAGCAGTCAATTCGTCAACATACTTAATATCATACGTTGAAACAAATTTGTGAAGTTGATCAAGACGGAACGTTGATGTTCCGTCATACCATAACGTTCGATCGTTTAATTGCGTGTTCACATGAATGAGCTTAGGTAAGGTGTTCCACCAGATGTATCAATATTTGGTGTTTTAACATTACTTACTCCATCAGTAGCGAGTGCTGATGGAGTATTGGTTAATGGAACTGGTGAAAATGCAAGAGTTGAACCCATGGTTGAATTTTCAACAACAATCGTTTTGTTAGAATCCTCATACTGATCTACATGATATTGAGGCTCTACTGGTTGATGTTGTGGAGCGTATCGAGCAGGACCTTGTGGATACTGTTGGTAGTTAACAGCTGGAACTGGATGTAATGGAACATCCTGGAGAGACATAATCTTTTTCAGGATTTTGTCCCACTGTGCTTTTGATGGTGTCCAATCGTCATCTTGCATTTCAAGAACACCACTTAACCACGCTTGAAATTCTTTCACTGAAATTCGTTGTTCTTCGTTTTGTTGATCTTTTGACATAAAAACCTCTTAGATAATATCGCCGACAATGCAATCTTTTAAATACTTATTATATCCATCAGACGGGGCAATATTAACCCATTCGTTAGGCCCGATTGGATGACACAACATTTGATGTTTATTCAATGCTGGAGCTACGTTTTTAAAATCGGGTAACAAGTTAGTTACTGAAATAGTAGCAGGTTGAACTGTCATCATATTGGTTCCGTATACCAATGCTGTAAATTCTCTGCCAATAGCTCTACGTATTTCAATTACGTCTAATTGAGATGTATCTCTGTCAAAAACGAGAATATTCCACATGGCTGGAACAACAAATTCAAACCCATTGATGCACACTTGTAAAGAATCACAAATAATTTCTTCAAATACATTCAAGGGAGCTAATGTGTAATCTAGCATTGTTAAATCTAGCACCCACATGTGATCACATGTGGTAGGAGTATGAATACTGTCTATGATTACAGGATTAGTTTGATCATCAAATAAAAGCATCTTGTTACCTTATTATTATTTTTGACATGATACTATAGTTGGATTGGGTATCCAACTATTCAGTGTATTTTATTTTGTGCTGTTTGTATGGATATTGAGCTTCTTTGTAATATTTGATTCGATCGTTTAAATGCTTACGACTAAATTTAAGATCACTACAAATATCTGATATGTTCACGCATGTTTTATCATCAGCGCGGCGCAATCCTCTACCAATAGACTGAATTACTCGTGTGAAAGATTTTCCAATATCTATTAACGTTAAATTAAAAATACGAGGAATATCAATACCTGTGCTAGCAATGTGTACTGTAGCAATTACAATTAAGTCATCATGTGTTTCAAACAGTTTGTATATCTTTTTGCGTTCAGACGATTTCTTAATGTCTTTCCCGTTTACAAAAATAGCTCCAGGAATTTGAGCAGCCAACTTTCTTCCGAACGGAATACTGTCCACTAAGCATAACGTATTACTTTTGTCGCTTGCATCTCGTTGCGCCAGCAAGAAATCTACTATCCAATCAATTCGATCGATGTTACGCTGCAGATACGATTTCTCCGTCGTATAGTCAGGGAAATATTTATCTTTGAACTGTTTATACGTTGGAGCTTCGCCAATTTTAATTTCACTGCAGAATTGTTTATATTCAGCTTCGAAATTTTCTTCTAACACCAGTGTTTGTATATTAGGTTGCGCTAACACACCCAATCGTATTAATTCAGCAGCAGTCACTTCATGCCGTATAGGTCCCAGGGCTGCGTGAATCATCATCTGATTCATTTCTTCTTTTGGAAGTGACCCAGTAACACCAAATCGATATGCAATAAACCGAGCTGTTGTTGTTAACATCTCATTAAGAACCGGGCCTTGAGCACCATGGCATTCGTCTACGATCAATGCTCCAAATTGTTTCAATACTTGCGTATGATTCTGCAATGTTTGCCATGTGCTAACAACGTGTTTATGGTCTAGGTCTTTATTTGCACCACTAAACTCACCTGTATCCAATCCACATACAATATACATTGCTTTTGTTTGGTTGATTAAGTCTTCACTGGGAACAATAGTAATGGTTTTTGCACCAACTTGCTCGTATGCGTAGCACGTTGCAGCTGTCATTAATGTTTTACCACTGCCTGTACAGCTTAGTAAAATTCCATTTCCTTCACTTATTAGTTTGTTGACACTAATAACTTGATAATCACGCAGGATAATTGGATTACCTGTGAGTGGATGCAACACGTGACTAAAGATATTCGCATCAATTAAAGGAGGAGATGGTGGTTGTTGAGGGCGTGAATCAACTACATCTATTTGGTAGCCATAGTTGTCAATGCGACGAACAATATCTTCAATGAAATATAGAAATGAAGTACCATTACGATGAAAGAATCTTTTTTTTCCATCCCATTGTCCTAATTTGTATTTTGGATTAAAGAAATATCCAGGTGTTAACACGCCATATCGATCATACATCCGATCCATATGATCTTTGTGCAATCCTGTAACTTGTACGTTGACTTCGTCTTTGATATAAATTGTTGCTTTCATAATTATTATAATAGGTTATCTTCAATTTGATGAACTCTAGCTTCGACAATATTACGTAAAGCAAAACCTCGTGCTTTAAATGCATCAACAATTGCTTTGTATTTGTCTAACACCTCTTCAGCTTCTAACAGCAATTCGTACACGTTAAGATATTCTTGATCGTGGTCAATATATTTGTCTTTTAATCGATCGCCAAGATCTCGAGAATAATTTTCTGTATATCGCCGCGTCAATTGACCTCTGGTTTTATTGACCATCATAGAAAGATACTTAACAACACTTTGAATTTCAGCACGTAACGAATCGTAATAAACAATCCACGTTGCTTGTTCTTTATTAGCGTGCGCGATTGTCTTACCCGCAAGTGCTAAACGTTCAGGAGCTAAATCAATTTCCCTGTCGAATTTAATTAAGATATCAGTCAAATTTCCGATATCTTTACGTAAATTATTCAGATTACTCAATGTTTTAATCCTGTTGTGTCTGGAAGCATTTTAATCATTGCATCTTGTTCTGGCGTAAGTACAAAATTGTCTCCATATAACGTATCAATTGTTTGTTGTATGAAATACGTAATTTCTTCGCAATCCATTACTGCCACTTCGATTGGAATAGCAACAGTGAAATCGCGTTCTAACGACTTTTGCTCTTTTGAAATCTTTTGTACAAGTTCAGGTATACTTTCTAATGACGAATACTCAACCGATCCAGAAAGTACAATAGAATGGTCTTCAATTAAGTACAAAGATGTTAAAGTCAAATGGGTTTCATCTGCATTAAACAAATTGCAAACACTGTCAATTAATGGTTCAATCATATCAACAATATCACTAGTTGCCGCCTCAATTACTTGATTACGGATTTCAAATAGCTCTTTGATTTTATCTACACGTTCTTGCATTATTGCTGACTCCATACTAGGTCTTGAACTTTCATGATTGTGTCGCTTGCTAAATCCAAATTTGGACGCTTAGGTAATTTAGTTTTGTGGTACAGTTCATCACGGATGTATTTGTCAGTACGTTCAGCATATTCGATCAACTCTTCGTACGACCATGACCCATTTCTAATGCTTAATAATTCTTGAGCATCGTCACGTTTTACATGTACTACACCTTCCGTTAGAATTTCGACACCCATGCGAAGTAACCTAACTAAATGCATAGCATGTTTAGTGTCAAATCCATATTTTTCTTCTAATTCACTACGGGATTTGTTGCGATTCTTTTTCCAATCCCAATATTGATTCCAGCGAACAAGATCTTCTTTATATACCTCAATATTAAATTTGACAATATAATCAGGTTTAATTCGTCGTTCCATAAAAAATTTAGGAAATTTCGAACTAAGCCACGTAGGTTCATAGTGTTTAAAGTCATTGTTGAATACAGTATTTAACGTCATATCATCAGAAAACGTTTGATAACCTTCTGCTTTGTATACACCATATACGTTATTGGAATATGGTACCAACCTATAGTTATCTCTATAATCTCTAAGATCGATTTTAAATTTTTTCTCTTCAGTGAAACTATGAAGCAATGTCACATAATCAATTTGCACTGGTGGTTGTTCGGGCTGGGGATTGCTGATCCATTTATTGTGCCCTTTAATTCTTTTCAATTGAGCTAATGCATAACCACTAGTGGTAAATGCAGCTTTCGACGACAGCAAGTCTTGACGAACAGATTGTAACATGTCAAAAGCAGGAGTTTTATGTACTATGTCAGCATCATCCGTCCATAACAATTCAATGATGTTAGGGTTACAATTTGTGTATAATGTCATAAACTGACATAGCTCGTAGAATTTGGTGTCTTCGTCTTGTTCGACAGACTGTTCTTTGATGGTAAAGAATGGAGTGTGAATACAACGGCGAGGTGCCACGAAGATTCCACGGAAATCTACATCAGACGTTGGCAATGCAGTTCCATATGCACGACTACCTGCATACATTTTGGAGATTAGAGTACTTTGTTCAAATAAAGATGGCATAATAATTCCTATTATTATCGTTCAATAATAATGATCAACTATTTTGGGTATCAATACAACAAAAAAAAAGAAAGGCGGATTACTCCGCCTTTGGTGATTGAGTTTCAGCATCAACTTCAACATCATCAAAGATGCCATTAAGTCGTACGTCAGCTCCTAATAGTTCACATTTTGCAAGAATTTCTTTTGCATGGTCAGCAATATCCTTGGCGTACCACGTTTCGTCACTTCCTGTAATCGAATATCGAGAACCGCGTTTTTGAATAGCGTTAAGTTCTACTGCAGTTTCAATCAACCCACTGTAAGGATCCATTCCTGTTTCATATGGAACTTCAATTGTTACTACAGAGAAAGGTTTGCAGAAGCGAGTTTTATATCCTTCACATTTCATACGAATACCAGTAACAATGGATGAACCTGTTTCTTTCAGTTTCAATTTTGTTACTAGAACGATTTGTGAAGCGGAATATTTAACTGCATCGCTAACAATCCATAATCCTTCACCGTTGGTCACGTCTTGGTTTTTGTACACTTGAGCAGTACACACCATAGTTACGTTAAGGGACTTAATGTCTTGAACAAACGTTTTAAGCATCGCTTTCAATTGCTTGTTTTTCTGACCTTGGTCGCCTTTTTGGTCGCCTTTTTCATAGTTGGCAAGTTCGCTATCAGTCATCAACATGTCCAGACTGTCAATCCCGATAAACACTGGTGGGGCATCTAACGCAGATCCATATTCTTTCTTGTATTCTTTTAAGAAATGTGATACTGCAGAAACCACTTGTGAAATTGTAGTAACGCCGACATACGAATAATCTTGAGTAACATCAACTCCAATCTTGGTTACGAAATCATCGTCAAGAGCGTTTTCAGAGTCAATTATTAAACAGTAAGCACCACCTTGCTGAGCATGGCGAATCAAGTTTGCAAGAATGAAACTCTTGCCAGCTCCAGAAGGACCTGCTAATGTTGTAATACGACCTTGTGGAATTCCTCGATCGAAACTACCAGAAATAATCTTGTTAAGTACATGATTTCCAGTTGAATACCAATAACGAGGTGGAGCAGATGATGTGCTTACACCATCCATTTTTTCTAATTGCTTATTAAAATCATTTAAGAATGCTAATGAAGTTTTTTGTTTGGCCATTTATTATTCTCCTTATTAGCCTGCACAGGAAAAACTAGGGCGTCATTAAGACGCCCTATAATCGTCAGCTATTAATTACTGGCCGCTTTGTTCTTTTTCAATTCGACGCTGTCTGATTCGAGCAAGCGTGTCATTGATGTTACCTTGGACAGGTTCATCATCGCTGCTTGAAGCAGATGCAGCAGGAGCTGGTGATTGAACAAATGACATCGGATCATCGTCATCATTGTTCGAAGCAGCTGGTGATTGACGACGTGGAGGAGTCGGAACATCATCCTCAGAATACGAACCGCCATGCAGAGCTGAACGAAGCATAGCTTCAATCTTGTCGAGTTCAGGCTCTTTTGGCAGAAGCGATGCCAAGTCGATCATACCATCTTCAACGATTACCAATTCATCTTCAGACAGTGCACGTTGTTTACGAGCGAATGTAGTACCAGACGTATACGTTGCGTATTTGCCTTGAGACGTTTTCTTGATGATGAAATCATAGCCATCTTCAAAGTTATACGGAATAGATTCCAGAATTTCATCACTCTTGAACGATTCTTCGATGATTTTGTAAATTTGGAAGCCGAGAGCAACATAACGGAATTTACCAGTATGTTTTTCACCAGTAGTCGCATCAGGATTCAACGGATCTTCAACAACAAGAGCTTGGCCGATATATTGGCGTTTTTTCCAATATTTTTTACCGTTAACTTCATCTTTGTTTTTATAGAAATCGCTAGAAACTTTGCAAATTGGGCATTCTTTACCGTACATCGACAAGCAAGGAACTGATTTCTTTTCACCGTCAATTTCAAGGGTGTGCATTACTTTTTGCACAAGGAAACCGAATGGATTATCTTGATTTAAGTCGGGAACGAAACGAATTTTACATTGCTGTCCGTCTTCCATATTCCAAAATGGGTAGTAGTTGTTAGGAAGATTTTCGCGATCATTACCAGATGGTTTGGAGAATTGTGAACGAAGGGCTTCAAGGGTTTGTTTATTAGACATGATTTTTATTCCTCTCTTCTAAATTATAATTATCGAGTCTGTTTTTCACTTCAGTTTTATATATTACTTGTTTTAATCGAGTTGTTCAACTCTATGATTAAACAACACAAGGTATTTATGACTAATTGAAAAAAGTTTTACAATTTTGCCCACTGGCCAAGGCCGGCATCAATCAATTCTTCTTGACATGCTAATATGTCTTTGGTGTGAATGTGTCTGTTAAGAATGTCCATTATATTATTCATTGCATCAAACTGTCCGCCCATTGTTAGAATGGAGATTACCTCAATTTTTGGAACTAATATCCAATACATTGTTCCTGGAACTGGATATTGAGGTAGAGACACTTCAACACAAGATTGCACCGTGTTACGTACATGCTTATATGTGGTGAAATGATTTTCATAACAAATCATATTCTCCATCCACGTTGGAATAAATTCTAATGTCGTTAATTTATTATATGAACATTCGAACTCGCCATATACTTTTCGTGGAGCACCTCTGAGTGATGTGATGGCAGTATGTTTAATACTAAAATGTGCTTTCACCGTATTAAATTGCACCGGCAAATGTGTCAAATTGCCGTCATAAGCAATTGATACATCTTGATCTACATCAACAGATAAATCATTATTGATTCGATATCCGGTTATATCATGACTATCTAACCACTTTTCAATATCATCCTTGTTATTGAAAAATGGTGAATTTTCTGTCAATATTTGAGCTAGGTTCATACTTAGAAATTCTTCGCAATGTTGCCAAACCAAGTTGCTCCGCCGTCAATTGTCACGAACGAAACGATATCAGTTTTGTTTGGCGTTGCAGTTAACGAAGGCTGCAGCGCGTCACTCCATCTTACTGAAGCTGGCCATGTTATCATACGACCACCAACAGCATCTTGTTTTATAAACAATGTTAAGCTAAACGAATTAGTTGGAGGAGTTCCAAAGAACGAAACTGTAGTATTTCTATCTAAGTTAACTTCAAACATCGTGCCCAATGTTGTATTAATAACGGTACTGGTAATAACTGGTGGGGTTACTTTTGTTTCCGTATATGTACGCAAATTAAGCATACCAGTCATCGTATCGCCAGCTTTTTGCACGAAGTTGGCTGGGTTAGCTGGTGTATAACCA
Organism: uncultured Pseudobdellovibrionaceae bacterium; assembly: GCA_964520985.1. Taxonomy (GTDB): domain Bacteria; phylum Pseudomonadota; class Alphaproteobacteria; order Micavibrionales; family Micavibrionaceae; genus CAYSGL01. Next base: position 314,524 of record CAZFPB010000002.1, read on the forward strand.
AGAGCCGTTGTAACGTCTCCAGATGTTAGTGTTACAGCACCAGTACGAGAATTAAATGAAGCAACTCCAACAGGAATAGATGAAACAGCTTGATCAACGTATTGTTTCGTTGCAGCATGCATAGCACTAACGGGATTACCTGATAAAATCAGAAGTCCAGACATCGTATCACCAGCTCTATTCACTGGGGCATACGTTAATGCAGTTGTAACATCACCATACGTTAATGTTACGGCACCAGTACGGGTATTGAATGATGTGACGCCAGATCCAGCAATCATACTGTCAACGTATTGTTTCGTTGCAGCATGCAGGTTAGCTGTAGGATTTCCAGAGAGTGTTAACGCTCCAGTCATCGTGTCGCCAGTTTTAAGCACATACGTAGCAGTCAATAATGCAGAAATATCTCCAGATGTAACCGGTGATGTTCCTGCAACACGTCCTTTAGCATCAGTTGTTATCTTTACGAAACTATTAGAAATCGGCGAACCTATGTTGGCCAGAGATGCATTGATTATTGTGCTTCCAGTGCCAGTAAGATCTCCTGTTAACGTAATGTTTTGATTGCTAGTTAAATACGTTGCATTTGATCCTGTAATTACACGACCAAATGCATCTACTACTACGTTATTGTAAGAACCTGGAGCTACCCCAGATGCTGCCAAGTCGATATTATCTGGGTTAACAACAATTCTTGCGGAACTGACAGTTCCAACATTAAATGACGATCCAACTTGAATTAAACCATTCCCAGCAGATAATTGACCGCTTCCAGTAAATTGAGTGAATAATAATGGAGACGTTCCGACAATTGGGTTAACTGTCGTTAATACCCATCCTGATGAAGCATTTAATGTACCTTCACCGACAAACAAGTACGTTCCTGCTCGAACTTCTGTTGATGGTGTTCCATCGAAATCAGGCGAGCGTGTCCAGGCACCGCCAGCAGCTAAGTATACGCCGTTATCAACCGCGTTAGCTTGATCTTTAACTAATATGCGATCACCTGCAACCAATAATACTCCGTCTATCAATTGTAACCCAGACATAGTAACGCTAGCAGTAGTTGCTACTCTTACCGACTGTTTGAAATCTAAACCTGTAATAGAGTTATCAACATATTGCTTTGTTGCTGCGTGACTTGCTAGCGTAGGTTCATTCGCAAGTGATAAGAATCCTGTTATAGTGTCGCCTGCTTTATTAACAGGAGTATATGTCAATGCTGTTGTAACATCAGTGCTATTAAGAATTATAGCACCAGATCTCGTATTGAATGACGTTACAGTTCCAATTAAAATACTACCAACAGCATTGTCTACGTATTGTTTTGTTGCTGCATGCAAGTTTAATGTTGGAGCTCCACTTAGCAGCAACATTCCCGTCATAGCATCTCCAGCTCTATTAACTGGAGTGTATGCTAATGCTGTAGTAACATCAGTGCTTGTAAGGGTTACAGCGCCGGTTCTACCATTGAACGATAAAACCGAACCAGCAGCTACTGTTGCATCCACGTATTGTTTTGTGGCTGCTTCTAGCGGTGCTGCTGGGTTTGCATTAAGAACCAGAGTTCCTGTCATTGTGTCGCCTGCTTTATTAACAGGAGTATATGTTAATGCTGTTGTAACATCTCCAGATGTTAATGTTACATTACCATAGCGACCGTTAAAAGTTTCGACAAATTCGTCAGGAACACCGCCACTAGACAAATTAGAGCCTGTTGGATCAAAGATGATAGTTCTATTATCAAACACTCGAGCAATAGGAGGATTGCTTTGTGGGAATGTTACGTTATCAACGTTATGCGGATCTTGTCCTACTAATTCACCATTTTCAGAAATCCATAGTAACGATCCTGCTGTCAATCCCGCACCATCAGGTAGTGGATCAGTCCATCTCCAATCAGGATTTGCAATTGTACCACGAACAACAATAGTTCCAGTTTGATTGGTAGTTAATCCTTGCATTACCATTGCAATCAACGATTGTCGAGTATCACTATAATTTGCGTAGTTAATAGTGCCAGGTCCTGTCAATTTAACCGCGCTATACGCACCTAGATTTGTTTCAGCAGTTGCAATCAATACATCAGATTCAAGTCTAACTGTATTAACAGGAGACCCTTGAACATAAAATAGATCAACTGTAGTAAAAAATGCTCCGTTGGATTTACGCAATGGTTTGCCAACAGGGTCAAATGTGATTCTTCCAACTTCAGCTCCACCAGTCGCTCCAACCTGAGATCCAGCGTATGGCAGTGAAGGATTACTTCCTAATGGAGAGAATGTAGTTCCTAAGATACGAGCTGCAAAGACACGAGCAACGACACGCCACGTCGTACCATTCCACACATTCATTGTGGTATTTGCAGTATTAAACCAATGTTGATCAACTACAGGGCCTACAGGAGCTGTTATTCCTGTTGCTGGAGCAAGAAGAGTAAATCCGTATGACCGTTGTCCAGTACGTAAGTTAATATCCCAATATAACCAAGCAGGTTGCCCTGCGGGAATAGGACCCCATGCATTTGTCGTTGAAATAGTTTCAGATAACAGATAATTATCATTAAAATGAGCAAACGCAATATCGATTTGCCCGTTAGAAGCATTTAATGATACGTAACCAGCTCCATACGTCAAAAAATTTTGAAGGCCAGCTGCTGTTGGATATTGAATTATTCCCTGTCTGAAATTGATATACATAACGTAACTCACTAATAATCGTATATGATATTTATCAGTGAGCTATCTTGTTAGGTTACTTTATAATAGATTGTTCCAACTGCAATACGCGTTGTTCTAACGCAGTGTTTGATTTCATCAATTGTTGAATCACTGCTGTAAGCAATGGAATGATCTTACTTGCATCAACTCCTTGATATACAGGATTACCATCATCATCTATTTGATCTTTCTCTCCTGTAACAGCTTGCGGAATAATTTGTTGCAATTCATGGGCTAAGAATCCAGTAACAATATTATCAGGATCGGCTATGAATTGATACTGACATGGCTTTAACTGACTCACTTTGTACATGACATTAGCTATCGGTTCTACGTTTTGTTTTAGTCTATAGTCACTGCTTGTATTATATGCTGTAGCTGTAGTTGTTACCGATATGGATCCTACCGATGTAGTATCTCGATTAAATGTTGCTATAGATCCATCGCTTCCAGTTCGCTGCAATGCCAATGATAAATTGTTCGCTCTTGATGATGCCACAACACCATCTGCATGGAAATTAACGCCCGATGTTGTAGTAATACCAAAATTAAGTAGTGAGGTAGTACCAATCAATATATTGCCAGCTGTAGTAATTCTCATTGCCTGAGTGCTAGACAAGCGAAAATCTAACGGAAGGAGTGTTCCAGTTCCTGTAGATCCTGAACTTAGGTATACTGAATCTTCTGTCGTTTGTAATGAAATCAACGAACTGTTGTTCATATCTGCTGTATTGTATGCTTGAAAAGCACTGATTCTATTAGTTCCGTTGGGTGCCGCGTTGATAGAGGTATACCCATTAGTTACGTTGCTTTGAAAAAAACATCTATCACTTACTGTCGAAGTACTAAAGTTGGCTAGTATTCGGCGGCCCGTTCCAGAAAAATTAAGATCACCAGACATCGTATCGCCAGCTTTTAACACATAATCGGTGGCGGGTGGTGCAGATATCCACGAAAGATTTCCAGATCCATCTGTGGTTAATACATAACCACTTGTTCCATCGTTTGTTGGGAAAGCAAATCGAGAAGATCCTGAAGAAGGAGCTACTAATTCTACTGTACCAGCTGGCGTATTATTAATTTTGATCATAACTAACTCTGATAATTACTATGCATGATATTTATCAGAGTTAGTTATACGCGCGTACAACGAAGGTCTTATTCAGATTTAATAACTGTCAATTCAATACAACTTTCCATAATAACATTGTATCCAAATTTTGCTTGCAATTTAACATCGTCTTCAGACATTTCGTTGTTATTCATCATTTCTTGAATCATCGGATCGAGAACATACTGAACTTTATCTAATCGGAAATTAACCCCTAATCTAATTCCCAATTTTGATTCAGCATCTCCCGATTCAATTAATTCTTTATTGCGTTGTACATCAAACATCGAAAATGTTTGTGGATAAATTGCTCTTACGTGTGTGCAGTCAAACGAAAACACATCGTGTTGAGGATGAGGTACTCTGATATAAATGGATGCGTTAGGAGCACATACACGATACATTTCTTTGATAATGTGAAACCATTGTTGTGTAGTTGCACCACAATGTTCTAAGCAATGTTCAGCTACTAAACATTCAACACTATTGTCTTCGAATGGCCATGCTTCACCACTATCAAGGTCGAATAACACGTCCGGTTCACAATTAGGATCATTATCTACGTTTATAAATCCACCTTTTTTATTATAACCACAACCAAGATTTACTCTCATGCAACGCCACCTATATTAAAAATACTTTCTGGAATTGCATATACGCCAATATTAACGTCAACGAAATATACGGTTCCATCTTTAATATACACACCTGACTCTGGCCATTGGGTGGAATCACCTACAGGTTCAAATTCACCAATGTCTTTAATATATAAGGTTACATTTGTCATATTATTCTCCTTTTAACTGTTCAAAAATATCATTTACCACTTGATTGCAAGGATGTGAAAAATCTCCAGGATTTTGTTGTCTGTATAAAGTTACACTGTCGTACCACATACTTTTATTTCCGTCTAATTCGACAGACCATGTGTAATACGGTAATTTGGGTACTATTATGCGAGTGTCTATTCCAAGAGCTGCTGACAAGTGAGCAATTGATGTGCATGAAGTAACTACAATATCCATATTGCTCAATGCAGCCTGCGTGTCTTGCCAAGAATTTAATTTCATTGATAAATCGCATACATTTTTATGCTTTGGCAATTGTTCAATTCCGTCGTCACGTTGAAAACTATAAATTTCAACCTTTGGATGATTAAACAATGGTTGTAGCATATTAGGATCAAACGTCCTCATTTGATCATGTTCAAATTCTGGATTTCCTTGCCATCTGATTCCGATTTTTATTTTGTTGGACGACCCAACAAACTTGTCCCATTTGTTATACATTGGGGTTTGTTTTATATAAGGTGTCTTTGGAAGAGTTTCTAATACCCCAGCTGCACTCATAGCAGGAATAAAAAAATCACACCCAATTGACGGAACCGCATGGTTATCAACCACCAAATCAACGCCATCTATTTGTTTAAATAGTTGCATTAAAGGCCGATCGCACGATGCAATCACCATTGATGCTCCTTTCATTTTTAATACAGAAGCGTATCTAATGTTAATTATTTGATCACCAAGTCCGCCTTCACCAGCCAGTAATATTTTTTTACCTATTATATCACCTGAAAACGGTTTACATGACATATTAGCATAATTTGAAGATCCAAAACATTTAATTAGGCGGCCATAGTCAAGATGACGTAATCCTTCGTATAACTGTCCTCTTCGCATTAAATGCCAACCCATATTGTATAACGCACGAACGTTTTTGGGTTGTTTTTGTAATAATGTTACACCACATTGGTATGCTTGCTCAAAATGTCCTAAGTGAGATAATGCTAACTGTTTATCTAGTAATAGTTCATGATCGGTCGGATTGAGCTCAATAGCTTTGTTTATTTGTATTAATGATTCGTTGAATTGCTTATCAAGCAATAACGATTTTGCGTAATTTACGCGCAATTGGTTGTTGGTAGGATCATGCTGAATTAATTCAGCCAGAACTTGAGAACATTTAGAAAATTGTTTAGATTGGAACAGGTGTTGAGCCTGTTCCAATCTGGTTGCAACATCAGAAAACATATAGAATAACCCAATTTTTTTCTTATTTTGGATTATAATACACTAACTGGATATGGACGTGCAACAAGATCTCCAGTACCGAGGTTTCCAGAATTGGTGCCCCATGCGTAAATAGCACCATCGGTTTTGACAGCGAATGCATAGTTAGCATATCCGTTTGAAAATATATCTAACCAATCATTATCAGACCCGGCCTGTTCAATAACATTAGTTGCAGTAGCATATAATGCAGTATATAAAACAGCAGGAACTGTTGCCACAGCACCACTTCCATAAATTCCAGTATTGTTTGCAAATAACACAAACTCGCCACCGCCTGCCAACATAGTCCAATCTGGAATATCTGGTATTGGTCCGAATAAAGAACTAACTGTTCCTGAGTTAGTTGTAGCTGGACCTCCGAATGTGCCTGAAATGTTACTACCAAACCCGTACGTACCACCACCCACTTTAGTTACTAATAAGCTGGTTCTGAGTGGGAGGTTAGCGCCGGTGTAAGGTCCACTGGTTACGATCTTATCCCAATCTGTATCTGTTCCAATTTGCACTGGAGAACTTATTGACAGCGTGCCGGTAGAATGTCTCCATGAACCCCATACCCATAACGTACCATCTGTCTTAGTAGCTGCAACGCCGTTTCCTCGACACACAACTTCTTTCCAATTTGTCATAGATCCAATCTGAGTTGGAGAGCTTCTGGACGTGGTATCTCCTGCGCCCAATTCACCGTTTGCATTTCGGCCCCAAGCCCATAAAGTACCGTCTGATTTGACACAGAATGAGGCAGATACTGAAGCAACTGGCGTTCCCCAGTTAGTCAGTGCACCAATTTGTACCGGTGACGATAAGTCGGTAGTATTGCCAGTACCCAATCGACCATCAGAGTTGCCACCCCAAGCCCATAAAGTACCGTCTGTCTTAGATGCTAGGGTATGATCAGCTCCCGTTGAAACAGATCTCCAATTGGTTAAAGCCCCAATTTGAGCCGGGCTGCTGAAGGTGGAAGTGTTACCAGTTCCTAATTTGCCACTTGTTCCTACACCGAAACCCCATAAAGTGCCGTCGGTTCGAAGCGCCATGGTGTAGTTTAACCCACACGATACACTACTCCATACTGTACTTCCTATTTGAACGGGAGAACTAACTGCAGCTGTCCCCCCATTTCCTAGTTGCCCGTTTGCCCCTTCTCCCCACGTCCACATAGTGTTATCGCTCTTAATAATAGCGACATGATTGCTACCTGCACTCATATTAGTTGGAATATGATCTGTTGTAAGCAGATTCGTGAAGCCTGCGTTTCGAGCAAGTTCTCCGGAAGAGTTCTGGCCCCAAGTCCACAAAGTTCCGTCACTCTTAATAGCAAGAGTAGAACGGGAAGCTGCAGCATAGGCCGCCCAATCTGGATCAGAAGTCACTAACACAGGGGAATTAACTGTCGAAAAAGAGGCTGCCAATTGCCCTGTTGAATTATCACCCCATCCCCATATTGTTCCATCATCTTTTATGGCATATGCAGTAGAAAGACCTGCATATACTTTAGCCCAATTTGTATCAGTACCGATTGGTTGTGGTATCATTGAGTATCTGTATCGATGAAACAACAAGTTACCGGTTGTAGATCCGCCAGATGCATATAGATCATTAGTTGTAGTTATAGACAACATTCCATTGTTGGTTCCACATACAGTTTTCCATGAACGGCCGAGCCCCACTGGAACGGGTGATGGTTGTGCAGTATCATTACCGTTTCCTACTGCTCCAGATGTATTTGGACCCCAACCCCACAAAGATCCATCGCTTTGGATTGCTTGAGTTGCGATAGAGCCACCACTAACTTCTATCCAATTGGTAGCGCCACCTGTGACTTGAACCGGCGAGGATCTGTTTGTATTTGTTCCATCTCCAAGTCTGCCAGAATTTTGACCCCAACCCCATAGGGTTCCATCTGTTCTGATTGCGTGTGAGAAAGTAGTTCCTGTTGAAATTTTGGACCAAGATCCTCCAATTTGAACTGGAGAATTTCTTGAAACCGCTGTTCCATCACCGAGCCTACCTGATCCATTATTGCCCCACACCCACAGTGAATCATCTGTACGGGTTGCTAGAGTATGGTTAGGACCACACGTTATGTCTCTCCAGTTTGTGAGTGTTCCGATTTGTACTGGAGAAGAAACGCTGCTCGCAGTTCCATTTTCGGGTGTACCACCCCAACCCCACAATGTTCCATCAGTTTTAATAGCAATAGAGAAGCCGTTCCCACCAGAAACCTTTGCCCAGTTCGTCAATCCGCCAATTTGTGTTGGTGATAATACGTTGGCTGTGCCTCCATTGCCGAGTGCACCATTTCCACCGCCACCCCACGTCCACAGCGTGCCATTAGATTTAATGGCAAGTACGTGAGAACCACCACATGATACATAACTCCAGTTTGTATCCGTTCCAACTTGAGTCGGAGATAATATAGATGTAACACCTGACGTTCCATTACCAAACACACCAGTTTGATTTGATCCAGTAGCCCATAACGTTCCATCAGGTTTGATAAACATTGTATAGTTAATAGAACCAGTACTTGAGCTCAGCATTGTTAAACTAGTGTTTATTAATTGTCTGTCATGTTGACCGATCATGGGGTCTCCGAGAAACCCGACTGTACCTTCATTTGATCCCCATGCCCATAATGTTCCATCAGTCTTAACGCCATATGAACAATTAGAAGGACATACCGCTACATCTTTCCATTCGCTGCCACCGTATACTTGTACAGGACTTGAATTAGATGCTTGCAGAACTCCTAATCCTAGTTCACCTAATGCTCCTGATCCCCACGCCCACATAGAATCATCGTCTTTAATTGCGAAAGTGGAGTTGCCACCAGCCACTATAGTTTTCCAATCCGTATCACCTCCAACTTGGACAGGAGATGATTTATTTGTTTGTGTTGAATCTCCAATTTGACCGCTTCCGTTAAGTCCCCATGCCCATAATGTCCCATCAGTCTTGATGGCTACTGAGTGAGCAACGCCGGCGGCCACAACAGCCCAGTTATTTAAGGTTCCAATTTGAGCAAAAGAAGATGTTGTTACATTAGTACCATTGCCTAATTGACCAGATGCATTGTATCCAGTTGTCCATAAGGTTCCATCTAATTTAACTACAATCGTATGTAGTTGACCTATAGCCAATCGTTGAGCACGTTCAATTGGAGGGAGCTCAGAAATTAATGTCATTAAGAAACGTTGAAAATACATGCTTCGAATACCTATTAGAAATTTTGTGAATAGTTGCCGTACCAAGTAGTACCATTATCGACTGTTAACAGTGAGATGATATCCATCTTGTTAGGAGTTGCTGTTATAGTTGGAGCGATACCTCCAGACCAGACAACCGATCCTGGCCACGAAACTGAAAAGTTGCCAGTTCCATTTTGTCTAAGCAGTAGCGTAATACTTATTGCTTTTCCTACAGTAGCTGGAACGTTACTAAATGCTATAGTAGTATTTTGATCTAACGTGAAATCAAAAATAGTTCCTGTGGCACAATCAACAGTTGTAGTAACATCAATCGTCGGTTCTTCTACTGTTTCTGTATATGTTAATATTTCTAATTGTCCTAACAGAGTAATTATTCCTGTGTCAGATATAGAAATGCGTTCAGCACCACCAGTATAGAATTTTAATGGGATGAAAGAACCAGAACCCGTTCTGCTTGAAACAAGGGTTGCGGCCGTTGGGGATACTGATAATGCAACAACACTTTCGTTTGCTGTTAAACCGGTAGTTCCTTGGAATGAGGAAGATACCCCTGATCCGTTCGGAATGGCTGTAATGACTGTGCCGAGATTTGACTGATTAGTTTGAAAACACGTCCGCGCCAACACATCGGCGGCCGAAAAGTTACCAGTTATGCGCTGCCCATTCTTTGGAAAATTTATAGTCCCGTCCGGCGTTACCTGGAATACGTTATCAGCATAACTCTGTCCAATTCCCCAAAACTCTAACGTATCTCCAGTTCCATATGCACCAAATCCGCCGAGATCAACCCCAAGATAATCTTCAAACTTATATCCTACGGCCCATGATCCGCTATCACCTTTTAGGTACGTTAATCCAGTAGCAGTTGAACGAAATGAACGAGTTACGGTATTACCAAAAGTGCCATCAATGTTGGCAAAAAAATCTCCAACGACTAAATTGCCAGTCATTGTGTCGCCAGCTTTTAGTACGTACAGATCACTGCCAACATCAGTCCACGAGGTAATACCATTTCCGTCTGTAGTTAAAACCTGACCGTCAGTTCCATTTGTAGCAGGTAATACAAATGTTACATTTCCAGAAGATGCAGCTTTTAAATTAACTGTACCTGCAGCTGTATTGTCAATATTAAGAGCCATTGTGTTCGACCTTTTATATATGCTGTTAATATTTATACATAGGTCGACACATATGAGAGCGAAATGATTTAAAAATTGGAAATAAAAAAGGCGTCCGAAGACGCCTTTTTTCAATCAGCTTACAATTAAGCTACAACTGTACGTACAAACGCTACCCAGTTGATGTCTTTAGCAGCTTCACCTGTCACAGCGATCACTAAATCGTTACCGCTAGCTGATACTGCTACATCCCACGATGCCGAGTCACGAGCAATAATTGTTTGCATTACGCCACCAACTAATGCTGCACCACCTGTTGCACCACGGTCAATTACACCTTCAAATTTCCATCCGGCGCTTTCACCGTCAGCATCAGTTCTGCGACCTACAACATGCACTTCAAATTTCCATGTTGCTGATACTGGAACGGTTAATAATGCACCAGCTCCATCCAACATGTTAGTAGGAGTTGCGTTAGTTGTTTCAGCACGCAGCACATGTTGTACAGTATAAGCAGCACCAGCGGCTGCACGTTGACCGTGAACGATAGCGAACGGATCAGATACTGATGGCGTTTCACTGTTGATAGAGATGCCTGAACTATCCGGATCGCTATTCAATGTGATGGTACCTTCAGAATCAATACCAAATGCTACTTCACCATCACGCTCTACTTTAATTGGACCAGCAGTAGAGGCTGTAGTGGTTGCTATGTGCAATATTGTTTGATTGCCAGCTGTTCCATTAGTAGAAGCTGCGCTTTCACTCAATGTTAACGCTGTTGTTGAGTCAGCAGTTAACTGCCATTGCCATGTTTGAGCATTAGCACCGTTCGTCAGAGTATTTGCGGCTGTCGCATTAGTCAGCGATGATAATGGAACAGAAACATTATCTTCAGTTACAAACGTAGTCCATGCTGAGTTGACATAACCTTCAAATTCGTTATTAGTCGAATTATAACGGATTTGACCGATTGCGCCTGCAGGTTGCTGAGCGTCAGTCCCAACTGGAACAGTTACTGCGCCAGTACCTGGCAGTGCAACGTTATCAGCTACACGTAAACCACTTGCACCTTGTGTTAAGGTGGAACCATCTAACAACAGGTGTAATTCGGCTGCTGTATCTGTCGAACGAGTAGTACCGTCTTCTGTCAGAATGATTGCGCCAGTCGTAGGAGCGAACAGTTCGATACCAACTTCGTTTGATGGAAGCTGACCAATACCAGCACCAAGGCGAACGTTAAGCGCGTTACCAACTTGTTCTAAGCCAACACCTGCGGTTAAGCCAGCCCCGTTGAATTGCGTCCAATCAATATCACTTGTACCAATAGTTACTACATCAGATACTACAACCCATCCCGAGCCAGCGTTTGCTGTACCTTGAATTACGAATACAGCAGCTCCGTTAATTTCGTCAATTGGAGCAAGAGAGTCAAAGTCAGCTGCACGAGCCCACGCTCCGACAGCTGCTACGTAAATACCGTTCTCTGTAGCGTCAGTTTGGTCTTTAACCAGTACACGATTGCCAGTTACAACAGCTACGCCATCAATGGTTTGTTCACCGGATAACGTAATATTACCAGTTGTACCAGCAACAACGGCTTGTTTCCAGCTTAACCCTGCAGCAACTGCATCTACATATGCTTTATTAGCAGCATCCGTACCGTCAACTGGAGCGTCAGTAATTGTGATTACTTCGCCAGTTGGGATTACAATGCTGCCTGCCATAGTACCACCGGCTAATTCTAAGTAAGTGCCGTCAATCAGGCCAGTAATATCAGCAGCCAATACTGCTGTGTTACCAGTTACGCGACCTTTGGTGTCTAATGTTACTTTAACAAAGTCACCGCTGGATGCTTGAGTTACTGTATCCAATGCAAATGTTGGATTACCAGCAACGCCATCACCATTAGTAACAGTGATGTCTCCTGCAGTTCCAGCTACAGAACGGTTTGTCCATGTATTAGCTGCAGTACGAACCGCAATACCAGTTCCAGACAGTCCTTCAACAGCAGCTAAGTCATCAGCAAGAGCCAACGTAATAGATCCTGCAGTTGTTACTGGTCCGCCTGTTGCAGTAATACCAGCTGCTGGTGGTGTAATATCAACAGATGTTACTGTACCAGTTGCAGAACCGTTTGCGAAAGAAATCCAGTTACCACCAACAACAGCGTAAATTGCTTGCGTGTCAGTAGCGATGAAGATTTCACCTTCTAACGTGGCCGCACCACGGTTTGCGAATACATCTTCGCGAATTTGTGGAGCACCACCACCATTAATAACTTGTAAGCTGTTAACAACATTAGTTAAACCAATGTCATCTTTATCAAGAACAACAGCACCTGTTTGACTGTTTACCGAAGTAACTGGGAACGCAATTGCAACATCAGAAGCGGCTGTTAAGCGACCTTGTGCATCAACTGTGAACGTTGCAACTTCTGTTGCGCTACCGTAAGAAGCTGCTGTGACAGCAGTATCATCTAAATCGATAGTAACATCGCCGGATAGTGCGCCACCACCAGTTAATCCTGTACCAGCAATTACTTGAGTCGTATCAGCAACTGGCGTATAACCCAACGCTCCTTCAATATCAGCAGCCCCTGCTGCTGTAGAAGCTGTTACCAGACCTTTACCGTTTACAGTAATGACTGCTAAGGCCGCTGTTACTGGAGCTACGTTAACAGTTGCTAATGTACCAGCGATTGATGTTGTACCAGAGCCTGTGATGTCTCCAGATAACGTAATTGTTTGGTTTGCAGTTAAGTAAGCAACGTTAGAACCAGCTGTTACACGACCGTATGTGTCAACTGTTACGTTATTATATGTGTTAGCGGAAACGCCAGTTGTAGCTAAATCGATACCGCTGCCGCCCACTGTAATTCTGTCAGCATCAACAGAAACGACAGATAACGTATTGCCTGTTAAATCTAAACCATTTCCTGGAACGATTGATCCTGCCCCAGAGAATTGAGTCCAAACGATTGGAGTTGTTCCAATAGTACCGCCAGCATCAGATGTTACAACCCAGCCTGTGTCAGCTTGCGTGCTACCTTGTTGAACAAATACGAACGCTGCTGGAACTTCGTCCCATGTATCCATGTCGCTTGAACGAGCCCATGCGCCAGTTGCTGCCACGTAAATACCGTTTTCTTCGGGTGCCGTCTGATTTTTAACTAATACACGATCGCCATCAACAATTGCAATACCGTCGATTGTTTGTTCACCAGATAGGGTGATATCAGCAGTGGTTGCTGCAATAACAGAACCTTTGATATGAATACCGGATACTAAACCATCAACGTATTGTTTTGTTACAGCTTGTAAAGCACTAACTGGATCTGCTGCTAATGTTAATGCACCAGTTAATGTTCCGCCGCCAATCGGCAGATACGTACCAGCGCCAGCATCTAACAGATCTGTAATGTCACTAGCAACAACAGCAGTGTTGCCTGAAACGCGACCTTTAGTGTCTACTGTTACTTTAACAAAATCGCCGGTAGCTGCTTGAGACACGTCAGCAAGGTTAATTGTTGGGTTACCAGCAACACCATCACCATTAGTGACAGAGATAATATCTGCTGTACCAGCAATCGAACGACCTGCAAATGTATCAGCAGCGGTTTGAACGATAAAACCGTTTGTGTTATATGCTGCTAATGCTGTCAATGTCGCGTCCGCTGCCTGAGCACCAACGTCGGACGGTGTTAAAGTTTTGTTAATCCATGCACCAGACGAATATACTAATGCTTGGTTATCAACTGGGGTCGTGATGGTTACATCCGTTAACCCTTCAAGCGTTGAAGTAGAGGAAGCCCAGCTTAATACTCCAGAACCATTAGTCTGCAGATATTGGCCGTTAGTTCCGGCAGATGTTGGGAATGTAAATGTCCAATTACCGGACCCCCCAGTAACTAAACGAACTGAACCTAAACCGCTGTTATCAATTACAAATGACATAGTTCATCTCCATGATGATTGTTGTGTTTATTTATCTAATTAGGTAAGAATTACTTGAACTATTGCAAGATACGCTACCCATCTAATACTTTTTCCAATTTCGCCCGTCACGCTAATATCCAAAGATCCTGAACTTACGTTTGCTGCAACGCCAACGTTCCAGGCTGGGCTAGTAGTTGCGTCAATTACTTTAATAGGCGAACCAATTAATCCTGTAGTCGATGCTCCAGCACCTCTTGTTATTGCGCCTGATACTTTGCAAGTCAATTGTTCGCTTCCGCCAGCCGTCCGTTGAGCAACAACGTCAATTTCATAACGCCACGTAGCGTTATCAGGCAAAGTAAGCACTTGAGAACCACCAGGCCCGTCCAACATTAAAATAGTTGGAATTGCGTCTGTTGTTGTGGTGCGGAGCACTGTAGATAATTTGACGGCATCGTTAGTTTGCGAGAAGTTTCCGTTTTGAACAGTTTCAAAATCACTTGACAGATTGATATCAACGCCCGTGTTAATACGAACTGTTTCTGATCCTTCAAATGAAACTACTAATGCGTTTGGAGAGGAGCCTGCATCCAATGAGAATCCGGTACCGAGAGAATTTTCAAACGAATATGATGGGGATGCTTCAGATCCATCCGGGGCTTCTAATGGATATACCAGAGATCCGCCCGATACAGCATCGTCGACATATTGTTTTGTAGCAGCTTCTAGTGGGTTTACAGGAGCTCCATTTAACACCAAAGCACCTGTCATCGTATCGCCAGTTCTATTCAATGCGTTTACGATTCGCGGATCGTTAGTACCAGCTGCAATTGGAATTGCAGGATTGACCGCTGGAACGCTAATGCGAACTGTTCCTAAGGCGGTGGTGGTTGCTGGAGATACTGTTCCTCCACCACCTCCTCCTGTAATAGTAACGTGAGGAGATCCAACTAAAATTGTCTGCTTGTCAATAACTGTAGCAACAGGGACTGCCGATGGAACAGGTGGAGTCGATACTAATTCACCAATTTCATTGCTGTACAACAATTGATTTACTGTAGGCCAATTCCAGGTAGAATTTGAAATATTCCCAGTGGTAATAACCATTGTTTGATTATTGGCCGCAACATCTGTTACGATAATACCAAACTGTTGTTGGCCTGCTGTAAATTGATCAGCGTATGTAATTTTTCCAAAATCAGAAAAGCGAACAACCGTAAACGCTGTCATACTAATTAATGCTGTCGCTTCTAATTGCAATGCCGCAGTCTTGATATAAGACGTCATTGCATTTCTAACCGTTAATGGCGTTTCACTCGTTAAGAATCTACCATCATTAGTTCTATATGGCAGTCCAGTTTCGCTATCAAATAAAATTTCTCCGGCGAACGATGGTCCTTCAATACCAACTTGCGTTCCTGCG
>CAZFPB010000003.1:0-194948 GCA_964520985.1 uncultured Pseudobdellovibrionaceae bacterium
CGCGAAGGCGGCCGTACCGTCGGCGCCGGTGTCGTAGCTAAAATTATCGCTTAGTCGCGATAATCCTGAAAATTAACGAAAAAGCCGCTGGAAACAGCGGCTTTTTTATTGACGTAACTTACGGTAAGCCGCTATATGGGCCCAAGTTTGATGTGTTGAACAAGCAGGTTACATGCCCCATCGGAACAAGTTTCAAATTCCTCAGGAAGTCCGGGAAGACAAACCCGAAAATGAGCGTAAATACAGCATAACCGGTGTGAACTGGCGCGATCGCTCTCAGATGCTCAATGTGATCTTCAATCATGTCGCTGGCTGTTCCGATCATTTTGCCACACTCAACATGGCCCCTCACACAGACGGGTATCATCCCGACCTGCTGCAAGATATGGACTTACCCGCCGACATTATTTATCCGCGCACGCGCTTCTACTGGGCGAACATCAATTTAAAAGGGTATCGCCCGACAGACAGATTCAAAGGCGAAGTGCGCACCGAGGAAAAAGTGGAAAAAGATGCCTGGCAACAGGTCGTCAAGCTCGGTGGTAATAGCAATAGCGGCCGCACCTTATCGCGCGGCGAATATAAACGCCTGCTGGATGGGTTTGGGACCAATCTGGGTGTGTACAAAGGCTTGCGCAAAGATGTAACGCGTGCGCTCGGGAATACAGAATTGAAGCCGTTGGTGCGCTTGCAGGGCCAGACGAAGAAAATTTTTTATCATCCGCATGGTGATCGTAAAACATTGCTTGAAATCAAGTTCGATAAAGTAAAAGGGCAAACCTTTGATGGATTTGGGCGTGACATCATTGAAATCGAAGTGGAAGTAAAACGCGGCGACAAGAAAGCCACCAAGCGTGAGATGGAGGCAATGCTGGATCAGACAGAACAGGAATTGCTCCGCCGCTTTGCCGATAACCTCACGCCTATTTACCATTCCAAGGTGTATGAGCTCTTCCAGCATCTCTATGGCTGGCAGCTCAGCGACAAGAAAAACTTCCGCGAGGCGTTTCAATCCCTGCCGGGCGATAGCTGGGCGGAATACCCCGTGCCAAATCCAAGCTTGAAATAAACCATAAACTTTGCCTATAGTGCGGGCATCTTAGGGGTGTAGCTCAGTTGGTAGAGCGAAGGTCTCCAAAACCTTAGGTCGCAGGTTCGAATCCTGTCGCCCCTGCCATTTTCTCAGATTACCAGACATTAAAAAAGCCGGACGAAAGCCCGGCTTGTTTTTTGCTGATATTTCAGCGTCTTAATTGGAGCGGGTGACGAGGCTCGAACTCGCGACCCCGACCTTGGCAAGGTCGTGCTCTACCACTGAGCTACACCCGCACCGTTAAGATTGGCTAGTTATACTGGCCTGAAAGGTAAAATCAAGCGGAAAATTACACGCCAATCTGGATGAGCGGAACGTCATATCCATAGGGGGTCAGCCCGTCCTGCGCCATCACGACAATCATGACTTCCGGGGCGGTTTCCACGATTTTGGCGGACAGCGTGTCGAGTTCGCGGGTGATCAGCAGGTCGTCGGCGTCATCGTCCTGAAAGACAAGCTGGAAGAGCTTTTGGTCCTTGTAATATTCAATATGGCGCACATTTCCCGGAAAAGGTTTGTCTGAAATCATGGCAAGGCGGCCATTGCGCAGGCGGGCGATATCGATGGTCATGGGAAGGTGAACCCTCCCATGTCGAAACGGCGCGCGACTGCGGGGGATGTTTGTGTGATCGTGGCTTCCGGCAATCCTGAAATGGCTTTATCCAAAGCGCGGCCGGGTGGCGGCGTATCGGAGAAAAAGGCATGCGCCCCGTCTAGAATATTGGCGAGATCTTCACTGGAATATTGGTCCATAGTCGCTGCCCCTGTGTTTTGTAATTTTTTTCTTTTATTGTGCCATAAAGGGTAATCGTTGTGCAAATTGGCACACGCCCTGTAAATCCTTGCAAAAGCAGGCCTATTTGTTAGAAATATTTAAGGAAAATAACAAAATGACTCAGCCGAACACTGCCCAGACCGAATCACCTGCCGCCTGCCCGAAAGGCAGCGACCTGCCGACGACGCCGGAGCAGTTGCTGGTGCGCTTCGACGAGTTAGGGATCGCCTATGTCCTGCAACATCACAAGGCCGTCTACACGGTGGCCGAAAGCAAAGAGGTGGATGACCGTATCCCCGGCACGCATTGCCGCAACCTGCTTTTACGCGATGCCAAGAAACGCAATTTTCTGGTCTGCCTGCAAAATTCTACGGAAGTCGATATCAAGAAACTCGCCGATGTGATTGGCGCTGGCAAACTTTCGTTCGGCTCTGCGGATCGCTTGTGGGAATACCTTGGCGTGCGCCCCGGATCGGTGTGTCCTTATTCGATCATCAATGACAAAAACAATGATGTGACGCTTATTCTCGATGCGTCGATGATGAACGATGAGGTGTTGAATTTTCATCCGCTGATTAACACGATGACAGTATCGGTTGCGCCGGCCGATGTGGCGCGCTTCATTGAAAGCACGGGGCACACGCCCCATATTGTGGACTTAAGTCCCGCTGCGCCGGATAAGGAATAAGAGATCATGCTTTTTGGATTGAATAAATCAGCCGCCCCTCAAGCCTCTGCCTCTGGTAGTGCGTTCAGTTTCGATGTCGGTATCGACGATTTTGAAGAGAAGGTTATCAAGGCGTCGATGACAACCCCGGTGCTGGTTGATTTCTGGGCGCCATGGTGCGGTCCGTGTAAGCAGTTGATGCCGGTGCTGGAAGCGGAAGTGGCGGCGGCCAATGGCGCCGTGCTGCTGGCCAAAGTCAATATCGACGCACATCCGCAACTGGCGCAGATGCTGCGCGTACAGTCCGTGCCAACGGTTTATGCGTTTTTCCAAGGCCAACCGATGACGGGCTTTCAAGGCGCGCAACCCGCCAGCCAGATCAAAGCGCTGATTGGGCAACTGGTGGGTATGGTGAAGGGCGCTGCGCCCGATGCGATCGATGTGCCGCTCGCGTTAAAAGAGGCGGCCGAGTTTCTGGCACAAAATGATCTGAGTTCCGCGCAGCAAGTTTATGCTGCTATCCTCGCGCAGGATGAAACAAGCGCCGAGGCCTATGCTGGGCTCGTGCGCGTGTTCATTGCGGCGGGGCAGGCGGAGCAGGCACAAGGGCTCATAGACGGCGCGCCGGACGCGTTGAAAAAATCGCCCTTACTGGCAGCTGCGCAAACCGCGCTGGATCTATCACAGCAACCCGCCGGGGATGTTCAAAAATTTCAGGCTGCGTTGGCCGCAAATCCTGATGATCATCAGGCTGCACTGGATTTGGCGTCGGCGCAGTTTGCCGCAGGAGAAAAAGAGCAGGCGATTGAAATATTGTTGCAATCCATCAAGGCGGACCGCGCGTGGAATGATGCCGCTGCCCGTCAGTTGCTACTGAAGTTCTTCGAGGCTCTGGGGCCGGCTGATCCGCTAACCCTTCAGGGGCGTAAAAAATTGTCCAGCCTTCTGTTTTCCTAATATTTGAGGGCTATATTATTCTATTATGACCGCAACACCCTTTGGCCCACGCTTTTCTGATTTACCGGATGATCTACCGATCTTCCCGCTGCCGGGTGTATTGTTGCTGCCGCGCGGCCAGTTGCCGCTCAATATTTTTGAGCCGCGTTACCTGACTATGATTGACGAAGCGTTAACCACGCGCCACCGATTGATCGGCATGATCCAGCCGCGTGAAAGCGGGGCGCTCTATGATATCGGGTGCGCGGGCCGCATTACGACGTTTGATGAGACACCCGATGGACGCTATCTGGTTTCCTTAAGCGGCTTGATCCGTTTCCGCGTAGTGCGCGAGCGCGAACAGAAAAACGGCTACCGCCGCGTAATGCCGGACTGGACTCCGTTTGAAAAAGACATGCAGCCAGGCAATGCGCTTGATATCGACCGTGAAAAACTGCTGTCCTTATTAGAGAATTTTTTTCATCAGCACGATCTGAGTTGTGACTGGAGTGTGGTGAAAGACACGCCGGATGACCGCCTAATGACCTGTCTGGCGATGATCTGCCCGTTTGAAGCGGAAGAAAAGCAGGCGCTACTGGAAGCCGGGTGCTGCGGCCAGCGCGCCCAGTTGTTTATGACGATGCTGGAGATTGCGGCGTCCCGCCGGTCTGCGCCGCTTGATACCAAGCATTAATCGCGCTAAGGATATCCCATGAGCCGCGCCGTTGACCCAAAATTGCTGGAAATTCTTGTCTGCCCCTTAACCAAGGTGCCGCTCAGCTATGACGCGGAAAAACAGGAATTAATTTCCCAGCAGGCGGGTCTTGCGTACCCCATCCGCGATGGCATTCCGATCATGCTGGTCGATCAGGCCCGCCGCCTTGAAAAATAGTTGACATAATTATATAAACGTCACTATAACAGGCCATGAATTTTACCTCGCATCCCTATATCGAGACTGCCCGCTTTTCTGCCGCCTTTAATGGCGGCGATACGGTGGCTCTTCCTCAAAGTCTCTCCTTAGAGGACAAAAAATTTAATGAGTGCTATGCCCTGCATATTGACCTTGATAAGGGACCGGCAGCTTGCCCCTTGCCGGATCCACTGATCCATTTTTCGATTTTCGATCCCTATAACATGCTCTCCAGTAAACGCAGCTTTCTCGTGACCGATTTTTTAGCGGGCAATGACCGAAAGTTTCAGTCTGATTTGATGAAATGGTTTCAAGAACCCGCCAAAGCCGCGCCGGTTTTATCTGTTCTTTTCACTGAAGTTTCCAACCGCATCCAACCCGACATGGCACAACCTCTGCCAGAGCCGCCGGACACCGTGAAAAGACGGGCTTATCGCTTTTAACTTAAGAAAATCTAATATTAAACTTCTGAAAACTTCATAAAAAATCCTCAATTTTAAGCTTTTGTTAAGGGGGCGGGTGTAAACCATGCGCATCAACCAAAACAAAAAAACAAGGGTGTGTCCTATGAAGTTATTTGAATATAAAACGGTCGCGACAGTCGTGTCCGATTTGCTGTTTGACGATCTCGATAAAGTGCACGATCTGGTCAGCTACATGACGGGCCAATCTGTCACCCGCCAGAATATTGAAGCCTTGGCTCGCGTCTGCCGCTCGTATTTTCTGAGCCAGTATCCAGCGCTTCGCCAACTGAATTTTGAAGAATGCTCTCCCTATTATTACGATTGCTACGATGCCGATTTTAACGACATTCTGGGCGCCTATGTCCCGGTTGAACCCTATGCCGCCTCTATAAGGCAGGCTGCATAGGCATTGACAGGGGCCTGCCTTATCCGCTTAAGTAAGGACATGGCAACCTCCGCGCTTTTCACAGCCCGCCTAACCCTACTCCTAATGACCCCCTGATCGGTCATGGGCTGCGATAATGCGGCCGCGTTCAGGGGAAAATCTTTTAAAGTTTCAAAGAGTCATCATGTCCCGCTGGATCGGGACAGCATTAGGAGATAAAACCATGTCTATGCAGACACAAAATACATCGAACAACCGTATTATCATTTTTGACACCACGCTGAGAGACGGGGAGCAGTCACCCGGCTGTTCGATGAATCTCGAGGAAAAATTGCGCATGGCGCGCCTGCTTGATGAAATGGGCGTCGATGTCATCGAAGCGGGATTCCCGATCGCCAGCCAGGGTGATTTTGAAGCAGTCAATGAAATCGCCAAGGTCTTGCAGAACGCGGTTGTATGCGGCCTGTCGCGTGCCACCAAAAAAGATATTCAGGCGGCAGCCGACGCGCTGGCTCCGGCCAAGCAAAAACGTATTCACACCTTCATTTCCACCAGCCCGCTGCACATGAAATATAAATTGCAGATGACGCCGGATGCGGTGCTGGAGGCGATCGCCGAGAGCGTTACCTTCTCGCGCAGCTTTACCGATGATGTGGAATGGTCGGCAGAAGATGGGTCGCGTACGGAAGATGATTTTTTGTGTCAGGCGGTTGAGACCGCGATTAAATGCGGCGCCACCACCATCAATATTCCCGATACGGTCGGTTATGCCGTGCCCGAAGAATATGCCCGCCAGATCAGCATGCTGATCAACCGCGTACCAAACATCGATAAAGCGATTTTGTCGGTTCACTGTCACAACGATCTGGGGTTGGCGGTCGCCAACTCTCTCGCCGGTGTGATGGCCGGGGCGCGCCAGATTGAATGCACGATCAACGGAATCGGCGAGCGGGCAGGGAACGCCGCGCTGGAAGAAGTCGTGATGGCGATGCGCACACGCGCGGATAAAATTCCGTATCACAACAATATCAAGACCGAGATGATCACCAAAATCTCACGCACTTTGTCGAATACGATTGGTTTCAATGTGCAACCAAACAAGGCAATCGTGGGCGCCAATGCCTTCGCGCATGAAAGCGGGATTCATCAGGACGGGATGCTGAAAAACGCGCAGACCTATGAAATCATGACGCCGGCCAGTGTGGGTTTAACGAAATCGGAACTGGTACTGGGCAAACATTCCGGTCGCCACGCGCTGAAAACCAAGGTGGAAGAACTTGGGTACGATCTGGGCGATAATGCGTTTCAGGAATTCTTCAAACGCTTTAAGGATCTCGCCGATAAAAAGAAGAATGTCTTTGATGACGACATTATCGCATTGATTGAAGATGAAGCCGGCACGCAGGATGATGCTATCCGCTTTGTGTCGTTGCAGGTACAGGCAGGTTCCACGGGTCCGCAAACGGCCGATTTGTGCGTCACCATCGATGGCGTGCAGAAATGCACCAAGGTTGAAGGCAACGGCCCAGTTGACGCGATCTTCAAAGCCATTCGTGAAATCATCCCGCATGACGAGGCGACGTTGCAGCTTTATCAGGTGCATGCCATCACCGGCGGCACCGATGCGCAGGCCGAAGTCACGGTGCGTCTGGAAGAAGACGGCAAGACCGTCAACGGGCAGGGGACGGACGCGGACACGCTGGTGGCCTCGGCACGTGCCTACATTCACGCGCTCAACAAACTGATGACCAAACGTGCCAAAACCAAGCCGGCAGCACAGGCCGCCGAATAATCAGAGCAGATTTTTAATGGAATCAAAGACTGACCGGAACATCTCTTCGGTCAGTCTTCCTGTATTGGTGTTGTAGCGCGAGCAGTGATAGCTGTCGATCAGCGTGTAGCGCGGCAGCGTGTGCACGGCGTTGTGCGCGAATTTGGCGGAGGATTGTTTCAATCCAGAAGCTTTTAATACCGCGTTGTGCGAGACAAGACCGAGTGACAGGATCACTTTTACGTTCGGCAGATTGTCGAGCTCACTTTTTAAAAACTGATTGCAGATGTTGATCTCATCGCCGGTCGGTTTGTTTTCCGGCGGTACACAGCGCACGGCGTTGACAATGCGTGTATTAACGAGTTGCAGACCATCGTTAGGGTCGGCTTTGAAAACGCCTTTGGCATAGCCGTAATCGATCAGCGTGTTGTAAAGCAATTCACCCGCATAATCGCCAGTGAAAGGGCGCCCCGAAAAGTTTGCGCCGCGAAGGCCCGGCGCGAGGCCAACGATCAGCAACTGCGCTTTGTCACCGCCGAACCCTGGCACGGGCGCATTGAATTTATCGGGGAAATTTTTGCGGTTCTGCTCGCGAAAGGCAACGAGCCTCGGGCACAAAGGGCAGTTTCGGTCCGGCTGACTAATCATGCCTCTTTGTTACCCGAGGCATGATCGGTCTGTCTATGGGGGATTATTCGGCCGCTTCGAACTGGGCGCTGCTGCTGCGGACATTCTGAACGTCGCGCCCGATATCATCGAGCAGATCTTCCAGCTCTAGAAAAACATCTGCCTGACGGCGCAACTCATCGGCGATCATTGGCGGGGAGGATTGAATCGTGCTGATAACCGTGACCCGGACGCCTTTGCGCTGGGCGGTTTCAACAAGGCGCTTGAAATCACCATCTCCGGAAAACAGCATGATGTGATCGACTTTTTCTGCCATTTCCAGCAGGTCGATCGCTAGCTCAATATCCATATTACCTTTAATTTTGCGACGGCCCTGGCTGTCGGTATATTCCTTGGCCTGTTTGGTAACCATGGTATAGCCGTTGTAATCCAGCCAGTCGACGAGTGGGCGGAGGGGGGAATAATCCTGATCTTCAATCAAAGCGGTATAATAATAGGCACGGATCAGCCGACCCTGTTTGCCAGCCCATTTGAGCAGGCGTTTGTAATCAATATCAATATCAAGCGCCCGGGCTGCGGAATAAAGACCCGACCCATCAATGAAAATCGCCAGTTTTTCATCAGGATAGGCCCCGGGGGACATCATCATTTTCGCTGGCATCATAAAAACCTTTCAAATCTCGGGTATTATCGTTCGTCTAATTATATTAGAAAAATGTTAATTAAAAGGCCCTTACCTAACAGAGCGCGCAATGCAAGGGATTCCGCCATTTTTCCGAATATGGACTTGCACTATCTTAACGGACAGCCTATATAAGCGGTTCCTTCGTTGAGATAAGAAAAGAGGAATTTATCTATGGCCCGCGTGACCGTTGAAGATTGCATCGAAAAACTGCCGAACCGCTTTGAACTCGTCATGGTGGCTGCCCAGCGCGCTCGCCGTATCGGTACAGGCGCGCCGCTGACGGTTGATCGCGATAATGATAAAAACCCGGTTGTCGCGCTGCGCGAAATCGCGGAAGAAACCGTTAATACGGATGAACTCAAAGAAGACCTGATCCGCGGCAAGCAACGCATTATCGCGCTGGACGATGACAGTGAAGATGTGATCGATTCCATGGACGGCGAACAGGAATGGAGCATTCTTGCCGCTCAGCAAGAAGGCGTTGGCCGCGATGCGGATGAAGATGATGCCGATGAAGATGATGCCGATGAAGGCAGCCTCGAAGATCTCGCCGGCGGCGACGGCGAAGAAGACAAAGAATAGTCTTTCACACAATTTAAAAAAGCCGGGTTCGCCCGGCTTTTTTCATGCCGTATTCTGGCCGTGATTTTCAATCAGGCTCATGGTACACTGAAAGCCGCTAAGTTATTCAGAAATCAGAAAGATTAAAGCTGCATGGCTGATACATCCGCCGCCCTTATTGAGCAGATGAAAACCTACACGCCGGACCTCGATGCCGATGGCATCATGGCGGCGGTGGACTTTGCCAAAAAGATGCATGAAGGCCAGACGCGGATGTCGGGCGAGCCGTATTACACGCACCCGCTGGAAGTCGCCGGTATTCTCGCCGACATGCGGATGGACGCCGCGACCATAAAAACCGCCATTCTGCATGACACGCTGGAAGATACGCCCGCGACCTATGAAGATCTTGCCAAAAAATTCTCGCCGGAAGTGGCCGATCTGGTCAACGGCGTCAGCAAGCTGACCAAAATTGAAAGCCAGACGGCGCAGGGCAAGCAGGCGGAAAACTTCCGCAAGCTCGTGCTGGCGATGTCGGAAGATATCCGCGTGTTGCTGG
Organism: uncultured Pseudobdellovibrionaceae bacterium; assembly: GCA_964520985.1. GTDB lineage: Bacteria > Pseudomonadota > Alphaproteobacteria > Micavibrionales > Micavibrionaceae > CAYSGL01. Next base: position 9,437 of record CAZFPB010000003.1, read on the forward strand.
TCAAGCTGGCCGACCGCCTGCACAACATGCGCACACTGCACCATTTCGACGATCGCCCGGACAAGCGCCGCCGCATCGCGCAGGAAACGCTGGAAATTTATGCGCCGCTGGCGGAGCGCATCGGTATCCACAAAATCAAAGAAGAGTTGGAAGATTTGTCGTTCGCGCAGATCAACCCTGAAGCGCGTCAGAGTATTTCAAATCGTCTATCCTTCCTGCGCCAGGAAGATACCGGCATGGTCAAAAAGATCATCACAGAGCTCCAGGAGCAGATGGATGGTGCGCAGATCAACGCTGAAGTCACGGGGCGTGAAAAAACACGCTTTTCCATCTGGAAAAAGATGCAGCGCAAGAACGTTGCGTTCGAGCAGCTCTCCGACATCATGGCATTCCGCATCGTCGTGAAGGATGTGTCGGAATGTTATCACGCGCTGGGCATTATCCATTCCAAATACCCGACCGTGCCGGGGCGTTTTAAAGATTTTATCTCGACGCCAAAACCGAACGGATACCGCTCGATCCACACGACTGTTCTCGGTCCGCAAAATCAGCGTATTGAAATCCAGATTCGCACTGAAGACATGCATAACGAAGCCGATCTGGGCGTTGCCGCGCACTGGGGCTACAAACAGGGTGATGTCGCCGCCATGAAGGATATGAAGAAATATCGCTGGCTGCGCGAACTGCTGGAAATTTTAGAACAAGAGCAGCGGCCCGAAGATTTCCTCGAAAACACCAAGATGGAATTGTTTCAGGATCAGGTGTTTGTGTTTTCGCCGAAAGGCGATCTGATTGAATTGCCCATGGGCGCGACACCTGTCGACTTCGCCTATGCCGTTCACTCGGATGTCGGCGATAAATGTGTTGGCGCCAAAATCAATGGCCGCATTACGCCGCTGAACACCAAGCTGAACAATGGCGATCAGGTGGAAATCATCACCTCGAAAACACAAAATCCCTCTCCGACATGGGAGCGGTTTGTTGTTACGGGCAAAGCGCGTTCACATATCCGCCGTTATATTCGTCTACAGCAACGTGGCGAGTACATTGCGCTGGGTCAGGCGATGCTGAAAAAAATGTTCGCGCAGGAAGGCTATGACTTCACGGAAAAAGCCGTGAACGGCATCATCAAGCAACTGCGCGTCGAAGAAGCCGATGATATCTATGCCAATATAGGGTCGGGTCATTTCAGCGTGCGCGATGTATTCCGCACAATTTTCCCGGGTCACAAGGCCGAGCCGGTCAAAAAAGAGAATAAAGCCGAAGATGTCGCAATCGCGCGCCGTCCGGGCGACAACAAACCCATGCCGATCAAGGGACTTATTCCCGGCATGGCGGTGCATTTCGCACGATGCTGCCACCCGTTACCGGGGGATCGTATCGTCGGGATCGTGACGACAGGCAAGGGCGTAACCATTCACACGATTGACTGCGAAACGCTGGAAACTTTCGCCGATACACCGGAGCGCTGGATCGATGTGTCGTGGGGCGAGGGTCCGGATACACCGGAATCACATGTGGGCCGTCTGGAAATCACGATGCTGAACGAAGCGGGAGCGCTGGCGACGGTGTCGACCGTGATTGCCAAAAACGCCGGCAATATCACCAATCTGAAAATCACAAACCGCTCGGCTGATTTCTGGGAGATGCTACTCGATATTTATGTCAGCGACACGCGCCATCTCAATAATATTATCGCGGCGTTGCGGGCTACCTCTGAAATCTCGACGGTTCAGCGCGCGCGGGGGCGCTGATCGTGGTTGCTCTCCCAGTAATTTGATATAAATAGACCTGTAACCGATCCACAACAACCGCCGATATGTCTTATGCTTTTTAAACGCCGCATCGCAGAACCCTTAGGGAAAAAGGTCAAGAATCTCCTTTGGCCGTCTATGGGATTCCGCCGTGTGCTCGATTACTATAAGTTCCGATCCATCCGCATTCCGGCGAGCGATCATTCCATCGCGGCGGGCCTTGCGTTCGGATGCCTCGTTTCGTGGACGCCGACATTTGGCACGCATCTTTTGCAATGTGGCTTGTTCTGCTGGCTAACGCGCACGAACTGGATCGCCAGCTTTATCGGTTCGGCCTTCGGTAATTTTTTGACGACGCCGTTTTTGATGCTCATCTCCTATCATGTGGGAAAAATCATCCTGTCTGTTTTAGGATTTGATGATCCGCTGCCGCATCTGACTGATGAAATGACGCAAGAAACGCTTGAGGCGCCGAAGATTTTCCTCCCCACCCTGATCGGTGGTTACACCATCGGCATCCTGACGTTCCCGCTTTTTTATTATCCTTTTCTGTACATGGTGCGCGGCGCCCGCGCCGCCCGGCGGGCGCGTATTGAAAAAACCGCGCATCAGCAGGGTCTTGAGATGACCGGGCAATCAGAATGATTATCGGCACTGGCACGGACCTCATCGACATTCGCCGCATCGAAAAAACGCTGATCCGTTTTGGCGACAAATTTATCCAGCGCTGCTTCACACCTGTTGAAATTGCCAAGGCGGAGCGCCGCCGGGCGGCCGGTACCCATATTGCCACCTATGCCAAGCGGTTTGCCGCCAAAGAGGCCATGTCTAAAGCGCTGGGGACGGGGTTTAATCACGGGGTTTATATGAAGGACATCGGCGTGGTAAACGATGCAAATGGCAAGCCGACCCTGCACCTGACCAATGGCGCCGCCGCCCGTCTGGCTACCCTGATACCGGCGGGGTACAAACCTGCCATCCACCTGTCCCTGACAGATGAACCGCCGATTGGCAAGGCTTTGGTCATTATCGAGGCTTTGCCTGCTTGATCGCCAGCCCGGAATACAGTAACCATCATAAATGGCCCAAGAACTCCCCCCCAAAGAAAATGACGGTTTTTTTAAAACAGCGCTGATTGCGATTTTGCTCGCGCTGGTCATACGCACCTTCTTATTTGAACCGTTCAATATTCCCTCTGGTTCGATGAAGCCAACGCTGCTGGTCGGGGACTATCTGTTCGTAAACAAATTTGCCTACGGCTATTCCAAACATTCTTTCCCATTTTCCTTCGCACCGTTTGAAGGGCGCCAGTTTGGCCGCGAGCCAAAACGCGGTGATATTATGGTGTTCAAACTGCCTAGCAATACCCGTATTGATTATATCAAGCGCGTCATAGGATTACCGGGTGACCGCATCCAGATGATTGACGGGCGCCTCTACATCAACCGCGAGCGGGTAGAGCGTGAAGCAGTGGGCTTGAAACGCGTGGCGGAAGGCTACGGTAAGCCCGTTAACACGATGGAATATATTGAAACGCTGCCCGGCGGTACGATCCATAGTATCTATGAAGTAAGCGATGATCGGGATCTCGATAACACCGATGAATATCTTGTGCCGGAAGGGCATTATTTCATGATGGGTGATAACCGCGATAATTCACAAGACAGCCGGGTAACGTCGCTGGTGGGCTATGTGCCGTTTGAAAACATTGTCGGGTGCGCGCAGTTCCTGTTCTTTTCTATTGATGCCATGGAAGCCAGCTGGCTGAAGCCGTGGACATGGCCGGGTGCTATTCGCTGGGAGCGCATTTTCGACGATCTGACCCCGATACGGGATGAGCAGACGGATTAGCCATGAGCGATATCCTCTCAACCCTCGAAGATAAAATTGGCTACCACTTTAAAGACCGCGACTGGCTGGAGCGCGCATTGACGCATTCCTCGACCGCGGATGATAAAAATTACGAACGGCTGGAATTTCTGGGTGACCGGGTTTTGGGGCTGATCATGGCCGACGCGCTGTTTCAGCGCTTCCCGAATGAGGCCGAAGGCGGCATGGCGCGCCGTCACTCCGCACTGGTACAAGGACGCACCATTGCCGCTGTTGGCCAGATGACAGGTATCGGCGAGCATATCATCATGTCGATTGCCGAGCGCGCTTCTGGCGGCAGCGAGAAAGAAAACATCGTCGCAGACGTTATGGAGGCCATGCTGGGCGCCATTTACCTGGACGGCGGTCTGGATGCCGCCCGCGAGGTCATTTCGCGCCTGTGGGGCGAAACTATCGACACGCTGACCGATGCGCCGCTCGATCCGAAAACGGAACTACAAGAATGGGTGCAGGCGCGCGGATTGCCGCTGCCAGCCTATGAAATCATTGAAAAAATAGGGCCAGATCATGCGCCGGAATTCGTTCTCGAAGTCCGCGTGGAAGGCGAAAAACCAGTCACCGCCAACGGCGCCTCGCGCCGCCAGGCCGAAAAAACCGCGGCCCGCGTCATGTTGCGCCGCCTGAAAGGCGAATAACCATGAGCGAAACTGAGACACATTGCGGCTACGCTGTCATTCTGGGCGCACCGAACGCCGGGAAATCCACCCTGATCAATCAGCTGACCGGCACCAAAGTGTCGATTGTCTCCGATAAAGTGCAAACCACCCGCACACGCGTGCTCGGTATCGTCATGCAGGAAAGCACACAAATCGTCTTTGTCGACACGCCCGGTATTTTTGCGGTGAAAAATAAAAACAAGCTGGAACGTGCGATTGTAGCGGCCGCCTGGGACGCGCTGACGGATGCTGATTGTATTTTGGTCATCGTCGATGTGCAAAGAAAGCTCTCCGATGAAACGCGGATGATCCTCGAGCGTTTAAAAGAATCCCGCAAACCCGTTCATCTGGTGATGAATAAAATCGATGGATTAAAGCGCGATACCTTGCTGGCGATGGCACAAAAACTGAACGAAGAATTCGACTTCGCAGCGACGTTTATGATCTCGGCGCTCAAAGGCGACGGAGTCAAAGATCTCATCACACATGTCACCAAAGCCATGCCAAAAGGCCCGTATTTATTTGATCCGGAAGAGGTATCGGACATGCCGATGCGCTTGCTGGCGGCAGAAATCACCCGCGAAAAACTCTTCCATAAACTCTATCAGGAAATTCCCTACGATCTCACGGTTGAAACGGATGACTGGGAAGAAAAAGAAGATGGCAGCGTTATCATCAATCAGACAATTTACGTCATGCGCGAAAGCCAGAAAAAAATCATTCTCGGCAGAGGCGGAGACATGATTAAACATGTCGGCATGGCGGCGCGTCAGGATATTGAAGAGATGATCGATGCGCGTGCGCATTTAAAATTATTCGTCAAAGTCAAAGAAGACTGGACGCGCGATGACGAGCATTTCCGTCTCTGGGGTTTGAATCCGTCCGCGTAGGTCAACGCAAAAAATTTTCTTTCATGTGGATAAAGAAGCCAAACGAATCATCGACTCTTGTCCGATGAGTCGCACGGTTGTTACAGTCTTTTTATTCAAGAATAAATGCCAGTGTGTGGGCCTATCAGGAGGCGCTGAATATGAGTTGGACGGATGACCGCGTAAAACTGTTGAAGCAACTGTGGGGCGAAGGAAAAACCGCCGCAGAGATCGCCAAGGAATTGGGCGGCGTAACCCGCAATGCCGTGATTGGCAAGGCTCACCGCCTGAAACTGAATAGCCGCGTATCGCCTATTCAGCAGAACGTCAAAAAGACCAAGCTGGAACGCAAAGACATCGTGCACAAGCCGACACCGGCGCGTCGCATCGAATTCAAAGGCATCGGCATCAAGCTGAAAGACCTGGAAAACGAGATGTGCCGCTGGCCGAGCGGCGATCCAAAAGATAAAGATTTTATCTTCTGTGGCTGCCGCCGCGTCGAAGGTTTGCCTTATTGCCCGGAACACTGCAAAGCAGCTTACCAGACGCAAACGCGCTCCCGTACGCTTAATGCCGCTGATTTCAACAACGATGCCGGCACACCTGCCGATTTCGACATCAAGGCAGCCGCAAACGGCTAGATCGCTTTAGCAGGTTCATAATTTGAAAAACCGCCGTGGAAACAGGGCGGTTTTTTTTATAGGTATAAAAAGAGATTTTAATTAGTCGGCGATATCCAGAGAAACGACTTCGCGTCCCTTGGCCACTTCGCGCATTTTCATCGACACGCGCTGTCCGGGTGCCAGTGAGGTGAGGCCGTGGCGCTCAAGGCAGGACTGGTGGACGAACACATCTTTCTGGCCATCGGCCGGAATAATGAAGCCGAAGCCTTTATCCGGTTTGTACCATTTCACGGTACCGCCCATCTCAATGAACGTTTCTTCGTCATTCTCATCGATGCGGTGGGAAATCGGCATCGGCGTTTCGCCAGCGTCGATCAACGCCTCGACAGAGGTTACCAGCGCGCCTTTCGGGCCTTTGACAATATGGCAGTCGATAATGGCACCTTCGCCGAGTTCATGGATGCCGGCATCCTGCAGCGTAGTGATATGCACGAACGCATCGCAAGGATCATCCATGGGCACAAGGAAGCCAAAGCCTTTGGTGGCGTTAAACCACTTTAGCTGCGCCTGCACCTGTTCAGGTTGCCCTTCATGTTCAAATGAGGAGAGACCATCTTTTGATATAAATTGAGAACTCATGGTCAAAATACTAGACCCGATAATTGTTTATAACCACACACACTCATAAAGTATTAACATCCTTTTTTTGTTTCCCCTAACGCAAAATTGCAACCATGAATATCACGGGCGCAAATTGTTTGGTGATACGGGTAATCCCTGATAAAATTATTCAAAGCAAATCAAGCAGTTATGCTGCGCTGCGCAAAACGGGAGCTCTCCATGGACCATCAAGATATTCCCCTCTGGCAAAAATCATATCCAGCCAACTTAATGTGGGATCAGGAAGTTCCTTGCTATCCGCTGTTCGATATGCTGGACGCAACGGCCAAGGCCCATGGTGATCGTCCCGCGTTTGATTTTCTGGGCGCGTCGATGACATGGGCTGAAGTACATGAAAAATCGCTCAAACTTGCCAAGGGATTGCAGGCGCTGGGCGTCGGCAAAGGCAAGCAGGTCGGGCTTTTCCTGCCAAACTGCCCGAATTTCCTGGTTGCTTATTACGCGATCGCCCGCACCGGCGCGACCATCGTGAATTACAACCCGCTCTATTCGAACAAAGAGCTGGTGCACCAGATCGAAGATTCCCACACAGACATCATGATCAGCGCGGATCTGACGATCCTTTATGATAAAATGAAGCAGATGCTGACCGATACGCGTCTGGAGCATCTCATCGTATGCCGTTTTACCGACATGCTGCCTCAGCCCAAGAAATTCCTCTTCAAACTGCTCAAGGGACGTGAGCTGGCCAAAATTCCCGATAGCAAGCGTATCAGCTGGCTCCATGATGTGTCGGACAATGACGGGAAACCAGCGCCTGTAACTATCGATCCCCGCAATGATGTGGCGATGCTGCAATACACGGGCGGAACGACCGGCGTGCCCAAAGGCGCTATGCTGACGCACCAGAATATTGTGGCGAACACGGAACAGGTGAGAATGTGGCTGGGCGACGGCAAGCCGGGTCAGGAAAAAATGGTCGGTGTTCTGCCGTTCTTCCATGTCTTCGCCATGACGGCCGTGATGAATTTCTCGGTCAAGATGGGCTTTGAAATTGTCGCCCTCCCGCGATTTGAATTAAAACAGACCCTCAAGCTGATCCACCGCACCAAGCCGCATTTCTTCCCGGCCGTTCCGGCCATTTACAATGCGGTCAACAACTGCAAGACCGCGCATAAATATGATTTATCGTCTTTACGCTACTGTATTTCAGGTGGCGCGCCGTTGCCTGTCGAAGTCAAAAAATCGTTCGAGGCGAAAACCGGCTGCGTGGTGGTGGAAGGCTATGGCTTGACCGAAGCCTCGCCGGTGATCTGCTGCAACCCGCCGGGTGGTAAAAATAAGCCTGGCGCCATTGGTATGCCGCTACCCGGCACGAAGGTGGAGATCATCAACCCGGATGACAAGAAAACCCGCATGCCTTTGGGTGAGCGCGGCGAGCTATGCGCCAGTGGCCCGCAGATCATGAAAGGCTACTGGAACAATCCCGATGCGACGAACGAAGTCATGCGCGATGGAATGCTTCACACCGGCGACGTCGCGATCATGGATGAAGATGGGTATTTCTACATCGTCGACCGGATCAAGGATTTGATCATCACCAACGGCTACAACGTCTATCCACGTAACGTCGAAGAGGCGATCTATCTGCATCCAAGCGTCGAAGAATGCATCGTCGCCGGGATGCCGGATGCGCAACGCGGCGAAATCGTCAAGGCATGGGTGAAATGCAAAGAAGACCGCACGCTGTCGATCGAGGATCTGAAACTGTTCCTCAAAGACAAACTCTCCCCGATGGAAATGCCCAAGCAGATTGAATTCCGCGCCGAGCCGCTGCCCAAAACCATGATCGGCAAACTGTCCCGCAAAGACATCGTCGCGCAGGAACTCAATAAGAAAAATTAATTCCTGCTATGAACGCAACGTCGCACCGCATTTTGCGGTGACGGCTTCTTCGACTTTTTTGGCGATGGCGGCAATTTCGACATCGGTCAGTGTTTTGTCTTTCGGTTGAATGACAACGCTGATGGCAACGGACTTCTTACCCGATTCTACCCCTTTGCCCTGATAGACATCGAAGATGTCGATACGCTCGATCATCTTGTCGGCGCTGCGCGCGGCGCGCAGGATATTTTCCGCATCCATGGTTTCATCGACGACGAAGGCGAAGTCGCGCGAGACAGGTTGCAGCGGCGAGAGGATCAGCAGCGGCTTGGCCGGGCCGGTTTTCTTTTTGGCGGCAGGGATCGCCTCCAGAAAGACTTCGAAACCGCTGGCGGCTGTTTTGATATCGCAGGCTTCCAAGGTTGCCGGATGAATTTCACCGAAATAGGCCAGCACTGTGGCACCAAGGCGTAAGCTGCCAGAGCGGCCCGGGTGATAGTACGTCGGTGCATCGCGCGAGACTTGCAGATTTGTCACCGGCGCGCCTGCGGCTTCCAGCGCGGCGAGCGCATCGGCCTTGGCATCGAGTGCATCGGTCTGGCGGTGCGCCTGCGCGCCCGACCAGTGACGTCCGCCGAGTGCGCCGTAGCGTACACCGGTTGCCGTCATATCCTGTCCATTCGGTTTTACCGATTTAAAAACAGGGCCGACTTCAAAAAGAGCGGTATCGCCCAATCCTTTATCGGCATTGCGCTGCGCCGCCTGCAGCAAATTCGGCAGGATGCTCGGGCGCATCTGATCCATCTCGGATGAGATTGGGTTTGTCAGTGTCAATGCAGGGTTATCGTTACTGCCGAAATTCACGGCGAGTTCTTTTTTCATGAAGGACCACGTCACGCATTCGGACAGCCCGCGCATGGCAAGCGCCGCGCGGGCAGAGCGCATACGTGTACCGTTCAATGTCTCGCCGGAATTGGCAACAGCGCGGTTCGAGCGCACGGATTGCGCTTCGATTTTATCGTAGCCGTTGATACGGATGATTTCTTCCACGAGATCGGCTTTGCCATGGACATCACCGCGCCATCCTGGCGTCGTTACCTTATTGTTATTCAGCGTAAAGCCCAGCACTTCAAGGATGAGGCGTTGCTCCATTTCCGGCAGATCGATGCCGCCGAGTTTTTGTGTGTAGGCAGGATCGAACTCAATCTCGCGTGTATTGTTCGGCGCTTGACCGGCAATCACAACCTCCGAGGCCTCACCGCCGCACAATTCGAGGATCAGGTTCGTGGCAACATCCATGCCCTCAACTGTGAAGCTTGGATCAATGCCGCGCTCGAAACGGTAGCGGGCATCGGAGATAACATCGAGCGTGCGGCCTGTTTTCGCCGTGACGTATGGATCGAAATACGCGCTCTCAACAAAAACGTTGACGGTGTCGGCTTCGCTACCGGTCGAGGTGCCGCCGACGATACCGCCGAGGGCGAGGACGCCGCTGTCATCACACACAGCGACCATGCCGTCTTTCAGGACATAGGATTTATCGTTGAGCGCCTCAAGCGTCTCGCCATCCTTGGCGGCGCGGACATAAATGTTGCCGTTGATCTTGTCGGCATCGAAGACATGCAGCGGGCGGCACAGATCATGCGTGACAAGGTTGGTGATATCGACGAGGGCCGAGATCGGGCGCAGGCCGATCGCTTTCAGGCGCTTTTGCAGCCAGTCAGGCGAGGGGCCGTTTTTCACGCCGCGGATCAGGCGGCCCACAAAATGCGGACAGGCTTCTGTTTTCAGATCAACATCAATGGAAGATTTGAAGGAGCCTTTAATTGTTTTGTAGGGCAGGGGCTTCAACGTGCCGAGGCCAGCGGCGGCGAGATCGCGCGCAATACCGCGCACGCCTGTGCAGTCCGCGCGGTCGGGTGTGATGGCGACGTCGATAACCGGATCGTCGAGGTGATAGATATCGTTGAACGGCGTGCCGATTTTTGTATCGGCGGGCAGATCAATGATACCGTTATGCTCATCGGACAAACCCATCTCGCGTTCCGACACCATCATGCCGTTGGATTCCTGTCCACGGATCGCGCTTTTTTTCAGCGTGATGCCGGTGCCGGGAATGAAACTGCCATCGGGCGCGAAAATGCCTTTCATGCCAGCGCGGGCGTTTGGTGCGCCGCAGACAACCTGCACCGGCTTTCCATCGCCGCTATCGACCATGAGAACACGCAGCTTATCCGCATCTGGGTGTTTTTCGGCGGAGACGACATGAGCAACTTTGAACGGCGCATAAAGCTTGCCGGGGTCTTCGACGCTTTCCACTTCAAGGCCGCACGCCGTCAGCTGCAGGACAATGTCGTTCAGCGACGCGGTGGTGTCGAGATGGTCTTTGAGCCAGGAGAGCGTAAATTTCATAGGATCCTCGGTAAAATTGCCCCTCAGATGTAAAAGGAATGAATTGCCTTGAAAAGCCTTTTTATCGGCGCGTTTCAGGGCGATGGAGCGTTTCCTAAAATTCCGCTTGCCGATTTTTGAGGCTTCGGTTAGAAATCTAGGTATTCCCCATATGGTTAGCGTATCAAAAAAGCCCCGCGGCTTTACGAACCTATGACCGGAAGAGAAAATTTTATTATTAAGGATCAAGGACTTATGTCGAAATCTGGCCCTATCGAGTTTTTCCGGCAAGTACGCACGGAAATGAAAAAAGTTACCTGGCCGACCCGCCAGGAAACAACCGTGAGCACGATTGCCGTGTTCATCATGGTGGCGATCGCCTCCACGTTTTTGTTTTTCGCGGATCAGATTCTCGCCTGGGCGGTGTCGCTGATCCTCAGTATCCCGTTATAAGCATTCATTAGAAGGAAAAAAATTATGGCTCACCGCTGGTATGTTCTGCATGTTTACTCGGGCTTTGAAAACAAGGTCTCGGAAGCGATTAAAGATAAAGCCGCCAAGAAAGGTCTCTCCGAGCGCGTCGCCGACATCATGGTGCCGACCGAAGAGATCATCGAAGTAAAACGCGGTCAAAAAGTGAATGCCGAGCGCAAATTCTTCCCGGGCTATGTTCTGGCGAAACTCGATATGTCGGACGATGTCTGGCACATGATTAAAGATACGCCGAAAGTCACGGGCTTCCTCGGGGCGGGCAACCGCCCATCGCCGATCAGCGAAAAAGAAGCCAATGCGCTGATGAAGCAGATCCAGGAAGGCATCGAAAGCCCGCGTCCAAGCGTCATCTTCGACATTGGCGAAGAAGTCAAAGTGGCCGAAGGTCCGTTTGCGTCCTTCACCGGTGTTGTCGAGGAAATCGACGAAGACAAAGCCCGCCTCAAAGTATCTGTTTCGATCTTCGGTCGTGCGACACCGGTTGAGCTGGAATACAGCCAGGTTGAAAAAATCTAATGACGATCTGGCCGTTGAAAAAATTCTTCGGCCAGACCGCTTCCCGCGAGACTCCTGCGGGGCGGATTTATCTGCGCAGTCGTCAGGAGGCTTTGCTCTCTCTTCTTAACAATGAACGCGATCATCATCATATTCAGGTTTTTCTGAATGATCTTGAACCGCGCGATTTTTCTCAACGTCCCGTTATCGAAGCTCTGAATATTTTCTTAGCCTGTCCAGGTAACCGGCTTGATGTTTATGTCCCGACAGGCACCTCAGATCGTTATTACCGCCAGCACCATGCTTTTATGAAGTGTCTTGATAAGACCACTAAGGCGCAGCTGCACGAAATTAACGTGACGTCCTCTGTCGAATTTATGCTGGGTTCTCATGGGCAGGCTTACACGAAGATGGAAAATGGTGTGGGCATTTTGACGATGGAGGGTGACACCATCCAAGCCAAATTGGCTGTTTCCTTCGCTTCATTCGACCGTCAAGCGCGCGTTGCTCTGTCATCATCTCTGCAGTATTCATAATATATTTGACGGGGTCTGCTTCTTACGGCACGTTGGCTCTCTGGTTTGTTACGGGAGAGTTTGATGGGTACACGAAAGCTGTTTGATCTGCGCCGCCACTGGCATGCGTCCTGTGAAGGGTGTGGAGTGGAGCCGGGCTATGCGTTTTTGCAGTATTACGGTCACAATGCGCAGTTTGTGCATATTGGCGTAGATAGTCGCCGAGAGCAGGGGAAAATCGTTCTGGAGCCTCAGATACATACTGTCTTCCGTGTCTTTGGCGGATCCGGGGCCTCCAGCATCCTCCCTTGTACGCTGAATGATCTGCACTGGATCGCCCGGGCGCTGAAAACCAATCATTTTAATCAGGAAGTTCATCAGAACATGACGCGCCAGATAGACAAGGCGCTAACTGATTATGAAACCCATAAGCCCCTGATCGATAGCCGCGTTCCGGCGGCGCGCCATATGCGGCTGGCATAATTCCCTTGCATCGGCTGGCCTAAATCCCCTATAACCGCCCTCATTAAGGATTGTAGGAGGTGTTCGGCCCCATCTAAGGCCATGGACCGAGCCGCACTACAGCCCTTCGTTTAAACGCCAATAGTTTACGGAGGTTTACAATGGCAAAGAAAATCACGGGTTATATTAACCTGATTATCCCGGCGCGTAAGGCTAACCCCTCGCCGCCAATCGGTCCTGCGCTGGGTCAGCACGGGGTTAACATCATGGAATTCTGTAAGGCCTTCAACGCCCATACAGAAAAATCCGAAGAAGGCATGCCGACACCTGTCGTCATTACCGTATACGCAGACCGTACCTTCAGCTTCATTACGAAGAAGGCGCCGAACACGTACTACATCAAAAAAGCAACGAAACTGAAATCGGGTGCGAAACTGCCTGGTACGGAAACGGTTGCCACGATCCGCAAATCGCAGATCAAAGCAATCGCTGAAGACAAGATGGTTGATATGAACGCAAAAGACCTCGCCGGTGCGATCCGCATCATCGAAGGTTCCGCACGCTCGATGGGCGTAGAAGTTGTAGAGGGTTAGTACCATGGCACAAGCAAAGAAAATCAAAGCAGCCAACGCTTCTTTCGACAAAACGAAAATCTACTCGATCGATGAAGCCGTCAAAATCCTCAAAACCTGTGCCGCCGTGCGCAAGTTCGATGAGACGGTCGATATCGCCCTCAATCTCGGCGTCGATCCAAAACACGCAGACCAACAGGTTCGCGGCATGATTTCCCTACCACACGGTACGGGTAAATCGGTTCGCGTGGCTGTTATTGCCAAAGACGCAAAAGCGGACGAAGCGAAAAAAGCCGGTGCCGACATCGTTGGCGCAGAAGACCTCATCAACGACATCAAGAACGGCAAGATCGATTTTGATCGCTGTATCGCGACGCCGGACATGATGGGTCTGGTTGGTCAGGTCGCGAAAATCCTCGGTCCAAAAGGCATGATGCCGAACCCGAAACTGGGTACGGTTACGCCGGATGTTGCCAAGGCCGTTTCCGAAGCCAAAGCGGGTTCGATCGAATTCCGCGCTGAAAAAACCGGTATCATCCACGCCGGTGTTGGCAAAGCTTCGTTCGACGCCAAGAAACTGGCCGAGAACATTGCCGCTTTCGTTGATGCCATCCAGCGCGCCAAGCCGGCCGGCGCCAAAGGCACCTACATGAAGAAAGTCACGCTTTCTTCGACGATGGGCCCAGGCGTTCGTATCGACATCTCGAAAGCCGCTTAATCGCTCTATCACTGATTTAAAACCCCCCGGCCTAGCCCGGGGGTTTTTTTTATTGGGGGTTTATTAACCATAGCAGGCTTACACTGGCGCTTGGGGGAGATCTTAAGGTGATCGCCAGCTGGATGTTTTTTGCCCTGGTGGGCAGCCTGTTTCAGGCCGCGTTCGTAGAAACCAACCGGGTTTTCCGCGCGGATGCGCGCCTGCTGAATTTCTGGCACGTTGTACTGGTCCTCGTCCTTTTCATTCCGCTTATTCCCTATATGGCCTGGCCGGACGATCGCATCTTTTATGCGCTGGCGATTGTAGTGGCGTTCGGCATGGGAATTTCCATGCAGATATTGTTCACTCTCGCCCGCCATCACAATGGCCGCGTGTCCAGCATGTATATGCCGCTTGAAGTGGTTGTGACCTATGGCCTGTGGTTTGCGTTTTATCCGCCAGCTATCGAAGTTTATCAGGCCGACCCGTACATTCAGACCGGCATCTTTCTGGCGTTCTGTCTCTTCTCGATGGCGCTGCTGCTGATCCGGCGTAACGATATCGGCTGGAACGCGTTTGTTGCCGTTATTCCGGTGGCGGTATTTTTTGGGTTGCGGGCGGTTTTATCCAAGATTGCCATGCTGGTAGGGGCGGAGACCGACATTGTCGGTCATACACTAACTTTCACCTTTGTGATTTATCTGGCGATCTTACCGCTCGCGGCGTTCCTATTGAAAGCCAATGGTGGCTTTGCCAAGAGGGCGGCGCTGCCGCCACTTAAAGCCGGGTTCCTGTGTGCCATCTTCTCTCTGCTTTCCTTCTTATGCTATATGATGGGCGTCAACCTTGCCGCCAACCCGGCCTATGTCGTTATGATGTTCATGATGGTGCCGGTCTGGCTTTTATTGCTGCACATCCTGACGGGCGTCAAAGACGAGGCCAGTCCGTGGGCCGGGATGGTGATGATCGCCGGGGCTGCCGTGCTGATCTGGTTCGTCGCTTAAATTAAAGGTTGACGCCGACGCCCTCATTTCCTATAAAGCGCCATCTTCCGTCCGAGACCGACTGGCATTCTATTAAGCCCAGCGTAGATGGGGGCAAAGGGAATGCGCTGTTTTCAGCCTGTTTTTAATGCCTCGCATTGTTGGAGTAAGTGACGGGATGGCAAAAGCCATCCTTTTTTATTGGAATTTTTAAAGGAGCACGTCTCATGGCTGTTACAAGAGCCCAAAAACAAGAAGAAGTAAGCTACCTCGTCAACGCACTGGGTTCCGCTGAAATCGTTGTTATCGCCCACAACAAAGGCCTTAACGCAAAAGCCAGCACCGAAATGCGCAATGAAATGCGCAAAGCTGGCGTTGACTGCAAAGTCGCGAAAAACACGCTGGTGCGCATTGCCGCCAAAGGCACAGCCTACGAAGCGATCGCCGATATGTTCAAGGGACCGACGATTGTCACGTCCTCGAAAGACCCGGTTGCTGCTGCGAAAGCCGCTGCTGAGTTCGCCAAGAAAAACGACAAGTTCGTAATTGTTGGCGGCGCGATGGGTTCCTTGAAACTGGATGCAAATGCCGTTGATCAACTCTCGAAACTGCCGTCGCTGAACGAGCTGCGTTCGAAACTGGTTGGCCTTCTGGTGGCTGCTCCAACGAAACTGGTTGGAATTCTGCAGGCTCCGGCCCGCGATTTGGTTGGCGTTACCAAAGCCTATGGCGAAAAAGCGTAATTAAAATTGCTATTAACTGATTAAAAAGGAGAAAAGAAAATGGCTAACTTGGATAAAATCGTAGACGACCTCTCGGCCCTGACTGTACTGGAAGCCGCTGAGCTGTCGAAACTGCTCGAAGAAAAATGGGGCGTAACTGCCGCTGTTGCTGCTGCCCCTGTGGCTGCTGCTGGCGCCGCTGCTGCTCCAGTTGAAGAAAAAGACGAATTTGATGTTGTTCTGGTCGATGGCGGCGCGAACAAAATCAACGTCATTAAAGAAGTACGCGCTATTACAGGCCTGGGTCTGAAAGAAGCGAAAGACCTGGTTGAAGCCGGTGGCAAAACCGTTAAAGAAGGCGCGAAAAAAGACGAAGCAGCCAAACTGAAAGCCCAACTGGAAGCAGCTGGCGCCAAAGTAGAACTGAAATAGTTTTTACGCTTTTGAGTGTTTTGAAAACGCGGGGGGCAACCTCCGCGTTTTTCTTGTTTAATATATAGACATAATGCATTAACGCCATCATCACTTCTGAATCGGGATTCTTTGCGCGATTCAAGAAAAATGTGGCCAAACGCTTGACATCAAAAGCTCTATACGCCATAACCCACACACAATTGGCAAAGTCGGGACAAAAGTGACGGTTAAAACACCGCAAAATTGTTAAATATTTCAAGACTTTAACCGCTTTTTCGGCGCATGCCGGAAATGCGGTTTTCGCGCTTGCTTTGAGGCACGCGCATTATAGTTGTCATTGATGACGGATTTAAAGGAACGGGACATGAACGCAAAAACCAACAAATCTTCGAAAACAGCAGCCTCTAAGCCGGCAAAGCTCGCCCCTATGGCAGCCGCTCCGGTACGTCCGGCCAATGACGTGAACAGCTATACGGGCCGCAAGCGCGTTCGTCGCTCGTTCGGTAAAATCCGTGAAGTCGCGGAAATGCCAAACCTGATCGAAGTTCAACGCGATTCCTACGAGCAATTCCTGCAGGCGCATGTCGCCGCGGATGATCGACGCTTCCAGGGCCTGCACAAGGTTCTGGCCGAAGTGTTCCCTATCGATGATTTCTCGGGCAAGGCCCAGATCGATTACGTTTCCTACGAACTCGAGCAGCCGAAATACGACGTCGAAGAGTGCCAGCAGCGCGGCATGACGTTTGCGGCTCCGCTGCGCGTCACGATGCGCCTGTCGGTTTTCGATGTGGATGAAGAAACAGGTCTGCGTTCGATCCGTGACATCAAAGAACAAGATGTCTACATGGTCGACATGCCGCTCATGACCAACAACGGTACATTCGTCGTCAACGGCACCGAGCGCGTTATCGTCTCGCAGATGCACCGCTCGCCGGGCGTCTTCTTCGACCATGACGGTGGTAAAACACACGTCTCGGGCAAGTATTTGTTTGCTGCCCGCGTGATCCCGTACCGCGGTTCGTGGCTCGATTTCGAATTCGATGCCAAAGACATTCTGAACGTGCGTATCGACCGCCGCCGCAAGTTGCCGGTGACAACGTTGCTGCGCGCTCTCGATTCCGCTGCAACCGCTCAATACCGCGCGGCGCAGGAAGCGGCTGGCAAACCAGTTGATCCTTTGATGGTGCAGGGGATGAGCAACGAAGAAATCCTCTCGACCTTCTACGAAACCAATATCTACACCAACACAGGCAGCGGCTGGAAAACACCGTTCAAGCCTGAATCGTTCCGCGGTATCAAGCTGGCCTATGACCTTGTTGATGCAGCAAATGGTAAAGTACTGGTGGATGCAGGCGAAAAAATTACGCCGCGCGCCGCCCGTCAGATGGCCGAAAAAGGCACAAAAGACATTCTGGTTCAGGATGACACGCTGATTGGCTCGTACCTCGCTGAAGATATCTTCGATGGTGAAACAGGACAGGTATACTTTGAAGCCGGCCATGAACTGACCGCCGATGACATGGTTGAGCTCGAGAAATTCTCGATCAAGGCCCTGCCAATCCTCGCGATCGATCACAACAATGTGGGTCCGTATGTACGCAACACGATGCTGGTTGATAAATGCGATACGCGCGAAGAAGCGCTGATTGACATTTACCGCGTGATGCGTCCGGGCGAACCGCCAACTGTTGAATCGGCAGAAGCGTTGTTCAACTCACTGTTCTTCGATCCAGAGCGCTACGATCTCTCGGATGTTGGTCGCGTGAAGATGAATGCCCGCCTTGACCTCGATACGCCAGATGATCTGCGCGTCCTGCGTAAAGACGACATTCTGGCGATCCTGAAATACATCCATGGCCTGAAAGACGGCCAAGGCGAGATCGACGATATCGACAACCTCGGTAACCGCCGCGTTCGCTCGGTAGGCGAACTGATGGAAAACCAGATCCGCGTTGGTCTGCTGCGCATGGAACGTGCGATCCGCGAGCGTATGAGCTCGGTCGAGATCGACACATACATGCCGCATGATCTGATCAATGCGAAACCGGCTGCCGCCGCGGTGCGCGAATTCTTCGGTTCCTCGCAGCTCTCGCAGTTCATGGACCAGACGAACCCGCTGTCGGAAATCACCCACAAACGTCGTCTCTCGGCGCTTGGACCAGGCGGTCTGACGCGTGAACGCGCCGGCTTCGAAGTCCGCGACGTGCACCCGACCCACTATGGCCGTATCTGCCCAATTGAAACACCAGAGGGTCCGAACATTGGTCTGATCAACTCGCTCTCGACCTTTGCCCGCGTCAACCAGTACGGCTTCATCGAAAGCCCGTACCGCCGCGTTGTAAACGGCAAAGTAACGGACGAAGTGATTTACATGTCCGCCATGGAAGAAGCCAAATACACGATTGCTCAGGCAAACTCCGAGCTGTCCGATAAAGGCGCGTTCGTCAGCGATCTGATCTCGTGCCGTAAGTCAGGCGACAACTTGATGGCAACTTCAGACATGATTGAATTCATCGACGTATCGCCGAAGCAGATTGTTTCGGTCGCTGCGGCGCTCATCCCGTTCCTTGAGAACGATGACGCCAACCGCGCGCTGATGGGTTCGAACATGATGAGACAGGCTGTACCATTGCTGCGTTCCGATGCGCCGCTGGTTGGTACCGGCATGGAAGCCACGGTTGCCCGTGACTCCGGCGCTGCTGTAACGGCTCGCCGTTCGGGTATCGTCATGCAGGCAGACGCCAAGCGTATCGTTATCCGCGCGACGGAACAATTGTCTGCGCTGGAACCGGTTGTCGACATCTACAAACTCTCGAAATTCCAACGCTCGAACCAGTCGACCTGCATCCTGCAGAAACCTCTGGTGTCTGTTGGTGATGAAATCCGCGCCGGCGATATTATCGCTGACGGTCCTTCGACGCAGTTCGGTGAACTGGCGCTGGGCCGTAACGTGCTGGTCGCGTTCATGCCATGGAACGGTTACAACTTCGAAGACTCGATCCTGCTCTCCGAGCGTATCGTGCGCGATGACGTATTCACCTCGATCCACCTGGAAGAATTCGAAGTGATGGCCCGCGATACCAAACTTGGTACTGAGGAAATCACCCGCGATATTCCAAACGTCGGTGAAGAAGCCCTCAAACACCTCGATGAGAGCGGTATCGTTCACATTGGCGCCGAAGTCGGCCCGGGTGACATTCTGGTTGGTAAAGTGACACCGAAAGGTGAATCGCCGATGACGCCGGAAGAAAAACTGCTGCGCGCCATCTTTGGTGAAAAAGCCGCTGACGTAAAAGACACCTCCTTGCGCTTGCCGCCAGGTGCGTCGGGTACGATCGTTGAAGTCCGCGTGTTCAACCGCCGCGGTGTCGATAAAGACTCCCGCGCCATGGCGATCGAACGCGAAGAAATCGAACAACTCGCAAAAGACCGCGACGATGAACGCCGCATTCTGGAAGACGGCTTCTTTGGCCGTCTGCGCGAAGTGCTGACTGGCAAAACCGTTGCAAAAGCACCAAAAGAAGCCGGCCTGTCGAAAGGCGACAAAATCACCGCGAAATCGCTGGATGATGTCAAACGCGGTTTCTGGAGAGACATCGCTGTCGATAACGACAAGACGATGGAAGACATCGAAGCGATGGGTAAAACCTTCGACGCCGCTGTTGACGATCTGAAAGAGCGTTTCGAAAACAAGGTTGAAAAACTGCAGCGCGGCGATGAACTGCCGCCGGGCGTGATGAAGATGGTCAAAGTCTTCGTTGCCATTAAACGTAAAATGCAGCCGGGCGACAAAATGGCCGGACGTCACGGAAACAAAGGGGTTGTGTCCAAGATCATGCCGATCGAAGACATGCCATACACCGAAGATGGTCAGCCGGTCGACATCGTGCTGAACCCGCTCGGCGTTCCATCGCGTATGAACGTCGGTCAGATTTTGGAAACGCACCTTGGTTGGGCGTCTGCTGGTCTGGGTAAACAGATCGGCGCGCTGATCGATGCGTTTGCTGATCGCAAAAACCCGACAGAAGCAGACGTGAAAAAACTGAACGCAAAGCTGAAAGATGTTTACGGCGACTCCGAGTTCAAAAACAAAGTCAGCCTGCTGAACGATGTTCAGGTGGTTGAAATGGCAAACAACCTGCGCGGCGGCGTACCGATGGCAACACCGGTATTCGATGGCGCGCACGAGCCAGACATTACAGCCCTGCTGGAACAAGCCGGTCTGAACACGTCGGGTCAGGTCACGCTGATCGATGGCCGTACAGGCGAAAAATTCGCCCGTCCTGTCACCGTTGGTATGGTCTACATGCTGAAACTGCACCACCTGGTTGATGACAAGATCCACGCCCGTTCGATCGGTCCGTACTCGCTTGTCACGCAACAACCTCTGGGCGGTAAAGCCCAGTTCGGCGGTCAGCGCTTCGGCGAGATGGAAGTCTGGGCGCTGCAAGCGTACGGCGCTGCCTACACGCTGCAGGAAATGCTCACCGTTAAGTCGGATGACGTGGCCGGCCGCTCGAAAGTCTACGAAGCGATTGTTCGCGGCGAAGACAACTTCGAAATTGGCGTGCCTGAATCATTCAACGTTCTGACCAAGGAATTGAAAGCCCTCGGTCTGAATGTCGACATGAAACAGTCGAACAACAAATAATCAGGCGACAAAAGAGATCAAAGGAAAAGACAATGAATGAACTCATGAACCTCTTTGGCCAACCGCAAGGGCCGCAAAGCTTCGACAGCATCCGCATCGCGATTGCCTCGCCGGAACAGATCCTCTCGTGGTCGTTCGGCGAAGTGAAAAAGCCGGAAACCATCAACTATCGTACGTTCAAACCGGAACGCGACGGTCTGTTCTGCGCGCGTATCTTCGGACCAGTGAAAGACTACGAATGTCTGTGCGGTAAATACAAGCGCATGAAATTCAAAGGCATTATCTGCGAGAAGTGCGGCGTTGAAGTCACACTGACCAAAGTCCGCCGCGAGCGTATGGGCCACATCGAACTGGCCTCGCCGGTTGCGCACATCTGGTTCCTCAAATCGCTGCCATCGCGTATCGGCCTGATGACCGACATGACGCTGAAAGATCTCGAAAAGATCCTCTACTTCGAAGCCTATGTGGTGCTCGAGCCAGGCATGACGCCGCTCAAGCCATTCCAGATGCTCTCCGAAGAAGAGTACATGAATGCGCAAGACGAATATGGCGATGAAAACTTCCGTGCCGGTATCGGCGCTGAAGCGCTGAAAGAGATCCTGCAAAACATCGATCTCGAAGACGAGAAGAAGAAGTGCGAAGAAGATCTCGCCTCGACCAACTCGGAAGCGAAACGCAAGAAGCTTGTGAAGCGTTTGAAGCTGATGGAAGCCTTCATCGAATCCGGCACACGCCCGGAATGGATGGTGCTCGATGTTCTTCCCGTGCTGCCGCCGGAACTGCGTCCGCTGGTTCCTCTGGATGGTGGCCGTTTTGCCACGTCCGACCTGAACGATCTGTACCGCCGCGTCATCAACCGTAACAACCGTCTGAAGCGCCTGATGGAACTGCGCGCGCCGGACATCATCGTGCGTAACGAAAAACGCATGCTGCAGGAATCGGTCGACGCACTGTTCGACAACGGCCGCCGTGGTCGCGTCATCACCGGTGCAAACAAGCGTCCGCTGAAATCGCTCTCCGACATGCTGAAAGGGAAGCAAGGTCGCTTCCGTCAGAACTTGCTCGGCAAACGTGTCGACTACTCGGGCCGTTCGGTTATCGTTGTGGGTCCGGAACTGAAATTGCATCAGTGCGGTCTGCCAAAGAAAATGGCGCTCGAACTGTTCAAGCCGTTCATCTATCACAAGCTTGAAATTTACGGCATGGCCACGACGGTCAAGGCTGCCAAGAAAATGGTGGAAAAAGAACGTCCGGAAGTCTGGGATATCCTCGAAGAGGTTATCCGCGAACACCCGGTCATGCTGAACCGCGCGCCGACACTGCACCGCTTGGGTATCCAGGCGTTCGAACCAACACTGATCGAAGGGAAAGCCATCCAGCTGCACCCGCTGGTCTGCACGGCGTTCAACGCTGACTTCGATGGCGACCAGATGGCCGTTCACGTTCCGCTGTCGATTGAATCGCAGCTGGAAGCACGCTGCCTGATGATGTCGACCAACAACATCCTCTCCCCTGCAAACGGCAAACCTATTATCGTGCCATCGCAGGATATCGTGCTGGGTCTGTACTACCTGACCCTGCAACAGGAAAAACAAAAAGGCGAAGGCATGATCTTCCGCGGCACGGGCGAAATTCAACACGCCCTGGCCGAAGGTCACGTATCGCTGCACGCGAAAATCAAATGCCGCTACCATGGCGTCGATGAAAAAGGTGAGAAGAAAATGATGCGGGTTGATTCAACCCCGGGTCGTATGATTCTCTCGGACCTGCTGCCGCGTCACCCGATGCTGCCGTTCGACGTTATCAACCGCGTCATGACCAAAAAAGAACTAACCAACCTGATCGATCTGGTGTACCGCCACTGCGGCCAGAAAGAAACGGTCATCTTCTGCGACCGCATGATGAAACTCGGTTTCCGTCACGCGTGCGTTTCCGGTATTTCGTTCGGTAAAGATGACATGATCATCCCGAAAGAAAAACAGAAGATGGTGGCCGACGCCAAAGTGCGCGTTGCTGAATACGAGCAACAGTACCTCGACGGTCTGATCACCAAAGGTGAGAAGTACAACAAGGTTGTCGATATCTGGTCGAAAGCCACGGACGATGTTGCGGACGCCATGATGCGCCACATCTCGAATGTGGACGAAGTCGGCCTGAACTCGGTGTACATGATGGCTAACTCGGGCGCGCGGGGTTCCGCTGCCCAGATCCGTCAGCTTGCCGGTATGCGCGGTCTGATGGCCAAGCCATCGGGCGAAATTATCGAGACACCGATTATCTCGAACTTCAAAGAAGGCCTTTCGGTTCTGGAATACTTCAACTCGACGCACGGTGCGCGTAAAGGCTTGGCCGATACCGCTCTGAAAACCGCTAACTCCGGTTACCTGACACGCCGTCTGGTTGACGTGGCACAGGATGCCGTTATTACCGAAGAAGATTGCGGTACCGAAAACGGTGTCACGATTATCCCGGTCATGAACGGCGCCGATGTTGTCGTCTCTCTGGGTGAACGCACGCTGGGCCGTACCGCCCTGCATGACATCAAAGACCCGCTGACAGGAAAAATGATCCTAAAGGCCGGTCAACTGATCGAAGAAGTTCAGGCAGAAGCGATTGAAACAGCCGGTCTCGACACACTGAAAGTGCGCTCGACACTAACCTGCGAAACACGTCAAGGCGTGTGCGCGAAATGCTACGGCCGCGATCTGGCCCGTGGTACGCCGGTTAACATGGGCGAAGCTGTCGGCGTTATGGCGGCTCAATCCATCGGCGAACCAGGCACCCAGCTGACGATGCGTACCTTCCACATCGGCGGCGCGGCACAACGCGGGGCGGAGAAATCCTCCTACGAAGCAGCGCTCGACGGTAAAATTGAAGTACGCAACGAAAACACGGTTCAAAACTCGGATGGGGTCGCCATCGTCATGGGCCGTAACATGGAAATCGTGCTGATCGACACCAAAGGCAAAGAGCGTGCAACGCACCGCGTGCCTTACGGTGCCCGTCTGCTGATGAAAGATGGTTCCAAAGTCAAAGCCGGCGACAAGCTGGCCGAGTGGGACCCATTCACCATGCCGGTCATCACCGAAAAAGATGGTATCGTGAAGTTCATCGACCTCGTCGAAGGCGTCTCGATCACAGAGCGTATGGATGAAGCCACCGGGATTGCCTCGCGCGTCGTTATCGACTGGCGTTCGCAACCAAAAGGCGGCGATCTGAAACCACGTATCGCGCTGACGGGTGCAAACGGTCAGGTTCTGAAACTGCCAAACGGCCTCGAAGCCAACTACCAGGTTTCGACCGACGCTATTTTGTCCGTTGAAAACGGCCAGGAGATCAAGGCAGGGGACATTATCGCCCGTATCCCGCGCGAAACATCCAAGACCCGCGACATTACCGGAGGTCTGCCACGCGTGGCTGAACTCTTCGAAGCCCGCCGTCCGAAAGATGCCGCTGTTATCAGCGAGATCGATGGGACTGTTGAATTCGGTAAAGACTACAAAGCGAAACGCCGTATTATCGTCAACCCTGCGGATAAAACCGAAGAAGCACGCGAATACCTGATCCCGAAAGGCCGCCACCTGGCCGTTCAGGAAGGCGACTTCGTACGCAAAGGCGATCCGCTGCTCGATGGCGCGCTCGTACCGCACGACATTCTGGACGTGATGGGTGTAGAGGCTCTGGCCGATTACCTGATCAACGAAATCCAGGACGTTTACCGTCTGCAAGGGGTTAAGATCAACGACAAGCACATCGAAGTTATCTCGCGTCAAATGATGCAGAAAGTCGAAGTTCTGTCGGTTGGTGACACGACCTTCCTCGTGGGCGAACATATCGACCGCGAAGAGTTTGCGAAAGAAAACGCCAAGTACAAAGGCGAAGGCAAACGTCCTGCTGAAGGCAAACCGGTTCTGCAAGGGATTACCAAAGCCTCGCTGCAAACCAAATCCTTCATCTCGGCTGCGTCCTTCCAGGAAACAACCCGCGTTCTGACAGAAGCCGCAACACAAGGCAAAGTCGACACGCTGGAAGGCCTGAAAGAAAACGTCATCGTGGGTCGTCTGATCCCGGCCGGTACAGGTTCGTATGTCAACAAGGTCCGCAAACTTGCCCGCGACCGCGACCAGATCGCTCTGGCCGCGCAACAGCAAGCCGGTGCCATCGCCATGGATGACATGGTCGAAGAAGCCGCTGCGAAAGCCGCAAACGGCTAAGCATACAAGCGTATCTAAATTTCACGAAAAAGAGGGCCAAGCGGCCCTCTTTTTTTTATCCTTAAGGCGTGATGCAAAATGGGAATGTCTTTATTGCTTTGCTGGGTGCGCTTGTCCTGATTGGACTTCTAGGGTCTGCGGCCATGAGTGTCCTGCGCGGCCCCGTCGCGGGCATGGCGCGTGTCACCGAACAAACCATTGCCAAGAACGATATGATTGCCGCGATGACGCTCATCAGTGAAAAAACACTCGCGCAGCCAGGCGCCGATTGCGATGCCGATGGCATGGTGGAGCCAATTGCGTATCGCACGGGCGCCAGCAATGTCCCAACAGGCGGCGGCTTGCTCCCTTCCGAACTCGGCATGAGCTATCAGGATCCGTGGAAGCGCGAGTACGGTTACTGCGCATGGGATCATGGCAGTAAAAAACGCAGCGATAATGTCGCGGCGTGCGGCGGCAATAGTGCTGCACGACTCAATGGTGTCAATGCTGCAAAAGAAACCGCGATTGCGATAGTCAGCAGCGGGCCGAACGGCGTTTTTGAAACCACTTGCCGCGAGTGGGCGGATGGCAACAATGATCAGATTGCCGATCTGCCACTGGTCGAAGGGGCAGGGGAGAGCGATGATATCGTGCGTGTCATTCCCTATGGCCAATTCATGATGCCCGCTTCGGCAAAAGCAAAACTCGAAGCGCTACCCGATGCTGCATGTATGTCAACGTCCGTCGGCCTCATGCGCATCGTACTCGGCGTTGTGCAGGTCTGCACGGAAGGCGGTTGGGCGGAGATAGCGCCCGCATCCGGTGGCGATATTTCATTTGTCCCGGTGACTAATGCTGTTGTTGGCAGCAGCCATCAATCGAATATCATAACAGTAGGCACATTGTCTGCGCCTGTTTCCGTTAGTATAAGCGGAGGCGCGACCCTGTCGATCAATGGCGGCGGACCGGCGACATCCGGCACGCTTTCTTCCGGCAGCACATTAAGATTGTCCGGTAGCGCCGGCAGCGCGCCGGAAACAACGCGCACCTATGTCGTCCAGATCGGGGCAATCACCAAGATCTGGACCATCACTACGCGCGATGCCTATGTCGGTAATCTCTCTATCACACCCACACTGAAGGATGGGATGACCGTGACCGGACCGGGCAGCCCGGCTTACGGGGCGACGACCGGTTTCGTGGTCAGCAACACGGGCGAACGGCCGACCGGCGTGCTCGGCTCGGCGGCGTTGTCAAACACCACCAATTTTGCCTTTAACACGGGCGGCGGGTATGTCGGCGATAATTGCGCGGGCAAGGTATTGCAAGGGACGCTCGCCGGAGCGCAAAGCTGCGTCATCGATGTCCGGGCCAAGGCGAGCAACGATAGCGCCGGATACCAAGGGACTTTGAGTATCAGCGACGGGATGCTCAGTGTCAGTGCGACGCTCTCCGGCTCCGCCTCCGGGTGGAGCTGTAATCTGCCCTGGGGCGGCAAAATTGCCAACGGGGCAAGTATGGTGGCTTATCTCACGTCCTGCTCCTTATTATCCTGCACCAGCCAAAGTCGCGTCTGCACCAATGGCGTTTTAAGCGGCTCCTATCAGCACCAGACCTGTAACGTCCTGCTAAGCTGCTTATAAATAACGATAAAATTAAAATCCTTTAGTTCGTTTGGCGTCTTTTTTTCAAGGGCCGGGCTAGAGCGGCCATAAATAAAAAAACGGACGCATTGCGCCCGTTGATAGGCCCACTATACCATTAAAAGAGCTAAACTGGCAGGGAAATATGGTTGAGTTCCCTGAAACCTTAAAATTTCCCTAAAAATGGCCATTGATCGCTTGACTCTCAAAGGCCTTCCGCCCTATAGTCCGCCCGGAATTGATGAATCGAGTGGGTTGGCTGTAGGGAAAAACGTTTGTTTTTCAAATATTTAAATCCCTAGACGCAGCTCAATAATTCCACCCAGGTATGGCCTGTTTCCTTAGAGAAACTGTTGCCGCAAAGGGAAAATCGGTTACAGGGTCGACGGATCTGCCTTCCAGGCGCGTCAGTCCCTGTAAAAACCGCTTGCACTTTGCGCTGCCATCCCCTAGGAAACCCCATTCGTTTCGATACGGTTTAATGAACTATAAGGAGAAGGCGGCAGATGCCTACCATACAACAACTTATTCGCAAGCCACGCGCCATCGGCGGTAAAAAGGCCATGAAGGCCAATAAAAACCGCGCGCTGAAACAGAACCCACAAGTTCGTGGCGTTTGCACCCGCGTGTACACAACGACCCCGAAAAAACCAAACTCGGCCTTGCGTAAAGTCGCCAAAGTGCGTCTGACCACAGGCTTCGAAGTTATTTGCTACATTCCAGGCGAAGGCCACAACCTGCAGGAGCACTCGGTTGTTCTGATCCAAGGCGGCCGTGTAAAAGACTTACCAGGGGTTCGTTACCGCATCATCCGTGGCGCGCTCGATACCCAAGGCGTTAAAGACCGTAAACAAGCCCGTTCGCAATACGGCGCGAAACGTCCGAAATAATTATTAGGAGATATTAAGAAATGTCACGTCGTCACAGTGCAGAAAAACGCGAAATTCTCCCGGATCCAGTATTCGGCGATCTCGTCCTGTCCAAGTTCATGAACAACGTCATGTATGACGGTAAAAAGTCTGTTGCTGAACAGATCGTTTATGGCGCGCTCGAAATCCTCGAAGTCAAAGGCGCGAATACGCAGACCGATGATGAAGGCGAAGAAGGCAAAGCCGGTTCGAAAGGCCTGAAGCTTTTCCACCGCGCGCTGAAAAAAGTGCGTCCACAGGTTGAAGTGCGTAGCCGCCGCGTTGGCGGTGCCACATACCAGGTTCCTGTTGAAGTGCGTTCCGACCGTTCGATGGCGCTGGCTATGCGCTGGTTGATCGGCGCTGCCCGTAAGCGCGGCGAACACACAATGATGGAACGTCTGGCTGCTGAGCTGCTCGATGCCGCAAACGACCGCGGTACGGCTGTGAAAAAGCGCGACGATACGCACAAAATGGCAGACGCCAACAAAGCGTTCGCTCACTACCGCTGGTAGTCTTGACTAGAATTGAATAGAGAAATTTAGGATCCAAAAAATGGCCCGCGAATACCCACTAGACCGCTACCGTAACTTCGGCATCATGGCACACATCGATGCTGGTAAAACGACGACAACGGAACGCGTTCTGTTCTACACCGGCAAATCGCACAAAATCGGCGAAGTGCACGATGGCGCGGCCACGATGGACTGGATGACTCAAGAGCAAGAGCGCGGTATCACGATTACATCCGCTGCGACGACGACCTTCTGGAAAGGTGCTGAAAACGGCGTACAAGCGGGCAAAGACATCCGCATGAACATCATCGACACACCGGGCCACGTTGACTTCACGATTGAAGTTGAGCGCTCGCTGCGCGTTCTCGATGGCGCTGTCTGCCTTCTGGATGGTAACCAGGGTGTTGAACCGCAAACGGAAACCGTTTGGCGTCAAGGCGATAAATACAACGTTCCGCGCATTATTTTTGCGAACAAAATGGATAAAATCGGCGCTGACTTCTACATGTGCGTTGACTCGGTTAAAAAACGCCTCGGCATTGACCCGCTGATCATCGCGCTGCCAATCGGTATTGAGAGCGACTTCATCGGTATTGTCGACCTCATCAACATGAAGTCGATCATCTGGAAAGCGGAAACGCTGGGCGCCGCATTTGAAATCGGCGAAATTCCTGCCGACATGCTGGATAAAGCCAAATCCTACCGCGAGCGTATGATCGAGCAAGCCGTCGAAATGGACGATGTGGCGATGGAAGATTACCTGAACGGTAAAGAGCCAGACATCAAAACGCTGAAAGCCTGTATCCGTAAAGGCACGATTGCTTTCAAACTGATCCCGATGACGTGCGGTTCGGCCTTCAAGAACAAAGGCGTTCAACCGCTGCTCGATGCGGTTGTTGACTTCCTGCCATCCCCGCTGGACAAAGGCGTTGTCAAAGGCACGAAGCCAGGCACGGATGATCCTGACACGCGCGAAATGACAGATGAAGCCCCAATGTCGGGCCTCGCCTTCAAAATCATGGACGACCCATTCGTTGGTTCGCTGACCTTCTTCCGTATTTACTCCGGTAAACTCGAAGCCGGTTCTTACCTGGTCAACTCGACAAAAGACAAAAAAGAACGTATCGGCCGTATGCTGCTGATGCACTCGAACGACCGTCAGGACATCAAAGAAGCCTTCGCTGGTGATATCGTGGCACTTGTTGGTCTGAAAGACACAACAACGGGCGACACGCTCTGCGATCCTCTGAAGCCAATCGTTCTGGAAAAAATGAACTTCCCAGAGCCGGTTATCGAGATTGCCGTTGAGCCAAAAACCAAAGCCGACCAAGAGAAAATGGGTATCGCTCTGGGCAAGCTGGTTGCTGAAGATCCTTCTTTCCGCGTTCACACGGATGCCGAAACAGGTCAGACCATTCTGAAAGGCATGGGCGAGCTTCACCTCGACATCAAGATCGACATCATGAAGCGCACCTATGGCGTAGAAGCCAACATTGGCGCGCCGCAGGTTGCTTACCGTGAGACGATCAGCAAAGAAGCCGATATCGACTACACGCACAAGAAACAGTCGGGTGGTTCGGGTCAGTTCGCCCGCGTCATGTTCAAACTGCGTCCGCTGCCAGCTGATGCAAAAGATGCTAAAGGTGTTCCGGTTGTGGGCGATTACAACTTCCTGAACACGACCGTTGGCGGTTCTGTTCCTAAAGAATACATCCCAGGTTTTGAAAAAGGGATGAAGGGTGCGAAAGACACCGGTATTATCGCGGGCTTCCCTGTGATCAATATCGAGATCGAACTCTATGATGGTAAATACCACGACGTTGACTCGTCTGCTCTCGCGTTCGAGATCGCGGCCCGCGCCGGCTTCAAGGAAGCCATGGCAAAAGCCGGTCCTCAGCTGCTTGAGCCAGTGATGAAAGTCGAAGTGGTAACACCAGAAGAATATATGGGCGATGTGATCGGCGACTTGAACAGCCGCCGCGGTATGATCCAGGGCATGGAAGATCGCGGTAACGCGAAAGTTGTCGATGCCATGGTACCACTGGCCAACATGTTCGGTTACATCAACAACCTGCGTGGCCTCTCGAAAGGCCGTGCATCCTACAGCATGGTGTTCGACCACTATGAAGCCGTTCCGCAGCAAGTGGCTGATGAAGTCAAAGCGAAAATGGCAAGCTAACAACAATTTATTGAATTTAAAGGAGCATACAAATGGCAAAAGAGAAATTCCAGCGGAACAAGCCGCACTGTAACATCGGCACGATTGGTCACGTTGACCACGGCAAGACGACTTTGACGGCGGCGATCGCGATGCGCTTTGGTAAAGGCGAGTCGGTAGACCAGATTGACAAGGCGCCGGAAGAAAAAGCGCGTGGTATCACGATTTCGACCGCGCACGTTGAGTACGAGACAGAAAACCGCCACTACGCGCACGTTGACTGCCCAGGCCACGCCGACTACGTGAAGAACATGATCACGGGCGCCGCCCAGATGGATGGCGCGATCCTGGTGGTGAACGCCGCTGACGGCCCAATGCCACAAACGCGCGAGCACATCCTGCTGGCGCGTCAGGTTGGCGTGCCGTCCTTGGTTGTCTTCATGAACAAGGTTGACCAGGTTGACGATCCTGAACTGCTGGAACTGGTTGAAATGGAGATCCGCGAACTGCTGAGCTCGTACGACTTCCCAGGCGACGATATTCCAATCATCAAAGGTTCGGCTCTGGCCGCCGTTGAGAAACGCGATGATGAGATCGGTATCAAGTCGATCGAAGCGCTGCTGGCTGCCGTGGATGCCTATATCCCGCAACCAACCCGCGTTCTGGACAAACCATTCCTGATGCCAGTTGAAGATGTGTTCTCGATTTCCGGCCGTGGTACGGTTGTAACGGGCCGTATCGAGCAAGGCGTCGTGAAGGTTGGCGAAGAGATCGAGATCGTGGGTATCCGCGACACGCAAAAGACGACCGTTACGGGCGTTGAGATGTTCCGCAAGCTGCTGGATAGCGGCGAAGCCGGTGACAACGTGGGCGCGCTGCTGCGTGGTACGAAACGTGAAGACGTTGAGCGTGGCCAGGTTCTTTGCAAACCAGGTTCGATCAAGCCACACACGAAGTTCTCGGCTGAAGCGTACATCCTCTCGAAAGAAGAAGGTGGCCGTCACACGCCATTCTTCAATAAGTACCGTCCACAGTTCTACTTCCGCACGACCGATGTGACGGGCGAAGTGAACCTGGGTGATGGCGTTGAGATGATCATGCCTGGCGATAACGCCAACATGGAAGTGACGCTGATCGCTCCGATCGCGATGGATGAAGGTCTGCGCTTCGCTATCCGCGAAGGCGGCCGTACCGTCGGCGCCGGTGTCGTAGCTAAAATTATCGCTTAGTAAGAAAGAATAAAGGGAAACCGAAAAATGGACGCACAAACAATTCGTATCCGCCTGCGGGCTTTCGATCACCGTGTACTGGACCAGTCCACGCACGAGATCGTCAATACGGCAAAACGTACCGGTGCCAGCGTTCGCGGCCCGGTTCCCCTGCCAACCCGCGTGAAGAAATTCTCGGTTATCCGTTCCCCGCACATCGACAAGAAGTCGCAGGAACAATTCGAGATGCGCAAGCACAACCGCGTACTGGATATCGTAGACCCAACCCCGCAAACGGTAGACGCGCTGATGAAGCTCGACCTCGCCGCCGGTGTTGATGTTGAAATTAAAATTGGCCAAGTGGCCGCCTAGTTGGATTTGAAGAAGGAGTAAGGTCATGCGTACTGGCGTGATTGCACAGAAAAAAGGGATGACACGGATTTATACCGAAGCGGGCAGCCAGCTGCCAGTCACGGTATTGAAGATCGACAACTGTCAGGTCACCGCACAGCGCACCGAAGACAAGCATGGCTACACAGCCGTTCAGCTTGGCGCCGGTAATGCGAAAGTCAGCCGCGTCTCGAAAGCGATGCGTGGTGTGTTCGCGGCTGCCAAAGTTGAACCGAAACAAAAAACGATCGAATTCCGCGTGAGCGAAGAGAACATGCTGGATGTCGGCGCTGAGCTGTCCGCTGAGCACTTCGTTGTCGGCCAGTTCGTCGATGTCGTCGGTATCTCGATCGGTAAAGGGTTCGCCGGTTCGATGAAACGCTGGAACTTCCGCGGTCACCGCGCGTCGCACGGTAACTCGGTTACCCACCGTTCGCACGGTTCGACCGGTCAACGTCAAGATCCGGGCCGCGTTTTCAAAAACAAGAAAATGGCTGGTCACATGGGCGCAACCCAGATCACCACGCAAAGCCTGGAAGTTGTCGGCATTGATGTCGAAGACAACCTGGTTATCGTGAAAGGTGCTGTCCCAGGTTCGGACAATGGCTGGATCCTGATTTCGGATGCCCTGAAGAAGAAGCTGCCGGACACTGTGCCGAAGCCAGCCGGTCTGAAACAATCGGCGAATGCCAACAAAAATGCAAAAACGGAAGAAGCACCTGCTGCTGAAGCCGCTGCAGAAGAGCAAGGTGAATAATCATGAAACTGACCATGAAAACACTGGATAACAAAGACGCTGGCGAGATCACTCTCGACAAAGAAGTGTTCGGCGTTGAAATCCGCGGAGATATTATTCAGCGTATGGTTCACTACCAGCTGAACAAGCGTCGCGCCGGTACGCACCAGACCCAGAGCCGTGGCGATGTATCGCGCACCGGTAAAAAGCCTTTCAAACAAAAAGGCACTGGTTCGGCTCGTGTTGGTTCGCTTACCCGTACGATCGACCGCGGCGGCGCTCCTGCGCACGGCCCGGTTTCCCGCAGCCACGCAACGGACCTGCCGAAACGCATCCGCCGCGCCGCGATGCGCGCTGTCCTGTCGGCTAAGGCCGCTTCGGGTAAGCTGATCATCGTTGACACGCTGTCGGCCAAAGAACACAAGACATCGGTTGTTGCCAAGCAACTTGCCGTGTTCGGTTTTAATTCCGCCGTTATTGTTGGCGGCAAAGAGATCGACACGAACTTCGCGCTGGCAACCCGCAACTTGCCACGTATCGATGTTCTGCCAACGCAGGGTGCGAACGTGTATGACATTCTGCGCCGCGATGTACTGGTGCTGAGCAAAGAAGCCGTCGATGCACTGACGGAAACCTACAAAGGATAATTGTTATGGCCGCGAAAAAGAAAACAGAAACGAAAAAAGTCGCCGAGTGGATGTATGAAATCATCCGCAAGCCAGTGATGACCGAAAAGGCCGTCAATGGTTCGCAAAATGGCCAGATGACGTTCAAGGTCTCGATCGATGCAACGAAACCTCAAATCAAAGAAGCGATCGAAGCTTTATTTGATGTCAAGGTGACGGGCGTCAATACGCTGATCCAAAAAGGCAAAACCAAGCGTTTCAAAGGCCTGAAAGCCTTCCGCTCGGATGAGAAAAAAGCAATCGTTACGCTGAAAGATGGCCAGACAATTGATGTCGCCACAGGCGCGTAAGGGTATAAGAGAATTTATTAGCTAGATCGGGAATAAAACGATGGCACTGAAAAAATACAGACCGATGACTCCGGGGACACGCCAGCTGGTACTGGTGGACCGTAGCGACCTGCACAAAGGCGCGCCGGAAAAGAATCTGACCGAAGGTAAAAAGAAAACCGGCGGCCGTAACAATCTGGGTCGCGTAACGGCCTGGTGCCGTGGCGGTGGTCACAAGCAGCGCTACCGTATTATCGACTGGAAGCGTAAGAAATTCGATGTCGAAGGCACGGTCGAGCGTCTGGAATATGACCCGAACCGCACCGCGTTCATCGCGCTGATCGAATACACCGATGGCGAGAAGGCTTACATCGTTGCGCCGCAACGTTTGAAAGCCGGCGACAAAATCGTAGCGGGCGACAAGGCCGACATTAAACCAGGTAACGCGATGCCTCTGCGCGCAATGCCGGTCGGTACGATCATCCACAACATTGAAATGAAGCCAGGCAAAGGCGCACAGATGTGCCGCTCCGCCGGTACCTACGGCCAACTGGTTGGTCGTGACCAAGGCTATGCTCAGATCAAACTGGCTTCGGGCGAACTGCGCGTTGTTCCACAAGACTGCATGGCGACTGTTGGCGCGGTATCGAACCCTGACCACATGAACCAAAGCCTGGGTAAAGCTGGCCGTAACCGCTGGAAGGGCCGTCGCCCATCCGTCCGCGGTGTGGTTATGAACCCGGTTGATCACCCACACGGAGGCGGTGAAGGCCGTACATCCGGCGGTCGTAACCCAGTTACGCCATGGGGTAAGCCAACCAAGGGCTACAAGACACGTAAAAACAAGACGACTGATAAATTCATTATCCGTCGCCGCAAGAAGAAATAATTTAAGGAGCTATAGAGAATGGCACGTTCAGTTTGGAAAGGTCCGTTTGTTGATCGTCACGTTTTGAAAAAAACGGAAGATTACCGCGCAGGCAAAGTAAAAGGCGTCATCAAAACGTGGTCGCGCCGCTCCACCATCCTGCCGCAGATGATGGGCATCACCTATGGTGTTCATAACGGCAACAAGTTCATCCCGGTTCTGGTAACAGATCAGATGATCGGTCACAAATTCGGCGAATTTTCACCGACCCGTACCTTCAAAGGTCACGGCGGCGTGGACAAAAAAGCCGCGAAGAAATAATTAGGTAGAGGCACAGATTATGGGACAACAAAAACAGGAAAGACGCCAGGCGCCGAACGAAGCAAAAGCTTCGATCAAGTACCTGCGCACGAGCGGTCAGAAGCTCAATCTCGTTGCGGCGACTATTCGCGGCAAGGATGCGGGCAAAGCCCTGATCGACCTGCAATTTAATAACCGCCGCATCGCTCAGGATGTGTTGAAAGTCCTGCAATCGGCTGTTGCCAATGCGGAAAACAACCACGGCCTGGATGTTGACAAACTCTATGTTGCCGAAGCCTTCGTGGGCAAAGCCATCGTGATGAAGCGTTTCGCGACCCAAGCCCGCGGCCGCTCCAGCAGAATTCTGAAGCCTTTCTCGCGCCTGACTGTTATTGTCCGCGAGCGCGATTCGGAAGCGAAAGC
This sequence comes from uncultured Pseudobdellovibrionaceae bacterium, assembly GCA_964520985.1. Taxonomy (GTDB): domain Bacteria; phylum Pseudomonadota; class Alphaproteobacteria; order Micavibrionales; family Micavibrionaceae; genus CAYSGL01. The sequence goes on from CAZFPB010000003.1 coordinate 44,428, forward strand.
CAAACCAGCCAAGGCAAAAGCCGCTCCGAAAGCTGCACCAAAAGCTGATGCTGCCCCGAAAGCAGCCGCAAAAAAGACACCGGCAAAAAAACCTGCCGCTAAAAAAGAAGTGAAGGAATAAACCATGGGTCAGAAAGTTAATCCGATCGGTCTGCGCGTTGGTATCAACCGTACCTGGGACTCGCGCTGGTTTGACGACCGCAAATATGCGGACAAACTGGTGCAGGATCTGGAGCTGCGCAAATACATTGTGCGCACGCTGAAAGCCGCCGGTATTTCGAAAGTCATCATCGAGCGCGCCGCGAAAAACACCCGCGTAACGGTTTACACCGCCCGCCCAGGTGTGATCATCGGCAAAAAAGGCGCCGACATCGAGAAACTGCGCCGCGACCTGTCGCAACGCGCCGGCAGCGACGTTTCGCTGAATATTGTTGAAATCCGCAAGCCGGAAATGGATGCGCAGCTGGTCTCTGAAGGCGTTTGCCAACAGCTCGAGCGTCGCGTGTCGTTCCGTCGTGCCATGAAGCGCGCTGTTCAAAGCACACTGCGCATGGGCGCCGGCGGTATCCGTATCAACGTAGCCGGCCGCCTCGGCGGTACCGACATCGCGCGTACCGAATGGTACCGCGAAGGCCGCGTGCCATTGCACACCCTGCGTGCCGACATGGATTATGGTTTCTCCGAAGCCCTGACGACATTCGGTATCATTGGCGTGAAAGTCTGGATCTACAAAGGCGACGTTATGGCGCACGATCCTTCTTCGCGCGACAAACGCATGGCAGACGCAGCTGGTGGTCCAAGCCACGGCGGTCAACGCAACCAGTAATTATTAGCCAAGCGGCTGATTCATAAAGAGTTTTTATGATCCGGGCCGTTTGCTAAAAATCTGAATACCCGATGAAAAAACTGCTGGTATTCGTGAAATTTAAAGTTTATAGTCCGCGCCATATTACCAGCGTGACTGCTGTAGACATCATATAGGAACTGGAACCCAGAGGGTTTTAAGTCTATGTGACAATTTTTTTTGTGAAAAACGGAAAGTATCGCAATGCTGCAACCGAAGAAGACAAAATTCAGAAAAGCCCACAAGGGCCGCATCCATGGCAATGCCAAGGGTGGCAGCTCGCTGGCCTACGGTGCCTTTGGCCTGAAAGCCATGGCGCCGGACCGTATTACGGCCCGCCAGATCGAAGCCGCCCGCCGCGTTATCGCCCGTCACGTAAAGCGTCAGGGTAAAGTCTGGATCCGTATTTTCCCAGATGTTCCAGTCTCTAAAAAGCCTCTCGAAGTCCGCATGGGTTCGGGTAAAGGTTCGCCGGAATTCTGGGTTGCTCGCGTTAAACCGGGCCGCATTATGTTTGAACTCGATGGCGTGCCGCGCGAGCTGGCACAAGAAGCTTTCGAGCTGGCCGCTGCAAAGCTGCCGATCGCAACCAAATTTGTCGCCCGTATCGGCGAATAAGGAGTAAGGGCTATGAAAGCTGAAGATATTAAAGGCAAAACGTTCGACGAACTGAAAGCAATGCTGATGGATCTGCGCAAAGAGCAGTTCGAAATGCGCTTCCAGGCAGTGAGCGGCCAATTGGAAAAAACTCACACCGTGCGTCTTGTTCGCCGTAACATCGCCCGTGTGAAGACTTTCATGACTCACAGCAAAAAAGCCGCATAAGGTTTAGGAGAGCAAGAAGATGCCACGCAGAATTCTCGAAGGTGTAGTTGTTAGCGACAAGATGGACAAGACAGCCACCGTGCTGGTCGAGCGCCGTTACATGCACCCGATCTACAAAAAATACCTGAAACGCACGGATAAATATGCCGCGCATGATGAAAACAATGTCTGCCTGCCAGGCGACCGTGTTCAGATCATCGAGTGCGCACCTATTTCCAAGCGTAAGCGCTGGACACTGCACACAGGCGGTACAGGCGAAGCAAAAGTTATCGAGCAGCGCGCTGCCCGTAAGGCAACCGAGAAAAAATCGACTGCCACGAAAAAAACAGCCGCCAAAAAAGCGACTAAGAAGTAATTAGGTTTAAGGGAAAAAGAGGCTGAAGCCATGATCCAAATGCAATCAAATATGGATGTTGCTGATAACTCAGGCGCCCGTCGCGTCGAGTGCATCAAAGTGCTGGGTGGTTCGCACCGCCGCACGGCGAATATCGGCGATGTCGTTGTTGTCTCGGTAAAAGACGCTATTCCACGCGGCCGTGTGAAAAAAGGTGATGTGCGTAAAGCCGTTATCGTTCGCTCGCGTCACGGTCTGAAACGTCACAATGGCGAGAAAATCAGCTTCGATACGAACGCCTGCGTTCTGATCGGTAACAATGGTGAGCCGATCGGTACCCGTATCTTCGGACCAGTAACCCGCGAACTGCGTGGTAAAGGCTACATCAAGATCATTTCGCTCGCTGGAGAGGTGCTCTAATGACACAGGCAAAAATGAAAATTAAAAAAGGCGATCAGGTCATCATCCTGGCCGGCAAAGACAAAGGCAAAAAAGGCGAAGTCGTCACGTCCATGCCACTGCAACAACGCGTTGTTGTTAAAGGTGTCAATGTCGTGAAAAAACATGTGCGCCCAACACAATTTGATGCCGGTGGCATTAAAGAACAAGAACTTTCGATCCATGTATCGAACGTCGCTCTGGCAGACCCAAAAGGTGGTGCGGCTACGCGCGTTGGCTACAAAATTGAAAAAGACGGCAAAAAAGTCCGTATCGCCAAGAAATCTGGCGAAACGCTGGCTGCGAATAAATAAGGAAGCGAACAATGAGCGCTAAGAAACAACAAAAAACATACACGCCGCGTCTGCAGCAAAAGTATGATAACGAGCTGAAAGCCGCGCTGATGAAGCAGTTCGGCATTGAGAACGATCATGCTGCCCCGCGTTTGACCAAAATCGTCCTGAATATGGGCGTTGGTGAAGCCGTGAGCGACCGTAAAGTCGTTGAAAACGCCATGAACGAAATGGCGCTGATCGCCGGTCAAAAACCGGTAGCCACCGTTGCCAAGAAATCCAACGCTGCTTTCAAAGTGCGCGACGGTATGGCGATCGGTTGCAAGGTTACGCTGCGCCGCGACCGTATGTGGGAATTCCTCGACCGTCTGATCAACATCGCGATGCCGCGTATCCGCGACTTCCGCGGGATCAGCCACAAGAGCTTCGATGGCCGTGGCAACTATGCCATGGGCGTAAAAGAACAAATCATCTTCCCTGAGATCCAGTACGACAAAGTCGACATGATCCGCGGGATGGACATCATCATCTGCACGAACGCCGCCAATGACGAACAGGCGCGTGAACTGCTGCGCGGCCTGAATATGCCGTTTCAAGATAAAAAGGGAGCATAAGCGCAATGGCTAAGAAAAGTGCCGTCAACCGTGATAACAAGCGCCGCGCGCTGGTAAAAGGCAAAGCCGATACCCGTGCAACGTTGAAAGCGATTATCGCCGACAAAGAAAAGCCGATGGAAGAGCGTTTCGCCGCTGTCCTGAAACTTGCCGAGATGCCCCGCAACTCGTCGAAAACACGTATTCGCAACCGCTGCGCCCTGACGGGTCGCCCGCGTGCCCACTACCGCAAATTCCGCCTGTCGCGGATTGCGCTTCGCGATCTTGCATCGCGTGGTGAGCTCCCAGGCGTCGTGAAGTCCAGCTGGTAATTTAGGTTTTAGGAGGATTACAAATGTCTATGAACGATCCCCTCGGTGATATGCTGACCCGGATCCGCAACGGTCAAATGGCCCGCAAGCCAGTCGTTGCAAGCCCGCATTCAAACATCCGTTGCTCCGTGCTGGATGTTTTGAAAGATGAAGGCTTTATCCGTGGTTACAAAGTCACCGATATCGGTAACAATAAGCGCGAAATCGCGATTGAGCTGAAATATAATGAAGGCCAGCCGGTTATTCAGGAATTGAAGCGCGTCTCGACACCGGGCCGTCGTACCTACTCGAAGATCCAGGATCTGAAAGCAGTGCGCAATGGCCTTGGTATTTCGGTTATTTCGACGCCGCAAGGCGTGATGGCAGACCATAAAGCACGCGCAGCCAATGTTGGCGGCGAAGTGATCTGCCAAGTATTCTAGGAATTGAAAGAGCAAGGAAAATAAGACCATGTCTCGTGTTGGTAAAAATCCGGTAGCCCTCCCCAGCGGTGTTGAAGCCTCTGTGAACGGCCAGGAAGTAAAAGTAAAAGGCCCGAAAGGCGAACTCGTTCTCGTTGTCCATGACGATGTGACAGTGACCAAAGATGAAAACGGTGTTGTTCTGAAACAACGCGTCGATTCGATGCGCGCCAAGAAACTCTGGCCGACCATGCGTCAGCTGGTCAACAACATGGTTGTTGGTGTGACGCAAGGCTACGTCAAAGAACTGGAAATCCAGGGTGTTGGTCTTCGTGCCGCCATGCAGGGTAACGTTCTGGTCATGCAGATGGGTTTCAGCCATGAGATCCGCTTCGATGTGCCGCAAGGCGTCAAAGTGGAAGTGGCCACGCCAACCGAAATTAAAGTGAGCGGTATCGACAAGCAGCTTGTTGGTTATGTTGCCGCTAAAATTCGTGATTACAAACGCCCAGAACCTTACAAAGGCAAAGGTATTCGCTACAAAGGCGAATTTGTCCAGCGTAAGGAAGGCAAGAAGAAGTAACAGGTGACGCTATGACACAAAAAAGAATGCCATCGGCAACGCGCCGCAAGTTCTCCACCCGCAACAAACTGCGTCAGGTGAACATCAATCATAACCCAAACCGTGCGGTTCGCCCACGTCTGTCCGTGCACCGCACCGGCAAGCAGATTTACTGCCAGATCATCGATGATGCTCAGGGTGTAACTCTCGCCGCCGCCAGCTCGCTGGACAAGGATCTGGGTCTGAAGCACGGTGGTAACGCCGAAGCTGCCCAACAAGTCGGCAAACTGGTTGCGCAACGCGCCGCCAAAGCCGGTGTCAAAGCTGTCCAGTTCGATCGTGGCCAGTTCGTATACCATGGTCGCATCAAGGCTCTGGCCGATGGTGCCCGCGAAGGCGGATTGGAATTTTAAGGTTTTAGGAGCGAGATACGCATATGGTACAAGAACAGAAAAAACCACGTGAAGGCGGCCGCGAACAACGCGGTGAACGCGAAGAGAGCGAATTCCACGAGAAACTCGTCGCGGTTAACCGCGTGGCCAAAGTGGTCAAGGGTGGTCGTCGTTTCGGTTTCGCCGCGCTCGTCGTCGTTGGCGATGGCAAGGGCCGCGTTGGTTCGGGTCACGGCAAGGCAAAAGAAGTGCCGGAAGCTGTCCGTAAAGCCACCGAGCAAGCAAAACGTAACATGATCCGCGTACCATTGCGCGAAGGCCGCACGCTGCATCACGATGTAAAAGGTGTCTATGGCGCCGGTAAAGTGGTTATCCGCATGGCACCAATGGGTACGGGCGTTATCGCCGGCGGCCCGATGCGCGCTGTATTCGACTGCCTGGGTATTCAAGACGTTGTTGCGAAAGCCACAGGTTCTTCGAACCCTTACAACATGATCGGCGCGACACTCGATGCGCTGAAAAGCATGCAATCCCCGCGTCAGGTTGCTGCCCGCCGTGGCAAAAAAGTAACCGACATCATCTCTTCACGTGAAGGCGGCAAAGCCAAAGCGGACGAAGCGGTTGAAGCCGACGTAGAATAAGAAGGAACAAGGCAATGGCTGAGAAACAAACCAAAAAAGCAGACGGCAAGACCGTGACGATCACGCAAGTGAAGTCGCCGATCAGCCGTGAGCCTTCGCAACGCAAGACGCTGATTGGTCTTGGTCTGAACAAAATGCATCGTACCCGCACGCTGGAAGATACACCTTCCGTTCGCGGCATGATCAACAAAGTCGCTCACTTGGTTAAAGTGATCGATCCTGCGAAAGCATAAGGAATTAGAACCATGAAACTTAATGAACTGAAATTCCAAGAAGGCGCAACCAAGAAGCGCAAAATCGTCGGCCGTGGTATCGGTTCGGGCAAAGGCAAAACCTGCGGCGTTGGCCAAAAAGGTCAAAAAGCCCGCTCGGGTGTGGCCGTTAAAGGCTTCGAAGGCGGTCAGATGCCTTTGTACATGCGCTTGCCAAAACGCGGCTTCAACAACATCCATGCCAAAACATGGGAAGTTGTGACGCTGGCCCGTCTGCAGGCTGCTGTTGACAAGAAACTGATCGATGCCAAAAAGCCGATCGATGAAGACGCGCTGCTCGCAGCTGGCGTTATCAAGAAGAAAAGCGATGGCGCGCGTATCATCGGCGGCGGCGATTTCAAAGCCAAGGTTGAGTTGAAAGTTAAAGGCGGCGCAACCAAGTCGGCCATCGACGCGGTTGAGAAAGCCGGTGGCTCTCTGACCAACACGTTTGTCGAACCAGCTCCGGTCAAACGCAGGCAAGCCAAATAATTCACGAAAGCCCGCCGCAAGGCGGGTTTTTCTTGTGCGGTAAGGCACAGCCCGGCCCCAGCTTCCCTTGTCTTTTTGTTAAAAACTGCCAACTGTCTCTTGTCGTGCGCCGCGCGACCGATTAAAACAAATGAGACTTCATTTATAAGGATTTACCACTATGGCTTCTGCCGTTGAACAACTGGCGAAAAATGCAAACTGGGGCGCGCTTGCCAAAGCGACCGAACTGAAAAAACGCATTCTCTTCGTGCTGGGCGCTTTGCTCGTTTATCGTCTGGGTACGTACATTCCTGTGCCGGGCATCGACCCGCAAGTGTGGGAACAAATTTACAATCAAAAAGGCGGCGGTATTCTGGACATGTTCAACATGTTCTCGGGCGGCGCTCTGCAGCGTATGACGATTTTCGCGCTGAACATCATGCCGTACATTTCGGCGTCGATTATTATGCAGTTGGCCACTGCCATGTCTCCGAAAATGGAAGCCATGAAAAAAGAAGGCGAATCCGGCCGCATGAAAATCAACCAGTACACGCGCTACCTCACGGTGCTGCTGGCCACGATTCAGGCGTATGGTCTGGCTGTCGGCCTGATGGGTATGAGCGGACCAAGCGGTCCGGCTGTTATCAATCCGGGCGTGTTCTTCATTGCCTCGACGGTTATCACGATTGTCGGCGGTACGGTTTTCCTAATGTGGCTCGGTGAACAGATTACGGCGCGCGGTATCGGTAACGGTATCTCGCTGATCATCTTCGCTGGTATCGTGGCGGGTCTGCCGCGCGCGTTTGCGTCGATGCTGGAACTGGGTCGTCAGGGTCAATTCAACATTCTGGAACTGGTTGGTATTCTGCTGCTGATCGTCGCCGTGATTGCGTTCATTGTGTTCATGGAACGGGCGCAGCGGCGCATCCCGGTGCAATACCCCAAACGACAAGTCGGTAATCAGGTATCGATGGCGCAGCAAAGCCATCTGCCCCTGAAGCTCAACACCGCCGGGGTTATTCCGCCGATCTTTGCGTCGTCCCTGTTATTGCTGCCATTGACGATCGTTGGTTTCTCCGGCGCCGCCGGGGGTGATTTCACGGCCGCGATTGCGCGCTTCCTGCAACACGGCCAGCCGATTTACATGGTGCTGTATGGTGCGCTGATCACGTTCTTCGCGTTCTTCTACACCGCGATCGTGTTCAACCCGCAGGAAAATGCCGAGATGTTGCGCAAATATGGCGGCTTTATTCCGGGCATCCGTCCAGGCGGCAGCACGGCTGACTATCTTGATTACGTACTGACACGCATCACGGCTATTGGCGCTGCCTATCTGGTCGTCATCTGCTTGCTGCCGGAATTCATGATGGCGCATTATTCGATCCCGTTCTATTTCGGCGGTACATCGTTGCTCATCGTGGTGTCTGTCACGATGGATACGGTTGCGCAAATTCACTCGCACCTGATTGCGCACCAGTATGAAGGTCTGATGAAGAAAACCAAATTGCGCGGACCGCGCCACTCGATGGGGAGACGTTAAGGGGATATGCTGAATATTGTGCTGATTGGCCCGCCGGGGGCGGGCAAGGGGACGCAAGCCAAGCTGCTCGAAGAGAAATTTGGTTTAAAGCAACTATCAACCGGCGATATGCTGCGCGCTGAAATTGCCGCCAAAACTGATCTGGGTCAGAAGGCTCAGGAGATCATGGATCGCGGCGATCTTATTTCCGATGAAATCATGATCGGCATGATCGCCAACCGCATGGATGGCCGCGATTGCAAAAATGGCGTAATCTTCGATGGCTTTCCGCGCACCCCGACGCAGGCGCAGGCGCTTGATTATCTGCTCAACCAGCGCGGCGCGCCGATCAAGGCGGTTATCCGCCTGACGGTCGATGAAGAAGAACTGGTCAACCGCCTCAATACCCGCATCGAACAGACCAAGGCCGCCGGCCAGCCTGTGCGCGGCGACGATAACGAAGAAACTTTCCGCAAACGCCTTGGCGTCTATACCGAACAGACCGCCCCGATCATCCCGTATTACCAGGATCTGGGACTGCTAAAAGAAGTCGATGGCATGCAGGAAATCGATCAGGTCGCCCGCGCGATCCAGCAACATCTGGCAGCCTGAAACCCGCGGAAAATAAGGCTTGACGGGGGGCATAGGCCCCCCTATATTGCGGCCAAATCTAGACTTCCGGCAAAATCTATACAAGGCTTAACCTCCTGATTTTAAACGAAGTTTCGATGGTGTAGGCACTGACATAACGGTGCCGTTAATATTTTTGAAACTGTAAGGAGAAACTATGGCTCGTATTGCCGGGGTAAACGTTCCCGATAAAAAACGCGCATTAATTGCACTGACTTATGTACACGGCATCGGCCGTCACACGTCTGAGAAAATTCTGAAGGCTGTCGGTATCGATCTGACACGCCGCATGAATGACCTGACGGAAGACGAACTGAACACAATCCGTGCAGAAATCGAAGGTCAGAAAATCGTAATCGAAGGCGACCTGCGTCGTACTGTTGCGATGAACATTAAACGCCTCATGGACATGGCTTGCTACCGCGGCCTGCGTCACCGTCGTCACCTGCCTGTTCGCGGTCAGGGTACGAAGACCAACGCCCGTACCCGCAAGGGTCCTGCGAAACCGGTCGCCGGCAAGAAGCAAGTAACGAAGTAAGGATTTGAACAATGGCTAAAGCAGCAGCACCCGCCGCACGCGGCGTAAAGAAAAAAGTCAAAAAGAATATTACGTCGGGCGTCGCCCACGTGAATTCTACCTACAACAACACGCTGGTCACGATCAGCGACGCTCAGGGCAATGTTGTGTCCTGGTCGTCTGCCGGTACGCAAGGCTTCAAGGGTTCGCGTAAATCGACCCCTTACGCCGCGCAGATGGCTGCCGAGGACGCTGGCCGCAAGGCACAGGAACACGGCATGAAAGAACTGGAAGTCCTGGTTAAGGGTCCTGGTTCGGGTCGTGAAAGCGCTCTGCGTGCTCTTGGTATGGTGGGTTTCACGATCCGCTCGATCAAAGACATCACGCCAATCCCGCACAACGGCTGCCGTCCACGCAAGCGCCGTCGCGTTTAATAAAAGAATTTGGCCGCACGAAACTATTTTGTGCGGCCATTACTATCCTGCAACCAGAGACCGGCTAAGAACCGGGTGACGTTTTAAGAGGAACGAAAATTATGATTCAGAAAAACTGGCAAGAACTGATTAAGCCAAACAAAATTGATGTTAAAGCCGCCAAAGAGCGCCCGAACGATGGTAAAATCGTTGTGGAGCCGCTGGAGCGTGGTTTTGGCTTGACGCTGGGTAACGCCCTGCGCCGTATTCTCCTGTCGTCGTTGCAAGGCGCTGCCGTTACAGGCATCCAGATCGATGGCGTGCTGCATGAATTCTCCTCGATCGAAGGTGTTCGCGAAGATGTCACCGACATCGTGCTGAACGTAAAAGCCCTTGCTGTTCGCTGCCACGCTGAAGGCGCGCGCAAAATGCGCCTGTCGGCAACGGGTCCTTGCACTGTAACCGCTGCGATGATCGAAGCCGGCGCTGACATCGAAATCATGAACCCTGATCTCGAAATCTGCACACTCGATAAAGGCGCGAAATTCAACATGGAACTGACGGTCAACACCGGCAAAGGCTACCGCCCAGCTGCGCAGAACCGTCCGGAAGAAGCGCCAGTTGGCCTGATCCCGGTTGACTCGGTTTTCTCGCCAGTGCGCAAAGTAACGTACGAAATCGAAGACACCCGCGTTGGTCAGATCACTGACTACGACAAGCTGACACTCGCCATTGAAACCAATGGTGTTATCAGCCCTGAAGATGCTGTGGCTTACGCTGCCCGTATCCTGCAAGACCAGCTGCAAGTGTTCGTCACCTTCGATGAACCGGAAGCACACAGCGCGGCAGAAGAAGCAGACGAACTGCCATTCAACCGCAACCTGCTGCGCAAAGTCGATGAACTCGAACTGTCGGTTCGCTCGGCCAACTGCCTGAAGAACGACAACATCGTCTACATCGGCGACCTGGTCCAGAAATCCGAAAGCGACATGCTGCGCACGCCGAACTTCGGCCGCAAGTCGCTGAACGAGATCAAAGAAGTGTTGACCAACATGGGTCTGCACCTCGGCATGCCAGTCGAAGGCTGGCCGCCGGAAAACATTGAAGAACTGGCCAAGAAACTGGACGACCCATTCAATAACTAAGTTTCGTGGTGCGGTTCCGATGTTATCGGGACCGCCCGCAAAAAAAGGACATTGTGTCCGCCCCCGTTTTTAATCGGAAGATGATCACGGGAATTGCTATGGGATCGCTACTGGCGACCCGCTGTTAAAAGGAGAACTGCCGTGAGACACGGAATGAAACAAAGAAAACTGAACCGCACCAGCGCGCACCGTATCGCGATGTTCGCCAACATGGCAGCGGCCCTGGTCAAGCATGAACAGATCGTCACCACTTTGCCGAAAGCCAAAGAACTGAAGCCGATCATCGACAAGCTGATCACCCTTGGTAAAAAAGGCGGTCTCGCCAATCGTCGTCTGGCGATTGCCCGTATGCGCGATGAAGAGCAAGTGAAGAAACTGTTCGACACGCTCGCAGCCCGTTACGAAACACGCGAAGGCGGCTACAGCCGCGTCATGAAAGCCGGTTTCCGCTATGGCGACAACGCGCCAATGGCTGTGATCGAGCTGGTTGACCGCGATGAAAGCGCCAAAGGCCAGGACAGCGGCGAATTCGTCGAGAGCGACGCCGAAGCCCATGAAGCCAAAGCCCCAGCCGCGAAAAAAACCGCTGACAAAAAGTCGCCAGCCAAAAAAGCCGCTGCTGCTTAGTCTGATATCCATTCGAAAAACCCGCCTTCATGGCGGGTTTTTTTATTGTCTGTCATTGCGAGCGTAGCGAAGCAATCCAGACTCTCGACAGTCTTGTTCTGGATTGCTTCGTCGCGATGCTTCTCGCAATGGCGACCTAGGCTTTTTTACGATACAGATGCGCTTCCTCCGGGAAGCGGCGGGTGCGCACTTCGTCGGCGTAGGTCGCTATGGCGGCGGCGATATCCGTGCCGACTTGTGCATATTGTTTGACGAATTTTGGCACGTGGCCTTGGGTGAGGCCGAGCATGTCATCGCATACTAAAATCTGACCATCGCAGGCGGCGGAGGCGCCGATACCGATAACGGGAACATTCGTGGCGGCGGTGACAGCTTCTGCGGCGGTATCGATTGTGCCTTCGAGCACGAAGGAAAACACGCCGGCTTCTTCGATGGCTTTGGCGTCTGCGATCAGACGGGCGATATCATCCTCACTCTTTCCTTTGATTTTATAGCCGCCTTCCTTGACCACGTTTTGCGGCATCAGGCCAATATGGCCCATGACGGGAATGTTGTTTTGCGTGAGCAGGGCGATGGTGGGCGCATGCTCGATGCCGCCTTCGAGCTTCACGGCGTCGCAGCCGGTCTCAACCATGATCTGTTGTGCGTTCTTGAGCGCGGCCCGCGGATCGTCCTCGTAACTTCCGGCGGGCATATCGACCACCAGTAACGCCTCTGGCGCGCCGGCACGCACGGCGCGGCCGTGGCGGATCATCATCGGCAAGTCAGCGTCCAGCGTGTTCTGCGCGCCATAAATCGTCATGGCGACACTGTCGCCGACAAGGATCAGATCGACGTGTGGAGCCATAAGAGACGCCATACTGGCCGTGTAGGCGGTCAGGCAGACATAGGGGGCAAGGGGGGATTTTCTAAAGGCATCAATTTTATCGGACATAAGGGGAAATTAGGCCAAAAATGCGCCCTTGCCAAAAGAATTCGGGTGCCTACACTCACCTCCATGCCCACTCTTTTTGACGCGTCCGATATGTCTCATGACGCCCCGCGCCCGCTGGCGGATCGGCTGCGCCCGCGCACATTGGATGAGATCGCCGGGCAGGATCATCTGGTGGGACCAAGCGGTACGCTGCGCCGCATGGTCGAGAGCGGGAAGATCGCTTCGCTGATTTTCTGGGGGCCGCCGGGCTGTGGTAAGACGACCATGGCGCGTATTCTAGCCGATCATACGGCGCTGCATTTCGAACAGATCTCGGCGATTTTTTCCGGCGTTGCCGATTTAAAGAAAATCTTCGAAGCCGCAAAGATGCGCCGCGCCGAAGGCAAAGGCACGCTGCTGTTCGTCGATGAGATCCACCGTTTCAATAAATCGCAGCAAGATGCGTTCCTGCCCGTTGTCGAAGACGGCACCATAACGTTGATCGGCGCTACCACAGAAAATCCGTCGTTCGAGTTGAACGGTGCTTTGCTGTCGCGCTGTCAGGTAATGATTTTAAACCGCCTCGATGAGCCTGCGCTGGAAAAATTGTTGCAACGGGCTGAGGACGAGCTGGGCCGCAAACTTCCGCTGGATGACAGTGCGCGCTCGTCGCTGAAAGCCATGGCAGATGGAGATGGGCGCTACGTGCTGACCCTATCTGAACAGATTGTTAATCAAACGGATGCTATACTGGATACCGAAGGGCTGATGACGCTCGTGCAAAAACGCGCGCCCCTCTATGACAAAAAAGACGAAGGCCATTATAACCTCATCAGCGCGCTGCATAAGTCGGTGCGCGGATCCGATGTGGATGCGGCGTTATACTGGTTGTCGCGGATGCTGGTTGGTGGGGAAGATGCCCGCTATCTGGCGCGGCGGATTACCCGCATGGCGGTCGAGGATATAGGTCTGGCCGACCCGCAGGCGCTGCCCATTTGCATGAACGCCTGGGAGGCGTATGAGCGGATGGGGTCACCCGAAGGCGAGCTGGCGCTGGCGCAGGCTGTGATGTATTTAGCAACCGCGCCGAAGTCCAATTCGGCCTATGTCGCCTTTAACCGGGCATGGAAAAACGCGCAGGAGACAGGGTCATTGATGCCCCCCAAACATATCCTCAATGCGCCAACAAAACTGATGAAAGAGATTGGCTACAGCGCCGGATACCAGTACGATCCCGATACCGAACATGGATTCTCCGGGCAGAATTATTTCCCCGAAGAAATGAACCGGCAGCGTTACTACGATCCGCCGGAACGCGGGTTTGAGCGCGAGATAAAAAAACGGTTGGAATACTGGCAAAAATTGCGCGAGAAAAAGAATGCTTAGACTGATTACACAACTCGAGAACCATAGTACGAGCGATGAACGCGAAGAGAATGACCGCCGCCTGATTGCGCAGTTGCTTGCGGTGCAGGGCTCTGCCGCTTTATATCGCGATCTGTTCACGCCGGGCCACATTACCGCGTCAGCCTTGCTGATCAGCAAGGACGGCAGCCGTGTGCTGATGAACCATCACAAATTCCTGAATAAATGGATGTCTTTTGGCGGTCATGTCGATGGCGAAGTCAATTTGCTCAATGCGGCGCGGCGCGAAGTGATCGAAGAATCCGGTATTCCGGATATCCAGCCAGTCTTTGAGACTATTTTCGATGTCGATATTCACGCCATTCTCGCCAATGAGAAAAAGGGCGAACCCGCCCATTCCCATTACGATGTGCGCTTCTTATTCCAGGCAACTGGCGATGAGGTCTTTGCAGTAAGCGATGAATCGACAGAGCTGCGCTGGTGCACGGCGCAAGAGGCGATGGATCTGGTTCAAGCCAATAACCCCGAAAGCCGCATGAGCCGCCTGCTGGGCAAATGGCAGGACTGGTATGAAAGTCAGGCATCAAAAGGCCGTCAGGGTATACTTTAAACCGCCTTCAGGCGAATCGATTGATTGACGTAAAGACCTGAAACGACGATAGTCAGCCGCATGATCTCCGTTTTATCCATTGCCGCCGGGGGCGCCCTTGGGGCCGTTGCCCGCCATTTCGCCAATATCGGCGCGGCCATGGCGTTCGGGCTGGCATTTCCCTATGGGACCTTGATCGTCAATATTCTGGGCTCGTTCCTCATGGGCCTGCTGATCGGCATTTTCGCGCATGTGTGGCAGCCGCCGCAGGAGTTGCGCGCCTTTTTGACGATTGGTTTTCTAGGTGCTTTTACCACCTTTTCCACTTTTTCCCTCGATGCCGTCACGCTGTATGAGCGCGGCGATGTCGGGTTAAGCGCGGCGTACATCGCCGCCAGTGTTATTTTATCCATCGCCGGATTGTTTGCCGGCCTCTTATTGATCCGATTGGTTTCCGCATGACCCACGAAGTTCGCCATTTTACCGTAGAAAAAGACGATGACGGGCAACGCCTCGATCGGTGGCTGAAACGCTACACGCCGGAAGTGCCGTTCGTGCTCAGCCAGAAACTGATCCGCACGGGACAGATCCGCATTGATGGCAAACGGGCCAAGCCGGATACGCGCCTGGTCGCAGGGCAGGAAGTACGCTTGCCGCCAGTGCAGTATAAAGAAAAGCAGGACGGCTATCGTCTGCGCGATGATGATGCCGAAATGATGCAAAAAGCCATCCTGTTCGACGATGGGGAAATTCTGGCCATCAACAAACCATCGGGCATCGCCTCGCAGGGTGGCAACAATATCGAGCGCCACATCGATGGCATGCTGGAAGCATTGGTCAACCGTGAAGGCGTGAAACCGCGTCTGGTGCACCGCCTTGATAAGGAAACATCCGGCGTGTTGCTGCTGGCGCGTTCCGCCGAAATGGCACGCAAGCTGGGCGCGATGTTCGCGGGACGCGACATGAAAAAAATTTACTGGGCGGTCACGGTCGGCGTGCCGGAACAGCAATCAGGCGATATTCGCGCGGCTTTGCTCAAGCAGGATACAGGTCCCGACAAAGACAAAGTCATTGTCGATGAAGAAAACGGTCAGCGCGCCTCGACCTTGTACGAAGTAGCCGACTTTGCGAGCAACAAGGCGGCCTTCGTGGCGTTCATGCCGCGCTCGGGCCGGACGCATCAGATCCGCGTTCACGCCGCCACCATGCTTGGCTGTCCGTTACTGGGCGACCGCAAATATGGCGGTAAGGAAGCGATCATCGAAGGGCCGGGCGTTGCCGGCCGCATTCATCTGCATGCCCGCAGCCTGACGTTCCGTCATCCAAAAACTGGGCGGAGCGTTACGGTCGATGCACCGCTACCGGATGATATGAAAAGAACGTTCGATGCCTTCGGCTTCAGCCAGGGTAATGCCAAGGGCTTGTTTTCCGACCAATAATCGCTTTTGCCGGACCGGGTTTGCCCGTATACTTTAGGCATCATGAGCGATGATTCCCTGATCAACACAACGGAAATAGACAAGCGCAAGAAAATGGCGCTTGGGATATCCGTGTCGCTCACGGTATTGCAGGTTTTACTGTTACTGACCTACCGCAGTTATCTCGATTTCGGTCACCTGATTTTAACCATTCTCTATGCTGTGGTGGTTCTGGTCGCTTTCTGGTCGCTGCGCAAGGCGAAGATTATTCCGGCGATCGTGTCGATCGTTGTCGCCGCGGCTTTGCTGTATGGCGGTATTGCCAAAATGCGCTGGAATGAATCCTATCTGCAAGGCCTGACCACGCCGCAAGCGTTTATTTTTGAGGATTACATCGAAAAATACCCAACGCTGGAGCAGCATATCTTTGCCAAAACATTGCGCCAGAAAGACTGGATCCGTCTTGGGGAATGGTGCATCAAGCCCGCCCTGAAACGTCAGCCCGTTCCGGGGTTCTGCCGTACGCCAGAAGGCATTCAGGATATGTACCGCATTGACGTGCAGGCAGAGATGGAAAAATATCTGCGTCGTATGCAAAAGACCGCCAAGGATATTCAGGACGGCCGGATTGAATCTGCCTCACAGTATCAAAACTGCATTGCCCAGCGCCAATGTGCACCGATCCCTTTGCTGCCCGATGATGTCGCGCCCGACACGCTGGACCCCAAGAGTACGCAATATGCTGATATCCGGCAGGCTTTCTGGGATCTGGTAGAGGAAAAAGGCATCACGGCGCCGATCTGCCTCTCCATGACTTTATGCCGCGGCCTGCGGGCCACAGGCGTTGTCGATTTTGGTGATGGCGTAACCTATTCAGACACAAATGATGACGATGATGCCAGCGAAAATGCTGCACCACCGATCCATTAACGGTGATGAAAGCCACGTTCTCTTTGCCCGGTCTTTTACGCTTTATGGTCAAGGCAACCCTGATCCTGATTGTCTGCGGCCTGCTTATTGGAATCATTGCGTTAAAAGTGGTCGAGCGCTCTCCCGATCAGCTGAAAATGGGGTTTGAAAGTTATCTGACCCAGCTATCCGGCTACCCGGCGGAAATAGACAAACTGAACAAGGTTCAGTTTTTTCCCACGCTCAGCCTCGACATGAGCGATATCCGCTTCTGGCCGCTCGATGATCCCAACGGAAAAGCGATTACTGTCGAGCATGTCACCACTGATATGCCTCTCTGGTCGGTAATGATCGGCCAACCGCGCTTTTCCATTCTCTCCCTTAAAAATATGGTTTTTGCCAAGGATGTAACGGGTATCGCGCCACTTTTCATCAAACAGATTGCCGTGAATGAGACACGAGACGGACTGAGCGTAACGGGGATGGTCGATACGATGGCGCTGGAAGCCACGATCCCGTTGCAACAGATCGGCAATGGCGCAATGTATCGCATGCCGCAGGCGCCTGTGCGCGTAACCGGGAAAATAGACGGTGGGCGCACACGCGGTAATTATTTTATTGATTTCAACAAAGATGGCTATGGCGCCACGGCGTCGTTTGAAACCTATCGGGCCGCCGATATGAACGCGATCCAGCTATTATTGCAACGCTGGGCCGCCGGCCGTCCGGACGGCGTTCTGCCGATACAGTTGCATATCGAGCGATTACGGGACAAATCAGGCGGGCAGAGCGGGCCGTATGTGGTGCCGGCTGTACGGCTGGAAAATGGTAATTTGCAACCGCTGCAATGTTTCTATAATAATCAGGGCCGGGCGCAGGTGGATACTCATCCTTGCGCCGCTTACTTTAAAGAACCGGATGCAAACCTGACGCCATGAAGAAGTTTTATACGCTCGTCTCCACGAAAAAGACCGATGAGGGATTTGCCATTCAGCTGGACGGCAAGAGTGTCAAAACACCGTCGGGCCAGACGCTGGTGGCGCCATCGAAACCGCTGGCCGACGCTATCGTGCAGGAATGGGCCGCGCAAGATGACACCATCGATGCCAACTCCATGCCGCTGACCGCGCTGCTTAATACTGCTATCGACCGTGCGCGCGACCGCGAAACATTGACCAAATCGCTGCTCAAATATCTTGATACGGATCTGCTGTGTTACCGCGTGAAGGAACCGGCGGCGCTGGCGGCGCGCGAAAAAGAAACTTGGGACAAATGGCTGACCTGGTTTGATGAACATTTTGAAGTGCCGCTCGATGTGACGTTCGGCCTCGACGCGCTGAGCCAGGATGAAGAAGCGCACGACCGCGTATGGAATTATCTCGAAGGCCTTGATGAATATTACTTTGCGATCTTGCAGGTCGTGACATCGCAAGCCGGCTCTATTGTGATGGGCCTCGCTTTTGTCGAAGGCGAGATTACACCTGATGAGTTGTTTGATGCGCACTGGCTCGAAGAAAAATACTATGCCGAAATCGCGAACGAAGCCATACATGGCGAAGATCCGGTGATTGCCAAGAAGCAGGCGGCGATGCGCGCCGAAATCGAGGCGGCGCAGCGTTTCCTCGATTACCTCAATGCCGAATAAGCCGGAAGACGGTCTTATTGTCGGACCTGATGGCAAGACCCGTTGCTGGTGGCATGCCAACGATCCACTGTACCTCGCCTATCATGATGAAGAGTGGGGAAGACCCTGCGCAGACGATCGTTATCTGTTCGAGAAAATATGTCTCGAAGGATTCCAGGCGGGATTAAGCTGGATCACGATTTTGCGCAAACGCGAAAATTTTCGCAAAGGCTTTGCCAATTTTACCATCAAAAAACTCGCAAACTTTACGGACGAAGATGTCGAGCGTCTCGTACTAGACGCGGGCATCATCCGTCATCGCGGCAAAATCGTCAGCACGATCAACAATGCACAGCGCGCGCTGGAGCTGACAAAAAGCGAAGGATCGCTGGCCGCTTTTATCTGGCGCTATGAAACGCCGGCCGCTGAGCGACCCAAAAAATTCGATGCGGCCAGCGTGCGTCCCATCACCCAGAGCGCGCAATCCGTT
Organism: uncultured Pseudobdellovibrionaceae bacterium; assembly: GCA_964520985.1. GTDB lineage: Bacteria > Pseudomonadota > Alphaproteobacteria > Micavibrionales > Micavibrionaceae > CAYSGL01. The sequence continues at coordinate 62,964 of CAZFPB010000003.1, forward strand.
GCTCTATCCAAAGAACTGAAACGCCGTGGCTGGACATTTTTCGGCCCCACCACGGCGTACGCGTTCATGCAGGCTGTGGGATTGGTCAATGACCACCTGCAGGGTTGCGTTTGTCGCCAGCCGTGTCTGGATGCGCGCAAGGCGTTTGTACCGCCGTCGTAGCCGCTTCAAGCTGATCCAGAACTCTTTGCAATAAGGCCGACATCATCGTTACAAGATAATACAATTATTGATTGCAAAGTCAACAAGATTAATTGTCAAGATTTTACAAGATGTTAGGTTTATTATTGGGTAATGACCGTCTTAAAAGATCTCCCCGCGCTGGCCGATCGCCTGATTTATATTAGAAAAATCAAAGGACTAACGCAGGCAGATCTGGCGTCTATGGCGCAAACCAGCCAGCAGGCGATCCAGCAGGCAGAAAGCGGCAAGGCCCTGACGCCGCGCTATCTGCCGAAGCTGGCGATGGCGTTGGACGTACCCATTGAATGGTTAGCCCTGAATGAAGAGGTGAGCGTCATGCCTCCAATCGGTTTGAGTGAAAAAGACGATGCCGTGCTGAGCACGTTTAAGGCGATGCCGAAAAGCGATCAGGACCTGATCTTCGAATTGATGAAGAGCCGCAGCAAAAAGTGACCCCTTGAAAGTTTGTTGCGCAAAGCTATGTCATCCTTCTTCAACAAAAGGAGCGTACAATGTTTAAGATCCATGACCGCGACATGCGCGGCCGGAGCAAAACCGGCTGGCTTGACAGCTACCACACATTTTCTTTTGGCGCCTTTCACGACCCGCATCGCATGAGCTTTCGCTCGCTACGCGTGATCAATGACGACATCGTTATTCCGGCAGCGGGCTTTGGCATGCACGAGCACGATAATATGGAGATCATCACTTACGTGCTGAACGGTTCGCTGGCGCATAAGGATTCGCTAGGGAATGGCTCTGCCATCCGTCCGATGGAAATTCAGAAAATGAGCGCCGGTACCGGGATCGCTCATTCTGAATTCAACGCGTCGGATAGTGAAAACGTACATCTGCTACAAATCTGGATCATGCCGGATGAGCGGGGCATTACGCCGGGCTATGAACAAAAAGCCATCGACCCTGAAAAGATCAAAGGACGTTTCCATTTGATTGGCGATCGTGAGGGAACGGATGGCGGTGTCACCATCCATCAGGATGTAAAGCTCTATCTGGCGCAGGCGCAAGATGGGCAGACTCTGTCTCACGATTTCGCGCCAAACCGGTATGGATTCGTTCAGGTGACGCGCGGACGCGTCATGCTGGAAGGAGAAGTTCTTAAAGAAGGCGACGGTGTAGAGATCAGCGATGTCTCGTCGGTTGCTTTCACGGCGCTTGCCGATTCCGAACTTATGCTCTTTGATCTGAAATAAGATAAGCCGCCAGGGTTTCGACGTAAAAATCGGGCTCGGCGGCTTTTACTTTTTCTTCGATTTTTTCGGGTGTATCAGCCTCGGATAGCGGAATGATTTTTTGCGCGATGATGCGCCCGTGATCATATTCGCCATCGACCTGATGCAGCGTGATGCCGGTCTGTTTGTCTTTGGCCGCAAACACCGCTTCGTGCACATGACGGCCATACATGCCCTGACCGCCATAAGCAGGAAGCAGGGCGGGATGCACGTTCCAGATATTCCCCTGCATGGCGGCGATCGTTTTCGGGCCGATCAGTTTCATGTAACCCGAACAGCAGACGAGATCGATGGAATGTTCCTGCAAGGCCTGCGCAATAGCAGCGTCCACGTCGTTATGTGTTTTGGCGTTGATGGTGAGGGTAAGCAGCCCTTCGCTCTGTGCCCAGGCAAGGGCGCCCGCATCGGGATTGTTGACGATCAGTAAAACAGGTGTTCCTGCAATATCATGGCGTTTTGCCGCCGCCGTAATCGCGCGAGCAGCGGAGCCGTTATAGGAGGCAAAAAAAGCAAGGCGAGTCATAAGCGGCGATTAATCCTCTGTAACCGGGGCATAGGTAGAGGCACGCGCCATGGCTTTCATGATGCGAAAAATAATGAACAAGATCGGCGGGCCAAGGCAAATAACGCCGGATTGCACGATCAGACCCATGTTGGTTTGCAGAAAGTATGAGAGCATTGCCTCAATGGAAGCGGTGAGGGAAGCTTCGTCAAGCATTGTGCCGTTTTCAATTTGGCTTTTGAACGTATCATAGGAAGACAAATCGCCTTTGCTGTAGAGCCAGAAACACATCAGAGCAAACCCAATGGCCAGTAGAGTAGAGCCAGTCCAGATGGTGCCATTCAGATAGCGCATATGATTGCGCAGCAGCGATCCCTTGGGGGCAGTGGCCCCGTAAATTGGTACAGCCACCATAAGCGATACGAGCAAGATGAGGCCGAGCATCTGCGCTGCGGCATTGGGAATGAAGCTGCCGATCAAGCTCGCGATAAACACGAAGTAAAGTTGCAGGATGGTGCTTTTATGTTTGCTGGCAAGTTGGTCGGTCATGGCTTATCCCCTGCGCCCGAAAAGTTTTTCGATGTCGGCCAATGATAGCTGAATATAAGTCGGGCGGCCATGGTTGCATTGACCGGAATTGGGTGTGTCTTCCATCTGGCGGAGCAGGGCGTTCATTTCTTCGGCATTGAGGCGTCGGCCCGAACGCACGGACCCATGGCAGGCCATGGTCGAGAGCAGGCGGTTGATGGTTTCTTCGAGGCCCTGCGCGGTGCCGCGCTCGGTGAGTTCGTCGGCGAGATCGCGCACCAACTGGGTTGCTTCACAGCGCCCGGCAAGCAGGGCGGGCACGGCGCGCACGGCGATCGATCCCGCGCCGAACGCTTCGAGATCAAGGCCCAGCGTGCGCAGCATATCGGCGTGGCCGAGGAGACGCTCGGCATCCGTTTCTTCCAGATCGACAATATCCGGGACCAGCAGACCTTGCGAGGGAATGCCGCTTTGCGCGTGCTGCGCCTTGAAGCGTTCATAGACGAGGCGTTCATGTGCGGCATGCTGATCAACGATCACCATGCCGTTTTGTGTTTGCGTCACGATATAATTTTCGTGAATCTGTGCGCGGGCGGCGCCGAGCGGGTGGGCGGATACCTCTTGCTCCTCTGCAGGCTCTTCATAGCGCGCCAATGGCGCGGCTGTTTCAAACGGGGTGAATTGCGGCGCCAGTTTTTCTGCAAGGCCCCCTGTGTAGGCGTAGGGTTGCGCGCGGGAAATAGGTGTGTTCGCCGCGTTCGTGCGGAAACGATCAAGCGCCGCGAACGATACGCTGGGTGCACTGACTTGCCCGTTTTGCAGCAGCGCATGTTTGAGGCCGGAAACAATCAGCCCCCGCACCAGCGCATTATCGCGGAACCGCACTTCGGCTTTCGCCGGGTGGACGTTGACATCGACACTGTCCGCCGGCACATCCAAAAACAACGCGGCGATCGGATGGCGGTCATGCGCCATGAAATCGCTGTAGGCGGCGCGCAGGCACCCCATCAGCAGGCGGTCGCGCACCGGGCGGCCATTGACGAACAAATGCTGATGTTGCGAGGTGCCGCGCGAAAAAGTCGGCAGGCCGGCAAGGCCGGTCAGCCGTACGCCTTCACGCTCGGCATTGATGACAATTGCGTTATCGCCGAACTCATCGCCCAGTGCGGCGGAGAGACGCTGGTCGCGATCCTGAACAGGGTAAGAGAAAGAAGTCTTACCATCATTGATGAGATGGAACGCTACACCCGGAAACGCCATCGACAACCGCATAACAGTTTCCTTGACGGCGGCATACTCGCTGCGATCGGTCTTTAAAAATTTAAGGCGCGCGGGCGTGGCATAAAATAAATCGCGCACCTCGAGCGTGGTGCCCGGCGGATGCGCGGCGGGCTTCACCGCATTTTTGGTGCCGCCTTCAACCGTGATGGTCCATGCCTCTTCACTGCCTTGAGCGCGCGTCGTGATGCTCAGGCGGCTGACAGAGGCGATGGATGGCAATGCTTCGCCGCGAAAGCCCAGATGAACGACATGCACCAGATCATCGTCGGGCAATTTCGATGTGGCGTGGCGATCGAGGGACGCCAGCATTTCATCGCGGTCCATCCCGCATCCATCGTCGGTAATCCGAATAAGGCTTTTGCCGCCATTCTCTAACGTGATCGTAATTTTGCGGGCGCCTGCATCGATGGCATTTTCTACCAGTTCCTTGACGGCGGCGGCAGGTCGTTCGATGACCTCGCCAGCGGCGATCTGGTTGACCAGTGTTTCGGGTAAATGGCGGATGCGCATAAGGCACTGTAGCGCGCCAGAGGCCGGAAAATCAACGAATTCGGGCCTATTCCCGGCGGGCATCCCCAATATTTGCGCCATCCAGGATGGCGCCTGTCAGGTCGGCATGGCGCAGATCGCACCCCGTCAGATTGGCGTCTGCCAGATTGGCCCCCATGAGCACGGCGTTGCTGAGATCGGCGCCACTAAGATTGGCAAAGCGCATTTGCGCGCCGCTGAAATCCGCCCGTTGCAACCGCACACCACCGCCCGCGCCGGAATCGAACTTTAACGCGCCAAGCTTGGCGGCGGTCAAATCGGCGCGCGAGAAATTCGCATTTTTGAACGACGAACCGCGCAGGTCGGCGCGGATCAATTTGCAATCACGAAAATCGCTGCGATCCACAATCGCGCTTTGCAAATTGAGGCCGGTCAGATTTTGTCCGATGAAGACGGCGCCTACGGCATGAATGGCGGTTAGCGGAATCGTATGGAGGTTTGGAATATCCTGAAGGTTAATTCCGCTCAGGTTCAGTTGAATGCCTTCTTTCCCAAGAGTCGTGATCCATAATTTATGGGAGTCCAGCATGGCTTCGAGAGTCTGGCCAAGATCGTTGAAGGCGGTGCCTTGCGCACCCAGCATGACTCCGTCTTTTTTTGTGCCGCCCAGTTCGACATCGACCATGACAGCGCCTTGCATCAGCGAGTGACTTAAATCCGCCTTGCGCATGTCGGATCCAGAAAAATCGCAGTCGCTTAAATTGGCGCCTTTGAAACTGACATGGCTGAGATCGGCATCCTTCATGATGACACCGCTCAGATCGGCATCGGAAAAATCGGCGGCGATGGCTTTGATGCCTGACATATTGGTCTCGGACAGTTTGGCGCCGGTGAAGATCGTGCTCCAGCTGCGCTGGCCCGGTTTGATCCCATCGCGCGGGCGGTCCATCATGCGGCCCTGTTCGTCGGGCTGCATCATGCGGCCTTCACGCAGATCGGCTTGATCGAGATCGGCACCGCTCAAATTCGCGCCGGCCATGTGGGCGCCGCGAAAATCGGCGCGCTGGAAGTTGGCTTTTTCCAGATGGGCGTTGCGCATATCGCAGCCAAAGAAAATAGAACCGCGAAAAACACCGTGCGATAAATCGGTCTTGCGCATGTCGGAGCCGGTGAAATCGGCGTTGGAAAAATCTTTACCCGAAAAATCAAGGCCGGAGAGATCGAAGAATTTTAACGTGGCGCGCTGACCGCCGGGAAATCCTTTGATAAAATAATCGTGCTGCTGGGCAAGCACTTCAAGCTCCTTTTGCGTCAGGCGCGGCATCGCATCGGCGCTGGGGAGCTGGCGCTTCATAAGCCAAGGCGCTCTTTAAGCATCAGAGTTGATGAATCACTTGGTCCACCGCCGCCGCTTTCAAGGGCGTTGGCCATTTCTTTGCCCAGTTCGACACCGAACTGGTCGAACGAATTGATGTTCCAGATAATACCCTGAACAAAAACTTTATGTTCATAAAGCGCAATCAGCATGCCCAGATGATACGGGTCTAGCGCTTCGAGCACAATGGTGGTCGAGGGGCGGTTTCCGGAAAAAACGCGGTGCGGGTTGCCACCCGCTTCTTCCAGCGTACGGCCCTGCATCAAAGCGCGGCTCTGCGCGAGCATATTGGTCATGAGCAGCGCATGGTGATTGCCCAGCGGGTAATTGCTGGTGCGGACACCGATGAAATCGCACGGGATAACGTCGGTGCCCTGATGAATCAGTTGGTAGAAGGCGTGCTGGCCATTAGTGCCCGGCTCGCCGAATACTACAGGCCCGGTTTCATACGCGGTGATGGGATTATTATCGCGATCAACGCGTTTTCCATTGGATTCCATGTCAAGCTGTTGCAGGAACGCCGGGAAGCGATGCAGGCTTTGGTCGTAGGGCAGGACAGCATGACTGGAGCGTTTCAGGAAATTGCGCTGCCAGATACCCATAAGCGCCATCAAAACGGGCAGGTTTTTTTCGAGCGGTGCCTCGCGGAAATGCACATCCATCTCATGCGCACCCGCCAGCAGCTTTTCAAAATTGTCAAAGCCGACCGCCAGTGCGATGGACAGGCCAATGGCGGACCATAAGGAGTATCGTCCGCCAACCCAGCCTTTAAACGGAAACATGTTATCGGCCGCAATACCGAATGTGACAACGGCTTTCTCGTTGGTCGACAGGGCGACAAAATGCTTTGCAATCGCGCTCTCTTCTTTCGCGTTATCAAGCAGCCACTGGCGGGCCGAGCGCGCGTTAGTCATGGTTTCCTGCGTCGTGAACGTTTTTGATGCAACCAGAAACAACGTTGTTTCAGGGTTGCAGTGTGGCAGGGTTTGCGCCAGATGCGTACCGTCTACATTCGAAACAAAATGAATCGTGATACCCTTTTGCGTAAAGGCCTTGAGGGCTTCGCACACCATATAGGGGCCGAGATCCGATCCGCCGATGCCGATATTGACGATCGTATCGATGCGCTTTCCCGTATATCCCTTCCATGCACCGCTATGAACGGCTTGTGTAAAAGACTTCATGCGGGCGAGGACATCATGCACATACGAAATGACATTTTCGCCATGTACGGTAAGCTGATCGGAGGCCGGACGGCGCAGCGCCGTATGCAAAACGGCTCTATTCTCCGTTGAATTAATGGCTTCACCGTTAAACATTTTTTCCCGCCAGCTTTCCAGGGACTGTTCTTTGGCGAGGTTCACGAGCGCCGAGAGAATGGTATCATCAAGGGCATTCTTGGAAAAATCGATGCTCATACCGCCGCACTCATGTGTCCAGTGAGCGGCGCGTTTTGCATCGGCTTCAAATAACGAACGGGCATCCGGCGCTTGCTTAGCAAGCTGCTCCAGTTTTTTCCAGGCGGCTGTGGTTTGCGGATTATTGGACATTAGGGAGGGTCTCTACTAAAACGGGGTTATCAATATTCTGGGGGTCGCCAACCATAACCACTGTCATGGCTTGCTCATCCAACAAGCGGACGGCAACGCGCTGAATATCCTTGGCGGTAATGGCTTTAATTTTCTCTGCATAGTGATCGAGGTAATCGATCGGTAATTTATCTTCCTGCAGCGAAAGAAGGATGCTGGCGATATTATCGGTGGAGCTGAGCGCCAGCGGCATCGAGCCAATCAAGTAAGCCTGTGCATCGCTCAATTCACGTTCTGACACAGGCTCATTGGCCAGCTTGTGCATTTCGGCTTTGATAACATCGATGGCTTGTGCCGCCGTATCGTTCTTGGTGGACAGCGAGATGCTGATGGCATCCAGATGGCGGAAATTGCGCAAGGAGCTGTATACACCATAGGTAAGGCCGCGCTTTTCGCGCACTTCTTCCATCAAACGTGAGCCAAACCCGGCGCCGCCAAACACATAGTTCATTACCTGCAAGGCGTAATAATCTTTATCTTTGCGACCAAACGCCGGCATCAGTATTTCGATGAGAGTCTGTGGAATAGCGTGCTTATAGACGCCAACAGTTCCAGTATTCTGGATGCGGAAATCTTCAACCGGGGAAGCGGGGGCAGTGCCGGGCAGGGCGCCAAAAATTTTATCAAGCAGAATGCCCAGCTCTTCTGCGGTGATATCACCCGCCGCAGCAACGACAAGCCGATCCTTGGTTAGGTAAGTTTTATAATAACCGCGCAGATCATCGGGATTGAGTTTTTTCAAGGTCGTGAGCGTTCCGCCGCTGTTCAGCGCATAAGGATGCCCTTCGAACGCGCGCGCATTGATCAACCGTGCGGCCATCCAGCCGGGATCGGTCATGGAGGATCGAATGCGTGAGAGATTGGCTTCTTTCATGCGCTCTATGGGCTCGACATCGAAGCGCGGGGTGCTCATGGCGAGTTGCAACAGGTGGAAGGCTTCTTCTTTATGACGGCTCAGGGTTTTGAGCGCGCCGCCGAAACCATCGCGTCCGCCAGAAAAACCAAGAGAGATCGAGTTATCAAGCAATGCTTTTTGAAATTCATTGGATGTCAGTTCTCCCGCGCCTTCATCCATGGTGTTGGAGAGCAGTTGCACCAGACCTTGCTGTGCCTCCGCTTCCAAAGCCGATCCTGAATCCACAAAGGTAAATTGCAGGGTAATTACGGGCAGGGTTTTATCGGCGACGAGCCAGGCGGTCAGCCCCCCCTTACTTTTGACTTCCTGAATATCGAGGAATTTATCGGCCGCGTGCGCCGGCAGGTTTATGACGACAAGTAGAAGAAGGCTGAGGATTTTTGTCATTCGGCGCTTCCTTTGTCTTCCGGCAGCAGATAGCCACTGACAGGCGGGCGGATCCATGGTTTGGCAATGTTGAGATAAGTGGCGGCGACGCGTTGCACGTCTTCGGCGGTGACCGTTGCTATGTCGGTCGGCCAGTTTTCAATGTCGTCCAGCGTGGATCCCGTTGTCAGGCCGTATCCGATAATCATCGCTGGGCCGCTGACGGAATCGCGGGCGTAGATGGCCTCATCCTGCAGGCGGCTAATGGCATCACTGACTTCTACGGGGGTTACGCCATCCGTGATAATTTTTGCTATTTCAGTTTCCGCCAGTGTTTGCAGCTCGGTCAGTGACACACCCTGCGCCGGGCTACCGGAAAGGGCGAGTATGCCGTAATCGAGGGCGGTGCCGTTATAAGAGAGGTTTATCGAGACAGCTTTCTTTTGTTTTACCACTAGGGAATCGTACAGGCGTGTCGTCGGTCCGCCGGACATGATTTCTTCCAATACCTGCAAAGCCAATCCGTCTTTTTTATTCATGTGAAAAGAGGGCGCGAGATAAAGAGACTGCCACACAGGCTGGTGAATGCTCGCGTCTTTCAGCGTCAGGCTGGCAAGGCCCGCAGCCGGAGGAATAGTGGGGCGCACGCGCGGCGGTAATTTTTTGGTCGGTATCTTGCCGTAAATTTCTTCGGCGGCCGGCTTTAACCGCTCTGCCGTCATATCGCCGCTGACAATCAGGATCGCGTTGTTAGGCGCATACCATGTGTCATAGAAAGATTTCACATCCTTCCATTCATATTGCTGAATTTCGCTCATCCATCCGATGACAGGTTTGCCATAGGGATGATTGGTGAAAGCCATAGATTGTAGTTGCTCGCCAAATCGCGCGCGTGGATCGTTGTCTGTGCGCTCGCTGCGCTCTTCCAGTACCACGGCTTTTTCGGACGCGAAATGTTCGGGCGGCGGATTGAGATTTTGCATCCGGTCCGCTTCCATCTTCATGACATCATAGAGATTGTCGGTGGAAATATTGGCGTAGTACGCGGTCATATCCTGACTGGTAAAAGCGTTGTCATTGCCGCCCAGTGTGCGTACGCGTTTGGAATAAGCGCCGGGCGCCATCTCCTTCGTGCCTTTGAACATCAGATGTTCGAAATAATGGGCCATGCCGGAGAGGCCAGGCTTTTCATCGGCGGCCCCAACTTTGTACCAGATCATATGGGTGACGATCGGCGCACGGTGATTGGGAATGACCACAACCTCCATGCCGTTCGACAAGGTGAAATGTTCGGCGTTGAATGTTTTCGCGGGTTTTGGTTTTTCAGCTTTGGGCGCGGGCGCAATTTTCTCTACAGCGGGTTTGGTTGCGACAGCAGCTTCCTGCGCGTAAACCGTCAGCGGCATGAGCAATAAAGCCAGACAGGGAATGATCCGCATGGCTTACTCTTCCTTGGTGGCTGTTTTGCCCTCGGCCAATGGTCTGCCGGCTGCTTTGTTCGCTTTGAGACGGTTGGTTTCGGCGATCGGATCAACCTCCACCGCATATTCTTCCACCTTCTTGCCGGTCAGGCCCATCATGCGATCAAACGTGGGGGTTTCTTCCTTGGCAATCTTGGCGGTTTCGCTATCGACTTCCGTGCGGATGTTGGCCGGAACGGTTTTTGCCCCGGCTTTGTTCAGCAGGCTGATTTCGCCTTGCGTGACGGTGGTCGGAGCCGACGCAGGCGCGCCGATAATGCTAGCGCGGGCTTGCGCAGTCGCGGTTTGTTCTTGCGGACGTGGCGCGCCCGGCTGCGGCGCGGGCAGGGCGGTGAGGTTGGCGGGCATTTCCAGCGGCGCACGTTTAATGACGGCGAATTCGTCCGGCGCTTCCTTGCTGTATTTAAATTGTTCCTTGATGTTGCCACAGGCGCTTAGGGTCAGCGCGCCAAGCGCGATAAAAGTCAGGCGTTTCATCTGGATCATCCTTTGTTCCGTCTGCGCTCCAAGAATAGACTATCTACCAGCAGGAGGGCAATCCCGAGGGTGATGCAGGAATCCGCCAAATTAAAGGCAGGGTAGTGCCAGCCGGCGACATGGAAATCGAGGAAATCGGCCACCGCGCCAAAACGCACCCGGTCAATAATGTTGCCAATGGCGCCGCCCACGATCATGGCGGCGGCAATCAGCGGCGGCCAGGCGGCGGCCCGGATCATCCAGATAAAGAAGACGGCTGAGATTGCTAGAGCGACGGAGACCAGCGGCCACGGACCAAAGCCATCCAGCATCCCGAAGCTCACGCCGTCATTCCACACCATGATCCAGTTGAAAAACGGCAGGACTTCGATGGACGTAAAAGGCAGGCGCGGCAGCGGCGCCGAAATCCACGCGAAAAATCCGAGTGGCGCAGCGTTCGGGTCCAGGTTTGGTTTCAGGATATGTTCCAGAACCGCCCACTTGCTCAGCTGGTCCGCGATGAGGATCAGCGCGATCAGAATAAATCCGGTCTTTTTCATCTAGGCGGCTTTCTTTTGTTTGACAGCGTCGGCACAGCGGTTGCAGAGACCGGCATTATGCGGCACTTCTGGCAGAACTTTCCAGCAGCGCTCGCATTTCTCGCCGTCGGCTTTGGCGAAAGCAACACTGGTGGCATCGCCTTGCTGAACGGTGAGGTTCGAGGTGATGCAGATTTCTGCCATGTCGATGTCTTTCAGCGCAGCAAAGACAGCGCTATCGACACTGAGTGTTGGTGCGGCTTCCAGAGATGAGCCGATAGTCTTGTCGGCGCGTTTTGGCTCCAGCGCAGCGGAGACCGCTTCGCGGGCGGTGATGACATGCTGCCATTTCGCGGCCAGCGCATCATTCTTCCAGGATGTTGGCACTTTAACAAAATTGCGCATGTGGATGCTCGGTGCGTCTTCGAAGACGCCGGCGGGGCGATGGCTCCAGGCTTCTTCCGCCGTGAAAGACAGGATCGGTGCGAACCACGTTACGAGGCAATCGAAGATATGCGCCATGACGGTGCGGGTCGCGCGGCGCTCGAAACTATCGGGCGCATCGCAGTACAAACGGTCTTTGCGGACATCAAAGTAAAAGGCCGAGAGTTCGTTGGCGCAGAAGAGGTGCAGCGTGTTGGCGAGCTTGCCGTATTCGTAATCGGCAATCCATCCGCAGATCTGCGCGTCTTTTTCGGCCAGCCAGTGCAGTACCAGCTGTTCGAGTTCGGGCATGTCCTTGTATTGCGCCGGCTGAATGCGTTCGGCTTCATTAAATCCTTCGATCGCGCCGAGCAGGAAGCGCAGCGTGTTACGCACGCGGCGGTAGAGGTCGGCGGTATTTTTCAGCATGTCCTTGCCGATGCGGATATCGTCGGCATAGTTCGATGTCATCGTCCACAGGCGCAGGATGTCGGCGCCATATTCTTTCATGACATCGGCGGGATCGACCACGTTGCCGAGCGATTTGGACATTTTATAGCCCTTCTCGTCGAGCACGAATCCATGGGTGAGCACGGTCTTGTACGGCGCGTGGCCTTTGGTGCCGCAGGATTCGAGCAGGGACGAGTGGAACCATCCGCGGTGCTGGTCCGAGCCTTCGAGATAGAGATCAGCCTGCTGCGCCAGTTCCTTGCGGTCGTCGACCACGAAGGTGTGCGTCGAGCCGGATTCAAACCACACATCGACGATGTCGAAAATCTGATCGTAGTCTTCGATTTTGTAGTTATTGCCCAGGAAGTCCTGCGCGGGCATCGACCACCACGCATCCGATCCGTGTGTTTCAAACGCGTCGGAGATGCGGGTCAGCACCGCTTCATCTTTTAAAACGCTGCCGTCTTTTTTGGACACGAACAGCGCAATCGGCACGCCCCATGCGCGTTGACGCGAGATACACCAGTCGGGGCGCTGCTCAATCATGGCGGAGATGCGGGTTTCGCCTTTTTCCGGCACCCAGCGCGTATCCTTGATCGCCTGCAAGGCCGTTTTACGCAGGTTAATCTCGTTATCCATGGCGATGAACCATTGCGGCGTCGCACGGAAGATCACGGGTGCTTTCGAGCGCCAGCTGTGCGGGTATTCGTGTTTCAGCGAGCCTTTGGCGACCAGCATACCAGCGTCGTCGATGGCTTTGATCGGCGCGAAGTTACCTTCGCCCATCTTGCCGTTTTCATCATAGATGGCGAGGCCGCCGAACAGCGGCACGTTGTCGCGGAACTTTCCGTCATCGGCCACATAGTCGGTCATTTCGAGACCGCTCGCTTGACCCAAGAAAAAGTCGTCGGCGCCGTGGGATGGGGCGATGTGTACAAACCCGGTCCCGGCAGTGTCTTCAACGAAGCCGCCAATCAGGACTGGCACATCGAAATCATAGCCTTGTCCGCGCAAGGGGTGTGCGCAGATTGTGCCAGCGATCTCTTTGCCGCTCAGCGTTTCACCAAGTGTGGCGCTATCGATCTTGGCTTTTTCTTTCACATCATCGAACAATTTTATCGCGACGACGATTTTATCGCCGACTTTCACTTTACTATCGTCGTGGATAGCATCAACGGTATAGACACCGTACTCAACGGCTTCACCGGCGGCGATCCCGCGGTTCGATGGCATCGTCCACGGCGTCGTCGTCCAGATGACGATCGATGTGCCGTCTAATGCTTTGTTCGTGGATTTCACCACCGGGAACTTCACCCAGATGGTGACGGATTTATGATCGTGATATTCGACTTCGGCTTCGGCGAGCGCAGTCTTTTCGACCGTCGACCACATGACAGGCTTTAAGCCTTTGTAGAGGCCGCCATTCAGCAGGAATTTATGGATCTCGCGCACGATTTGCGCTTCGCCATGCTTGGTCATGGTGAGGTAGGGATCTTTCCAGTCACCGATCACGCCAAGGCGCTGGAATTCCGCCGACTGCGTATCAACCCATTTTTGCGCGAAGGCGCGGCATTCGTTGCGGAAGGTGACCGCATCGACATCGTCTTTGTTTTTTCCGGCAGCGCGATACGCTTCTTCGACTTTCCATTCGATCGGCAGGCCGTGACAATCCCAGCCCGGAACATACGGTGCATCATGGCCCATCATCTGCCATGATTTGTTGATCACGTCTTTGAGGATTTTGTTGACCGCGTGGCCCATGTGGATGTGGCCGTTCGCATAGGGCGGGCCGTCATGCAGAATCCATTTCTTCTTACCGGCGGAAGACTGGCGGACTTGTTTGTACAAATCCTGCGCGCGCCACGCATCGACCATTGCCGGTTCTTTTTCGGGGAGGTTGCCGCGCATCGGAAAGTCGGTCTTCGGCAGGAAGACAGTATCGCGGTATTGATCTTTATTTTGTGCATCGCTCATGGTGCATCACTCTTACAACATTGAAATCATTGGGAAAAGGAAAAACAGCAAGGAAACCCGGCGCTTGACTAAAGGGCCGGGACGCTAATTCGTATGATGGTTGCTGGCTGTTTGTGCATAATCCCACTATGGGCCTGAAAAGCCGCGGAAATCAAGCCAAAAACGGGTAGATCAGGATGGCGAGGGGCACGGTCACTACGGCGCAGACGGTGCTGGCCAGAACGACCGTGGCGGCGCGCTCCGGGTGAAGGTTAAGGGTGGTCGCGTAAGCGACCAAGTTTCCCGCCAACGGCACGGTCGTAAAGATCAGCACCATCTGGTGAATAATCGGATCAAACCCCTGCAGGATGTGGAGATCGTACAGGACGAACGCAAAGCCACCCAGCGGCCAGATCACGAATTTGGCGGTAAAGAGCCAGCGCAGCAAACGCCAGTCAAATTCAAATTTGTCGAGCTTGCCGAGCGCGACGCCGATCAGCATCATGCCGATGAGGATCCACGCGCCGGACGCATAGGTCCAGTACCGCGCCATGACATCGGGCATGGTAAAGCCGGCGGCATTGGCCAGCAGGCCGAGCAGGATGCCGTAGATGACGGGGAGTTTGAGCACGCGTAAAATCGCACCTTTGACATCAGCATTACCGCGCGCGCCGAAATAATAGCCAAGGCCGACTTCGTTGAGCAGCACGCTCATGCTCATCACCAGATAAAGCCCCGCCCATTCCGGGCCGAACAGCACGAGGATCAGCGGCAGGCCGAAATACCCGGTATTGCCGGACACGCTGCCCATACCAATCAGATTGGCCGAGCTGTTCTTCCAGCTTTTGTGCGCGGTCAGATACATCGCCATGCCGACAAGACCGGAAAAACCGAACAGCAGAACGGGCAGCAGAACATAATGCCAGTTGAAATCCAGCTTGGTCATCGCACCGAAATTGACGAAGGGCGCGAGGATATAAATCGCTACCGTCGCCATCGAGGGTAAATTCACGTCCAGCCACCGCCCGCCAATAAAACCGAGCGCGATCAGGATGTAGAGGGGGATGATATTGGTGATAAGGGTAGCGGCGATGTCCATGACCGCTAGTATACCCGTGCCGTTTAATTTTGCGAGGGACCTTTGCGGAGCAGGCCGCCAGATTGCTGCTGTTGCGCCATGGGTGTGTAGCCGTATGGCACAGGCTGAGAGGTAGGAGGCTGTTTTCTCTGCATTGCGGCTTCGAGATGCTGCGCAAACTTGACCGACTGGATGATGAACTGTTCGCGCTGCTTGCCGGTAAAGCCGTGAGTATCGGCAATCACTTCGGCTTCATGGTGCTTTTTTAAATCAGAAAAGCGCACCAATTCTCCAGCGTGCGTTACGGCGGGCTGTTCGGCAGGAGGCACAAATTTTTTCTGGGCGGACAACATGATTACATTTGCAGCTGTTGGCTACTCGCCTGCTTATCTTTGGCTGCTTGGCGAATAGGGCAGATGTTCTGCTGTTGCTGCTTCTGGACAACTGTTCTTTCAATAGGCGTTTCGCCAGCAACCGTATTGGCTGCTTGATTAAAGGATTTATTGCTTGGTTGCGCGTTCATTGTTTTCACACCACTTCTCTATGCTTTTCCGCCCGTGTTTATTGGTTTTTTGTGGGCTGGAAGTGGCCGGAATATGGTGAATTTGCGGTAATTAGTCAAGGTTTATCCACAGCCTGTGGAAACCTTTGAAACTTAAGCGTTTTTTGACAAAATATGGCGAGTTTCCGCCACATCTTTGTCAATCTGTGCAACCAAAGCGGGTAATCCATCGAATTTGGCCTCGCCACGCAGGCGCTTGACCGGGCGGATGGTGAGGCGCTGGCCATAAATGTCTCGATCAGGGTAGTCGAGGATATAGGCTTCGACCTGCCCTTCGCGCAGCTCAAACATCGGGCGGATACCGATATTGGTCGCGGCCATGCGCCATTCGGTCTCGCCTTCGATCTGCACATACGTGGCGTAAACGCCGTACGCCGGATGCAGCGTATCGCCAAGGCCGACATTGGCGGTGGGATAACCCAGATCATGACCGCGCCGATCACCCTTGCGGATGACGCCTTCAATGCGCCAGTCCCAGCCGAGCATCTCGTTGGCTTTGTGCATGTCGCCCAGACGCAGCGCTTCGCGCACGGCGCTGGAGGAATATTTGGCGCCGGTTTCATCCTGCACCACATCGAACAAGGTAACGGGCAGGCCCATCTGCTCAATCGTCTGCGGTGTGCCCTTGCGCAGTTGGCCGAAACGGAAATCGTCGCCGACCATGATGCCGCAGGGGGCGAGGCCTTCGATTAAAACAAGGCGCACGAAGTCTTCGGCGCTCTGGCTCGCGAAAGGCCAGGTGAAATCCAGCGCGACCATGAAATCAACGCCGCTTAGCGCAAGGCGTTCGGCTTTCAGCGCCAGCGGGGTAATGCGAAAGGGCGGCTCGTCCGGGCGGAAAAGCATGCGCGGATGCGGCTCGAAGGTGAGCACGCCAAGTTTTTTATTCAGGGTGCGGGCTTTGTTTTTTGCCTGCGTTAGAAGAGCCTGATGCCCCCGGTGCACGCCATCGAAATTTCCGATGACGATCAACGCACCCTGGGCATCAGGCGTAACAGACCTTAAAGACTCAAATACTTTCATTTATTTTTTGGCAGGTTTGCAGCGCTTGTAATCTTTGGTGGAAACGCGCGTCCAGTCCTGCGACTTGCCGAACATCGATACGCCCATGAAACCGCGCACTTCAAGTTTGTCCGGCGATTCCATGGTCAGCTTGGCGTCATACATATCGCCTTCATCGGCTTTATAGATTTTGCCGTTGTTCCAGCCGTTGGGGTTGTTCTTGCCTTGTTGCAGGCCGCTGACAATCGTCAGGCCGCACATCGGCGTATTGTGTTTGGAGGCGTCCGGGTTTTTCTCATCGAACTGCATGCCGCCATCGATGATCCAGGCGATCTTGCCGCCCAGCGTGCCATCGGGCTGCTTTTTCAATTCAATGACCGAGCGTTTGTTTTCGGTGAGCCACAGGCCTTCGGGATCGTGCGCTGGCGCCGATGTCTGGGCGGTTAAGGCTAAAAACGCGATACTCAGAACAGCAAACTTGGCGGAATGTTTCATGAAAAGGCCTCCTTGGGGTTTAAGTCGTCAGGCTATTAAGAACGCTGGTCCGGGTTTTGTCAAAGCGCGATTGCCATTCTTCCGGGATGCCGCGTGGATGCGCTTCACACAGGCGCATGAAGGGCGGCAAGGCGGCATCGCGCACCGGCGCGAATTGGTCGCTGATCGTTTTCGGCAAACGAAAATCCCACCATTCGGACGCCAACGGTATCAGCGGCAGGTGCAGCGCCGCTGCCGCTTCGCCCATCGCCATTTCCAGATGGTTACGGTTGTCGAGAATATCCTTATCGAACTCATCATAGCTACGCGCTGATTGCGGCGTCATTTCATCAAACGCGGTGCCCATATCGAGCCCGTCGATAGACACATCGACCGCCATGCCGCGCGGATGCCCGCCTTCCCCCGGAAGCGATAAATACGGATTTCCCGGTACGCTCCACTCTGGATGCTCCGCACGCACCGTGTGTGTTTGATGCATCCGCTCCTGCGCCTCAACAGGGCGCAACCCGTCGTACAAAACAAGGCGCCATCCGAAATCTTCATTCAACCGGTGCGCCGCGCGCAAAACGATTTTCGCCAGATCATGATGCAGCCATAGTTGCGCGCCCGGCTCATACAAAGCGGTTTTAAAAATATTGCGCGGATGATCGGCGCGCCCATAGACCAGATCAACGCTGACCGGATGATCGGCTTCGAACCAGTCCATGGCGACGAAATCATCGGGGTTAATCATGATTTTATTTTATCTTATTTTCCGCAAAAAAAAGTGAATAAAAAAACGCCGGGGCTGGCCCGGCGTTTTTATGAATCTTTTGCTAAAAAAATTAGGCAGCGGATTTCAGATTAACGGCGCTGGTTTTACCGCGCTTTTCGTCTTTCTGCAGTTCGTAAGCGATCTTTTGACCGTCTTTCAGTTCACCCAGGCCGGATTGTTCAACAGCGGTGATGTGAACGAAAACATCGTTGCCACCATCATCTGGTTGAATAAAGCCAAAGCCTTTTGTTTTGTTGAACCATTTTACTGTACCTGTTGCCATTTTTATCTCCTTAATCGCATAACAGTTTTTCAAATGCCTGAAGTCTTAAAAAGTTCCTCAGGCGAGGCAGTTCGATAGCGGTCGTTAGAAAAACTGTTTCTTATGTAGATCAGGAATCTCTAAAGCCGTTTCATAAGAAAATCTTATTTAAAAAATCTTATCAAACTTCGCCTGTACGATTATCAAATTTACGGATTTCCGTCAACCAATGCTTTGACAATTCGGCCCTTATGTAATTTTAGGGCTATTTTACCGGCTTTTAAGGCGAGCGCTTCTTCCCCGAAAATCTCCCGGCGCCATCCATGCAGAGCAGGGATATCGGGTTCCTCTTCGACAGCAAGTCGTTCCAGATCATCGGCGGTGGCCACCAGCTTGGCGGCGACATCTGCCTCGGACGCATTGATCCGCAACAACATTTTGAGCATTTCGAGCGCGGCCTGCGCGCGTTTGGGGAATGGTTCGCCGTAATCGACCTTGGGCCAGGTGGCGGGATCGCTGCTACGCGCCTGTTCGATCAGCTTGATCAACACCGGGCCAAGGCGGCCTTTGGCCACATCGGGCGGCAGGGTGCGGACGTGCAGCAACCCTTCCATATCCTTGGGTTTGTAGACGGATAAATCGGCAATCGCCTCATCCTTGATAAAACGTCCGCGCGGAATGTTGCGCCCTTGCGCCTCGCGCTCCCGCCATTCGGCGAGCACTTTCAGGATGGCCAACGCTTCCGGCTTCGGATTGCGCAGCTTGATGCGTTTCCATGCATCTTCGGGGTGCGATTGATAGGTGGTCGGGCTGGTCAGGAAGGCCATTTCTTCCTTCACCCAGTGAATACGGTTCTTGGCTTCGAGCTGTGCTGCGAGCTTCTCATAGATCTGGCAGAGATAGGTGACGTCATCGAGCGCGTAGGCAATCTGCTTTTCGCTCAAGGGGCGGCGCGACCAGTCGGTGAATTGCGCGCTCTTCTCCAGCTCCTTGCCGGTCAGGTCGCGCACCAGCCCGTTATAGGCAATCTGGTCGCCATAGCCCAGAACCATGGCCGCCACCTGCGTATCAAAGATCGGTGCCGGCAGGCGTTTATA
Source organism: uncultured Pseudobdellovibrionaceae bacterium (assembly GCA_964520985.1). Lineage (GTDB taxonomy): Bacteria > Pseudomonadota > Alphaproteobacteria > Micavibrionales > Micavibrionaceae > CAYSGL01. The sequence continues at coordinate 81,995 of CAZFPB010000003.1, forward strand.
GAGATCGTAGAAAATTTCGAGATCCTGGCGCGCGGCATGGAACACCTTCACCACAGATGTGTCGTCCATCAGAGTCATAAAGCCCGTCCAGTCGAGATCGGTTTCGATCGGATCGAGGGCGACGGCTTCGACGCCGTTTGCCGCCACCTGCAACAGGCACAGCTTGGAATAATAGGTTTTATCGCGCAAAAACTCGGTATCGAGCGCAATGTAGGGTTTGCCCTTCAGGGCTGCACACAGGTCGTCGAGTTCTTTTTGGGTTTTGATAATCATCTTGGTCTTGTAAGCCCCTCAGGGGATGGTTATAAAGACTTGTTTTACTTAAAGGAACCAAAAATGCACGCATACCGTACCCATCATTGTGGCGCCCTGACCAAGGCGGAGATCGGCCAGACCGTTAAACTCTCCGGCTGGATCCACCGCAAACGCGACCATGGCGGGGTATTGTTCATCGATTTGCGCGACACGCATGGCATTACCCAGTGCGTGGCCCAGGGCAACGCCGTGCTGGCGGATATCCGCAATGAGAGTGTCGTCACGATTATCGGCGAGGTCGTGCCCCGCGCGGAAGGCACCATCAACGCCAAGATGAAAACCGGCGAGATCGAGATTGTCGTCAAAGAGGTTACGGTTCAAAGCCAGGCCGATGTCCTGCCTTTCCAAGTGGCCGAGAACGATGGGGCGGGCGAAGATGTGCGCCTGAAATACCGCTATCTCGACCTGCGCCGCGAAGGCATGCATAGCCGTATCCGCCTGCGTAACAATGTAATTGCCGCCATGCGCCGCCGCATGTGGGACAATGGGTTTCAGGAATTCAACACACCGATCCTGACGGCGTCCTCGCCGGAAGGCGCGCGCGATTATTTGGTGCCATCGCGTCTGCACCCGGGCAAATTCTACGCGCTGCCGCAGGCACCCCAGCAATTTAAACAATTGCTGATGATGTCGGGCTTTGATCGCTACTTCCAGATCGCGCCGTGTTTCCGCGATGAAGATGGCCGTGCCGACCGCCTTGCCGAATTCTACCAGCTCGACATGGAGATGAGCTTTATCGAGCAGAATGATGTGTTCGCCATCATGACCGATGTGATTGGCGGCATCTTTAATGAATTTAATGATTTCACTGGTGAAAAACGCCGCGTCGAATTCCTGCCCAACATGAAATATGCCGATGCGCTGGCCAATTACGGCTCCGACAAGCCGGACCTGCGCAACCCGCTGGTATTGCGTGATGTGACGGACGTGTTCAAACGCGATGACGTGACATTCAACGCGTTTAAGGGCGTGATTGAAAAAGGCGGCGTAGTGAAAGCCATCCGCGCGCCGCAGGTTGCGGACAAACCGCGCTCGTTATTCGACAAACTCAATGACTGGGCGCGCGGGGAAGGCGCTGTCGGCCTTGGGTATATCACGCTGAAAGATGGCGTGGGCGCTGGACCGATTGCGAAATTCATTCCTGCCGACGCGCAAGCCGAACTGAATAAAGCGGCAGGCCTAGAAGATGGCGATGCCGTCTTCTTCATCTGCGACAAGGAAGACAAGGCGCTCAAATTCGCGGGCCGCGCGCGTGATAAGATTTGCGATGATATGGGCATTCGCGAGAAGGGCGTCTTCAAACTCTTCTGGATCGTCGACTTCCCGATGTACGAAATGGATGAGAAAGCGCAAAAGATCGATTTCTCGCACAACCCGTTCTCGATGCCGCAAGGTGGCCTTGAGGCCCTGAACGGACCTGATCCTCTGGCCGTTCTCGCCACGCAATATGACTGCGTGTGCAACGGGTATGAGCTCGCCTCCGGCGGTATCCGTAACCACCGTCCCGACATCATGGAAAAAGCGTTCGCGCTGGCCGGATATTCCAAAGACGTTCTGGAAGCCAAATTCGGCGGCATGCTCAACGCGTTCCGCTATGGTGCCCCGCCGCACGGCGGCTGTGCGTTCGGCGTTGACCGCATCGTGATGTTGCTGGCCGATGAGCCGAACCTGCGCGAAGTCTATGCGTTCGTCATGAACGGCCAATATGAAGACCCGATGATGGCCGCCCCATCCCCGATCGACGAAGATCAGCTCAAAGCGCTGCATCTCAAACTAAATCTGCCCAAAAAGGCGGAAGCGGCTTAATTTATTGTTGCCATAAAGCTAATATTCTTATTACCATCAATCCACTTAAGGTGGGTTGATGCGTTTAACGGGTGATAATTTTTCTGAAATTTTTGCATTGGCCATGACAGGTGGGCTGGATGGAGAATCCTTGCAGTCTCTTAGCCTGCATACGCGTTGCCGCCTGATCACCAACATGGCGGACACATTGAAACAGAATCCGGCAATTGACTGGCATGATATCGTTTCCAATTCTCTGGAGCGGGTTTCAAAATCCTTTCGGGTCAGCGACAAGTACTACGAATGGGAAGACATTAAGGCGCGTCTCTTTGAGAAACGCTTGAAGTATAAAAAATATCGGCCTGTCTTAAATGCGTTCCGACACTGGGCAAAAATGCCCGACAGCGTAAAACGTGAAACATTGCGGGATGTGACTTCGCTACAGCATATAACATTTGTAGAAGGATTGGCGGAATCGTTACCTATTTCACATACCTTCGTGCATCAAAGACCTTTTGAGAATAGAGGAAGCTCTCTAGTGCTATTCGGCACTTTCAACGGCAGTTTCCATTATGGCAGGGGGCGCATTAGGCAAAACACGCATCTGGAAGCAGCCTTCAATAATCCGTATCATGCCTTGGAAACAGGAATCCATGAAATGTGCCATGGCATTCATTTTTCTTTAGCCAATGAATATCATCATGCGCGCATACGGGCTGATCATCCCTTACATGAAGAAGCAAAATATTTCCATGCTATTGAAATAAGAAAAACGGGCATACCACCGCACTTCAGAAATGCGTATAAAGCTCAAACCTTTGAATTTCTGGCGGAAACAAGCGGCAGGCGGATGGCCCAGATGGTATACGGTCTCGCACTGTGATATTTAAGATATGACGATAGGATAGCCGTTTTGTTTACCCTTTTATATCTGCAATCTTTATATGGTAAAAATCCTATCATCGTTTATGACGGTGGCTGCCCGCTTTGTTCAACATATGTGAGCTATACGCGCTTGAAAAAATACGGCCCTGTCGCGTTGGTGAATGCCCGTGATTTACCGCCGGATATTCTTACAAAAATCATGGCGGAATATGATTTGAATAAAGGCATGCTGTTCATCATGGATGATATGATCAGCTATGGTCATGAAGCCATCCATAGAATTTCACTGCTCACGACAAATCACTCGCTCTTTAATAAACTATGCCGCTTTATGTTCTCGCATAAGCCTGTTGCAAAATTGCTTTACCCATTCATGGTGGCCGGGCGGAAAGTCTTATTAATCTTGCTGGGCCGCAAAAAAATTGCGCAATAAAATATTAAAGGGCTACTTTGGCGACCTTGTCTTTGTAATCCTCTTTGGGATCTGAACCTAAAAGGATTTTAAGGCCGGCAATAAGGCTCGAACCATTTTCCCAGATTTCGGCTTGTTCAGGATCGAAACGCAACAGGCATAGTTTTGGATCGTCTTTACCTTTTTCAAACCAAGCAGCGACAAACGGATTCCAGAGGCGGTCAATTAACGCGCGATCTGTATCAATAGACAGCGTACCGTCGACATTGGCGAAAACATCGTGATTTTTAGACGCGAAGGAAATGACAGCTCTGTCATTTTGAGGCTGAGCCTGCGCCAAAGTCGTCTCTTTGGACGTGAAAAAATAAATCGGGCCTTCCTGCTTGTCATCCAGCTGGGCGGTCATTGGGCGCAGTCCTGCGTTATCGTTATGGCACAGGCCAAGCATAACCGTCATATCGCTGTTCAGGGATTTCCAGAATTTCTTTTCGAGGTCTTGCGGGGTCGGCATGAATTATCTCCGTTCATTGTGTGCGGGGCCAATGAACGGCTTGTGTCTAAGTTCCGCTCTAACTCAGGAAATATTTTTCCAGAATGGAAAGATATAGGGCGGTTAAAGCGTCCAGATCGGCAATGTCGACATTTTCATCAATCTGGTGAATGGTTTTATTTATAGCGCCGCATTCGATCACGGGGCAGTAAGGCGCGATGAAACGGGCATCCGATGTGCCGCCTGTCGTGGTGAGGGAGGGATTTTTCCCGGTAATGTCAGTCACGGCGCTGGCGACCAGCGTACTCCACTCGCCGGGCTTTGTTATGAAACTCTGCGCGCCGTGAATACAATGCAGATCATAAGCATGACCCGTCGTATCCAGTATCTCTCGGATTTTTTTCTCGAGAGAGGCGCAGGTCCACAGATCGTTAAAGCGGATATTGAATTTTGCGCTGGTCTGCGCAGGAATGACATTATCCGCGCCTTTGCTCGTTTCAATGGATGTAAACTCCAGATTGCTCGCCTGAAAATAATCCGTGCCTTTATCAAGCGGCGTCTCGCTCAGCAGGGTAATAATCTGCGCCAGCTTTGGCGCGGGATTATCGGCGCGCTGAGGATAGGCGACATGACCCTGTTTGCCGAAAACAGTCAGATGGCCGCTGAGCGATCCGCGTCGCCCGATTTTAATTTCCTGTCCCATATGATCGGGATTGGTCGGCTCGCCGACCAGCGCAACATCAGGGATGTGATTGTGCCGATTCATCCATTCCAGCACTTTAACGGTGCCGTTAATCGCGGCGCCTTCTTCATCTCCCGTAATGAGCAGGCTGAGGCTGCCCTGCGGCGCGCCATGTTTTTGCACGAACCCATGCGCGGCCGCGATGAAGCAGGCGACCGAGCCTTTCATGTCCGATGCGCCGCGCCCATATAGCACGCCGTCTTTGACGATAGGCGTGAAGGGGTCGTGCGTCCATTGATCGAGCGGCCCCGGCGGCACGACGTCGGTATGTCCGGCGTAACATAAATGCGGCCCGCTTGTGCCCAGTCGCGCAAACAGGTTTTTGATATCGGCGAAGGGCAGGTGATGGCAGGTAAACCCCATGTCGGTCAGCAGGCCCGCCAGATACGCCTGCGCCCCGGCGTCTTCCGGCGTGACGGACGGGAAGGCGATAAGGGTTTGCGCGATGGTAAGGGCGGAAAATTTATCCACGCAACAGCTCGTTGATGCTGGTCTTGCTGCGCGTTTTTTCATCGACGCGTTTGACGATGACGGCGCAGGCGAGGGAAGGAGCCGGTTGTCCGTTGGCCATGGTTTTATCGGATGGCAGTGTGCCCGGGATAACGACTGAGTAAGCCGGAACACGGCCATAGAAAATCTCGCCGGTTTCGCGGTCAATGATCTTGGTGGAGGCACCAAGGAAGACGCCCATCGAAATGACCGAGCCTTCTTCGACAATCACACCTTCGGCTACTTCCGAACGTGCGCCGATAAAGACGTTGTCTTCAATGATGACAGGACCCGCTTGCAGTGGCTCCAGTACGCCGCCAATGCCCGTGCCGCCGGAGATGTGGCAGTGCTTGCCGATCTGTGCGCACGATCCGACCGTGGCCCAGGTATCGACCATGGTGCCTTCACCGACATACGCGCCTATATTGACGAAGCTCGGCATCAGCACGACGCCGGGGGCGATGTAGGCCGAACGGCGCACGACGGCATCCGGCACGGCGCGGAACCCCGCCTTGGCAAAATCCTGCTCAGACCAGTGGGCGAATTTGCTTTCGACCTTGTCGTACCAGTGGCCGCCGCCGGGCGCGCCCGCAATGATGCGCATCGGGTTCAGGCGGAAGGATAGCAGCACGGCTTTTTTTAGCCATTGATGCACGACCCATTGCCCGTCGATTTTCTCAGCAATGCGCGCCTGACCGCTATCGAGCAGGGCCAAAGCCTGTTCCACCGCGTCACGCGCCGCACCTTTGGTTTGCGTCGTGATGGCGTCGCGCGCCTCCCAGGCGTCATTGACGCTAGAGCAAAGGGTGTCGTCGTTCTGTTGCAGGGCGAGGCTCATGAGCAATCCTTTTTATCGCGGGAAATATAAGTGGCATCATAAATACTAAGCGGGCGCAAACCAAGGATAAAAACCTTGCTGATCCCCGCTTTTCTTATAGGATAAAAAGATGGCACGGATTTATATCGTCGGTTACGGGAAGATGGGGCGCGCGATCGAAAAAATCTGCCTGGCGCGCGGCGATCTTGAACCGGTCGCAATAAATGATTTTACCCAATTGAACCAGACGGTTTTTACACCGGGCGACATCGTCATTGAATTTACAGGGGCGCCCGGTTGCCTTGCGAATTATAAGCATCTGATTGCGCAGGATGTATGTCTGGTCACCGGCACGACTGGCTGGCTGGATCATGAAGAGGAGATCAGGGATTTGGTATCGCGGCATAAAGGTGCCTTCCTTCACGCGGCCAATTTTTCCATCGGCGTGCATATTTTCTGGCGATTGATTGAACGCGCCGCCGCTTTGTTCAATGCTCAGGACAAATACGATGTTTTCACCCATGAAATTCATCATCCCCATAAAAAAGATTCTCCGTCGGGCACGGCGCTGCACACCGCCCGTCTTTTGCTGAATGGCCTCAGTCAAAAGAAAACGATTATCAGCGGCGATGTTGAGGGACCATTACCTGCGGACGCCTTGCATGTATCGGCGTCGCGTGGCGGGTATCAAGCCGGTGAGCACAGCGTCTATTTCGATGGACCGGATGATATGATCACGCTCAGTCATCATGCCAAAGGGCGCGATGGTTTTGCCAATGGCGCGCTCGACTGCGCGTTGTGGCTGCAGGGCAAGCGCGGATTTTTTACCATCAATGATTATCTGGAGGATATTCTGTCATGATATGGTCTGGTTTATTCACGGCGATCGTCACGCCTTTCACCGTTGATTCTGATGCGATCGATATCAAAACATTTGCCGCACTTGTGGAAAAACAGGTGCAGGCCGGCACTGATGGCATAGTTGTGCTCGGTACCACCGGCGAAAGCCCGACTATCGATCCCGATGAAGCAAGGCTGCTGTTAAAAACGGCGCTGGACGTCGCCGCGGGCCGCACAAAAATCATTGCGGGGGTCAGCGGTAACAACACGAAGAAAGTACTGCAGGATGTGCAAAGCGCGCAGGCGCTGAGTGTTGACGGTATCATGGTGGCCGCCCCTTATTATAATAAGCCTACGCAGGCTGGAATCTATGCCCATTACAGCGCTATCGCCGAAACCACGCGTCTGCCGATCATGGTCTATAATATTCCGGGCCGCACCGGCATCAACATCGCGCTCGCCACGCTGCTGTCCCTGCATCAACGCTACCCGCACATCAATGCGGTGAAAGAGGCGTCCGGCGATTATCAGCAGATCGCCGATACGGTGCGTGCGTTCCGTGGCACACAATTCCATGTGCTGTCAGGCGATGACAGCATGGTGCTGCCGGTCATGGCGCTTGGCGGCCACGGTGTCGTGTCGGTTTTGGGCAATCTGTATCCGCAGGTGATGAAAGAGCTTGTCACAGCGCTCGCGCAAGGGAACTGGGAGCAGGCCCGCGAATTGTACGATCGCTATCTCCCCCTCATGCGCGGCATTTTCATCGGCGGCAATCCGGGCGGAATCAAGACATTGATGGCGCAAGAAAAACTTTTATCGCTTTCGCTTCGTCTGCCGCTCTGCTCGCCTTCAGCGGATGAAACCATGCAACTTTTGTCGCTGTACAAAGAGGTAAGCGCAAGAGCCGACGCCAACCGCGCAGCGGCTTGATTTAATCTGGGAATCTGACCGGGAAAATGGTGGCGGCGGAGGGACTTGAACCCCCGACACAGGGATTATGATTGAGCCTGCAATCTAATTGTTAATACAGCGACTTAACAGCTTTGAAGGCCTAAGGTATTGATTGTACCAAGTCTCAGGCCTTCATTGTCTTTCAAACTTAACAGGTCTGAATGTGTTATAATAACACACTCATGTTACCCCTATCATACCCCAAATCATCACTATGATTAAGGTTGTAAGCCAATAAGGTTACCAATTATTGCTGTGAAACCCATCGCAGCTGCACCCCATATCATCACGCGTAGGGCAGGTTTGAGCGGCATCGCGCCGCCCATTTTTGCTGAAAGTGCGCCGAGCAAGCCTAGTAACAGTACGCATAAGATGGATGATGCCATGACAAAATAGGTGGGTGGCATCCAGGTAATAGATAGCAGGGGGAATATTGCGCCAAGCGAGAAAGCCACCGCGGATGACCCGGCTGCCTGCAAGGGTTTGGCTGTGGTTAAATCGGATATGCCCAGTTCCTCGCGCGCATGGACGCCTATGGCGTCTTTTTTCATCATCTGGGCGGAAACTTCGCGGGCGAGTGTTGGCTCTACGCCGCGATCAACATAAATATCGGTAAGTTCTTGCAATTCCGCCTCGGGAATTTCTATGAGTTCTTTGCGCTCACGCGTGAGATCTGCCTGCTCTAAATCCGATTGCGAGCTGACCGATACATATTCGCCTGCTGCCATGGACATAGCGCCTGCGACGAGGCCGGCGACCCCTGCAAGCAGGACATCGCTTTGCGCTGCGTTGGCTGACGCAAAGCCTACCACGAGGCTCGATACTGAAATAATACCATCATTCGCACCGAGGACGGCGGCGCGCAACCAGCCGGTGCGGCTGGTATAATGTCGTTCATTATGTTTATAGATGAGGCGCGATCTCATAGGGGAACGGTAGCATTTTAGCTTATTTTCAGACAGGCATTTATCCGCTTGTCTGCATTAATATGCATTGTCAGATTCTGCCAAGTTTCAAACTTTTAAATATTACTCTGGTATTCATAACCTAATTCTTCAATCTTTGACTAATATCAATATAGCTTTTGGTCAGGCATGGTCTTCTACCTCTCATAAGGAGAAGTTCATGAAGGCACTTATCTATAATGGACCCGGTAATAAAACTCTGGAAGAGCGTCCACAACCTAGAATCCTAGCCTCTACCGATGCCATCGTCAAAATATTGAAAACAACTATATGCGGTACTGACTTGCATATCCTCAAAGGCGATGTGCCTACTTGTGAGCCGGGCCGTATTTTAGGCCATGAGGGGGTCGGTGTTGTCGAAGAGGTGGGGGTCGGGGTTGCTACCTTTAAGCCCGGCGATCATGTGCTTATTTCCTGCATCACCTCTTGCGGAAAATGCGATTATTGTCGCAAAGGCATGTACTCGCATTGCCGCGACGGTGGCTGGATACTCGGTCATAAAATTGACGGTACGCAGGCAGAATATGTTCGCATTCCTCACGCCGAGACAAGCCTTTATAAAATCCCGGCAGATGCTGATTTAGAAGCCATCACTATGTTGAGCGATATTCTGCCGACCGGCTATGAATGTGGTGTGCTTAATGGAAAAATTAAACCAGGTGATATCGTGGCGATTGTTGGGGCAGGCCCGATTGGGCTTGCCACGCTCTTGACAGCTCAATTTTATACCCCGGCGCAAATCATCATGATTGACATCGATGATAACCGTTTGAATGTCGCCAAGAAATTTGGCGCCACGCACAGTATCAATAGCTTTACCGATAACGCTGTCAAAACCATTATGGCTATGACGGAAGGTCAAGGGGTTGATGTCGCTATCGAGGCTGTGGGCATTCCTCATACATTTGAACTATGCGAGGAAATCGTAGCCCCAGGTGGTATTATTGCCAATATCGGCGTTCATGGCGAAAAAGTATCTCTGCATCTGGAGCGTTTATGGAGCCATAACATCACCATGGCTACCCGCCTTGTCGATACGGTGACGACGCCCATGCTGCTAAAAACGCTCGAAGCCGGGAAAATTCAGCCCGAAAAGCTGATCACGCATCATTTTAAACTTAAGAAGATCCTAGATGCCTATGACACTTTCGCGCGTGCAAAAGATACTGGCGCTTTAAAAGTTATTATAACAGCGGATTAAACGATGCTGACATACAGTTTATGCGGCAGTCTAAGAGATACGCCAGGGGCAGCCGTCGCGGCAGCAATTAGTCTTGCAAATACAGATTATAATGGCCCGCATCAAAAGATTCATATTCACATCATGCAGGTTATCGATACGGGAAAAGGGTGGAAAGCGATTATTCAGATATCACTGGAACCAGAACCTGCAGAGAAAAGCGATAAAGTTGTAGAAAAAATCAAAGAAAAGCCTGCCCTAAAGAAGGTTGGCGCGCTTAATTGGGATCAGATATTTCCTCAAAAGACACCCGAAAATATATATAGAACAGAACCGGCCTCCGAACCTTCTATACACATCTATATTCCCAACACGTATGAACCTGGGCATTTATACGAACCCCATCACTATGGGACTCACCCCAACTATCATTTCCACTTTTTGGAATCAGATTCATCCTTTTGGAAGGTGACACAGGAAATTTTCCCCGACATTGATCTTGAAAAATCAATTTATGAGCCCGCATTTCAATTAAGCAGAGATCCAACGCTGGCGCTAGAAATTGAACCTGAAAAAAGAATAAAAAATAAATCACGTTTAAAAAAACCTTCGCCAGAATTCACAGGTGAATTCTGAATTTTTTTGACTTTCGTCAAAGTGCGTATCGCTTATTTCTGCTTTTTTTCCCCATAGATTAAAAACCACATAAGGAGATTGACTATGACTATTCGTGATTTAATTCGCTGGAACCGCTCGACGGCTATTCCCGTTCAATATAGCCAGCGTCTGCAACGTTCTTTAGAAGGTGTGCAGGATGAAATGAACCGCATGTTTGAACATTTTTATACAGGAGCTGAAGTTCATTTGACGGACTGGGATAAAAAGCTTCCTACTGCACCCAATATCAATGTTACCCAGGATGAAAAATCCATAAAAATCGAAGCTGAACTAGCCGGCATAGATCCCGAGCAGGTCAATGTGGAGGTCGCCGATGGATATCTCACTCTGAAAGGCGAAAAAAAGGAAAGCCAGGTGGATGAGAATAAGGATTACCTGCGACAAGAGATTAGTTATGGCTCCTTTTATCGCATGATTACTTTGCCGGACACGGTCGATGGAAAAAAAGCCGAGGCTTCTTTCAAGAACGGCATTCTGACCATCACTGTTCCGAAAAAAGCAGAAGCTATGGAGAAACCTACAAAACTGCAAATTAAAAAAGCTGCTTAAACAAGGGCTTTGGTATCCGGGAGGTGGCATATCGCACTTCCCGGACACGCTTTTACAAGGAGTTATGATATGAAACTGACAGGTTTGCTTGTCAACACCGATACCGATCCTTGCAATGATAATCAGGAAGTTCACCGTGGTCGCCGCGCACCGCGTATCTGGGCTCTCATCGCAGATCATAAACATTTTCGGATTTATAGTAAGCAGGGTGACCATCTCACCCTTTTGGGATCGGCCTCAAACTTACACTTTGAGACGAACAAGGGTATACGCGGTCCCTACAATAGAGTTTTTAGCTCCTGCAGCCGTTTTATTCGCCATAGCATTGAATCGCGTCTGCCAAGAAATACAAAATCTCTTTTAGATTTTTCACACGATATCACGACAACCCTAGATGATATGCTCAAGAAGGATATGTATGATCAATTGATATTGATAGCGCCACCTAAATTACTGGGTTTAATACGTCAAAAAATGACGCCGACGGTTAATCTGCGTATAGCTGCAGAAGTGAATAAGGATTTAATGAAAATGAGTGATCAGGCATTGGAAGCAGAACTGAAAAAAATCTTGTGGTTTTAATGAGTGCCCGCTTTGATTGCCTGGCCTCTGCAAGTACCCTCGCATGCACTATCTCTCGATCCCGCACATTCCCCTGGCAGAGCTGAACAATGCCCACAGCAGTAACCTACGAGGCAAGAAAAGCTCTCTATTTTAATTTCCGGACCATAAACCGTCACGCCCAACGGCTTTAACTGAGACAGCGCGCGAGAAAAGGTCTCAGGTTTCATGCCGAGTTGAGCGGCGGCCAGAGATTTATCGTAAGGGAAAGAAAATGTGCCGCCCTTGCCAATCATCTTGCCGGAGAGTTGCAGCAACAGACAGCCAACACGCTGCGGAGCGGTCATTACGGCCAGATGTTCGTTTTCCAGTTGGGCTTTATGAATGTCGCGAGATAGAGCCTGTATAATATTAGAAGTGAGTTCAGGGCATTCCTTTGCGCAATCTTTAAGAATACGAGAGGGAATCTCAGCGATCACAGAGGTTTCGCTTACTTCGGAAGAGGAGGGATAGATCGATCCATTAAAAATGGCTGCTTCACCGAATGTATCGCCGCACTTGAGTAAACTCAGTATGGCTTCTTCACCCTCACTGGTTTCGCGATATAGCTTAACCCAACCTTTGATCAAGACAAAAAAGCGGTCAGCTGCATCGCCTTGAAAGAATAAGTGGTGATGCTTTGGATATTCGGTAATGCGTACAGCTTGGAATAAGTTTTTGATGTCTTTTTCGGGCAAACCGGAAAAGAAGGGCAAAGTTTGTAAAAACCGGAAGTGCATATCATGCTCGCCCACCGCGATATCTCCAATTCTGCCCTTCTTATACGCTTAATAATCCATGCTGTATATGAGTATTAATCCTAGCCGGGTATGCCAGTAAAGACACACGGTTTCATAGGCTCGTAAACGCTGCAGAATTCCTCTTTATCCAGCGATCCGTTGTGATTTATATCCATTTGATCAAACCGTTCGCGGTCATAGAGCAGATATTCGTAATTTGAAATATAACCGTTTTCATCCAAATCGATTGGAGAAAACTTGTAATCCAGCTTGCCAGCCCCAAGCTTTGTTTCCCCCGGTTTTATCCCTTTAAAGCAGTTCTTTAAACATTCTTCAGGCATAAGACGACCATCATCATCCTGATCGATTCCTTTGAAGGTTGTGTAAGAATATATATCATATTCCCCGCGATCCAGCTGACCATCGGGAATAACATCGGCCGCGTGAAACGCTTTTTCCGCTTCGCTTAAATTTTCTTCAGGCTGCTGTGCGCCAGCAGATGTGGCAATCAAAAGACAAGTAGTCGCATATAGAATATATTTTTTCATTAGTTCCTCCATAAGTTTGTAACAGGAAACAATGAATTACGAGAATGAGCGTTGATAATAGTCAAGAAGTGCAAAATTCACATTTTACGTTTCTTGATCAAAATCAATTCATTGTAGCTCGTCCTATGATCTTCTGCTGACACAGACAATCAACGGAGGCGAATATGAAGAATACAAGAGTGAAAGATATCATGTCGGATAAACCGGTATTTATATTACCGCATGACACTCTGAAGCAGGCCGCTCAGCGTATGCAGAAAAATGATTGCGGGTTTTTACCCGTTGGAACCTCGGCACATACTTTAGGCATTATCACGGATCGCGATATTGTTATTCGCGCGGTAGCTGTAGGAAAGGATGTAAACACTGAGCAAGTCGATGATTACATGACGGCGCGCATTTACGGCTGTAATGAAGATGATTTTCTGGAGGATGCCGCCGAGCGAATGCGGGCTCATAAAATTAGCCGTCTCATTGTAAGAAACGATGAGGGTAAAGTGACGGGAATTTTATCTTTTGGCGGTATTCCTAGAAAAACAGCAGATGCTGGTGAAATTTCAAATGTTGTGAAACATGCCGTCACTAAAGCGTTTGCTTGAGGAGGCAGGTATGGAGACATCTATTCAGTTTATCTTGGGCATATTCTTTCTCATTATGGGCACTTCGTATATGGTTGCTACAAACAACTGGGTTATGTGGCTTGAATATATAGAACGTCAAGGTGTGCGGGGCTCCCTTAATCTTGGCATGATCAATTTGCTCTTTGGTGCTTTTATCTTGTCTGGCTATTGGGTATGGCAGGGGCCAGCTATGACGATTAGCCTTATTGCCGTCCTGATGATTTTAAAAGGTAGTGTTTATTTGCTCTACCCGGGCTGGCTTCCTGCCAAGCTATCCATGCTGCATTCAGCATTGCCAAATTATATAAAAATATCCGGTTTTATCGTTGCTTTTCTAGGTGTCGCGCTTTTATGCAATTGGGTGAATGAGATGGGATATTGGAAAAACTTTCAATTTATCGGCGTCGCCGAAGGAGTGGCTCATGTCAATTAAAACGATTGTAGTACCTTTTCAAGGACATGATGAAGAAGTTGGGGCGTTACTAACTGCGCTTCATTTGGCAAAAGAATTCGATGCCCATGTAGAAGTATGGCATATAAGCCCCAATCTTTCAGACATGATTGCGCCCTTCGTGGATTATGCACCCTTTCCTGTTTATCCGGTCATCTATAAAGACGTTAAAAAGGCTAACGATAAACGGGTTGCCGAGATTGAGGTAAAATGCAAAAAAATTATCAGTCAATATTCTCGCATTGCCGCCTCGTTCCACCATCGCATGGGGCATATGGCAGAGCTAATCGGCATACGTTCGCGGGTAGCTGATCTTATAATAGTCAGTCGCGCCATACGGGGCGGCGAAGATACGTCAAGCGATATTTTGCATCAATTGCTGTTCCATTCCGGCCATCCGGTCTTACTGGTTCCAGCCGGTAACAAAGCTATTGATTTAAAAAACAACATGATCGCCTGGGATGGTAGTGCCGAAGCGGCTACCGCCGTATCTTTCTCTATGCCTTTTCTCAGACGAGAAGGGGTGGATACTTTTGTGCTAACGGTTTTAACGGACAATATAACGCCACCACTGAGCATAAAAGATATGCAGGTATATTTAAGCCGTCATGGCATTCAAACAAAACCGATCGAATATGAAACTGCCAAGGCAAACTTAGGGAAATGTATTGCAGATACCAGCAAAGCCCATAGTGCCAACCTGATTATTATGGGCGCCTACAATCATACACGGATGCAGGAAATCATTTTCGGTGGTGCGACAAAATATATGCTCGATAAAGCAGATACTCCTGTGCTGCTGGCCCGATGAAGGAGGGCGATATGAGCTATATTGCCAAAATTACCAGCCCCCAAGAAAAACTACTTATCGTCGTTCGCCCTCACTGGATGTATATCATTGAAGGATTGGCCTGGTTTTTTGGACTGGTCGCAATTGGTTTTGTGCTCGATTATTTTGCTTATCAATTCTTTTCTCAGAATAACATTCACTACACTATCGGGCAGGGGATATACCACTTCGACGAAAGAAGTTATTTTTTTCCTTATCTGATGGGCTCCATTGGTTTTGCAATATTTATTGTACTTTTCATGATCTGCGTTTCCAATGAAATAGGTCTAACAAACGAGCGTATCATTCATAAGAAGGGGTTACTTTTTATTGAGGTCGATCAAGTCGACCTTAGTGACGTTCGCGCCGAACAGGTGTTCCACGGATGGCTGGGCTGGCTCTTTAGTTATGGGAAAATTCATCTGGACTGCCGTTTTATCGGTGATGTCTGGTTACCCGCCATTGGTAATCCTTATAAAATAATCAGGGGCCTTCATATCGCCAGGATGCGCCATCCTAATATTGCCTATGACCATCAGGATCTGGAACTTAATCTTACCCGCCTCGCAAAAGAGGAGAAGGAGAAAGCCTGTCGGTGCCCAAAAACTGATTGGCGGGCAATCAAAGAGACGTGATCTTGGATTCATTTATTCCTTTTTTTATCACCTGCTTGATTATTGAGTTAACACCGGGCCCCAATATGGCTTATTTAGCTATATTGAGCATTGGCGAAGGCCGCAAATCAGGTCTTTCTGCTGTCGCAGGCATAGCGCTGGGTTTATTGACAATAGGTCTGACTGCCGCCTTGGGTGTTGCTGCCCTTATCTCAAATTCTACGATTGCTTATCAAGCATTACGTTGGTGCGGCATTCTTTATTTGCTTTGGCTGGCATGGGATGGATGGAATACAAACAAGGAAACTTCGCCCGATAAAATTAATGAAAAAGCGCAACTTATTCGCTCTTTCTGGCGAGGATTTACAACCAATATTCTTAATCCCAAAGCAGCGGTATTTTATGTATCTATTCTGCCCACTTTTATAAACACCGCATACAATGCATCAATAAAGGCCGCCACATTGGCTGTGATTTATGTATGCATTGCAACAGCTGTGCATCTTGCTATTGTGACCCTGGCAGGCACCTTACGCGTATTTTTGGAACAGCCCCACCACGTATCTATTTTAAGACGCTTTTTATCGTTACTGCTTGCGGGCATAGCTTTTTGGTTTGCAATCACAACAGCCATTTAACACTGGGTAAATAGAGCTATGGATTGCCCGTTTTACTTTGCTCATATCTGAAAGTTTTTTGCCTTGTCAGGACATAAGTGGTGGCGGCGGAGGGACTTGAACCCCCGACACAGGGATTATGATTCCCCTGCTCTACCGACTGAGCTACGCCGCCATCGGAAGGGCCTTTTCTTAATATAATGTCGGCCCCATGGCAATCTTTTTTGCGCGGCGTCAAAAATCCGCAGGCAACCGCAGGGTTTCCTTGACTTTTCCGGGGTTTGACGACATTTTAATCGCACTCTTACAATAAGGATGTGGGCATGAATAAACTCCTGACAACGGCACTGGTTCTTGGGTTGATGAGCGGCGCCGCTCACGCAGCCGCCTATAACAAGGATTATATCGGCGAAACCGAATATTACACCGCGCACTATGAAGACACGCTGGTGCACCTGGCCAAGGACCATAATCTGGGTTTTGTTGAGATTCGCGCCGCCAACCCGACGGTCGATCCGTGGATGCCGGGCGAGGGATCGCGTATCGTTCTGCCGAAAAGACATCTTCTGCCGGATGCCCCGCACAAGGATATCGTCATCAACCTGCCGGAGATGCGCCTGTATTTCTATCCGACACCGGGCGCTGAGCCGATCACCTATCCACTGGGCGTAGGGCGTGAAGGCCTGAATACGCCGACCGGTACGACGACTATCGTGCGCAAGCGCGTCGGCCCGACCTGGACGCCGACCGAGCGGATGCGCAAAGAAGACCCAACGCTGAAAGCAACCTATCCACCGGGGCCTGAAAACCCGATGGGTACGCACGCCATGTATCTGGGCTGGCCGACCTACGCCATCCACGGCACGGACAAGCCGTACAGTATTGGCCGCCGGGCCAGCTCGGGCTGTATCCGCCTCTACCCGGACGGTATTAAAGATCTCTTCCCGCGCGTGCGCGATGGCGCGACTGTGACGGTTGTCGATCAGCCGATCAAGGCCGGCTGGATGGGTGATGAGCTGTTCATCGAAGTGCACCCGACACAAGAACAAAACCTGCGTATCGAAGATATCGGCAACCTGTCGTCGTATGAGATTACCCGCGCAGATATCCAGATGATCAACAAGAAGGCTGGCCAGTACAAAGACCACATCGACTGGGAAAAAGTGCGCGAGACGGTTCGCGCGCACACAGGCGTGCCAACCTCTATCCTGAACGTTAAGCACAAGCCGGAGCCGCGCATTGCCAAGAAAAAGGCTGCGCCGGATGCTGGTCTGGAGGTAACGCCGGCGAGCGTGCGCAATGATGCGCCGAAAAAAGCTGTTGTCGAAAAAGTGGTGATCACGGAAACGACGACCCGCGCGCCACGTCAGGGTAATTTCAAACTCAACGACTAACACACCTTTAACGGGCTTGCCCGCAGAGGGTGTCTTTGTGATAAGGTTGGGTTGTCATGATGCGTATTCCAGCTTTCGTCGCTGTTCTTTTCTTTGTGCTGATTTCCCTGCCTGCGTTCGCGCAGGGATTGAGCGTGGAACAGGTGCGCATCGGCACGCATCCCGATAAAACCCGTCTGGTCCTTGAGATGAGTACCAGCGCCGATTTCCGCACATTCATCCTCGACAATCCCAACCGCCTTGTCGTCGACCTGCCTGATTTTGAGTGGCGTGTGCAAGGTCAGGTCCGTAGCCTGCTTATTCAGGATGCCCGCACCGGGCCGCTTCAGGCAGGCATTGATCGTCTGGTGTTCGATACCAAAGCGCCGATAAAAATCCTGTCGGCCTTTTTATTGCCGCGTGGTAACGGGCAGCCCGACCGGCTGGTCATTGATATCAAGCAGACCTCGGCGGGTGAGGCGATCGCCGCCAAAGATAAAATCCATGGTACCCTCGATACGGCCACACCGGCCTTTAATTTAAACGGGTCGCGTACTGAAGGCGTCCTAAGCCTGCCGATGCCAGACCGCGCGCCTTCTTCACAAAACAGCCCGGCGTTCAAACCGCTGATCGTGCTGGATCCCGGCCACGGTGGACAGGATCCTGGTGCGACAGGCGGGGCGGGGCGGCATGAAAAGCAGGTGACACTGGCGATGGCAAAAGAGTTGAAACGTCAACTCGAAGCCTCGGGTAAATATAAAGTCCAGCTCACCCGCGATACCGACAAATTCATCAAGCTGGCCGAGCG
Source organism: uncultured Pseudobdellovibrionaceae bacterium (assembly GCA_964520985.1). Taxonomy (GTDB): domain Bacteria; phylum Pseudomonadota; class Alphaproteobacteria; order Micavibrionales; family Micavibrionaceae; genus CAYSGL01. The sequence goes on from CAZFPB010000003.1 coordinate 100,293, forward strand.
CGTGAAAATCGCGCAGCGCGCCAAAGCCGACCTGTTCGTCTCCATCCACGCCGATTCCATCGACAAGCCGGATGTCAGTGGCGCCTCTATCTATACATTGTCGGACAAGGCATCGGATGCGCAAACCGCCAAGCTGGCCGCGCGGGAGAACAAGGCCGATGCGATTGGCGGCGTTGATCTCAGTCACGAAGATAAAGACGTGGCCAACATCCTGATTAACCTCGCCATGCGCGACACGATGAATCAGTCGAAGTTTTTTGCCAATATGGTGGTGCAGAATTTCAATCATGGCGGCGTGCGCACGCTGCAGGGCCCACACCGTTATGCCGGTTTTGCCGTATTAAAGGCGCCGGATATTCCATCCGTGCTGATCGAAGTTGGATTTATGTCCAATAAAAAAGAGGCGGATGCGCTGCTCAGCGATTCATACCGCCGCAAGGTCGCTAGTTCAATAAAGGCGGGCATCGACAGCTATTTTTCCAAAGTGCAGAAGAACGGCAAAAACTAGCCTGACCGCACTATTATCAAAAAGTTCCGTAAAGAAAATACCGCAAAAACCGCTCTTTTTTAGGAAAGGCTCTATGCACGCCCTTGAATCTTAACTATAAGGGATGTGGTTTGGATGAAGGCTTGGGCCTTGGCCTGCCTTCTGATTGAATAACCGCTTTAACAAAAAAATGAGGATGACAATGAAAAAACTGCTCGTAAATGCTCTCGTTCTTGGTTCCACGATCGCTGTTGCCGCTTGTGCAGCTGATGGCGCTTCTCGTCAAGACGAAACACTGACTCAAGCTCCATACGCTGAAGAGCGCACAGTTGGCAGCTCGCCAGCTCAAGCTGCTCCAGTCCGTTCGGCTGAGCCAGTATTCGAAAGCCGCCAAACGAAATAGTTTTGGGGCTTTTGCCTTAGAATTAGGAAAGCCGTCCAGCGCAAGCCGGGCGGCTTTCTCTTTGCCTATAATCATGGCAGACTATCACTATGAGCGCTGATTTCCTTCATCATCCTGCAGCCCGCGCGGCTGGCAATATCCTGAAACTGGCCCTGTTCGCGGTAGCCGGCATCTTTTTGTATGCCTTGGCCTTCCAGCTTCTGGTGGTCAGCGGCCTGATCACCGCTGAAATCGATGGCGAAGGCTATGGCCGCGCCCTGACCCAGCAGGCGCTGATCGTCTGGGGATCGGGAATCGCTTTGGGGATTGCGGGCCTGTTTGTCCGGGAAAACTGGCGCTGGCCCCTGTTGTTCGCACCGCTTTATGCGCCAGCCCTTTACGTGCTGATGGCCGGTTTCCTGCGCTAGGCCCTCCGAGCTACTTCCCGGGGGTTTTTTTCATGGACGCCGGGTCTCCTTTATGTGTAAGGTCGTTTTGCGACACGTTGCGCCCATGCAAAGCAGAATTGTCTGCTTGAATTTATTAGGTTTCGCTGAGCGCGGCGGCGGTTTGAATGACGGGAGTGTTTTCCTCTTCGGGCTTTTGGTCGGCGATATTTTTGAAATACGATTTTTGAGTGACAAGAATACCCTGCGCCCTGCGGCGCAACCCATAAAAAGGCTGAATTCGGCCTTTCAGGCGGATAAGCCAGCAGGACCATCAGGGCCACAGAACCCGAAAATCGACGATACCATCGCCGTTCTTTAGCCGATTACAGGCAATTTTTCCCCGTTACGATGCCGGACTTTGACCCATAGCAGGGGCCCTTGCGCCGTTGCCTTGTCGTCCGTCGCAGACGATCAGGCCTTGGCGGCATCGGCCCGAACCGGAGATTTATCATGAGCAAGAAGATGCTTATCGACGCAACCCACGCTGAAGAAACGCGGGTTGCCGTTGTAGATGGCCATCGTTTGATGGAATTTGATTACGAGAGCAAGGTACGCAAGCAACTGCGCAGCAGTATCTTTCTCGCCAAAGTCACGCGGGTTGAACCCTCGTTGCAGGCGGCATTCGTGAATTACGGCGGTAACCGCCACGGCTTCCTGCCATTTTCTGAAATTCACCCTGACTATTTCCGCATTCCAATCGCCGATCGCGAAGCACTGTTAGCTGCCCAGGCCGCTGAACTCGAAGAGCACGACGAGGAATTCGAGGACGAAGATGAAGATGAGGCTGTCGCCCGCTCCAAAACCGCCTCGAACGATGATGAGGAAGACGACGAGGAAGAAGAAGATTACGTCGAAGAAGTCGGCGGTGCCGACAAGCCTGCCGATGACGAAGCCGATGAGGCCGAGCATGAAGGCGAACACGCTGAACCGGCCCGCTTTACCGAAGCCGCCTACCAGTCCCCTGAACAGGACGAGGAAGAGGATGAAGAAGCAGACGAAGAATTAGAAGGGGAACACGATGAGACCGAAGCGCATTTCTCTACCGATGATGAAACGGAAGAAGATGACGATGGTGACTCTGAAGATGCGGACGAAAGCGAAGAAGTAAGCGAACAGGAAGCCGGCATCGAGGGCTCCGTTGCCGCTGAAGGCGCACAGGAATCCGCTGAAGGTGCCAGTAAATCCAACAAACGCGGCCGTGGCCGTGGCCGCAATGACCGTGATCGCGGTAGAGGCCGTGGCGGTCGCAGCGGCGGAGGCGGTCATAACCGTGGGCGCCGTGCGGCGCTGGACTCGCAAAAAGTGGAGATGGTCGGCGGCGATGGCATCGAAGGCGATCGTCCGTTCCGCTTCAACATGCGTCACCGCTACAAAATCCAAGAAGTGATTAAACGCGGCCAGATCATGCTGATCCAGGTCAACAAGGAAGAGCGCGGCAACAAAGGCGCCGCCGTATCGACCTATCTCTCCCTGCCGGGCCGCTACTGCGTCTTGATGCCGAACTCCCCGCGGGGCGGCGGTGTTTCGCGCAAGATCGCGAACTATGCCGATCGCAAGCGTATGCGCGAAATCTTGAAAGAACTCGAAGTGCCGGAAGGCATGTCAGTCATTCTGCGCACCGCCGGTGTGGCGCGCACGAGCGACGATATTAAACGCGATCTTGATTACCTCACCCGTCTGTGGAACCAGATCCGCGAAGACACGCTGCAATCTTCGGCACCTGCCGTGATTTATGAAGAGGGCAACCTCATCAAGCGCTCGATCCGCGATCTGTACACCAAAGACATTGATGACATCATCGTCTCGGGCAATGAAGGGTTCAAGACTGCCAGCGACTTCATGAAGATGCTGATCCCCTCGCACATCAAGCGCGTGATCGAATATAAAGACGAGCGCATTCCGCTCTTCCACAAATACCGCGTCGAAAGCCAGATTGCCGAAATCGGTAAATCCAGCGTGACGCTGAAATCGGGTGGCTATCTGGTCATCAACCCGACCGAAGCGCTGGTCTCCGTCGACGTCAACTCGGGTAAATCTACTAAAGAGCGCCATATCGAAGAGACGGCTGTAAAGACCAACCTCGAAGCCGCTGATGAAGTCGCCCGCCAGTTGCGCTTACGCGATCTCGGCGGCCTCGTCGTCGTCGACTTTATCGATATGGAAGACCGCCGCAACAACCGCAAAGTGGAACAACGCCTGAAAGACGCGCTTTCGAACGATCGCGCCCGTATTCAGGTCGGCCGTATTTCTTCCTTCGGTTTGCTGGAACTGTCGCGTCAGCGTCTGAACCCGTCCCTGACGGAAATGCAGTTTGAACGCTGCGTGCATTGCGATGGTGTTGGCTTCGTGCCATCGCTCGACTTTGCCGCCATCGCCGCCATGCGCGCGCTGGAAGAAGAAGGCATCAAGGACCGCACCAAGGAACTCTCGCTGGCCGTGCCGAGCGATGTCGGTCTCTATGTTCTCAACCACAAACGCGAAATGATGAACGCCATTGAACGCCGCTATGGCTTCAAGGTGCATATCCGCTTTGATGACTCGCTCTCGAAATCCATGCATGTCCTAGAGATCATGCAGAAGACCTCGAGCGAGGAGCGCGTCATCGATGAGGACGAAGAGGAAGCGGATGTCGTATCCGCCAGCCCGTCCGCAGAGCGCGAAACCGCTGAAGGCGATCAACGTCGCAACGGTCGCCGTCGTGGTCGTCGTGGTGGTCGCAACCGCACCGACCGTCCGCGTGAAGAAGGCAGCGTTGAAAACGCGAGCGATGATGACAACGAAGTCGTCGTGGCCGCCAGCACGGATGAAGAAACAGCCGGCGACGATCAACCGTCAGGCGAACCACGTCGCAACCGTGGCCGCCGTGGTGGACGCAACCGCAATCGCAACCGCCGTGATCGCGAAGATCAAGGCAACGGCGAACAGCCGGTGATTGCCGAAACCTCTCATCAGGATCGCCCACCGCAAGAAGCACCTGTGCTGAAAGCTGTACGCGCTTCCAATGACAGCGCGTCTGAAAATGCGTCTGCGCCGCGTGACTACGAAAAGGTCAATGCCGAGCCGGAACAAAAAAAGCGCGGCTGGTGGAATAAACTCGTCGAATAAACACATATTCTTTCATAAAACCCCGCTTAGTCAGCGGGGTTTTTTAATGTCTAAAATTGTATCTATTCTTCAACCCGTTTTAATTTTTCATAATTATACTAAAATTATAGTCAAGGTTGACGCATATTCCAGATAAATGCGCAAAAGCCTGACTTTAGCAGCACGGCGGGTTGGCCGCAGGGAATGGTTTTTTATGCTCGCGCCGCATCACGGCAGAGCAGGGGTTTTGTACACACTATTGAGTTTTCGTTTGCTGGTGTAGCCGGTGTGCGGGCATCTTGCCCCGATGATCTCACCTCCCGCCACCGCATCATGGGCTGGCAAACGGATTGTCCCCTGGCCGCTGGGTTTCATCACCCAGCGGCTTTTTTTTGCCGCAAAGCTGGGCTATGGTGAGGGTCACAAAATCAAGGGGACCATCCATGAAAAAAACCGCCGCTCTGACGCTGATGATCTTGCTGGCCGGCATCGCGCCTGCCGCCGCACAAAAAGCCAAGGAAGTGGTTGTTGCGCCCGAAAAAAATACGCCAGTGACGGAGTGGATGGCCGCCGAAAATAAACTGATCGATACACTGAATAAATCGGGCAAGGAAAGTTTCCTTATCCTGCGCAACAAGCATAGTGTCATTCGCACAGTGCGCATCGTCGAACGCGATGTCGGCAGCGCCGTGGAATCCTGCGGCAAAAATAATCCCGATATGAAAGCGGCGATGGATACACGCTTTAAAGACTGGCAGAGCGCCATCAATCCCATCCTCAATGACGCAGAAAAATTCCTGAAAACGGAAATTGAAGAGCAGCAGCTGGTCTATCCCAACGATTTTCGCCATGTGCTGAAACTGAACGACGATGCCTATGAATACACTGAAAAAATGGTCAAAAAAGAAGTCATCACCGACAAGCCTGCGTGCGAAAAATTGCGCGACAGTATGGACCGCACCGAAGATCAACTGGTCACCTTGCTGCAGGATATCCTGATCCCGGAAAACGTCATCCGCGACCGCACCAAAGACAACGGATAAGAGCATGAAAATATTGCAGGTACTGGCCGGAGCCGAGCATGGCGGCGCGGAAACCGCGTTCGTCGATATGTGCGTGGCGATGACCGAAGCCGGGCAGGATATTGAAGTCGTCACCCGCGCCAATGATACGCGCGTCCCGCGTTTAACCGCGGCGGGTATTCCCGTTCACACGCTGCCGTTTGGCGGCGCGATCGATGTCTACACGCAATGGCGCCTGGGCAAGATCATTGAAAAAGTAAAACCGGTGATCGTGCAGACCTGGATGTCACGCGCGGCGCAGAAAACGCCCAACCGCAAGGATGTGAAGAACGCGCCGCCGTTTATTACGCTGGGGCGTCTTGGCGGTTATTACAAAGTCAAAAATTTCCGCTCCATGGATTATTTCGTGGTGATCACGCCCGATCTGAAACGCCATCTGGTGGAGGGGGGTATCGCTGAAAACCGTATTCGCCATATCAACAACTTCGCCGAAACCGAAGACGTCATCACGCCGGTCAAACGCAGCGATTTGAACACGCCCGATGACGCGCTGGTTTTGCTCACGCTGGCCCGCCTGCATGATGCCAAGGCACTCGACGTTTTGCTGAAGGCGCTGGTCGATATTCCGAACGCCTATGCGTGGCTGGCGGGCGAAGGCCCCGATCACGATAAGCTGGAGTCATTGGCGCGCGAACTGGGCGTTTATGAGCGGGTGCGTTTCCTCGGCTGGCGCAACGATCGCGCCGCTTTGTTGAACGCCGCTGACATCTGCGTTTTCGCCTCGCGCGTCGAACCGTTCGGCACGGTGTTCGTTCAGGCATGGGCCAATAAAACGCCGGTGATCGTCTCCGATGCTGACGGCCCGAAACAGTTTTGCATCGATGGCGAAGATTCTCTTGTTGTGCCGAAAGACGATGTGGCGGCTTTGACGTCTGCGATCAACCGTCTTGCGGGTGATAAAGCACTGCAGGAAAAAATTGTTGCGCGCGGGTATGAGCGCTATCTGAACGAATTCACCAAGGATAAATCCGTCTCGGCCTATCTCGAATTCTATCTCGATATTCTCAAACGCGAAAATCTACTGTAAGCGGCGCGGCTGCAACGAGTGGATGAGCAGGGCGATAACGATCATCGCGCCCGCTTGATGCGCGGCGGCGAGCGGAATTGAGACTTGCGTCATTAGCGTGGCGATACCCAATCCGATCTGCACGAAAATCATTGCGGCGATTGCGGCGCTCTTCACGCGCCACGCATAGGCCAGCACGACCAGTCCCGTGACAACCGCAATCCAGCGGTGGACGAACTGCACGGCGGCGGGATCATACAGTATCGCATGAAGACCGGTGACTTCCGGCGGCATCCAGTGCGCATCCATCTTCGGCCACGTGTTGTACAGCAGCCCGCCATCAAGCCCTGCGACAAACGCGCCCCAGATTACGGTGATGACAACAAACGCCAGCGCAACCCATCCGTGACGCAGCTGACAGAAGCTGCACGAAATTTTCTGCGCATTTTTTAGATCGAACGCAACCCAGAGCAGGCACGCATAAATAACAAAGGCCAGAAGTAAATGCGCGGCCAGACGGAAGTGGGAAACGGATGGCATATCCACCAATCCGCTCATCACCATATACCAGCCCATGAAGCCTTGTCCCGCGCCAAGCAGCAGGATGAAGAGCAGTTTGCCTTTGTACCCTTGCGGAATTTGTCCGCGCACCCAGAACCATAAGAGTGGAAGCGCGTAGACAAGCCCGATGACGCGGCCCCATAAACGGTGCAGCCATTCCCAAAAGAAAATTTCCTTGAAATCGCCAAGCTGCATCCAGCTGTTTTTCTGCTGAAATTCCGGTGTTTCTTTATAGAGATCGAACACGCGGTTCCATTCCGCTTCGCTCAAAGGCGGGATCGCGCCGATCAGCGGCTTCCACTCCACCATCGACAGACCACTTTCCGTCAGCCGCGTAATCGCGCCGATAACCGCCATGGCAAACACCATGAAGGCGGTAAAGAATAACCAGTTGGTCAGGGATTTTGTGGTGTGCATTTCCCTCTATAGCATGAGATATAGAGGGGGGAAATAAATTATCGGGGGCCTGATGGCTGAGAAGGCGGTTTTGAGGGGGAAGGATATCCCATGTACGGAGTCCATTTTAATGCGTTCTGCACTGCCGGGTCGACAAACGCATCGTCTACGCGCAGAGAAAAGGACGCCGTAATTTGTAGAGGCCTTGGCCCCGCATAAAAGCTTGTATCGTTCTCTGGAGATAACGGCACGGCGATTCCAATGATCCATGCACTGACTTTATAAAAGCGCATGACTTCGGATTTTTCATCTGTGGCTGTCCCAGCTTGCCAATCCGGTTTTTCGCCATTGAGAAAGCCATTGAGACCGACCGAGGCAGCATGATCGCACTGCAGCCACATCTCTTCGTCCGCGTCAGGTTTAAATTCCGGCCACGTCATATAATTATCCGGTAAAAAAACATAGCCCGCTTCAGGCTTGATCAATTGACGCTGACTGGCGCGGGTAAGGGCTGATTGAAAGCGTGCTCTTGCCTGATCGGTCGGATCATAGCCCGCGTCCTGAAACTTCATATAGGCTTCCAGTTGTTTGGTATGATCGGGATTAGTTTCATCGTAGTTCTGGATACCGGAAAACTCGTTGAAAGGCATGGAAGGTGTAGAAATCACTTCTTCAAAAGCTTTCGTGCCCCTCAAAGACTCCCGGGTAGCCTCGTCCATACCAGTCAGGTCGATGGCATATTCAATAATATGAATGGCGGGTTTAAGTAGCATGGCTATTATTTACCATAATATTAAACACAAAAACAAGCCCTATCTTGCTTTTCGGCCAAAGAGCCGCTACCTCTGGCCCTTATGAGCGAACCCATTCAGACAGATGTAATCATTATCGGGGCGGGGCCGGTGGGCCTGTTTGCCGTGTTCGAGCTGGGTTTGCTCGATATGAAGGCGCATTTGATCGATATTCTGGATCGCCCGGGCGGCCAGTGCGCCGAGCTGTACCCGGAAAAGCCGATTTACGACGTTCCGGCCTGGCCGGTCATTACGGGGCAGGCGCTGACCGACCGCCTGATGGAACAGATCGCGCCGTTCAACCCGACTTTTCATTTAAATCAGATGGCGGAAGCGTGCGAGAAACTCCCAAGCGGCCACTGGCAGGTGACGACCGACACCGGCACTATCATTCAGGCGCCGGTCGTTGTCATCGCGGCGGGCGGCGGCTCCTTCGTCCCGAAAAAACCGGCCATTCCCGGCATTGATGACTATGAAGGTACCAGCGTTTTTTATGCCGTGCGCAAGATGGACCAGTTCCGCGGCAAAAATATCCTGATCGCGGGCGGCGGCGATAGCGCGCTCGACTGGACGCTCAATTTACAGCCGCTCGCCAATTCCATGGCGCTGATCCACCGCCGCGATGATTTCCGCGCCGCGCCCGACAGCGTCGGCAAGATGCGCGGCCTTGTTTCCGAAGGCAAAGCCGCGCTGCACATCGCTGACATCAAAGGCCTGAACGGCGAGAACGGTCTTTTGAAAAGCGTAACCGTGAATTCAAAAGAGCAGGGCACGTTTGACGTGGAATGCGATACGCTGCTCGCCTTCTATGGTCTCACCATGAAGCTTGGGCCCATCGCCAATTTCGGCCTGAACCTGCACGAGAATCTCATCCCCGTGGATACGGAAAAATTCGAGACCGATACGGCGGGCATTTTTTCCATCGGCGATATCAATACCTATCCCGGCAAGCTGAAGCTGATCCTCTCCGGCTTCCATGAAGGCGCGCTGATGGCACAGCAGGCGTTCCGCTATGTTTTCCCGGATAAAAAGCTGCGCTTCCAGTACACGACGTCCAGTTCTTCGTTGCAGGAAAAACTTGGCGTTTCCGACAAAGCCGCCTAGATTGAAGCGGATATGACACCAGCCACGCCCGCCTTCGATCTCGTCACCTGCATTGGCAGAGCCTATCAGACCGTTTGGGCCGAGCGGCGTTATCTGCTGCGCCTTGCCGCGGTGCCGTTTTTGCTCAAAATCATTCTCTTCACGATTGGCTACAGCAGCGGCGGCGATGAGAACATCCTGCGTCTTTCTATCATCATGGTGCCAGCATGGATTATCGAGGGCTGGATGCTCTCGCATTTCGTGCGCCTTATCTTGCTCGATCAACGCTGGCCGTTTAGACCGAGCGGTAACCGCGAGCAGGATTTACCGCTCCTGCAATCACGCTATCGCGGCGTCATGGGCGGGGCCATCGCGTTCGCTCTGACGCAGCTGATTGTCGGCGGATGGTTCGCGGCGCTGATGACCGTCGTTCCCGTCTCGCTGGACGATCCGACCAGTGATATCACCCTGACATCGCAACAGGCAGCGGTGGCCTGTATCCTGCTCGGTCTCGCCATCTATTTCTTTCGTTTTTTATGGCTGTATGTCGCCGCTGCCGTCTCCGTACCGCTGCGCCCCATCGCGGCCAGATTATCGCCCGGCCTTATGACCTCCATCCGTCTGCTTGGTCTGTGGCTCATCTGCTCCGTGCCGGCAATGGTGGTTATTCAGGTGATGATCGGCGCGCTGCTGATGATCGCCGGGCCAGAGAGCGCCGGTGATGTCGTTATGGTGATCAGCATTGTGGCCAAGGTCGTGCTCGACATTGTCAAAAACCTGCTGTGCGCCGCGGCAATCGCCTACGCGTTTCAGGGTATCTTCGGCAAGGTCGTGCGCGTATGAAAATTTTCGTGACCGATAGGGATGGCAAAGAACATGAACTCGACGCCATCGAAGGCTGGCGCGTGATGGAAATCATCAAGGATCACGGCCTGCCGATCAAGGCCGAGTGCGGCGGCTGCTGCGCCTGCGGCACGTGTCATGTCTATGTCGATGAAGAATGGCAGGATAAACTCTATCCGATGCGCGAAGACGAAGAAGAAATGCTCGACCTCGCCTTTGGCGTGGAAGACCGCTCTCGCTTGTCATGCCAGATCATCATGAGCGAAGCATTCGACGGCCTCAAACTCACCCTCGCGCCGGGTAGTGAACTATAATTACTGCAACAACCCTTCAAACTCGGCAAAGCGGTGATCGCTTGGGGTGATCAGCGGCTGGCGGGCGACGTAGACGGAATGGAGTTTGCCGTCCAGCTCGCGCGTCCAGAAGGTGAGGAAATTTTTCAGCTTGGGAAATTGCGGGGCGAGGTCGTAATCCTGCCAGATATATTCCTGCAGAAATTTGGGATAGTCGGGCAGGTGATAATAAATCTGCGCCGTGGTCAGACGAAACTCTTTTAACTGGATACTCAGTTCTGCCATAGGCACGCCTCCTGATCAGCGGATAAAAAATCCTTTTTTACCAACTGTCAGAATAGCAGGGATTGGTTGATGGTTTGTTAATAACTTAGTTCGGTTTGCTGGACGGCAAATTAAAAGCGCCCATCGTAATATTTTGATCAATGTCCAATTCAAGGTCGGCTATAATTTTCAGCAGGTCTTTTTTGGCTTCCATTGTGCGGCCAATATTGATGCCAGCATCCTTGGCAATATTTTTACCCGCAGCATCAAAATCTGATGCCATCGCAATTTCACCTTCATCTTCTGCAAGCGAGGCCATGTCTCTGAAAGACGACATAGAGAGTGTTGCCAGATTGTGATCCGAATTCAGGGACATGAAAAGAAAGCTGGCCAGTGTTTCCTGGCTAAGTTTGCGAACAACTTCGTTCTCATGAAGCATAAGCGTTAAAATATCTTCTTCCGAGCGCGGTTCATGTCTAAACATCTCAAGATGTAATTTGACGAGTTTACGAATGCTGTCTTCTTTCATAGGGGTACTCTCTTTTTGGGTTGGCCGGGGTAATACACTGTTCTAAAAATTATGTCAACCAATCTGCATGATCGTATTGCTTGAAAATTCCGCTCCGACCCGCTATATCTTTGGCACTCCCTAAGAGGGAGTGCTAACACGCCTATGGTAGGGTGTTGGTTTATGAAGAAAAACAAATGGTTAAAGGAGCCTAACCCTATGAAATTCCGTCCTTTGCATGACCGCGTACTGCTGCGCCGTATCGAAGCGCAAGCCAAAACCGCCGGTGGCATTATCATTCCTGACACCGCGCAGGACAAACCGATGGAAGGCGAGATCGTCGCTGTCGGCCCGGGTCACATCAACGATAACGGCGATGTCCGTCCGCTGGATGTGAAAGCCGGCGACCGCGTGATCTTCTCCAAATGGGCCGGCACGGAAGTCAGCGTTGATGGCGAAGATCTGATGGTGATGAAAGAATCCGACATCATTGGCGTTATTGCCGCCTAAGCGAGAAAAAAATCCATCAAACGAACTATTGGATCGTTTGTAACCTATTGAAACTGAATAATTTAAGGAGATACTAATATGGCTGCAAAAACAGTCGCATTTGAGCGTCAAGCTCGCGAAAAACTACTCGAAGGCGTGAACATCATCGCCGACGCCGTTAAAGTGACGCTCGGTCCAAAAGGCCGCAACGTCCTGATTCAGAAATCCTTCGGCGCGCCACGCTCCACCAAAGACGGTGTCACGGTTGCCAAGGAAATCGAACTGAAAGATCCGCAAAAGAACCTCGGCGCGCAACTGATCCGCGAAGTGGCAAGCAAACAGAACGACCACTCGGGCGATGGCACGACCACCGCGACCGTTCTGGCACAGGCGATCGTTAACCAGGGTAACAAAGTTATCACGGCTGGCGCGAACCCAATGGATGTTAAACGCGGTATCGACAAAGCCGTAGCGGCGATTGTTGAAGAGCTGAAAAAACAAGCCAAGCCAATCAAGTCGAACAGCGAGATTGAGCAAATCGGCACGATCTCCGCCAATGGCGATAAAGAAATCGGCGGCTTCATTGCCCAAGCGATGGAAAAAGTCGGTAAAGAAGGCGTCATCACCGTAGAAGAAGCCAAGTCGCTCGACACCGAACTGGAAGTCGTTGAAGGCATGCAGTTCGACCGCGGCTACCTCTCGCCATACTTCATCACGGACGCAGACAAAATGCGCGCCGTTCTGGAGAACCCGTACATCCTGCTGCACGAGAAAAAACTCTCGAACCTGCAAGCGATGCTGCCAATCCTGGAAGCGGTTGTTCAATCGGGTCGCCCGCTGCTGATCATCGCCGAGGACATTGAAGGCGAAGCGCTGGCAACACTGGTTGTCAACAAACTGCGCGGCGGCCTGAAAATCGCAGCTGTCAAAGCCCCTGGTTTTGGCGATCGCCGCAAAGCGATGCTCGAAGACATGGCGGTTTTGACCGGCGGTCAGGTTATCTCCGATGATCTTGGCATCAAGCTGGAAAACGTCACGCTCGACATGCTGGGCAATGCGAAAAAAGTCACCATCACCAAAGACGACACGACGGTCGTTGACGGTGCCGGTGCCAAAGGCGATATCGAAGCCCGCATCACGCAGATCAAAGCGCAGATCGAATCCACCTCGTCTGACTACGACAAGGAAAAGCTGCAAGAACGTCTGGCGAAACTCGCCGGCGGCGTGGCTGTCCTGCGCGTCGGCGGCGCGACGGAAGTCGAAGTGAAAGAACGCAAAGACCGCGTTGACGATGCCATGCACGCCACGCGCGCTGCTGTGGAAGAAGGCATTGTTGCCGGCGGTGGCTCTGCGCTGCTGTTCGCTTCGCGCATCCTCGACAAGCTGAAAGGCGATAACGACGACCAGCAATCGGGTATCGAAATTATCCGCAAAGCGTGCCAGTACCCGGTTCGCCAGATTGCTGAAAACGCTGGTAAAGAAGGCTCGATCGTTGTCGGCAAACTGAACGACAACAAAGATGTCAGCTTTGGTTATGACGCGCAGAACGACAATTACTGCGACATGGTCAAAGAAGGCATCATCGACCCGGTGAAAGTCGTGCGTACAGCCCTGCAGGATGCCGCTTCGGTTGCCTCCTTGCTGCTGACCACGGAAGCGACCGTCACGGACGCTGCCGATGACAAAGCCGCTGGCGGTATGCCAGCCGGTGGTATGGGCGGTATGGGCGGCATGGACTTCTAGTTCATCCTCTCACCTCAAAGATAAAAAGAAGGCCGGGTCATTTCCCGGCCTTTTTCTTTTGCGCAAAAAGCTTATAGTAAAGCCATGCCTGAGTTGCCTGAAGTTGAGACCGTGATGCGGGGTCTGGAGCCTGTTTTGACGGAGCGCACAATCGCACGTGTGGAAACGCGCCGGGCCGGATTGCGCACGCCATTTCCGGCGGACCTCCAGCGAAGACTGGAAGGCGCGCGCATTACCCATCTGGCGCGACGGGCGAAATATTGCCTGATTTTTTTAGAGACGGGTGATTGTCTGGTCATTCATCTGGGCATGTCGGGGCGCCTGCTGATTGCGCGTAATCATGTGCCGATCAAACATGATCATTTGATCATCACGCTTGATAATGGGGCGCAGATTGTCATGAACGATCCGCGGCGGTTTGGGGTCGTTCTGCTCACAACGGAAACGGATATGAGCACTCATGCCAGTTTCAGACATCTGGGACCCGAGCCTTTGGGCAATGAATTCAATGCCCCTTATCTCAAAGACAAACTGGCGGGGCGGGTGCAACCGATCAAGCTGGCGATTATGGATCAACGGCTCGTCGTTGGCGTTGGAAACATATATGCGTGCGAAGCTTTATACCGGGCAGGCATCGATCCGGTAACTCCGGCAGGCAGCCTCTCACGTGCGCGGCTGGAAAAACTAGTATCGGCGATCCGGTCCGTTCTGAATGAGGCCATCGCGGCGGGCGGCAGCTCGCTCAAAGATTATGTGCGCACCGATGGCGAACTAGGCTATTTTCAGCATGGATTTAAGGTATATGATCGGGAAGGCACGTTGTGCCCCGTCTGCTCTGATGCCGGAAAAAAGTCGCCGTGCGTGGCGCGCATCGTGCAGGGCGGGCGTTCGACCTTTTATTGCAAGAGGACCCAGAAGTGATCAGGATTGTACGGCTTCTCATATTGCTTATTGCGTGTGCGCCGGTTGCGCAGGCGCAGGCGCTGTTCTTTGATGAACTGGGCGATGTGCCGGTTATGCCTGCTTTGCAGGAACTGCCGGAGCGTACATTAGTGTTTGATAAACCATCGGGCAAGATCGCCCAGGTGACGGCTTTGCCTGGAGCGGGTGTTACCATTCCTGCGATCATGGCATTTTATGCTGAAAGCCTGCCCCAGTTTGGCTGGCAAAAACAGGGCGCCAGCGGGTATGTCAGAGAAGAGCAAAAATTAACGATTTCGCCCCTGACGGAAGGCGGGCGTATCTTGCTGGTTTTCCGGCTGGAGCCACGCTGAAACCCTAGGATTTCCGGGATTTACGGCCAACTGTCTTTTTCTTGACAAATATCCACAGCCTCGCTAAAACAGCCCCTTCGACACAAGAATTTCAGCGGGCCGTTTTGTTGAAGAACCCTCGCTTATAAACAAAACATTTTGGTAAAGTTAAGAAGAGAAAGACGACAATCATGGCCAATCATGCCTCATCCGAAAAACGTATTCGTCGCAACGCCAAGCGTGCGACCATCAACGGCGCGCGCCGCAGCCGTATCCGCACCTTTGTTAAAAAAATCGAGCTGGCTTTGACAGCCGGCGATGCGAAACAAGCACAAGAAGCTTTCATCGCAGCCCAGCCAGAAATGGACCGCGGCGTTGCCAAAGGCATCCTGCACAAAAATACTGTTGCGCGTAAACTCTCGCGTCTGAGTGCCCGCATTAAAGCGGCGAAATAATTCCCTGAAATTACTGAATTAAGTTTGTCCGATGACGAGTAGAAAATACTTGTCATCGGACAACTGTTTTTATGCGTATTCGTCGTATGATAATTTCTTTTTTTATGTTCGCGATTTATTCCGATTGCGCTGTGGATTAAATCGGTTTAATGGTGGTGAATAATCAAAAAAACGAAAGCATCCACACCTTGTGAAGGATGCGCAACACAGTAAAGGGGCTAACCCTTTCAACACTAAAAAGTGGTCTTAGATGTGTGTTCTCTCTTTATGGGAGATTTGGGGAAAGTGAAGAACGCAAGGCTTATAGAGCCGCCAGACGTTCTCTCACCACCTTGGTAAAATACTATCGCGATTAAAAGGAAACGGCGCAGGGCCATTACAGCTCTGCGGCAGGATTTTTGCGCCCTGTTTACAAGTACAGGGGTCACGGTGGGGGAAAATGACAACAAGTGAGTGGAGAAGTAAAAATCATGTCGGAAAAAACTCTTGGCGCATCGGCGGCAAAGAAAAACAAATCAAATTCAGGGGAGTCCTTTGCACCATCGCCAGAAATTCTGGAAACATGGAAAACAATTTATAAATCATTCCGCAGCGAATTCGGCGAAACAGTCTTTCGTAGCTGGCTGAAGCCTATGACACTGCAAGCCTATTACCACAACACTTTGGAAGTGTCGGTCCCAACGCGTTTCATGCGCGACTGGATTCAAACCCACTACGCCAAGAAAATCCTGGAGCTGTGCGCCGCCAACAACGTCGAAATCAAACGCCTGGAAGTGGTCGTCGTTCAAGCACACATGCCGATGGGCGAGGAAGAAAATTCCCAGCCGCTAAAAGCCAACGGGAACGGCAAAAGCCAAGCGGCGCCTGCGCAGGCGGACCCGTTTGAGCTGGCGTCCCCGCTCGATGCCCGCTTCACGTTTGAAAGCTTCGTCGTCGGCAAATCGAATGCGCTGGCCCATGCGGCCGCCCGCCGCGTCGTGGAAAGCGGCTCCGTGCCTTTCAACCCGTTGTTCATCTATGGCGGCGTCGGCCTTGGTAAAACCCACCTGATGCATGCAATTGCGCATGCCATGGCGGTAAACCAGCCGCAAAAACGCGTGATGTATCTTTCGGCAGAAAAATTCATGTACACTTTTGTCAAAGCCCTGCGCGGTAATGACACGATGGCGTTCAAGGACTTCTTCCGCTCGGTCGATGTCCTGATGATCGATGATATCCAGTTCATCAGCGGCAAGGAATCGACGCAGGAAGAATTTTTCCACACCTTCAATGCGCTGGTCGATCAGAACAAACAGATCATTATCTCGGGCGACCGCGCGCCGAGCGATCTGAACGGCGTCGATGAGCGCCTGCGTTCGCGTCTTGCATGGGGCCTTGTGGCTGATATTCAACCAAGCACCTATGAACTGCGCCTTGGTATTCTGCAGGCCAAACGCGCGCAACTGGGTGCCGATGTGCCGGAAGCGGTGCTGGAATTCCTTGCGCTGAAAGTGACCTCGAACATTCGTGAACTCGAAGGCGCGCTCAACCGTATCGTCGCTCATGCCGATGTCGCAAAGCAGGTTATCACGCTGGAATCGACGCAGGATGTGTTATCGGACCTGCTGCGCAGCCACGATCGCCGCATCACGATCGATGAAATTCAGCGCAAAGTGGCAGAGCACTACAATATCCGCCTCGCCGACATGCACTCCGCCCGCCGTTCGCGCAACGTCGCGCGTCCTCGTCAGGTGGCGATGTTCCTGTCCAAGCAACTCACCGCGCGCTCGCTGCCGGAAATCGGCCGCAAGTTCGGAGGCCGCGATCACACGACCGTGATGCACGCCGTGCGCAAGATTGAGGAACTGTCCGGGGATGATCCTTCCTTCGCGCAGGACGTCGATGTCATTCGCCGCGCCTTGACCGGCTGATAAAGAATAACACGCGGTAAAAGAGGGTGTGTTCCTTTCCTTTTACCAAGGTTGAAACGGGATTGGTTTATAAAACCAGTCCCGTTTTTCTTTATGGGGTGAGAGGAAGCGGCTGAGCGCTTTGTTTTGCCCGCTTATCTGCATAAACGGTTTGAACTTTTGCCAGCATGGCAGAAAACCCTTGTTGCAGAGACTGATCGCTGGCCGCAAATAATTTTTCCGCCAATGGTGCATCATAATGTTCGCCACTTGTCAGGTAGGCGATATATTTGAGAGCGTTGTCGCGACTGACCTCGCAGTGATTGCCTAGCAAGAAGGCATGGCCGCCCTGATCGCCTACGGGGCCATGGATTGCCATGAGATAGCTTTCCTGCCGATCCTTGCTCAGCATCCAGAAGAGTGGGGAGAGGCCCGGATCTTTTTGCGGTACAAGGAAGCGTGGCCCGCCCCAATACAAGCTGGTGAATTTTGTTCTCGACCCATGTTCAAACATATCGACGATAGCGGCGCTGTCACTGTACCCGCTATAGGGGCGGCCCATGATATCGTTCAGGCCGCCGCGCGCAACAACATTGAAAAATCCGAGACCTTCAGTGCGCCGAGTTAAGTGTTCGCCGCTGAAGTCGATCGTCTTCGCGCCGAAATAGGCGCCGGCGCAAATGCCCAGATAGAGTCCACCGCGCTCACGTACATAATGCTGGATCGCATCCATGCCGCTTGGCCCTAAAGCTTCCATGAATTTTGTCACAGAGTTGCTGGTGAAAACCAGCAAATCGGTTTCATTCATCCAATCACGCGAGAGAGCAATGTCCTGGGCTTTGATTGGCGTAGCGGATACGCCGAATTCTGCAAAACGGCTGAGCGTAAATCCCACACTTAACTGGCTGGTGCCATAGTCATTATATACACGAACACGCATTCTCTACTCCTGAAACAGGCCGGACAATACGCGCGAAAAGGGATGTCTGGCAATATGGTTTGCCAGTTCCCGCGCGCGGCGCTCCTCATCCTCACTGTCCCAACTCCATTGACGCAGATGGTCTGGCCGAATTTCGCAGTGTACCCCGCTTAACAGAACACGCCCCGCGCCGACTGATTTTTCGATAATAGCAGCTGGCTGTCCCGGTAAATCGGTGTAGCGGGCCAGAATGCGGGCGTCTTCGTCATTCAGTTCAAACGCGCAGCCCCCATTATAAAAGCTCTGGCAGAGATTGCCCTTGTCATCGATGAGTGTCGTCCAGCAAGCCGTGGCCAGTGTGGCGTCATAATAACCGGCGATGGCCGGCAGGGAGCCGTAGGCCAGCGCATCAATAAACGCCAGTTCGCGTGGCTCGCAGATTTCATCGGAGCGGCCTTGATGATAGGCGATAGCGCGGCTGCCGTAATAAGCGCCAGCGCACAGACCGAGATAGGTACCGCCCTGCGTTACGAAATCACGGATTTGCTGGTTGCCTGTTCCATTGAGCGCTGCGCCGTAAGGGATGTCCGCGCCGCCGGGCATGATGAAAATATCATTGGCGCGAAATATATAGCCAGAAAGAACGTCAGAGGCATCACACAGCACGACACTCTCTGCGCCAAAATAAGCGCGTGTACAAAACACGCTGAAATCTCCTGTTCCGGGTCCTGCGTATATGGCAATCCGTGATGTCATGGCAGGAGCGTAGGGGATGGCGGTTTCTGCTGCAAGCGGCTGCAAAAACCACCGTGGAAAAGGGCCGGAAAAGCCAAGAAAACCGCTTGGCGACGGGCATCCGGCTGGATATAGTCATACCCATAATCCCAATAACCGATTCGTACACCGTATACTGGAAAACCGATGAAAATCTCGATTGAACGCGCCGCTCTTCTTCGCTGTTTGAACCACGTGCAAAGCGCCGTGGAAAAGCGCAACACCATTCCAATTTTATCCAACGTGCTGATGAAAGCGGAAGATGGCAGCCTGAGCCTGTCGACCACCGACATGGATCTGGAGATCAACGAAGCGGTTGCCGCGAAAGTAGAAAAAGCCGGTTCGACAACGGCGCCCGCCGGTACCTTGTTCGATATCGTCAAAAAACTTGCTGATGATTCGACCATCACACTGGAACTCAGCGCAGATGGCAACCAGATGACGGTAAAATCAGGCCGCTCGAATTTCCGCCTCGCCTGCCTGGCGCCGGGAGACTTCCCGGAAATTGGCCAGGGTGTTCTGCCGACTGAATTTTCCATCCCGTCCAACTCTCTGCGCGCGCTGATAGACCGCACGCGTTTTGCGATGTCGACGGAAGAAACCCGCTATTACCTGAACGGTATTTACGTTCACGCCGCTGAAACAAACGGCGTTTCCGTACTGCGCGCGGTTGCTACCGACGGTCACCGCCTGGCCCGTTTTGAAATGCCACTGCCGGACGGCGCTCAGGCAATGCCGGGCGTTATCGTGCCGCGCAAAACGGTCAACGAGCTGCGTAAACTGATCGATGAAGCCGGTGATGCCATCAAAATTTCCCTCTCGGAAAGCAAAGTGCGCTTCTCTTTCGATCATATCGTATTGACCAGCAAGCTGATCGACGGGACATTCCCGGATTATCAGCGCGTCATTCCGGCCAACAACGACAAAATCGTCGAAGTGAACCCGAAAGCCTTTACCCGCGCCATCGACCGCGTTTCGACCATTTCCGATGGAAAATCACGCGCCGTGAAAATTGCCCTGAACGGCAAAACGATGACGCTCTCGGCCAATTCGCCAGATGCGGGCTCGGCCACTGAAGATCTCGAAATCAACGGTAATGACAACATGGAAATCGGCTTCAACGCCAAATACCTGTTGGACATCACTTCGCAGATTGAGGGCGATGGCTGCCGCCTGACGCTGGCTGATGCTGCGTCGCCAACGATCATTCAGGATACGGGCGATGCCTCGTCGCTCTATGTGATCATGCCGCTGCGGGTGTAATGTACGCCAGCGAGGAATTTGAAAAGGGCGCAGAGCAATCCGCGCCCTTTTTACTGAACGGGATAAAAAATGGGTTTTTTAACCAGACTGACACTGTCGAATTTTCGCTGTTATGATGCGGCGCGCGTCGAGGATCTCTCCTCCGGCCTGATCGTACTCTATGGCGCGAACGGTGCCGGAAAAACCAATATTCTGGAAGCGATTTCCTTACTTACACCGGGGCGTGGCTTGCGTAATGCAGCGCTGGAAGAAATGCAGCGCAAAGAAAGTCCGCGGTCTTTTGCTATTGCGGCGCAGGTGGAAACGGGCGGAGCGGAGGTTGCGCTCGGTACAGGGCTGGATGCTGATGCTTATAAACGTATCGTGCGGATTAACGGTGTCCCGGCCAAAAGCCAACTGGCGCTGGCTGATTATCTCTCGGCGCTATGGCTGACGCCGCAAATGGACCGGTTGTTTACCGATAGTGCGTCGGGCCGCCGCCGCTTTTTTGACAAACTGGTGTTTACGTTTGATCCCGCGCATGCGGGCCGCGTCACCCGCTATGAAAACGCCATGAGCCAGCGATCCAAATTACTGCGCGAAGGCAAGGGAGATGATCATTGGCTCCGCGCTCTAGAAACGCAGATGGCGGAGACAGGGATCGCTATTGCCGCCGCCCGGCTTGATTTTATTCAGCGGTTGCAGGCGGGCATTGACGCAGGAGACCGCGAAGAAGACCTGTTTTTCCCGCGCGCCAAATTGGCATTGTCGGGCACGGTGGAGGAATTACTGCGTTCTACGCCGGCGCTGGAAGTCGAACAGATGCTTCTCTATCAGCTCTCGCAAAGCCGCAACCGCGACGCAGAAACAGGTGGTGCCTCATCCGGTCCGCATAAATCAGACTTACTGGTGCGTTTTGCTGCCAAAGATATGCCAGCCGATCAATGCTCGACAGGCGAGCAGAAAGCCTTGCTGATCGGTTTGATTTTATCGCATGCGCGCTTGATCAAGTCAGAAAAAGGCGATGTACCGTTGCTGTTGCTCGATGAGGTGGCGGCGCATCTCGATGAGCGGCGCCGTGCCGCTCTGTTCGAGCGCCTGATCCATCTGGGCGGGCAGGTATGGATGACTGGCACTGACCAATCGCTCTTTTCCGCTATCCAGAAAAATGCCGCTTTTTATGGCGTCCATAACGCGGAAATTACCAAGGTAAATCAATAGGTTATTTTGTGTATAAGGCTGCGTTTTCCCTGTCATTTTTGACGGCAATTTGCTATACAAAAGGCTTAGCAAAAGACGCTGATTCAGATGCGGTTTTAAGCAAAAATTTTAGGTGAATAACGATGAGCGAAGCGGCCAAAAAAATGGACGATAACATGACCCAAGCCGCCGAATACGGCGCAGATTCCATCAAAGTTTTACGAGGCCTCGATGCGGTTCGTAAGCGTCCCGGTATGTATATCGGCGATACCGATGATGGATCGGGTCTGCACCACATGGTGTATGAAGTGGTCGATAACGCGATCGATGAAAGCTTGGCCGGGCACTGCGATCGCATTGACGTGATGATCAATCCCGATGGTTCCGTCACCGTGAAGGACAATGGCCGCGGCATCCCCGTCGACATTCACAAGGAAGAAGGCGTGTCGGCTGCGCAGGTAATTATGACCCAGCTGCACGCGGGCGGTAAGTTCGATCAGAATTCTTACAAGGTATCGGGCGGTTTGCACGGCGTGGGTGTTTCCGTCGTGAACGCGCTCTCTGAATATCTGGTTTTGACGATCCGTCGCCAGGGCAAAGAATGGACCATGAAATTCCGCCACGGTGAAGCCGAGGCCGATCTGGTGCCGGTGCGCGATCTGGAGCCCGGTGAGCGCAATGGGACGGAAGTTACCTTCCTGCCATCGACTGAAACATTCACCATGACAGAGTTTGAATTCTCGACGCTGGAAGACCGCTTGCGTGAACTGGCGTTCCTGAATTCCAAGGTGAATATTTACCTGACCGATAAACGCGGCGATGAACCGCGCGAAGAGCATCTGTATTACGAGGGTGGTATCAAGAGCTTTGTTGAGTATCTTGACCGTAACAAGAAGCCTGTCACCAAGACGCTGTCACTCAAATCGCATGATGAGGCGGCTGGTATTACCGTCGAGGCGGCGCTGGAATGGACCGATGCGTATCATGAATCCATGTTGTGTTTTACCAATAACATTCCGCAGCGTGATGGTGGAACGCACTTGCAGGGCTTCCGTAATGCTCTGACGCGTGTGATCGGCAACTATGCCGCTGAAAAGAACCTGATTAAAAAGAACGATCTGAAACTGACCGGCGAAGATATGCGTGAAGGCATGACCTGCGTGTTGTCGGTGAAAGTGCCGGATCCGAAATTCTCCTCGCAGACCAAAGACAAGCTGGTATCGAGCGAAGTGCGTCCGGTCGTGGAAAACGCCATCAACGAAGTGCTCGGCACCTGGCTGGAAGAAAATCCGGCTGAAGGCAAGATCATCGTCAACAAGATCATCGAAGCGGCGCAAGCCCGCGAAGCAGCCCGCCGCGCGCGCGATCTAACCCGCCGCAAAGGGGTGATGGATATTTCGAACCTGCCGGGCAAGCTGGCGGACTGCCAGTCTAAAAATCCTGCTGACTCTGAACTCTTCATTGTTGAGGGAGATTCCGCTGGCGGCTCAGCCAAACAGGCGCGCGAGCGCAAGCATCAGGCGATCCTGCCGCTGCGCGGTAAAATTCTGAACACCGAACGCGCGCGTTTTGATAAAATGCTGGGCAGCGAACAGGTTGGCACGCTAATCACCGCCATGGGCACCGGGATCGGCAAGGATGAATTTTCCGCCGATAAAATCCGCTACCACAAAATTATTATCATGACCGATGCGGACGTCGATGGTTCGCACATTCGCACGCTGCTGCTCACCTTTTTCTTCCGCTACATGCCTGAGATTATCGAGCGCGGTTATCTCTATATTGCGCAGCCTCCGCTCTATAAAGTAAAGCGCGGCAATAGCGGTGAGACTTATCTCAAAGACGATGCGGCGATGGAGCAATATCTCATTGACGCCGCACTCGATGGACTGATTTTCATTGCAGCAGATGGATCGCAACGCGCGGGCAATGATCTGCGCGAAGTCGTGCAGACGGCGCGTAACCTGAAACAGGCGATGGCTTCTCTCAACCAGAAAACCAATAACAAGCTGGTGATTGAGCAGGCGGCGATTGCCGGCGCGTTCGATGACACGCTGCTTGAAGATACAGCTCGCGGTGAAGCGGCGGCGCAAAAGCTGGCCGAACGTCTGAACGAGCGGGCCCTCAAAAATGAAAAGAACTGGCGCGTGTCGTTTACACCGGTTGGCGGTTTCATGTTTGAGCGCACCAGCCGCGGCGTGCGTGAAATGACCCGCATTACCGCCGACCAAATCCGTTCCGCCGATGCGCGCCGCGTGCAGGCCAAGACAGAGTGGATGATGGAAACGTTCGAAGGCTCCGCTCAAATCAAGAACGGCGAAAAGCTAACCGCTGTTCAGGGGCCAACCGGATTGTTTGAAACAATCATAGAAATTGGCAAAAAAGGCCTTACCCTGCAGCGATACAAAGGTCTTGGCGAAATGAACCCGGAACAATTGTGGGAAACCACATTGGATCCGCAAGCTCGCATTCTGCTGCAGGTCACGGTAAAGGATGCCGAAAAGGCGTCTGAGTTATTCTCAACACTGATGGGTGACGTGGTCGAACCGCGCCGCGACTTTATTCAGGAAAACGCCCTTAAAGCGCAGTTGGACGCTTAAACGCGATGACATCTCTTACGCAGTATTTATCGGACATCGTTGGCGCCGCGTTTGAAAGTGCGGGCTTAGACAAAGAATTTGGTCGCGTGACCGTGTCGGACCGCCCTGATCTGGCGCAGTTTCAGTGTAATGGGGCCTTATCCGCCGCCAAGGCCGCGAAAAAGAACCCTCGAGACGTGGCACAGGCTATTGTTTCTACACTCGATAAAAATGCCATTTTCTCAAAAATAGACATTGCTGGCCCTGGCTTTATCAATCTGACGCTGACGGACGAAGCGCTGGCCGACTTTTTATCGCAGCATCAAAACGATGTTTTCGATGAGGGAAAAGGGGCGCCAGTTGTTATTGATTATGGCGGACCGAACGTCGCCAAAGCGATGCATGTGGGTCATCTTCGCGCCGCCATTATCGGCGATAGCGTGCGCCGCACATTACAGTTTGCTGGCTATAAAACGCTGGGCGATGTGCATCTGGGTGACTGGGGTACCAATATCGGGATGCTGATTGATAATTACATTACGCAGCATGAAACGGCGATGGTGCTCAATGCCGATCTGAATGATCCCGATGATGTTCAGCGTCTGGTCGATGATATGGCCGAGCGTTATCCCCGTTCCTCCACCGAGGCCAAAGAAGATCCGGTGAAAATGGATCGTGCGCGCGCTGCCGCCTTGGCGTTGCAGAATAAGGAAGCGCCGCATTATCCGCTCTGGGAGAAAATCCGCGCGATTTCGATTGCGGATATTAAAAAGAATTATGATGCGCTCGGTGTTTCTTTCGATCTATGGAAGGGGGAGGCGGATGTGCATGATCTGATCGACCCAATGGTAAAAGATTTGCAACGCCAGAATTTGGCGGTTGAAAGTGAAGGCGCCTGGATTGTTCCCATTGCATCTGACGAGGATAAAAAAGAATATCCGCCCTTAATTTTGTATAAGCGCGATGGCGCGGTGATGTA
Source organism: uncultured Pseudobdellovibrionaceae bacterium (assembly GCA_964520985.1). Taxonomy (GTDB): domain Bacteria; phylum Pseudomonadota; class Alphaproteobacteria; order Micavibrionales; family Micavibrionaceae; genus CAYSGL01. Next base: position 125,044 of record CAZFPB010000003.1, read on the forward strand.
TGGCACGACCGATCTCGCTACAATTGTCGAACGGGTGCAGCTTTATAATCCATTAAAAATTATCTACGTCGTTGATCAACGCCAATCTTTGCATTTTGAGCAGGTGTTCCGCGCCGCGCGTAAAAGCGGCATTGGGCCCGAGAGCGTTGAATTGACACATGCCGGCTTTGGCACCATGAACGGCACGGACGGCAAGCCGTTCAAGACCCGCGAAGGCGGCGTCATGCGACTTGAAGATTTAATTGCCATGGCGATCGAAAAAGCCCGCGTACGTATGGAAGAGGCGCATATCGGCGAAGGCATGGATGACGCCGCACAGGCCGACGTGGCGCGCAAGGTCGCGATTGCCGCCATCAAATTTGCCGATCTGCAGAATGCCCGTCAGGCAGATTATGTGTTCGATCTTGATCGTCTCACACGTTTTGAAGGCAAAACCGGGCCTTATCTTCTTTATCAGGCCGTGCGAATTAAATCGCTACTGGCCAAAGCGGCAGCGCAGGGATTAGCTCCTTCGCAAACGCTGGTGCTGACCGAAGGCGACCGTGATCTTGCGCTCGTGCTGACAGAAATGCAGGATGCGCTGGAGCTGGCGCTGAAACATTATGCGCCGCATTATTTGTGCGAGTATGCATTCCGGCTGGCACAGGCGTTTTCGTCTTTCTATGGTAATTGCCATATCCTGTCGGAAGAGAATACGGCGCTGCGCGATAGTCGGTTGGCGCTCTGCGCGCTCAGCTATCATACGATGGAGCGGGTACTCGCGCTGCTTGGTATCGATATCCCTGAGAGAATGTAATCAGGCGGCTTTGCGCGGGCGGCCTACGGGCAGTGCGCGCACCCGCTTACCCAGTTGTCCCTCAATCATATCGAGGAAGCTTAGATCGCCGCGCGGGCGGCCTGTCTGGAGGTGCTGGGTAATGGTGTCCATGATTTTGCGGGGCAGCGGCATGGAGAGGAAGCTTTCCCAGTCCGGTGTGCGCTCCAGCAATAATTTGTAAGGCGATAGCAATTCATCTGCACGGTCTTGCAAATGCGCCTTGGCGCTGCTCCATAAATACTGACCCGGCTTTGGTGCGATACCGGCAGTGACGGGCAATGTTTCGATGAAGTGCGCCGCATCGATCAGCGCGCCATCGTCCATGGCGTAAGAATAAAACCGGTCTTGAAACAAATGGCCGCGCCACTCTTTTTTCTCGTTGATATAGCGAGTGTAGCGGCGATGCGCTTCACCAACAGCGCGGGCCAGATCGTCTGGTTTTTGCGGTTGGGCAATTAAATGAATCTGGTTAGGCAGCAGGCAATAAGCCCATATCTGGATACGGTAGGTTGCGCATTGCTCGGCCATCAGCGCCCGGTAGGTTTCAAAATCCTTGCGCTCGAAAAAGACGCTCTCGCCGCGATTGCCGCGCTGAGAGATATGATGAGGGGTATTGGCAAGGGTGACGCGTGCTTGTCTAGCCATAATCAAAAGGTAGGGTGATTTGCCCTGCGATGCAACTTATTATCCCAAAAACCTATCGGATAGCCAGAACGGTATAGAATACATAGTGGGTGTTCCAGCTCCTATAAAAACAACCGGCTGGTTTTTTTTGAAACGTAAAATCCTCGTTACCGAATTCGCCAGCATCATCATTATAAACGCCATTGAACTTGTTCGCATTCGTATAGCTAAGCAGTGCTACACCTTCATCCGTGTAAGTAGGCTGAAGGTTCAATTGTGCATTGATTTGATCGCATACATCTTTGGTGACATAAGGAAGCATGATGAGCAATTCAGAGCATTCGCCATATCCCGGGCACATGCTTCCAAGTCGGTCAATTTGTGCCTGCCCTGTAAAGAACCAGTCTCCATAGCTATTTACAGCCGATTTAGTCGTGTCCAGCCAAGTGGTTTGAGGTTTTGTGTAGGTCAGCTTGCCGCCATTGCTGTTGAATATTTTGCAGGAACCATCCGCCGGCGTTGTGGCATTCGTATTGTAGCCGCTGACGACAGAGTTCTCAAAACTTATGTCTGCTTCTGAACAACCGTTGTTACGCATATACTCCGCACGGTTAGCTATGATGGCCCCGTAATTGATAATCTCTTGCGCTGCAATCCGCGCTTGTTGCTTGGTCATACTGCCACTACCCTGTTCGGTGCTACGGCTGAATGTCATCGCGAGTGCGGCGAGCAGCGCAATCGTAATTAGAATAATTACCAAAGCGTTTCCAGATTGGGTGCTACGCATCATCGCTCTCCGTATTTTTGAGTAACTTCTTGCGCAGATCATCGCCTGATTTTTGCAGGATTTTTTGAATAGGAGAAGATAAGGTTGCTGTGACCAGATCACTGGTAGCGGGTGCTGGTTCATCCTTTTTGACAAGTTGATCCCATGAAACACTCTCACGGGCGTGCTCAACGGTTGGAGTTTCTGCGATGGCGGGCGCCGTTTTGCCAAAGAAGCCCATGGGATTACCAGCTGCTGGTACCGGTTGCTGAACAGGCGCGGCTGCTGCCGCTGATTGCTGTGCGGGTGGCGCTGCAGGAGCGGTCTGCGCGTCATCTATTTCATTGGGATAGGTCTTGGCATGTAAGGCGCCGAGCGCGGCAATGCCACGGTCGACAGGATTGTCCATCAGGCGTTTGCCCGCGGCAAGACCGTCAACCAGCGAACGCAGGGTAGCCGGAACTTCAGCGGCGACATCAGCTTTGTCGGCTGTCCATGTTTTGTGGAACATCAGGTCGCGCAGTTTGGTTACCTGACCGGCATGTTTGATCAGATGCTCATCGGGAGGTGGCAGCGAGAGATAGCGCGTGACACGCATTGCTTTGGCGAAGCCGGGGTTGCAATAGAAAATCTGAACGTCGATGACGGTGCCCTCGAAGATCAGCACGGCCATCCCTTCGCGCAACTTTTTCAGATCGCCGTAATCGGCGCGTTCATAGGCGTGGATACTGGCACTCTGCGTATCCATATAGCCGCCGGTGGAGAGGCCGCCCTGCAACTGGAAGCTGGATGCCTGCGCGACGAAGGCTTTACCAGCCTGACGTTCGAAGAAGTCCTTGGTGTCGGTCGGGTCGGACAGCTTGCCGAAAATTTTGATGTTACAGTTACCGGTGATGGAGCGCGCTTCTTCCTTCACCCGTTTTTGCAGAGCTGGTAAATCCTGCGCAGAGAATACGAGACTGAAGCCAAGCGAACGGGCCTGAGCCGCCATCACGGCCATCCCTTCGGCCACGTAGTACCCAACCTCATCAAACACCGTGATGAACGGTGTGGCCGAATGGGTCGGTTTATTTTCAATGACGGTGGCGCCTTCACCCTCAACGGTCGAACCGAGGGTAGAGCCCATCATCCCCTTGATCGTGGCCGCCACGATTTTACCGAGGTTGGCGATCTCATCGCCGGATTTTTCAAGGGCCGGGATCAGAACGATCAGAATGCGGCGATTGAGCACGATGTCGACCATGTCCACATCGGCGGCATCCGCATCAAAAATATATCCGTAGTCATCTCCAAGCGATTGCAGGGAGCGGGTAAACTGCATGGTGAGGTAACCGTGCTGTTGACGCACGGTCGTTGTATCAACCATAGGCTGGCCGGGACCCATGGATTTTTCTTTGCCGTTATCATCGAAGGCATCATCGATATATCCTGGCAGCGTATCGAGATAGCCTTTGATACTTTCTCGCAGCTTGGGCGGCAGCGCATCATCACGCGACAATTTGATGATACTGCTTAATTCCAGAAAGTTACGGATTGTGCTGACTGATAGTGGCACATCCTGATGATCGCGCTTCCAGGTAAGAGCCGGCATGAGCGAGCTGATCAAAGACACGGCACGCTCTTTCCACATGGCGTTGTCGCCTTCAGCCTGCGGCATCAGCGACACAAGCATGTTGGTCAGGTATGAGGCGGAGCCGGATGAAAACGGGTTCATCGTATTGGATGGCGCGCGCGCATCCGAGTTACCAGTCATATAGTTCAACACGAGCAAATCATCGTCACGACCGAAACGGCGCACGAGCGATGACAGGGACGACCACAAATCCGTATCGGCTTTACCATCGATATAAACAAAGCCCGAGCCCCAGGTGAGGGCATTGGTCACCATCGATTTCAAACCTTCGGTTTTACCCGCGCCGGTCGTTCCGAGGTAGAGAATGTGCGTTCTGGCATCCGAGTTGTTAAACCAGATTTCTTCGCCGGAATTTTTGGCATTGCCGAGATACAAAATACCCGTGGGCTTGCCGTCGCGGCCCGGTCCCATGTTCGTTCCATCCACGAATTTGGAGTCCATCGGCAGTTTGAACGGCAGGGAGCGGTTGCGTCTGTAGAGCCACCAGAAAAACAGGCCGGTAACAACCAGCAGGATATCCGCAAAGGCCAGTATCGGTGGATAAAAGACAAGGCTCATCGCCATCATCATGCAGACGACAAACGCATGACGCGGTTTGGCGAGCCACTCACCAAAGCGCACATAGAGCGGCCGCAGGTCGCGATAGTGGGAGGGAAGTTCAAACTTTTTCTGATCGAGAGCCATCGTGCGTCGCCGTTAATTCCCGCTTAAGACGCTGTCGGCGGATAAAGGGACGCCGACGTCATTGTTGCCACTTGTGGTAGGGTTAGCTGTTGCTGTCCCCGTCGTATAATCGACTGGCGTTACAGAAGCTGTGCGGCTGAAAAGAAACAGCGCGGCCAATATTAACGCCAACGGTATGATCCATTTCCAACCCATTGAAGAAGATGCGGTGTAAGGTGCAGAGGTGGGTATGCTTTTTATCTGCCCGTGTGCTTCCTGCATGGCTTTTGAGATGGCCATTAATGCATTGGTGGCTGTTGGTTTGTTATCAAACGGAGCGATGTCAATACTGTCGCCTTTGGGATATTTCAATACCAGAACATACTCATTTGCCTGTTCGCGCACTTCCAGCGCGGCGGCACGTGCCTCTCCGAGCGCCATACGCCAGACAATCGGGTTTTTCGCGTCGGGAAGAGAAATAATCAAATTTCCATCGACGACTTTAGCGGAGGATCTGGCTGTTTTTTGTGTGAACATTTTATACAATCCTAAGCAGTTTTCAGTTTCTTGATCGCGCGTGTCTTTGAGCCGCTATAATCAAGCTGTGGGATGGGCCGGGCGGTTCCGCCTTGCATGTAATTCACAATACTGCTGGCGGCATCTTTTACTTTTGGTACGGGAATAGGGCGCTGAGCCATTTTCTCGGCTTTAAAATGCGCCATGGCACCGATGGCTTCCATATGATGGGATTGGCGTCCCAGATTATTAAGCGGATACCATAGGGCACGATCATAGGCGCGTAACCACACAAATTGCGCCGGAGCAAGAACGCCGCCTTCTTCGCGCGCTGTTAGAAGGGCGCGCAACAGGGCCGTCGTTTGCCAGGCGTGCTGGTTGGCTTTGGCTAAAGTTTTGGCAGCCAGATCACGGTTTTTCAAAATGGCGCGCGCTTCTTTGAGAAGCTTTGCGTCTTTAGACAGTTTCAGGCCATCCTTGTGCGTCCAGCAGCGGGCAAGGCGACCCAGCATATCGTCTGAATCATTGCGCTTGCGGGCGGCTTTCAAGCAAAACGCTGCCAACAAAATTTGTTTATAAGGCGGCAAATTTTGCGCGCCTTTCCAGCGGGGGCCCAATTGCTTGGTAAACGCTTTGAACGCTTCGGCACTATCGACCTTGCCATCAGGGGCAGGGATAGAATTATATGCAAGCCATTCTTCAGGCCCGAGTGCTTCGGCAAAAGGCGGAAGCTCTGCCGGAACGGGAGCGCCCGGCGCACGCTGTGGCTGCTTGCCGGGATCGAAATCAATCATCGGGCTGATGATCGGGAAAATTTTGGCCATGCGGTTGATCAGCGTATCGAGCGAGTATTTGACGCGGTGCTGGGTGCCGGGGCCTTTAAACAATGCCCACAGACCCACGCCGAGAATAATGCCGATCAGAATATATTTTATGGGCATGAGTGCCCCGGCTGAAATCAGGCTCATGAACTGGCCGTCAATTTTATCGGCCGGCATAGTACGCGCCAGATCCATAATCTGGGCGAAGGGGACCTCGTCGCCTTTCCAGCTAATGGTATAATCGTTGCTGACAAAATGTGAGGTCAGCCACATCTCTCCATACCGTAGCCAGCGTATGGCGCTCATCATCTGAACCGAGAAAAAATGCCAGACGAGATAAAACAGCCCGCCGAAAATTACGACGAGAATAGCCCATCCTAAAGCGGCTTCGCTGGATCCTTGCTGTTTATCGGACATATTTTGGTAACCTTACCCGTGCATGCTCACAATATCATACCTTATTTACCGCAGAAAATAGCAGAAAAAAGCCCATAATATCAAATTCTTGGGTCTTAAAGTCGGCGCGTTGAAAATCCCTGCTTGCGAAGGACATTTTTGGCCAGTATAAGGATATTCGTTTTTGCCAAGGGCCGGCATAGCACAGCGGTAGTGCAGCGGTTTTGTAAACCGAAGGTCGGGAGTTCAATCCTCTCTGCCGGCACCATTTTCCTAAATAAAAACCCTCTCCAGCTTTACCCCATGGGAAAAAGACCAATATTTAAAAGGGTTTGCAGGCCTTAGGCGTTATTCGGTTTAAGGAAAAACAGAGGGAAAGAAGTTCTGATTCATACCAACTCCTTTTCTCGCGAGAGGCGCGGGTTATATTGGCCTCATGACAAAATTTTTAACGCTCATCACTCTTTCCCTTCTCTTAGGATGCCAGCCTGCCGCAACGGCTGACTGGAAAAGCTGGGAGGGGCGCTGGATAGGGCCGGAAGGGACCTATCTGGAAATTTTACCTGAAGGTAAGGACTATAAGGTCATGGTGCAGTCTCTCGATAGCCTGGACAGTTATGCCGGATCGTCCACCAATGAAGGCATTGTGTTTGAACGCAACGGTAAACAAGAAGTCATTCATGCCGGAACCGGCCCCGAAACCGGTATGAAATGGTTGATGGACAAAAAGACATGCCTGATTATTCAAACGGGCGAAGGATTTTGCCGCTAATACCTTCATAATATTGAATTTTATCCTTTATCAGGCCCCCCTTAACCCTTTACACTCTAGAATGAAGGGCGTGCCTCTCCTGCCGTGAGCCGGGGTATGGTCTGCCGTGCTCACCACGAATGCCAAAAGGGATACCATGGCCATAACCCACGAACTGCCACTGATGACCACGATTGCCGCAGGCCTGTCGCTGGCGTTTATCTGTGGCCTGATCTGCAGCAAGCTGCGCATTCCGCCCATCGTGGGGTATCTTTTTGCCGGGATCATGATTGGTCCGTATTCCCCGGGTTTTGTTGCCGATTTAAAAGTCGCCGAAGAACTGGCCGAAATTGGTATTGTTTTGCTGATGTTCGGCGTCGGCCTCCATTTCTCTTTGAAAGATCTGATGGATGTGCGCCGCATTGCCATTCCCGGTGCGATCGTGCAAATCCTCGCCGCCATAGGCCTTGGTATTGCGCTGTCGCATTTTTGGGGGTGGTCGATAGAAAGCGGTCTGCTGTTCGGTCTGGCTTTGTCCGTGGCCAGTACAGTCGTGCTGATCCGCTCTCTGGAAGAACATAATCTGCTGCAAACCAACAATGGCCGCATTGCCATCGGCTGGTTGATTATCGAAGACCTTGTGATGATTTTGGCGCTGGTCCTGATTCCTGCCATGGCGGTTACAGAAGAGTCGACCGATCCGATCTGGCAGACGCTGGCAATCACCATCGGAAAAGTTTGCTTATTCGTGGTCGTCATGCTGGTGGCAGGAAAACGCTTCCTGCCATGGCTGCTCATGATGGTGGCGCGCACGCGCTCGCGCGAATTATTTACGCTGGCTGTTTTTGCCATGGCCGTCGGTGTTGCCTTCGGCGCCGCCAAACTCTTCGGGGTGTCTTTTGCGCTGGGCGCTTTCTTCGCAGGTATGATGATCCGGGAATCCGACTTGAACCACGAAGTCGCCGACCGGGCTTTGCCTTTTCAGGACGCCTTTGCCGTTCTCTTCTTTGTCGCTGTTGGCATGCTGTTCAACCCAATGGTGCTGTTTGAACAACCGCTCAATGTCGTCGCCACCGTGGCAGTGATTATGATCGGTAAGTCGCTGGCGGCATTCCTGATTGTCATGCTGTTTGGGTATCCGTTAAAAACGAGTTTGCTGGTATCGGCCGGACTTGCGCAGATTGGGGAATTCTCCTTCATTCTGGTGACCCTCGGTCTTACCTATGGCCTGTTGCCAGAGGATGGGCGCGATCTTATTCTGGCCGGCGCGATTATTTCCATCGGTCTTAATCCGCTCATTTTTTATGCGTCCAAACTTGTCTACGAGTATGTGGGACGCAAACCGCACCTCTCCAACTTCTTTAACATGCACGATGATGATCTGGCCCATTTGCGCGGTGATGAAAAACAGGCGTTGCGCGATCTTGTTATTCTGGTCGGTCATGGCCGCGTCGGCGCGCATATTTCTAAAAATATTCAGGCGGCACATATCGATCTGGTCATTGTCGAAAGCAACCGTGAGCGGGTGGAGGCTTTACGGGAGAATGATTTTCACGCGATTGCCGGCGATGCCAGCCATGCGGAAACGCTTGAAGAGGCTGCGATCAATAAAGCCGTTGCCATCATCGTAGCCGTACCGGATCCGTTCGAAGCCCGCCGCATCGTGGAAACGGCCCGCGCCCTGAAACCTTCTATCCGCGTACTGGTCCGTGCGCACAATGACGAGGAAATCGAGTATTTCAACCAGCAGGCGGTGGATCTGGCCGTCACCGGGCCGCGTGAGATTGGCCACCGCATGGTGCAATATCTGAACGACTTGCTCTTACGCTGATAATTTTTCATGATGGCTCTATGTGATTCGTTTGTGTGGCGTACGCTGCCCTTAATCCTGTGGAGATTCTCATGAAAAAAATTCTTCTGGCTACATCGCTTCTGGCCTTTGCCGCGCTTCCAGCGCAGGCCGCATCCAAATATATCTCATCCCCGAATGTCGATGAGGGTTTTTCGCTGAAAAACCGCGGTTCCGTGGAATGGGACAATGACGAAGACTCTCTGTGGGTCAACAAGATCGATGGCGAATACGGTATCAACAGTCATTTCAAGGTTGGCATTGCCGCAGACATCATCAAACTCGAAGATGACTCGATGGAATATGCCGGCACAGATTTAAAAGCTACCTATCGTTTTACTGAAGATGCGTCTTCCTTGCAGGCGGCTATTCAGGGTGGTTATAAAATGGATCACCTTGGCGGCGCCGATGAAGTCGAAGCCAAACTGTTACTCGCCGGATCGGCTTATGGTCTCGATCACAAAGCCAATGTAGCGTTATCGCATGAGGTCGGCAAAGACAGCGAAAGCGGCCTTGGCGCCAGTGTGGCTTGGGGCAGTTACTACGACATGGGTAAAGTAAATGTCGGCGGAGAATATTACGGCGACTTTAATAATCTGTCCGACAATGACGGCTTCAGCGACCAGGAACATCATATTGGCCCGGTTGTCGGCTTCGATGTACCGATTGGTCAACGCACGATTGGCGCGCGCCTCGGTTACCTCGTCGGCTTAAGCGACGCATCGCACGATAATGTCATTAAATATGAAATGCAGACGGGATTCTAATCAGACACGCTCGTCGAAAATACGCATCAGTTCGTCGCTCATTTCATCAGCGGCTTTGATACTGGCGATGTTGGCCTTGTAGCTAATTTCGGCGATTTTCAGATTAACGGCTTCTTCGGATAAATCGACTGTGTCGCCCACGCCCGGTGTAGACGCATTGGCAATCCGCTCCGCCGCTTTGTCGGCAGATTGCGACGCGGTAAACAGACCTTGCAACGCATTGGAAATGGCACCAATCATTATTCCAGTGTATCATGAATCTGTTAATAAGCGATTGATTGGATAGAGCCATGCGCAAATTATTGATTTTACTATCATTTTTATCAGTCTCCGGCGCTGTTCCTGCGCGGGCTGAAACAGAATGGCGCGATGTCGAACGCTGGCTGGGCGTGAATAACAACAAATCGCGCGCGGTCTGGAGTCAGCAGACCAAGTTTGTGCCCTACCTTGAAAATGGCCAGCACCCCCATCCGCAGGAATGGACCAAAGAGAGCTGGAGCGCCTCCGACTGGACGCAGCAACGCAAAAATGGCCTTGATCTCGTCAGCGGTTTTTACCGCGGCGATATCATCCGCAACCAGAGTGTTGAAGATGGTGTTGCGGTCGTCACTGTCGGCCCGAATTTCTACCGCATCGGTAGCAAAGAAAAACACCGCGTGATCGCCAGCATTGACGATGTCTATGGTGTCACGGCCCAGAACGACCAGGGCGTCATTCTCCTGAGAGACTGGCATACACGCCGCGATGTCGGCCTGTTTACCAAATCGGGTCTGACATTGCAGTAAATCAGTATAGGCGTGGTGACGGTATGTCGCTCAAGCCAGTTTCAGGTTGCTGTCGGCTGAGCAGAGGCAAAGCAAATAAGGCTTGCTTGATTGACAGGACTTCGCTTTCGGCTGTTGAGCGCAAGGATGGCGTAATCATAGCTTTAAACTGATCGACCCATTGCACGCTGCGCTCCACAATATTTTCCCAGTATGTATCAGTGAATATCAAATCGGCTTCGGGTTTTGGGCTATCGAGTTGAATGCCTAACTCATGCAACATGATATGCGTCGTAGCGCGCAGATCTTGATAACGGGGCAAAGTTCCGCTGATCTCTTTTAGGCACATGCCATAAATTTGTAAGCTGATATTAAGTCGCACGATTTCTTTTTCTTCCTCGGCGCTGGGAGCATCCCTCCACATGTAGGGTGTGATGCCCAGAACGGACCGCTCGATCCCTTCTTCCAGAAAGGACAGGGCGTGTGGAATAAAGGTCCGCATTCTTTTATGCTGCGCGGCCTCAGCAAAATTCAACACAGTCGACATAGATTTATTGTCGTAAAACTGCAGCTGTCCTGTCAAATTTCCGCGGCTTTGCGGCGGGCCAGATAGGTTTCCCGCCATAAAATGAAAAGGTTCGAGGCAATGACGATGCCGCCACCAATCCAGATGGGCGCCGTCGGCCAGTCATTCCAGATAAACCAGCCGAACGCCGTCGCCCAGATAATCCCGCTGTAATTGAAAACGGTGACAATGGCTGCCGGGGCATTTTTATAAGCAACCGATAACATGTATTGCGCACCGGCACCGGAGAGGCCGCAGGCGATGATAATGGGTGCTTCGCTCCAGGTCGGCATGGTGAAGACCATCGGGAGCGGTATCGCTGCGATGAACACTCCGATGAACACAAAATAGAAGGTGACGGTTTCAGGTTTTTCGGTTTTACCCAGGCCGCGCAGAACCGTTTGCAGCGTGGCATGCATGGCGGCGGCGCTGAGCGCCAGTGTGACGCCGAGTGAATTGAACGCGCCGGTCGGTTGCAGCATGATCATCACGCCGATAAAGCCGACGCCAATAGCGCTCCAACGATATGGTCCAACGCGTTCGCCCAGAAAGAAGTAGCCAAGTGCGGGCACAATCAGTGAGGCCGTGAACAAGAAGGCCGTTGTGTCAGCCATCGGCATGGCGGCAAAGGCGGCGAAGGTGGTGGCAAGAGAAATTGTGCCAATGATCGAGCGGGCAATAATTCCCCGTACATTCGTATTAATCGTCAGAATTTCTTTTTTGCCCATCGCGTAGATCATGAACAGGAACGGAAGAACGGCGATGAGATTGCGGTAAAAAGCAATCTCGATAACATGGTGGTGTTCGGATAGCAGCTTGGCAAAAACATTCATGACCGCCAGCAGGAAAAAGGCGATGATACCCGCGATCATGCCGAACAAGGGATTGTCTTTGTGCGCGGATAAAAAAGGCGGCTTATCGGAGCCGCCTTTCTTGATCAGGATATCATCGGTCGGCACGATTAGTTTTTCGCCTTGTCGACCAGTTTATTTTTACCAATCCATGGCATCATGGCGCGGAGTTTAGCGCCAACTTGTTCGATATCATGCTCGGCTTCCAGACGGCGGGTCGCTTTAAAGCTTGGCTGGCCAGCGGCACATTCCAGCATCCAGTCGCGCACGAAGCGGCCCGATTGAATGTCTTCCAGCACGCGTTTCATTTCGGCTTTGGTTTCTGCCGTTACAACGCGCGGACCGGTTTTGTAATCGCCATACTCAGCTGTGTTGGAAATAGAGTAGCGCATGTTGGCCATACCGCCTTCATACATGAGGTCGACAATGAGTTTGACTTCATGCAGGCACTCAAAGTAGGCCATCTCGGGCGCATACCCTGCTTCGGTCAATGTTTCATAGCCGGCTTTGATCAGAGCCATCAGACCGCCGCACAAAACGGCCTGCTCACCGAACAGATCGGTTTCGCATTCTTCCTTGAATGTCGTTTCGATGATGCCGGAGCGGCCGCCGCCAATAGCAGACGCGTATGACAGCCCAATATCTTTGGCAGAACCCGAAGCATCCTGATGAATGGCAATCAGGCACGGCACGCCGCCGCCTTTTTGATATTCACCACGTACCGTGTGGCCTGGGCCTTTTGGCGCGACCATGAACACGTCGAGGTCCGCACGCGGTTCGATCAGGTTGAAATGAATATTCAGGCCGTGCGCAAAGGCAATCGCCGCGCCCTGTTTCATGTTGGCATGCAGACTGTTGTAGTAAATTTCGCGTTGCAATTCATCTGGGGTAGCCATCATCATGACGTCGGCCCATTTGGCGGCGTCTTCGACGCTCATGGTTTCGAATCCGGCGTCTTTGGCCTTTTTATTGGTGGAGCTGTCCGTACGCAGAGCGATGCGAACATTTTTGCAGCCAGAGTCGCGCAGGTTCGCCGCGTGCGCATGGCCTTGTGAGCCATAGCCGACGACGACGACGTTTTTATTCTTGATAAGATTAACATCGCAATCCGTATCGTAATAAACGCGCATGGAGGTTTGCTGAGCAGGCGCGGGTTTCAGTTGAGTTACGTTAGAGTGAGCCATAAGTTTTTTCCTTTTATAGATTATTCTTGATGCATTGCGTCCTGAACGGTGTCGGATAACTTCAGGTAATCATCCACTTCACCCAGAATATGCCCGTCTTCTTTTCCGACAATCTTGCCATCAGGCAACTTGATTTGCACCAGTATGCCCGCATGGTTTGATTTGAAGAAGCCCCATTGCTGCGCAAATAGACAGCTATATTGTTTGTCCGTTTCAAGCCAGCCATCTTTGGTGATAGTATTCAGGAGAACACGGCGATGCTGGCCTTCAGCGTTTTCCTCGAAGGAAAAATTGGTTGATTTGATTTCTTTCAGTGTTGCTGGTTTGATCAGGGCATTGGCGCCCGCTTCACAACCTTTTGCCAGTTTGGCATCCGCTTGATCCTGCGACACACAGCCGCCGAGAAGTAGAAGGGACGAGGCAGCCAGTAAAAATTTCTTCATGATTATATCTCCTTAAAAATTATAAGACGATGGTGCCACGCATCATCGCCGCCACGCCCGTCCGGCTGACATTCACCAGACCAAGAGGGCGCATCAGTTCAATAAAGGCATCGATTTTGTCGGTGCCACCAGTTAACTCAAAAATGAATGATTCGTGCGAAGAGTCGACCACTTTGGCGCGGAATATTTCTGCCGTGCGTAGCGCTTCAATACGTTTATCGCCCGTGCCTGTGACCTTCACGAGCGCAAGTTCGCGGCTTACATGCGGGCCGGAGATAGTCAGGTCGACGACTTTGTGAACAGGAACGAGGCGCTCCAGCTGATGCTTGATCTGCTCGATTACCAGCGCGGTGCCGCTCGAGACTAGGGTAATGCGAGAAATATTCGCCGCATGATCTGTTTCGGCCACGGTGAGGCTTTCGATGTTGTAGCCACGGCCTGAGAAAAGGCCAATGACGCGGGCGAGGACGCCCGGTTCATTGTCGACCATGATCGAGAGCGTATGGGTTTCGATCTGATTGCTTATCGGGCCGGCGCCGTAGACGCTTGTCGTGGCCTCTTTGGATTTTTTTACAGCCATATGAATGGTTTAATTCCTATTCCAGGGGTTGTCCAGAGCCTAAACGAGCTTCTTGTCATACTGGCTGGGGTCTGCCGCCAATATCATTTCGTTGTGGGCTTTGCCCGACGGGATCATCGGGAAGCAGTTTTCCTTTTGATCGACGCGGACATCGACGATGGTGACTTTGTCGGTTTTCATCATTTGTTGGATGACGTCGTCCAGTTCATCCGGTGTTTCCGCACGCAAGCCGACGCCGCCATACGCTTCCGCCAGTTTAACAAAGTCAGGGAGGCTCTCAGTGTAGCTGCTGGAGTAACGCTCGCCATGCAGTAACTCCTGCCACTGTCGGACCATGCCCATCCATTGATTATTCAGAATGAAGATTTTAACGGGGAGGTGATATTGCACGGCGGTGCTCATTTCCTGAATGTTCATCAGGATGGATGCTTCACCGGCAACATCGATGCACAGCGCGTTCGGGTGGGCTACCTGAGCGCCGATCGCAGCAGGGAGGCCATATCCCATGGTGCCAAGGCCGCCCGAGGTCAGCCAGCGGTTTGGCTTTTCGAAAGGCAGGAATTGCGCCGCCCACATCTGGTGCTGGCCGACTTCAGTCGAGATAAAGGTATCGCGCCCGTCTTTATTAATGAAGTGCTGGAGGCGTTCCAGCGCGTATTGCGGTTTGATGATGTCTTTGGAAGATTGATAGGTGAGGCACTTAACACTGCGCCATTCTTCAATCTGTTTCCACCAGCTTTGCAGGGCGGATTGATCGAGTTTAAAGCCGCGCTTTTTCCAGCCATCCATCATCGCTTCAATGGCCTGGTGCGCATCGGCGACGATACCGATATCGATATGCACGTTCTTGTTGATCGAAGACGGATCGATATCGATATGAATTTTCTTGCTGTTCGGTGCGAACGCATTGAGGCGGCCGGTAACGCGGTCATCAAAACGCGCACCGATGCAAACCATGACATCGCAATCATGCATCGACCAGTTGGCTTCGTATGTGCCGTGCATGCCCAGCATACCAAGCCATTGTTTATCGGACGCCGGGTAGGCACCAAGGCCCATCAGCGTTGAGGTAATCGGCGCGCCCGTCATGCGGACAAACTGGGTCAAGGCTTCGCTGGCTTTCGTACCCGCGTTGATAATACCGCCGCCAGTATAGAAGACAGGCTTCTTGGCGGTTGAAAGTAATTCGATGGCGGCTTCGATCTGGTCGGCGTCTGGTTTGGTTTTGGGTTGATAATGATGCAGCTGTGCATTCTTCTTTTCGACGTAAGCACTGGCAGCGAACTGGACGTCTTTGGGCAGATCGATCAGAACCGGGCCGGGGCGGCCGGAGCGGGCGACATGGAAGGCTTCATGGATAATGTTGGGGAGGTCTTCGATGTTTTTCACGAGGTAGTTATGCTTGGTGCAGGCGCGGGTGATGCCGGTGGTATCGGCTTCCTGAAACGCGTCCGTGCCGATCAAGAAGGTTGGCACCTGTCCGCAGATACAGACCATCGGGATGGAATCCATCAGCGCATCGGTCAGCGCGGTCACGACATTGGTGGCACCAGGGCCGGAGGTCACGAGGCAGACACCGACTTTTCCGGTCGAGCGGGCATAGCCTTCGGCGGCATGGCCCGCACCCTGTTCATGGCGCACGAGGATGTGGCGGATCTTATCCTGTTGGAAGATGGCATCATAGATCGGCAGGACAGCGCCGCCCGGATAGCCAAAAATCGTATCGACGCCGTTTTCGGCCAGTGCCTCGATCACCATGTCCGCGCCGGTCATGGTGCGGGCGCTTGAGGCGGGCTTTGCTGCCTTATCGGCGGCTTCCTTTTCAGCCAGTTTGGCTTGGGCGGGGGTCATATCCTGTTTCCTTCTATTTCAATCGCTTATTAATTATCCAATAGTTCGTTTGACGTGTTTTTTGCATTTTTCCCAATAAAAAACCCCGGACTTTCGAGAAGTTCGGGGCGCTGGGTCGATTTGATCAAATACAAATACGTTAGACCGGCAGCGCCTTTCCTAGAAGCACCACACCGACCACCACAATGTTCGCATTGATTGTTTGCATGGTTGGTACTATGCCGCAAAAGCCTGAAGGCTGTCCAGATTTTTATTGAAAAATATGTAAAATATTTGTATTTTCACCGCCATGCATCCTCTGGCCGAATTCGAACGTCTGTTATCCTTGGCTTTTGCCAAGGCGCAAGGCATCCAGATTTCCCGGAAAGTAATTGGGCCGATCGATCTGGTGACGATCGCCACCAAAGAAGATCAAAGAATTGCCTATTGTACTGTCAAAGCCAATGCCCACGAAGATCATGTGCGTATATGGGATTTAAATGTTCATCTGCAGGCGCAGCGGACGGACTTGAAAGTCGGCAAAACAATCACGCGGGCGGCCGCCATATGGGCCGAACAACTCGGTAAATCGTCTGTTGCGGCGATGAGCGTATGCGATGACGGACTCAGTTTCTGGCCATATATGGGAGCGCAACCGGCCAAGCCTGTTATGGAGCGTCTAACGCTGGCCTTTATATCGGTTGCTGCCGTCGTCCCGCCAGATGAAAAAGAAAAGCTGCAGGCGCTGAATACAATAGCCCTGACGGACAAGAAGGCCGCGTGGTTTGCCATGACAGATAAGGAAAGCCCCTTGCGCGTTTCCCGTCAGACCGTTTCCACGATCGGCTATGAGCTCTACAAAAACCAGACACTCTATCTTGATTTAAAAGACCCAACCGTGCGCAGCCGGATAGGCCTTGGTGCATAGAAGCCCTTGCCGATAATTTTGTCTTCTTTTATACAAGAGAAGACATTAATCAGGGGCCATCATGACATACCGTGCCGATATTGACGGGCTTCGCGCTCTAGCGGTGCTGATGGTTGTCTTTTTTCATTATGCCGCTATTGACCAGTTCAGTGGATATATTGGCGTCGACATCTTCTTCGTCATCTCCGGATTTTTAATTACGGGCATTATCAGCAAAGAGTTAGAGCGAGGCGATTTTTCGATCGGGCGTTTTTATGAGAGACGCATCCGCCGGATCATGCCTGCTCTCAGTGTGGTGCTGGTCACCAGTATTCTGGCAGCTTTCTGGCTGTTCCTGCCGGCAGAAAATATCGCTTTTGCAAAGAGCCTGATTGGCGCGTCTCTTTTTTCTTCCAATTTTGTCTTCTGGGCGGAGAAGGGGTATTTCGACATGGAGGCGGAGCTGAAACCTCTGCTGCACACATGGTCGCTCGCTATCGAAGAGCAGTTTTATATCATCTTTCCGCTTTTGATGATGGCGGGATATCGGTTTTTCCGCCGTCATGTACAAGCGATGGTCGTCGTACTGGGATTGGCATCGTTTCTGTGTAACGTGGCTCTGATCCACTGCGACATGGCAGGTACGGCATTTTATATGATTGTTGCGCGCGCGTGGGAGTTGATGCTGGGATCCTGGGTCGCGCTCTATAACCCTGCAACGGCGCCACGGCCAAAAATTCTCTCTGTGTCTCTTTGGGTGGGTGTTTTCTTTATTGCCGCGGCTTTTATCGGAAAAGTTAATCCGAATGACTTTCCCGGGTTATATGCGCTGTTGCCGACCGTAGGCGCGGCGTTGATTATCTATGCGGGTCAATATCGTCAGGGACATGTGATACAGACGTTCTTGTCATCAAAGCCGATGGTCGGCATCGGAAAAATTTCCTACTCACTCTATCTCTGGCATTGGCCGCTTTATGTGTTCGCTTTGTACTACGGACTAGGCGACATCACAGTAGGCTACAAAATCCTGCTCGCGGGACTGTGTTTTATCCTGGCGTATTTGTCGTGGCGGTTTGTGGAGCAGCCCGCGCGTCATTATCGAGCAATCAACCGGTCTACCTTGTTTGCGCTAACGGCGATCCTGTCGTTCGCCCTGGCGGGTTGCGGGGTCTACATGCTTTTTCAAAAGGGAATAACGACGGTGCATGATGCCGATATATTGGCTCTGACCGATGCCTCTATCGGCTTGGATTTTCCTGATGCAACTATGCCGGAGGCTGACAGGGATTATTCTGTGGCCGTGATGGGCCTAGAGAAAGGTATGGAAAGCGCGTCAGTGGCCTTATGGGGAGACTCGCATGCAACCGCCATATCCCCGGCTATTCATGAACTCTTGGTGAACTCCGAAAAGACAGGTTTGCTGATCCGTAACAATACATGCTTTGTGCTGACAGCGCAGCAGCAAGCTTATCGCGAGAATGATTGTGTTGCCCGCACTGAAGCGGTCATGGAATTTTTGCAATCACATCCTTCCATCCACACAGTCGTGATTGTCAATCGCTGGGCGGTCCACTTGAATGATCTGCAAAAAAAGATCGGTGAAAAACACAAAATTGATTTGAGTGATTTGACACCGGAGCGTCAGCAAGAAATGATTGCCTGGAGAATAAATTCTTTGCAGGGTGTGATTCACGGATTACAGAAGCAAGGAAAAAAAGTTGTTTTCATTGCTGCTGTGCCGGAAGTCGTTGCGGGATCCGATAATATTCCTTCACTGGCCGCCCGTATCCATCAGCAGAAATTGTCCATTGATCTGCGTCCGACGACCGTGCAGTTTTTAGAGCATGAAAAATTCATGATGCCGGTTTATATGGCGTTGGAAAAAGAACCGGGCGTGCGCGTAATCTGGCCGCACAAAACGCTATGCGACGAAAAGCTGTGCGATATTATGGAGGGCAATCGTCTGCTCTATTATGACGATGATCATTTGTCGACGTATGGCGCGCAAACGCTGACGCCGCTATTCAAGGGATTATTTTAGAAAGGTTATGTTGGGCGCTGGTTTTACCTGGTGGCGGAACCAGGTGAGCTGACGTTTGGCGTAGCGGCGGGTATCGTTTTTGCCGCGTTTGATCGCGTCTTCCCTGGAGAGAGCGCCGGCAAGGTATGCGCGCAGCGGTGCAGCGCCGAGCGCGCGATGAATGAGAGCGGCCTCGTTCATCACGGGCCTGTTATAAAAAGCGCTCACTTCTTCAAGGGCGCCGTTGTCCATCATCCATTCAAAGCGGGCATCGCAGCGTTTATCGAGAAGTGATTTTTCCGGTGTCACCAGCGTGACGTGGAAGTGCCAATGCGCTGGCGGTTCTTCGCGCGGCATGTCCTGATATGTTGCCAGCGATTGCCCGGTTGCTTCCAGCACTTCATATGCGCGCACAAGGCGGGCGGTGTGATGAGGGTGGAAACGCTGGGCCATTTGCGGATCGCGCGTTTGCATCATGGCATAGAAAGCATTCGCGCCCAATTCTTCATGCAGGGCGTTTGTGCGAGCGCGCACTTCATCGGGCACATCGGGGATGGGAGAGAAGCCTTCCAGTAACGCTTTGATATAAAGGCCGGAGCCGCCGGTGATGATGGGGGTTTTTTTTGCGCTCAACGTTTCTTCAATGGCTTTGATCGCCATCGTGCGCCAGCGACCGGCCGAACATTTCTCTTCCGGTTGCAAGATGCCATAGAGTTTGTGCGGGGCGAACGTTTGTTCTTTGGTTGATGGCTGGGCGGTGAGGATCGGCAGGGCGTCATAAATCTGCATCGAGTCAGCGTTGATGATGACGCCGTTAAGTTCCTGCGCTTTGGATAAGGCTAGGGCCGACTTGCCCGAGGCAGTCGGCCCTGCGATAACATGAATGATCGACTGATCGCTCAAGAGTTACGGTGTCTTTTTCGCAGGTTTTTCTTCTTTATCCGTTTTGTCGGCTTTAACCGGCTTCTCCAGTTTCAGCGCAACGAAGCGGACATCGCCTTCGCGGTTGACCAACACCAGCACGTTGGTGCGCTTGTCTTTGACCGCTTTCTCGAAGATCGCTTTGGCTTCATCCGTTGTACCGACAGGCGTCTGGTTGATTTCGACGATAACGTCGCCCTCACCCAAGCCTTTTTCCGACGCTTCGCTGCCATGCGTAGTACCCAGCACCAGCACGCCTTTGACATCTTCCGGCACGCCGTATGAGTCGCGATCGGCATTGGTCAGTTCGGTCATCTCGAGACCAACTGTGTCAATCGTCGTGGATTTACGTTCTTCGGGTTTCAGCTGTTCAGGCATATCATTGCCAGCAAGCAGGCCATCTTCTTCGGCTTTCTCAAGTTCGCCCACCGCAACTTTGGTGGTGCGCTCTTTGCCGTCGCGCCAGTATTTCAGCGGTACGGATTTACCGATCGGCGTTTCGGCAACGACGCGTGGCAGTTCGCGCATCTCCTTGATCGGGCGACCATTGAATTCGGTAATAATGTCGCCTGGTTTCAGATCGGTGCCTTCCGCAGGTCCGCCTTCGGTGATCGAAGCGACCAGTGCGCCATGCGCGGTTTTCAGGCCAAGGCTTTCGGCGATGTCATCGGTGACGCTTTGAATGCGCACACCCAGCCAGCCACGACGGGTCTTGCCGAATTCAACCAGTTGATCGACAACCGGCTTGGCAAGGTTTGAGGGAATGGCAAAGCCAATCCCGACCGAACCGCCCGATGGCGAGAAGATCGCGGTGTTGATGCCGATGACTTCGCCTTTGAGGTTGAACATCGGACCTCCGGAGTTGCCGCGGTTGATCGAGGCATCGGTCTGGATGAAGTCATCATACGGACCGGCGTTAATATCGCGCTGGCGCGCCGAAACGATCCCGGCGGTTACTGTGCCGCCAAGGCCGAACGGATTGCCGATGGCAAGGATCCAGTCGCCAACGCGCATCACATCGGAATCGCCGAATTTCACGGCCGTCAGTTTGATGTCGGATTTTACTTTCAGAACGGCGAGATCGGTTTTGTCATCGGAGCCGACAACTTCGGCGTCGAGCGTGACATCATCATGGAAGGTCACACGGACTTCGGAGGCGTCCTTAATAACGTGGTTATTGGTGATGATCAGGCCTTTTTCTGCATCGACAACGAAGCCGGAACCGAGCGAGGCCGGTGGCAGAGCCGGCATTTCCTGTGCGCCGCCGCCTTGACCGCCATGCTGATTAAAGAATTCATTGAAGAGGTCTTCAAAGGGGGAGCCAGGCGGGAATTGCGGCATCGGGATGCCTTCGGGCATGCCGGGAACAGTAGGAGCGGTTTCCGGTGTTTCGACTTTCTGGGTCGAGGAAATATTGACGACGGCTGGAAGCAGGCTTTCAGCCAGATCGGCGAAACTTTCCGGTGCATCGCGCATCGGTTTGACGTCGGCGGTGTCTTTTTCGCTGATGGTTTCGGTTTCTTCGGCCTTTTTCTTGCCGAAAGGGAAGAGTTGAGCGTCTGCGGCCGCCATACCACCAAAGAACAGGGTCGTGGCGAGAAGGGTGGCAATTATCGTGCGTGTCATGGAAATCCCTTATAATTGAATGGTCTTAAGGTAGAAGTCTTTAGGGGTCCCGTCAACGGCAGCGTTGGGGCGTTTTTGTGGCAAACTGGGAGGCCAGTGTTCCTTTTGCGGACAGAATGATATAGAATCAATACATCTCGAAGGGCTGCAAATCGCCGTTTTTTATCCTTATGTTAATTATTACGTACGACAATTGAATATGGGACATAGGTAAATGCGCCTGTAAGGCGCCCGATGTCGATGGGGGAATTTATGGGCCGGCACAATCTTTACGGATCTGCCACCTTACGTCAGTCAGGTAACGTTTTCTTCGCGCTGTTCGGGGCCGTAGGCCTTGTCGGCGTCTTAGGTGCGTCGGCGATGACCATCATGAAAGGCCCGGTGCGGGCCATGCAGAACGTTACCCAGAAAACCGTGGCGGAAAACCAGATGATTGCAGGCGGACGCCTCTCTTTGGTGGGCGCTGGCCAGCAGGCACAGGGCGGTGATTGCGATGGTGACGGCTACATTGAGCCTGTGCCATGGGTGACCAATGGAACAGGGACTGCGCCGGTTGGCGGCGGATTTATTCCGGCGACGCTGGGTGCGGCGCGTCAGGATCCGTGGGGTAATACATACGGGTACTGCATCTGGGATCATGGGACGAAAATTGATGATGCCACCTGCGGCGGCGCATCGCAGCTGCGTCTACGCGGCACGTCTGCCGGAGAAGATAAAGTGGCGATTGCCATTATTTCATCGGGCGCTAACCGTACCTTCGAGACATCGTGTAATGATGATCCAACCTATATTACGCGCGTGGCGAACAGCGATGACGTGATCATGGAATACACCTATGCAGAATCGAGCTCGCTGTCAGGTGGTTTGTGGAATATCAAGACGGGCGCGCCCCAAGTAGCGGAAATTGCCAAGAACCTGGAAGTCAAAAACGCGGGCGGCGATGTGGTGTTTGGCGTGGATTCCACGACCGACACAACCAAGCCCTCGATCAAGGTCGATTTTGTGCAGAAGCTCACTCCGGCGAAAAAGGGCGTGGAGTTTCTTTCCAACATCGTTCAGGGCGCGACGTGGCTCTCTGGTGATGGTGACAATGAAGGGGTCTTTGTTGCGAGCAATGGATATGTCGGGATTAATGAAGGCGCACCAGCCCATGGGCTGACCATAAAAGGCACGGGCGGCGCCAATGATGATACAGTTTCCTACAGCTACGGTAACACTTCGAATGCGTCCGTCATACGCGGGTACAAAGCGCGCGGGACAGAAGCGGCAAGAACAACGCCGCTGGCAAATGATTATTTCATGACATATGGCGCGAACGGATGGGATGGGTCTGCCTGGCAAACTGCCGGCGATATCCATACGCGCGCTTTCACCGATTGGGCGACGGAAGAAAGTTCTTACATGCAGTTCAACACGCGCGTTGCCGGTACAACGGCCGAGCGCATGCGCATTCATGGGAACGGAAATGTCGGTATAGGCAATAATGTGCCATCGCAATTGCTGACGGTGGGGTATGGGTTGAGTGGCACCGGCACAGACACGGATATGATCGAGGTGCGCAGTCGCGGCCATTCAGGCATTTCTATTCTTGGCGATTACGGTAACCTGAGCGGTGAAACCGGCGGCGCGTTCTTGCGCTTGTCGATTGATGCGAACACGGCCGTGACCAGCAACTGGGGCGGATTCTTGAGCGCGGTGCAGAACGCCGGCGAAGATGGTACGGGCGGCACCTATACCGATACGATTGGTAATTCGATCCTGCTCGGCACCAAAGGTGCGATGCCCCTGCAACTGGGGACAGCTGGCAGTGTTACCATGACAGTGACGACGGACAACAAGGTCGGACTTGGCACGACAGTGCCCTCCGTACCGCTGCATCTCAATTATAACAACGATATTACCGCGATTGGTACGGGCGGTAGTTTCATGATCGGGACGGTTGGCGGCGGTAATTTTATCATGGATAACAATGAGCTGCAGGTGCGCAGTGGCTTAACTGACCCAGCAACGATGCTGCTGCAGAACTTTGGGGGTAATCTGACGATAGGTCCGACTGGCTCCAGCCGATTCTACTACATGGCGGACACTGGAAATGTGAGTATAGGCGGTCTCGTACCCACGCAAAAACTGCATGTCAATGGTAATGCCATCGTCACAGGCAATGTTGGTATGGGCGGATTTTTGAGTGAAAGCCCAACAGGCGCGTACGGCCTGACATTTTTTACAGGCGGCGCCATGGCGCATGATGTATCGAGTGCGACTTATGATGTCTGGCTGCAAGGCAGTACGACAACCAACGTATCCGGCACGGAAAGAAATCTGGCAGTGCTCGGTCGCAACTCAAACGATACGCTTTATCTGAACTATGCCAGCGAATATGGCGGCGGCACCATTATTGGCGGCCCCGTGACAATCCAAGGAGATATTACAGCGACTGGCAGCGGTCTTGGCGACAACCTCGGTAACCACATCGCCACCAAGGCGCTGGCGATGGGCAGCTTTAAAATTACCGGTCTCGCCACACCAACTGCCGCCTCCGATGCAGCGACTAAAGCCTATGTCGACAGTGTATCTGGTCTGCAAACATCCGATGCTGACTTGCGTTACTTGCGCCTCACTGGCGGAACGTTAACGGGGAACTTGTGGTTTACCAGCGGGGCTACGCGTTATCTTGGAACGACAGACGCGTTCTCCCTCGTCCTGCGTACGAACAACGTGAACGCGCTGACTATCAACAGCGCGCAGAATGCCACCTTCGCTGGCGCCGTCACGGTCGGTGGGACGCTGGCTGTTGCAGACAATGCAATCACCAGTAGCGCCGGAACAATCCGCGATGCGAACGGCGGCTGGGTGCGTACCTACAATGACACTGGCTGGTATAATGGTACACATGCCGGCGGCTGGTATATGACCGATACGAGTTGGGTCAAGTCATACAACAATAAGGGCGTTTATACAGGCGGTAACATGCGCGCAGATGGCCAGTTCCAGGGAGACGTCGGGGACGCTGTAACCGCTCCCTCTTTCTCTTTCAGCAGCGATCCTAATACAGGTATGTGGCATCCAGGAACTGATGTTGCCGGTATTACGGCTGGTGGGCAGGAGAGTATCCGCTTCTATCCGACCTATATTCACGCGATGAGCAACCAGATCAAGAACCTGGCAGCACCAACATCGGCGAATGATGCCACGACGAAGGCCTATGTCGATTCCAAGGTCGCCGGTTCAACGAATTACATTGTCCAGGGTACCTGCACGGCTGAGAACGATAACAATGGATGCACTGTCACGGTAAGCTGCACAAGCCGCGACATTGCTATCGCCAGCCGGTCATCGTGGGACCTCGAAAGCAGTGGCGGTCCGACTTATGCTGAAGCGCAGGCCTTACAATGGAACCAGTATCAGCTGTCCAAGACAGATAGCGATACACCGAGCGCCGGTATGACCATAGGTGGTTTGAGTTTCGATCCCTACGCATCATCCGGGACCAAGAGTGTGATTGGCGACTATGGTTCAGGCAAGCCGTTTGGCGGCCGGAGTGTGACCTTCAGATGCTATGAATCGGATAGTAACGGGGGAGATTGCCACATCAAGGCCGAAGTTCTCTGTATGGCGGTCAATAATTAATCCAAATAAGCTATGTTAAGGCGTTTTTGGGGTAAAATCGTCGTGTATCTTCCTTAAAATCAATAAATAGGCTAGAATCACCGTCTCTTACAGGGCCGATCATGCCCTAATTATCCTGATGTTAATAATTTAGTATCACCATTAAAAGTGGAGACATGTATAGCGCCGTTCGGGTTCTTCATGTCTGTTGGGGAATATTACATGGGCCGGCACACTCTTCACGGATACGCCACCTTGAGTCAGTCAGGTAACGTCTTTTTTGCGTTGTTCGGGGCCGTAGGTCTTGTCGGCGTGCTTGGCGCTTCGGCCATGACCATTATGAAAGGCCCGGTGCGGGCTATGCAGAACGTCACCCAGAAAACTGTTGCGGAAAATCAGATGATTGCAGGCGGACGCCTCTCGTTGATTGGCGCGGCCAAATCGGATCTGGGCGGCGGGGATTGCGATGGCGATGGTTATATCGAGCCTGTGCCATGGGTCACGACCGGAACCGGCACGGCGCCAGTTGGCGGCGGTTTTATTCCCCCGACGCTGGGCGCTGCGCGTCAGGATCCGTGGGGTAATACGTACGGGTACTGTATCTGGGATCATGGGACGAAAGTCGCCGACACCGGTTGCGGCGGCGCTTCGCAAAAACGTCTGCGCGGGACATCCGCGGGCCAGGAAAAAGCGGCCATTGCCATTATTTCATCCGGTGCCAACCGTACGTTTGAAACAACCTGCGGCAACGATCCAACCTACATCACACGCGTGGCGAACAGCGATGACGTGATCATGGAATATACCTATGCAGAATCAGGCTCGCTGGCGGGCGATCTGTGGAATATAAAGACAGGCGCGCCCGAGGTTGCCGAGATTGCCAAGAACCTGGAAGTAAAGAACACGCTTGGCGATGTGGTATTCGGTGTGGATTCTACGACCGACACGACAAAACCGTCGATCAAGGTTGATTTCGTCCAGAAATTGACGCCAGCCAAAAATGGCGTCGAGTTTCTCTCGAATATCATTTTAGGCACAAGCTGGCTGTCGGGCGATGGCGGTAATGAAGGGGTCTTTGTTAATAATAATGGCTATGTCGGGATTAACGAAGGCGCGCCCTCTCATGTGTTGACCATAAAAGGCACGGGCGGTGCGAATGACGACATGATTTCCTACAGCTATGGCAATACGGCCAGCGCCTCTGTGATACGGGGGTATAAAGCGCGCGGCACGGAGGCTGCAAAGACTCTGCCTATAGCCAATGATTATTTCATGACGTATGGCGCGAACGGATGGGATGGGTCTGCCTGGCAAGGGGCTGGCGATATCCATACGCGCGCTTTCACCGATTGGGCGACGGAACAAAGTTCTTACATGCAGTTCAACACGCGCGTGGCTGGCACGACGGCCGAGCGCATGCGCATTCATGGAAATGGTAACGTCGGTATCGGCAATATTGTGCCGTCGCAATTATTAACCGTTGGCGCGGGTACTAGCGGTGCCGCTACGGACATGGATATGATCGAAGTACGCAGCCGCGGCAATGCGGGTATTTCCATCCTCGGTGACTACGGCAACCTGAGCGGTGAAACCGGCGGCGCGTTCCTGCGCCTGTCGATCGACGGTAACACGGCCGTGACGAGCAACTGGGGCGGATTCTTGAGCGCCGTACAAAATGCTGGCGAAGATGGTACTGGCGGCACGTATACGGATACGCTGGGTAACTCGATCCTGCTTGGTTCAAAAGGCGCGATGCCGCTGCAACTGGGGACGGCCGGGTCTGTTACCATGACAGTGACGACGGATAACAAGGTCGGACTTGGCACAACGGCGCCCTCCGTACCGCTGCATCTCAATTATAACAACGATATTACCGCGATTGGTACGGGCGGCAGTTTCATGATCGGGACTGTGGGCGGCGGTAACTTTATCATGGATAACAATGAGCTGCAGGTGCGCAGTGGCTTGGCGACTGCAACGACCATGGTTCTACAGAATTTTGGAGGAAACCTGACGATTGGTCCATCAGGCACCAGCAGATTTACGTACGCGGCGGGTAGCGGGAACGTGGGACTTGGCGGCGTTACGCCGACGCAGAAGCTGCATGTCGATGGGAACGCGCTGGTAACCGATAATATTGGTGTAGGAGGATTTATCAGCGCAGAACCGACCGGTGCCTATGGTCTGAAATTCATTCCGGGTACGGGAGCCATGTATCAAGATGTCAGTAGCGCAACCTATGATATCTGGCTGCAAGGGAGTTCAACGACACCAGGTGGAACGACGCGTAATCTGGCGCTGCTGGGCCGTACCGATACGGATATTTTATACGTGAATTATCCAGTCAGCACAAACGGCGGCGAATATTCCGGCGGGACAGTTATTGGCGGACCGGTCAAAATCAACGGTGATATCGCTATCACAGGGGATATCACCGCGACGGGAACTGGTCTTGGCGACAACCTCGGTAACCACATCGCCACCAAAGCGCTGGCGATGGGCAGCTTTAAAATTACCGGTCTGGCCACACCAACAACCGCCTCCGATGCGGCGACCAAAGCCTATGTCGATCTGCAGGCGGCCGGCGCGGCGGATAACCTCGGTAACCATACGGCGACCGCGCATCTGCGTTTAGGTGCATACTACCTCTCCGGAGACGGCGGCGCCGAAGGTATTCTGGTTGGCAGCACCGGTATTGTAACGACCAGTGGCGATATAATCGTCAACGGTTCGGTCAAGGCTAACCCGACAGGTGACCTTGCGACGCTGCCAAGCTACAGCTGGAACGGTGACACGGATACGGGCATGTGGCGCATAGACGCCAACCAGATTGGTATGACGACGGGCGGAGTAAACCGTGTGACGATTAATTCGGCTGGGATTAATGTTGTAGGCGATATTGTGGCGAGCAGTAACTTCGCCGGAAATTCCGCCGATACTGTGACGGCGCCAGCCTATAGTTGGGGCGGGAATACCGATACCGGTATGTGGCAAGCCGCAACCGATGTGGTTGGTATCACCGCCAACGGCACGGAAAGCGTGCGTTTTTATTCAACTTATCTGCATATGATGAGCCATCAGATCAAGAACGTCGCTGCGCCAACATCGGCGAACGATGCCGCGACCAAGGCTTATGTTGACGCGAATGCCGGTATAACGACAACGGATGGGGATGCCCGCTACCTGCGTCTGAGTGGCGGAACGTTGACGGGTAACTTATGGTTTACCGCCGGGGCAACCCGTTATATCGGCACGACCGATGCGTTCAGCTTTATTATCCGCACCAATAACACCAATGCGCTGACGATTAACTCGTCGCAGAACGCGACCTTTGCCGGAAGCGTGACAATTGGGGGCACGCTGGCTATGGGTGGCGATAAGATTACCGGTCTTGGCACACCTACAGCCAGTACCGATGCGGCAACCAAGGCGTATGTAGATTCTAAAATTGGGGCCGACGCCGACTGCGCGGCGGGTAATATGAGTATGCGAGTCATTTACAGAGCGCAAGTTTCATGCGGCGGTAACTCGGGCGCTGTTGTCGGAAGTTTTACGCACGCCTGCCCAGCGGCAGTTCATGGACAAGTGAGATCCTGCACCTACACGGCAAGTGGCTCTAACGTATCCGGTACGACCACGGCTTATTATCAATGCTGGAACGGCGCAAGACAGCAGACCGGTGTAGGCGGGGGAAGCCTGACAACATATGACTCCTCCAATTGCGGTAACGACTAAGTTTGCTTGAACCATAAAAAAGCCCGCGTCATGCGGGCTTTTTTATGGTCCGGATTCATTTGCTTCGAAGAAGAAACCAGATACACTCATTTTATCTAATATTATTCTTACCTTAATACTTTTCAGTCAAAATTAAATATGGAGACATAGGTGAATGCGCCCTCAAGGCGCCTTATGTCGATTGGGGGAGTTCATGGGCCTACAGTATAACGGAGATTACACTGTATTAAATCAATCAGGGAATGTCTTCTTCGCGCTGTTCGGGGCTGTTGGCCTTGTCGGCGTTCTTGGCGCCTCCGCCATGACGATCATGAAAGGCCCGGTTCGGGCCATGCAGACAGTTACGCAAAAGACCGTGGCGGAAAACCAGATGATCGCTGGCGGACGCCTCTCGTTGATTGGCGCGGCCAAATCGGATCTGGGCGGCGGGGACTGCGATGGCGATGGTTATATCGAGCCTGTGCCGTGGGCGACCACGGGAACAGGGACTGCGCCGGTTGGCGGCGGTTTTATTCCTGCGACTTTGGGCGCAGCGCGTCAGGATCCCTGGGGCAATACCTATGGGTACTGTATCTGGGACCACGGAACGAAAGTCGCTGACACGGCTTGCGGCGGTGCAACGCAAAAACGTCTGCGCGGGACATCCGCCGGCGAGGAAAAAGTGGCCATTGCGATCATTTCCTCGGGCGCCAACCGTACGTTTGAAACGACCTGCGGCAACGATCCGACTTATATCACACGTGTTGCCAACAGCGATGACGTGATCATGGAATATACCTATGCGGAATCCAGCTCCCTTGCGGGCGATCTGTGGAATATTAAGACAGGCGCGCCCGAGGTTGCCGAGATTGCCAAGAACCTGGAAGTAAAGAACACGCTTGGCGATGTGGTATTCGGTGTGGATTCTACGACCGACACGACAAAACCATCGATCAAGGTCGACTTCGTGCAGAAACTCACCCCGGCGAAAAAGGGGGTAGAATATCTTTCAAACATTGTTCTGGGCACGAACTGGCTGTCTGGCGATGGTGATGCAGAGGGCATTAGAATGGATGCCAGTGGAAATGTGGGTGTAGGCGTAGCGCCGACAACTTTCAAGCTGGATGTGAACGGCACAGCCCGTCTGAGCAGTACGCTGGATGTTACGGGCGTAACCCGCCTTGCCAATACGGTTGATATTACCCAGCCTGTCGGTTCGACCTCTGCGCGCGCCTTGCGTCTTGGATACGAAGATGCCAGCAACTATGCGCGTTTTTATGCGTATGGTTCTGCCCATGCGTCAACACCTGGCCGTCTGCTGATTGACAACATTGTTGCCGGATCTAGTTCTAACGGTGGTTACATCGACTTCTTGCCAAGTTCCAATTATTTACGTCTTTATCCACCTGGCGCTGCGAATGGCTACATGCAGCTATATTCTGGCGGCTCGGAGACTATGCGTCTGGCAGCCGACAGTAATGTCGCGATTGGCGCCTTTGCACCGGCGGTTCCACTACATGTCAAGAATGCGACGGTTGATGCTGCTTTAACCGCCGGCACGGGTGCTTTCATGATTGGAACCGAAGCTGGCAACAATCTGATGATGGATAATAATGAAATTTTTGCGCGCGCCAACGGCGTGGCAAGCCCGCTCTATATAGAGTCCTCTCTTCTTACGGTGAAAAATGATCTGACTGTGACGGGCGATGCGGCCGTTACCGGCGTGGCGAGCGTAACCGGCGTGACGAACGCGGATGGCGGCCTCGTTGTCGATGGGAAAACCATTATTCACGGTACCAGTGGGGGCGTGATTGCCGCTCACTATACCGCCGATGCGGTGCATTATGGCCTCTACGAGGTGCGTAATAGTGCTGGCGGACGCGGCTTGTATTTTGGGTGGGGTAACGGCGGCACTACAGCGCAGCTTGTTCTCGATACAGCGACAACCTTAATGTTCAGCGGTGGAACGCTGAATATGGGCGCCAATAGAATTGAGAATGTTGGCGCTCCGACCGCTTCAACCGATGCAGCCACCAAAGGATATGTTGATGCCACGGCGCTTACAGCAACGACGGGTGATGGACGCTATGTTAATGTAACGGGCGACACTATGACCGGTACGCTGACAATGGGCGGCACGGCGACTATCAATATGGGTAGCAGCAAAATCACGAGCCTTGCGACGCCAACGGCGGCGTCGGATGCGGCGACCAAGGCCTATGTCGATCTGGCGGCCGCGGCGGCCGCGGATAACCTCGGTAACCATATCGCGACTCAAGCGCTAGCGATGAGCAACTTCAAAATCACAGGACTTGCAACGCCGACAGCGAACACAGATGCCGTAACGAAAGCGTATGTCGATACGAATAGCGTTACCCAAGCGGAAGGAGACACGCGTTTTGTCAATGTCACCGGCGATACCATGACAGGAACTCTTTCTGTCAGACCGGCTAGCGGCATGGGCCAAATGCAAATTTACGGTAAGGGAGATGGTACAAACTTTGCCGGTCTTCTATTACGTGACGATACAAACGCCAGATCTTGGATGGTGACACATCATCAAAATAGTACCTCCCTTAACAGCCTGTTGTTCCAGTATAGTAGTGGCGGTGCATGGACTTCCGCCATGGGGATTGCGTCGACCGGGGTTGTCACGACCTATAGCGACTTGATCGTGAACGGCTCGGTCAAGGCGAACCCGACGGGCGATGCGGAAACATTACCTAGTTACAGCTGGAATGGCGATACGGATACAGGTATGTGGCGCTCCGGCACCGGTAATGCGATCGGCTTTACCACCGGCGCTGTAAATCGCATGACCGTAAATTCTGCCGGTATATCGGTTGTCGGTGATGTCACCGCCAGCAGTAACTTTAACGGGAATGTTTCTGATGCGGTGACGGCTCCAGCGTTTACGTGGGGCGGCGATCCGGATACGGGTATGTGGCGGGCAGGAACGAACGTGGTTGGTATCGCCGCCGGCGGTGTGGAAAGTGCGCGTTTCTATGGCACCTATCTGCACATGATGAGCCACCAGATTAAGAACGTGCTCGATCCAACATCAGCGCAGGATGCAGCGACCAAGGCTTATGTAGATAACGTTGCCGTCACGCAGACCGATGGCGATGCACGCTATCTGCGCCTGAGCGGCGGCACGTTGACGGGTAATCTTTTCATGACAGGGGCAACGCGGTATATCGGTACGTCGGATGCCAATAGTTTTGTCATTCGCACCAATAATGTGAACGCAATTTCTATTAATACTTCGCAGACAGCAAGTTTTGCGGGCAGCATCACAACGCCACTGAACATTACGTCAGGTGGACAGTTCCTGGGTGATGTCAATGACTCGGTTACAGCGCCCTCCTTTGCTTTCTCTGCCGATTCCAATACAGGGATATGGAATGCGTCTGCCGATGGGCTTGGTTTAACAACGGCTGGCGTGAACCGTGTGACGGTCAACAGCAGCGGTATCACCATGGCTTCCGGTAACGTGTGGTTCAACCGCGGGTCCGCAGGGTATGTAGGAACGCAGGATGCCCAGAGCTTGATCTTGCGTTCGGGCAACACCAACGTGTTAACGCTGGCTTCCAACCTGCGGGCAACATTTGCGGACGATGTCTATGCGGCCGCGTACTTCCATAGCTCGGACAGACGCCTGAAAAAAGATATCAAGGATATCGAAGACCCGTTCAAACTGCTGAATGGCGTCACCGGGAAACATTATAAATGGAAAAAATCCGGTCAGGCAGCTTATGGCGTGATCGCGCAGGATGTCGAAAAAGTGATGCCGGAAGCGGTCAATCAAAACGACGAGACGAAGATGAAGGCCGTTGATTACGACCAGTTTATCGCACCGCTGATCGAGGCCGTGAAAGACCTGAAAGAGATGCTGGATGGCCTGAGCGAAAAAGTGGCTTCCTTGTTCGAGGCAGATAAAAAACTTATCGCCGAGAATAAGCAGCAGGCAGAAGACATCGAGACGCTGAAACAGGAACTCAAAGCCCTGCGTGCCGAGGTTAAAGCGATCAAGGCCGAGTAGCATTGCTCTAAAAAACGGCCCGCATTAAAAGCGGGCCGTTTTTTTTTATGATCCTTTTCTAGCGTCCGGCGCGATCGCGGAAATAGCGGAAGAAGTCGCTGTTCGGCGAAAGGATCAAACGGGTATCCGGGTCTGCCATGGTGGCTTTATAGGCTTCCATCGAGCGCATGAAGCCGTAAAAGTCTTTGTCCTTGTTGAAGGCTTCCGCGTAGAGCTTGATGGCTTCCTTGTCGCCTTCCCCGCGGGTGACCTGTGCTTCTCTTGCCGCTTCGGCGAGGATGATGGCGCGTTCTTTATCGGCGGTAGAGCGGATTTCAAGCGCGCGTTCTTCGCCCAGAGCGCGGGTTTCGGTGGCGCGTTCTTTCAACTCCGAAATCATCCGGCGGACCGTGGAATCACGCAGCTCGGCGGTAAGATCGGCGCGCACAATACGCACGTCGACGATTTCAATGCCGAGTTTGTCGGCGCTGATTTTTTTGTTCACCAGCACGCGGATCTGATTCATGACGTCTGTCCGGTCTGCCGAGAGCAGTTCTTTCAGAGTCGTCTGACCGAGGACCGAACGCGAGGCGTCGTCGAGAATATTTTCGAGACGGGCATTCGCGCCGTTCACATCGCGTAGTGTTTTGAGGAATTGCAACGGATCGGTAATGCGGTAACGGGCAAAGCTATCGACAATAATCGGCTCTCCGCTAACGTTCTGGATCGGTGGCGGCGCGTCTGGGTTCGGGTTTTCAGAAATAGCCGTCTCCCCTGGCGCAGGTTCCTTCACTGGAGTTTGCGTGGCGCGGGTTACGGCATTGCTTGAAATAACCACCTGTTCCGGGGCTGGATCGACAGCCAGAATACGGCGATCAAACGTGCGCACGTCCTGAATGAGCGGCACTTTGAAATGCAGCCCGGGCCCGCGCATCTCGCCAACGGGTTGGCCCAGTTGCAGGACGATCGCTTGTTCGCGCTCATCTACGATGAACACCGATTGTAAAATGATAAAGATCAGAACCGCGAGGGTGAATACGATCCCGACAAAGTACGTTTGAATCTTTTCCATTATTGCTCATCCTTGGTGCGATTGAGTTCGTTGAGGGGCAGGTAGGGAACAACGCCCTGTTTGCCGTTATCATCCAGAATGATTTTCTGGGCGTTTTTCAGGACATCTTCCATGGTTTCAATGTACATACGCTCTTTCGTGACATCCTGACCGGTGAGGTAGGATTCATAAATGGCGTTGAAGCGCGCAGCATCCCCTTGCGCTTTCGAGACGGTGGATTCGCGATAACCCTGTGCCTGCTGGATCAGCTGGATCGCCGAACCGCGGGCGC
Organism: uncultured Pseudobdellovibrionaceae bacterium; assembly: GCA_964520985.1. Taxonomy (GTDB): domain Bacteria; phylum Pseudomonadota; class Alphaproteobacteria; order Micavibrionales; family Micavibrionaceae; genus CAYSGL01. Next base: position 159,022 of record CAZFPB010000003.1, read on the forward strand.
GTGGGATGATATCTTCGCGATAAGCCTGCGCCTGGTTCTGCACGTCTTCGGCATCCTGTTTGGCGGACTGCACATCCTGGAAGGCGGCTTGGACATCCGGGTGTACTTCCGCGCTCTGGATCAGCACCTGCGTGATGTTCACGCCGGAGTGATATTCATCGAGGTTCGTCTGGATAATTTTCTGAGCGGTCTGCGCCACGGCGGCGCGGCCCGTGGTGATGGTCGAGAACATCGGCGTGCGACCGACGGCTTCGCGGATGGCGCTTTCGGCAACCTTTTTAATCGTGGCTTCCTGATCTTGTACCTTGAACAGATAATCTTCGGCCGATTTGATGTTCCATTGAACGGTCAGGTCGAGATCGACGATATTGCGGTCGGCGGTCAGCATCAGACTTTCTTCGGCGATATCGCGCTTGCTGCCCGGTGTGCCGCGTTCTGCCTGACCCGAAAAGCCGATGGTGAGATTGCGGATTTCGTTGACTTTGATCTTGGTGACAATTTCGATTGGGTAGGGCAGGTGATAGCCAAGACCTTCTTCAACGCGGGTACGCTCCCATGCGCCAAAACGCTGGACCACTGCCTGCTCGCCCGGGTTGACGATGAACAAACCGCTGGCGAGCCATAGGGCTGCAATGACGCCGGCGCCAAGGACGATGAATTTACCCGCTCCCGCGCCGCCCGGCAGCATCCCGCTCATATTATTTTGAAGATTGCGCAATAGCTGGTCGAGGTCAGGCTGCTGGTCGCCGGGACCGCGGCCCGGGCCGCGCTGCTGGCCGTTTTCAGGGCGCTGCGGGGGCGTGCCCCACGGATTACGGCGGTCTTTGTTGTTCTTATTGTCGGAATCGTCCCAGCCCATGTTGACCAAAGCCTCTTTGTTCGATGAATAAATGTCTATATAGGTCAATATCCTAATGGTTTACGACGAGAAGGCAACCGCAAACGGCATGGCACGAGATTTGTCAGAAAATACGATTAGAGACGCGCTATCGGCCGTAATCGATATAGCGTGCGTCAGCGATTTGAGTATTTCGCCAAACGGCGAAGTGTTATTTTTGATTACGGTCGATGCACAGGCTGGGCCGGAAATGGAAGATGCGCGTATCGCGGCGGAACAGGCCGTCAGCAAACTCAAAGATGTTACCAAAGTCACGGCCATTTTAACGGCCGAGAAAAAAGAAGCGCCCGATCCGCATGGTATGAATAAAAATCCGCGTCTGATCTTGCCGATCAAACATATTATCGCGGTGGCCAGCGGCAAAGGCGGCGTGGGGAAATCCACTGTCGCGTTTAACCTCGCTGTGGCCTTGTCGCGCGCGGGTCATTCGGTGGGATTGCTCGATGCCGATATCTATGGGCCAAGCGTGCCAATGCTGGCGGGCCTGCAGAATCAAAAGCCGGAGCAGGTGGACGGGCATATCATGCCGCTGGAAGCGCATGGCTTAAAAATCATGTCGATCGGATTCATGGTCGCGCCGGAAAAAGCGTTGATCTGGCGCGGGCCGATGGTGCAGACGGCGCTCTATCAAATGCTGCGCGATGTACAGTGGGCGAAGGCAGGTGAGATGCTCGACTATCTGATTATAGACATGCCGCCGGGCACGGGGGATGCACAACTGACGCTCGCGCAAAAAGTGCCGGTGACGGGCGCCGTGATTGTATCGACACCGCAAGACCTCGCCTTGATCGATGCCCGCAAGGCGATCCAGATGTTTGAGCAGACCAATGTGCGCGTTTTGGGTTTGATTGAAAATATGAGTACGCATGTCTGTTCCCACTGCGGTCATGAGGAATCTATTTTCGGGCAGGGCGGCGTGGAAAAGGAAGCGCAAAAAATAGGGTTGCCGTTTCTAGGCGCTCTTCCTCTCTCTTTGATGATACGGAAATCCGGCGACGCGGGAGAGCCTGTAAATGATCCTGTTTTCAAGGACATCGCCGGCCACATTGTTACCTTAATGAAATAAGGAACCGGCTATATCCCGTTTTTGTTCGTTTTTTACGATCAAGGAGAATAGTCATGCAGATTCAAGAACTAAAAGAATATCAACAAACCCGGCATCCTGTGCTGGCACTGGAATGTTCGACTCCCTTGCCGGAAGCCATTCGCTACATGGATGTGCATGATTACGGCTCGGTCATTTGCACGAACGAGGGAAAATATCACGGCATTTTCACGGCCCGTCTTTTGCTGAAAAAACTCGCCGCCAATGAAAATATTGCGGCTATGACCTTGCGGGATGTTGCGCGCACAAGTGGCCCTGTCGCTTATCTGGAAGATAACGCCGAAGAAAAGCTGGAAAAGATGAAAGAGGCTCGGGTGCATTACATGCCTATTCTTGATAAAGACAAACATTGTGTCGGGATGCTCAGCCAAGGAGATTTTGCCGCCTATACGTTGGAACAGGCAGGTACACGGTTTGCCGAAGCGCTCAAAAACAAAGCCGAAGACAAAACAAACCCACCAGGCATGGTTATTGCGATGGGCGTTTATACACTCATCGTGCTGGGCGCAGCGGCATTTATTTTTTAAGTAATTCGATAAAACTATAACCGTCACGATCATCCCGCGTGGCTTCATGCCAACCCCCTGCATCAAGTAAGGGGAAAAACGCATCGCCTTCAGGGAATTGGTGCACCTGCGTGAGGTAGATTTTATCCGCCAGACCATGTTCCAGTGCGAGGGCATAAATCTGGGCGCCGCCGATGATCATGATCTCTTCGGGGTTTTCTTCGTGCGCGGCCTGAATGGCCAGATCGAGGGACGCACACGTAATAGCACCGTCGTGCGTGTGTGGCGAACGGCTGACGATAATGCTGGTACGCCCCGGCAGCGGTTTACCAAGCTGAGACAAAATGCTCTCAAACGTTTTGCGCCCCATGATGCAGGGTTTGCCCATGGTGATTGTCTTGAAATGCTTGAAGTCTTCCGGGATGTGCCATGGCATTTCATTGTTAATGCCGATTACATTATTATCAGCGGCAGCGACGATCAGGGAGACCGTCGTCATACGGCAACCGCGCCTTTGATGTGCGGGTGGGCTTCGTAGCCGACCAGTTCAAAGTCTTCGAATTTGAAATCGAAGATGTTTTTCACGTGCGGGTTCAAATGCATTTCCGGCAGGGGGTAGAACGGACGGGCAAGCTGTTCCTGCACCTGTTCCATATGATTGGTGTAAATGTGGGCGTCCCCGAAAGTATGTATAAATTCACCGGGTTTCAGGCCGCAGACCTGCGCGACCATCAAGGTAAGCAAGGCGTAGGAGGCAATGTTGAACGGCACGCCGAGGAAGATATCTGCCGAGCGCTGGTAGAGCTGGCAGGATAATTTGCCATCGGCCACATAAAACTGGAAGAACGCATGGCAGGGCGGCAGCGCCATTTTGGGAATTTCACCCACGTTCCATGCCGAGACGATCAAGCGGCGGTCGTCCGGATTGGTTTTGATACGCTCGATGACGTTTGAAATCTGGTCGACGGTGTGCCCGTCGGCGCAGGCCCAGCTGCGCCACTGGTGGCCATAGACGGGTCCAAGATCGCCGTTTTCATCGGCCCATTCATTCCAGATGCGCACGCCGTTATCGGTCAGGTATTTGATGTTGGTATCGCCGGCGAGGAACCAGATCAGCTCATGCACGATTGATTTCAGGTGCAGTTTTTTGGTGGTGACCATGGGGAAACCCTCCGCCAGATCAAAGCGCATCTGATGGCCGAAGACGGAGAGCGTGCCGGTGCCGGTGCGATCTTCTTTTTTGGCGCCTTCGGCGAGGACGCGGCGCATCAGGTCGTGGTACTGCTTCATGGCGATTTTCCTTGTTTTTCGTGATCTTCTTCCAATATAGAAAGGGCGGGATAGAAGGGCAAAATATTAAACGGCCCCATCCCCAACGAAAATATTTACATAAAAAATAAAAGACGGTATAAACCGTCATGAGATAAACGGTAATAAAGGTGTATAATGGTCCATACGTTACATGATGACGCTAATGCGCGCGTCAGCCCTCCTGTTGAAATCGGTCCGTCAGGCCAGTCGATGGCTTTGGAATTGCTTATTGGCGATCGCGCCAATGCTGACAATATCAGGGAGTGGCGTGCTGGCCGGATAACGGGTCTGAATGTCGGTCCCTCTTATTCAAAACTTGTTGGCAACTCCGATTTAAAGGCTAGTTTTGTCGGGGCCGTACGGTCGGTTACCTCGACGAAAGGGCAGGTCATTATGCCAGCCTATGTCCAAGAGCTGGAAAAGCTGGAAAAAGCTCAAAAAGCGTCATCTATCGCTAATTATGGACTATAATTATATTGACATAATGCAATAACATGTTATTGTCTTTGCCAAGGTAGGTGCATAATGACATCCAAAAGACCAAATAATAGTATTGAAGCACTTCTGGATTTATCGGCGTTTGGCCCTGCCTCCGGGATCGCCGTGTTACCTATTGCACAAAAGCGTGTGGCACAGATTAAAGAGCCCATGATTGAGCTGGAAGATGGCGTGAAAGTTGCTAAAGGATGCGCCAAAACAGTTCTGGCTGTTTTTCGTGCTCATGATGCGGCCACCGTTGGCGAGTTCACCAGCTTACTAATGTTTGAGAAGCCTCAAAAGGTGAAATTGCCACATTCCAGCACAGCGGATAAGGCGTCGCTCCCGCTTTTCAGATTGCTGGCGGATATCAGTTATCAGCGCGGTAATCCAGGCTGGGATCAAGGCGTTCATGATATTATTGATCAATGTGTTGAGCTGACGACGGACAATACTCTTATCTTCAATGAGGCGTTGCTTTTGAAGCACTTTGATCCTTTGGAGCGCAAAGATATTGATCGTCAAGCGCGACAATACCAGCAAGCAAGTTTAAGCTCTCTGACACCAGCGCATCCTTGATATCTTAACTTTTTTCCCTTATATTAAAGATGCAGGGCTTGCCCTGTTATGACGCTAAACGTGGTTACGGAATAGCCGTCGTGGACCCGGGGGCAGTGCCCGGCGGCTCCACCAAATTTCCACTCTGATAACGGGTGGCAATCTGTGGGGCCGAAACAGGATCGACACGCGTAATAAAGGTAATTTACGGCGTTCGGTGTTCTCCGCCGTTATCGGGAAATTTTGATAGTTGCAAATGACAACTCTCAGTTCGTAGCAGCCAACGACAATATGTTCGTTGGTGATGTTGCTATCGCCGCCTAATTGGGCGGTGTAGTACGCTACACCTTAATCCCCTTGGCATTGAACCGCTAAGGGTGGGGTTTTTGGGTCGGTTTCCTCGCAACAGAAAACCGGCCTTTTCTTTTAGTTTGGGCCATGGACGACTGAAAGCGGACAGTATACCGTTTTCGTATGACTCGATTGGCCTCATTTTCCTTCTCCCCCTTTGTCTGGCTCGCGGCGTTTGTCTGCGCGCTATATCCCATCAATGAGTATCAGTTGGGATTAATGGCCGCTTCAGTGCTGCTGATATTGCTCTGGTCTTACAGTCGGGTATCGAACGCGTTCAAATCAGGCCTTACCGTTCCGCGCACGCAGACCCTTGGCGTAATGGCAGGTTTATGGGTTCTGAGTCTTGTCAGCATATTTATATCCGACGCGCCGTGGTACAGCGTCATGGCTTTCTTCTTCATGGGCGCACTGCCCCTTACGTTCCTGACACTCGCCATCAATCCCTATACGGATAAAGAATGGCGCGTCACGCTGATGGTGCTGGGCGCTGTTATGGGTGTGCTTGGTGGTTGGGCTTTAATCCAGTTCCTATTTTTCCATGAATATTTTTCAGGTCGCGCCGTGCATCCGCTGCGTGATCCAAGCTCTCTGGCGGCATTGTTCAACCTCGCCTTGATAGGGGCTCTGGGCTGTATGAGTTACGCGAAAACCAGCGCGTCAAAAATTACGGCATTTTTACTGGCATTGCTTTTAAGCGGCGGTGTGATCGCCACTGGATCACGCGGCGCTCTGCTGGCGGGCTTCATTGGTCTTATCCTGATCGCCGTTTTGTGCTGGTCGGCTATCGCCGGAAATAAACGCTGGTGGTTGGCCTATATTGCACTGGCTACGCTGTTTTTCGCCACGTCTCCCTACCTCACGCCTAGTCCTGAAACGATGGCGGGGCGCATGGCGATAACATTGGGACTGGAAGAGGGTATTGTCCCGGGCGATCGTCTCGATACCATGAAGGCGGCATGGCTTATTACCAAGGATCACTGGCTGACAGGGACAGGTATCGGCACGTTTTACCTGAACTATCCTGAATATCGCCCGGTCGTGCAGGCCGATCTGGTAACGCACGCCCACAACGATCCATTACAGATGTGGGCGGAGATGGGAATTCTAGCGCCGCTGTTATTATACGCTTTTATCGCGCTGGCCATTATTGCGACTGTCCGCCGGATGAAACAGGGCGACCCGACGGCGCAGGAAAAGGCGCGTGTGCTCTTCCCGTTCATCGCACTGGGTGTGCTGATCGGCCACAGCCATATCAATTTTAATTTTTACAACTTATCGATCCTGATGCTGGCGGGGTTGGTTGCGGCATATTGGCTCAGCGCTATCAATCCTGCGCGCCGCGAGGTTTCTTTTACTTATGGCCGTGCGAAGCAAGCAGCGCTGGCAACTGTTTTTGCCATCGCGATGATAATTTATAGTTGCGTCATTATCAGCGAGCACTATACCTATAAAGCGCGCGACGCCATTCTAGCGGGCGACATTGAAGCCTACGGTACATACCTGTTGCTGGCAGATCAGATCGGTTTTCAAAAAAATCCAACTGTCTACATGACGGCTACCCATATTCCACTGACACTCCTCTATCAGCGCAAAGATGAATTGTCTCCAGAAGACATGAAAAAGGAAGCGGCGCAGATCAATAACAACTTAAACCAGACGTTGCATCTTAATCCGCACAACGGCTCTGCCTGGTATTTTAAGGGATTGCTGGTGCAGTATGTGCCGGCCGATCTGTTGCCGGAAAACATGCCGACAGAAAAAGAGGCGTATGAAAAGGCCTTGAAACTTGATCCGATCAACATCGGCGCGCGGGTTGCGCTGGTGGATATGGCGTTGGCGAAGGAGGATTACAAGGAGGCGGCGCGCTGGCTTATTCCTTCGCTCCACCTTGTTCTGTTCACCGATGCGGCCAAACAATTATATAGCCGCGGTCTGATGGTATTTGCCATGACCGGCGACAAGGAAAACCTCGAAAAAACCAAGTTTGCGATGCATGAATACGAGCAACGCTCGATCTTCAGCCGCTGGCTTAAGGAAAATCGGCCCTGGACGCCGCTGACCAAGGATACTTTTCCACAAGAGGCTGAATCTAAAAGCGAATGAGCATGGATTACGGGCGGGAATGTGGCCATTGTAGGCACATGATTCGCTACACAAGCCTCTTGATTTTCTTACCCCATCCTGCGACGAATAGACCATGATCGACGACGAAGAAACCTTACGATACGACAAAATGGTAGAACAGGCCCTGCGCGGCGTGGTGCGTCAGGCTGTCGAAGAAGTGATGAAGTATCAGGGGCTGCCCGGCGACCATCATTTCTATATCACCTTCATGACCGATTATCCCGGCGTGAAAATTCCCGATTACCTGCGCGAACGCTATCCCGGTGAGATGACCATCGTGCTTCAATATCAATTCCACGATCTGGACGTGAACCGCGAACGTCTGCAAGTCACGCTGTCGTTTAACAACGTGCCCGAGCGCCTTGAAATTCCACTGGCGGCGATCACGATTTTTGCCGATCCGTCCGTCAACTTCGCACTGCAGTTCCAGCCGCTGGGCGATGACATGGAGCCTGAGTATGAGCCGGATGAAGACGGCGACGATACAGGCGGCGATGATGATAGTGCGGCCAAAGGCAAGAAAGCCAAGAGCGGCGAAGTCGTCTCCCTCGATCAATTCCGGAAAAAATAATGAACGGGCTGTGGCGCGCCGATATCGATCCGGCGCATGAGCCGTATCGTGTATTGCTGGCGCGTGACACGCTGATTGATGCCAGCCGCGATAACCGCGCAGTGCCAATCAAAGTTTATTATCCCGTAGAGCACGCGCTTCAAAACATTCCCGTTATTATCTGGTCGCATGGGCTAGGCGGATCGGTCGATGGCGCATCTTTCCTGTCGCGTTTTCTAGCGGGGCAGGGCTATGTGATCGTGCATGTACAGCATGAGGGTACGGATAGTAGTCTGTGGGAAGGCAAACCGGGGCATCCGTGGGATATTATCCGCGCTCTCCATATTCCGCGCGAAGCGACGCTCAAGCGATTTGCCGATATTCCGTTCGTGCTCGATCAGTTACCGAGCTGGATTGCTGCGAAGGAAGAGATTGCGCCGTTTGCTGATCTCTCCACGCTTGGCATGTCCGGCCATTCGTTCGGTTCGCTGACGACGCAGGTGATGTGCGGACAGATGTTCCCAGATAAGGATGGCAAATTGCGGTCTTACGCCGAGCTACGTTTCAAAGCCGGGATTTTGTACAGCCCTGTGCCGATCCAGCATATGGCGCTGGACGATCCGGCCGATATTTATACCTCCATCAACAAACCCCTGTTTCATATGACGGGCACGGATGATGCCTCGCCTATCGAACATTTCGGCTATGAGCATCGCCTTGTGGTCTATGAATACAGCCCGTCGCCGAAATACATCATGACCCTCAAAGACGGTGATCACATGGTTTATAACGGCAGCCGGGGCAAGCTCGGGGCGTCTTCCAACAAGGACCACCATGAAACCCTGATCAAGCTGGGGGCGCTGGCCTATTGGGATTACCAGCTGAAAGGCGATAAGGGCGCCGGAGAGTGGTTGACCGGCGGCGGTTTTGCTACATATCTAGGCGATAACGCGACGTTTGCATTTGAAAGATAATAGTCATGCCCGATTTTGCCATTGAGATTAAAGATTTAAAGAAAACCTACGCTGCCTCTGGCAAATCCGGTCAAAAAGATGCGCTGAAGGGTATTAATCTTACCATTCCTAAAGGCTCCATTTTCGGATTGCTTGGCCCGAACGGAGCCGGGAAATCGACTTTAATCAATATTATGGCCGGACTGGTCGTGAAATCGTCCGGCACCGTAAAAATCTGGGACCGCGATATGGATGTGAACCCGCGCAACGCGCGCGCGGCGATTGGCGTCGTGGCGCAGGAAATTACCTTTGATCCGTTCTTCAGCCCGCGCAAGATGCTCGATATTCAGGCGGGCCTTTATGGCGTGCCGAAAGAACAGCGCCGCTCGATGGAATTGCTGGAACTGGTGGGTCTGCAAGATAAGGCCGATGCCTATACGCGCTCACTCTCCGGCGGGATGAAACGCCGTCTTATGATCGCCAAATCGCTCGTCCATAATCCGCCGATCCTCGTGCTCGATGAGCCGACGGCGGGGGTCGATGTCGAACTGCGCCAGATGTTGTGGGAGAAAGTTCGCCTGCTGAATTCGCAAGGTGTTACGGTGTTGCTCACCACGCACTATCTCGAAGAAGCGCAGGAACTGTGCGACCAGATCGCTATCATCAATCACGGCCAGATTGTCGCCAACGACACGACGGAAAAACTGCTGTCGCGTATCGAAGGAAAGGAAATCCGCTTCCGTCTGGAGAGCGATATAGCAGCGCTGCCCGCGTCGCTTGCCGGATATAAGGCGGAACTGATCGGCCCAAGACTGCTGAAAATCCATTATAACCAGAGTGAGCAATCCGCCGGCGCTGTGATCGCCGCCGTGCAGGGCGCCGGGCTTGGTATTGCCGATCTGACGACCGTGGAAACCGATCTGGAAGACGTTTTCCTGCAGATTACCCGCGCCGCCTAGGCTTTATATTGACGCGTATAAAGCCTTCCCGTATAGCTTTTCTAGGCTCAAGCACCCGTAGCTCAGCCGGATAGAGTATTGGTTTCCGAAACCAAGGGTCACAGGTTCGAGTCCTGTCGGGTGCGCCATATTTTCCAACAAGTTAGCTTCTGAAAAACCAATGATCACAGGTTCATTTGAACCTAGCTTTAAGAAACTAAATTCCAAATTTTTTCAGTGCTTCCGTCTGGCGTTGTGCCAAGGCTTTGACATCGAAGCCTTCGATCATCTCATTAAAGACCCGGTACCAGTTGATTTCGGCTTTGAGGTGCAGGAAGACAGAGCCGAGGCCGAGGGCGGCGCGGTCCATGAAGACGAATTCGCGCGGGATGGCGACGCCGCCATTTTGTTTGGAGAGTTCACGCAATTGTTTATGCACTTTTTCGGCCGTCTCGCGGCCATAGATGCCGTTGGTGACTTCGCCGATCGGGCGGGTTTTATCGTCCATGATCGGGCCGTAGAGGAAGCGTGCCCATATGTTCAGAGTTTCTACCTGTTCGGTGGTGAGGTTTTTGAAGCCCCATGTTTCATAGGCATGCACGGCGAGCGCGTTATCGTTACTCATCAGCGCGCGATACAGATTGATCACGCCTTCGACAAATTTGGGCGGGAAAACGCGCACGCAGCCGAAATCGAGCAGGTTGATGGAATCATCCTTGCGCACGGTGTAATTGCCCAGATGCGGGTCTCCATGAATAATGCCGTAATAATAAAGCGGCACATACCAGGCGCGGAACATGTTCATCGCTAAACGGTTGCGCTGCTCTGCCGGCGCATCGACGAAGTTCAGAATTTTTTCGCCGTCCATCCACGTGGTGCAGAGCAGGCGGTCGGTTGACAGATTATCGATGATTTCGGGCACATGAACATTGGGCTCATTGGACAGCATGTGGCCGTAAAGCTTGCCGTATTTAGCTTCGAGCGTGTAATCGAGTTCTTCATACAAACGCTCGGCTAGTTCCTGATGAATGTACTTCGTCTGAATCGAGGAATCGTATTTCTCGTAGATCGAGAATATCAATTTCAATTGCGCGAGGTCGGCTTTGATTGCGCTCGCCATATCGGGATATTGCAGTTTGCAAGCGATGGCGCGGCCGTCATGGGTGACAGCTTTATGAACCTGTCCCAGGCTGGCAGCGGCGGAGGCTTCTTTGTCGAAACTTTTGAAGCGGGATTCCCAGTCAGGTCCCAGCTCGGCTTTCATCCGGCGGCGCACGAAGGGCCAGCCCATGGGAGGCGCGTTCGATTGCAATTGCTGAAAATCCTTGGCGTATTCGGCAGGCAGGGCTTCGGGAATGGTCGCCAGAATTTGCCCGACTTTCATCAGCGGGCCTTTGAGGCCGCCGAGAGCGCCGGTAAGCTGCGCCGCGTGATCCGCTTTATTGATGTTAAGACCGAGATAGCGGTCGCCTACTAGTTTGGCGGCCAATCCGGCCATCGTCCCGCCAACCTGCCCGTAGCGCAGGATTTCACGGCCCAAACTTTGTTCTTTTTTGCGTTCCATCTTGTCCCATCGAAATAGTCCTGATTAGATAGCAGTCCAGTATGAAAAACACGAATGAAATCCGCGATGACATTTTGAGCGCCCTGTTGCCGGCGGTGGCGTTCGATGGCTGGACCATGGCTGCCGCCGAACTTGCGGCAACGCAGGCGGGCTACCAACCGGAGATGGTTGAAGCTGTCTTTCCCGGCGGCATGGATGATATCGTTGCGCATTTTGCCGATCGGGCCGACCGGGCAATGCTCGAAGCGCTGGGCGATGGCGCCGATATGAAAGTACGCGAGCGCATTACGCTGGCCGCGCAAAAACGTCTGCACTGGCTGAACGGTCACAAGGAAGCGGAGCGCGAAGCGGTGGCGTACTGGATGCGCCCTTTGCGCAAATATAAAGGCGCCAAAATCGTCTGGCGCACAGCGGACCGTATCTGGGAGTGGGCGGGGGATAACGCGAAGGATTATAACCGCTATACCAAGCGCGGATTGCTGAGCGGGGTATTAACCACGACGACCCTCTACTGGTTACGTGAAGAGGGGCGCGATTTAAGCGAAACCTTCGCTTTTCTCGACAGGCGTATTGAGAATGTGATGCAATGGGGTAAAATGATCGGCAACTTCAAAAAGGGCCGTACATGAAAATCAATTGGGAGCGCGTCGAATTATTCATGCAAAGCGTATTTTTCCGCTTTGCCTTCCTGATATTTTTCGTGCTGTTCATTTGTGTATTTTTATACGCCTATCGCACCGAAGAAAAATTTGAGGAAATCGGCGACAGTGCGCCTTTCGCCGAACAAGTTACAACGGTGGAAGAAGATATTGATACAGACGGCATTGAAAAAGCGCACCGCACGCGTAAAGAAATGCAGGTCTGGATCGTTGAGTCCGTGTCGGAATTACTCAATCTGAACAAACAGAATAAAGCCGAAGTCTTTCGCGCCGTGCGGCCCTATTTCACCGAGGCAGGCTTCGTCCAGTATGAGGCTTACTTGAAGGCCGATAACGTTCTGGCCGATATTGAGACAGGTAAATACGCGCTGGGCACCATTGTCGATCAGACGCCGCAGGCGCTCAATGACGGTGTGATTGGCGGCAAGTATCGCTGGCTCTACGATGTGCCGGTGATTATGTCGCTCACGCCGACGCAAGGCGAGGCGCAGAATAAAAAGGGCACGTTGCGTATTCAGCTGGGCCGCACAATGGATGAAAATAATCCAGCCAAAATTGTGATCGAAAGCTGGAGCATGATGCCGCGCCGTTGACACCGGGGCCACTCCGCTTTAAAAAAGACCTTCATCAACAAGGAACAAATTTATGGCTGACTCAAACGTAACGGCATTGAAAGCCGATGACAGCGACACAGGCGGCGTTTCGGGCAAGCGCCTGAAGGCCTTTATCGAGCGCCTCGAGCGTCTGGAAGAAGAAAAAACCGCGCTGTCGGAAGACATCAAGGAAGTCTATGCCGAGGCCAAAGGCACCGGGTTCGATACCAAGACCATCCGCAAGTTGATCCGTCTGCGCAAGATGGATGCGGAAAAACGCCAAGAAGAAGACGCGCTGCTGGAGCTGTATAAATCAGCTATCGGCTTGGTTTAATTATCTTTTTTCCTTAACTTTATAGTAAGGCTGACGCCCTATAATGGGCCTCGAAATGGGGATTTCGGGGCCTATGGCTTTATCCAGTCTGAGCGATGTACTGAATGACCTGGCGGGGGGCCGGGTCGCTGTACTTGCGCAGGATGTACCTGCCCGATCTATCGTCAGCGAATTGGATATCTTTCTCGAACAGGATGGCACACTCGCGTCTCTTAATCGCCAGTACCGTTATGCCAAGCAGCAACATCGGGCCGCGCGCGCCGAGCATGGCGTGGAGTCTCCCATGGCTGATATCGCCGCCGATATGGAAGACAGTGCGTGGTGCGCCATGCAGACGCGTTTAATGGAGTTACGGAGCGATGGGGCGCTGATGCTATTCGTGCAGAAAGCTCTCTGGGAGGCCGAACGCGCAGAGGCTGAAGCCAAGCAGATTTATAAAGATAAAAAGGCGCTCGATTTCTTCAATCGCATGGAAACGGCAAGGTTGGTGAAAGAGCGCAACAAATCATCCGCCGTGTATGAATGGATGGCCGTGCTGATTTTATATCACCGCTATTTGCGCTTACCTTTTCCGGCGCTCGGTGTGCCGGAACGCATCGCTGCCTAGCGGTTTTTTACCAGATCATCGACGACAGACGGATCGGCCAGTGTGGACGTATCGCCGAGGCTGTCTATTTCATTCGCGGCGATTTTACGCAGGATGCGGCGCATAATTTTCCCCGATCTTGTTTTGGGTAACCCCGGCGCCCATTGAATGACATCGGGCGACGCAATCGGGCCGATAATTTTACGCACGGTCGCCACGATTTCTTTTTTCATGTCATCCGTGGGTGTCTGGCCTTCCATCAACGTGACGTAAGCATAGATTCCCTGACCTTTCAGATCATGGGGGAAGCCGACAACAGCGGATTCCGTTACCGCTGGATGTTCGTTGATCGCGCTTTCGATTTCGGCTGTGCCGAAGCGGTGGCCAGACACATTGATTACGTCATCGACGCGCCCGGTGATCCAGTAATAGCCATCTTCGTCGCGGCGTGCGCCGTCGCCCGTGAAATATTTGCCGGGGAAGGTGGAGAAATAGGTTTGCTCGAAGCGCGCATGATCTCCGTATACGGTACGCATCATGCCGGGCCAGCTATCGATAATACACAATGCGCCCTCGGCGGCGCCCTCCACACTATGACCCTCACTATCGACGATCACAGGTTGAACGCCAAAAAAGGGTAGCGTGGCAGAGCCGGGTTTTGTTGCCGTCGCTCCGGGCAGCGGCGTAATCATGTGGCCGCCTGTTTCTGTCTGCCACCATGTGTCGACAATCGGGCAACGTTTCTGACCAACGATATCCTGATACCAATGCCAGGCTTCGGCGTTGATTGGTTCGCCGACTGTGCCCAATAGACGTAGCGAGCTACGGTCGGTTTTATGCACGAAATCATCGCCTTCGCGGATCAACGCGCGGATGGCGGTGGGCGCGGTGTAAAAACTATTCACCTGATGTTTGTCGATGATCTGCCAGAAACGGGAAAAATCAGGGTAGTTCGGGACGCCTTCAAATAGGAGGGTGGTCGCACCATTAGCCAGCGGGCCATAGACGATATAACTGTGCCCTGTGATCCAGCCGACATCGGCGGTACACCAGTAAATATCGCCCGCATGATAATCGAAGACGGATTCATGGGTGTAGGCGGCATAAACAAGGTAACCACCCGTAGTGTGCAACACCCCTTTGGGTTTTCCGGTAGAGCCGGACGTGTATAAAATAAAGAGCGGGTCTTCGGCGCTGAGCGCGACGCAGGGACAGTCATCGCTCTGCTCATCGACGAAATCATGCCACCATAAATCATGGCGCTCGTTCCACGGTACATCGTTGCCGGTACGCTGGAACACGATGACCGTGTGCACATCGGGGCAGGATTGAATGGCGGCATCTGTATTGGCTTTTAAAGGAATGCGCTTGCCGCCGCGCACGCCTTCATCGGCGGTGATGATAACGTGCGAGTCGCAATCAAGAATGCGGTCTCGCAGAGAATCGGCGGAAAATCCGCCGAACACGACGGAATGTATCGCGCCAATGCGCGCGCAGGCCAGCATGGCGTAAGTGGCTTCCGGGATCATCGGCATATAGATGGTAACGCGATCGCCTTTTTTCACGCCGCGCGCGATGAGTGCATTTGCCAGCCGCGATACTTCGTTTTTTAACTCGCCATAGGTGATTTTTTGATCGATGGAAGGATCATCGCTTTCCCAGATCAGTGCAACATCGCTTTCTTTTTCGGGAAGATGGCGGTCGACGCAGTTATAGCAGGCGTTTAGAATGCCATCTTCATACCATTTGATCGATACGGGCGAATGGAATGAACTGTTTTTGATAATCGTCGGTTTTTTAAACCAGTCGAGACGCTCTGCAACCGTTGCCCAGAAAATATCGGGGGCATCAATCGATTGCTGATAGAGCGCCTGATATTGCGCGGCATTAATATGCGCGGTTTTGGTCAGCGCGGCAGGAGGGGGAAATTTCGGCATGTCCTGTGTCATCCCCAAATTATACCACGCAAATGGAAGGGATTAAGTCTTTTCTTAGTCGATTTGTTCGACCGGCACATCGATGCCTTTTTGAATGCGGCGCACGGTGATGATGCCTACACCGGCAACCGTCAGAATTCCGCCGATTATCATGGGCATTGTGATGGCTTCACCAATGAACAGATAAGCGAATATCACGCCGAAGACGGGCATTAGCAAGGTCCACGGCGCAACCTGCGAGACAGGATATTGCGCCAGTAACTTTTGCCAGAACACATGAGTCATCGACAGGAAGATAACTTGAACCGCCAGAATGCTGCCAAGCAGATACCAGTTGTGATCAATCAAATTCTCCCAGCTATGCGGCGCCATAAAATAGCTGATGAACAGCATCGGCACACAGGAGGACAGGTTCATGAGCGCGAGGAACGTCAGCGGTTTGACATTGTTGATCGCTTTCATGCGCACGTAGCACAGGGAAATGAAGAACGCGGAGAGAATGCCGTAGATAAACCCTTGGATGCCTTCAGGGCTGAGTGTCGGGCCGCCCAGCAGGACAACGATTCCGGCGATTCCGAGCGCGATGCCCGTCCATGTGCGCCAGCGAATGGTTTCCTTCAGGAAGAGCCAGCCGATCAGCGTGATGATGATGACCTGCGCCTGTAATAAAATAGACATGGTGCCGGCATCGACATAGGCGAGGCCGCCATACAGAAATCCTTGATGCAGCACACCCATCAGAATACCGACCTGAAAGATAATCCACGCCTGTTGGCGGCCCGGCCATTGAACGAAGGGTAAAAACACCAGCGCGGTGAGCGAAAAGCGGATAGCCAGCAGCGTCAGCGGTTCCATCTCCGCCACGCCCGCGCGGATCATCACAACATTTCCCCCCCAGATCGCAACGACAAGGAGGCAGAGGGCGATAGCTTTCTGGTTCATTTTATAATCCGCCCATCTTGAGGATGGCGGTCCATTCTTTGGCAGTAACAGGGGAGACGGAGAGACGCGATTGTTTCAGCAATGCCATATCGGTAAAGGCTGGTGTTTCTTTGATCTTAGCCAGCGTGACGGGTTTTTTCAGCGGTTTGATGGCTTTGAAATCGACCATGCCGAATTTTCCGGCTTCATCGGTGTGGTCGGGATAATATTCTTTCACCACTTCAACGATGCCGACAATCTCTTTGCCTTCGTTGGAGTGGTAGAAGAAAGCCTGATCGCCGATCTTCATCGCTTTCATATTGTTGGATGCCTGATAATTACGCACGCCATCCCAATGCTGCACGCCTTTTTTGACGTGGTCGTCCCAGCTCCATTTAAACGGTTCTGATTTAACGAGCCAGTATTGCATTAAATGCCTTCGGCGCGCAGCGGACGATCCAGCATTCTTTCGATGGTTTCTTCGATCGACGCGCCATCGCTTAAGCAAGCGTTGACGGCAGCGGCGATCGGCATATCAACCGCGTTATTTTTCGCCATGACGACGAGCGCCTTGGCGGTGTGAACGCCTTCGGTGACGGAATTGCGCGCACCCAGAATATCGGCCAGCTTCTGACCTTCGCCCAGCATGGCGCCGAGCGAAAAGTTGCGCGATTGCATGGAGGAGCAGGTGAGGATCAGATCGCCTACGCCGCATTGACCCATTAATGTTTCTTTCTTGGCGCCCATGGCCGTAGCAAGGCGGGACATTTCGGCGAGGCCGCGTGTGACCAAAGCGGCGCGGGCACTTTCACCCATGCCGCGGCCCTGAATAACACCGCAGGCAATAGCGATAACGTTCTTCACCGCGCCGCCGATCTGCGCGCCGATAATATCATCGGTCGCATAGATGCGCAGTGTGCGTGAGCTTAGGGCTTCCTGTAATTGCTGGCAGACATCTTTGTCAGCGCAGGCAACGGTAACAGCGCTCGGCAGACCTTTGGCAATTTCGCCCGCGAATGTCGGACCGGTCAGAATGGCAAAACTGCCGTTCGGGACGACTTCCTTGGCAACCTGTGACATCAGCAGGCCTGTTTCGATTTCCACGCCTTTGGCGCAGATGACGAAGGGCTTGCCATCGCCGACATCGGCTTTGAGGGATTGCAGCGTCGTGCGCACATGTTGCGCGGGCGTGGTGATGAGCAGCACGTCGCTTTGTGCGGCGGCGGTCAGGCTGTCAGTCGCTGTGATGTTTTTGTGCAGCTTGATGCCGGGCAGGAACAGCGCGTTCTCATGATCGTTGTTGATGCTGGCGACGATTTCCGGCTCACGCGCCCACATGATGACTTCACGGCCAGCGCCCGCCAAAGACTGCGCCAGTGCTGTACCCCATGCGCCCGCGCCAATGATTCCGATTTTATTCATGAAAATACCCTTTGTACTGATGTGATTATGTTTGTGGCTTTATGCCTTGATACCGGCACCCGTGCGGGCTTCGGCATTCGGATCCAGCGGCCAGCGTGGCCGTGCCGCCACGTCGAGCGGATCGCTTTCGCCTTGGTTTAATTTTTCTATCCCGGTCCATGCGATCATTGCCCCGTTATCCGAACATAAATTCAAAGGCGGCGCAACGAATTCCCTGTTTTTAGAATGTGCCAGTTCTTTCAATATGTTACGAACCGCCAGATTGGCAGCCACGCCGCCGGAAACCACCAGCGCGCCGGGGCCGTAGCGTTTGACGAAAATGTCGAGGGCGACGCTTGTGCGCTCGGCAATGATCGCGGCGGCCTGATGCTGGAAGGCATAGGCCAGATCAGCGATGTCTGCGGGTGCTGGGTTGTTTATATCCTGCGCATGCTGGCGCACGGCAGTTTTCAGGCCGGAAAATGAAAAATCAGGTTCGGCACGGCCGCGCATCGATTGCGGGAGCGGGAAGCGTTTCAGGGCGGCTTCAGAGTTTTGGCAATGCGCTGCCGCTTTTTCAAGATTGGGACCGCCGGGGTAGGGCAGGCCTAGTAGTTTTGCGGATTTATCGAAACATTCGCCGAGTGCATCATCCAATGTTGTGCCAAGACGCTTGTAATTGCCCACCCCTTCTACAGCGATGAGTTGCGTATGGCCGCCCGATACAAGCAAAAGCAAATAGGGGAAGGCGACTTTATCCGTCAGGCGCGGGGTGAGGGCGTGCGCTTCTAAATGGTTAACTGCAATGAACGGCTTGTCATGCGCCGCGGCGATCGCTTTGCCCGCCATCATGCCGACCATGACGCCGCCGATCAGGCCTGGCCCGCAGGTCGCGGCCACTCCGTCCAGATCGGCAAAATGTAGCCCGGCTTCGTTCATCGCGCCCTTGATCAGCGTATCGAGATGGTCGAGATGTGCGCGCGCGGCAATTTCCGGCACGACGCCGCCGAAAATTGCGTGATCCTTGATCTGGCTAAGGACGAGATTGGATAGAATGGCGCCGTCGTCGCGCACAACGGCCACGGCGGTTTCATCACAAGACGTTTCAATCCCCAGAACGATCATAATCAAGGACTTTGCATCTTTTCATCATGGTGTAAAGCGCCTACAAGAAAAGGCACGATGACGGATAGAATACTGAAAATTGGGACCCGCGGCTCGCCGCTTGCGTTGAAACAGACACAGATGGTGGTGGATGCGCTGAGCGCCGCCCATCCAGGCCTGTTATACGATGTCGTTGTTATCAAAACATCGGGTGACTGGAAGCCGGAAGAGGGAGAAAACCGCCTCTCGGAAAAGCAGGGCGGCAAGGGCCTCTTTATCAAAGAAATTGAAACAGCTTTGATGGACGGGCGCATCGATTGCGCCGTTCATTCAATGAAAGATGTTCCGTCATATTTGCCGGAGCTGGCGAGTGTGCATCATGTGTTGCCGCGCGCCGATATGCGCGATGCACTGCTGTCTTTCAAAGCGCAGACGATTGAAACATTGCCGCAGGGCGCGGTGGTCGGTACGTCCTCGCTGCGCCGTCAGGCGTTCCTGTTGCATCGCCGCCCTGATTTAAAAGTGGTCCCGTTGCGCGGCAATGTGCAGACGCGCATTGATAAGCTGCAAGACGGACAGGTTGACGCGACCTTCCTCGCAATGGCGGGATTGAACCGTTTGAAAGTCGAAGGCGATTACATTTATCCGCTCAGCACTGACACGATGCTGCCAGCCTGCGGGCAAGGCATTGTTGCGCTCGAAACACGCAAAGATGATAGCGCCACGCGCACACTGCTGGACGCAATTCACCATGCAGAGACAGGACTGTGCGCGGCGGCGGAACGCGCGGCGTTGCAGACGCTGGATGGATCATGTCACACGCCGATTGGCGCGTATGCAAAAGTGCAGGGCGATGACATGTCCTTGATCGTTGCGGTTGCCGCGCTGGATGGCACGCAGCTCTGGCAGGAAGGCGCAACGCAAAAAATATCAGGCATACAGAACGCTGCCGACATGGGACATGCTGTTGCACAAATTCTAAAAGATCGCCTGCCTGCCGGGGCGCTGGAATAAAATGCGGGTTTTGATCACGCGCGGTATTAAGGAAGCACAGTCCTACGCCGATCATATTCAGCAACAAGGTAGCGAGGCTGTTATTTTTCCTCTCTATGAAGTGCAGTCAGTTGAGGCCGCGGTGGACGATCACGTCTATGATGCGCTGGTATTTACAAGTGCCCACGCTATTCATCAGTTTTGCGCCTTGTCTCCCGTTCGGGGTCTGCCTGTCTATGTCGTCGGGCCCCAGAGCGAAGAAATTGCACGGGAGTATGAATTTCAGGATGTGCGCCGCGCCGCGGGTACGGCGGATGATTTGGCCGCGCTGCTGAACGATTTTCCGGGCCGCTTGTTGTATGGGCGGGGCGCAGAGATTTCCTATCCTTTAGGAGAGAAATTAAGGGCCCAAGGCAGGGACCTACAGGAGATTATTTTATATAAAACGGTGCCGGTTCAGGAAGCTCCCCTGCCTCAAGAAGTAAATTTAGCGTTGTTCTTCTCTGCCAGCGCCGCCCGAATTTTTGTTGATTTTGTTCAAAAACAAGGGGTTAGCCATAATTTTGAGCAGACAAAGGCCTTGTGTCTTGGGGCTGGCATGGTAGAGTTTCTGACGCCTCTACCCTGGGCGGCGATAGAGGTGGCGGATAGCCCCGATCGGGCCAGCATGCTGGCGCTGATTGACACCAATTTATAGGACATAAGTAATGAATGACATGACCGAACAACCCATCGACAACGCCGAAGCGATTATTGACCGTTTTGGCGGTATTCGCCCTATGGCGACCAAAATGGATGTGCCGGTCACGACCGTTCAGGGCTGGAAAAAGCGTAACGTCATTCCGGCGAACCGCCGCAGCGATGTAATGAGTGCAGCAGCCCGCTACAATATCGATGTATCAGACCTGCTAGCCGGCTCACCGCCTGCCAATGGTAATATCAAGTTTGAGACCTATGTTCAGGGAACGCCGACTATGTCGCCGCGTTCGTCCAAGGAATGGAGCGATCATGAGGATCTGATGGCGGCAATCAAGGAAAGCCAGCAAAAAGCTGTGACAACCAGCGTGTGGACGGCCGCCTCCCTGATCGCGATTACGATTGCGGCGGGCCTTTTCTTCCTGTGGCCACAGGCGGAAGAAAAAATTGAAGCGAATGAACAGCAGATTGCCGAGCTGAACAATGATGTGAACGCGCTGGGCGCGGAAGTTAAAGACGTCAACATGCGCGCGTCTTTTCTGAAAGACATCGTGCCGGAAAACATGGAAGAAAAACTGGATGCATTGCAGGAGCAGGCGTCCAGTTTGCAAACAACCATGTCTGAATTATCGGAGCGCGCTGAAACCGTCACGGATGGGGTAATCGGCGAGAATGCCGGATCGTTGTCCGATCGTATCGCTGTGCTGGAAGGGCAATTTGCGACGATCACGGGAGCGGAAGGTATGAGCGATCTCGCCGGGAAAATCCGCGGGCTGGAGCAGAGCGTCGCAGGGCAGGAACAATTGAAAGCCGCTATGGGCGAATTGCAAGGGATTGTCGACAGTCTCGATACGCGCGTCTCGTCGATCGATCAGGAACTGGAAACATCGCAACATGGTGAAGGCGCTCTCGGCCAGACACTCGACGGGGTATCGGGGCAGGATTTGAAAGCGGCCGCCATGCTGATTGCCTTTTCGCAGCTGCGCGATTCCCTGAACCGTCAGGCACCGTTTGAAGAAGATCTGCAATTGCTGCGCAATCTGGTTGGGGAAGACAATCCTGAATTGACCGAGGCGTTAGATCGCTTGTCGCCGCAGGCAGAAGAAGGCGTGCTAACGCCCGAAGGCCTCTCGAAAGAATTCCGCGGCCTGACGGGCGATATCGTCGTATCCTCGCTCAAAGGCGAAGATGTATCTGTCATGGATAAAGTGAAAACGCGTCTGGGCGATCTGTTCAGTGTCAAGAAAAACGGCGAGCTGGTTGGCGGCACACGCACACAGGATATTGTCGCGCAAGCGCAGATGCAGCTTGATGGCGGCGATGTGCAGGGCGCGATTGCCACGCTCAATTCGCTGGAAGGTCCGGCTGCGGAAGCGGCGCAACCGTTCATGCAGGATGCCCAAGCAACGGTCATGGCCAATCAGGTACAGATGATGATGCAGCAACTGATCCTGACGAAAGTCGGCGGCTCGCTCGGCGCACGAATTCAATCGCAAGCCGCGCCAGTGCTGGAAAGTCTGGGCAATGCGGCTGAAAATCCAGCGGGCGTCATGGAAGAAATGCAACATCTGCAGCCAGTCAAACCTGCTGTTGAACCTTATGATCTTAACAAAAATTCCGGGTTCCGCGGTTTGTCTCCGCGTAATGCCGAATAGGACGCTTAACAACGGAAAGTAATGCCGTGCTCCGCGCATTGTGGTTTTTAATTCAAGTGACGGTAGTGGTGCTGGCAGCGATCTGGTTGCTGGAGCGCCCGGGCACAGTTGAGCTGACCGCCTTTGAATACAGCTTCACCATTCAAGCGGGCCTGTTCCTTATACTATTTATCGTTTCAGCGTTTGTCCTCAGCTTGCTGGTTAAATTGCTGGTAGCGATTGTGTCTTTGCCAGGCTGGATTGGTAATTGGGGCAAGAAACGCCGTAAAGCGCGCGCAATGCGCCAATTGACGCAAGGCTACGCACTACTGGCGGCGGGGCAAGCGGATAAAGCGCTGAAACTCGCGCGCCGTATTCAGAATATATTGCCCGAAGCGCGCGCACTGGCTTTGTTACTTGAAGCGCAGGCCAATCGTATCATGGGCAATGATGCCTCGGCAGCCACTGCCTATCAGCAATTGATGAAAGATAAGGACGCCGCCTTCTTAGGATTAAAAGGGCTTCTGGGGCAATCCATCTCGACGGGTCGCACGGAGCAAGCGCTCGATTACGCGCATAAGGCTGTGAAGATGCATCCGAAAGCCGGATGGGTCGTAAAAACTTTGTATGACTTGCAGATCACAGCGCGTGATTTTGAAGCAGCTACACCTACGCTGAAAAAAGCCGTGAAACTCGGCGCGATTACGAAAGAACAGGCTGTTTCAGATGAAATCGCCATGCTGATGTACCGTGCAGATAAACTGGAAGAGACAGGCCGCTCTGACGAAGCGTTACGCCTGATTGAACGCGCTGTAAAACTGGACTCAACGTTTGCGCCATCTGTCGTGGCGTTAGCGGAAGCCATGATTGCCAAAGGCAAGGCGCGTAAAGCACAATCGCTTGTTGAAACGGCGTGGAAGTCCCGCCCGCATCCGGCCTTGCTCGAAATGTGGGACAAGCTTGCGCCCGTCAATACTTCGCGCGATATGATGAAGCGGATGCGCTGGTATGAAGCGCTGGTGGCCTTGAATGCGAATTCCGATCTGGGACAGCTGGCCGCCGCGCGCGAAGCGCTGGAGCATAATCTGAGCGGTGAGGCGCAAGGCTATTTGACGCGTGCGCAAACGATCCGCGAGTCTGCGGAACTGTACCGTTTGCAATTGGCTGCCGAGCGTAAAGCGGGCGCAAATGATAGCGCCATTCGCGCGCTGGAAGATAAATTGTATAAAGCACCGTCAGCGCCTGTATGGTCCTGCCGGAAGACGGGCATTGTTTATGAAAGCTGGGCGCCTATTGCGCGTCCGCACGGCTCCTTCAACACAATTGATTGGGGTGTGCCGAAAGCACAGGCTGTGCACAAAGAACTATCGCCGGGCGATGTGCTCGACGATCCGATGATGATCGGCTCTCTCTAGATTCTCATTAATTTCAAAATGGCAAACCCGCCGAGGAAGCCGCCAACATGTGCGGCCCAGGCGATGGCGCTGCCATCAGGCGCGCCGGTCATGCCGAATGCTACCGATACGCCGATCCAGACGATAATGAAGGGCAGAAGGCCAAAACGACCGCCTAATTCCTGTCCACCGCGATTGATCATGATAAGGGCGGCGGCGAATAGACCGCTCAGCGCGCCTGAGGCGCCTACCACTGGCTGCATTGAATGGATATTCAGGGCGACATGCGCAGCAACGGCGATAACGCCACATAAGGCCGAGAAAATAATCATGCGTCTCGCACCCATCCAGCGTTCGATACCGCTGCCGAAGGCCATCAGCATAACCGCATTCATGCCAAGGTGCAGCCAGCTGGCATGCAGCAACATATAGGTGATCGGGGTGATCGGGGTCAGCAGTTCAAACGGCAAATCCCCGCTCCAGCGGGCCGGAATAAATCCAAAGGTGCCAAAGACCCAGTCATAGGCTTCATTCGGCAAGATAAGATGAACAATCAGATGGATACCGATAAGCACGCCCAGCAACCATTTCGTGGCGGGCGGCATGTTAAACAGGGGTTCAGTAGGGCCTTTTGCCTTTTCAGGGCGCGGGCGGAAGGATACGACTTTTTCGTCGCCGGGATGACCATCACTCATAGGATAAGAGTATAGGCTATTTGCGGCAAAAATTAAGCGGCTTTCTTGCGAAAGCCGCTTTTGGAGTTGGATGCACTGAAAAACTTGGATTTAGGGCGTCATTCCGCCAAACATCGGGCCGGTCCGCTCTGCATCGTATTTATAGCGGATGGTTTCATCGCCCTTTGCTTCAAGACCACCGCCCGGCGTTGCCTTTTTGATAATGTCAGATGTACCTATCAAAATGTCGATCGCCATGACTTTTACCTGCTGCAACTGATGAGTCAGGTTGTTAAGCGCGACTTCATACGCTTCACGGGCGAGCTCTTTGCCCATCACCACGAATTTTTTGATTTCACCAAGCGAGGGCACGGAGCCCTCCATTGCACGACCGAACGCGCTGAGCGAGAGGCCAGAATCTTCTAACGCGCGGCGTTTGGGTTGTTTGCCACTGCCGCCTTTGCCTTTGCTCTCACCGTCTTCCTCTTCTTCCATATTGTCATTATCGAAGGCTATGTCGAGGTAGGTTTGGGCTTGAAAACTGATTGGAAATTTTTTGAGTTCGCTCAAAGGCAGCTGCAAGCCAGTCAGACCAGCGCGTAGTTCAAGTCGGAACTTGCCCGGGTTCGACCAGTCGGCGACGGCGCAATGGCTCTTGTGATCGCCGCTTTGCGGATATTTTTTGATGACGCGTTTGCCCGGATAAATGGTTTCCTCAATGCCTGAGTCTTTCAGCAATTGGTGTACATTTACTTTCATCATCGTATCCTTACTCTTTGCCCGTTATTTTCCGAAATTCAAAATCATCATGCGCGGAAACCCTTAAGAAAGAGTAAAAATAGACCGCTTGGCTGCTTAAAAAGTGGGCATTTCCGCAAGCGTTTGTTATACTTGAAAAAAGCGAGGTAATGGATCGATGCGGTTTGGCGCACTCATCATAGCAACGGGTTTTCTGCTGGTTGGAGCGCCAGCCGGGCACGCACAGACCTTGTATAATTCACCAAATCAGCAAAGCACCGGTACAACCCCTGTTAAACCGTTAAATCTGCAGCAAGTCTATCGTCAGGATCAGGCTGCACAAGCTTTGCAACAGGGTGCACCCTATAGTGCACAAAGCTCCGGAACCGGTTCATCGGATTTCGCCCAGCGCGCCGCCGCTCTCAATCAATGGCGCAGTCAGCGCGATGGACAGGCGCAGATCGAACAAGCGGCTGGTATCCAATATATGGCCGCTCTGGCAGAATCACCCGATCCAAAAACATTTGGGGTAGTGCCGGCGGCCGGCCCATCTTCCTACACCGCGCCTTCCGCTCCTGCGCCACCCGCCGTATATAGCAAGAAAGAGCAAACTGGCATTAAAGGTCCGCGACGCCTGTTCAACACGATCGACTAATTGATGGCGGAATTTTTTTCTATCGAATTAATTGCGATGATCGTGTGTATAGGCGTCATGGCCGGTATTTTATCCGGGTTGCTGGGCGTTGGCGGCGGGATCGTGCTGGTGCCTGGTCTCTATGCCCTCTTTACGGCGGCAGGCTACGCGCCGGACTATTTGATGCATATATGTGTCGGCACGTCGCTGGCTATTATCATTCCAACGGGTCTGATGTCTGCCTACCATCACTGGAAGCGTGACGCCGTCGATCGGGACGCTCTTAAAAAAATTGCGCCCTTCCTTATTCTGGGAGTCATCGCAGGGAGTGTTGCGATCCTGTATATAAATGGAGAATCGCTGACGCTTTTTTTTGCCGTCATGCTGCTCGTCATCGCGCTGCTGATGCAGGTTGATCCGCAGAAATTTTCGCGGCGCGAACAATTGCCGCCTCAGCCGGAACCGGGAATTGTCGGCATTGTCATCGGCTTTGTTTCTACCTTAATGGGAATTGGTGGCGCCTCGCTGAATGTACCGTATATGACGATAAACGGTTTACCTATTCATCGCGCTGTCGGCACGGCTTCCAGCATGGGACCGATCATCGCGCTGCCAGCCATAGTCGGGTTCATGTTGGCGGGATGGAGCGCGCCGCATCTGCCGCCGTTCTCGATCGGCTATGTAAACCTGCCGGCGTTCGCGGTAATCGTCCCGGTCAGTGTATTGTGCGCGCCGCTGGGTGTATCTATCGCGCACCGGTTTTCCAGACCCATGCTGCGCCGGGTGTTTTCTTTTTTCCTGATTATCGTGGCGCTTAAAATGGGCTATGCCGTCCTATCATGAGGGACTGGTTACAAATTGATGCGCGCTTTGCCGCTCTTGCTACCGCGCTTATGCTTTACGGTTTCGCTGGCTCGCCTACCCCCGATCACCCCGGATGGATAGAAGTTGTCGTTGGTCTACTGCTAATATTATCCGTGACGCTGCCAGGCAGTCACGAAGATCGCGCCGCATTTTTACCGTTGTTGCTTGTTGGCCCGACTATTCCTTTGGCTGTCGGGTTTTATAAGGGTTATCCGTTGGAAGCAATCGCGCGCGACGTCATTCCTTTTTTATTCCTCTGTTTGCCCGTCTTTATATGGCCTGCTCACAAAGCACAGGCTTTTTTTTCCTTGTGCCTGATCGTAGGCGTTCTGTTTGCTTTGCGCGTTCTGGGGCAGGGACTGGATATGTTTCCGGCGAATGCCGAATTATTATATCTGGCTAACTCGCCGCTGGTCGTTATGAGTGCGATTATCGGACTTGGATCTGCGGGGATGGATCTCTACCGCCGTGATATCAGTGTGCAGTCTCTCATGTATCTGTGCGGCGGATTGGTCTGTCTGCTGGCGATGCTGATCGATGTGCAACGGGCGACCATCATGGCGGTAATCCTCTCGCTCGGCGCTCTAACCATCGCAGGATTTATCCGCGCGCCTCGCCGGATGGTCTGGCCGCTGGTATTGATGCTGGTCGCCGCGTTCGCCAGCCATGACATCATTCTGACAGCGTGGCACAGCATGGCGACAAAAACGGCGTTGGTCGGTGTCAATGCGCGCTGGCTGGAAGTGCAGGCAGTGTATGAACATCTGAGCGGCGACTGGCCGCGGGTATTGTTCGGCATTGGCTGGGGCGGACGCTTTAATTCACCGGCTGTAGGGGGCTGGAGCGTTCCTTACACCCATAGTTTACTGACCTATATGTTGCTGAAAACCGGTTGGATTGGGCTGGGGGGAACTGTGCTTGCGCTGGGAGTGTGCTTCCGGCAGATCTTCCATCAAAGAACTTTGGCCGCACTTGGTTTGTTCTGGGCACTGGTCATTCCCGTTTTCTTCTATGCCTCGTATAAATCGCTGGATTTTGGATTGGTTCTGGTGTTGGCTCTGTTGCTGTCCAAGGGTATGGAGTTTTCCAAGAAAAAATTATGAGTGCGCCGTCCATTTTGTTCATCAACCGTGTGTATCATCCGGGCCGGGGTGCGACCGGGCGTATATTGCGCGACGCCGCCGAAGCCTTTGCACGCGATGGCTGGGCGGTCAGCGTTCTGACGACCGGCGATGATCCTGGCACCTCCACCATGGGCGGCGTGCAGGTTACGCAGCTTAAAAATTCTCTAAAAAAGCAGACTGCATTTGGCTATCTGTGGGTGTGGCTTAAATTATGCTTGCGGGCATTGCGCCTCGGAAAGCATGACATCGTCATTACCATGACCGATCCGCCGATGGTGATTGTCGTAGGCCGGATCTATGCAGCGCTGAAGCGCGCCAAACACATTCACTGGTGTCAGGATCTCTATCCCGATTTATTCCCGGCGCTCAATATTAAACTGCCGACTTTTCTGCTACGCGCCATGCGCCGTCTCTCGCGTCGTTCGATGAAGCGTGCAGACCGGGTGATCGTGATCGGCCGCTGCATGGCGCGCTATCTGGTGCAGACGGGGATGAGCGCGTCCGACCTGACGCTGATCACCAACTGGCCGGATAAAGAGCTGCTGGAGCCAATGCGTCCCGTAGAAAAATTGTACGAGTCTCAGGCGCGACACGATGATCGCCCGAAATTCCGCATTCTTTATGCGGGTGCCATTGGTCGCAGCCATCCGATGAAAACCATTATGGATGCTGTCATCCATCTGAACGAAAGCCACCCCGATGTCGAATTCGTCTTTGTCGGCGACGATGCGGGGCACGAACGTCTGGCGCGCCAGCGCGATCGATTGGGTCTCTCGAACATCCGTATGCTGCCCTTCCAGCCTGCGGGACGCCTGCGCCAGATCATGGAAAGCGCCGATGCCCATCTGGTCAGCCAGTATGAAGAAGCGGCGGGGCTGGTCGTGCCGAGCAAATTCTATTCAGCTGTCGCGTCGGGTCGCCCCTGTCTTTACATCGGCCCTCATGACACTGAGATCACGCAAGTGATCGACCACTTCCACTGCGGCCTGAACGTGCCCAATGGTGACAGCCAGACCCTGATGCGGGCAATTCTCGCGTTACGGGACAATGCCGATATCTGGCAAGAGGCCCATGCCGGGGCTTTAAAGGCACGCGCCGTCTTTACCCCAGATCAATCCATACAAGCTCTCATAAAACGCGCTATACAAGTGTATCAAGGTCGGTAGAATAGAGGGCATGCGCGATTCTTCGCCTGACCTCACATTGGCCGACCTTTTGCAGCTTTTATTTAAAGCGCGTTTATTTATGGCGGGTGGGGCAATGATCGGAATTCTGATCGCTATCCTGCTTTTAAGCATTCTGCCGGCGAGTTATAAGGCAACGATGATTGTTGCTCCCGCCGATGGCTATGCGCTCGGTGATTATGCGTCCTCGCATGGTGGATCGACCAGCACGTACGATAAAATCGTCTCTCTGCCTTTCTGGCGTCCTATGGAGATGGAGGGTATTTCCACCGACTTTTATCGTTTCGTACAAACGGCGCGCGGCCCGTCCGTCGCCACGATATTGCTTAAAGATGAGATGGTGCGCGCGCAGATGACGGGTGAAGCGCAGATATCGCCGGATTATCTGGCTGAATATATGGCGCGGCATGTGGATATTCAGCCGGTCGGTGCCACGCCCCTGCGGAAATTGACCTACTATCATCCGGATAAAAACTTTGCCGCCGCTTTCCTGCGTAAAATTCATCTGGTGGCGGATCAGATGATTCGCCGGGACCGTCGCCGCATGGCGCAGACACGCATCAAATATCTCACGCAGTCACTGGAAAAAAATACCAATCCTGATCACCGCCGCATCATCACGGGGCTTTTGATGCAGCAGGAACATATTCTGATGCTGGCCAATCTTGATGAACCTTATGCCGCAATCATTGTGGAGCCGGCGGCAAGCAGCGCGCAACCTGCCTGGCCCGATACGCCCATGACCGTTGGCGGATTCGCCCTGATTGGCGCGCTCTGCGGTTTTGCATTATGGTCATGGCGACGGGCTGCGCGATGATTCCCGTAAGCGTTCTTATTTGCGTGAAAAATGAAGAAGCGCGGCTGGTGCCGTGCCTCGAAGCGTTACAGGAATTTGATGATGTGATCGTGGTGGATTCTTACAGTACCGACAGCACCGCTGTAATTGCGCAATCTTACGGGGTACGAGTGGAGCAGTTTCAGTGGAACGGGCAATACCCGAAAAAATATCAATGGGCGTTGGAAAACGTCTCTTTAAAATATGATCGTGTACTCTTCGTCGATGCCGATGAGATTATCACAGCGGCGTTGGCGAATGAAATTGCAGTGCTGGATTGGCAGAGCGATGGATATTTTATTAAAGGCCGTCCAATATGGCGGGGCCGGGCTATGCACCATGGATTGTGGAATAACAAGCTGGCTCTCTTTGATAAAACAAAATTTGTATTTCCCGTTGTGAACGATCTCGATATTCCCGGCGGAACAGAGATTGAGGGGCATTATCAACCCGTGGCTGTCGGCACGGCGCGCATCGGCCAATTAAAGGCGCCGATGCTTCATGATTGCGGCAGTGGATGGCATGATCGGCATAAAGGATATGTTGCGTGGGAAGCCATAATGATGCAGCGGCAGGCGTTTCCGGTTGATCCTGTTCCCGCGCGCGAAAAAATGAAACGCTTGTTTCGTGCTATGCCGCTTCGCGGCTCGGCGGTATTTTTGTATGGCTATGTCTGGCATGTAGGGTTTCTGGACGGCTTTCCAGGGCTGGATTATGCGCTGGCGAAGGCTCGTTATTATAGCGCGATTTCACGCGCCAGAAAAAATCTGGCGCAAGCCGCCTCAGATTCTGCGCCAGTGTCTGCCTGATATAAAGATGGATAGATACCTTAAGAGACGCGCCGAGCGCCCGGCGAACAGAAAATTGTTCCCGGCGGCCAAGTAGGGCTTGTTTCTGGGACAATCCACCGCTTTCAAAATCACAAAGCACGGCCGGAACATAGAGTGCGTTTGACGTGCGCTGTAAAAACCTCCGCGTGAAATCATAATCAGCGGCGATTTTATAGCGTGTGTCGAAGCGTAGATCGCCAATTGCAGCGCGGCGATAGACCATAGCTTGATGGTGGGTCATCATCCCGCGCGTAATATCGTGGTAGGCGCGTTTTATGCGATCACTTTCGCGGGAATCGCCATAGAGAAAATCGGCGTCGAGCGAAGCAAGCCTTTCTAAAATATCCGAAGATGCGAGCGTATCTCCCGCATTTAAAAACAGGATGTAGTCACCGTCAGCGCGATCAATTCCTTTATTCATCGCATCGTAAATCCCATGGTCTGGCTCGGACAGGTCGGGTGTAAAATGCGATAACGTGCCATCGGTTGATCCGCCATCGATTACTAACCATTCATATCTCGTATAATTTTGCGCGATTAGCGAAGCGTGCGTTTTTTGTAACCCCGCCAGATTGTTTTTCGTAACGGTGACAATCGAGAATCGCGGATTAGTCATCGTCGCCCAGCGCATCGACATAAAGACCTGAAATAGCAAGATTGGCCAGTATCTGGCTGATACGTTCAGCGCCATCAAGAAAATCAAAAGGTTTTGGATCGCGCGGCACGATGATAGTGGAGCCGGGAGATATGAAGGTTGGCGCGTGATTCCATGAACTGACGCTGAGCGGTTTGGCACTACCATCGGGCTGAATGACAAAAGCGCGATCAGAATCGGCGAAGTAGGATTCGCCGCCGGCTTCATTAATATAATCATCCGGCCCTTTGCCTTTGCGGAATTGCAATGAGGCGGGAGATTGCACTTCACCTGCAACCCGCACCGTCATCGGACGTTTGGGAATAAAGATCCGGTCGCCCGATTCAAGCAAGATATTTTGTTCAGGATCTTGCTTTAACACGCCGGGATCGGCTTCGACGGTAATGCGGCCCACGGCCTGCGCGGATTTCAATTGCGAGACCAGCCCTTGCGTGGCGCTGATCTGGTTCATATCGGGCTTTTTGTCGCTATCCTGCTGGCTGAGCGCTGCCGCGAGTTTCAATTCCAGATCCTGCGCTTGTGCACGATAACGCGCTTCTTCGGCAACACGTTCCGACTTGCGGCTAAATATCGCGCCCGGCGGATAAGCCTGCTTGGAAAGACCTCCCGCCCGCTCAATAAGCGACAGGAGCGTATCGCCGGGCATCAGATCGTATTTCCCGGGATGATTGACTTCGCCAAGCAGGGCGACGCTCTCGTCGGCCACGCGCTGATAAGCCTGATTGACGCGTACCGTGTCACCGGGTGCGATAAGAATTTGTGTCAGATCGTCTTTGTTAAAAGAAACGGTCTGACGTTTGGCGCCCTGCGGAATGCGCAGGGTGAGTTCAATATTGTCGGGCGATGCTTCCACCGTCAGTCCGCCTGTCGATGCCAGTAGGGCTTTCAGGCTTGTCCCTGTGGCGATTGGGTAGGGACCGGCGCGGCGCACGGCGCCCCGCACATGCGCACTGCGTTCTTTCAGGAAAGACACCAGCATCGGATCGCTGTTTTTCTTGTGTTCGGGCGCAGCGGATTTACCGGGCGTGTAGGAAACCGGGGTGAGCAGGTCGCTTGCCATGGCCACCGTATCGCTCTGCTTGTCGAGTGCGATAATATCTTTCATTGAAAACAGATGCACGATGTCACCTTCCTGTAAGGTTTCATCATCGTTTTTCTGAACGATTGCCTGAGGGGAGAATTCAACATAGGTGCGAGCGAGTGTCGCAGGGTCGCGCCGCTCGATCACACCCAGCAGCGGATAGATATCCTTGCCGAGCACGCGTGCATCGCCGAGTAACTCAGATAATTTTTTTGCCATGGCGAGGGGATGGTTGCCGGGCTGGCGCGTTTCACCGGCCAGCGTCACATCCGACGCGCGGCGTGATTCGCTGCGTGCGACCTGCAAAATATCGCCATCGCCAAAAGTGCGCTTGTTGGGTTCCGCAACAGGCTCAATCATTTCATCGCCGCTGTTCAAAGCCGCTAGACGCATGAAGCGGTTATCGGCAGGAATGAGAACGCCGCCGGCTAAGCCGAGCATTTCACTCATGGAAAGCTTTTGTCCGCGTTTGATTTCATAGATAGCGGGGCGTTTTACGGCGCCCGCGACGGCAACGGTCGGTCCAAGCGGCGGAATGATCAGACGATCACCATCCGATAACAGAGAATCGGCGCCGCCCGCGCCCTGCATCATCACGCTATACAGATCGATGAAACGGGTCTGGCCGCCGCGCACTAGTTTGATCATGCGCAGGCTTCCGGTTTTATGAATGCCGCCGGAAAGATTGAGCGCATCAAGAACGGTATGAAAAGGCGTGAGGGTTTTTAAACCCGGCTTATTGACATCCCCGATAACCAGCACGCCGATCTGACGCACGCCATCCAGCGATACATAAATGTCCGTGTTGTAACTCTGCGCCGCTTGCGCCGATAATTCCTTGCGCACGGCTTCCAGTGTTTTTCCTGCCGCCATCACCGGCATGAAAGGCTCCGCGATTAACATGCCTTGTGCGTCGATCAACGCACGTTGGCGCGCATTCTCCTGCCCTCGTACGGTAAGAATTAGTGCGTCGCCGCTGCTCAACCGATAGTCTTCCGTTACCTTGCCACTGGGCAGGGCGCGGGAGATTTCCGCATTTGGATCAAACAGGTCATAGCCAAACTGTGGTAGTTCATCGACGATCCGTTCGGCATACAGCGTTTCAATGGCGGATGTCTGGCTGGAAGCGGATGAGGCGTTCTCCTCATCCTTACCGAAAAATTTTTCAAGATCGCTCAGAGAGAGGCGTGCTGGCTTGATATCGCTCTCTTTATCCGGCGTCTGAGGCAAACCGAGTTGCACATTGGCCGGGTGATCTTCCGCCCAGGGCGCATAAGCCATGGCGGCATCCGTCTGCGCCGACGAGAGACCGGGAGTGCAAGTAATAAGACTGGCCAGCCCCATGAACAGGAGCCGGACGGCGGCAGAATCAGACATATCCCTCTTCCTGAAACCAAAGGGCAGGCAAATCGCCTGAATACAGAAGTATACAGGCATAATAAGGTGCTGAAAATCCTCTTTCTATCTCGGGTTGTGGACAGTTGCCAGTCTCGGTGCAGGCGTTTATGAAGGGGAATGCCTATTCATATGATCAAACTGGTTGTCGGGGTCGACGGCCTTGAAGACTTTGCCCGCCGCCAAAAGCAGGAGCTGGTGACGTTTCAAGGGCAGAAAGCCGTACCATGCTGGACACGGTTCCAGCCCAAGCGCGCCGAAGAAATCGTTAAAACCGGTGGCTCTATCTATCGGGTGATCAAGAATCGCATCGTCTGCCGCCACTTGATTCTCGGATTCGAAATGGTGGAAGTGGCGGGTGAGGGGACCTTCTGCCAGATCATGCAGCATCCTGACATCATCCAGACAGTTGCCGTGCCCCGCAAACCGTTTCAGGGTTGGCGCTATCTGGAAGAAAAA
This sequence comes from uncultured Pseudobdellovibrionaceae bacterium, assembly GCA_964520985.1. Classification (GTDB taxonomy): domain Bacteria; phylum Pseudomonadota; class Alphaproteobacteria; order Micavibrionales; family Micavibrionaceae; genus CAYSGL01. The sequence goes on from CAZFPB010000003.1 coordinate 193,085, forward strand.
GATGTTCCCAAAGACCGTGGTCTTTATCGAATTGGTCAGGGCGATGAACCGCCTGCCGCCATGGCGGAAGAATTACGCGCGGCAGGATTGTTATAAATCATTGACATAAGCATATAAGCTTCGCATGATATAAGCTGGCAGGTTGATATGTGCTTATATGAAAGACAATTCGTCGCCGACGGAGATGGTGGATTCGATGCCCCTGTTTTGGGCACGGCTTTCCGCGCGGCGCTTATTATCATCAATAATCCCTACATGCGGGGCAGCGAACTGGCCTGCGCCCTCAATCGTCGTCTGGACATCAATCACTTGCCTGCGGCCCAGTACGTTAATATCACGCGCCGCGAAGGCCATGCTGAAGTAGCCGTTTTTTCCAGTTGGCAGGAAGCCTTGCGCAAAGGAGCTGCTTTGCAGGAATATACCCGCATCCATTATGGCCAGCCCCTGCGCACACAAGTGGCCCTCATTTTTTAGATAGCGAATAACTAAAATGCATGGTTGACATGCGTTTTTCGCAATGCTTAAGTTGCCTTCTACCATTTGATGTGTTGGAGGTATGTTATGCGTTCTTTGGTATCCATCTGGTCTGGTGCGGTCTTATCTCTTATTGCCGTTTCAGCAAATGTAAGGGCGGATGAGCTTCAAGAGACAGCGGATGTTCTCTCGCATGATGTGATGCTGATGGACGTTTCGGATTCTATGAGCTGGGATGATCTTCAGGCGGCGTTTCAAGGCGTATCTGCTTACTATAAATCAGAAAGCGCGCTTGATAATTATAAGATGGGTATTTGCACAGCCAATACGATTGTTTTTTATGGCACGAAGACCTTCACAACATCTACCAGCATTATATGCAGCGCCAATGAAGCAATAAAGTTTTCCGAAGACTTGAGTAATACAAGCATTCCAGCTGTACGGACAATTACTTCTACAGCCACAAATGTTGCGAGTGCTTTGGCTGCGGCCGACAACGTTTTTCAAGGAGAGGCTGAGATACTCAAAATCAAGGCTGCGCAGCATCGCGTAGTTTTGGTGGGTGATGAGATGGGTTCTGCTGTAGATGCCATTTCCTTTCATAGCAGGCAAATATCTTCTAAATACGGTGCCACAATCCATGCTTTTGCGATTGGAGATGAAAGTCTGGCGGCAGCTTTCCAGACGTCACTTGTGACTCAACCAAATACCCAGCAGGTCATCAAAATGCCGAACGGCCGTGAGCGGAAGCGTCCTATTGCTGCCGGCATGGCAGCTTTTGCCGTTTCCGGCGAACAGGTCTCCAAAAAGCTGAGTGATTTCCTGTCTTTTGGCGGTTATTAGCCTGGTTCCAAAAAAAGTTAAAAAAATCTGAAAAAGGGGTTTGACAAAGGTGAAGCCCCCGGTCTATAACCCCCTCCACAGCGCGCGAAACACCGCGCTTTTTTATCGGAAAAGCTTAGAAACCTCAGGGTTTTAAATAGTTCCAATAAAGGTTGACGAGGGGGCCTCACAAAGGTATAAACCGACATCAACAAAATTTTCGGGATAACCGAATTTAATACTTGCGGTGGCTGACAGCCTTTGTTAAACACCGCGGACTTACTACGGTTCTTGAACATCGTGAATAGGAAAGAAGAGATACGCAGGCAGCAGTGCTTACGTGAAGCGTTGAGCAACACAAATATAATAAGCCTGCTTAATTGCGTATCTTGTATGTACGTCATGCAATATAATAAAATTAGGTAGGCCTTGCACTTTCTCAGATCACAATCAGGGAAGTGTTTAGGCACTTTCCTTTTGAGTGATTCTTGAGATTAGAGATCAAACATGAGAGTTTGATCCTGGCTCAGAACGAACGCTGGCGGCAGGCTTAACACATGCAAGTCGA
>CAZFPB010000004.1:0-118850 GCA_964520985.1 uncultured Pseudobdellovibrionaceae bacterium
AAAATCTCAGGAATGTTATCAATAAGAGTACTAGATACTGTGACTATATGATTACCGTTTGCTTGAGGAGAAATAGAATCTACAATATAGGTTCCTACATTTTCTCCGTTTAGTAATCTTATTAGGAATCCAGGTTGGATCTTTCTAATCTTTAAAGCTGTAGTGGTTAGAGTGTTTCCTGGTAGGGCTATTACTCCGTCAGATTGATAAAGCACTACTTCATAAGCTTTAGGAGAAGTATTAATGCTACATACAGCTGAATTACCGTACTGAGGAATTACTCGACCACTTTCTCTATCTTCTCTAATTCTCATTAACCTGACGAAAAAATGAGGATAGTGAATTGCTCTTGTGTCAGCGCTAGAATCGTAAAAATCTGGTTCAATAGGCATTGAAACTATTTCACCAGTCATAGGATCGAACATTTCTTTTAAAACTGAGTGGGATACAGAACGTTGTTCAAAAAAATTAATTCGGCGGATTTCTCTTGAAATCGCCTCTTCAACATCTCTAAATATTCTTATGGTCATGCGCCACTCTCAAATTTTTTAATTAATTCGTCTACTTTTTTAACTAGTTCTTGAAACCAAGCTTCCTCATTAGCTACTACCCAAGACCTAATGTTTCTCATTAAGTTTTCGAAAAAGGTAGCTTCACCAGCTGGGAAATCATTGTAAGAAGATACTAAGCTGTATACAGTAGATAACGAATCAGTTTTTTTAGTTAGTTGAATATTATTAATCAGAGATATTGAATTGTTGTAAGCTTGCATACTTACAGGTTGAGTTGTAGGATTTTCTAGATTATAAACTTGAGTCCTAAGAGACGATAATTTATTTCCTTTGTCAGCTTTGGCTAATAATCTGCCAGCTGTAGCAAAGTTACCATCTTTAATTGCTTCGATAATAGGAGACAAATCTACGAAATTTTTTCTAATGAAATCTACACCATCTTGCTTAAGAGTCCAGTCTGCGTATCCTTTTCTATGTCTATCTCTCTGAAAACGTTGAGCAGGAGACATACCTTCAAAAGGCTGAGCATCTCCATCACCAGTAAGAGTAGAACATTTAATCTTAACGAATCCTGTAATATCTAAACCAGGATTAGCATAATATTTAGTTTGGCCTGCGGCATCAGGTAAGGCGAATACTGCATCTTGAAAGAATCTCTTAGCTTTGGCAAACTGACCTTCTACTGTCTCTCCGTCGTCAATATCCATTCTAAGGGATACTCGGTTAGCTCTATCCATATTCTTACTTTTGTTACCGAACACTACTCCGGTTTCACTCAAAGTAGAAAAGTCTTTAGCTTTATTATATTTAGATAAATCCGTTTTACCGTTAGTTAAAAACTTAAGAATTTCTTCTTCAGATCTTGGTACGTTGATTGTTGGTTGATCTAGTCCGTTTGTTGCGTCGGAAGGTTGAACAGGGCCTACTACATTGGTTCCAGATCTAATCTGTTCGTTTACTACGAACTTAAGCTGAGTTTGAAGTTGAGCTATAGATTTCGCTAGAATATCATCCAAACCATTTACTATGATTTGTTTTTTAAACTCGTCTCTGAGTCTTAAGAATTCTTTTTCAGTAATCTCTTTTTCAAGCTTAAACTCAGCATGCTTAGCCATTTTATCCTCGACCTAGTGGAATCCCCTGAGCTCCTGATTGACGTTTTTCTTGAGCTAAGACTGCTTGCCATTCACTTTTCCAGAAAGCTAAATTCTGATCTGAAACAGAACTTCCATCTTCGCCTCTGGCGGCTAGCAAGATGCTATAAATCGTATGGTAAATACAAAAGAGTCTGTAGTTTTCGCTATTTCCCTTTTGTCTAAATAAACTCAATTCTTCTCTTAATTTAACTGTAGAATTTCTTAAATGATACTCAATAACTTGAGTTCTTTTAGTTAAGTCTTTTGCGTATACTTCAGGTAAGAAAGAATCAATATTAAATTTCTGCATTCTTACATCAGAGGCTGTAGCATAGGAAGGAATCTTCATTCCAATCTGACCAGCCATACCGAAAACAGCGAAGTATTCATCTCCGAAGTTATAATTAACTCCACCTAACATACCATTATAAGAAATAATATATTCATCTAAAGGCTGTAAGTTAGTTGGGATAGCCCAAGTAAATTCGTATTCGAATTCTTGACCTGGAACTAAAGATCCAATTAAAGTAGCAATAACAGTAGGTACTGGAGTACCTTTGTTCATAAACATAGGTTCTAAAATAATAGCTGTAGGATTAGTTGCAGTATCTACTTTTGTAGGACGATCGTCAGTGAGAAATACTGTTTTAAACGTAGCAGTAGTTCCACGAATGAACTTATAACCGTCCATAGGTTCTATACGAGTTCCTGCTGTAGGGCTAATTACTGCTGACATTATATTACCTTATAAAATAAGCTAGGATTGTTCCCATAGCAGTTAATGCTCCAACGATCAATACTGGGAGTCTTAATTTATAAACTAAATCATCTCTACTTTTTTTCTTATAATCTTCTACTGCTTTTTTAGATATATAATCTTGATAAAGAGGATCAACAATTTTCTTAACGTCTGTAACAATCATCTGAAGATCGTCTGTACGTTTAATGTGATGTTTTAAGTCTTTGGTATTTTCTGCCAACGTTACTTTCATTTCCGTTAGGTCAGATTCCACGTTTTCTAACTTATTAACTATGAGACTCTGGATTTCTGACATTGTTTTATTGCTCCCATCACGTAAATATAGCACTACCTATTAATTAGTATATAACATGTCAACTAAATTTAACAAAATACAAAATAGCGATATTTAAAGCTATATTTAAAATTAGAAGAACTTTCACGTCGGTTAATTTAACTTTTGCCGTAACTTCTCTGCTTAAATTTCTAGTGGAATTTTTATTAATTTTAGCCACGGTTTTTACTCTTATTTATTAAGGTTTAACACCAACAACTTCTAGATAACCTGTATACCCTGATCCAACAAACTGCATAGAGATTATAGTGCCGCCAAGTAACACTCCAGTTGAAGTTCCTCTAACAGCTCTTAATACTAAAGTTACTCCAGAAATAGATTCTACAATAAATAAAGGAGCTTGGATTGCTGTTCCGGAACCATCAACGCCAGTACATTTAATATTTAGAATAGAGGTAAATAAAGCCGTACCTCCTACTAATCCGTTCTGAGTTAAATATACAGTAATTCTTCCGTTGGCGTCTGTAGCTACTGCGTTAGTGTATCTTCTAAGCTGTGACCCATTATACTGGGTTGTTCCGTGCCAATGATCGTATAATTTGTCCACTGTAGTGGGCGAAACGCCAGAAACACGACCTTGAGCATCCGTAGTAATTACTGGAATTTGAGAAGAAGAACCGTAAGATCCTGCAGAACCTACGTTAGGCATGGAAATAGTTCTATTTGCGGATAAATCTCCACCACCAGTTAAACCAGTTCCAGCAGAGACAGTTCTAGTAGTAGGAACTTTTTCTACATCTAATTCATTTAAAGCAGCTTGAACAGTAGTAGCAGAAATAGTACCGGCCGGAACGTTAGTTATTTGAGAAGCTGTATAGTCTCCGTTAGTCGCCGTAATGATACCTTGGCGACCAAATACAGAACTAACTTGATCAGTATTATCTACTTTACCCCAAGACGTGCCATTATAAATAGCCCAATCATTAGCTTTCCAATCAGTGATTCCACCTAAAGAAGTGGAACCGTCAACACTAACTACATAATAATCACCTTTGCTAGGGCTTGCCGTAACTAGGTTAGGAGTATTAGTGTTAGCATTCCAAGTGCCTTGGAAATCTACAGATCCGATAATAGTATCAGGAAGCTGAGATAATGGGACTTTGCCAGCAATATCTAAACTAGCGTAACCATTAGCTTGAGCTTTTTCTGAAATTGCTTGCTTCTCTGAATCTAATTCATTGAGAGCTGTTTGGACGTTAGTTGATGCAATATTACCTGCTGGAGTATTAACAATGTTTGCAGCAGGAACGCCGGAAATAGGAGTGTTAGTAGAGCTAGTTACTCGACCTTTAGCATCAGTTACGAACACTGGGACATTTGAAGCAGAGCCTTTAGTTCCAGCAGTTCCTACGCTAACTAAACCAATAGCTAAGTTTTCATTGGATCCAGGATTTACAGTTTCTACTGTAGCTTCTCCAGCTTTACCTAATACTTTAACTTCTAAATAACCAGCTGTCTGGTCATCAGGAGATACTTTAATTAATTGATCTTGACTAAATTCAACTTCTACTTTTAGTCTATCATTATTCTTTAAGGCTTCAATAAAATCAGTTTGAATAGCGTTGCTTTGTAGTAATCCTACAGATTGAGCAATAGTTAAGATGTTAGTTCCGTCTGTTACAGTAACATCTCCAGAAGCAATATAAGAAATAATATCATTAGAGTTTGCCCATGAAGCATACTCCGTAGTTGGTATGATGTAGTCAGAAGAAGCTGTGAGAGTGGTTCCTGTGTCCGAAATAAAGATATCTAACGCTGTGGTATTTGTAAGTTTTTTCATGGTGATACCTTATATAGCGGGAACAACGTAAAGAAGTAGAACTGCATCACTAATATTGTTTCCGGTTTTTAAGTAAGCTGATAATTCCCAACCTGAGCCTAAAGCAATAGGGGAGGAAGGAGTATAAGTAGCGGCGTAAGCTGAATTTGATCCTGGAATAGTAATAGCTGCACCTGCAATATCAACTCTAGTACTTACTGCCGTTCTTCTTTGAATTTGTATAGTTTGAGCTAAGTTATAAGTTTGTGAAGTAGTTATAGTCATTCTTACTAGAAAATTATTACCAGGAATGATTTGTCCAGCTTGGTTTGAGAATACGTTACCAACTTGTAAATAAGAATTTAAACCCATACCACCTTGCCTAGAAAATAGGAAAGGAGGAGTGACTCCGGTGGTTATAGGTTGTTTTGATTCTTCAATAGCTGCCTGAACGTCATCCGCTGTGAAATTATTATTACTATTATCAAACGGAATCTGAACAGCTACTTGTATAAACTTATCTCTCATTTATGCTCTCTCAGCCAAGATTACGTCTACCGTTCCAGCGACAGATAATAAATAAACTATCTGCCTAGGTCCGACTTCGTAAGTTTCTTTAGCATTTTTATAGTGAATAAAACCTTTAGAAGATACATCTCCTACAGTAGGAGCTGAACCTTGATCATTAGCAAAGAATATATAGATATTACCTTTCGGTTGAACGGTGAGAGCTTTTCTATCAGTGAATGACGCAGCGCCAATTCTAGCGATAACTAAAGCTCCAGTTCCTACACTCAAAACCCCTTGTAACGACGGGCCGTCTAAAGGTTCATACATTTTTATTCACCTTCTTTGGTTTCTATTACCTGCTTAATTTCTAAGATGTTAGCATCGAGTTTTGGTAATATATTTGTTTGCATATGTGAAAGCAGTTTAAAATAATTAATCAATTCATTGGTGTTCATTTTAAATTCTGCATGTTTTGCTACGTAATTTAGAAACTCTACGAATTTCTTTTTATCTTCTTCGTTAAATTTATTTTGTATCATTTTGTGCCTCGATTTAAAAAGGGGTAAAGATTTCTCTCTACCCCTCTGCTTTAGTTAGCTAAGTTCTAACGTTCTGATGTCTGGAGTTTCGCCAGACTGTCCTACGAAGTTAAGCGCAATCCCTGGGCCAGCTCTTAGTTCAAGAACTGATTTAGGGGAAAGAGGGAAACCCGTAGCATCCGTAACACCAGCAGCACCTAAGTAGATACGAGTGTTATGGTTGTTGTAAACGAATAAATACTTACGGTTTGCTAAAGGCGCAGTAATAACGGCTTGATCCGTTCCTGCAGTGTCTAGAACTTCAGCAGCGGCAACAACAGCAACATTAGCTAAAGCAGCATCAGTAACGTTGATTGTACCTGAGATTACGTTTACGTCTAATCCGCCACCAGTTGACGTAAGAGGAATACCTGAGCCGTCTTTTAACCATGCTGAAACTGAATCATCTGCTGCATCTAAATCAACCTCTACGTTGATACCTTCTGCTACACGAACGTCGAGGGCTTCTTTTGCGCCTACGGTCGTGTGAGTAATGAGGGTACCGTCTGCTGAACGGATAAATGCGCCAACGCTATCACTATCTTGAATAGTTTGAGCACTGGTCGTATCAAATACCAATTGGTCTTTCAAAATAACCTCCTATAGATTAATTCCAACTGCATATTTCTATTACTTCATTTGGTTTTGAAGTTTGAAAATAAGCAGTCACTCCCGCTAAATTTATATCTTTTTCTATTTGTGTGCTTCCAGGAGATATGGATATATATTGTGTGCTTGAATCACCAGACTGATAAGCTAGTTGTATTTTGGAATTGAATCTAGCTTTTAATGAAAACTTCTTAGTGTTAGCAGGAAAGGTATATGAATACTCTTGAGATGCATTAACGATGCTTATATTAGCTATAACAGGTATTCCTGGAGCCTTGGTCTCAGTTAATATAGAACCGTCAGGGTTGATATGTAGTTCTGTTCCTGCTTCGTTCTTTATGGCTACTGAATCGTCGGAGGAGTCTAATTTTACGTTGACATTAAGAGATCCGTCACTTTCAATACCTAAGATATTTCCGCTGGAAGGATCCCCTAAAGCAACTGAATCATTATCATATTCTAATTTAACATCTAGTTCTGCTGTGTCTAAAGTAACTGCGGCGTCTACTGCTAAACGTCTACGACCGTCTGAATCTACAACCTCGTCAATAGGTAAACCACTCCTAGGGCCTACAATAGAGACCCCTTGAGTAACACCTCTAGCATTTGGTTGCGTTCCTGAAGATCTATTAGACTTAGTTGCCACAGAACACTCCAGTTATTAGCGCTCTAGTTTGTTAATGATAATTTCTTTGAATTTCTTCTTCTCTTCTTTAGTCATTATAGCTGGAAGTTTAATTCCTAGATCTTCTAACTTAGGATCACTAAGAATATGCATTTTGCAATATTTACTAGGAGAACCAGGCATGGCTTCTAACTGACACAAAGATCCTTTAGCCGTAGTATGTGAACATAAGCTATATTTAGAGACGTGAGCTTCTGCAGCTTCTGCATCTTTAACTTCTTGTTCTTGTCTTAAAACTTCCTCTAACTCTGCCATATAATGATTAAAAACATCTTTTCCAAATACTAAATTCACATCAGAAGTACGAGTGATAAATTTTAATTTTCTTAAGTGTATTAATGGAAATTCTGGTTGATTTCTTAAAAGGGGTAATTGCTTAAGAATTAAATATTGTTTTGATCCTTTTTCTACTACGCAATAACCACCTCTGAATTTGATTCCAGAAATGTTTTCATTTATATCAGATAGTTTATGTTTTAAAACTACGTACTCTCTAGCTCTACTAAGAGACTTTGTTGTCCAAGTCATGTCAAATACTCCTTCGGCTCTACCGATGGTTTGTGAGATAAAAAAGAGAGGTAGCTCAAAAAGAACTACCTCTCTTGACCGGTTATCCGCAGACTTCCGGGATTCTAATTAAGCACCGAGAGGTAATACAGCCTTCATGCGGGCAAGCGCTAGACGGTTGTAAAGGTCGAAACCACAGTACCACTTCATACGGTATTGGTAAGCGTTCTCGTCTTCTCGTGGACCAACGTACTCTAGTTTTAGACCAGCGTTGTTAGCGGAAGTGAAACCAACGATACCTTTGTACTCACCCCAGCAGCCGCAGTAGATGCTTGAGCCGTCTAGGCGTTCAGCAAGAACTACATCTTGACCAGCAGTGAACATACCGACTGCGTTAGGAGCTACACGAGCAACTAGGCGGTTTTGTTCAGGATCCATAAATGAACCAGTTGAAACTACCGTAAGAGTGGTCGTACCAGCACCAGCAGTAACGTTCCAACGGTAAAGAACACCATCATTACCACGCATTAGAACGTGGACTTGCGCAGCCGTACCAGCAACGTCAACTTCAATCGTAGTAGCATTAGAAGCAGCTAGATCGAGAGTCGTTTCGGAGGTGTTAACTGCATCGTAACGACTAACGAAATCGTTACGGAAAACTGGGATACCTTGATACATTAACATAGGCTTTTCTGAACCAAGACCTTGGGTTTGGATCATGCCTGCGTCCGTACCGCCGCCAGTATTACGTAGAAGAACACGTAAGGTACGAATATCACGTGAGTGCATCATAATGAAGTCAGGTGATGCAGCAGTAATACGGTCGATAAGATCGTCAAGATCTTCAAGAGTGTAGACTCGACCTTCAAGACCAGTACGTGGAGCAGCAGGATCATCTTCAACTAACGTTAAGGTTTGGGTTGAAGCACCTGAGTTGTAGAAAGGATGGTTGACGTCATCAACGTTACCTTGTTCTGCGTCGAGGATGCTAGCCATACCACGGAAACGATCAGCAAGGCCGATAGGACCGTTGTTAGCTTGAACAAGTGAACCGCCACGGTTAGCATTAACAATTGCGTTCATGTAGATACGAGCAATTTGTTTAGCTTTAGCTGAGATTTGAACTTGTAACTGGTCGTTATGGTCGCTTAATTGATCTTCGATTTGACCGTCGAGGATAATGTCAGCAAGAATAGCAGTTAAGTTAACGTTAACGCTTTCGAACGTTGCACCAGCTTGGTATTTTACTTGATTTAAGTTCGTACCAGGGGAAGCCCAATCAGCAGCAGCAAGGGTGCGCTCACGGGTGAAGGTGTAAGCTAGACCTTCAAAAACTACGAAAGGAAGATACTTGAACCATTCGTCTACTGAGATAATGTCAGCGATAATACCTTCAACTAGTTCGTTGTTTGATAGTACTGCTGCATCGGTAAGTTGAATTACTTGAGCCATTTGGATTTACTCTCCTTAATTGTTACTTAGATCTAAACGCTGTATTCTGTTCACCTTGTTTAATTCGGCTTAGTCCGCTTCGAATAAGATCTCTTGAAGTCTTTTTCTTATTAGCAGATTCAGCTTGCTCGTCTGTCTTCGTTTTAGAGAGTCGAGCGCCTTGAGCAGCACCAGGAACTGCGTGGCTAACTACAACCTTCTTATCACTAAACAAACCTTTGTCTCTAGCTGCGGAAAGTACTAACCAACCTTCTTGAGGATCTTGCTGACCTTTGACGAGAGCCTCGGCAAATTCCTTAAGTTCTTCAGGAACTTTAGCTAATTCTTCCTTAATTCGATCACGATACTGTTGACGTTTTGCTTCTTGCTCAGCTTCATATTGTAGAGCTTTATCTTTAAAACTAGCTATTTCTTTTTCTTTATCTTCTAGCTGACGTTTAAAAGCTTCTTCTGCTCTAGCTAACTTAGCTTCACGATCTGCTAATTTCTCTTCAATTGAACGCTTCTTATCTGCAGCATCAGCCTCAACAGCCTCTAGCTTTTTCTTGGCTTCGTATGCAGTAGCTGCATCTTCTTTAATCTTAGAAATAGCGTCTTCAGTCTCTTTACGTACTTTGTCTAATTGTTCTTGGAACTTAGTTCTGACAGCTTTATTCTCTTCACGAAGTTTAACTACTTCTTTAAGAGCGCTATCCTTACTCCAAGAATCTGGATCTTTTACAGTTTCTGCTGGAGTTTCTACTACGGTTTCAACCTTTGCAGGTTCTTCTTTGGAGGCAGCTTGTTTAAGTAAATCATCACCACGACGATTATTATCTACCGTGCTGTTCTTATTACCAACAATTGCATCTCCAGCTGGTGCTTCAGAACTCTCTCCTGACGCTTGACCGTTTAACTTCTCATTAGCCTTGTTCAATAAATCTTTCATTCTAGCTCCTTGCAAGCTCTACTTGCGTGGGGTGTTTAATTAGTAATCTGTATTAGCTCTGGAGAGTAAATCCTGGTTGCCAAATACGTCACTAAATCCTCTATTTAACATTTCACGAGCATATGGATTTTTGCTATTTACTGCATTACTTACTGGAGATTCTACTGGCCTAAGAGTTATTTCGTAAATAAGTCCAGGTTCAAAAGCCGTTAACACTGGATCTTTTAACACGAAAGGTTTAACTTCTTTAGCACATTCAGCCCATTGAGCTTGTAGTTCTTCCCAAACTTTGTAACACTTTTCGAAATCCGTAGAGACCACTACAGCGATATGTTGTTGATCTCTACGTAAAATCCAAGTTTCGTATACTATCTCGTCCGGTTTTTTCTTAGCCATGCTTACCTTTGATCTCCGTTCTTTTTAGGCTGCACTGAACTCTTTTCAGAATGCTTAGCCCTATTATCTATCTTAGCTTTACCCACACCATCGTCTTTTTCTTGTGGGACTGAGCCTAGTTCTGGAGGTGGTTCTAAGCCAGCGGCAACATACTTCTTACCCATTTCTACAGCAAGCTCAGTATCAAACTCTACTTGCTCAGCTTTATCTTCACGACGTTTCTTAATTAATTTATCAACATCTTGATCACTTAAATAAGGATAAAGCTTTTTATAAGATTCTCTGTCACCTGAATCTAGAATCTTATTTTCAATAATAATAGTTTCCATTTGAGTTTTAGGATCAACTGGGAACTTAGGTTCTACGTAAGTAATTTGTAAAATAGCGTTTTCTGAGAATTTACGTTCACCTGATTTGGAATAATGAACATTCCATAGTTTTTTAATTACTTGGAATAATTGTTGTTCACGTTCCATAAATAATTGACCACGTCGACGATTCTCATCAATTACGCCAGACTTTTCTAACCATAAAGCAAATCCTGAAGGACTAACTTTATCTTTATACTTAGGACGTAAGCCGTGATTAACTCTAATAATATCAGTTACACTTTCAATAGTTTTTAGGAGACCTTGAATGTCAGCTTTGGGATGTTCAAATCGAAAGTCACCTTTTTCCCCAACTGCAATTGCGGTATCTGGTCCGATAGAGAATCCAAGAGCATTAGCGTCTGCATTGCCGTCTCTAAAGACTCCAAATCCTGCATCAAAGTTTCTAAACGCTCCACCGGCTCCAACACCCATTGATCCACCGACGACTCCTCCGAAACGACTTTGAGCTAAACCGCCTCTTAATTGATTAAAATCATCAACTGGTCTACCTTGACGTGTTCCTGTAGGACGTTCAACACCACTAAGAACTGGAACACCGAAGGATTGGTATTTAGCAATATGATTTAAATCCGTAATCCTCATATTCGTGGCATGGTTAGCGTAAATAAGAGGTTCGTTAATAGGTAAAAAGTAGTAGTGGGCTGGATCAGAATTAAAGAAAGGTACAGCTGGAATACATCCATAAGGATTCCTAACTTGTACTTCTTTACTATCTTTGTCTACTATTTTATGAGAGTTAGGACTCCAGTAAATAGTATTAGTTCCGCCATCTTTAGCTTGCTCCATGGCCTTTTGTTGTTTAACTGGATCCTTTGACATTCCTGTTAACTGACCTGGACGTAGTCCAAGATTAGCAGCTCCAGGGAATCCATTAAAACGGCCGTCCATACCGATTAAAAGTTCAGTTACGTAGTATGGAGATGCACCGTGGCGAATATCATAAGTTCCGCCGTGCAATAGATCTAACTGAACAGTTCCACCTTGGTTCTTCTCAACCATAAATCCAGTGGTCTCGTCTACAAAAGAAACTTTAACTAGAACCGTACCTAATAACTTGGTCCAGCGATCAAGCTTATCCATAGTCATTAAATAGCGACTTTTAACCATAATATCTTCCCAAAGCTTTTCATCTTTAGGGAGAGGTTTACCAGTAGCTCCATCAACTACTCGATATACTGGAGCTTCTTTATATAATATAGAAGTTTCGTCAATAATTTCTTTAGTTAGGTTTACAGGAAGAATTTGTTGTTTTTCAGGATTCCTGAACTGACGTACAAGATCCAACCAAACGAATTCGTCCTGACGACCTTCATAAAAGGCTAATGCTATTTCAGTAATCCACTGACGATAGTATACGTCCTCATATAGGTATAAGCCGATGGAACTAAGTCCACCTAATCTAGAAGTAGGATGATTTGAAATACCTAAGTTAAAAGACATTATACCACTCTCTAGTGATTAATAGTATTTACTAAAACAATTAGCTCGACTAATTATTTCTTCTTTTTTGCCGTACTTTTTTTAGCAGGCGCTTCATTTTTCTTCTTTGGCTTCTCTTTCTTCTCACCCATGGCAGCTTTAAGAGCATTTTCACGATCTTTAAATTCTGCTTTTAGGTGCTTTTTAATTTCTTTGTTCTTTTTGTGGCCTTCAGCCCTAATGATATCGTCAGCTGCCCAACGAGCTCTTTCTTTAAGTTCCTGCTCTTTCATTTCAGCAGGAGTCATTGAATCCAAACTCATAATTAACTCCCGGTTAAGTAAGGGAAGGGTAAAGGCCTAGGAGTGTATGCCCAGCTCTCGTTTCCTCCTCCCTGGAGAAAAACCTGCCCTTCTAAATCTATTTATTATCCTTAAATACGCCTCATCCGCACGAGTCAGCTTAACGATTGAAAAGCCTGGTCGGTGTTGGCAGTAGTCTCGCTCTACCTGATAATAATTAGGTGCGGTCTGGACCTTTGTGCTTCGTTGCAGGTTTTGCCACGCCTGAACCCTTGTCGTGACCGTCTGAGTAATCTGAGCAGTCGCTGTTGCCAAGCGCTTCTGGAACGTTGACGCCTGGGGTTGGAGAAGCTCCGCCCATTTGAGGCGTCTTCTTACCACGTGACTTAAGGTTAGGAACTGAATCTGAAACTTTACGACGTTGCATTGAATCTCCCTTTAAATTACTTAATTAGTGTGCTTGGTCTTTGATATCAAGCGTTTCAGATGCAACGCCTAAGAACCCATTTTGACTCCCTTTGAGCTGTTTGGACTCTTCAAGAACGTTCGCTACAGCCATTGCAAAGGAGCTACCAATTCCACGGTCTTGGTGCTGGGCTTTAGGTTTCATCCTTACGTCTGACTTTTGACCGGTTGCGGCCTTGTGGCCTTGAACTTTTTTAGTTGCCATCATTTATGCCCTTGTTGAATTAGCCAATCCTTGGCATAATCATTTAATTTTTCTATTCTTTGTTGAATAGTTAAATCTTTATACTTATCGTTAACACTAGCTCCTTGAAACTCTCGAAATAAAGCTACAAATAATTTATTTTTTATATCCATCTTTCGAGCTGTTTGTGGAAGCTTTTCATCATTAATCTTAAACATTCTACCTTGACGGTATATTAAGTCCATTATTTACCTGCTATTGAAACTTTTCCAGTACCGCCTGATCTAGTTACTCTTACCACACAAACATTGTGAGTATTGAAACTAGTCATTGCCGTTGCTAAAGCAACAGGCGTTCCCCACGTTTTTCCGTCTACAGAGAACTCTATAGTACCTGCTAAGTCACCGTCAGACTGAAAAGTAACTTTAGCACAAACGTCGCCAAGATCGATAATTTGAGGAGCTGGGCTAGCTGCACTCATAGGAGCAGAGGCAACCTTAACTCCAGTTCGGACGGCTTGCCTAGCGTCTAAAATATCCTTTTTTGAATATGCCATTAATAAAGCTCCTTAGCCTGTTTTTTTAAATTATCTTCGGCCCAAAGAGGCTGCAGATTTGTATAATGACAAGCTTTTAGTAATTGTTCTCTGTTTGTTAAGTCGAATTTACTTAAAGGTTTTATATGATCTATATGCCACAGATTTCTATTTTCCCAAGTCATACCATCTTTAAATTTAGATTCTAAATAAATCTTAAACTCTTCTACGGAACATCCTAAATCTTTAACAGCAGACCCAGTTTTATAATTACTTTTCAAAGCTCTGAGTAACCTAGACCTTAATCTTTTCTTAAGAATGAAATTAATATCATTGCTTGATCTGATTCGTTCTTTTCGTTTGTAATATTCTTTATATATTTTTCTGTGTTCTTTTCCGTAACGTTTACGTTTTTCCGAATGAATTTTGTTGTACTTAAGATCATAAGATTTTTTCTTAATTTTACAAAAATAATAAATCGTATTATTTTTGATTCTTGAGTTCCAATGTAAAGAATCTAATTCAAAAGAATCTTGACAGTGTTTACAATATTTCATTAGAAACCTGGAGTAAAAGCAACGTAAGATCCACGATCGTGAAATAAATAAACTAGAGCGTATCTAAGGGCATCAAGTAATCCTTCATAACCTTCAACAGATTCTTCGTAATCTTCTTTAAGGATACCTGCTTTACTTTTCTTAAATTTAGCAGTACTTAAAGCGTATATTAAATTTACACAATTACGAGATATAAATAACTTAGGACCAGTCTTTTGTTGCCCATCCTCTAATATAATAGGACGTCCATGTTGATCAAACTCGGGAAATTGAAGCCAGTGTCTGATCATATCGCAACCGATTTCTCGGTCTTGTTTTAATCCTACCGGTCTAAATCCTAGTACTGCGTGCATATCATCCCAGGCGGATCGTCCATTTAATTGTACCTGATCCCCGCTTACGTCCGCTATAACATTCTTTACTTTAATATCTCTCCATCTACCTTCTGGACGATTTTCCGCTCTCCAGATCTTATGAGCCAAGCTAGTATACTCATCGTGTTTATTTAAAATCTGCTGAGCTTGCATATAAGAGGTAGTTTTTGGAGTAAAGCATTCATCAAAAATAATTACATCATTAAATTTATTTACTTGAATAAAGATAGTTGAAGCTGGTTTTGCGAAGTTGTGATCGCATGCGGCAAAGATAGGACCTTCATCAGGATGCCATTTGTAGTCCACAACATTCGGAAATGGTTTCTCTTCTGACGCTTCCATAATAAAACCTGGGAAACACATATCAGAAACTGCTTCGAAATCTGCCAAGTATTCTTGCTTAAATTGAATAACTTTACCGTTCTGAACCGCTTCTCGATAAGACTTATCAATCTCTCGTTTAGATTCTTCTGGAGATCCAGCTAACAACGGATTATCATAACTAGTTTGCCTGAACGAACTCCAATCTGTCATGTCGTCATCTATTCCTAGATTTTCGTCCATGATAATATCAAGTACGCCGGCA
Source organism: uncultured Pseudobdellovibrionaceae bacterium (assembly GCA_964520985.1). Lineage (GTDB taxonomy): Bacteria > Pseudomonadota > Alphaproteobacteria > Micavibrionales > Micavibrionaceae > CAYSGL01. The sequence goes on from CAZFPB010000004.1 coordinate 14,981, forward strand.
CGTTGCTTAGAACCTTTTTGTCCCATAAGGAACATTTTATAGAAACCGTTGCGGCCACGAGGAGTTGAAATAAAGATTGCACTACCTGATTTATCCATCAAAGTAGGTTTAAGCATCTGAACCCATACATCATAAATAGCTGGGTCTAATGCAGCTTCGTCAACAATAACTAGATCTAAAGCTTCACCAGCAAGTGAATCAGGGTTTTCTAAAGACTTAGCTTCAAGTACTGAACCCCAAGGAGTCTCTAAGAAATACTCACCTTTTTGGTTTCTAGCTCGTCCGCCGCCAGTTTTACCTGGTCTAATTAGTTTAAGCTGTACGACTAAAATGTTATACAGCTCTCTGAATACTTTTTCACATAGTGAATAATCAGGAGCTACAATCCATACTCTTCGTCTAGGCTGCATTAATACTGATAAGGCTACTAGAGAAGTATAGAGGGTCTTACCCCAACGACGACCACAAGCAAGAACTTTAAAACGGGCTGGATCATCGCTAACGGTTAAATGTCCTGCGTGAAGAGGTTGAATCAATTTACCTTGGGAAGTTCTCACTTTTTTACTTTGTAGCCATAAAGCCAAGGCTTCCACGTTTAATTCGTGGACCCTTAAAGGTTTACCTTCAGCATTGAAATCAATCTTATCAAACATTTAAACTCGGTTATTTTTTACTGTGGATAGCTTCATTTAATTGACGGAACATATCCATAGCGCTGTCTTTAACAGCGGGGTCTTTTTCTGAATAATCACCAGATAACGTTAGCCATACTTTTGCAGCTGGAACATTACCTTGAACAGCTTGGTCAAAAAGTTTACCAATTACTTGAGCTCTTGAATCTGGAGTAAATAACCCCTCACCTCTAAGCTTCATCCATACAGCTTCTTCCCACTCTTTTTTCTTTTTCCAAGTTCCTAGAGTAGTTGTAGAAGGTACAGCATCTAAAAGTATTTGCATAACTTCAGCTTCATCTGCATATCTAGATTTAATTTCATCTTCAATATGTTTAATATGTTGTGCTGCTGTGATCTTTTGTTTATTGAGAACGTAATGAGCTTGAATCTCTTGAGCTATTTGCTCAACTAAATCCCAACGAGAATCGCCAGAGAGCTCTTTGGCTTTTTTCATTGCTAATACTTTTAAAGTACCAGCTTGAGAACGTTCCTTAGGATCCATTATTTTCTCTTCCTACGTACCTTTTGTTCAGGAGTTTTAATTGGTTGATCTTCTTTCTTAGGTTTAGGAGGATCAATTTTGATCAAAAACTCAGGATTTGATTTGAAACTTTTTTTGCCTTTAGACTTCTTTAGAGACAAGTCACAAGAATTATTACCACAAAAACGAGGGCTAATGTCTGACCATGAAGACGGTAGAGCTTTTTCCCACTCGTTGCAACACCCGCATTTATATACTAATTTATCCATCTTGAAGTTTCCTTCTTTCGCTCGGTTTATATTTATCTTCTTTTTTCCAACTTCTACAAGAACACATCCAGCAGCTGCAAGGCTTGGGAGTCTTGCGCATCTTACCGTCAGGTTGACAAGCTGGATTATTATTATAACACAAACGACTGGTCAATTTGACTTCGGTACGTCTGCGACGTTCTCCACGATCCATTTAATTAATCCTAAATAAGATAAATAGGGACTGCGAAGCTTTGAAGGCTTGCGGAATCCCTACTCGGTAGGTTTAAATCTTGAAGATCTAGGTTGAAAATGCTCTGTGATAAATATTTCAGAGTTGAAAAGCTTTAACCTTGTCTACGAAGAATAAATTATGTTCTCACTAATAGTATCATAGTATCCACTAAATCAACCGTAAAGCAGCATTAAAATTTCATTTTCCTCAATATTTCCTAAATAATGAAGTTCTCTAGTCTCGATTAACCTATCGTAATCTTTACCAGATAATGAAAATTTGATGGGGTTGTATTGAGAAAAGTGAGTTAATTCAATAGTATAACGGGTAGGAACTGCGAAGATATATGTAATCTTATACCAAGTACTATTAATTACTAATATATCTCCAAGTTTTAATGATTTAAATTCCATGATTAATTTTATAAGCTATAAAAGCTACTAGAGCTATAGCTAATATAACAGGAATAGCCTGGAACCATAATTTGATCCAGTTCTTCTTATTTGCATTCTTCCACAGCATATACCATTTAGGTTTGGTTATTCTGTGTTTTGGAAAATTGATAATGGTCATAGAGGAGTTCCAAGGCTTCGTTGGTGGCTGGCGTAACTTCATCTAGAGAACAAATAAATTCTTCGCCGGTTTCTATAAAATTTAAAACTACTACATCTTTATATACAAATTCCACTACAGCTAACTTCTCATAATATTTATAAAATACAAAGGCATCTTTAACTATGCCTATCATTCCAATCTACCAGAATCATTTAACTTTAAGTTATCTCCGTACACAGTCATTGAATATTTAGCAATTGATTGTAATCTTTCTTTCTCTGAACCAAATAAATCTACCTTAGCAGCAGAACAGATTACATACATATTAGTACTTTTCTCTGCGATTACAAAGTATAAAGCTTTTTGATATTCAACTAAATCACCTTCTGTAAACTTCATATAAACCTCAAAAGTATAACAATTCGGCGATTGTTTCGTTTGGTAACAATTCTACTTGATCTACTGTTATAGTTGTTTCTATAGTATTTGTTACTGTAAATTCATTACTTCTTAACATCATGGTTGTAGTAAAAGGTAACTCTATATTTATAGCTCTAGGACTTACTACATCTTTTACTTTATATATCTTATCTTTATATTTAATTATGTTATCTATTTTATATTTCATTTTTATTTCACTCTTAACTAGGTACTTTAGTATAGAACTAGTCAATCTCTATAAAGGAGTTTATAAGCCTCGTCGGAAGTCGAAATGAGCATATCTGCTGATAACCACAAATAAAAAATATTTTCATTATTTGCATATTTACAAAATTTTATTTTGTAGTAATAACCATGATCTTTGTAATAACGTTTGATATTAGTATAAGTACCAATCAGACCTTGGTGCTCACATTGCGTAACATATACTTCGTCGTTAGGTTTAATCATATAATAACCCAGTCACTTCATCTGCTTTTATTAACTCTAAGTTAGGATTGAAAAATTTAATTATAGTCTCTCCATTATTAAACCACACCGTTATGTAAGGCCTTTCTGGTAGTCTACTTTTAGTTCTATACACAAAACCTTTTTTGTCAGCGAGGTGGGTTAGGTTGCGATGGTGGATGCTTTTGATGCGTCCCGCTAGCCAATAGGCTGTTACGTAGACTGGATCGTTTTCTTTGAAGTTGTGAGTTCTATCAAAGTCTTCGTGCTGTTGTTTCCACTTCTGATGAACATTTTCCAGTACGTCAGTTCCCATAGGGAATTTATGTCTACCCTTCGGCATATAATAACTCCGTTGCTTCATTCCATACAACTAAATCTTTTACGTCAATAGGAAGTAAGTGAGAATATTTATCATTTGATCCTGGAACAATTCCTTCACACCTTACCCAAGGATCTTCAGGAACGTCTGCACTATAGTATCCTTGATGAGTAACCGTGAATACTTGACCTGCTTTGAGATAATAGATCGCAGACATCTTCGGACGACTTCTGACATCTCTTATTAGGATTACCTTCGTACCATTATTAAAGATGATTTTATGTCGTTTAAAACCCTGCTTAGTGTTCCAGTGAGTTGTCATACTATTGTCCGTATAATAATTCTGTTATTTCATTTACAGGCAAAACACTATCTCTACTAACCGTACAAAAATAACCTTGAATATCTATAACACACCAATAAGTATTTATACTTTCAATAGTAACTAGGAATAAAGTTATCTTATCCTCATAATATAATCTCCCTAACCAATAACATTTATCTCCTACTTTCAGTTCACTCATACAACAAACTCGATTCTTCAGTATTAGGATATAATTCTTCTTTTCGAACAGTGAAGACATAACCATGATAAGGAACATACACATCTAAATATCTATTGTTCAAAAGATTAAAAGACTTATAAACTTCACACTCAGTAAGAAATGTTTGTTTTGTATGAAAGTTATAAGCTTTAATTTTAAACTTGTCGCCTTTTTGATATTCATTCATATATCAACTCCAAGCCTTCGGACCAGGGCAGTAGTTCGTGCGCCATAAAAAAATTAAAGCGTTGAATTTCTTGTTGTCCGTACCACCTATCTCTTAAGTCTTTGTAAGCTACGTAGTATTTATTGTTCTCTCTATGTTGAATAGTTCCTGATCTTTGTTTAGAAAGTATCCAAACTTTATCACCTTCTTTAAATTTAGTCATATAACAATCTCGAAATTTCGTTGTCAAATTCTAAATCTTGTTCAGTGTAATAAAACGTAGAGCCGTTGAAGTTCATCATAACTGCACAAGTATCGTCGTTATGTAGATTGACCGCCACAACAATTCCTAACATCTTATAAGTAAAGTACTTAGAAGAATTAATAAAAACTCTATCGCCGTGTTTAAATCTACTATCCATATAAAAGCTCTGATATTTCCGAACGTGGTATTATTTCTTCCGGCTTAATCCAGCGTACATGTTTTCCTACTGTAGGACTCTCTGTCAGTATCATATAATACTTATCAAACGTTCCTTTGATGATACCTTTGCGCACTTCTCCAGTAGGCCATAAAAAAAATATATTAGTCCCTAAAGGATAAGAATTCATATATACAATAGCTCGTGAGCTTCAGTTATTTCAACTATTTCAAATTCAAAAACATTTAAATGACTGCCAGAGTTAATAGGAAGTACTCTATAATTATATTCTTGATCGCTAAGCAGTTGTTCAATCACTACGTACTTATTAAGAAAAGCACAATACATCATTTGATTTACTTTATATTTGTGTAAATCTTTACGCATAGAGTAGTTTACCTGCTTCATCTAGTTTTAATAAGTGGTGTTCATAAAACATTATAGTTCTTTTAAATCCGTACTGCTCAAACTCAACTTCAAACATAGTTTTAGCTAGCAAGCTAAAATGAATCCGACGAACAACGCCGATGTGAGCACCAAAACCGAAATCTTCACTTAAAATACTAACTACCTCACCTTTTTCAAACATATAACAACCTCGCTGCTTCAGTTCCGAATTCCAGAGCATCTTCGTAATAATAATTACTATGATCTAAATTGTCTATAGCAATAACGTAAGCCTGAGGTTTAGTATCTACTAAATGAGTAACTGTTCCGAACAAACCTTTTTTAAAATCCCAACCAGATTTAACAATCATTATGCGATCGCCTAATTTAAATTTAGGTTCCATATAACATCTCACAAACTTCGTCGTACACAAACATATCCCAAGAATTAACATGCACAACTTTAAAAGCCGCTTTAATATATTGTTTATCAGTTCTGAATGAAAAGAAATCAACGGCCGCACGATCGCCCACTAAAACTAAATTAGAGACGATGGCAGTGTCTTTGTCCGGCAACACAGCATAATATTTTAAATTAGGGTTACTAAGTAATTTTTGAACGTTATCCATAAAGCAGCTCCGCAATTTCTGTGGCGGGCCAACAAACAAAAGACTCGTTAAAAGTAGTTTCGGAAAACACGCCAAATCTATAGTCTACATTTTTCCTCAAATCTTTATAATCAAATCTAACAAATTCACTTCCTGATTCTTGACCTTTACAAATTTGAATATTGTATATAACAAACCTAAGTCCAAAAGATTCACTATGGATATAGAATTTATCAAAAATATTTAAATTGTATTTCAATAATTGAAATTGAGTCATTTAATCACATATACAAAAGTTTAAACGCCTCAGTAAGAATACTAACAGAATAGTTATCTAACTTTGATATTCTTAAAGTTCCGGCGAAATTCCAATCTTTAGAAGATTGTTGGAAATCGATATAATCAAAACCTAAGCTTTCTTCTCCTACCCTTATATTTTTTATAACGTATAAATTACCTTCATATTCTTTATTTATAAAAGTAAGAACAAATTCAGAGTGGCCGAAGGCCATATAATCTTTCATAAGTTTAAAGGTATCATTCATAATTATTCCAAATATAATAATTTAAAAGATTCAGTTGGTACTTCTATTGTGTACCATTGTGTTGAAGATTCGCTTAGCCAACCAGTAAACTTTCTTCTGGTAGAATCTTCTAAACCGTAATAAGTAAATTTACAGTAGTTAGATGTTCCAGTTGTCTCAGAAACTATATCTTTGATGTGATATCTAATTTTATTAGAATCTCTAGTTAAAATTAATTCTTTGTGACCTTCGGCAATCAAATCTCTTAACTGTTCCATAGTAAACATTACACAGCTCCGTATAATAGATCACTAATTTCATTACAAGGAATCAATATCCACATATTAACTACAGTATCAGGATATACCACATCAGTAAATAGATTACCATAAGTGAGACTATTATAGTCACAAACAACTCTATGTGGATGAACCTTTATTTTACTTATAGTGCCGACTACTTTATTATTATGAACAAAAGTAATGTAAAATCTTTTATTTTTTTTATTTTTTAAAAATTCCATATTAGTCACAGGTTTAGTATCCATATAATAATTTGGACGCTTCAGTATAAAGAATCATTTCTTCATCCTCTAGGATGCAAGTATTTTGCTTTGTTCCGTATTCTACTTTATACCAATTCCAATGAGCGTCGTACGCCAACACGGTTCCTACTTTACCGTTCCAAGAGTACTGTTCGTTATTTACAATAATAACTTTATCTCCGATTTGAAACTGCATATTTACTCTCATAAATATAAAAGTCTATATTCTTCCGTAAACGGTTGAATAGTATAAACAGCATTTAAAGTTGTTATTGATATAGTAGTTTTCGATAACTTCAAAATCTCGAATCTACTAAATTCAAAATCTAAATATTTATCTTTTATTTTTAAATTAGTGACTAAAAAAGGAACTCCAAAATATTTACTCTGAAATACCCACTCACCGTTTAAATTAGTTTTGATACGTTCAAAGTTATTCATAAATACAATAACCTGAATTCTTCTGTTATTTGAAATATATCATATACAGCTTCATTAAGTCGTTCGTAATCAATATAAGTTCTGTCAGCTATTTTAAGTTTGTCATCTATTAAAATATAATCAAAAACTATATCGTATTGTCTTAATTCTATATCAGAGAGTATATAAGTATAAAGCCTGCTACCTGCTTTGGTTAAAATTAATTTGTCGTCTGTTTCTAAAATTTTTTTTAATTTTTCTGTATTAGTCATACCAAACTCCTTTTGAGTTATTTACCCCCCCTTCTTAAATAATTATATAACAAGTAATTATTTTTTTAAATATTTATTTTTTATTTTTTTTTAAAAAATTTTATTAGTGTCTGAGGACCTCTAGTCTGTGTGTCGAGTTTCTGGTCACACCGTATACCCCTTCGACAGAATCAATAATATCAACATATTAACCTGTCTAATTATTAGTGAAGATTTATATACACTGTACAATAAATATATACCTATAATCATTGCCATATTCAGCTGTACATCAATATGTATACACTCTAATATATTCAATAACATACACTAGTATTACAATAAACTCTAATATATACACATACATATAATATAAATTAAAGTTATTTCCATATGTGACGATAAGTATATTATAAGGCACGCAACAAGGGAGTACACAATGGACTACATGATCACATACCACAAGGACTATACCAAGGTGTATTTCCCTGCTACTAACCATACTATCAAGCTAACCAAGGGCAGTGAGCCTACTCATGGACAGCTTAAGACTATCGCTCAACAATTGATTAAAAAGGGTTAATAGTATGCCTAGGTATATAGCTGTTACCACGTGTAAGACTATTAATGGTAGAACTATTGAGTTTCATGTGGTGTTGGATAAGCTTAATAGGGTATGCGTGTTTAGCTCTATGGGTATTGATCAGGCTACTAGGAAGGCGGAACAATTAAATAAGGCTATGGTTGGTACTATTCAATAGGTTAGCTATTAGACTATGGACAATATAGCATACCTAGGACACTTTAATTACTTTGTGTTTGTAGTAGTTCTTTATAGTTACTATATATAGCATATATTTATAAATTTGTCAATAGGAGTAAATTATGAAGGCCGCTAAGCGTCGTGAGGTAGTTGCTATGCTAACGCTTGAGGGGTTTACCTATGAGGGTGATGGTAAACATCCTATATATAAGTGTATTCAAACAGGATTTAGAATACCTGTGCCTAAGGGTCGTGACGTTAGTCCGGGAACTCTTAGGGATATTATTAAGTTAGTAAATAAAGCTAAAGCTTTGGCCAATAGCTCCGATAAATAGTATGTAACAAGCAAGTGAGGTAATGAACATGAATACCAAGACTAAAGCTCAAGGAACGGCCATATATAGGAATGAGACTGTTATCATTCTAGACGTGCTGTATGTGAGCTCGACCAATAAGACTGAAGTCATGATTAATTATGGTGGTCCAGTTTGGGTTAATATGGACCAATTGACCAACATTGTTTGGAGTATTTAATATGAAAGCTATTCACATTTGTGCAATAATTGTTGCAAGCTTTACATTTGGTACTTTGATTGGTAATGGTTTGATTGCTGGAGCACTATGTGGTGCAATTCTTGGCTGGTTTGTAGTGCATAATTGCTAATAAAAGGAATACCAACATGTTCGATAAAGCAATTCAAGTTGAATATGATCTAATTGAAAGCTTAGAAACTGATCTAAGGAATACTAAATATAAAGACAGTCAAAAATTCCTTAAAAAACAGATAAAATTGAGCAAATTTCACATAAAATTGCTTAATATTTGTGAAAAACTCAGTAAAATATACGTAAAAATAGTGCAATAGGCCCGATGGCACGGAAATTGTAGTTATGTTGAGGTGTTACATGGACCATTATATATGGATATTTGTAATAGTATTTTTAATAGGTTACACTATAGGTAGACAATCAATATAACCTATATATTCACAGTCTATTAAACTTGATTTCTAAAGCATTAAAGATATATCTAAAAGACTAGTCTAAAGGATATTACAAATGAGTGATGACAGAGATTATTGGCAACGTTTGTATGATTTTCTTAATGCTATTAATGATCCAATTGAACAAGAATATGAATAATTATTAAAGTTATTCCAAAATACTCCGATAAGAGTATTATAATAATTAAGGAGAATTAATCATGGTTAAGATTAACGCATACAGTCTGGACCAAGGCCTAACCAAGTTGGCAAAGTCTAATAAAGATATGAACGTGGTTAATCTAGGCCTTATCATGGGCGTTAACCCTCAAAGTATTTATGCTGCTAAAGACGACCGACCAAAAGAATTAATGCCAGTATTCAAAAGGCATAAATTTGCTTTTAGAAAGACCGGCAAGGCTGCAGTCAAAGGATTCAAGAAGAAAGAATCAAATACTAAAAATCTAATCAAGACTATTATTAATTTGGTTAATAAAGGTTATGCTCCTAAGATGATTGAAAAGCTTATTAAGGATAATGTTATCTAATTAAAAGGATATTTATATATGTTTAAACCTGGTGATAAACTAGTCCTAAAAGACGTTCATAATTATATGACTGAAACTCTTAATCTTAATCCGCTTGATTTTGAGCAAAACCTTGTAAAATATCTAACAGATATAGAATTAGAAATTATTGAGTCTGATTCAGATATATATAACTATTTAGTCCGTAATGTTAATTCCAATGATATTGGACCAGCTACTAAGGATTTTATTCATGCTCATTTTAAACCAAAGGAATAATATCTATGTTCCGTATAGTATGTTTCGATATGTTCCTTGTTGTTCTATTCTTCTTAGGGTTTTTTCTTATAGGGGTTAGTATTGTAAGTACTGTGTCCGCTTAATTAAATAATTAAGGATTACAATAAGATATAAGAATTAATTAAAGATTTTATAGAATACTCCGATTAGTTGTTATAACAATTAAGGGAGCTAAATAAAATGTTTAACAATTATAAATTCTTAGGCCATGATAGAGTGTCTGTTAGGGCGCACGACCGAGTGAAGGCTTTTGACGGATATATTGTGGCTTGTATTGCTGATTTGCCTGTAATGGGTAAAATTTACATGGTAATGGCTTATGATATTTCAGACGCTGGTATTGATTCAAGTGTTTACCCTTTCCCTGCAATAGGTGTTCCAGAACAATATTTAACCAAGTTGGATTAAAACAATGGAACCTATTGCAATACATAAAATTTTAACCTGTATTATACTATTTGCAGCTGTAATTAATCTATATCTAACTCTATTGGATTCTGTGAAGTATATTAAACACAGAATTAGACTGTATGTTCTAATGTTTACGTTGTTGCTAATTAAGTTAGCTTTGTATGGAGCTCACAATGGACTGTAATTTCCTTGCAGCAACCATACTAACTGATTATAAATATTACAAAAAAGCTATATTTAATTATTCAGAGTTTCCAGATGTATGTAAAGCTCTAATTACTATGGTAAATAGTAGACAGAGTTTAAGTAATAAAGAATTGACGTCTGTTATTACTTTTATTTGGGACTGTCCTGATAACTGGTTTTTTGCTTTGCTTTGGCAATTCTATAGGCGGCAACAGGTTTTCAATTGGTATGCTAAGCCCGCTAATAAGCGGCACAAGGCTAAGTTGATTAGGCGGCTTAGATTGGTTAGGAATGTGACTAAAAATGAATATAATACTGATTTTAGGCCGCAAGCATGTAATATGATTGGAATTATTCAATACAATAAGGTTTAATCATGAGTGATTCACAATGTGGAGTATGCCTATGAAGCTATATCAATTTACAATCATTACTGTAATTCTATTGATTCAGACTTATCTACTATTCACTGCTTTGTATTATTTGAATTATCTATGTAATATTGTTCAGTATATTAAAATGTAATAAATAGTGCTAAAGTAATTCTGCAATACTCCGATTAGTGTATTATAACAATTAAGGAGTATGTTATGATCACAGTAACTTATATCAATCCAATCACTAAAGCAGTGGTTAAGGTTGCAAAATATAAAACAACTAAGACGGCTCGTGCCGCTGCTCACAAACTAGACGCAGCATACGGTTGCTATTTGACTAGACAGGCGACCGACGCTCAAGGCAATTGGGTTTTTGTATGATAACTAGTATTGTATTTATTGTAATGGCTATAGTTTGTACTGGTATCATTATTATTTTTCATGCCAACGGACATTTTCGTGTTTCGCCGTTCGGCGATAAACTAGGCTATACTGCAAGGCGAGTACAATTAGATATTATCGACAGTAGATTGCGCACTGCGGCTGCAAAAGGCCAAACACAAATTAAAGCGTTTTCTGGCGACAAACCAACGACAGACTTTATTACAAAGTACTATACCAATAGAAAATTTATTGTCGAAGCGGAAGGCGATGATGATTACTTAATAATTACTATTAGTTTTTGAGGTTTATATGTTCCTGATTATACCAATACTATTAAGTGCTTTAACTTATGGTATATGGGATTCAGAACATGATTTAGTTGATTGTCAAACTAGAATTGATTGTAAAGTTGACGATTTACCAGAACATACTATTGATAAATTCGATGTTAAAATATTTGACGGGCCTAATGGCCATGCAATGGAATCACTATGAATTTTAGTATGTACGTGTTTTTATTGTTTGTATTTCTTTTTGTGCTCCGTTGTTCTATTGGGAGATAACAAATGAAAATTAAAACAGTTAAATGTATTGACGTTAGTGGTAGAGGTAAACGTTTGGAATTGAATAGGCTTTATCCTGTTACAGAGGTTATTGCTGGTTATGGCGGCCCATTTGGTTATTGGATTCTGGATAACGAACTAGAAGTGTTCTATAGTGCGGATCGCTTTGAAGTTGTTGAGACTGAACCATGATTTTAGAACTAACTGTATACATTGTGTTTATTGGTTATGCTGTAATATTCGATAATGCTTTGGATTTTGACGCTAAGAATAAAGATAACGTGGAAGTTGTTGAATCTGAAGAGTAAAATTATTTTCTAAAGTTTTTTAGTTTTACTCCGATAAGAGTATTATAATTAAGAGGTAGAAGTATGTACTATTATGTGTATATGATCAGCTTTTGGAACAAGAAACGTATCTTTGTAGGTACTTACGTCGGTTGTACAAAGCAAACTCTTGTAGCTAGAACTAATAATATTCTAAATAAACCACATTCAAAAAAACTTAAAGATATTATAAATAAACATAAAATTACTGTCGATGACGTTGGTTATACTTATAAAATGTTTACTTCTTATGAAGAAGCCAGAAAATATGAACAAGATTTAATTATGTTTAATAAACACTGTTTAGGTGATTATTGCTTGAATTCAAATAATAGTTAAAGTTATTTCAAAATACTCCGATAAGAGTATTATAACAACTAAGGGAGCACCAACCAATGGCTAAAATTACTCCAGATAGTCTTAGAGCGGCTCATGCAAAATGTCTTGAGCGTGGCGAAGCAACTTCCGCAAGTAACATGTCTTATCATGCGGGCTGTAGCACCGAAGGATTTTATTGGGCTAAAAATAATAGAAAAGAAATTGCTAAAGTTCTAGAAGAATTGAATTGGGATAGTAGAACTAATAAACTTATTGATCGCACTGCTGAAAAAACTGAAAATAAATCAAAACTAAACCCTAAAGAAATTGCAGATGCTCTTAAAGCAGGCTTAACTCTTCAACAAATAAAAGACTCTAAAGATTTGGGTATACTTTAATATAATTATCTTAACATGAGGTAACTCACAATGAGCACTAAACGCAAGCAAGCTAAAAAAACCAAGCTGCCTGATAACGTGTTCAGCTTGGCCGACTATCGCAACGTGGTTAAAGAGTCTGTGTCTACTGGCGCTCAAAGCCAGGGTAAAACTGAAACAAACTTCGATCAAATTATCGAAGCGAACAAACGCAATGCCGAGCGAGTAGCTAAAGAGCGAGCTCAAGCTAATCAAAGTGTCAAACACTCCAATCGAATTGGGTAATATCAAATGAACTATATTCAAATATACGCATTGGTTTTGCTTAGTATGCACGTATGGGCCGCTGTTGTATGTTTGTGGCGTGGCAATAAGATTGCAAAATTCGTAACCTATGAACAAATTGCTTATAAAATTACCTGGCGTGCTTTTATTTGGTTGCCTGTTGCAGGGCGAGTGTTGGATGTTTGGTAAATAGTTCTAAAGTTATTTTCAATATTGCCGATAAGTCTTATATGAACAACGTAAGGAATGGAAGCAATGTTTGAAAAACTTAAAAAACTCTTCAAGTTTAAGATTTATAAGTTTCATGATTTTGATAAAGATAAACTTGAATTTGTAGGTAGTGGTGTCGGCGGATTTTATCATAAAATGAATAAAGATGTTGGGATTAAGGTGTTAGCTTATCCTAACCGTTCTTCTAAAGAAGAACTGGACGATTCTTACGAGGTTGAAAAGGAATTTAAAACTCAAAAAATTGCTTTTGAAGTTTTAGGCGATATTACTCCCGAACCTTATGAAATCTTTATTGTTAAGTACAACAATCGTTATCATTATGCTTTCACTATGAAACATATTGACGCATATAATATGCATGACGATTCACATATGATTGAAAAGTCTGGTATACAGTATGAGTTTAATATTCACAATTTCATGGCTTCTAAAGGAATAAACAAAAGGGACCACGGTACACATAATATGCTTGTGGATAAGAATGGAAAGGTGTATGTAATTGATTGGGGTTTTGGAGCCTCATACCAAGGAAAGGAAATACAATGAAAGACGTTTTGTTGTTGCCTAGTACTGTCCTGTGCGGCTTTTTGGCTTTCATTTGCTGTGCCATGCTGTGGATTAACGCTCCACAATTGAACGGCGAGATTCTGCAAATGTTGTTGGGTTTTGCGTTTTTGTCTATCCTTGGAACAGTTTGTAATATTGTGTTAATCCTTAAACTCATTGGCGAGAGATTTAAATGAGTGAAGTAGCAACAGATTCAGTACTAGAATTTGTAAATACTAAACTCCAAAATCCTAAAAGGGATCAAGACAGAAAAATATATAACGCTAAGTTAGTGCAAATTTTGCAATCGATTCTAAACTCTTATCCGACACTTAGATTTAGCCAAGCTTTGTACAACTATGGTTTTGTTAAAGATTCTGATATTGTAGAAGAAAAAACTTGGCAAGATGAATATTACACCGAACCTAAAGAAATTTTCGAGCGAGTCGAAAAAACTATTATTGAGGTTAACAAATGAAAACCCCTGCGATTAAAGTTAAATTGTTGCGTCAAGCTGAAACAATCAAAACGTTTAAAACCTTTGGCAAATTGTCCGGTAAACCTAGTGAGCTACTTTCAGTAGCCTTGAAAGATCTTGAAAAAGTAGAACAAACAACTAATTATGTTGTCAACATGGACAATTGGTATACCAATATCAAAGGTAACTGTGCGGTTTGTTTTGCCGGCAGTGTTATGGCTAACACTTTGAAAGTCCAAACTAATAATCTCCTTAAGAAAAATCACGACGCTGTAAAAGAATTGTGTCCTGATAATTTTAATCAAGAGCTGCTCGCCTTGAAAGCTTTGGATAATTTCCGTGAAGGTCGATTGGCCGCTGGATTCACTAATCTAGGTTTGGAATATCCTATTAGCTTTGAGCCTGAAGTTAAACTAGTTGACTATAATAAGAATCCGCAAGTTTTTAAAGTACAAATGAAGAATTTGATTAAGCAATTAAAAACGCAGGGTTATTGAGGTAAAGTTATTTTGAGTTTTGCCGATAAGTATTATAGCAATTTGATTAAGGGATCAATTATGAATAACGCAGAACAAATTGAAGTTAAGAAGTCTAAGGGTAAAGGTAAAGAAAAAGTTTACGATTATGAGCGTAAGATGCTCGGCGGTCAAGTCAATTCAGCTTGGGTAGATGATCTAGTTAAAGAGTATGGTAGTGCAACCAAAGCTATTAACGCTCTTGTTGAAGCTCACCGCAAGGCCAAAGGCTTGCTCTAAGCTATAGTGTTTCCGCTCCATTCCGCTTGTGGCTAACTGATATAGAAATATATTGGTTAGCCCTTTTAAGCTTGTGAGGTTAGCATGCTTGAGATAACGATAACCACGTACCGCAATTGGAATATGCTTAAGCATGTATTTCCTATAGGCGAAGCGACCAATAATGAATATTTATTGTGGATAGACGATCAAATACATAAAGAACAAATTAAAAAAATCAAAAGAGTAAATGAATACTTAGGCTCGTTATTCTTAGAACATACTAAAACTCATTGTTGTTTTAAATTCGTTTTTAAACCTGCCGATAAACAGAGGTATATACGTTATGGTAAACTTCCAAGATGAAGTAAAAGAGCTTTTAAACATCTTTAACGAACGCACCGACGCATATGAACACGTCGCTAAGTATGAATCTTTTAGATCTAAAATGATAAAACTTCACGGTTATGAGACTTTTAAACTAATACTTAAGCAAGCTGTTAGTTTAGCTAATAGTACTGATTATAAGTTTCAAAAATTTTAAGAGGTTATAATGTGTTTTATATGTATTCAAGTTGACACTGGTGCATATACTGAATATGACGCAAGTTTATTGAGTGTATTACACGAGCATACAATAGGAGATAAGCATGCCGATCAATTGCGACAAGCACTAAAGCATTATAAAAATCAAGACGATAAAATTTATAATAATGATTAACTAAAGTTTTTTCTGCTTGTGCCGATAAGAGTATTATAACTTGCTTGAGGTATAAACAATGCGACTATATCCAAAGCACAAAGCGTGGACTATGCAAGTAGAAGACGGAGTTAGTGTTTATAGCTTTAAGCCTAAATCTAACTGGTCACTATTGTATTTTAAGTATGTATTTTTTCCTATTATTAGTCCTGTGCTTGGCTATTTCGACACTAGAAAAAATGTTACTGAAAACAATCTAAAGCAAATTATTGATGTTGATGTTGACGGTATTGATCATAGCGACGTGCATGATTTTGCAGATAGTTATATTAGCGCCGCTGTATGGGAACGTTCCTTGCTCCCTTTGACAGAGACTCAACTTGAGCAACTTAACTCTAATCACAATAGCTTTGTGTATGAAAAAATTCTTGAAAGGTTGTTTTGATTATGAATATCAAACTAACTATTGAAGTTTATAGAATGATTATTGTTAGACTTTCAAGTCAACTAGTAGAATTGGCTTATCAAACTAGTAATATCGAAGCGTTTAATAAATTGTTTGACGAAATTCAAGAAAACAAACAACGTCTAGACGTATTAGAGCGAGAGTATTTTGAACAGAGTAAAAAAATATCTTAAGAACAAACCGGTAACTAAATCACACAAGCTTGAGGATTAATCAAATGAACAAAACAAAAGCAATTATCAAGGCTTTGACTTCCTTCGACATTACTGGTATTTTTGCTTTTGAGGCCGAAACTGAAGTCAAAACACTTAAGAAAAGTCGACTCACTTCCCAACCGACGCCAGACGTATTGCTTAACGTTAAAAAACTATTGGCCGCTACTGTTTCACTAGGTAATGATTATGAAACTGCCGTGAATAATCGCCGGATTAAGGAAGGTAGTGAGGCTAATTTCGAAGCCAAAGAATCTTACTGTGAGCCTGTAGGCGATAACAATATCGTCTTTAAGCATAAAGATAAAGAGCAATTCTATTTGAGAGTTTATCCTAATCTTTGTAAATCCTTTCATACTAGTGTTTCATTTGTCTCTGCTAATGGCCAAACTTGGACAGAGCAAGAATTCTATAAGCAATTCAGTGAGTATTTGCCTGCTCCAAGCAAGTCTGGAAGTACTCAAGGCTTGAATGATCCAATTCAAGTTAGAAACTATAAACTTGAAAATATTCGAAAGCTTAAGCGTGGAAGTTTTTTGCTCGTCGCTTAAAAATAATTCTAAAGTTTTTTGAGATTATACCGATAAGAGTTAAGTAAGCCGGACGGATTAAACAAATGGAGTCTCGCCGTGAGTCTGCTAACAATGGCTAACCAAAACTCCAAGACTGCTAAAAACAGTCAATTCCAAAATTACCTTTCCGCAATCCTTCACCTTGCTCCGTTTAATCTGTCCGGCATTAACGTCTGTCCTGCGGCTTCCAAAGGTTGTGCCATGGCTTGCTTGAACACTGCCGGCCGTGGTCGGTTTGATAACGTTCAAGAAGCCAGAATTAGAAAAACTAAGCTGTTCTTCGGGCAAAGGGATTTATTCTTTACAATGCTTTTGCGAGATATAGATTCACTCTGTCGCAAAGCTGCAAAACAAAATCAAATACCAGTCTTGAGACTGAATGGAACTTCAGATATAGATTGGGAAAATATAGAAGTGTTCGGCGGAATGAATATATTTGACCTATATAAAGACGCTCAATTTTATGACTATACCAAACGGCCGGACAGAGTATTGAATAACGATTATCCTAATTATCATTTAACTTTCAGCATGAGTGAAGTAAATGAAACCATAGCTAAAAGAATTCTTAAAGCTGGTTTTAACGTTGCTACTGTATTTCGAGATATACCTGAAGTTTATCAAGGTTTCAAAGTGTTAAACGGCGATGATCATGACTTAAGATTTCTGGAAGGCAATCAAGGTTTGATCATTGGTTTGACTGCTAAAGGTAAAGCTAAAAACGATATTACAGGCTTTGTTAAATAAGGGAGTAACTCTCATGGCTAATATGAATCTAGGACTAGGCTTCGGCGACGCTCAAGCAAGCCAACAGTTTCAGCGTCAAAGCTTTGGTATTGCGGATATGAGTATTGTTATTAATCTATTGACTAAACTTTATGGCCGACCAAAGCAGACTATTACTCAAGAGTATATTTCTAATGCTCGTGACGCTAATAGGGAATCAGGTTCAAAGCGTCCTATTGAAATTGACGTTCCTACTCATTTTAATCCTATTTTGAGTATTCGAGACTTCGGGCCTAGTCTGTCTCCAGAACGCATAGAAAATGTATTTCTGCTCTATGGAGCAAGCACTAAAAGAACAGACGATAACCAAGCCGGCGGCTTTGGTATTGGAGCTAAATCCGCATGGGCATATGTTGACAGTTTCACAATCGTTACGTTTTTGAATGGTATTAAAAGAGTTTACGTCGCTCATAAATCTAACAGTAATGGTAATTTGGATAGAATTTCCGAAGAAAAAACCACTGAACCAAACGGAACTCTTATTCAAATTCCAGTTAAGCCGGCAGATGTTAAAGACTTTAAACGAGCCGTTCTTAGGACTGTGTTCTTTTGGGCAGACGCTGAAAAACCAATTCTAAACAACTTTGATCCTGCCGATCTAGTTGAGTATAAAGAGCACCAGGAAAAAACTAAGATTAATGATAGTTTTTCATTGTATAGAAAATTGCCAAGTTATGTTTCAGGCTATAATGGAATAAGCTTGCTTGTTATCGACGGTATTCCTTATGAAGTAAAAGACGGTAATTTGGCCGACGCCTTAGACAAAGTTTATCACCGTTGTCGTAATTATAAAGTATTTAACGCTAAAAACGGCCAATTTCACATTGCGCCTAACCGTGAAGATTTGATTACGGACGACCACAATAAGAATCTACTTAAAGCTATTTCAAGTAAAACTCATAAAGATATTGATTTGTTTATTCAAAATAAAATGACACAAGCCAACAATATTCCGGATTCGATTGCTTGTTATGTAGAATTGAATAAAGATTTTATTCACGACGCTGAATATAAAGGTTACGCTTTTTACAGAAATCAAATTAAACCTAAAGCAATTGACAAAGCTTTTGTGATGTACGAATCTCATTGGTCTAGACGTTCACAGCAACACAGTATGCGAAAGTCTGAATCATCTTATCTGTCTTTTAATATGTACGCCGATAAGTTGTACTATATTGACGACAGTATTAAAGATGAAAAAGTCACAAGACTTAACTATAGAATTAGGAAACTATGGGAAAAACTTGCTACTAGTAGAATTGCTATTGTTTCCGACGCTAAGTTGATTGCAGACTTGAAAGCGAAACCTTTAAGCTCTGTGGATATTAGTGATTATAAAATCGTTAGAACACAGTCTAAAGCCGCTAAGGTTGTAAAGAAGCAATTCTGTGCTCATTATTATAACCACGGGCGTCTTAATCCGACTCAAATAGAAGTAAAAGATATTAACAGTAAACAAGTTTACGCTCTATTGACAGACAAACGTTACGACAATAGAAATAGTGACGATTTGATTAAATATATGAATTTTATCGGACAGACATTTTTCTTTATTGCGCCAGGTAGTTTAGATAATATTAAAGACAATAACAATTTCGTTCATATAGACGAATGGGTAAAAACTCATGTACCTGAAAACAATTTGATTCTAAACGAAATTAAAGAACGTCTATTTAAGGATATTACTACATCTATAGGTAACTTGCTTCGTTGTACTGATAAGATTAAAAACAAGACTTTGTCTAATTTGATTAAATTTTTGAGTACTGAACATAACAATGATAAGAATTGGAAAACTTATAGTTATACTTATAGTCTACCTAAAGAATTCAAACAGCATATAGAAATTCATGCGGAATATAAGAAATTGAAAGAAGTTTTAAAGGATCCTAAAAAATATGCCAGAAATATGGAAAAAACTATTCCATTGGCTATGACTGTGGGTTATCTTGGACTAAAGCAAGCTGATTTATGTGATCATATTGCTAAGTATATTAATGCTAATTACAAAGGGGTTTAAGTTATGTTGAACGTTAATTATCTTATTCTTAATGATTCGTTGGTTGTTAATTTTAATGGCGAAACTCATAATGTTATTAAAGGCGACGGACGCTATAGTGATATTGTAGAGGCTATTAAAAACGGCGAGCTCGATAAGATTCCTAGTCTTATTAGTGTCGTAGATAAATTTTCTAATGTTCCAGGTTTGGTAATCAAAAACAATAACGTATACCTAGATGGCATTATTTTGGAAGGTGTTATTGCTGAAAGGATTTTGCAATTCAGCGAAGCTCAATTGCCTTATGAGCCTTTGATTTTGTTCGCTCGAAAGCTTCGAATGAATCCTAGTTTTAATAGTCGCCAGATGCTCTATAAATTCCTAGAGCACAATGGCCACCCTATTACACCAGCTGGTAATTTTATCGCATACCGGGGCGTAACAGAGGACTTTAAAGACAAACATACCAAAACCTTTGATAATAGCATTGGTGCGGTTTGTTCTATGCCTAGAGATTCTGTTGACGACAATCCAAATAATACTTGTTCAAACGGATTGCACGTTGCCTGCTATGATTATGCGAAAGGCTTCGCTCCAGTACTAGTTGAAGTTGAAGTTAATCCTATTGACGTCGTCGCCGTTCCTACTGATTACAATGGAACTAAGATGCGTGTTTGCAAATTTAAGGTTGTTAACCTTTGTAAATCCGTTCGCAATGAGCCTTTGTATACTGATTCAGAGCATACTGAAACTGTGATTGATTCTGAAGAAACAGACGATAGTGAATGGGTTGAATTGAATCTTGTTAGTTCTTCCGTTGTAAACAAAGCGATTTACAATCCAACAACTATGGAATTGCAAGTCAATCTGAACAACGGCAATTATCGTTACTTCGATGTTGAACAAAGTGTTATTGACGATTGGGAAAACGCAAGTTCTGCCGGTGGTTATTACGCTAATCACATTGTTCACCAATACAGTTACGAAGCGATTTAATCATTAATTTCTAATGAAAGGGGTTCAAGGATGAACCCATTTAACAAAAATGAAATTTAAATTAAACGATTTATTCGTGTATTGCGAAAACAATTCAGCGTTTGTCGGTAGAATTAAAAATATAGATGATTATAGTTGGCATGAGTATGAAGTTTTGCATGGCGAACAACCTAAGGCTTTTGTAAATCCTTTAAAAGGTGTTTTTCAAACAAATTCTAAGGTGTGGGAAAGAGCTTTTGTAGTTGTTGACCTTGAAATAATAAAGTTGTTATACTTATGAAATTTAAAGTCGGCGATAGATTTATATGGACCAGAGGAGTGAGACTGCAAAACGGAAATTTCGAAGCAATTGATAATAAACATACCATAGGCCAAATAACTAGAATAGAAAAACGCTGGTATTATTACGTGGTATTAAGTACTAATAAAGAATGGGAATATACAGGCGAAGAATCTGGATTTGGAGTAGATTCTATGGCTGCAAATACCGCAAGATTAATACTAAGTGATTCTGATCTAGAATGTATAAAAGAGTTATACTTATGAAACATATTTTAATAGCTTGCTTTCTATTCTTTAACGCTTCCAAAGCTAATGCTTGGAATCTAGGCTTAAGTAAAAGTAAAGCTTTTAATCTTGACGAATCTTACGTTGAATGGCGCAAGTATGAAAATTGGCGCAACTTAAATACTCCAGGTAAAGACGATTGGGATTGGACAGCTGAATTTCATAATACTGTGAGCCTGTGGAATAGGTTGTATTGGAAAAGCAATTACCATATGAGTATGGATAGTACTCAAATTAGGTACGTTGGGTTAGAGTATTACTTAGGTTTAAAGTTGACAAACTGGATGCATGCTATTAAATATCATCACAGTCAGCATTGTGCTGATTT
Organism: uncultured Pseudobdellovibrionaceae bacterium; assembly: GCA_964520985.1. Taxonomy (GTDB): domain Bacteria; phylum Pseudomonadota; class Alphaproteobacteria; order Micavibrionales; family Micavibrionaceae; genus CAYSGL01. The sequence goes on from CAZFPB010000004.1 coordinate 36,667, forward strand.
AGATTGTGGGCAATGGCCGGTAGAAGACAGTTACGGAGCTCGCTTAATCTTTAAAGGATTCTAATGAGTAACGTTATAGATCTAACTGCTAAAAGGAAAGAGCTCTCAATTAAAAATCAATTAGTGCGAATGGGTAGAGAGCCTTTATATGAATCTCATATGAAAGGGACAAACTATAGAAACGATTTTAATACTCGTCTAAAAGACAGCTTAGATAAGATTAACGCTCTAATGGTTAGCCTTAAAGAAATGGAGAGTAATAAATGACTAATCCTCGATTTGTTAGACGTCAAATTGCGGCAATAGAAGAACGAATTGAAGAAATTAATTATGAAATGACTGAGGCTGAAGGCGACGATTATGAAAAATTGAGCGATGAATTATTTGACCTGGAAACAGAACTAGATATTGCTCGAAATGACCTCCAAGCAATGGAACAATACTAAATGAGTGACAAGTACAAACCTTTGAGTAATCCTGGTATGCAAGAAATGGAACGTGTAGTGCTTCAACTTTACTCACAAAAACTGTGCACTCGTCAGGATATTGCAGACTTGTCAAAAGTATTGACACAATTGGTAAATGATCTACCTGATTCCCTTGAATATAAACATTGATAAGTTTGGCACAAGTATTGTATATAAGATTGTAGGTTTTGGACTAGACTTTGAGGTTAAAGATGCCGAAGAAAAAACACAACAACAGAATTAACTACGTAGTTATGGTTGCTGATGAATTTGATTCTAAGCATCCTTCTCTTAAAGAAGCTAGACAATACCGTAGAAGTTTGATTAACCTTAACGAGGTTAAAGGTATTCAGGTTATGATAGACATTTATAAAGAGACTTTGTCTCTAAAGAAATTGTCTACTGAAAAATCAGACGATAAAGTTATGGGCACTGTCGATAAAGTTTTTGATTTTTAATCACAGAAAGGTCATTGTTAATGAACATTACGACTCTCAAAAAAATCCTTCCTGTTCTAAATGAAGCTCGACTCACTCCGTGGATTTGGGGGTACCACGGCAAAGGTAAATCAGAGACTATTGAGACTTACTATAAAGAAAATGGCTGGTTGGTATTCAACTTCCGCCTTAACACTCAAGCCGACGTTGGCGACTTCCTAGGTCTACAGGATTTCGTTACCGACGATAAAGGCAATAAGATTGCAACCAAATTCTGTATGCCGGAATGGTTGAAACAAGCTATGGATTTCTGTACTGAAAATCCAACTAAACGTGCTTGTATCTTTTTGGACGAAGTTAATCGTGCACCACGTATGGACTTGATTGGCCCAGTGTTCCAAATGGCTTTGGATCGCAAGCTGCATACTTATGATTTTAGCCATCTTAATATTGATATTATTGCTGCTTCCAATCCGGACACCGGCAATTACGCAGTACTAAGTTTGGACGATAAAGCTTTGTTCTCTCGTTTCGTTCACATTTATTTTAGTCCTACTGTGGACGAATGGCGTGATTACGCAGTTCATAAAAAATATGATACTAGTATTCCAGATTTTATTGCTGAACAACCAAATTTTCTAGAAGAAAAGGATTTGGATATTTTCAGCATCAGTGAGTATGCTAAGCCAGACCGCCGTAAATGGGGTGGTGTTGATCGTCTGTTGAAAGCTAATCTTCCACGAAACGAACAATTCGAAGTGTTTTGTGGTATGATTGGAAACGAAGCTGCTAGTGCATTTTATAAATTTCTAGATCGAGACGATAAGCCTTTGACTCTAGAAGAAATTTTTAGTTATAACAAGAAAACCAAAAAACGTGTTCTTAAATACGTTGAAAACAATCGTACTGATACTCTTCACAATGTTAATCAAAAGATTCTGGACTTCTTTAAGTCTCCAGATAAGCTTGCCGACGACGCAGGCGATAACCTTATGGCGTATATGGAAGACCTTCCATTGCCTATTATGTTTAACCTTGCGCATCATGTTTATAAAGAGCGTCGCTTTTATGAATACGCCGAGCGCAATCCTACTCGCAAGGCAACCTTTATCAAACGTCTGAAAGAGGCTCGCTCTAAAGTAGACAAAGAAGAAACTAAACCAGCAGAAATTGATAACACTTCCTTTTAAGTTTTGAGTTAAAGAGGGGACTGATTCAAATGGATGATAAAGTATCTCTAGGAATTATTGAACTAATTCGCTGTGAGCGATTCTACGCTGAATTGCTTATGCGATTTAAAAAAGTTCCTGATCCAAAGGCTTCATCCATTAGCGTGAGGCTGGATGTATCTGGAGTAACTCTAAGTTACAATCCGGCTTTTATGAATCAGTTCTCTCTTGAACCAGAACATATGAAAGCAGGGATTGGTATTGGTGAAATAGCTTCAGTGCTCAAACACGAATGCGAACACATTATGCGTGGCCATTTGGATTGGCGACGTCGTGAGCTTGAGCCTGATCTATTCAACGAAGAAAAAACAAAGAATGAGACAATCTTTGATTATCTCAATAATTCGGACACTGTACGTCTTTTAAACATCGCTGAAGATTTGGAAATAAACGAGACAATACCAAAACTCCCTTCAACTTTCTTCGCTTACGACGAAAAGGGTGAAGTTGTAATGGATAAGGAAGGCAATCCTGTTATTTGCCGACCTTGTCGAGTTAAAGATCTTCAAGCGGCCTATCCGAATATGAAGATTGAAAACAACCAAACAATGGAATATTACTATAATATTCTAAAGAAGATTAAAGAACAAAATCAGCAACCTAATAAGAACAAAGATGGCAGCATCATGATGCCTATTGACGATCATGGTGAAAACGGCGATAATGATGATGATGGCAACGGTGGAAAACTAGATCCGGAAATGGCACGAGAAATTGCTCGGCAGCTGGTTAATGAAGCATATGAATCTTTGTCTAGTGCTGATAAAGGTAAAATGCCTGGTCATTTAATGAAGCTTATTGAAGAGCTTAATCAAAAGACTAAAGACTGGCGTAAAGATATTCGTCAATTTCGTGAAAGCTGTGCAGCAGTCATTATCGAAGAAACAAAGCGCCGCAGAAACCGTCGCTATGGTTTGTTGTATCCTGGTCGTCGTATGAAGCCTAAACTTCATATTGTTATTGCTAAAGATACTTCTGGATCAGTTTATGATGAAGCTTTGAATCAATTCGATTCAGAAATTCTAGCTATGAGTAAACTTGGAATTAAAATTACAATTATTGATTGTGATTTACAAATTCGACAAGTTTATGAATATGAACAAAAGTTTAGAAAAGCAAACATGGGTCGAGGTGGTACTGCTTTTGGTCCAGTGTTTGACCTAGTTAAGACTAAAGCATTTCAAAAAGAATGGGGAAAACCAGACGGACTGATTTATTTTACAGACGGTGAAGATTGTGGTGATGTTCAAAAGCCTAACTTCAAAGTACTGTGGGCACTTATGCCAAACTGTAAATCTAGATACGAATGGGGAAACAAAACTCACATAGAAATAAATCAAAAACGTCGTAAGTAAAATGAATAAAACATTTCTTACGCAATACTAAAAGGTAAGAAATGTCAGAATTTCAAAAGAAAAGGAAATTTCGTGTCAATCTTCGCTCTGTTCATAATCTTTGTCCTAATTGCTTTTCACAGTTAATTCCAGATGAAACCGGAAGCTTAAGTTGTACAGGCGATAGATTGCAACAATGGCAGGAAGAGTTAGATAAATATTTAGCTCTTCCTCCAAATAAACAGAAAGATTTCTTAAGTTTTTTAAGTAATCCAGACGGCTTTCTTAATATAGTTAATCTTGAAACCAAAAAAGTATATTGCGGATTTAATACCAAGATTACTCCAATCGTTTCAGACGGAGCTATAAGAATCCCTGATCCGTTAATGGTTAATAGATTTGAAAAGAACTTAGGTAGAAGATTGTCAGAAGAGGAACTAGAAGAAGGTTACATTTTTAAAGACGGTTCCTCTATTGAATTTATTAATTTTCCTGAGGATGTTTGAAAGGGTTTGTTGTGAAAAAGTTTATTCTTCTCTTTGGTTTGGTGTTTAGTGCCGGAGCTTATGGTGCTGACACGTGTAAGCAAAATCCTATCTACTGTAAAATTCTTAAACACAAAAAGAATGCAGACAAACAATGGGCTATGGAATTTAGCAATAAATTAACTAAACAAGCCAAAGAGAATGGAATAGATCCTAACATAGCTTTGGCAATCTTATTGCAAGAGTCTATGCTGACTAATGTGAATACTTATCACAAAGAAGAGACTGTAGAAGAAAAGAAATGCGATGCCAAAGGTTGTTATGTAATTAAATCAAAAGTTAAAAAAGCTTTTGATATGTCTATTGCTCAAATCAATACAGGGACTGCGATTAATTATCAGTTTGATTTAGACAGGCTGCATAGTTTGGATCAAGATTACGCTTTAGAATGTTTCTTTGTTATTCTTAAAGATAAGATTAATATTTGCTCTGGTCTTCGCAGACCCTGGTCCTGTTATCATTCTACTACTGAAATATATAGATTGGTTTACGCAGAATTCGTGGAGAGATATTTATGAGTAGTTGGAAAAATTACGGAGCAGACGTACAGAGAGATACCAAAATAGAAAAGAAATGTGCCAAATGCGCTCGGGATATAGTTGTATATAAATATAAAACTCCTCAAGGACCTGAAGGTAAATTTCAATGGGGAGTTTTTGATTCTGTAAAAAGTGGTCCAGATCCTAAAGGCGCAGCCTGGGACGGAGAAGAAAACTTTAAATATAAGATATTTCACTTACATTATCCATACTGTTTTAAAGAAGGTTTTAGGTTTAATTTCGGAGATAAAATTCTATACAAGAATATGAATTCTGAAAAAGAAATACCTTATGAAGTTATTGGCGTCGATAAAGCAAACTGCCAGTATTTAATTCAAGACATTAAAGATACAGAAAACGTATGTAAAGCTCCAGTTTTTATTGTAGATAGAAAAGCTATGCCTTTAAACGAAGCTATGGAACTACTATTTACATGATATGCAAATTTTTAAAAAGAAAAAAAGTTATTTATAGACATTTAAATTCTCATGACTATTTTGTAGTTGTTGTAGGAAGACATAAACAATGTTTGTATTTACAAAATATAAATACAAAACAAGTAAATCCGATAGCGCTTAAAAGTTTTAATCTTCTTTATACGAAAGCAAAAGAAGAGGAATTACTTCTTTATGTTTGAGTTAGCTTATATAATACCTTGGGATGATTACGATTTAATATTGGGTCCATGGGACAAAGATCCTAAAGTGTTTCAATTATATACAAACACGATTCACCTAGTCCACGAAGCTTATTTTATTAAAGTTGATGAAGCTTATATGTTGTTGTATGATGGCCACCGAGGCTTGGGAATGAGTTTAAACACAGATCTTCACCGTAGATATGATAATGAACGAATTTGAATTTAAAAAATCAAATAAAATGGCAGCCTGTAGCTCACCTCCGTGGGCTATTTTTATTCCTGCCAGAGATAGACCTGAGATTCTTAGAATCATCAGGCAAGAATGTATTGACGCTTATGGATACTCTTTCGACGAGTGTCCTAAACGTTTGACTTGTTTTAAAAAGGAATGTATTGGTCGGCCGCTGCCTTGGAAGAGCGTCACGGCTAAACCTTTTTTGGATAAATTAAAAGAGTCTCAGAAGATCGTTAATGATGAGATGTATATAGATACCAACTGTTCCGCTTGTCCTTTTGCTCTTACTTGTAAATCTCCTTGTAATCAAGTTATAGATTTTATTGAAAGAGAAAAAGTAGTTGAGCCTCTTATTGATTATAGAAATGATACAGAATTATATAAAGTTTCTGTGGATTCCTCCGAACCTGCTAATATTCAGTTTAATGGTACTGATATTCCTTGGGACGTATTATCTAAACGTAAACAAGAAGTAGTAAAAAAATATCTATATGAAGGTAGAGATTTTAGGTACGTAGGCGAGACTTTAGGATTAAACAATCAAGCTAGAGCTAAATACGAATTTTATTCCGCAGTTACTAAACTATCTGAATACGGAGTAGTCAGAGTATTTATTATTGAACACTACAACGAACTAACTGTACGTCAGCAACAGATTTTTAATATGGTTTATTTTGATAATATGAGTTTCATTCAAGTGGCAAAGCAATTGCAGATAAGCAAGCAGTCTGTTCAACAGACAGTCTCAAGAGTGTTAAAGAAATATAACATTACTTGGAAGACTTACGTTAAAAAACGAGGAAATAAGGTGCTTTACAATGTTCCAGAAATATTCAAATGAAATATTTGTAGTTTCCGATAGAAATTCTGGATCATTAAGAGTGTTTAAAGTTACAGAGTCTGATTGTAAAAACACTGTTTATTTTAAAGAATTAGGTAAAGATAATCCTAGTAAATACTCTATTAGAACTATTGATTATAGAATATACACTTGTTACGGCCGTTGGAACGTATTAGATCCTATTATAGCGGAGTTATTGTATGTCTAAAATAAAACGTATGCTTTATATTATTTTTGTGTTGCCTTATGTAACACTAAAAGTCTTTGTAAAAGATTGTAAAAGAATTATCCGTTGGTTGCCCACTCTATGGCACGATCGTGATTACGATTATTCTTATATTCTAATAATCCTGAAAAAGAAAATTCAATTTCAACGAGAATATATAGGAAAACATGATAGACACGTCAGAGCGCAATCCGATTGTAAAAATATGAGAATAGCTGAAATTCTAATCGATAGAATTTTAAAAGATGATTATATCAAAGTTCAAAGAGCTGAATTAGAAGAGAAATGGGGACAATTAGAGTTCGGCGGCCCTAGAGGCTTGTATAGAACAAAAGTAATTACAGAAAAAGATCGTGAACAAGAGTTAAAAGATTCTCGACGTATGTACGATCATGACGACTATATGATGAATCAAGATTTAGATTATTTATTTAAACACTTGAGAAAACATATTAGATATTGGTGGGATTGATTATGCAATTGAAATTTAAAGTAGGTGATATAGTTTATAGTGATGCAGTTCAAGATTTTTATCTAATTAAAAAAATTGCTCGTGCGATTAGAGACGATGATTATTTAATTGACTGTTTTAGATTAAAAGAATCAAAAAAAACAACTCACAGTTATTTCTTTATGTTACACTTTATGAAAGTTGAAGTGTGTGGTAATATGAATGGGGAAATAATAGAACTTTTATATGGAACATAATATGCAAAATAAAGTAATAGCAGTTAAAGATTTAATTGAATTTTTAGAAAAATCTAAACAGCAATTGAAAGTAGACAGTAAAAATATATTGACAGAAGAAGATAGAAAAAATATTATGAGTGAGGCTATGGCTAAGAATGATCCTAAGGAAAAAATCTTAGCGGCTCACAAATCCATGAATTCGGTTAGATTAGAAGGTGTTCTTCAAGGTAAGACTGAAGTTTTAGACTTTTTAATATCTCTACTCAAGAAAAAGGAATCTGAAAGTGGAACTTAAGGATTTTAAAGTAGAAGTCTGTACTATTGATGAAATTCTTCCTCATCCTAATGCTGATCGCCTACAACTTGCAAAAGTTAAAGGCTGGCAGTGTGTTATTCCTTTGGATAAATTTAAAGTAGGGGATGTTGTTGTTTATATTCCTGTTGATTCAATTCTTCCAGTGGAGCTAGAAGCCAAACTGTTTCCTATTGATTCTAAGATCAAACTCAGCGGAAGCCGAATCCGAGCTATTAAGATTCGTCAATTAGTTTCCCAAGGTATGGTAGAAACTTTAGAAAACGTAGGATTTACCGGACCTTGGTCTAAGTACGAATTGATTGGACAAGATATTTCCAAAGATCTTGGGATTACTAAGTATGAGCCGCCAGTTCCTGAATTCCAAAAAGGATCAGGGCAAGGTGGTCCAGCAAGCAAAAAGAATAAAAATTCAAACTTTAAAGTGTATACCAAATTTCCAAGGATGCAGAACTATCCTAATATGTTCACTCCTGATGAGATTGTAGTAGTCACTGAAAAGATTCACGGCACTAATTTTAGAGCTGGTTGGGTTCCTTTCGAACCTACTAACTGGTGGAAAAAATTCCTAAAGTTTATTGGAATGGCTCCAAAGTGGCAATTCGTATACGGCTCACATTATGTACAAATAAGTGAAAAATTTCTGTATGACGGTTTTTACGACAAAAATGTTTATGCAGAACAAGTAAAAGCTTATGATCTAGACAAACGTATTAAAAAAGGTCAAGTTATTTACGGAGAGATTTACGGCTCCGGAATTCAAAAGAATTATTCATACGGTATGAAAGATAAGCGAGATCTAGTAATCTTTGATATTATGCAAGACGGTAAGTACTTGTCCTACGATGATTTTAAACGTGAAGCAAACGAAATGTATATCAAGACTTGCCCTGAGCTTTACAAAGGTCCTATTAAAGATGCTAATATTGATTCCTTAATGCAAGGAGACTCAATAATGGCACCAGTGCAAAAGGTTCGAGAAGGTTGTGTTGTGAAGCCTTTAAATGAGAATTCAGAGACAGGGTTTAGAAAAGGAGTTAAAGTAATCAATCCTGAATACTTGTTGAAAGATACGACAGATTTCCATTGACATTTTTCAAACTGCCGTTTACTATTATTAGTAGACGGTAGTTTTTAGGTTTTATGCGAAAATTTAAACTAAAACAAAAAGTAATACTGCTGTATCCAACAGACGCAAGAATAAGATACATGCGTAAAATTTATTATTATAAAAAAGGCAAACGACGAATTATAAGTAATCCTTTTTATGATGTTCCTGAAGGTTGTAATTTAAGAGGTAGAATTGTTGCTTTTTGCGGTGATGATACTATCTATATGATTAAATTAGAATCAGGTAAAACTTTTTTCTATCTTGAAGAATTACTCCGTCCCGCTGACACTATCGGAGAATTACTTTATGAGTGATGAGATTAAAGTTGGAGATTATGTAAAATATAAAAACAGTATAAATTTTAATATTTATAGAGTTCGAAATAATAATAATCTTCAAGAAATTTTAGTTGATCCAGTAATTTCAGATAATAGTACTTTTATCCATTGGAATCATAGACACTATTTTGAAACTCTAAATGAAATAGAAGCGCTATTGTATGCGGATTAAAGCTGGAGATGTAGTTAGATGCTCAATTTGTCCTGATGTTTTATATAAAGTTCTAGCTATGGATGTTAGACCTGATTTTCCTCCTAGAGTTTTATTGTGTTATTTAGATGAGTCGGACAATCCTTGGAGCCACGATACTCGGAGAATGTGGCAAGATGCTAAATTCTATGAAGTTTTAACAGAAATAGAGATACTTTTATATGCGCCATAATTTTAAAAAAACTCTTCCGATTAAAGAAAATGATATAGTCGTTAATGTAGACGATAAATACTCTCTTTATAGAGTACTTAAAGTAAACGATATATGGAATAAAGAGGTAGAAATTTTAATTAGTCCTCTACAAAAAGATGATTTTGTTCCTTATTGGCGTTTAGCTAAATTCTATGAACCTCTAAACGAAATAGAGAAATTACTATATGCTCCATAATATCAAAACTTTCGTAACTTTTTACTGGTTTTGTTTGGTATTGTTATTTTGGTCTTGTTTATACAAATTTAAGAGGAAAGAATGAAACTAGTATGTATTAGTGATACACATTTGGCTGAACCTGAATTGCCGGAAGGGGATATTTTAATCCACTCCGGCGATTTGACTTATAGAGGTAGACCTGAAGAATTATTAAGGCAGTTTGAATGGTTAGTTAATCAACGACATAAGTTTAATTATATTATCATAGTTCCTGGTAATCACGACTTAGGTATAGAAAAAGAAACTTCTTTATATAGACAAGAAGCTGAAAATAGAGGCTTAATACTGCTAAACGAACAAGAGGTGGTGTTAGATGGCGTGAAATTTTACGGATCTCCAATAACACCGTTTTTTCATAATTGGGCTTTTAATAGACACGTAGAGGAAATTAAACCTCATTGGGATATTATTCCTGACGACACTCAAGTATTGATTACGCACGGACCTCCTAAAAATATTTTAGACGGAGTACCGCATTACACTAAAAAACAAATAGGTGTAGACAATCACTTTAGACCTATGTATAGTAAAGTCTTAGATCACATGGAGCATGTAGGCTGTAAGTCTCTTCTTGAGAGAATTCTAGAGTTGAAACAACTTCAATTACACGTGTTTGGACATATTCACGAAAGTTATGGACAAGAAAATTTTTTCGGCGTTAAATTTATTAATGCGTCCATCATGAATGGAGATTATGTTCCAGTAAATAAACCTGTAGTAGTAGATATATGAGAACTTGTGCCAAATGTCTATGCTCTAAAAACGAAGAAGATTTTTATTTTAGAAATAAAAAAAAGAATCTTCGCAGTTCTTATTGTAAATTATGTTTTCATATAATTAACGCAGAAACTAAAAGAAAAAACATAAATAATACAAAAATAATAAAAACTAAAGAATATGAAAAAAATAAAAATTCTTATAGAAATCGTTTATATAAATTAAATTATGGAATATCTTTAGAAGATTATGAAAATTTGTTATTCAAACAAAACGGTAAATGTGATATATGTTTAGGAATTAATAATAACGGAAGACACTTAGACGTTGACCATTGTCATAAATCTGGTAAAATTAGAGGATTATTGTGCAATGCTTGCAATCGATTACTCTCTAATAGCAAAGATGATACAGACATACTTAAAAAAGCTATTGATTATCTTAGGAAAAATAAATGACCACCACTTCATACAGCCAAAGTTCCACTTATGTAAATTGTAGTAAACACTGGTATTGGAAATATATCGAAAAATGGGAGTCACCAGACGAAAATTCTTCTTTACCTTTTGGTACAGCTTTTGACGCAGCGGTTTCTGCTATTCTTCAAAAACAAACCAATTATATTGATATATTTAATAACAAATGGTATTCTACAACTAACCGTAAAGGCGTAGCTAGCCCTATCTTTGATAGTAAAACTATTAGCTACGGTTCAAATGATTTTGATGAGTATGTTCTAAAGCCTGAAGATCTAGACTTAATGAAAGATTGGCTTACAGAACTTAAGTTAGAAAAACTTGGCACAGATCCTGTAGAAGCTTTCAAAGTTATAGCTAAGGATAAGAAGAATCCTTATAAGCGTCCTAACGAGATGAAGATACAATATTACAATAGATGTAATTGGTTATCTCTAAAACGTAAAGGCGAGTTATTGCTTGACGCATTCGTTGAACAATTTATGCCTCAAGTGGATGAAGTTCTTTCAATTCAAAAACATGCTTATATTAAAGATGAAATTACCGGCGATGCGGTAATGGGATTTTTAGACTTCGTATTGAAAATGAAAGGTCGAGATAAGAATACTATCTTCGATTTAAAAACTTCCGCTAATCCTTATAAGCAAGATCAAATTGATAACTCAGATCAGCTAACTCTTTACGCTGCCATCGAAGGCAAAAACTTTAACACAGATGAAGTAGGCTACGTAGTCTGCGTTAAGAATATCAAAAAAGAACAAGTAGGTATTTGTCCTAAGTGTGGCCATCAAAAATCAGGTCAGTACAAAACTTGCAATAACAACTTGCTTAAAACAGACGAAGCAGGTAATCTATTGTACGAAGGTCAAGCTCCAGAACGTTGTGGAACAGAGTGGCAATACAAAACAGTATTAAAACCTGAGATTCAAGTTTTAATTGAAACTAAATCTGAACAGCAGATGACTGATATCCTTCTGGACCAGGGTAATATTCTTGAAGCTATGAATCGTCAAATAGTTTATAAGAACACTTCTAAGTGTAATAATTGGTACGGTGGTAAGTGTCCATATTTTAATTTATGCCACGGTAACGATTCTACCGGCCTCAAGAAAAAAGGGACTTGATTAATGCCTTTGTTTAGTAGTATACTTTGGATACTTGTTCACTGTATGATAGCTTTAGGTCTAACAGTGTTAGGAATTTGGTCAGGATTAATTAATCATGGTGAAGTGTTTGCTGTATATTTTGTAATCTATTGCACTAGGTTATATGATGCTCAAATGAAATTCACTAGAGCTTATAAAGAGAATCCTGAATTAGTCGAAAATATGTTAAGATATAAACTCTTGAAGGATTGATTAATGAAAAATATTGCTAAGAAGCTAGTGCAAGTAGTTGGTAGTGTTAGCGGAAAGGTAGGCAAATCAGGCTACAACACTCACCAAAAATATAATTATATTATGGAAACTGATCTTCTTGATGCTGTTCGAGAAGAAATTGTTAAAGCTAACTTGGTAATTGTATCTTCTGTCGAAGAAGTTAACAAAGAAGGTAATATTACCACAGTTCGCATGAAACATACTATTGTTGATGCTGAATCTGGGGAATCTATTGAAGCTTGGTCAGCTGGCCAAGGTGCAGATAATCAAGACAAAGGTGTTTTTAAAGCTATTACTGGAGCAAATAAGTACTTCTTACTTAAGACTTTCTTACTATCTGGCGACGATGATCCAGAAAAGGAAGCAGAAGCTCCTAAGCCGTCAGCTAAACCTGTCATGGCTAAACCAGCAGTTAAACAACAATCTCAAGCTCCTCAAACGGAGCCTGCGCCCGCTAAGCCTGCTGCAAATGCTCAAAAGAAGCCTACTTTTAGTATGAAGCCTAAAGCGCCAGCGGCTGCTACACCTCCAACAGAAGTTTTAGCTAAAAGCTCTAACTTCAATTTCGGAGGAAATGAAACAATGCCTGTAGATAGTTTAGACGATATTGATTTTTAAGGAGATCCAATGGAAGATTTGAAAAATCTCTCTCAAGAGCAAAAAGAGAAGATATTAAAAGAAGTTAATACTGAAGTAACCAGTATTAAAGATATGGAACAAAAAACTGGTCAACAAATTGTAGTACCAGATGCCGAGAAGCTAGTTATGATGGCTTCTACTTCTTTAGTTCGCTGCCGTAAACGTGCTAAAGAATTAATGATGAAAATGTCTAAGCGAGAATTAGTTAGGGCTGTCACTGCATTTTTAGATTTACCTCAAGACGGTTTACCTGTATATTTAAAAACAGAAGATGAGAAACTTCTTTTTGCTACAGGTCAAAGAGCTATTAGTGATCGTTATATTATTGTTTATCATCACACTATGAAATTAGTTGCTGAAGAACGTTTAAGAAAATTAGAACAAGAACAAGCAGATAAGGAACAAAACAATGACGAAACCTCAGTACAAGAAACCAAGTAAGTATATCACCTTCGCTTCTGGCTGGCTTCATTTAGAAGATGATGGTACAATTAAGAAGATCGCATGCAATGCCTCTCATAAAGGCAACGCTAAAGCGAACAAAGGTGAAGGGTTTAAGGTATTTGTAGTGCCGGTCGATGAAACCGGTGAGCAAGCAGGCGATCCTACAGAAGTTAATAGTTTCGTAGTGTTTCCAGCTAACTCAGACAAAGAGAAGTATCCAGATTCACCAGACTTTAGAGTATTTTTTGGCGTTGAGTAATAGTCTCTACGGAGGATTGTAGAAATGGAATTGTTCGTTAGACTGCAAGAAGGTCTGAATAACGGCGGGAAAGTTATTCCTCTGTCCGAATACGAAGATAAGAATAAGCTTAAAGCTATCCTACGCCAAGGACCAGGGTCTGATTGGTACACTTCTCTCTTCTACTTCCCTGAAGAGATTAATGAGCTCTATACCAAAAACGGATCAGTAGCAGGTTATAAAGGTCCTGCTTACTCTAAGTCTTTGGTATGGGATTTTGATTCCAAAACTGATTTGGATCTAGCTAAAAACGAAGTTAGGGAATTACTTCGTCGTCTAGCTAAAGAAGTGGGAGGAGCTAAAGAGCTTCTTAAATATGCTACTGTATATTTCTCAGGTAATAAAGGTTTCCACGTATTCCTTAAAACTGACAAAGAATACACACCTGAGCAAATGAAATACATCTGCGCTCATTTGGCAAACGATTTGTCTACTTTTGACAGTGTTGTTTATAATTCCACTAGAGCTTTTAGAATCTCTAATACCAAACATGCAGCATCTGGTTTGTATAAGATTAAAGTTGATCCTATGCTCCTCGCAAAAGAGGATGCTATTGAACAAATTAAGAATCTAGCCAAAGCTCCTGGTACTTGGGATGAAGAATCAGAAGCTCTAAGCAACACTGAATTTATTGATAAAATCCTAGCTACTAAAATCGAAAGAAAGTCAGTAGTTGTTGATCTAAGTGAAGTAGACGAAGTAGACGGAATTAGAGGTTTAAATACTATTGATTTTAGGAAATCTAAAAATATTCCTAAATGTATCTATGCCCTAACTCACGGAATTATGAAGCCTGGCGCAGGCCATCGTCATCATATTTTCCTCCATCTCGGTAACTTTTACAGAAATCAAGGATATCCTAAAGAAGTTACGTACAATCTTCTTAAAGGTATTGCTAGAACTAATGGTCAGCTTTATCCCGAAGCCGAACCTGTTTCAAAGCAAGAGCTTTGGAATAACGTAATTAAAATGGTATTCGCTGATGAAAATGCTCTCAATCCTGGCGGTTGGGGTGTTAAACCAGACGATGAAATTTTTATGAGTTATTGCAAATCTCTATCCTGGGACTGTAAATGTCCTATTCATAGTGGCAGTAGCAATAAAAAATCAGTAGTTAAAATTGAAGAAGTAGCTTCTGATTTCGGAAACTTCGCCACTAACTTCCACGATAATATTGTTACTAGCGGTATTGAATTTATTGACAAAAATATGAAGATCTCTACTGGTACTACCACTCTTCTAGTCGGCGCTGCCGGATCAGGTAAGACCACTCTTTGTCTTAACATGCTAGAACATACTAATAAAGAAAAGTACGCTTCTATCTTCTTTAGTATGGATATGCACAAGAATCTTCTATATTTGAAACTTGCTCAACGTCACACTAGACATAAGCAAGCTGAAATTTTCTCAGCGTTTAAAAATAACGACAAGAAAATGATTGCTTATATTAATAATGCGATTAAGGATAATTATGGTCACACTTATTTTGATTTCAGCGGCTCTCTGCACCTTGATGATATCAAACAGAGAATCTTGAATACTGAGCAAGAGTCTCAAAAGAAGATTAAATTGGTTATTGTGGACTATGCTTCACGTTTGAAAGGTCCACACACTGATTCTAATGCTAATGAGAAAGCTAACGCTCTAGCATCCAAAGATGTTGCTACTGAAACTGATGCTGCTTGGATTATTCTTAATCAGGTTTCTCGTAATACTGGTGACGGTTCTACTCCTATTAGAACTAAACGTGCTGCTAAAGGCTCAGGTGACTGGGAAGAATCAGCAACCAACGTTATCACTGTTTGGCGTCCTTTTATGGGACTACATGAAGTAGTAGACACTGAGAACGAAGTTACTTATTACGATCAATTTATGAGAGTATTCCTAGCTAAGAATCGTATGGGTCCAGAAGTAGAAGATATTCTTCTTTGGGATGGCGCCGGCGGTTTGGTTAGAGATATGACTGAAGGTGAGAAAGAACGCTTTGATATGGAAGAGAAAAAGAAAGAGAAACTAGCCCGAGACTATAAGAACGCTAATCGTTAAGAAGTGTGTGCGAGCCTCCTATTAGTTATGATTGTGGATTAGGCTACTTGGGAAAACTCTCAAGTAGCTTTTTTTATGGAGTTTTTATGAAACCGATGCAAAAACAAAATAAAGATTTAAGTGTGTATGATTTCACATATCCTTGTTATATCGCAGGTATTCCTGAAGATAGTCAAAGGATTATACACATTCCAGGTCAATTTGAATATACAGGTTTAGATTATACTTTTGGTTATGTTATGGAAGGTTATAAAACTAAAGATAAGATCTATGTTTTTGATTGTATGAAACTAGATTACTGGGAAAAAAGTCGTTGTGACAAAGAATATTACAAACGTTTAATTAATTTGCGTAAAGTAATCACTGGAGAAATTGCGGACTTTAAGAAAGTCATTGACTTGCCTATGGTCTTATGCGATACTCCAATTGACGCTGTAGATTATTTAGACAATTTACTAGACTCTGGATACAAGTCTGCTAGAGTAATGTCTGCTGATGGATATTATATCTTTGGGGATGCTGTGGATGGAGAATTTATTGAGGTGAGTTTGTGAGAAAGAAGTTCGACAAAGAGTTGTATAATAAGTATGATACGGCAGCTAAAACCGCTGCTATTAAGTTGTTTGAGAATCTTACTCCCTATACAATAGAACAAAGTCTTAAAAAGACTGCGGTAGATTTTAGAATTCTTAAAGATGGAGAATTAGTAGGATATCTCGAAGTAGAGGTTAAAAGGACTTGGAAAGGTTCTACGTTTGAATATCCTGATGTTCAGTTTCCAGAACGTAAATGGAAGTATTGCAAACTAGACAAGCCTACAATTTTTATGATGTTTAATGAAGATCTATCTAGTTATTTGACTGTTGAAGGTGAAACTCTCATCAGTTCAAAATTAGAAATGGTTAGAAATAAATACATTAAATACGGCGAGATGTTTTTCAAAGTTCCAGTAGGAAACATTCTATTTGACAATATCAAGCCGATGCTAGATAATTTAGAGGTGATTAAGTGAGATCTACGTTTGGAAAAAGTCCGCCAGAAAAAGAGAAGCAAGAAAACAAATCAACAGAATCTAACGCAGAAACCAAACCTACGAAACAATACAAAAAAGAAAAAGTAGTAGTTTGGGTTAAAAAAACAGAAGCTGGAGATGAGTTTTTATCTATTAAAATTAATGATGTTGATGGTAAAACTCTAAACTTTCGAGCATATAAGAAAAAGAATAAAGCTTCAGAAGGTATGCCAGATTTCGTAGGCTTAGAAAAATAAAGGAAGTTCTATGTTGGAATTGACAGGACTCAACGGCTTGCAAGTGCTAATCGTTATGGGTAATATAGATTCTATAGAACAAATGAAAACATGTACCAAAATTACTACAGTTTCCGGTAATGTTATTAAAGTAAAAGAACTAACTTCTGATATTTATAACGAACTTCCAGAACAATTACAATAAGAGGTATTTGTGAAAAGTATTTACGAATATTGTTCAGACTTAAATTTAGATAACAGACACCTTGAAGTTACTTTAAAATTGACTAAAGATTGTTCAACTGAGCAAGTACTTAAGATTTTTGAGACTGCTTGTGAACTAAAAGCTAAAACAGGAAAAGATCCTGGCCGAGCTATGGCAGACACTTTAGAGAAACATAAATTGCTGGGAGCTTGCAGCAAGTGAACTATACGTTTGACGATGTATTAATTAAGCCTAACTTTTCTACTATCAAAAGCAGAAAAGATGTAGATATTTCTACTAAATTGGGACCTTTGACTTTAGCCATTCCTATTATATCCGCTAATATGGATACGGTTACAGGTCCTCATATGGCCGCTGCAATGTCCGATGCAGGCGGTCTAGGATGCCTCCATAGATTTTGGGATATCAAAACCCAAAGTAAAGAAGTTAGAAATTTATTAGGACAATCCTGCCACAATATTTCTTGTTCTGTTGGAGTAGGTGAGCTAGAACTAGAACGTGCCATTAAAATGATAGATCTAGGCGTTAAAGTTATTACTATTGACGTAGCTCATGGCGCTCAACAACAAGTTGTAGATCAATACAAAGCCATTAAAAACTATAAACCAGACGTATTTCTTATTGTAGGTAATTTCGCAACTAAAGATTCTATTTTAGAATTTGTTAGTCGTTGTGGGTTTACTTATATGAAAGATTTTAATAATGAAGCAGCGATTAAAGTTGGTATTGGTCCTGGTTCCGCTTGTACTACTAGAATTAAAACTGGCGTCGGAGTTCCTCAATTATCTGCAATCATGGACTGTGTTCAGTCTGGAGCCACCATTATCGCAGATGGAGGAATGAAAACTTCTGGAGATGTTGCTAAAGCTTTGGCTATTGGAGCAAAGTGTGTAATGCTTGGTGGTATGTTAGCGGGAACTGACGAAAGTCCTGGTAAATCTATTTACGCTCCGGCAGAAACTGGAGATAGAGATCTACAATGTATAGGAAAGCAGTATAGAGGTTCTGCTTCTAAAGAATCTTACGAAGTGCAAGGTAAAGAAGCTTCTCATAGAACTGCTGAAGGTGAATCCTTTATTGTACCATATAAAGGGCCTGTGGCATCAGTATTGCAAGATATTGAAGGAGGTCTAAGATCTGCTCTTACTTATGTAGGAGCTTCAAATCTTGAAGAATTCGTTGAAAAATCAACACTGGTAATAGTATCAAATTCTAGCAAACTAGAAAACGGAGCTCACGGTAAAAAATGAAAACTGTTGCTCAATTAGTTATCTCTATAATAAAAGCTCGCAAAGGTTTCTACGAAGGAAACCCTTGCATTTCAGTTGATGAGTATGATAATCTTATGGAAGATCTAGAAGAGATGGATCCTACGCATCCAGTTCTAGATTTACAAGGTTACGAAGACAAAGATGATTGGTGGATAAATCTATATGAAAAGCAAGTTCTTCAATCTAGCGAAGAAACTAAGCGAAAAATCTGACTATCATCATAAGATCGGTGCGGTAATTGTTAAAAAAAATCGAATAGTAGGGATTGGATTTAATAAGCCGGCTAAAACTCATCCGGCTTCCAATCAACCTTTTAAAACTATTCACGCAGAATTGGATGCTATTTTAGACTCGGAAAGAGAAGACCTCGAAGGTTCAACTCTCTATGTATACAGAGAACTTAAAGACGGTTCATTAGCTAACGCAAAACCTTGTGTTCATTGTCAAGAATTGATAAATAGATATAAAATTAAAAAAGTGTTCTTCACCGAAGATAATAAGTATAAGGAATTAAAATGAAAGAAAATCTTACTTTTATCTACCCACGGAATCGCAAAGGGCAAAAATCTGGACATACTATTGCTGTCTTGATTAAAGATGGAATGATTTTCTTTGGGGAATCTCTTTGTTCTGAAGAAGATCATTTTAACAAGGTAGTAGGTAGAGAAATGGCTTTAGCTAGAGCTGAAGATAAATACGAAAAGTATCTAGCTAGGATTAAAAAACGAGGTTGATATGTTTGTTGCTATTGTTTTGTACATGGCTGCTTACGTTGGTGGTTTAGGAGCTGCTCCGGCTTTAATTAACTCGTTAGCCTTTGTTTCTGTTGTATCTGAGCAAATTACTTATGCTCAAGGAATAGAAAAAGGTAAAAAAATAACAAAAAGAAAAATTAAGGAACCAAAGTGAATACCTACGGACCTATGTACTTGTTTATGGATACGGAAACTGGCGGATTAGATTGTAATAAACACAGCCTGCTCTCAGCAGGTTTTATTTTGACTGATGAAGTAGGTAATGTAATAGACAAGTTACATATACTGTGTGCACCTGACGACGGAGATGTAGTCGTTAATTCAGGAGCTTTGGAAGTCAATAAAATTGACGTCAAAGAACACTTGAAAAAAGCATCAAGTTATACAAAAGCAGAATACCAACTATTGTGTTTCTTAAATAAACACAAAGTAGATAAAAATAATACCACTAGAGTTGGTCACAATCTTTCTTTTGATTTGGGTTTCTTGTGGAATATTACTAAAGATCTACAAGGATATTTTAATCGCAGAAACGAAGATACAGCAATTACTGCTAAGTTTTTAAGAATTCCTTATAAAAATCTATCTAATTTAGCAGAATTATTAGAAGTAGATATTAGTGATCTTACTGCTCACACTGCTTTAGATGATGCTGAAATTACTCGCAGAGTTTATTTTAAAATGTTTTCTAAAGTATTTGGAGACGTAAATGGCAAAACTAACTAAGGATCACGTCGATAAATGGTACGATTACAATATTGATATTGATAATAGGACTATTTGGCTTGGTTCTATTGATCCTAATCTAGGAGATGAGGAAGAATCAGGAGTAGATTCTTCTTTGACTGAGAGTATCATTAAAGGTCTTCACGTACTAGAAAAGAATGCGCCAAACGGTGACAGACCTATCTTAATCATTATGAATAATCCTGGTGGAGATGTTACTGAAGGTTTGGCTATTTACGATGCAATTAAGAATTGTCAAAACCATGTAACTATTAAAGTCTACGGTAAGTGTTATTCTATGGCCGGCTATATTCTACAAGCCGCAGATACTAGAGTAATGACTAAGAATTCTTACATTATGATGCACGAAGGTCATCGACCATCCGGAGGAGATCATCCTCGAAACGTCAAAGCTTGGCAGGATCATTACGATCGATTAGACGCTGTTTGTTTTAAGATTTATTTGGATAAAATTGCGGAAAAGAATCCCTCATTTTCTCCTAAGAAATTAGAAGATATGTTAAAATTTGACACTTTCCTTTCTGCTCAAGAAAGTGTAGACTTAGGACTTGCTGATACTGTTGAAGATCCCGAAAAACTTTAAACATGGTTAAAAATGTTAGAAGCTAAAACACATTTAATTAGGACTGAGGACGAATTAGAGCGTCTTTATAAATATGCTTTAGAAGTTCCGTCTCCTTACGTTTTTATGGACTGTGAGACAAACTCCCAATACGAGCGTAAAGCTCTGTTGTGGGGTTTTTCTATTTGTTTTAACGAGAAACGAGCCTTTTATATTCCTTGGCGAGATCAATTAGGCAATTTCTGTTGGTCAGAAGAAAAACAAAAAGAAATATCAAACTGGCTCGCAGATCTTTGCACCAAGAAAAAATTAATCAACCACAACATTAGTTACGACGTGTTGGTATTAGAGTTTAATCTAGGGTTAAACTTAGTTGATCATATTTATTCTGATACTTTGTTGTTAAAGCATACTATTGATGAAGAGCCTCCTTTCGGTTTGAAAGAATTAGCTGTTATTGAATTTGGACCTGGAGCTGATAAAGCTCAACAGACTCTAAAAGATAATGTAATTGCTAATGGAGGATCTTGGAAAAAAGATCAAAAGGATATGTATAAAGCTAATACAGAAGTGTTAGCTGAATATGCAATGTGGGACGTAATCTTAACATGTTTACTGTTTAAACGTTATGATAAACGTTTGAGAGATCAAGGACTAGACAAACTATTTTATGAAGAGGAAATCATGCCTCTTTATAAAGAATGTACTATTCCTATGAAACGTGCAGGCTTTTACGTAGACGTTCCATATTTCGAAAAATTAGCCGGAGAATTAAAAGAATTAATCTCAAACGTTGAGCATGAAATCTTTAAAACTATTGAGGATGATGTTCAGCCTTTGATTAAAGAAATTTTAGATAAAGAACACCCAGTAAAAAATACTGGTAATTTTCCTAAAGCTTTAGCCGAATATATCGGAGCTCCGCTTCCAGTACACAATAAGAAAGATAAAAAGACAGGAGAAACTGTACAAGTTATTACGCTTTCTGCAAAAGCTGTAAAAGCTCAAAAGGAAGCTACTCCATCTTATTCTTATTTTTACGATTGGATTTTAGGAACTGAAAAAGATTTAAAAGTTGATCCTATGGCTATAGATATGGCCCAGCGCCAAATGTTCTACAGTGCGGAAAAGAATAGAGATAATAAATACATTTTCAATTTAGGCTCTAATGATCATTTAGCTTATTATTTTTTTAAGGTTAAAAAGTATGCAGCTTTATCTAAAACTGCCAAAGGCAAAGAACAAGTAAACGCTACTTTTATTGATGCTATTAAAGAAAAACATAATGATGAGATTGCTGGCAAACTAATTGAAATGAAAAAGCTAGACAAGTTATTGTCTACTTACGTCAATGGTATTTTGGAACGTCAACAACACGGCGTTATTTATGCAAGCTTTTTACAATTTGGAACAACTTCTGGTCGTTTCTCTTGTACTAGTCCTAACTTACAAAATCTCCCTCGCATTAAAGACGAGGAGAGTGGTATGTCAGAGCTTGTATTAAAATACGTTAATGCCATTAAAAGAGGTTTCATTGCAGGAGATGGGTACAAGCTAGTCAACGCTGACTATTCTCAACTAGAGCCTGTATGCTTTGCTCATATGAGTGGATCCGAAGGATTACGAGACGTATTTCGTCACGGTAAAGATCTTTATAGTCAAGTAGCTATTGACGTAAATAAGTTAGGACATTTATATGTTTCTGATAAAAAAGCTCCTAACTTTCTAAAGAAACACAGACCAGAACTTCGCCAACTATGGAAAATACCAACACTAGGTATTGTTTATGGAATGGAAGAAGCGAGACTAGTTCAATCTATTTCAGGAATTGATTTCAAAGAAGCTCGTAAAATTATTGACGGTTACTTAGGTACCTATCCAGATCTTAAAAAGTATATGTATAATTGTAATGCTAGTGCTAAGAAATATGGATTTGTTAAAACTGAATACGGAAGAATTCGACATTTACCTGAAGCTAAAGAATTATTTGACAAGTACGGTAATGATTTGTTAGACTTTAGGTGGGCTAGAGCTAAAGGTCTTCAAGACGAACGAAGATTGTTTAAGAATTGCTTAAACAACGCTAAGAACTTCCCTATTCAAGGTCTAGCTGCTCACATCTGTAATAGAAGTATGATTGCGGTTAACAGAGCTTTTAAAACTGCCGGAATTGACGCTATTGTAATTGCTATGGTTCACGATGAAATTACTTGCAGAGCTAAAGAAGAGCATGCAGAGAAAGCTAAGGAATTGTTAAAATTTTATATGGAAAATACAGTAAAAATTTCTATTCCTTTAACCGCAGAACCTATTATTGGAGATAATTGGGCAGACGTGAAATGAATAAGGAATACCATAAAACTTTCTATAGAAAACACAAAGAAAAACGCAAGGCTGAAAGCAGAGCTTATAAATCAACGGATATATACAAAGCTAAACGTATTGAACGAGACTCTAAAATTAGACGTAGGTATACAAATTTAAAATCAGACGCCAAAAGAAGAAATTTAGAATTTAATTTAGACTACACTTATTATGAATCTTTAATTAAACCGGATCAATGTTACTATTGCGAAGGCCCTTTGGCAAAATTATCTGGAGCTCTAGATAGAATAGATAATAATAAAGGTTACATTTTAGAAAATGTTGTTCCTTGTTGTAGAGATTGTAATGTAGTTAGAAATAGACTCTTGTCTATTGAGGAAATGTTAGAAATAGTAAAATTGCTTCGCAAGTTAAGGGAAAAACAACAAATATGGCAATAGATAAAAATGTACAGAAACTTTTAATAAATTGGGCCGATGGTTTTTTAGTAGACGCTATAGTAAACTTTTTACAGGCTGGCGGTACAGAAGAAGAAATTAAATCAATTTTAGGTATTGATGCAACTGAAGTATTCGAAGATTTATTAGTAGCGGCCAAAGAACGAATTTATTTCGAAGACACAGTTTGCAAAGATTCAGCAGGTAAACTTATTTATGAAAAATAAAATTAAATTTCTTATTAAGTTTGGTATTCTGATTATTTTTTGCTTACATCTAGGTCCTATTTTAGGATGGCTTTCTGGATTAACTGGTTGGATGTATTTGGGTAAGTCCTACGTGGCTTATGTGGATACTCCAACTCATCCTAATACAATTAAATATTTAGAAGAACTCAATACCAAAGTTACTACTAAAATTGTTCGTCGTGAAGGTTACAGACCAATCATAATCGTAGAAGGTAATTTAAATAAGAGAAATAAAAAAGTTACTTCTTTAGGTAAGGCTTGGTCTCTTCCAGGGTATTGTTTAATAGTTATGAATGAAGATCTAGATGATGAAATGTATCGCAAAGTTGTGTGGCATGAATATTTACATTGTTTTAATATTGGACACACTCACGAAAAATATGATATAATGAATCATTATTACGAAGAAGATATGAAAGAAGATTCAGTAATTAAGTATTTAAAAATTCTTGAGGGTTATTATGAGTGAGTTTCTTGAATTAGAATATAAATATAGAGCTGACAATATTAGTTTAACTCAGTTTAATGACCTACTCGCAAAACAAAAAATTACAAAAAAATTAGATGTTAGTAGTTGGGATACCTATTTTACTAAAGGTCCTGATGAATTTGTACGTTTTAGAAATTCTAATATTTCTCCAGAACTTACGATAAAACGTAAGATGAAAGATAGAAACAATTGGCAACGAGTAGAAGTAGATCTACCTCTCGATCCCAAAAGACTTACTGATGAAAAAGCTGATAACTTTTTAACTCTACTTGAATACAAGAAAAATTTTAAAATTTACAAATCTTGTTTCATTTATTGGTTAGATGATGTAAACTATGTTTACTATATTGTCTATGATGAGAATCTTAAAGAATGCGGTAGATTTATCGAAGTGGAAATTAACAAAGAATCAATTACTTCTCTAAGCAATTCTGTGGAAGCTTTAAATAGACACGAAAAAACTTTAAGTTCGCTTGGTATTAGTCCGCAAAATCGTCTTAAGAAATCACTTTTTGAAATGTATGTAAAGGGTTAAATATGACTTATTCTAAAAAAGAACAAAATTTAATTGACTATGTAGAATTATTATTGTTAGATTGTAAACCTTTTAAAAAGTTACAAGTTAACGCTAAAAATGTAATCCCTCTTTTAGGTGAGAGGGTTTTCGATCATAATCACGACACTAAAATTTTCAACAGATTGGCAGGAAATCCAAATAATGTTTTGCTTTCCGTAACATACAAAACTAAAACGTATACCATTTACAATCGCAATAAAAAGACTAAAAAATTATTGAAACTACTCCACGCTTTTGATAGACTTGAATTAGACAAGTTCTACAAAACTTTACGAGCAGAGTGGAAAACCGATCTTAGAAATTTTAAAAATGATGAAGAATTAGATAAATTATTAGAATTAGAAAATTACAGAGAATTATCAGAAGAAGAATTAGAATCCGGATCTTATCGAAAATACAAAGATTCCATTGGAGTAAATAATGCAAGCAAGTAAAAAATTATCCTGGGCTAAATCAATGGATGCTCAAATTGCTCATGAGCAGTATCTTTATGAGTTAGCTAAGAAAGCAGCCGATGGCGCTAATATTACTGTTCCGATGAACAAGAGTAATAAAGCAAAATTTACTAATTTGATCGAAGACGCAAAAGTAGAGCGTCTTAAGCGTATGGATCGTGACCGTAAGAAGGCAGCTTCTAAGAAGAATGGAGAAGCTCAATGAAAAATAAAATGTCCAAACTTCATGCGAAATGGTTGAAGGAGAATATCAACCTTCACTTAGAGAAAAACTCTACTAAGAAGATTAAATTTGTTATCGGAGATTCTATTTATAATCACCGAGCATTAACTGTAAATCAGTTAATTCGATTTTTAACTAGGAAGAATGCTTCTCAGGTGCAGCGTTCTTTTGGAGACAGTTTGAAATTTGCTTATCAAAATCTAAAACCTCATCTCTACGACAATAGAAATAGTCCTAGAACTGACGCCTTAGATATTAATGAGTTTATGGATATTTTAGAATATTCTAGAGTTTTATATAATTCCGCAGCTTGAGGCTAATTATGGCTAAGAAGGAAAGTGAGAAGTTTGATTTAGACTCATTCCTAGATAGTGAAAATGCAGCCAAAAAAGTAGAATATAACGGACAACGTTTCGTTGTAATGAATGAGGAGTTTCAGAAAGCTATAGGACTTCCTGGAATTCCTCTTAGTGATGTTAGTATGGGTTTTGGTTTGTCTGATTCAGGCAAAACGGAATTCATGTTGCATGTTGCTAAGGCTGCTATTACTCAACACATTCTCCCTATTTTAATCATTACTGAGAATAAGTTTAAAGAAGAACGTTTAGTTAACTTTGGATTATCTTCAAAAAATTGCGTAGTTAAAAGAGATCTTAAAACTTTAGAAGATGTTTATGACTATATTTGTCAAATCATTGCCAAAGTTAAAAATGGAACTCTTCGAAGAAATGTAATTTTTCTTTGGGATTCAGTAGCTTCTACTCCAAGTAAAGAAACTTTCGAGGTTCTTAAAGATGGCACAATTAAAAAGAAATATGGACCGCAGAAAAACGCTGCTGTTATTGGTTATTATAATCCTTTTATTATGGATTTAATTACTACTACTAGAGAAAAAGATTGTGATCATCAAGTAGGTTTGTATATGGTCAATCAAGCTTACGTAAAACCTCCAGAATTTACAGGAGCTATGGCTACTATTGTTCCTAACGGAGGCGAGAAGATTTGGTTCAATCTAGCTCTATCCTTAGTCTTTAAAGAAGGTCAACGTCTTAAAGCTAAAAAAGATGGAATGGATTATGCCTTTGGTCTAATCTCTAAGATTAAAGTAGAAAAGAATCACATTAATGGTATGTATGGTGAAAATAAGCTAGTCTTCGTTGACGGTGATGTAATCCCCAATACCAAAGAAGATATCGAACGTTATAAAAAAGAAAATAAAGATAAATGGGCACAATTCGAAACTGTAGACCTAGACGAAGAATCAGAAGATTCTGAATACTAAGGAGATTAAATGACACCTTCAGAATATATTAAGAGTACTGCTGCTACTGATCATAATGATGCCGATGCTTTTGCTATGTCTGTACGTTGTGAAGATTCAGCTCGTATGTTACATTATGTATTGGGAGTAGGAACTGAAGCTGGAGAGCTTCAAGATGCTGTTAAGCGTCAAATTGCTTACAATAAACCTTTAGATATAGTAAATGTTAAAGAAGAGATTGGAGATCTACTTTGGTATGTGGCTAGGATTTGTGATCACTTAGGCATTACTTTGGAAGATTGTATGACTCGTAATATTGAGAAGCTTAAAGCTCGTTATCCTAATAAATTTACTGAACATGATGCTATTAATCGTAATTTAGCTGCCGAACGTGAAGTTCTAGAACAAAACTAAACGACGAGTATTATGAAACGTAGAGATTATTCTCGCAAAGAACAAGATAGAATGCAACGTCTTCAGCGAGAAAATGAAAAATTAAAAAAGCAGATATCCTCACTTCGTAAGCAATTATCTCGAATTGATCTAGATAGATATTCATATCTACGAGATGTTATAGAAGCTCATGAGGCTGAGGATGAAGCTTTTGATGTAAAAATGTCTCTTGAAGAAGAGAAACGTAAGTGGGAGTGTTTTGAGTGTCAGGCTGGAGTGTTACGTCTAGTTGTGGTAAGTAAAGTAGGCCAACCTTATTATTTTCGTAAATGTGATAACTGCGGAAAAAAGACAAAACTTAAAAAATATGATGAAAACATTCAAGGTTATCAAGACGAAGATTGAATTAGCGAGCTACTGGATTAAATTCTGGTGGCTCGAATTTCAATTTGAACAAGAAGTAAAATCTAATATAAACATGAACACAGCTTTTGATTCCGTTAAGTCTGTAGAACAGGACGTTGATCAAAAACTAGCTAACGGAGTCTATAATTTAAAACATGCCGCACGACAGGCAGCGAAAACCAATAATAAAACTCTAGATTCTCTTTTAAGTCAAGTAGATGATATGTTTGACTTAGCTAGACAAGAAACCGCAGAAGAAACTAGAGCTAGAAAAATCAAAGAATCTATATTTATCTTTAAAGGTTCAGACATTAAAACTGACAAAGATAAAGATAAAATGGTAGACAAACGTATTGAAATGTACTATGATTTACAAACTAAACGTCAGCAACGTCAATTACTATCTTCAATTAGAAAAGCTAAAATGGCTGGAGATAAGGAGTTGCATGCTCAATTATTAGAGGAATATAATGGAAAATACGGAAGAAAAAACAGTTAAGGATCAAATACCAGAAGTAAAATTAGGCGACTGTAAAATTTTATTCTTGGATGCCAGTTCTAGTTGTACTGGCTTTTCTATTTTAGAGACTGATTTCTTAAATAAAAAAGCTAAGTTAATTAAAGCAGGATGTATTTGGTTTGATTCTCACTGGGAACACGCTCGCAAATATGATTATATCTACGGAATGATTCAAGAACATTTCTGGGTTACTGAGCAAATTGATCATATTGTTGCAGAGCAATATTCAATCAACACTAAAAAAATGTCTGGAGCTCTAGTTTCACCAGAACTTCATGGAGTTATTAAAGCTTCAGCTTATTCTAACGGAATTGCAGTATCTTTAATTTTACCTCAAACCTGGCGAGCTCAGATTGGAGTTAAACCTATAGTCACACAAAAAGGTAAAAAGAAGACTAAGGACTACAAAACTCCTACTGCTGATATCGTTAAGAAATTTGTCCCAGTTCCAGACACTATTGTCTCTAACATAACCAAAAAAGAACGACAAACACCAAACGACGTAACAGACGCTATCGCTATCGCTTTAGGTTGGGCAAACAAGAACAATATCAAAGTTACAGTAGATAACTGCTCTTTTAATGATTACATTAACTAAGGATTTAAAATGTTATGGATTAAACACCCTCGAACTGGAAATGCTAGCGCAACGCTAACTTTTGCTGTATACTCATTAGTAATCTGTTTGGGGAAATTCCTCCTCAACGGAGTTACCGTAGAAGTAATGGATAAGACTGTAAACTTTGGTACTGTAGATGCTAACTTAATTGCGGCTATCCTTGCTCCTACTTTATTGTCTTACGTTAGTAAGAAGTTTAAGACAGTGCCTAATCAATCAGAAGGAGTTAGTCAGTGAAAAAGTTGTTAATGGTTATTATGGGTCTACTTTTTAGTTCCGCAAGTTTTGCCACACCTTCTTTCGAAGAACTTCGATCAGTTACTGTTAAAATTACAAACTCTTCAGGTAATTCTGGCGGTTCTGGTACTATTCTTCGCTCCTCTCAACGAGGCAGCACCATTATTACCAACCTTCATGTGTGCGAATTAACTGAAGCTAAAGGCGGCTACGTAGTCACCAATACTGGTAAATTTGCAGTTCAGCAGATTCTAAAAGATGCTAATCACGATCTATGTTTGGTTTATGTTACCGCTAACTTAAAACAAAATTCTAAGGTAGCAGAAAATACTCCTAAAGTTGGATCTAAGATTATTGTTTCCGGTCATCCATTCCTAATGCCTCATATGGTTGTAGAAGGTCATCTATCTTCAGTAGTACAAGCTCATATTTTAACTGACGTAGTTAAATGTACTGAAAAAGACTACGAACAAAATGAAGACTTGTGCTTCTGGTTTGGCGGTATTCCAGTAATTCGTGAATACAATGCTATTACTACTAGTGCTATTATTGCTCCAGGTAATTCCGGCAGCGCAGTATATAACGACGATGGTGAAATCATTGCTCTAGTGTTTGCTGGAACTGGTCGAGGTATGAGTCCTGGTATTTTAGTTCCTCACGAATATCTAGTTAGTTTCTTAGCTAGCGAAAAGAATGGTAAATGGACTAATGTCTCAGGCGGACGTAAAGTAGGCCAGTCTGCTTCTCAAGGATCTAAAAAACACAACAATACAGTAAATACTGTAGATTTATCTGAAATTGTAAATATTGATGTATTCTCAGCATCAAAAGATCCTAAACTAGATCGACTATACAACAAAATTCTAGATTGTAAGGGCGCTCTCAAATCATGTTTAACAAAGCAGTAACACTACTAGTACTAAGTTTATATAGTACTTCTGTCTTTGGAAACTGTTCTAAGCCGGTAACTCCCCTCAACAAAGGGGAGCCGGCTCCTTGCCAAGGTTTCTTATTCTCTCCAGAAAAAGAGAAAGAAATAAGACTCATTAATGAAGATTATAAAGTCTTAACCGAGCAAGCTAAGTTATTCGCAACCAAAGCAGAATTACAAGCACAACAATTAAAATATATGGAAGAAGCTTTTCAAAAAGAAACTGAAAGAGCTGAGATCTGGAAAAAAACAGCAGTCGAAGCCACAGACAAGAATACCAAGTTGGAACAATCTAGATCTCAAAGAGATTGGTTATTTTTATCTGGAGGAATTCTTTTAACAGTTGTTGCAGGGTTTGCAGTAGGGCAAGCTGCCAAATGAGGTTGGTATGGAAGGTTTGATATTATTTTTGCTTGCTGGTTGTGTGTTTCTAGGTATTTTTCTTTATTTATCTTTAGAAACCAGCAAACCTAAAGACGTTGCAAAAATTACTGAATTGAATATAGAATTGAAGAAGTTAGCAGATCATAATGCTACGCTTACGAAAGCTCTAAATGATTCAGAAGATAAGTTTTTAAAAGAACTTGAAAACAATAGAGTTATTCTTTCTCAGAAGAAATCTAGTGAAACTAAAATGGGACAAATGACGGAACATTTAGTTCCATTTCTAGATGCTTTTCCTTACGATCCTAAGCAAGCTCACTTCCTCGGTCAACCTATAGATTTTATAGTATTTGATT
This sequence comes from uncultured Pseudobdellovibrionaceae bacterium, assembly GCA_964520985.1. Classification (GTDB taxonomy): domain Bacteria; phylum Pseudomonadota; class Alphaproteobacteria; order Micavibrionales; family Micavibrionaceae; genus CAYSGL01. Next base: position 66,923 of record CAZFPB010000004.1, read on the forward strand.
ACGACGACGGTAAGATTGTTTTCGTAGAAGTTAAAACAGGTAATGCTAGAGAGTCTCCAAGACAAAAATTAATTAAGAATATTATTAAGTCCGGACGTGTTTATTACGAATCCATTAGAATTAATCCTAAAGGCGTAAAAGTAAAGGAAACTAAAAACAATGAATAGTCTTAAGAATATTTGGGGTTGGATTGTTTCTGCTATTTTGGCTGGGTTTGCTTTTATGTTGTACCTCCTCTCTCGACGAGGAGATGAGATTAATGCGCTAAAAACCAAGATTAATCTATCTGAAACTCTCAAGCAGTCAGATGCTTTAGAAGCTGAAATCAACAAATCCAAAGCTAATAAAGAAGCCGTTTCAAAAGAAATTAAAGAATTAGACAATCTTCTCGTCGAAAACGAACAAAAAAGAGAAGATATCAAAAAGAAAGTTGAAGAATTAACCGATCCTCATGAAATAGCTGACTATTGGAACAAGCAATGAAACTCTTAAACAAAATTTTAGATTTCTTTAGAGTGAAATATGATCCCACTCCTGAACGTTTTTGGTTAATTTGTAAAAATGAAGACGGAATTCACGAATATTCCAGTTCTTGGTCTGAAGGCGGGTTAGCAATGCTAAGTGCTTATTGTCACATAAAACCTGACGATATTGTTTTCGACACTAAAAATTATACGTTTAAGTCAGGAAGGATTTATTGTTAATGATCAAACTAGAAAAGATTACAGCTGAGTATTTTAATCAATACGCTCAACAAGTTACTCCTAAAGCTGAATGGAAATATCTCTCCAAAGAGAGGAAGGAAGAGTGGGTATTAGAAGTTGCAGAGCGTTATAAGCATTGTTTACAAGCTTTAAAAAAAGAATTAGCACGACCTCCTCTAGTGTCTACTGGTCAAGCTGCCTTTGAAAAAGGTTTCATTTGTGGTGAAGATCAAGAAAACAAAAGAATTACTTATAAATTAGATCTACTAGAAAAGTCTTTAGACGAGCAAGTTGAGAATATCTTATATGAAGATAGTTAAATATGAATTAGAATCTCAAGATTTAGATATAGTTTTATCAGAAGATTTAATTGATCAAACAGGCGGGTTGTATGATTTAACCTTAGAAATCGCTCTAGAAGAACAAACCAAAGGAAAGCCTTTACTGTATTGTGAGTATATGATAGAAAATACTAAAGCTAGACAAGCTCGTCGGCTTTGTAGTTTTTTAGGTTGGACTGAAGATAGAGTTATTTTTAATGTTGTCGGCATTGGAACTCCAGACACTTTATTAGACAGTGTTTTAAGGAACCCTCCGAATGGAATTCACTAAAGATGAAAAATATAGAAATACTAAAGATCCCGAAGAAATATTAATTTTTGATCGCAGAATCTTGAACAACTTTAAATACAACTTTGCTTTTATTGGCTATTCTGTAAAAAGACCTGAAGTTCGATATATTACTTATTTTTTTGAAAAAGAAGCTATAGAAAATTTAATAGAAGATAGTGAAACTTGGGAATTAATATATGGCTAAGTATTTTTCTAGTGACTTACATTTCTTTCATAAGAATGTTATTACTTATTGTAATAGACCTTGGGATAATGTGGAAGATATGAATGAAGGTTTAATTACTATACATAATAGCGTAGTTAAGCCTGAAGATACTTGGTATTTCCTTGGTGATTTTGCTTTCGGCAGTAATACTAAAATTAAAGAAGTTATTTCAAGATTGAACGGTAAGAAAATTGCTGTATGTGGTAATCATGATCGTGGCGCTAAAAAGATGATGGAATTGGGTTTTGATTTTGCCTGCCACGAATTGGTTCTTAATGTAGGTAAGCATCGTTGCCGATTAAGCCATTTTCCATACAGACCTACCGACGACGAAATCGCTAATTTAGGTTATGATGCTCGTTGTTTAGATCGCCGACCTCCGAGAGTAGAAGGAGAGTTTTTACTTCACGGCCATTCACACTCTTCAAAAGACAAAGTATTAAAGCGTAATTCTTTGGATATTGGAGTAGACGGGCATGATTATAAACCTTGGTCAGAAAGTGAAGTTGTAGGTATGATTAATGCAAGCCGTTCCCTATGAAATAGAGCTTTACAAGATTGGTGATTATGTTAAACTTGGTTCGGGTGAAAATGATCTATGGAAAATTATTCGTATAGAACGTTGCGTAAACACTAGAGGAATTAATTATCCTTATTATCATTTACTGAACCTAGTGGACACTAAGAGAATCTGTCAAGAATTTAATAACACTATTTTCGAAAAAGATGAGGCAGCTCAGTTACTTTATGGCGAAACGTGAAATGCAACAAGAATCTTCCGAAACGTTTGAAAAGTTTAAAAACCGTAAACGTGACAAACTTAAAAAAAAGAAGTACAAAAATAAAAAGTTGTACGTGGAAGAAAAAGAAGAGAAAAAATGGAATTAAAAATTGGGGATCTCTTTCTTATCGGAAGGCCGATGAGAGAGAATTTCAATTCAGATGTAGTATATAAAATGCATTTAGTAGAATTAATAGCCATAGAGGCTACTGGAATGGTTTTTTTAAAAAATTACACCATGAGCAAGCGTCTATATTCTAGTATTAGTTTTCCAGAAGTAAATGATGCTACTTCGATAGAACATCTTAAAAAAAACGGTCAAAGATTAGATTCTGAAATAGGAAAATTATTATATGTTTAAGTACGTAAAAGGAGACATATTTAAACTTGCTCCTAAAGACGCTTATCTTCTTCACGCTTGTAATTGTCAAGGTGTATGGGGATCAGGCGTAGCTTGGCAATTTAGAAATCTATATCCAGAAGATTATATTGACTATAAAGAACATTCTCTAAGAGCTGTTATTGGCGATTTTGTGGTTACTAGAAATAATGTAATATGTTTATACACTAGTAATGGTTACGGCTCTAGAGTAGATCATGTAGATATTATTTTAAAAGCTACAGAGCTAGCTTTAGATAAACTAGCTTTCTGGATGAAGCCGAACACGACAATCTACTCTCCTAAAATTAACAGCGGTTTGTTTAAAACTCCTTGGGAACAAACCGAAAAACTAATTAACGAATTCCTTAAAAAAAGACCAGATATCAAATGGACTGTTGTAGAATATGAACAATAAACAAGTAAAAAAAGAATTAACAGAAAAACTCAATATCACTTGGGATAAACACGAAGATATATTTTTCTTTAATCAAATAAGATATAGATTTTATATTTGGGATTATGAGGGTGATCCTAAACGGTTAAGAGTTTACATGTTTAACGATGATGTAAACGTTAAAATGGGGATAGAACTATTTAAGGATGTTGATAGTTTTTGTCAATACATAACAAAAAATTCTAGTAAATTCGAAGAAAAACTTCGTAAAAAACGAAATGAAGTAAATTTAAACCGTCAGAATGACGTAGAAATATATGAACGTATAGAAAATTTACAAGAGAAACTTCCAGAACGATCTTTGTATTTTGACGGTCAAAATCTTAGAATTAGGACGACAAAAGATCCTATTTTAGTTAAAATGCTTTTAGACGCTTTAGAGCGTTATGAACAAGATAAAGAAACTATAGGACTTATCTACAAATGACTTTAGATGATTGGCGTAAATTAAAACCAGGGGATCTGGTTCATTTCACAGATATTCCAGAAAGAAAATATGAAATATTAAGAGAGAATCCTGAGATTAGTTACGGAGAAGAATATTTAGTTTATGATGCTTGTCAAGGTTCTCATAGAATAGTGGTTTATTTGCGGAATCATGAAAGATTTACTTTTTTTCCTAATACAGAAATAGGAAAATTGTTATATGACTCTTGAAGAATGGAATTCTTGTAAAATTGGAGATTATTTATTATACAATTCTACTGGAATGACTACTACAGCAGTAGTGAAAATAAAGCAAATTGGAGAGAAAGTTTTTTTCTGTACTCTAATTCATTCTAATCAAATACATCCTGGCGGAAAATTTTGGGTGGCTAGGAGTCGTCAAAATTACACAAAAATAAATTACAACGAAACTATATCGAGTTTGATATATGAGTGATGGTGTTTCGCATATTAATATCTATTCTAAGGGCAAGACTTCTTTAGGTCGAGCCCTTTCTAATTTTTACTATTCACCAATTACTACTGTTGATGGGGAATTTGATTCTCTAGAAGGATATTGGTATTGGTTAAGTTGTCCGGATACTTATCCTTTTAAAGATGATTTTAGAAAGCTTTGTGGGAATGATGCTAAGGTTCGAGGTAGAGAAGTTGGAGCTAGGGATTGGCTAGGTGCTCCACATTTTAAATTAAGAATATATAACGCTATGTTGACTAAACTGATACTACATGATACTATACTTCAAGAGTTTCTGGTTAATGAATTGCCTTTTAGGCATTACTACGTTTATAAGGATAAAGTAGTAGAGCCTGCTGAAGGTGCTTGGATTATTGAAATGTGGGAATTTTTGAGGAGTCAATTATGTTCGTAGTAAAATTTAAGTACAAAGATAGCACTGAAGTTTATTACCGAGCTCCTTACATTACTGCTAGTAAGAATGAAATTAAAATAGGACTTCATAGTTACTCTTCAGTAATTTTAAAAACTAAGAAATTAGCTAGAGAAATTTTTGACGATCTCATTTCAAAAAATACAGCTAACAATGTAGATTATTCTGGTTGGCATAATGATAGAACTCTTGAATATGTTTCAATTACGGAATTGTCTCATTATCCGCCACACTCAGAATATCAAGTTATAGAGTATAGAGAATTTAAATGAGGAGGACTTAATGCCTTTATTAAAAGGCCGACAAAACTTTAGACCGTTCGAATACCCAAAAGCTTACGAATTCTTAAATGCTCAAGATGATCATTTTTGGACTCATAAACAAATAGAAGTCGCCGCAGATATTCAACAATACAACACAGCATTCACTCCTGCCGAAAAGCATGGAATTCAAACAGTACTAAAACTATTCACTACCTACGAAATTCATGTAGCTAATTTCTGGATTGACGTTGTATATGCTAACTTTGCAGTACCTGAAATCAGATTAATGGCTCAAAGCTTTGCTTCTATGGAAGCTCAGCATGGATTATTTTACGATAAGCTTAACGAAGCTTTAGGTTTTTCTACTGAAGAGTTTTATCTTTCTTTCTTAGAAGATCCATCTATGAAACAAAGAATGACCGATATTGAGGATTATTTAGCTTTAGGTAAAACTTCAGATCCTATGAACATAGCTAAATCTCTTGCGGCATTTTCTTTCGTGGAAGGAGCTATTTTGTATAGCTCTTTTGCTTTTTTAATGTCTTTTCAACAACCTCCTAAAAATAAACTTCAGAATATTTTTACTGGTTTGAGCTATTCAGTAAGAGATGAGAATATTCACGCCGAAGCTGATTCATGGTTATTTAATTCTCTAATCAAAGAAGAGAACATTTCTTTAGAAGAATTAAAACCAACAATCCTAGCTATTGCTGAAACTGGTTATCAAATTGAAGCTGCTATTATTGAAAACATATTCTCAAAAGGTAAGATTGAAGGTATTACGGAACATCAGCTGAAAGAGTTTGCTAAGTCTAGAATTAATAGAAAACTAAAAGACATCAATATAGATCCTATCTTTGATGTTAAATATAACCCAATCGCTAGTTGGTTTTATAAGTCTATTAACGCTATTGAATTTACAGATTTCTTTTCCCGATCAGCAACAGCATATACCAACAAGTGGAACTTTTCTAAGATTGGGGAGTGGTAATGGCAATCTATAAGTCAGAAGAGAAACTAAAATTAAAGGAGGAATTGAAAGCATTAAAGGATGCTGGAGAAGCTCCTCAATGGCTTCAATGGTTTTCTTGGGCAATGCTCAAAGAAGATTATCTTTATAATTGTAAAACTCCTAGAGAACGTTATAGACAAATTTCAAAAACTGCTGCATCTTATTTACCTGATAATCAACAGGAATGGGAAGATAAGTTTTTTGAATTAATTTGGAAAAATTGGATGAGTCCTAGTACTCCTGTGCTAGGTAACTTAGGAACTAATAGAGGCATGGCAGTTAGCTGCTCTGCTTCTATTATCAATGATACTATGTGGGATATTGCTTATACTGATTATGAAATTAGTATGCTTTCTTCTCAAGGGTTTGGTACTGCTGCGTATTTAAACGTTAGGGCCGGCAATCAACCTATCGCTTCAGGCGGCACAACTAATCCTACTAAGGATTGGGTTGAGATGTTATGGAAGACTCAATCTACCGTTAATCAAGGAGCTTTACGCCGAGGCTCTACTGCTATTTATCTTAACTTCTGGCAAGAGGACTTACTAGACGTATTGCCTATGTTAGAAACTCACGATAAACTCCACTTAGGGGTTATTTGTGACGACTCAGTCAAAAAGGCTTTAAGTGAAAATGATCCTAAAGCTTTAAACATTTACAGAACAATACTAACTTGGCGTGCTAGGAAGGGTAAACCTTATATTATCTTTATTGATAATGCTAAACGTCAAGATCCTCATTTTTATATAACTCAAGGTTTATCCTCTAAACATAGTAATTTATGTACTGAAATCTTCTTACACACAGATTCAGATCATACATTAAGTTGTGTATTATCTTCTATGTGCGGTCATACCTTTGACGAATGGAAGAATACAGATGCTGTATTTAATGCTACAGTCTTTTTGGATTGTATTGCTGAAGATTTGATCGTTAGAGGTTCTAAGATTAAAGGCTTAGAACGAGTTGTGAGATCTACTGTAAAAGGTAGAGCTTTAGGGTTAGGTTTATTAGGTTTCCATAGCTATTTACAAAAGCATATGATTCCTATGGATGATCTACGAGCTAAGTTTCACAATAAGATTATTTTTAGTCACCTTAATGAGCAATCATTAAAGGCTTCTAAATTCCTTGCTGGATGGTTAGGAGAGCCTGAGTGGTGCAAAGGTACCGGCCTAAGGAATAGCCATAGATTAGCTATTGCTCCTAATACTAGTTCTGCTTTCTTTTCAGGCGGTCAAAGCCAAGGGATCGAACCTTTAGTTGCAAACGTATTCACTCAAAAGCTCTCTAAAGTTGGAGCCGTAGATAGAATGCCTGCGCAATTAGTTAAGATACTAAAAGACAAAGGTCAATATAATGCTGAGGTTATTAGTTCTATTGTAGACAATAAAGGTTCTGTTCAACATCTAGACTTTTTAGATTCTGATGAAAAGGCAGTATTTAAAACTGCTTATGAAATTAATCAAAAAGTTCTAATTGACTTAGCTGAACAAAGGCAGGTATACTTGTGCCAAGGGCAATCTTTAAATCTATTCTTCTCTGCTACTGAAGATGAAGCCTGGATTCACGAAGTTCATAAATATGCATTTGAACAAAAACTGTTAAAATCTTTATATTATGTAAGAACTATGGCAGGTATTACGGCAGATAAAGACGACACTTGTCTAGCATGTGAGGCTTAATGATGATTTTATTTAAATTTTCTTTTCTTACGGTTTGTTATTTAACCCAACCTACTGCCGCCGAGTTTAGAATAATGAAAAACTTTGCTGCGGAGAATAATAACTGCGCTATTTGGAAACAAGAAAAATTTCAAGAGTTGGCTTGCACCTCTGGTGGAACTTCTATTTTGTATGATTTCAGTTGTTATCGCACACTTGAACCAAAACGCAAATAAAACTATTTATGATAGAACTCGGAGAAGTGTATAGTTTTTTATTTCCTGGTTTAGGTTTAGCAGGTTGGTTGATATTCACAGATCATTTTAATGTTGGCGGATTTGATAATGGTTGGTACAATGTCATCTACGTAAGCGTTAAAACTTCTTCTATTATAGAAACCACGTTCCTACACGGCACTACTAATAAATGGTTAAATGACGGCGCTATTTGGAAAGAAAAATCTCCGGAAGTTGCAGAAATAATAAAATTATTATACGGATAAACACATGAAAAAGAAAAGAATTATTTGTTTGTACGGAGGTCCTGGTTCAGGAAAGACTAAACATATGCACGGTTTAGTTTATCTTTTGAAAGATACAGGATACAGAGCTGAAGCTAATCAAGAGTATATTAAAGATTGGGTTTGGGAAAAAAGAAACTTTGACGCTGGCGATCAAACTTATTTCTTCGCTAAACAAGCTCGCAAAGAACGTATTTATATAAAGAATGAATTAGATTTCGTAGTTACGGATTCTCCATTAATCCTAACACACTTCTACGGTTTAAAGTATGATTGGCTTGAGCAGAAATACAACACTTCTGAAATTATGCTCAAACATCATCATGAATTTTGCAAAAAGAATGGTTACAAGATTGAACACTTTATTATTAAACGTAATAAAGAATTCTACGATCCTACAGGTAGAAATCAATCTAAAGAACAAGCTGAATCTTTTGATTCTGAAATTAAAGAGATGCTAGACTCTAAAGGAATCAAATATACAGAAATCGAAGACGGTCCTGACTCCGTCCACATCTTGGCGCAACATTTAAAATGAGACAAATACCAAAGTGGTCTGAATATTTTATTGAAATGGCTCACACTGCTGCTATTAGATCTAAGGATCCTTCTACTCAAGTAGGATCTGTAGTTGTGTCTAAAGATAATAGAGTTTTAGGCGTTGGTTATAATGGTATGCCTGAAGGTTATAATGAATCTTCTGATCTCTGGGAACGTCCTACAAAATATGATCATGTAATTCACGCAGAAGTTAACGCAATTTTAAATTGTAGTAAAACTACTAGAGGCGCTAAAATATTTGTTACTTTGTATCCTTGTAAAGAGTGTGCTAAAATTATTGCGGCTGCTGGGATCAAAGAAGTATATTATGCTACTTCTGAAATTGAAGGTAGGAATTATTTAGATGCAACATCACAAAAAATATTTGAACTCGCCGGAATTAGGGAACATAAAATATAAAAAATTATTGATTTGTGAAAATGCGATGTCTGCAATAATCGCATCATCAGGCGCACCTGAAGAACTGCTTCCTATTTCTGTTAATGTTAATCCTTTATCTCTTAGAGGTTTACGAGGAGTAGATTTTGAAATCACTTCCGAAGCCTTTGAAAGATCTGAAGCTTTGGCTCAATTATTAGGATACATAAAACAAATAAATTTAGGAACAGAGTTTCAAGAAAAAACTATTATCTACGGATTGTTATATGGCTGAGATTATTAAATTTCCTAGATTAGCTAGAGATGAAATTGTGGAAATTACTATAGAAGGCATCAAAGTAAAATGCAAAATACTAAACCACGAAGGTAATGATACTTATAAATTAAAAGCTTTAAACGGTAAGCATAAAGGAATGGTAGGCTATTTTAAAATAAATGATTACGGTAATTTGTAATATATGCCAAGTTCTCATTCAGAAAGATTGTACAAGCTAGTTGACTTCCTTCTTAAACATGGTATTATGGAAGCTAAGGACATCGCCAAATTGTTTGGTATGTCTATTAAAGAATTCTATCATGAATTCATAGAAAGGGTTTAAATGTTTCGTTGTGCAGTTACTGGTCAAGTTTCAGAAGGTGCGGTTTGGGGTATGAAGGATTTCATTCACGAAGTTACTGGAGAAGAGTATAGAGCTCTTACTATCATTAAACCTGCCGAGAAGCCTTTAAAATTGACTGTGCAATCTCGTCCTAAGGAATACCTAAACATTCTAGAAGACGAAGAAGGCGAACGAATTGAAGTAGAATCCTCAGGTTCTGAAATTGTAAAAGAAATTACCATTCGTGAATGTAACCTAGAACTAGCTAAGAAGAAATATAACTTGCTATGAAATACGAAGGCGCAGATCTCTTTAATTTAAATAAAGAGAGAGCTAAATTCTTACATAAGCAGAATTCTAGAGTCTATTGGATAGATAGAAAAAGAATGATGCATGATGTAGAATTAGTCGAAGATTCATATCTTTCTAATATGATTTCTTTTCTAGATGCCTATGCCGATTCTGTAGGGTTTACTAAAGTCTTTAAAGATGAACTAAAGCATCTAAGACTAGAAGTTAAGAAAAGAGCTATTAGAAAGAATTCAGAGGCTGGTACTTTGTTGTATAAATAAAGGATTAAGGAAGACTCGGAAGAAATTCCGGGTCTTTTTTTTCTCTTGACGAATTAATCTAAATTTGAGAGAATTATTCTCGTAGTTGAGGAGTGTTTATGAATCGCTATAGTATAGTTCTTAGAGATTCTAATGGTACTGTATATCATTTAGCAGACTTTAATCCTGACAAGTCTCAAGAAGATCACGAAATAAATATAAAATTTAAATTTGCTGATGGTGTATTTCGTGTGTTAGAATCTGAAAATAAGCATAGTTCAAATAGAACTAATTATAGTTTAGAAACTGTTCAAACTTTCAAACTTAAGTAATATATTAGGAGTATTTATGAAACTTAGCGCTGCTCTCACTAAGCTTAAGAATCTTAAAAGTCAACTAGCTCGTGTAGATAAGTACATGAATGTTAGTATGATTCATGATGAAGACGAAATGCCGGCGCACGATTTCGCAGTACTTCTATCTGAACGTAATCAACTACTTACTGACGTACTAGAGCTAAAAGCTAGTATCATGCAAGCTAACGCTCGTACTATTGTGCAGTATGATAATAAGATGGTTAGTGTTAACTGGTTAATTTTAAAGAATGCTGAGCTTCGTTCAGAACTTGCTTGGTGGCAAGAAAAAGCAGATACCAAACCCAGTTATTCTAGTTTTGGAGAACGCACTAAAGATACCATCAAGAAAGTGTTGAATAAATCTTTTGATCCAGCAGCAGCTCGTCTTCGAGTAGAGACTCTTGAAGCAGAGAAAGAACGACTAGAAGCAGCAATGGCAGAAGCTAATCAGAATACAGACATCTGACAGGGAAACCTGTTTAGATAGAAGTGGGAGAAGAGTTGAGATTTCTCAACGTTGTGGTTTAGTTAAATTACCAATCTTAAAGATGATATCGATATTGAATAGTTAATTGTTTAAAGCTCACTGTTTTTAACTTAAATATCAATCATCAAGATTCACTAAATATAACTTAAGCCGCCTTCTCCCATTTCACTTTTAAAAGGAGTATAACCGTGAAGAACAAGATTCTTAAGACTTCGGAAGAGTGGATCAATCACAAAGACTACGCAGGCTTAACTATTATTCAAGCTTCTGGCTGGCCTTTGGAACCTAGTGAATTTGAATTTCACTGGTTTAAAGAACTGATCGACAGTTCAGAATTTGAACACAGGTTATATAGATCAAATATTAAATGGAGTTTTTCTAAATTATGAGTATAGAAATTCCTTATCAAGGATTATTAGATCACGCTCAAATGCTTAAAGGACCTAAACCAGAAGGCGCAACTTCTGTCTACAAGGTAACTTGGTTTATTCAACTTCCAAACAGAGACCTGTATCAAACATCTTTATCAAAAGCTTCAAAAGAATTAATTAATCATAAATTCTTTATTTCAAAAGAAAAAGCTGAAAAACTTAAAGCAGACTTAGATGCAGCTTTTAAAACTTTAGGATACGTTGTAGAAGGGCGTTGTACTATAACCGAGGATTGGTATGAGTAGCAAGACGTTAGATGATTTGTTTGAAGAAGGTCAAGAATCTATAAGACTTAATGATGAAGAATTTAGTAAACTTAAGTCTATCTTAGATAGAGAAAATCAAAAAATTGATGATTCCTTTCGAAAGAGAACCATCGATAAACTTTTACCTCAAGTAAAAGAAGAAGCTTTACGATACGATGATAATAAGATGAGGTTTGATCTATTACCTGTAGAAGGTATTATCGAACTGACCAGAGTTTATACCATTGGCGCTATTAAGTATAAAGATAATAACTGGCGCAAAGGTATGAAGTTTTCTAAGTGTGTCGCTTCATTAGAACGCCATTGGATTAAATGGAAGCTTGGTGAACAAGTTGACCCTGAGACAGGCTGCCATCACTTAGCTCATGTTTGTTGGAATGCTATGACACTTCTAGTTTATTGTTTAACAAAAACTGGAACAGATGATAGAAATATGAATTATAAGATTGACGACAGCTTTAATATCGTAGATAATCATCTAGGCATCGGGCTCTCTGAAGAGAAGATTCAAGAACTAAGAAACAAGTTTCCAAAGGAGAAAGATTAATGTCAGATCAACAAGTTGAACAACCAGTAGAAAAGAAACAACGTAAACAACGTGCCGACAAAGGTAAGCCTCGTGGACCTCGTAAACCAAAGGCGGAAGGATAATTAAATGGATCCGATTCAATGGATTGCAGTAATCTCTTGTACTCTTAATGCGCTTGGCGTAGCTATTCAATTCTCTAGAGATAAGAGTAATATCAGTTTAGCTAGTTGCACATTAAATATGACAATGTCTACTGCAGTTTATGGTCGAGTATTTGGGTGGTGGTAAATGTGTTGGTATGCTAAGATTGCTAAATTGGTTTTCTTGGCGCATTGCGTGGTTGCGGTTGTCAGCCACGCTTTTGCTTTGTTAATTCCTGTAGGCATATTTAATATTATGCTGATTAACAATGATTTAGACTTCTGGACTAAGATAGTTCTATTTGGAGCTACATTCTTCAGTGCTATGTATGGTATAAATCATGTTGGAAATTCCCAAGGTTTCTGCATCTTAACTCATGCGGAAAATCATTATAGACGTTTAGCAGGATTACCAGAAGCTCCTATTAGATTCGTGCCTAGGTTTTACGCAAACGTTAAAAGTTTATTCAAACGCAAAAATACCAAGTGAGGATATTATGGATTCCAAAGCAGGCGTTAATGTTCGATTCCCAGGTTTCTTAAGTCTATTAACTTTGTTGCTTATTGCTTTAAAGCTTCTAGAGAAGATTGATTGGCACTGGCATTGGGTATTAGCTCCTCTTTGGATTCCTTTTTGCATGACTGCTATTGTTGTTGGTTTGTTTGCTGGACTTGCAGCTCTAGGTGGAATTAAAGTTAAAAGGAAGAAGTGATGACAATTGAAGCTAAAATTATTTGCGATTCAGTAGGACCTAACGGAGTTAGGATTACTACTTATATTCTTAAGTATCCTAGGTTTATCCATTCGGAATTAATGACTCATCGAGCTTTTAGTCGCAATGCTTCGTCTTCTAGAGCTATTCCATTTGAAAAACAAATGAAAATGATTGAAGAAGATATGGCTAAACCTCTTGAATTCAGAGCTAATCAAAAAGGAATGCAAGCAGGAGCACCCATCTCAGACCAAGAGCTGGCGCTGTTTCAATGGGAAGAGGCTGGCCGCTTAGCTATCGACAAAGCTAAGAAACTAGCTGAACTAGGAGTTCATAAACAGTATGTCAATCGTTTGGTTGAACCGTTTGCTCATATTTCTGTGGTTCTTACTGCCACTGAGTATTCCAATTTCTTTGCTCTTAGGCATCATAGTATGGCGCAGCCCGAAATTGCGGAGCTGGCTAAACAAATGTGGGATCAATATTCCACAAATAAACCGAAAGAATTAGGCGCAGGTGGATGGCATCTTCCATTCGTTTCAGATGAGGAAATAACAGAACATGTTAATTACGAAACAGAAACTATTGATTATAAACCTCTAATTATAAAATCAGTAGCACGTTGTGCCAGAGTAAGCTATCTTAATCACGATAATACCAAACCTACCTACGAACAAGATGAAGCTTTATATGATCGATTGCTAGGAGAGCAGCCAATTCACGCAAGTCCAGCAGAGCATCAAGCGCAAGCTTTACCAGAATTTACAGAATACGAAGGTTCTCATATTTGTGATTTTTCGGGTCACGTTTGGTCAGGTAATTTCAGAGGGTGGACTCAGTTTAGAAAAACTTTAGAAGGTGAAAACATTACTTCTTTTGAAGGACCTCTAGGATGATTTCTATTAACGGATTTCCAGTATATCCAACAGAGTTTCCAGATAAGACTTCTCAAGTCTGGAAGCTCGACATGTCTAAACTAAAAGACGGTATTACTATTACTTGGGAATTCGAAAGTGAAGCTGAGTTTATGCATCTAGCTCAGCTTAAACACTTACTAGACGCTTCAGCCATAACACCAAGCAAATTAGATATTAAATTCCTTCCTTACGCTCGGCAAGATAAAGATGTAGATAACGTTTCTACATTCGCTTTAATTCCCTTCGCCAGGCTTCTTAATGCTTTGGAATTCGACGCCATAAGCATTCTAGATCCTCATTCCTCAAGAGCTACAGAGCTCATTAAAAACTCCTACGATTATTATCCTAAAGACGAATGGGCTAAGGCTTGGACCTTAACTCAATCAAATATTATTTGCTATCCAGATAATGGAGCCTTTAGCAAATATCTTCCTCACATTAATCATCCTCAAACTCTAGCTAAGAAAAAAAGAAATCAACTTACCGGTGAAATCACTGGTATGTTCTTACCTTCTCCGCAGGCGATAAAGAATAAAAAAGTATTAATTATTGATGATATTTGTGATGCTGGGCGAACCTTTACTGAACTATCCAAGCTTCTATATGAAGCTGGCGCAGTAGAGGTTAATATGTTCGTTACATATGGTCTATTCTCTAAAGGTTTACAAGTTCTTCTTGATGCAGGAATTAAAAATATATATACTGCGGACGGCTTGGTTACTCCTCACGCTCATATGAGTGAAGCTATTAATTATACTCCTTGGGAGAAACTATGAAATTTCCAGCAACTCTATTGTGCGATTTTTATAAAGTATCCCATCGTGAACAATATCCAGCAGGTACGGATAAGGTGTATTCTACCTGGACTCCTCGTGCTTCAAGAATGCCTGAAATTAAAGAAGTAGTTCACTTTGGACTACAAGGCTTTCTTAAAGAATTTCTAGTTGATTATTTTAATGAGAATTTCTTCGGCCGGCCAAAACAAGAAATTGTTAAAGAATATTCACGAGTAATTAAATATGCTCTAGGTGTTCAGAATCCTAGTACCGAACACATCGAATATTTGCATGATCTAGGCTACCTACCTCTATGTATCAAATCCCTTCCAGAAGGAACTCTCGTTCCATTAAAGGTTCCTAGTGTTACTCTAGAAAGCACTGACCCTAAGTGTTTCTGGTTAACTAATTATATCGAAACCTTATTCTCTTGTGAGTTGTGGAAACCTACAACTAACGCTACCATTGCTAATGAATTTAGAAAGCTCTTAGAGCAGTATGCTAAAGATACTGTAGGAGATATTAGCTTTGTCCAATTTCAAGGTCATGATTTTAGTATGCGTGGTATGGGTGGTTTGTATAACGCTGCTCTATCCGGCGCTGCTCATCTTACTTCTTTTGTAGGCACTGATACTATTCCAGCTATTTCTTATTTGGAACAGTTTTATGGTGCTAATATTGAAAAGGAATTAGTAGGTACTTCTATTCCTGCCACTGAGCATTCAGTACAATGTTCTTATGGTAATGATATGGAATATTTAGAACGTATTATAACTGAAGTTCATCCAAACGGTCTAGTTTCAATTGTATCTGATGGTTATGATTTCTGGGATGTTATTGGTCGAGTTATTCCTGCCCTTAAAGATAAAATTCTAGCTCGTACTGGAGGACCAGTAGGAGATAAGGTAGTAATTCGTCCAGACTCTGGAGATCCTGTAGATATTCTTTGCGGGGATCCGGAAGGCAAAACTGAATTAGAGCGTAAAGGAGCCGTAGAAGCTCTCTGGGACATCTTTGGTGGAGAAGTATCCCCTCAAGGCTACAAGACTTTAAATCCTAAGATTGGCCTCATTTACGGTGATGCTATTACGTTAGAACGTTGTAAGCAAATTTGTGAACGCCTTAAAGCTAAAGGCTTTGCCTCAACTAACGTAGTCTACGGTATTGGATCATACACATACCAATACAACACTAGAGATACTTTCGGTTTCGCTGTTAAGTCCAGTCTGGTTAGTATTAATGGTCAGGAGAAGGAAATCTTTAAAGATCCTAAAACTGACAACGGAGTTAAAAAATCTCTAAAAGGTAGAGTTGTAGTTGTTAAAGAGAATGGGAAGCTGGTCGCCAAAGATCAACAACCTAATGTCCACAATGATCAAGATCAATTAAAAGTTGTATTTAATAATGGTAAGTTAAAAGTAGAACATACTCTAAACGAAATCAGGGAGCGTATTAAAAATGGTTAAGGATTATGCTCTTTTTAAGTCTCAATACTTTAAACATCTTTCTCTAATAGAGTTTTCTAATTTAAAAGATATTAAAACAAGACTTAATAAGACTTGGCCAGACAGAGAAGAATGTATTAAAGATATGGATAAATTAGAAAGATTATTAAGTAGAGGTTATACGATAGAAGATATTAAAATAATTAAAGACGATCAATACGTCTTTGTATTATCTAGAGAGCAAGCAGCGAGATTGTTATATGGCGAATAAAAAAAAGAAAAGTGTTTATACTATAACTGCTACTCACTATGCCGGAGCCAAGGAAGGCACTAGATTATTCAGAAGAAAGCATGACGCCGCTAGACACGCTAAGGTGCATAACGGTTTTATAACTGAATATGAACTTGTTAAAGTGGGAGAATTTATAGTAGTGGAAGGAACTAATTCTGAAGTGACTTATGTTCCTAAAAATGAAGAATCTGAATTAATTTACGGAAAGTAAAATGTCTAAAGCGGACGGAAAATGTTACTTAATTTTATATAATATAGGACCTTATGTATTTCATCAGCCGTATGCTTATAAAACTGAAAAAGGTGTAATAGATGCTGTAGAAGACTTAAGACGTAAAGAAGGAAAAACTTATTTTTCTAATATTAGAGTTTTAATTGCTCAAGGTAAGAATTATGGAGAGTATTACTTAGTAAATGATGTGTTTGTTCCAGTAACTCCTGACACAGAGCTTTTATATGGATGATAATGTAATTGTTCTTAAAAAGAAAAAAGAACCAGTTAATAAACATCTTGAGCAATTGTTAGATTTTGCAAAAGATATAGATCAGGTAATTTTACACCATTTTAATAAGAATATTAATCCTAATGAGTTGGTGGTTGTTTATGGACAAAGGTTAGGAGAACTTTTAAGTAAGTTTCCAGAAGAACATAGAGAGTATTTATGGAGTATTATCTCAGCTGAAATTATAAGGAGACTTAAGCATGGCTAAGTTAGTTATCTTAAGAGGTTTACCAGCTTCAGGTAAATCCACTCAAGCAGCGCAATTAGTTATGAAGGGTTATAAAAGGATTAACGCTGATGATCTCCGAATGTCTATTGACAACGGAATCTACACCAAAGACAACGAACAAAATATCAACGCTCTAATGAATATTATGTTGGATTTCTACTTACATAATAATTACGATGTAGTATTAGATAATACCAATCTTAATCCTTACAAAGTTAGGTCAGCTGTAGATATTGCTAACAAACATAAAAAAGTTGAAATAGAAATTATTGACGTGGAGACTCCAGTTGAAGTATGCTTACGTCGTGACCTTGAACGAACCCAAGGTCGAGTAGGTAAAGAAGTTATTATGCGTATGTATAATAAATGGTTCAAAGATGGAAAGTTTCCAAATAAGCCATGATCAAAATTAAAGATGTTAAAGTTGGAGACTTGTTGAGATACCCTGATAAATCAGGACCTGTAAAAGTAAAACAAATATGGCCTTTTGGTATAGAAGTAGATCTAGGTATAGGTTATTACTGGAGAGAGGAGGTGACCGGGGATTTGGAGACTTTACGTTTGTTTAGAGATGAAGCTGATAACTTACTTTATAATTAAGGAATATCTATGTCTTGGTTGATATATTGTTTAGTATTTGTTATGTTGTTTGTGGCTGCTGCTTATTTCGAGGAGCAACTCGAAAAGAGAAATAAACCTCAAGAGACTAAGCCAACTAAGAAAGCTGTCAATGATGCTTAACTGGTTTAAAAAGAAATCATACGAAAGTCCTACAGCTGAGCAATTACTATAGGTTGGTGATGAGAATTACAGATAATCATATTCTAGATATGATCATTTGGCATGAGGCTACACTTCCATATGAAGAAAAAGAAGATCAGGAATCTCTGGATGAACACGACGGATCAGAAATTCTACAAGAGAGTGGGAAGTAAAACTTACAACGTTACTTATATGCTATTAAAAAATGTAGATACTGGAAGCGTTGCTTATTTTCCAGAAAAAACTTTTAAAGAATTATTTATCAAAATAACAGATCATAACAAAGAAGCAGTGAGTTTATTATATGGCAGTTGAAAAGAGAAAACCTGGACGCCCTGTAGCAGGCTCTAAAAATCCATTCCATCCTCAAGATGAGGCTAATTACCTCAGTTGGGATCACGGCTTTAATGCTACAACAAAAGATGACTGTCCTTATGATCCTAAAGATTCTGAAGCAAGGCAAGCTCATGCAGCTTGGCAAAAGGGTTTTGCTGCAAATACCAACCGTAAAGCTGTAGCAGTTATTTCTGAAGATGATTTAGAAATTATTCCTACTACAGTAACTAATACTGGATCTAATCTTGCTAGTATTGACACTGCTTTACTTGAACAAGAATTAAAAAAGAGAAAAATAAAAGACCTTGAACAGCAGCTTCAAAAAGAAGCTCAACTGGTCAAAGCCTTAGAAGATATTAGATTAAGTATTACTAAACTTAAAGTATTAATGGGGGATTAAAATGAAAAAGTTATTTTGTTTATTATTGATTCTTTTGATTCCTGGTTGTGCTACAACTAAAACTAAATTCCAGGTTGGAGATTGTGTAGAGATTGCTCCGGACTTAGCTCAAAGGCTTCCTGCCCAAGCTCAACAAATGTTACCTTTGATCAATACTAAAGTTGTAGACAAAGGAGAGGAGTACTACGTAATTCAGGTTAGTATTCCTGTTGCTGCTGCGCTGGTCGAGATTCATGCGCATAAGTTTGCAGACTTAGAAAGAGAAGTAAATAAAGTAGAGTGCGATAAAACTTTAAAATCTGATCTATTAATGTAAAGGAGTTTGTTATGCTTAAGTTTAAATACGGAGATAGCGTAGAAGTAGTAAATGATTCTTTTTATACTGGAACTTTTGGTACAATTATGAAATTTAATAATAAAGCTGAAGGAGAGGTTGATTATTTAATTAGAACTCATAAACTAGATCAAGAAATTTGGGTCAACGGCAAGCATTTAAAAAAAGATGAATAAAAAAAGACAGCCTACTACCGGAACCGAGAAACCGGAGTAGACTGCCTATAAATGGCCCGGTATTTCCGGGCTTTCTTTTATTTAAAAGACTTCTTGCTTTCAGACATCATAATACGAACTGCTACGTCCGCCTCAGTGCCTGCAAAAGTAGATACATCATCCAACCTTAAAGATCCATCAGATTCTAGACTTACTACTTCTAACATTCTACCTTCAGCTTGACCTTCTAAAATTTGAACGAAATCTAAAGCTAATGCTCCAGAAACCATTGAAGAAGTTGCAGGAACTGGGTCAGAGCCTGGCGCAACAGTCGTTACGGTAACTGAGCCAACATTTGAATCATCTTCAACGTAGGAAGCTGGAACTGCTCTCGGACCAGGATTGCCGTATAGAATAGAAACTAAGTTATTAACTCGTGGGAAACCTAGAGTAGGGCACGCAGTAACTAAAGCGGAGGCAAGTTTAGTGGCCACTTGATCAGCGTTATCAGTACTTAAAATATCAACTTGTACTTGAACATCAGCAGCTAAGTACTCAGCTCCAGTAGGAGCAGTGTCGTCTGAATCAATATTAAACCAAGCTGCAACAGCAGAATCATCAAAATCTGCAAAGGCAATATACTCAGCTTGAGATAAAATATTAGCAGCTGGAATTGCTAAGCTAAACTCAGCAGTCGTACCAGGAATTTCTGCCGTACCAGGAAGCATTAAGCTTAAACCGAAATCACTTGAACCATAATCCATACGCTCAAGAAAAGCAGCAACAACTCTAAATTCTAGAATAGGATCACCAGGAACTGAGTTATATCCAAAGCTACGATCCATTCGACGTTGAGGCTTACGCATTAAACTTTGAGCAGCTGGGCTGGCTTGAAGAACTGGACCACGTTTGTTAGCCTTAGTTGCGTCAACAGTTGCTTCTAATACTGCACGTTCTTTACGTTTAACTTTATTAACTAGTTTTTGACCTTTTGACATTTATTTAATTCCTTTAAGGTTTAAAAAATCTTACATTATTAAAAGGTTTCATCATGTCTACGTGAACCCAATTAGCACCTTTTATGTCTTCCATTCTTATATCAAACTCTTCCAACTTACCTTTCAAAAGTTCTCTAACTTCATCACAAGTTTTTCCACTACAGCTCCAGTCTACTCCTTGTCCTATTTTATGAGCAGACTTTTTAGCTCCCTTAATGAAAGCGTTATAGTCTTGGCCATGTCTTATGTTATCAGGTTGATTTAGAACTGGTCTTATCCAAACGTGGATACTAATTGGAGATTTTAATTCTTCTCTAATTAAATCCATTTTCTCAGCCATCTTTACTATGTTTTCTTTTTCTTCTTCTGAAGGAATATGCAACACATTCCATGATGGAAGGTATAAAGCTTCTTTCACAGTAAAGTACTTTGATATTTTAGCTTTTGGATCTGTCCAATCTATTTCAACTTTCTTAGGTTCTTCTTCTTTAGGAGTTTCCGGAACTTGGCTTTTTGGAGGATTTTTTGGAGCGTTTTGTTGAGGACTTTTTAGAAGATTTTCGAGTAGGTTTAATATTATTGTTAGAAAGCTTTGCTGCATTTTTAACCCCTACGGTTTTTACAGTCATTATTCTCACCTTATTATCTTTGGTTATTATTTTTCTATATGGATTGTGGTGTTGTTTTAAAGATTCACTGATTTTCTTTTTAGTTTCTTCTGAAAGTTTTCCTTTAGAAGAAGCTTCTCTTAAATTATAACCAAAATCTCTATTGTAGCTTTTGTATAAATTAATATAAAAATCTTCCCAATGAGTTAAGGCTTGTTTAGAAGCGCATATTCTTAATACTTGTATTTCAAAATTCTCTTTTTTATTTTTACGCATAGCTTTATATAAATAATTACAATTCTTATTCGTGTAGTGTTGATTAAAACGGACTGTAGGTTCTCTTACAGTCTGCCCTACGTAAACTTTATTATTTATTTTATTAACTATTTTGTAAACATACATGAAAAGAGAAAATTCTCCAGCTAAAATTTTTTTTCTAGTAGCCCATAAACAAATAAATAATCACCTCCAGATAATGTTTTATCTTTGTCTGAAGATTGATAATCTTTGCCAAAGTCTCTCTCCCAAAGCCATGCGGCTTTTCGGTCTTTTGAGCTAGGTAGGCGATTTGATGGGAAATAAGTTTCATTATTTAGTATAGTATATGCTATATCAACTCTTCCAGCAGCATATTGAAATAAGGCGTTTTCAGGATTTCTATTAGCATGAAACTCTAATAAATCCTTATACTTATCTTTTCCAATAAGTCTATTTCTTAATAATATGTGAAGTACGCTTAAGTGAGCCTGGTAGCCAGTTACCATTTTACCTTCAAATTGAGGTATTATTCTAAGCCAAGGTCTGGAAGGACCTCCTAGCCTATAGCTGATCCAAGCAAAAGTACTTAATAAACCCGGGGTCATAAACGTTCGAGAAAGGGAACCCTGACCCATAATTAAAATATGAGCCAGAGCATATCCTATAACTCGCTCGGATATATCAAGCCTATTATTTACATAAGCATACCAAGCAAGACCTATAAACATATCTCTGGAGATAGTAGACTTAGACCCTCCACAAGAGAGACATTCAGGATATCCATTAATAGGTCTTCTAAACCATTGACCCTTGGAATCCATAGCAGCGCCTACGTCTACCTCAACTCCAGGCACACAACCTATTAAAGCAGAAAATAATAGACTGTCGCATTCCTCCGTATAAACAAAACCATTATTGTCTGCTACTTTATTCAACTCTTTGATATACAATTCAAATTTAGTAAGCATCTTTTATTGTTTATCCGGTAGGAAGTACATAACTAAAGCTAACTGCCGTTTGAAGACCGGCAGCTTGGCTTGCTGTGAAATTTGAAGCATTTTGCATATGCATAACCAAATTTCCACTCGTTGCTACGTTCCAACGAGTAAGCAGTGCGGAGTTTCCGCCGCCGCTCATTGCCCAGCCAGACGCCACTTGAAGATCTGTTGTCGGACGAGCCCAAGATGGTATTGGAGGATTTTGTGTTTGTAAATTAGATACTGCAGGAGTTGCTGGCATAGTGACTGAAAATGCTGGTATGTTCACAGTTACAATTGAACCAATTCTAATTACTCGAATATTAACATCTGCAGAAACGTTACCAGAAGCTCCAGAAGCGTAAAATTTAATTACTGTATTAGCTTCATAGTATTTATCTAATACTATTGATTGAGGCTGATCTAATAATTTAATCCCTTCTGTAAAAGTTTTAACTCCTGCTAAGCTTTGGTTTTGAGTGCTTATTAAACCTGCTTGAGTAGTAGTAGCTTGGCTAAATCCTACAGCTTGACCGCCAGAAATCTTTTTAACTCTCCAACGATAAGTACTGAAGGTGCTCCAAGCTAATCCTGTGGCGGCGTAAGTAGGTCCGGAAGTTGTGCATCCGCCGTTGCCGAAAACTACTTGAACTGAAGTAGCATTAACATAACTTACGTACACGCCGTATAAAGCATTATTCTGTCTCATAGGAGAGAATAAGAAAGAAGCTTCTTGCCAAACATCTCCGCCTGAATTTAATTCTAATACTATAGAATCAGTAGCTAAAATAGGAGTTTTAAACTGTACTCTAAAATTAGTAGAACTAGTAGTGCCAGTGGTAGTACTATTAATTGAACCAATCGCCGCACCTTGAGGGCCATAAGCAAAAGCAGTAGTATCACTAGCTCCTGCAGCAGTAATTCCACTTGAGTTAAAAGCGTACTCTACGTCGTTATTACCTAAGAAAGAATTACGACCTAATAATTCATTAACTGGAGCAGAGAAATTAAGAGTCCATATAGAGTTTGATGCCATCTCTGTACCGATGTATACAACATTGCTTGCAGGTTTTTGTACGCAAACGATATTAGCATAACTTGGGTTTCTACGTATTGCTAAAGCTGCTTGATATTGAGCTGATCCAGCTGCTGAAAATACGTTAGCGAAACCTAAACTCTGGTTAATATTTCCTGCTGCTGGAATTAAGCTATTAGCGAAAGTATATCCAGAAGGTAAAGCGAAGTTTAAATTACCTGTAGCTCCGCCGGCGGGAGCTCCAGATTTAGTAGCAGTCATAATAACATCAATGTCTTCACCGTTCTCACGATAAATACCGGCTAAGTTTGAGAAACCAGATAGAACCTGCTGCTGATCGGTCACTACTGGAGTGAAAGTTCTCCAAGGACCTGCTCCAGTTCCAGGAACAACATCACCAGGGCCTACAAATACGTTAGAGAAGAATATAGGCCAAAGTGGAGCAATAGCCTTAACCCTTAATTCTAAATAAGGAGTTGAGTCAGTATCAAAAGAAGCTTCGAAAGTTTGATTACCGTCTATTAAGAAACTTTCTCCAGAAACGTCCGTAGATAACGGTAACCTAGTATAACTTCCAGCATAATTGGAAGCACTATTCTTCCAAACTTGAATACTCCAAGTATCATTACCAGAAGCATTCGCAGCCAAAGCAACTTTAAGTTTTTTATTTAAATCTGTACCATCTAACGTGAAACGATACCTAGCATAGTCATTAGGATCTCCTGATCCTTCTGCAGCAAAACCAGTACCTTGAGAATTGAATCTAGGTAAGCTGGTAGAAGTATCCCTAGACAAAAACATTAAACCTGCAGAAACCCAAATATTAGTGTTGGTTTGAGCTGAAGGATTTTTAATGTAATTTGTGTCAGCTGTAGCAGTTTCTTCGCCTAGGTTAGTCCAAGCACCATTTTTATAGAATCTAAAGGTACTTGCGCCAGTATCGTAATAGACGTCGCCGTTTTGAGGATCAGAAGGAGGTGTTCCTTGGCCTCTAAAATTTACGCCTGACGCTACTTTAAGAAAATTCTTTGCCATTTATTTATTACCTTATTTATGTAAGTTAATAGTTTGACCTGATTCTTTTTCCATGTTCTGTTTGATTAACAAGAATCTTTCGTTAGAGAATTGGAACAACATATCTTGCATTGGTATTTCTACTCGACTTTCGTTCTCCGTAATAAAGAATCTATGCGTTCCTGTTTCTACTAAACCGTCTCCTTTAACTTTTTTAATTTTTTTCCAGAACATTTGTTTTGCAGTTTTATATTTTACTGTATAAGTCATTACTTAACCCTCACAATATAGAATGTACTCAAGTATAAAGGCCTGTTTTCGGTGGCAGAAGCTGCGCTGGAAGTTACGGCATTGTTAGTTACCGCATGAGCAGATAAGGCAACATCTTGACTTCTGGTAGTAGCGCTTGAAGAAGCTGGACCAGATAAAGCAGAAGCACCGGTTCCAGAAGGAGCTGCTAAAGCGCCGCCGGTATAATAAGTTGCAGTGTTGAAGTTAGGATAAGTAACTCCAATACCACTACTGCCGCCTGTAGACAAACCGTTTGCAAAGTTAAAACTTAAAGTTCCGCCAGTTGTCCAAGTAGTAGATGCAGCATTTAAAGAAGTTTGAGTGTACATCGTACCACCATTATTATATAAAATCTGGTGGGCGTGGGCGATATTGTGATTGTGAGCGTTAACAGTAAAAGTAGGTTGTGTAATTGTGTGGTTAGCTACTGCTACGTTAGAAGTAACTGAGTGAGTGTGAGCTGCACTATTGTTACCGCCTGGCGTGCCTGCTGCAGTGCTACCCATTAAAAATCTAGAGTCGGTCATGTTAGGTAAGAATCTACCAGCCGCATTCCAGATAGGACTTGCTGCATCATTGTAAGCAGCGCCAGATGCAACTCTCCATTGCTCAGGTAAGAAAGCGTTAACTCCTGCTACGTTATTAGCTCCTGGTCCAACTAAAGTAAAAGTACCGTTTGAACCGTTAACATAATAACCAGGATTGTAAGCAATGATAGAACCTACAGGAGGTAGTCCAGGAACGTTTAAAGTAGCTGCTACGCTAGAATAAGAAGGAACTCCTGAAGGACCTCCAGGTTGATCAGACCAACGTGACGTCCAGTATTTTAAAACTGCATCTCCGTCACCAGCTTCTGAATCAAAATCTAGACTAATATCACTACCGTCAAAACTTCCAGAGAAGGAAATACCAACATCGTTTAAATCTGAACCAGTTGTAGAAACTGCAATATCAGTTCCATCAACAGTAGTTAAATAAATATGACCTAGAGCTTTTTTAGCTCCTCTAACTATAGAGAAAGAAATAATCCAGTTTTCGCTTCCGGCTGGATCGACAGTAAATACGCTGCCGCTAGAGCCGTCAGCAATATCTAAATTCTTAATAGAACCAATCTCAACGAAATCAGTTCCTTTATCACCATTAAATAATCTAACAGTATCATTGATTAAAAATTCACCAGATTCAGTACAATAAACTATCTGGTTTGAGAATAGATCACCTTTAATAACATAGACTAAATCTCCAGCAACAGGAGTATAACTTCCATTGAAAGCTATAATTGCTGTCCAAACTACTGAAGTTGCTACGTTAGAAGCTTGGTATATTCTTGTATTATCTGAAGCTAGGTTTGTAAAAAATACTTGGTCTCCGTCTGCTACTGCTTGGCCGTCCAAAATAGGATTAGCTCCAGTAGGAAGACTAGTAGATACAGGATCATAGAGAGTTGCTTTAACAGTTCCAGAACCGGAGCCTGATCCTACGTCAGACCAAGCTCCATTCTTGTATAGTCTTAAAGCGGAAAGAGTTGTGTCAAAGTAGACGTCACCGTCCCCAGGATTACTAGGAACGGTTGACTGACCTTTGAAATTTAAACCTTTTTCTACTCGAAAAAAATTATTTGCCATGGTTCACTATCCCCAAGCAGGAATTAATTAAGCTTTAATACGTTTGGTTATGGCGTGCATAGTCTTGTTGTTAGCTGTCGTAGTATATCTAACTTGGCAAACCCCAGCAGAAATATTGAGGTTCCAAACTACGCCGACGTCACCAGTTTCCGTAAAGGTATCAACAATTGAAGTATCCGTACTGTTGGTAGAAATATGAAGAGTGCCAGTACGAACTCGATTAGTGGTGGCTTCTTTAATTTTGTACTCGATAATAGCTGCTTCATGATTAGCGATAGTTAAAGATAAAGCAGTCAATACCGTGTTAGTTGCTGAAGCGTTTAAGGTAATACTTTCAATATATTGAGTTTCGTAGAAAGCGCTACCAGAAGAACCTACACGTAGACCGTTGCTACCGTGCATTAATACGTTATCACCGACGTCTAAGTTACCGCCTAGGCTAGGAGTAGTATCTTCAACAACTTCACTTAGTTTGGTGTCTAAAGCAGTATTAACGGCAGCGACAGAAGGAGCTTGAACAGTTTCAGTTCCAGCTAGACTATTGACAACGGCAGCAGTTTGTGCTCTACCTGCCTCAAAGTATAAGTTAGTACTGCCTTCGTCAACGTCGTCAGTATCTAAAACTACAGCTCCAGTTAAACCGTTAACAGAAGTTACGGCATCGGTTGAGCCGGACCATTGCCAGACCGTACCGTTGTACATAACCCAGTCACCGACATTAAAAGTAATGTCACCTGAACCAAAATCTACAGTACCTGCAACACTGACACGATAAACGTCACCAGCATCGCCTACGCCGTCTTCTAGCTCTGGCGTATTCGTGGACGCATCCCAAGCACCTTTAAATTCCATAACAGAACTGGGTAATTGGCTGGCTGGAATCTTGCCGCCTGCATCAAGAGTAGCTACGCCGTTGTTAGCTCCCTTTTGCGTTAAAGGAACAGCATAAGTATCAACATAATCCTTAGTTGCGCCGTCGGTGGCATCCGTAGGAGCTGCAACACTAACTAATTTATTTCCACCTAGATTTAAATCATCTTCAAGAGCTACTGAACCATCTTTAAGAAGAACATCATTTTGAGTAGCTTTAGTTTCTACAGCAGTTTCAAGTTCTTGTAGGGCATTTTTAATTGCGACGTTATCTGAAATAGTCGTACCAGTAAACGTACCTAAACTGGTTGAGTTAAGAGGTACGCCAGTTAAGGTAGCTAAATCATCAACATCTTCAACAATAGCTTCGTCAGCAGCAGCTAGTTCATCGACTGCATCTTGAAGATCCGTAGCAGTTAAACCTGAAGTAGAGTTATCATAAGAAACATCTGCAGCGGCGGTATCGTCAGAACCTAGTGAAGAAATTACACCATTTTCATATTTCTTGAAAAGGTTATCCGTAGTGTTATACCAAAGCATACCGTTTTCTGGAGATGCAGGATCAGCAGAAACCATAGGGATGCGGATACCACTACCATTAATTTTATAAACGTTATTAGCCATTAACAAAGCTCCTTAATTAGTTCCAACGTCTGATTGAATAAGTAAACGTTGCGTTAAAACCTGTTGTCGTTGAAGTGTATAGAAGTCTAACTAATCCAGCTGATATGTCTGCAGAGAATTGAATACCTACTAGAGCAGTTGCTATCATATCATCAGTAATACTTACAGTAGTTCCGTTAGTTACGACTAATAACCTCCCTAATTGACATTGACCGTCTCGTTCAACACTATATTCAATAATTGTGTATCTCCTAGTTGCTGAATAAGTAAAAGCTACTTGAGGAGTTACAGGATTATTGTCTGCAAGAATAATAGGAGTAGCTTTAGCTCCAACAAATAGACCATTTAAATCAACAGCAGCTTCTGTAGCATTCCAAGCAAATCTTGAATCACCGGCTAAGTTACTATCATTACCTTTATATTGAACATCTCCAATATTACCTGCGGCTGGAGTATCTCCGCCACCTCCTGAGGAATAAGAAGGAATACCTGCTGGTCCACCAGGACTATCTGACCATCTTTGAACATAGTATTTAATTACAGCTGAATCACCAGTAGCAGAAGTTTCAAATTCTAGAACTAAATCAGTACCATCAAGAAGAGCTGTAAACGTAATACCTAGATCACCAGAGTAAACGTTGGTATTGGTTATATGAGCATCGGTGCCGTCAGAAGTAATTAACAATTGACCTAATTGCTTTTCGCCACTTCTACTTAGAGAGTAGTTTACGATTATGTTTTCACTTCCCGCCGCCGTTACTCTGAAGATTTCTCCAGTATCGTTATCAGGTAAGACGAAAGTCTTAATTGATGAGATTTCCCAGAAGTCGGTACCTTTATCTCCATCAAAGAATCTAACAGTGTCGTTAATTAACCATTCACCGTCTTTGGTGTATTGAGGTTTTTGACCTGCGTAGAAGTTACCATCTAGAATTACTACAGATTCGCCAGCAGAAGGAGTTTGAGAGTTATCTTTGAAAGAGGTTAAAGGAGTCCAAGTTGCAGCAGTTCCAATTCCAGCAACTTCATAAATCCTGTTATTATCAACACTTAAGTTTACGAATAGTACTGTGTCACCGTTAACTAAAGTCTTACCGTCAATAACAACTACTGCAGTATTGGGAAGAGAAGTTGAAACAGGGTCGTAAGAAGTAGCAAATACTAAACCAGCTCCAGATCCACCACCGCTTCCAGTACCGACGATAATGTCATTATTAACTCGGCGAGCAATGATGAAAGTATTATCCGTAGGAACGATATCTGAAACTAGATCTGTTTGAACCGTTAAAGAACCTCCAGGTGCTGCACGATTCAATTCAACATAAGCTACGTAACCATCGCTAGGTAGAGTAACAGAATCAATATTAATCGTATTAACGGAATCAGCTAGACCAGGAAGTTGTACATAAGCAACGTCAGTCCAAGATAACGCTCCAGTTCCTTGGTTCCAGTTCCAGATTCCACCTTTGATTAATTTAGCACTACGATCTTGTTTGGAGATTAGATCAGTAATTCCTAAACGATTATCCAAAGAACCAATTGCTGAGGTTAAACTATCACCATCAGAAATATAGTTATTTGAAGAGTAGTCAGGGAATTCATCAGTCTCGCTAGTAGCTCCAATATATTTAATTAACTGAATAGGTACGCCTGAAGTAGTTGATTCTCCAGGTTCTAATTCACCTCTACCAGTTACTTGGATAATATTTCCAGTTTTAACAGCTAGTACGTAAATGTTAGAATCTAGAGGAACAGTTCCTGCAGCATATGAATCTTGTTGAATAAAACCTGCTCCAGTGTTTACTAGAGCTGGAGATACTTGAACTACTTTATTTACATCATCAATTTCAGTAATAGAAGTTACTTCCTGACCAACAACTAGAGTATTGCCAGGTTTTACTTTAGCTAGGTTAGGAGAACCAGAAAGAGAGATAGTACTGCCGTTAGAGGTAGTAGTTACTGATACATCCCCTTTTGATATTACTCCGCCGTTCTCTAGATCCATCATGAAAGCAGCTGCTCCGCCTTCACGTAGTACAGCTCTACCAGCTAGAATTAATTGAGTAACTCCGTTAGGATTGACAATCTTAAAGTCGTCCGTCCACTCTAACAATCCTGGAGTAGCATTTAATCCGCCAGTGAAAGTAGGACCGGATAGTGAGAAATTGACGGTTCCGCCGTCAATTGCAGCCAAGGTAAAGGCGTTACCAGCAGTTCCGCCAATAGCAGCTTCAAGGTCGATAGTTCCTGGTCCGCCGTCTTCAGCTAATACTTGGTTAGCGATTAGGGGATTAGAGCTAGCCTTAATAGCGTTGATAATATTTGCGGCAGTTGCTGCTTCGTCTACTCCAGCAACCCAATCAACGTTATAAACAAAAGATACTCCACGAATTACTAGAGCATCACCAGGAGCAAAAGTGTTATTAACAATTTGAACTTGAGCTGACGCTTTGATGGTAGGTTCTGCCGTAACAGTTCCACCGCCGAGCAAGCGAATATTAAACTTAACTGTGGTCTTTTCTTCGTGAGTAGATAAATCTTCAATCTCATTTCTAAGATCGTCTACTTTAGAATCGTGAACGAAACCGTCAGTTGAGTTCCATTCTACGTTTGCAACTGGCCAGAATAATTGACCAAGAGGAGAACCAGCTGAGTCATCCGTGACATAAACATCACGTTTAATTAGCTTGTAAGGTTTTCCAATGATAATTACTGGATCAGTTTGATTAACTTCTTTATCTAAACGTAGAATAACTTGATTAGAAACTACATCATTAAATATAGCATTAAGCCAGTATTCTTGACCCAAGGAGTCAATGAATCTGCCGTTTGAATATTCTTGTTGTTGACTAGAACCTGCAGGAATAGGATTACCGATTGGTGATCCTGGATACAAAGGGTTAGAAGCAGCAGGATTATTTCTAACTGTAATCTCTAAGTTACGGCCATCAATAGCTTCTGAACCTGAAACTACAGTACGGCTTACTTCTGATCCGTTACCGCTAGTTTGAGGAATAACTTCAATATAATTAGTTAAATTACCATCAATCGTAGAGTCAGTATAAGGAATAGGCTTATTAGTTTGAGTTGCAACAGGGACTACGTTAATACGGTAGGTTAGGCGTAATTTCTGAGCCGTTGACTCTGGAATGTTTACGTTCTTGATGAAAGGGTCTTCAACGTTAGTAATTACTTGTTCACGAGCTGAAATAACTACTTGATAGTTACTAGTAGGAGTTACTCCGCCGTCAGAAAAAGTGACAACCTTTCCTCGGCCGTTCGGATCATCTTGCATAGTGATGCTAGAAGGTCCGCCACCAGGAACTGCTAAAATACCGGCGGCTAGAGTAGAACCAGAAACTAACTGATCCTGACCGCCACGCATAGAGAAAGGCAAACCTTCAAACCAAGCTTCGCCTGGCATTAAAAGTAAGCTAGTAGTGGTTAAAATTTCAATGTTATCACTAATGTTAATTGCCGCTGCTGAAGTAACGGTAATAGTACCGCCTCCAACGTTTACGTTAGTGATCTCAGTTACGAACTCTCCGTTTTTGAAAACTTTATCGCCAATATTAACAATATCTAAAAGAGAAGTACTAACTCCTAAGATATTACCAACTTTGCTAGTTACTGCTCCTTGGACTCGATAAAGACTACATTTCCAAGCATTGTCTACAGCAATATTACCGAGAGTAGCTTGGATTAAGTTACGTGAGAATTCAATAGTTTCTAATTCAATATCAGAAGCTTCACTTGCAAGAAGGTATTTCCCTTCTATGAAGCGTGAACGTAAATAACGTTGTGCCCTAAAGCTATTAAATTTTAAAATGACACGTCTCCTTCACAAAATTTAAAAATGTAGCCTTTGTGGGATTTGTATCCATAGCGACCATTTAAGCAATGTCCTACTGTTTTATAGTTCAAACCTAAATCCCTGGCGCATTGTTTATTAATGTTCCAAGTACCTACAAATTTTAAACTGTCTTTTTCATAGACGTTAAAAGGTTTTGATCCGTTAGATTTTGCACATTTTATTCGAGATTCTAAACTTTTAGTTTTTCCGAAATTAGGATTATTAGAACCTTTATTCAAAACGCTCAATAAATATTTTGTTTTGTTTGAGACTTTTCTACCTAACCCTAACTCTCCTCCTAAAGTAGAGTTATAACCTTTTTTATAAGAATTGAATTTCTCAATATAAAAAGATTCTAATTTTAGAAGATTTTCTATTGAATTAGTTTCTTCTAGAATTTCCCAACAAACAATTTTAGCTTTATTTAAAGCTTTGTGAAATTTATATGTAGGTTTTTTGGATCTACTTAAATGTTCTTTAACTCTAATATCAAAATTTTGGGTAGTGATTCCTATATAACATTTCCCATTCGGAAAGCTAGCTCTATAAATTATAAAATTTTTAGGTTTTTTAGGTAAAATCATAAGCTTGTTTTGTGCCGAAAGGAATAAAAAAAGGCATCAACTTGTTTAAGATTAGAAATCTATTTGTATTTAAAGGGCTTAAGATTGCGTACTTACCGCCTGCAGATCTGTTAGTAATAATTCCTCTAACAGTGATGGTAGTAGCCGTGTTCCCAATAATTTGGTATATGTCGTTTACTTCCTCTTGGTTAGCTAGTAAGTAATTTCCTACTAGTCCGTTAGTGGCTCCGAAGTTAGCAGTAGGATCTCCCATAGTGGTAGAATCTGCTGAAACTGAGAACACTTGCGTATAACCTACATATAAAGCTACGCTAGGAATAGTAATTACGAACTCTCTAAACGTAAAGAATCCTGGAATAATAATCCCGGGTAGCCCTCTAGCGAAGCGGCCTCCAGGAATAAATTCAGGTTCTGTTTGGGTTAATCTTGTGTTGGCACTTCCTAAGTTAGCGTCAAAAAATCTTAGAGCTGAAACGTTAGGTAAAGTGTCTTGAATAGATCCTGCGAAATCTCCAGTACCTTCAGTAATATCCCAAGTAGTTATCTCTCGAATGAAGAGGGCGATACCTTCTTTACTGCCCTTTAACTTCCAGTTAGGGATCATGTCCCTAGCGATACGTCGGAGAGTATCAGCTCCAATTGAAAAACCTACTGACGGCAAGCCCGACTGTTCAGAAAGGGGAAGGAGAGCGGTAACTACTAAGTTATCTGAATCTTGTAATCTATACGTATTAATCAAAGAATGAAGCTCATTAAACTGAAACCCGAAGATATCCATTGCATCTTCTAGATCTTCAGTTGTATCCATGCTTCTATGAATCTCTGGCCAAAGACTATATAAATATTCTCCAAACATTCCATCCTTAGTACTGATAGCATAAGCTTGGGTTGGAGCACCGGAACCGATTACAGAAAACTCAGCTTGTGCTACGTTAACGCCTTGTTGCTTTGTGAAACAGGTGTAGTAATACCATTGATCATCTAAAAGACCAGTGCCTACACGATTAGCAGCTTCGTTATCAGTTAAGTAAGTATCAATATAAGGTAAAGGAGCACCTTCGAAAAAAGGATCAAGAACAGACATACCAAGACCTACAACTGGAACTGTAGGTTCCCATAAAATTATAGTAGTCTCAGTATTATCTTTAATTGGATGTTTAGTTCCATTTCCATCTAAAAAGAATAAGTTAGCTAATTCACCAGGAATATAATTCTTGAGAAGTAACTGACCGTTTTGACTAACAACTAAGTTTCTAATAAATCCTAAACCTACTTCAGTTCTAGCATCAACTTCATAGGTTTCTCTAGATCTTAAAGTACTAGGAAAATCAGGTAGGATAATATACTTACCATTAGCTATAGTATCGTCTGAGTCAACAGTTACAGTAGTTTGAGTATTATTTAATATTCTATGGATTTTACTATTTGAATCCCTAATTAATCTTCCAATTAATTTAGGTGCTGTAGGGAAATTAGCCGCTGAATCTGTTAAAATATTTCCATTAACAGAGATAGTGGCAGTATTTATTCCCACAATGGTCATTCCTCGGAAAATCTCAATTGGGCGAGAATCCGTAGCCTTTGTGGGAAATACAGCATTAAATAATTCCATAGGGAAATGAGTGGAGGTCTTAGTGACGATTAACTCGTCACCCCCACTCAAATTAAAATTTAGAGGCATGTCCCACGTAAGGGCAATCTGATTAGGCTTATCAGTCGCTGCCTTAAAATTTCTTGCTAATCCCATTAGTCAATCCCACCATAGATATTAATTATTAAGTCTTGTAGATTTATTTGAGGAATTTCATTCTTTCTCAAGTTAATGATATCATCAGCAAATCTAGAAGTTCTAAATACGAAAGTGTCTACTGGAGTATTAGGAACACCGGAAACAGTTCCTCGACCTACTGCATTAACGTCTACCGCTGAAGTAATTAAACCGTTAGAAACACCTAGAGCAAAAGATATCTCATTATTATCATCATAGTATCTACGGCTAATAGTTGCTCCCGGTCCAAGAACAGGCGTCAAGTTACTTTCAACTCTAACAGATTTAGGACCTTCTACAGAGAATGGAGCATCAATAGGACCTGGGAAAGGACTAGGACCAAGTGTAGAATTAGACCAAACTGCTCCATCAAACCTAGCTAACTCTCCGTTAGGATAAGTAGGAACTGTATCGTCAACACCTAAATAAACGTTATCTTTTGCAACAACATTACCATTAGAACCTTCAATTACAGGTAAACCAGAATCTAGAGTTAATCTATTATTGGCATCATCTACAGCTAGAACTTTAAATAAGGTTCCATCATTATCTTCAAAGAAATTACCAGGAGCTACTTGAGAAAGATCAACAGCTGAAGCATATTGAATCAATCCTGATAAGGTATTGTAAGTCCAAGCTACAGGTCCTGAATTAGCGAAAACTACAACGCCGTCTCTTTGAGCTAATTGATAAGAAATATCAGAAGATAATACTAAGTGATATTGAACTCCAGCAGTTAACGTAGGAGGTGCTGCGAAAGTAAACACTGCTTTTTGGAAGTTGGTATCTGATAGTCCAGTTACGTTAACGGTTCTTGAAACTGCTACTGCTTGAGTTACATCTGGTAGTCCACTACCGTCGTCAAGAACGATTCGAGCCGTTAACTCTCCTACAATATTACCTTCTCTCTTAAGGAAGAAACTTACGATAGAATAAGTATCTGTAATATCAACTTTAAATCCTTGAGCGTATTGATTACCTACTCCAGAACCAGAAAGAACTAATTGATCAGTCATATTTGAATCTGAGTAGAATAATTGAGGAAGAGGTCTGTTATCTACAGCAATTACGCTAAAAGTCTGTCCTGAAGAATCGATTAACAAGTTACCAGAACTGATACCACCTAAGTCTGGAGAACCGTTTAATCTAATTTGACCAGTTGGAGCATTATAAGAAATTAAATCTACAGCAACTCCAATATTTCCAATCTTAGATTGAAGTTGACTAATTTGGAAAGCATCTCCAATAGTTCCGATCTGAGTAAACTGAGCACCGATTGAAACGAAAGTGTTATGGCTATTGTATTGTACGTTAAACACACTTCCATTGAATACGATCTGGCTGCCTATTAATTTAGTTACGATTCTGTAGTTACCAGGACTGACCGCAGTTACTGCAGCATCATTAACGGCAGTAATAGATGTCATTAAAGTATTACTTTCGTTGTCTAGGATCTCCCAGATGTTTCCTGCACCATCAACTAAGTAATAAGCTCCAGTAGCCCATTCACCAGGAACGAATACTTGAGAGTTATCAATTAGAATTCTTGCGCTAAGTAAAGCTGCAGTACCAGTCTTAACTGATAGATCTATATCGCTGTCAGTAATAGTATCTATAGATAAGTTGGTGGCTGAAGCATTTAATTTTTTGAAACATTTGAAAGATTGGTATGCTGTGTCTCCGTTTCTTATAGAACCTCCAGCTCCGATTCCAGCTATTGGATTAACTGGTTGGCCTGGAAGAATAAATAAGCTAGAGTTAGCAATATTTACAGAGAAGATAATAAAGTCGGTATTATCTCCAACACCTTGAACAATTACGTTTACGGTGAAACCGGTAGTTCCTGCTGAAGCGTTCTCTACTACAGCTTTATCATTACCGATAACAGTAATAACGTTAGCTGCGTCTGAAGCTGCAAAGGTAGCTCCTTGACGAGTTACACTAAAAGCAAAACCAGTTCCGTTAGGGGAAATTGCATCAGCTAAATCAGTACAAGCTCCGCCTAAATCATTAGTAATTGTGACAGTTCCAGTTAAATCTGTAGCAGTGAAATCAGTTCCTGCAACAGAATTAATGGCTGCTCTAGTAGCTGCGCCAATAGTGTTGGCGTTATCGTTAGTTGAAATAGCGACTTCAATACCAGTCTTGCCAGGGACGGCAGGATCAGTTCCGCCAGATGCAACGTTATACCAGACATAATATTCAGTAGCGTTATTAGCAGAATATAAGTAGAAATATTTATTGTTTAAGTTTCCTGAAACATCAGCAAAACAAACAACGTTGCTACGTTCTGCAATTCCTGCAGATATAGCAGTAGCTGTTACGTCTGCAACCTGAGCCGCAGTCATACCGGAAGTAACAGTTGAAATTTCTACAGATCTAGGAGCTCCGTGAGCAGGTTCAGGAGTTCCAGCGTTATCAACATCATACCAATAAGCTATAGGACCATTTACATCATATAGATAGAAATAAGTACCATCAATAGTTACAGCATCGGCACCATGAGTAATTGTAGTAAAAGTAAATTGAGTTGGAATAGTTCCATCAGCAGTATCAGGTCTTATGCCTACTGCATCACAAGTAACTGTAACTTCGTTATTAAATATAGTAGCAGTAAATTCTGAATCAGCGTTAATAACAGAATGCATTGCAATAGCTACATCAACAGCTGGATCATTAGCTACAATATTTACTTCTAATAATCTTCCACTAATAGGAGCTGGAGGAGGAGTTGAAGTTCCATCTACATCAAACCAGACTCTTACAGGACCGGCTGAGTCGTAAATGTCAAAGAATGTTCCATTTAAAGGTCTAGGAGTAGAACCAGTAACATCGACAGTGATAGTGAAAGCTGTTGGTATTGCTCCGTCTACTGCGTCGAAGACGGTTAATTTCTCTTGATTAGTGATAGTTACAATTGCGCCAACTTCGCTAGCTAAGAATTGACCATCAGCAGCTACAGCCGTAGCTACTGCAGTGGCAACTGTATTAGCGTTATCATTAGTAGCAATATTAACTTCAATGTGACGATTAGCGCCAGTTGAAGGTTGAGTATTTGCTAGAGAAACGTTAAACCATACAGCAACAGAACCTCCAGAATCATATAGAAGGAAATAACGTCCTCCTAGATTCCCGAAAGCATCTGCTCTAGTTTCTACTAAAGTAACTTGTTGAACACCTTGTTCGTCGGCTCTAGTAGCAATCTTAGTTACTTCTGAAGCACCAGTTCCATCGCCGACAGTTTGAATTGCTACTTGTTCTTGTAATCCAGGACCGTTACGGAATAAATCTCCAGGACTAACGCCGTCTAGAGACACAGGAAACTGATATACAATCTCACCAGTTTGAGAATTGTAAGTAAAGTTTGTAGGATTTGGATTTGAAAAAAGAACAGTTCCTTCTGGTTCTTGAACAGGTCCAGCTGCTGCCAACATCCATTCAGATTCAGAAACATTAGGAAATACTGAAACTTCCGTAGAATTATAAGTAGTGACTAAACCTTGAACTCGATAATCAATTCGAGGTCTGTAGGTTAGACGCTTAACTTCTACACGATCAATTCCATCAATATTTGCAACTAGTTCGTAAATATCTTTAAGAAGAATTTGCTCAGCGAAACCAATACCGGCTCCATCAGGAGCTCCAGTATTTAAACTGAAGAACCCGCTAAGAGCTTCTTGAATTGCTTCTCTGATAGTATTTTTAGATACCGTATCTCCAATAAAGATTTCTAAAGTAATAAGAGTATCTACGCCGAAAGCGTCTAAGATTTGGAACTGAATAGTTACCATCTTTCGACGATCAACGAAATTACTAATGTTAGTTAAAAGTAAAGCGTTATCGGTAATCTTTGCAATTCCATTTCCTTGTGGAACTACGTAGATATTAAGATCAATACCAGGGTCAGTCGTATTAACTTCAGTAGATGCAGCAAAAACTTCGCTAAAGTTAGTTACAATTAAATCAGAATAATCAGTTTCTGAAACAGCTCTTTCTAAAATTCTTAAGCTAGCAGGAATTAATTGACGTAATTGTTCAATTGATTGTTCGTCTGCGCCGCCAGAAAATCTACCAGAATTTGTAACATTAGAAACAAAAGGTAGAGAATCTAAAGCAATGATTGAATTAGGTTCAATATTACCTTGAGTTCCGCCTCCTGTTCTATAAGTTACTGAAACAATTTCGCCAGGAAGAAGCTTACGACCAAAGATACCATCACCAAAGCGAACGTAAGGATTACCATTAGGACGTTCTCCTAAAATGAAACAACGACCTCCACCACCAATAATTTCCCCAAGAGAGTCGGTGACTACTGGAGAATCATTGCCGTTGAAGCGAAGAAAAGAGTTAACTAATGCGTAAGAGTTTCCACTTACTTGCATTAAAGGACTAACGTCAGCAGGGTTGATATTGTTTGCGTCTACGATTACGTTAGGGCCGATTAAATCAAACTCTTCGTTTTGAACACCTCTAGCTACGAAGGTTTGAGTTTTAATTTCGCCTTGTAGAGCTGTTCCTGTATATACTCCAGCCGCACCTGCGACAATAGGATTCGTTAAGAAGAAAGGAACGCCTGACGTAGATTGTAACTTAAAGCCTCTGTTAATAGTTCCAGAAGCACTCAAGGTAAATTGTACGTTACCAGATGAACTAGCTGCCGTAGCAGGAGTAAATCCGAATTGAGCAGCAATATCTCTAACCGCACTTCTTACAGTGGCAGTTTGGAGATAGCTTTGAGTAGCTTGTTGGTCGAAATAGAAAAAGAAAATATCCGCAACGTAGGCTACAATTTCTAGCCAGTTACGAGAAAATGAAGATTTGTTAAAATTTGTCCAAAGACGGTTTGCGTCCGTTCCTGGCCCAAAATTAACGGTTGCAAAAGAAATCATAGCGTCAGTAGCGCTATTGAAATCCTTTACAATATAATCTACTTCAGTATTAGAAGTTAGAGTTGTAATTCCATTTGCCATTTATACACCTTACGCAAAGCTTAGTTGAGTGCCTACTCGATACGGGAATACTAAATTAACAGGAGTATTCGTAGCGTTAACAATGAAACTAATCTTATAAATAATAAGACCTGTATTTCTATTCATTGTTCCTGTGACTCCTGTGCAAGTAACTCTAGGCTCATACTTACCTAAAGCTGCTCTAATCTCAGAAGCTCCAGTCTTAAAAGCATCGTCGATATTTTCCCAAATTTGATTTCTTAAATTACAACCAAAAGTAGGATTGTTTACTCTTTCACCAGGCACAGTTAAAAGTAATAATTGAATATCTTGTAATAATAGATCTAATCCAGAAACAGGTTCAAAATTTGTATTGATTGGAAATTTTAAATCTGAACCTAATCTTTGATCTAAACTCTGTTTAGCAGAAGTTAGCTTTTGCATTATTTAACCATCCCTCCTGCACCAATGCCTCCTGCTAAAGGTCCTCCACCAGCTGGACAAACTCCAGTTACTGATCCAGAAGGATATTCACAATCAGCATTTTTAATTAAGTAATTTATAATAGTGTTGTATATTTTAGCGGATAAACCAGGATCACCGGTTGGTGGCATGGAAGCTGCAGCCCATTGAGCACCAACTAAAGCAGCAATCTTACCGCCCTCACCAGCACCATTAGATAAAGGACCAGGAGAAGTTGGAGAGCTTGTGCAAGTTCCAGTAATCGTATCAGGTTCAAAATTAATCTTAGCTGCACCTGAAATATAACTAGTAGAACTTTTAGCTTCGCCAGAAAGAGTTCCAGGATTAGCACTAGGAATTCCTGAACTCATAATCCCTTGCCAAACTGCCGGCGCAAAACCTACTAAAGTTCCGTTTAATGCTGTTCCAGCTGATAGAGGTGATCCAGGAGCTGTACTGCCATTAACTAGCGTGTGAGCAAACGTAGCAGCTTTAAAAGTATTAATAATAGCTTTTGCGTAAACCTTCATCTCTTCGGTAACAGCTATCTTATTACCTTGAGCATCTGTAGCATTAATTGCTTTATTTATTTCTGATGCTAAATCGTCAATGTTTAACATTTTACTACCTTAATATTAGTATACGACTTGACAACTTATGGAGCTTTTAAAGCTGTTGCTTTTACTAGTAGTTGGGCGAAATCTGCTACGGTAGAAGTAGGTGCTCCGAAGCCTGGAGCAGTTTGAGTACTAAGAGCTTGAAATGCTTGGATTAATAAATCAACTAATCCGTCTGATGCGCCTTTTAATTCTACTTGTCCAGCTGGAGTAATAACTAAACTAGCAGTTCCACTAGATATTGATACATTACCATCATTAGCTATGACTGCATTTCCTACAGGTCCGCCTAAAGATATAGTTCCATTCAAAGCAATCACTGCAGCAGCTAAAGCATTTGAAATAGATATTTGTCCACCATTCATACTTAAACTAGTTCCGCCTGCGGCAGGAGTATTAACCTGAAATCCGCCAGCTGCGCTTAATTCTAAACTATCTCCAAAAGCTACTTGAGCTTTAATACTGTCTGTGATTCCGTCTGCTTCTATTTTTATTCCGTTAGGCATTTCTATAAGAACTTTAGATTCTGCTGGGTTGCCTTCTAGTGCGTGGATTTTAATTCCGCCAGAAGTAGTGAGCCTTACTCCTTTACCTAGATTAGCTTCCGTTTGACCATCGTCAAATTCTAATAAGTGTCCACCAGGAGTATAAATACCTCTATTGGTTGGATCTATTCTTTGAAATTCTTCAGGAATATCTAAATCACCATCTTTACCTTTAACTATGTTTCCAGAAGCTACAGGGTGAGTATCGAAACCACAATCAGCTTCTAGATAAACAACATCGCCGATTTTAGGAGCATCAAAAAAACTTGGATTCTTTAAATAGTTAATCCAAACAGTATCACCTAAAATAGGATGCCTGACCCTAACTCGCCCACGCTTGTTAGGATCTTTATTATCTATTACTACTGCTCTAGAACGGCCGGCATATTTGCCATTTACTTCAAACATTAGGCTAATACATCCTCTAAGTAATCATCCATAGCACTGGTTCCTGCTAGAGAAACTGCTGAGCTGGAACCAATAGCACTAGGATTTAAAGTTTGAAACACTGAAGCAGATTGAAACAATTGTTCAGAAACCTGAGGAGTTTCTCCTTGTTGAGCTGCTGCAGGCTTAACTCCAGAAGCTCCATCAATCATCGCTGATTGAGCCGTGCCTCTAATATTATAACCATTACTATCAATAACGTGAGTAACAGTTAAAACTTCATATTGACCAGAATACCTATTACCAATCCCGCCGAAATAAACTACGCCTGTAGTTAGTTTGGTATATCCTTGTGAGGTGAATTCTAAATAAACGGTTCTTCCTCGACAGGCTGCCTGAGCTTGGGAAGATTGGATCATGGAAGTTGGATTATCTGCTTCCGGGCTTAACTCTATCTTAGAAACAGTTAAGTTGCCGTTGCCGAATAATTCAGCATTCATTCCTACCGCTTCTGGAATTTGATTGCCTGAAGCAGGACTATTATCAATGATAGATTTACCTTCGAACAAAGTTTCAGCTGCTGCACCATTGTTAGTGAGAGCTTTTACTTGCGTACCATCAGAAGCAGTACCAACAACTCCAGCACCAGATAAACCATTAAACTCTGCTTTAACACTTACCGTTTTAAGAATACTTCCAGGAGCTTTGTAAGTTAATAAAGCTCTGTTAGGTATGATTTCTTTTTTCATGAAATCATTTCTACTGATGTAAGCGATTACTGGTTTATTATCTTTAGGAGAATAATAACTAATATACATTGCGTTATTGTTTCTCTTTAACTGACGTAGAAACTGTTCCGGACTTTTGCCTGCAGGTAATACTTTAGTATGGTATTTGTCTAGTTTCTCTGCCATAAGATTATCACTAACGATAATTTTAAATCCTGGAAATAGTTTCTTTAAAGTACTTTTCATGTCCATATCTTCGAAAGTATAAATAGGAGTTCCAGATGAAGGATCTAAACCAGCTAAAGCATCAGTTTTAAAATACATAGCATTTAAAGGAGTTAGTTGATCTAACCAAGAACCGGGACCTGCGCAATTGATCATAGTTTGAGGATGACCAGCTTCGGGAAAATCAGACTGAACTAAAATGATATTACCTCTAATAGTTCTCTCATTCTGAGAATCTTCGAGATAACCCCATTTAATTTCTACAATATTCTTTTCTTGAAAAACATACTTAACGTTATTTAGTTTAGCTTGATCATCCGCAACAACTTTTTTATCCTCAGAAGGAGCATCACCTCCTCCAAGAAAAGCAGTGACTTGCCCTACTGCTCCAGATGCGGCCGTAGTATCTAATAGATTTTTAGCGGCTCCTACAGCTCCTGGAATAACGGAAGTAAAACCTACGGTTCCATTTCCAATATCTGCAAAACGTAAATCTGTCAACATGCCGGTGGCATTGGTTATATCTGTAGAGTATAAAGATTTTGCAGAAGTTTCCAAACCTTTATTGAAAGGCTCTCTAGCTCCTTCTTTAAAGACAATACTAAATTGAGAGCTAATAGTACAAGAAGCAAAAGTTTCAGTAACTTCTACTTTTTCTACTAGCCCTAAAATAGAAGGAGGAAGCTCAACCATGTTGGCTCCCTTCGCATCTCCGATCCTTATTTTAATGTAAGGAGTGCGGAACTTATCATATTGTGAATCTAATACTCCAAAAGCCATTATTCCATACCTAGTTTAGCAATTGCTGAATTGACTCTTTCTAGTGTAGGTATCCTTAAGATTTGTCCAGATTTCAAATCAAAGACAGGATCTCTAATTCCGTTGTACTCGTAAATAACCCACCAAAAATCTGGATTACCGTAAGCTTTGAAAGAGATTAGATCAGGACGTCTAGCAATATCTTGTGTAATAGTAACTAGCACGTCAGTGTTATCTAAAGGTAAATCTAAAGGTTCACGCAATACTAGAAACTTTTGATTATTTCTAGTGAAGGTTACTATTCCATTTGTGTATCTATTTAGAGGTTTAAAGTTTGCCATTATCCAAAGTTCCCTGATATTTTTTGACCTATTGATCCACCAGGAGGAGCTTTAGCTTCAATATCTACTGCGGTGAAATGATCAGAGCCAAAAGGTTGTACTGTATATTGCATGAATCTAAAACTTACAGTAGCTTCCATAGGAGTTAAGTTTGGTAATTGTTTTGATATCTTAATTCTTATTTCTGTTAGAACCCAAAGATCATGATTAGGGCTAACTGTATCTGACGGAATATTTTCAGCATTTCCTAAGGCTTTACCCATATACAGTACGCAAATGGGAGGACTTTGAGCTAGTCGGCCTTGAGCATATTTAGGGTATAGTAAACTTCTGTAATAGTTTAATTGGTTCTCAATACTAAGTTCTTCTCCTGCGCTACCGCCTGAACCATTGATAGCAGAAAAGATGTCAGCTATAGGAGGTAAGTTAACTCCTAAGAAATTAGAAGCAATAGATCCTACAGCATTAACAGCATTATCAATTAAACCAGCTAGAGGATCTTCTTTAGGATTTAAGAATTCTGCAGTATCATTAGTAACTAAAGCGTCGAATGCTACAGTTCTAGCTCCGCCGCCTGTCCATTGAATTAGAGGATCACTAGCTCCTGGAATATTATTGGCCATCCAGTTTGTAACTTTAGATTCTTCAATGGACTCAGGGTTAAGTAGTAACTTTCCTAAAGATTTAGAAGCTGCATCAATCTTTCCGTCAGGCGTAACACGCACAATTGCAGCACGGAGCAAGGCGGTGTTAGCCGTTGGTCCCATGCCTGGTTGTGCAATTCCTAAAGCTTTTTGCGGTCTACGTGACATTTATTAACACCTTTGAGTTTTCATAGGTTGAGGCTTCTCGCC
Organism: uncultured Pseudobdellovibrionaceae bacterium; assembly: GCA_964520985.1. Classification (GTDB taxonomy): domain Bacteria; phylum Pseudomonadota; class Alphaproteobacteria; order Micavibrionales; family Micavibrionaceae; genus CAYSGL01. The sequence continues at coordinate 110,408 of CAZFPB010000004.1, forward strand.
TTTCTTAGCTTGTGCTTCCGTAGCCTTAGTCATCTTACTATCGTCCATAGCTCCCTTGAAAATGATATGCCATTCTTCGGGAGTAATTACTGCATCTTGAGTAGCCATTTCAAAAGCGGACTGCATTCTTTGACGTTCGTGCCCTTCTAATTCAGATAGAGCTGATTGAACTATCGCAGATTTATTAGCTTCGGTATCAGGCATTGTAGGAACGAATGCTACTGAAGCTCGACCAGTTTCATCTTTCTTTAAACCTACTGCAGCTAAGTTTGCGGCTTCGCCAGTTAATCCTTGAGCTCCAGGAGGAAGTCCGAAAGCTTTAGCCTGACCTTCTTCTTTAGCTTTGTTGGCAATATCTTGACCAGTCTTTTGATTAAACCAAGTAGCCAACTCGTTAACTTTATTAGCTGCAAAGTCTGCTGCCAAGCCTGCCCAACCGCTAAGTTTCTTCCAACCTTCAGCAATCATTTCAAATATCAATTTAGGAAGATCTAAAAATAAGTCAGCAGTGGTTTTTAAAGAGTTATAAATGGATAACATGACAGTGTTAGTTTTCATAAAGTTACTTACGAAATTAACCAATGCTCCACCTAAATTACTTATACTCTTAAAGAAGTTTACGAATCCTTCTCCAGTTTCAGCTAATCCGTCAAATATACCTTTGATTGCTCCTACAGCTCCCATGATAGCTACGAATATACCAAAGAATCTAGCGACTACTCCTGCTGCTGTAGCTAAGTGTCCAAAGAAAGCTGAAAGATAAGGTAGCGCTGCAGAGAATAGAGTTCTTAAAGTAGCCATAGGATTTAGGAAAGCTAATTGAATTACTTGACCTACTAATCCCATTCTACCCATTAGAACCGTAAGACCTGTAGTCATAGTAGAGAACATAGCAGCGAACCTGCCTCCAAAACCTACTGCTACTTCTAAACCTTTCTTAAGTAAAGCTACAGGATTCATTAATGCTGTAAAAAGAGCTGTTAATGGAACTAGAATCTTAGACCCTAGACTCATTATACCTCCACCTCCACCAGCAACTGCAGAGGTAACTCCACCCTTTAACGTTTGAGCAAATTTAGTGAAAGTTGGAAATAGTTTTGAATTAGCGCCGAAAATCTTTTCCAACATAGTAAATTTTTGAGTAGGCCCTATAAGATCCGTAGATTTGGTATATATAGGATCTCTAGATGTTCCTGCTGGTCCTCGGCCTCTTCCGCCGCCGAATAAACCGCCTACTACCGGAAGTTTAGCTGCTGCTCCTTTTAAGAAGCCTAAAACCTTAAAAGCTCCGTAAGTAGCTACGGCTGCTGCAGTTAAGTTGGTCAACATTCCTCGAACGCCTTTACCGCCCTCAATCCAACTTCTTGCCCAACCTTGAGGACTAGTAGCTCCAAAGAATTTAGAAATCTTTTGAATAAGAGGATCTATATAATCGCCAGCTTTTTTAAACCAGTCTACGAGAGTGTTACCAACATCTCTAGCGAATATAATAATCGTAGCACTTAACCTAGAGATATTTTTAGTTATCTCTAATAAACCTTTCTTTTGTAGAAAGGCGTGAAGTTCTGAATCCATTTTACCGATACCTTTTGAGAAGTTATCAGCATCATGCATAAAAGAACTAACTAATTGGAAAGTAGCTAATAACACTGCTCCAGCTGACTTAGTCATATCAGTAAAAGATTGAGTAGCTTTTTGAACATCTGTAAAGGCTGCGGCTAGACCTAATAACGCAGCAGTAACAAAAGGAATACCGCCTACTCCTAAAGCTCCTAAAGCTTTGAATAGTAATCTAGCTGTTCCTAAAGTAGCAATTACAGACGCTAAAGCAGAACCTACGATAAATAAGTTCTTAACCGTAGTTAATAATGTATGGTCAGTTTTACGAATACGTTCCATTAAATCTGTAGCAGCAAAGTTAAACTCTGATACTTTATCAATTAACGGTCCTAAAGCTTTACCTACAAAACTTCCAATCTCACTTTTAATAAATCTAAATGATTGAGCACTATCCGCAAGAATATCCATCAAATCTCTTTGATCGTGTTCCATACCTTGCGTAGCAGCTCTAAGAGCAGCTATACCCAAACCTAATTTAGCTTGAGTAGATATAACTGTTCCCATAACTCCGCCGGCCTTATTTAAAATGGCCATTTGAGCTTGGAGAGCAGGGTTAGTTGAAGATAGTACGTTTAGGAAGGATAGTTGAGAAACAGACCCATCTTTAAGGAAGTCAGTTACTCTTTTAATGCCTTCTGAAGATTGAAAGCCAGCTCGCTTAGCAGCTGTGCCTGCACGAGCTATAATCTCAGCTAGCGACCTCGTGTCCTTGGCAATACCAAGAGAGTTCAAAGCTATACCTGATTTCATAGCTTCCATTCTATCAATAGAATTTTTAGTCATACTATTAATAGCTTGGAATAGTGAACCTCTAGGACCCACTACTCTTTCGAATTGATTTGAAATTCTTTCTAGTTCTGATGCTTGATTTAATGAATTAATAGCTTTATCAAAAGCCTGAGAGAACAATCCTAAAAAGGCTGAGGTTGAAAATAGAACTCGGTTGAATTCTGTAAAATCTACAGAACTCTTCCTAACAGACTTATTAACATCCCCCAAAGAATTTGCGATCTTCTTGAGGGATGCTGAAGCTGCGTCTTTAACTTGTGCAATTATTGTTAAACTACGAGTTGCCATTTTGTGCCATATAATCCATGTAAGCTTGTTTTAGTCTCTTTCTTCTGGACCAAGTTAAGCTCTCGATTTCACCAGGGGGCCAGTGAAAAGCTTTACCGAAGAAAGCCAAGTCACCAAGGATGTCCTCGTCGTGACTTATATATTCATACTCAAAGAACCCCCTGTAGGGGAGAAAAAATCAGGACGTAGAGGGTTTAGTCGCACCTTGAAGTCTTTCTCACAGTTCTGACATTCAATTTCAATAGTCGTATCTATCGTACCTTCAAGTTTGATATTCTCTGCTTCGTTATTAAGATGGTACAGATCGGATAGAGGGATATTTTCTACTTCTGCGTCTGAGGCTGGTTGACCGTCGATAGTTTTAATTGAAAGTTTTAAAGCTTCCGTAATTAGTTTATCTTGACCTTCTGTTTGAATCTTAATAGCTTGAAAAATATCTCTCATGTATTGAGGTCTAAGTTCTACAGTCTTTTGGGACTTAGGAAGTAAGATCTTCTTAGGTTCCATCATGTGAGTAATATCAATAGCATCTAGTTCTAGTTTATCTAAATCTAAACGTAATTGCTTGTGATGATGGCCGCAGTGAGTACAGATAGCTTCGTGATAAAAACGAGGGCCGTAAGTATTCTCTCTAATTTTAATTAGGATGGTTTCAATGTCGCCAGAAGGAATCTTATTTAAACCTTCTTCAATCTTTCCCATCCATCTCAAACCTTCTTTAGTCTGAAATGACAAAACCATGTCACCTAAGATTTTAGGTACATGGCCGATATTATTGACAACTAGTTGAGCGTTAGCTAAATAGTTTTGTTGTTTTCCTCTTAGTTCATCAATCTCGCAGTAATTAAATAGATCGACTCCGTCAAGAAGTCCATTAGGAAGTTGGATAAGCATTTTATCTCCTCGGTTATTAAACTATCACCTATCATATTCTTAGTATGCATTAAAACAACTGGCCGGCGATGATGTTGCCGACTGCTCCAGCAATACCAGTGTACTTAACTTCAAAACCTTCGTAACCTAAAGTTAATGTTTCAATACTTAAGCCATCATCAGCAAGAGCATCGAAATCAGAGGCTGGTTGGTAAGCAATTGGGAATGCGTTGTAAAGAACATAAATAACTTCAGTTTGCCCTGCTCTATTAACGTGTTCAATTTTTACCTTTCTTCTATAGTTAAAAGGATACGCAGATTCGCTAGGAATTACTTCAGCACCATTGTCACCAAAAGTACTGATTGAAGATTGTACTAATCCGAAAGGAGTAGATCCAAAATCAGAATCTGAAGATTTTTGAGCTGAGTTATTTTGAACTAAGTCCCAGGCTGAAGAAGCCCACTTAGCAAAGCTAGTATCATTAGTTACGCCTCTCGCAAGAGTAATAGGAACATAACTAACTTTATCGATAATTAATTTAGGGTTTAGATGTGCTCCGCCTTCAGCATATTCTCTAGGGGTAATAGAATACTTAGGTACTCCACATTGACTGAAACCAAGCTTAGTGAAGCCTGGAACGTCAACTACCCATCTATATTTATCTAAAGGATCTCTTACGCCTGAACGTGCCATGATAAACCTTTTAAAATACTTTGTTAAGGAATCCAGAAGCTCCACCGACTACCGCTGCAGCTGCGGCTTTAATTGCTGCATTTTCAGCTTCTACTGTTGCATTATTTAAAGCATCAGCAAGAGTGTCTCCAGTAACTTCTAGAAATACTTCATAAGTCAAAGTAATTTCTTCTACTGCGATTTCATTAACTTTAGCATCAAAATCATTAGCGCCTTTATAAGTTGAAGGCCAAGCATTATAAAGTAACCAATGTTTTACGTAATTACCTTGTCTATCTAAAGCGCTAACTAATACTTCACGTCTGTAGTTAGCATCTTGAAAAGGAACTGCACCTAAGCCAGTAATACCATCTTGGAACTTATTTAAAGTAGAGGCATCATCGTTAACTAACTTATACCAGTTATACATCTGTCTGTTGGCTGTAACTCCTCTACGAAGAACTACAGGTTCGTAAGTAGAAAGCCCAGGTACCTTAAGAGAACTGTTACCATGATTATTTTCACGGTAACTCATTTCTTTCATAGATACCTTGGGCACGGTACATTCTGAGAATCCACCTCTAACGGTTTTGTCGTCCTGCAAAACTGTACCAATAGAAGCGGTTCCTTGAGTAATCATCCCCGCCATATTGTCGAAGATAGTTACTTGGAACCTGAATTTTTCTATTGGATCGCTACTAGAACTTCTAGCCATTAGTTCCTACTTTTAGTTAGAATTAGTTAGGGGAAGCACTACCAGGAGCATCTTCACCAGAAACAATATTCTTCTCTTTAAAGTCTTCGTAACATAGAGTTACTGATTCTAAGGACTTATCACCATCTTCACCAGCATTCATATCTGAACCTGGAATGAAGTTAGTAACCCAGCAGTTGTATAGTTCGTATACACGAGCTGCATTACCAGAACGGTCTAGAATCGTAATTTTGATATCTTTACGATATTCATTCTTAGCTTCATCTGAAGGACGATACTTAGAAGCGCCTTTTGAAGTGTAAGAAGGAGGAAGGTTGCCCGGCTTGTGGACAGCTGCCATCCAACGATAAAGAGCGCTACCGTCACCTGCGTACTTGATTAATCCACGAGTAAGAGTGATATCTTCCATCGTAGATAGACCAGCTGAAAGACTGAAAATATCTGGATCATCGCCTTCACGATATTGAATTTTGTTCGTTGAACGCTTAGGCATACCAACTTCGAAGAAACCTGCACGATCTTGAGGAGTTGCTTCACCAGCACCAGCAGGACTTAAAAATTCTACTAGAAAACGAAACTTTTCTAGTGCGTCTACAGTTGCACTTCTAGCCATGTTTATAAATCTCCATGAGAGTTTAAGAAGTAGGATTCTAAAGTGGAGGGAGAATTAACTCCCTCCTGATTAACTATTAAGCCTCTGGTAGAGGGAACTCTAGAGCAACTTCAATAAATCGAACTGCTTTGTTAGGTTTAATTTGGACACGAACACGTAGTAATCCTTGGTTTAACTCATCCGTAGTAGGCTCTACTGAGATTACTCGGAACTTGTTATTTTCAGGAAGACCTGCAGGGAATAGATAAGAGTTATTACGAAGGAAAGATTCAATCGCAGCAACTACTTTACCTTGCGTCTCAGGACTAAAGTTTTCCCAAAGGAAGGCACGGAGACCTGGCTCTAGAGAAGCTTTAATGAACTGAAGGGTACGAATTACTTGTATAAGTTGCTCATCCGCAGTGAAAGTAGGAGATACTCCACTATCAGAAGTGTAACCACCGAAGATTACAGGACCTACGCCAGGGAAGCTAGTGATTCTATTGATGAAGTTTAAACGGAGAGGACCAGCATCTTTACGCTCAGAAACAATTAGAGCTAGACCGTTAATTCCAGCAATACCAGCATATTGTTGACCTGCAGGAGCATGAGAAGGACCGCCAATTTGTGATTGAGCGTCAATTCTAGCAATAACGCCTGCAACGTGGCCTACTGGGTCAGCAATAACTAAATCACCAGGGACTGCGGTTTCTGATTCATCTACAACAACTACTGAGTTGTAGTACCAAGCATTAGTTTTAGATAATGCGTTAGAAACTACCATATTTTTATAAGTAATTGCTGAAGGTTTTACTAATAGTACATCATCGCCAGTGGTGAAGAATGAACTAGGATCTGGAACTACAGTTACTGTATCGTTAACATCATCAACAGCACTAATTACGCCAGTATACGTTCCAGCACTATTTTTAACAACCATACCAGCCGTTACACTTGATAGAGCAACTGTTCCATCAATGCCGCCAGTTAAGGTAGGACCAGAACGAGACATATTTACAGCATCAGAAATAACTACCGTAATTGCGTTACCAGCTGCACCAGGAGTAGCAGCAGTGATAGTAACTACATCTAAGTTTCCTACTGCGTTAACTAAAGCAATGGTTGAGATTGCAGAAGCTAAAGAAGTAGCCGTAGCAGTGTTAGAACCAGAAGCTACCCAGTCAACACCTTCAGTTAAAGCGATACCTGCAACAGTTACGACTGCTCCAGTTAGTTGACTGTAATCAATGATAGTTACGGTACCAGTAGCCGCAACAGCAGTTGATTCCGTTTGTAATTCTAGAACCCAAGGACCAGTTCCAGAAACATCAATTAATTGAGCCGTAACTGAGACTTCATCAACAGTGGCTAGATTAATTTCTTTAGGAATAGCTACGAGAGAGAAACAAGTGGACATCGTAGCGCCGAATTCAGAACGAATCGTTTCAGCATAATCAATAACTGCTGATTGAACTAGATAAGCTTCTGCTAGAGGTAAGCCAGGAGCCATAACTAGACCAACGTTATCGATTGCATCGAGAGCTCGTAAACCAGAACCATCAACTGCGCTACCAATGTAATCAGCTACCGTAGGAGCTGAGCCGCAGTTTACAATCCATGCCGTTGAGCCAGTACCAGCGTTATCGAAATAACCTTTAACAGCGTAATAAGCGCCGTTGGCTACGTCATCTGGACCGCCGAAAGCTTCTACGAATTGATCAATATCAGTTACAGATACTGCAACGTTCTCAGCAGCGCCAACAAGGTCAGAGCTGATTAAGAAAGCTGCAGTTGAAATACCAGCACCAGGAACTGCAATACTACCAAGAGGTTGAGGAAACACTTGGACTCGTTCAGGGCCAATATTAGTGTTTAGTAAAGTCATTTAATTTATCTCCTTAATTACATTCAATAAGAGTAGGTCCATCTAATAATACACCATTACCTTGAAGACCGATGTGTTGGACAACTCCGCCACCATTTGCAGGATCATTAATAATTGGAAGACCTTGACGATCAATCCAAACTTGAACCCAAAAGGTGAACTCATGTACCCAGTATTGAGCGCCTTCTACGTCTCTGGTAACATGATCTTCTAGATGAAACATATAAATCCAATACTGAGCGTTACTAACAATTTTGGTACTGTCAGTTGCTTTGAAGGTATCAGGGACAAGAGTATCAAGAGATATTTGATCTGTGCCGATTAGTCCGGTGACTTTGGCGGAAAATACTTCTTGAAAGCCTTGACCATGTTCATCTTTAGTGGGTACTAAATCATTAAAGATGAAAATTGGATCATTAACGTTAAACCCAGAGTTGTCCTCCACATTCACTACATTGCTCCCTCCTGTAGGAATATCAAGGGTTATGAGTTGTTCTGCACTAGCCTTTGTACGTACAATTGTAGGTAATCCGGTTCGTGGAGGATTAAACTCTTCCCACATTCTATTTGCTACATCGATGTGATCATCTCGTTCATTTGAATCAATTCTAACTAAATAAAATAAATCCAAAGGAACTGAGGGGTTACTTGTTGAGGTAGCTGAATAAACTTCTCCGCCTCCTGGAGCTAAGATAGGTTTACTCGGATCCATAACAATAAAAGAAACTAATTGAGGATCTGCATTCTCAAATACATCACCAATTCTATTAACATTAGAACCTTCATCTAAAACTGGAATAGCTACTCCATCAATTTCTAATGAATTTTCAGGAATATTTATTGCAGTAATATTGAAAGAAGTTCCATCACTATCAGTAAAAACATCACCAACTTTAAGAGTATTTAAATCTTGAGGTTTAGTGAAATTAATTATTCTAGTATCAGCGTTAAATAAAATCTCAGGAATGTTATCAATAAGAGTACTAGATACTGTGACTATATGATTAC
>CAZFPB010000005.1:0-66050 GCA_964520985.1 uncultured Pseudobdellovibrionaceae bacterium
GGGTGCGCGGAGCCCCGGCTCGGGACAGGTTTTGGGATGTTATACCATAACACTTACCCCCAAAACCCCATCGGGTAACTCGCGTATAGGACTTCCGTCCTTCTCGGTAATCGTTTTGGTGATCTGGCCTCGGATTTCGCCTACCTGTGACAGGTATCCCCCTCATAACCCCCTTGTCACGCCCCTTGTCACGGAACCTGTCACACCCTGATTTTTCCCGGATTTCCTAGGCTCTCACTTACTCTCTGTTACAGGGGTTACAGGATAAGAGGAGTAAAGAGTGGGAGAGAAAAGAGACCCTAGGGGGAAAACGGACTACTGGGGGCCCGGTGGCTACGCCGGTAAGTAGACCCCAGCCCCCCTCCCTGTCTTGTCACGCCTGTCACGGCCCAAAAGAAAACCCCCAGCGCTCTAAGCGTTGAGGGTTGTGACAGGAGGGGTGGTACAGGGGGCGTTACTGGGGGAGTGTCACGGGGGTTAGAGCAGGTCTTCGTCGGTGAACTGATCCGCTACGGTCAACTCAACTGCGTCAGGCGGTTCGACAATCCGATAGCCCAGCGCGTGTTCTTCCTCGCTCGCCTCGGCGAGGAGTTTCCACCGACCCTGCGTCGAAAACCGACGCACGGCGTTCCGGCGATCCGGGTACAGATGCCGCTCGTTGGCCCACCCTTCGAGCGCGGTGATGGCTCGATCGAGGTTCTGGGTCATCTGGTCGTTGTGGATGACCTCGCCCAGATCGAGGGCATGCTTGGCGGCGTCGGCCACCCGGAAAGCGGTGCGGACCACCCACGTCCGGTCGGCGTCGATGCCGGGGAACAGGTCACGAGGAGCCCGGGCATACTGGGTCGCGAGGGTTGCCAGCGTGACCGGCTTGGAGGCCCAGTCCATGATGAGGTCGGCCCACGCCTCCGGCAGGGTGTGCGTGCGCGCGTCGTCCTGAAGGCGGCGGGCCTCCAGCTGCGCGTCCTCGGACGTGAGGTAGAGGGGCAGGGTGCCGACCGGGCGCTCCGCGCGCATGGACCGGTAAGCCACCAAGGCCTCGGCCCATAGCTGGTCGCGGATGGCCGCGAGCGTGTCGGTGTCGATCTGGCGCACGGCGCAGATGATCGGCCACCAACGGCGGTTGCCGGTCGGGTCGCGCAGGTACTTCTTGTCGTTGGTCGAGCCCCAGAAGACCGTCTGCCGGGGGAAGTCCGAGATGCGGCGGTCGTAGGCCATGCGGACCGAATCGACCTTGCGCGACATGAACTGCTTCGCGTCGTTGTGGTCGGACTTGTAGAACGAGGCCAGTTCGCCGAACTCGACGACCCACTTGCCGCCGATCGTCTCGGCGATCTTCTGGGTGTCGGAGAGCGAGCAGGTCAACTCGCCGAACCAGCCCTCGGAGTAGAGGGTTTCGATGAACGAGGATTTGCGGAGACCCTGCGGGCCCTGAAGCACCGGCGCGAAGTCGAACTTGTGGCCGGGCTCGTAGATGCGGGTCACCGAGGCGATCATCACCATCCGAGCCGCTTCGCGGGTGTAGGGGTGGTCCTCGGCCCCGAGGTAGTCGATGAACAGGGTCTCGATCCGCTCGATGCCGTCCCATTCGAGGCTTTCGAGGTAGTCCTTGACCGGGTGGAAGCGGTTGCGGTGCGCCGCGAGCGAGACCCCCGCATTGATGTCGCGCTCGGACACCGTGCCGAGCCCGTAGCCGGTCTTGCCTTCGCCGTTGGGCGCGGCGAGGATCGCCCGGATCGAGATGTCGTCGATGTCCTGCCACCGGTCACCGCGCACCTTGTCGCGGACCCGCCGGGTGGGGACGGTCTTCGTCTTCGACATGATGTCACGGCGGCAGACGATCTGCTGGGAGAAGTCGTCGTAGCAGATCGCCTCCCAGAGCCGGGCGTCGTTGTGGACGATGGTCGCGACGTTGTGGATGTTCGACTTCAGGACCCCGTTCTGGTCTAGCTCCAACTCGGTGGAAAACCAGTCTTTGGCTGGGCGGGGTTTCTTCGAGCGGGTAGGGGGAACACCGGCGGCTGAAGCCGCCCCCGAGACGGATTTCGGGACCTCCCCGATCAGGTCAAGCACGCCGGGGTCAACGTCCCATATCAGCTGCCAAGTGTCGCTCTCGCCGCCCCCTACGAGGTCGTCGATCAAGTCCGTGTACTCGGGCTCCTCGGCGTCAACCGCCTCCGCGTCAGGCGGTTCGCCTTCGTAGAAATCGTCGTCCACGTCGTCGAACATGGCGGCGAGATCGTAGCGGGCCGAGATGACCTGCTCCTGATAGCCCTTGTCCGCCTTGGCGAACTCCATCATCGCCTTCCACGACGGCCGTTGGCCCATGGGCGTGTCGGCGGTGATGTCTTCGTCGAGTTCCCCGAACTTGTGGACCCGGAGCAGGTCCCACGAATTGACCAGCTGCTCGCCGACCGGATCGGTGCCGTGCCAGCTGTAGAGGAACAGGCCGCCGTCCTCGACGACCGCGCCGTTCGAGGCGCTGCCGCCGGTGTAGGTGTAGCGGGGCTTGCCGGACTGGGTGTCGCCGGGGATGTAGACATCCGACAGGTGGTCGCGGATCACGTCTTCGATGTCGTGCGCGCGGCACCAGTTTCCGACTGGCCCGGCCTTGAGCGTCGGGTCCTCGGCCTTCTCGGCGCGCTTGCGCAGCTTGTCCTCGCCGGAGAAGAGCGGGAGCTTGGCGAGATCGCGCCAGTCGCCGTAGTTCTCCTCGTACCAGTCGAGGTAGTGGTCGGGGTCGAGTACACGCCCCTCGTTGTGGTAGGTCCAAAACTCGCCATCGGCGGAGGCCGTGGGGTAGAACATCATCTGGGCCCGGCGGCTCGACACCACGTCGACCTGCTTCATGGGCTGGGTCTCGTTGTCGAGCACGTAGGCGAGGATGCGGACCAGCGGGCCGTACTCGTCGGGCTTCACCATGCGCGACATCGGCAGGACGATGCGGTAGCGCGGGGCCTCGGGCGAGTGCGACCGGGTGGTCAGGGCGAAGAACTCAAGGTGTGAGATCGGGGTCGCCCCCAACTCGATCATGTCCCGGAGCGCCTTGTCCGGATAGTCGAGATCGAGCGTCATCAGGTTGCGCGGCTTGACGTTGCGGAGGTTCCGCCACTTGCCCTCGCACTGCGCGCCGGAAATCCAGCCGTCGATGGACTTGAGCCGCAGCTGCTCGTCCTTCGACATCTTCATGTAGGCTTTGTAGCGCTCGCGCGTCCGACTGACTTTTGACAGGCGCTTGCGGAGGTCCGCCCAGCTGCCGGTCTTGTTGTCGGCCTTCGCGTAGTTCTTGCCCGCGCCTTCGGCCCAGAAAATGAGAAGGTCGTTGTTCTGCGTCACCGGCGAGACCTTTCGATCTCGAACCGGGTCGCGGTCGAGGGGATCGTCATTGTACGGGGTGCCTTGTCAGGCCGCGAAAGTGCGCGGGATCGTATCAGTAGATGAACGGGCTAAAGTCGGCAAGAGTGACCCGCCCCTCGGCGACATCGACCACGGCCGACGCCCGCTTGGGGGGAATCTCGCCCTTGGCGATCCACTTGTAGATGGCCCACGGCCTGACCTGAAGCAGCCACGCGAGAATCGCGATCGACTTATCCCCGATCGGCGACGGCACGTAGCGCGGCGAATCAGCCGTGGGTGTCGGATGTCGGGTGTGCGGGGGGCACGCCTTGATGAGAAGACGGTGCAGCGCGCCGAGGTCTTCAGCCCTCTTCTCGCGCGGCCCCGTCCGGGGGATGACTTTGCGTGGCATATGGTGTCCCTGCGGAAAACAAGGCGGAACATAAACTGACTACCGGCAGTTGACAAGTGGGTTCCCCCCGCCGTATATCATCCGGGCATCGCCGGGGTCGCCCCGGCCTCAACTGTCCCGTTCATGGAGAAGCCTCAATGGCTCTGGAAGACAAGATCGACGCGCTCATCAAGTCGCTCGATGCGAATACCGCCGCGCTCGGCAAGATCGCCGGTGCGGCCAAGACTGCCGCCGCTGCCGGTGGCACCACCACGAAGCCCGCAGGCAAGGCGGCCGTGAAACTCGAAGACGTGCAGAAGGCCTATTCCGCCTACCTGACCGTCACCGACGAGGACGAGCGCGAGAAGCGCAAGGCCAAGGTCGTCAAGATCAACGAGCACTTCGGTGTCGCCAAGGTCACGGCGGTCGACCCGGCCAAGTACGGCGAAGCCCTCGAAGTCCTCAAGAAGGTCGAGGCTGGCGAGATGTTCGCCGACGACGACGCGACCGAAGAAGGCGAATCGCTGGTCTGATCCCTCCCGACCAGCGCGGACCCTCGCCCTCCTCCGGCGGGGGTCCTTCTTTCCTGTGGAGATCGCATGCCCGTCATCCGAACCAAGCGTCTCGAAGTGCCGATGGAGAACACCAATAGCGGGTGGACCGTCGTGATGACGCACGAGACCGGCGACGAGGCGGTGCATGTCGCGCTCCACTACGGCGAGAAGCCGGACCCGACCCACGAGGGCTGGGTGCCGCTCGCCGATCTCAAAGAGATGTTCGAGGACGCGCAGGCCTGATGCCCAGTTTCCACTCTGATCTCGGCCCTTCCGGCGCGGACATCTACCTCAACTGCATCGGCGCTCCCAACGCCCAGCGCGGCCTCCCCGATAACGCGGGTATCGAGGCGGCGCAGGGCACCGTGTTCCACGAGTACGCGGAAATGTGCCTGAAGTTCGGGCTGGAGCCGCACCACTTCGCCGTGGGCACCGTCCACACGGTCGACGGCTACGAGATCACCTACGACCAAGAGATGGTCGACAACATGTACCCCGGGCTAGACTACATCCGGGAGATCACCGAGCAGTATCCGGACGCGATCGTCTTCGTCGAAACGTGGGTGCGAATCCCCGCGCTCGGCATCGACCGGCAGGGGCGGCAGCGCGGCGGCACGTCCGACGTGTGCATCATCATCCCCTCGCTGCGGAAGATCATCTGCTTCGACTGGAAGTACGGCGGCATCCCCGTGTACCCGACCGAGAACAACCAAGCCCGGCTCTATGTGCTCGGCTGCTGGTTCGAGTTCGCCGCCGACATCCTCGGCGATCCGCACGGCGTCGAAGTGCTCATCCATATCGAGCAGCCCCGGGCCCCCGGGGGCGGCGGCGAGTGGCCGACGACGATGACCGACGTGCTGCTCTGGGCGGAAGACGTGGCGCTGAAGGTGAAGGCCACGGAAGACCCCAACGCACCCCGCACCCCCGGGCACAAGCAGTGCCGGTATTGCCGGGCGCGCACGACCTGCGGCGCGAAGGCGAAGTGGGAGTTCGATCTGCTCGGCCAGAAGTTCGAGGACGCCGACGTGGCGATCGAGACCTACGAGGCGACCGGGGTCATCCCCAACGCCGCGATGCCGGACATCGAAGACCTGACCCCCGAGCGCCGGTCGTTCATCCTGCTCAACTGGTCGTCGTTCAAGACGTGGTACGACGCCCTGCACGACGCCGCGATCGAAGACCTGAAGCGCGGCAAGGACGTGCCGCTGATGAAGGCCGTCCTCGGGCGCTCGGGGGGCCGGAAATGGAACCCCGCCGAGATGGCGGCGATCAAGGCTCGCGCCGTGGCCGTGGCCGGGGATCGTGCCTACACCAAGCCTGAACTGCTGTCCCCAGCCCAGCTGGAGGCGCTGCCGGGTATCGGCAAGAAGAAATTCCGCGAAGAGTTTGCCGCTCTGACTACGCAGGAACCGCCCGGACTGTCGCTGGTCCCGGTCACGGATAAACGCGATGGGGTCGCCTCGGTGGCCGACGCGTTCAGCGACGACGACGTGTAACAGCCAACCGGGAGATTCCAATGGCTACCGAAAAGAAGGAAGTGCTTGGCGAGGTCAAGCTGAAGGGCGTCATCCTGTCGTTCGCCGACATCTTCGATCCGGCCGACGACCGCAAGGACGAGAAGACGGGCAACATCATCAAGGGCCAGTTCAAGGCGAACGGGCTGATGAAGAAGGGCACGCCCGAGACCAAAGAGAACACCGACAAGATCAAGGCCGCGTCGGGTCAGGTCAAACTCGCCAAGTATCACGCCGAAGAGAAGTTCCCCAAGTACAAGCCGGACAAGGTTTGCCTGCGGGACGGCGATCTCGAAAACTGGGAAGGTTACGAGGGCCACCTGTACATCTCGGCGAACTCTGCCGACCAGCCGGTACTTCTCGACCGTGTGAAGGACGAGAAGGGCAAGTGGGTTGAACTCACGAAGACCAACGGCGGGCCGAAGAAGCTCTATGCCGGTGCCGTCGTCAACATGATCGTCCGCATCTGGGCGCAGGACAACGAGCACGGCAAGCGCATCAATGCCGAAATCAAGGCGGTGCAGTTCGTCCGGCACGGCACGCCCTTCTCCGGCCGCGCGGCGGTCGATCCTGAGACCGCGTTCGATGACGATGATGTCGGCGAAGACGATCTCGACATGGAGAACGGCGGCGCTGACGAGGGCGATGACGGCGACGGCCTGATCTGATGGCCGACGGGGCGTGGCTCGGCGACCCCGAGATGCAAGTCAATGATGGCTGGGGGCCCAACCGGGCTCTCAGCTATTCTGTTGCCGACGCTGAGCGGGACCGCGCCATCGCCGTCCACCGCGCGATCGAGCACGACATTCTTCAGGTGGTCGGGGACAAGCGCGACGTGCTGCGCAGCCTCGACGAGGACATCACCCAGTTCATCAAGAAGGCCGGGGAGTATTACCGGCTGCACCACGACTTCGAGACCTACTGCGACGTGAGCGTGGTCGATGTCGGACAGGACGTGTACTCGAAGCACCCGTCCTGCGAGCCGCTGATGCTGGCCTACGCGCCAAACGACGACGCGGTGATGCAGTGGGTGCCAGCCGAGGGCGAGGAGATGCCCTCCGATCTCGAAGAGATGCTGTTCGATCCCTACGCGATCAAGTTCGCGTGGAACAAGCCCTTCGAGTACGCGATCTGGAAGAACACCCTCGGGATCGAAATCCCGCACAAGCTCTGGCGCGACCCCATGGTCATCGCCCTGACGTGCTCGTTCCCCGGTGGTCTGGGCCGCGTCGGCAAGATACTCGGGCTCCCGGAAAACCTCCAAAAGGATAAGCACGGCAAGGCGCTTATCCGCATGTTCTCGATGCCCAACAAGCCCACGAAAAAGCGCCCCCAGCGCCGAATCATGTGGTGGCACGAGCCCGAGGAGTGGAACCACTACAAGTCCTATAACCGGGACGACGTGCGGTCGGAGCGGGCGATCTACAAGAAGCTGCGCCCCTACAACCTGCCCAAGGAAGAATGGGAACTCTGGTTCATCGACCAAGAGATCAACGAGGCGGGCATCCCCATCAACATGGCGATGGTGGATAACGCCCAGCGAATCTACGAGTACGTGCTGGCGGATCGCCTCCAGCAGATGGCCGAGATCACCGGCCTCGAAAACCCCAACTCCAACCAGCAAATCCTCCCGTGGTTGCAGGATCGGGGCTACCCGTTCGAGGACATCAAGAAGGGCCATATCCAGCGCGCCTACGACAAGGTGGACGCGCTCCTCGAAAGCGGCGAACTCGACGAGGACCCGGATCGCGAAGAGCAAGTTCAGCTGCATCGCGTCCTCGAACTCCGCATGGAAGCGGCCCGGTCAGCCCCCAAGAAGTACGCCGCGCTCCAGACGGCCGCCGACCGGAAAGATCAGGTCATCCGGAACTCGTTCCAGTTCGCCGGGGCGCAGCGGACGTGGCGCTGGGCCGGTCGCGTCTATCAGCCGCAGAACCTCGCCAAGCCCCCCAAATATCTGGAGAACGTGGTCGAGCAGGTCGCCCACCATCTCGAAGTGCTCGACCCGTGGTCCTTCGACCAGATTTACTCGGTGGACCGGCACAAGAGCCCCACGGGGCGGCTCGTGTACTCGTCGCCCATGGACGCGCTGGCTACCGGCGTGCGGCCGGTGGCGCAGGCCCCGGAGGGCTACGAGTTCATCGACTGCGACTTGAACGCGATCGAGAACCGCGTGCTCGGGTGGATTTCCAACTGCCCGAAAATCCTCCGGGTGTTCGAGCTTGGCCGCGATCCCTATGTCGACTTCGCCACCTATCTGTTCGGCGGCGACTACGACTCGCTCTGGGCCGAATACAAGGGCGGCGATTCGTTCAAGCGCACGATCTCGAAGCCGGGGGTGCTCGGCTGCGGCTACCAGCTGGGCGCAGGGCACATCATCGTCAACCACCAGACCGGCGAGGAGGAGGCCACCGGCCTGCTCGGCTACGCGTGGAACATGGGCATCCGGCAGTTCACCCCCGAGCAGTCCAAGCTCTCGGTGGAGGTCTTCCGCTCGACGTTCGAGGAGGTCGTCGACTTCTGGTACGGCATCGAGAGCGCCGCGAAGAAGTGCGTCCGCACGGGCCAGCCCGTGCAGTTCCGGATGTACACCTTCGACCGCAAGGGCCCGTTCATGCGGATGCGGCTCCCCAGCGGCCGGTTCCTCCACTACTTCCGGCCCCGGCTGGAGGAAGTCGAGACGCCGTGGGGTGCGATGAAGATGACCCTCACCTACGAGGGCCTGAACGATCGCGACCAGTGGACCCGGATCAACACCCACGGCGGCAAGCTCACCGAAAACGCGGACCAAGCGACCTCGCGCGATCTGCTCGCCAACGGCATGAAGATCGCCCGGCAGCGCCACAAGATCGACCTGCGCCTGCACGTCCACGATCAGCTGGTTGGCCTAGCGCCGGTCGGCCGGTCGGAGGAAGCGCTGGCCTACCTGAAGGCGGGCATGGAGGAGCTTCCGGTGTGGGGGCGTCGAGGCGCTGAGTGGGTCGACCTGCCGCTCGGCTCGAACGGCTTCGTCAGCAAGTATTTTATGAAGGACTGAGATGGCCGACGAATCGCTCGTGGAAGTGCCGATCTGCAACTGGGCCGAGGCCGACGGCTGGATCGTCCGGAAGCTGAAATACATCGGCCGCCGTGCCGGGCCGGATCGCCTGTTCGCCAAGGGCAAGCGGATCGTGCTGATCGAGTTCAAGGACCCCGACGGCGAACTCAGCGCGCTACAGGGGCGCGAGTTCCGCCGCTTCCGGGAGGCCGAGGTCGAAGAAGCCTATGTGGTGGACAACCTCGCCGACGGATGCCGTATACTGGGGCTACGATGGCCGCGTTGAACATCAAGCCGTTCCTCCCCGAGGTCTACGGCAAACCGCCCAAGCTGCTCTTCGACACCGAGGCGCGGGAACTCATCTGGGGCCCGCCTGACCGGCCGTTGACGTGGGAGGAATCCCGCACCTACCAGCGCTGGATGTCCCAGCTGGTGATGGACAACTACGGGGTCTACCTCGGCGCAGAGATGGGGCTGGGGAAGACCGGCGCGGTGCTGCGGGCGATCGTGGACCTGATGGCGGCCGGGGTCGTCCACAAACCGCTGATCATCGCTCCGCTCAACGTCGCCGAGAACACATGGCCGGATGAGATCGCGACGTGGGACTTCGCCCGGCATTTGCGTTACCGGGTGGTTACGGGAACCGAGGAGCAGCGGATCGCCGCGCTCCAGTACCCGGCGGACGTGACGATCGTCAACCGGGAGAACCTAGTCTGGCTGCACGAGTACCTGACCTCGCGCGGCTTCGACTTCGACATGCTGGTCTACGACGAGGCCCGGCGGCTCGCGGGCGGGTCGAAGCGCACCAAGGGCAACGTCCGGAAGGATGGGACCAAGAGCCCCAAGCTGCTCTCGGAGTTCGGCATCCTCCGCAAGATGCATTTCCGGTGGAAGAAGGTCGTGCTGCTGTCCGGCACGCCCGCCCCCGAGGGCCTGATGGACTTGTGGGGGCCGATCTTCCAGATCGACCTAGGCGAGCGGCTGGGACAGAGCAAGACGGCCTTCGAGCGCCGGTGGTTCCGGTTCGACCGCTACACCTACCAGACGACCCCCTTCGATCATTCGGAGGGCGAGATCATGGACGCGATCAAGGACGTGTTCTTCTCCCTGCGCGAGGAGGACTACCTGACGCTGCCGCCGCTGCTGGTCGACGACCGCAAGGCCTACCTCCCGCCTGCCGCCATGGACAAGTACCGCCGGATGGAGCGGGACATGTATCTGGAAGAGCACGATGTCGAGGCGGTCACCACCGGCGTCCTGACCAACAAGCTGCTCCAGCTGGCCAACGGCTCGCTCTACCTCGGCCCGGACGACCCAGCGAACGAGAACGCCTCGGGAGCGTCGGTTCGCATCCACGACGCCAAGCTCGACGTGCTCGACAGCATCATGTCCGAGGCCAACGGGGCTCCGGTGCTGGTGGCCTACAGCTTCAAGTTTGACATCGAGGCGATCAAGCGTCGGTTCCCCAAGGTCCGCATCTTCGGCGAGGGCACCAACGACGTGCGCGACTGGAACTCCGGGCGCATCGGAATGATGCTCACCCACCCGGCCAGCGCGGGCCACGGTCTGAACTTCCAGCACGGGGGTAACATCGCCGTGTGGTACGGGCTGACATGGAGCCTCGAACTCTACCGGCAGTTCATCAAGCGCCTCCATCGCTCGGGCCAGAAGGCCGATCGCGTGATCCTTCACCGCATCTTGGCGGCGGGCACGGTGGACGAGCGCTTGGTGGGGGTGCTATCCGATAAGACCGCAACGCAGGACCGCATCACGGATGTCGTCCGAGTACACGCGGAAGAAGTAAGGCGAGTGGACGAGATGATGAGGCTGGCCGCATGACGATGGACATGGACATCGCCGATCTGGTCGGCACCACCCCGCCCATGCCGCCGGACAAGGCCGCCGCGCTAGCCGAGCACGTCGCCCGGGGCCAGAAGAGCAAGTACGCGGGCATCGCGACCATGGACGACGTGAGCGCCCTGCACGCGGGCGTCACCGTCGGCTGGTTGGCGCAGGCCTTCCGGATGGACCCGAAGACGGTCAAGCAGCGGCTCGCCAAGTGCCCGGTGCTGAAGGCCCATCAGCGCGGTTATATCTACGAGTTCAAGGTGGCGGTGGAATACCTCGTCACTCCGAAGGTGGACATCGAAGAATACCTGAAGCAGGTCAAGATCAAAGACCTGCCCACGCGCCTGCAATCCGAGTATTGGCAGGCGATGCGATCCAAGCAAATCTGGGAACGAGAAGCCGGAGAGACGTGGGCGACGGATGATGTCCTGTCGGTATTCTCCGACGTGATGTCGATTGCCCGCTCGGCACTGCAACTCTGGGTCGATGACTTGGAACGGACGGTCGCCGTCACGCCCGAGCAGCGGGAGTTCCTGAACACCCGGGTCTACGCGCTCCAGAACAGCCTCTATGAGAAGCTGGTGAAGCTGCCGGAGCAGCGACGTACCCTGCCGCAGTCCGCGATCAGCCACGACGAGGACCCGCCGGAGTTGGAGGACGATCTTGCAGCCCTCGTATGATTCGCTCGAAGCCGTCATCGCCCGAGGGGCGGAAGGGCTCAAGCCTGCCGATCGGCTGACCGTCTCCCAAGCCGCCGCGAAATACCGGAAGCTGGAGAACAAGGGGGCCTACGTGGGCCCGTGGCAGAACGAGATGACCCCCTATCTCGTCGAGCCCATGGACGAACTCACCAGCCGGGATTTCACCGCCGAGGTCTTCGTCGGGCCTGCCCAGTGCGGCAAGACCGACATGTTCCTCAATTGGCTGACCTACGCGACGACCTGTGATCCGGCCGACATGATGCTGATCGAAAAGGCGCAGGCCACGGCGCGCGACTTCTCCATCCGCCGCGTGGACCGCCTGCACCGGCAGTCCGAGGAGGTCGGGGCCAAGCTGATCCCGCGCCGGGACGCGGACAACACCTTCGACAAGCAGTATCTCGGGATGCTGCTGAACCTGTCGTGGCCGACGATCAACGAACTGTCCGGCCGCCCGATCCCCCGGCTGTGGCTCACCGACTACGACCGCATGCCGGAAGACATCGACGACGAAGGCTCGCCGTTCGACCAAGCCCGCAAGCGTGCGACCTCGTTCCGCTCCCACGGCATGACCGTGGCGGAAAGCTCTCCCGGCTACTCGATTACCGACCCCAAGTGGGAGCGGAAGTCTGCGCATCAGGCACCCCCCACGGGCGGTATCCTGTCGCTCTACAACCGTGGGGATCGCCGCCGCTGGTACTGGCGCTGCATCTCCTGCCACCACGCCTTTGAGCCTGCCTTCGGCCTGTTCAAGTATCCCGACAGCGAGGACATGATGGAGAGCGCCGAGCAGGTCGTTCTCGCGTGCCCGGAGTGCGGCCAGCTGTATAGCCAGCACCCGGGGCACCACGAGGGCCCGGGCCGGTACGAGATGAACCTGAAGGGTCGGTGGGTCAAAGACGGGCAGGTCTGGATGCCGGAAGGGCACCTTGCAGGGACCCCCGTGCGCTCGGACATCGCCTCATTCTGGCTGAAGGGCGCGGCCGCAGCACTGGTGGACTGGAAGACCCTCGTCATCAACTACCTGAAGGCCTTGGAGGAATACAAGGACACCGGGTCGGAGATGGCGCTGAAGACCACGGTCGGCGTCGATCAGGGCGAGGCCTACCTGCCCAAGTCGCAGGAAGAGCTTCGGGCTCCGGAAGACCTGAAGGCCCGGGCGCGTGATCTCGGTGAGAAGGTCGTTCCCTACGGGGTCCGGTTCCTGATCGCCACGGTGGACGTGCAGAAGAACCGCTTCGTGGTGCAGGTCCATGGGATCGGCGAGGGCACGGACTCGTGGATCGTCGACCGGTTCGAGATCAGGAAGTCCCGGCGGCTCGACCCCGACGGTGAACGCCTGTGGATAAACCCCGGTGCGTATCCCGAGGACTGGAAGCTCCTCGTGCAGGAGGTCATGGAAAAGACCTACCCGCTCGCGGATGGCTCGGGTCGCATGATGGCGATCAAGGAAACGTGGTGCGACTCCGGCGGCCGGGCGGGCGTGACCCCCAACGCCTACAAGTTCTACCTGTGGCTGCGGCGCGGCGACGGCGACGAATCCGACCTCCGGATCGACGACGACGAGAGCTACGGCTGGAAGCCGGGTCTCGCCGCTCGGTTCCGCCTGCTCAAGGGCGATCCGAACGAGAACGCGCCCCGGGCCCGCATCTCCTACCCCGACAGCCAGCGCAAAGACCGGCACGCCGGGGCCCGAGGCGAAGTGCCCGTGGTGATGCTCAACGTCGACATGCTGAAGGACAACCTGAACACCCGGCTCGACCGGACGGACCCCCTAGGGGGGCGCATCAACTTCCCCAGCTGGTTGAGCTACAATTTCTTCGCGGAACTGTGCGTCGAGATCAAGGACCCGAAGAAGGGGTGGATCAACCCCAAGCAGTACCGGAACGAATCGTGGGACTTGCTCGTCTACCTTCTGGGGGCGGTGCATCTGCTCGCCGTCGAGCATATCAACTGGGACTACCCGGAGCAGGGCTGGGCGAAGGACTGGGACGAGAATGATCTGGTCTTCAACCCCACGCAGGCCAAGTACCCCTTTGAAAACGATCGGAAGCGTGGCAATAGTCTCAGCCAACTATCCTCGTTGCTGGCGTAGAGGCCCCCATGGCTGATAAAGCGATCCTAGAACGCTGGCTGAAGGAAGCCGAAGAGGCTTACCACCAGCTGAACATGGGCATGCAAGCCAAGGTGTTCGTCGACCAGAACGGCGAGCGGATCGAGTACAATGCGGCCACCCGTGGCCAGCTGTTCTCGTACATCCAAGACCTCCGCCGTCAGCTGGGCGTGGGTACGGCAGGGAGCCCGTTGCAGGTATGGATGTAACCGACGCGATCTCCGCAGACATCGAAGCGCTGGTGGGTGGCACCACCGGGCGCGACCTCGCCATGGGTGGGGCCTTCGAGGGTGCTGAACGGCTGAGCAAGGCGCTGGCGACGTGGGCCCCCGGGCTCCAGTCGGCGGATGCCGACATCCTGCCTGCCAAGGCTATGGCCGACGCTCGCTCCCGGGACATCACCCGGAACGACGGCTACGTGCAGTCCGGTGCGAACATTCGCAAGGACAGCATCGTCGGAGCGCTCTACATGCTCAACGCCCGCCCGAACTTCGCCCTGCTCGGCAAGGACGAGAAGTGGGCCGAGGAGTTCGAGGAAGAGGTCGAATCGCTGTTCACCGCATGGGCCGAAAGCCCGAACTATTGGGTGGACGCCGCACGAACCCTGACCTTCACGGCGATGGTCCGGCTGGCCGTGGGCGTGCATCTGTACGGCGGCGAAGTTCTGGCCGTGGCCGAGTGGCTGCGCGATGAGCCGCGCCCCTTCCAGACCGCGATCCAGCTGGTGGAGGCCGATCGCCTCACCACCCCCTTCGAGATGTCGGGGGATACCTCCGTCCGTGGGGGTATCCGGATGAACCGGTACGGGGCCCCCCTCACCGCCTACATCCGCACCTACCATCCGACCGACTTCTTGCGGTCCTACGACCCCATGCAGTACCGGGCGGTCGCGTGGCGGAAGCCTTGGGGTCGGCAGCAGGTCATCCATATCCATGAGCAGGTCCGGATCGACCAGACCCGGGGCATCTCCGAACTCGTGGCCGGTCTGAAGACCACCCAGATCGCCAAGAAGTTCCGGGACATCACGCTCCAGAATGCGGTGCTCAATGCCTCGTTCGCGGCCTCGATCGAATCGGAGCTTCCCGATGAGGCCGTGTACCAGCAGTTGGGTGCGGGCGGCAGCGTCGGTGATGCGGTGGTCAACTATGCCGAGGCCTATCTGGGTGCCATCGCCCAGTACGCGGGCGGCTCGCGCAATATGTCGATCGACGGGATCAAAATCCCCCACCTGTTCCCCGGCACCAAGCTCCAGCTGCGTCCGGCCGGTTCGCCCGGCGGCGTGGGGCAGGACTTCGAGGTATCGCTGAACCGGCATCTCGCCGCGATCCTCGGCACGTCCTACGAGGAACTGACCCACGACTACAGCAAGACGAACTACTCGTCGGCCAAGGCGGGCAAGGGTGACACCGGCCGGTTCATGGCCTCGAAGAAGAAGCTCGTCGCCGACGGGTTCGCGAATCACGTCTATTCGCTGTGGCTGGAGGAGGCCATCAACAAGGGTCGCCTCACCACTGTGAAGGCCTCGGACCCCAACTTCTACGAGGGCCTGAATAAGGAAGCCTACTGCCGGGCGGAGTGGATCGGCGCTGGGGTCACCCAGATCGACGAACTCAAGGAAACGCAGGCGGCCGCGCTCCGGATCAAGTACAACCTGTCGACGATGCAGGAAGAGACCGCGCGCCTCGGCAAGGACTGGCGTCGGGTGCTCCGGCAGCGCGAGAAGGAACAGAAGCTCCTCATCGAAGCCGGGCTCGTGCTCGACCCCGCCGAGGACCAGATGATGCAGGCCTCCACCGGAGAAGCCCGCGAGAAGGAAGAGGCCCAGTAAATGGCGGACATCCCCCTGCTCGAACACCTGACCGGGGCCCCCCTCATCATCGACGCGGGGGCCGAACGGCTGTTCGAGGCCTCCGTCAAGCATATGGTGGCCCACCCGGACGCCCCCAAACTGTTCGGCTCGGTGTCCATGCAGACCGAGGACGAGGAGTTCTGGGACCCTACCTCGTGGCAGGCGAGCTACCGCCCCTACAACGTCAAGGACGGCACCCTCCAGATTCCGATCATGGGGGTGCTGCTGCACCGGTTCCCCTACCAGCTGGGGCGCTGGGCGACCGGCTACCAGTATGTCGAGAAGGCGCTGGCCCGGGGCCTCGCGGACGGGAACGTCGAGCGGATCGCCTACGTGCATGACAGCCCCGGGGGCGAGGTCGCCGGGTGCTTCGAGTGCGCCGAGAAGGTCTATGAGGCCCGGTCGGAGAAGCCCTCGTGGGCCTTTGCCGCCGACAGCATGTACTCGGCCTCCTACGCGCTCGGTTCGGCCGCCAAGGGCATCTCGGTATCCTCCTCGGGGGGTGTCGGCTCGATCGGTGTGGTGACCTCCCATATCGAGTACAGCGAAGCCCTGAAGGACATGGGGATCAAGGTCACCTTCATCTTCGCCGGGAAGCACAAGGTCGATGGCAACTGGGCGGAACCCCTGTCCAAGGATACCCAGAAGCGCTGGCAGGCACGGATCGACAAGATTTATGGGGTCTTCGCATCGACAGTCGCGCGAAACCGTGGCATGGAGGAAGCCTCAGTACGGGCTACGGAGGCCCTGACCTACGACGCCGAGGACGGCATTGAAGCCAAGCTCGCCGACCGTATGGGGTCACTCGAAGACGAAATGGTCATCTTCAGCGACGGGGATGACACAGCAGAGGATGAACAAATGGCTGACGTGAAGCAGGAAGACCACGACAAGGCCGTGGCCGCCGCCCGTACCGAAGGCGCTGCCGCCGGTAAGACCGAGGGCAAGGCCGAGGGCCTGAAGGAAGGTGCCACCGGGGAGCGGGGCCGCATCAATGCGATCCTCGCGTCCGACGAGGGCAAGAAGCGCCCCAAGGCGGCGATGTCGCTGGCGATGAACACCGACCTCACGGTTGAGGCCGCCTCCACCGCCCTCGCGGCGATGCCGGAGGAGAAGGCCGAGGCCGCCGCCCCCGCCCCTGCGGCGGACGACAAGGACAAGAACAAGAAGACCAGCGCCTCGCACTTCGAGCAGGCCATGGGGCGGGACGCCCCCGATGTCGGTGCCCGCGCCGAGGGCGACGAGGACGAGGATGATGGCGACAAGAACGTCAACGCGATCCTTGCGTCGTTCGGCAGCGCCGCCGGTCTGAAGCCCCGCTCCAAGAACAACTAAGCCCCTACACCCCCGGGCGACCGGGGGCGTAGCCTGTCAACCCACCGGAGATACCAGAAATGGCTTTGGACACTATCATCCCGCGTAACGCGCCGGGCATCGCAGGCTTCGCCTCCGAGAGCATCGGCAATCAGGACGAGTGGCGTTTTGGCGACACCCCGGCCACGACCACGACCGAAAAGGTCGGGCAGAACTCGGACATCAAGTTCCTGCACGTCGTCGCCCTTGTCGCCGGTGTCCTCGTCCCCGCCCAGTATGGCAACACCACCGGTGTGGCCACCGGCGAACTGACCTTCTCGGGTGTCGGCACTGCCGACGACCAGATCGTCATCGGCAACAAGACCTACGTCCTGAAGGCGGCTCCGACCACCGGCGCGAACGAGGTCAAGATCGGTGCTACGGCGGCCGAGACTGCGGCTAACCTGATCGCCGCCATCAACCTCGCTGCTGGTGCCGGTACGGCCTACGGGTCGGAAACCACCAAGCATACGCAGGTCTCGGCGGCGCAGGGCTCGACCACGGCCAAGGTGCTGGTCACGGCGCTGGCCGCCGGTGACGAGGGCAACGCCATCGCCACCACCGAGTCCGGTACGGCGACCTCGTGGGGTGCCGCTACCCTCACGCTGGGTGACGACGACGCCTCGCTCCGCCCCTACGGCATTGCGACGGCTCCGGTCATCACCGGTGCCGGGCAGGAGACCACCATCGACGTGTACCGTACCGGTCACTGGAACATGGATGCCCTCGTCTGGCACCCCTCGTTCGACACCGACGAGAAGAAGAAGCGCGCCTTCGAGGGTTCGCTGTCGCCCAACAACTTCGTCTCGAAGAAGAAGTGGGGCAACGACGTATTCGAGAACACCCCGGGCTAATGCCCGGGGACTAGTCTTGCAGTAGGCGGCGGTCCCGTTCGCCGATCCCAGACGAGTCAGGAATCACGAGGACAACATGGCTATCGAAAACACCATCTACGACTCGCGCACGCTGCTCGGCGTGTTCTGGGCCGACGACTATATGGAACCTCCCAGCAACTACTGGTTGCAGTTCTTCCCGAGCGAAATCACCTTCGACACCGAGGAGGTCGACTTCGGCAAGATTTACGCCGATGTCCGCAAGCTCGCGCCGCTGGTGGTCCCCACCGCGCAGGGCAAGCCGATCTACACGGCCGCCGAGCGCCGCATGGTCGTGAAGCCCGCCTACATCAAGCCGAAGGACCCGGTGTCCGCGAGCCGTATGATCCGTCGTGCGGCAGGCATCGGTGACATCGGCCGCCAGCAGCCGCTCTCTCCGCAGGCCCGGTACAACGCGATCGTCGCCGACGTGGTGCGCCAGCACCGCAATGCGATCGAACGCCGCTGGGAATGGATGGCCGCCGAGGCGATCCTGTACGGTGCGGTCACCCTCGAAGACGAGGCCTACCCGCGCACGGTGGTCGACTTCGAGCGCGCCGCGAACCTGTCGGTCACCCTGACCAACGGCAACCGCTGGGGCGACAACGGTGTGGGCATCATGTCCTCGATCGAGGGCTTCCGGAAGCGCGTCCGCGATGCTCCGTTCGGCGGCGTCACCAACCGCCTGACCATCGGCGGCGACGTGTGGGACGTGATGCGGGAGTCCGACGAGATCAAGGAACTCCTCAACACGAACTACCGGCTGAACAACAACGTCAGCCTGAACATGGGCATGCGCGAGGACACGCAGGTCGAGTACGTCGGCAAGCTGTCGAACACGCTCGAAGTGTACGTGTACTCGGACTACTATCAGGACACGACCGGCGCTGCGGTGCCCTTCATGTCCCCGAAGGACATCCTGCTCTCCGGGCCGAACGTCCGGGGCGTCCGGGCCTTCGGTGCCATTCAGGACATCGGGGCCAACCTTCAGGCCATGTCGGTGTTCGGCAAGATGTGGAACGAGCAGGACCCGTCGGTCACGTTCATCATGCACCAGTCGGCTCCGCTGATGGTCCCGGTGAACCCGAACCAGACGCTCCGCGCCCGCGTCGTCGCGTAACTCCGGGGAACGGCGGCCACCCGGTCGCCGTTCTTCTCCGTAGTGCGTCTCCCCTCGAAACTCTGAAGCAGAGGCAATCATGGCCCAGTTCAATCAGAAGGTCGTCGCCCTTCACACCATCAACCGGACGATCAAGCCCGGCGTGGCCGCGACGAAGGACACCAAGGCTATCAAGCCGGAAGTGCAGGAAATCGCCCCGGGCACGATCTTCGTCCCCAAGGATGAGACCGAGTTCGGCGAGCTTATGGCCGCCAAGGCGATCAGCCTCGACATCCCCAAGTCCGCCACCGTTCTCCCGATGGCCCCGGCCAACGACGGCCCCGGTGTGGTTGTCGTCAAGGAAGACGACAGCCCGTTCGCCGATGCCGCCGACCGCACCAGCTGGGTCGAGCGCGGCGCGAAGGTCAACGTCAACGTCGGCGACAACTGGAAGCCCGCGACCATCCGCAAGAAGGTCACCGAGGCCGAGGCTGCGGCTGCGGCGCAGGCGGCCAAGGACAGCAACCAGTCCGGCGGCGACGGCACCGAACTGGTGTAACCATGGGTCTGCGCGAGATCAAAGCGCAAGCACGCGGGGACCTGCATCGAGCGATGCGGGTCCCCATGGTTTATCTCGCCCCGAACGGGGACGAGCACCGGGGCTACTTCTGCCGGATTCACTCGCAGAACAAGGCCCTCGGCGACATGCAGGGCACCAGCCTCAACTACGCCGAACGCACCGAGGTTGTGCCCCGGGTGCTGTTCTGGATCGACCAGATGCCCCCCGTGTCGGCTCGGGGCCGGGTCGTCATCTCGAAGACCGAAGGCTGGCGGCTGAACAACGCGGACCCCCGCGATGGGGCCACCGTGACGTGGCAGGCGACACCCATCCCGGTTACGGAACTCGCTGACCTCCCGGTGCCGTGATGGCGGGGAACTACGCGGTCATCGTCGAGGGCCTGCGCGAGCTTCGAGAAGTCGAGCATCTGCGCGACGAAATCCTCTTCAACGCAGTGCGCGCGATCAACCGGACGGCGGATACCGGCCGGACGCAGGCAGCACGGCAAATCCTCCAGCAGATCAACTTCCCCGCGAGCTACCTGAACCCCGCCCAGAAGCGGCTATGGGTGTCGCGGCGGGCCCAGCGCGGGACGCTGGAGGCGCGGATCACCGCGCGCGCCCGGCCTACCTCGCTGGCCCGGTTCGTCAGCGGCAATGCGGCGGGCGGCCAAGGCCTACGCGTCGAGGTCAAGCCCGGCAGCACCCGGTTCCTGCGGAGGGCCTTCCTCGTCAAGCTGCGCGCCGGTAGCGCAGGAATCGACACCAAGTTCAACATGGGTCTGGCGGTACGCCTCCAGCCGGGCGACGACCTGCGCAACAAGAAGAGCGTGGTCAAAATGGCCCGGGGCCTGTACCTGTTGTACGGACCTTCCGTGGATCAGGTTTTCCTCGACAACTCGGGGGACGGTGTGGCGAGCGACATCGCCCCCGATCTCGCCGACAAGCTGGCCGAGGAGTTCCTGCGGCTGATGGAGCTTTGAGTGGCTGACACCCCCCTTCGCCTGCGCATCTCCAAGAAGCTGACCTCGATCCTCGAAGGGGTGCTGTTCTCGTACCCCTACGCCACCGAGCAGGGGGGCCCCGTGGTCGACCTCGCCATGGGTGGTCGCGTCTTCCGGGGACGGGTGATCTTCGGCGACAGCGACCCCCTCCCCATGCTCTCGATCCTCGAAGCCCCGATCCCCCTCGATCAGGTCCCGAGCCCGCCGGACAGCACGGCGAGCACTGGTCGGTGGGAACTTCTTGTGCAAGGCTTCGTGGACGATGACCCCCTGAACCCCACCGATCCGGCGCAGTGGCTCATGGCCCAGACCAAGGTGGCCCTCGCCACGGAGCGCCGGAAAGCCCGGGATTTCAATCTCTTCGACATGGGGAAGCACGTTACCAACATGTGGATCGGCGCTGGCATCTGCCGACCCCCCGACGAGATCAGCGCTAAGGCCTACTTCTGGTTGAATGTTACGTTGGAACTGGTAGAAGATTTGGCTGATCCGTTCGAGGATTGAGCCCATTTAGAGGAGCCCACGATGGCAGTGGCAGGTCAGAACTACACTCTCGGTCGCGGGAAGGTTTACCTCTCGCGGTTCAAGCCCGGCACGCAGGTGCCCGAGGGCTTCCGGTACATCGGCAACACGCCCGAGCTTTCCCTGACGATCGAGTCCGAAAACCTCGACCACTTCTCGTCGGACTCGGGCATCCGTGAAAAGGACGATAGCGTCCCGCTGGAAGTGAGCCGTACCGGCACGCTCTCCACCGACTCCATCCAGCCCGAGAACGTCTCGCTGTTCTTCTTCGGTGACGATCAGGTCGTCTCCCAGTCGGCGGTCGGCCTCGGCAGCGAAGTGCTCGACGGCGTGCTTCAGGGCCACTCCTACTGGCTCGGCGAAAGCACGTCCAACCCCACCGGCTTCCGTGGTCTCGACCCCAACAATTTCGCCATCTCCGAGGCGGGCGCGGTCAAGGCGACCGGCACGCTCACCTTCACCGGCACCGGCTCGGACGGCGATACCATCACCATCGGCACGCGCACCTACACCCTGCGCGCCGCTCCGGCGCTGGCCAACGATGTCGACATCGGCGTGGACACCGCGACCACGGCCGCCAACCTGATCGCCGCCATCAACGGCGGTGCGGGCTCGGGTACGCTCTACGGTGCGGGCACCCAGCCGCATTCGCTGGTCACCGCCGTCACTGGCGGCGTCGGCATCGTCACCGTCTCGGCTAAGACCCCCGGCACGGCAGGCAACGCCATCGCCACCACGGACTCCGGCACCGGCGCGTCGTGGGCCTCCGCTACGCTGACCACCGGCTCGGGCGTCGGCTATGCGGCCAGCACCGACTATACCTTCAACCCGGACACCGGCGAGATCGGCATCGTCCGGGGCGGCGCGATCGACGACGATTCGGACATCACTGTCCACTACGCCGTTCGTGCTTCGACCCGCCAGCGCGTCATCTCCGGCTCGACCCCGGTGGAAGGTGCCCTGCGGTTCATCGCCGACAACCCGAAGGGCGAGGACTTCGACTACTACATGCCCTATATCAAGATCACCCCCAACGGCGACTACGCCCTCAAGGGTGACGAGTGGCAGACGATTCCGTTCAATCTGGAAGCGCTCAAGCCCTCGGACGGCCGTGAGGCCATCTACATGGATGGTCGCCCGGTCTACGCGTAACCCCGGAGAACAAACGACATGGGACTTCGAGACTTCGAGGTCCGTCGTGAAGACATTAAGCTCCCGGACGGCAAGAACACCTTCGCCGTTCGGGGGCTTGGTTTTAACGACGTGACGCGCCTGATGGCCCTCTACGGGCCGACCCTGACAATCCTCTTCAACAAGTTCATCGGCGACGTTCGCCTGAAGCAGCTGACCCCCGAAGCCATGGGCTTCGTGATCAACGAAGTGCTGAAGGACGCGCCGGAGATCGCCCTGAAAATGATCGCCATCGCTGCCGACGAGGACGGCACCGAGGACGAACCCAAGCTCACCCAGATCGGTATCGTGGCGCAGGCGGAAGCTCTGTCGGCGGTGATCGAACTGACGCTGGTCAGCGAGGCCGAGGTAAAAAAACTGGTCGAGATCGTGACCAAGGCCCTCACGGGAACAGCCGTGGTGGTCGAGGGTCTAAGCTCACTGCGAAAGGCTGGGTCTGGGGAGTCCGCAGGGCAGTAAGCCTGCTGCTCGATCACGGGCACCCCAGAGCACGCGAGTACCCGATCTCCATGGTGTGGGACGAATCCAACCTTGTGGTGGAGCGTCTGAACGGCGAGGAGATCACGAGGGCGAACTTGCTACGCACTGCGATCTCGGCCAATCTAGGCAAGGACGGGCAGAAGAGTTTCGATAAGCTGATCAAGCAGCTGAACATCGAGACCCAACCCTACGAGGACTAGGAATGGCACCGGCGCGGAAAGAAGTCGATCTCATCATCCGCGCCAAGGATGAAGCGGCTCGGGCGGTCAATGCGATCACCCGGGCCGTTAACCAGCTGTCGGACGCCCAGTCGGGGCTCTTCGATAGCGCGGAACAGTCGGAGACCGCCCTTACGCGGCTCGGCAAGGCCGTAGGCTCGCTCGACCGCAGCCTGAAGGGCCTGTCCCTCGAAAGCACCCTCACCCGCGATCTCGACCGGTCTACGGCCGCCGTCGACCGCCTTGAGACCGGCCTGTCCTCCCTCACGCAGGAAGCGGCCCGGCTCGACAAGGAACTGAAGGACGCCGCCGCCGCGACCGCCGATCTGGCGAAGCAGGCGAACGTCGCCGAGAAGGCCGTCAGCAAGCAGGCGGCCGCCGTGGACAAGGTGCGCGCGAAAGAGCGTGACACCAGCAAGGCCCTGCGCGAATCGACCGCCGAGCGGGACCGTCTCGTCGCGGCAGAAGGTCGCCTGACCAAGCAGCTGGCCTCGCAGGCAGACCGGCTCGCCAAGTCGGAGCAGCGGTTCCGGGAACTGTCGGATGCGGTCAAGGCGACCAACGAGCCGACGGCCACCCTTCAGAACCGGCTCGCGGCCGCCGAGAAGTCGTTCACCGCGAACACCGAGAAGCTGGCCTCGCTCAAGACCGAGCACCGGGATACCCAGAAGGCCATCCGGGAGACGGACAAGGCGGTCACCGGCCTGACGACCCGGCTCGCGGCCACGACGACCAAGCTGGCCGACCAGCAGGCGAAGCTCGCGCAGGCGAAGAACACCTACACGGACCTCGGTCGGGCGGCCAAGGCGGCGGAAGCGAATCAGCGCGGCTTGTCCGCTGCGGCCGCTGACAACGCCGACGCGCTCGCCCGGCAGCGCGGCAACCTCGAAGCCGCCCAGATCGAGATGGCGCAGCTGGCGACGGCCTCGGACGAGGCGCGCGCCGCGTTCCTCGCCCTGTCGCAGAACGCCCGGGGCCCGTTGCTTCAGGCCTTCCGCCAGCAGCAGACCGTGCTCCAGCAGCTTGGGGCCGCCCAGCAGCAGGCCGAGACCAACCTGCGGACCCTCGGGGCCGAGATCAGCCGGGTCGGCGTACCGACGCGCGAGATGGTCGCGGCGTTCAACGCTTCCCGGGAGGCCGCGCGCGAGGCCAAGACGGAATACGCCCAGCAGCAGGCCGTGCTCCAGCAGATGCGGACGGCGCTCCGAGCGGCGGTCACCGACGTGGATGCGCTCGCGCAGCGCCAGCGGGCGTTCGCGGCCGCCCAGACCGCCTCGGCGACGGCGCTGGAGCGGGTGCGCGGGCTGACCACGACTGCCGCCAGCGCCCAGCAGACCTACGCCCGCGCGGCCCGAGATGCGGCCAACGCGCAGGGGGATGTCGGCCGCCGGGTGAACGAGACCCGGGAAGCCGTCGATCGCTCTGCCGGGTCGACCAACCGGCTCGCCGAGGCGTATCGCCGCCTGTACGGTGACAGCCGGTCGGCCATGTCGATCACCCAGCGTCTCCGGGGCGAGGTTCTGGCACTCGTCACGGCCTACGCAGGCCTCTACGGCGTCATCAACGTCCTCGGGCAGGTAGTCGACGCCTACCAGCAGCTTGAGGCCGCCCAGAGCCGTCTCCGGGTCATCACGGAGGGGGATCAGGGCGCGGCCGCGCAGGAACTCGACTTCATCCGCCGGAACGCTGAGCGGCTGGGTATCCAGTTCGGCCTCCTCGCGAACGAGTACACGAAGTTCGCCATCGCCACGAAGAACACGAATCTTCAGGGCAAGGACACCCGCGACATCTTCATCTCGGTCGCCGAGGCCGGTCGTGTCGCCAAGCTCCAGTTCACCGACATGCAGGGCATCTTCCGCGCCCTGACGCAGATCGTGTCGAAGGGCCGGGTGCAGCTGGAAGAACTGTCTCAGCAGTTGGGCGACCGCCTGCCGGGCGCGCTCCAGATCATGGCCGACGGCCTCGGCATCTCGGTCGAGGAACTGACCGACCTCACCAAGCAGGGCGCGGTGTCGTCCGACGCGCTGGTGGGCTTCGCCAACCGGCTCGACGAAATCTACGGCTCGCAGCTTCAGGCCTCGCTCCAGACCACGACGACGAACCTCGGCAAGCTCCAGAACTCGGCGTTCGAGGCGTTGTTGGCGTTCGGCGAGCAGGGCTTCCTTGAGAGCTTCAACGGGCTGCTCGAAACCCTGATCGAGACGATGGACAGCGCCGACTTCGAGGCGTTCATCGGCAAGCTGTCCAAGGTCACCGCGTTCCTCGTGGACGTGCTGTCGCTGGCCGTCGACAATTTCGACCTGCTGGTCATCGCGGCCATCGCCTTCACGGGCGTGAAGCTGGTCCCGTTCATCGGCCTACTGGTCGGCGGGTTCCGGGACCTCGTGTACACGATCCGGGGCAGCATCATTATGATGCAGACGGCGGGCTCGGGGCTCGCCGCTTTCGGGGCCACGGCCGCCGGGACCACCACGGCGGTCAGCGGGCTCGCGCTCGCGTTCCGGGCGCTGATGTCGGCCACGGGTATCGGCATCCTGATCACCGCCGTGTCGGTTGGCCTCGGGCTCTGGGCCACCCGGGCGGAGGAGGCCACCGCCGCGATCGACGCCCACGAGAAGATCGTTCGCGCGGTGCGAAACGCCTACGACGAAGCAGGCGGCTCGGTCGAGGACTGGGGCAAGAAGATCAAGAACCTGACGCTGACGCAGGCGCAGGCCAGTCTTCTCGCGCTCCGGCAGAACCTCCAGAAGCTCCGGGACGAGGCGGAGGTCCCCGTCGACATCACCGGCACGGGAGGCGGGTACGCTGCCGCGCTGGCTACGCTGGTGCAGGCGTTCAAGGACGGCACGATCTCGGCGGAGAACTTCAAGGCGGAGGTCGACGCCATCGCGCAGGCCGATCCCAAGTTCAACCGGGGTCTGGCGAAGTCGCTGCTCGATATGGCGGATAACGCCCAGACGGCCGAGGACAGGATCGCCGAGGCCGAGGCCATCATCCGTGTACTCGAAGGCACTGCCACGAAGGCGGACGCGGAACTGCTCGGGCTCGGCCAGTCGGCGGTCGTCGCGGGTGACGCGATGGGTAACCGCGCGGTTGCCGGTGCGAAGAAGTTCACCGAGGCGCTGTCTGAACTCAACGACCTGATGCCCGAGATCGGGCAGGGCCTCGACATGATCAAGCAGAAGGCGGAACTCGACGCCGCCTTCGCCTCGGCCGCACGCGCCGCCACCACCATGAGCGAGCTTCAGGCGGCCGTGGATGCGGCCAATCGGGCGTGGGAGGGGATCAGCGGCAACAACGCCATCGCCCAGATGGCCAGCGCTGCCGACGGCCTCGCCGCATCGGCCGCCCTGCTGCGGAACTTCGAGGGCTTCCGGGCTACCCCGTATGAGGACAACGACGGCTCGCTGCGGGTCGGCTTCGGCTCGGACGAGATCACGCTGGCCGACGGCACCATCCAGAAGGTCGTGGACGGCATGCGGGTCAGCGTCGAGGACGCCAACCGCGACCTCGTGCGCCGCATCGGCGAGTTTCAGGACATCATCCGCGCCCAGATCGGCGAGGACCGGTTCAACTCGTTCAGCAAGGAACAGCAGGCCGCCCTCACGTCCATCGCCTACAACTACGGCTCGCTCCCCGAGCGGATCATCGCGGCGGTCAAGACCGGCTCGGCCTCCGAGATCGCTGCGGCGGTGCGCGGGCTGGCGAACGACAACGGCGGCATCAACCGGGATCGCCGGACGGCCGAGGCCTCGATCCTCGGGCGCGAGAGCGTCGACATCGAAGGTCAGGCGCAGGAGCAGGAAGAGGCCGCCAAGAAACTCCGTGAGGAGGAAGAAAAGCGGCTGGAGGCCGCCAAGAAGTTCCACGAGGAACAGGCGGCCCAGCTGGCGCTCCAGCAGGTCGAGATCGAGAACGCGAACAAGGGGTTGTTGCAGCGTGAAATTGCGAAGGCGCTCGCGGAGGCCGAAAATGAGGCCAAGAAGGCAGGCACGGAACTCACCGAGCAAGAACGCCAGACGATCGTAGCGCAGGTCACCGCGCTCAATCAGAAGAAGGCCGCCGAGGACGCCATCAACGCCAAGCGCGAGCAGGCGCAGGCGGCGGAGCAGGTCGTCAACGACATCCTCGCCCAGCGGGCGGCGCTGGAGGAGCGAATCTCGCTCTCCCGGCAGACCGGTGACTTCGACGCGGCGGCGGCCGCCACCACCCAGTTGCAGGGCCTCAACGGCGAGCTTCAGCAGGCCATCGCCAACGCGATCCTCATGTGGCAGGCCGTCGGCGGTACGGGCGCGGACGCGGCCATCGCCAAACTCCAGAACGCCGCGCTGGAGGCCGACAAGCTGTCGGTCACCGCCCAGACCGTGGCGATCAACTGGGAGGACGTGGCGCGCACGTTCTCGTCCGGCCTGACCAACGCCATCCTGAACTTCGCCGATGCCGTCGCCAGCGGCACGAACGTCTTCGAGGCGGCCCGGGACGCGTTCCTTCAGTTCGCGGCCGACTTCCTGCGGAAGATCGCCGAGATGATCCTTCAGCAGTTGATCTTCAACGCCATCTCCGGGCTCTTCGGCGGTGGCGGTGGCGGTGGCGGTGGCTTCCTGTCGGGGCTGTTCGGCACCGGCCACACGGGCGGCACGGTCGGCTCGAAGCGAATCGGCTCGGGCAACGGCGTGCGTCGGCTCAACCCGGCGATCTTCGCCCGGGCTCCCCGGTTCCACGAAGGCGGGCTCCCGGGTCTGCGCCCGGGCGAGGTCCCGGCGGTGCTGCTGGAGGGCGAGGAAGTCCTGTCCAAGCAGGACCCCCGGAACATCCTCAACGGGGGCGGGGCTCCCGGGGCTCCGAGCAGCCGTGGGGACACCACGATCGTTAATGCCTTTGACGCGCTCGACGTGGTATCGCAGGCGCTCCAGAGCCGTGCTGGCGGCGACCTGATCCTCAACGTCGTGCGCGGCCGGGCCAAGGAAGTGAAGGCTGTTCTCGGATGATCGAAGACTGGTCAGATGTCCCCGCCATCCCCGTGTACCCGAACTGGTCTTCGGCCTATACGGAGAAGTACGAGTTCCGGACCACCGTGTTCGAGGCGAACACCGGGGACGAGCAGCGCCGCTCGCTCCGGCAGCGCCCGCGTCGGTCGCTCCAGTACACGGCCAATCCGCACGGCGAGACCCTTCGTGATCTGTCAGCACTGCTGACCCTTCGCCGCGATACCAAGATCAAGGTGCCCGACATCACCCGGTCGGTGCCCGGGGTCTTCGTGGACGAGACCACCATCGAACTGCCGGAAGGCGATCCCAGCTGGATCGACTTGCAGGTCTTCGTGCAGGAAGGTGGCCGGGAGGAGATGGCGACGGTAGCCAGCTTCGACGGCACGACGCTGACATTCACCGATCCGCTGGTCTACGGCTACCTGAACCCCCGGATCAGCCCGGCACGGTACTGCCGGTTCCCGCCCTCGCAGAAGGTCTCGCTGCCGACTTCGCAGGTCGGCGCGATGTCGCTGCTGCTCGACATTGACCCCGGCACGGAAGAGGACTTCCCGATCAACCCGCCCCTCCAGTTCCGGGGGCAGGACACCATGTTCATCAAGCCCAACTGGCGCGATGGAGTGGGGATCACCTTCGGCATTCCCGGGGATCGGGTTGACTACGGTGTCGGCCAGATCGCGGTCGACTACCGGCAGGTGCTCAACACCAAGATCATGGAGTTCACCTTCCTCGGTCGCGATCGAGCGGAAGTGAAACGGCATCTCGATCTGTTCTACCGCTGCAAGGGGCGGCGCGGGGTGTTCTACATCCCGACGTGGGCCTCGGACTTCGAGGTCGTGGGGCCCGTCGACTACGGTAACAACGAGATTACCGTTCGGGGCACCTACCGGCAGGAGTTGGACCCGTTCGACTTCTCGCACCGCAACATCGCCCTCGTCTGGGGGCAGACCGTCATTCCCTGCGGCATCTACTCGGCGCGGCCGGTGGCTGGGGGTCTGGCGCTGAAGATCGACCGCACGCTGACCTCGCTGCCGATCCCGCCCAAGTTCTTCGTCTCGTGGCTGGTCATGGCCCGGTTCGCCAGCGATGAGCTGGCGATCGAGTGGCGGACAGACACGGTGGCCGAGATCAGCTACAACGTCGCGGTGATGCGCGACTCCTTCCGCGAGTTCGCCATCGCCGGGCACCGAATCGTGTTCGACGGCGACTACGTGCTGATGGGAGATTGACGTGGGTTTCGTTGAGGTCGAGGGCAGCACGCGCCGGGCCGGGCCGATCCGGCTCTACCGGTTTCAGGTCAACCAGACGCGCTTCTTCCGCTACACCGACAACGACCGGGACATGCCCTTCGGGGACGAGCTTTTCGAGGCCATCCCGATCGGGAGCCCGGACGTGTCCAACACCACCCTGTTGGAAAACACCCCCTACGACATCACCCTGCCCAAGGTGGCGGGGCTGGCGGAGTATCTGAAGTCGTATCCCCCGTCGTTCGTGATGCGCGCCGAGGTCTTTATGATGCACCCCGAGGCCGCGCCGCACGAGCGCCGCCGGGTCTTCGTCGGTAAGATCATCGGGGTATCCACCAAGGGGGCCGAGGCGATCATCTCGTGCGACACCTTGGACTCCTCGTTCCGCAATCCCGGGCTCCGTCGGACCTATCAGCGGCAGTGCCCGCACGTCCTCTACGGGCCCGCCTGCAAGGCCCCCAAGGTCTCGCTCGATCTCGTGGTGCTGCCCCTCACTGCCGGGGTCAACACGCTGGCGTTGGCGAACCTCCCGCCTGCCATCAACCCGGCGTTCTACCTCGGCGGGCAGGTCGAGTGGGCGATCCCCGACGGCAGGGTGGTCCGCACGATCATCCAGTCCTACCGGGACGGCACAACCATGCGGTTGGCGCTCGCCGGACCTGCCGACACCGCGCTCCCGGGTACGACGGTATCCCTCTATAAGGGGTGCGACCGCACGGAAGCCTCGTGTACTCAGCGCTTCGACAACATCCTGAACTATGGCGGCCAGCCGTGGATTCCGCTAGAGAACCCGATACAGTCGGTCTCGACGTTCCTGTGAGGGCCCATGAACTTCCTGCTTCAGCTGGTCTTGGCCGTCGCCCTTCTCGCGATCTCGGTTGTCCTGACGCCCAAGCCCAAACAGCCCAAGGCCGAAATCCGGGAACTGGAAGACCCGACCGCTGATGCGGGCCGGGAAATCCCCGTCGTGTTCGGCACGGTGACCGTCAAGGACCCCAACGTCGTCTGGTTCGGCGAGAAGACCACCCGCTCCTATCAGGTGGACGCATGAGCGATCCGATCGTCATCCCGGCGGACGTGGTGGCCGTGCTGGCGGCGAATGGCTACAGCCTGTCCGATCTAGCGGGG
The DNA here is from genome assembly GCA_964520985.1 of uncultured Pseudobdellovibrionaceae bacterium. Lineage (GTDB taxonomy): Bacteria > Pseudomonadota > Alphaproteobacteria > Micavibrionales > Micavibrionaceae > CAYSGL01. Next base: position 30,001 of record CAZFPB010000005.1, read on the forward strand.
GTGCGAATCACCATGACCGACATCCGGCGTTCGGGCTTCTGCGCGCCGGGCCTGAAGGACTGGCTGACCGAGTATGGGTTCTCCCTCGTGGAACTGTCGCAGGACGGCTTGTCGGCCGCGCGCGTGGCCGCTACGGGTAATGCCTTCGGTGTGCGCGGGGCGATGACCGCGATGGAGCGTGTCTATGGGCGGTAAGAGCGGCGGCGGCAAGGTACAGGTCGTCGACTACAACCTGTCCATCCACATGGGCTACTGCTGGGGCCCGGTGGACCGCGTTAATTTCCTGCGGATGTCGGACAAGGAAGTCCCGTTCTTCGCGGACGAAAATGGGTCCGTCAACCTGACGGACTCCGATCTCTTCGGCGGCCCCAAGCAGGGCGGCGGGATCGACGGCAAGGTCTATGCCCTGCTCGGTGGGCCCGACCAGATCATGCCTGCGGAGTACGCCGCCAAGCTCCAGCGGACGCCTACCACCATGCCCGGCTACCGGGGCCTGATGAGCCTGCTGTTCGTCGGCCGCAACCTTGCCACCAAGGGGTTCAAGTGGGGCTCGAACAACCCCATGATTCCGGCCACCGAAGCGAACGTCACGCGCATGCCAGTGGGGTTGCCCGGCGACCCGTCGATCGGGGACGACGCCAATCTCGCGCACGTCATCTACGAGTGCGTGACCAACACCGACTGGGGCCTCGGCCGCTCGGGCGGTCTGATCGACCTTGAGAGCTTCGTGTACGCGGCTGACGTGTTCCGCGCGGAAGGGCTGGGCATCTCCCTGAAGTGGACCTCCTCGGTCGCCATGGAGAGCTTCATCGAGACGCTGCTGGCCTACGGCGCGGCGCAGTTCTTTATGAACCCCGAGATGGGCAAGTGGCAGCTGAAGCTCGTGCGGTTCGACTACGACGCAGCGACCCTGCCGGTGGTGGACCCCGGCGTCGGCCGCATGCTGAAATTCGATCGCGGCAACTGGGGCGAGACGATCAACGAGGTTCAGGTCCAATGGACCGACCCGCGCTCCGGCAAGGTAGAGACCGTCCGGGCGCACAATGACGCCAGCATCGACGTGCAAGGCGGCGTCGTCACCGATACCAAGAACTACGAAGGCGTGCGTAATCCCGAACTGGCGCTCCGGCTCGCCCTGCGCGACCTCCAGCAGGTGTCCGCGCCGCTCGCCCGGGCCGAGATGGAGCTTGACCGGAGCTTCTGGAACACCAATCAGGGTGCGTGCCTCCGCCTACAGTGGCCGGATGAAGGCGTCGATAACATCGTCTTCCGCGTGCTCGCGGTGTCGCGCGGCACGACCTCGGAGAAGATCACCGTTAACCTCGTCGAGGACATCTTCTCGTCCCCGTACTACCAGATCGCCGCGCCGACGGATCAGTGGGTGGACCCGAGCACGGCCCCTCTGCCGGTCTACAGCGCTTATCTCGGGGCGATCCCGTTCTTCCTGTTGGCCCAGCGCATCGGCGACACGGCGGCCCAAGAGGTCGAGTACCCGAACACCTACGTCATGGTGCTGGCGGACGTGGCCGGTCAGGACGTGCGGCAGATCGACTACCAGTCGGAAGAGACCCTGCCCACGGGTGTGGAGCAGTTCATCGAACGCGGCAGCTTCGATCCGACCCTGCGGACCTACATCGACGAGATCGTGAACAAGACGGATGTCAACTCGGTGCTGACCATGGCCCCGGGCGTCGTCGCGGACAACATCCAGTCGGCGGACTTCCTGATCGTCATGGACGACGTGGACCCCGAGATCACCGAGATCATGCTGGTGACCTCGACCAACGACATCACGAACGAGGTCACGGTCATGCGCGGGGTGCTCGACACCGTGCCGCACGTCTGGCCTGCGGGCGCGACGGTCTGGGTCGTGCGGGGCAACCAGCGAATCGTCGATGGCGCGCTCCGGGTCGTCGGCGCAGACGAGCAGTACAAGCTCCTGCCGGTGACCACCCGCGCCCGTCTCTCGGTCAACGATGCGCCGACAATCATCGCCAACCCCAGCGACCGGCACTATCGTCCGTACCGCCCGGCGTACCCTCGCATCGGCGTCAGCGCCGGGCCTGTGGTCAGCGTCTCGGCCGGGGCGGGGTCCTTCAATGTCCACTGGTATCGCCGCAACCGGCTCACCGAGACCTCGGTGGTGCTCGGCTGGTCGGAGATCGACGCGGGAGCGGAAGTCGGTCAGACGACCACGATCCGGGTCCTGAACTCGCTAGGCACGCAAGTCGCGATCTACACTGGCGAGACCGGCACGTCGAAGGCGATCAACCTCGCCGACATCGGTAGCCCTAGCGCCGGTGCCACCTTCACCATCGAGCTATTCTCTGTGCGCGACGGGTACGAGAGCTACCAGCGGTCGTCTATCGGATTGCTCATCACCGCCTGATCGGTTATCCGTGAGGCAGCGCGCAGGAGAGAGCCGTGGCAGGCGAGACCCGAGACCTCATCTACGAATCGGATTTCCCTCGACGCGCGGTCCTCGAAGGCAACGAAGTCATTCCGGGTCTCGACCCGGACACTGGCCAGCCCGTCGCTATCCCGGTCAGCCTGCTCCAGACCACCGCGACCAGCCTCATCTTCCCGTCGTGGGTTTCCTTGAACGCCGTGCTCGGCACGATCGCCGGGCAGAAGGCCGAGGTCACCTACGCCGACGGCGGCACCCACACGGACCCGGTAGTCGGCGGCACCGTCGATAACTCGGGCGTGTACTCGTGGTCAGCGGCTCCCGCTGGCTGGCGACGGGTGTCCGATCTGCTGCCCACTACGGCCGGTCAGCCCACGCCGTATGGCGAATGGGAGAGCGGCATCGTCTATCCGATCAACGCGATCACCACCGAGGCCGGTTCGAGCTACTGGTCGAAGTCCCTGCACGTCTCGACCTCGGCGGATGAGCCCGGGGTTGGCGTCGACTGGGAAGACCTCTGGATGCGTGTCGCCGAGAAAGGCGACACGGGCGACAAGGGCGACAAGGGCGACAAGGGCGACAAGGGCGACAAGGGCGACACCGGAAACAACGGCTCGACGTGGTACGCAGGCACGACCGTCCCGTCCAACGGGCTCGGCGTCAATGGGGATTTCTACCTGCGCACGACGACCGGCGCGGTCTACACCAAGGCGGCCGGGGTGTGGGGGCTCGTCGGGACGTTCCAAGGTCCGGAAGGCCCGGCGGCCACGTCCACCTACGATCCGCCGGTGTCGTTCCGGGGCAAGCCCGGTTCGGACGAGATCATCGGGTTCCTCCAGACCCGTCTCGACATGCATCTGGAGCCGAACTTCGCCGGGTCGTTCGCCTCGCTGGGCGTCAACCCCACGGCCAGTTTCGTCATCCGCGTGATGGACTGCACCAGCATGTCCAACGCCGGGACCCAGATCGGCACCATCACGTTCAACACCAGCGGCGTTCCGACCTTCGCTACGACCGGCGGCACCGAGAAGACGGTGCTGGCGGGCCGGTGCGTGAAGTTCCTCGCCCCCACGGTGGTCGACGCGACGGCCGAACAGATTTCCATCGTGCTCGCGGGCGACGTGACCGGTGCGGTGCTCCAGCTGGGCACGCTCGCGGATCAGGACGCCGACGACGTGAACATCACGGGCGGCACCATCTCGGACGCAGAAATCGACGGCGGCACGATCGCCGGGGCGACAGTGACGAGCCTTGCCGCGCCGCTGCCGGTTGCTTCAGGCGGCACGGGGGTGGCCAGCATGTCGGCGCTCCGGGCCGCGCTGGGGCTTCCGGCGACCGCTGGCGTCTTCCCGAAGATGCGCTACTTCGACTACACGGGCGGCTGGCAGACCTATACCAAGACGACCGGCACCAAGCGGGTTCGGGTGTGGGGTATCGCCGGTGGCGCGGGCGGGCGGTACGCCACGGCGTCGGGCAACGATTCGGGTGCGGGCTCGGGCGGCGGCGGCGAGGGCGCGGAAGGTTACGTCGAGATCGACGTGTCTGCGCTAAGCGGCTTCGCCCTGTTCGTGGGCAAGGGCGGCGACCCGGATCAGGCGGGCACGGCCACGCTGGTCGGCAACACGGGCCAGTACCTCAACCTCAATGGTGGCGCGATCGGCGGCGTGGCCTCCGGCAGCGGTTCGGTCGGCGCAGCAGGCGGCCTTGGCGGCACGGTGGTCACCGGCGGCCTGCGGTCCCGTCCGGGTGATCCCGGCGCTCCCGGCGGCGGCGTGGAAGTCTACGGCAAACGCTGGGGCAACGGCGGTAACGGCGGCGGCCATGGCGGTCGCGGCGGCAACAACGCGGACGGCGGCGATGCGCCCGGCAAGGGCGGCGGCGGTGGCGGTGGCGGTTTCCGGTCTGGCGGCACCCGACAGGGCGGCGCTGGGGCCAACGGCGAGGTTCGGATCGAAGAACTGGCGGACTGATCATGGCCCTGCTCTGGAACCCCATGATCATCAGCCGGGACGAAGAGATCGCCGGGAAGCGGGAAGTCCGCGTGCCGACGAATCGGGTCACCCCGTTCTCCTATCTGCCGACGATCTCCGCTGCCCCCATCGCCTTCAGCAACGGCTTCAGCCGGGGCTTCGCCTCGGTGCTTCCGATCGCGCCCGTCATCGACGTGCCAGTGTCCGTGGTGATGCCGCTGTCGTTCGCACCCAGTCTCCGGACGGGCGCTCGGGTCGACGTGCCGGTAAGCACGATCGGCCAGCAGGACTACCCCCCGGGGCTCTCGGCGGGTGTCCGGCTCGAAGTCCCGCTCGACGAGGTAGCGCCGGAGTCCTTCGCGCCGGATGTCCTCGCGGGGGCTGCGGTCCTCGTGCCGGTGAGCGCCGTTGCGCCGCAGGACTACGCCCCGGAGATTCGCGCGGGCGTCGTGATCGCGGTGCCCGTCAGCCTCATGGAGCCGATCGACTACGCGCCGTTGATCGACACCGTGATCGTCATCAAGATCGACGTGCCGACGAGTTCCCTGTGGGTCGCGAGCTACGCCCCCGTGGTGGTCTCTGGTGCCTCGGCCCTGCTGCCTGTCGATGCGGTGGAGCCTGTCAGCTATGCCCCGGTGATCGCGGCGGGTGTTGCCGTCGCGGTGCCGCTCGACGCCGTGGTGCCGGAATCCTTCGTGCCCGGGATCGTCACCGGCGCGGCGGTGCAGGTCCCGGTCTCCGAGATCGTCACCACGTCCTACGCCCCGGTGGTCGCTGCGGGTGTGGTCGTGGCCGTTCCGGTGTCCTCGGTTGGCGCTGTGAGCTACACGCCGATCGTCTCGGCGGGCGTGTTGATCGCAGTCCCGGTCAGCGCTATGGTGCCAACCAGTTTCGCACCGACGGTAGCCGTTCGGTCCTTTAGCGCAGGCTTCAGCACCGGCTTCCTTTAATCCCCGAGGACCCCATGGCAGTTACGATCTCCCGCTACAACCATACCGCGAAGAAGCTCCTCAACAAGGAAGTGACCTACACGACCTTGAAGGCGATGCTCCTCAACGCCACCGCGACCTTCACGGCCACCCACACGGCCTTGACGCAGGTCACCAACGCCGGGGCCTACGAGGTCAGCGGCAACGGCTGGGCTGCTGGCGGTGAGACCTTCGGCAGCGTGGCTGTCACCGTCGTCGACACCAACGACGCCATGCTCGACGCCAACGACATCTCGAAGACGGCAGCAGGCGGCCCCATTGGTCCGGCCTATGGGTGCGTCATCTACGACGACACCGACGCCAGCGATGCCCCGCTCTGGTTCGTCAACTTCGACGGGTCGCGCGAGGCGGGTGAGGGCACCGACTTCAAGATCGTGCTCAACGCGTCCGGCCTGTACCGTACCGCCGACTAAAACCCTGACGGAGGTCGGCCATGGCCGTCGTTTCCCGGTCCACTCTGAAGACCGCGATCAACACGAACATCAACGACAACACCAGCGGCGATGTCACGCCGCAGGATGTCCGCGATCCGATGATCAACAGCGCCGACAGCGTGGCCTTCCTTCAGGAAGACCTCGGCAAGGGCACGGGCGTGGCGCTGGCGAGCACGGTGTCCCTCGGGGTGGGCGCGCTCTTCCATATCACGGCAGGCACCGGCCCGATCAACGACATCGACTTCTCGACCCCGTGGGACGGCCGCACGGCCACCCTGATCGCCGACGTGGCCTTCACCCTGACCTACAACGCCACGACCATGGTCACCCCGGGCAACGCCAGCTTGTCGGTGGCGATCGGGGACCGGCTGCTCATCGCGCAGGATAACGGGGACAACATCATCGTCCTCGCGCACATTAAGGCGGACGGCTCGCTCGATGCCACCAAGCTCTCCGGCGCGATCCCGAACGGCAGTCTGCCGACCCGGCTCCAGACCACCAGCGAGACGGTCACCGACGCCAACAACGCCACGACCTCGGGCTTCTTCGACATGGCTTCCGGCGGCTCGAACGTCCCGGAGACCTCGGCGTACAGCCTGCTAGTCGTCGCGCTCGACGCCAACAACCTGATGCAGATCGCCGTGCCGCACGCCAGCCAGCGTGTGTGGATTCGTCGTCGCGTCTCCGGCACGTTCAGCGCGTGGTCGGTGCTCGGTGGCCAGACCCCCGGCCGGTCGTTCTCGGGCACCACGGATACCCTGCTCGCCACGGACGCGGGCGGCCGCGTGCGGTCTACCGGCGCTTCGGCGGCGGCCTTGACCGTGCCCCCCAACTCCTCGGTGGCCACTCCGGTCGACCACTTCACCACCATCCAGCAGTACGGTACGGGGCAGGTCACCATCACCCCCGGCGTCGGCGTGACGCTGCGCTCGAACGGTGCGAAGCTGAAGACCAGCGCGCAGTACGCGTATGCCTTCCTCGACAAGCTGGGCACCGATGAGTGGGGCGTCGGCGGCGACGTGGTGGCATGATCGAACTCGCCCAGCCCCCCAGCCTGATCCTCCCGGATCACTACCTCGCGAATCGTCCGGCGATCATTCGCCCGGGGCTCGATGTCGCCCGCTACTTCCCCGTTGAGATCGACCGGAAGACGCGGCGCGCGATCGTGTCGGACCTCGTGTCCAAGGGTCGCCTCGCGCCCGAGCAGGCCCGCCGTGTCGTGCAGGGTATGGCCTTCCCGTACCCGATCGCCAAGGCCGGTGCGTCCGGCCCTGATCCCGAACTGGCGTTCCGGCGGGTGCAGCGCGGCTCGACTGCCAGTTCCACCACGCACACCTATACCAACGTCCCGATCGGGGCGGCCAATGCGAATCGCGTGGTCTACGCCGTCGGCGGTCTGGGCATCAAGCGCAACCCGAACTCGGCGACGATCGCGGGTTCCGCCGCCACGATGCTCACGCACTACGGCTCGGGGCAGGATGTCGGTGCTCGCGGTTTCTACCGGAAGGTTCCGACCGGAACTACTGCCACCATCAGCATTGTCCTCAATTCCTCGCAGTCCACCGATACGTGGTTGTACGTATGGACATTCATCGGGGGTGATACCCCGCTAGATACGGGCGGCAGCTATACTGGGTCCGGAACGTCCACGATCACTTACGCAGACATTGCTATTGCCAATGGCGGTGTTCTAATCGTGTGGAGTGCTACCTCCAGTTCTACCTATGGGTGGGAAGGGGTCGATGTTCTGACTTCGGACTACGCAGAGGCCGGGTTTATGATGTCCTCCACCGAGACTACTGAGGACACTACCACCGATGACTTGACCGTTGCCCGTGCGGCCGCGACAACCACTACCACCGGTATTGTTTCGTTCGCCCCGCCGTAAGAAGGACTGCCTTGACATGAAGTATCGCATCACAGGCGAATCCATGGTGTTCGAGGGCAAGACCCTCCACCGGATCGAGGCCGTGGATGGCTGTCGCGGGCTCGCCCCCGGGCAGCGCGGAGGCTGGATCGAGAACGAGAACATCCTGTCGCAGGAAGGGCTCTGTTGGGTCGCCGACGAGGCCAAGGCCTACGGCAACGCGCACGTCACCGGGGACGCCCGGATGTACGACGGTGCGGTTCTGGCCGATGCGGAACTGCGGGAGCACGCCGCGATGAAGGGCGAGGCCCGGGTCGACAATGGCGCGGCCGTGGGTGGCTTCGCCGTTATCTCCGAGGCAGGCCACGTCTCCGGCGACGTGATCGTCACCCTGCCCGCCGTGATCACCCAGAAGGTTACCAAGCAGCCCCGGGCGATCGAGGGGCTGTTCTACCGCATCACCATCATGGACGACCATATCCGGCTCGGCCGCGACGAGTGCGGGTGGACCCCCAGCTTCGAGGAGTTCCAAGCGACCACCGAGCGGGAACTGCTGGAAATCGACAACCGAAAGGCGGTAGACTTCTACCGGCAAAACCGGGACTGGCTGTATGCGTTCTGCATGCTGCACGCCTCGGGTGACCTCAAAGGACCGGATCGCTGAAATGAGCGTTGTTACCGACACCATCCGCAAGCGCGCGGGCATCCTGCGCGGCATGTCGAACTTGGAGTTCGAGGCGAAGCTGAAGGACCCCGGGGAGTTCTCGGTGCTCTGCAAGATGATCCGCACGGTGGCGGGCTGCATCGCGGAAATCCCCGAGGGGGAAGACCCGGCGATCGTGCCGGTGGATGAGCCCGAGGTCTCCGAAGAGACCAAGGGCAAGATCGCCAAGGCCGCCAAGAAGGCCTAGTCGCCGGTCATCCCGACCAGAACGCCGGAGTAGTAGCACTGGGCCTTGATACGGCCCATGCCGTCGGCCCGCAGGGCGGCGTAGAACTCTCCGGCGCTCGTCCGCTGGTTCCAGAGCGGCCGCACCCCGGCATCATACCCCAGAGCCTCCCGCTCGCCTTCGTCCGGCGTCAGCCAGTCATGGACGATGGCGGCCTTGACCGTCTGCGGATCATAGGGGTTGAGCAGCCAGTGGAGCCACCGGGGGATCGACGCGAGGTCGGAGACGAATCCGTCCGGCACGGTAATGAACAGGCCGGAGCCCTTGACCCCGACCTCCCAGACCAGTGTGCCGACCGTACACCAGCCCCACACGCCGCCCTTTCCGTCGGGGATCGGGAAGATGCCGTCGAAGTCCGTGTACACGCTCATTGGGCGGCCTTCTTCGCGGCTTCGATCTTCCGGACGACCGTGGCGGCGCTGTTGTCGCTCTGGATGCGTTGACCGCTCTTCATGGTGATCTCGCAGCCATGGCGGTTGCCGTAGTCGTCGATCGTGTTGATGTTGTCGGTCTCGATGTAGAACGACCGTCCTTCGCCGATGTTCACCAGCATCAGTCCGCCTCCTTCCCGAGGGCCTTGAGCGCCGCAGCAGGCGGCAGGTAGCCGATCCGGCCCGCAGCCTTGTCCTCGTCGTGCCACTGCTTGAGCAGCTGGCAGATGACCACGAAGACGTGGAGGGTGGTCGCGATCGGCCGGTCATAGCGCCAGCCCATGAGCAGGTCGTAGACGGCCGCGCCGCGCGTCTTGCGGCGGTTGTTCCAGTCCTGCCGGGCCTTGGTGTTGATGAAGCGGGAGCCGTGGTAGGCGTCGACCAGCGAACGCCCGGTCTCCCAGCACTTCGAGTAGTCCTCGTCGGGGGCCATGATGTCTCCTGTCAGGGCGAGTACACGACCTACGAGTACACGGGCATCGGGGTTAGACGCAACACCAAAAGTAGGCTATACCGATCCCACACTGACAGGAGAAGTCCCGTGGCCGCAAGGATCACCAAGAGCCTCGACAAACTGCGGAGTCAGGTCAACGAACTAGCCCCGAAGCGCAGCAAGGCGTCCGACGGCTGGCTCGGCGATGCCAAGCACTCCATGCGGAAATCCGACCACAACCCCGAGCCCGACGGCACGGTGGATGCGCTCGACATCACCCACGACCCGAAGAACGGGGTCGACATCCAGCGGCTCTGCGATGCGATCATCGCCTCGAAGGACCGCCGGGTGAGCTACCTCATCTGCAACGGCAAGATCATCGCCGGTGCGGGCGGGCCGAAGCCGTGGACCAAGCGGGTCTACAACGGCGCGAACAAGCACGACAAACACCTGCACGTCTCGGTGCTCGACAAGTATCAGGACGACACAGCGGAGTGGGACATCGACGCCGCGTTCGACGACGTGCGGGCCCCCGCCCCTGCGCCCAAGCCGAAGCCCCGCCCCAAGCCGAGCGCCCCCAAGGCCGAAGACCTGCATGACGGCAAGTACCACGAGGCGCTGGAGACCATCCAGCAGCGGCTCGACGATCTCGGCTACCACGAGGTCGGTACGGTCGACGGCAAGTGGGGCACCCGCACCGAGACGGCCGTGATGGCGTTCCGGAACGAGAACGGCCTGTCGACCATCCCCCGGATCACCGAGGACTTCCTGAAGGCCTTGCCGTTGGCGCAGCCCCGGAAGATCGCCGAGGCGCGTGCCAATGCCACGGCGGCCGATCTGCGGGAGAAGGGCTCGACCACCATCAAGGCGGCCGACGCGCTCACCGTGGGCGCTACCGCCGTCGGCGTGGGCGGCGTGACGCTGGGTGGTGCGGAGGTCGCGGATCAGGTCGATCCGGTCGGCAAGAACCTCGGCATCCTGAAGCAGGTCGTCGACATCATCGACCCGATCAAGGATTTCGTCGCCTCGAACGCGTGGTGGATACTCCCGGTCGTGGCGGCCGTCGCCATCTTCTACATCCGGAAGATCGTCACCAACCGGGTCGAGGAACATCGCTCCGGCAAGAACCTCGGGCTCTGATCATGCTGGCAGCTGCGATGCGAATCGGCGCGGCCCTCCTCGCGAATCCCGTGGGGGCGGTCAAGAGCCTCGGGGGGCTGCTGAAGAACCCCTTCATCATCGGTCTGGCCTTCCTCGCGTGGACGGCCTACCAGCGTCACGATGCCGCGTCCTCGGCCCGCGCCTCTTGCGAGAGCGCCCAGCTGAAGGCGGACATGGCCGAACTCGCCCGGCAGCTGGCGGCACGAGATCGCCTGCTCAAGGAAACCCGGGAGCGCGCTGACGCAACCGAAGCCGAACTCACCGCATTGGAGAAAGAACGTGACGCGATCCTCGCCGAGCTTGCCGCTGCTGCGCCGCCCCCGAACCCCGACGGTACGCCTGCTGCTGACGGCCTTACTTGTCAGTACCCTCCCGGTCTCGCTCGCCGGTTGCGCAACATCTCCTAAGCAGCCGTCGCTCGTCCGGGCGCAGATACCGCCGCTCGATCCGCGAGATCGCCAGCCGTGCTACGACCCCGGGGTCACCGAAAACCCCATCGTCGATGTCACCGAAACCCGCGTGGCGCTGGCCTCGTGCAAGCGAAAACACGGCAACGTGGTTACCAGCTTCGATGCAGTAGTTGCAGAGTTCGGCGCTTCCGCCGATATAGTGGGTTCAGGGACGCGAACAGGCGGGGGGTCGTAGGCGTCAACCCCCTCAAAGCACCAAGGAAGACAGATGTTTTGGGGAGACGGTGACTCCAGTAAACTCGGCGTTCCAGAGCGTCGAACCCTAGACCAACTCCGCCGCATGGCGGAGACCGGCCATATTCGCGCGCTCTCCCCCAAGGAAAGCGAGATCGCTCTGGAGGCGATCAACTTCTATGCAACCGTTCGCTCCACCAAGAATTTCGTGGTAGCACTGAGGAACGTCCTCCTCTTTGCTGGGGTGATGATCGGGATATGGTGGGCAGCGCAAGACGGACTGGCGGACATCCTCCATCGGCTACTGACTACGGGGACGCCGGGATGACCGAATCAGAGCGCGATCAGCTGGAAGACCGGCAGATGCAGCATTTGCCTGCCGGTCGCTCGTTGCGCCGTAGGCTGAGAGACCCGATCTTCTGGCGCACGCGGCTGCTGGAGCTTGCCGTGGCCGTCGTCCTGACGATCGGCGTGATCTATTTCTCGAACACCTTCACCATCCAGTACCGCAAGTCGGTCGTGCCGAGCGCGTGGTTCGTGGTCAACGAACTCTTCGTGCCGGATCACCGCGTCGGCGAGAACCCCGACATGCTCTACGATCGGCTGGTGCGACAACCGTTTACCGGCTTCAGGGTGGTCGAGGTTCAGCGCGAGGAGCCCGGCGGGCTCTTCTCGGCGACCTGTCAGGGCTCCGGCTTGTCCACCTACGACACCGACGACTTCAACTTCGCCAACAAGGTGAAGTGGAACTGGTTCGTGGGGGACGACTGCCGGGTGGAGCCGGGGCGTTACCGGCTCCGGGTCCGGTGGACGATTCGGGCGGAAGGCTGGCCTGAGAAGCAGGTCGTGTCGACCAGCAACATCTTCGAGGTCAAGCCCTAGGCCGCCTGCCGCACGTAGTCCCGCCAGCGCAGCCACACGTTGGTCACGAGGCGGCCCTGCTTCTGGGCGTACCGGACGCAGCTGGCCGTGCCGCCGTCGTCGTAGCCGTCCCAGAGCGCGAGCATCTGGTTCGAGTTCTCGACGATCCACTTGTTGCGGCCGTGCAGCTTCTTCGGGTTGTACTCTCCCGGCGGGTAGCAGTAGTGCGCTTCCTCGCACCGGCGCAGCAGTTCCTCGAACAGGTAGCGGTCCTCGGCGCTCCACTCGGCGTTGAAGCCATCCCACGGAATCGCCGCGATGAACGGCACCTTGAGATCGACGCAGGCCCGGGCGACCGCGAGGTCCCAACCGCACTGCATGCCTGTGATCACCTTGGCAGGGCCGAACTCCCGCAGCATATCCGCCGCGAAGAGGGTGAGAAGCGGCTGCTGCGAGCGGCGCATGGCGAGACGGGACGGCCGATGGCCGGTAACTCCGAGGATCATATCAGATGCTCCGTGTCTGCGTAGGTGCCGACCAGATCGAGAACGTGATCCGGGGCACTGGCGAATTTGTTGACCTCGTTCCCCCACGTCGACCACCCGGGGCGGTACGCACGGGAGAACAACTCCACGTAGGGGCCTGCGACCAGCTGGCGGGCCCGATCGAAGGCTTCGTCGGGTTTCCGGCTGTGTTCCCGCACCGGCGACGTGATGAGCCTCCTGACGGCCCTAGACAGCCGCGCAGGACGCCCCCGCGTCAGCAGCAGGCATTGCTCGGGGTTGGCGCGGGTCCAATAGCCCGGGCCCATGTGTTCCTTGCCGGTGGCGGTCAGCTTGACCCAGTAGAAGCCGACGGTCTTGTAGGTGAAGCCCCAGCCCTCGGCGATGCGGATGCCGTGCGGCAGGAAACCGTCGGGCACCCACATGAGAAGGACGGCATCCTTGGCGAACAGATCGCCCACCGGCAGGGCCTCGATCTCGTCGAGACCCATGCAGTGGTAGTGGCGGCTCGGGGATCGGGCCTCGCCCTTCTTCGAGTACATGACGTACTTCCACGGCGCGTCGACCATGCCGGTACGATAGTGCTGGTACTTGAGCCCGGCAAACGGGCCCGAGGGGATCAGCTGGCCGGGGACGAGGGCCCCGCCACCGGGGGCGTCAAGCAGCATGTGATCTCTGGAAGCGCTGGAGGGTCTGTCGGAGAAGGGGGATTTTCGGCTTGGAGTTTCCGCCCTTGGAGATGCACAGGACGCGTTCCGTGCCGACGAAGAACTGGTGGTGCTTGGTGCCCTCCACCCAGTCGCCGGTGATGCCGAACTCTTCGATGGTGCGCTGTATGTCGCGCAGGGCTTTTGGGGTGCGCTTAGACAAGGGAAGGCTCCTCCGTGGTGTCGACGATCAGGTCGAAAGCCTCCTCGTCGAGTTGGAACAGCACGAGCAGCATGTACTCGCGCTCGGTGAGTTCGTCGAGTTCCGGGTCGTCTAACCGGGAGCTAGACTTGATCAGGCAGTCGCTCTCCGGGTGCCAGTAGTAGACATACTCGAATGGGATGAACACGTCCTCCCCCGGCACCCAGTATCCACCTTGATCAGATGAGGTCATCGAAGTCGTTCTTCACTGCTTCGACGGCCCGGCGGGCGTCCTTGTCGGTGCCCCGGGGCGCAGGCGGGTTGGTGAACCGCGTGGTGCTCCGGAGCGCCGCCATGAGCGCCTTCACCGGGTCGATGTCGACCTCGACCGTCCACCCGAGGGTGTCCTTCCAGCGGACGTTGGCTTGCCAGCGCCCTTCCGTTGTAGGCCAGACGGTGACGCCGTTCACCCGGCCGCCTGCCAGCGTCTCCCGCAGTACCTCCTCCAGCGCCGCCATCAGTCGTCGTCCGACGGGCCGGTCGCCATGCCGAGCGCGGTCATGTAGAGTTCGAGGAGCGCTTCCTGCTCCAGCCGCTCTTGCGCGTCCTGCTTGCGGATCGCGATGATCTTCCGGAGCACCTTCGTGTCGAAGCCGTTGCCCTTGGCCTCGGCGTAGACTTCCTTGATGTCGCCCCCGATGGCCTTCTTCTCTTCTTCCAGCCGCTCGATGCGTTCGATGAACGCCTTGATCTGGTCCTGCGCCACGCTGTCAGGGCTCACGGTGCCGCCTCCATGGTTGGTTGTGTTGTCGTGTCGAACGCTTCCTCGTCCTCCGGGGAATCCTCCGATGAGGTCGTCGTCGTCAGTTGGTGCCATTCAACAATCTCCCGAGCTACGGGGGTGGGGTAATAGGTGTGGCCGATGTCGCCACGGCGGAAGATGCCTCGATCCGCAGCATGCAGCGCCGCGATCCGTTCGCCGTGAAAGGCGGGCATGATCACCCCGTCTTCCACGGCCTGCCGGATGAGGCGCAGCTGCGTCTTGCCGACGATCGGCGGCATCAGATCAGATCGTCGCCGTCGAAGCCGTTGGCGGGCTCCTGCGCCTGCTCCTCGGCCTGCTCTTCGGCCGCCGGTTCGCCCGGGCCGTTCTCGTCCGGCCAGACCACGTAGCCGTCGCGCTTGCGGATCGAGAACTCGTCCCGGGTGATCTTCACCCAGTCGCGATCGTCGGGAAGCTCGACGCCACCCTCGGCGATGAGGATGACCTGCGCGTCCTTCTTGCCCCAGAAGCTCTTCTGCTGGAGTGTGCGGACCTTCTTGGGTTTGCGGGCGGGCGCGGCGGCCGCCTGCCGGACGACGGGGGTGGCCGGGCCGGGCTTACGGTCCTCGATCACGCTCGCCGGGTCGGTCGAGCCGGTACGATCGACGGGGCCCTTCACGTCGCAGGCGTTCTCCCACTCTTCGAGCGAGGCGAACGTGGCGTCGAAGTAGACATCGCAGACCAGACCGGAGGGCAGCAGCACGGCCCGCTTGTCGGTCAGGCCGCCGAACGACAGCGGAGCGATGGGATAGGCCCGGGTGCCCTGCACATAGACCCACCCGACGACGGGGAGCTTGGTGGTGACCCAGTTGCCGTCGAACATAGCGCGCTCGACGATATAGGTGTTGGGGGCGGCGACAAAGGCGTCCATGCTATTTCCTTGACATGATGGAGAAGTAGTCCTCGGGCGAGAGTGTCGCCCTGCGGGTTTCGAGCGGCGGCGTCGAGGTCGCCATGTTGAAGGTTCCAAGGAACCGCCCCTGCTCGTCGTACAGCTGGGCCTCGCCCTGCGACAGGCGGAAGTCCATGTCGAGCTTGAGCACGGGACGCGGATCGACGGGGAGGAGGAAGGGCCTACCGGAGAGCATCGCGCATCCTTTCGGGCGTTACCGTGTTCTCCGACAGCTGCACGGGGCGATTGCGCTCCCAGTCCTGCTGCTGGAGATGCTGGTTGATCGCTGCCACCGAGGCACCGAGACGAGCCCAGTAGGCGACCCGGTTCCGGCTCGGGTGGGTCATCAGGACGAACGCCGGATCGGCCTCGACTAGGCAAGCGGTGCCGGTGACGATTTTGGTGTTATGGCCAGTGAGCATAGGGACGAGATAGCCTACTTCTGGTTGTCTGTCTATCGGTTTTACCGGTGGTCGACAGGCCCGTCAATCCCGGTTATTGTTCTGTCATCAAAGGGAGTCATGTCATGGCGGCCACGACCAACAAGACGGTTACCGGCGACTGGAGCGAGATCGCGACAGAGGGGGACGTTCTCGTCACCTTCATCTCCGGGCGCGGTTGCGAGGTCGCCGTGGCGGCCAGCACCCCGGCCGCAGAACTCGAAGGCCACCCCCTGACCAAGGGGAAAGAGAACGGCGAGTTCTCGGCGGCGCTGGAGGCGGGTGAGAAGCTGTATGCCCGGGCTCGCGCCGGGGACTGCGTGCTCGCCGTGACCAACTGATGCGGTTCCGCGATCCGCGTTTCGGCCACGTCGACAGCCCGAGCTTCCGGCAAGGCGAGCATGAGCCGCCGGTGCCCGTGTGGAGCCCGTTGGACCTTGGGGACGACCTGCTCGGTTGGTGGTCTGCCGACGCGGCGCAGATGACGCTCGACGCCGGGGCGATCTCCGAATGGCGCGACAAGAAGGCCGGGTACATCATGTCCCCGTCGCCCACCAAGCCGATGTTCTCGCCTACCGGGTGGGGCGGCTCCAAACCCGCCGTCTTGGCGAATGGCGTCGACAACTACTTCTTCTGCACGGACCCGGTATTCCTCGCCTCCCTGCCTGCCGGTACGAACGCCGGGGAGTTGTGGGGGCTGGTGCGGCAGGACGCCTTGGTCGGAGATACCACCGAGCGCGTGGTCATGTCCTACGGGGCAGGCTCGGCCTTCAACAACGCCCGCCGGATCACCCGAATCATTCTCACCGCAGCCAACCGGGCGCGGATCATGGTGGGCACCGGGGCAACCGCGCTGACGGCCAACAACACCGAGGTCGACTTCGCCGGGCAGCATGTGGTCCGTGGCCAGTTCGGGCCGACCGAGAGCATCCTGTCGATCGACGACAGCGAGACCGCGCCGCTGGCGGCGGTGCCGTCCACCAACGTGACCAAGGCGGTGATCTTCGCCTCGTCCGGCACAGCGCCGGTGTCGCCGTGGAACGGCGCAGGTCGTGACTTCCTGTTCACCCGTCCGCTCGACGAGGATCAGGAAACCGCCCTCAAGGCGTTCATCGCAGAGCGGCGCGCGGCCTAGATCAGGTCCCATATGTTCACCCGGGGCCTCCTCATGCCCTCGATCATGTTCATGCGCTCGATGTCGCCGTCCCGCATCGCCATCCAGTACAGCGGCCCGAACTTGTCAGTCTCGATCGCGCCGTGGCGAACCGCGAGTACACGCTTGGTCGAGGCGATGTCGAAGTGGACCCAGCTGGCGTCCATCCCCGGGAGCCCGAGACCCGGCGGCCGCTGGAGCCACTTCCTCTGCACGCCGATCCGGTCGACCATGGCATAGAGTTCCGCGAGATCGTCGGCCCACATGTGGCACATGATCATGGTGCGGAACGGCCAGACCGCCGGATCGACGTAGACGCTCATACGCGCTCCGGAGCCCGTTCGAGATGGGCCTGCGGCTGCACGAAGTCCGGGTAGTATCGGACCTTGCCCCGGCCGAGCGGCGTGACGTTCTGCTCACGCAGCCGCCGCAGGAAGTGATCCCGCGATCGGGCGCGCTCGAAGAGCCGGATGTAGGGAGCCCCGTACCAGACGATGACGTAGAAGAGGGTCTGGCCGCGATGGTGCCACGGCATCCACTGGTCTCGCTTGACGATCGCGGCTCGCTCCATCACTTCAGCCCCACCGCATCGCACCGGCCAAGGAACTCGGCCTTGGCCTTGCGCCAGTCCCACTCCTCGATCGTCACTCCGAGCGGTTCGAGCCCCCGGTAGAACGACCACTCCAGCGGGGCGGGGTGCGCCATGAGGGCGGCCTGTTCGTCTAGGACGATTCGCTTGTCCACGAGATCGACGAGCGGCGGCATGTCATCCGACAACCCGAATTTGACGGCGATCAGGAACTCTAGCCGGTTGTAGTAGAGTTTGTAGTCGCCGGTCTTCATCGTCCGTTTGATCGGGCCGATGATGTCCTGAAAGACGTACTCCGGCGCGTCGTGCAGGATGGCCCACTTCCCGGTCGGCACGTCGGCTACCCGGTCCATGATATGGTCGAACACGAGGCAGGAGTGCTGGGCCACCGAGTACGGGTACTTGCAATGCCCGCCGTAGCGGTTGGCCTGCGAGAGTGCGTGCGCGATGTCGTCGAGCGAGATTTCGTCGATCTGGGGGTCGAGCGGCCAGAAGGCGATCCCGCTGTTGGTCTGCATCCAGTCGCCCTCTCGGGGCTGGCCCCACGCGTCTACTAGTTTCGTCATATCTCTGTCCCATCCACGGGGTTGTCGCCGTCCCTACGGGCGGCCTTGATGAACTCGGGTTGCTCGTGCTCCCACCCTTCGAGATGGGGGAGCCATTTGCGGATACCGTCAACCCACGGCAGCAGGGCATACTCGACCCGCTTGGTAGGGTTTTGCTTCTGGAAGTTCGCCACCGCGCCTCGGGCCGCGCCCTCGACACTGTAAGCCGTGTACTCGAACTTCTCTTGCGCGCCGGAGGTCAGCACGAGGGTGAACATGTAGGGGGTCAGGTGGTCAGTCACGATGCGCTGCCTTCTTGCCTGCGTGGTAGTCCTCGGCGGCCAGCAGCAGGGGTGCCCACCGCAGGTATTCCCGACGGGTGCGAGGGTCCCGGAAGAACTGCTTGAAGTCGCCGGGCTTGTAGGCCGAGACGTTGAACAGATGCTCCGAGGCGATCTTGATCGAGGCCGGTATGCTCTCGTTCCAGCGACGGCCGCTGCGGGCTTCCCGGGTCCACCGGAAGGTGGCTACTCGGGTGCGCGGGCTCCACTCCCGCACGACTGCCAGTTCCCCGGGCCCGGGGTCGCCGTAGGGACGGAAGCGCTTGGGCCGGTAGTGGCCCTTGTCGCGCCAGTCGTTGTCCATGCGGCGGCATTCCTTGGCCGCCTCGACGGTCTCCCAGTAGTCCTCGGCCCCGGCCACGATCGAGCCGACGAGGATGGCGCGGTTGAGCCGTGCCCGGTACGCCTCGAAGTCTGGCTTCTTCCCCTCATAGAGGACGTAGTTGCCGTCCCGCACGAGGGTGATCGCGGCCTCGAAGCCCTCTGCGGTCCACGTCCGGACAGGCGGGTGTGGCTGGAGCACTTCCGAGCGATCGAACAGCCCTTGGATGATCAGCGCGATCCGGTTGTACTCTTTGATCTGGTCGGCGATGACCTTCATCGAATCGTCGTAGTAGACGTTCGTCGGGTCGAAAGGCTTCCATGCGTCGGGCTCGAAGCTGACGTGCTTGCCGTCGATCTTGAGTTCGGTGGACAGGAACCCGTAGGGGTTTCGGATGCCGCTTTTGGGGTTCTCCTCGTTCCACTGCCGCCGAGCGCTGTCAGCCTTCTCCCACTCCGCCTTGAAGTAGTCGTACTGGCTCCTCGGCATGAAGCTGTCGATCCGGGTGCCGAACATCTTAACCATCATCGGCTCGCCGGGGTTGAACTCGGTCTCCTCCGGCACGATGAGTTCGCCGAAATCCATCTCGCAGTTCATGCGCCAGACCTGCTCGCCGTTCCGGATGTAGAGGAACGTGAGCTTGTCAGCCTGCTCGATCTGGAGGTTGATGAACAGCTGGGCGATGCTGCCTTCGTGGTCTCGATCCTTCATGTCACGCCGGACCCGGAAGGCCACCATCGTGCGCGGGAAGGGCAGCAGGCGATCCCGGTTCTCGGGGCGAATCAGCCATGCGTCGAAGGCCCGGATGTCCTTGAACTCCATGCCGCCCGCCTCGTACTCCAGCAGGCATTCCTCGTCCATGTAGCGGCGCAGCTGCATGACGTGCAGCTTGGCGTCGGGGGCGGCCGGGGCGGCATCCGGAGTGAGCAGGGCGACGTTCTCGGTCAGCCCGGCGTAGAGGCTGATGTTGAAGATGCGGTCGTTGATCCCGCTGATCTGGGCTTGCAGCGGGGCGACAGATGCCATGAGGGGCAGGGTGGGCGCGGTCATCCACCCGGCGAGCATCTTGTTGGCGCTCTCGATCTGCTTGAACAGGTCCGGCAGGGTCTCGGTCTTGGCCTTGACCAGAGCAGTCTCGTACTGCTTCACGTCGACCTGCCCGTTGAGGGTGGCGATGGCGGTGGACGAGGCGGCTGACTGGTCCGTGATCGCCGGAGCCACGCCGAGGCTCCCGTACACGTCCCGAACTTCCAGCAGCAGGGCGTTGACCTTGCCCTGATACTCGGCGATCTGGGCCGCGATGTAGGCATCGGCGTTCGGCTCCAGCCGGGTCATCCGGTCGAGGTCGTCTACGTGTACACGAAGATGGCTGTAGCTGCGGTCGAACTCCGGGGTCCGGTACTCGACGAAGTTTGAGCCGAGCTTGACGGCGCAGCCGAGCCACGTCGTCTCCTCCTGCCGGTAGTTCCTGCTCGTGATCCAGCGCCACTCGCCGAGACGCGGCAGGCCTTCCTCGGCCGGGCCGTCCTCGCGGAACACACGCTCTTCGTCGATGGGTGTCAGGTCGCTCATCGGTGCTTCCATCCGTTCAGGTGACCCCGCTCGTGCCGGAGCACCAACTTCCGCTTGTTGGGCGGCAGGGTCTCCAGCACGAAGATCGTGTTCATCAGGGGCACGGCGCACCCCCATATGTTGCTGCCTCGGGCGGCTTCCCGGAGCTTGCTCGCGCAGACCTGATTGGCCGTCGTCTGGTCGACGTAGTGGACCGAGTAGGGGCGGCGCGGCTCGTGATCATATTTGGCCGGGGGCATGGCGATGCCGCCGATCATAAGGGCCACGGCGAGGAAGTTCATCGCCAGAAGGGCTCCACCTTGCCGACTTTCCTGTAGGACAGGATGCGGCCGCGCTCTCGCTTCCAGATGCGGTTGCCGTTGATGGTGACGTACCGGCCGCAGACGATCCAACCCTCGGCAACGTTATAAGATAACACGTCGTCTGGCCGGACCTCGCCGTCGAAGCGGACCTTGACGAACTTGGCGAGCGGGTTGGTGTGGTCGAGCGCATCCGGGGGTGCCTCGGAACGGTTCGGGCCCAACTTGTCGAGCGCTTCCCGCAGCGCCGGATCGGCGACCAGCGAGAGCGGCACGTCCTTCGCCATGCGTTCAATCGTGCGGCCCAGCGCGCCAGACGCCGCAGCAGCGGCCGAGGCCGCAACGGCGACACCGGACAGGCCGTGGGCCAGCTTGGCTACGCGCGACGGCTTGCCCGGCTCGGCATTGCGGAGGTCGACCTTACCCCGGACGGCCTCGGTCATCTTCTGCTCGATGTCCGTGTTCACGGCGGCCGCGATCGTCTTTTCGACAGGGTTCATGGGCTATTCCTTCCAGACGTTCTGACCGGTCTTGTCCCGGCACAGGCCGGTCTTCGGGTCGAAGATGACGATGTTGTCGGGGACGTGCTTCTCGACGCAGACGAAGTGCAGATGGCCGTCGCTGGTGTCGATCGGGCTGGCCATCACGACCTTGCCCCGGGGGAACCGCGCGGTGTGCCCTTCTTGGCAGCACACTTCGCAGACGGACTCCTCGATATGCGGGGGCAGGTCGTAGGCCTCGGGACGGCCATCGGGCCGGGAAACGTTGACGCGGGGGTCAGGTTTGGACACGCGAATCTCCTAGAACGAGGGGGAGATATAGACTACCGCTGGTTGTCTGTCAACGGCGGTTCCCACGTCTTGCCGCAGTATCGGCAGAGATAGGCGTGGGGCTTCGCATCTCCGATGAAGGTTCGAGGGAGCCAGTCGTGCTCGCCGGTCAGGCCGCCCCCCGTGACGCACCCCTCGGCGGGCGGCATCGCCTCTTCGATCGGCTCCCCGACGCCCATCTCTTCGAGCCGAGCCTTCAGCGCCGCGAAGGTGCCGGGATGCACCAGCGTGATCTTGGCCTGCTCCAGCAGGTCTTCGTTCAGGTCGCGCAGGGGTCCCGAGTACACGACCTTGATGGTCACGTACTGGCCCGGGGCGGCGTAGTCGGGTGCGAGCAGAACGCCGTGGTGCGGAAGCACGCTGTCGCAGGGCAGGAAGCGGTTCAGGTCCATCACTGGCTCCGTAGCGGGATACCCATCCGGTAGCAGTTTACGTTGGCGTAAACCTCGGCTCCGGGGGCGAGATGGTAGATGATGTCTTCGACGATCGAGCGCTGGCCGGTCAGCGTCAGGCCGGACACGTCGTAGACCGAATCGTTGACAACGACGATCGCGTCATCCAGCCCGACCTCGGCGAGATCGCGGCCGCTGATGACGAGACGCATGCCGGGAATCAGATGTCCTGCCACCAGAAATGCTCCCTGTCTTTTGGCAACTGCTGCGGGTGCCGGGGTTCCGGCTTGCTGGCGCTTCGGTAGGTCGGGCTCGGCATGGGTGTGGTCTCGGGGATCAGCTTCCCCTTCACGGGGAACGGCCGCGACCGCAAGGTGGCGAGGTCGTTGATCTCGGCCGCCTCGTGGAACCGCGCCACGGGCCCCTGATAGCCGCAGGAGCGGCAACGGTCGTCGCCGGTGGGGAGATCGCCACCCCACTGGATGTTCTGGCTGCGGCAGTTCGGGCAGATCGGCAGGCTCATGTCCGTGCTCCGGTGATCGGGGAGGGGATCGAGGCGAAGACCTCCTCCACATGGTTGAAGTAGTCCTGCAAGGATAGCCCCTCGGTCTGGAGCAGGTCTTCCTTGCGCCGCCATTCCGGCAGCAGCGTGTGGAACTTGGCGATCATCACGGGATGGCCGGAGGCTTCGAGCAGGATCATGGGCTCGCCGATGCCGTTGTGCATGGCGACGAAGTGCTCGTCCTCGGCATCCCAGTGGAAGATCACCGCCATCAGCAGGGGCCGGGGTCGAAGTAGTTGGAGAGCAGGTCGAGTGCGCCCACGGGAGCCTCGCGGTGGAGCGCGGCGAACGAGGGGTCCTCGGTGTCGGTGCAGACGACCTCTACCTGCTCGTCGGTCAGCTGGGCGTACCACTTCTCGATCGGTTCGAGCGGCGCGATCGGGTGGAAGTGTTCCAGCCAATGAGAGAACTCGCCTGCCCACATGCCGATCGGCCGCTCGCGGTTGATGCCGCCATTGTCGAGCGCGACCATCAAGCAGGCCTTGGCGATACCCGGATAGGTCTGGGTCATGCGGGTGAGGGGGATGTCTTCAGGCTTGAAGGGGAGGGCCATCAGTTAGCTCCAAATTTCCGGTTGGCGATGAGGCGTTGGTCGGGCCGGGCGATGTACCGCAGCACCTTGCCCGACAGCTTGGCTGCGTTGTCCGTGGCATCCTTGACGATCGACTGCTCGTGGGCCGCCAGCTGCGAGGCCCTGATCTCGAACTCGGGCTCCAGTTCCCGGGAGCTATGGATTTCGAGTTCACCCCGGTCGTCCATGTACACGGTGAACGACAGGCGGCCGATGAGCTTAGCCAATGGCGGCCTCCCGGCGCGCGGCGTCGGCCTCGGCGCGCTCGCGCTCGCGGATCAAGTCTTCCTGCTTCCGGATGAGCGTGTTGACGCCCTCCATCAGGTCGAACTTGGTGTTGCGCTCCTGCTCCATGGTGGCGATCTCGCCTTCGAGCCGCTTCACCCCCGCCAGCAGGGCCTCGACCTCGGCACGCTTGCCGCCGATCTTGCCGTTGATGGTGGTGATCCCGGCGGCGTAGGTGTCGACGAGGAGCTTGAACTGGGCGATGGCGGTCTCTTCGGAGGACAGCTTGCGGTCGCCCGGCAGACGCGGCGGATCAGGCGGGTCCTTCAGGATGTCGAGGGCTTCGTTCGCAAAGGCGTTGGTCATCGGGACGTTCCTTGTCAGGTGTTCTGGGGGCCAGCGACGATCGTCTCGTCACCGGGAGGATCGAGGGCGAGGCTTCCCTGATCCGGGTCGATCTCGGGCTCGACCTGCGGCGCGGGCTCGGGAATCGGCGGGGCGTCGATCTTGGGCACGTCGGGCTCACCGGCGGCGGGCCCGGCGGTCGCCTTCACGAACTCGAAGTCGGAGTTGACGTGGACGTGGATACCGGCGGCGTGCAGGGTCTCGATCAGGGTATTCAGGTCGACGAAGGCCATGGTGCGGAAGGCCATGTCGCCCAGCTGGAACTCGTCGCGCACCCCGTCGAAGATGTAGGCGTGCGGCCCGCCGAAGGGAATCTCGTCGCGGAAGGGCACGATCACCGCCACCAGTTCCGCCGGATCGAGATGGTAGTAGTTGATGACCTGCACGAGGTCGCTGAAGGTGCCGGGGCTCGGGCGGTCGTCGCCGGGGTGCGTGTACACGGGTGCGCTCCTATCGCTGGGGGAACTCAGTCATCCGGGGCCACCAAGCCTCGGCGAAGGCCTGATCCATAGCACGACCGTCCGGGCCGTAGAAGTTCTGGGCGTCGATCCGCCAGTAGACGCCCGCCGGGATCGGCTGCTTCAGGGGCTTCAGCTGAACATCGTCCGCCGGGAACAGGTGCGCGGCCATGGCGGCGTACACGTCAGGGTGGGCTTCCCGGTAGTCCTCGCGCAGCTGGGCGGCCGCGCCGTAGGGCATGGCGAGTTCCGGGTGGAATCCGACCGTTCGCTCGGTATGCATCGCCTCGGGCACAGGGCCGCCCTCGAACCGCTGCGCGCCGCCGAACAGGGTGGCGAAGATCGGCCGGTCGAAGATGCCGGAGCCGCGCTGCTCGGCGTGCTCCAGTCCCGCGATCTCGCCGTCGATCTGCGCCAGTTCGGCCCACGACCCCGGCATGTCGGGATCGACCGTCTCGATGTCCACGGCGATGGTGCGGCGACGGTTCTTCTGCGCCCCGATGATTCCCGCCGTGACGAGCCCGGCGATGCCGCCGACCGCGAGCACGGTGGCGAGCACGGTCGCCGGGGTGATGACGATAGGGAACAGGCTCATCAGACGATCTCCTCTTCAGCGATTTCGATGGCGCGGAACACCGCGCACTGCCGGAAGATGTCGACCGACAGGGGGATGTCCTTGAACTTGGCAGTCCGGAGCGCCAGACGCGACAGCATCTTCACGTCGCGCGGCGCGATCTTGGGGAAGAGGTTGACCAGCCGCAGGATGTCGTGGTCGGTCAGCTTCGCCCCGTAGTTGGTCAGCAGCACCTTCCAGACCCGCTCGCGCAGGTCGGCGCTCGGCACGTCGTAGTGGATGATGGCGGCGCACCGGGAGATGATCGCCTCGTCGATGTCGTTCGGCCGGTTAGTGGTCATAAACAGCAGGCCGTCGAAGTATTCGAGCACCCGCAGGAACTCGGCGACGATGGCGTTCTGCTCGATGTTGTCGCCGCGCGTCTTGACGAACACGTCGGACTCGTCGAGCAGCAGGATACAGCCCCAGCGCTTCTGCCGGGCGAAGATGGTCTTCAGGTTCTCCTCGATCTCTTTGGCCGTCGTGCCGAGGCCGCCGGTCATAATCGAGTACACGGGCTTCTCGATGATCTCCGAGTAGATTTCGGCCGTCAGGGTCTTGCCGACGCCGGGCACGCCCTTGGCGAGGATGATGTTGCCCGCGCTCTTGCCTTCGATGATGTCGCCGAGGAAGGCGTCGAGATCGTGGGTCAGGATGTCGAGCAGGTCGCGGTGCGACTGCGGCAGCACCAGCTTGTCGCCCAGCGACTTGTCCCAGACGTAGGGGGTCAGCAGGTTGGCGTGGGCGAGGTAGAAGACGTGATCCGACAGGTCGAAAACGCCGGTGACCGGGTGCTCCGGCACGACCATGATCTCGTCGTTGTACACCGGGCACTCCGCCCCGGCCGCCTTGCGCTTGATGTCGTCGTGGGCGAAGTCGTGGATGACCTTGTGCTTGGGGCGCGGGGCGTCGTTCCGCCAGTCGCCACCGTCGATGTAGCGGCCCTCGAACACGAACTGCTGCGCGAACTTCCCTGCGATCTCGCGCTGGTGCTTCGCCACGGCGGCGTCATACTCGGCGCGAAGCTCGGCCGTTTCCTTCAGCCAGCCCCCGCTCGCCAGCGCATCGGCTACCCGGCGGCGCGTGGCGTCGTTGGGGTCGAACGAGACGGTGCGGGTCTCGACGTTCATGCCGCCCCGGTTGTCCCGGTAGGTCGAGGTCGCCTTGCCCGAGTAGGCGGTAAGGTACATCGCCACCGACGGCTTGTCGTCCTTGTTGCGACCGGCGTCATGGTACTGCACGCGGGTCACCAGCCACGGGTACAACTGGCCGTCGGCCTCGCGGCGGTAGACCCAGCCGTCGATGCGCTCGTGGTTCAGGAACGCCTTGAGGATGGTGTCGAAGGCCCGGAAATTGGGGATCGTCTTGCCGAAGTCGCCCGAGTACACGGCGAGCAGGTTGTCGAAAGTGCGGCCGAGCGCGCCGTCGGCATGCTCCGCCAGCTGCTTGACCTCATCCAGCGACAGGTTGCCGGTCTCGATCTCGAACTCGGCCTCTTCGATCACCTGACCTTCCCGGTGGCTGAACTTGCCCCAGCGGTCGAGCAGCGACTTGAACTTCGGCGCGGTGGTCTGCGCGAGGATGGCGTGTGGGATGTTGAGCTTCATTCGGAGGCATCCTTGTTCGGGAAGACGGTGTTCTCGGCGACGGCGACGACGAGGATCAGGACCAGCCAGATCGGCACGGAGGCCCACCACGGCAGGCCCCAGAACCACACGCTGTTCGCCAGCAGGTCGGCGATCGACCAGCGCGGACGGAAGACTTGAGCAGGGGTGGGGAAGCGCATCGGTCAGCCTGCCGTGGAATGGACGTTGTTGGGGAACTGGAGGCGGCCGAGATACGCGTCACACTTATCGACCGCCGGAGCGAAATCGGAGTTTCCGGAATCCATGATGGCGTCGATCTCGGCCTGCTGATCCCGGTCGTAGATTTCCACGCACGGGTCCCCGATGGTGTAGAACCCGAGCCGCTTCGAGGGGCACTCGGCGAGCAGTTTATTGACCTTCCTGATCCACGCCTTCTCGGCGGCGGTGAGCGATGCCATCACGACTCCTTCGCAAGCCGAGCCGAGCCGATCTTGAACTGCCCGGGATACTTGCGCTCGTCCTCGGTCTGCCATCCGAACGACGTGTAGTGCTCGCCGTGGATGTTGTCCTTGAACTCGCGCAGGGCGTTGGCCCGGGAGATCGGCTTGTTGAAGGTGATCGAGACGGTGATCTTGTGGGTACGAGGGAGCTTGCGCGCCATGGGAATCTCCGGTGTCAGGGGGCGTCGAGGACCGCCGGTTTGGGGTGCCTTACTGGGGCCCCGGCGGTCCTCTGTTCGGTCAGGCTGCGTCCTATCCCAGCCCGGCCGACGTTCTTAGGCGGCCCACTTCTCCGCCAGCGTCAGGAACTCGCCGCCGCGCCGCTCCATGGCCATCTTGTCCTCTTCCCACTTCAGGTCGCGGGCGTAGGCCGACGTGGCGACCGACATGTCCCAGAGGGTTTCGATCGGGCGGCCTTCCTCGCGCTCGTGGGTGGCCTTGATCGCGGTGGCCTGCGGCTTGGTGAACTGGCGGCGCTTGAAGAAGGCGTCGAGGTCTTCGTCGATCTTGGCGGCCTGCGCCGCGACCACGACTTCCCGGATGCCCTCGGTCGAGGAGTTGGCGAGGCGGGTGGCGATCGGCTCCATCTGCTCGATCCACTTGTCCGGCGCGCTGGCCGTGTGGCGGATGCGGACTTCCTGAAGATCGCGCACGCCCCAGATGTTGCGGTTCATGCAGGTGTAGTCGTAGAGGAACATCGACATGCCCAGCGTCTCTTCGCCGACCTCGGAGTTCCAGAAGATCACGCCGCGCGCCAGCTGGCCGTAGGTGCCGCCCCGGCGGTTGGGAATCTCGATGTCGTTCTGCTCGTCGGCGAGGTAGATCATCATCGACCGGTCGCCATAGTAGAACGTGGTGTTGGCGTTGGTGATGGGGACCTGCTTGCGGAACTCGCCGGGGACCTGCCAGCGCGAGCCCGTCTCACGGGTGCCGTTGCCGAAGGTGTTGCGCACGGCCTCGATCACGTCCGAGTTCCAGACGCGGCCGTAGTTCGGGCCGGTGGCGGCACGAAGCTCGATGTACTGGGCCGACATGCTGCCGTCGAGCGCGGTGCCCGGGGAGACCTGCACGTCGCCACCGGGAGCGATATGGCCCACCTTGCGGGTCAGCAGCACGCCCACGTCCTCGGCATCGCGGTTGAAGCGCATGCCGTAGTTCAGGTTGTCCGCCACCAGTTCGGCGGGCAGGGTGCGAAGGTATCCGGCCGGGGCCTTGGCGAGCGCCGACAGCTGGCCGAACGAGTAGTTGGTGATCTGGTGCTGGTTGCTCGGGCCCTGAATGACGAGGCCCTTGTGGTCGTCGCCGACGGCCTTGAACTCGAAGCTGCGGGTGGACACGACCTTGCCGGTCGAGTTCTGGCGGTCAGTCTTGGCCTGCGCCACCATGTCGTCGAGGCTGACGAAACGCTGGGCGGCCGGGCGCGAGGCCCACTGCTTCGAGACGGCGGAAATATGGGTCATTCGGTAGCTCCGGTTGAGGCGGGTTTCGGCCCGCTGTGAGGGTGATATAGACTACCGTTGGTTGGCTGACAACCCCTAAAAAATACTTTTTACGCTCAGCCTCGAAAATTCTTCAGCCGGGCATTACCGGTTTTCCGATTTTCATCCGATTAGGCTTGTGTAGAGTGCAGCCCCGCGATCGTGCGGGCAGAGGAGATCACCATGACCACCAACATCCAGTTCACCACCAACGGCAACTATGTCGGCGAACTCAAGGCCGCTGACGGCCGCGTCCTCGGCAAGGCAGGCCCGGGCTCGATGAAGCAGTCCGGCTCGATCTACGTGCCGCACAACGAGACCGTCACCTTCACCGAGCGCGCTGCCACCGAGGAAGAGACGGCCGCCGAGAAGGCGGAGCGTGATGCCGCCGTTGACGAGGCGGACAAGGCCGAGTAGGGTCCTCGACGTGCGGCGGGTTTGGGGCCAACCGGCTCGCTGCACGCTCCGACGAAATCCAAACCACCCGGGTCAAGAGTTTACCTCTTCCCGGGTGTCTTTTTGCCGACCGCTCAGGCTCTTGGCGCTGGGTGAACGGGCAAAAGCGCTCACGATTTTCATCCAGCGAAAAGGGCCAAAGCGTTTTCGGATTTTCATCCGGCGCTTTGGCCCTCCATGGCGCGTCCCGTGAACGCCCTGACGATGGAATCTCTACTAGTCCGGGGGCACATTGACAAGCCGTACATTGGCGGCCTGACAGATGGCGGTGTTCGGGACCGAGGTCGGGTCACGCTGATCGAGCCACTGGCTGCGGCACAGGTCGATAGCGGCGACGGCGATCTGGTTCTGGATGGTCTCTACGCCGGGGTTGGGCTCGGGTAAAGGGAACTGCCCTCGACCCTTCTCCGCCAGAGCGATGGCCGTCAAGGCGTCGAGGATCAGCGGAGCACAGGCTTGCCGCTCTTCGGCGGTGGCAACGGCGAGGTCGCGAAGGCAGGTGGAGACCCGTTCGAGGGACGGCTGGAGAGCAGGGGTGGCGGTGGCGTGAGCTTCGACGAGGGTACGAACATAGGACCCTTCCTGAGTGATCTCGGGAGTAGCGGGAGCCAGCTGCTCGGCGACCTCGACCAAACTGTGGGTGTCGGCCGGTCGGGGGTAGGCCACCACGAAGGCGATACCGGCAAGCGCCAGCATCGGGAGGAACACATTGAGCAGGAGCTTCCGCATGCTATCTTCTCCGAAGAGGTTGGTGCCGGGTCCGGGGTGACGCTCACCCGGGGCGCGACAGCGATGCACTTGGATGAGTGGCATAGCCCCAACGTAGGTCGGATGCAACGGTTGCCCTTCAAGGGGTGGGGACAATTGGTCACGGCCGCGAGCCCGAGCGAATCGGTAACCGGGCAGGTCGCCAAGGTTGCGCGCCCGGAATTTTGATAACCGGGCAGGTCGCCAAGGTAAGCCGCAGGCACCGGCGAGCCCGGCCGTATACAGAGCCGATCGCCCGTGTACTCGACCGCGCGCGGCTCGACCCCCTCCCCCGTCCGGAAATCCCCCAGCCGATAGGGCAGGCTCGCTGACCTAAATGTTATAACATAACACCGCAATCCCTATCGGGTTAGTCGACATTCCCGGGGCAATCCCCCTAATCCCTATCGGAATAGTCGACATTCCGGATGGGCGCGGCCCCAGCTGGCGGGCCGTCGGGCAAGCGAAAGGCCCGGGAGCGGTTGCCCCCGGGCCCTGATCAGCCTTGCGGCTTGGCTAGCCCCAGCATGACGGCAACGGCCGCCCCTAGGGCTATGGCGGGCGGCCCGTGCCACAAGGCCCCGATGCAACCGGCTAGCACGGCCGCCGCTTGGATGAACCGCGCGGCCCCGTGCTGGAGCAACACAACCCGGACCCGCCGGGCCTCGCGTGGCGTCATGCGGCCGCCATTTCGTAACGGTGGAGCGGGCCCCGGTAGACGTTGCCGTCACCTAGGCCAAACTCCCCCTCCCCATCCGCGCCAAGGTCCGCCCGGAACGTGAGAGGGGCAAGGGCCTCACGCCACGCAATGAGGGCGGTTTGTTCGGTAGGGGGCAGGGCGGACGGGTCCGCCCCCTGCAACAGATACGGGCCCCAATGGGCGGGCCCCACGCGGGTTTCAGGCATGCGCCTAGCTCCCGGTTAGAGTGGCACGCGCCCCAGCTGGGGCACGCGTGGCGGTTCCGCCAGTGACGCGGCCCGACATGGGGCCGCGCGGCTTGTGGAACCTACTTCAGTCGGGCCCGGGCCCATGCGAGGGCGGGAGGATATGCGTTCAAGGCGGCCCCGATCAACCGCCCTAGCTCCCCCATCTCAGTCGGGCTAAGCGGCTGGAGCTTGTCCGGCGGCACGGAAGGCGGGGACAAGATAGCGATAGGGTCCGCCTCAATGTCCGGGCCTAGGTATAGCTCCCGCGACCCGAAATGCTGGCGGAACGGGCCGCCCTTCAGCGCTTCCGCCCGGGCTTCAGTAGCGGCACGTTCGGCCGCCACTTCGGACGTATACACGATAGGCCCATAGGGGCCCGCCACGCGTTGCCACGCGGCCCCGGGTTCAAACCGCCACGATGCACCGAACGACGTGCGGGGGCCCTTGCCGGACGCTCCCGGGGCCGCGACAAGGCGGACCCTGATAGTTGCGTTATCTTTCGCCATGGGGACTAGCTCCAAAGGGGGCAGGGGGATTCCTACCACGCCACAAAGGCCCGCCGGTTGTCCCGACGGGCCCATAAGCGGGGCAGTTAATGGGCGGTTTCGACTAGAGCGGACTCGTCCGCCGGGGCCTCAAAAATCCCCAGCTGCAACGCGACCCGCTCCACTTCAGCCCATCCAATCCGGTGACATCCGGCCACGAAACTCCCGTCGGGTTCCACTTCCGAAACCCGGTAATGCCCGACGGGGAGGGTACGGCCGTTTGCTTTCCAGCCCTGCCCCCGATCATGGCACAACTTGAGGAATCGGAAGGCCCGGACGGCATGCGGAAGCGGCACGTATGCGCCTTGGCTAGTCTCAATGTCCCCGCCGGTGATTGCCCCGGTTTCGTCCCGGGTCACGTCGATTGCGCG
The DNA here is from genome assembly GCA_964520985.1 of uncultured Pseudobdellovibrionaceae bacterium. Taxonomy (GTDB): domain Bacteria; phylum Pseudomonadota; class Alphaproteobacteria; order Micavibrionales; family Micavibrionaceae; genus CAYSGL01. Next base: position 61,142 of record CAZFPB010000005.1, read on the forward strand.
GATATAGGCCCGCCCTTGTGCATCGGTAGAGCGGAAGCGGGCCCCCGGTTCCCCGCGTTGCCATGCCTCCCGGGCCGCGCGTTCACGCTCCAGCCGTTCCCGGGCTTCCGCCTCGCGCATGGCGTCCCGCTTTGCCCGCCAGTCGTCCGCCAGCGCATAAAGCCGGGCCGCCCGGGTTTGCCCCATCTCAGACTTGCGGGGGAGCGTGTCGCCAAGCCAAACGGCATAGCTTGCCGCCTGATCATAGGCGGTTGCGGACCATTCCACCGTCGCCACTCCCCCGCGCCCGGCAATGGCTTGGCGAATCCCCCGGACATAGGCCCGGCGGTTCCGGTTGTTCTCAAATACGGCATGCGAGGCGGCCCGGGTTGCGAGGATGTCGCGCGCCAGCGTCACCACTCCCCACAAGCGGGAAACGCGGGCCTTGCTCCAGCCTTCCGCCTTGGCGGCCGCGTGGGCAGTCCGGGCGGTTGCCAGAAAATCGGCAAGGCGGCCGGTATGCTTCACCTTGTCGGGCCGCCGCGTCCCCGTCCGGTAATTGTACGTGCCCCGATCAATCCGGACGACGGAATCCCGGGAGCGCAATTCACGGGGGAGCGTGGCAACCGGCATTGCGAGGATGTCGCGCGCAAAGCCTAGGCCCTGCTTATGGGCCTCCCGGCGGCCCCGGGCTTCACTGGCGGCCGTTTCGCGGGCCTTGCGTGCCAGCGTGGCGGCAAAGACCTTTGCCCCGTCCCGGGCCCCCGCCAGCTGGAACAAATAGGCCCCGGCTTCCGCGTTCATCCCGGGGTTAGCCCGGACATGCGCCACAACCCGCGACACGTCCCGCGCCTTCACTTCCGCCGGGGTTTCCTCCCGCCATGCGGACCCGTCTAGCACTTGTCCCGGGCGGCCGAAATTCTCCAGCTGGCGAACAAAGTCCGTGAGGCCCGGCACGTCGAATTGCCGATAATGGGACGTAGCCCGCCAAGTGATAGTTTTGTGTTTTCCAGTCGAAACCGAATAGCTATCGCTATTCAACAGAACGATTTTGCCGCGTTCCGTTACATAACCTAGAACGAAGTGGCGGCCGTAAGAGTAGAGGGCCCGCCCATCAAAGAACATGCGCCCATCGGGGGCACGTCCGGACTCCTGAGACTGTGAGGCCCAAACATGGGCGGTTTCGTCATGGTTCCGCATTACGTTGCGCATTGGTATAGTTCCTTTCGTTACTTGGATTAGTGGCGCGTTGCTATGGCGTCCGAAAGCAGTTCGGCCGCAACTTCAGCGTGATATTCGGGGCTATCGCTTTCAATGCCCCAAAGGGCCCAATGCTCCAATTCGCCGAACGGGGCCTGATCAGCGATGCGGGACGGGTCACGCGTTACCCCATCGCGGGGCAGTTCAAAGAGGCAAACCCCGCACCATTCCCATTGATCATTGGCCCATCCGGATAGGCGTTCAAAGTCCCGGCGGACTGCTTCCGCCACAACCTGCTTTGCCGTCGGTTCCCGCCCCAGCTGCAACGCAAGGGCGGCCCGAACGTCCGGGGCAAGGCCCCATCTATCCGCCTTGGCAATGCGGGTTGCCTCTTCCCAGTCATAGAACCGGCGGGAACCCCTATCGCTGGAAAGCTCCCGCTCCCCCGGGCGCTTGTCCCGGCTAGTCCAATCCGACACGGGCCCGTGTCCGTCGTGCTCTTCCCACGGGGGCCCCATATCGTCGTCACGGACGATAGCAATCACGAACGTCCGCCCGGCGGCCCGCAACACGTCCCCGTGCCCTAGATGGGTTTTGCCCCGGTAGACCCATGGCGCGCGGCCCCGGGCTACGTCCTCGCGGGCATTGGCCAGCGCGGCAATGGGCGGCCGCCCGGCGGCCCGGTAGACCCGGAAGGCCTTCACAAGGGCGGTTGCTTCCCTGATCAGCATGGCGGCCCCCTTAGCGGAACGTTGCGAGGGCGGCCGCGCGGGCGGCCGTAGCGTCGACATGGAAGGCCCGGGCGTAGCTGGCGGCCGTATGTGCCACGGTAGAGGCCATTTCCAGCCCTTCAGCATAGGCCCCGGCAAGGTCCGGGACGTATTCAGCATGGAAGTCGTCCGCCCCGATCGGGGCAACCCGGAAGGCCTCAAAATCGGCCGCCCATGCGAGGGAAACCCCCATAAGCCCCAACGTGGCGGCCGCGTTCTCAACTGTCAGTTTGCGCATAGTCGTCTATCCTTTCCGTTGCTGGCAATCGCGCCACAAAGGCCCGCCGGTGACCCGGCGGACCCATAAGCGGGACTAACCTAGAAGGGGTTTCAGGGCCCCGCAAAACGCCAAGGCGTAGGCAATGCCCCCGACGGCAACTAGGCCAATGGTGACGCCTTCAACCCAAAAGGCGATTGCATCGGCCCGCCGGGCGCGGCGGATGTATTCCAGTTCAAGGCGACGGGCGCGGACTCGGTAAAGCATGATCAGAAACCCCCGCCAATGTCCGCGCCACAATCGCGGCAATAGCGGCCGGACGCGTCCGGGTTGTGCCCATTGCGCATGCAATCCGGGAGCAGGCCCGGACGGGCCCCGGGAGCGTCCCGGAAGATGGGGGACGCCTTTGCCATGGCGACGGCATGCGCCACGGCCGCCCGGCTAATCCAAAGCCATGCCCCGGGCCGCCCGGCAATCGTGAGGCCATATCCCATGTCGGGGGTATGCTCCCCGCCAAGTTCGGCCGTTGCCGGGGTAGCGACAAGCCCGGGGAGAACGCGCGCCCATGCCCAAACGACGGCACGGGCCTCAGTCTCAGTCATGTTGAACACGTCCGACGGGTTGCCCCGCTCCCGGGGGCCTAGCAGGGCCGCCACGTCCGGGAAGTCTCCCGGGGCGGGGGCGGCCGCAACGTCCGAATTAAAGCGCTCCCGGGCCGCCAGCGCGGCCGCCTTGCTTTCCTTTTCCGCCGCAACATGTGCATCGGCAACCCGCGCCATGCGGGTCAATTCTTCCGTGGCAATGCCGCGCCCCACGGCCGTTCCGTTCTCATATGCAGCCAGCATGGCGGGGAGCAGGCCCGCCCATGTCGGGGTTACGTCGACAACCCGGACAACCCGAACGACGGGCGGGGCCTCAGTGGCGGCCGTGCCGCGCGCCAAGGCGTATTCATGGGCCGAAACCTTGCCGTCTATCACGTCCCGGGAAGTCGGGAGGGCGGCCGCCTCGCGTTCCGGGTTCACGTATTCAACCCCAGCGCGGATGTCTTCAACTAGGCATGCGAGGGTTTCGGCCGTGTTGCCGGTTTCGCCGCGATAGGTGAAGCCTTTGCCGTCGACAGTGGCGGCCCGGCCCCACGTTCCATAGCTATCGCAGAACGCGGAAGCGCCTTGCTGATCAGCCCAAATCTTCAGCTGATTAGCAGCCGCCCATGGGAAGGCTTCCCAATAGGCTTGCATTGCGGCGGCCCGGATGAACGGCAATTGAGCTTCCGGGAGCATGCGGCCCTTGCGGTAAACGGCCGTTTCCAGCGACGGAAATTCGGCCCCGTCGGGCGTGCGCTGATAGACCATGACGGAACCGGACCATTCGGACCCGTCGTCCGGGTAGACCGCGAAAGAGGCCGAAAACCTATGGTCCCCCATGCCGGTAAAGTTGGGAGTCCGGCGGGGCATGGCGTCGACCCGGGAGAAACTGACAACCGAGTCACGGCCGTTTGCGAGAACGGCAACGCGGGGGCGGGAGAACGGGACGTTAAGGGCCTCACGGGCGGGGGAGATGGGCATAGAACGAATCCTTTCGTGGGGGCGGAATTGCCCCGCCCCTTTGTCGCATGCGGGGGGTTAGCAGTCAACTAACGGGAGGGAGTCCGGTTCCCATACGGGGCATTTCCTCCCCCATGGGGCAACGGGTCACCCATACGGGACAAATCGGCATTTATTCCTAGGGTTTTCCCCCTTGGGTGTTTTGAACGCTGTTTAACCCCATGGGGGAAAACCGATAGGGTCTAAAATCGCCTCAGAGGGGCCGCCACGGGCCGAAACGGGTTTTGGCTATGTCCTATCATCCGGACCTCACTTTGCCGATTTATGCATTTTTTCCTATGTGAACAATCCGGCATAACCGTTCGGCCCTAGTGAACAATGGGCACGGGGGCGGGCCGCCGCATGGGCGCAACAAAAACCCCGCCTTGCGAGGGCGGGGCTAGGTGAAGCGGCGGGGATGGGCGGGCCTAGGGGGCAGGGGCGGCCGGTTCACAGTAGAGCACAACCCGCAACGTGGGGCGCGGGGCAGCGGACGGGAAGCGGCCGCCTATCACGGGGGCAGGGGCGGCCCGGGCTAGGTCCGGTTCGGCCGCCAGCGCGTCACTAGGGATAGCCCCCGCTAGCACGGCCGCCATGCAATCGGACTCCGATAGATCAGTGTCGACCACGTAGGCGGCATGGGGCGGGAGTGCATCGGGGGCAGGGGCGGACATGGCGAATAGAGCGGCTATCAGCTGGAACGTGGGCAAGGTCGACATGGGGCAAGGGCCTCAACGGGACGCGGGATTGCGCCCCCTAGATATGGGGTTTCGGGGGTGCGTTTTCAACGGGGGCGGGCCGCCTGCTAGAGGCGTAGCCGGGGAGTCCGTGGGCAAGGGCCGCCCCTAGCGTGGGTGTACGGGGGAGCAGGTTTAGGGGGCATTGCTGGGGAGCGTGGGCACGGGGGCGCGTGGGTGTACGGGGCAGGGGCAGGGCGGGGCGCTGGGGATGGGCCCGCATGGGGAGCGTGGGTGTACGGGGCAGGGGCAGGGCGGGGCACGGGGGAGCGTGGGTGTACGGGGTAGAGGGGGCGCGGACGCATGGGGGCAGGGGGTACGGGAGGGGGCGCGGGTCACCCATGGGGCCGCTCAACACCCATCGGGGAAGGGGGCGCTACGGGTCCTCCCCCACGGAATCGCCTGTCGGGGGGTGCGCGGAGC
>CAZFPB010000006.1:0-63853 GCA_964520985.1 uncultured Pseudobdellovibrionaceae bacterium
CGACGCGCTCGTGTAGGTGTCCCGGTTGTAAACGGCCGCAACGCCCGCCGCGGCAGGCCCCGGGATGACGCGGATCACGTCGATCGTGATTTTCGGAATCGCCCCGAAAAGGGTATATCGGGAAAGCGATTGAGCGACGGCGAGGCGGCATTGAACGTCAAACGTCAGCTTGTCGATGCCGTCGCGCTTTTCCAAAACCCCGTGCCCGATCTGCGCCGGGATGAACTCTTGAATCGCGTCGGCGTCCCACTCGGCCGGGAGCCCGCTGATCATGATCGGATCGGCGTATGAGGTCAGATAAAGCGATTCCGCCGAGCTCTCCGCATGGCGGATCGCGTAGCAGTAAATCGGCGTGATCGTCGCCCGGCTGTCCTCCCCTTGAATTTGTTCACCGGCCATAAATCAGAGCAAATCGGGTTCCCATGAAACGGTGTAGGCGACGACGAGTTGATAGCCGTTATCCTTGCGCTGCCGTTCCTCGAACGTGATCCAAAATCGGCCCGTCGGTTGGCTCGTCGCAATCCCGAAGGTGATCTGCCGGATCGTCTGACTGTTGGCCGTCCCGCTGGCAACGGTGCCGGTAAAGACTTGCGAGCGGTTCGCGGTGTCGTAGGTGCCAGCGACGACCGTCCCCGACCCGAGAGCGGTTCCGAGCGAGGGTTGCGATCCATAGACGAGCCCCGTTCGGATGTTCGCCTCATCCCACATATTTAGCGATTTAGATTGGGCGGTTCCCGGCTCGGCAACGCCCGACCAGTTCCCCGAGGGACCAAAGGCGTAATTTGTGATGATGCCGGTCGCGTTGAGGTTGTTTTTCACCGTTCCGCCGATTCCCGCCGGGGCGATGCTGGTCGCGTTGGTGATCCGGATCGTCGTCGAGTTCGGGAAACTCGCGATCGTGTGGGTCCCGTTATACCATGTTCCCGGAGTGGCGAGGCGAATGGTTCCGCCGGTTCCCGCGCCCGGGTTGATGCCCGAGGTCACGGTGAGCGAGTTCGCATTCGGAACCGTGGCAACCGTCCACGTCCCATTGTAGCCCGAGGGGGTCACGCCTTCGAGAACGATCGAGTCGCCGACGAGCTTCCCGTGGGCGGTCGCGTTCACGGTGAAATCAGAGCCGGTCGAGGAAAGCGACGTAATATTCGTTTTCACCGGCAGCGCGCCCGCGATCGTGATCGGCCTCCCTACCGCGTAGTGAGATGAACAAGCCGGATCGACAACAACGTCCCAATAGGTCCCGTTCGAGACGATCGATTGCACGTTGTAGGTGTAGGGCCAACCCGTGATATTGACGGTCAAAGGCTCGTAAACGCGGTAATTCCCGAGTTTCATCATAAGATCGGCGCGGACCTGCAAAAATTGGCCGATGTCCACATTCACCGGGCTATCGAGCAAGATTCTCGAAAAGAGGACCGTCGAGTTCAAAATCCCCGTTCCGAACCCGATCTCGGTATAGGTCCGAGCGACCGATTCCGTCGAAAAATTGCAAGTCCTCCAAACGCGATATGTCCCGGCGTCGGTGTCATGGGTCGCCCCCGAGGCTCCGGCCGCACCGTCGTTTGTGCTCGACCCTTTGACCCATGTATCGAGCAAGGTCCGGCTCGTGTCGTAAACCGTGAGAGCAGCGGCGGCGACGGCCTGCGATCGATCGACCTCGACTTGCAGGGTATTGGTGAAACTGACGATTTTCGCATACTCGCCCGAGGCAAATTTGATGAAGTCGTTCACGTTGCCGCTTGCGAAAACTCCGACGCCGGAAACGCGCGTCACGGTCGTTCCCGTCTGCGAAAAGGTGCCGTCGAGGATCACTTTGTTCGGCGTCGTTCCGGTGCCCGCGTGCATGCCCGACGAATTATGAGAAAGGATCGAGGCGAATGTTCCATCTTGCCAAGTCGAGGTGTAGCCCGCCGGGAGGATGAGATTCCTTTGCGGAGCCGTCCAATCGGTGACGGGCTTTGCGGAGGTCACGCGGCCGCGGCTATCCCAATTCGTCGGTTGCATCACTCGGACCTGATAAGTCGCGCCGATGCCGTAATGTGTTCTCGCTTCGAGTTTCATGAGTAAGAGCCGGTTATTGTCGTTCTGATCCGGGAGTTTCCAGTTTCTTCGACCGCCCCCATCTTCGCGATTAGCTTGTATTCGCCCGTTGCCGTCGCAGCAAGCCTTGCTGTCGCGCTTTCGTCGGGAAGGTCAATCGGGATTCTGACTTCCGTATATGCGCCGGAGGCGACCGGGACGATCCGGGAGGTTCCAAATTCGGCGATCGCGGCCGCAATCCGGATTTCGCGGAAGGTCCCGCTTACGTTTGAAATCTGAGTTGCGAGAAGGTCCTCCGATGAGGCGAAAACCCTCAATTCGCGGAACTCACCTGATACGCCCGCGATCCGAGAGTTCAGGATTTGCCGCTCGGGCGGGGTCAAATATCCGCCGGTTCTCCACCGGCAAAGGCGATGCCCGGCATCCATACCGACGACCTCGATCCGACCCTCTTCCCGCCGGGCAAGCTGCAAATAGATCGGCGCGGTCGGACTTCTCACGACGAGATGCTCGGTCGCGAAACTCTCCCGATAGAAGCGGGCGAAAATCCCCGAGTATCCCTCGCGGATGTAGAAAACGACGAGGTCGCCATCTCCGGCCGAAATGCTTCCATCGATCGCCCACGTCTGGAACATGACCGGCGAAATCCCGATAAAGTCGAGCCAATGGTTTGTGCCGCTCGATTTCCATCCGATGCGGATTTCGCCCGGGTTCGTATGCCATGCGATCGACTCGTTCCCGCCAGCATCGAAAGCGAGCGCGAGATGCGACGTGAGAAAGCTCGAATCGTATAGGACCGATGGGATCGCGGTCGCGCCGGGGGCGCTCGATTGCAGCATGACCCCGCCGACCTCACCGATCGCCGACCAATCGCGAAAAAAGTTGTCGGCCTGTGAGGTCCCGTAAACCTCCGGCCCGAGGGCGGTCGGCGTCGTGAACGTGAAGAGAAGCGGGTCCAAATCCTCGGCGATGACATCCGAGAATGCTTTTAGGCTGAACGTTTGCTCGGACCCGACGAGCTCTTGCATATTGACCCGGCGTGTCTGCCGCGAGGTGATCGCCCGGAGAGGCACGAGGCAATTTCCCGGCCTCACAAACTCATACTCGATCCGGTCGTCGGCGAGCCTCACGAGGTAGAGGCGGCCGACCATCGTTTCGACCGGGTCGAAATCGTAGGCGATCGGGAGGTCGAGGGTCAAAACCTCATCGTCGCCATCGACTTCCACGCCGACGACGGAACACGGTTGAAACCGGGCGTCGGTCGAAACGAGGAAAATTTGCCTGCCGTCGGTGTCGGGCCGGTTCTCGGTGATATTGATGAACCCGGCCGCCTTTACGCGAATTTGAATATCGCCGATCGCCGCCGGGGCGGTGAGCTCGAAATCGGGAGCCCATGAGGGAAGGAAAAACGGCGTCGATTTTCCGCCGATTGCGTTCATGAACTCGGCAAAGGTCCGGAACTCGGCCGGGCTTTGCAGCCGCCATGAGAACCCGAACGCGAGAGGCGTGTCGCCGCGCCATTCCGCGAATGCGGGAGCCTGCCCGAGCTCGGTCAAGATGCGGCCGGTGTCCATCACGCCGAGCACGGGATCGACCGAGAAATCGGGTTGAGGGGTGAGGACCTGATAGGAACGCCAGCTCATAAGGAACGATAGAGATGATTTTCCGTCCCGCTCTCGATGTCGATCGCCGTCATCATGGAATCGCTCGCCTGCCGGATCATCGTCCGGGATGGGAAAACCCACGCCCCGGCCGGGTAGAGGGTGCCGACGCCGTCGAGAACGAGATTTCGGCCGGTGACGGAAAGGCATTCGCGCCACTCGCCGCCGAGCTCGTCGCTCCAGAGATAGACATCGAAAGGTGCGTTCCATTCGCCCTCGATCGGGTTCGATTCGAGCAAGGCCGCGTTGTCATCGACCATCGACGTTTGCAGCGTGATCCCGTGCGTCCACATTGGAACGGTGCGGGGACCGATGAACTCGTTCCGGATTTCCTCGATGCGGCCGCGGGCCTCCGCGGAGGTGAGGCCGGAAACCATGAAATCAACCTGATAGATCGGCCGCTTGCGACGGCGCGAGCGTTGTTCGAGCCCGAGCCGCCCCGTTTGGATCACCGACGCGAACTCTTGCGTCAAGCGGATGCCTTCCCGCCAGTCCGGCAGGATGGCGAGCCGTTGCGGGGTGTCTTCCGTCGTCGGGTTCATACTCGTTCGCGCGAGGTGGCGATCCGCCTCACTTGCGGTTGCTGGCGAGACATCGCATTGAGGATGATTTGCGGTTTCGCCGCGATCGCATCGGAAACCATCTGAGGATCGACGGCGTTCACGATGGTGATTCCGCCGCCGCCCTTGTCGCCACGGCCGCCGCCCCGCTCGCGCTTGGCACGGTCGAGCCGGTCCTCGATCTCGCTCGCCCGGGAGCGGGTGAGGATCGTTTCGCCGCGGTCAACCTTGACCATCGCCTCGGAAGAGCTCCCGACGCCGCCCGTGTGATGGGTTGGCACGCCGCCCGACATTGTGGCGGTTGAGCCGGTCGAGGCCATCCCCATCCCGCCCATGACGCCGCCAACGTGGGCAACGCCCCCGGCGCTCGTCATTACGGCGTTCAGGAGGCGCGCAACTGCGATCTGAATCCACATTTGAATGACCTGCCGAACGATGTCGTTGATGATGCTCGTCGCCATGTCGGAGAAGGCTTGCTTGACCGATTTCGTCCCGTCCACGATCGACATGAGCCCATCGGTGATATTTGCGCTCATCGATTGCGCGATCCCGACGGCGATTTGATCGAGTTGTTTCGCCATGTTCGTCCAATCGTCATAGAGCTTTTGAAACTCGCTGCGATTGTCCTTTTCCTTTTTCTGGCGGCCCTTTTTTTCCTTTTTTTCCTTCGGCTCGTCGGCGATTTCCTTCTTTGGTTTGAACGGGTCCTCGACATCGTTGTTAAACCGTTTCTTGAACTCTTCGAGTTGCGCCGCGGCCTTTTTCGCCAGTTCCTCCCGGGCTCCGGTGCCGACGATCTGATCGCCAATTTTCGAGATATCGGGAAGAGCTTGCGGGGTGAAGACATCGAGCACGATCGCGTTATTCGTCGCAACGGCACCGGTGCCTTTCTTTCCGAAAAGTTTCTCGCCGCCCGGGAGCCCGCGCGCGCCGTCCACCATCTTATTAAACGCCCCGGCCGAGGCATTGACGACGCCCATCATCCCGCGCATGAACGCGTTCACGACGTTCTCGACGGCCTGCCCGAGAGCATTGTAGAGCGATGTCGCGATGTAGTTGATCGCCGTCCCCATGCCGGTTTGAAAGCCCGTCGTGACGGTAGCCGTCGATTCGCCGAGGGTGCCGGTCAAGAGGGAGGCGAGCAGGTTGATCCCCGCGGTAAAGAGGCCGACGAAAATGTCGATCGGGAGGGTGATCGCCATCGTGAGGCCCTGAACCAATGCTGTTTGGATGATGTGGATTTGCTGAACGAACCCGACGACAAACCACGCGGCCGCTTGCTCGATCCCGGCCGAGAGCGCGAGGGCGAGCGTCTGCCCGAGCGTTCCGTCGGACATTGCCATATAGAGGACCTTCAAAGCGTTTCCGATTCCTTCTCCGATCGCTTGCGCGGCCGGTTTCAGCTTGACCAACAAATCCGAGATGCTGTTGACGAGCGGCGCGAGGGCCTCGTTTATCGGTTTTCCGATATCGATCAAGAGGTCGGCCCAAACGGCTTTTAGCCGATCGAGCGCCCCCGGGAGGGTTTTCGTCATCTTCTCCGCGCCGCCCCTGAATCGGGAAAACGACCCTTCGAGGTTCATGAAAATATCGATGAGCTCTTTCGATTTCACCTTTCCATCGGAAACCATCTTTACGAGCGCACCGGACGAAACCCCGAGCTTGGTCGCGAGCTCTTGAATGATCGGAATCCCCTTTTCGGCGATTTGCTGGCGGAGCTCTTCCATCGAGACGACGCCTTTCGCCTGAACCTGCGCGAGCGCGTTCCCGAGCTCTTTCGCCTCGGTCGAGGTCAATCCGACGGCTCCGGCAACGTCAAGGATCGACGAGTTCAGCTTGATCGCCTCGTCGGGCGAGAATCCGAGGGCGGTGAACTTTTTAACCGTCGTCATCGACGCTTCCAAGTCCGCGCCGGTTTCCCGCGATTTCTTCCGTAACTCTTCGAGGATGCGGATCGATTCCTTAGTCGAGCCGGTGAGGGCCTCGAAAGACATTTGCGCGCGCTGAACCGGCCCGGCGAGCTCCATTCCCTGCGCGACCAACTTGAACGCGAGCATGACGCCCCCGACGGCGATCGCGAGGGTTGCGAGGACGGCGACGAGCGCCACGATTGCGGCCGCTGCCGAACCGACCATCGCGAGAAACCGGCCGAGGCCGCTCGTCATCGAGGCGAGGCCGCTTGTCACCTGTTGAGTGGGCAACGGCGGAGGACCTCCGCCCGGCAGCTTTGGCGGGCCGGTGGGGAGCTTTGGCGGCCCTCCGCCTCCGATGGCAAGGGTTTCCCCGACGACGCGGCCGCGGGCCTGCCGCATGCCGTTGTCACCGATCATCCGGCTCGCGGAACCGATCGCGCCCGCGCGTTTGTGGCGCTCCATTGCCCGCGTGAGGGCCTCGACGCCCGCGACGCTGGAAAGTGCCGCGGTGCCGATCCCGGCGATCGCGAGAGCCGTCGAGGTCGCCGCTTTGCCGTATCCGAGCAACTTGACCCCGCCACGGGCCGCCATTGCCGCTTGTGCGGCCATTGCGACGGCCGAGCCTGCCACGGCCGAGGAAAGCGCGCCGAGGACGGCCACGGTCCCGCCAGCGGCCCCGCCGAGCATTAGGATCGCCTCGGCGAGCGAGACGGTCGCGAGGCTCGCCCGGGTTACGTTCCGCATGAACGTCGAGATGACGCGGTTCCCGCTCTGGAACGAGCGGACGAAATTCCGGTTCGAGTTGACCATCGAATCGAACGACTTTTTCGTCGTCGATGCGGTCTTTTCCGCGGTCCTGCCGCTCTTCTCATTTGCCCGATCGAGGCGACCGAGTTCCCGGGCGGCCGTGTTGCCGATGTCCCGGAGTTGGCTTTTCACCGCTTCCGCGCCGGATATCGTGCGGGTCGGGTCGATCGATACCCCAAGTTTAGCGATGTCCATGTTTTTTCGAGGCGGTGCGTTTGATTAACGTCTCGCGATATAGATCATCCGAGGGGCCGATGACACGGAGAAAATAAAGAGGATCGAACCCGAACTCGTTCGCCATGTCGAATATATCGCGCAAAGCCAGCGATTGAGGGATCGAGCCCGCCATCGAAACCGAAACCTCGCGCCGGAGGTTCAGCAGCCAAAAGGCGTCATAGAACGCGGCGAGGTGATGCTCCAAATCCGGCCGCTCCAATAGGGCGGCCGGAATATTGTCGGGGTCCTCTTCCGCGAGAGCTTCGAGATGCTCGGCGTCGTTGCCGAAACGCAAATCCCACTCAATCGCCTTTTTGAAACGTTTCCGCGTCTTCCGCGGCGGCCTCGGTCCGGAAGTTGGCGAGGTTTTGAGCTTCGGAGGCAATGAAATCGCGGAGCTCGGAATGCTTAAGCAGAGTCCGCTTGTTCGCCTCGGTGCATGGGAAATCCTCGCCCTTGTTTTTGACGTTTTTCCAATCGAGCAAGATCGTTTTAGCGAGCAACTCGATCGAGGCCTCGATGATCTTTTCGGCGTTGTTGCCGAACCGGCCGACCTTACTTGCCGCCAGCTTCATTTGCCCGCGGCGATAGGCCTGCGAATCCGACGAGCGAATCAGAAACTTTGCGTCGTCAAATTCGATCCATGTTCCTTCCTCGCGAAGTTTTCCGTCGGTAGCAAATTCGGTGAGTTCCATATTTAGGGGGTATCTTGTTACAAGTGAGCGGCTCGGGCCATCCTGCAAACCCGAGCCGCTCGATTCCTTACGTTTTTCCGCGCCGTGAGGAAATGTTTATTCGTGAACGTCGAAAATAATCGTCTTGCCGCTCACCGGGTCGAGGATCGCTTGCCACTCGGTCGAAACCATCACGTCGGTATTGATGGCCTCGATCACCGGGTCGCCGTTCGCCGGTTTGACGTTGGGCAAATAGACGTGAAGCGAGCGGCCTTGCGCATCCGATACGCCGAAATCGAGGGAAAACGAGGTATGATCATGAACCTTGGCGAGCAATTCATTGTTGCGGAAATAGGCGTTGAAATCGCCATTGACGGCGATCGTTCCCATTCCGATGTCAAAGTTTCCAAGCTCGCCGAGGGCGTCTTTCCCGCGGAGGTTGTTCGAGATGGTGAGGTTCAGGCCCTTGAATTTGTCCTGCGCGGTCACGCCGTCCATGACGATTGCGCCCATGTTCGAGGTGCCGTTCAGGACATCGCCGAGAGCGGCGGCCGTGTAAGGCGCGGCGCTGATCGTGTCGTCACCGAGGCCCGGCTTTGTGCCGATGAACGAAAAGGTCCCCGTGATGATCCGTTTCGACTCGATCGTGAGTTCGAGGGTATCGGCGACCATTCCGTGATAAAGTTGGTAAAAGGTCGTTCCGGCCGTGTTCCGGATGCCTTTCTCGAACGTGAACGACTTCCGGGCGATGCCGTTCGAGATGGTCTTGCCGGTAAAGGTCAAATCGACCGCGACCTCGTCGGCGGTGAACGAGCCAGCCGCGAACGTGAGTTTCGAGCCGTCAACCGACTTGCCGATCACGCGTTTCTTGCCGTTGTTGAGCGCCGTCACGGCTCCGGCGACCTTCACGAGCGCGCCGATCGGAACGCCGTTGAAATCCGCCGCCGCCCCGGTGATCGATTGGTCGGTCGTTTCGATGGTCGATTCGAGCGCCGGGATATTGATCGTAACCCAATCGCTTTGCAGGACGCCCGCGAGGAAAACTTGCTGCGCCGCCCAAGAGAGCTCGAAATTCCAATTTCCTTCGGGTTGTTCACCCACTTTCGCAAGATCGGGAATTTGCCGGTCGGCCCGGATTTCCTGAGATTGCGCCGTTTCCTTGGCATTGCTCAACGCCTCGCCAGTGTAGCGGAGCGCGGTCAAGGTCGATCCGGGGGGCGGGGTGCCGAGGATAGTTTCGGCGACGTAGGCGAGTGAGGCGGTGTTTGCGTCGGACATGGATCAAGGGTGCCGGTTCAGGCTTGAGCCGGTTCATAATCGAAATAGCCCGTCGCTGTCACGTTGAAAGCAGCGAACCCGGCCGTAGGCGTCGTTTTGCGACACGAGACGGGCCGGATGTGAACGACCGTCGCGCCGGAGGCGTCGGAGTGCCGGAGGACCTCCCGCCGCATCGGCTTGAGGATGTCGGCCGCGAGATAGGCGTCGCGCGTGCCGGTATCGTCCGGGATGAAAACTTGTAGGTAGAAAACGAAAGGCGTCCGCTCTCCTGAGTTCGGGCCGACCTCATTCGGCTGATTCTCACCGAAAACCATCGAGAGCCGCCCCCACGTCTGATTTTTCGGCTGAACGAACTTTTGCCCGTCGATCTCGATTTTCATCGCCGCCAGCGCCCCGGCGTTCCAGACGGCGAAAAAGCGATCGGTGATCAATTTGCGGGCGGCGTCGTTCATGGTTAGGCGGCAAGTTGCCGGATGATGTTCTCGAACTCAATCTCGACCTCGGCGAGCGTGATATCGACCATTCCGGCCGGGGCCTGTTGGCTTGATCCCTCGTCGAGATACTGCATATAATCGAGCGAGGACGTGATGAAAACGATCTTTTTCCCGTCGATCTCCGCGGCCGCGCCGCCGATGTCCCGCGGGGCGGAATAATCGCCCTCCGGCGGAACGTAGTCCGAGGCCTCGCCGACCTTCAAATCCCACGAGGCCCGGGCGCGGCCGGTATCGACCGGCGTCCGGAGCGTGAGCTTGCGGAACACTTCGAGGGAAACGAGTTGAATCGCGATCCTGACGTTCGTATCGACCTTTCTCGCGAACTTCGAGAGGTCCAAACGGAAAAGCCGGACGTTGTCGCGATTGCTCATATCTTGCCCTTTAGGATGGCGACCGCCCCCGAGGGAGCAACGCTCACGCCGTAAATCTGCCACGTCTCACCGTCGAGCTCGACCTCTCCCGTTTGGTGAAATTGTTGCCCCGGGGCAAAATCGTTCGGGTTCAGGAGAAACGTTTTTTGCCGGACATCGGCCGGGAGGATTTTCCGCTCTTCCGCGTCCTCATACGGGAACACGTCAACCGGAAGATTCACGCCCCAAGTGATCGGCGTCGAGTCGGTCGCCGAGTTATAGGCCCCGAGCGTCGGATCGAGCCGGACCGTCGCCAGCTTGAAGGCTGTCGGGACCAATTGTTTCGCGATGCTGAAACCCTGAGCGACGAGGGCGAGGATATCCATTTTAGGCGCGTTGGATAGGGCGGAGGTTGATCCCGCCGGAGGTTGGAAGGGAGCCGAATCCCGCGAGCAAGGTCGAGATGATGGTCGGGATTTGCTGTTTCTTCGAGCCGTCGCGGAACTCGATTTCGAGAGCCGAGTCGCCGAGGTTGATCCGCTTCAAATTGTTTTCGGCCGGATCGACGGTGAGGTCGTTCGAGAGCAGCAGGCGGGCGAGCTCGCAAGTCGCATTCTTGACCGGCGTCGGGACGATATTGGTCGGGATCGCGACCCCATCGACGACAACGTTCGAGCGAGGCCACGCGAGCGCCTGAACGGCCGGATAGGTGCGCGAGCCGGGCCAAATGCAGGCCGAGTCAAGGAGGCGGGTCGCCATCACGAGGGCGGCGGTCTTGCGCTCCGGGATCGCGGCCGTCCATGCCGCGCCGTAAAGCTGGCTTTCGTTGTAGGCGTCGGCCTCGTCAACGCTGGCGAACGAGTTCGCGTTCGCAAGGCCGGTGCCGTCTTCGGGAATGAGTGTAAGAGCCATTTTAGGGTGCGGGTGAGGGTGCGGGCGGGGGTTCCTCCCAAGTGATCGTTTCGGCGTAGTTGAGGGGAAGGGTTTCGATGATCGGCAAGAGGTCGGCGAGAACGCGGCCGTCGAGGGCGTCGCTCAATAGGTCCGCTCCGACGTAAAGCGTCCCGGCTAAGGAAACCCGGGCCGAGATGACATTGTTCGGCGGCATGAGCGCGTTCAGGTCCGCGAGTTGTTGCTCGGTGACAGGGAGCCACCAAAGGGAGAGGAAATGCGCTTGAACCTCATCGAAACAAGGGTCGGGCATGAGGTAGCGGAAAACCCGCTGTTGATCCTCGTTCAAGGAAACCCACGGCAACGGGTTCCCGACCATCGGAGCGGAGATTTCCACCATCTCGGCGACTTTCGGATCGTCCCACGTCATAGCGTCGAAACCGCGATCGCGGCTTTGTATTCATTCAAAAGCGTCTGCATTGCGGCGAGATTAACCCCGCGCCCGGCGGAGATAAAGCCCATCCGGGCCGTCGTCATATTGACCGCCGACGGGCCGCCCAAATGGAAGAAAATGATTTGTTGATTGAGGACCGTCGTCGTCGCTTGCGTTCCCGTTCCGGAGGTCCCATGAACGAGATAATTTAGATCCGTTCCGTTCGCCCGGGACACGCCCACGAGGCCAAGAACGGTGCGATCGACATCGCCAAACGAAAGCGGGTTCACCGATTGCAGGCCGATCACGTCGGGCGTTCCCTCGTTCATTCGGATGATCACCGAGGGGTTCCCGCTGCCGAGGTAGTTCCCCAAATAATCAACCCGAGCGGCGCGGGAGTCGGCCTCGGTGATATAGGCGGCGACGTGCGCGTCGTTTTGAGGAATCGAAGACGTTGAGAGCCCCGACTCGATGCGTTTCGTCGTCGTGTTTCCTTTTAGCCCGAGTCTCCGATTGTAGTCGCCCGAAACGAAATTCAGGTTCGTCGGGGTCGGCATCGTCGGTTTCAACGTGACCAGCGCCCCGGCAAGGGTCCTCGGGCCGATCATGAGGCAAGCGAACGACTCCGCATCCCACATAGAGGCCGCGACCGGCGAGGCCGTGTTTTTCATGCCGACGATGAGCTCGTTCATCGCGATTCGGGTTCTCGGTTCCAAGGCCTGCCCGTCTGCCGTTTCGACGCGTTGGATGTAGTTTGCCGCGTCGGCGTCGAACGTCGGGATCAAGATTGCATCGACCTTGGCAAAGTAGGCATCGAGCAACCCCTCGACGACCGGGAGGTCGATCGCGTGCCCCTCGCTGAAAAAGGCGATTCGAGCATCCGTTCCGGAGGTCGCGACATCCGCCCCACCTCGGGAAAAGACATGCGAGGAACCGGTCGGAAGCTGAACGCTTGCGAGTGTCGCTGTATTGGAAATTCCGGCCGATCTCAAAACGACGTTTGCCGATGAGCTACGCGAGCAACCGACGAGCTTCCCCGCAACCCCGGCCGTCGGGAATGCGGCCGACGACGATCGGCTCCGGGCCGCCCCTTGGGAAAGCAGGCACGTTGCGCCATTTTGTCCGGTCCCGCTGCCGATGAGCCCGCGGGAAAGGTTATTGACCACGCTGGAAACCCACACGGATTGATGATGATTATCCAAGAGGTCGCCGCTGATCGTCCGGTTTTGGTCGAGATACTTCGAGGACCCGTTTCCCTTTAATCCCGTGTTGCGATGATAATCACCGCTTACGAAACCCACATTCGACGGGGTCGGCATGGTCGATTTCAAAGGAACCAATGCCCCGGCGATCGTGCGAGCGCCGGAGGTGAGGCAAGCAATTCCCGCCGCGATTGCGTCCCAATTCGTCGCATCGATTGGGGCGGCGGTTGCTTTCAGGCCGAGGAAAAACTCGTTCCTCGCCCACTTGATCGCTGGCTCTAAAGATTGGCCGTCGGCGATCTCGACGGCTTCAATGTGACTCAATGCGTCGGCGTCGTATTCCTCGACAACAATTTCGTTGCTATCGGGTTGCGTGATCACGTCACCGGGAACGACCGTGAGGGGAACGACGAACGAGTCGCCGGTTTCCCCGACGACATCGATCCCGTTGATCCTCCATTGCCCGGCTTGCGTGCTCGTGAGGGTTTCGCCCGGGTAGCCGGTGCCGGAGATGACGGGGGGATCGCCGCCCTCTTCCGCCCGGCGCGCGCGACGCCGACGGTTGTTTCGGGCAACTGTCGTGTAGTTCGCGGCGAACGAGCCGGGGCGGAAAGAGTTTGGCGATAGGTAGAGCATGGGCGGGGTTACTTGTTTTTCGATCCGCGGCCTTTGCCCTTGCCGGATGGCTCGGGAACTTCGGGCGCGTTGGTCGTTTGCTGCGCGCTGGCGGTGTCTCCGGCGGCCTCGGCGGATTGCTCGGCGGCGGAGTTACCCTCGACGGCCGTGTCGCCCTCTTGAGCGCCTTCCGTGACGGTCCCGGCGTTGTCGGTCGATTCAACCGATCCCGAGTTTGATTCATTCTCGATCAATTCCGGCCCTTTTTCGGCGGTTTCGGTCGAGGTTGATTCAGAATCGGGGCCTTTTGATTCATCCGGCAGTTTTTCGGGCTCCGGCTTCTTTTCCTCGACGACCGGCTCCGGCTCGACGGAAAGCAGGCGACGGGCGAAATACTCATCGAGCATCGGGATCGCCTCGGTCGAGATTTCGAGGACGTGGCGGGTTCCGTCCGGGGTGACGGCGACGAGCGGCCGGAGGTCGAGCTCGCCCTTGTGCCATTGCTCGAACCGTTCCTCGCCGAGAACGAGCAACGCGTTCTCGTCGGAGATGCTTTCGAGCCATTCGGTGAACGTCACCGGGAGGTCGTCGCCCTCGGGCGGTGCCCACGAAAACGAAAACTCGGCGTCGTCGTCACCGTCATCGATGCGGACCGGGCGGAGTTCGGAGAAATCGACCGCGCCGAGGCCAGCGAGTCCGACGAGGCGCTCGAACCGTTTCGGGCCGACGAGGCGGCGTTGCTCGAAAGCAGGCTTGCCGGTGATCCATCCGGAGAATTGAACGAGGTCCTTTTCGCGCTTGCGGCGAACCATCTCGGCGCTTTCGAGCGCGCCGGTCGCGTTGGCGAGGACCTGAACGGCCGTCTCGACGCCTTGCTCTTTCCGGGCGGCGATGATGTAGGGGGCGAGATTCGTCTCGTTCGCGAGATGCTGTTCGATCTGCGATTCGGCTTCACGCTCGGCATTCTCGGCGGCGCGGCGCTTGTTCTCGGCGATGATCCGCTCGTCGTTCTTTTTCAAATCGATGAACGGGCGGCGCTTCCGGCGGTGCATCCCGAGCTCGGCGGGATCGATCGGAAATTGACCGCCCGCAGTCGGAACAATTCCGGTGCGGGCGGCGTGTTGAGGCAAGTAGGGGTCGGACTGTTCAGGCATGCCGAACCATTTACACGGCGTAAGATACCGTGACAATGTCATTTGCAGCGAAGTCAGTCCCGCCAGTGTTATCGACGATGATCGTGTTCCCCTCGATGACGACCGCGCCGACCCATGCTTTCGGGACGCCCGCGGAGGTCCTCACCTGAACCATGACGGCCTTTGGCGGGGAGGAAACGGGGAAGAACATCGACCCGGCCGTCACTTCCGCTGCCGTGGCGGCGCGCTGAACGAGCAAGGCGATGTTCGGGATCGCTCCGGAGGAAACCGGCGCGACGAGGGCGGCATTCTGCCACGCATTGCCGCCGCCTGCCATCGTTTCCGAGCAAGCAACGGTTCCGCGGCCGCCGTAATCCACGACGATGAGGCCGCCGGTCACGGGAGAGGCTCCGATCGCGCGCTCGGCCGTGTTGATCGCGGCAATCGATGCTGCAATCGTTTCGGCCGCCGTCGGGTCAACTCCGCCCGCGAGGGTGCCCGCGCCGAAAGTTGCGTTCGTCATCGTCTCGGTGGAGACGAGGGCGTTCCCGCCGGTCCCTTTGGTTTTCGCCGTGATGGTGACGGTCGAGGCCGAGGCTTTGGTCGCCGTCACGGTCGGATGGACAACGGTCCCGGACCCGTAGAGGGTGCCGAGTCCTGCGCCCGCGTTGATGGCCGCGACGAGGTTGTCGAGGCTCTCGGAAGCGGTCGCACCGACCTTGACTTGATTCGCGGAGGCGGCGACGGCCTTCCACGTATAGACGACCGCGCCGATCGTCACCGTTTCATCGGCAACCGCGTTCCCGGTAGTCGTGAGCGTCTGAACCGCCCGGGCCGGAGTCGGGGCCGCGGAGAGGTCAACGCGATGGCGGTTCGCGCCGATATTGCCGTCGGTGTCGATCTCGAAAACGAAATCGCCGATCGTGAAGGTTTCCCCCTCTTTCGAGGCGGCTCCGATCGCGAGGACGTTGTGACCGAGGACGGAAGACGCCGCGGCGATGGCGGCGAGTGAAGCGAGCATTTTCATGATGTTTGATCGATGGGGTAAAGAGAAAGGGGGAATCCCCCGGCCGAGGCCAAAGAGATTCCCCCCGGGAGGGTGTTAGTTGCCAACCGGGAAAAGGTTCGCACGAACGCGGACGATCCGAACATTCTTCGGATGATAGACCCGGTTCCAGTTGCTTCCGGTCGCGAGTTGATCGTTGTCCGGGGT
Source organism: uncultured Pseudobdellovibrionaceae bacterium (assembly GCA_964520985.1). GTDB lineage: Bacteria > Pseudomonadota > Alphaproteobacteria > Micavibrionales > Micavibrionaceae > CAYSGL01. The sequence continues at coordinate 15,478 of CAZFPB010000006.1, forward strand.
GAGCGGAGCGACAACGGTGTCGTCGGTCCAGCGGACGCCGCGCGGGTGCATGAAGTTTTTCCAGCGGAAAATGACGTTCGAGTCACCGGCTTTCGCGTCGCGCTCGAACTCGGTTTCCCATGTTCCGTGCCCGCCGTCGATTGCTTGGCCGCCGTTGCCTTGGCCGAGGGCGATCGCGCCGTTCGAGAAAAGGAACGAGGAATAAACCGGCTTTCCGTCGATCGTTTCCACCGGGCAAGAGTCGTCGATGATGACTTCGAGGCCTTGGAAAATCTTGATCGGCTTCCCGCCTTCCGAATCCTTGATGTAATCGATGAGGTCGAGCTTTGCGAGCAAGGCCTCGGTTTGCGAGTGCATCATGATCCCGGTAAGCAGTTCCTTCGCGTCGCCGAGGCGCTGTTTCGCGTCGATAAACGAGTAACCGGTGAGGGCGTTCGCCGAGGTCGGAACTCCGCCGCCGCTGGCGACGAAAAGGTCGAGGACGTTATCGCTCATGGTGCCGGAGGCAAAGATGCCTTTCAGAACGGCCATGAGTTGCTTTTGCCACTGGCGAACACGGTAGTCGGCCACGAGGTCGCCGATCACCGCGCCGGGGTCCTCGGCGGTGAGGTGCTCGATAAGGTCGTTATACGAGTATGCCTTTTCCCGGATCACCTTGATCGCGGTATCTTGGCCAGTGGAGAGCTTGTCAGGCACGACTTGCGAGCCGTCGCCCTTGACGACGGTATCCTCGCCGTCGAGGTCGTTCCAGAAAGGAAGCTCCACCATGCGACCGGCTTCATTGATCTTGCGGTCAAAGGTCGGGGAAACTTGAACAATCCCGGATTTGATGAGACGCGATTTCTCAACCGAGCGGTTGAGCACGTATTTCATGAAAACCTCGGGAACGATTGCGTCGGATAGGCGGGTTACGGCCATAAAAAGAGATGTTTGATTGTGTGGATTGAATACAGTTCGCCCTTGTGGCGGTTGGTTCGATCCCATCTCATCCCCCCGGGATGGTCCTCACTCCCCCCGGGAGCTTGGATCGGTTTCGATGCCGTCGAGCGATGCACAATTCGCCCTCGCGTTGCAATAAAAAAGCGCCCCGCTGTTAAACGGGACGCTCTGAACCGGCGGATTTCCCCGCGAATGACTTTAATCGAGAGTCACGCCCGCTTGCGCGGCGAGCTCTTTCGCCTTGGCTGGATTCTCTTTGAAGATCGCGCCTTGCTTGGTGAGGTTGAACGATTCTTTTTTCCATGGGTTCGCGTCGCCGCCGGTTGGCGATGGCTTGCCCGCGTTCCCCTGCGATCCGCCGCCTTGGCTCGGGGCGAAAAGGTGAGAGGCTGTTTTCGAGAGCTCGGCCATGTAGGCTTTTGGCGTCATCGCCTCGCCGGTCGTTGTGTAGCGGGGATTCCCGTCCGGATCGACCGCTTGCAAGGTCTTTCCGTCCTCACCGAGTTTGAACACTTGGCGGCCGCGAAATCTCACGTCCTCATGGGCTCCGGGAAGCAATCCGAACTCGGCCCCGGCCTCGATGAGCCCGCCGTCAATGATTCGCGTTTCCAGTTCGTCGCGGTATTTTTTGGCCGTATCGGTCGCGGCTTTCAAGGCGTTCTCGTGTGCCGTCTTCATGGCTCCGACGCGTTGATCGACGAGCTCGTTCACCTTGTCGCCGACCTTGGATTTCGCGGCCTCGATTTCCTCTTTCTTGCTGAAAAGGTCGAGGGCGATGTCGGGGGTCACGGTGCCGTAGGCTTCGACCTTTTGGCGGAGCGAGATGTTCTCGGTTCTGAAAGTGTCGTGAACCTTTTTTGCAACCGCGCCGGGGCAGTCGAGGACGAATTTCCCGGCCTCGGTGCCGGTTTGATAGTGCTCCCGCACGGGTTCCGGGAGAGCGTCGAAAGCAGCTTGATCGATTTCAAAGGGCAAGGCCATGCGTCACGCTATGGCGACCGGCGCGCCCCTTGCAAGCCGAAAGCAACCCGGAACGGCGGGGGGAAACCGTTCCGGGCTTTTCTATCGTCTGAGGGCGTCGTGAAGGGCCTCGACGGCGAGCCGGAGCTCATGGAAGGGGAGCCGGGGCGCGAGCTCGTCAACGTGGCAGGCGATCGCGAGGGCGAGTATTGCGGCGAGGGCGATCAACTTCATCGAGCTTTGATCTCGACGAGCAATTGCACGGCCTCGCTTTTGAGGGCGGCCGCTTCCGTGGCGGTTTGCGGCTCGGCCGAGGTGAACCGCTGAACGAGGCGGAGCAAATTCGGGAGGGCGGCGATTGTGAGCGCGGTTTTTTCGTCCATGTCGAGGCCGATGTCGAACGCCCGGCCGCGGAGTTCCACGTCGAAATCTTCGAGCTCGCCCTCGAAAATCCGCGTGCCGGAGACGACATAAAGATCGGGGAAGTCGCGAGGGTTCGGCCGTCGCGCGCTCCAATGCTGTTCGGAGATGGGGGAAATCGAGCTCATCGGGTCGGAGGGGTGTAGAACGGGGAGAAGATGCCGAGGGCCTGCGCCTCTTGATGGCGGCGGAGGTGATCGGGCATCGGGGCAGGGGCGAGGACGGGCGAACCGCGGCGGGCGGTCAAGAGGGCAAGGATGCGTTTAGCGGTTTTCATGACGAGGGGAAGTTGCCGGATGATTCCGGGCCGGTCAATCTCAAATGCCACCTTTCGGCGCTTTTTGTTTTGTCACCATCCGGGAAAACCGAGTTTACGCAAATTTGCGCACAAGGTCCCGGGCCTCGTTCCAATGACCGAGGCGAATCATTTCGAGCTCGGCCCCGTGATATTGACGACGTGCATCGAGAACCTCGACCGAGGGCGCGAACTCTCCCCACTGGCACGACGGCCGGGCGCATTCCATGACGGTTCGGCGGATCGCTTTCATTTCCTCGATGATCTCGGGAGGGATGCCGAACACGAGCTCGGCGGGCTTTGTTTCGTCGATCAAGGGAACGGAATCGGGGTGAGGGTTTTCGGCAAATAGAGCGGGTGCGAGGGGTGCCCGTCGCGCGTCTTCCGGAGGCATGTGAGGCGCTTGAATCCCTCCCGTTCGAGGATATAGACGACCTCCCCGCCGCGGTCGAGGTGATCACCATGGACGCCCCACGCCGCGACGACGACGCCCGCGCCCTCCGCGAGCCGGATGATCGTCTCGTCGTTCTTGCATCCGATCGGGTTGGCCTCCGCCTTCATGACCCGCGGATCGGTCGCCCTGAACGCGAAAATATTCGTCATGACGAACGCCGAATATCCCCACCGTTTCGCGTAGTCGATGCAGCGGGTCACGGTCGGATCGTTTTTTGTCTCGTCGGCCGTCGATGGGTTCAGGCAAAGGAACATGCAATAAGGACCGGGAGCCCATCGCCGCCAGAGCTCGAACCGGTATCGGCGGCAGGCGGAGAAGATGGCGGCCGATCCCGCGCCGAGGTGGAATTTCGGGCCGAGGAACGAGTCGGGCGCGGTGTCGTCGATCGGTTCGAGGATGCGGCCGCTCGGGAAGGTGATCGTTTCGAGGAAAAGGTCGGGTTGGTTCATTGGTCGGGGGTGTTTTTCTTCATGAGCTCGACGGCGATCAACGGCACGCGGCGGATGCTTTGCCCGGGCATCCCGAGCGGCTCGATCGAGAGCCCGCGGAACCATCCGGAAACTTTGCAGAGCGTGCCCGGCCGCACGAGGAACTTGTCGCGGCGCTCGACCGTGACACGGGTCCGGACGATGCGGCCGACGAGCTCGCTTTTGAGGATCGGCATCTCGGGATCGGGGATATACTCGGGCGGGTTCATTCGATGATGTAATCGACGGGTTTCTCATCCATGAAATACGGCAGCGCCTCGCGGCAAAACCGAATAACGTCGGCGTCATGAAAATTCGATGTCCCGAGGCCGAACCGGAAACACGCCCGGAGGCCCTCGATCGTGCAAGGATTGAAATCGCTGATCGTCTTTCCGATCTCGATACATTCCTCGTCGAAATACTGATTCACGACATGCCGGGGCTTCCACAATAGCCAGAGCTTCCAAGCGTTCGTGACCCGGTAAACGGGCAATATCTTCTCGGATTTCAATGGGTCGAACCGTATGCGGACCGGAATCGCGGGAAGGATCGTTTCCAGAGTCGGCGGCACGGGCTTACGTGGAATCTCGACCATCATCGGCGCGACCGGCTCGGGCGAGAGCCTCGGCGGGTCCCCATCGATCGAACCGGCGCAAACGAGCGGCTCGTTCGTCCGATTGGCCGCGACTTTCTCCGCATCGCGCTTTTTCTGTGCCTTGTATCTCTCGGCCGACGCGTGAGCGTTCGCCAGCATTTCGCGGTTGAACGGCCGGGTCCCTTTCAAGACGGTTCCGATCGAAATGATCACCCATCCCTCGGCGAGCCCATAGAGCGGGCCGCGCATGATGTGACCGACCCGAGCGACGATTTCCGATCCGGTATAAACGAGCGCGGCTCCGGCCGACATCTCCGCGCCGGTCGAAACCGTCTCGCGCAAATGCAAGATGTCGGCGACGGCAAACGGGCGATCGTCGCGGCGGAGCTCGAATGTTTTGCGGCCGCCGAAAACGTCGGAGAATGGCTCGGGGTCGGTTTTGAGTTCGTGAATCATGGGATGATGTCGAGGATGAGGCGGAGGGAGCGCATGAACAAAGCGCCGCCGAGGAACGTGATTATCGGGCCGTAAAACCGGCGGTTGATGTTCCGGAACCCGACGATCGAGAGCGCGATCGAAAAGGCGAGCCCGGCGACGCCGAGAACGAACACGAAAGAGGCGTTCGCGGTCATTGTTTCGGCAAGAGGTCGTCGAGGTTTTCGGGCTCCGGGAAGAGTTTCGGCTCGCCCTTCATGGGGTCAACGGGGTGCATCCGGCGTTGAAACCGGCGCATCATCTCGCCGACGCGCTGCAATTCATCGACCATCGATTTCATGCGCGGATCGAGGACGATCACGGCCTCTAAATTGACGTAATCGACGGCCCGGGAGAGCTCGGCCGCCAGCGCCTCCCATCGCCATCTCGTGATGACCATCCGGAATTGAAAGTCGGCGTTGTCGAGCTCGTGGATCACCGAGCGGGAAACGAGCTCGTGATCGCGGCGGAGTTGCACGAGATGAGCGCGGGACCGCGCGCGGATTTGAATCCGGTTTTTGTGTTTCGGGACCTGAACGACCGAGAAAAAGCCGGAGCGAGTGAAGAGTTCCATGGGGCAGGGTGGGGGTTAAAGTGGGCCGTCTTCCATTCCGGCTTGATAGGCGGCCTGCATTGCGTCGGCGAGTTCGATCCGGGCGACGGCATCGTCGAGTTTCTTTTTGATCTCATCGACGCGGTTTTTCGCCCGCTTCACTTGATCGATTTCGGATCGAGTGCAGCCGTCGCGGATGGGTTGGTTCGTCATGAGCTCTTCGATCTCGATGAATGCAGCGCCGAGGGAGGTGTCGGCCTCCCGGCGATATTGAGTGATCTTTTCGGGGATTGTCTTCATGCGGTGACGAGTTCGAGTTGACCCATGAAAGCAGGCTCGACGGTTTTCGGCAGGCCGACGCGGCCGCGCATGCCGTTAGGTGCGCTCCAAAGGGTGAAGCCGTGCGCGCTCTCGATGAGCGTCTTTTCCTGCTTCGAGCCACGGGTCGCGACAAGCGTCCATGTGCGCTTGATCGTCTCGTGTGCCGGAGGGGTCGGCGTTGCCTGATAGATCGTTTTCCCGATGCGGATGAGGGAAGGGGCGGCGGCGGTGTCGGTTTGCATAACGACGCGAAGTTGTCGGCTTTCCCGGACGGCGGCAAGCGCAAATGTTACTTTTCGGCGCTTTTTATTTCCCCCGGGCCTTTGCATCCTCGACGGCCTCGTCGAACAAGGCGCGCTCGCCCGCGGTGAGGCCATCGACGGCCGCGCGTTGCGCCCGGTTCAGGTCCCGACCTTCCACGAGTGCCGCCTTTGCGCCGGAGAGCGCCTCGGCGGCCTTTTCCCGCTCGCGCCGGGCATCGATCAACCCCTCGGCAAGCGCGAGGAACACGACGGCATCGAGCGCGTTTGACTCGATCCATCGGCGGAGGGTGATCTCGGCCGGAGCATCGAGGCCGGTGAGTTCCTTGATCACCGCGTTCTCGATCGTCTTCCCGGCCGCCCGGGGCGCGAGCTCGGAAGCGATGACGGCCGGGAGCTCGACCGTCGCCTCGCGGATGAGGGCGGCGCTGGAAAGGTTTTGGGAGGGAACGAGGGCGATCGCCTTGGATTTCACCGGGTCGGCGCGCCAAGCGGTCACGATGTCATCGGCCGACGCCGTGGCGGCCCGGCCTTCCATCGCATCGATGACGGTCGAGCGATACTCGGGCGGGAGCCGGTCGAGCGCGGATCGAACCGCGGCAGGCTTGCCGATCGGGCGGCCGGTCGGATCGAACATATCAACGGCCGCCTTCACGTCGTCGGCAACCCGGGCCGACTTGCCAGCCTCGACCGTCGCGGCGAAATCCGCCTTCCCGACCTCCGGGAGCTTGTCAACAACCTCGGCTTGCCGGGCCGAGAGTTTTCCGCCGTCGATGAGGCGTTGCCGTGCCGTCGCCAGCGTGTCGGCGTCGCTTTCCGCCTTGATGGCCGCGCGGGTGCGTTCCTCGGCCTTGGCGAGCGTCTGAGCGGGCGTAAGCGACGGCTCGGCAGCCTGAACCTCCGAAAGCGAGAGCTTGAGTTGACGATCGGACGGGTCGGCCGATTTCGCGACCTCGGCGATCTTGTTTTTCGCCGCGCGATCGACGGCCGTCCTTTGCGGCGCTGTCGTCGCCTTGGGGGCCTTGATCCGGAGGGCAACGCCCTCGGTTTCCGGCGGCCGCTTCCCGGTCGCGATCGCGCGCTTGAGCTCGTCAACGGTGAGCGGGCGGTTCGATTGGTCGGTGAGGTCCGAGACGGTGATTTGCCCGTCGAGGAACATCCGGCCGCGTTGCTTCCCGAGCGTCTTCAAAACGAATTGGTCCGACTTCCCGCGGAGCCAGCCGTCGTAATCGAGATTCTCCGAAACCTGCCCATCCATGGACGCGCGGGAGTTCGCGCGATACTTGGCGATCCGTTCCTCGCTCCATCCCTTTTCCCGCAACTTCGCCTCGACGGCCTCTTGCAAGGTCTTGTCGCCGAGTTGCTCGATGCGTTGGCCGAAAAGCTCGTCGAATTTCCGGAGCCATGGGATTTGCGTCGAGCGGCAGTTCCAATGCGCCGTCGGTCCCGGGAAAACCTTGTTATGACCTTGCGGCTTGAGGTCCGGCAGGCTCCACACTTTGCGATCGAGCGCCTTGCAAATCGGCGTCGTTCGGCTGTCGAGGGTCGCGATCCATTGGATTCCCTTCACGACGCCCGGGAGTTGCTTGAAACCCTCGATGCGGGCCGCGTTGCTGATCGTCTGAACCGACGACCTCACGAGAGCATCGGCCTCGCGCTTCGAGACGCTCATGATCCCGGCCGCGTCTTTCGTCCCGCGGACCCGGCGGGCCAGCGTGTCAACGTCCTCGCCGAGCGAGTAACCCATCCGCATTTGATGCAAGAATTTGTCTTGCAAGGCCTTCTCTTGACCGTTCCACCACGCCGACGCGCTCGCGCCGAAAACGTTGTGATTTTTCAGCAACGCCGAAATCTGATTTTCCGTCAGCACCGAGCCGAACACGTCGGCCCCGATATCGGCGTTGACGATGCGACCGGCCGCCATCGATGAGAGCTCGGCGACGCCCCGCATATCCGCCCGGGCGACCTTTTTGATCTCCGAATAAGTCGAGGTGATCGCGGCGCGCGTCTCGGTGAGGATGCGGTTCAGCTTGGCGGCCTCGCCCGCCTTGATGTTCGATTGCTCGATCTTGCCGACGATCTCGCGTTCGAGGGCTTCCAAGTAGCTCCGAACCTGAACGATGGAACCAGCCTCGACCCTTGCGAGGTCGATAGCGTGGCGGTTCGCGTAGTCCTCCCCCTTGTTCATCGGTTAGGCGTTGGCCGGAACTTTCTTCGCGACCTTTTTCGCCGTCTTTTTGGCGGCCGTTTTCTTCGCGGCTGGCTTTTTGGTCGCGGGCTTTTTGCCGGGCTCCGGCGGCGCGTCGTCGTCGGGGTCCTCGTTCGGATCGACGATCGGCGGAGTCTTCACGGGCGCTTGTGCGATCGCCGCGATCTCTTGCTCTTTCGTCCATCCCTCCGGATACATTTCCCCACGTTCCAGAACGGCGAAATAGGCATCGAACGACATCGCGCCGAGTTGGAACGAGGACGTGACGGCCGTCAGCATTCCGGCCTCGATCGGGGTATCGATAAAGTCGTCGTTGACGAGGATATAAACGGAATCCTCGGAAAGCGTCTCGCCAGCGCCGGGCGTTTCCCACCATAGGACCCATTTCATCATGAGGGTGAGCGACGCGGAGGAATTGCCCGAGACATTGGTCAAGGCGGAGGTTTCCGACACGCTCCGGAGGCGAACCGTCTCCGCGGCTTCCACGCCGTTCTTGTCGCCCATGAGCAGGCGCGCACCGAGGACGGCCATTTGCCTTTCCTTTTCCTCGATCGACTTTTCGAGCGCGCCGAGGCCCTGCCCGGTGAACTCCATAAACCCGAACGTCGCATCGGCTTTCTCGGCCGTCCATGCTTGCGAGCTTCCGAGGTAGAGGACATTCGTCCCGCTATCGACGCCGGTCGCGTAGGGGGTGGGGATGCCGCAAATGTGACGCCCGTTTTCGAGGTCACACGAGGTCATGAGATGGTGAATGTTTATCTCGGCGATGTCGGCCAACGGGGCGGCCCCGGGGGCGTTCCCGAAGTGCTCGGCGTTATGGATCACCGCGGGGATATGGCGCAACGGCTTGCCGTTTTTGAGCAACGGCTCATCGGTGCCCTCGATCAAGTCGGCAGCGGCGTCGGTGCCTTCCGTCCATACCTTGACGAAAACGTTTCCGCTGTCTTTTTCGCGGTAGAATTGACGGTATTTGTAGCACCGGACAACGGTCCCGGCGCGCTGTTGGTCGTCGGTTTCCCGCAGGGTCAAAAGGGTGAGCTCCATTCGGTCGTCAATCCGTTCCTCGTGCCAGTTGATCACCTCCCGGGCCCCATAGAGGGAGACGTAGGAACGTTTCGAGCTCATCGACCAATCGATCACCGTCGCACAACGGCCGGTCGAGTTGAGGTTCTCGATCACGCGACGAATCAACGCCTTGATGGAAAGGCCCGACATCGTGATATCGGCGAGGACGGCGGGAGGGATCGAGCCGGGCTCGACCTTCGGGCTCCGGCGCATGAGCATCCCGGTCAAGGCCTCACGGGTTCGCTTGGTCGCGCCGAAAAACACGCCGCGCCGGACGTAGGCTAGATAATCCTCCTTTTCCTGCTTTTTGAGTTGAGGGATATATTGCCTCGCCTTGGCTTTCACCGCGCGGGAGCCCGCGCAAACGTCCTCGATCAATTCCCACGTTTCGCACAATGCCAGATAATCGGGATGATAGAGTTCGGCGACCTTCATTTCGGCCCGAGTCCTAACACCGGCCCCCGATCACCGGCAAGACGCAAAACGGCCGCGGGGTTGATTCCGCGGCCGTTCGTTCACTGTTGGCTGATGGCGATCGCGATCGCAATCCCGAGCAATGACGCGCTCGAATCATCCTCGGGCCTTGGCGGCGCGCTGGCGGCCTCGGGAGGCGGCTCCGGCGCAACGTAGGGCGTCGCCCTGCATTCGGGGCAGAGCTCGCGGCCGTCGAGCGTGTGAGACTCGACCTTGCGCTTGCACCGGTAACACTCTTTCGGCCGGATCATCGGGCGAGGAAGTCTTTCCTTCTCATCGGGGGCGGCGGCGGGCTCTCGGCCGGGTCCCATCGCCAAACGGCAGGCGCGGCGCTCGGGTGAGCGTTGATGAAGTCGGCGGCCGATTGTCGGCTCGTGAACATCTGCGCCCGCAGGCCGATCCCCGGGAGCCCCTCGAAATGGTGCCAATCCATCCGATTGAGGTCGCCCGGGAACGAGAGGATTTCACGTCGCTCGCGCTTGCCGCGGTGATCCGGCGGCATGGTGTGACCGGCCGCCTCGGTGCCCGCGCGCCAAACGGTCGCGTTTGGAGCCTGAACGACCTCTCGCGGCCCGTAGGCGTCGCCAGTGTCACGAACCCGCAGCATATTCCCGACAACCGGTTTCCCGGCCGGGAATGGCTCGATGACGCTCGGAACCCACTCGCCCCATTGCTTGAAATGGAACGCGGTCCCGACCTCGTCGCAAATAGCCTCGATGATGAGCGGCCATTCGATGAACATCGGCCGCGCCTTTGTGGTGGATTCCCCGCCGACGATCACGAGGTCGATTCGCTCGATGTGGGTTTTGAACCCGTGAAGCCAATCCGGAGGCCCGAGCAAAGGTTCCATCGAGGCGAACCGGCGAACGACCGGAATCGCTAAGAGCTCATCGAACCGGGCCGCGACCTTGGCGTTCTCGATCGTTGCGCCCCACGCGATATTGCTCGGGATGCGCTCGCCCGTCATCCATTGCTTGAGACGGTCGGCCGCGGCGTCGCCGAGGTCCTTTTTCGCCGCCAGATAAGCGAGGCTCATCGCGTCATGCCATGCGCCCGGGCGCTTGGTGAGAAACATGAAATCGATGCCGTCGGCGAGGATTGCCGCGTTCAGCGCCTCCGCGAGCCAAAGGGGATCGATCTCATCGTCGAGGATGTCGCCGAGGGAGAGCGAGAAAAAGGTCGGCCGGGCGATCGCCTTCACGGTATCGGCCGGGAGGTGATCCGCGCCGAGCCAACCGCGGAGGCCCGTCTCGGTGCATCGCACGAAAAACCCTTTCTTGGCCTTGTCGCTGTATCGGCGGGCGAGTTTCAGCGCGCTCTTGCTTTTCTTCCGGGGCGCGCCCTTGCCCCAATGCTCGCCGCCGCTGAAACGGATATCGCGGAGCTCGGCATAGCAATTTTTGCAGCCGTCGGAGAGTTTCGCGCATCCCTCCCACCAATTGAGGGTGCCGTCGCACCATGATATTTGCGTCTTGTCCATTATTCGGCGGGGTTCTTGGTGAGGCGGAACGATGCCGTCGCGTCGTCACGAAACGCGGTATATCCGAACTCTTGCGAGAGCATCCGGCCGACCGCTTCGAGCTCGTGTTTCGAGGTGATTGGAGCGACTCCGCGGATGTTCCGGCGCTTCATTTCGTTTCCGACATCGCGCTCGGCCTCGTCGAATGATTCGTCGTCGATGGTGTATCCCACGCCCGTTGCCTTGCAATAGTGACGCACGGCCGCGACGGGGTTCACGTCGGGCGTATCTCCCGCGGGCGGCGCATCGACCAGCGAGAAAAGGATTCGGATCACTCGGTTCAATTGATCGACGATGACGGCAATCCCGAAAACGACGAGCTTCCGGCAGACGGCCGCGATATCGAGGTCGTCGCCGCTGGCGAACTCGACGAGGCGACCCTCGACGAGCCGGGCCGCGCGCCGAAAATCGTGATCATCGATCGAATATTCATATTTCTTTGCCCATTCACGGATCGCGACGACGGGGTTCCCTTGGCTGAACTCCGCGGCTGTCCCGCCGTGGGAAACGTGACCGTCGGGCGGCCGGTTCGGTTGACCCTCGCCCGGCTCGGTGTCCCGCCAGAATGGCGCGCCCGCTGGCGGCGGCGAGTCCGATCCCCATTGCAGCATTTCAATCCCTCCGGCGGGCAGGAACTTCCCGGCATTCTCCCGGACATACTCGGCCCCGGCATCGGCGGCGCGAGTGTCGGGGAACCCGACGACGATGTGAGGTTTCCACGCGGGGAGTTGCTGGATGTCCTGCATAACGCCGGATTGATCATCGAGCGAGAGCCCCTTGAATCCTTCGAGGACCTCGACGCGATCGACGACGATTTTCGCATACTCGCGGATCTGCTGTTGACCCTCCGGCGAGAGGTTGTTGAACGCGTCGATGACGGCCATCGGTGCCCGGGCGAAGAGCTTCGCCTCACCGAGAAAGCGGAGGTTGACGCCGCTCACAATGGCGGAGGCCTTTTCCGGAGAGACGGCGTCGAGGATGCTGCAAACGATATCGACGAGCTCGGCGTCGGCCTTGGCCTCGATCGTTGGCGAGTGGAACTCGACCGCCGCGACGGCGATCTCCCCGCCCGCAAGGCGAAAGGAAACCGCCGAGGCGGGCAAGACGACGGGCTTCCCCTTTGTGGGAACGAGGGTGATTTTCGAGGTCGCGGCCTCGCCGTCGGGGCATGAGATATGCAGTTTCATGAATAAATGAGTCGTGTTTTGTGGTGGGTTATTCCGATTCCGGAATAATTTCGTCGGTTTCTGGCGGATGGAAACGCATGAGTGAAATATTCCATCCGTCGTCGTTTTGCTGATTCGCGATCCCATCGTTCGAGAGTCGCCACGCGGGACCGTCGCGCTTTTCCCGCGGGATGAGGGCGAGGGCCGCATCGAGCATGCGATCGTGAAGCTCGGCAAGGCGTTCGCTCTTCCGCGCCGGATCACGGTCGAACTTGACCGCGCCCGTCGCATCCGACCACGCCCGTTTGTCCGGGAGCTCGATCGAGAGATTCTCCCGGGTATGGCCGACCCGGGCGAGATTGTAAGGCGTGAACGTGATTTTTTGCTCGCCGCGGCCGGTGAGGGCGAGGGCTATTTGCTCGGGCGTTATCTCGACATCGACAACAAGCGCGTTGCTGGCGGCGTCGAAAAGACGGAAATGGAACTCGCCGCGGCTGTTGACGCTGCAATCGAATGTCCCGGGAAGTTTAGGGCGCTTCATTGGTGGGGGAGGCTGATTTTTCAGTGATGACGCGGGCGCGCTCGGTGAGCTTGGTCAATTCGCCCCGGGCGGTTTCGAGTTCCTTTGTGTGATGGTCGATTTTGCGAATTTTGCGATCGATGAGGTATTCGATCGCGATCGCGGCCGTCTCGTGGAAATGGCTCGATTTTTTGATCCGGCGCGGCTCCCGATCGATATCCCATGCGTCGCCGGTCACGACTTGGCCGGTGTAAAATTCGGGCGTCTCGTGGAAAACTTTGAACTCGACGATCTCGTCGCCGAACGTGTTCGTCCGGTGTAGGACCTTGATCGGCTCGTCGGGTAGGCTCGTGCGGCTTGTTTTGCCGGTGCTCTTGCGATCGTGGCGGTTGATCATATCGAATCCCCCTTGCGAATGGTTCCGCCGCGGGGAGGCTCGGCGTCGCGGAGCGTGCGGGCCGCTTGGAAGCGTGTCGGGCCATCCATGGGAGGCGGATCGACCGGCGCGAGCAACTCCGCCTCGCGGAGCTTGCTTTCGAGGCTGTTCACGGCGCGGCGCTCGCCTCGGGTGAGCTTTGGCGACGGTGTCCCGGCGTTCGGCCGGATGAACTTGATTGCGGCCGCCTCACCGGGAGAGAGGCGGATGACGACATGACGGCGGGTGCGTTTGGTGCTACTGGTTTTCATGATGGGAAAGGCGGCCGAGCTCGTCGGCCATGATGAGGGGAGGCGGGTCGCTCGGATCGTGAACGCCCGCCGCGACATCCCGCTCGGCCAGTGAAGCGGGGGGAACTTCGGAGAATGCCACGAGGGCAATCTCGGCCGAGGGGATGGGTTCTGTCATCGGGAGCGGGGGAAGACGATTTGATTGTCGCCGACGATATGGCTGTTCTCGGGCAGAGCTTCGAGAACGCGCTCGATGAACGCGCGGCGTTCGTGGGCGACGGTGAGGATGTGGCGCATCCCACCCGCAAAGCGTTTGCCGTGTTCGGTTTCGACTTTGACCGGGAATCCGACCTTGGCCGAGATTTCGGTTTGCCAGTCGGAGGCGGTTTTGAATGGGGCGGGAAGGTCGGCGACTCGTGCGATTGTGTTGTCGGTTTGCATGACGGGCGGAAATTGCGCGATTTCCCCGCGTCTGTCAACGTCGCATTTCGGCGCTTTCCGATTTAATTGTCGGAATCCCCGGATTTACGCAAATTTGCGCTCGCATCCTCGGCGATCATGTCGAGCCAGCGCCGGAGCGTCCCGACCGTTTCCTTGATGTCCTCGACAAGCGTTTTATGGGATCGCCCGGCCCGCAGTAGTTTCTTGATCGCGTGCCCTTGTGCCTGATTCGTGATCCCGTAGGCGTCGAGGATTCGATAGGGGTCGAGCTTCACGCCTCCGACATACACGTCGTAAACCTCGGCGTTCCCCGCGGGTTCCCGGCGGATGCCTTTCAAGGCGTTGTTGACCGCGTTCAGACGTTCGCAGAGCGTCCCGATCTCATCGTCGGCGGCCTTGATCTCGACGGGCCAGTCGGCCGTCTCTCCGACGTTGTCGCGGAGGTAATCCATGAGGGCGGCCGCGGCGATCCGGACGGCGGTCAAATCCTCATAGCTCGGGCCCGGGGGCAACTCGCGGCGCGAAAACCGTTTTACGATAGAAAGCCCGGCGGAAATTGCTTTTTGGATCATCGGAGGCGGATTCGTTGCATCGTGAACGCGATAGCGGCCGCTCGTGTCTCTCATGCGATTCCCCCCGGAACGAATGAGGACCTCGGCGGCCGCTGGCGGTGAGTAAATGCGCCCGGGAGGTTCCGCGCAAGTTATTTCGGCCATGCCGGGGCCGGATGTTAATTTTTGCCGCCTCAAATGAGGTCGAGAAAATTAACAAGTTGCGAAATATCGCAACTGTCGCGTTGTGCTGTTTTTCGCACAAAGCCCCGGGATTAGTACACCGCCCGAATCAGATGCCGTAAATCTGAACGCGGCGAACCTCGTTCTTGATCCATTGCAAGCCATAGGTGCAGGCGTCGAACGCGTGATCGTTGGCCGTGGTATCGACACGGTCGAACTTGTTCGGGTCGCGGGGTAGAACGGGCAACGTCCGCACAAGCTCGGGGCATGCGCCCTTGAAAATCCGCAGGCCGGGCAGGCCGTGGGCGTTGAGGCTGTTCGGCGCGAGCAACCGGTGAAGGTTTTGCGCGCGGTCCCGCGGGCTCTCCGGCCATTTCTCGACCGGCTTAAAATTGATCCCAAGGCGGCGGAGTTGCTCGCCGCGGCTGATCTCCGCTTGACCGGTTTCCGAGAACGCGGCCGAGTCCATGAGGCCCGTCGGTTGACTCTTTTCGAGAACGGCCGGATCACCGGGGCGGCGGCCGGTGCGCCTGATCGAGTGGTGAATTTCCTTGATCCGTTTCGCGAACTCTTCCGGCAGCATCTTCGCCCGAGCGAGCTCCCGCACGACATACACAGTTTGATCCCGCGGGTCGCGGGTGAGCCAATGAACGACCGCAAGGGCGCTGTAACCGTCATCCGCACCGAGCCACAAATCCCAATCGGCCGGGATGTCGAACGGCTCGCAAAGGTGCCGGGACCGATCCCACACGTCGCCGAACATCGCGCCCGCCACGATCGACCAATCGCCATCCCGGAGCGAGCGAACGAGGATCGCGTCGCCGAGGCCTTTCAAGCGGTCGAGATAGCTCGGGTCATTGGCGAGCATCGTCGGATTGTCATCGATGCGGCTCGGGATGTAGCAACGGAGCATCCCGCCGTCGTCTTCCTCGGTCTTTACGATGTGATAAGCCCCGTTATCGACAAACCCCTCTTTGTTCCAGAGATGGCCGATCCCGCCCGGGTTGGTGCCGTTCAGGATGCGGGGGAACTCCCACGGCAGGCCCGCGGGGATTTCGAGGCCGCCGAGACGGCAACGGCCGCGCAAATATCGATACTCGTCATCGAGAAAGTGAGTCGCCTCATCGAGCGAAAGGACGTGAATCTGCGCGCCCTGATACTTGTATCGGTCTTTCTCGGTTTGAAGGTGGCAAAGGAAAATCGTCGAGCCGTTCCAGAAACGAACCTGCCCCTTGACGATCACCACGAGGCCAGCGTTCACGAGCGGCGCGAGCATCTCGTGAAAGTTGCCCGGGCCGGTTAGGTGATTGAGCACGAGCTCGGGATAGGTCCGGCGAAAGATCATCGTGTTCAGGCCCGGGACGGCCATGCAATAGATGATGTGAGCCGCGCGGATGACGTGACTCTTCCCCCCGCCCGCCGCGCCGCCGAATAGGATTTCGGTCGCCGGGGCATAGACGGCCCGCATCTGTTGCGGGTGCAAATTAAGATCGAGGGAAGGGGTCAAGATTGTTTCGTGAGGTGATAGCCTTTGCAGCGCGGGCAATGATAGGCCCGCAGGCTCGATGCGGACGTGTTACCCTTTTTGGCCAGCGCCCGGCCGCCCGCGCGTTCAGCCGCATCTTTCGAGAAATAGATGCGTTTCGACGTGCCAGATTCCGCGCACGTCGCGCCCTTGCGCCGCTGGCTCCGCCGTTTCTTGCTCATCCTTGTGGGGGTGTGATATTGCCAGCGACGAACCCGAGGCGCTCACCGGCAAACCTCGCGGCCGCAAGGACGTTGTGAGGGTTGATGCCCTCCGCGCCTTCATTCGCGCCGAGGAAATGGGCGGTTTGCTTCATTCCGGAGAGGTAAGCGGCGATGAGTAGTTGCGCGACATCGGGCGCGATGTCGTCGGGAATCTCCCCGCCGTTCATGGCCGAGCGGCCGGTCGCAACCGAGGCCCCGTAAATCGTCGCCGCCGCGACGATGTGACGTTCAAGCCGCTCGACGTGTGAGCCGGGCTCCGGCAGCGTGAATGCAGCCTCGACCTCTTCCAGTGTCGGCGGGAGCTCGATATGCGCGGGCATCTCGGGCTTGCTGGCGAGTAGCATTTGCGGTTGCAACCCGCGGCCGCCGGTCTGAACGATATGCCAGATGACGCCGGTCCGGTTCACCTCGGCGCGCTCGATCTCGTTCAGCTTCCAGCAAAACACGAGACGGCCGGGCTCGGCCTGATAGAAATAAGCCGGGATCGGCCGATATTGCGGTTGATCCTTGGCGATGGTCAAAACGACCTCGGGAAATTCGATGGTGTCCATGTCAGAAAATGAGGGGAGCGAAGATGGAGAGGGCCTTGATGCAGGCGAGAACAAAAAACACCGCGCCGAGGACCATCCCGAGCCCGGGACCGTCGCCCATGCGGGAGAAGATGAGGGCGAGGATCACGAGGATCGCGACGACGAGCCAAGGGTTCGCGTTCATGGGTGCCAGCCGTTGTTAGAGATTGCCCGCTCGACGGCCTTCACGGTGCCGACAAGGTCCGGCAGGCCCTCGGCCTGATCGGCAATCGCGACCGTGACGGCGAGCGTCTGCAATGCGTCGAGGACGGCCGCAACCGGCACGCGCTCGGGAAACTCGGCAATCGCGCGGATGTCCCGCGTCATCGGGGCCGAGGGGCATTTCGTCGCCGGTCCCTCTCGGTTCGCCCATGAGGCAAAGGAGATTTTGAGGCGCTGGCGGCCCGCGTAGGAGTCCGCGGCCGTGTCGATGGCGGTGAGTAGGGCGGGCGGGATTGGATGGGGTCGGTTCATGGTTTCGGAGGCTCTGGCGGTTGTGCTCCGGGTAGCGTCGGCCCCGGGGCGGTTTTCGTGTCTTCCTCGCCGGGCAAGGCCGCGGGTTCGGGTTTGCCGGTGCCGTGACCGGTGAAAGGATTATCGTCCGGCGGGGCCGTCGTGTTGATGGTGAGGTTCACGGCAGGCGCGCCGATCGGCGAAACGGGGAAGTCGGTCCCGTCGGATTTCGTGAGCGCGGTTTTGTCGCCCCAATCCTTGCGATATCGGCGTTTCAGGATTTCGAGCGACCCTTTCCATCCGCCTTTTTCGAGGACGTTTTTGATCAAGCGTTGCTCGCCGACGGCCTCGGCGTGCTCAACTTCTTCCAGAAATTCCACGTAGCGGCCGCGCTTGCCCGCCTTTCGGTCCTTTTCGCCCTGTTCTCTCCACGCGTAAAACGTTGAGTATGAGATGCCGACCGCTTTCACGGCCGTGATGACGAGGTTCCCTTTCTTAATTTGGCCGCACAATTTCGCGATGTTTTCCGGCGTCAACTTGAGATTTCGCCCGCGTGTTTTGCCGTCTTTACCCTTTGCCACGCCCGGGAGCGTAGGGAAACGGCTCGCCGCGTCGAGCTCGGAATAGGCGCGGAATGCGGTTAGGACACGCGGAGGCGGGCTTGCTCCGCGGTCGCCCATGCTTTCCATGCCTCGGGGTCCCGGGCTTGTTCGTCGAGCGGTTGGCGCTCGTGTAGGGCGTAGCTGGCGAGGGTGAACGGCCCCGAGATTCCCTTGCCGTCGATGAACCCGCGCATCGGTTTCCCGCGTCTGAGGTAAACGTGAATCGTCTCCGATCGGCCGGGGGTGTCGGTGAGTAGGTCGAGGGCGTCGATCGCGCCGCGGCTGTTGATCACCACGCGGAGAAATAGCGGGGAGCGCCGGAGCGAGAGCGATTTCCCGGCGACCGGGCCGTCGATGAATTGCGTCATGGTTTGATCTCTTCGAGGTGCCCGCGGCCGTATGCTCCGGAGAGGAAATTGTCGAAACATGCGCGGCAGAGTTCGACCTCCCTCCCCCTGATCATAAACGTTTCGTCGGTTGGCGCTCCGCATCTCTTGCCGTCGAGCGTCCTAACGTCGCATCCGGATTCGATGATGAGGGCGAACCCCTCGCCGCGGCTGTTGACCATGACCGCGGATGTCCCCGCGGGCAATGGGTGATCGATCACCCGGATCGGTGTCCCTAGAAATGTGAACTCTTCCGATTCCCTCTCGGTGGCGAGGATTGAGCGGAGCTCATCGTCGGGCAGGCGCTTGAGGATCGTGTTCACGGGTTCAGGTCTTGAGGTTCCCCGCAGTCGGCGCAATGGGGGGATGAGCATCCCTCGCATGTCGCCCCGATGCTTTCCATCATGGCGCTCTCGGCCTTGGTCGCCATCGAGGCCCGGAGGGCGTCGAGACTGTCGGCGGTGAGGTTGTCGCCCGGGTGCCCTTCATGGCGGAAAGGTGAGGGTGCCCGGCCGCGTAGAATCCGAATCGGGACGCCGAGCCCGGCGATCATCCGTTCCCGGCTCTCGTCGATCATCTCGGCGCTGATGCGGTCCGCGGCCCGTTTAAATTCGGTGATTCCGATTTGCCGCGGGCGGGTCATGTGCTTTCCGATTATCATCCGGATCATTCCCTCATCGCTCATCGGCGTGGGCGGTTCGTTGTCGATGACGTATCCCTCGGGGAGCGGGCCGACGTTGCGGATGTAGTCGGCGGCGTGGGCGCTGTGGATGATGTAGCCGCAGGCGGGGTGATCCGCGGTTTCTCCGATGCGTATCGGGGGCCCCTGTCCGATTATCCCTCCGACGAATGGGCGGTCGCGGCCGTCAGGCGCGCGCGATGGCGGCGGTTGCGAGTCCGGAGGACCGCAGGCGGGGGCCCCGGGCCCCGCGGAAAAAAAAATCGGGGGCTTCGCCCCTACCTCATCCCCCCCGGTTCCGCGCGCCCCCCCTTCGCTGTGAATCCAATCCATCGAACCAATGCTCGACGGTTGAATATCCGGATAGGTCCGGCGGCCGGTCGGGATTCCCTTGAAAATCTTATCGATGATTCCGATGAGCCTTTTCCCATCCGATCGCCGGAGACGTTCCTCGGGTGAGAATTTCCGGCCGATGATTTCCTCGATCGTTTCCATCTCCATCATAAACGACATGACGGCATAGGCGCTGTTCGGGTCCCGCATGGCCTTGATTGCCGCGGCGGGGGTTGTGTTCCAGTGGCACGGGGCCTTGACCGTCTCGGCGAGGCGCTGGCCGTTCAGCCGGGACGTATAGCGGTTATTCGGGAGGGCGAGGCGAGGGTCGAGTTCGGCGGGCGCGGCAAAGGTCAGTTTCATGCGGTTTTGGGAAGGGGCTCGGGGTAGAGGCGGAGGATTTCGGCGTGAATTTCGGCGCACGCGTTCACGTCGGCAAGGGCATCGTGGGCGCTGTCGAACTCACGGCCGAAAAGGTGAACGTAAGTTTCCATGAGGGAGGGGGATTTATAGTGATTGAACCCGGCGCGGACCATCTTCGGCGTGGGTGGAATCTTCACGATATCGACGCTCGCCTTCATGGTGCAAAACTTCGGCTTTTCGAGTAGCCGGTTCACCTTGCCGAGACGCTCGATCTCGAACCCGACGACCGGGTCGTCGAAATCCATGTTATGCGCGACGACCTGATCGGCGACGCTCACCATCTGCGAAAAGCAGGCGAGGGCGACGACGATCGGAATCCCGAGCTCCATTGCGGTTTCCGTCGTGATCCCATGAACGGCGGCGGCCTCGGCCGGGATCGTCCACCCGTCCGGCCGAATGATGACGTTGATCGAGGCGAGGACGCCCCGGGCATCGCATCGGAGGGAGGCGGCAAGCTGAACGATATGCGGAGCGTTGGCGAGGCTCGCTCCCCATCTCGGGAGAGTCCCGGTTGTCTCGGTGTCGAAATAGAGGCGTTTCATATTGATATGCGGTCGATGATCTCTTGCCAACGTTTTGTCGGGAGGGCGATCCATTCGATCAATCGGGAGTGTGTCGCGAGGTAATCGATCGCGCTAAGTAGGGAATGTTCGATTTCCTCCGGATGATCCGGCTCGGGTATCCAGTAGGCTTCCCCGTCGGCCGGAAAGATGATGCCGGAAAACCCCACGGGCGGCCGGTTCGATCCGAGCTCTTTGATCGGGGTCCCGTGAAATGATCCCCCCTCGGGTGATTCGCTCACCATTTTGAGAGCCTCGCTCGGCCCGATCGGGAGCCATGTCCCGGGATATGGTCGGCCGGTCCGGTTGCGCTGAAATGTGAAACTGATCCGAATCGTCTGCCCGTCCCGATTGCGGATTTCCCGAATCACCGAATGCAGGCCCTTTTTATTGATCGACCCGGGCAAGAGGTAGAGGTTCGTTCCCCGCTCGCATCCCCTCACTTGGGATAGATCGTGAATGAAAACGACCCGTCGTTGATCCCTCGGGTTGATCCCCTCGGCCGTGCAATACTCGACGAAATCTTGATGAGTTGCGGCCGCGATGAGACGGCGTTTCGGCGCGGGTTCCAATGGCGGCCGCGGCGTCAAGCTGCATCCGAGGGCGACGAGTAGGTCGCGCCGGGCGCTTTCGCTGTTCTCGTATTTGCACCCCATGAGATTATAAAGGCCCGAGATGATCGAGCGGCCGTTCGGATATCCGTCGATGATTTCGATGAGCCGAGAGTCGCTCATGAGAAGCCGGGCCGCGGCCTCGCCGATTTCCGGCGTGATATTTGGGTTCATCGGATGCCGCGGGGTTCGGAGTGAAAGCGGACCTCGCCGCGCATGGTCTGGAACTTGCTGATCGTCACCCGCATGAGCTCACCCGCGCCCGGGAGGACCATCATCCATGCCGAGGCAAGCTCGGGCGTGATGTCTGACGGCCTCGTGATGCGGAGCGCGACCTTGCGATCGGTGGCATCGAGCCCGTGAATCGTGCAGAATCGATAAAATTGACCCTCATCGGTTGCGACGATGAGCTCGGGAAGCACGGGAGGCCGGGAGATGACTTGAAACTCGCGGTGATGGCCGAGATGTAGAGCGACGAGGCCGTCGGTATCGAGCGAGCGCATCCGCAGGCGCATGACATCGGAGCCGGGCCAACCGTGGGAAACGACGCGATAATCGCGCCAATGGGTCCGAGGCTTGAACCTGATCACCGTATCGATGGGGAAGGTTCGGCGTAGGAGGATTTGCAGCCGTTGCCCGGCGGTTTCGTAGTCGGCGGCGGCTTGATTGAGAAAGGCGATTTCGTTGTCGGTCATGGTCGGATTATTTGCGGGGGAGTTGTTGAGAAAACGATCGGATGCTTACGGCGGAGCGGTTCACGGCGGCCCCGATGTCCTCGAATCCTTTGACGAAGGTTTTCACCGAGGCCCGGAGCCGTCTCGCCATCTCGGGGTGCATGACGAGGACCGCGCCGCCTTCCATCGAGAGAGCGGACATTTGCGGCCGCCAGTTTTCCGGCCGCTTTTTCCACTTGGCGACGATGCGGCGATTTTTGGTTCGGGGGCGTCGGAAAAATTCCGTCATCGCCTCCGATTCATGGATGCGGACGCCCGGGGCGATGCTTGAGGGGATGGGGATCATGATCGTTATTTCTCGATTGCGGCCCTAAGTCCGGCCTCGTATCCGGCCCGGTAGCCGTTCGCCCGGTGCGCGGTTAGTTCCTCGATGATGGCGTTTCGATATTCGTCTTTCATCTCGGTGAAATTGCTCGGGATGATCCCCGCGATGATGTGATTCGCCCGGCTGATATCTTCCGGCGCTCTTCTTTCCTCGGGTTGAACGATTTCGATGATTCCTCTGTGAGAAACCCGGATGATCATTTGTTTCACGAGCTCATCGCGGACGGTTTTCCCCACCGGTGAAAATTGCTTGTCAAATTCTGATCCAAGGCAGGGTTTCGCTTGTGCGCCGATCCAATTAAGCGCGCTTTGTGTGATCCAGTTCACGGCTTGATGGGGTAAAGGGTGATTGAGATATTGTCGAAAAGCTGGCGGGCGAGCTCGTCGGCGTATTTCACGGCCTCGGCCGCTTGGTCCGGCTCGAACCGCTGATCGGGTCGCGACGCGATCGGATGGTCGCCTCGAACCATGATGAACTCGACGGGGGAACTCTCCGCCATCTTCCGGAATGCGGTCCCGGTGTCCCATGCCGTTTTGACCCATCGATTCATTGATGTTCGATCCCGGTCCTCGTGTTCCAGCTTGGCGAAAACGAGAGCTATCGGGTCGCTGATCGCGTCGATCACGGCATCGTAGGCGGGACGGCTTTCAATGGTGCCATAGGCGAACGATTCAAAGCATTCCGCGAGCTCGGCCGCGTTCAGGCGCTCGAAATCGCAGAGCGGCAGGCCGCCGCATTGTTCCTTGATCGTCCTATCGATATCACTCGTGAGGGAGAAAATGAACATGCACGGGACGTTGTCGCCGTTCTCGGCGGTCGCCGCGGCTTTTCCATGGCCGAGGCGGAGGGCGGCGGCGAATGCGATCTCGGGCCGCTTGGCCTTGAATGTGACCGGGTCGGATGGGGTGACGAATTGGTAAATCATGAGGGGAATCAGGTGAGGAAATGTTTTAGGGTTGCGATGATGAGGCCGACGCCGACGGCGATCGCCGAGACGATGAGAGCGAACTCCCGGGCGGTCGGCTCCGGCGGCGTCGGTTTTTGGATGGGAAGCATTGTTAGAACGGGATATCGTCGTCGAAATCGTCCGGGTTGCCGGTGTCCCGGGGCGGTGGGTCGTTGCGGCGGGCTCCCCCGCTGTTTTGCGCCGGGCGCTGGCCTTGTCCATTCTCGGCGCGCTGGCCGCCCTCTCCGCCGCCCTGCCCGCCTTGTGGGAGGAATTGCAGCGACTCGGCGACGACCTTCAATTTCGATCGCTTTTGGCCGCTCTGTTTGTCGTCCCATGTATCCATTTGCAAGCGGCCCTCGATGTAACAACCGCGGCCTTTCGTGAGGTATTGTTGCGCGAGCTCGGCTTGCCGACCCCAAAGGGTGATATCGACGAAAGTCGTCTCTTCCTGCCGCTGATTCTGTTCATTGTTCCAGACGCGATTGATCGCGAGCGCGATGTCGGCGACGGCGGTTCCCTTGGGGGTATATCTTAGCTCGGGATCGCGGGTGAGGTTCCCGATGAGCATCACTTTGTTTAGGTTGGCCATATTGTAGGGGGGTTATGAATCTTCACGGATGAGGCGGCAAGCGGTCTTGTAATCGAGGCCGCGGAGTTCGCAGTAGTCGAAAAGGCGGTCGCGCTGTTTTTGGGTGACGTTGCTCTGGCAAACGATATGGAGCCCGCTCATCGACTTTGATATTTTGACCCATCCGCGATTTTCCGCCAATCGTTCGTATTCGGTCGCGTTGAGCCCATGCGCCGCTTTCGGCAACGTCTTTTCAAGGAGGTTCGTCGCGAGCCCGATATGCTCGTGCGCCTCGCATCCGTAATATTTCCCATCGGGCAAGAGCCAACCGGAATCACTCGACATTTTCGGATCGAGTTTCGGGACGATGTTCATCCCTCGATTCATGAGGGCATCGACGCTTGGCACGGCCAATGGGTCGCCCCCGCTCATCATGGCGAACATCTGCATTTGCCCGGCCGCGTTGGCGTAGAGCTTGGCGATCGGATCGTTTCCATCGCGACGGCGGTCCTCGTGCTCCCGGCGCTCCGGCGTCGTGCCGGTGAGCATGCGGGATTTCCATTGCATCCCGATTTCCTCGTCGGGATCGAAATCGACGCCCGGCTCGATCTCATCGCGGAGCTCGTGGAGCATCGCCTCGGCCGCGGTTTTTCCGATGAGTTGCTCGGCCTTGCGGGTGAGGCCCTCAACTTTCATCATGAGCTCACCGTCGGACCATCTGCCCGGGTAGGTTAGAATTGCGACCTCCCGGAGATATTCCCGGGCGTCGTCGTTCCGGCGGCTGGCGAGCTCGTCGGCGTCGAACGTGCCCGCTTTCTCGATCATCGAGAGGAAAGTCGGATACCCTTCCGGCGGGGTCCAATCGTCATCGACGAAATCAACGTCGTTCACGCCGATGAGCTTTTTCCGGCCCTCGATCACGTCGATCTGTTGGTCGCGTCGCATCCCTATCATGCAATCGAGCACGTCAAACGCTTTCTTGAACGCGCCCTCGTGCCAGAGATTCCGGCAATGCTCGGTGATAAATTCGCCGGTCACGCTAAACGAAACGGTCGCGACTCGGGGCTCTTTTGCTTTTGTGGCCATGGTATGAGCTACTTTTCGGGGTGAAATTATTCTGGAATTATTCCGGCCGCCCGGGGGGAGGCGACCGGCGGGGGAAATCAGAGCATCGAGACGAACGCGCCCTCGTTCTTTCCGCGGAAACAAAGGATCGACATCGGGCGCTTGCGGGTGCCCTCGATGATCCGTTCGAGGGTGTAGATTCGGCCGTCGAATCCGCGACGGATGAGGTCGGCTTTCAGCAACGGAAGGTTTTCGTTTTCGTTGGTGAACGAGACGGTGAAAGTTTCGTTCGGTTGGCCTTTGATGGCGAATGCGGCGGGAGCGGTGACGGTTGGCATAACGACGCGAACTTGTCGGAGTTCCCGGCCCTCGTCAACGCCAAAAGTTATCTTTCGGCGCTTTTACCCAAAAAAACACGAAAAAGCCCGGGAGACGTGAATCCCCCGGGCTCTCTTGATGGCTTAGGCCTTGGCGCTTCCGTTTTCGTCGCGGCCGGTTTCATCCTCGACCGGCGGAGCCTTGGGGCCGCCATCTCCGGCGCAACAACCGCCGCCCGAGCATGGGTTCCATTCCGGATCGGAGACGAACGCGGCGACGGCTTCCATCACTGTCATTCCCGATTTAGCGGCCGCCTCGAACTTGTCGCGATTGGCCTGAACCTGCGCCGGATCGCCGCCGCGGAATTGCACGCCCTTTTCGGCCTGCGCGATGAAATCCTCGATCGAGGCTCCGGATACCTTCCCAGCCTCGTGATATTCGACTTCGAGCTCGCGCGCACCATCGAGCACGGCGTCGCGGCAATGGAAACCCTTCCGGGAGAGCTCGGCGAGTTTGTCGGTGAACTCTTGCGTCGCGGCGGCCCTATCCATTTGCGGGAGCTTCCGGATTCTCGTCGAAATCTCGAACGCCTCTTTCGCCAGCGCCGCCACGATCGCCGGTTTCTCATCCTCCGGGATCACGCGAGGGAAATAGTCGCCCTCTTCATTGTAGGGGATGAACTCGCGCCAATTCCAGCCGGACGCCCCGAGCTCGTGGTCGATGGTGTCGAGGTTGCTTTGCAGCCGATCGAGTTCCTCTCCCTTGTCGGTCACGTCCATCTTTTCGAGGATGTCGGTCACGGTCTGCAATAGCGGCTCGATCGATGATTTCGTTTCAAAAAGCGGCGTCGCGATGAGCGGTGCGACCGAGTGATCGAGGCCGTCGGCGATCTCGACGAGGCTCGCCGCCATCTCCCGGAGCCCGAGCGAGGTCGATCGGAACTCGAAATTTTTCGGGGCTCCGCTAAGGCTGTGCGCGTGGAGAAGCACAATCGCCTCGGGGGCGAGTTGGTTTTGACGGGTTAAGGAATTGGTCGCAAGGGTCGCGATCAAATGGCTCGTGATGTGAATCAATTTATTCATTGGATTGATGATTTCGGGGGTTGAGTGGCCTCCATTTGATGAGGAATCCCGAGAACGGGAGGCCGTGCGTTTTCTCGAAAAACTGGCGGAAATCGTAGTCACTCCGGAACCCGTCGGCGACGGCGAGCTCTTTGATTTCCGTAGGGTTGAGGTATCGATCGCCGATGATGACGACCGTCCCGAGGTGATTTTCATCGACCCGAATCGGATCGACCGAGACGACCTCGACTTGCAAAATCTCCCGTTGCTTCGAGCGGTAGGGTTTCCCCTGCCAAACTCGAATCGAGAGGGCCTCGCCCGGCCGCGGATCGCGCTTGTCTTCCCTCGGCGGGCGGATGCTGCATTGCTTGCGGAGCTCGACGATCGGCGTCTCGAACTCCGGTTTTGCCATGAGGACCCTCATGCGGGCCACACGGCAAGGCCGCGACGTGTGCGTTCAGCGTCGAGGGTTCCGTCGCCGCTCTCGGCGATCCGCATCGCGACGGCCGCCACGTCGAGCGCCTCATCGGTCACGCGCTCGGGGCTCTCGTTCATGAGCGCCTCGGCGAGCTCGCCTTGTTCGGCCGCCAGCGCCGGGAAAAGCATGTTCCCCTCGTGGGGGTATTTCTCTTTCGCGGCCCGGACCCGCTGAACGAGCCGGTCGAGCAATTCGAGATAGTCTTTCACCTCGACATCGTCGAGGCCCTCGATCTCTCCGGCACGGTCAAGGCGCTGCAATTCGGCGATTCCCATCGCGAGGCCCTTGATGATGTTTTTCGCCGGGTGGAGCTCCGGCTTAAACTTGGAATCGAAAGCCCAATTCCGGGAGGCGCGATCGGCGACCTCACCGATCAAGAGGGTCGGCCGGGCGCATTGAAGAGCCGCGGCCATGAAGTAGCACGAGGCCCCGGCCGCGATCTCTCCGCCGCCGTGGGTGTCGTCGTGTTCGGCCGTGAATCCGAGGCCGATTTGATGGTCGCGCTCGCGCCGGGTTAGGTAAAAAAAGATAGTGTCGGTTTGCATTGGCGATTTGTTTTTAACGGTTGGCAGGATGTGAGAGGGGGATGATTAAGAGTTAAGGCCGTCGTCGTCGGGAAGCTCGCCGAGCCAATCGAGCGCACGTTGAAAGGTGATTTTCGAGCCAAAGACGGCGGATTGCCCGGCCTTAATATTGAAGGGCTCCCCGCCATTCATTTCCTCGACGAAATCGGCGGAAACCTCGTAAACGAGACGCGGCAGCGGATGCCGTTCGATCGGCGAATTGAACTCGGGAAAATCCTCACCGCAAAGCCCGGCCATGATCGCGAGCTTGAGCTCTTTCCATTGTTCATCCTGCCAATTCGGGATTTCGCCGCGGTAACTCATGAGGATTCCGGCGCGCATGAAAATCATGATCTCCATCCCCTTTTGAATCGCGTCGGCGAGGACAAGGTTCGCGGCCGCTGGTTTGACTTGCTTCAAATACATGAACCCGGCCCCGGCGAGAACGACGCGGCGGATTCCGATCCCGACGGCGCGGTTCGTCTTGTGGAGCCAGCGATCGAAAACCTCGGCGTTCTCACTCCCGGGCTCGTAAGGGTTGGCGGTTGGCTGATCAAGAATCCCGGCCGCGATCCCGCGTTGCTCGGCTTGTTCGATGGTTTCGATGAGGTTCATTTGTGGGGGTTGGTTTGTCGTGAAAATGTGCCCCGCGGCGCTTCGCTGCACTGTCTCCGAGTTATGGGATTTCCCTCTCTTTCGAGCCTCGGGCGGGGATTTCCTTTCCGCCGCAAGGGAATACCTTGTGACTCGGCGGCGGCGAAAAAATTGGAGAGGGGCAGGCCGGGAGCTCAAACGCCTTTAGTGTTGCGTCCCGGGCTCCGCCCCTCAAATCGTTTTAGGCCGGGGTTTGCTCGGCGGGCTTTTTGGTTCCGATCGGAATATCGTCATCGTCGGCGCTGGCGGCCTCGCTGGCGGCCGCTGGCGGTGATTCCTCGGTCTTGTCAGCCGGGGCCGGGGCCTCGCCCGCTGGCGGTGCCTCGACGGCGTCCGGGGTCGATTTCTCGATCGTGATCGTGAAGCCGTTAAGCTCGATCGCCGCGCCTCCCTTGGCGGCCGCGTATGCGATGAGTTGTTCGAGGGTCGATTCGCCCTCAAATTCGCCCTTGTGGAACTTGATCGCTTTCGCGACCTGCCAACCCTTCACGATGAACGGAAGGATCGACTTTTGATCCGGGATCGGGAGCCCGACGAATGCTTTTAGCTCGTTCGTCGTTTTCAGGATTTCCGAGGCCCGGATTTGCTTCGAGACGGCCTCGCCGTGATTCGCTTCGAGCATGTCGGCGCATTCGGCGCGGTAGGGGGCGACATCCTCACCGGCCGCGCGGTTCTCTTGCCGGGCGGCTTCGGCGTCTTTCTTCGCTTTGTTGATCGTCTTGCGACCGGCGACGACCTCGGCGGCTTGCTCGGGTGAGTTGGCGAGCAATTCCTTTGCGGTGGAGACGGAACGGGCGGAAACGCCGGTTGCCTCGGCGGCGAGCTCGGCGGCCGTTTTCGGCTTCTCCGGAACAACCTCGACCTTATCGAGAACCGCCAGCGGGTCGGGAGTGGCGGGGGCGGCCGGAGCGGTGCCGGTTGCCGCGGCGGGCTTTTTGTCGGCGTTCGCCTTTTTCTCTTCCTCGCGCTTTTTCGCCTTGGCGGCCTTTTCCTTGGCGAGCTCTTCCGCGAAATACGGTTCGAGCCCGGCCGCCACGATCGCGCGTTGCGACGTGTTCAGTTGTCGGCGGTTGAGGTTCTTGTCGCGCACGAACGAGACAACGGAATCACCATCGATCGACGGGTCGAAATCGCGGTAAATCGGCGGAACGAGGACCTTGAAACACGCCGTTTGACGGTTGCGGCCGTCGAGAACATGGCCATCGAGCAAAACGATTTTCTCGCGGAGGCCGCGGACCTTGATGGATTCGCCGAGTTCGTCGATCTCTTCGGGCGAGGCCTCGGGAAAGATGGCGGAAAGCGGATGGATGGGAAGCGGTTGAGCGTTCATGAGATGGAATCGGGCTAGGGTTGGTTCGGTATCGAGCGCCAAAATCAGCGCGTAATGGTTCAGTGTTTCAGTTCCGGGAAAACGGTCCCCGTTGCCAAGGTCGAGAAATCCGATCCGTTTCCGGAAAGGTTCGAGCCAGTGGGGGGAGAGCATGGCGGCGGCTAGGGGTTCGGTTTCTGCTTTTCCGTTTGGAGCATCTCGACCGCGTCGATCATAATCAATGCGATGCCGAGTTTCGGTTCCTGCCTCTTGCTCTCGTCACGGCTCAACCATTTGCAAACGGATTGCCTCGAAATTGGAGTCGAGGTCATGCCGCGCATGGTTTTTGCAAGCTGAACGATCGAGCCGTGATTCGCATGAACCCACGCGCGGACGGGCGCGAGGTGATCGTTTGCGAAGTCGGTCGAGGATGGGAGGGCAGAGGCCATGCGGGGGAAAGTGTCACGATTCGGGGCATTCGGCAACAAAAGAAACGGAGCGGCGCTTTCAGTCGGGTTTCGCTTTCTCCCATTTCCGGAAATCGCCCTCGGCGACAAACTGCCGCGCGTGCCGGTAGAGGTAGAAATAGCGATCCCATCCTCCCGAGCATTGCCCTTTGTGGATATTCACCGGGCGGCCGGTTGCCGGGTTGACGTAGCGGCCGACGAGGCGGCGATTTGTGATTTTCATCGATTGCGTTTCTTCTTTTTTGATGGCTCGGGTTGATCGATCCCATGGGTTTCTTTCAGATACTCCCACGCCTCGGCCTCGAAATCGAATGATTGCCCGGTCACGACGTAGTGTTTCCCCGAGTAGAACGCATAAACTCCGCGGCTGGCGACGTGCCGAACGTTCGGCTTGCCGTGAGCCAACAACGCGGCCTTTTCGGCGGCGAGATATTCCGCGTGACGTTGCTCGATGTCGTCATCGATCTTGAATCGCCATTTCGGGCCGTCGCTCATGATGGGGAAGGTTGAGGCCCGGGCGCGCTCGGGGGGAAATGGACGCGCCCGGACCATGGGGGGAAATTTTAGCCGACGAGACGGGTCGGAAATTGATTGAAAAGCAGGCCGTTGACCGAGCAATTCACGATGACTTGCGTTTTCAGCGTGAACGCCTCGCCGTTCGCGAGCTCGACCTTGACGAACGAATATCCCCACGGATCGGAGTCGCCCTTGTAGGAAACCGAGGCGATCTCGCGCTCTCCGGCGAATTTCCGGATTTTCACCGTGAGCTTGCCCGAGTAGCTGGCGAGCAATTCCTCGGCGTATTTTTCGCCGGTCGCGGTCGCCTTGGCCTCTTTCTGTTTATCGGAGATTCCGACCCGGGGCTCGGGGGAAAACATCCGTCCCGATGGCTCAACACCCTCCGGCTTGCGGGTGTAATGCTTGGCGAACTCACGATCTTCTTTCAATTGCTTCCATTTCGGCGAATTGAAATTCGTCGGGAATGCCGCTGTGAGGTTCCACCCGTGGGCGATCATCTTCTCATAGACCATTCCGACCCGGGCGAGCGTCTGAACCTTCACGCGTTCGATGATCGCGGAGCGGGTTGGTTCGAGGGCGGCGGCGAGTTCCTTTGTGATCGTGTCGTTTTGCATAACGACGCGAACTTGCCGGAGTTCCCGGCCCGCGTCAATGCGAAATGTTACCTTTCGGCGCTTTTTCTTTTTTGGTGCAAATTTGCGTGAATCCGGCTTTCACCGCGTTTCACGAATCGCCCGCAGGATATCCCAAAGGATGAACCCCTCGCCCCGGGGGCAAGGCGGGAGATGCCGCCACTTGAACGACTTCAATCCCATTGCGACGGCGACGCGGATCGTCTCGACGGTGATCACCTTCACTTGCCCCTCGTGACCCCACGCGATGCCGACGGCCGCGCCGAACTTGTGCCATTCCAGCAACGCCCGAACCTGATCGTCTGAGATGCCTTTCTCGCCGATTTCGAGCCGAGGGTCGCCGGTCGTTTTCGCCTCGATGTGGAGTTGCTGGCCGCCGTTGGCGCTCCATACGCCCGAGTAATCGAGCCAAGGGTTTTCGAGGAAAATCACCTTTTTGAACGATTTCGATCCGATCACCCGAACCGGCGGATCGACCTTTTCGATCTTGGCGATCCCGGCCCGCTTGTAAGCGGCGAAAATGCCCTCGATCGAGTCCTCGAAAATCTTCCCGGGGGTTTTCGTCGTGATTCTGAGTCGTGCGGCCATGGTTCAAATGAGGGGGATTTGTGCGTCGGGACCGCGACGGGCGGCCGCCTTCCGGCGGGCTTGCTCGGCCGTCTTCGCCTTGTGGCAGGCTTGGCAGAGCGTTTGATAGTTGTCGAGCCCGCAAAGGCCGCCGCCCTCGGCGACCGGCTTGATATGATCGGCATCCCAAAGGGAACGCGAGCCGATGCCGGAGAATCCCCGGGAGACGAGCGCCGAGATGATCGCCTCGCGCCGGAGGCCGGTGAGCCGCCGCAACCGCTGATCGACGGCCGCGATCCGGAGCTCGGTGAAATTGAGGTGCGTGATCGGCGTCGGAATCGCGATGAGCCCATTTCCCCGCCGCCGCCATGGCTGGCGGTCAATCCCCGAGCTTTCCACCCGTTCGAGATAGGCCTCGTTTTCGGCTTCGCGTTCGCGCCGGAGCGCCTCATATTTGCGACGGCGGAGTTCCTCGAAAATCGTCCCGAGACGCCCGGGCTCGATGCCGTATCGTCGCGAGGCCTTGTTCTCGGTCCGGTCATAAGCGGAAATCCCGCCGCTGGCCAGATTCCGCAGACGGATCAACGTGTTCTCGATCTTGACCGTATCGATCCCGCAGGTCGCGCAAACGCCCTTGTCGCGCTCGAACACGGCTTTCCGGGTATGTGGGGGCGAGTGAACGATCAAGGCCTCGGCGACGCATTTGTCGGAGCACCACGAGCGGCGGCCTTTCGGGAGCGATGACGAGCACCATCGGCAGAGCGGTTTCCCGTCCGCGTCTCTCTTGTAACCCGGCATTCCGCCGCTGCGCCGCTTGCTCAAATCCTTCATTGTCCCGTAAGTTTCTCGATCAACGCGTCGATGAGAAATTCGCGCGCTTCCTCGATATGCTTGCACCGGGATTTCGGCCCGGGCTCGATCGTTCCGTCGGTGAGGCCCGGCCGAAACCTAAAATCGAAATGCTGGCAACTGCATCGGCCGTTGCCCTTGAACTCGCCCAAATCGACGACGTGCTTGATTGGCTCGCCTCCGGCGCGTTGCGAGTCGCTCGTGACGAGGAAACGCAACGCGGAGTCGAACGCCTCGACCCGGGAGCTCATGCGGCGACGGCTTTGCGGTCAACGTATGCCATCCCGATAAACCCTTGCGCCTTGCCGATGCCGCGGCAAATCCGCAGGAACGCGCCCCGCTGGATATTTACGAGGCGATTGTCGAGGTTGAGGATCGCGATCGCGGCCGAGGCCGACGTTTCGACCCGGCCCTCGGCATCGAACCCGAGTTTCCGCCAATGATTGATTGCCGCGGTGACGAACGCTCCCATCGCTTCGGCATTCGGTCCGCTCCGGACCGGCGTCGGTTTCAGTGATCCGGATTTCGCGAACGTGATCCTCATCGCTTCATTGTTCCCGGCCGCGGCGATGACGGTTTGAAGGGCGAGCTTCATGGTTCCGGCCTCACCGCAGAGCGGGCCGAAATCAAAGGGAAAAACGTCGATCTCGATCTCGATTGAGCGGCCCGGGCGCGATTCGATGACGATTTTCGGTTCGAGGTCGGGGGCGGCGAGTAGCGCGCGGCAAGCGGCGCGCACGAGGTTTTCGATCGATTTATTCATGAGGGGGTAAGGGGGTTTCGTTGATCTGAACGCCCTGCCGGAGCTTTCCGACATTGAACGTTTGGATGAAGAGAAGCACGAGCCGAACAAGTAGGACGGTGGCGACGTGGGGGGAAGATAGCAGCAAAATGGCAGCGATCGCAAGCTCGACGATGATCGAGAAAATCAGGATCGAGGCCGTCGGCGGCTCATCCTCCGGCGTCATGATCCCTTGCGCGAACCATGGCCGCCAGAGAGCGACCGACGCGCCGAACACGATCGCCGGGAAGACGCCCGCGATCAAGAGGACCGCGCCGAGGACCTCGCGGCCGACGATGATCCCAACGGCGGCCGGGAGGATGGCGAGCGCGAGGGTGGCGAAATAGACTCGGCGCGATTTCACAAGATCACCTCCCCCGTTTTCGTGTCGGCCGTCATGCAATACTCGCGGCCGATCCGGCGCAAAATCGCGTCGGCCATCTGGCGGGTTTTGAAAAGCGCGGTGAGTTGCGTTCCGTTGTATTGCGTCGTGACGATCGTCCGGCGGCCGTGATTCACTCGATGCTCGGTGAGGTTGAGGAAAAATTCCTCGGCCTTCCGGTCAAACTCATTATTGCCGAAATCGTCGAGAATCAGGACATCGCAGGCGAAAAGCGGCCGGGTCGAGATGCCGACCTCGCCTTTCCGGTTGAACTCCGAAATCGCAAGCCGGAGCTCGGCGCATTGATGGAACTCGACCCACTTCCCGGCATCGTGCTCGCGGCGGCCGATCCACACGGCCGAGCGGGTTTTCCCGGTCCTGCCGGGCCCGAAAATCGTCAATCCCCGGCGGCCCCCGATGACGTATTGCCGGGCGGCCTTGCGGGCGGCCGTGTCGGGAAGTTGCTCGGGATCGGTGTCGGCGTAATCGCCAACGGCAATCCGGAACCGTTCGAGCCGGGCGGCGCGGATGCGTTCTTGCTCTTGACCGGCAATCTCGACGTTGTTCCGGCTGTTTTTCTCGTCGCAATCATCGCAAATCCCGCCCTCGGCCGAGGACCCGCAGAAAACGCAAACCTCGTCACGCAAGAGAAGCGGGAGCCGGTCGATTGCTGGCGGGATCACCGGCTCATCGATGGGAGCGGCGGCAGGACGTGGGAGGCCTTCCGGATCAATTCCGGCGGCGGCGAGGACCCGCAAGGCTTGCTCGCGAGAGGTTGTTGTTCTCCGGGGCCGCTGAACGGCTCGGCCGAGCAATGCGCGCTCGGGATCAATGTTTTCGTGATTCATGACGGTTTGACGATTAGGGATTGCCCCCACCGAGCCCGAAATCCTGATCGCTCGCGTTGCCGCTTGCGTTTTTGAAATCGGCCTCGCCTTGGCGGCTGTTGAGACTCTCGGGAAAGACTGCCGTCCATCCGCTTAGGGTGGAAAGATCGAGCGAGCGAACGCCGTGATCAATCGGAAATTTGATGAGTTTGTTTCGGGCGATCGTGGCGGCCTGCCGTGTCACCGGGTCCTTGCCCCGTTCGACCCGACTCTCGCACCATCGAACCCACGCCTCGACGAACTCGTCGCTTTGCCGGAACTCGATCGGGAAATCGGCGAGGAACGTTTTCGGATCGGGTGCCTTGCCCTTGCCCTTTTTCTTTGCGCTCGGCGTGGCCTTGGCGGGCTTTGCAGGGGTGGGGGCGCTGTCACGAGTGGCGGGTGAGGCCTTGGAGCCCTTGGCGGTGCCTTCCTGTGGATTTTCACCGATTGAACCCTCGGAAGATTCAAGGGAGGCGCTCGGCGCTTCCCCTATTGGATATCCTTTAGATGGATATCCTTTACCTATATAGTCAATCGGCATGAGGTGCCGATTGCAATCGGCATGAGGTGCCGTTTGTTCCCCCGTTTCGGAGGGTTTGCAATCGGCATGGGGTGCCGATTGTTCGGTCGCCTGATCGGCCATTTTCGCGGTGAGCCATTCGTTCCGGGCGACGAGATGGTAAACGTTCCGCTTGCCTCCGCCGTTCGCACCGAGGCCGCCGACGATCACGATCAACCGCTCATCGACGAGCTTTTTCAGACACTCACCGACCATCCGCGGGGAGATTTTGCAGGCCTCGGCGATGTCGGCGACTTTCGGCCATGCCCGGCCCGTCGATTCCGCCCGGCGCGCAAGGTGCGCGTAGATTCGGAAGGTGAACGGATCGAGCCCCGCGTCGTCGAGGTCGGAGTGAAGCCAGAGAAGATTTTCGCGCCGTTGTTTTAGTGCCATTTGCTCGCCTCGGTGAGTTCCCACTCGTCGCCCTCGATCACGAGCATTCCGTGATCGATAAATGTTTTGACGGCATCGTCAACCGCCCGAACCGAGACATCGCACGAGAGCGCGAGGGCCATGGGTTCGGGGGTTTCCTTGCTTGTGGCGGCGTCCGCGCATAGCTGCGCGAAAACTCGGAACTCGGTGAGGTTGAGCCCGATCTCGAACGCTCGAATCGGGATGAAGGCAAAGCCGGTTTCAGCGGCGGCGCGCTCGGTTAAGAGCTCGGGAGGGGGTTCAGGGAGTGACATTTTTTAACGCTTGGGAGGGAATGCAAGAGCGATGACGAAAAGCGCCGCGAGGGTCAAGATGAACGCGAGAAAAAGGGCGCTTTCGGCGATTGACTTCACAACGGAGGCGGGGCAGGTCCCGACGGCGAACCATGCGAAGATTTCGACGGCCGCGGCCGCCAGTAAAACGCGGATCATCCGAGCGGGCTTTTTCATTGGAAAATCGGTGAGAGCTTCCGGCCGTGAACCGAGAACCGGCCCGATCGGGTGCGGGCCGACGAATAGACGAACTCCAAACGGGCGCGCGTGGCGGCGACGTAGGCGAGCCGGATGTTCTCGGCGTCCTCTCGATCGAACGCGGCATCGTCGGCCCCCACAAGGGCGACCCTGTCCCATTCAAGGCCCTTTGCGGCGTGAATGGTCGAGACGTGAATCACGCCCTTGACCGGAGACTCGATCGAGGGACCTCGGACGGCCTCGAAAATGTCGGCCGGGTCGGTGAGACGTTCGAGCGCGGGCATGAGCCGGGCGGCATCCTTGAAACTCACGCCGAGGGCCAGCATCGCCGACTCCCACGATCTCGGAATCGCCGTGAGCTCGGACAATTTGACGAGCTCCGGCGCGAGCTCTTCCGGGGCGACGCCGCGGTTCACTTTCAGGCCGTGCCCCATGAGGACATTGCAAACGATGTCAACGGTCGCATTGTAGCGGCAGAGAACCGCCGTCGTCTCACCTTCGGCCGTCGGTGCCCATCGGGCAACGGCCCCCGCTTCCGTCTCGGTGTCCTCGAACTCCCCGAGATATTTCACGATGCCGCGGCAAATAGTGACGGGGATCATCGGCTCGATACCGTGAAGGCCGTCCATCTGATCGGCGATCATGTTCGCGAACTCGACGACCGCGACGCACGAGCGGAAGTTTTGCGGGAGGTTCACGATCCCATCGCCGAACGAGTCGATCATCTTTTGAAACAAATCCGGCCGGGCTCCGCGGAACGCATAAACGGATTGTCGGGGATCGCCCGTGAGAACGAGATGATTTTTCGCCGCGAGGGCTCCATAGATCGAAAAGTCGATCGCGGATGAATCCTGAGCCTCATCGACATAAACCGCATAAGGGCCGTATTGATTGCCGAATTTCTTCGAGAGAAGATCATGAAAAATCCGGAGCATCATGTCGGGATGAACGACCCGATCGGACCGGAACCGGTTGAGGATGGCGGTCACGAGCAAGGCCAGATTGCCCCGGGCGGAGCCGGTTTCGATGGCCTCTTTTAGCGCCTGCATCGGGACCTTGATCCGGGTCCGCTTCATTTCTCCGGCGAGGATGTCGGCGAAATGGCGATCGGAGACGACCTCGACTTTTCCCCACGCCTCACGAATCCACCGGAAGGCCAACCCGTGAAGGGTGCCGACGTAGTAGGGGACGCGCGCCCCGGCCTTGAAAAGACGCTCGCGGAGCTCATCGGCGGCCGCGTTCGTGAAGGTCACGACAATTTGCGGCCGGTTGATTTGCTCGCGCTCCCAAATCAATTGATCGAGGGCGATTTTCGCGACGTTGGTTTTCGTCTTTCCGGCTCCGGCTCCGGCGATAATACAGCCGGAGGGGAGCTCGACGGCCTCACGTTGTTGAGCGGTAAGGCCTTCGAGCAGCTTGTCAATTATTGCGGTTTGCATGGCGGGGGAAAAGTTACGTTTCGGAGCCTTCGAGTCAATCCATTGTGACGACGGTCCCGCCGAGTGAGCCGACGAGCGGGCCGGTTCCGGTGACGGGGGTATCGATGACGATGATTTGCTCGACGTGTCCGGCTTTCAGGACCTCGGCGAGATTTTCGATGAATCGGGTATGTTTTTTCCCCGCGAACCGGTTGAGCTCATCGATCACCACGATCGGAAGCGGCGACGTTTTCGCGATCGCGATTTGAATCGCTCCACCGAGGGCGACGGCCTCCGCGCCGGAGAGCGTTTCGAGGGCGACCATTCCGTCGGGCGTCTCGACGCCGATGTCGGTCCCGGCGATCGTGACCGGCCCGGAGAGAATCCCGGCACAAACGAGATTGCAGAGCCCGAGCAACGGTTTCATTGCATCGACCGTCAGAGAGAGCGATTTATCCTTTGCCCATGCGGCGAGCTTTTTCGCGGCCGTCTCTTTCTCGCCGGATTCTTCGACGAGAGTTTCGAGTTCAGCGATGCGACGGCGACCGGCGAGATATTGGTCGTAATCGGTTTTCGATTTCGCCAGAGCGTTGCTTGCCTCGGTTGCGAGCGTTTTCAGCGAGTCGGCCGTCTCCCATGCGCTCCGGGCGCTGGCGATCGCGGTATCGCTCGGGATGTCGGCGCGGTTCCATTCCTCCCACGAGCTCGCATTGTTTTGCAAGGTCCGGTGAGCCGTCGAGGCGGTTTGATAGGTCGTCAAAAGCTCGTTCACGTCCTCGGCCGGTTTCGCCGGGGCGGCGGCGAGGACCTCGTCGCCGCGCTTGCGGGCGAGGAAAATCTCGCGTTCGACCGCCATGCGGAGACGGTTCGCGCACCGGGCGCGGTCCTCGTCGGCTTTCGTGAGAACGGCTTGCGCGGCGGTCAATTCCCTCTCGATGTCCGCGACCGTCTTCTCTTGCTCGGCGATTTTCGGATCGAAAAGCGATTTCAGCGATTCCGCGAGTTTCGCCCCGGCGGTTCCGCAGGTCGGGCAGCATCCGGATTTTTCCAATTCCTCCCAACTTTCCCGGCTCTTTTGAAGGGTGAAAAGGGCTATATTCTTTCGATCGACGATCCGATCGAGCTCGCGACCTGCATCGCGGGCGGCCGTCTCGGCGACCGTCAATTCGCCGGATAGGTCGCCGGTCAAATCCTCGGCGGCGTGCTCGTTCGCTTCGAGCGTGGAATCCTTGTAAGGCTTCACGATCGCCTCGGCCTCACGGGCGGCGGCGGCGCGCTCGTTCAGCTTGTCGCGAACGGCTTCATAGGCGATGCGGGCGGCCTCGGCCTTGCCGTGCGCCTCGGCGACCGTGGCGGCCGTCACCGGCTCACCGTCGGGCTTTTCGGGGGAATGCTTGAACCGTTCCTCGATCGCATCGAATGCGGCCCGGGCTTTCGCCTCGGCTTGCGTCGCCTCATCGAGCCGGATTTTCGCCGCGGTGAGCTCATACGCGGAGACGGTCAACGGTTCCTCGGCGGCCGAGAGCGTCAAGATCGTGGCGGCGGCCGTGTTCGCCTCTTGCCGGGCGAACTTAGCGGCCTCTTTGCCGTCGGTTTCCAGTTGCCCGAGCCATCCCTCGGCTTTCTCGTCGATCGTGATGTCGAGTTTCCCGTCGGCGATCATCTTGCGGGCCTCCGCGGCGATCTCGCTCGGGGCGGTCGAGACGATGAGACTTTCGAGGATGCGTTGCCGGTCGGTCGGCTTGGCATTCGCAAACACGCTGAAATCGAGTTGAGCCGGTGAAATCGACTCGGACAAATCCGGACCGTCGAGGGACGCCGCCAGCGAGCGGCCTTGTTCCCATCGGCGATTGATTGTGACGCCGTCGGAGAGCGTCGCCTTGATGTCGAGGCGTTTCGCGCCAACCCGTAGCAGGGAGCCCGCTGCGCGCTTTCCAAGGGCGGGCGAGTAGCCGAGAACGGAAAGCATGATCGCCTCCCGAACCGAGCTCTTGCCGGTGCCGTTTTCGCCGAGGATGGCGGTTAAGGGAGAGAGAGCAACGTCGAGAGCCTTGGTCTTGAGGTTGATCGCCTGAACGCGTGTGATGGTCGGTTTCTTCATAATGGGGAGATTTCGGGGTGAGATTTATTTACTTTTTGAGCTCGTCAACGGTGAAAGGTCGTTTCGGCATCTTTTGATGAGCGCCGGTTTTTGTGAGTTGGATGAAGATCGAGGCGGTCGCGCCTTGCTTTTCGCTCTCGGTCATTTCGTTTCCGCTCACTCCTTTGAAGGTTTTCGCGACGTAATTCTCGACGCAAAGGCGGCTCATGAGTTGCAAATTTGCGACTTGAATCATCGAGTGACGCGCCTCCCGGATTTCTTTCTGTTCGGCCCGCGCCTTTTCGGCCGCGATCTCTTCATCGGTCTTTTGCTCGGCGCGCGGTGTAGGTCCGGAGAGGTCCGGTCCGGGCTCGGGTTCCGGCTCGGGTTGCCGTTGCTGGCGGGTCGTTGCGGCCGGTCGCTGTTGCTGGCGAGGCTCGGGTTCGGCGTATTCCGCCGCGGCGATCGTTTGTAAATCTTTGTGAGCCTGACTCGGTTCTGGAACCGATCCCTCGCCTCGAACGAGCGTGATCGAGCCGTCGCCGCCGATGAGCTCGATCAAGGCCGATGGGGTGATTTTGATCTTGCGGGTTGTTTTATCGCGAAACGTGTCATCGTGTGCGTAAATACCCGTGAGGCCGCGGGTCGTTCCGGCGGTGATCCGGATCGTCCGGCCTTTCAGCGCCATCGGCAATTGCTCGGGAAAATCCATGAACACAATCGGGACCTCGACGCCGTCACCGGAAATCGTTCCGTTTTGCAGCGACCACGGTTTCGTGGGATTGTTGCCTCGTTTCTCGGTCCAGAATTGGGAAAGACTTCCCTGAATCATGCCGATCGTTTGCCCGTCGGTGAGATGCTCGACGGTGTGGAGTGGTAGCGGTTTGGTTGGTATGGCGGCCATTGGTTTGACGGTTGAGGGAAAGGGGTAGCCCGGGCGCGCTCGGGGGGAAATGGACGCGCCCGGACCGTGGGGGGAAATCAGGCAACGCGGGGGAATTGGATCACGTTCGACGGGTTGGCGGCGAGAAACTCGTCGGTGCCGGGAACGCGGGAGCGGTAAAGGGAAATCTTGCCCGGAATGACCTCGCGAGCGTAGCGCATGAGATGCTCGTCGGCCGCGGCGGCTTTGTTGCAATTCGAGGCGATGGCGGTCACGCGGTCGGCCATTGCTTCGAGGTCCTTGATCGCGTGGGGCGCTTGTCGGGCAACCTCTTCACGGGTGCCACCGGTAAGGGAATCGTAGCGGTAGAGGAACGAATCGACGGCCTCGCGGAACTCTTTTTTCGTGGCCTTGCGGGCAGGGGCGGCAGCGGTGACGGTTTGCATAACGGCGTGAACTTGTCGGGTTCCCCGGCATCCGTCAACGCCAAAAGTTATCTTTCGGCGCTTTTTCTTTCGTTAATCGCCGGGAAATCCGAATTTACGCAAATTTGCACGGAAAGGCCCCGCGGGAGATGAGCGATCCCGCGAGGCCTTTGGGTTCAGCAGTCGGCCGAAAATCAGGGGTTGGCTTGAACGTGCATGAAATCGAAATCGAAACAACGCCCGAGGCTCATGAAACCCCATTTTTCCCAAATGGCGAAAAAGGCGAAATAGTCCGGCCGGGCAAAGGTCGCGGTTCGCTTGGTCATTTTGAGCGTGTTCATGCTCGGGAACCAATCGATCGCCGCTCCCCACGAGTGAACCGACGGCGTCGATCCTCCACGTTTGAGCCGGACGTTCAGGCATCCGCCGAACCGGTCGAGGCCGAGCTTGCGGATTCCTTCGAGGCCGTAATGGGCGAGGATTTCTTTCATCGCGCTCTCGATGCGGGAAACGAGCGAATGGTGCGCGCTGAACCGGCTCGTTTTCGTGTCGAGGTCCCAATCGAGCCGGAGCTCGTAAGGGCTCGCGACCATCCCTTGACCGGTGCCCTCGGTGCCGTATTCCTTGCGGAATTGAGCGGTCGTCGGGTTCCAACAACGGATTTTCGGCGTTGCTCCGGCGGTGATCAAAATCTCGCCGTCGTCATCGGGACGGCCGAACAACGGCACGCCGAGCAAATCGACCGCAATCCGGTCGCCCGCGTCGTCAGTCTGAGGACCGAAAAAGGCATCGTTTTTCCCGGCGTTGATCGCCCGGGCGATGGCCTCTTGCTGAATTACGGCCGCGACCCACCGGTCGCGAGT
The DNA here is from genome assembly GCA_964520985.1 of uncultured Pseudobdellovibrionaceae bacterium. Classification (GTDB taxonomy): domain Bacteria; phylum Pseudomonadota; class Alphaproteobacteria; order Micavibrionales; family Micavibrionaceae; genus CAYSGL01. Next base: position 56,595 of record CAZFPB010000006.1, read on the forward strand.
CGGATCACCTTTGAAGCGCCACGGGCCGACGTATCGCATCGCCGCCTTAGTCGATTCGGTGCCGAAATTTCCGTCGATATCGAGGTCGGGGGCAACCTTTTGCTTGATGATCGCTTGCGCGGTTCGTTGTGCGAGAATGTCGGGGATCATTGGTTTCTGAGTGGCAATTTCATGTCTCGGCCGATCATCGAAAAAACGCCCTCAACTCGGCCCGGGTATTGAGGGGGAAAGAAATCACCGTGTTCCCATCCCGGGAAAAGGCGGTTGTTGATCCGGCCGGTGATCGGTTTCAGCAGGCCCGAAACGCGGCAATCGAAATCCGTGATCCCGACGCGCCCGGCGTTGCCGTATGGCCAGCGCGCGCACGCGAGCGCGACCGTCCACGGTTTCGACCAATCGGGCGAGGGCGCGAGCACGCGATCGCCGTCGGCCGAATAAACGACGAGGTTTTTCAGGGTCCCGGCATCGAGCGCCGGGATGAGCCCCATCGCCGCGGCGGAGTTCGGCACGGCGGCCGAGAACAAGAGCAAGTTTTCGACCTCGTATCCGCGGCCGGTGAGCCGGAGCGCGAGCCGTCGGGCGATGTCGCCGCCGTTGGAATGGGCGACAATGTGAACCTTTACCGTCTGCCCATCCTCGACGGCGGAGTCGATCCAGTTTTCGACGATCTTTCCGAGCGCGCGGGCGGCCCGGGGGTTGCGGATGCAATAGTTCCAGACGGGGAAAGGTCCCGCGTCGTATTGGTCAGTTAGGACCGCCGTCCGATCGAGCTTGGCGGCCGCCCATCGCTCAAATCTTTCTGGCCAAGTAACATCGCCGCGACCCGTGAGAATCCCATGGATCGCGACGATGAGGTTGATTTCAATAGGTTGTTTGTCCCCGCAACTCATGCGGGCGTTTTAGCAGGAACGGCACGGGGGACAAGTTGCAATCGCCCATCGCCTCCCTCGATGATCTCGATGAGCGGGCGGCCGTCGGGTCGTTGCGTGATCCGATAGACGATCCCGGTTCTCGGGCTCGAATACGTCCATACGTCGCCCTCGTGCTTGAGATGCTCCGACAACTGCCCGTCGGCGGCGTCGAGGGAAAGTTTCATCCCGCCCTTGTCGGCCGGGGTTGCGACGATGAAAACGCCGGGCTCGACCTCGTAGCGAACGCCGAGGTCGAAAGGGAGTTTCACCGACGGGGATGTCGAGCAACTTGTGACGGCGGAGAGGCCGAGAGATGCACCGACGATGGCGGCAAACGTGAGGATCGACCGCATCGCCGACCGGTATTCTTTTTGGAACGGTAGTTTCATGGTGTCATTTTCTGCTTTCATTCCGCCGGAACACTCGCCCCGGCGTCTCGTCATCGCAAGGGATGATGGAGAGGGACAAGGCAGGACATGAAGAAACGGAACGGCCCCGATTGAGGGAACCGGAAGCAATAGAGGGCGACGAAAAGCTCGCTCCCATCCTTGCGGGTGATCCGCTTTTCCATCCTGAAAGTTTTTAGGTCGCCGGTCACGAGTTGGCGGCATTGCTCGACATCGGCCGCAAGATCGCCCTTCCCGGGCGTCATCTCTTGAAACGTCATCCCGGCGAGCTCTTCCGACGAAAAGCCGGTGAGCTCGCGGAAAGCGCGGTTCACGCGGATATGATGGCCGTCCTCGGTCGTTTGCGAGAGGGCGACGGGAAGCTCGTCGAGCAAGAGCGCGGCGAGGGAATCCATCTCGTTCGGCGAGAGTGCCGCGGCGGCCGCTGCATTCAACCGGCTCTCGACCCGGTGAATCCCCGAGGTCGATTGATCCATGAGGCGCACCATCGATTCGAGGTTCACGGCCTGCGCGGCGAGGTGATTGTTCAGGTTTCGGAAAAACACCGTCACGAGGCCCTTTTCATCATCGAAAAGGCGTTTCCCGAGAAAAACGGCGATTTTCCAAGCTGCAATCGCGATTCCGACGAGGGCGGCATAGGCGGGGCCTTGTTTCGCGAAATCGAGCAACTCTTGCGGCATTGCTTCGACTACGGGCTCGCGGTGTAGTTGTCACGAACGAAAAGCAGGGAGCCGGAGGCCTCGGGGCTCATCTCGACGCTCAAAACTTCCTCCCGGTGATCCCAAGCCTTGATCGGGTCGGCCGTCGCGTAGGCGGCCGCCGGAGCCATAAATTCGAGGTCGGCCCCATCCGGCCCGATGAAAAAGCCAATCCGGCCAAGCGCCCGGGTTTTCGCCGCCAGCGAGAGAGGACCGCTCGGGAGCCGGAGCTCGGCGAGAACGCGCCACGGGGAGGCCGTGAAGCGCGTCGGGATGCCTTCCGCGTTGTATTGGCAGGCCCGGAGGTTGCGCCGGGTGAGGTAGAACGAGGCGACGTAAGTTTCGAGCTTGTTCCCGGTCCTCGGATCACCGACCCACGGGCCGAACGCCCACGAAGCGGAGCAAATCGCCGCCGGGATCACCGGGTCGCGGAACTCGCGCGTCGCTGGCCGGAGCTCGTCAAGGGTCCGGCGTTCGAGGATGTCGAAAACAATGTCGAGGTTGACGATCTGCATCGGAATCAGGCCGATTTGCATCTCGACGGCCGCCATCCCGCGGAATTGGAAGCGATCGCCGAGCTCGGTTTCGACTTCCATGCAAAACGTCGGATTCGGCGCGCGCCGGTCAAAATTCATCACGTTCCCGGAAACGCTCGCATGCTGCGCCAGAAACCACACGAGGAACCCGCGGCCGACCGAAACCGTAATCTTGGCCGAATGATGCTCGTGAGCCGCCAGCAAGGGCGAGGGGTTGCGCCACACGTCAAGGCGGCCGACCCATTCCTCGACCTCCCGGGAGACGGCCGCCGGTCCGCTCGGCAGGTCGATCACGTCACCATCGACGACGCCGGAACGAGGGGCGGTTTCCTTGAAAAACCGCAACTTGTTCGCCCATATTTGTTCCGCTGGCATGGGTTACGGTTGCACGGTCCAACGGGCGACGATGTCCGATTCGGCGGTTCCGTTGCACCATAGTTCGAGAACGGCCGTTTTTCCCGAGGCCAGCGTCGCCGGAGCGGCCGCGCCGACGAAAACCCATCCGCCGGGAAAAGTGAGGGCGCGGGTCGATCCGCCCGCCTTCACGATCGCGACAACCTCCCATCCGTCGGCGCGGTTGGTCGTCGAAAACGTGGGATCGGCCGCCAGCGATACGACGACCTTTCTCGCGCCGGAGAGGTCGAGGATCGGGGAGGCGCTCGCCCCGGTGCCCGGCCGGGCGATGATCTTTTTCGTCCCCGTCTCGCGCCATTGGAAAACGGCCCCGTTCGTCGTCGGCACGGCGTCGCGGATGAGCGCCCCGACGAAAATGTTATACGATAGATCGGATGAGGCGAGGGCAGGGTCGAAAATGGTTTCGAGCCGGGACCAATTCGAGCCAATGATGCCGACGACGCCGACGGTTCCGTCGGGGTGGGTTTCCAAGCGGGTGCGGGTAAGAACGGCCATTAGATCGGAGGTTGAGGGATGACGAGAGGGTCGGAGGTGTAACCGCCTAGGAGGGCGTAGAGGGTGAGGTTCGCGGGATTCGTATCAAAGGAAACGACAACCGTCCAGATTCCTCCCGATGAGTCGTTTCCGTTCGGTGCCGTCCATGTGAACGAGGTCGCCGCCATGGTAGGCGATCCGACCGATCCGCTCGCGAAATAGTCCGGCAGCGTCACGAGGTCCGACGAGCTTTTCGCGATCCTCACCCGATGCAAGCCGACATCCGCCTCGCGGGCCGCGAGCTCGGCCCCGAGGTTCGGCCCGTAGCCCGCGCCGCCGTTGTAAATCCGCGGCCGAACCTTGACCGTCCAAACGGTTCCGACTCGGGTCGCCGAAACGAGCTCCGGCCGCAACGGCTTGATTGACCGGCCGGAGAATGTTCCCGCATCCGGGCCGGTGAGATACACGGGCTCGGCGTAGCCGTTGACCGAGTAGGGGTTGAGGCCGATCTCCACCGTAAGGCCGACGGGCAAATTCGGAGTGAGCATCGTTTGCCGCTCCCGGCTGAAAATCGGGAAAAAGAAAAACGTGTCGCCGATCGCATGCGCGGCGGCATCGGTGCCATACTCGGACCGCATGAACGTCCGAACCGTGAACTCGTTTTCGCCGGTTTCCTCGATCCAACCGATCCGGAAAACTTCCAAGCCGATCACCATGATCGCGCCGTTCGTGCCGGTGAGGATGTCGAACCCGTCGCCGTCGGCCTGAACCGCGGAGGCCGCCGAAAGCAGGCGCGAGGCGTCGGGCTCATGGTTCAGGGTGAGCCGGAATTGATTCGCCGCTTCCCGGGCGATCTTCGGACCGCCAGCGCCGACCGCATCGACGAGCTCCCCCGTGATCGCGAACGATTGGAAGACGCCCGCGTTGATGTAGTTCCCGACGGCCGCCTCGCGGAAACCCACGCCAACCGATTGCAGGATTCCGGAACGGCGCTGAACCGCCAAAAGAACACGCCGCTCGTTTTTCGTGATCCAGATATTCGGCTCATCGATGAGCGCCGGGAGGATGTCGCCGACGGGCATTTTCTGCGAATAGTCGATCGTCACGAGGTCGTCGTTCGTGAGCGGGGAATCGATATCGATCGAGGGAATCGGCGCGGTGAAATCGGTGATCTCGCCGTCGGTGCCGGTCGCATACGCGTCCTCGACCAGCACGACGCTAAAACGGCCCTCGCCGGTATCGTCATCATCGACCGACTCGACCCGCCAGAAAGTCGTCATCGCATCGCCCCGCCAGCCATCGACGACCATCTCGACGAACGCGCCCGGGTTGAGGCGGGAGAGGGTTCGGCGCAAGATCACATTGCAGACGGCCAACGGATAGGCCAAATCCCGGAGCTTCCGATGCGCGATGAGCTCGGCACAACGCCGGGTGCCGACTTCGGAGGCGTCGATTTTCAGGGAGCGGGCCGCGCCGAGTTGTTCGATGCTGGCGAGGTCCTGCGCCGTCACCGCTTCCTCTTGCCAGTTGTTTTCCCGGTTCGAGAACGTCATCCGGATTTCGTTCGTCGCCGCCAGCATCGATTGCCGGGTGATCGCTGGCTCGCCGATGATGTCCTCGGGCGTGATCCGAATCCGCGGGGAATAGGCGTCGGTTCGGTCCCACAATGCCCGGCAACGAAGGGTGCCGTTTTCGTCCCATGTCGCGAACCCGAAAAGGTCGCGGAACCGTTGCGTGAGCTCGACGTTCGATTGATCATCGCCAAGCGAGGTCGAGATTCCGAGCCGGTTGTTTCGGTAGTAGTTGGCGGCCTTTTTGAAGTCCTCGACGTTCATCTTCGACGCCGAAACTCCCTTGCCCCATACCTTATTTTGCATGAGTTCCCACAAGATCGCGGCCGGATTCGCGTCGCCATATTCGGGCATCTCCGGATCGGTGGCAGCGTTGACCGGAAACCCCTCGATCGGAACGCCGTCATCATCGACGACCTTCGGGAGCCTCATGAGAGTGAAAAGGTAAGTCCGCGGGGCCGGGCTCGTGCCCATCGTGAACTTGTCGAACGAGGCGATCACGATATCGCGGAAATTCATCGTCTCCCCATTCAACGGAACGTGCCCGACCTGAGTCCGGGAGCCGGGATCGAGCCAAACATGACCCGAGTCGTCTTTCGTTCCCTTCATCGAGATTTTGATCCCGAGCCCGGCCGTCATATCGATCGGACCCTCGGGGGCGGCCTCTTGGTTCGTATAGAATTTTTCCAGCCACTTGAGGAACTTGTCGCGGTCGAGCTCGGCGTTCAGGATGTCGGCTTTCTCGTCGTTGTCCTCGTCGATTTGATGATACTCGATTTCATCCATCCCGGGGGAGCCTTGGATTTTCACGAGGGCATCGATCGGCCCCATGCAAAGGCCCGTGACCCACGTCATCGAGTAGCTGTAACCGACGACTTGCTCGCCTCCGCCCCCGCCTCCCTTGCCGCCCTCTTCCTCGGCGTGGATTTCCTCCGCGACAAATGAGGCCTTGTCATAGCAGAGGAAATTTCCCGCGATCCGGACGGTTCCGAAAATGACCGGGATCGTCGCGCTCTCGCTCGATTGCACGACTTGAAATTCGTCCGGCCGCATCGCCCCGTTTTTCGGGCTCGCCGGTCCTTGGATGAAACCGGCGGCCGCATAACCGAGCGCCGCCCCGGTGAGGATCGCCGAGGCCCCGAAAGTGAAATACGCGAGAACGCCGCCGATGATCGCCCCACCAATATTGACCCATGTCCTCGAATCGCTCATACGTCGAGCAACCTGATGGAACTCGGGATTTGAGTCCAGCCACAACGCCGGAGCCTCACGGCCTCTTGCATGCGCCGCCGGGCCGCATCGACCATGAGGGGCCCGGCCGGTGAATTGGTCGAGACGTGCCAAACGCGATCACCGAGGAAAATCCCGCAATGGTTCGAGTTCCTGCCGACCGCCCAAATACAGATGTCGCCGAACTCGGGAATCCATTCATCGACCCAAATCCGGTCAACGTCGGCGCACGCGGCGAAAAGGCGACCCATCGCGCTCTCTTTCTGCGCGAGGCCCCACGAGGTCGGGTAAGTCGGAATCGCCGTTTCCTCGACGACGCCCGCGGCCGTCATGATCCGCACGACGTAGCGGATACAATCGATCCCTCGGCCCTTGCTGGCGATCCGGTGCCCGTGAGGGGTTCCCCGCCATGCTTCCGCCTCCGCCAGCGCCGCGGCGCGCCTCTCGGGCGTCCAGATGTCAGGAAACGCCATGGATTGCCGGGTTCACGTTCGGGATATCGGGGCATCCTCCGAAGTTGGCGAGATTCGCGAACTTGTTTTTGCAATCGTCGATCGTGTGGCGGCATCCCGCGTAAAGCGTGACAACGTCGCCGATCGCGAAATCGGGGAACCATTGGGTGAGGAAAACGCGGGTATCGCTCGCCTGATATTCCGATTTAAAGATCGAGTGACGGGTTCCGCTGGCGGCGTGAAGCAAGACGCCTTGACGAAAGAAATCCTCGGCATCCGGGAGCGGCCTTTGCCCGGAGATGACGGCGGTCCGGCCCGCGTAATCCATCGAGACAATCAACCCTTCGAGTTTGTAGAGCTCGCGATCGACGCCGCAATCGGGCGCGTAAAGAACCCGGTTGCATGTCCGCGTGAATCTCCACCGCGGGACCTGATGACCGGTCACGAATGGCTCGGGGCAGCAACGCGCATTCATGATGCTCCCCTCGACGCCGAACTCGACGATCACGCCCGACGCGCTCGTGTAGGTGTCCCGGTTGTAAACGGCCGCAACGCCCGCCGCGGCA
>CAZFPB010000007.1:0-45866 GCA_964520985.1 uncultured Pseudobdellovibrionaceae bacterium
TCGCGCATCGGGATCGTGTACGAGAACACGAAGTTGTGCGCACCAATCTGCTCGACGAAATCCTTGTTCCGATGCTGCAGCTTGTGCTGAACCGACTCGTGCGCGAACGACACGGTGCGTGACGTCACGGGATATTCGACTCCGCGCCACTGAAGCGGCGGGAGCAGATGGAGCGGGTCAGCCATTAGCCTTTGACGGGCGAGGGAGTGTTGCCGCGGTTGGGGCCACCGCCAGCGCTGGCAATCTGCGCGGCTTTGAGCATCGTCTCGGCTGCCAGCTTCTGGTCCTCAGCGGCCTTGGAGTTCGTGTCGGCAGCTTCCTTTTCCAAGCGCCGCATTTCTTTGAGTAGCTCAGTCTCACCAGAGTTGGCGAATTGGACAGAGGCTTCTGACGGGGCCGCGCCGACGCCTTGAGCAACAGATCGCGCCGCTTGGCTGGTCGCCTCGCTGTCGTAGCGGCTCGGAGCGATCGAGCCGTCCGGGAGCGTCACCGGTACCGAGTTGGCTGCACCGAGAACGGCGCCAAAGATCGACTCGAACACGCCCGGCTTGGAATCCTCAAGCTGCTGCTTGCGGAAGTTTCCGAGCACCTCACGAGCGCGCTTCAGGCTTTCCGGGTTGTCGCCCTTGAGCCCACGGACCTCGTTCAGTTGCTTGCCGAGCGCCTCATCTGCGGCTTCGCGCTGCTCGAAATTCACTACGCCTGACGCGTAGAGCATCATCGCACCAGTGACGCCCAGGGCAGCACCATTCAGCACCGCGCCGGACATGTTCACGCCTTTGCCGTCGACCTTGATGGGGCCAGCGCTGGACATTGCGCGAGATAGGCCGTCCTTGATCGTTGACCCAATCCGCGCACTGGCAATGTCCCACGCCACCTTGGCGGCGATGACCTGGCCGATGGTGGACAGCGGGTTGTCGACCAGGCCCTCGACGAACTTACCGAGCAGTCGCCCGAGCGTCTGGGCAACGGGAATGAGCTTGGTGAACTCGGGGATCAGCTTCGTAACGGTCGGGAGCAACTCGGTTCCTAGAACCGTGTTGAACTCCTTCATCGTCTCTTTGAAGATGAGATCGGGGTCGCCCATGCGCGAGTCGGCGCGGCGTCGGATCTCGGTATCGTCCAGCTTTGCGCCCGCGTACTGGCCAAACTCACGCTCGACAGCTGCGCGGCCGCTGCCCTTCTGCTGAGCCTCGGCGCTCGTGTAGACGGCGCTTAGACCCTTGAAGATCTTGCCGGACTCGGCACCGAACAGGCCGCCGGTCTTCATCACGTCGCCGCCCGTCTTGTCGAGGACGTCGAGCATGATCTCGAGCGGGTTGCGCAGCTTCGACGAGTCCGTTTTGGACTTCAGCGCATTCTCTGATCCGAGCAGCCCCGCGAACTTCTTGCGGTTCGTAACGATGTCGTTCGACAGGCGAGCTGCAGCCGTCGATGCGTCTGCGCTGCTTTCCGCGCCACCGCGAGCAACGGCCATTTGGGCAAACGCGCCCATGGTACGAAGCAGTTCCGGCCCGCCACCTTCGAAGGCTCGCGTTGCTGCGCCGAGCTTGCCGAAGTCCTTGGCGAGATCCTTCATCTCCACGGCGCCCATCGCACCCTGGACGGCAAGGGTTCCGAGTAGCTCCTTTAGCGCCTTCAGTCGCTCGGCTGGGTCCTGGATGCTGTCGGCCAGGACGTTGAACGCCTGACCCGCAGTGGCCCCGAGATCTCCCAGGTCCGTGTCCGTGGCAAGCGCGAGCTCGCCCATGTCCTTGATCAAGTCGCGGGCCGACTCGAGATCGCCCGTCTTGGTGACGAACTCGCCCATCCCGGCCATGGCCTCACCACCGGTGAAGCCGCGAACGCCGCGCGACTCCTTGAGCAGCTGGCTCTTGAGCGCCGGATCGCCTGCCTGGTTCGCCAGCTTCGACGCCTGTGCCCCTTCGGACATTTGCGTCTGGATGGCATTGGAGACAGCGAAGCCGCCGCCGATAGCCAGCGCCGTGCCGCCGAGTGCGCCGACAGCTCGGAGCGAACCGCCAGCACTTCGACCGACCGCGCCAACCATGCCCTTTGCGGCCTGTTGACGCTCACGAAGCGCCAACGAAGCAGCACGGGCCGCCTTCCGCTCTTCCTGCTGGAAGTGGCGGTTGCGCATGTTTTGGCGCCAGCGGTCAGCCTTGTTCCGGTTGCGCTCCTCTTCCTGGAAGTGGCGATTCTTGAGGTTCTGTAGAAAGCGCTCGTTCTTGGTCTTCTCGCGAGCAACCTGGCGCTCAGCGATCAACGTGGCGCGAGCTGCTTCTTTCACCGGGTCGGCAGCGCGACTGCGTGCCATTGCCGGCGCGCCAGCAGATGCGCCGGTACCACGCACGCCAAACGTGCGATTCATGCGCGCGTTATGCTGGGCCGCCCGCTTCTCGATAGAAGCGAACGCCTTGTCGATGTTGGCAACACCGACGACGGAAAAGTCGTACTCGAGCAGCGCCATCTAGCGGGTTACTTCGACTCTTGGCGAGCGCGGTTCAGCGACTCAATCTCACGCGTTTTCGCGGTCAGCTCCATCGCGTCGATGACGTCGATGTCATGTGAGCTTGCCGTAGAGGTCAGGTCGGAGTCGTCGAGCGGCGACGACCAGAAGCCAATGCCCAAAGAGAACTTGGCGAGGTCGGATTGCAAAGAAGCGGGCAATTGCGCCCACTGGGATTCCAGGACGCGGGACATGGACCAGACTCTTTCCGCAAACGAGGAGGCTAGATTCACCAAGTCCGGCGAGCTGAGATACAAGAAAGGGAACGCTTGCCCACCCTCCATCAGCTTCTTGATCCAGAGCTCGACGTCAGGGTCGTTGGGATAGGGCCCGTACTTCTGCTGCGTCAGCAGGTAAGCGTTGTAGAGGACGGCAATCTCATCCGCGCGGAGCTTGTCCAAGTCCTTGGCGCTGCGGAAAATGCGGCCGTAGATGGGCTGACCGTTCTCGTCATTCAGCTGCGGCTCGGACGTCACGCACGCCATGGCGAGCAGTTCCTTGGCCACCGCATCGCCAAGTACTTCGCGCATCGTCAGACCGGCTAGGTCATCGGCGCTGAAGCCCTTCTCACGCAAGCGCTTGTTGGCGTCGATGCGTGCAGCGTCGTGCTTCTCGTGGGGCAGAACGGTGATTCGGATCTTACCGACCCAGTTGCCGTTTGCGTCACGGCGCGGGAAGTCGATGACCTCGCTCGGCGCCGGCGTCTCCGTGAGCTTCAGGAAAAGCTCACTCGGAGCGATGTCTTTTGGTGGCTGCATGCGTCCTCCCGCGAAAACGAAAACCCCCGCACTGGCCGCACGTCGGGCGCGGTCAATTCGGGGGTTTTCCGACACAAGCGCTCAAGTTCGTTGCAGGCTCCCGACAGCCGCAACGTGGCGCACGAACGAAGTCTTTCAGCCTTCGAGCGGCTTCAGCTCTCCGGTCCAAGTGAACGAGCCTTCGACGTTCGCACCGGCACTGCCGCTGATGGATACGGACTCGATCTTGCCCCGGCCGATGTAGTACTTGCGGCCAATCGGAATCTGCAGCGTCACGAACGCACGGTTCGCGCAGTCCTCTTGGAACTCGTCTTCGGTGCCACCGATGGGCACAGCGAAACCGATCTCGATGGTGATGTCGCCGGGGCCTGGCGTGAATCCGCCCAGTCCCTCGTTCATCAGGTCAACGCGCTGGTTGCCTGAGTTGGTGACGATGGAGACGGACGTGAGCTGAGTGAGCGCGTTGCCGTTGTAGAAAGCGCCAAGGCGCGCGTAGTCTTGTAGGGCCAAATGGCAAACCTCTGCGGAGCGGCCTTGGCCGCGGATTGACTGGAAAAACTGCGCGCGGCCCCGGACGCCGAAGCGTCAACAGGGCCGGCTAGGTGGCGTCTCTGCGAATCAGCCGGTGCTGACTTCGGCGACGCGGGTCGTGATCTGGTCGAGCCAGTCGATGGTGTGGAAGTCGAACGCCGACTCTGCGCGACCGCCCGCAGCGGGGCTCTTTACCACGCTGATGGACGCCTTCATCGCAGGGAGCTCCTGCACTTGGCCAGCGTCGTTGTACTCGTCCATCAGTTGCGTGATGGACGACTTGATCATCGACGGGCGGACCACATCACGGATGAGGCGCTGATTCGGGTTGATGCTCCCGTCAGCGAGCCGCTCGTCGTCCTTGAACTTCTTGTTGCCGTAGTTGTTGGCGTAGCGGACCAACAGATCGTCCGTGAACTTGTCCGGCGTGCTGACCTTGTTGGTGCGAGCAACACGGGAATCCGACACGGTTCCGGCGGCGTTCTTGCTGCGGGTCGTGTTGGACTGGACGAGGCTGGCCCCGAAGTCGTCCGACTTGATGGGCGTCAGGCCATCGATGATCGCGTCTTCGATGTCGTCGCCATCCGGCCAATCCGCAGTGCTGTACGCGGGCAGCAGGATGCCGTTGAGCGACGTGCTGTTGAAGTTGTACGACGGATCGAGCTGCTCTTGCTTCTGACGGATCGCAGCGATGGCGCCGGCAATCTCAGCGCAGTCGTGTTCGCTGTTCGGCTGCCAGGCGACCTGAAGACGCTCGTAGTTGAGGCCGGTCGCCAGGGTCTGGCCCGTCGCGAGAGAGCCCGTGTAGGCCGAAATGCACACCGAACGGAGACCGCGCTTTGGCTCACTCTTGGTCGTGATGTGCGTCTTGAACAGGCCGAGAACGGTCGACGTGTTGCCGCTCGTAACGATGTAGTACTTGCGGACCGCATCGAGAGCCGCGAGAGCCGTCGTGATGTTGGCCGCTTCGGTCGTGGAGCCCTCGACGCCAGCCGCGCCACTGCCCAGGAACGCACCGCCAGCACTGGCCGTGGTCCCGACGCCGGACGTGATCTCAGCGCGCGCCCGAATGACACCGAGCGTCGCCGTGCCCTGGCTGGTGCCCTTGAGCTTGGCAGTGACCGTGACCGTTCCGGACGCATTCGCCGCGGTGACAGGGAGCCACGTCTTGGCATTGATGGCCGCGACGATGCCGTCACCGATCTGGGTCGGCGTGTCACCCGAGGCGAACGTGTACTGGCAAAGCTCGCCAGCAATGGTCACCGAGAGCGTGCCGGTGCCGGACGCGTTGGTGGCAAGCGTCAGCACCCAGGTGGCCGCGATTGGTGAGCCACCCGACGTCTCAGAGACCGGGAGCGCCCAGACCTTGGCGTCCTTGTTGACCTTGAGAAACTTGCGGATTCCGCGGTGGATCGGTGACCCAGCGCCGCCGCCGTCCTCGGCCGTCTTCTCGTTGCGAACCGGGTAGAGCGTGCCGGCCGTCCAGGTGCCGGTTGAAACCTTCGGCATCACGAAGACAACTTCGCGAACACCAGCAGCTGCCGAGCTCGGGCCCTGGGCGAAGACAACTTCGGCGTAGTTTCCGGGCGTGCGATAGGTCGCATCAACCCCGAGGACGGGATGCACAAGTGTGCTCATCAGGCGGATTCCTTCTTGGAAGTGGTCTTGGCGGCGGGAGCGAACGCGCCTTCACGGAGCTCGACCGCTACGAACTGGACGCCAAAGTGCGATGCCGTCTCGGGATCCGCCGGGAACACGTCGCCAGCGCGCAGGTGCTTGACCATGCGCGCAGCCTCTCGACTGCCCGCTTCGCACTCGTACGGCTGCGAAACTGCTTCGTACTTGCCGGTTTCCGGGTTGAGTTTGCGACCGACGTAACGTGCGGCCTGACCGGCTGCCATTGGCGCGAACGGCTCAAATGGCATCGCTTCTCCACGGGGGTGGAATCGCAGTTTCATGCGTGTAACTCCTGTGAGCGCCCGATGGGGGTGCGCTCAGAATTTGCGGGCGAGATCAACCATCCGATGAGCCATCTCCTGTTCGAAGACGCGGCCCGCTGCGGTGGTTGCTCGGTAGAGAAATTTGAACGGGCGATTGCCCGGGTGATTCACGGAGCGGCGAAAGACCATCTGGCCACCGCTGCGGAACGCGAGAGTCTTGCGTCTCCGCGCCGTGATCTTGTGTGGCTTTGCGCCGCGGTCGATCGCAGCCGCGTGACCCGCCTTGTTGCGCAGGCTGACGATCAGTCGCTTGCCGCCGCGGTTGATGACCTTGAAGTCAGTCTTGCGCTGAAGCTCGCCGGTTCGCGGCGTAAACGTCGGGTGCTTCCAGACGTAATCGACACCGAACTTTCCGGCGTCTTCTGCGACCTCTTCGACCGTTGCGCGATGCTTCGTTACGAAACGGCTGTGGGCCTTTTCGAGCTGCGCCAGGTTGAGGAAAGCCACGTCAGCCGCTTTGAATCGGAACGTCGGACGAGCCTTGAATCAGGTCCGGATAGACCTGTTCGCCGTCGCCAACACTGAGCGAAACGTCGACAGCATCGAAGCTCTCAAATGCGTCGAGCTCATCGCTGGCAACCTCGGTCGTCTCGAGAGTGAAGATCGTGGACCAGTACAGCTTGTGCGATTCGTCGCCGCCGTACTGCGCTTCACCGAAGCCAACCTGGTTCACCAGGCGCACCGACGAAAGACCGCCTGTGCCCGGGAAGAACTGCAGAGCGCCGTCCTCGTACGCTGAGTGTCCACGCTGGCGGATGACCAGCCAGAGCAGTTTGCCGATTCCCTGGCAGATGTCCGAGACCTTCCGGACGCCTTCGATGTCGAGCGGACCAAGGACGTAGTGCAAGAGCCATTGCTGGCGCACTTGGCCCTGGTCGATCAGAAATTCTTCGTACGTCGGCGAACCGGTACGATGCAGGCACAAGAGCGGGAACGCCGTCTTGCGCTGGCTCATCAACTGCGCACTGGGCTCAAATGGCAGCTTGTCTTGGACCGGTCGCGTGCCAGAGAGCCCATGCGTAACAGGAAGCGCCGCAACGACACGTTCCCAGGGTTCGCCAAACTCGTAGTTGATGGCCGCCGCGAACAGCTCCAAAAGGCGGTCACGCGTGCCATCAAGCGCAGCGAATGACCCGTTGTAGTCCGAGGGGTTGAGCGGGAACGTGGTTCCGCCGATGCCCTGGTACAGCGTGTCGATGCTCATTCGATCTGCGCTTCAATCGGTGCGGCTCGGAGCTTCCAGTGGATGGCTCGATCTGCGCGCACTTCGGTGATTCGGTAGAAAGCGCCGTTCGGGTGCTTAGGGCCGACGATGCGCAGGACACGCGAGCCTCCGGTGCCAAGGGTCGTCGCCTGGAGCTCGTCCATCGTGATGCCGCCACCGGTGAACTCGCTGGTGATGGGGCCGACTTCGATGGTGCCAGAGGAGATACTGCCGACCGCGATCTCGTCGTCTGTCAGCCAGCGCACCTTGGGCGGTTGGCCATCGGTCTCGGTGATGGGGAACGAGTCTTCGAAGCGCGTGCCGTCACCGGAGTAGGTGCCGGTCCAGGACACCGCGAGAAGCTCGACGGTGTGCGGCCGCAACCCCATCCGCCCAGGGATGGCCCTCTTCGCCCGAGCAAGACGCTTGAACGAGTCAGCGGCCACCATCAGTAAACGCTCATCGTCTGCGCACCAGCTCGACGCCGTGCCCACATCGACTGAACACCCAGCACAGCCGCCAACTGGTCACGCCAGTAGGCCAGTTCTGCACCAAGGTTCCCGAACGTGGTCACGCTGCCAGACGAGTACCATTCGATCTCATCGACAGCCTTAAGCGAACCCTCGCCGTGCGATTCGACCATCTTGGTCTTCACGCCTGCGATTTGCCGCAGAATCTCCCGCACGATCGTTTCCGGCCCCTCGACGGTCACCGGGTATGTGCCCGAGTGCGTGCCGGTGAGTTGGACCGTGATAGCCGCGCCGGAGATAGACTGGACCGTGGCGATTTCCTGCCGCGAGTCCACGTCAATCACAACCCGATTGCCGGCCGCTAATCCCGTGGCGTCCGCCAAGGTGAGCGCAACCGGTGTCGGGGTCGCTGCTGCGGTGACGGAGGTGGCGCTCGTTGTCGATGCGCCGCCGGACAAGTACGGTTGGATCACCTGCTCGAAGATCGCAACGATGTCGACCCACGGCGACGCCCCGTTGGACAGGACGTTGTAGCCGAGTTCCGCCTTGATTCGCGCGATCTCCGAGGTCAGAAGTGCCATGCCGTTACTGAGCGAGGTAGCGGTATGAGATGGCGTACGTGTCGACCGCCGCAGCAGTCGTCCCGCCAACAATCACGCGGGCCCGGATGTACCGGAAGCCGTACGCACCGGTGGGAGCCGGCACAGCCTTGGTGACAGACGCGTCGGCGCCACCGGTGCCGGTCGCCAGGACCACGTTGGCCGCGTTGTTCGGCGTGCCAGCGATGTCGATCCAGGTCGAGTTGTCATCGCTGCCCTGCCACTGTGCGGCAAGGGTGACCGTGCTGGTCTCTGCGTCGACCAGGTAGACCGCCGAGAGGGTTCCGGGCGTGATGTTCTGCGCCTGAAGCGTGGCACCGGCAGCGCCGCTACCAACAACAACAGTGTCGAGGTTGCCCGACGTTGCCGTCGTAACCGTGTACTTGCGAGATGCGATCCGCATGGTGCCTCCTTAGGCGCTGCGCACGCTGATGGTGAAACGGTTGTCGGCCAGTCCGAACGCCAGGTACGAGACCCAGATGACCTTCGCGACCTCGCCGTAGTTGTCGTCAGTCGACGGGGCGACGCGTGGAGGAGCGCCCATGCCACCGAGCAGAGCACCGGGGGCAATGAGGTGACCCTTGTGCACCGGCACGGTCGAGCTGTTGTTCGCCTGGTTGAGCGTGGTGGACCGGAAGATGTGCATCCGGTTCACGCTGGCGACGTACTGCGGGAACAGGCCGTTGTACTGCGGGAACTCCTTGGAGAGCTCCACATAGTCCGAGTCCAGCTTGAGTTGCGCGCACTGCTTCGGCGTGAGCACGAGTAGACGGTAGCCATCCGGGAACACCGGCAAGTTCGCCTCGTCCGCGGCGAGCTCGGCACGGTTGATCGTGTCGTAGTCCATCGGGAACTGGCCGGCCACGGTCGCGTCGTTGTCGGCACTCATGCCGGCGGGGCGAACCGTGGTCGAAGCCAGGTCCAGGAGCGTGACCTGCACGCTGTCGATGAACTTGTGGAAGTCGCGCTTCAGGTGCGTGCCAACGAGACTCGAGAGGCTGTGCACGCCACGAGCCGCCGCGAACTTGTCGATGCCATACGGGGCAACGCGGCTGTTCGTCTGGTCGTAGGGGCCAGCGAAGCGCTGCAGAGTGAGCGAAACCTGCTCCGACCCGGCGTTGATGGTCGTGGTCGAAATCGAGGTGTTGAGACCCACTTCGCGCGACGCAACCGTGTAGGTCGTGTCCGCGAACTGCGGGCGGTTCACGCGCACGGTCATGCCCGGCAGACCATCGAAGTCCACCTTCGCAGCCACGACACCCGACATGAGCGGGTTCGCCATGATGAGACGGTCGCGCTCAGCGCTGGAGTACTGCGCACCGGAGCCGCTGATGGCTCGGCCTTGCACGCCAAGAGCCGCCTCGGGGTTCAGGGACAGGCCCATCGCCGAGAGGAACATGGTGGCATAGAGATACTGCGGCTCGGGCTGGGCCAGCAGTTGCGGAGACGTGATGTCGTAGAAGTTCTCCGGCACGGAGACTTGATTGATGTCGGACATTTAGGAAATGGCCTCTGTTTTTGGGGAAATCACGCCGGAGAACGCTTGGCGCGATGTGAATTCAGGCGATGTGTTTCGAGTGCTCCGCGTAGTAGCGAGCTGCCTCGAATGGGTTTTCTCTGCGCAGCCGAGTGAACTCAGCTTTGTGATCGAGTTGTGAGGTCGCCCCGGCTGGCGCTGGTTGCGCTGCGGACGACGACGTTGATGCAGGGGCGGCTTTGGGCGCCTCGGTCGCCTTCGGCGCTTCCGTGGCTACCCACGTCGGCTTGAGCGACTCGATGGCCTTGAGGACCTTCGCTGGGTCTTCGCCAGCGAGACTCGCCACTGCGGCGCGCTGCAGTTCGCTCAGACCGGACAGTTCGCGGTCTGCGTACGCCTTGACCGTGGCTTCCAGTTGCTCAGCGCGAGTGGCCTTGGGCTCGAGCTCGGCCAGGCGCTTGGTGGTGCGCTCCTCGGCACTGAGCTTCTCGTCTTCAAGCGTCTTCAGCTTGGTAAGCGCCGTCTTGATGTCGTCGGCCTTTTCGATGCCGAGCGACTTGAGCAGGTCCTTTTGCGCAGCCGTGCGCGCCTGCTCCAAGCGACCCTTGAGCCACACTGGCTCGGTTTCTGGGGTCTTGTCCGCGGCCTGTTGCTGTGGTTCCGCGGCTGGTTTCTGTGCTTTAGGCACAGCTGCGCCACTCGGCGCCTGTTCGTCCGACATGCTTTGCTCCTCGATTCGCCCGTTAACCGGCGGCGACCCGTGGTGAGGAATGAGTGCGCGCGGCGTGCTCGGTCAGTGCCGGGGCCGCGCGCTATTCAAGAACGAAGGAAGACTCAGGACTCGGTGCACGTCACGAGCGCCGACACGCCAACAGCGGTCGTGAAGCTCGTCACTTCGGTGGAGCGATCCACGGCGGTCAGGTTGAACGTGAGGTCGCCGGACGAAACCGTCATGGCTCCGAAGTAAACAGCGCCGCCCGCATTGTCGACGCCGGGGCCGCAGCCGTGCGCCGCACGCAGGGTCACAGTCTTGCCGTTGCGCACCTGGTCCTGGATGGCGGTAGCGATCTCGTCGAGGCGCCCGCTATCGGACGCGCCGGTGTACGCAGCGAAGTCCGCGGTGACCAAGTAGGTCTTTTCCGCGCCCTTCATGTTCACGCCCGCAGACGAGTTGACGAGAGTGATTCCCTTGATGGTTCCGTCGATGACTGACATTCGATATTCGCTTTCATGGGCACCGACGGCGCCCGAGATGAGTGGTTAGGAGCTCGACCGCAGGCGCTTCACCTCAGCGAGAGGGCGCTCTGCAGCCGTCAGGAGTCGTTTCAGTTGTTCGCGCTCGGTCTCAAGCTTGCGCATGTCACGCAGCTGTCGCTCAACCTCGCGCAGGCGGGCCTTAGCGGCTTTCACGACATCGAAAGACTGAGCCGGTGCTGGCCTGGTGCGCTTGTATGGCGCAGTTAGCCCACGTGGCGCTGCGATGGCGATCGGCGCTTCGCTCGATGCTGTGACCTGGACGCCGCCCAGTGACACGTTGCACTCGACCCGCGGGCACTTCTGGTGCAGTCCGCCCGTCGTGAACTCGACCAGCGGCTCCACGTCATGCGAGCAGGCCGGGCACTTCACCGCGCCGACTTCCCGCGGACCGAAATCGTGATGGCGGCGCCGGACGAAGTGCTCGACCCGGAGACAGCCAAGCAGCGCAGAACGCGCCCCGGATGGCCACCGGTGAACGTGTCAGCCGCAAGCGCGACGGAAGTCCCGGTGCCAACAACGAAGATGTCGTTGATGTGCTGCGAGGCGCTGACGACCTGCGTGTTCGACGCGGCCGCTGCGGACTTCTGCGGAAAGTGCAGCCAGTCCACCCAAGCGTCGAGCCCGTCGTCGTAGCGCTGGAGGTAAACATCGAGCGCGCCGCCGGTGTTGCCGCCGAACGTGGCTGTGATGTCCAGCTCTTCGACGGCTTCTAGGCCAGCGAGCACGGAGCCAACGACAGCCGTGGTCGCTGTGCTAGGCGCGTTGCCGGTGATGGTCTGCGAGTAGTAGCGAGCCATCAGCGACGGCCTTTCTTGCGGGGCTGTGCCGCTTCAGCTTGATCAGCAAGCGCTGGTCGCTCAATGCGCACAGTTTCACCAGGAAACTGGAATGGCGCAGTGAACGACGATTCGCCGCACCCGGGACACGTTGCCGCGTCGCTCTCAACTTCGCGGTAACAGACCAAGCAGCCCTTCATCACTTCGCACCTTCGAAAAACACCGGCACATGCCGATTCGCTGCGTGCCACTCGTCGAACACAGTCCGCACGCCCTTGGCCATTGCGACCTGTCCTGGCTTGCGCTCTTTGACCTTGGGCCGCGTCAGGTAGACAACCGCGTCGACCTCCAGACCTTTGCGCAGAGCTCTGGCAACATGGACGCCCTCGACCACGAATGCCGCGCAGCCAGTCGTGTCAATGATGATCTTGTAGGGGACTTCCGGCCACGGGCGGTGCGTTATCCCATCCGGGAGAAACTCGTGGCTGGCAGCCGGCAGCATCAGCCGGTCACTGACCAGCTGCGACAGCGTTGACTTTCCCATCTTTGGGCCGCCCGCTATCGCCACCCTTCGGTGGTTTCGCAGGACTTCCAGGAACTGCGCTTGGATTCCCACCTGTCTCCGACCAGCGCTTCAGCTCGGCGATTTCTCGCTCTTCGTCTTCGGCGCGCTGCTTCTCGAGTCGCTTCTTCAGCTCCTCGATGTTCTGCACACCGAGGATTGGAGCGGCCTTCTCGATGGCGCTTTCGCGGTCGAGCAGGCCCTCTTTGGCAGACAGGGCGATCAGTTCGATCAGCGCCTTCTGCTCGGTCGGGTCTGGCGTGTAGAAGTCGCCGTAGCGGACTTCGATGTCCGGGTCAGCTTCTTCGCCTTTGCCCAGCGCCGACAGCGCTTCCTTGAGGCCAGGCACCTTCAGCGAGGCGCCAAGCTGGCGCATCAGCCGGAGCTGCATCTTTACGCACGGGATCAGGAACCCGTCGCGGAAGTCCTCGCGGTACTGGGCGCACCGGTCGAGCTGCTTCTGCTTGATGGCTTCGAGAGCCTTGCCGCTCGTCGTGGCCGCGAACTTGATGTTTTCCGGGTCAAGGAAGACGACGCAGAGCGCCTCTTGCAACTTGACGCGCAGGTCTGAGCAGTTGTCCTGCTGCGCCTTGAGCGCGTCGCCCGGGTAGAACAGCGCGTCGACCTTGGCGCCATCCGGGTATTGCCAGACGTAGCCAGGGCCGCGTTTGCGTGCCTTGGTCTGCGGCGCTGACTCAGCGAAGTGCCCCGTGATGGGGTTGTCCGGCGTAACCGGACCGCCATGCTCCGTCGTGGGGACGAATGCAGCTCGCCCCTCAGCGGTCGGATTGAAGCCAGGCGTGACACCCGTCTCGAACACCTGCGGCTCGCTCATCAGCGCGCCCCGGTGCCACTGAGACCGCGCGATGTCGTGCGCTTGGATCTCGTCCGTCACCCACTGGTGAATGGCTTTGCCGTCGATGACGTTGACCGGCTGACACCCGCGCATGAACGGGTACCAGACGACCGGGCAGAACCCGAGGCCATGAGTGACCGTCTTTGCCGGATCCTCTTGCCAGTCGACTTTCCCGCCGTGCTCCGTGGCTTCGGCCGGCTTGTAGAAAACGTCCCGCTGTTCGTCGATGACTCGGCGGAACAGCATGGCCTTCGCGACCCACTGGCCCGAGCGGTCCTTCTGCTCGTCGATGTACGGGTATTCGATCGTGAGCTTGGCCGGTTGGCCCTCGTCGTTCAGCTCGACCGTGCACCACTTGGCTGGAAGCAGGTCAACGAACGGGACACCTTTGCGGGCGCCCTGAAGAGCCACGGTCGTTCCGCAGCCCTGTGCCGACGAAAACGCCTCGCGACACGCGGTCCCAAAGCGGCTCAGGCGGTGATACTGGCCAAGGAACGTCTCGACCGGGCTCGTCTCGTCGCCACTCGACTCGGCCGTGTCCTTGCCGGTGTGCGTGATGCCGAAGCGCGGGAAGCGTCCTTCACCGAGGCACAGGTCCGTGTTGGACTGGATCGCGATATCGACGACCGGGTAGACGATGCACGGCTCGCGCTCCCAAAGCGGAACGTTGTCGTCCCACCAATTCGGCCGGCCCTTGTACTGCGTACCGGTGACCCAACGCTCCAACGCATCGAGGCGCCGGTAACGCGGGCTCATGTTGGCCAGCGCGATGCGATCGGCTTCGGCTTGGCCTTGAAGTGCAGGGGTGGTCATCGACCGGAAGTGACGTGGCGCGCGCCCGTTGCTGGGCCGAAGTAGCCGGCGATTGCGTATCGAACGGCGTCCATCGCGTGGTTGTTCTTGTCTTCCGGCTCTTCGGAGAACGTGCCGTCAGGGTGCTTCTTGCGGCGGTATAGACCGAACTCGCGAATCGTGTTCCGGCACCCTGGCGCCACGTAGAGACGGCACCAATCGGGCCCGTGTTCGCTCTTCCTACGAAAGAGCATCTCAGCAACGCGTGAGATGCCGGCTCGGATTGGCTTCACTTCGGCAGGCAGATCGCGAACCGGAACACCCAGAGCTCGCCAGTCGCGGATGCGGTCCTGACGTGATGGGTCCGGGTAGAACGTGGCGAACTTCCAGGCCGTAGCGCGCCTGTCCCATTCGCTGTTTCGACAGCCGGGCTCGTAGAACTCTTGGAGAATCCAGGCGCTCGCGTCGTTGCCGTGGCCTTGGATGCCAATCAGCAGGAAGACACCGGGGTCAACGTCGCCGTGGTCCGCTCCGACGATGAACTCGCGGAAGTGTCGGAGGTCAGGCGGCGCCTTGACGTGGAATGGTTCGTCGAACGGGTAGACGAGACCTTCGCCTGCGTCCGGGTCCGCCTCCCACTCGCGCTTGAATGTCGGTTCTGGGGTGGTCGCTCGAGCTTTGGCGACCGCCTTGGTGCTCACCGTTTCGGGAGCGTCCTTGTAGGTGGCATGGAACGAGTAGACGCTACGGATTGCCTCGACGTCTTCAGACTCAACCCCGACGACATCCGGAGACTCACCGTTGCGTAGCCGCTCCGCTTGCCGGCCCTGCTTCAGCGTCCGGTACCAGAGTCCGTGATGACCACGGGTCGGGGTGCCGCCGCTTACTTCGATACCAAGCGACCACGGCTCAGACAGCCACGGAACAGCTACGGCGTCGTGAACTTCCTGGTCGATGTCGTCGCACTCGTCACAGTCGACGTAATCGCCACGAAGACCGCGGGCCGTGCGTGAGTTGTACGCACTCGCCGGCATCGGCTTGACCCAGCTTCCGCCGGGAAACCGTATCGAGCCGGTCTGAGCGTTGTACTTGCCGCCGAGAAAGTGCCAGTCGCCGTCAGCGCTGACCACCTCGTTCAGGATGCCTTCCGCGTGCACGTCCTTGAACTGCTTCAAGGTCGGCATGAGCGCGATGATGCGCACGCCGCGGAATGGCTTCAGAGCGTCGGTTCTGAGCTTGCCATCGTACTTCGCAACGGCATTCCACCAGAGAAACCGATGGAACCAGCTTTTGCCTACACCGCGTCCCCATGCGGTAAAGATCGTGTTGCCAGGCTGAACGACCTTGAAGGCATCAAACTGCGGCCTGTTGAGCCGAAAACTCAGCTCAATCTTGCGCGCCTCACGAACC
The DNA here is from genome assembly GCA_964520985.1 of uncultured Pseudobdellovibrionaceae bacterium. Classification (GTDB taxonomy): domain Bacteria; phylum Pseudomonadota; class Alphaproteobacteria; order Micavibrionales; family Micavibrionaceae; genus CAYSGL01. The sequence goes on from CAZFPB010000007.1 coordinate 15,202, forward strand.
GCCATCAGCAATTGATGCGGGGCCGTGAATGTTGATCGTCACCTCGGCTGGGGCCTGTGGTGCGTTCTCGCCGGTTGTTGCATCACGCTCAGCCTTGGCCAACGCGTGCGCGTTCTTCTCGGCATCAATCACAAGCTTCCCGTAGTCGGGACGCTTGTCGATGATCGTCACGTTGTCGCCTTTGCTACTCACGTCCTCGGGTCCGTTTTCGAAACGGTCAAGGGCGGTTGTGGCGACGCGCATACGCATTGCAACGAGCTCCTCAAGAGCTGTCGCGCGCAAGTCGCGACGGGCAGAGACGAACTCGGGGTCGTCAACCAACCGCCTAGCAACGTCTCGGCCGGTGCTTTCCGGTATTCCTACAGCGCGCGCAGACTCAGCCGCATTGCCACTGTAGAGGTAGTGGGCACGAAACTTCGCAACCACTTCCGGCGACGTATCGACGCCAGCAGGCATATCCACTCAGCTCCCATTCCGCCCTTTAACCGTCGGCGACACGTATTCGGGAGCGCTCCGAAGTGGAGCGTCAGTTAACTTTCAGGAGAGGCGAACTCAGCCTCAATCCCACAACCCACCATCGCCACGAACCACACCCACCCAGCAGCCAGCCAATCCGTGGCTACACTCGGCGGCCGGTCCAAGCTGTGGATCTCGTCAAACGCCCACATCGGCTCAACCATCGAGTCGGGCTCGTACGGGGCCAAGATGATGACCGTGGGCATGGGGCATCGGGTGGTGAGATGCCTTCCGATGACCACCTTGGACGCTACCTGGCTGAAACCAGGACCGCGTTTCCAGGCAGTACACCGGCAATCTTTCAGAACCCGCGGGCAACACACGGGAGAGTAAACGACGGCATCACCGCCCGGGTGGGGAGGAGGTGAGGCGGGAGCCGTCGGAGAGTCGAGGGCGGTGTCGCAGCCCAGTCAGGGAGCGTCGTGGTCCTTGAACCGCCGGGACCATCTTTAGGAAGGCGCTGGTGACAGAACTGGTCTGTATCGCGCGCCTCACCCATATATGGGCGCTTACTGTCGCTCTGTGTCGCTCCGTGTTTGTCCGTGTCGCTCAAAACTCACCAATGAACAGTTCTTCGAATACGTCTGGGAACACCGCACGAAGCTTGCCGCGGGTTGTGTAGTAGCGGCTGCCGACCTTCACCACGGCATCCTGTCTCTTGAGCCACCGACGGGCGCGATGCGTCGGCCAGCCGAGCTTTTCGGCGATGCGTGACACTTCGATGTAGCCCTTGCCCAGTTCGTTCATTGGCCCACCTGTGCCTGCGCCCACGACATCGAAGCCGCCTCTAGCAACTCCAGTGCTTGGCTTGCTGCCGCGTTCAGAAGAGCCCGGCGGTTGCCCTTGGGTTGGAGCCGGTCCAGTTCAACAAGCACCCCGAGCCGCTCATGGGGCGGCAAGTCCAGGTCACCCTCGGACTGCACCGATTTGAGTAGCTTTTGCCCAGCCTCGGTGAGCGGGTAGAGCGCGAAAAGCCGCCCATTCCCGGTCGGTGCCCAGCGTGCCCCGGCGTCACCGAAGTAGGCAGCGAAGATGATCGCGGCCGTCCTAGGCATCAGGCTCACTCGGCGCGACATGACCGCGAACCGGGTCAAAGCTTCGTCGTTTGGCAGGTAGCCGCCGGAGTGACCAGCGGAGTCGTCTACGTTGACAGACACAGCTTCACTGGATGCGCCTTTGCGGACTGGGACGCAGCCGATGCCGCGACACTTGTGGCACCAGTTGCCGTTGCCCCAGACGATCTTTTTGCGGCCTTCGTCGAGTTCCTCGGTCCATTGCTCGCCGCCATCGGACCCGGCGATACCAGTGCCTTTGCATGCGAAACAGGACCGCGACGTGTGCGCCTCTCGGTCGAGCTGCTCGATCATCGCGCCGAAGGTTGACCGCTCGAACACGGTCGTGCCCTTCCCGAAGAACCATGACAGCGCCGCTTCGTCTGCCGGCGGTATCAACCCGCCCGCTCGTACCTGCGCCGTCTTGATTGCGTGTTTTCCGCTTGTTTGTCCACTCTCACTCATGGCACTCTCCCATTCCAGAACCCGGACCGGGAAAGCTCGGTTGGCCAGACCCTCACTGTTCGAAGCGGTGGGGGTTTGGTGTTTTTGTGGAGGTCAGAAGGCCCCCGCTACCTCTTCAGGTCTCCACAGTCGGCACCGTTTCCGTGTGAGCCATCCTCTTGAGATCTTGTTGCCGCAAAGCATCGTGTCCTGCGCAAAGTTCTTGAGTGACTCACCGTCGAGTCGATGTCGGCGCCACAGGCGCTTCAGCTGCGAACCAGGCCTGGCCATCAGAAAGTCTCCCTGGTCATGTCCTTTGGCGCCCGGTACTCACAGGGAACTCCGGTGACGGCGAACTTCACCGGCTCCCATCCGCCCGCTGGCGCCTGTTGTTCGATCACGAATTGGCCGATACTGAAATCTGCCCACCCTGGCCTGAGTCGAGCCGTGTACTTGGTAATCAGCGCAACCATTGCCGGCGTTAGCTCGTTCCGCACCAACCAGCGAAGCGGGTCATTGGGTCCAAGTCGCCACGCCTGCAACCGGTCCCGCTTGCGACGCATGGCTGTCAGGTGTCGACGCAAATCGCGCATCAACCGACGGCGGTTCACGCGGCGACTCCGGTGAGGTTTACTGTCGGTGCAGTTCGTGACCCGATACTGCAGGTACCAGTTCGACACTTGTTGGCGCGGACATTTATCCGGAAACTCGATTCTGAGTTTTGCCATCAGAAAGTCTCCTGCGCGACGTCCTGCCCGCGCGATAGGAACAGGAAGAGCGTCTCGGCTCGCTTCTCAGTCGGCACACTTTCCCAATCGTCGCGGTCGATGTGAAAGCTCGCCGGTAGATCACGGTTCAGGAACGCACAGCATCGCTCCACCCATGACCGGTACTTAAGGCACAGGAACCGCCGTCGTCTGCGGTGTCGTCGTTTGGCGTTGCTCACAGAACCTCCGCAGCTTCGCGCTTGAACTTCGCGATCCAATGCTGGAGTAGACGGCGGCCACGATGGTATTGCGCCGGGTTCCACCATCGACCGCCACGACGCCTGAAGTGGATACCAACGCCAGGCGACATCATCTGGAGTAGACGGGTCAATGCTGCGGCCTGCGCCGTCCGCCACTGACACGTCACCTGCTCCAGGCTCATCCGATACTGCTCAGAGCAGTCATTCTCCCAGTTCACCGCGAGCCGAAGATGCTCAATCTCCAGGTCGCGCCAAGCCAACTGCTCCGCGATGTCCGCTTTGCTGTGCAACTCTTCCGTGGTCATGGCCGCGATGTGCCGCGTGTAGTGCGCGCCAAGTTTGATCGGGTCCTGCGGTGGGTAGAGTTTTGCGGTGGTCATTTTGGCTCCTTGCTGCTCGGAAGGTCCCTCAAGATCGCGTCAATCACGCACCGGTCATGCACACCGCGACGGCGAACATACTGGGTCCGCGCCTCACGCATGACCCGTTTGATGCGCCGGTTCTGGACACGGCGCTTTCGGTGTTTGCCCCAGCGCAGTTCGGCTTGTCCACGCGGAGACAAGCGCTTGAACATCTCTAGCAATTCACGAAATGCAGTTGCGGCCATTTTGATCATACTGCCCCTGTCCTGTTCACCCATGGCATTTCCACATTCGTCCCCCGCTCCCGTTCTCGCTTGTCCGCCTCTGCGATCTGCTGCCGTGCCACCGCCTCGGGGTTGGGGATGTGCGAGTTGGCGAGGATGGCGATGCGTTCGGCGAGACGGTAGGCAATCTCCGGATCCGGTGGCTGCTCCGGTTTTGCGCGCCGCATCACCATCAGTGGAAGTTCCCGTCATCGAGCGGTGGCATGTCGTAGTGATCCGGCGGTTCATCGAACCGCGTCAGCTCCGCGTTGAAGTCGAGCTTGATGACGCCAGTTGGCCCGTTCCTGTGCTTGGCGACATCCACCTCACAGACGCCAGGGTCGGGTGAGTTTTCGCGGTTGTAGTACTCGTCGCGATACAGAAAGAGGATTCCGTAAGCATCCTGCTCGATGCTCCCGGACTCGCGCAGGTCTGACAGCATGGGGCGCTTATTCGGCCGCTCCTCGCACTTTCTCGAGAGCTGCGACAGTGCCATCACCGGGCATTGGAACTCGTGCGCCATGTTCTTGAGCGCCTTAGAAACCTCTGACACCTCGTTCTCGCGCGACCGGCCCTGCTTGTACGTAACGCTGATGAGCTGCAGGTAGTCGACGGCAATGATCCCAATCTTCGTCCCTTCGCCATGGATGCTCCTAAGCCGCCGCACCTGACGCCGCACCGTGGCGCGCAACGAGGAAACCGACTGCGGGCAATTATCACTCAGGAACAACGGTAGCTTCGCCAGACTTGCGGCGGCACGTAGCGTCCGGTCGTACTGGTCATGGTTCATCACGCCGGAAATGATGTTCGTCACCGGAACGCCGCTGCGGATCGAAAGCGCACGCTGACCGGTCTGGATATCGGGCATCTCCAGGCCCAGGAACAGCCCGATGTCGCCACGCTCAGCCACATCGATGACGGCCTGCAAAGCGAATGACGTTTTGCCCATGCCTGGCCGGCCAGCGACCACGTACATGTTCTTCGACAACCAGCCGCCCAGCTTGCTGTTGAGGCGTGACCAACCGGTGGGTATGGCGCCAACGACTGGATCACCGCGACGCCTGGCGGACATCTCATCCACCACGACTTTCAGTAGGTCCCGGATGTCGCGCTCTTGGATGGTGGCGGTGTCGACGCCAACCAAGTCCTGGATCTCATCCGCCTTCTGGCGCGACCACTTGCCCGAGTCGACAGCGCCGCGTGTGCCCTCGGCGACGGCAACCCGGCACGCGTCAACCAGGCGGCGCATCGTGGCGAGCTCGACCAGTTTCCGTGCATGGTGTTCCACCTCGGCAACGGCCGGTGTCTCCAGGAGCTGGGCCAGGTAAGGTGTGCCGCCAACTTGGTCCAGTCGCCCGGTCTCCCGTAGGCGCCTGGCGATGGCTGGTAGGTCCACCGGGGCACTGTCGTCGTCGAGGCTGACGATCGCCTCCCAGACGCGTCGGTTCGAGTCGGCGAAGAACACCGCGTCCCGGTCTCCGAAAACGCGCCTGGTGACGTCCAGGGCGCCGCAATCGAGCATGGCGGCTGAGAGCACAGCTGCCTCAAGGTCCAGGTCAGCAACGGGAGCGGTCATGCGGCCCCCTTGGTGCCGGCGTCGAGCTGGCGCGCAATTCGGTCCAGGTTGACTTGTTTGCGGGCTTCCGCTGCGGCTTTTGCGGCCTGGTTGGCCCCAGGTGCCGCTTGCTCCGGCTCAGGTGGCTGCGGGCGCTGCTTTGTGTCGCTCCAAATCGAAGCCGTCGCCGTGTTCAGGCCCTTGCGCCAGACCACCAGGGTTCGCCGGTCGCTTTCGTCGGCCAGATATCGGCCGCGGAACTTGGCTGCGATCTGCTTCTGGGCCCATCTCGGGCAACCAGCGGTCATCTCGAGGTTCGCCGCTTGCGCCTCGTTGAGCTCCAGGTCGGGAGGGCACGGGATGAGCGCTTCCTCTTTTTTTAGATCTCCAGAAGCAGAAGCAGAAGCAGATACAGAGGGTAGACGTCTACGTAGCGGTTGCTCGTCTACGTCGACGTCTACACCGTCTACTGTAGACGAGTAGACGTCTACATCGTCTACATCACCGTCTACACGACAGTCATCGCCACGATCCGCCTCTTCATTTTCTTCTGCATCTTGCTCAGTTTTGGCACGGCGATTGCGTGCCCAGGTCCGTTTGCGTTCACGGTCCTTCTCCTCCGTCAGCTTCTCTCTAAAGCGAGCGTGATTGAGCAGCCGCCAACCTCTCTCGGATTCCTCGATTCGTCTGCCCTCGTGGTCCTTGGTCCGGCTGTAGGGGTCCGGAGCCATGAACTTCTCGAGCGCCTTCAGGACGACATCGACCGAAACGCGGGCTCGATTCGCGAGCCCAGGCACACTGGCGCCGATGTGGCCGTCACGGTCCGCCATAGCAAGCATGGTCACCCAGACCTTGCAGACCTCCGGCGACTCGTCCCAGATGGTCGAGTCCGTGATGGAGGAAAACAGCTTAGTGAAAGTCACGTCGCTCATCTCCCTGCCGCCTTTGCTCTCCTGCGCTTCGCAGCATGACGACCGCTCAAGATCGTCGACTCTGGCACCATAAAAACCAACCCGATGCTCGCGTCGCTGAGCTGCATTGCCTCGTAAATCCGCAGCCACGCTTCGTGCCGTGCCACAACGGCGATGTGAGGCCGCCTGGTGGCGCGCTTGAGCTCGTCCAGGGTCACACCGTGTTCGATCGCGGTCGCTTCTGCGATAGACAGAGCGTGCGCCTTCCAGTGGAGACGCGGCTTCGGCTCGGCAGGTGTGAGCGAGGCAGGCCGGAGCCAACCGGCCTGCACCAGCGTTGACCCGAGGTCCACAAATTCCCGGAAAGTCATCCGGTCACCGCCTTCAAAGCCTCAGCCACAGACCGCACCACCGCCACGCGATGCCCACGTTCCAGGGCCGCCGCATGCCATCGCTTCTGCGCCTCGCTCAGCTTCCCGACCGGCGTTTTTGTCTCGCAGAACACCACGCGGGCCCCGGTAGTGAGTACGCAAAGGTCAGGCGTCCCTTCGTCGGCCATCCGGATCCAATGCGGACCCTTTTGGACAGCGCCGGAGTGCACACGGATGACCATGTGACCAAGAGAAACGAGCGCTTTCTTGATGGCTCTAGAGATGTCAGTTTCGGACATAGTTCTCCCTAAAAGCGCAACTAAATGACTAACACATTACAGGCAGTCTGTGTCTGGAAAAACGAGCCCACCGGAAGTTAACGACGCGCTCGGTTGCAGGTCGTAAAGCGTCACTTCCGGCTCTGGCGCATGCGACTCACCACATGCGCATGGCTTCTTCACTGGACGTCGCCATGGCATTCCGAAGCACGCGACACAGAACCGTCCTTCAGTCGTGACACCGCGCAGTTTTGCGCCTCGGCATGTTCGGCAGCACAGGTCGTTCCCGGCGCGCATGCTCTCGAGAAGATGCGAGCCGCGTTTCACGTACTCGTTCCCGCAAGAGCATCGGCAGAGCCATCGACGACCGTCTTTGCCACCTCGGCACGTTGCGCGTTCAGGGCGCAAAACTTCGACTTGGCCAATGACTGCGCCGGTGAGGTCGACGGCGGCTCCACTCATGTGCCAACCGCCACGTCGAACAAGTCACGCTGCTCTTTGGCTCCCCGCAGAAGCCGTGCGCACAGTTCAGCTCTGCCGCGGTCCTTTTCGATGCCGATGCAGCGTCTGCCGGTCATCTTCGCGGCGATGGCAGTGGTTCCGCCGCCGAGGCACGGATCGAGCACCAGTTGGCCGCGCTTGGAGTAGTCGCTGATGAGGCACCGGGTCAGCGCGATCGACTTGCCACCAGTGATGCGGGCCGGCCTGTTCTGAGCGTTCTCACCGGGGCCAACGTAGGCCCCGCCTAGCGTGCCCCACCGGCTCCACGGCTCGCGTCTCGGGCGAGCGACCACAAGTTGGCATGCCCATGCGCTTGGGCCGTCGCCTTGAATGCGGACGCGCGAGCCGACTTCGACCCAAGGCAATGGCTGGAATGTGTAGAGGTCTGCCGAACTTTCACTGAACTCCGCGGCCCACGCGGGCGCCAACACATGGTCCGTGATGGTCGTCACCCAACCTTCGACAGTCGGCAGCCAGAAGGCGCAGAAGTGTCGGACGTCTTCCGGGGACCATGCTGCGTATTCGATATCCGAGCGTTCGGCGCCCTTTCTTCTGGCGTACCGGTGGATCGCCGAATCACCTTCCTCACCGAAGCTTCCGGCGCGGTCCGCTGTCAGCTTGCCCTCGCGGTGCCCCTCATGTGTCTTCGCGGAGTACGGTGCATCCACATGCAGCAAGTCCGCTTTCCGTCCCTGCATCACAGCTTCAACCGTGGCCGGGTCGAGCGAATCTCCGTGCCAGACTTCAACGAGCGCGTCCTGGTAGATGAGTTCACCCATTGACCACCTCCCGCAAACTCACCGAAGTCGCCGCGCTCTCCCGCTCGGATATGTACCGCTCGGCCTTGTCCAGCTTCACGTCGAGCGCATGGACCCAGTCTTTTTCGCCGGCGTGAGAGCTGAGATAGACGACCGCGTTCCTTAAACGCGCGAGACAACCAGATAAATCCTTCTCGCACGACTCGCTATCTAGATGTTCGCCAATGACCCAGGCGCAAAATGCTGCAATGCGCCCAACCTTTCGCAGGTTCTTATCCGGCTCCATGTGCCAAGCAACGAACGCGCCGGATGGATGCTCCCGATGCAGCATCACCGCCACATCCGCCCCTTCAAGCGCCACATCGAACAGGTCGCGCTTGCCTTCGAAGTGATGCTCGATACACAGCGCCAGCTCCAGGCATTCGCACGCGAGTTTGCGCAGGTTCTCTTCGCGCGTGAATGCGAGGTTGCCGCGGGAGGTGAGGTTGGCGAGGCGGGTTTGTTGGTGGGGGGTCATTCCGCAGCCTCGCTTTCCAAGAGCCACCCGTTAGCTCTCAGGTGTGCGTCGGCGGCAGCTTTGGCCTCTTCAGGCGAGCCAAATGTCAACATCCCGGTCGGGCTGTACCAGTGCCACTGACCTGGCGGCGCTGGGCAAATCACCGCAGCGCTGTCGTAAGGCATGTCGTTTACATCGTTGTAGCCTCGGACCCAGGCGCCAGTGTTGGTTCGGTGCCACGGATTAGCAACTCTCGGAGCCGCCTTCACGAGCGCAATCGCATCCGCCTCGGGAAGCGACGCCCAGAACTCTGCCGGCGTGGTTTCGACGCCGTGGATGAGGATGGTTGTGGTCATTTCGCGGCCTCTTCCCAGATGTGTCGCACTTCGCGGATGCTCATGACCGCCCGTCGCACACCGCGCCATTCGTAGATACCGACCGTCTTGTTCGTCTTGGTATTCGCGGCGTCGAGGCACATTGGATAGCCAGTCGAAAGGCGCTGAACTACCCAGAGTTGACGAGCGTTTTGGAGCAACAACCAGCGCCACGGGTTGAATGTCTCCACTTCGATGAATCGCTCACGAACGCGCACCAGTTGCGCGCGCGGGAACACAACGACGAGCGCAAAAAGTACATGCGGAACAATCCAATTCAGAAGAATCGTATTCACCTGACACCTCCAGTTTTCACTTCACACTCACGCGCCGCTTTTCCGAGCGCTTCGATCAGGTCCATGCACTGCCGGTTTCGCAGCAGAATCTCCCGGCCAAACGCCTCGATCCGCACACCTTTGCCGGTGCCGGTGATGGCCATGCCAGCTGCGAGATGGCGCGTTCCGTGGATGGTTCGCGACAGCTGGATTGCTTCAGCGAGTGCCAATGCAGAACGCGGTTGAATGAATCGCGACCAGTCGTGTCCGGCGAGAAGTAGCCAGCTGCCGATACCGCTCAAGCTGACGGTGATGGTGCCGTTCTGTTGTTGTGCGAGATGGGCAGCGCGATTGCGACGGGCGCGGCAGGCGGCGAGGTGGATCAGGTCACCCATGACGCACCTCGATCACACTGGCAGCAAGTGCGTAACCAACACTCTGCAGATGGGCATCCGCCTTCTGCATTGCGACACGCTCATTGCGATAGGCTTTCCGGTCAGTCGTGGACCCGGCAGACCAGAGCCATAGGTTCTCGTTGCGCGTGTCTGGTTCGACGATCGCTATCGGAAACCCATCTTGTGAAATGCGACGCCACCCGTGGGCACTAAACGCCCAGGGGCCTGCTTGCTTGGTGGAGTTCACAGCGCCCCTCCCAACTGCCGCGCAACGGCGCGCACCGTATCGACGCGTTCACCAGCGCCAGACCAAGAGCAGCTGTTGCCGCGTGCGTAGAGGCTCAGTGCGCCACGGACACGCTCTGTAGCTGTTCCGCCACAGTGCCGAGCCGCACGAGCAAGTGCCAAAGCGGCCCGTTTCGCGTCTGCAGCAACGCCACCGGACCGATCCTTGTCGTGCGACTGCCAGCAGCCAAACGCACGGCCTTTGTCTCCCAGCCGCTTGCCGGAGCAGACGTCACGGGAGAAATGCGACTCGTGCTTTCCCACCGCGAGAAGTAGCGCCCGCAGTTCGCGCTTGCTGCCCGGATAGTTCGTCTCGGAAACAGCCGCATCGATGGCTGCAGCAATCTCAGCGAGCCGTTCCGCCCGCGCTTCCGCCGTCTCGTCCTGGTCCGTGTGGTGCGGCGCAAACGACTGCAGGACCGTCAACGTCCGGCTGGGCTCGGCTGCATCTGCGCGGTTGGCGAAGAACAGCAACGCAACGACGCCGACAGCGGCGAGCAGGACCAGGTACGCGAGACCGTCGCGACTGGGGGTTTGGTAGATGAGCTTCCCGGATCGGGAAAATGAAGTTCTCATTTGGACACGTCCTTTCCGAGTCGCTCTGTCTCGAGCTCGATTTGTGTAAGAATCAGGTCGCGCGTGATCTTGTGAGCCCGGTGCAATCGCCCAGACTCAGCTTCACGGCCGTCGCGTTCGCCATGTCCGCGCGACTTCTCGCGGTGCACCGAATTGGCAACACCGCGCCAACGCTGAACGCCGTGTTTCTCAAGCCCGTTGCCGTTCAGGACAGCGACGACTTCGAGGATCGCGTCGACCAGTCCTTCACGGCGCAGCGAGTCGAAAACGAGCCGCTCCTGTGCCGCGCGACTCGGGTAGTCGCTGGTGCAGACCGGGCAGGCTGTGACGTCCGGGCCGTAGAGACGGGTGCAGCGGGGGCAGGCGGTGAGGTTCATCAGAAGCACCTCGTGCGGCACGTGCGCTTGCTGAATGTCCGCGATGACAGATGCCACCCGTCACAGGCGCTGCAGTGGTAGGAGCGCAGGCCTTCCCGGTGCCTCAGTCGTGACGCTTCGGACCGCGACGCGTAACGAACCTTGCCGGTCTCGGAGCAAATGAAGGTGGTCATTGGCCACCTCCGAACGCCAGGTAGACGGCGAAGAGCGCAGCCATGGCCACGGCTCGACCGATGCACTCAGCCGGCGAGACGAAGCCAGCGAAGAGCGCACCAGTGATGAGCCCGGCCGCGATGGACCAAACCGTGACGGTGACGGCCTCCCTCATGGCGTCCTCCGCTCGTCACGCCACACCCGGCACTGACCGAACGACGGGCAGCCGGGGAGCTGTGTGTGGGCCGCTTGCCAGGCAGCCCAAGCGGTGTGGGCTAGGACGGTGACAAGTTCACTGTCCAGGAACGGACCGCGGTCCGTGTGGACAACGGTGGCCAAACCGGCGATGAGCGCGTCCGTGAAGGCGCGGTCTGTCATCGGGACCGCGATGTGCCACTCGACCGGATGTGCCGGCGGCGCGTCTGGTTCGGTGGAGGTGGGGCGGGTGGGGGAGGCACTCACAGCCCACCGCCGTTCTGACGGGCCGTCTCGTCAGCTTCGGCCTCACGCAACCTCTGGAGCGCCCAGGCTTCGTCGGCGGGGCTCAGGAAATTGGTGGCGGCGTGCTCGCCGAAGTACTTGATGGCGGCGGCGTCGTAGGCTCGGGCGGCTTCCTCTGGCGTGTCGAAGCAACCAAGGTAGATGAGCCGCGATTTGCCATTAGGCTTCTTTTCCCCGGCGCCAATGGCTGCGGCCCACTTACCGGAAGCTTTGACGTAATAAACGCCCTTGTATTTTCCCGCTTTGCGGTTCTTGGAACTGCGGACGTTCCTGGAGTTGCCGAGCGCCGTGGTTAGCCGGAGATTCGACCGCCGGTTATCCAGCGGATCTCCATTCACGTGGTCGACGATTTGACCATGGCCAGCGTTGGTGATCTGGCGGTGGAGATAGACAGCGGACCTCTTGCCGGCCCGCCCAGGAGTGATCCGGATGGTCCGTCTGGCGTACCCCTTCCGGTCGAGTCGCCATGCGTAGGCGGTTACCCACTCGGCGTCGGTGGCGTCGACTAGGACGAAGTGGCCGCCGTGCACCGGAACGCGGACAGGTTCGGCGACGTCGTTCGCTGGTTGCTCAGGAGCGACCGGCAGTTGCTCGGCGGCGCTCATTGGAGCGCCCCCGCGGCGGCAGCCAGCGACACCAGCTTCCCGATCGGGAGGGCTAGCGTTGCCGAGGCATCGGCGCGCCCGGCCTTTCCGAAGGCGCGTCTATTTGGCTGAATTAGACCACTGCTACGTCCCTGCGACAGTGAGTCTGGATTTCCGGCACTCCCGAGCAGATTTGAACTGCTGACCTCCGGTTTAGGAAACCGTTCCGTACCCGTTAGTTTTTGGTGGTCAGCGTCGGATTCCGCGTACTTAGCTGACTCGTAGCCGGTCGAAGTGACCTGAGAATCATTGGCGTTTGCTACACCATTGCTACGTTTCCCGATGGCCGTCTCAGCCAGGTCTCGGAGGGCCGCGACACGGGGGCGTGAGTACACTTTCTCGAGCATCTTGGTGTCGGTGTGGCCCGTGAAATGACGGGTCACGTCGAGCGCCACGCCCTGCTCGGCAAGGATGGATGCGAAGGTCCGGCGCCAGTCGTTCGGGGTGCAGTAGTCGATGCCGGCCCGCTTGCAGGCGACCCGGATGTCCCGGTACAGGTTGTTCGGCGCCTCCAAGATTGGGAGGTACGGGAGGGCCCGCTCGACCAGGTGCTTGAACGGTGAGAGGATCGGAACCTCGCGATTGGCCCCCTCGGTCTTAGTGCCCTTCACTGCCACCATGCCGCGGGCCATGTCGACGTCGGCGGGCTGCAGGTTCAGTGCCTCCTTGCGACGCAGACCCAGGGCACACGAGATGGCCAGGAGTGACGCCTTCTGGTCATCTAGATAGGGCGTCAGGGCATCGATCTCGTCCGTGGTGAGCGCCCGAGCTCGTGGCTTGTACTTGGGCTCCAGGTCCTTGGGCCACAGTGCGGCCGTGTCACCGGCCCACAGGCTGAGGCGCTTGGCATGGTTCAGCACCATGTTGAACACCGTCCGCTCCTTGCAGACGGTGTGATCGCTGGCGCCCTCTTCGCGGCGCTGGGTAACGTAGGCGTCGATTCGATCGGCGCTGACTGCCACGAGTGGCGTGTGGTCACCGAGAACGCGGCCGATATGGCCAAGCTTTTCCTCGTAGTAGCTCATGGTGCTTTCCGACTTGTTGGCAGCACGCTTTGCCTTCAGGACTCGCTCGACTTGTTCGGCGATGGTGACTTTCTTCGAGGCTGCGTATGACGGATCGTGGGCGATACGTTCCCGCTCCTCCTGGAACCCGAGCGCGGCCTTGACCGATGTGCATCGGGTGGAGATTGAGCTGCCCGTGACAGGATCTGTGCGGAGCCACCAGTAAGCTCCGCGTTTATAGAGGCCTGGGTGAGTTGTTCTTTTTCCCATTCGGCAAACATCTCCTCGGGAATCCGCCAGGACCCCATAAACCGATAACCGCCAGCGGCACGGATGACCTTGCACGCGCTACGCATGTCGCAGCCCATCCGCTCCATGATGTCGGCCGGTGAAAGACGACGCGCAGCACTCACTCCGCATCCCCCTTCAGTGCGTCAAACCCAAACCTGCACAGGGAATACGCCACGAACGCCGTCCACATCACGCGCCGCATCTCCTGGTTCAAGTTCACAGTCATGATGTCGAACACGGCGAGCGCTATGAACAGCGCCGTGGCAACGAGCATCCCGATGCCGAACGTCATGCGGCAGATGAGAGCAACTTTGGATTGGCTCACTCCGCAGCCTCTGCCTTCTGCTCAACACGCTTGAACCCGACGACCCACACCCAGGGATTCGCGTCCCACGAGCAGCCGGGGCGCGCGCCGTTGATCGAGTCCCAGAGGACATCGAAGCTCGCTCGGGCGTTCTCACCGTGGAAGCACGCGCAGTCGGCTTCGTTGCTAGTCCTGACGGCTTGGCCGCAGACGTAGCAAGACGCCCCTTCGGCTCTCGCGTCCTCTTCGCTGATGTCCTGCAGTCGCTCGACACGGACGTCGGCTACCTCGAGCGAGATGCGCGACTTGCTGCGTGGCATGTGGATCGACGGCTTCCAGGGACCCTTCTCGCGCACCGTGTATTCGTCGAGGTCCGCGGGGTAGTGAACCTCTCCACCTCCGAATGAGTCGCGCCATGTCTCGCGCACCCAAAGATGGTCTTCAACGTGCCACGGAGCATACGGGCCTGGACGGTCACCGGACGCGCAACAGATCGGGCCAGTCTTGTGCTCCCAGTAGAAGCCATGCTCCGCGCCTCGGTATTGAGTCGGCTGCGGCTTCATCACCCGGCGGGTCTGCGTCTTTCGCCCCTCAAGGATGGCCCGCACCATCGCACCGTTAAACAAAATCGGTCGCTCTTTCACGCAGCCCCCTTCGGCGGTTCGGAAAGCGACTTAGCCGCCCCGTCAACATCCGGCAGCTCGTCGAAGTCCAGTGACGGCAACGACGTGTTCAACGTCGGTTGGTCATCGAAACGACCGCGCAGCAGCGACGCGTCCAGCTTCGGCTCCGGACTCGGCCAAGTATCCCGCTCCTCCAGTGCCTCATACGCCCGCAACGTCCCGGCATTCGGCTCGTGACCAAAATGCGTCCTGTAGTCGTCAGCGGTCCGCAGTTCGATCACCGTGCCGTCGTCGAGGACGAAAAACGGCGGGCAGGGGAGGTAAGCGTCGGCCTGGAACGGGTCGGAGGTGTCGCGGCCGAATGCGCGGGTTTCGACGAAGCGGAAAAGCCTCGACGTTTGGCTGATGCGCAGGTCGACTAGGAGCGACCAGATTAGGCGGTAGAGGGTGGTCACTGGCCCTCGCTTCCGCCAGCAAGAATCCCGCGCACTGTGATCGACGCGCCATAACCGCATGACTCGCAGCCACCGCCGTTCACGTCGATCGCGTCGGTCCCGAGCGCCTTGGATACCTCCTCAACCTCATACAGGTTCCATTCGCCAGCCTTTGCCAGGTGAACATCGGCGCCATCGACTTCGATGTGCTCAGAGAAGCACTCGTTGCCGTACCAAATGATCTTGCAACCAGAGAGCCGCTCCTTCAGGTCGTCGAGTGTCATCTCCCGCTCCCCTTCACTTCCTCAAGAAAACACGCCTCGCACAGCCGCGCGCCGTCTCGGGCGTCGGGTTTGTGGCAGCGACCACATACGCGAGGGCGTTTCGCGTACAGCTCGCACGCGGTGGCTAGCCACTGGTCTTCAGCGATACGCGTGCGCGGTCCGTCAGCGAGGTCGCATGCGTTGTCGATGAACTGGCCGAGACGCTGTTCCGGTTGAGCGCACCAGGCTGTGTAGACGCGCTCGATCACGGCCCGTTTTTGCTCTGGGGTGACGGCGCGACCTTGGGGGTAGAGGGTGGTCATGCGGCCTCCTTGGCGAACCAAGCGCGCGCACGGCCCCTGAACAGTTCACCGTGCAGGGCATGTTTGAAGCGCTCGAATGTGACGGTCGTCAGGTGCTGCCGCCACGAGTCGCGATGCTTGGTGTACTCGCACTCGGATCCGTACAGGTCCCAGCGTCCGTCGCGGCCGTTCAGGAAATCAGCAAACCCAGGCTCTCCATCTTCGACCTGACGCGCGTCGTCGTAGTCCTCGCGCACTTCTTCGCAGGACAGCTCGCCAGAGCGCCGAAGCGAGGTGATGCACCGTCGAACAGATTCCAGTGTCTTCGTGCCGTCGTACTTGTTGGGCACGCCATACCCGAGTTTGTCGGCTAGGTACTCCGAGTTGAAGTCGAGTAGTTCGTAACGGAAGTCACGCTTCCCAGCGCCGCTTCGTCCCGAGTGCCCCCACGTGTGCGACCAGTTGCCGTAGTCGCCGAAGATGCAGAGCGTTCCGGTTGCTTCGTCGATGAGCCATACGGACCAGGAGTCATAGCCAGTGCCCCATGGCTTATTGTTCCGCGGCAAGTAGTAGCGATGAACCTTGGTCACGTTCCCGTCCTCCGCTGTCCCACCGTCAACTCCGTCAGCTCTGCCAAAAACACCGGCCAGAGCCGACGAGAACGCAACACGCACTCGACACTCACCGGCACATCACTGTTGAGCCAGCGCTGCATGGTCCGGCGCTCCACCTCGCACCAGCTCGCCGCGTCGGCCACGCTGCACCCGAGTCGTTCAATCGCTGAACGGAGGGCAAGTGACAGCAGTGACGCGGGCTGTGCCGTTGCAGTGGCTACAGCCAGATCCACTTTGGCCGCATGACACTTGGTGAGGCCGGGACGATGAACAGCGAGGGATTCAGAAGATGGCGCACACGCAAGCGGAGCCGCAGAAGAGGCGGGCGGGCGCACAGAAGGATAGGTGCCGGAGGGTGGGCGGGCGGTCACGAGTCACCTCGCTTGACCGGAGTCGTCTTTGTCTTCCACAACGGGAACGGCGCTCGCGGTTTGTGCACCTCACGCAGCGCTTCGGTGTGCTGCTTCTGTGTCGACTCAAACACGCACGCCCACACGACAGCGGCGATCGATGCGCCAGTAGCGAACGCGACGCCGACAATGGCGAATGCTTCCGGCCAGGTCATCGTGTCCTCCCACAGGAGCAAGCGAACCACCCGGTCGCGGTGAGAGCTGTGCGCGCGGATTGGCGAATCACGCGGCGCTCCCTTCAGCTCTGGCTGCCGGCAGATCGAATTCGCCTTGTGGTTCGCGGTACCAGTCCGTCGGATCAACACCGAGGACCACGCGGAACACCTCTGCCCACTCCACGCCAGGACGCCGGTCGCAGTAGAGGAGCTTGACAAGCGCCCCGGAGCCAATCTCGCGGCCTGTCTGTTCAAGGACGGCAGCCCGGAACCCCGACTGGTCAAAACCCAGCCGTTCCATCGCTGCCCATGCTTGTCGTGCCCCTTCGTTCGGGTAGTCACCAAGATGGGTGCGTCGCATTTCGATCGCCATGCCGGCCCATAGTGCGGCCCAGCTGGCATCGGTGTCAATGGGAACTAGTGACAGTCATGCAATTCCGCCCAGGACAGCCCGAAGGCACCATTCAGGCAATGGCACCTGACACCCTCGCGAAGCGCGTGCGGCTCCGATTGGAGCAGCTCCGCCCTTTAGGCGTTTCCGCCAATAGGGCAAACGACCTGGCTGGATTTCCATCTGACGGTTACGTCAGTCGGATCTCCACCGGGGCGAGGAGGAAGGTGGACTTGGGAATGCTGGAGCGCCTGGCCGCGGCGCTACGCGTGCGGTTCGACTGGCTCGTGCGCGGCGTCGGCGACATGGAGCTACCTCCAGACCCTCCCGAGGCAGCCAAGCTGCCAGAGCGCGCCCTGGTGGCCCTGAGGGTTGCTGTTGGTCGTAGCAAGCCAGTGGGCGAAACCATTGCTGCGCTGGCAGCACTTGCCCGGTCATGCGAAGCGCCAAGCGAAGTCCCAACCCAGGACTGGTTGGTGTGCGCACTTGGTGAACCGGTAAGCGAACCGGATAGCGAAGAACCTGAAGATTCGGACGTGCCTCCAGAGAACCCGGACATCGACGCAACGACGATGCGGCTGGTCTACCAGGACCTAAAAGACGCCGAAAAGTACGGCTACCCGCGAGAACTGGTCCGACATGTGCTGGCCGACCTGCGATGGCACCACAAACGCCCTCTGACCTACAGGTACGTCCTCAGCGCGGCGCGTGAGGACATCGACCTGACTCTCGAGCGAGGCGAGTGGCCGCCGAAGCGCAGCGGCTAGGCGGCACAGAGCACGATCCGAGACTTCTCGATCCGTGTCCGGAGTAGCCCATCTGGAACACGACGAGCTCGCGCGAGTTGCTCAGGAGACTCTTCGTATGGCCAGGGCTCACCACGGAGACGGGTTCCGGCGCGTGTAACAACCGCCACCGGATCGCCGGTCGCCTCACCCAGTCTCAGCGCTGCACACGTCTCAGAGACGCCAAGGCGACCAGCAAACTCGCGCACTCCATGCCACGGGTGAGCACGGAGCATCGCTTCGATTGCCGGCCTTGGCAGAACCAAGCAAGCCGCTAGGCGGTTCTCGCGTTCCTCTACGTCGGCGGCGCGGTAGCCCATTTCTCGCAAGAGCCAGGCGGCCACCTCATGGCTGATGCCAAACGTCACCCGTTTGTCACAAAGGCCACGACGCACCCAGATGCGTTTCCCCAGGCCGAGCCGGACCTCTCCCGGCATGGGCTTGTCTGTTTCAAGTACCTCCATGCCGAGCGCCCTGGCCAGGTGGACGATCTGCATCCCTCGCTCAGCATCCAGCCCAAAAGCCCTGTGAATTGCCACAGCTTCCCGTTCAAAGAACTCCCCTAACTTAGGCATTTGGGCAGCCTGCCCCGGGTGGCTGGGGTACGTCAACCACCGGTCGGACATTGGGCGACCCGGCGGTCAGAGCGGACATTTGTCCGCGGGGAACCACACACATCAGCCCACCTGAATTTTCAGAAATCGACATCGGTGGCACTAGTGACAGTTGACACTAGATCCGTTCGTCATCCACTATCGGGTCACGAATGGCGAACCAAATCACCCTCACGGTCCTCGTCCTGACGGTCGAACTCGACCGCGACGAACCAACGGTCGAAACCACCGGCGAAGCCGTCGCCGAGGAAATCACCACCACGCGCCCTGCGGTTTTGCCTGGACTGCGCAACTGCCGCCCAGTCATCGCCGAGGCCCGTCGCGCAATCGGAGGCCAGCGATGATTCCCGCCCCCTGGACACCCCAGCTCCTCGCGCTGGCCTACTCGCCGACGCACTTCTGCACCTGCGACTCGTGCGGCAACGACCTCGACGAAGTGCTCGCGGTCGATGGCACACGCTCAGTCAACGGCCACTCGGTCCGCTCTGGCAAACCCGAGTTTCTCTGCCCCGAGTGCGCGGCAACGTGCGGCTACTGCAACCGTCGCCCGGCCGTGGTGAGCGCGGCAAACGACCTGGGCTGGGTCCATCACGTGTGCAGCGAGTGCCACGAGAACCACTGGCTTGCTCCTGAGATTGCGAGGGCGTCGTGATCATCATCGACATCGGCGACTTCGACCGCCGCGAAGTGTACCGCGGCGAGGACGCGTTCCGGGCTGGTCTCGCGGCTGCCCGTGCCGAGCGTGACAAGCCGTGGCGTAAGGGTCAGGCCGGTTGGGAGCCAATCGTTGGCGCTCACAATCCGGATCGGGTCGACGTGGATACGAACGGCCTGACCGAGGATGAAGATACGTTCATTGACGGCTGCATCTGCATCGGCGGCGAGTTCAAGCGTCGCGGTCGGAGGGCGTCGTGACCGCCATCCTCTGCAACTGCGGACGGCCCATCGTCACCGACATGCCCGCACTCAAAATCCCCTGCCTGGAGTGCCAGGCCACCAAGAAGCGTCTCGCTGAACGCCGTGAGCGGCTGTTCGCGGAAGAGCCGCAACCGGCCACGTGTCACCGGATGGTCTCAGTCGAGGGAGGTGCGTGATGTACAGCGAAGACGTCCGAATCATCGCGTTGCGCACCGGTCTGCAGGCGGCGTTCAAAGCCAAACAGCACCTGGCCGACGGTGAGCAACTCTCCGCAGAGACGGCCACGTGGATCGCCCAGGTGTTTGCCGAGCTGGCGGGACTGCCGAGCCCTGACATCAAGGACATTGATCGCCTCATCGCACGGGAAATCGCCTTGGCCAGTTCGACCGAGGCCGAACGTCGCTGGGCTCATCACCGGGCCGCGACTGAACTGACGACCCTGAGAGACGGACTGACGAAGGAGTGTGCGGCGTGAACCGCGAAAGATATCTGAATTGGCTTAGTCGCGAGGCTACACACGGGCCCGCTGACTTTCAGCGGTTCGCGCGAGAAGTGCACAAAGCGATCGTCGACCAGAACGACGACGTGTCGACCGAAGCGCTCCAATGGCTCGACATGCGGGCCAGTGCTGGAAGCCATTGGGCAGAACCAGCGCGCGCATGCCTCGACGAAATCGACCGTCTCTGCCGCCGCGACACGGAACCGTGTTTGCCACCGTGGCCTGTTGTTTCGGAAGTACCTGCGGAGTCGGGGGTGCAGCATGTCTGAGTTCAAAGTTGGCGATCGGGTCGCTGTCACGCGCTCCAGGCACGGGAAAGGCATCAGTACCGTTAAACGCATCACCGCTCGGTTTGTTGAATTGAGCGACGGTTCTCAGTGGCAACTGGACGGGTTTGGTCGGTACCCGCGCAGCAAATGGGACACGTCGGGCATTCAGCATCTGACGCTAGAGCTGGAGGCGCAGATCCGGCGAGCGCATCTAATCCACATTTTGCGCAGCGCTGACTGGGACAACCTGACAGACGACCAGCTCAAGCGTCTGCACGCGATCCTGCAGGAGCCGGAAGAAGAGGAGCCCACCAATGCTCCCCTCTGACCGCACCCACATTCGCACTCTCCTCGACCGCTGGCTGTCCGCATGTCCGGGCCGGTCGCATGAATACCGATGGGCCGGCGGGCTCTGGTACTCGACGCTGACGTTTCCGGACGGCCGGGAAATCACGACGGTCTCCAGCGAGTGCCGTGAAGCAGCTGCAGCTGTTGGGTTGATGCACTTTTCGGAGGCGGCGTGAACAAGCTGGTTCGCGCTCACCTTCGCCGTCTCCAAACCGAGGCGTTGCGTTTCATTCTCGCCGGCCAGGACGTGCCGGACGAACTGTCACGAGAGATTGCCGGCTTCGGCTGGCTTGTCGACACGACCGAAACCTGACCTCCCGACAGCCCGCGATCGTTGCGCCGTCACCTCTTCCGGTGCGGGTTCGTGGGCTGTCTGGAGTGCAGGAGCGGAGGAACACATGACTGGACGAATCATCACGGGCCTCACATTCGAGGACTATCGCAACGTCGAAGGCGAGAACTACAGCACGTTGAAGTTCATGGCCAAGAGCCCGCTCCACTACCTCAACGCGAAGGAGAACGGGACCAAGGAAAAGCCCGAGTTTGTGCTCGGTTCCGCGGCGCACACAGCTGTCCTGGAGCCACGCGAATGGCTGCGTCGCTACATCATTCAGCCGGAGCTTACCGACCGGCTCAACGACAAGGGCGAACTGATCAAGCTAACCAAGGCATCACCCGAGTATCGCGCACTGGAAGCACGTGCCACTGCCGAGCGGAAAAGCATTATCACGGAGTCTGACAACGAAACAGCAACCGCCGTCGCTCAGGCCGTGATGCTGAACCCGGCCGCGTCAAAGCTCCTGCGCGGCAAGGTGTCCAAGGAAGTGACGATCCAGTGGACGCACTCCACTGGCTTTCTCATTCGGTCGCGGCTGGACCTCGTGAATCAGACCGTCGGCACAATCGTGGACCTGAAAACGTCCGCGGTCATTACGCCCAAGGAATGGTGTGCAGCCGCGATTCGCTATCAGTACCTCGCGCAGTTCGCCATGTACGCAGACGCTTGGCACGCCGCGACCGGTGAAGCGCTCACGTTCAAGGCGCTGGTTGTGGAGAAGAGCCCGCCGTTCGACGTGGCCGTGTTCTCCATCAGTGAAGACGACCTCGAATTTGGTCGCAGCACGTATGAGGACTGGCTCAAGACACTGACCGAGTGCCGTGCATCCGGTGAGTTTCCAGGCGTTGCGCGCGGCGCTGAGCTTCCGTTCGAGATCCCACCCTGGGCGTTCCCAGAAGAGGACGACGAGATTCTAGTCGCGTGAGGAGGAGCCAATGACCGACCTATCCCAAACCATCGACCCCAAGTCAGACCAGATCAACGCGGACGATCTCATTGCTGGCCCGCGCACCATCACGGTTACGCGCGTCGTCGGAAACAGCGACAAGGACCAGCCCGTTTCCATCTTCTTCGAAGGCGACAAGGGCAAGCCGTACAAGCCCTGTAAGTCGATGCGCCGCGTGTTGGTGCACCTCTGGGGCAATGACGGCGGCACGTACGCCGGCAGGTCGATGACGCTCGTGCGTGACCCGAAGGTGAAGTTCGGCGGCATCGAAGTTGGCGGAGTTCGCATCTCGCACATGAGCCACATCGATACGGATACGCAGCTCATGCTCACGTCGACGCGAGGCAAGCGCGACCCGTACTCAGTGAGGAAGCTGGTGGTTCAGTCTGCGAAACCGGCGGCTGCTGGCGTCGCATCGTTGGGTGACACTGCGACACGGCTCATGCAGTCCATCGAAGCTGCCACCACTGCAGAATCGCTCGCAACACTGATCCCTGTGCTCGAAGACCTGAAGCAGCGAAAGGCAGTGCCGCCGGCAGAGTTCCAGGCGCTGCGAATGGCGTTCGGCGCACGCAAGAAGGGACTGGAAGCAATGCCGCCACCCAGTGACACGAACGGTGACGTGGACGAATACGGCGACTTGCCGGCGAACGGCTGAAGGAGACTCACATGGCAGAAGGTTTGAATAGGGTGATTTTGCTGGGCAATCTCGGAGCGGATCCGGAATTGCGCATAACGAACGGCGGCAGCGCAGTCCTGAAACTGCGCCTGGCCACCTCTGAAACGTACCTGGACAAGAACAAGCAGCGCCAGGAACGGACTGAGTGGCATTCCGTCATCGTTTGGGGAAAGCGCGCCGAAGCCCTCGGCAAGTTCCTGGGCAAAGGCGATCGGCTGCTCATCGAAGGCTCACTGCGCACGTCCAGCTACGACGACAAGGAAGGTGTGAAGAAGTACCGCACCGAGGTCATCGCCACGAACGTCGTGCTCAGCGGTGGCGGTAAGGGCGGCGGCTCGAGGTCGGAAGGTGGCGGACAGGGCGCCAGCAAGTCCCAGGGCTACGACGACTCCGACTATGGCGACGACGGCCAGGACTATTCCGACGTGCCCTTCTGACCTGACCCCCATCGCCGTGGCCCCGGGCGCATACGGGGCATCGCGGGAGGACAGTGTGAAAACCAATAGAAGACAACAGCGCCGCGACGAGCAGTTCCGCGAAAAGCAGCGGGGCGCATCGCTGGCGTTCAAGAAAAAGCGGGAGGAAAAAGTGGCTATCAATATCAACGATAATCTACGTGACCAGCTGCTGCGTTCATTCAATGTGAGTTTTTCAGTCGACCCGGTGCCTCGGTTCCGAACGCGTGAAGAGGAGCTGGAAGCGCGACTGCGTGAGGCAAATCAGAAACTCCAAGACCAAGACACGTTCTTGAAGACCATCACGGAGGGCGCGCTCGTTATCGGCACGGTCATCTACGTCGATGGAAAGCGCGGCACGGTGGTGAGCGGAGGGAATCTCATTTCCTGCAACATGCCAGACGGCGCTAAGCCAGGCAGTCGCGTGCGCATCATCCCGAAGACGAGCCAGCCACTGGACGTCATCAAGTCTGACATCGACGTCGGTGAAGTCTGCACGGTCGCGGCTGTGCACGGCGATGTGATCGAAATCTCAGCCGGCGCCGGCACGCGTTCAATCATGCGCGGCGGCGTAGACGTCGAGCCCGGTGGTCGCGTTGTTGTTGATCAGTCGATGCACGTCGCGCTTCGTTCGCTTGGTCGCGCCTCGGAAGCGTTTCTGTTCTCCGACGATACGTCCGTGTCCTGGGATGACATCGGTGGACTCGAGGAAGCCAAGGAGGCAATCCGCGAAGCTATCGAGTTCCCAATCACCCATGCGGAGCTATATCGCAGCTACGGTCGCGCTCCGTCTCGCGGTGTGCTGCTCTATGGCCCGCCAGGTTGCGGCAAGACGATGCTGGGCAAAGCGACTGCGACCGCCTTGCAGCGAGCGCACGGTTCCTCAGCTGGCGGCGGCTTCCTGTACGTGAAGGGCCCGGAGCTCCTGTCCAAGTGGGTGGGCGAAACAGAGTCGACGGTCCGTGGGCTGTTTCAGCAAGCGCGCACCTACAAGGCGCGCACCGGTCACTCCGCAGTCCTATTCATCGACGAAGCCGAGGCGCTACTCAGTAGCCGCAACGCTGACGGGTTCCGTGGCGGAATCCAGCAGACACTAGTGCCTGCGTTCCTGGCTGAGATGGATGGGCTTGAGGACTCTGGCGCGTTCGTCATGTTGTCCACGAACCGACCCGACTCGCTGGACTCCGCTGTTACACGTGATGGGCGCATCGACCGGAAGGTTCACGTAAAGCGCCCAGGTCGCGCCCAGTCGCTGCAGATCTTCGAACTGGCCTTCTCCGGCAAGCTGGCAGCCGTTGATGCTTCTGACCTGGCGAAGCTAGCATGCGATACGGTCTTCACTGGTCACCACGCTGTTGCGTCGGCCTCGTTCGGTGAAGTGTTGGTTCAGTTGAACCTGCCGGACATCATGAGCGGGGCGCTCGCTACCGGCATCGTCAACCGTGCCGTTGACTCGGCCATGCGTCGCGACCGTGCCGCGTCCTGCGAGCCGTCCGGCATCAAACCCGAGGATATCCAGGCGGCAATCGTCGCCTCAGCCAAAGAAGCAGCTCACCTCGATTGGCGCGAGGAGATGTTCCAAAAGGCTACTGCGCGCGTTGGTTCTGCAGCCCTGAACGCTGTGTCGAAGATCCATTCGGAGGCGAACTGAAATGCAACAGCGCGCCAAGTGGCAGCCGCCGGTTCTGCCGTCGGACCAGCCGGAAATCGAAGACATGTCCGACCTGCTGCCGAGTATCGAAAGTTCGATCTCTTCCAGCGCTTCACTGCTGCAACACGAGTCAATCGAAACCCCCGGTCAGGAATTGCGCTGCGGCATCTGCGGCAAACCTTGGCCATGCGGAGGGTGGTGAAATGGGGGCCATCAGAGACCTACGCGGACAACCCTTCGACCTGCTCGTCGTCGAAACACTGGCCGGCACCAGCAACGGACGCGCGGAATGGAACTGCGTTTGCGAGTGCGGCGAACGCGTTGTCCGTGGCACCGATGTACTGCGCCAGAACGAGCGTCGCGGACGGAAAAACGGCTGCGACACGTGTGTGCCTCACCAACCGCTTCACCCAACGGAAGAGCAGAAACGCGAGGCCAAGCGCATCCGGAATGCAAAGTACCGGGCGAAGATGGTTGGCCAGAAGCTACCGCCGGAACCGCGCCAGAAAGTGAAGCCGGCGCCGAAGCTGAAGGTTGTGCGGGTCTACTTCATCGGCAGCGCACCGGTCGCAGAGGTGAAGAACGACGGCCACGCGAAGTGGCTCCGTGGCGCGTTTCCTGGTGGAGAAGTGAGAGAGGTAGCGGCGTGATGCGCGTCCGTGACTACCTACACGAACGGCTTACGCGCCTCCTCGGGCTCGACCAGGAACTCGCCACACTCCGCGCCGCAGTCCGTGGCGATCACCCGAGCGAAATCCCTGACCTGGCGACGATGCGCAACGTGGTCGCGCGCCTGTTCCCGGCGTGGACGTGGGTGACGATTCGCGTGGTCGGGCCGGGTGCGGCTGAGGTCCTGGTGTGGAAGCCGCGGGTGATTGAGGGCGGGGACAAGATTGGCAAGCGCGAGGCGACTCGCGGGGAGAAGAAGAATGGGACGTGAACTGAGAAGAGTGGCCGCCGATTGGCAGCATCCGAAAGACGAGCGCACAGGTCGCTATGTCCCGAAGTTCGACGGGAGTTATCAGAAAGCAGCCGCGGATTGGCACGCAGGTTACGCGGCGTTCAAGCCTGACGACATCTGCAAGCACTACTGGGAGTACGCGAACACTCCGGACGAGGACGGGTACATGTACTACGCGCCGCCCGATCCGGAGACACTGACGCATTTCCAGATGTACGAAACCACGTCTGAGGGCACGCCGATTAGCCCTGTATTTGCCAGTGTCGAGGAGTTGGCGCGTTGGCTAGCTGACACTGGGGCAAGCGCGTTTGGTCGCATGACCGCGACCTACGAGGAGTGGCTCGCCACCTGCAAACGCGGCTGGGCAATGTCGGCGGCTATTGGCCCAAACGGCCTAACAAGCGGCGTCGCTGCTCTGAGTGAGAAGTGATGAACAGCGGGGCGACTCGCGGGGAGATGAGAAGATGACGAACGAAGCGGAGCAAGAGAACCAACTGCGAACCGAGTGGAATACGGAGGCACGGGCGCAAACCCTGGAAACGCTGCCGGGGTTCCTATCCAAGCTGGCTGAGCGCGAACACGACTATGGCACTATCTGCCTAGCGGTCACAGCTGCTGCGGTTGGTGCGGCGAGTGCAATGGACCGGTCCCCGCGTGGCGGAATCACCGGGTTCCAGGCCTCGATCATCTTCTGGGAGTTCTTCCGCGCTTGGATGCAGGAAGAGGGGCCGGTGAGTCTGCGCCGATGGGAGCACATGCTCTTTCCGCAGTACGCAGACAGGTTTGAGAAGACGATCCCGCGTGAGACTTGGGAATGGCTACAGGCTGAAGCTCGGAAGCGCATCGACAGGCGGACCCAGATGCACCCGGACGTGAAGCTGCACATGGCGGACATCGCTGCTGGGTTTGTTCCTTTTGGATACGAGGTGTCCCATGACTGACACCAAGCCGACCCTCGCTATCTGGTGGCTTGCCCCGGGCGACTTCGAAACCATCGATGCCTTTGGCGATCTGCCAACGTGGCTCCCTGCGTACGTTACCGAAGAGTACCGGTCGGCGCGTGGTCGCAATGGTCGCGGTCGCTTGTGGGTGCCAAAGAAACTCACCCATCTGCTCCCGCCAGGCGGCGGTGTTGCTGGGCAGAGCTTTGGATCTGCGATCGGTTGCGCATGTGGCAAACGCGCTGGAGTCGTTGTCGAGGCGCACGTTGTGCGGAAGCTCATGAATCTCCCAGGGCTCGTCACCAATTTTTACCTCCAACGATGGGACTCCTACGCATGACTGACACCAAGCCGATGCCGAGCAGCTGGAAGCGCGAATGGAAGAAAGAGAACCCACGCAATCTTTATGCGACGGATTGGGAATGGGAACTGGACTGCCAAGACGCATTCCTCGACGCCAACGCCCACATCTTCACCCTCGCGCCCTCTCCGGCCACTGACGGGGACACCCGCCGCGTTCTGCCCTGGCCCGAAGCTGGCGGCCCGAACGAATGCCCGCACGGCTACGCAAAAGGGCTGCGGTGCCCCGGTTGCGAATCTGCCTCCGCCCCCACCGACGCAATCGACGCGAAGGGGACGGGGGATACCGTGATCATGGTGTCGCGTGCCAGCGAAGTCTCCACCGCGGAACTAACGCCGGAAGAAGTGGCGTTGGCGCACACTGAGAAAGTCATCCGCGTGGAACCGAACGGCTATGGCTATGTGCCGCGCGAATGGTTTTGGGAACTTCGACCGCCGAAGGAAGAGGGCGAGGAAGGGGCCGGGGACCCGCTGGGGATGCTGCGTGTCCTTCGGATGGTGCTCGATGGCACCGACCAAGCCGACGACTTGTGTAGCATCGAGGCTGCCCTGGAGTTTGAGCGGGAGTGTTGCGTCAGGCTCGTGAATCGCTGGCAAGGTGCCCTCGCCGCCGAGAAGCGCGCGCACGAATCCACTTGCGCTCAGTTCACCCAGCTTCAGGACGACTTTGAGGAGGAGCGACGCGCGCATGCGGGGACGAAGGAGCTGCTGCGGATTGCCCGAAATGAACCGGCTACTCAAGCCCTGACCAAGAAGTTCGAGGCCCTTGTTGCTGACCGCGACGCCACCATCGCCGACCTCCGCGAGAAGCTGAAGGAGGCGGAGGAACGGGCGCGACTGGCGGACGAATCGTTCGAAGTTTCTTTGCGAGAAATTGACCTGCATCGCCAGCAGCGCGAGGTGGCAGAGGCACTGCAGCGCCAGGCCGTCGACGCGCTAGGTGCCATCTGCATGACTCTTGGCGCGGACATGAACACTCAAGCGCCACTGACCGGGGTTGCGCTTGCCGTTGTCGCCACCATCCGCGCCACCTGCTCAACCCTGGAATCCGAACGGGACAACTTCAGGCAGCTGGCAGACGAGCGCTTCGCTGAGATTGAGCGCGCCCGGGAGATTCGTGACGGGCTGGTCGTGCGTGCCGAACGGGCAGAACATGGCCTGTTTGCCGCACGAGAGAGGCTTCGGGAGACCATTGCCAAACGGGACGAGGCGCTGGCGAAGTCCGAGGGGTTGGAGATTGCCGCAAGGCTCGACGGCTACGTCAAGAACGACACGACGTGGTTCGATGTTCATAGTGCTCTACGACGTGTCGTGACGACGGAGCTTGACTGTGACGCGTCCGCCGACGTGCACGCCATGCGAGAGGCTTTCCAGCGCCTCCGCTCCACCTCGAGCGACGGGCTGCGTGATGCCGTCGTGGGTTTGGCGGAGTCATACGAAGCCGACCAGGGGTGCAACACGAAGGCCTACCACGTGGCAAAGGCCATTCGCTCTCTCCTCGCAAAACACCCCGCGCCGTCGTCTTCGGCCGAGCCGGTTGGGTTGCGGGATGCGATATCGCGTTTCGCGAAAGAGCTGCGGACACACGAAGAGTGGTCGTGTTGCGCAGCTGCCGGGGAGCACTTGGAGTCGCTTCTCTCCAACCGCCCCGCAAACCCGACCGCCGAAAAGGGCGAGGGGGAGGCAGCGGAAACCGGGCACACGAGCGGAGGCGACACAACGCTGCAAAGGAAGTGGCTTACCGACGCTGGTTGGCTTGCCGCGTGTGTAGTGGACACGGTTGGCCCGCTCCCCGTAAAGGCGAAGAACAAGGCTCTTTGGTTACTGGAAAACCGTGATTTGTTGCTGGCGACTCACCCCGCGCCGTTAGCAGAGGTGAACGGCGTGAGCGCGGCAGCATGGGAGTTCGCAGCAAAGCAAGCTGATGACATGGCGGCTCAGCTCCAGGCCCGCATCGACGAGCTGAACGACGGCTGGGAGCGGATTGTGTGCCGCGAGGTGGCGAACGCTGCCGCGCTGCGGGTTCGCATCGACAAGGCGGCGGGGATTCTTGGCTACGAGCGTCGTCCTTCGAAACTGGTCGAGCAAGCCATTACCGCCCTCACGTCCACGGAAGCGGGCGAGGAGAGCGCGGAGATTCCAGGAGTGGAGTGGGATATGTTCGACGCCAACGTGGCCCGCATAGTCGACGGTCCGCCGGGAGCGCTTGGGATGCGCGCATGCGTAGATGGACTGGAACTGCACACGCGCCACGGGAAGCTCCTCACCCGCGAACAAGTCCGCCAAACGCTCATCCCGCTACTCCGGCGCTTCGACCTCACAGGCAAGCTAACGGCGTCGACCGAGAGCGCGGAAGCAGGCAAGGGCAAGGGGTCACTATGAAGGGCATCACCGACTACGAGCGCGCGCACTCTGACAACAGCACGGAGCCTACCGGTGTTGATTGGGATGAGTACGGGCGCGCAACGTTCACGTCTGCGAAAGGGTGCCGCATCACAGTTGCCGCTTACCCAGACGAACAACCAGCGTGGCGCAAGTACAGGGAAGGGCTCCAGCTGTCCGTGGACTTCGGGGCTAACTCTGCCAGCGGGTTCTCTCGCGAACAGGTCAGAGACGTACTGATCCCGCTCCTCCAACGCTTCGCCCACACCGGCAAGCTCACGGCATCAACCCCGGCAGACACTACCGAGTCGCGGGAGGGGCAAGGCAATGGCTGAGTGGCCGAAGAAGCACCTCGAACAACGATGGGCGGCGTACATCGGTCGGCGGGCGCGCCACTGCAAGACCGGGCGGACTGGGGAGATTATTGCGGTTACAGGTGACACTGATGCGCCTGATGGTCTAGGTGCGGTCGTTACGTTGCGAGACGACTCGGGCGAGTTTGTTGAGCGCTCGCGACTTCTGGCGCTCGTTCACAAGGGCGCTCCGCGCGAGCCGGCTATCGCGCATCGTGAGTTCCGTCGTCGCGCGCGTGAGTGGTTTCAGTACGCGCAGGCGTTGCAGGAGGCGCGGTCCTACCCGATCGCCACGTTGCACGTGTTGGCCATTGAGTTTCGCGCGGCCGGCAAGACACGTGCCGCAGGTTTGCTCGACGCTGTGCGCGCTGGGCTCACGGCATCGGGCGAGAAGGGCGGTGGGGTGTGAGCGAGCCAACCATCATCACGGTCCGCGCTGCCGATGTGCGCCCGTACCTCCATGGCGTCTGGTGCCAGCTCGGTGAGCGAAAACTCGCTATCGAGGTCTGCCACAAGCGCTGGGGCGAAAACGGCCAAGTCATCCTCGGGCTCGATACGCACCATGTGATCGGCGTCGGAGCAGACGAACCGATCGAAGTTGTCGAGCTTTCACCATCGCGATGCGGCGGCAGCTTCCGCGAGACCATCGACACGAAGGAGGCGCAGTTTCAGCAGAACCGGCCACTCGTCGAGTCGTGCACCAGTGGGGCACCGCGAGAGGCTACGTGCACCACCCCAGCAGGAGGGACGCAGACGTGATTCGTCAGCACAACCGCCGACGCTCCTGGAACTGCTGGCGCGCGACCGTCCAGTTTCGCCGCGCTGAAGCGAAGCCGGTCACGATGCTCGACCGGAAGCTTTGGCGAGAGCTGCGCGACATTCACAAGATGTTCGCCCATTCGCTCGGCATGGTCGACCTGTCCCGCGACAGCGACGAGCGTGAGCAGCTTCAGGCGCTCGGGTTGATCGAGTGGAGCATGCGTGTGGTCAGGTGGGTCCCCACATCGCGAGGGTGCGACGCGTTGCGCACTGGCAACCTGGCAGGAGGGGTAAAGCCGTGAAGGAGCGCCCCATCCTGTTCAACGGGGCCATGGTCCGCGCCGAGCGCGCTGGCCTGAAGACGCAAACGCGGCGCCTGGTGAGCCCCCAGCCCCCGGCGAACATCACCGATTCGACTCACAACCACGCTCGCTCGGCGTGGTTCTGGTGGGACAACGGGATTGAGTCTGAGGCTTTTTCGTGCCCCTACGGCGTGCCGGGCGATCTGCTCTACGTGCGCGAGGCGTACGCCGCGTCCGACGGCGGGCCGCCCTATTTTGCGG
>CAZFPB010000008.1:0-45484 GCA_964520985.1 uncultured Pseudobdellovibrionaceae bacterium
AAAACCCGACGAAGGCGCGACCGACCAAACGCATTCGAATGGAAGACGACCCGGAAGACGCGGCGAAGTTCTACGACTACAACGAACACGACATTATTTCGGAAGCGGAAGCCTCTAGCCGCACGCCCGACCTTTCGCCCGACGAACTCGCCTTTTGGCAAGCCGACCAAATCATAAACCGGCGCGGCGTCGCCATGGACGGCCCCGGCATTGCAAACTGCATCGCCATAGTGGAACAGGCGTTTGCCCTCTATAACGCCGAACTGTACGAACTCACGCAGCACGCCGTGGAAAAGGCGTCGCAACTCGAACGGTTGAAAGCGTGGGCCGCAACGCGCGGCGTCTATATCGGGCAGTTGCGCGAAGAAGATTTAGACGAACTGTTGAAGCGCAAAGACCTTCCGCGCGACGTGTACCGCGCTTTGGAAATTCGGTCGAAGATCGGTTCGGCGTCCATTAAAAAATTGTTCGCCATGCGAAACCAAACATCGCTGGCCGGTCGCCTTCACGACCTGTTCAACTATCACGCCGCGCGCACGGGCCGCGCCACCGGCGCCGAAGTGCAGCCGCAGAACTTGCCCAAGGCTGGCCCCGACGTGTTCGGCCCCTCGAAAGACCCGGCGGCCTTCAAGTGCTGCGGTCGCTACTTCGGTGCCCATCGCTACGACTGCCCGTGGTGCGGCGCCATCTGGCCACCGACGAAACCGCAAGAATGGACGTTCGAGTGCGTGGCCGACGCGCTGGAAGTTATCGGCACCCGGTCGCTTCACGCCGTCGAATATGTTTTCGGTGATGCCCTTGGGCTGGTCGTTGGCGTGTTGCGTTCGCTGTTCGTGGCGGCCCCCGGCCACGACCTTATCGCGTCCGACTACAGCGCAATCGAAGGCGTCGTTACGGCGGCGCTGGCTGGCGAACAGTGGCGCTTGGAAGTGTTCGCCGCCGGCGAAGATATCTATTTGGCGGGTGCCAGCAAAATCACCGGCATATCGGTGGAAGTCTACAAGGAATACAAGAAGCGCACCGGCAAGCATCACCCCGACCGCCAGCCGTTCGGCAAGGTGTCTGAACTTTCGTCGGGCTACGGTGGATGGATAGGCGCGTGGATTCAATTTGGCGCCGACGAATTTTTTACCGAAGACGAAATGAAAAAACACATTCTCGCGTGGCGCGCTGCGTCGCCGGGCATTGTGGAATTGTGGGGCGGCCAGTTCCGGGGCTTGCCGTGGGAAACCGGCTATCGCGCGGAATACTTCGGCCTTGAAGGCATGGCCGTTCAAGCTGTTCTAAATCCGGGCCGCACGTTCACCTACAAGGCCAACCACCCCTTGGCGCAACCGATTAGCTACGTCGTCCACGAAGATATCTTGTATTGCGTGCTGCCCTCCGGGCGCCGCCTCACGTACCACCGCCCGCGCCTTCGCCCCGGTTCCGCCGGGCTGCACAAAGACGCCTTGTCGCTTTCGTTCGAGGGTTGGAACACCAACCCGAAGAACGGCCCCAAGGGCTGGATTCGCATGAACACCTACGGCGGGAAGCTAACCGAAAACGTGGTGCAAGCCGTGGCGCGTGACATTCTCGCCTACGCCATCGTGAACTTGACGCGCGCCGGCTGGCCGGTCGTGTTGCATGTCCACGACGAAATAGTGGCGGAAATTTTGAAGGTCGCGGCGGAAATGAAAAAGGGCACAATAGCCGCGTTCGAAGCGATCATGGCGACGTTGCCGTGGTGGGCGAAGGGATGGCCGTTGCGCGCCGCCGGCGGCTGGATCGGGGAACGCTACCGCAAGGACTAGCGCGCGTCGCTATCTATCAGCACCACACGACAGTCGGGAATGTCAGGCGGTCGCCGGGCCAATTCCAAAAACTGGTCCGTCAAGTCGTCCAAGGCGACGTTGGCCGCGTCTAGGGCTTCTTGGTTACGCCGGCGAAGGGCGTTGCAGCGGTCGGTTAGCGTGGTGCGTATGGACTGCTTAAGCACCACCAGCGCCAGCCGGTCTTGCTTCTTTTCGATGGCGGCGCGCTTTTCGTCTTGTCGGGCTTCGACGACGCCTAGTTGTTTGGTGACTTCGGCGGCGATGGCGACCGACGGCACCCAACCCTTGGCCCATAGCCCAATGGTGATAACCGCAAGCACCAACACCGAAAGAACGGCACCGGTTAGGCGCTGGCGCGTTTTGTTGGCGGCGGGGTCCATGTCATTCAACACCAAGAGCAAGTCGAACAGGTATTTTAACCCGGACCCCATGGGCGCCGTTCCATCACGTTGTGTTAGGCGGTGCCCAACTTGCGGTCAATCGAAGCCATAAGGGCCGCATACGCGCCGTCTTCCGCCGCCGCGTAGGCGTCCAGTTCGGCTTGCGTCGGGATGGTGCCCGACTGGAATTGCGCCCAAAGGGCTTCCGCTTCCGGCACGGCGGCCACGACGCCTTCGGCAATCTTGGCGCCGGTCGTGATGGCTTCCGCAACGGGGGCCATGCCGGCGGTTGTCAGAGCGCCCGCGATGGTGCCGGCGATGTTCAGGGCGGTTCCGACGTAGCCCAAAATTTCCTTGGTGGTGGTCACTGGGGAAGCCCTTTCATTTTCTGATAAGCCTGTAGCGCGGCCCACGCTTCGTTGAAGGCCCCCAGCGCCGCAGCGTACAAGGCGCTGTTGCCGGCGGCGTTGGCCACCTGAACGCGCTTCAACGCATTGTGGACCGCCGGCACCAGCACCTTAAGCTGGCGCAGCACGGCGGGGTCCGGGTTGCCGTGTTCGACATAGAGGGTAAGGGCGCGTTCGGCCAGCGTCACCGCCAAGGTGGCTTCCGCCACCGACTTGGCTTGCTGCGGCGTCGCCGTCGTGGCCGACACGACACCGCCCGACAGCACATTGGAAAGCTGGCCGGGGGCGCAGCCGACAAGGCCGAAAGAAAGAACGGCGGCGAAAAGGAATTTCGAAAGGCGCATGGTGTGGTCCCTCGTTAAACGATTTTGGTGTGCGGTGTATCCACGACTTGCGCGGCCAGCGCCGGCGAAGCTTTGTCAACGACCGACGCCGGAATCTGCCCGGTGATGGCGGCGACCGCCGCGACGTTGGCCGCTTTCTTTTCGTCCTTGTTCATGCGGCGGAAGCCGAACAGAAGAAGCGCGACGAAGACGCCCGTAAGTCCGGTGGTGATGGCGTCCACCGTGTCGGGGTCTAGTTGAATGTTCAGTTTGTTCAGGGCCGCCAGAAGCACGCCCACCAGCAACACGGCGACATAGCGACCGACCGTCGGCGCGAATTTCGTTGCGAGTTCGACCACGCGCGCCATGACAGGATTCCCCTTGTTTGCCCGGCCCTTATTAACTCAACGGGCAACTTAGGGCAAGGCGTTATAGAGGCCCCGGTTAAACTGCCAACCCTGCATAAATTTTTCGTTGTTGGGGTTGGCTTCGGCCAGTTCCACATACCGAACCGACTGCATCGCGGCGACCATGAAAAGCAGCGTCCGCCGGCCCATGTCGCCGGCGCGCGCGGCCAGATACGACCGCAGCGCGGCCAACGTCACGTTGCCTATGGCGCCGTCGGGTTTCAGGTCCGGGTAAAGCCGGCCTTGGTCGTTCAGTACGGTAAGGCACCGCTGCAACGACCGGGCCGCGAAGTCCGGTCCCATGTTCACGCCAATGTCCAAAAGCTTTTCCCCCAGCGTCGGGAAAATCACGGCCACGCGGTCGAAGGCCGGGCCGGTCCAGTATTGGCGCTTGTAGACTTCGACGGCGAACGCGCGCGGCATGTCGCGCATAGCGCCGGCGTAACCGTTCGCGCGCGCCACCTTTATGGTGATGCCGAAGTTCGTTTCGCCGCCGGCGTCCTTCGGGTCGTTGACGTAGCCGCCTTCGCGCTTCACCACGTCGTCTATGGTCGCGTTGATATCCATTAGAACGGGTTGTTTTGCTGGCCTAGAAGCGTGACGCTCACGTTCCAAGGGCCGCCGCCGTTGATGGTGATAGCAAAGTTTCCGGTGCCCGGCACCGACTGAAAATCCACCGTCGGCTGCGACGGGCCAGAGATAGACCCGTACTTGCCCAAGTTCGGAATGAACTGGCGGAACGGGACAAGATAATTCCACGACGAATTGTTGCCGTCGTCACCGCCCACCATGAACATGCCGATAATGGGGTTCGTCGCCAGAATGACTTGCGACCCGTTGCCGGGGATGGTTTGGCCCCCAATGGTGCAAACCGGCTGCGCCACGCACGGCGACCATTGCGCGCGACCGCCGCCCGACGCCGGGCCGACAGTGGTAGCCACCCACATAAGGCCGTGGGTGGTGTCGAAGACGGTTTGGCCCGTCTTGTTCGAAGCGACGTTGCCGTTCGGGTTGCCGGCGTAAAGCCCGGTGTCGCTATTCAGTAGGCGCCATTTTGTACGATCGGTGCCGGGCGTGGCCGTGTTTGCGTCCACCAGCGACAAATAAATTTCGCCGTCGCCATCATAGCGCACGACAGAATTTCGGGTGTAGCTGAACGCCACGCCGCCGTTGGTGGTGGCGTCAATCCATTGCGCGACGTTGCCCTTTTGGAACCACTGAATCGCGGCGGTGATAACGCCGTACAGCCAATTGGACTTGTCGCGCGGAACGTCTTTCGCGTCCGGGTCGGTGTCGGGGTCCAACTCATAGTCCGGGCCAAAGCCTTGGTCCATGGAGACTTGCCCGCTTCCCTGTACGGGGTCGGGAATGGGCGTGTTATCGCCGTTCTGGCCGAAGATGATTCGGAAAAATTTGCCGGTGTAAGCCATGGTTATGCGCCCTCGAAAGTGCCGCGTTCAAAGTTCTGGTGGTGCGGGCCAAAGCCCCAAGTCCGCCGCACCGTTTCTTCGTACCGAACGCCGCAGCCATCGGGGCGCGGCAATAGGTCGTAATTCAGTAGCACGAATTTAAGTTGGCGGGGAATGGCAAAGGTAAAGACGTAGACAATTTCGCCCATGTTCAGGGGGTCCAGCACATAGACCAAGCCGTAGTCTTTGAAGGCCATTTGCAGGAAATGGTTAGTTTGCGGGACGGTGCCGCGTGATATCAGTTGGAAATAGCGAAGCTGCAACACCAGCCGCTTTTGGGGAAGCGACAGCGGTATGGAATACTGTTCGCGCGGGGCGAAGTTGCCGCGATTGAAGTTGGCCCGGTACTGGCCGAAGCCCCACGCCTTCTTGGTGGACGCCGGCAAAACCACCGCAAGGGGCACGCCCAAGATGATGGCCCACACCGCGCACCCGAAGTCGTTGCACGTCCGAAGGTCGAACACGTCGCGGATAAAGTCGCGCCAAAAAGCTTCTTGATTGATGGCGTACCAGTCGGCTTTTTTCTGTAGAAGCGATTGCAGATTTTCCGCGTCGTTGTAGCGCCAAAGAAGCGCGTTCAACAACTTCACGGAAAAATCAAATTCCTGCGTTCCACTCATACCACTAGCGCCGTAATTGCCGAAGATTGAATGGTGGCGATTTCGTCAAGGTCCACCGCAATTTCGGTCGTCTGCCAAGTCGAACCGTCCAACGACACTTCGACCTTGGGCACGAAGACGCCGGGGTTCACGGCCACGACCGCCGCCGCCAACTCGAACGGCGACGCCGCCGTGCCGACCTGAAAGCCCGTCATGCCCGACAGAAGCCCCGCCGCATAAGCCAAGATGGCTTCGCGCACCAGCGTAGTGGCGTCGCCCGTGAAGGTGCCGGCCTTCAACGTGACGCGCGCGAAGATAGGCACCGCGTCGGGGCGGTCGAATTTCACCGGGTAGGTTTGCCCGCTGGTCGGGTTCAACACGTTCACGGTGACGGCGCCGTTCCAGTTGCAACCCATGCTCTTACCGGTAAGCAGCGAAAGCGCCACGTCGGCGTCGGTGCCGCCGTCCACGCACGCCCAAATGGAATGTTTGACCAACGTAATGCCGTCAATAACCACCGTGGCGTCTGTCCAGTTTTCGCGGAAGGCAAGCGACTTCACGCCGGGCGTATCGTACAGCGCGGAAATGGTCGCTTCCACAAGGCCGATACCTTGCAGCGCCAGCGTATTCCGGCGCAACGCGCGCACTTCCGCGTCGGTCGGTTTCGCGGTGCCGACTTCCGCGACCGACGGGTTCGACACGGTTTCCCAGCCCAGCACTTCCGTAACGATGGTGTCCAAGTCGCCGGTGCCGCACGCAATCGGCCCGGCGTCCAATGCCTGAAAGTCCACCACGCCGTTGCCGTCGGCGTCGAAGGTCGTGGCCGTGATGCTTTGGAAGATGGCGCCGTTTGGGCCAATGCGCGCTTGCGAACCCGCCGGCAAGTTTGTGAAAGGGTCGCCCGTCACGTCCACCAGCCGCAGCGTGGAATACGTGGCCACCGGCACTTCCAAGCCCGTCATGGCGCAGATGGCCGCCAAGAAGGGGCCGCCGGCGATGTTGGGGTTCATCTGGTTGCCCACCGCCGCGTTGTTGGCGACGACTTCCGACCGGGCGAGGGCTTCGGCCTGTATCAGCACGCCTTGGGGCGTCGTGGGCGACGTGTTCAGGTCCGCGCCGAAAGTGCCGGTGTATTCGCCTTCGACCGTCGTAAGAATGTCCGACGTGTCGGGAACGATGGTGCCGGTTTCGTTGATGTACTGATAGTCGCTCATTGCGTCAAAGTCCCGTTAACGGTTGCGGGGCCAAAGTCGGATTCTATTTCCATGGTGTAGGCGGCCACGCCGCCCGACTTCGTGATGCTGAACGACCGCACCGCGTTAACGTTGGGCACCAGAAGCACCATGCGGCGGGCGTAAGCCTCGAACTGCGCCGGCTTCCATTCCAGCCAAATGCTTTCGAGGGTCGGCACGCCAATTTGTTTCGCCAAGGGCACTTCGCCCAACTGGCATTCGACGGCGGCTTGGCAATCTTGAATCACCGCCGCAAGCCCGCGCACCACGGCTAGGTTGTTATCCCCGTCCATGTAAATGTCGTTCTTGGCGTTGGTCGCAAGACTGGTCAATTTGCCGGCCCCCCGCTATTGCCGCCGCCCGTTGTAACACCGCCATGGTGGTGCGTCTTGCCCGAAATTTCGCCCGACCCGGACAGCACGTCGGTTTTGCCCCGAATGGTGCCTTCGGCGGTTATGTCGTGGGTAAAATGGGCCAAGGGGGTGTCCACTTCCAACTTGGTGGGGTGCTTGATTTTGATTTGCCCGGCGCTGATAGCGACATAGGCGGACCCGTCCAAGGCTTGCAGCACGGCGCTATTGTCTTCGCCGGCGGCCAACGTGAAGTTGCGCGCCGCGTCGGGAATAAAAACGCCGTCTTCGAACGAATGCAGCCGCGCCGTATTGGGTTCGGCGTCCTTGCCCGACTTTAAGAAAAGCGAAATGTCGCGGTCGCTGGCGACAATCCACCCCAAGTCGCCGGGCTTAATCGGAAACGTGAGAATGTAGCCGCCGGCGCCGATATGGAAGACTGGCACCTTTGCGATTTGCGCGCGCTTCGTCTTCGACTGGTCGGTGCCGACCACCATAATCTGCGGACGGACGGTCGCGTACTTCCGGTCGGGCGTGGCCGACACCACCACCGCCGGCAACATTACGTCGGTGGCTTGCATAGCCTTCTGTAAAATCTTCCGCAGCGCCCCGCCTAGCGTGCCGGCGTCGGCGGGGCTTTGCCCAACGCTGGGGTTGCTGTTGCCACTCATTTCCGTTTCGCCCTTCCCGGCTTCGTCTTTTTCTTCGGGTTGTTGGGCACCACGGATTTGCCGTCGTTGCCTTGCCGCACGCCTTCGGCAATCCAATAAAACGGTTCTTCGCGGCTGGCGATATCCCATCCCAATTTGAAAATGGCGTACTGGCCATTGACGGTTGGGTAAATCTTGGAATCAATTTCGAGGGCGCCGCCGATTGCCGTTTGGTTGTCCAACATGCAAGTGGCTTTAATGCCCTGTTCCGTCACTTCGGGAATGCCGACCATGCCGGAATTTTCGTTTAGGATTCGAAGGTGCCCGGAAAGTGGCACGTTCAGGTCTTTCACGATTAGACGGTTTCCGTCCACGAAGGCGTCCACCGCGCCGATGGACCCCAGCTTGTCCACTTGCTTTAGGGCGCCGCCGGTGAACGCATAGTTCGAAATGTTTTTGTCTTTCGCTTCGAACGTGAGTTCTAGCCCGGTATCGGCGGCGACCTGTTTTGCGATCCGCGACAACGGCACCGACCCGGCTTGCGCCGACGAAACGATTTTGCCCTTTAGAAACTGGTTCGCTTGGCACTTAAAACGCAAGATGATATCGGGCGGCTGGGACGGAATAACCGTGCCTATGTTGCCTTCGAAAATCTTGGTCGTGCCATACGACTTTTTCCCCGCTTCAAGAATGATTTTCTTGGGCGTGGCGTTTTTGTTGAACGGGCTGGTTTCCGTCATAAGATAGTCGGCGTCGGCTTTCGACAGGTTCGCTATCTGTATTTCGGCTTCGTTCTGTAGCGGGTTCGCGTACTTCGTCCCGGTGGACCGAATCCAAAGGTTTTCGTAGACCTTCAATTGGCCGTTAATTTCGATGCTTACGCGAACGATTCGTTCGTCAAGTTGCGCCATCGCGTAGCGCCTCCATTTCGGCGTTGGACGCATAGACAAGCGATTGCGTCTTGCCGAACTGTTCCCACGCCGGCATGTCGCCGTTGTCGGTTAGGAACATGAAATTTCCGTTTGCCAATTCCATGAACAGATAGGGAAGAAGCGGGGTGCCGGCCACGACACGCAGCCCGGAGCAAACGCGCACGCCGGCGCGCGTAAGATTTAACGACATGCAGCCGTTGGTTTCTATCAAGTCAATTTCGTACAAGATATTTTCCAGTACGATGGTGGCGGACTGTTTCGGCAACGCCTGAATTTCCACGTTTTGCATGGCTACTTCTTCCCGAAAAAAGCGCCGTACAAAGTAGACGCCTTCTTGGTTTGCCCGGTGGACGCCGGCGTGGGCGCCTTCTGGCCGGTCTTGGTGGTCGAACTGTTCGCGGGTTTCTGCACTTGCGCCGGCGGCAATTGTGCGTACTGCGCTTTGATGATGATAACTTGCCGAAGCTTTATGCCCATGGCCACCGTGTTGGCCATTTCGCTTTCTTCGTCGTGCGGAATGCGAGTTATCAGCATAGAAGCGTAGGTGTCGGTTTTCGTCTGCACCGAAACGGTTTCCGCCGCCTTCCACTTCGCCTTTATTTGCTGGTAGGTGTCCGCATAATCTTCCGGCGCCAAAATCACGTGCAAGTCAATTTCGGTCGGCAAGAACACGATATGGTCGGACGACACCGCGCCCGATTCCATGGGGTGGTCCATCACCTTCGCGTCTTCGTTCACCAGCGCGCGCATGACGTGCGCGCCCTCGAACAGCGGCGCAAGGTCGCCGCCGTCGCTAAAAACCCCCACCACGTCTTGCGGCGTGGCCGTCATTTGTCCACCCCGTCGTCAAAATGGTTCAAGGCTTGGGTATACTGCCCCTCTAGGTGCTTGCCCACCGCCCGGCCTATGTCGTCGGCGGACATGCCCGGCGCCGCGTTGATGGTGATGGGGGCTTTTACTTCCACCTTCTTGTTTACGGTCGTCTGTTTCCGGTTGGCGATGCTGGTAGACGACTGGGACGCCAAGGGCGTGGCGTGGGCGGTCGCCAGCGACGCCTTGCCGGCGTTCACGGCGGCTAACGTCTTGGCGGGCATGGTCGGCGCGTTGCCGTGTACGGCCTTTTCAGGGGGCGCAGCGCCCGCCGGCGCGGCGGCGCCAGCGGTGCCGGCCACGACCGCCGTAACCTTGCCAATGTCCTTCGCCCACCCGCCCATGGCGTTGGGAAGGGCCTTCACCAGCCCCAAGCCGATTTTGGCGGCGGCGCCTATCACGTTGCCCACCAGCTTTAGGATGGTCATTAGAAGGTCCACGACGGGCTGCAAGGCGCCCATGACGACGCCGGCGGCGGACGCCACCGCTTGGCCTAGTGCCGTGAACGCTTCGCCTATCGCTTGCACGGTCGGCCCGAAGACGCGCGCCAGCACGGCGCCAATAAGGCCGAAGATGGAAGCGACAAGGGCGTACCAGTTTTGAACATACGACACGAACCAGTCGAGAATTTCGCCGGCGGCGTGCATGGCGCCGGTGATGGCGTCGGTTAGACCGGGCCACATTTTCATAAGTTCGCCAATTACGGAGTCGTTGCCCTCCATAAAATTCATAATGTCGTCCACCAGAAGGCCGACCGCGACGCCCACCGCTGCGATGGCGCCGCCGATAAGAAGGAACGGCGCCAACCACGCCAGCGTGGCCGCAGCCGCCGAAATGACGGCGGGCAAATACATGGCCGTGATTACGCCGGCGATGCCGGCAACGAAGCCGATAACCAGCCCTTTGTGCTGCGCCAGATATCGAAACACGTTTTCGAAAATCTTAAGCACCGCCGTAAAGGCGGGCAGGATGGACGACCCGATAGACGTGTAAAGGCTTCGAAACATTTGTTCCGTGTCGCCTAGTTGGTCGTTGAAGTTCTGCGCTATGTCGGCGTCTTGCTGCGTCGTCACGCCAAGTTCGCGTTGTCGTCGCACAAGGTCTTCGACGCCGCGCCGCCCTTCCACCAGAAGAAGCATGGTGCCTTCGTCCAAGCCCAGCTTTTCGCCAATGCCGGCGGCTTGCTGGCGGTCCATGGTTGAAAGCTTGTCCGACAGGTCGCCCAAAATATCCAAGAGCGGGCGAACCTTTTTCGGCCCGTCCGTTACGCGAATGTCGAGTTCGTCAAAGAACGGCTTAAGCCGCGACGTGCCTTTGGTCGCAATGTCGGCCATGCCGCGATTGAGATAGTCCAGCACGCCCACAAAGTTCGACGTGCCGCCACTGGCGCGCTTAGAAGCTTCGTTCCATGCGTCCAACGTTTCGATATTGATGTTCAGACGCGCCGCCGTCTTGCCCAACTGGTCGTTGTATTCGGCGGTTTCGGCCACGCGGTCGAAGACGCGGCGCGCGCCGGCGGCTGCGATAAAACCGGCGGCGACGCCCTTAAGCGCCGCCATCATGTTTTCGCCCATCGCCACCGCCGCGCGGTCGCTGTTCTTTAGCGATTTTTCTAGGTCGTCGGTGGACCGCTTGGCGTCTTCGTTGCCCTTCTTCGTCTTGTCCGCGTTCGATTCGAACAGGATAAAAAAGGTTTCTAAAATGCTGGCCATTCGGCTACCGCCCCT
The DNA here is from genome assembly GCA_964520985.1 of uncultured Pseudobdellovibrionaceae bacterium. GTDB lineage: Bacteria > Pseudomonadota > Alphaproteobacteria > Micavibrionales > Micavibrionaceae > CAYSGL01. The sequence continues at coordinate 11,161 of CAZFPB010000008.1, forward strand.
TCGTCTTCGCGGCTTCCACGGCAAGATGCTCGTTAAACATCGGAATCACTATGGTTTCCCATAGTATGAAAGCGTCTTCCAACGAATAAACGGTTCTCAGTTCTTGGAGTGTTGCTTTGCCGCTTGCAACAATTGAACCGATAAATCCGTCAACGTTGACGTAATCCACGCTTTCAAAGTCTGCCCGAAGTTTGCGAAGGAAGGTAAGGTCTTGCCGGGTCCGAAAAAACTTGTGTTGTACTCGAACGAAGCCCATTCCACCTTGGCCAGCGTTTCCCAGTCGGGAATATGACTGTCCACCAGCGCGCGCGTGGTAAGAAGCTGCGTGGTGTCCGGGCCGGTTTCGACACCGACGAACGCCATAAGCTTCAACATGGTTTCTTCGTTCACGGCATATTCGCCAAGCTTCGGCAAAGCCGACAGCGGATACTTGGCGACAATTTCGCGGCCCGCGATGGCGGGCCACTTGCCTAGCTGGTAGGTGTGTTCGACGCCCTTTTGGTCCTTGACGGTGAAGGATTGCGGTTCACGCAGCATCACGACCCCGTGTCATTCTCGAACATGAACGAATAGGTCTTGGACTTCTGGCGGCCCGAAGACGCCACACCCGTTCCGGGCGGACCTTCCACGATGGCGCCGTTCGTCGCCTGTTTCTGCGACCCGTCGGGATAGATCATGGTAAGCTGGCACACGTCACCCACCGGGCGCTTGCCGGCGCCGGGGTTGTTGGCCGCGAACAGAATAGCCAAATTCTGGTCGTCTTCGCTGCCCGGAATGACGCTGATAGTTACCATAGTCGGGCCGGCGATGGTCCAAATCACAAGACCACCGTTCAGGTTCGACTTGCCGTCCGCGATTTTCTTGTTCGGGAAGTCCAGCGGGTCCGCGTCGTCTGCGAACTCCGACAGGTCGAACCCGTTGGGGAAAGTGCGGCTTGCGACAAGATTGCCGCGAAGGCCGTAGCCGGAAACATTCTGCATTGTGGTAAGCCCCTTCGATTAGACCAAAACGTGCGTGCCGACCATTTTCCGCACCACGTCGTCCTTGGAATAGACGAGGGTGTAGACCACGACATATTCGGTTCGGTTGGTGGTCGAGTTGGTGCGCGGTTCGATAACCACGTCCAGCCAATAGCCGGCGTTCTGCACCTGAAACCATGCCTTCGGGCTTCCGGTGATTTCCGCGACCGCCGCAATCTGTTCGGGCGTGAGTTCTTTGCCGACGCTGATAACGCCGTTCCGCAGCGCCTTTTGGACGGTAGCTTGCAGCCGGGTAAGGCACTGGCTGCGGCCCTGCGAATTGGCCGAAATTTTCGGCAACGCCATCGCCAGATTCATAAGGCCGGCGGCGGCGTCGTCCTTCAACCACTGTTCGTTGGCGTAAACGTTCATGTCCACCGGATCGGTGGGCAAGCCCATCATAAGGCCGCGCTGGTAGAAGGCACGATAGGCGCCCGCCGTCTGCGTGACGCCGTAATAGTTGATAAGGCGCGCGTCGTAATAGTCGGCGTCTTCGTCCGTTGCCACCGACGGTTCCAAGTCGAACTCTTGGAACATGAAATTCTGCGTCGCGTTCAAGCGGTCGTAGTCGGTCGCCGCCGTCAAAATCATGGGCGCCATTTCCGGGTACTGCGACGCCAGCGGCGCCAACGTAAGTTCCAGCCCGCCCTTGTCCTTAAGCGCGGTGTACCATGCGTCGGCGTCGGCGGCGATAACGCGCACGGTGAACTGGAAGGCGACATTCTGCGCCGTGTTCCAGTCGGCAACGTCTTCCACTTCGTCCAGCGTCAACGCCGGCATGAACAGGAACGAACCGAAGTTGTTGGACGACTGCGCCGACTTGGCCACCGTTTCGTCGGCCAACTGCACCGCGCTACCTTCGCCAAGCGTGGCGCCGCTGGCGCCAATGCCGGCAAGCCAGCCCAAAGCGGCGGCCAGATTCTGCGAACCTTCCACCACCGCTATGTCGTTGTCGCCCGTCACGCCGCCGGTGAAATTGAACGACTTGCGCGTGGCGTCATAGGACACCGTGGCCGCAGTCCACATGCTGCCCGACTTGGCGTTGATGGCGGCTTGAATCGCCGTGGCGACGGCGGCCAGCGTATTGGTGGCGGACAGGTCCACCGGGCCGATGGTGTTGGTCGTGCCGCCCAAGGTAAGCTGCAAGGTGCCGGCGGTGATGGCCTGAAAGGTCGCCACCAGCTTCGACAACTTGTTGCCGAAAATGGTAGGCGCGACGGCGGTGTTCACCCACCGGGCGAACGAAATGGTCTTCGCCTTCGTGATGCTCTTGGAAACGAACTTGAAATAGAAAACCGCGCGGGCATATTCGGCGCTGGCATAGCCGAAATAGTCGCCAACTTCTTCGGGCGAATCCATTTCGACAAAGCTGTTCGGGGGAAGGTAGGTGTTCGACGTGAACAGTCGCCCGATAAGCTGGCGGCGGGGGAAGCGCGTAGCCCCGGCCACGCCGCTGGTGATATCCACATAACGTTTGAAGCGAATGGCCATCGCGGCACCCCTGTTTTAGCCCGGATCGGCGGAACGTACCCGTTCCCCGGCCCCAAGGCAATCTAAACCCGTTGTATCTTGGCTTCGAAAGCGTCCACCACCGGGACTTCGAACCGGTCCACGTTTTCGTAGCACAAGTCGAAGTCGAACGACGGGGAGGCTTGGAACTGGTCTTGGTCGTTTTTAATGTGGATTTTCCGCAATTCCGTGACGCGAAGAATGCCCACGCCACCGGCCTGTAGCGCCTCGCGTCCGTCGTCACCCTGCAAGATGGAAGACACCCGCATTAACAGGTCGCCCGCCGTGTAGGCCGGCAAAGGTTTGGGCGCCGGCGGCACCAGAATTTGGGCGTTGGCTTGCATTGTCATAACGCAGTTTTGCCGTTCGGTGCGGACTTCGCGCCCGGTCGGCGGGTCCGTCGCCGGCACGACCGGTTCCCATTTGCTTTCGCGTTTTAAAAAACCGTATCGCTGCGTGTGAATGTCCGACAGCAACACCGCCGACCCGGTGGGGGCGCCGGTGATTCGCGGTTGGTAGGACTGGCGCACGGTTATGTCTTTGAAAAGAGGGAAGCCAACTAGCCCCGCCTTTATCACGTTGCACACCAGCGTATAGAGTTCGTTTTCCGTCATGGCGGCGTCGGCCCTTCGTCTACGCCAACCGAACCCAACCACCCATCTATAAGCGTCCAGTCGGTATTGGATTCGACGCTATATCGGCGCCCGCCAAAGTCCAGCATGTCGGGCGTTTTGTCCCGCTTCAAGTCCTGCAACGGGGCTTCGGTGTAAAACATTTTGTAGTTGCGTTGCACGTCCAGCCCAAGGGATTCGAACATGGTCCGCGACACCGCTTGCACGCTCATTTGCACGGGCGCGGGCGCGTAGTATTTCGGCGTGAGAATGCCGGCGCCATCTTCTTCGTTCTTCCAAAAACGGTGGTGCTGCACCGTTTGAAAACGGATAAGCCGCCGCGCCATGCCCAAAAGATTGCCGCCGGGAATACTCATTTCGATTCCACCACGTTCGTAAGCGTGGCCAGCATATGCCCGGTGTCCACCAGCGGCTTGGAAATTGAAATGGACACGACCTTGCCTTGCTTCTTGCCGGCCAACCGCGCTTCCACCGTCGCCACCGCCAGCGGGGGCGACCGCACTTCGGTTATGCGTTTCCGCAAATCGCCGGCGGCTACCAGCCCGATAGTTTCCATTGCTTGGGCCATGTCCATGTTGCCGGCGATGATGGCGCGGGCGCAGTTTTCGGCCACGCCAGCCCACGCGGGCTTCTTCGCGGCGGCGGTCGAACGCATACCAAGCCGGGGCGGAATGCCGCCTTCGGGGTAGCCATATTCTTGAATGGCCGCAATGTAGGCGACGGGCTGGCCGGTGGGGTACCGGGCGCTTTCGAACCAGCCGACTTTGCCCACCGCCCGGTCGGGGTTGGTGATTTCATAGAGGGCTTGCGCGGCGGCCTTGTTCACTTCCCGGCGGACCTTGGCCATCTAGCACCCCCGACGCGGCGGCACGCCTCCAAAGCCACCGTAGGCCCGGCGGAAGCCATTTCGTTCGGCAACACCACCCACGTAGAAACCGCCGACCGACGCCACTTGCAGAAGCGCGTTTAGCTGTTGGCCCCACGGCGTCGTGGACAGCCAAGCTTGGAACTGGGATTGATCGGGCGGCGCCTTTATGGACACCGAAACCTTGTCAATCGTGGCCGAAGTTACCACGCCCGGCGTTTCGCCTTCGTTGATGATTTTGAACAGCGTTCCGATATGCGCGGTTAGCAGATTGAGGGCCAACGCGCGCTTGGCGCCCGACAGCATGTAGCAACAATTGTCTTCGGCGCTGATATACGCCGTCGCCATTTCGAACCACCCTTCTAGGGTGATGTTCGGATAGCACGACGTATTTTCGAACGCCTTAAACTGCGCCCGGAAGGCGGCGGGGTCGAACACAATAAGAGACACGCGCGGCCCCCGGTGGGTTACGCCGCGACGGCGCCCACCGTCGGCGGCTTGGTGTAATCGGCGGGCGTCTTGGGCGCCGACCGGTCCTTGGATTCCATGCCCGACAAGGCCGCGTCCATATCGCTTTCGCCGCGAATGATGGTCAAGAACCCGCGCTTCACGCCCTTGTTGAAGCTATCGTTCGCCACCAGAAACGACAGTTCGTCCGCCGACACCGGCGTAAGCACGCCCTTGGGCGTTACCAGCGTCTTGGGCGGCAAATTGGCGCCGCCCATGATGGCGACCGACCGCAGTTCGCGGGGCGGTCGGGCTTCGCCCGGATGGCTCTTGTCGTATTCGACAAAGCGCAGACAGGCGGTGGCGGTCGAACAGATATAGGCGGCGGCGCGCATGGCGGTTAGTCCTTCTTTTCGGCCTTGGCGGCGCGGTCGGCGTCCACCCAGCCCTTTTCGGTTTCGCCCAGCGTGCCGTACATGGCGCCCTGTTCGGCTTCCGACAGGCCGTTGAAAGTCACCAGAAAGTCCGTGCGGGGCTTGTCGGCCTGTTCGGCTTCATAGGCGGCGAGGCGCGCGGCAAAGGCCGGGGCGGCTTCGCCCTTGTCCTTCACGGGCTTGCCCTTGGCGTCCACCTTCGTAAAGGCGGGCGCCGGCGCGGCGCCAGTTTCGGCCACGACCTTGGGGGCGTTGGCGACGGCTTCGGCATTTTCCACGATCATGCCGGCGGCGACGTGCCGGGCGTAGTTCGGGTCGGCTTTCAGCACCTTCACGTCGTCTTCCGACAGCGTGTTGACGCCGGGGTTCACGACGACGCGGCCCGAAACGCCGGCGGCCTTGGCTTCGCGCCCGCCGTCATAGGCCACCGCCGACTTGCCCTTGGAAAGAATGTTCATGGTCGAAACCCTCTTGTGTTGCGGACGGTGCCGGCTGCGGTTAGCAGCCGTACCGGCGGACGACGGCGAACGGGCGTTTCAGCATGACGCCGGCGGTCGCATTTGAATAATCTTCGACATAGGCTTTCGGTTCCTGCCCGACGCCCACCAGACGGAACTTGGTGGGGACGACCTGAATCCACGTGCGCTTGTCGTCGGTCGAGTTGTCGCCCGTGACGCCTTCGGCGTACAGGTAGGCGGCATTCTCGCCCATGATGGCGTCTTCCAACTGCGGCGCGGAAACCACGCGGCACTTGGGGTAGGCTTCTTTCAGCCATTCCCACACGCTGTTGCCGTACTGCGAAGTGACGGACAGGTAGTCAATGCACGACGTGGGAAGGCCCAGCGTCGTGGCTTCGTTCACCGGGTCGATTCGGTCCTGCGACTGAGTACGCAGCGCGGCGAACATAAGGCGAAGGTCGTTGCAGATGGCCAGATAGTCCTTGGTGGACCACGTGGTGGTGTTGCCCGTGCCGGTCGCCGGGAAGGCGCTGGCCGCCGGCAACTGCGGGTCGTTCAGGAAACCGAAGGTACGGCCCAAGCCGTCGTTGTAGCCGTAAAAGCCCACGTCGTTGCGCGCGATTTCCAGCGCGTCGGTGGCGGCATTGCGCTTCTGTTCCGCGCTGTTGATGTTCGCCCGGCCCGCGCGCGCTTCTTCCAGCACGCCGGCGCGCATACCTTCTTCGAAGCGAACGACCGTGCGGCGTTCGTAGTTGCTGTTCCACGAACTGAACGGAACGTTCGTGATATCGCCGTACAGCACGGCCTTGCCGGTGCCTTCCAGAATGCCCTGCACCACTTCGTCGTCTTCCCAGTTGCCGGAAGTCGAAATGCCCACGAAGTCGTCAATCTTGCGGGCGCCCGTGACGACCTGAACGAAGCCGGGCAACCAGTTCTGCAAGAACTGAACGGGGGTGCCGATGCTGGGGGTCGTCACCGTCGGCGTGAGGGCCACGGCGGCGTCCATGCCGGTGGCCATCTGGCGCATGAACTTCTGCCCGTCCATCATCCGTTCGACGTGGAACGGCGACAGGCCGGAAATGCCCAGCTTGGCGAGGCCGCCGCCGGCGATCAGGGCCGCAACCTGATTATTGCGTTCGGTGGCGTCCATCGCAAAAGCGAAGGCGCCGACGTTGCGGGGGCCGACGGCCCGGAGTTCGACAGAAGCTTTCATGGTGGCAATGCCCCTTGGTTGTATTCGGCTTAGTTGTTCAGTTCGACCACGGCCAGCCCAGCGGCGGGCGTGTTCTCGAACATGATTTTCGAACGCGGAATGTTGGCGCGACCGCTGCCCGCGACGCTGGTGTAGCTGAACGCGGCGGCGGACTGGTCGGCAATGTCGTCCACGTTGTAGGTGCCGTTGCCGCCGGTGCCGGTGCCCAGCGAACGAACGACGGTGGTTTTGCCGCCGGTGGTGATTTCCGAACCCACGCCAATGGGCGGTGCGCCCGCCGGCATAAGGGTGACGGTCGCCACATTCGAGGCGATGGCGACACGCTGCGCCCCGGAAGCCGGGTAGGACGGCGCGCGGCCATACAGTTCGCCGGTGGTCGTGTCGTAGTCCACCGTGTCGCCAATGGTGGCGGCGGTTTTCAGGTCCACGATAAGACCGGTCGTCATGTAGCAAAGTTCGGCGCCGTTGAAATACTGGGGAAGGTCCAGCGTCGGGGCCAACGGGCCGCCGGCGGCGGTGCCGTACAGCGGATAAGACTTCGGGTTGGCCAGAATGCCGGCGAACACACCGGTTCCGCCGACAACGACGTGGCCGGCATTGGCCGCCACTTCGGTAAAGGCGCGGCCCACGCGGTTGGGGTTGGTGATGCCGTCCGAATCGATGGTGGCGGGCTGCGCGCGAAGCGTGCCCGACTTGTAGACTTCACCGACGACGCCGAACGCCTGTTTGTTGGAAACGGTGGACTGGAAACCCATGGTCGTAGACCCCTTGTTGCGTTCGAGTTGTTAGGCGGCTTTGACGCCGCCAGAAAGGTAGGCGTCCACCGACGACGCGCCGGCGGCACCGGGCGCCGCGTCCATACCAAAGGCCGAAGCCTTCGCGGGCGCCGCGTCGCGGTTGTGAAGGTAGCCGTTCAGGGTGGCGACTTCGGCGCCGGCGGGCACGTTCTGAATGCCCAGCTTTTCGATGCCGTATTTCGCCACCGCCAGCGTGTCCATTTCGGAATGGTCGAAGGTGCCCACGAAATTGGAAACCTGTTTGGCCAGCTTGTCGCGGCTGGCGATTTCCGCGAACGCGGCCTTCATGGCGTTGCCGTTGCCGGCTTCTGCCAAAACCTTTTCGGCGGCGGAAAGGCGCGCGTCCATCGCGGCCAGCACCGGCGACTTGCGCGCGGCGAACTTGCGGCGAACGGCGGCGGCCTGAACTTCGGCGGCGGAAATTGCCGAGTCCATCGCGGCCAGCGCGGGCGGCGTGGCCGCGCCGGCGGGAAGCATCTTGCGAATGGAAGCGGCGTTCAGCTTCGCGCCGGCAATTGCCGCGTCCATCGCGGCGAGGGCGGGCGGCGTGGCGTCGAGTGCGGCGGCTTTCTTCTGCATCTTCGGTTTTCCGTTCTCCATGACAGGCTGGCCGCCGGCGTCCAACACCGGTTCCATATCTTCGTCCAACGCCGGGTCTTCGACAGATTCCGCCGGCGCGATGCCCGCCATAAGCGCGGCGGCTTCGGTGATTTTCGCAATCGCCGGCGCGGCGTCGGCCAACACGGTGCCGATTTCTTCCAGCGTCACACCCTTGCCGCCCTTGTCGCCTTCGCCGTCGGCTTCCACTTCCGCGTCCATCGCGGCGGTAAACTTCGGGTCGGTCGCGGCCACGCCCAGCGAAGACGCCAGAAGCGCAACGGCTGCGGTGCCCAACTTGGCGGACAATTTGATTTTGGCGGTCATAGTCTTTTCCCTCAGTTCGCTTGCATCTAATGCAAAACTAAAATGGTCGAGAACTGCAACTTCCGGCCCCATGCGCCCGAACGGGACAGATGCTTGGTGGTTGCCCCGCATCTTACGTTGGATTGCCTGATACGGTTGCCCCTCGAAAACTCCCGACACGAACTCATATACGCAACGGAAGCCCATGGAAAGGTCTTTTTTCCCAGCTTCGATTGCGTCGGCCAACGACGACGACCAAAGTTTGATATTCCCGTACATGGTTCGGTCGCTGGGGTCGTATTCGATACGCTCCCCGGTGGTGCCGTGAACGCCTTTCTTTTCCACTGGCGTAAGGCTTGCGTCCATCGCGGGGTCGCCAAGCATGGCGTGTTCGTCCACCCACGGGACTAGCCGAAAAGACGACAGCGTTTCCGGGTCGGCCAACGTTTCTTCGGGCCGGTAGACCATGACAATGCGGCCCGGATCGGCTTCCCAGCCGGGGGCTTGGCATGACTTCGCCGTGTAAGGAAAAACGCCAACCTTCGAAAGCGGATTGCGCGGGATTTCATAGTAGCCGTTTATGTCGGTTACTCGCGCGGTGTTCGTCACTTCGGCGCCCCATCTTCGAACTGAACTACCGGTATCATGGTGCAACGACAGTTGATGGCTTGCCCCGGAATACCGCGCGTTCCGTCTTCGTCTATAACCGGAAGCTTGTCGAAAGTGAAGACCTGTCCCGAAAGGGCTAGGTGCATCGGGCGCGGGTGCAGCCCGCCGCCGCTATGCTGCCATTGGAACGCCTTTATCCCGACGCCCTGCATCCGGCCCTTGTTCAGTCCGTTGTAGGCTTTGTGCGTCTGGTCTATCGCAATGTTTTTCGCGCGCCGCTTTTCCACGCCGTGCTGTTCTTCGAAAAACTTTGTCAGGTCTTCCAGTCCTTTGCCGGCGGTGATGGACTGCGTTACGGCGTTCTGCACTTTCATAAAGTATTCGGACGGAATGGATTTGATTAGCGCCACATTGTTAGCGACCGTTGCCTTAAAAAATTCGTCCATCGGCCCGGTGAAAATATCGGTCTTAAGCGACAGGCCGCCCGACAGCTTCTTAAGGCTTTCATAGGTGGCGGCTTTGCTGGCCGCGTCCGCTTGGTTGGCCATGCTTTCGGCCATGGGCTTGGCGCGGCGCGCGAACAATTGTTCGAAGCGCGATTTTAGGTCGTTAGTCAGTATGCGGACTTGCGAGGCGGGCGACATATCCATGCCGGTTTGCATCGGCGCCATGGTGTCCAAATGCTCTTGCACGTCGGGGTGCTTGAACAAGCGCAGCATTTCGCGCTGCGTCGTGGCCGTCATTTCGTCCGTAATGCGTTCCAGCTTCGTGCGGTAACGTTCGGCCACGCCCGCCGGCAAAGCCAAGTCTTTCCCTTTGATGGTCGAAGGCTTTTGGCCCTTGGCCCACTTTTCACGCTTCGCGGTTAGAAGTTTGCGCGCCATCTAGTGCCGCACCGGATGGTCGGGAAGGTCCACGGTTTGCCCCGCCAAAGCGTGCGTGCAATCGCCCAAAAATTGAATGCGACCGTCCACCACAAACGAATGGCAGATAGTGCATTTCAGGTCGGGCCACTGGTCTTTGTCTTCCCAGTTGCACCAGCACTTTTCGCTTTCATGGCCGGGGCAGTAATGCCCGGTACGCACCAGCACCGACGGCGTGAAGGTGGGCGCGTTCGGGTTGTCGTTGTACCCCCAGCGCGGGCCGGCGCCGGCGCCCGTGTAAATCACGTGCGCGCAATCGCAACCGGGGCACCAAAACGAAAGCCCCCCGTCTTCCACGCTGCGAAGCTTTGCCGACAGCGCGCCCATTTACTGTTCGGTCGTGGCGCCGCCGGCGGGCGCTTCGGTTTCGTTGCCGCCTTCGCCTTCCGGCAACGCTTCTTCGATACCGGTGTAGCCGCTGTTCTTCTGCTTTATCAGACGGTTTCGAATGTCTATCCCGTCAATCGCGCCAGCGTCGCGCAAGGCTTGGTCGCGCTGCGCCTCTTTAAGCGTGCGGTCGGCGGCTTCCACGCCGGTTTCGGCGTCGAGTTCTTCGAAGACCACCGACGTTTCGAACGGTTCGATTTTGAATTTCGGGCAGACATACGACCGAATGCAAAGCAGATGGTGCCGTTCGAGAATGGGCGCCATGTCGTGTTCTTGCACGGACTCTAGGTCTTCGTGGTAGCTGCTTTCTTCGTATTCGCCGGTGGCGTTGAAGCCCTTGGGCGTGGTGCCCAACATTTTGGTGGACGGTGCGCCGGCGATAGAGCAAGCCAACTGCCATTGCGTCATAATGGTTTCGTCTAGGTCGCCCAACGCCGTGTCGAACTGTTCGGCGGTTTCCTCTTTGCCCAGCACCTTCACGCCGAAGTTGTCTAGGAAATAGCGCCATTCCAACAGCTTTTCGGTAAGCGCCGCTTGGTTGGCCGCCGCCGCTTCCAAATCCACGTGAATGTAGGTCGCGCGCTTCGTCAACGCGAGTTGCGGCGCTTCGTTGCTGGTACGTTCGGCGGCGTAGACCCGTTCGTAAATGCGTTGCGGAAGCGGAACGCCACCATAGTAGTAGGTGGGTTTCAGCACGTCGGGCACTTCGCACGTTTTCAGCACGACAAGGTGCGACCGGTGATATCGCTTGCCGTTGATACGCCAGTAAGTGGGTTCGTAGAAGTGTTTGGAAGCCGGGTTGGACGAAGCGTCGAAGTCCAGTTCGGGCGTAATCCAATAGGGGTCTATCTGCGACATGCCCTTATAGGCGCCCGGCCCCACGCCGTCCGGGTTGAACGGCTTAAGGTAGTAGTCTTCGTCGGGGTTGTTGACTTCGAACAGAATAATTCGAATGCCGAAACAACGCATCATGCGGACGGCTTCGACGCAATTCCACTTCGCCTTAAACCGCTTGTCCAACTTTTTCATGTAATTCAGAACTTTGGGGTCCAGCGTTTCCCCGTCGTCCCGCGTAATTTCGTAGCCGTGCCGGATGGCGTCGCGCGCCGGCATGGTACAAGCCTTGTCAATAAACCAGTGCTGCAACAGAATCGCGCACATTTGGTAGCCGATAAAGCTTTGCGACCCGTACCAGTCTATTTGCGCTTCGGGAATCGGGGCGCCACCCATAAGCGAAAATGCGCCCTTCACATTGTCGCCCCATGCGTCCATGGCGATGGCTTCGACTTGCAACGCCCCGTCCATGCCGTTGACGGTTCGACGCACCAACGCCACGTCCGAATGCGTGCGCTGGAAAATCTGGCCGCCAGTGCGCGACAACCACGCCGCTAGGTCTTCGCCCTCACGCGCACCGCTACGATTGCGCGGCGCCGTCGAAAAGAAGCCGGTGTTCGGTTTCACCTTCGGTTCGGGCGGCAACACTTCGGCTTGCACGGCGGGCGTGGCCGGGGGTGCCGGCTGGTCCAGCACCGACAGCAAAAGGCGGCGAAGAAGTTTTTTCAGCATCCGACAGGCTCGCAATAGAGATAGGCCCACAAAACTAGCGTGTTGCCCATGGCGGTTTTGACAGTGGCACTTAGCACATATCGAACACCGGGCAGAAAACCGGCGCCGCGCTGCGTGGTGGTCGTGCCAAAGGTGGTCGGGTCGCCCACCAGCCGCGACGCCGGGTCGGGGTCGGTGCCGGCCACGACAGCGCAAGCCCACACGGGCGCCGGCGACGCCACGATGCTATCGCCCGGCGTTAGGTCGTTCACAAAATCGAAGGAATAGAGTTCGCTTTCCGCCGGGTTGGGGGGCGGCGCAAAATCACCAATCGCTTGTGCCACTCTTGAACCCTTCCCCCATTAGCGTGCGGACGCGCGTTCGCCCTTGTAGGATATTCCCCGCGCGCGCGATAGGCACGATAGACGACACGCCCGACACGGTGGCGACGCCGACCGCAGCGAACGACGCGCGCCCGAAATGCGCCGCATAGCCCACGCCGGCGGCGCTGGCCGCGCCCGTGGCATTGCCGGCGGCGCGCGCCAACACGGTGTACGAACCGACGCCGGCGGCGCTGGCCGCGCCCGTGGCGCTACCCACCGACCGACGCAGCGCGCGCCCACGGCCCGTCGCGGTGGCTTCACCGACCGCAGCGAACGACGCGCGGCGCAATCGAAGCGTGGTGCCTATGACACTGGCGCGGCCCACGGCGCTGGCGACCGAACGCCGGTAGGTGACGCCGACGCCGGCGGCGCTGGCCGCACCGACGGCTGCAAAGCCCGCACGCCGAAGCGTGAGGGTGGAAGCTTGCGCGGTCGCGGCGCCCACCGCGTTGCCGGCGGTGCGTTTCAGCGCGCGCCCAACACCTTGCGCTATCGCTGTGCCCGTCGCGTTGCCCGACACGTGGTGGAACGCCTTGGTCGTCGCCACCGCAGACGCAGCGCCGGCGGCGGTGCCTTTGCCCAGTCGCAACGATTTGGTGATGCCTTGCACGATGGCGCCGGCGCTGGCGATGGCGCGCACGTTGTGAATGGCGCGGCCCACGCCTTGCGCTATCGCAATACCGACCGCGCGCCCGGTGCCAATGTAGGTCGGGTTGGAAACGCCGGTGGCAATGGCAAGACCCGTCACCGCGAAGTCGCCTTGGTGGACCTTCTGGCCAATGCCCAACATGGAAGCGACGCCAGTAATCGCAAACGCCGCGCGCCGCGTGGCCAGCGGATAGCCCGTGGCGAACGCCTCGCCCACCGCATTGCCGGCGGTACGCATGAACGTAATGGTCCCGAACGACGTGGCCGCAGCACCCACCACCCCAAAGCTGGTCTTGTTGGTGCTGATAGAATCGCCCGTGACAAACGCTTGCCCGACGACCGCGAAGGCGGTGTTATAAATGGCCAGCCCCCGCCCGTCGGCGTCGGCTTGGCCCACCGCAGCAAAGGCCGTGCGCTTCAACGTGAGGGTATCGGCTTGCGCGGACGCAGCACCAACCGCCGATGCTACCGACCGGCGAAGCGTGATGGTGCCCGCTTGTGCGGACGCGGCGCCCACGGCGCTGGCGACCGACCGACGAAGCGTAAGGGTGCCGGCGGCCACGACAGCTTCGCCAACCGCAGCAAACCCACCACGGCGCAGCGTTCGACCAACGCCGGCGGCGCTGGCCGCGCCCACCGCGCTAAAGGTCGTCGGCATGACGAAAGCAAAGTCAGAAACCGCGCTTTCGGAAATGGCGTTAAAGCCCAACATGGCGCGGCGTCCTTAAGCGGTGTCTATCCAACCCAACGTGCCAAGATAGGCGTAATAGAAGTTGCCGCCCGACGCGGTGGCGCGCGCATAGTATTGGCCGCTTGTGTTGGTCATTATGCCTTGGCCGCGCGTACCCATAGTCGCGGTTCCGGGGACCATACCCGCCCACACCTGAACGCCCGTCGCGTTATAATCTTCGTCAATCGCGCGCATTCCCAAAGTGGGGTTGCCCGTGTTGGTTTGCGTCTGCCCGTTGATAAGCGCGCGAACACGAATGCCCAGTGGCACGCGCGCCGTAAGCGTTACGTCGGTGCCGGCGACGCCGGTAAAGTCATAGGGCGCGTATTCGTTGGTGGGGAATTTCCACCGGAAATTGTTTTCGTCTTGGTAGAACAGTTGCCAATTTTTGCTGCCGTCGGTCAGCATGGACCAAGCACGTTGGAAAAGCGTAAAGCCGGCGGGCAACGTCGGCGCCGTTGGTGACAGCGAAAACAGATAGTCCACCGCGCCCGTAGTCGGGTTCTTAATCACATGCACGTGGTAGGTGGTATTGGCCGCGCCGCCCGTCGTGCCGGTGTCCAAGCCGCCGCCACCGGGTCCAGCGGTCCACGACGCCAACGATTTGTTGGACGCGGCGCCCACCATGCTTTCGGTGCCGGTGCTATCGGTAATCTGGCCGGCGGCGATGTTCAGAACGTTGGTGGCGTTGTTGGAAAGGGTAAAGCCCTTCTTGTAGCCGAACGGCGCCATCGCCGCGTTTAGCTGCGCCGCGCTAACGCTGCCCCACACCACCACCGGGTTGGTAAAGTTCACCAGCACGCCGGCGCCCGCCGACCCGGCTTCCACCGCCGCCGCGTTGCGCGTCATTTGCGTTCCGCTGGTGGAATAAATGCCCGTGCCAACTTCCCATTGCGACCCGCCGTCCCACGCGGTGTAGCTGTAGGCTTTGCCGTTCACCGAAAAAGGCGCAAAGCCCGTCGGCGTGCTGGCAAAGGTGAAATTGCCCGTCGTCGGCGGCGTCGTCACCAACTGCTTTATGCGGTTTAGCAGCGTGGACATTTCCATTCCCCTTCAAAAACAAAAAGGCCGGGACGTGGCTATAGCTGCCATGCGCCCCGGCCTTAAACTAGGCGCGGCTACAGTCTAGCCGGGCTTAGGTTTCGGTGATGGTGCTGCCCGTGGTCAACTGCGGCGTGACACCATTGGTAACGGCGATGGTGGGCGACAGCGGGCCGAAATAGAGAATTTGGCCGTTGCCGGTCGCGGCGATGCCCAGTGCGAAGAAGGTTTCGGTTTCCGACCCGCCCGTGGCCGTGGGGAACGTGGCCGCTGCGGCGAGGGTGGCGACGCCGCCCGACACCGAAAAACCGCCGCTGGTGCGCGGAATCGAAACGCGCGCGTAGCTGGTGTAGGTGGCTTCGTTGGTCGTCTGGTTTCCGCCGACGCCGGGCGAGGCGGTATGCAGCGACAGGTAAAGCAGGGTAAGCGGCGCGGACGCCGCGTTGTCCGCGATATTGGCGATAGCGGTTGCGTTCAGCAACAACGCCAAAAGTTGGGTGTCAAGAGTGGTGGACTTCGCGGCCATGTTGCATCCCCTTCGGTGGCGCAGAAGCCGGGACGCTACACGGGAAGGGTTAGAGTTTCAACCCCAACGCTTCCAGCACCGCCGGCGCCACTTCCATACGGCTGGAAAGTGTCGGTTCGTCGCCCACTTCGGCCATGATCGGTTCGGCCAGTACGCCGATGGCGATAATCGTTCCGCCGGTGTCGGGCGCGCCCTCGCAAATGCCGATGGAAAAATGCGTGAGGCGCACGGGGTCGGCGCCGACCTTCGGAAATTTCAGGTCGCGGAATTTGCACACGCCACCGTTGCCGTTCTTCGCAAGGTCCGCATAGGCGCGGTTGTAGTCGCGGTAAGACGCTTCGTGCTGGCGCTGGTTGGTGTCGGGTTCGTCCGAATGCAAGGCAACGGAAACGCGCATGGGGTTTTATCCTTCGTTGTCGGTGAACAGCATTAGCGCGACGACCAGTGCCACGCAAATTAAAAGCAATTGGCAGGGGGTGACGGCCACGACGCCCGGAGGCAAGTTCATAGGCGCGAACTCCCGCCGGCGACGTACGCCGATATCTCGAACGACAGCCGGTCGCAGCTATAGCCGACCACCGCGTGAAGCACCGCAAATTCTTCGTCCAGCGCGCACGCATCCGATAGGCGTTGAAGGCTGGCGCGGCGGTCCAACATTTCGTCCAACGTTTTGTCCGCCATCGGGTCGCGCTGCTTTCCCATCACGCGGCGCCCCTCGCCTCGCGTAACTTCCGCTGCGCCTCACGCATAAGCACGCCCATTTCGTCCATGCTGGCGTTGGTGATGGCTTCGGGCGTGGTGGAAAGTTCGGCGGCTATCTGGTGAATGGTGCCACCCTGCCAACCACGCACGAACATAAGCACCACGGAATTGGGAACGGTGAAGCCGCGCCGCGCGTCCTTCACGACCTGTTCGGCGCTGGCCATCTGGCACGACTTCGCCATGTAACAGACTTGCGGGGCGATGCACCGGCGTTCGCCGTGTTCTTCGGACGGTGGGCAAAGAAGCGACATTGGAATTTCCCTTTAAGACCGTCGGGCGGCGTTCGGTAAACGAACCGTAGCGCCGCCCTCCGGGGCTTGGCATTCCGTTTTCGGCGTTGGGTGTTGCCACGTTCGCAACCTTACCGCCATCTGGCCCGGACGGTGCTTTTCCCTCCGGTTTTCCCCCGCCAGCAATCAAGCAAGACGCCTTATGGGGTTCTAAACGCTAACCGTCGCCACCCTTAAGGCTTATTGCCTGTACCGTCAATAGCTAGAAGAAGCTGGCCGCAGCCTTGGCGACCGGGGCGCGAAGCATCATCACGGCGTCGGCCATGTTGGGCGACCGGGCGCCGTTGGGCATTTTATCCACCAGCAATTTGCCGGCGCTGTTCGGGGGCGCCCATTGCGGCTGGGAAAGTTCGAGGCAAAGCCGCGACAGTTCGGGGATGGCCGACGACAGCGAAATGATGGCGTCCGGGTCGTACTCGCCCGGCTTCAACTCGCCCGTAACGGCACGGTGGGTTATCTGCACCGCGACACGCAACGACCACCAGCTTTGTGCCTTGTGGTTGGCGAACATATCTTCGTTGGTGCGTTCCTTGCCGTCCGTCTTCTGGCCAAGCGGTGAAGCGTTGGGAATTGGCCGCGTCGGGTTCACAATTTCGCCGCTGCCCCGGAACGCTTCGACTTCGATTGCCTTCCGCCCGGCCAGAATGCGCCGTTCGTTCACCACGCGCGCGTCGCCGCGCACGCCGGCGCCCATGCCGTCCGCGTCGTAGCGGTATCGGTCGGCGCCTTGAAGGTCCGCGTATTGGTGCGCCTTTTCGACGGTCTTAAAGATATCGCCGCCAACGCCCGACCACGCCGTAACGAAGTCCACCAACACGCCGTAGCCACCAGCGAAGGCGTTAAGGTCTATCCCTTCGTCCGCCACGTCCAAGGCGCCACGACGCGCGCCCGTCGGTCGAATGCCAAGCTTCACGTGCGCGTCTACGCACGACTTCACCCACGCCGACGGGATGATGATGTTTTCCACCGACGCGCCGGCGTTCATGTCAATTTCGGACGCCACCACCGCCGCCGGCAGTTCCGCCGACTTCTTCGCGTACCATTCGTCGTCTTTGCGCGGGTCGTCGCGCCAATGGAAAATGAACGGCTTTATCTTGCCGTCGGTGCAGCGGCGATAGAAGGGGTTGTTCGTGCCGTTGTAGCTGGAAATGTCGTGCCGGTTGTTGGTCGTCATGGACAACGACGCTTCGATGCCCTCCGGGCGCGCCAAGAAGGCGCTTTCGTCCACGAAGTAAATTCCGGTGCGGTTGCCGCGTCCGATATTGTCGCCGGCTTCGCCAGTTATGACGCTACCCGATAGCGGGAAGCTTACGCGCATATGCGGGGCGTCGCGGTCGCCACGGAAGCCGGCGCGAAATTCCACAGGAAGATGCGCCAAGAACATGCGCGCTTTGTAGAACAGCGACTTCGGGTCGTCCTTCTTGTCCACGTAGTCTTCTAGGCGCGATCCGAAACCGATGGTCATTCCTTCGTGGAAAATACAAAGCGTGTCGGACAGCGCGACCGCGCACCACGACAAGCCAACTTCGCGCGACTTGGGCGTGGCCGCCGGTTCGCGTGCGCGCCATTTGTCCACGGCATAGCGCACCCATTCTTCTTGTTTCGGGTAAAGCAGAAACGGCATTAGCGGGGGCAAGCCCACTTCGACGTTGCGCGGGTCTAGCGTGCATCCCCAGTCGTTTATAAAATCCACCGGGTTGTCGGCGTAATAGCTGAACAGGTTTTGAAGCGTCGGACTATCGGCCAACCCTTCTTCTTTTTCCTTGGCGACCGCCGCGCGGATTCGCTGCAAGCGTTCGAGGCGCCACGCGAAGACCTTTTGAAAGTCCGGGTTCTTCCAGTCGTATTCGAACGGGAGGGCCATTAGCCCATGACGCTGCGATAGAACTTTGCGGCTTCGGCGGCGGACACCTTGCCCGTAAAGTTGAAGTTGAACGACGCCGGCGGCTTGTTCTTGTCGTCGCCGCCGATGCCCAGCGCCTTCGCCAGATTGACCATGGCCGCGTCGCGGTCCAGCAACTTCACTTCGATTCCATCGCGCGTCTGTTTCACGCCGTTGTAAATCAGCTTCGCCGCGCCTTCCAATTTGCGCGTGTCGGCCAGCACCACGACCGTAAGGCCGTCGCCGCGACACGTCGTGCATTCCGCGACCGGCGGCAAGGTGTGGTTGAAGCCGACGCCGCCGGCGCTGGTAGGCAACTCCGGTTCGCGCTTGTCAATCTTAGCCGCCTTAAGTTCATTGGCGACGGCGCGCATCCATTCCGCTTCGTCCTTCCACTGGTATTCGAAGCCGACGCCGTAGCAATGACGACAGCACCGGCGCTGCGCTTGGATAAGTTCGCCCACGTCGGCGGTGGCGATGGCGTACCAGTGGCGCAGCACTTCGGCTTGCGAGATTTCGAAACGGTCGGCAACCTTCGCCCTTAGACGGGCGATTTCCGCCTGAACGTGCGGACGCGCCAACACGGTGGACGCCATGGTGGAAACGGTCGAAGGCTTTGAATTTTCGACCTTATACGCAAGGCGATAAGCCTTGGTCGCATCGCCACCAGCTTCGCCAAGGTAAGCCATAGCGAAATTGGCTTCGTTCACCGTCAATTTTGTTTCTTTCGTCATGCCCAAGGTATCGGCCACGCCGTCCAAGTCGTCAAGACACCACCGAATTGGCCCGTTGGAATTATCCGGGCCTAGACCGGGGAAAGCTTCGTTCGTAATAAAAACAGTAAGTTACCTTTCTTTGTCCCATAACTCTTAAAAACTAAATTGGTAACTGGGAAAAGATATAGGTTTAAGACACGTAACGCCGTCATATCTTACGTGTATATCTTTCGTAGCGTCTAAGCCGAACCGATACGGGCGTGGGAAAAGTTTTGACAAGCCATTGGTTTTAAGTGTATCTAAGTTTGACCCGTAGCCACGACCCCACCAAAAGGCTAAGAAGATATGACGCAACCCGTCTTACCCCCAGCGCCAGCGCCCAACCAAGTGTGGCGTGCCGACGACGAAATGCGCGGCGGCAAATTTCATCCCCGCTTCGTCCGGGTCGTCGTTGCCGATGCCTTTTGGGCCAAAATTCAGCGGTGCGATGCCGGCGGCGCAGCGATCCGAACGCCCGGCGACCGACTGCCCCCGCTGCGCCGCGTGAAGGTCGCGCGCTTCCATGGTGGCAAAGGCGGCTACCGTTTCCATGGCGCTGCGGTGTTCGCATGACGACACGCAGCGACGCGAAGGCCGGCGGCCTAAAGCGGTATTGGACCGGGATAGAGTGCAAGAACGGCCATAAGGCGCTGCGCTTCACCAGCACCGGCGCGTGCATGGCGTGCCTGTCCGCCCACCGCCGCGTCCGCCGTGGCAAGATGCAGAACGCCCAAGCCGCCGGGCTGGTGCTGGTGTCGGTGAAAGCCCACCGTGACGACCGGGCCGCGCTGGAAGCCTATGCGGCTGCGCTGGTGATGGCGCGTCGGCTTTCGGGCTAGGAAAACCGCCCAAAATCTCTTGTTGACGGTATAGGCAATAAGGGCGTATAAGATTCGGGTAGCCGGCGCCTCGCGGTCTTTCAGGGGCGGAAACAAAGCCATGACGAAGAAAGCCGACCACGCCGCCCGCGTCGAAGCCAACAAGCGGGCCGCCTATCTGGCGAAGGTCCAACGCCTTACCGGTTTCGCCGGGGGCCGCATCACCATAGAAGAAACCAACACCGCCATGGACGCCGGCAAAGAAGCCGACGCCTTCGCCGCCGAAGTTGCGGGCCGCCATCCGGTCGGCGCTGCCATCTTCCCGTTGAAGGTGGAAGCCATCGAAGCGGCCACGAAGGCGGCGAACGAAGCCATCGAAAAAGTGCGCGCCGCACTGGAAGCCGCCGGGTGGAATTTGGACCTTGTGGCGCCCTATCCGAAGTCGTGGGGCGCGGCGCCCGATGCCTACAAGCGCGCCTTGGCCCGTCACAACCACTTCGCCAATATCACCCGCAGCGTTTCCGGGTCGCGCCGCAGCGGCGAACCCGACATTCGCGTGATGGACGAAAAGCTTTGCGCCCGCCGCGTGCGCCAGTGGGAAGAAGCCGCCGCCTTCCAGTATGACACTTTTATCTGCAAGCTGGTTTCTAAAATCGGCCAGTGCGACACGGCCAAGCTTACCGGTTCGCACGTGTGGGGCTTTTCGGTTCTTACCGTCACCAAGGGCGCCGTGGTCGAACTCTGGAAGACGCAGCAAATTGTGAACGTGTCGAAGCTGGGCCTTTATTTCCCCCAGTGGCCCACGCGCCTTCTGAAAGGGGGTGCGTGATGGCACTGTCCGACAACGACCGTAAAACAATCGCCGGCGTCTGCGCTTCGTTGCGCGGTCGCCCCACCACCAGCCCGGAAGTGGTCGCCGCCCTTCAAGGCCCGGCGCGCATCTTTCTGGAAACCTACGTTATCGGCCCGCTGGAAATGATGGCGGCACCCGACCGCACGGTAGCCGACATTAAGTGCGCGCTTTCCATGTCGCTTTATAAGCCGGGGGACGAACTGCAATGAACGCCGCACGACGCAAGGAACTGGAAAAAGCCCGCGTGCTGATAGCCGAAGCGCGCGACATAATTTCCACCGCCGCCGAAGAAGAACGCGACTACTACGACAACATGCCGGAAAACATGCAAAGCGGCGACAAGGGGAATAGGGCCGACGAAGCCGCCACCGCACTGGAAGAAGTGGACGGCGAACTAGACGAACTCTTGGGCAAGATAGAGGAATGCGAAGCATGACACCGAACATAGACAAAGCCATAGCGTTGGGGCGTATCGAATTGAAACCGCGCCATCGCCCCAAGAACGTGTCGTGGAACCCCGGCGGCGTCATTCGAGGCGACCGGGAAATTTGGATAGACGGCGCCCATTGGCTTAACGCCACCATGGAACAGCGCGGTTGCCACGGTGCGCGCCACGTTCTGTCTTATGCCGACGGCGGCGAATTGCTGGAAGACAGCAACTCGCGTCGCCCGCATCCCATCACCCTTCAAAGCTACAAGACGCGCCGGCGCAACGCGAAGAACGGCGAAGTTGTCGCGGTGCAGTACGACGCTTTGCGCGAACTTGTGTTATCGTTGCTGAATGCCGGCAAGCTGGAAGACCCGGCCACGCGCAAGCAACGCCGCGAAGACGCCAGCGCCCGGTATCGGGAACAGCGCGACGCAGAAAACGCCGAACGCGATAGAATGTTGGAAGGTGTGTTCAGCTTGCGCGACCGCACCGACCTTACGCGCGCCGAACGGGACGGGCTGGCGTGGCTTTACAAAGAAGCCTTCGCCGGTAACGCCATCCCCTTCCCCGAAGGGAAGCCGGCGTAATGGCCAACCACCCGAACCGCAGCAAGCAAAAGCCCCGCATCGTGCGCGAAGGCGCCTTGCGTGGCGTGCGCTGCATCTGCGGCGTGTTCAGTTCGTTCGGCGTGTGGGGCGTCGCCCAACTTGCCAGTGGCCACGAAATAAACCGCACGTGCGACTGCGGCGTTTCCTTCACCGTCACCCCGTCCGCGACCGGGCGGCACAACCACCTTTCGAAATGGAGTAAAGCCGATGCACACCGATAGCGCCTATCTTCGTGGGGCCGCGCAACGCTGCGGCATTATCCCTATGCCCAAGTGCCGCACATGCAAAGACACCGGGTTGGTGAAGGCGGCGAACAAGCCGACCGACCTTTGCCCCGTGTGCCACCCCCTCACACCGAAGCCGACGACCGGCCCCGTCGCGCCCTACGAAGGCGACACCAGCGCCATGCTTTCGTCGCCCCGTCGTGGCCGTTGGGGCTTCCGCGAATGGTTCGTGGTGGCGTGTGGCGTCGCCATCGCCGCCGGCGCCACCTTCGGCATGTGGTGGGTGGGATGATCCGGCGTTTTCTTGCATGGCGACGGCGGCGACTGGAAGCCAAGGCGTGGCCCACCCTTCGCGCGCTTTGCCAGAATGTCCCGCCCGGATATTGGCGCAGCGAAGACCGCTTGTTTATTGATGGGGGTTCGATTGCTGGGCTTAAGGCGTGCGTAAAGCTGGGGTGGGCAACACGCGGTCGCGGCTATGGAATGTGCCAAACCACCGACGCCGGGCGCCAGCGTTGGGAAAACCAGCCGCCGCAGCACTTCAACTGTAGGTGTTCGCTATGAAAAAAGAGATTCGCGGCTATGCCGTGTTGATGCTGAACGCCAAAGAACGCGGCAAGCGACTGGCCGTCCGTTTTTGGGTGACGCAAGGCGCCGATGGTGTCACTTTGGAAATGGAACAGGGCGTTCGATTCGTGGCACCCGAAGCCGGCATGGCGTCCATTCTCATTATTGCCGACGACGGCGTTACGCCCGTGTGGGCGAGTGAAGCACGGCCCATTGTCCACCTTGAAAGCATAACGCTAGAGTTCAAACAGCCGACCGACACGGGGCACAAGGGGAAATTGATACAATGAGAATCCACAAGGGCGCCAATTATACGACGTTCAGCGCCACCAACGGCGGCAACGAAATGGTGTTGGACGCGCGCCGCGTCTTCCACCCCACGCGCGGGGAAGAAACGCAGTTGGAAGTGCGGTTGGTGCGTAAGGTGAAAGGCGGTCGCCATGGCGTCGTCACACGCAAAATGGAAGCGTCCGCCAACATGACGCCCGACGAAGCCAAAGAGTTCGCCGGCGTGCTGCTAGGTGGCTTTCGTCCGACGGCGCCGGTCGGGTCCACCTTCGAAAAAATCCATAGCGGCAAGCTTCAAGCCTACACACCGCGCAAGCATCCGGGCGAACTGAAACCCGAAGAACGCAAGTTGGTGAACGAAAGTTTCGGCGCCGGCTGGGATGCCCGCGACGCTATCAAACTGCCCGCCGACGTGGACCGGGAAAAAATCGCGGTGTCGTGCGCCGCTTCCATTATCGCCAGCGTGCCGACGCCCGAAGGCATGACGAAAGAACAGCATAAGGCGCGCATCGTTGACGCCATTATGGTGGAACTGTCCAAAGCGTCTTTGTAAACCGTGCTGCACCTTCACCCCCAGCAATTCCGCGTCAACACGGAAATTCGCGCGCTACACGCCGGCGGTGCGCGCAACGTGCTGGCCGTTAGCCCGACGGGTTCGGGCAAAACGGTGATGATGGCCGACCACAATTTGCAGCACCCCGGCGCGTCGTTGAACATCGCACACCGCCAAGAACTGGTCGGGCAAATGTCGCTGGCGCTGGCGCGCAACGCGGTGTCGCACCGGGTGATAGGCGGGCCGGGCCTTATTCGGCAACTGGTGTCTATCCACATGGCGGAAGTCGGTCGAAGCTATTTCGACCCCATGGCCCGCTGCGGCGTGGCCGGCGTGGACACCCTCATAAAGCGCGGCGAGTTCTGCAAAGCCACCGGCAAGCTGTTGAAGCTTCCCGACGACCCGTGGTTTCGACAAGTCACGCTTTGGCAGACGGACGAAGCGCACCACCTTCTGGCCGAAAACAAATGGGGCAAGGCGACGCTGCTTTTCCCGAATGCGTTGGGTATTGGCTGGACGGCCACGCCAGCAAGGGCCGACGGCTACGGGCTGGGACGCGAAGCCGACGGCGTTTTCGACGCCATGGTGGTGGGCGAAGATATGCGGTGGCATATCAACAACGGCTTTCTAACCGACTATCGTATTTTCGCGCCGCCATCCGACGTGGACTTGTCCGAAGTCACCATTACCGCCGGCGGCGACTTTAGCCCGCCCAAACTTCGAAAGGCCGTCCACGAATCCCACATAGTAGGCGACGTGGTGAAACACTATCTTCGCATCGCGCCCGGCAAGTTGGGCGTGACGTTCGCGGTTGATATCGAAGAAGCCACCAAGATAGCAGCGGCGTTCCGCCTCGCCGGCGTGCCGGCGGAAGTCGTCACCAGCGACACGCCCGACATTGCGCGCGCTGCGATCCTGCGCCGCTTCCGCAACCGTGAGATTTTGCAGCTAGTGAACGTGGACCTATTCGGGGAGGGCTTCGACTTGCCCGCCATCGAAGTGGTGTCCATGGCGCGACCGACCGCATCGTTCACCCTGTACGCGCAACAGTTCGGGCGCGCGCTGCGTCTTATGCTGGCGCCGGAAGTCTTCGCCCGGTGGAACGACTTGCAGCCGCATGAACGGTTGGCCGCCATCGCCGCCAGTGGCAAGCCGGCGGGGATTATTATTGACCACGTGTCGAATGTCGAACGGCACAACGGGCCGCCCGACCGCCGGCGCGAATGGTCACTAGCGCGGCGCCCGCGCCGGTCGGCGCATAGCGGCCTTATCGGTGTCGTGCCGCCCACCACGTGCCAAGAGTGTACGGCGTCCTACGACCGCACCAAGAAGGCGTGCCCCTTCTGCGGCCATGTCAACGAACCGGCGTCACGGTCCACGCCGGCGGCGGTGGACGGGGATTTGGTGGAACTGGACCCGGCGGTGCTGGCCGCCATGCGCGGCGATATCGAACGGTTCGACTTGGGACCGGAGTTCTACCCGACCGCGCCGGGCGCCGCTAATGCGGTCCACCAGAATTTTGTGGAACGCACGCGGGCGCAGAAGGCATTGCGCGCCACCATGGAATTGTGGGCCGGCTACCGCAAAGCCATGGGCGACACCGATAGCGAATCGCTGCGCCGCTTCTTCTTCGAATTTCGGTCGGACTGGTTGTCGGTGATGATGTTGCCGGCGCGCGAGGCGGACGAACTGCAACGCATTATTTCGGGCGAACTGGCGAAAGCCGGCGTCGTGGCCGCCTAGTCGAAGTCCACGCCCTTAACCAGTTCGCCGCGTTCGATAGCGAAATAGCCCGCCACGTGTTCTTTGGTCGTCGCGGCGGTCTTCGCGTTCTTGTCCTTCAAGTCGCCTTCGTAGCTGCCCCGGTGAATCCACGAACAGAAGTGCAGCCAAATGTTTCCGCGCTTCCACGCAATCCACCCGGCGGCTTTGGCAACCTTCCACGCTTCCCATGCCTTGGTCGCGCGCACGCGGTGTTCGGTGCCGCACTTGTTGCAGCTAAAAACCCATTCGTCGGTTTTCTTGTCGCGTTTTTCACTCACGACTTGGGCGCCCCCGCCGGCGGGGTGCAAGCGGGACACAGAAGCGTATAGCTGTTTGCGCCGTCTTTGTCGCTTCGTTTTACCCATCCCTTGCCCTCGCAAACGGCACACGGCTTAGACGGATCGTGGCGCGGAACGGTGCGCGCGTCCATGACTATTCGCCGTCGTCGGGAAGCACCACCGTATTGGTGGGGCGCGCGTGGAAGCTGTTGCCATAGTCTTCCATTTCCTTCGCCAGCGCGAAGGCTTCGGCCACGCGGTCGGGCGCCTCGCCGTTCACGCGCCGGCGTTCGGCCCATTCGCGCACCAGCGCCGGGGCGTCACGGTCGCGGCCTAGCAGCACGAACACCGGTTCGTCGGGTTCGGCCTTCCCCAAGTAGCTGTAGAAACCGGGCCGTTCTTTCGTTCCCATGGGGGCTTGCCTTTTCCAAAATCCCGCGTAGGTTACGGGTTATTGCCTGAACCGTCAATAAGGGAAACCCATGGCCAAAAAAATAGCCGCAGTCGTCAACGACGCCGACATGACGACAAGCGTTCTAGCGTCGGAAATTCAGAAAATCAGCGACGGCGTTAAGCGCCTTCGCGCCGGCAAGCTGAACGACGACACGTTGGTTTTGCTGATTCGCCATGCGGCCCCCAAGGTGCGTCGCGCCGGCGCCCGGTGGTCGGGCGACAAAACGCAGCTATCGGCCAAGACCGTGCGCGCGGTGCTGGACGGGCTGGAAAGCCTCGCAACGTCCCACCTTAAGCAGCCGGAACCGAAGTGATGGCCGCAACAATCGAAGCGCGCACGGTCGTAAAGTTCAAGACATGGACGCCGCCCAACTATGCGGTGTTGGCCCTCGAACACCAGCAAGATTCGAAAGAAGTGGCGGCGTCCATCCCCGTGTCGGAATTAAGCGAAGAAGCGTTGGCCGACCTTGCGATGGATTGGCTAGACGCGCTTTACGCCAAAGCCGACAAGCGCAACCCCTTCCAGCTTCCGCCCACGCCGTGACTTCGCTTCACGAATGGGCCGTGCGCTGGAATATCCCATGGGCTGCGGTCGTGGACCTTCAAAACCAAATGGGGATGGACGGCACACTAGCCGCGCCGCCAGCGCCCGACGGCGCCACCGAAGACTACGCCATGGTGCAAGTGCGCCTTGAAGCGCCGCAGAAGGGGTGCCGCGTGTGGCGCAACAATGTGGGCGCGCTGGCCGACGCCGAAGGGCGGTTCGTCCGCTATGGGCTGGCCAACGACAGCAAAGCGATAAACGAAAAAATCAAGTCGGGCGACCTTATCGGCATTCGCCCGGTGTTGATTGAACAGCGCCACGTGGGAACGGTTATCGGCCAGTTCCTTTCGCGCGAAGTAAAGAAGCCCGGTTGGCAATACAGCGGCAAGGAACGCGAACCGGCGCAGTTGAAATGGATACACCTTGTCACCCAACTAGGCGGCGACGCCGCCTTTTGCACCGGAGCGGGAAGCCTATGAACATTCGAAACCTTGCCGTCGTGGCCGTTGCCCTCGCGGCCACGCCCCAACTGGCCAAAGCCTTCGACGCCGACGACGCCAACGGCAAATGCCGGGGTGCAATTGTCCGTCTACTGTCCAACCCGGACGCCGCGAAGTTTGGCGACCGCAACGCGCTGGAAGTGAAGCCGGGCGTTTGGGTGGTCATGCGCGAAGTGACAGGGACCAACGGGTTCGGCGGTGTCGTCACGCAGCGGTTTTATTGCCGTATTGAAAACGGCGCGGTCGTGAAGGTGGTTCGGTGATTCTAATTCCGTCACTCGAAACCGTCGTGCTTCTGGTGCCGCGCACCGGTAGCGGGTCGCTTAAGCGTGCGGTGCTGAAACGCCACCCCGACGCCATGTTGATTTATCGGCACATGGAAGCCGATGGCGTGCCGGCGGGTTACGACCGGTGGCGCCGCGTTGGCGTGCTGCGGCACCCGGTGGACCGGCTTTGGTCCCTCTATAAGTTCTGCAAGACCTTCTCCAATGGCTACGGGCACACCGCCGGCGACAAAGAGATTTACGAACGCCAGATTCGTGAAAGCGTCGCCATGTCTTTCGAAGACTGGTTGGTGACGAACAACCGGGTCTTTACGAACCCTTATGCGTCGGTCGGCATGGCGTTCTATCCGCAGTTCAACGTGCGCCATTCACTTCCCGAAAACCGGAAGTCGCAGTTCGTCTATTTGCGCCCCGACTTGGGCACGCAGATTTACCGCTTCGAAGACCAATTGCCGGCAATGCAAAAGTTGCTGGACGTGGACATGCCGAAGACCAACGACACTTTGCCCGACCCGGTGCCGGCAATGCGCCCCAGCGTGTGGGACGTGATATTGGACCGCTTCGCGTGGGATATCGAAGCGGGCGGCTACAAGCGAGGGACCGCCGCGTGAGTTACGACTACAAATCCCCCGCCATGGTGCCGGCGGTCGGCGGCTTCTACGACCTTCGCGCCGGCCTGAAATGCTTTGTCAACGGCCAAGTGTCGTTCCACGGCGTTAAATTTTGGACCGGCATAACTTTGGAACCGGCGCCCGGCAAAGTCTTGTGGTACGTCAACGGGCAGTATTCGCCCGTGAAGGGGCACCACCACGAACTGGACATAGTTGCCGAAACTGTCTGTTGACCAAACAGGCAATACGCTTTACCCATCACTTCCCATTCCATAGGCTGGGCCATGACTTACACCCGAATCAATGACACGAAGGTTCGCAAGAACCAGATTTTAGAAGCCGGTTTGGAACTCGCGCGCGAACACGGCTACCAGAAAGTTTCGCGCGAAAAAATCGCGGACAAAATCGGATGCAGCGTGGGCACCATTACCCACCGCTGCGGCACGATGGACGCCTTTAGGCGGTCCCTTATGCGGCTGGCGGTCGCCCGCGAAGACCTGAAAGTAATTGCCCAAGGGCTGGTCGCCGGCGACAGGTTCGCCAAGGCCGCTTCCGACGAACTGAAAAAGCGTGCGATGGCCGCCGTCGCGGCGTAGGGGTTAGAGGCATGTTTGCATTGCCCCAAGCCCTCGCCGCGTTGCGAGGGCATAGGCAATTTATCGTCTACAAGTTGGTGCCGTCGAACACGCGGCCCGGCAAGACGGACAAGTTTCCGGTGGACTGGCGCACGGGACACGTGGCCGATGCCCACGACCCGAACATTTGGGCCGACGTTGACACCGCAGCGGCCAGTGCCGCCGCCATGGACATGGCCAAGACCGGCAACGTCATAGCCTACGGTGTCGGTTTCGTGTTCACCGCCGACGACGACTTTTGGTTTATTGACGTGGACGACTGCGTGGAAGCGGACGGCACGTGGTCACAGACAGCCCAAGCGTTGATGCAGCGTTTCGCCGGCGCCGCGTGGGAAGTGTCGGCGTCCGGGCGCGGCCTTCACGGCATAGGCATGGGCGGCAAAGCTGTTCCCGGTGGGCCGCCCCACCGCCGCGTGAAGTACCACAACTATTTCGACCTTTACACGCAAGAACGCTTCTGCGCCCTCACGGGAACGAACGTGGTGGGCGACGCGGCCACGCGCCACGACGACGCCTTGGTGCAGTTGGTCGCGGATTATTTGCAGCACGACGCCGTGTTGCCGTCCGCATGGACGACAGCGCCGCGCGCCGACTGGCGCGGCAACACCGACGACGACGAACTTATTTCGCGCGCCCTCAAATCCAAGTCGGGCGCGCAAGCTTTTGGGCACCGCGCCAGCTTCGCGGACCTATGGCACGCCGACGTGGAAAAGTTGGCGACCTTCTATCCGCCCGACCATTCCAGCAACAAGAACGAACCCTACAACGCTTCCAGCGCCGACAGCGCCTTGGCGCAAGCCCTCGCCTTCTGGACGGGCAACGACTGCGAACGCATCTTTCGCCTTATGCACCGGTCGGCACTGGTGCGCCCGAAGTGGGACGAACGCGAAGGCTATTTGCGGACGACCATTCTAAACTGCGTGGCGCGTCAATACGACGTGTTGATAGACAAGCCCGCCGAAGCCACCAGCATTACGCCGGCGGCGTCGAATGGGCCGACCGCCAAGGCCGTTACGGGCGACACGTTCCTTACGGGCGCCGAACAAATGGCCATGTTCACCGGCTGCGTTTACGTCTGTTCGAAGCACAAGGCGCTTATACCGGGCGGGTTCATGTTGAAGCCCGACCAATTCCGCGTGATGTTCGGCGGCTACACCATGCCGATAGATGCAGCGAACGAAAAGATTTCGCGCAATGCGTGGGAAGCCTTTACCGAATCGCAGTTGTTTCGCAGCCCGCGCGCCGACGGAATCACCTTCCGCCCGGAATGCCCACCCGGCGCGCTTATCGAAGAAAGTGGCGTAACGCTGGCCAACATTTGGTGGCCCATTCAAACGCCCCGCGCCGAAGGTGACGCCGGCCCGTTCCTTCGCCATCTGGAAAAGCTGTTGCCCGACGCCGGCGACCGAACCAAACTCATTTCGTACATGGCGGCAATTCTGCAATATCCGGGGCGCAAGTTTCAGTGGGCGCCGCTGATACAAGGCGTCGAAGGCAACGGCAAAACCATTATTGTAACCGCCATGGCGCGCGCGGTGGGCGACCGCTACAGCCACTTGCCGAACGCGCAAGACTTCGGCGGCAACGGAATGAAATTTACCGGGTGGTTGGAACAGAAACTTTTTATCGGCGTCGAGGAAATTTACACCAACGACCGCCGCGAAGTTGCCGAAGCACTGAAACCGCTTATCACGAACAGCCGCATCGAAATTCAAGCCAAGGGCTTCGACCAAGTAACGGGCGACAACCGCGCCAACCTGATTTGTTGCAGCAACCACCGCGACGCCGTGCCGAAGACCGCGAACGACCGACGGTGGGGCATTTTCTTCTGCGCCCAACAAGCCTACGAAGACCTTGCGCGCGACGGCATGAACGGAAACTACATGCCCGACCTTTGGGACTGGTGCGAAGGTCGTGGCCGGTATGCCGGCCAGCCGCCGGGCTTCGCTATCGTAAACAACTATCTTCGCGGCTTTGCCATCCCCGACGAATGCAACCCCACCGGCGCCGCGCACCGCGCGCCCGACACCACCAGCACCGCCGAAGCGATCCGCTTAAGCACCGGTGCGGTTGAACAGGAAATAGAAGAAGCGATATCGCGCGACGACCCCGGCTTTGCCGGCGGCTTCGTTTCGTCCATGGCGCTGGACAAGTTGTTGGCGCGACTGAATATGGAAAAGAAAGTGCCGCCCCGCCGGCGCCGCGACCTTCTGATATCGCTGGGCTATGACTGGCACCCCGCTTTGACGGATGGCCGGTCGCCCGTATCGGTCCAACCCGATGGCGGAAAAACACGAATCTTCGTTAAGCGGGGCCACCCGCTGGCCAGCATTAGCGAACCGGCCATGGTCATTCGCAAGTACACCGAAACACAATCGGCGGCCCAAGCCGCAAAGGCCAACTTTGGGGGCTTGACGGTATAGGCAATAAGGTTTTAACGTCCCGCCACCATGCGAGACAAAATCATTTCCTTGTGGAAGACAGTTCGGACTTGGTTCGAAAAACGTGTGGCAATCCCGCCCCACGAAAGTTATGGAGACTACATGCTTTCAATTCACCTTAAGGAAAAGCCCACGGCGGAAGAATGCGCCATGGGCTTGAAGCTTATGGTATTGGTTGCGGGTGCCGACGTTATGTCCGCCGCCGTCCATTCCATCGGCCTTTCGCTTTCCACCAGCGCCGCGCCGGCTGCGATTACCGCCGCCGCGCCTCCCCCGCCGCCTCCCGGCGCGGGTGCTGGCGCACCGCCCCCGCCGCCTCCGGGCGCCGCTGCGGTCGAAACCGATTCGTCGGGTCTTCCGTGGCACGCCGATATCCACGCTTCCACCAAGTCGAAGAACACCGACGGCACGTGGAAGAAAAAGCGCGGCGTGCAAGAAGCGGTCGTTACCCGCATCGAAGCCGAATTGCGCGCGCTGCACCCGGCCACGCCCGCCGCACCGCCGCCCCCGCCTCCCGGCGCCGCTGCGTTGCCGCCGCTGAATCAGGCCCCGCCCGCGCCGCCGGCAACGCCCGCTGCGCCCCCGCCTCCCCCGCCGCCGGCGAATAACGGCGCGCTGGACTTCGTGGGCCTGATGCAGAAAATCACGGACGGCTTGAACAGCAACCCGCCGCGATACACGCAACAGATGGTCAACGACGCTTGCGCGCGCTGCGGCGTGCCCAACGCCATGGCCGTGTCCACCCGGCCCGACCTTGCGCCGACTATCGGCCAGTGGTTGGACCACTACGCGAACGGCGGCCAGTAACGCCATGGAAGCCCCCGCGCACGCCATCATACCAATGTCCGACGCC
Organism: uncultured Pseudobdellovibrionaceae bacterium; assembly: GCA_964520985.1. Lineage (GTDB taxonomy): Bacteria > Pseudomonadota > Alphaproteobacteria > Micavibrionales > Micavibrionaceae > CAYSGL01. The sequence goes on from CAZFPB010000008.1 coordinate 42,623, forward strand.
GCTACGTGGGCCGGGCAAGAGTGTCACGCTTCCGCGCCCATGAAAGCGCGCAACCCGGAAGTGGAACGCACCGAAGAACAGTTGGAAGGCGACGCAGCCCATTGGGCGGTCGCTGCCATCCTTCGGCACTTGGTGGCGGTTAGCGCGGGGGCTACGCCGCCCGCCCTTCCCACCGTCGGCATGACGGCGCCGAACGGCGTTGTCGTCACCGACGAAATGATGGAAGCCGTCGAAATGTTCGTAGACGACGTGCGCGAACAGATTGGCGACGACATGCGCGCGCTGCATATCGAAGAACTGGTTACGGCCCCCGAAACGATTTCCATTCATTCGTGGGGGCGGCCCGACGTGTGGTGGTTTGTTGGCGGCCCCGCCGGCGGCTATCTGTACGTGCCCGACTATAAGCACGGGCGCCGCTTCGTGGACGCTTTCGAAAACTGGCAACTTATAGGCTACGTGGCCGCCATTCTCGAACGCCCCGAATTTGCCGTGATCCCGCGTGCAAAAATTCAAGTGATTATGTCCATCGTACAGCCGCGCAATTTCCACCAACTTGGCCCCGTGCGCCGCTGGACGGAAACCGCCGACAAGCTGGCGCCGTGGTGGGTGCGTATGCGCGAAGCCGCCGCCAAGGCGACAGGCCCGAACCCCATGGCGAAGGTGGGCGACAACTGCGGCGATTGCGTCGCGCGCTTCGAATGCGAGGCGTTGGCCAAGGCCGCCGACTGGGCAATGGATTTTACCGGCACCGCAACGCCGGTCGAAATGCCACCGGAAGCGTGGGGCGTCCACCTTCGGATGCTGGAAAAGGCGCAAAAGATTTTGGACGCGCGCGTGACGGGCGCCCAAGGCGTGGTCGAAGGATTGATTCGCCAACAGAAGAACGTGCCGGGCTACGAACTCACGCGTACCACCGCGCGCGAAGTCTGGACGAAAGACGCAAAAGAAGTGTTCACGCTTGGCGACATTGCCGGCCACGACCTTCGCAAACCGCCGGCACCCATCACGCCGGCGCAAGCGCGTAAACTGGGCATTCCGCCCGAACTTGTCGCCGGCTATTCGACACGCCCCGCCGGCGCCTTGAAGCTGGGGCCGGTTTCTACAACTCTTGCAAGGAAGGTTTTTAACCGATGAGTAAACGCGCACAACTCTATATCACTTTGCCGCCCGGTCGGCTGGTGGGCGGGTCCGTCTTCGAAATGCAAACGAAGGACATGGACGGCAACCCGCTGGTGGTCAAGAACGGCCCCGACAAGGGCAAGCCCACCGAACGCATGTATTTTGCCGTTGCCATTCCGAAGGCGCAGGGCGAAACGCATTGGGCCTACACCGCGTGGGGCGCCCAAATTCTGGCGCGTGGCCGCGCCGACTTTCCGCAGGGACAGGCCGAACGCCCCGACTTCGCGTGGAAAATCGAAGACGGCGACAGCGTGGTTCCGAACAAGAAGGGCAAGAAGAACGCCGACCGCGAAGGCTACCCCGGACATTGGGTGCTGCGCTTGTCGTCGGGCTATGCCGTCAAGACCTACACCACTATCGGCGTGGCGCCGGGCAACCCGCCGCAGTTGATGGACCCCAAGGCCCTCACGCTGGGCAACTATGTGGAAGTCTACGTGGGCGTGGACGGCAACGACGACGTGACGCGGAATCCCGGCGTCTATCTCAATCCCTCCATGGTGTCCCTGTGTGCCTACGGAACCCCCATTGTCATGGGACCGGACGTGGGCGCCGCCGGCTTCGGCAAGGCCACCGCCCTGCCCCCCGGTGCCAGCCTCACGCCGCCGGCGGGCTTTGTGCCGCCTACGGCGGGCGCTGGTGCCCCGCCGCCTCCGGGGGGTCCGGGTGCCCCGCCGCCCGGCGCACCGCCGCCGGCGGCCAGCTATGCGGCCCCTCCCCCGGTGTCCGCAGCCGCCCCGCCCCCGGCCATGCCCGTGGTGCCCCACAACCCCATGGGCGCGGCGCCGCCGCCTCCGGGTGCTGGTGCCCCGCCGCCCCCCGGCGCGGGCGCCCCGCCCCCGCCGCAGCAGCCCCATTTGCAAATGACGCCGAAGGCAAACGGCGTCACCTACGACAGCTACCGGGCCAGCGGGTGGGACGACGCCACCTTGATAGCCCACGGGCTGGCGCGCATGACGCTGGACGATAACATTCCGTTCTAAGCCGCCGGCACGTTGCCGATGGCAGGGGGCGCCCGCGTTGCGTTTGGGCGCCCCCTTCTTTTTGAGGGCCTATGCTTCACGTCGCGCCACCGCCACCGCCCACCCTCGAATCGCTGCCCGCCGGCACGGTGTTGGTGGCTGGGCTGGGCACGGCCACGATACTGCCCGACTTCGACTTTGAGACTTACAGCGAAGCCGGATTCGAATGGGACGAAGAAAAGGGGAAGTGGGGCAAGCCGCCCGGCACGCCGCCGAACAAAGAAGCCGGCATTTCAGTGTGCGGCGCCGCCGTCTATAGCGAACACCCCACCACCGAAGTTCTGTCCCTCTATTACGACCTGAAAGACGGGCGAGGCCGCCGGCACTGGAAGCCGGGCGACCCGCCGCCCTACGACCTGTTCGCGCATATCGCCGCCGGCGGGCTGCTAGAGGCGTGGAAAAGCGCCTTCGAAATGTGGATATGGGAAAACGTGTGCGTCGCCCGCATGGGCTGGCCGCCGCTGCCCCAAGAGCAAGTCCGCTGCGCCATGGCCAAGGCCCGCGCGCACGCGCTGCCCGGTGCGCTGGACGCCGCCGGCGACGTGCTGCAACTGAAAAACCAGAAGAAGGCCGACGGCAAGCGACTGATAAAAAAGTTCAGCGTGCCGCAAAACCCGACGAAGGCGCGACCGACCAAACGCATTCGAATGGAAGACGACCCGGA
>CAZFPB010000009.1:0-45288 GCA_964520985.1 uncultured Pseudobdellovibrionaceae bacterium
TGTTGCTGGCGTGGCTGTCGCCCTGCCTTGGGAGAACATCGTGTCCGAACGGACCGCTGGTGTTCTCGTCGTCGCGATCGCCGGTCTCGCCGCCACCCTGAAAGCTCTGTTCGCCGATCCCCCGGCGACCAAAGCCAAGTAGGAGCAACCCACTTGCGTAGCATCCTGCTTGCCCTGTCCCTCGCCGTCGCCCCCTTGACGATGGCGGGGGCTTGCGTTGCCTTTGAACAGGTCGCGCCCACCTCACCCCGCGCCGCGCTCGCTCAGGCGAACGTGTCGTTTATCGGCGTCGTCTCCGTCGCCACCACCCTCCGCGACGCCGGGTTGATCCCGGACGACAAGGCCCGCGCACTCGGCGCGGTCTTCGTGGACCTCAACGCGAAGCTGAACACCGCAACGGAATTGCTGAAAGTCGGCGAGACCGTGACGGCGGTAAGCTCCCTCGCCGAAGTCATCGCCGCGCTTAACGCGCTCGCGCTTGAGCTTCAAGTTATCAGCGAGAACGCCGACGCCCCGGTGTTCAGCAAGTCGGGAGCGTAACCGATGGACGCGAAAACCCTCGCCGTCGTCGTCGAACTTCTGCGGTATCTCAACCTCGGCGTTGAGCTGCTGTCGCAAGTTCAATCCATCGCGAAGCGTCTGCAAGACGCCGCGGCAAACCCCGTGACGGACGCCGAACTTGCGGCTCTGCGCGCTGAAGGGGAGGAAGCCCTTGCAAAATTCCGCGCCACCCTCGGGTAAGACCGACGACGCGGACGAGACGGTCGGCGGCTCGGCGTGGGAACGCCGGGTCCGTCGCCTCCACAAGACCGCGACACTCGAAACACTTGAGGCGCTTGGGTTTGACGTTGACGATATCAACGCCATTCAAGCGGACCTGTTATTCTTGCGCAAGCTCCGCAGTACGTCCGAGTCGACGAACGCGAAGATCACCGCCGGGGTAATTGGTCTCGTCTTCACCGTCGCAGGCGCGCTGCTTACGCTCGCCATGCAAAGCTTTTTCAAATAGGTAGCACATGGACGCGCGCAAGGCTTACGAAGCGGCTCTGAACAAGGGCTGCACTCCCCCGGGTGTCCGCCCCCACCCGACCCACGGGACCGCGGTCGCCGAGGCTACCCGGATCGTCATGCGAACCGAGAAGATCGACCGCAACGCCGCGCGCAACCGCGTCCGCCGGGCGGCTAAGGCATACAACGGTGGCGCGTCCCGCGTCGACGAGGCGACCGCGCCCGAGCTTTACAAAGAGTCCAAGGCCGCGAAGGCGATCGGCGAGAACACCGCGCTTAAGGCGAAGGTGCGTCAGCTCGTGAAGGAACTCGGGCACGTCTCGCAAATTCGCGCGCACGCGTTCAAGCTCGCCGCCCGGACGAGTGTCAACCATGACGGTTGGCACCTGATCGAACGTCGCCCGTCCGGCGTGAAGGATATCCCCGTCCTGTTTACGTCGGATTTCCAAGTCGGCGAAGTCGTCACGCTCGACGACACCCGCGGCGAGAACGAGTATAACCTTGCGATCTTCCGTAAGCGGTATCGGACGCTGATCAGCGTGACGATCAACCTCGTCGAGCGCGACGGTGGCGCGGATCAGATCGTCTATGTCCGGGGCGGCGACGCGATCAGCGGCGGTATTCACCCGGAACTCGCCGACACCGACGAGGTTCCCCCGCCGAAACAGTGCATCGAGGTTATCGAAGCCGAGACGTGGGGTATCCGCCAGCTCGCCGACAAGTTCGGCAAGGTGACGGTGATCAGCGTCGCGGGCAACCACGATCGCATCGACGAGAAGCCTCGCAACAAGTCGTACCTTGCGCACTCGTACGAGGCGCTTATTCAATGGGCGATCGAAGCGCAGTTCAAGGATGACCCGCGCGTCACGTTCGTTTCGGACCCGTCCGGCGACGTGCTGTTCAAGGTGCACGGCTACTCGTTCCTGCTGACCCACGGCGACCGCATCGGTTCGGGCGGCGGCGGATCGTTCGCGTCGATCGCGAGCGGTGCGCGCAAGGTCCGCGACATGTACGCCGCGCAGCGTATCCACGTCGACCTTGTCATGGTTGGGCACTTCCACCGGTTCATGTACGTCCCGTACGAGTTCATGGTGAACGGTTGCCTCCCCGGGTACAACGAGTACGTCCGCGGTCGGATGCGCGCTCGTATGTGTCCGCCGTCTCAAGCGCTGTTCTATGTCCACCCGGACCGCGGGATCACCAACCTCCGCGAGATCGACGTGAACGGCCGACCGCGCAAGAGCCGCCCGGCTCACACGGTGCGGTGACGCAACCTAGGGGTGTCAAGCCGACGCAAGGGTAACGACGAACACAGTACATTTTGCGGCTTTCTACCTGTGGCGAACGAAATCGCAGGCGAGCGTCAAACCCCTTCCCCTAGACCAACTTCTTTGGAGCTATCCGCTATGTCACACCGCAAATGCCCGCCGAACATTCCTCCGTGTGACGAATGCATCGCCGAGGCGCGAGACGCCAAGCTTGACCAAGTCCCCGGCTGCAATTGCATCCCCGGGCAACAGTCTTGTGCATACTGTCGCGGAGATAAGTTCCGCAAGTATTTTGAAGTTCTCCCCAAACTGCTACCGTACGCAGACGCGGCAACCGATGCGCTCGCGGAACTCGCGGGAGCCGTTGGTAAATGGCCGCGCTTCAACTCGCTTCACGAAGGGTGGGGCGTGCTCTCTGAAGAAGTCGATGAACTGTGGGATCACGTTCGGCTGAACCAAAAGAAACGCGACCCGGCAGCGATCCGCGCCGAGGCGATCCAAGTCGCGGCGATGGCGCTGCGTATCGCGGTCGAGTGCACAACCGAGGAAGTGGTCCGCAAATGAGCGACGGTATTGGGGACTACCTGCGTCAGTACACGAAGCCTTGCCCGGACTGCAAAGGGCGCGGATGGATTGTTCCGCGCTCGCAAACTGCGGCAACATGCCCGACGTGCGATGGCGCTAAGACTGTACCGGTCGCGACGACACCGAAGCCCCCCGAGTCGACGCTGTTCCCCGGTCCGCGGAAAGAGTACCCCGTCCTTACCGCGGCTCTCATGTACTTCCCCCACGCGTTCGCGGAGCTGGCGCGGTGCAGCTACCTCGCGAACGAACAGCACAACCCGGGCGAGCCGGTCCATTGGGACTACACGAAGTCGGTTGGCGACGGCAACGAGCTGCTGCGTCACCTCATGGACGCGCTAGGCCCGAACCCGATCGACGCCGAGGGGGTACACCACGACGTCAAGGTTCTGTGGCGCGCTGCGGAACTCGTCGAACGGCGCATACGCCGAGAACGAGGTTTGGATAAATGACAAAGGGCGCGTATTATAACGAGTTCGATCCCGAGGCGGCGCAATGGCTCCGCAACCTGATCGCAGCCGGTGAGATCGCACCCGGAGAAGTGGACTCTCGCGACTTGTGGGACGTCCAACCCGACGACTTGAAAGGTTTTACCCAAGTTCACCTGTGCGCCGGGATTGGTATTTGGTCGGGTGCGCTGCGTGACGAAGGATGGACAGATGATCAACCCGTGTGGACTGCTAGCTTCCCGTGCCAACCTTTCAGCGCGGCAGGCAAGGGACTTGGGGTTGCTGACGAGCGGCACTTATGGCCCGCCGGGTTCCACCTCATGCGCGAGTGCAGACCTGCAATCGTTCTTGGAGAACAGGTTGCAAGCCGTGACGCTGAACCATGGGCGGACCTTGTACAAGCTGACGTGGAAGCCTTGGGTTACGCCTTCGGGTGTGTCCCGTTTCCGTCTGCGGGGGTCGGTGCGCCGATCCTTCGGGATCGACTGTACTGGATGGCCTGCGCCGAACGCGAGGGACTACAAGGACACTGGGCCAAACGTGAACTTTGCGAAGATCGCCGAGCGATCCAAGCTCGCCGGGGTGGCGTGGTTGGCGGGGTGGCCAGCTCCGTGCGCGGGGGATCAGAAGTGGCGGACCTCGACGACCGAGTCAGCAATTCGTCGGATGAAATCGGGCAAGCAGGTGAGTTTGGAATGCATGGCGTACTTGGCGATTACTGGCGCCGGGTCGACTGGTTGGCGTGCCGAGACGACAAATGGAGGCCCGTTGAACGCGGAACATTCCCGTTGGCTCATGGGGATAAAGGCAGGGTGGTCAAGCTACGCGCCTACGGCAATGCAATCAACTGGCAAGCGGCGCGAGCGTTCGTCCGCTCCGTAATGGACGTTGTCCCGATCTGATACAGCCCGATTTTAATTGACTGGTAAGGTCTTTGCTGTACCTCTCCCGTAACGCCGGACACCGGTACAGGGAGAGACAGACATGACCACCAAGCAACAAGCCGACAAAGCTCACGCCGCGATCCGCGAATACGCGTTCGGTCTGATCGACTCGTTCGGACCGGGCTTCATCCTGATCACCGACACGCCGGAACAGCTCAAGCGCGCCGCTTGGGAGCTGTCCGAGAAGTTCCAACTGATCACCGAAGACTATGCACTTGAACTGGTCACGGAATGGCAAGCTGAAGCCAAGGCGGAGGTGTAAGCATGAACATTGAAACGCAAAAATTCCATCGCGACGCCGGGCGCGAACTGACGGTTATTGAGCACAATGGCTTTGGCTATTCAGCGGTAAAGCCGTGGCGCTTGTGGTGGAAAGCCGCTCGCGAAGGCGCAACCGATCATTACGCCGGTAGCCTCCGCTTCAAGACGAAAGAAGCTGCCGAGAAGCGCGTCGCCAAGCTCGATAAAGAATGGGAGTCGACCAAATGAGCCGCGAAACCCTACTTGAAGCAACGAAGCTTATCGGTCGATCCACGCCGCTCGGTGGTGAGATTGAACACTTCATGACGCTCGATGAACGCGACTATGCGTATGACGAAGTGTCCGCGCTGTTCGGTGCGTATCACATCGCCATCGGAAACCGTGACGATGTCGTTATACGTGCGGCTCGCCGATTGCTCATTGCGCACGGCTTTTATCGAGTCATGACGCAGTACGAGATTGACAATACGTTCAACACAAACGGCCGTAAGGTGTGGGATTTCGTGCACGCCGGGCTGAAGTACACGACCGACCATACGTTTGATGATTGGGAATGGCCGGACGAAGCGGAGTCGACCACATGAGCCGGTATCAATTGAACTGCCTCGCGTGTGTCGCCGTGTCGGGCTTGGTGTGCGGCGTGCTCTGGCGCTTCTACCTGAGACAATGGGGCGTGCTGTGAGAACGAACGTTCACGCCGAGCGCTACGGGTTCGAGCCTCCGGGGGATAAGTGATGACACCGCGCGAAGCTGCCGAGAAAGCATACAAGGATTATCGCGCCGAGTCGCGTCGGTCCGGGCGCAATCCGATATGGCCGTACGTTGCCGTCGTCCGTTACCGCATGGCGGACAGGACAGGTCGTCCGCAAACATTCACCTGTAAAGGCTTCGCATTCAAGTCGATCCCCGAAGCCAAGGCGCACGCTCAGAAACAAATCAATCACATGATCGACGAGTTGGAACGTCGGCTGAAGCAACCGCACATGCGCGCCCTGCGACGTCAGCACGGCGTTACGGAAGCTTGAACACGTCCGTAAGCTTCAGCGCCTCGGCAATATACCACTCGTAATCGACGCGCGACCAATCGAACGCGTCGGCGCGATTGCAGATTGCCGCACTCGCTGCAACCGTTATGCGTCGATCGGCGTACACCGACTTGTTCGCCGTGTGGATACGAGCGTCCCACGTCCCCTCGGGGATCGACCGCAACACCTTGTAGAACTCGGCGTCGTCGATACCGTTCTTGCGCTTGAATGCACCGGGCAGGGCGTACGCGTGATCGGGCGGCGGACTTTCCTTCACGAGCGGCAAGCCGTCGCGCACGAGATAGTAACGCGTAACGCGCTGTTGACGCTCGTCGCCGAGGAACAGCTTGCTAGACGCCGGGGTCTTGTACCGGCACATGAAGTCGAACGGGTCGCGGTTGTCACGGATCGCCACCTCGACCGGTACGCCCCGCAACAGATGCGCCTCGACGGACTTCTGAACGACGAGGGAGGACCAATCCTTATGCCACATACCCTCGTAATCCGAGTCCTTGTGCGGATACTCGTACGCGCCTTTCCCCTTGATCTTTCCGTCCGTCGTCTGCGCGATATAGTTGTTCACGTCGCGGCAGTAGAAACGAGCGTAATCGGCGAACTCAAGCGCGAGCCCGGTGACACCCTCCCACCACTTGCATACCACGTCGTATACCGGGCGCGACGTCGGCGGGATCGTACAGGTTATGCCGTCCGTGTTGGCTTGAATGATCTTCAGCCCCGGTACGTCCCGCAACAGCCGCTCGGCGAACATGAGCAACGAGAGTTGTCCGTTGATCGTGATCGTCATTGTCATCTGCGCGTCGCAGAACGGGCTGTACGGGTTGTTCGAGTTACCGTACACGCCGTTGCCCGCCAGCTTCAGCGACTTGTTTCGCTGCGTCCCCTTGGCGTACTTGGCGCGCTCCGCCGGTAGCTTCTCGTACTCGCGGATAAACGCTTCCCCGAGGTGTTCCGGGGCGAGGCGGTTCGCGATCGTGATTGACGGATACATACCCGTAACGTCGGCGTCGACGATCACGGTCGACTCGTCCGCAACGAAGGCGGTCGGCTCGACGGAGCCGTGAATGCCGCCGAGACCAAACGCGAAGGTGAAGCCGTCAAGTTCGATCGCGTCGTTAAACCCGGACTTGGTGTTTCGGATTGTCAGGTCGCGGAAGCGTTGCAGCGCGGCGTTGCACTCGGGGCGGTCGAACTTGAGATAGGGGAAGAGAAGCGGCGCGACCGGGATCGCGGTGCGGACCGTCGTGCGCGGCTCACGCTTGTCGTTCACGTAGTGATAGCAGACTTTCTTGCCGAGACGTTGGATCAGGATTTCCGAGCCGATCTTGACGTCCGACCAATTCATGACGTCGCCATCGAGTTCGCGACCAAGCTCCCGGCGGAACTCGATTTCCGCGGTCGATCGCCCGAGGAACCGTTTCGTCTCGTCGATATCGTGGCGCATGTACGCGCCGACGACTTGCGCCTGTTCGGCCGTGAGGCGCGTTCCGGGCGCGATCGGCAAGTCTTCCACCGACGCGGCGCGCATGGTGAACTGCAAGACCTTCAGGCTCGTCGCCTTCGCGGGGTTGTCGAAGTGGTGGATTTTATACAGGTCGACCTGCGGAATGAACCGGTCGTTCTGCCAGATCGTGTTAGCGAACCGATCGCGGCTCCCGATGATCATTTCCGCCTTCTGATAGGCGGCGAGGGCGACGGCTGCACCGAAGCGGGTTTGGCGTTCGCCGCGATCGTCGAAGCAATTACGGATAAGATGGTGGACAACCGGGTAATCGAAGCCGAGGTTATTGAAGCCGACCATTTCGACTTGTTCCCGGGCAAGCATACCGAGCGTCGCGAACATCGCTTCCGAGTCGTCCCGGTAGTCCGAGCATTCAAAGTACGCGTAGTAGTCGGAGTGCGCGTGCAAGAGCCCGAGACTGAAAAAGTTCGGGTAGGTCTCAACGTCGTAAATGACCTGACTCATTCGTCGCGCTCTCGCTCTTTTAGCCGGGTATGCAGCCAACGCGCTGCGCGGTTCCACCACCGCCCGTGATCATCGCACGGACCGTATGCCTTGTAATAGTCGCAGTAGCAGCCCCGGAAGTGTCCGCCGTCAAAGCAGACGCCTATGCAGTCTTCACATTCGTAATAGGGATAAGCGAGGCGATAGAGCCAACCGCGGCGCATGGTGTCACCTCAAACATAAAGGGCGGTCGTCGGGGTGTCCCGAGCTAACCGCCCTCGTTGCGTTTCTTCCGACGACTGCCCGGGCACTCGCGGACCTAACTACGGCGTCCCGGCGCGCCCGGTCGCAATGACTTGGGGCTGCACACTTCGCCGATCGGTGGGTGGTTGGACGGTCCTCAGACGCCACCCGTCGCCATATCATGTCTAGCCGTCCTTAGCCCGTTCCTATCCACACCGTTCGGAAACGTTAAGCCCGCGTACCCGCTGTCAAGACCGGTCGTGTGGGGCTTCAGCTCGTCAGACGTCCGGGCGGTTCTTGATCCGCACGACGCAGCCGAAGTAGCCCGGCGCGGGCAAGACGTGCGTGACGTCGTTCGCGTCCGTGACACGGTGCGTGGTTCCACCAAGGCGGTATTCCACGGACACCGGGGCGTCGACCGAGCGCGATACTTCGCGACCCGTGACGGGGCAGGTCCACGCGTATTCGCGGGACACTTCATCGCCGGTCGTGTCCATGGACACGAGGGCGTCGAGGTTGGTGGTGGGGCGGTTCGAGTTCATGTTGCTTTCCCGAGGTTAGGCGTCAGCCCGCGGACCAGCAAGGAACGCGGTGTGAGGGTTGGGGGCTGCACCGGGGATTGCCGGGGCAGGGGCGGGCGTGGGTGCGGACGGTGCGGAAGCCGCGGGGGTCGGAGCCCCCGGAACCGGCGCGCCCGGCGGAGGTGTCTGAGGCGGCGGAGGCGCGAAGCCAGCGGCGTTCGGATCGAAGTCGCCGCCCTTGATTTCCGTCCCGACCTGCCAGAGCATGACAGCGCCCGGGTTCACGTACATACCGGGCTTCTCGGTGGCGTTGCGTGCCTTGTGGGCATTGAAGCGCAGCGCGACCTGAACGACGTCGCCGCACTTAATCTTGTCGGAGGCGACCCACTTGTTCGCGGCGTGGTCGAACTCATAGTTCGGGACGCTACCGATCAGCTCCGTCGTACACGCGATGATGAAGCATCCCGCGTAACCTTCCTTCGCGCTCAGCGGATTGCCGCGGGCGTCCTGTCCCGTGTCGCCGTCCTTGAACTTCCACGCGAAGTTCTGCGGCGCGCCGTTCGGGAACTCTTCGGCGGCGGCGGCTTGCAGCGCGGCGAACAGCTCGGCTTGCGCTGACTTCGGAATGGCGAGACCGAACGTAATTTGCTCGCGACCTTTGCCGTCCGCGTCGGTCTTCTGCTGCTTGGTGCGGTCGTCAATGACCTTGCGTGTCTTGCGCGGATGACCCCAAACGATCCGGCTCGGGGGCGTCGTGTAATCGACGGGCATACTGTGGCGTCCTTTCGGTTGTTCGGGTGAAACTACGTGTTCGGTGTGTTCGGTGTCAACGGGGTTTGTGCAGCGATACGGCGTTGGTGGTTCAGCCCGCGCAGAGTCCGCAGTTCAGCGAACAACCGGTCAAGCGTTTTATCCACCGCGTCCGGGTCGCCGTGAATACTCGTGTTGCGGTTCTCGAACTGCTTGAGGAAGTCTTGCCGCGCAACAGCGTAACTCTTGTCGGCCGCACCGAGGCGTGTCGTATGCAAAGAGTTATCGCTTGCCGCGTAACGAACAAGTACGTGTCGGTTCATCACTTCGCCGCCTTTGGTTTCTTCGCGCGCTTCAGCGCCTTGCGCGCCTCCGCGTCCGGGTCGCGACGTACGAGCTTGTCGCCGATAAGCGGGCGCTTGGTGTTCGCGTCGTACACCTCTTGCGAGACGCCGCGCCGCAACGCCTCCGCCGGGGTGACGAGCTTCGGCGGCTGCAACACGTCGACGTTCGTGAGTTGCTTCAACGCCTCGGCGTCAGCCGTCCACACCCGGTTCCCGTACTGCACTTCAAGCCCCCACCCGGGGACAGCGTTCGCGTCGGTCTTAAGGGCGCGCTTAGCGATATCCTGCAACCAATCAAGTCGCGACTTCAGCACGTCCGAGGCGCGCTTGAGATTGACGAGTTCCTTCCCGACCGCGGACGCCGGGACTTCGATCGCTCCGCCGCGCATGGCGACGTCAATCGCGTTGGCGGTCGCGCGAAGATACGCCGGGCAGGTTCCAAGGATCGCCGCGGGGCACTGCTCGCAATGATCACCCGTCGCGAGTTCGTCGGAGGGGAGGCGTTCGAGGGTATCGCAAATCTTAGCCCATGCGATCATGAGTTCGCCGAGCGTGATCGTACATTCCCGAAGCGGTCCGTCCGGGTGATACGGACGGGGCTGATAGATACCGAGGTGTATCCGCAAATCGTCGGGGCCGCGGTCAACGAACAAGCTCGGCGCGACAGCGTAGATGTGGCGCACCATACCGACCGCATAAGCGAGCATGGTCGCGTTCTCTTCGGCGTTGACGATCCGCCAGCCGTACTTGAAGTCGCGGATATACAGGTCCGTCAACGCGACGTTGAGCCAAGCTACGTCGATCTTAGCGCCGACCTGAACTTCCTCCGTCGCCGCGAACGAGCAAAGCGTTTCGACGTACCGATGCTCGGGGTGCGCGTCGGCGAGAGGGATACTCGCAACGTAGGCGGCGGCGTGTTCGCGCATGTCCGCGTCGATCGGTACACCGTTGGGGGCAACGTCCGGGATCGCTGCACCAATCAACAGGTACTCGGCGGCGGCGTGCGCAGCGGTCCCCTCGCGCGCTGCGTCGGTGTTCATGTCCTCGGGGATCGGCGGCGAGATCGACGCGGAGCCGAGGCAGGCGAGAATGCGCGGGAGCGCGGAGGCGCGGAGCTTGATCAAAGCGGCACCACATCGTGTTCAGCGTCGCGGTGGATGCGATGGCGGGCGAGCTTGTCCGCCTCACGTGCTGCGTCTTCCCATGTCGGGAACTCGGTCGGCGCGCGTCGCTTGTTCGGATTGTCGGGGTCCGTGTCTAACGGTTTCCAATCAACAACCTTACCCGACTCCCAATGGTGCACAGGATACAGTATCAGGTACACACCGGGGAACGCGGCGTACCCGATACGATAGTGTCCACCCCAGCGCTCCGGGGTCGGGTCAACGCGCGGCTGCTTATAGATCAGCAACAGGACGTTGAAGACGAGGGACGCGGCAATCGTCCACGCTAGAATTTGTTCGATCGTTGTCACGGTAGCACAAGCTCCCCGGCTAGAATGCGTTTGAAGTCGTCGACGGATTGCGCGAACCCGGCGAGACCGCCCGCGTCGTGCACGAGCTTGAGGTATCGCCATTGCGCGAGGGTGCGAGCTTTGTCGGTCGCGAATGTCGCGGCATCCATGTCGGACGGTTGCAGTCCGCGCCACAAGTCCGGGAACTTCCACCCTTCCGCCTTGCACTCGACGGCGATGAAGCGACCTACCGGTACGGTGTAGAAGTTGCCGGGCTTCCCCCAATTCTCCGACACGCACCCAATCAGGTCGCTCGACTTGAGGCGGCGTTGCACCTGCGGGCTATCGTTGCCGAGCCCGTACCGGATCGTCCGGCCCGTCTCGTCGGTGCACGCGCCCACGTTGTTCCGCCAAAGCAGAATGCCGAGCCGCCCGGCTTCGGCGCGTATCTCGGATTGAACAACCGCCTCGGATTTCATGTGTCGACAAGCCCCAAACGGTTACGCAACGCGTGCTTACCCGGGCTGCATATCGTCACGACGTTTTGCGTTGCGCCGCGTTCAATCGAAACGTAGTGCCGCGCCTGCAAAGCTTCGTCAGTCCGTTGCCGAACAAATGATGCGTTCGACGACGTGCGACGGTATGTACTCGGCGCGAGGAAGACGGAGAATAGGCGTTCGTATTGCTCGTTCGTCATGTCCGCGACTCCGGGAAGAACACCAAGCCGAGCGCGGCGAGGATGACCATTAGCGTCAGCGCGACGACCCAAAAGCCGGTGTCGTCGGGATCGGGGCGGGGTGCGGGGTTCATATCTTCGCCCCCAGCTCGCGGAGCGTCCGGCGCTGTCCGTCGTTCACGACCGTCGCGGCGTAATGGTCGACGACGAACGGTGGGTGCTTGCGTCCGCGCCACGCGTTGAGGGCGTCGAACCGCGACAGCGGCGATATGATCAGGTCGGTTCGTCCGAGCGCGGCGGCGAGGGCCATGAAGTAGCCGGTCGCGCGCCCATTGTGGATCACGAACGTCGCGCCCTGCGGCGCGGCGCGCATCTGCCGGGCAGACGCGCCGTCGATTGCTCCGGGGTCGAGGGGGGTCATGCGTCCACCTTCTCGATTGAGACCCACTCACCCGGCGCGAGCGTCATGAACTTCTCGTTGTAGTTGACGTCAATCGTTCGCTTGCGGAACACCCCCTCCACCCGTTGCTTGGTGACGAGGCGGTAAAGCGTCAGCACGCCTCCGTGTGTGTCGTACGACCACGCTCGAACGAGGCGTCCCATACCGCCCGGTAGGTAGATGCGATACGGCTCGTTCATATCCCGCGTTCAACCTTCTCTCTCAACTCGTCCATTTCCTTCCGAGGCAAGGACTGTGCCGTCAGCACGTCGACACCGAACGTCAGGAAGAACTCGCGGTAACTCGCGGTGTCCGCTTGGCCCGCATCCTTACGCGCTCCCGCCCAAAGTGCAATAGCGTCCTGCAACTTTCTCTGCGCGTCAATCCGCTCTTTCTGCTGATTGTACGCCGCGCGGCTCGCGGCACGGTTCCCGTTCGTCGCGTACAGTATCTTGTCGGCGTGCTGTTCCGGGGTCGGCAGTTCGATCGACTCGCGCAGTTTGGCGAGCGTCTTGGGGTCTAGCTCCGTCAGGTCTCCATCAACCTGTTCCGGTCCCTTTCGGGAAGTTGGCTCACGCACCTCGCCGCAATGCGGACAGGTTGGAAGTAACTTCCGTTCAAAGACGAGGAAACATGCAAGGCATGTAGTGAGCTTAATTGCATCGGCGTCGAGTAGTCGTGACTTACGGCTGACCCCGTCCAATGTCCAACCACGAGGGGAGTCAGGAAGCCCATGGCGTTCCCAATTCCCGACGTGATCAATGATAAGTGCGTGAGACTTGCCGGGGGCGGGGCGTAAAGCTCGCCCCACCTGCTGAAGATGTAGGGGGAGAGACATGGTGGGTCGTGCAAGGGACACCACTTCAACGCCCGGCACGTCGAACCCTTCACCGAACAGGTCGCAGTTGGTGAGAACCTTAAGTTCACCTGATCTAAATCGTCGTACACGTCCCTGCCTCTCGCTCTCTTCGGTTTGCGCGCTGACGCTCGCCGCCGGAACACCGGCTTGCACGAAACGTTCCGCGAGTTCGTTAGCCGTCTCGACGTCGACGGTAAAGACGATACACTGTTTACCGGCGGCGAACTTCAGATACGTCTCGACCACATCGCCGACGATGTGCGATTGGTGGGAGCGGACGCGTAGTTGTGGCGCGCTGAAGTCCCCGGTTGACCCGATCGACACGCCGTCCGTGTTAATGTCTGACGGCTTCGCGATGATTTTATATTTCGACAGATGACCGAGCGCGATGAGTTGACCGGTCGTAGGGCCGCGGACCATGACGTCGAAGAACCCGTCCGCGTGACGCCCGAGACCCTTCCCGTCTGCCCGGCATGGCGTCGCTGTGAAGCCGATCCCGCGGGCGTTCGAGAACATGTTGCGCGCGACGCCCCACTTGTTCTCGCGGAGCATGTGAGCCGCCTCGTCCGTGATCACCTCCCGGACCTGCGCGGCGTAGCTGGCGAATTGATCGGCGCGGGCGATCAGCGTGTCAACGGACGCGACGGCGTGCACGGCTGACGGATTGTCGAACGTCCGGTTGAACTCGCGGAAATGCTCGTTGCGTATCGAGCGGACGGTTGCGACGGGCGCGATGATCCGGTGACGGATACCGAAGCGCGCGAGCGTCATGCTAATCTGGCTGACAAGCTCGACCCGGTGGACGTTGGCGACGACGGGTAAGGTCGCGTCGTGCATCCGCTTCGCGAATGTGACGGTCTTGCCGCCGCCGGTTGGCAGGACGGCGCACACGTCGCGGACGTCCGGGTTCTCGAACTCGGCGTCAACCCCGTTCAACAGGTTCTCTTGATAATCGCGGAGCTGGATCATGCACCCTCATAAAACACAAACGCCGCCCCGGGAGAAGGGCGGCGCTGCGTTTAGACGGTTTTTAGCCGCCGACGTTCATCGGAACCCCCGTTTGTGCGAGGCGAGAAGGGGTGACTATTACCCGCGGGAGCGCATCCGGCAATAAACTTTGTCAGTAGCCTGCGCGGCGCACAAACCGACGCAACCGCACGGCTCGCGCATGTCCGCAACCGGCGGGGGCGTCCAAGCCGCGATAGCCTCGGCGGCTTTGGCGATCCGTTCGAGCGCGTTTGCAGCGCGCTTTTGGACTTCGTACGTTTCACGTTCGTAAGCCATTATTGCAGAGCCCCCGGGCAGATAAGGACGACGAATAGCATACCGATCGCGGCAAGCGCGGCGACGAACCACGCGTTGCGGCGGTAGGTCAATAAATCACACCGTCCACACATTGATTGACCTCAAGTCCTGTGAAGCGACGAATACACTCGTCCCGACAGAACGTCGACGACCTTTTGGCGTAGCACGCGTTACCCCACTGTTCCGGGTACGGTACGGGTCGCGGTTCGGCGCACCCACCCATGACGAGCGCGCCAGCCATGAGGAAGCCGAACAAGTATCTCGGAGTCATGCAGGTCTCTCCCTCAATTGGTTCGCCCTAGCAGGTTGCAAGGGACTTGCCAAGCGGGTATGCGTATTGCACGAAGGGTATGAACCGAGCGTTTAGAGGGAAACAATATGTTCACCAATCATAAAAAAGTGCTGCAATTCCTCAAACTGGAAGCTGCACCGCCCGTCCCGGGAGTGAACAAGAAACGGGACAGGGTGCGCGCGGACTGGAAAGCGGCGCGACCCGGCGACGCGTTGAGGTACGCCGCCGACCTGATCGACGACGACACGTTGCAGGGTCTAATCAGGAAAGCTCCGCAAACCGGGGTTGAGGTAGCCCGTGATCGTATTACACCGGACACGCTTGAATATCTTCTGTGTAAGCGCGGGAAAGTGGTGGCGTACGACCCTATCCGCGAAAAACTTTCCGATGAACAATACGAACGTCTCGCGGACGCACATTTGTTGGGTCTGATCGGCATCCGACGTTTTCGCGAACCCGACGCTCCGAACCCGCGACTTACGCGGGCCGCGATTGTTCGTAATATGCACCAACTCAACGTGCCTGCCCGCGCTTACCTGTATATGACTGAAGGTCAAAAACTAACATCCGAAGAACTTACGAGGATTGAGGACGAGGTTATCGCATTCGCTCACGAGCGCGCCGCGAGTGACGAACCGGGCGGATACTTCCTCGGCAATGACGTGGTGAAAATTCTTTCAAAACGCCTCACGTCTGACGAGTTGGAACCTCTGGTTGCCGGGGGGTCCATCATGAACGTGTGGAACGCGTTTGAACACGCTAGGGACTGTTTGTCGGATGCCGCGCTTCGGCGACTGATTGATATTCACAAAGGGTCGAGACACTGGCGCGTCAACGGGTTGTACGAGTTGGCAAGCGCGAAGCCACACCTGTTCACCGACGTTGAAGTTCTCTCGTTTCCACCAATCGCAATGCTTGAATATTTCTTTGAACGTTTAACCGATGATCAGAAACGCTTCGCTGTGATAAATTCCGATCACTCCGACCTCCCTCGTGTGTTCCCGGCGGCATTCGCCCAGCAATGACCTACAGCATTACGATTTTCGGCGATCGGTTCGCGGCGAGCAAGGCGGAACACCCGACCACGTTCGAGGGGCTTGTTGATTGGTTGCAGAACCCACCCGAGGTGGGGAGCAAGGCAGAGTGCGCCCTGTTCTCGCAAACCCGCTTTGGCGACAAGCTCACGGAGAACGGCTCGTACCGGTCGGCGGACAACGCCATAGAGGTGTTCGGAGCCGAACTCGATTACGACGGTGAGGTGATGAGCCCCCGGGAGGCGCACGAGCGACTGACGGCGGCGGGTATCCGGCACTTCGTCTACACCTCGGCGAGTCACCGTCCCGAGGCTCCGCGGTGGCGAGTCGTCGTGCCGTTTGAGGGTCCGCAACCGGTCGAGGCGCGCCGCGTGGCGGTCGAGAAATGCAACACGATCCTCGGCGGCGTCCTGTCGTCCGAGTCCTTCACACTGTCACAACCGTTTTATGTCGGACGGGTCAAAGGGGTCGAGTATGAAACTTACACGAACGTCGGTGGTCTGTCCCCGCTGCAACTTGAAATTGAGCGTACCCCTTGGAAGGGAGCCCGGGGCGACAACGGCTCTTACCGGGTGCCCACTGACGTCTTGCTCGACGACTTGCGGGCTGGCGTGGAAATTCACCCTGCCATCGTCGCTCTTGCGGCTCGTGGATACAGTGCGGAAGAACTGATCGACGTCGTTGAACGGAACTGCGCGGGTTGGCCGCGTCCTGAGCGCGCCGAGGTGGCGATCCGGGAGGATATCCCGCGCGCGGTCGGTTCGTGGGAGCGGAAGAAAACGCGGGAGATTGAGCGCCAGCTAGCCGCGATACCCGCGCCGCCCCCGTACGTTCGGATCGAACCGCCCAAGCCGCCCGGCATGTTCGCCCGCGTCGGCGATATCACCGCGAAGGCGCGCCCGCTGAACTGGCTGATCCGGGACAGGCTTGAGCACCCCTCGTTCGTCGTCCTGTTCGGTCCACCCGAGCAAGGCAAGACGTTTGTAGCAATCGACATGGCGTGTAGCGTCGCGTTGGGGCGCGACTGGCAGGGTGGGAAGACGAAGCGTTCGCGGGTCCACTACCTCGCCGGGGAGGGTCACAACGGGCTCGGACGGCGCTTCCTCGCGTGGAAGCTGCACAACGAGGTGAGCGACGCCGAATGGAACGCGGCGGAGCTGTACGTGTCGCCCTACGCGATTAACATGCTCGACGACGAGACAATGCAGCGGCTTTACGCCGAGGTGCAGAAGACCGGGACGCCCGAGCTGCTGTTTATCGACACTTACACGCGGATGACCCCCGGACTCGACCAGTCGTCCCAAAAGGAAGTCGGCGAGTTCGTCCGGCGGATCGACGATATCGTCAAGGCGTGGAACTGTACCGTTGTAATATTGCAACACACGGGGCAGGACAACCAACACCGGGCCATGGGCTCAATCGTCCTGAAAGGGGCGGTCGACGTCGAAATGCGGGTGATGAAGACGCCCGGCGGGGAGGTGGAGCTGTCCAACACGAAGAGTAAGGAAGCCCCGCGGTTCCCTGATCAGTTCTTCCGGTTCCAAGACGTGACACTTCCATGGCTGGAAAACGAAGACGCCGGACCGAATGAGGTTCCCCGGGCGCAACGGAGTGCGGTGCTTGTTTCGGTCGATGCGCCCCCTCCCGACAAGGGCGGACGACCCCACAAGGGGATCGACCTGTTACGAGAAGTTCTCAGGGAGGGACCGTTACCCGAGACCGAGGCGCGGACGCGCTTCCGGGGGCTGACGGAAGGGACCGCCGAGGCGGCGCGGAAGCAGTTCAACCGCGCCCTCGAACGAGCGGTTGAGGCGGGTCTAATCGTCCTGCTTGAAGACGGACGTTACAAGCTCGTAACCCCGGGAGGCGACCTGAGCGCGTTCCCGACCCCTCCGCCCGCGGTCTAGGGAGACCGGACATAACCTATACCGGACACCCCGGACACACGGACATAACCTATACCCAACACCCCCCTACGGACAGGACATAACCACCCCCCGCCCTATAGGGCGGGGTGTTGTGTCCGCCCGGAGTGTCCGGTTTGACGTGTCCGGTCTGGAAGAGAGAAAGAGAAGAACAAGGCCGCGACCGAGAACATTAAGACCCCTCCACATTAAAACTTCGTAAGGGTCTTTACAGATGCACGGCGAGCCGACTAGCGTAACCGAGTGAAAGGGAGCCGAATGGACAACCTGCTGTTAACGATCCGCGCCGAGGTGTTGGCGTCCGCGTTCGAGACGAACGGGCTGTCCGGGCTCGCGGACCTCATGCGGCGCTGTGCCGCCATTATGGGAGAATGAGAATTGTTTGCAACTCAGATGATGAAAGAGGCTTTCCGGGAATTGGACGTTCCCCGCGTCTCATATCCCGGACAGCTCCGCCGTATGCGGGAAATCCACTTCGGACGCCGGGACGTCCACAACCCCTCGTGGCGCGCATGGGCAAAGCTGAAGCCCCTCAATGGCTGACGACAAGAAAGCCCGCCGCGCCGCCCGACTCCGCGAGGTGCATGGTAACGTAACCAAGTATCAGGGTACACCGTGCATTCGGGGTCACGTCGGGGTGCGGTACGTCTGCAACCAACAATGCGTCGAGTGCCATGTGGACAAGGCGATCGCCCGGCAACGTCAGTACCGTTTAGCCCGCCGGATGGCCCTACGTGCCCCGTAAGATCAAAACGCACCGTCCGAGGGGTGCACCTACCCGAAAGGAACAGAACGCGCTGTACGACGAACGTAGGGCCACCAACGAGGTACGGAAACAGTACAATACCCCTCGTTGGCGTTCCCTGCGCGGATTGATCCTAGACCGTGACCCGTGGTGCAAGCGGTGCGAGGTGCGCGGGATTGCCACACCCTCGGACACGGTTAACCACATTAAGAAAGCGCAAGACTATCCCGAGCTGTTTTGGGAAGAGACTAACCTAGAGGGTGTATGTGCACCCTGTCACTCAAGCGATATCCAGAGAGAGGAATACCATGGTCGAGAAGGTTGAGGCGTGGCGATCGAGAGACGGGGCAATACATCATACCCGCATGGAAGCCGCCCGGGCGGACGCGTATAATGCGCTGTTCGATATCGGTGATATCCACATGTACACGCAACAGATCGTCGATCATTGGGAGAAGGTGCACGCCGCGCTTACCCCCCTAGCCCAAGCCCGGGATGAAGCTGCCCCCACCTTCCGCGCGAAGGGAGCCTAACACATGGCTGACTATTGCGACGGCGAGGGCGCGCGTAAGATCGCCGCCCGGATACGGGACTATTGGTATCAGCGCGGTTACGTGGTGGACGTCTCGCTTGTGGACGCCCCATTCGTCCCGGCGATGCGTACTGCCCGGGTCGACGTGCGATCGAACATGGTCAATGGGTTGCCCCGGCGCACACTGAGGGATCGCAGCAAGGGCTAGGCGAGACACATCGTTCCGTCTGCTTATCGTTTCTCGATATGGAACAGGTCTCAAGCGGTTCCTAATGAATGGTTAATCATATAGTTCTTCTAATGATTAACAAATCGTTAACGGTGAAAATTCCGTTAAATTTCAACGAAAAGTCGAAACGCATTCATTAGGAAACCGGCCTGTCCCTCGAAAAGAAACGCGCGCAGGTTTTCGGCTGGAAAATGGGAATAAAATCCTAGGACGCGGAACGGCGCGTTCCATAAGTCCTTACAGAACCTTAACAAACGCGTCAGGCGAGCGGCGGAGCCACGACCACGTTACAGACTTTGTAACAATTATCACGCGATCGTGACTTGCCGAGTCAGTTTACGAGAATGTCGTCCGCGAGTTTGTGGAGCTGTTCCGCCAGCTTCAGACGCAGCGTGTCCGGGTCCGCGACCTTCAGAGCCGCTTCGGCGCGCTTGGAAACGACGGTGCCGGACTTCGCCCCCGCCTCCCCGGCGCGCCGGATGATCGCTTCGGCGACCGTTTTCGCCTCGGTATAGGACGCGACGACGCGGGACGGCTCGCCTTTGATCCCCTCGCCGGGCTTGACTGTCCACTTTCGGTTCAGCCCTTTTGTCAGTTTCACCTCGCGCTCGCCGTCCCGGACGGTGTATTCGCCTGCGTTAATGCGTTCCAAGTTCATCGGTTCACCCTCTTGTCGCGCGCTCCCAACGACCGCGCGAGTCAGGAAAGCGCGATTGCCGCGGCGGTTCCTTCTCATTTGTTGGACTCCGCGAATTTATTTCGCGTCTTAACTTGTCTTTAATCCGGGCGTGGCATAGTCCTTTCATCAACAGGGCAGAGCCCAAGGGAGAGACCGACATGAACACCGCCAAACGCAATCAATACGCCGCTAAGCTCAGCGCTCTCCGCGAGCGTATGGGTCAGCCGGGTTATACGGTTCTGACAACGGATCGTGAACTTCTCGCCGAGCTGGTGGTAATGCTTGAGGTTCGCTCGCGGTACAAGTTGAAAGAGGTGGAGGCGTAACACTCCGTTAAGACCTTCGTGCTACTGTCTCAAAATCAACAAGGGAGAGACCACTATGAAACGCACTTTCGGAAAACGCCGCACCGTCCAAGCGATGCAGGGTCGCGACGAGCAAGCCGCCGCGTGGAACACGGTTCGCGAGTGGACCGGCCCGAAGGCGATCGTCACGCCCGAGCTTGAGCGCATCGCCGCTCGTCTGTCGAAGTAAGGGAGAGACCGACGTGAACAAGTTTTATCGTCTGAAGATCAGCACACCCCAAGGCGTGTACGCGCTCGTCGATTTCCCCTCGGGTTTGTCAATCGACGAAGCCCGCGACCGCGGGCAACTATTTTCGCAACTGTCTAACTGTATCGCCGGACGCACCGTCGAGTTCACCGAAAATGTTCGGGGTAAGTCGCCGGTCATTGTCGAGCTGTGGGTGTAACCGTGCAACCCAAAGAACTCACATGGGGCGACGTGTTCGCCGACTTCGCCAAGCAAGCCGAGCCGATCGACGATCGCGCCGCGCTCGCCGCCGCCCACTTCGCCACGCTGCGCGAAGTGCTGAAGGTGTACCGCCAGCCGCTCACCCCGGCGCAACTGTTCGACGAGGCCGCGTGATGAAGACCAAGATCGGTGTTTCGCTGTTCGAGGGTGTGTACTCGGTGATCGTCGAGAAGGACACTCGCCAGTATGGACGCGTCCGCGAGGTGGTGAAGACCTTCAACCGCCGCGAAGGTTATACGCGTCGCTCGGCTGAAGACTTCGCGTTCGGTGTCGGAGCGGGTCTCAAGCTCGCCGGGCGCAACCCGGAGTCGGGGGTGTACGAATGGTAGCCCCCGCGTCACATCGACTTGAGAAGTACCTTGTCGAGATCAAGCACAACCATTCGGACGAGTGGACCCGTTCCGACGCGTTCGGTTGGTATCACCTCCGCGCCTCCGCCGAGAACGACGCGCTCGAACGGCTGCGGACGAACCGCGGCGCGCAAGGCGGCGTGATCATGGCGACGCGTGTCGTCAAGGTTGTCGAGATCGTCACAACCGAGGTGACTTCGGAGTATCGGAAATGACGACCGAGCGACCGGTACACCTTCGCGTTGAAGTGAAGCGCGACGATTGGCAGAACGAATATGTCGCGTGCCGGATCAATCGCTCGCCCGATGGCGCGCTTGCAACGGACGACCCGGACAAGGTGACTTGCAAACGTTGTCGCAAGTCTCACCACTTCCCCGGGAACGCTGTGAACTATCGTGGACGCTACTAACGAATAACCCGACGCTGTCTCTCCCCTCTCCCCCTGCTGCGTCGGGGAACCTAGCGGGCTGCATCATCACGTTGCAGCCCGCATTCTTTTCCGGCATACCTTACGGATGACCGGCGAACGCGGACCAATTTCAAAACGAAACGCACAAGAGGAAGCCTTAGCGGGCAACCCGTCGCGCCGCGCGCTCCCCGCACCTAATGACACCGCCGAGCCTCAGAAGCTCCCCGAGCCGCTTGACTTCGTACCGTCGCCGCCGGAATGGCTCGCCGGGACAACCGGTGCGATCGGATCAATGGCGGTCGACGCGTGGAACACGCTCGCCCCGCTTCTCGTCGACGCGCGCCAGCTCCGCGACGGTGATCAGATATCGCTCGCGCGCTATTGCCGATATGTCGCCGAGTGGGTCGAGCTGTCGAACGAGATCGACATAAACGGTTTGACGATCGTCAACACCACCAAGTTCGGCGAAACGACAATCGAGAACCCGGCATTCCGCGCCCGCGCCCGGAACGAGACGGCAATTGCCGCGCTTGAGAAAGAGCTAGGCTTGTCGCCCCGGGCGCGGGTGGAGGTGCAATCGCGCCTCATGCGGCACCAAGCGTCCCTCCCCACCCTCCCCGGCAAGAACGCCGCACCGCAGTCCGGTGCGGTCGGCTTCCTCAATAACGACGGTGACGACGATGAAGACTGACCCGTACACAGCGGACACGAACGCGAGCCGCCGGGATTATCAGGACGTTCTCGCCAAGTGGGGACGCCGCCCACCGTCTGACCCCGCGCTTCGTGAGGTGCGGACCGCGCAGCTCCGCAGGGTAATCAGCACGCTCGACGAGTGCCGTCGTCACGACTCGATGGGTTGCACGCCGGATCACCCGGTCGAGTTCCCGTTAGTGTATCGGAACGGACTCGTCGGTCGACCCATAAAACCTCGCACCCGGTAACAAACCCGTGGCAGTCCGCAAGACCATACCCGACGAGCGGGGCGGCAAGTATTACTTTGACCGCAAGGCGGCGCGGCGCGCCGTCAAGTTCTTCCCGCGTCACCTCCGTCTGTTCGAGGGTGAGTGGGCGAGGCAACCGTTCGAGCTTATGGATTGGTGCGCCGAGATCGTCTCAGACATTTTCGGGTGGAAGCGAACGGAAGACGGTACGCGTCGCTATCGCCGGGTGTACGTGTGGATACCGCGGAAGAACGCCAAGTCCACCCTAGCCGCCGGGGTCGCGCTGCTGTTGCTCGTCGGCGACGGCGAACAGGGTGGACAGGTCTACTGTATCGCGTCGACCGAGGATCAAGCTAAGATCGTTTTCAAGTTCGCGTCGAACATGGTCAACATGTCGCCCGAGCTGTCTCGGATCATTGAGCCGTTCAAGACCGCGCTGTGGTGCGGCTCGCTCGGCGCGACGCTCGCCCCGCTTACCGGCAAGGCGCAAGGTAAGCATGGCTTGAACGCGTCCGGGATCGTCGGTGACGAAATTCACGAATGGCCGAGCGACGACCTTTATACGTTCGTGCACCAATCGTCCGGTACGCGCCGTCAACCGATGGACTTCCTTATCTCGACCGCGGGCAAGCGCGACGGTGTGGGGTGGGAACACTACCAACTCTGCGAGGCGATCCTGAACGGCGAGATCGACGCCGAGGACACGTACGTCTTTATCGCCGCCGCCGACGCGCGGCGCGACGCGGAAGACCCGGCGTACTGGCGCACCGAAGAAGCGATGTGGGACGCGAACCCTGCGCTTGGTCAATCGGTCAAGCTTGAGTTTCTCATGGCGGAGGTTGCCCGCGCGCAGAGCAACCCGCGCTTGCAGAACGACGTCAAACGCTATTTCCAGAACCTTTGGGTTGATCAAGCTGTTCTCTGGCTCGACATGGAACGGTGGGACCGTTGCGGGCTCGACGTGTTCGGCGGTCGCGGCGAGGCGCTTGGTCCGCCGCCCGTCCCGAATGATCAGCTCGGACGCGAGCTACCGCTGATCTATCGCACCCCGACCAAGTCGTACAATCATCGGTGGTCGCACTTCCGGCGGCTGTTCCGCGGTCGGCAATGTATGGTCGGTCTCGATATGTCGTCGACGACTGACTTGACGTGCGCCGCGTACGTGTTCCCCCCGGACGATGATTATCCTTGGTGGGCGGTGTACCCCCGGTTCTTCCTCCCCCGCGGCGAGTCGGAAGAGTCCATGAAGGCGCGGATCAAGCGGGACAAGTTCGATTACCAAGCCGCCGCGGACGTCGGCGCGCTCGTGCTGACGGACGGCGACGTTCTCGATTACGACGCGGTGTTCCGGGATATCATGCAACACGGGGAAGACTTCGATATTCAGTTGATTGGGGTTGACCGCTGGAACACGACGCAGATTGCCGGGCAGCTCGCCGAAGCGGGGTTTACCGTCGAGTTCTTCGGGCAGGGGTACGCGTCCATGTCGGGACCGTCCAAGTTCCTTGAACGCGTCGTACTGCAAAAACGTATTGATCACGGTGCGCACCCCGTGCTTAGGTGGAATGCACGAAACGTCGCGATTGCGAAAGACGGGGCGGAAAACGTAAAGCCTGTGAAAGACAAGTCGACCAACCGGATTGACGGGATCGTCGCAACGATCATGGGTATTGGTATTGGGGACGCGTTCGAGAATGAAGGACCGTCCGTCTATGAAACGCGAGGGATCATACGTGTTTAACGGACTCCGCCGTTCCGTCTCTTCCGCCGCGCTTCGCGTCGCCGCCGCCTTCGGCGGTTCGTACAATATCTCTCAACCGCCGCCGCAATGGATACTGTCGGCGTTCGGACTGTCCGGTCCGAGCGGCCCGTTCATGATCACCGAGCGCTCGGCGCTGCAATTGCCTGTCGTATGGGCCGCGGTGCGGATCATCGCGAACAGCGTCGCCAAGTGTAAGCCGCAGGTGTTCCGCCGCTCGATTGACGGCGACGTCGTGAAGGCGGAGCCGCAACACCCGGTCGCGATGCTTCTCGCCGAGCCGAACACCCTCGCGGGTATCGGTATGCCGGGACTGCTGAAGACGTCGCAAATCCATTTCAATATCAATGGTAACGCGTATCAGCAAATCGAGCGCGACGAGAACGGTACACCCGTCAAGCTCTGGCCGCTTATCGAGACGACGCAACCGCTTCTCGACGCCGACACCATGCGCGGCATTGTCGGCTATCGCACACAGATCGGCGGTAAGTCCGTCGACCTCCCGCCGGGTGACGTTGTCCACGCCCGCGATATGTCGCTCGACGGTTGGTTCGCGGACAGTCCGATCCGCGTTTGCATGAAGGCGCTACAGATCGGCGCGCAGATGGAACAGTTCGGTCTCGACTTCTATCTGAACGACACGACGACCGGCGGTATCCTCGTTCACCCGGGCAGGCTGACCGACGACGCGAAGCGGAACATCAAGAAATCGTGGAAGGATCAGGCGCGCGGAGAGGTTGCCGAGTCGTCGAGTATCCTCAACACGTCGCGCAACGAAGCGTTCAATATCAAAGTGCTTGAAGAAGGGGTCAAGTATATTCAGACGACGACTAACCCCGAGCAAGCGCAGTATATCACCGGCCGCGAGTTCTTTAACTCGGAAGTGGCGCGCATCTGGAACACCCCGCTCGTTCTGCTGCAATCGGTCGAGGGTTCGACCGTGTGGGGGACGGGCATCGAGAAACTGATTAACGAGTGGGTGAACCAAACGATCATTCCAATCACCGACCATTGGGGCGACGAGTACACCCGGAAACTGTTGACCGCCGACGAACGCGCGGAAGGGCTGTTCATTAAGCTCGACGTGTCCGAGCTGCTTCGCGGCGACCCGCTCGCCCGCGCGCAGATGCTCGATACGCGGATCAAGAACGACTCGCTCACCGTCAACGAGGCGCGCCGCATGGACGGTCTGAACCCGATCGAAGGCGGCGACGAACCGTACAGCGCGAAGCAGGCGCGCTTGAAACCTGCAACACAAGGGACCGCCGACAATGTCAACTGAGACGATTATCACGCCGCCCACCGGTCCGTCCATGCAAGAACGCCTCGCGCGTCTCGCGGGTAACGGTCTCGTGTCGTGCTTGCCGCCGGTCCATATCGCCGCTACCGCCGGGCGCATTACCCCGGCGCAAGAGCGCTCCGTTGCGAAGAAAGACGGCGCGGTTGCTGTGATCCCGGTCCGCGGTGTGATCGTGCCGCGCGAGGATCGTTACTCGTCGTTCTTCGGTGAAGTCGGCGCGGAGAACACCGCCGAGCGCGTTCGTTCGGCTGTAGCTGATACGCGCGTCAAGGCGATCGTTCTGGATATCGACTCGCCCGGTGGGAACGTCGCGGGCGTCACGGAAGCCGCCGCACTGATCCGCTCGCTGCGCGGGAAGAAACCGATCGTTGCGCACGCCGATTGGACGATGTGCAGCGCCGCGTACTGGATCGGTTGCGCCGCGGACGAGATCGTCGCGTCGCCGTCCGCCGTCGTCGGCGCGGTCGGTGTGATCACCATGTTCGTCGATCAGACGGAAATGCTCAAACAGCTCGGCGTCACAGTCACGCCGTACGCCAAGCCGGACGACAAGGCGGACGGTTGGGGTATGTGGCCGAACACGGACAAGTTCGACGCGCGCATGAAGGCGGATATCGCCGCCGCGTACAAGCAGTTCGTCGATGATATTGCAGCTTCGCGCACAATCGACCGCGCCGCGGTCGAAGCGGATTGGGCGTTCGCGTACGGCGCGCCCAAGGCGAAACTGCTTGGCATGGTTGACAAGGTTCGCACCATGTCAGAAACATTTGCGGCATACACCGCAAATACGGGGGTGGGCGTGCAAGCCGACCAAACCCGTCAAAAGAAACTCGGCTTGCTCAAACGGAAATAGGAGTGTCCTGAATGGACCGGACCGCAATGCTCGCGAGGATGCAAGCCATTCTTGACCTCGCCGCTTCTGAAGACAATCGGGCTCTGACGGCTGAAGAGGCTGCCGAGTTCGACGACCTGCAAGCCAAAGTCGACGCGCTCGACAACGCGGCGGCTGCTGCTGCCGACCTCGAAACGCGCCGCGCTGCGGTTCTCGCCGCTCGTCAACGCGCTGGCGTCAACGGCCCGAACGTTGCCCCGGTCGCCCCCACCGTCGCATCTGCCCCGGCTCGCGCCGGTCTCGAACAGCCCAAAGCGTTCGAGAACATGGGCGAGTTCATGCACGCCGCTCTGCTGCGTCCGAATGACCCGCGCCTCGCGACTCTGTGGCGTGAACCGACCGACCTCGCCCGCGAACGCGGTATCGGCGCTGAACAGCGCATGGATACCGGCTCGCTCGGCGGCTTCATGGTCCCGGAACAATTCGTTTCGGAAATCCGCGAAGTCCCGGTGCAGTCCGCGCTGATCCGTCCGCGCGCGACCGTCATCCCCGCCGGTTCCCCGCCCGACGCGAAAATCACGTTCCCTTATCTCGACCAATCGGCCGAGAACGGCGTGTTCGGCGGTGTCGAAGTGAATTGGGTTGAAGGTGAAGGCGGCGAGAAACCGGAAACGTCCGGCAAGCTCGGCGTGTTCTCGCTGCAACCGAACGAGTGGGCGGCTGTTCTGCCGATCACCGACAAGCTGCTGCGCAACTGGGCGGCTGCGTCGACGTTCTTCACGCAACGCATTCGCGCGGCTGCGTCGTCGTTCGAGGATTTCAACTTCTTCCGCACCGGCACCGGTTCGGGTTCGCCGCTGTCGATCCTCAACAGCCCGGCGAAAATCGTGGTCGCCTCGTCCGGCGGCGCGGGCACGGTCTCGTTCGCCGACGTCGTCAACATGATGGCGCAACACATGGTCGGCCCGGGTTCGGTGTGGTCGGTCTCGCGTGCCCTGTACGCGACGATCGTTACGCTGCGCAACGAGTCGCCGGGTGACGGCTCGCTGATCTTCGTTCCGGGCAACATCACGCAAGGTATCCCGGATACCCTTCTCGGTATCCCGGTGTACTGGAACGACCGCGCCCCGGCTGCGAACGTCGTCGGTTCGTTCGCTCTGCTGAACCTTGATCACTACATGATCAAGGACGGCTCGGGTCCGTTCGTCGTGTCGGACGGTGGTATCGTCAACTTCAAGAACAACAAGACGCTCGTCAAGGTGTTCGGCAACGTCGACGGTCAACCGGACATGAAAGAGCCGTTCACGCTGGAAGGCGGTTACACCGTCTCCCCGTTCGTGATCCTCGCCACGAACGCCTAACCACTCTCCGCCGGTAAAGACCCGCTAGGAATAAAATCCTAGCGGGCGCTACCACGACGAAAACGACAAGCCTCGAAAGGGCTAGGACTATGAACAAGCTCGGTGAAGTCACCACGTACTACCCGGTTGGAACGTGGGTTCCGCTGACCAACTACCAACAATACACGGCGTTCGCTCGCGCCGGTACCGCCTCGCCGCTCGACGACGTGACGGTTCAGCTCCGCAAGGCTACCTCGGCTGGCGGTGCTGGCGCAACGAACCATGGTTCCGCTGTTACCGCCAAGGTCGCCGCTAACGCGTCGCTCCGCGCGGAAGACCTCGGTACGGACGGTTCGGGCGTTCCGTACACGCACGTCTCCGCCGTGATCGCGGACGAAGCGTCGCCGAACACTGTCACGTCGGCCGCGATCCTGTCCGATCCGCGTTACGCTGGCGAACGCGACGCCGCGTTCTAAGTTCGGCGCGGGGTAGTCCCCTCCCCCGCGTTGAGGAATGCCCGCCGATCGTCCCCGAGTCGGCGGGCATTTTATCTTCGGGAGTGACTATGCGTAACCGCTGGCAAGGCGAGACTGTCGCGATCCTCGCGTCCGGTCCATCACTGACATTCGACGACGTCGAGTACGCCCGCGCTCACTCCGATCGCGTTATTGCGATCAATGAGACGTGGCGCGCTTGTCCGACCGCTGACGTCCTGTACGCCGCCGACGCGCGTTGGTGGGTGAAACGTCGCCCCACCCCGGACGCGTTCACGGGCGAGCGTTGGACGACGCCGCTGCACTATGACACCCCGGAAGCACGCGCCGTGCTGGCGACGCTTCAACAGGTCGAGACGCGCCGCGGGCATGACGTCTCCCTGACGCCTCCGATCGCGACCGGGTCCAACTCGTCGTTTCAGGCGATGGGGCTCGCGCTATGGTGGGGAGCCCGGCGAATTGTGTTTCTCGGTCTCGACATGCAATTCACCCGCGGGCAAACGCACTGGCATGGTGACCATACCGGCGGACTCGCCAACCCCGCGTCAGCGTCGCTGCTTGAGTTCGCCCGCGCGTTCGACACCGCCGCTCCGCAGATTGCCGCGCTCGGGGTCGAGGTGATCAACGCGTCGAGAGAGACGGCGCTGACGTGCTTCAAGAGGGAGGAACTATCCGTTGCGCTACCCTGACGTGATGACGGAAGCCGAGACGCTGCAAGCCGCGGTCGCGGGTCGATCGCTCGCGCGCTTCGGTGACGGGGAACTCGCCATCGCTCGGGGCGGTAAGTCGGTGTCGCAGAACGCACACCCTAAGCTCCGCATGGAATTGATACATATCCTCGCCGGGCATGAACCCCGCGTTCTTCCGTGTGTGCCGCGCCTCGGCGTCGGACCGCGCGCGAAGTATTGGGACAAGTACGCGCAGCCTCCGTTCGCGTCGCTCATGCGCTCGCCGCGCTACGGCTCCGCGTTCATCACGCGCCCGGACATTGCGCCGTGGATCGACGACCCCGCGTACTGGCGCACGGTTGAACTGCTGTGGAAAGACAAACACGCAGCGGTCGTCTCGGGTGATACGCCGCTTCTCGAACAGGTGATGAAGTCGGCACGCTCGGTGCAAGCGATACACGCGCCGCGCCGAAACGCATACGATGAGATCGACGGTATCGAAAACGACTTGACAACCGTACCGTTGTCGTCGCCTGTACTAATCGCGCTCGGTGCAGCGGGAACGGCGCTAGTCGCTCGCCTCGCTCGCAAGGGCTATCACGCAATCGACTTAGGACACATAGGGCAATTCATGTCGGAAGATCATCAAGGCGCGTTCGCATTCTTCATCAAGCCGGAAGAACTGGCGAGCCCCGCGTATCGCGAGCTGTTGCGGCACGCGCACGCGACAACCAATTGGGGACGTGGCGGCGCGTCGTGGGCGGACGAGATCGCCAAGTACGCCGCGAAGGTCGGGACGACGGAAGTCCTCGATTACGGCGCGGGTGGGCGCACGCTCGCACCGGCACTGAAGGCGAAGGGTCTTAAGTGTTACGAGTACGACCCGGGTGTTCCCGAGATTAGCGCGCCGCCGAAAATCGCCGACCTCGTCGTGTCAACCGACGTGTTCGAGCATATCGAGCCCGAGAACGTCGACAATGTGTTGCGACATGTGTACCTGCTGGCGCGCAAGGCGGGTTACTTCGTGATCGCCAAACAGCCCGCCAAGAAAATCCTTGCGGACGGTCGCAACGCTCACCTCGTCTGTGAGTCAACCGAATGGTGGGTCGCGAAGCTCCGCGCCGCTGGGTGGTCGAGCATCAAGGTCGTGACTGACGAGTGGAAAAAATGCGTCGTCCGGTGCAGCAAGTAATCAGATGCTTCCGCGTCCTGATACTGTCTCTATCGTTGCGTGTGGCCCCTCCGCGATCAAGTGCGGAGCGGCTACCGCGCCCGGTATGGTCATTGCGGTCAACGGCGCTGTCGATCATGTTCGGTACGACGTCGCCCTTACGATGGACGGGCGGTTCGCGCTGAACAGGTGGGCGGACCTGAAAGGACGGCAAGCGTTTATCCGAGCCTCGGCG
Source organism: uncultured Pseudobdellovibrionaceae bacterium (assembly GCA_964520985.1). Lineage (GTDB taxonomy): Bacteria > Pseudomonadota > Alphaproteobacteria > Micavibrionales > Micavibrionaceae > CAYSGL01. Next base: position 29,839 of record CAZFPB010000009.1, read on the forward strand.
TGGGAACACGCTGTCAATGCGGGGGCGTCACCGTGGGACGGTCTCAAAATTTTTAACTGCGATCGAGTCCCTACGTTCTCTCAGCGTACCCCTACGGACTTGTTGAAGCTCAACGGGACGAATAGCGGGTACTGTGCGCTGAACCTCGCGTACGTGCTTCGCCCCCGCCGGGTGTTCCTGTACGGGTTCGACATGGGAGAACCGACGCACTTTTTCGGTAACTACCCGTGGCATGGACAGGGTAGCACGAACAGTCGCGAGAAGTTCCAAACGTGGGCGCGCGAAATGAAGGAAGCCCGCGCACAGTTCGACGCCGCGGGGATGCAGGTGTTCAACACCAACCCAAAAACCTCAATCAAATATTTCGAGTACGGAAGACCTTCCGCATGAACCCGACGTTCTCCCTCGTCATGCCTTACCACTCCGCCCCGGTGATGCTGCGACGGCACGGCAGCGAGTGGTATGAACTTAGTCATATGCGCTCCCTCGCCGAACTCGTTGAGGTAGTGATATGTGACGACGCGTCGCCGGAACCGATCCGCCCGTTCAACTTCAGCGCTGACGACGATCCTCGCGTCCGTCTCTTCCGTATCGAGCCGCCGCATATCCGTTGGTCGCATCGCTGCGCGACGAACGTCGCGGCGTCCCACGCCCGCGGCGAGTGGTTGCTGATCACCGATATCGACCACGTCGTTCCGGTCGGTACGTGGATGCTTCTAGCCGCGATGCACGCGGACGGGCGGTTACGTGAGGGCGTGGTGTATACGTTCGAGCGCGAGAACGCGGACGGCACACCGTACAAGCCGCACCCTGACTCGTGGTTGATACATCGCAAGATGTGGGAACAGATGGGCGGTTATGATACGCGATACCGCGGACTGTACGGACAGAACCAACCTTTCAAGGAACGTGTCGCCGCACACGCCCGGGTGCAAAGCCTTCCGCTCCACTTGATCCGCTACAGCCGAGGCGACGTAGCCGACGCGTCCATGCCGGAAGAGTTCGGGCGCAAGTGCGAGGCGGATCGTCAGGGGATCGCCAAGCTGCGGTCGCAGTTCCTCGCGGACGGAACGTTCCTCAAACCCGGCGAAGTCGTGCCGCATGTGCAGGTGTATCCGTAATGCTCGCTGTATGTCTGATCACCGCCGACCGTCCACGCTACACGAACGAGACGTTGACGTCATTCTGCGACTGGCATCCCGGACCGATCCGAGACGATATGATCTTGTTACACGCCGACGACGGTAGCGCCGACCGCAGTAACGAATTAATGGCGGACGCCGCCGGGTTCCTGACGTGCTACCGGTCCGAGACGCGACAGGGTGTCATGCCCGCGCTGCGTTTCATGTGGCGACAGGCGATCGTCATGGGGGCAACGCATATCCTCCACCTCGAAAACGATATCCAGTTCGTCGCCCCGATCCCGACGCGCCGCGACGCTGAGTCCGTCCGGCTGTACGGTGCGTACAAAGGTGCGGGTGGAACGTACCGGACCGGTCCGCATATCATGGGGACGAAAGAGCCGATCGAATGGCGCAACGATCCGCGTCAGCCGGGTTGGGAGCGCGCGACGTGTCATTGGGGCGCGCAACCGTCGATCACCCGCGCCGGGTTGCTCCACCTCGCAATCGAGCGTGCCCAATCGCTGAAAGACGTTTCGCGCCAACTACTGCGGATCGACACCGTCCGCCCGGTCTGGAACATCACGAACCATATCGGTGTCGAAAAAACCGAGGGAGCGCGGTTCAGTGCTTGACGTCGTCACATTCAAATGGGGAAAGCCCGGCTACCGTTCCGAGTTCACGGGTGAACACGTCAACATTATGGCGCGCATGGTTCGCCGCCACTATCGCGGACCGGTACGCTTCAACTGCGTAACGGACGATCCGACCGGGGTAGACCCGCTGCTGTGCCGCGTGATCCGGTTGTGGGATGATTTCGCGGACGTGCCGTCGCCGCATGGTGGGAATAACCCGAGCTGCTTCCGCCGTCTCAAACTGTGGTCGAACGAGGTGAAACACCTGTTCCCCGGTCGCGTGCTACAGATCGACCTCGACATGGTGATTGTCGGCGACGTGACGCCGCTGTGGGATCGCCCCGAACCGTGCGTGCTGTGGGCGGACAACCTGAACCCGACGTCCCCATACAACGGCGCGATGCAGCTCATTACGCCGGGCGAACACCCCGTGTGGGAATGCTTCAAGGCGGACCCGGACCTTGCAATCAGCCGGGCGCGACAGGCGAGATACTTCGGCAGCGATCAAGCGCAGCTCGCGCTATGGCTTGGACCGTACATGCCTCGGTGGACCGCGAAAGACGGTGCGGTCTCGTGGCGCGTGCATTGCCGGAAGACGCCGCCCGGCGTGGCGCACATACCGTTCAGCGGGTCAACTGCTGACGCGCCTTTACCGCCGCTCGCTCGTGTCGTAAATTTCCACGGCATTGACGACCCGTGGGCGGTCGCCGATAAAGTCGCATGGGTGGCGGAGCATTACCGATGAAATACAGCCTTCGCCGTGTCGTCAAGCCGACCGAGCCCGTTCTGACGCTGCTTGAAGCTTACGCGCAACTGCGGCTCGACGTGGACGGTTCGCCCCCCACACACCCCGACGACGTGCTGATTAGCGCGGAGATTGCCGCGATTGCCGCGGACCTCGACGCCGGTACGGGTTGGCTCGGTCGCGCGCTCGCTCCGCAGACATGGGAACTCTCCCTGTCCGCGTTCCCCTCGGGGGCTTGCGGGGTGAAGCTGCCATATCCGCCGTACATCGCCGTTGAGTCGGTCGGGTACACGGACACGTCCGGCAACCCGCAAACGCTCGTCGAGGGCGTCGACTTCCGGGTGATGATCGACGGCGATACGGCTTGGCTCAAACCGATGTACGGGAAGTACTGGCCGTACGTTCGGCAGGATTACGACGCCGTTACGATCCGCTACCGCTGCGGCTACGTCGACGGTTCGCCAGAGACGATCGCCGTTCCCGAACAGATCAAGCAAGTCGTCAAGTCGATCCTGACGGAAATGTACGATACGCGCGGTACGTACGACAACGCCATGACGCGCCGGGGCGAAGTAACCGAGCGCGCTCTGAACACCCTCGCGAACATTCGCGTGTACGATAACAGGCCCTTCTAATGCCGCGCCGCTCCGCCCAATATGACCGCCTCGTCCGTATCGAGGAAATGACCGAGACGCGCGGCGACGCCGGGCAACCGGTGCAAACGTGGGCGCTGAAGTGGAAAATCCACGTCCGCCGAGAGTCGCAAGCCGCGACCGAGCGGTTTGTTGCGCAACAGCGGTTCGCCGAGACGGACACGCTGTTCCGGTGCGGGTGGTCCGAGAATATCACCCCCAAGATTAACCCGCGCCTTCACCGCCTCGTGTACCGCGGGCGGGTGTTCGATATCCTCGGCGTCGAGGAAGTCGGTCGGCGCGAGGAAGCGCTGATCCCCACGAAGGCGCGAACAGACGGGGGTGGGCAACCATGAGTCGCCCCATGCGCGCGACGCTGTCGGGTATCCCCGACCTGAAAGCGTCCCTCCGCGACCTGTCCAAGTCGCAAACGAAGTCAGCGGTTCGCGTCGCCATGATCGACGCCGCCGCGGACATTGCGGACTCGGCGGCGTCAAAAGCCCCGGTCGATCAAGGCGCGCTCGGCGACTCTCTCGTCCGTACCGCGCGTATCATCCGCTCGCAAGCGAAGGACTCGCGACGCCCCGAGAAAGAGGAAGTCCGCGTTTTCGTGGGTCCGAACTACGCGCGAAGCGAAGCGGGCTCGAAAGGCTACGCGCCACACGCTCACCTCGTCGAGTTCGGGACCGGACCACGCTGGCATGAGTCCGGGAAGTACGTCGGGCAGATGCCCGCTAAACCGTTCATGCGCCCGGCGTTCGACGCCGAGGTGAAGCCGTACATTCGCAAGATCGGCGAGGCGCTTCTGTTGAGTATTGAACAAGCTGTCGAGCGCGCCCGGACGAAGCGCGGCAGAGCGAAAAGGGGCAAGCGGTGAACATTGAAAACTGCGTTGCGGAAATGCTCGCGTTCGCCGATACCGCGTCGCCGAAAACGTGGGGCGCTGCGATCTACCCTGTCGCGCTTCCGCAGAACCCGCCGAGTCCGGCGCTAACGTATCAGATGATCACCGGCCCGCGGGACTACACGCAGGACGGACCGGACGGCGTGACGACGTTCCGCGTACAGGTCGACATTTGGGGCGGTGGTGCAGACGGTTGGACCGAAGTGCGCGCGGTGCGTGACGCGTTTGTCACGAACCTGTCGGGACTGCACAACGTGACGTTCGCCGGTATCCTAATGCAAGGATGCTTTATCGACAACGAGCGCGACAACGTGGACGGCGAAGTCGAACCGTCGACGCGCCGTCTGTATCGCAAGACTATCGACCTAATGGTAACTGCGTGTCACGGTTGACGCGCGCGGCTTACCTGCATAACCATTCGTCAACTAACAGCTCCGTTCAAAGGAACACCGAACAATGACGACCGGCGCACAACTTGGCATTGGGACCAAGCTCGCTTTTGAAACCACGATCGGAGCTTCGCCGATCGCCTTCACCGAAGTCCCGCAGGTTCTCGACCTCCCGGACCTCGTTGAGTCTCGCGAGTTCGTCGAGACGACCAACCAAGACTCCGAACAGATGCGCCGCGAGTATATCGGCGGTCTGATCGACGTCGAGGAAGTCACGATCCCGATGAACTATCTCCCGCTCGACACGGTGCAGAACTCGCTTCGCGGCTTCCTGCAAGAGACGACCCCGCGTTGGTGGCGTCTGCGCGAGACCACGATTTCGCCCGAGAAGGTGCAGTATTTCCAAGCCTTCGTTTCGATGCACTCGTGGTCCGCCCCGGTCGCCGACAAGAAACAGCGTCAGATCACGCTGCGTCGTACCGGCCCGGTCTATGAAAACGCGCTTCCGGCCTAACACCTAACATCGGGGAACTTCTCTCATGACTGACGTTTCAATCTCGGACTACTCGTGTGAAGTCGGCGGCGTGGCATTCGTGCTGCGCGCCGATAACGAGGCGATGGCGCGCGTTGAACTCGCGCTGAACCTCAGTTTCGCAATTCCGTTTCATCGCAGCATCACGATCGGCCCGCCGCGCATGGTGGACGTTTCGGAGCTGTTCGCCGCGCTGACGCTGCCGAAGAAAGACGGTCGCCGTTATACCGGTGTCGACATTCGCCGGATCATGCCGTTCGACGGAGGCGAGACCATGACAGCCGTCGCGAACCACATCGCGACCGCGGTCGCCAAAGGTATGCCGGTCGCCAAGCCTGCGGACCAAACAACGGAGGGCGGTGGCGGTAACGGTGTGGACCCTTCGATTTAGCAGCGACGCTTAGGCTCGCTGCTTCGGTCGGTCTGAAACCTCGCGAGGCGATGAAACTCACGCCTCGCGAAATTCAGCTTTATGTTGAAGGAGTGAACGAATACCGGAACGACGAGTGGAAGGGTGATCTATATCTGATGTGGCGCAACGCTCAGTTGCACCGCGTCGAGGCGAAGAACTTCCCGTCCCTCGCGGACGTGTTGCCCAAGCCTCCGCTTACCCCGCTCGAACGAGCGATGCGTACGCGGGAAACGATGGATAAGTGGCGCGAAGCCTCGAACAGAACCGAGCGTCGCAAAGCCAAAGCAAAAGAGAATGCGGCGAAGCCTTGGGTTCCGCCGTGGACGCGCAAGGGTGCGAAAGGGTAGACGATGGCAGAGGCAGTCGGTTCAGTCCGCGTTGACCTGTTCACCAACCTCGCGGAGTGGTCCGCCGGGTTGAACAAGGCCGAAGGTCAACTGAACCGGTTCGCCAAGGGCGTCGAAAAGACGTCCAAGACAATCGAGAAAACCGGGACAACTCTCACCCGGAACCTGACCCTCCCCCTCGCCGCGTTCGGCGGGTTTGCAATCAAAGCCGCCTCGGACGCGCAAGACCTGCAAGGCGTGTTCAATATCTCGTTCGGCTCAATGTCGGACGAGGCGAACGCGTGGGCGAAGTCTACCGGTGACGCGCTCGGTCGCTCGACGCAGACAATGCAGAAAGCGGGCATCGCGTTCCAACAGTTGTTCGAGGATATCGCACCGACCGAGAAAGCCGCGGGCGAACTGTCCATGCGGTTCGCCGAACTCTCGGCGGACTTCTCGGCATTCGCGAACGTGTCGGACGAGCAAGCGCAGAAAGTCCTTATCGGCGGTCTTACTGGCGCGGGCAAGGCGCTGAAGAAACTCGGTATCGACGTCGGCGACGCCGCCACAAAACAACGCGCGTTCGAGCTGGGGATTGCCCGGGTCGGTACGGAGCTTACCGAGCAACAGAAGACGCTCGCCCGTGCAACAATCATCATGGACGGCTTCGGCAAGGCGCAAGGTGAGATCGCGCGCAGCCAAGACGACACGGAAGAGAAGACCCGCCGGACCCGGGAAGAGTTCAACGAACTGTTGGTGACGGTTGGTGATCAACTGTTGCCCGCGTTCAACTCGTTCCTGCAAGGTGTCTCGGACGTTATCGCACAGTTCAACGCGCTCGACGCCAGCACGCAACGGCTCGTTATCGGACTCGCGGCGGGAGCTGCCGCGGCTGGTCCGCTGTTGATAGCGTTCGGTTCGCTGGGTAAGTTCGCCGCGGGTGCGGCGAAGGTGATCGGCTCGGCGATCGGTGTTCTCGCCGGGTTCGGCAAAGCAAGCAAGACCGCCGCGGGCGACGCGACGCAACTCGGTCTGTCGGTCAAAGGTGCGATCGGTTGGTTCGCCGCCCTCGCACCCGTAGCGTACGAGGCGGGCAAGGCAGTCGGAACCGCGCTCGGGGGTGGCGGTAAAGAGTGGAAGGCGTCAATCCTTACCGCGGTCGAAGCGAAGTTCCGCGAGATCGGTCTGTCCGCGAAGGAAGCCGCGACCGCGCAACGTCTGTTCGCCGAAGCAGCGGACAAAGGCGAGAAGGTCGACCTTAAGACGCTCGCGACCAAGGCGAAGCTTGTCACCGCGCGCGAGGAAGAACGCAAGGCTCTCCGCAAAGCCGTTGACGCCGGTATCGAGGAAGTCGCCGCCGCGCATGAAGCGCAGGTGGCGGAGGAAGAACGCAACAAGGCGCTGAAGGAACTGATCAAGTCGTTCGGTGACTTGACGAACGTCGTCGCCGACGCCGAGGAACTGCAAGCGATCCGGGACAAGGTCGATCCGATCAACGCGGCGCTGCGCGACTATAACGAACAGATGACTCTCGCGCGCCAAGCTGGCGTCGACATGAGTGCCGCACAACGCGTTCTCGGGAAAGAGTTCGTCGCGTCGATTACTGGCGTCGAGGGCTGGCGTGATAGTGTCAAGTCACTCCCCGAACCTATCCGCGCGCTGATTGAGGAAATGGACGACCTCGCCGGGCGCGTAACCGGTATCTTCAACGTGACGGACGACCTCGACCTTGACGCGCTCGGGATCGCTTCACTCGACCTCGGCTCGGGCTTCGCGGACGCTGTGATCGCGCCGTTCGAGGATGCGCGTGACATGATGCTGTCGTTCGACCCGGCGGCGCGCTTTGAAGATCAGATGGACCGTATCGAGCGGGCGTGGGCGACCGGTACGCTCTCCGCCGAAGCGTACGAGCGCGCGAAGGCTGACGCGTTCGCCGATACCCCGGAAGGTCAACGGCAACTGCAAATGTTCGACGACATTACGGACGGCTTGCTTGACGCTGCGACCGGCGCGCAGAAGTTCGGCGACATGGTCAAGAACCTCGTAAAAGAGTTTATCAAAACCGACATTCTCAAGCCGATTATTCAGAACAACCTGAAAGGTCTGTTCCCCCAAGTCGCGGGTGTGGCGCAAGCTCCCGGTGTCGGCGCGGGCGGCTTTGACGTCATGGGCGCACTCGGCTCCGCGGCCGGTGCGATCGGTGGACTGTTCGGCTTCGGTGGGACGCGCGACAAGGGCGGGTGGTCAATCCCCGGCATGACATATAGGATCGGCGCGGGTGTCGAAGAGACGTTCACCCCGGCGGTTCCGGGAACAGTCAACCGCGGACCGGGCAATCCGGGATCAAGCGGCGCGACCGTTGTCTTCAACGTCAACGCGAACGACCCGAACGCATTCCGCGCCAGCAAACGCCAGATGACCCGCGACGCGCGGCGCGAATTGGGAGCGCTCTAAATGTCTCGCTTCGTTGACAAGTACCTGTCGCCCCGTATTCAAGGTTGGCCGGTCGAGATCGGACCTGTCACCTCAACGCAGATTGCACAGGTCGACTCAGGGTCCGAACAGACGAACCAACGTTGGCGCGACCCGCTCCGCGGGATCAGCATCCCGCAAGGCTTCCGCGAGTTCTCGACGGTCGAGGCGTTGAAGCGGCACTGGCTCGTCATGGCGGGACCGGCGCGGACGTGGCCGTGGCGCGACCCAACCGACTTCGCGTCTGTCGACCTGACGGAACCGAACGTCGAGCCGTTCGTGTCACGGATGGATCAGCGTATCGGGACCGGCGACGGCGTTACGAAACGGTTCGAGCTGTCGAAAACGTACAACCTTGGGAGCCCGGCGGAACCGTACACACGGCGCATTTATCTCCCGGTCGTGGACAGTGTCGTCGTCGGTATTAACGGCGCGGACCCTGCAACCCTCTCGCCCGCGAACGTCCCGACGATCACGCGGTACGGCGGATATGTCGACTTCCCGACCGCGCCGGGAATGGGCGCTGTCATTACGGCTGGTTTCCTGTTCGACATTATCGTACGGTTCGAGTCCGACGACACGTTCCGCGGGATCATGCGAACGGCGGGTGTTGGTGGTTTCGCGGATATCCCGTTACGGGAAGTCCGTTTCTGTGAGGATTGATCTATGGGGCTGCTTTTCGTCGAGAACTTCACGGGCGTCGGTACGGGCGCGACCGGACGCACAAACCTTCTAACGGGGGTATGGGCTGCAATGCCAAGCGCCGCGGCCCCCAATACCGCCAACCCTCGCGGGCTTGGGGTGGCGCACCTCCGCATGACACAGCTTGTTACCGGCACGCCGTCGCGCTTCGTTCTGCCCGGTACGTTCAACGAAATTACGCTTGGTGTTGCCGTCTGTCTGTCGAGCCTTCCCACCTCGAATAACTCTCTCCGCATTTTCGCGCCCCGCGACTCCGCGAACGCGACACAACTCAATCTCGGCGTGTCGACCACCGGAAAGCTTGAAGTCCGACGCGGCGACACAACGACGATAATCGCGGATAGCGATGCGTTACACCCGGTTCCGCCGATTGTGGCGAGCGCGTATCAGTTCGTCGAAATGTACGTGAAGATACACGACACGGACGGTGAAATCGAGGTGCGTGTTGACGGCGTCGTCGTGATCGACGCTGCGGGGCTCGACACCAAACAGACGGCAAATGCCGGTTCGTCGCAGGTTGTCGTGTGCGAAAACTCCGCGTCAGGTGTGACTAACTTTGACATGGCTGACCTGTACGTTACGGACGGCTATGACTTCCGCGGCGATACGCAATGGTTGGACGTCATTCCGAACGCTGACACCGCTGAAACCGATTGGACGCGCAACACCGGGTCGAACGACTACGATATGATTTCCGACACCGCGCCGGACGCGGACACTACGTATATTGAAGCGACGACACCGGGGGACCGATCCGACTTTGAACTGTCCGCCGTTCCCGGAACCGCGAGCACGATCGTCGCTGTCGTCACTAAACCGATGATGCGCAAGACCGACGCGGGTACGTGTAATGTGCAAGTGTCGCTCATGTCCGGCGGCGTCCAAGTCGCGGGCGCGGATCGTCCCATGACCGAGGCTTACACCTACTACCGTGACATATTCGAGACCGACCCGAACACCGGGGTTGCGTGGACCCCGAGTGCTGTGAACGCGGTCAACCTCCGACTCGACAAAACGGCGTAACCAATGACCGACGCGCGGGGAACACAAGCGCGGGTCATAGTCGGCTCGCAAGCGGATAGCCCTACGGCTCGCGCCACTCAGGCGCGCGTCATGGTCGGCATTCAGCTCGGCATCCCCGCCCGCGTCACGCAGGCGCTCGTCATGGTCGGGTCGAATACGAACGCGACTGTCCGGGCGACACAAGCGCGGGTTATGGTGGGTCTTCAGCTCGGCAAGCCGTTGTGTCTGACGAAAGAGATCGACCTATGGAAGATCACGCGGACGGACGGGGTTCAGTACCGGTTCACCTCGCATGATCAAGACTTCACGTTCCGGGGGCAGGTGTATCAGGCTTGCGGCTCCCTGTCCGCGAGCGCGCTACAGATCAGCGCGGAGATCGGCGCGGTCGATAACGCCGACTTTGACGGTCTCGTGTACGAGAACGGGATCAGCGAGATCGACCTGTGGGCGGGACGCTTCAACGGTGCGGACGTCGAAATCTGGCGCGCCTCGTGGGACAACGCCAATTACGCCGAGTGCGTTGCGGCGGGCAAGTGCGGCGACCTGAACCTAAAGAACAATACGTATCGGTTCGAGATTATCACCGCGGGCGAGCGGCTTCAACAGCGCGCGATCACCCAAGTCGTGACGCCCGGTTGCCGGTACAAGCTCGGCGACTCGCGGTGTACCGTGGACCTCGCTCCGCTCACTGTGACGGGTTCGGTCGACGCCGTCAGCGCGGTCAACGTTCGGACCGGCGGGAACCGTCGCGTCTTCACAAGCAACGCGCGCACGGAGCCCGATGAGTATTGGCAACTCGGTACGATCACATGGACGGGCGGCGATAACGCCGGGCAGTCTCTCGACGTGCGCAACTTCGCGGACGGAGTGTTCGTGCTTGAGACACCCGCGCAATATCAGATACAGGTCGGCGACACTTATAGCCTGACGCCGGGCTGCAACCTCACATCTGCGACGTGTCACAGCAAGTTTAATAACAAGGTCAATTTCGGCGGGTTCGAGTTCTCGCCGGGTACGGACGACCTGAACAAGACGCCGGGAGCCGAGGTTGGTTGATCCGTTTAGCGCAATCATCGCCGCGGCAACGTGGGTCTTCAGCTCGACGAACATCGTCGCGCAGGGTATCCGCTTTGTCGGGTCGATCCTGCTTAACGCCGCGCTGTCATCGACCAAGATACCGCAACTCTCGGACCTTAAGGTTCAAACGTCGTCGTACGGCGCGCCGATCGCGCGGCTGTATGGTGAGAGTGTCCGTATCGCGGGGAACGTGATCGACAAGTCCGACCTTCTCCCGGTCAAGCATAAGAAAGGTTCGATCCTCGGCGTCGGCGGCGTGAAGTATTACACGTACGACGTACACTTGCACATTCTGCTGTGCGAGGGGCAAATGTTGCAGCCCGAGGGCATCCGTAAAATCTGGATGAACGGTCGGTGTATGTTCGACCGTGACGCTCCGGGCGCGACCCCGCCGACGATTACCCCCGAGGGTGCGTACGAGTGGAAGTACGGCAACAAGACCCACGCGTCCGCAATGGCGACGGTACGGCTGTATCACGGCTCCCCGACGCAGCTCGCTGACCCGCTCATGCAATCGCTGCACCCGGGGCAGACGATAAGCGCGTACCGTCATGCGACAACGGTCGTTCTCGAACGGCTCGGTCTTGAGAACTTCGGAAGCGCGATCCCGAACATTGAGTTCGAGCTTGAACCCGCAATGACGCGGCTGTCGGATATCGTGCGCGACATGACGTCCCTCGCGGACGTGACGGTTCAGACGCACGGACTCCGCGACAGGTGTCGCGGCTACGTCGTCGCCCGGGACGGCTCGGTGTGGGACGCTCTCTCGCCGCTCGCGGGGACATACGCGTTCGACTTCGTTCAGCGCGGCGCACATTTCTTCACCGTCAAGCGTGGCGGACCCATGCGGACGATTATTCCCCTCGGCGAGCTGAACGCGCAAGCGCCCGGAAGCGGTCCGGGTACACCGTACGATATCGACGCGCCGAACGTTACGCGCCTACCGGACGAGGTGACGGTCAACTACTTCGCAGCGTCTCGTGACTACCAACCGTCGTCGCAGCGCGCCGCGCGTAACCGTGGCGTGTCGCAACAGCGCATTGCCGCGGACGTCCCCGTCGTGCTGACGGATGACGAGGCGATCGACCTCGCGTATCGCACCCTGTACGAGTCGATTGCGCGGATGCGCGCTATTCGGATCACGCTGTCCGATAAGTATCGGTGGTTGAACTCGGGCGACCTGATCGGGATCACCGTCGCCGGGCAGATTGAGCCGTTCCGTCTCGGTACGATCACGCGTAGCCCGAATGGTGTCGGACAGTGTGAAGCGGCGTTCGAGGACGCGTTGCTCTATCAAAGCAACAATCTTACCGGTGCGGTCGGGCAGTTCCCCGGCAATCCGATTGAGAACCCGGGCGAAACGGTGATGATGGCGCTAGACGCGCCGATCCTGTTCAACGCTCAGGACGACACGGGCTTTACCGCCGCCTTCAACGGTCGCGGCAACCGGTGGCGCGGCGCGACGGTTATGCGCGCGGTGGGTGTCGGCTCGCCCCTGACGTTCGAGACGATCGGGAACGTTGGTATCCCCGCGCTCATGGCGGACGCGGACACCACGCTCGCGGCGGGACCGACCGACGTTTGGGACTACGTCAATACCGTTACCGTGACGATGATCAACGATACGGACACGCTCACGAGCGCGACCGAGGCGGACGTCCTGACGCTCGGTGCGAACCTCGCATGGCTCGGCGGTCTCGACGGGTACGATGGCGAATACTTCCACTTCACCACCGCGACCCCTGCTAGCCCCGCCGGTACGTATGTCCTGTCGGGGCTACTCCGCGGCCGGTTCGGTACGGAACTCAATGTCGGGCTGCACACGAGCGGGGAACGGTTGGTTATGTGCGACGACCGGGACGCGCTGTATCGTCTCGACGAGGGTCCGGCGGCGTGGGGTGTGGCGCGCACGTTCCGCACCGAGTCGCTGCCCGGCGGCGAGGAAGTGGCGGACAAGGTGTTCACTAACACCGGGGTCGGTAAATCGCCGCTTGCGCCGGTCGACTTGCGCGGCACGCGGAACGGCTCGAATGACGACGTCCTGATATCGTGGGTCCGGCGCACACGTCGCGAGACGGGAAATATCGCGGCGGCTGTTCCCCTCGGCGAAGATACGGAGGCGTACGAGATCGACATTCATGCGCCCGGATCGCCCGCAACGGTGTTGCGGACGTTGACAGCCTCGTCGCCGTCTGTGAATTATACGGCTGCGATGCTCGCGGCGGATGGGTTCTCACCCGGGAACTTCATCCCTGTCACGATCTACCAAATGTCAGGCATTTACGGGCGCGGGTTCCCCGCGGAGGGGTTGGTGTGAGGTTCTTTCACGGTGTCGCGAACGCGGTCGCGGCTCTATTGGTTCTCGGCGTGGTCATATACTGCTGCGCTAACTCGTGGTCGAAAGGTTTGATCGAATGACGACGTCACCGGATATCGGTTTGCCGCAACTCGTGCAGGGGCAGGCGAGCCCGGACGTCACGTTCAACGAGGCGTTCGTTTTGCTGCAAGCAATGCTCAAAGGCGTGATTGACAAAGACCTGACGGCTCCCCCGGGATCGCCGACCGAAGGTGACTCGTACCTGATTGCCTCGTCCGCACCGACCGGCGCTTGGGCGGGGATGGGCAAACGTATCGCGATCTATTGGGGCGGCGCGTGGCGCTTCGTTCCGGGTCGCGACGACGCGGGAACACCTATCGCGATGGGCGCGCGGCAAGAGGGTATCCACGTTTTCGTCAATGACGAGAACAAAATGTATATCTTCGGCAACACAGTCGGTTCGCCCGCGACGTACGCTTGGTATCCGCAACCTGCGGGAACGGTCGCCGCGACGGACGTGACGAATACCCCGGCTGGAAATATCGCCGCAACGAACGTGCAGGCCGCGATCAACGAACTCGACACGGAGAAAGTCGCCAAAGCTGGCGACACCATGACGGGCGCGCTTGAGATCAGTTACGCCGCTACAGGTGTCGCGCAGAATGACGCTCCGCTGCGCGTAATATCAACGGATAGCGGGGCTAACGGTGCTTCAATCATTCGCTATGCTAACTCTGCGTCGCCTGCTGCAAACGATCATTCTCGCGATCGTTGGTATTTTAATAACTCACTGGGTAACCCGTGGATTGGCGGACAAACCGGCGTTATTGTCGATAGTCCGACAAGCGGTGCAGAAAACGCGCATTTTATTTTTGCCACCACCCGCGCCGGGGCGCTTGGTTTCCGCATGTTGGTCGGCAACGGCGTCTATTCGTCGTCTCTGAGTGACATGGGCGATAACACCATAAACTTTAGTGACTACTATGACGACGGCGTGAACCTGACTTCGATTTACGCCCGCCTCGGAGTCGCGAACACGTTTAGTCTAAACGGGGGTGGAGCTATCCCCGTGACGATACGCGCGGTAGATAATGGTGCAACCGGTCCGGTCTTCGTTCTCCAACACCAAACCGCGTCGCCCGCGGCAACTGACCGCATCGCGGTGTTAAACTTCCGGTCGACCAATTCGAGCGGCGGAACGATTGATTACACGCAGGTACGTGGATTAATTGTCGACCCGACCGCGTCGTCTGAAGATGGTGAATACGCTGTTTTCAACATGATAGGTGGTTCACAACTTCAATCGTTCACTGTCGGCGCGGGCGGATACTTCCCCGGAACAACCGGCGGCGACATGGGATATCGAACACTGAACGCCTCGGCGGTGTATGACGACGGTGTCATTATCTGCGCGCCGCTACACATGGACGACCCCGAGAAGAGTACGCAAGAATTTTGGGACACCGTCGTCCCCGATATGCTTGTGGAAACGAAGGAAGAATATACGTACTTCCCTCCGATCCTATCAGACGTTGTGAAAGACCCTAAGACGGGGGAACCCGCCGTTCTCGTTGAGGGTAAGAACGTTCGTACAAAAGACGCGATTACGGAGATCGTTCCGACAAAACACCGTACGGCTAAGCGTCACTTCACCATGATCGCGGAAGGGTTCGACGCTACCGACCCGGATAACTACTTCGCGCGCCTTGATGCTGACCGCGCGGTTCCGGGAATGCCGACTCTTGCCGAACACAATCAGCGTTATCCGGTTGTGGACGCGGTTGAAGGCGGTCGGAAACCGGTCGATAAGTATAGTGTACAAGAACGCACGGAACGCACTTCGCTCGCGCTTGACTACATGGCGCTGACAATGCGTAGTATGTGGGAAGAACTGAAGACTCTACGCGAACGTGTCGCGGAGCTGGAAGCGAAATAACCCACGACACCTCGAACGAACGAAGCGCCCGGCGTGTAATGCGCCGGGCGTTTGTGTGTTTGGACTGCGTCGTCTGATTGACGCAAACGGAACGTACCGTTAACGTCCGGTCTTAGCTCTCCGAAGAAAAGGAACGTCCAATGAAAGCCTTCGTCGCTGCGGCGGTTGCGGGTGTTGCTGGCGTGGCTGTCGCCCTGCCTTGGGAGAACATCGTGTCCGAACGGACC
>CAZFPB010000010.1:0-44153 GCA_964520985.1 uncultured Pseudobdellovibrionaceae bacterium
CCTTCTAGGTTAGCTCCTGATAGGTTAGCTCCTGATAGGTAAGCTCCTGATAGGTTAGCTCCTGATAGGTTAGCTCCTTCTAGGTCAGCTCTAATACCTCTAGTATTACCCATTAACCACTCTCTATGTAATCTTAGTATATCTGTAGTATTCATTACTCACTCCTTATCCAGTTTAGTGTTATCTAATGCCTCTATACCTACAATATCATCAATATGATAAAAATCTACTAGTTTTTTAATATACTCCTCAAGTTCTGGTGTAGTACCATATAGCTCTGACACATAGTAAGCCACAGCCACTATAGGGCACGACGTTGCCAGGGATATGTCTGCAATATGATCCTTGGGGTTACCCTCCTTAGCGTCACACCATAACTTAACCTGGGGCAGTATAGAGCGTCTGTATACGTTTAGGTCTATGATCATTCTTCCCCCAATGATTTAGAGTATATGTACATTGGATCTATGGGAAAGGGTCCTTCTTTACTAACCTTTCTATCAAGGACTGTCTGGAGCAGGGCTAGGGCTCTCCAAGCAAGTGCAGTAGCGTGTAAGGACTGTGTCTCAGGGTCTAAGGCATCCCATTGAGGCCCTATATCAATTAAGTGTCTAGAGATACAATCAGCATGATCCTTAGACTTCTCTTTAGCCCAATGAAGAGGTTGACCTGGATTGTGTTTATCGTTCCCTCTCTTACTGTGTCTAGCCACCTCAGCTATAGCATCTGGGAAATACATAAGTACACCAGAGAATATAGGTGTATCTTTACGGAATTTAGAATCACTCATTGTGTATCCTCCTGTATACATCCTAGTATAATACACAACTATATTCAATAAAATAATCTTTATTAGACCTATTGCTTTTTATACTAAAATATGATAATTTATTAGAGCGATAGCCAACGCAGGCTAGCTGTCGCCCTGGTTTCACCTAGTGTGTGACTCAATAACACACTTTACTGTAACAATCTTACTTGTAACATGCTTTCCTGTAAAGATCTTTACTAGTAAGTATGTTCCTAGAAAGTACTTGACTATAAGGAGTTAACCGTGACTTATACCCTACTCTTGGTGTAAACTATACCTAGAGGTATACAAATGAATAAAGTATTAAGGGCTATAGTGACTGGGCTTACAATCATTGGGCTTACTGCCTCCTGCACAAAGGCTAAGTTTGATATCTTTAAAGAGTCTGCTCCCAGTGCTGTACGAATCCTTACACCTGAAGGTAGGGCTCATGGATCTGGATTTCTCCTCTTAACTCCAAAGGGTAAGAAGGTAATCATTACCAATGAGCATGTGTGTGAAGGGATGAAAGAGATTAGAGTTAGATTCCCTGGTGTTGGGGACTTAGATGCGATGAGCTTCGCTTTATACCAAGACTCTAAAGTAGACTTATGTGTGATTGGTATACCGCAAGAGTTTCAAGATATAGTACGTACCCTCCCCTTAGCTCCTAATTTCCTTCTTCGGGGTAAGGTATTTGCTATTGGGTACCCCCTTGAATACCCTTTATCTCTATCTCAGGGATATGGTTTAGATAGAGCTATTGTACAGATTGCTTCACTGAGTAATAAGTGTGAGAAACCTATCCCTACAATGTTTGGTTGGGTTTGTTTGAAAGAAATGCACGTAGTGGTTACTAACACGACGATCTATCCTGGTAACAGTGGCTCTGCTGCTCTTAACGAGGATGGTGAAGTGGTGGGAGTATTCAATAGTGCTAGTAGTGTCACTAACTACGGTAATATGATCTCATTAGAAGACCTTAAGAACTTTATATCGGAGTTTTAATGCCCCATAGTTTAGGTATACCTAAAGAAGTAGCGGAAGTAGTCAATGAGTCACAATCTCAGGTGTTGGCTCGTCTAACACTTACTGGTGTATCTAATGCAGATGCAGCTACACAGCTAGGTATCAGCATGTTTAAGGTTCGTAAGCTCCAGAAGACTGAGGAGTTTAAGAATCACCTAAAAGAGGCTGCTGAGGATATGATGGGTGTGGCTACTAACACCTGGAGGGGTCTTATGGCTGACCTTATCCCCTTAGCCTATAAGGCACTCACCAAGGCTCTACAAGAGGGTGATCTTAAGGGTGTTGAGATTATGATGAAGACTATGGGCATAGATAAACAGGTACCGCAGACCGGTACTGGTAACATTCAGATTGTGCTCCCAAATTACAACACAGAAAAGACAGTTAAATCAGAGGTGATCGATGGCTAAGAAGAAACAAATAGATCAAACAGGGTATACCGAAGGTTATCGTACTGGACTTATGAAAGGGTATGACCGGGGTATTGAAGATGGTCTCAAGGCTATGCTCAGTATCCTAGACCACAATGGCATTATAATGAAAGAATCAGAGTTCTATCTAGAGCTTGAGACATTGAAAGAAGAAGGCAATATACTTCCAATAGAGGGCTAACACCATGAGCGTTATATCATTTAAGAAGGGTAGTAAGGCACAAGTAAGTACACACTTTGTTAGTAATGAGTTTGATTGCCCTTGTGTGGATTGTAGGGTTACACTAGTAGACAAGATACTCGTCTCACAGCTTGAGGCTATGCGAACACTGCTAGGCTCTAAGCTTCAAGTCACAAGTGGGTATAGATGCCAGGACTACCAGGATCAACTAGCACTCCGTGGGTATGAGACAGCTAAGAACTCTCAACACTTATTAGGTAAGGCAGCCGATGTTACTAATGGTGTAGCAACAGGGGTTGAGCTTGAAGAGATTGCTAGACGTGTTGGGTTTACTTCCGTCGGCGTCGGGAAGCATTTCGTCCATTTGGACTTGAGACCCGGTTATAGGCGCTGGGCTTATAAGTCTTAGACCCCTCAGCCAAATGTGATAGTATCATGATTGCACCTGGGATAACCAGCAATAATACTAATACTGTGTTGCTTAACATGCGGTAGCTACCTCTTTAAGTGTGATTGATACTTCTACCACATCGGCATAGTATCTAGGGTTGACGCTGTTGACGGATACACAGAACTCAAGAGCTTCTTCATATGTGTCATACACGACCTGACCTAGTTCACCCGATAACCTATATTTCACCATGTACTTGATCATTTCTTGGTCTCCTATATAAGACAATACCACTACTGGACACTAATGTCTATATGTGTCATCTATGACTCATCAACATATGAAAATGTATAGCCTTTTGTGTGTGTATTCTGACCATTTAAAACCTTACGGATACATGTACTAGTTAAGTTTAAACACCTAGCCGCATGTGCAGCACTCTCGTATATTGTATTATTAGTTTTACAGTGAATTTTTTTCTTTACGCTGTGTGGAAAAGTTTTTAAATATGGTTTTAATCGATAATCTTGGATATTATACGCAAGCCACAGGTGTAAAGCTCTTTCTTTAGAGCCTAATGTTCGTTTAGGTCTTCGGCCATGCTTTTTAGACCATAACCACAATTCATTTAGTTTGATATTAAAGGGTTGTATGTGAGACGGGTATTTTTTAATATAACTTGCAAGATCTGGGTTTTTATGATTTCGTGTTAAAAAATTAGCCAAACACCTTTCTGCTTTATCATTTGATTTATGAGAAGGTCTTTTACCTGTTTTATTAGACCATTTCAATAAATCTTGAAGGGCTCTTTCACGAGAAAACTTGTTAGGTGGGAATTTAATGAGGTACTGTTGTAGTAAAACGTGGTCGGGTTTTTCATTTTTATTATTACGAAACCAAGTACCAGCCTGATGTTCTTCAGCATCCTTACTTTTACTGCTTGGCCTTCTCTTATGTTTATTTGACCATTCAAATAGCTGTTTAAGTCGACCTTCCCAATCGGAAACCTGGTATCCAAACACCTGAGTTTTTATTGTTCCAAATGTTACATAAGCATAATCGGCGCTACATTGTTTGTCCAAGGCATCAATCAAAAACTCATGGGCTTGTACTTTACCATAAAAGATCTCTTCATTAGGCTCATAAGATGTGACGGTATCCGTTGTTTCATTGTTAGGTGTTCGTTCTTTACGTTTAACAGGAATCTTTAATTGATTTAAACTCTTAAGTCCTGAATATTGTAGGATAAAATCCTCACGCATTAAGTTTAAAGCAGCGTTCATATAAAACTTAGTGTGCACCATGAGTTCCTTGGGGCTAAACTTAAAGAAGTATTTATTCTCATAGTCAGGGTGTTTTCTCATTACACGAGCATAAAGCTGGTAAATCCTATCTATATTGCGGCTACAGGTTAAGTCCACAACATTCACTAAAGAAGGCATATTGAATCCTAGGATACCTCTATCAACCACCACAAGAATCCTAATATCATTCTCTTTCAAGAATCTTTCTATGTTATAGCTATCGGGGTCGGTTTTATAGTTAGAGCTTATTGTTTTGATGCCCTTAGAATTAAAATAATCTTCAACCTTTCGTGCTTGAATCGTAGAGCGGCATGCTATCATGGTCTTGTGTAGCTTACCTAAGGTAGCATCCCAATTCATGGAATAGGTTTTATTATGGGTTTGTTCTAACCTACTGTGGATAGATTTGAGAAGCTCATCTAAGTCGCCTTCGACAGATACTTCTAGTTTAGCTGCTTTAGCTTCCTTTACATCACCCTCAGAATTAAAGTCCTTAGAATCTAACTTTGCGCCTGTAGTTGTAAGGCCGATATATAAGTCAGCGACGTGGCCTTGCTTAATTAAATCCATAGCGGGAATGCAGATAATTTTAGTCTTCTTAGCTACGAACTTGGATGGTGTGCCTGTTAAATAGATAATGTGTTTAGGTTTTAATGTGGCAATTAAGTTCTGCACAGTCTTAGCAAAAGTAAATTCATGGGCTTCATCTATAATGAGATAATCCAGGTTGTTAAGTTTTTCTAAATGCTTTCTTCCTTGTGGGATACCATATGTGACATGAAACTTACCCGGTATCGTTGAAGCTTTAACCCCGAAGTCCTTAAACTCCCGTGTCCATTGTGATTTTAATACATTAGTTCCATGGGTTAGAACTAGAAACTTATCGTTTGGCCTGCTTTTAATAAAGCTGATAGCTACTACGGTTTTACCGCTAGAGGGCGCTGCTGCTATAACTAACTCTTTAGTCCCTGAATCAAACTCTTGATTGACTTGTTTTAATATATTGACTTGATAATCCCTTAATTTAATCTGCATATAACCT
Source organism: uncultured Pseudobdellovibrionaceae bacterium (assembly GCA_964520985.1). Classification (GTDB taxonomy): domain Bacteria; phylum Pseudomonadota; class Alphaproteobacteria; order Micavibrionales; family Micavibrionaceae; genus CAYSGL01. The sequence goes on from CAZFPB010000010.1 coordinate 5,169, forward strand.
CTCTTTTATCAGGATATCAAAGATTGTTTAAAGAAACAACCGTGTCATTTACTACTTTTAGGGTCCTCATAATAGTCAACCTTTGTATACTTCTTTTCTTCTATATTTTTATCACTACACTTCGGGCACTTATCTTGGTTACCTACCATCATCCAACCATAAGTCTTGGTCTTAGGCTTCCACTCATGCCCACAATAGGTACATTGTAGTATTACCCCTTCTTTCATGCACTACTCCCAAACTCAATGAGTTTAATCCAGGATTTAGTGACCTCACTTAAGGTAATTAATGGGTTACGTCCTACAGTAGGTCGCTCACCCGCTGTCCACTTAGACACTGTGTCAATGATCTTACCAATATTATTGCAATTCACGATTTGCGATTGGTTGTCTAACACTTCCCTAGCTGCTCCTAAATCATGACAAAGTACGGGTGTTCCCACAGCATTACTCTCTGCATACACAATACCAAAGGTCTCTTCAAATACAGTCTGTGGGTAGAACATACATAAGCTCTCTGCTACATCTTGCATGAGCTCATAGTGAGGTTTATGTATATGCCTCACACCTTCAGGTAGATCGCCCTTATCCTCATAGTAGCCTGGGTTAGCAACAAGCAGTCTATACTTAGAGTCGTGCATTCTAAGCATCTCAAAGGCTTTAAGTACTTGATCAAGTCCCTTGTGTGGGCTGCTGAAATAGATAAGCTGGTATGGATCTACTGGATAGGCCTTCTTTACACAATAGTATTCAATTGGGTTAAAGATGACGTGAGGTGTAATTCTACCTGCTATTGTAATCTCTGGTATTGAGTTTAGTACTTGAGCCTTATGCCATTGTGACACGAAGATGATATCTGAGTAATCATTATTTAGTTCTAATTCTAAGTGGTTACGATACTCACCTGAGGATACATCATGCATCCATAGATAGTGTCTTGAGTTAGGGAATCTCTTCTTAGTATCCTGAAAAACCCTGGCGTCTCTGAGTGTGATAACAATATCAGGTGTAGCCTTAAATAGATCAGGCGGGTAGAACATAACTAAGTTCTTACGTTGATCGTAACTCTCAGTAGTTTCCCTCCCACGTTGTTCTATATTCACTTCATAACGCTCAGCAAGCTCCCTCATGACACGAATGACAGTAGCCTCTGTACCTCCCATGCGACCAGATGCTAGGGAGTCTATAGTGTAGGGCTTGGGCGCGCAAGGATCTATAAATAAAATGGACTTCATACATCAATTTCCTCTGACCACATTGCCGCAGCACTACCCGGTCTCCAGATATACATTAAACAATTAGTATCTAATACCCAATCCCAGAATTTATCATCTTTCATATTGTGACTCTCTTTCTAGTCTTGAAGTCGACCTTGATTACATTATCACATGCGCCCGGTATAACTTGCAATTGTGTTAAGCATGACACAGTGAGTATATGACCCCTCACCATCTCAAGCACTTTAGCTTGGGCTTCAAGTGAGTTATTAGCACTCACTGTAAATATATATCTATTGAACCCCTCTTGAACTACTATTCTATATTGATACAAGGCAGTATCCTCCCTGTACCAATTATACACTACAATTAATGATTAGCCAAGTTGACGGCGCTTTTCGTGGTAGTCTCTCACTAAGGACTCAGCATCATTCAGATTGAGCTGTATAATCTGACCTGATTTAGTTCTATACACATAGAACAAGCCTGGTTGAGCTAAAGCGTCTGGATTAGGAACTACTTGAGCTGCTTTAGGACTATAGCCTAAAGGTCTACCACGCTTACGTGGGCTCTTTACTTGGTCTATTTCTTTAATAGCTACTGTCTTGTGTGGCTCTAAGGCCTGTTTAGCAAGGTCCTTGTGATCATAGTACCATTTAAAGATAGCTTCTTTATTACCACGAGCCTCAACAAACTCACCCGCTCCAATATCTTCCATATCATGAAAGAAGATATAGAAATCCTGATTGCTCACAGCCTTACCATGCTTTAACATATAAGACTTAAGAGCCTCTAAGTGGGTATCAGGTGCAGGCCTTTGCTTATTCTTAAAATGAGATAGCAAAGCTTGAGCGGTGTGTGTTCTTTTAATTGTCTGTAAGTCATCATTCTTAATCATATAATCTCCTACCTGTTATATAGCACATTGTGTGCCGAAAGGGACTATATGTTATATGAGAGATAGTGTCAATAGATATGTTTAAAGAGTAGTCAGTTGTTAAAAGTGTATTACGATAAAGGTCAAACCACCAGCAGCGGCGCCACCAAACCAACCCATAATATCACTACGGCTTGTGTAGGCATCAAACATCACTTCTTTAGTGACCCCAACTAAACCAAGAGCCACAGTTCCAATAAGAGCCGACTGCCAAGGCTTAAGGTAGGTATACCGTGTAAGGAGTTCTGACACTACTAATGTGCCACTAAAGCCAATTAACATATGAACTTGTTGTTGTGTGTCTGTCCACCTAAAGTGATCATCTTGAAAATGAGCCCAAGCAATCTCAGGGGATGTTACTGGACATTGTATAGTGCACTCTTCTGCATGTATGTTAATAGCATACAATTGTATTATTAAAGCAGACAATATTATTAAGTATTTCATATTAGTGTGTCAAGAATAAGACCATATTAGCTACACCAAAGAAGATGTTTAAGCCTATTATGACCTTGGATGACTTCTCATGTGCGAAGTAGACAGCTAGGAAACAAATTAGAGCACCAAATAAGTTCAACATACGTACCTCGTTTGGAAACTGTATGGGCGTCAACCTTTGGCTAAGCCGCGCGTTGGTCGTTTAATGCAGTGGTTCAGTCCTGCACCCATGATTTAAATATACCACAACTATAGAATAAGTCAACTAAGCCCTTTATCGTCAGAGTTCTTGTAACTCTCATATAGAGGCTTATCATAATCCCAAGTATCAATATCAGTGAGCACTACACCATCTTTAGCAGCCTCATTAACCATATAGTGAAACATTCGGTCAACGTCTACACCTAAACCCCAATGTAATTCGGATATTAGTGTATGAAAGCCCTCGGTATTCCACAAATGCTCTAGATAATCGTCACAGCTCATGTGTGTAATCTCTTTACCCGTCTTAGTGTCTATTATATTACTCATATCAACCTCACTTCTAATACCAGAATACCATACTTGTATACTATTGCAACTGTGTCTTTTTGGGCACATAATCGAACAGTCTATCTACAATCATATAGCATATACCTAAGAATACGATATAGCCACCTGTTAGATAAAACCCATTAAACATTAAATAGATTCCAATTAATACTGTTAACATATTAGACTCCTTGAAACCACATATCGGTTAATAATTTAGTAGTTACTATTTCATGCCGTTTACCATGTATACCAAACCATTTAACTAAGATTCGTTTCAACATATGTACCTCTTATCTAAGAGTATACACTATCTATTCACCCTGTAAATGTGTTGAACTTGACACGCCTCATGTTGAGCCTTATAATGTACAGTAATGGGCTTTATAGGCGTTTTAGTGAGATCTGGGCGACATTGCTTCTTAGGCTGTACACTCTTAGTGTGTACTTGTGTAAGTGCAACTATATAACCAAGCGCTCTAAGCTTATTAGCAGACTCAACGGTAATCTTTGATACTCTAATCAACATATGTGCCTCAATACCAGATTAACATAGTTTAGTAAAGTGTCAAGCGCTAAGAAGGATTCCGTGTATAGGCGTAAACACTCTTATCTTAATTCCGTGTATAGGCGTAAAGATCTAGGCTATAACCTCCAGATAAAGATAATAAGTAATTGTATTCTTTACTTTATCCTAGAATGTGATATCTATTCATGGCTAGTACGATATCAAATACACCTGATGGCGGTCGATAGACCTCGTGGATGGCAATATATTCAAGCGCGTTAACAATCTAACAACATGGAGCATAGCGAAGAATACTAATATGAGAAGAAGGAGTACAAACCATAGGGAGATTATTGCCAAGGAGCTTTGGAATACAAGAGGACTCCTTAAAAATGTACGAAATCCCGCCCATAAACATCTCCCTATCAGGAACTCTCCATGAACACCCTGACGAAGTCACCTCTCTTGTAATAACTATACCCAACAGGAATAAACAACCACCTTTCAAGTACTTACAGGACAGCGTAGCGGAGCCCCCCCCCCCCCTGGGTACCCCCCTAGGCGAAGGGGAAGGAAGGGATGTGATGCTAGGTAACCTCCCACGAATTTTTTGCCCTTTTCTAGTACTAAACCTTTTTAGTAGACTATCAGGGTCTAAACTCAATCGACCCCAGGGCGGCTAATTTAAGATGAACTCACAGTAGCCTCCCCAACGTGTTGTATTCAGTGCGTTAGCACATGTGACCAGAGTTTACCAATAAAAAACACCTAGGGCTAAAGCGACTGGGTGCAACATTTTGGAACAAAATGACTGGGTGTGAAAAACGAGTGCGCCAGTTTTCTTAACAATATCTTAACAATATTCCTCAATGATATCCAATAGTGCGCACTTCTTCCCCTTTAACCCCGAGTAACTTAGATTGTTACGAACAGTTACTTTAACCAGCTACTTTATTTTGTTACGACTGATATAGACTTACACTGCGATTAGTAACGATCGTCGAGCTATACTGATTACTAGTTACGGCTGGTTACCTACTCCTAGTACTTACTTACAGTAACCATAGCGATATAGTTCCTGACGAGGCGGCGAGTAGGCGAGTTGCGTCGACTAAGTGCTCCAAGTCAATCCCATAGAAAGTAGTTATGTACGATAACACCCCGATTAAACCTAAACGTAAGAAGCTTAGGAATAAGCATATCATCACCATTGACCCTCAGATCTTGAGGTGGCGTAAACTGAGAAATAAGCTCTCTGTGATATCAACCCCTAACACCCCACATAACGCTCAAGAATGCCCACCATTGAACGATCAATCAGCGCTTAGTACCCTAGTAGCAACCCCCCTATCCTATGACGATTTAATGAAGAAACTAGGGATAAAATGAACCCCCGGGTTTGGAGCTTCGATCTTGAGATGGATCAACCTAGTGGGAAGATCATTCAAATAGGTGGTGTTATTGGAGATCTCTCTAAAGGGCGTATCTTAACCACCTTTAATTATTATATTAACCACCACGACACCCTAAATCCTGATATAATTAAACTTACGGGTATCACACAAACCCAAGTAGATAATGGGTTTGAATTAGGACCTATCAAAGGTGAGATAGATAAGCTAATTACTCAATATCAATGCTGTAAATCACCTATAGTTTGGGGTAATGGTGACCTCCGTACCCTTAAGTCTCAGGGGGGTACTGGATATTTCCAAGATATCCACCGGGAATTAGACATAAAAACCCTACATCAGTTCCTAAGTCTTAGTAAAGGGCTATCTATGAGGGGTGGGTTAGACAAATCTCTAGGGCTTTACGGCCTTAAGTTTGATGGAAGACCTCACGACGCTCTAGCAGATGCTAAAAACACCTTCTACCTAGCTTGTAAACTCCAGAAACTACTTAAAAACACTGATACTTTAGCTTAATAGCAGAAAGATAGTATATAAATGTCTGATATAATGAATTATTACAAGGGTTACTATGAGGCAGCCAAGGAAAATGGCTACCATATGGAAAAATGGAAGAATGTTAGTCGAGTCCTCTTCCTAGAACAGTACCTAAAACGGGTAACCCCTACTAATGGCAACATTCTAGACATTGGCTGTGGCGATATGTACCTATCTACTAAGCTCCCTCAGTTTAATTGGACGGGTTTAGATGCTGCGAGCGCTTACTCTAAAGGTAAAGCTATTGTACATGACCTGATGACCACTCCGTACCCAGTTCCGGATTCGTCACAAGACACCGTTATGTGCTCAGAAGTCCTTGAGCATGTGTGGACCCCTAGTGTAATACACCAGGAAGCCTTTAGAGCGCTTAAACCAGGCGGTCACTACCTTATCTCTACCCCTAACTTCAATAACCTCTCATGGGTATTAAACAACCATAAAGAGGTATTGTTTGAGGGGACTATGTCTCACCACTATGAACACATTAGATGGTACACCCAGGAGATTCACACGAAGATGCTACAGGATGCTGGGTTTAAGGTTCTTGAGTATACAGGTGCAGATGCACATGGTGTTGACTTATTTCAACCCGCCAGGGCAGTTCTATATTATTTTTTCAAAGATACACTAAAGATCCCTATGACTGAAGGTCAGGTAGACCAACTCCTAGGGCAGATGTTCCCAAAGCATTGTGCCACTATCATGCTACTTTCACAGAAGGTATAATAAAGATATACTATAACTATGAAGGTGTGTATACAGTGTCAAGAAAAACCCACCCTAGCTAAAGGGCTTTGTAGTACCTGTTATGCTAGGAAATCATACCAGTCTAATAAAGAACATAAACGAAATGTTAAACGTAATTGGGCTTTGAATAACAAAGAGAAAGTAACACAGTTAAAACGCAGTAATCTACTTAAACAGTATGGGCTTACCTTAGATCAATATAATCAAATGCTTAAATCTCAGGACTTCGGATGTGCTATCTGTAAACGAAAAGATTCTGGACGACCTCGAATGATTAACTTAGTAGTAGATCATAATCATACAACAGGAAAAGTTAGAGGTTTACTCTGTTCCCCTTGTAACGTTGCAATTGGCATGGTTAAAGAGTCCATAGACATCTTAAATCGAATTAAAGAATACCTATCATGATTATAGATCTTAATAAATGTTTTCCATTTTCTGACAGTACACAGAAACAAGGACCCTTACCCAAACAGTCAGAGTTTATGTCTTCTGTTCTAGATCCTGATTCGTCTAAGTATATAGCATATATCGGAGGGGTTGGGTCTGGAAAGACTTTAGTAGGATGTATCGCTATGCTGAGCTTGGCGGTCTCTTATCCAGGGGACTATCTCATAGCGCGGCAGTATATGCCAGAGTTAAAGATTACAACCTTGAAAACCTTCCTAGAGATTTGCCCAAAGGAATTAATTGAGGAATACAGGGTTGCAGATGGTATTATTAAACTCCGGGCTAGTGGGGGGAAAACCTCTACTATTATATTTAGACAGCTTGAGGATAGCGATAAGTTACGATCGCTCAACTTATCTGGGTATTATATTGATGAGGCCTCTCAAGTATCTGAAGCAGCTTTCATGTTACTCCAAGGCCGTCTCCGAGGTAATGGGTTAAGAAAGGGTTTTATAACTAGTAATCCAAATGGCCATGACTGGATTTACTCCTGGTTTGTAAAACAAGATCATTTTAATAATGATGCCGCTAAGAAAGATTATAGATTAATAAGAGCTCCCTCTACGGAGAATATTCATCTTCCCGATGGTTACGTGGAAAGTATGCTTTCTACTTGGTCTGCCGAACGTATCAAAAGAGAAATCGAAGGATCATTTGACTCCTTTGAAGGAATGATCTATACAGAATTTCGAAGAGATGTTCATGTAATTCAGCCCTTCCGAGTACCCGACGATTGGACTCGTGTAGTAGGAATCGATCATGGATATCGTAACCCAACATCTTGGATATGGGGCGCCGTAGACTATGACGAAAATGTATATATTTACCGAGAGTTTTACGAACGAGAATGGCTCATCGAAGAAATTTGCAAAGGAAATAAGAAAAAGAATCAAGTGGGAGTGCTATCGCTGTGTAAGGGTGAAAAGATATCTCAAGCCAGAATCGACCCCTCAGTTCGAGCCGTTCGAGGCGCTACGGGTTTTTCAGACTGGGATGTGTATCAAGACAACCTGCCTAAAGACTTCCCCCTCATGCTTGCGAATAATGACGTACAAACTGGTATTGATCGAGTAAAATCTTATCTTAAGATTAACCAACGAACTAATAAACCAAGATTGTTTATCTTTAACGACTGTCATAACCTTTTAGATGAGTTCTCTAAGTACCGGTATAAACAGCTTACCCATTCTCAAGCAGGTAAGATTAATGAGAAAGAAGAACCAGTCAAGGTAGATGACCATGCTATGGACGCCTTGCGGTATTTGATCATGAGTAGGCCAGATGCTCCAGATCCTAAAGCAGACATCTGGAAACGTATGGAATACAACTCCTTACAAGGAGCGATCTACAGGGATATTAACAATGTTAAGAAACCTTCAGATAATAAAGATCCTTTTGGGGATTAGTCAAGTTTAATATACACTAACAATGTATAGTATGGTATACTACTACCATGATTAAGTATAACACAGAGTACTCTATTGAAGACTTTCTGCAAGAACGCTTAAAGGTATATAAAGAAAGAGCAAAAAGTAAAAATAGATCATTTAAACTATCTTTTAAACAGTTTAAGAAGTTGTGCTTAAGCAAGTGCACTTATTGTGGGGCTCCTCCAGAGGATGGATACGAGCACTCCTATAAAAACCTAAGATTTCGTATCAATGGTATTGATAGATTAGACAATAATAAGGGGTATGTTAAAACTAATTGCTTAGCTTGTTGTACTTATTGTAATTATGCTAAAAAAGATATGGACATGGCTTTATGGTTAAGGTGGTGTCATCAAGTAGCTAACAACACTAAAGATCTTTTAATATATTTACCTAAGTTCGCAGAAAACGAAAACTTAGAAAGATCTAAACACCAAAAACGTAGAGCTCTTCAAGAAACTAACTCATTGAGATTCAAAACCCTAATGAAACTAGGTGTTTAAAGTCATTAAGCGCACCTAATGCCCGGGTTATTAGGGACTTACGTCCTTTAACCAGACTTTAGTTAAACATCAACACTACCTGACTTATTAAATATAACAGGAAAACATTATAGTTGATTACTGCTAAGTCACCGACCTTCAAGACCGGGGCGGTTTATAAATTTACGGCAAGAGGAAAGTATGGCATTCGCAGCAGTAGCCTCAACGGCAGAACCAAGGTCCTTTTCAGTAGGGCCTCTTAAGAAACAAATCATGACCTGGAGTGCGGCTAGCGCTGACACCTCTGGTACTGTTACCGCAACAGGATTAAGCTCTGTTAGCCACATTATCATAGATGGTGGGTTAGTATTGACTGCTGCTCCTACTATTTCGGGTAACGTTGTTACATTAGCTTTCAATGACCCAGCCGCTACCGTGTATGGCACTTTAGTAGTATTTGGTAAATAACCATGGCTATTACAACCGCTAACTCGATTAATGAGCCAAGGGCTTACTCCGAAGGCGGAAGCATCCGAGAACAGATCCTAACCTGGTCTGCAGTCTCTGGGGCTACCTCTGGAACAGTAACCGCCGATAGTTTAACAACCATTAAACACATCATGGTATTAGGTGGACGTCTGAGACACTCAGCTGCACCTACATTCTCAGGAAACGTAGCTACCTTAGCTTTTACAGTACCCGCAGAAACTGCAGCATCTAGAACTTTACAATCTGCTTTGACCTTTACTGCTGTAGCCAATCTTGGAGCTACAGGTAATAACATTACCTACACCTTTACTGGTGGTGCAACACAAGGAAACGAAGTAGTCACAGTATTAGGTACAGCAATCACGATTCAAGTAGAATCTGGTGTATCTACCGCGACAGACGTTAAGACAGCTTACGATCTAGTAGCTGCAGCAGTAGCACTAGCTACCCTAGCTATCCCTGGTGGTCATGAAACTGACACCATTGCTACAGCAACAGTATTACCATTACAAAACGGAGTTACAGGCGGGGGTCGTGGAACGATCATCTGTCTAGGAGTATAAAATGAAGGGTTTAAAAATAGCAGAACAAATTGCTAAGCAAGTAGAGCAGCATCACAAAGGTCAGAAGCCTGACCCAGTCAGACAGGAAGCGGCTAAGCCTCGTGGTCCTGAGTATAAACAACCTGAAGAGCACCAAGAAGAGCTCCACACTGAAGATATGTCAGGACTTGAAGGCGAAATCTGCCCTAACTGCCATGCAAAGCTCAAAGGCATCATGGCTAAAAAAGCCTCTCACGAATCAGATCCACATCTTGGATAGAAAGTAGTTTGAAGTGTTGTTCAAGTGTCAGTTGTGTTCTGAAAAGGATTCCCGCATTTCGGAGCTTAGTCGTCAAGTGGCGATGCTGGAAAAACTGGTACTTCCTCAGAAGTCTACGCAAGATATTACCCTGGCGGACCGGGAAGCCGACGTCTTATTAGGCTCCGGTCCCGATCTTATTCTCCCTGAAGATACAATAAGTCTAGAAGCATCCCGCCTCCTTGGCGGGGATTACGAATACCCTGAAGGTTATTAATGAGTGCAGCAAATAGCAATCTTGACCTAGTCAACGTACCGACTGAGGACTTAGAGCAGCTCGCGTCTAAGATCCAAGGTTACTATTCGTCTGACTCCTCAGTTAAGTCCCAGCTATCTTATCAGTGGGAACGTAATCAATTGATGTTAGACGGTAAGCAATGGCTCATGTTCCAAGGTAATAACCTTACTGGTGGGCAATGGCAACGAGCTACCATTAGTAAACAAAACGAATATATCCCCCGACCTACCACAAACTACCTCTTCTCCTCCTACCAAACTCTAAAATCCTACCTAATTAAGAATAAACCTCGTAGTACAGTTCGCCCAAACACTCAAGCTAACAAAGATAAGAGCGCAGCTAAGATTGCTAACCTTATTCTTGAAGCTAACTGGGTACGTTTGAAAGAACAGTATAACTATGAGTCCGCTGCAGCTACCTTGATCACCTACGGAACTGTGTTTAAGAAGTCCTACTGGGATACAACCACAGTTAGCACTATAACAGTACCTAAAATGATCAATAAACCTATTACTGACCCTATGACGGGTGCTTTTATGGGTGTACAGCTAGTACAGGACTCAGATCCTGTTACTGGTGACCTTTTAACCGAAGAATTACCCCTTGGCGATGTCAATACCAGCGTTATTGATCCTTTCCGTATGGCCCTTGACCCGTTAGCCATGCATTTACACGAATGCAGGTGGATAATGGAGTACTCTGTACAGCCTATTAACTGGATTAAAGAGACTTTCGGTAAAGAAGGCGACGGATACACAGGTTTAGCAGCAGAAGTAGAGGAAGATACTGAATTAAACAATTCCATGCGTAAATGGATGCAGCTTAAAACCTCATCTGGCACTAAACCCATGGGTGCTAGTATTGGTTCTGGGTCTTCTGACATCATGGTTGAGAATTGTGCAGTACTTAAAGAGTACTACGAGCGTCCTAGCCAAAGCTATCCTAAAGGTAGACTCATCGTAGTGGCTGGTGATAAGGTCGTATACGCCGGTGAAAGCCCCTATAAAGATCCAGAACAAGGCGATTGGCACCCTTATAGCGAATGTCGTTGGGAACTCACTCCTGGTCGATTCTGGGGCAAATCACCACTAGATGACGCTGTTGAGATCCAAAAACACATCAACACTATCGATTCAGCTATTGTTCTTACTCGTAAGACAATGGCTATGCCACAAAAGCTTATTCCAATTGGTTCTGGTATATCTCCTGGTGAGTGGACGGGTCGCCCAGGTCAGCAACTTCAATATAGAGAGCAAGGTGGGGCAATCCCATCTATTATTCCAGGTGTTGGTGCAGATGCTTCAGTATTCGCCGAACGTGCACAACGTATTCAAGATCTTAAAGAGATTATGGGTGCTATCGACATCATGCAAGGTGAAAGACCTCAAGGCGTTAATGCCGCTAGTGCTCTATCTCTTTTATATGAAGTTGGAACAGGTAAACTCTACCCTATCTTAGATCGTTGGAAGATGTTCGTTGAAGAAGACCAAAAGAAACAACTTAAGCTAGTAGCTCAGAACTATAAAGAGCCTAGACCAGAATTTATCCGCATGCTCAAGTCCCGTAACACTGACCTCTCTGAACAAGAGATTAATCAGTTTATCGGTTCTGACTTATATGACAACTGGAACGTGGTGGTTGAAGCTGGATCAAATATTCCTAAACTCCAAGGCGCTAAGCAGTCTATGCTTGTTGAGTTAGCTCAGCTTGGTATGCTCAATCTTCAAAACCCAGCTAATCGGGTACAGTTCCAACAAGACCTAGGTATCACTGGGTATGACTCAGACATCGAACCTGATCGTAAACGTGCAACATGGGAAAATGATCTCATGGATGGTATTGATCATGCTCCAGACAATAGACCTGTTGTACTTGCTATTGATAACCATCAATTACACCTAGAAGAACATCAAAACAGAATGAAGTCACCTGCCTTCATGTCTATGTCACCTGCGATTCAACAAGCTTACATGCAACACATTCAAGAGCATGAGCAGTTCCAAGCAATGGCACAGCAAGCAGCTATGTTACAAGCACAAGCCCTAAGCGCACCTGTAGGTGTTGGTATGCCTCCTGATATGGCAGCTCCAGCCCCAGGAACCATCTCTGCACCTCCTGGCAATAGTCCAGCGGGCGTAGGCCCTGAAAAGGGTAGTGGAATGGGAAGCGATTTAAAGAACGCAGTAATGGGATCAGATGTATTACAACCCGCAGCTATTGGTGGTAAATAGCTAGAAAGTAGTCGCTCGTGAAGAAGACTAAAATTTATGTAGCTATACCCACGACAAGTGGTGTGGTTGATTCACAAGTTTACTTGCTTAGGGAAATTGAAAAGCTTTACTCAGATAAGATAGAGCTTGTCTACCCTGAAGGTGTTGTCAGAAGGATATTTCACGACTTCGCTCGTAACAAGATGGCTGAGGATTTCCTAGCCAGTGACTGCGATATACTTTGGTTCTTAGACTCTGATATTACACCTCCGAAACATGTACTAGACTTAGTAGTGTTACACAGTGCTAAGTGGAAGATAGCAGGACTTACATATCCAGTGTTTATGAAACCCCCTGGAAGCGATATCCTAGAGGTTGTATACACGGCTTATAAGAAGAACCCTAGTACTGGAAACATGGGGTTATGTGCGGTACCTAAAGAAGGTACTGACCTCTTAGACGGCCTGGCTACTGGATGTTTGTTTATTAAACGTGAAGTGCTAGAGAGTCTTAAGAGACCTTACTTTGAGTTTAAGTTTAGTGAGATTGATAGAGAAGTTAAAGAGGGTGAGGACTTAGGTTTTTGCCGTAAGGCTCACGAGTTAGGATACAAGTTCTTTACTGATTTTAGCATGACATGTAGACATCAAAAGAATGTAGACCTAATGGACGTTAACAATTACGCAATACAGTACTCTAACCGTAACGTTCTAGCCTACGATAAAGCGATTAAAGCCCAGGTACAAGAAGCCGTTAAAATGGCATACGCAAAGGGCTTAGTTGAGGGTGAGAAGAAGGCTAAAGCAGTACCTACTCTTTGGTTACCTAAATAAGTTTAAGGCGTAGTACGGGTGTCGCCTACCTGGTCGATTAGTGTGGATTTAGCGTTAAAACTACACTCCGATATAAATCAAATAACGCTGTCCCAGGCTTTGGACACCGCTCGCTACGGTCAATAGGCGTTAAGGAAAGGCCATATTATGGAAAACAATGAATCTGTACAAGACGTATCAAGTGAGAGTTCGTCGCCCTCGCCAGAAAGTCAGAGTTCTTCTAACGTAGTGGAACAAAATTCTCAACAGGCATCACCTAGTGAGAGTAAACAAGAAACCCCTTTTCACGAGCACCCTCGTTTTAAGGAATTAATTAATCAACGTAACGAGTTTTCTCAACGATTGCAGGATTACGAGAAACGATTCCAGGAACTCAATAGTCGTATTGAGCAGTCTCAACCGAAGGCTCCAACGCCTGAAAATAAGCTGCTTGAGAGATTAAAGAGTATTGACCCTGAATTCGGTAGTTGGGCTGAACAGCAACATAACGCTAGAATGCAACTTGAAAAGCAATTGCAAGATCAAGTTCAATGGCGTCAGTCGCAAGAAGCAAGCACCTTCCGAAATCAGCTTAATAGCTCCTTAGAGAAACTTCACATGGATCATAAGGTCCCAGAAGCAATGAGAGACGTTTATCAGGCATCACTCCAAGCAGTGGCGCAGGCTAACCCGAACTTAGGTCTTCAAGACCTCCCTAACGTGTATAAGGGTATACACGAGAAGATCTCTAAATATGTGGAATCTGTAAAACGTGACGCTTTAACCGAATACTCAAAGAGTAAGGTTAAAGACGCCGCTATTCCAAGTACTCCTAAAGGCCCTAGTCCTAAACCAGGAACGGCCAATAAAACCCAGTATTCGAAAGACCCTGCCGAAGCTCGGGCGCAAGTAGTTGCGAACGCTATGAAAGGCCTAAGAGGCAATAACTCTTAAGGTCTATTTAAGGAAATAATATGGCAGATACAAATCTAACCTCAGTCGCAGGTATTCTAAAGCGACAATATGATGATTATGTCGAATCTCAGCAGAACTTAAAGCATCACACGATTGATGAATTTGCTAAATCTTTGGCTAAGTATAACCCAGGTGGAGAGGGCTTTTTCGGAGCTATCGACGACTACGGTAACGAGTCTGTTGGAGCTATCAATGAAGAAGAACAGTTCCGTACTATTGATTCTGAACACTACCAGCAGTGGAAAGTGATTCCTAAGATTCAAGTTGCACCTATTCAATTCTCTGGATTAGTGGCTCGCGCTGCTGATTCCGATGTTGAAGCTTTCGCAAGCTCTGTAGTGGACGCTCTTGATAAAGCTCGTGAACGTCTCTTGAAAGATGAAAATAGACAGTTTTTCGGTCTAGGAACTGGTGTTCTTACTGCTCCAGCCGCTGCTATCGCATCTAACTTGACATCTTTCACCGTAGCTAGCGCTCAATACTTGAGAGCTAACATGGTTATAGATATCTTCACAAGCGCCGGCGGAGCTGCAGTTTCTGCATCTACCACGAGCTTGAGAATCAGCGATGTTGATAAAGTCAACAACGTTATCTACTTGGCTTCTTCTGTTGCATTCTCTCTAGCTACTACGAACGTTCTTGGTAAAGAGAACATCTTCGACAGCATGCCAGCAGATGGTAAAGAAATGATGGGTCTCCGTGGTATGGTTGATGATGCTACTGACCTCACCACTTTCCAGAGCTTGAATGCTTCTACCGTTGGTAACTTGATCTGGAGATCACGAAGAATTAACGCTTCTAGCGCTAACTTGACCTCTGACCTCTTGCAACGTTTGATCGACGACGTTCGAGTACTCGGCGGGGAAGAGCCAGACTCTATCATTATGCACCCTGCACAACGACGTAAATATCTTGATATCGTTGTTCCTCAGAAGCGATTTATGGATGGTAAGATGGATGCTGGTCACAGCAAGCTATCTTTCAACGGGCTTGACCTTCTTCTCGATGAAGATTGCCAAACTGATACGGTCTATGCAATCAAGAAATCCCTTATCCGTAAGTTTGAGATGTCCCCTCTCGAAATGGGAACTCATGATGGATCTGATGTATTCTTGCGCTTAGCAAATTATGATGTGTTCCAAGCTTATTGGAGACATTACTGTAACTACGGAACCAGCAAACGATCTGCTCACGGCAAAATCGTTGGCTTGGCTGTCCCTAGCTCAGTCGGATAATTAGCCTTAGGGCTGTAACCGCCGAGGGACGGTCATAATATCCCTCACCTTTATATGCTCCAACACTTAGAAAGTAAAACAGTAGCTGGATTAACCATACTACTAGCCGTAGCAGTAGCTATGAACTTACTAGGTAAGCTTACACCTGAAATGGTTGAAATTTTAAAGTGGTTAGGAGCTAGTTTTATGTCTGTGCGTGTCGCTGCTAACATAGGTGAGAATTTACCTAAAAACCCTAAATAGGGTAGAAAGTTACCACAAATGCCTAAGTTTGAAGTAGGAGTTACAGGAGCCTTAATACAAGGTGATGTTTTAGACGTTAACACTAAGACATTAGAACTCGCACTTAAAGCATATGACCCGCAGCTTTACTTGAAATGGAACCCACATAAACGTCAGGGTATGGGTGTTTGGGAGCTTAGACGTAGACCCGCCCAGAAGACAATTAAAGAAACTATTAAGTATGGTGGAAACACTTACTGTATAGTTGATTATAAAGAAAACAACTTTGAACATCATGTATGGGATTTAGGTCATCTTGGTTATGACCTCTTACAAAGACTTAAAGACGGCGATACCTTCACCATGGCTAACTACGAAGGTAAAGAGCACCGGATGACAGATTTCCTCAATAAGATGGAAGATGCCAGGTACGCCAAACAAGACAGAGAAGTTGCACAGTTACGACAAGAGCGTATGTACAACATCATGCAAGATAAAGGTTTATTAAAAGATTTCCAAGAGAAAATACTCTCTGGCGTCAATCCAGCACACTTGATGCGTTTTTGGAAGTAGTGCTCAATCGGGACTCATTTAGTTCCATTTTATCCCCAGGAGGGATCTATGCCTGTAATATTAAACTGTTTAGATGAACCTAATACCTGTGTTGTTGGTGGTAATCACTTCCAATTTAAGCCAGGTCAACTTAAGTATTTCCACGACATTAACATAGCATCTTTGATCTCACGTATTAAAGCTTCAGATGGCTTTATTGCTCTTCCAGATGAGTTAGAACACTTGTCTCATCTTAAAGAAGAGATGATGGCTAAGGTTATTACACCAGAAGAGAAGGCTATTATTGAAGAGAAGCGAAAAGAAGGTATTAACAACTACTGCCAACGCTTAAGAGAATTGATTTATAACGCTACGGTGTCTCTACAGAAGGATATCGACGTTAGGGGTTACAAATACGACGCTCGTGTTGAAGCAACTAAAGCTGACTTAAAGCGATTAGAGACCCTAGCTAAGTATCAGTCAGAGCATTTAGACCTTGAACAGAAGAGAGTCGATACCTTTAAAGAACTTGAGAAAAAGGTCGCTAAGACCTCTAAATAAGGATAGTCAATGGCCACGTTATCGTCACCCACGCTTCAAGCTTTATTGACCTCAGTTAGAACTATGCTTAACCAGCCTAAGGAATCAAACTCCTTCTGGAAAGATGTAGAGCTAACTGAGTATCT
Source organism: uncultured Pseudobdellovibrionaceae bacterium (assembly GCA_964520985.1). Taxonomy (GTDB): domain Bacteria; phylum Pseudomonadota; class Alphaproteobacteria; order Micavibrionales; family Micavibrionaceae; genus CAYSGL01. The sequence continues at coordinate 22,140 of CAZFPB010000010.1, forward strand.
TAATGAAGCTGTTAGCATGTACTTCCTTGAATGTGTGCTTAATAACGAAGGTTATTTTACTACCACGTCTAATCTTAATATAGTCTCAGGGACAGAGACTATATCCCTCCCCAGTGATTGTTTCCAGGTTAAAAACGTATGGAAGAAAGTCACAAACGGATATATAACGCTTAACTACCGAAATGATATGACCTCTGGTTATTCAACTGAAGGTGGTTCTGCTCCTGAAAGCTATACTCCATCCTATGAGTTTAGAGCTAACAACCTGGTGTTACAACCTACACCTAACTTCAGTGAGACTGCTGGCATTAAGCTAGAATATATCCAGTTCCCGGATCAAATGGTTTGGGGAGGCGATTCTATGACGGCTCAAGTATCTCCAATCTTTAAACAGCTTATTGTGATGTATGCTGTTTATAAAGCTAAGCTTAGAGAGAGTATGGTCAACAATGTAGCTACTTATGGTGCTGCTCAGACTAACTTAGGCGATTTATATAAAATGTTTAAGGATACACTTCAACGTAGGTCTAGAAATCCTACGTATGTTATACCCTTTAACCCCGAAAGCGGAGGGTAATTCATGCCCGCAGCAATTCAAACTACAGTACTTGATACCCTAAAATCTGCCCAGGACTCAAACACGGGGCGATTACAAGTAGATATTAATATTGTTATACCCACGTCTGTTACTGCAGTACAGACAACTGTGTTAGATGCCTTAAAGTCTGCTCAAGATGCTACTACGGGTCATTTAACCGCTGACGTAACTTTTGTATAGGATATAGAACATGCCAGTTAATCAACTTTCAGTATTAGACGTTCTAAAAGCAGCCCAGGATTCAGGTACTGGGCATCTTCAGATTGATGCTAACGTTCCTGCTGCTTCTGCTACGACACCGGGCATAGTCACGACCGGAACTCAAACATTTGCTGGGGATAAGACATTTACAGGAACAACAACGCTTGCGTCCCCTATAACGTTAGGGGCTACTTCAGTTACAACTACCGGGACGCAACTTAATTACTTAAATGCTGCTACTGGTACTACCGGTACTATGAGCACGAACGTCGTATTTTCTGGTTCTCCCACTATAGCCACACCAACCATTTCCACCATCACCTCTGCAAATTCTACTATTCTTACCCTAAAATCATCGGGAACTGCTGGGTTGGTTATGGATACTAACCAATTTGTAGCCATAGGCACGGGAGCTATTTCAGATGGTAGCATTCCTTTTCAAGTATATGGTATAGGTCAAGTGAATGGAGCCGCAAGAAAAGTCGTAAAAGTATTTGACACCTCTCCAGCTACTACCGGAACGGGTGGGGGAATATCATTCGGTGGGTGGGTCGATGGGACTTCTTCAGCACTTGATGATTTTGCGAATATTAAAGGGATTAAAGAAAACAGCACCGCTGGGAATTATTCGTCCGCTTTGGTGTTTTCAACTCGTGCTGATGGTGGCTCTCCAACGGAAGCGATGAGACTTGCGTCCACTGGGGTTGTAACGATCACAAATTTAGCAGGCTCTGGGTCACGCGCTGTGAATGCAGATGCAGCCGGAGCTTTGTCCGCAGCTTCCGACTCAAGATTAAAGACTGAAGTTTCTGCACCTCTTCCAGGTCTTAAAGAAATTCTTCAAATTCAACCTAAAGCCTATAAATGGAATAAAGATATTGAACAACGAGGGGAAGAAGCGGCCACAGAAATTGGATTCTTTGCTGATCATGTAGCACCTATTATTCCAAGCGCTGCGCCAATGGGCAACGATGGGTATTATGGTTTTTACGATAGATCGGTTATTGCCGCATTAGTTAAATCAGTTCAAGAACTAAAGGCAGAGATTGATTTATTAAAGTCTCTTTAAGATAACCGTGATTTATAGATATAGATAGCGTATACTTACTCATAAGGAGTATCCTATGAACCTATATGAAAGAGCTTACAGTAACGTGTTAGGGTTATACAAGATGGCTAGACTAACCCCAGATGAGCATGAGACGTTGAAACAAGATTTAGCTTTGATTAAAGAACTTATCGATAAAGAGCTAAAATTACAAGAACCTAAAAAAGAGGAATAAACAATGATTCTAGAACCTTACACAATGAGTGGCGAGAAATCCACTTCTGGCGTTATCCTAAACTGCTCTGGCCTTCTCATGGCTGTGGATCTATTACCACCTGATACAGGTACGGCTGTACTTAAGATTTATGACCACCCTTCTGCCGCTAGCGGTAAGATTGTATTTGAGGCTAAGATTGCTTCTGGTACGTCTACAACAAGCCTAAGCCTACCAATGGCTAGGTATATCAACAATGGTATCTATGCTGAGTTAACAGACAGTTCTAACACGGCTAGATATAACGTAGGTTACAGCGGATCATAAGGTTTAAACCATGCCTGAGATAAGAAAGCAAGGGGATTTTCTCCGAGCTGATTTCTTTGATAATGTGGGGGGTATTAATACTACCGACTCACCTTTTCGAGTTAGAGACTCCCAGGCTACTGGTGGGGCTAACTTCGATTATACTGCTACCGGGGGCTTTAAAAAGCGTCTTGGGCATACCCTATTAAATTCTACGCCATCTCTTGTGACCCGAACTGTCGGTACTGGGATGTTCGCAGATAGTGATGGAAATAAGACCTTACTTAGAGCAACTAGCAGTGTATTACAGACCGTTAATCAATCTACAGGTGCCCAGACCTCTGTAACCGAAGACACAGTGTCAGCAGGTACAACCCCGTTCTCTACTACTAAACCAGCAGTGTTTAGTCAGTTTGATACTGTGTCTAGCAGTGCTACTTGGATTGCGGGTGGTGGACAGTCTCCTGGGTCTCTTATCGGGTATAATGGCACTACTTACACAAATAATGGGGTTTCATCGTTTGAGACACTATTACCCTCTGCAACGATCACAGTAACCTCAGGAGGCTCAGGAGGGACGTCCTTAGGCACGGGTATATATAACTATGCGGTAGTGGCTTATAAGGCATCCACGGACGTTACAAGCAATGCTACACTAGATGTAGCCTACTCCTCAGTCTCTGGCAATTACGCAGATATACAGTTATCCACTTTAACCGGGTACGACACCACCAAATACACTCAAATATGGATTTATAGGTCATCTATAGGTGGGTCTTTAGGGTTTACCGCTGGAGACTTAGTAGCAAAGATAGCATATAATGGGTCTACCTACACAGTGGAATCTGGGGGTGGTTCTATTGTATCTACCTCTAAGTATAGAGACAACGGATCTTACCTATCTACCTCGATCTCAGTACCAAGAGCAGATAGCACATCTTTAGACAACTCAACTCTCCCAACAGATGAGACCTTTACCGTATTAACAACTTATAGACGACGCCTTGTAACTGCAGCAGGATCGACACTCTACTTCTCAGACATTAATAAGCCTGAATCCTGGCCTACAACAAATACAATCACAGTACCTAGTGGCGGACCTATCACAGCCTTAGCAGTTATTAACTTTAATACCGCTACTTCTACTGATATTAATGAAATTCTCGTTATCTTTAAAGAGCGAGAACTCTGGGTAGTTAAAGGTAACACTTTTGTAACCCTAAGCACCACGAATGTGGGTGTTATATCTCAGGCTGATATCTCCTTAATCTTTATCGATTATGTGGGGTGCCCTGCTCAAAGCATTATCGTACCTGCTAACGGATTTATCTTCTGGATTGACTACCGTGGGATGTATCTGTGGGATGGTTCTAATAAACCTATCTACTGTAGCAGATTACTTGAGTATGATTTTAGCTCAGAAGGTGACTTTGACTTAACACAACTTCAATACACAAATGGTGTATTCTTAAGACGACAGAACATGATCATTTGGTTCATGTCAAGTAAAACAGCGGGCGTTAATAAGCTAGCTATGAAGCTTGACTTACGACTATCCCTCTCTGATATCGATGCTTCTATTGCAGGTCGTATTTTAGAGGCAGTATTAGTTAAGGATACCCTATCCTATGACGTCTATGGGTCTGTATCTACCATCTCAGGATCTTCCGAACTCCTATTTGCCGCAGGTAGCGATGGTAAAATATGGAAAATGTATGACAATTTTAGCTCTGACAGTACCTCTCCTATAGAGTTCTCTTACCTGACTAAAACCCAGGACATGGGCTCTATTGGAAACACCAAGAGATTCAATAAAGTCATTGTGTGGTGTCAAGAAGGTAATCTTAATGATTTAACCTTGAATTTCTGGACCGGATACCGTATACTAGATGAGTATAAGTCTACAATGGCTGAGCCGATCACAAGCCTAACCTCTACCTCAATCTGGGATCAAGATCAATGGGATGTAGCTATCTGGGACCAAACGTTTCGTACCTATAACCCAGTAGTGTTTAATCTAAGCAGCGCAGATTTTAGTACTGAAGGGGAAGCAATTACACTAGAATTTGCTCAATCCTCCCTTCAATCCCCGTTAGTTATCGCTGGTTATAGTATCCTATACACCGAAATAGGCCTCAGGAGTTAAATATGCCGTCACCTACAACTTGTGCTATAACAGGGACTATTAGAAACACCAGTGGTACTTTAGTATCTGGGGCAGTAGTATCAGTTAATTCCATAAAACCCTTTATACACCCTACCGATAATTCCTTAGTAGTTAACTACTCGGTTTATGACACCACAACAGCATTAGGTACTTTTAGCCTGAGTGTGATTGAAACCACGACCCCTGCCGTATCTTTAATTCTCACCATAGAATATCCAATGGATAGTACATCCACAATCGTTAGACAACAATATTATATAACGGTTCCTAATTCTGCTAGTGCTACCTTAGCCTCATTAATTTCAGGACAATAACATGACTATTTATAGTAAAACATACACATTCTCCGCTAACACCACAATTCAATCAGCTCAGGTTAATGCTAACTTTGATGAGATCGCTACAGCAATCAATACCACACTATTTAGTGGCACTGGAAATAGTCTTTTAACCACTAAAGGTGGTACCGGACTCACCTCTTACACTACTGGGGACGTGTTATATGCATCGGCTACTAACGTTCTTAGTAAACTTGCCGCAGGTACAAATGGTGCTATATTAAAGCAAGCATCTGGTGTTCCTTCCTGGTTACCTCCATCCACAGATGGCTCTATCTTATATCAAACATCTAGCGCCCCTTCTTGGTTAGCTGTAGGGGCTAATGGAACTGTACTTACCTCATCCGGGTCTGTGCCTCAATGGACAGTTATTAGGGGGTATGATTCCTCTACATTGCTATATAATCTTGGATTAGCTGTTACCGCTAACGGCGGTATTATGACTATAGAACTAAAACAATATAACGGATCAGACCCTTCAACAGGCCTTAGTGATGTTAGAATTGGATTTAGAGAGCCAACCTCTACCACTGGTACCTATAATGTTAGAGCTATAACAAGCTCTCTCTCAATGACCTTGGGGGGGACTACTACATTAGGTACAAATAGCGGTTCTGCATCTTACGTTTACGTTTATGCCCTCGATAATGCTGGAACTATAACACTCGGGGCATCTATTAATCTGTTTGATGAAGGCAGTTTACAAAGCTCTTCAACAACTGGAACTAGCAATCAAGTTATCTACCAGGCCTCAGCATTATCATCAAAACCAATCAGGTTAATTGGAAGGTTTTTAGCTACAAATTCGGCGGGGGCTTGGGCTTCTCCTACTGAAATTAGCTTAGCGCCTTTTACTAAAGATCTCGTTGTGAGTGCCAGATACACCACAACTAACACCCAAACATTTAATAACGGAGTAGGCGCTATTATAGCCACTTGGACTAGAGATTACGACTCCCATAATGCGATGAATGCTACTACTGGTGTTTATACATGCCCTATGGCTGGTAAATATAGGGTGTCAGGTAAGAATTGTGTAGACCTAGGCGCTAGCGCTCAATATGAAATACAGATGAATATACGTAAAAATACTAATCCTGTATCACAGACGTTGGTTTCGGGGGCTTTAGGGGCTGGACAGCCTAGTTACCTGATGACGGTCCCAGTCACCGACACAATTAATTGTGCTGCTGGGGATACCATCGACCTATTCTATACTCAGGCTTCTGGTGGTAATAGAACTCAGAATGCTACAGCAATACTAAACATATTCACAATTGAGCGTATCGGGGCTTAAGAAAGTAGGGTACTGTGATTAAGGTATCTAGGGCTACTAAATCAGATATAGGAGCTATCCGCCACTTATCCGCCAAGTATGGTCATAAGCTTCTTATTGAAGAGTGTCTGTTTAACAACAAGGATATTGCATTACAAGCTAGAGATGAAGAGGGGATGCTACTAGGCTTTGTCTGGGGTGGGTTGATGGCTAATAACCAGATCTGCTACGTAGACAAGGTTATGGTAGACCCTGAACACAGTAATAAGGGGGTATTACCCGCTCTTTACAAAGAACTGTTTAAGATAGCTCTTAAAAAGAATGTTAGAAAAGCTTTTGGGATGATCAGACACGATCAATACCACGATAGGTCAGCTAAAGCAGCTTTACATATGGCTTGGGGAGCAGATTCCCTACCATATACATTAGTATTATCAGATTTAGAACATATGAAGAAAGAATTGGAGGCTCACAATGGGCAGTAGTGGAAGCAATGCAGCATATCAACGAAAAGGCGCTAATACTGGCCTAGCTAGTACAGAAGCTACTCAGTCGTTACAGAATGACCCAAGGTTAGCTAGTATTATGTCTCAATATGGTTCTGGTGGTATGAGCTACCAGGACGCTATTAAGGCATCTCAGGGTTTCTCAGCTAACACTAGTGACTTAGATGCTCAGATAGCAGAAGCACAGAAAAAACGAGATACAGAAGGCGATCTAGGTGGGCTTGGAAGACTACAAGATGTAGATAATAGGAATCAAGATACCTTAGACCAACTTCAAGCTAAAAGAAGTGCTATGGGTGCTCAATCTGCTAACGCTATTGGAGACGCACTTGCTAGCGGTTCTTTAACAGGCAATAAACTAGCCTCTGACCAGGTCATGAATGACTCTCTTTACTCAGGGTTATTTGGTGAGAAGGGTCTAGGGGCTCAAGCTCAGAATAATTACACCCAAGGAATGGATGATTACAGTAGATATCAAGGGGAGTATGATAAAGGCTGGAACGACTATCAATCTGATAGAGACGCCTTATCAGGTAAGGACTCTTCTTATGGACTTACACCAGAAGATTTAGCCGCTTATGGTCAAGCCTCTGACCAAGCTGCTCGTATGTTCGGGTCTCAAGGTCAAAGCTTATCTAGTATGCTAGCTGACCGGGGGTTAGGTGCATCTCGTAGTGGTGTTGCTACCCAAGGATTTTCAAACTTGATGGGTAATCAAATGGAACAGCTAAGAAATGCCCAGATGAGCATTGCTCAGAATAGAATCAACACTGCTCAAGGGTTAGCTCAAAGCAGAATGAATGCTACGCTTCAAGCCCAAGGTCAACGTCAGGCTATGGCAGGTCAGGCAGGTAATCAAGCTAACGCTGCCGGTAATCTAGCTTTAGGTGTAGGAAACCTTGGTAAAGCCGCCCAAGGTCAGTACTATAACCAAAACTTAGCTGGTATGCAACAAAGACAAGGTAACGCTGAAAGTGCAGCAAAACTTGCGATGTCTAATACTAAACAAAATCAAGACCAAGCTAACGAAGAGTTCTCACAGCAACAACAGAGTTCTGGTGATATGTGGGGAGCTTTAGCAGGTTCCGCACTAGGTGCTGGAGTTGGAGCCTTTACAGGTGGTATGGGTACTGCTTTAGGTGCGTCAGCCGGTCAATCTCTCGGTGGTAAACCCCCAGTTAAGAAATAGGTAATATATGCCAAACTATACAAATACAGGTAAAGCACAGTTATTAGAAGGCCTTCTTAAGGGCATGACCGCTGGTTCTCAGGCAGGTTCTGCGGGGGTTTCTCAAGCTATCCATGGTCAGCAGGCTCTAGAGCAGCAATCTAAAGATGCTGAACTAAGAACATTACTCCAAGGTAAACAGCAAGAAGCTGATAGAGAAAACCTTTTAATAAAAGAACACCATGATTCACAAGAGAAGTCTAAAGATAGATCTTCTCATGAAGATATTGCAAAGTTTTCTGCTGAACGACAAGCGTTGTCCCCTGAAAGGTTAAAATACAAGCTTCTGGTAGAAGAATCAGAAAGGGCTAAACAAAGCCTGGGTAAGGACGTTGCTGAAATTCCTCTTTGGAAACAAGCCGCAGCCAGAATACCTGGTGTTGGTTCTATTGCTAGTGAGATTGACCCTGATATTAAGAGAATTAAAGCCGCTGAAACCGCTATCTCTGCTAATGCTGGATATTTACACTCTGGTGCTACCGTTACCCCAGCAGAGCAAAAGAACTTCAAAACGACTGAATTACCCGCATTATTTGACAGTACAGCTAATAAGCAACGAAAGTTAGGTGTTGATCCTACAAGGGCACCCGCCACACCACAAGCCCCTCAAATGGCTCCTGAGGATCATGACGCTATACAGTGGGCTTCTGACCCAGCTAACGCTAGAGATCCTAGAGCTGCTCAGATTAAACAACTCCACGGGATAAAATAATATGCCATTCAATCCAGATGATTACCTAAAGAAGAAATCTGGTGGTTTTAACCCAGACGCATATTTACAGGTTAAGCAATCTCAAGATTTAGCTAAAAAACAAGCTTCTTCTAACTCCTTCGCTCCTGCTGAAAAGATGGATAAACAGGCATTAGAGTCAGGTCAACCTACGGCTGGTCAGGACTTTATATCGAAAGTACGTGGAGTAGTAGATCCTATTGCGGCATATGGCTCAGCTTTTCATAAGGGTGTAGAATCTTATTTACCTCAAAGACAAGTTAAACCTGAGAATCAAGAATCAGTAGCACAGTCTGAAGCTCAAGGAAAACAATTAGAATCAGAGCACCCGATGGCTTCTTTATTAGGGACCGCATCGGGAAAGCTTTATCCTAGCGTTGTGTCTCAAGGCCTAGTCCCCTCAGCCGCATCCTCAATAGGTAAAATAGCTACTACGGGTGGTATAGAGAGTTTATTAGGAGCTGCCGAGGCTGATAGTGGGGATAAGATAAACCACGGGTTAGTTAGAGGGGCTATAGGCGCTGGATTAACAGGAACTGCTATTGGTGCTCCTGTTGTAGCCCGTAAAGTACCTTCTTATATATATAACAAGATGGTTCCTGAGCCTGTACGAAATTTAATTAGTGCTTTTGGAAGTAAGGTTGGTAAATCTTCTTCAGAATCACCCGCATTGCCTTCAGGTGCTAGGGAACTACCCACACCAAAAGATGCTAATATTGAACTAGGAACTCAAGTACCCTTTATTCCTAGTTCGGCTAGAAGAGCTCCTGAAACTGTGGCAGAAGCGTTAGCCCCTATAGGAAAGCCAGCTAACCTTCCTACTACTGGTTACAAGGGAGACCCTGGTAATCTACCAATAGGTGAGTTAATGGACCCTACCATGCAAAGTAGACTCCCAGGTCTAGCTGATATGCTTAAAAGGAGTCGTGTCAAATGAGCTCCGACTGGCAATCAGACATTAAAGAACTTAAACAAGACGTAAAAGAGCTATTAAAAAGCTCGGCTATACACAATCAAATACTCAGTGAGCATGAAAAGAGGTCACGTCACCTCGAAGAACGTTTTCAACCTATTGAACAGATCTATATCTTCGCAGCTAAGAGTACTGTCGTAATCAGTATTATTGCTGGTATAGCTGGTATCATCAAAGTCGGTAAAGACGTCCTAAAATAGAGCTCCAACCAAGGCTAGGACACCTACTGCGACTATAGGCCCCCCTAGCAAGGCACTTACAACACCTGCTCCTACAAGCACTACAGGCTTTCTAATAGGGTTATTTAACTGACTCTCCTTAGCCTTTACCTGTTCCTCTAAAGCCTTAGACTCCTCCATGGAGTACCTAAGCGCGTCATTCGATAACTTTACCTGCTCTTCCTTAGCAGCTAGAGCCTTATCACAACTATTGATAATGTCCTTGCAACTAATCTTGTTGCTTGAGGTATCCGTCGCGTATGCGTTCATACTCAGCAACAGCGTTATTAGCACTAGCATCAATCTCTTGTTTCTTTTCAAGTACATTAGACAGCTCCCGATCCGCCTTCGATTGCTTGGATTGCGATGTCAAATCCTGCACTTTGTTTCTCAAGTATAGGATATACGACACTACCCCCGCCAAAGGTAATAGTAGGTAAAACAGGGCTAATTTGAGTATCTCTAGTAACTTCTTCATTCGATCTAGTAACGTATCCATTGAATCCCTCCTCTGGGATAAAGTATCTATCCATCCATTCGTCAGCGGGCTTATCATCAACGTACCAGCGAGGCTTTGACTTAACCTCGTGGACATATTCACTAATATCTAACATGTCAACTACTGACTGAGCCCATTTAGCACCACCAGCAGACCACACCAAGATATGATGTCCTCTAGCCCAGTGCTGTTTAATAGCCTCTATGTGTTTCTTATGAGAGACCAGGCTTAAACCTTCACACCTAACCAGTGTGTCATCACAATCAAAAGCTGCGATATACTCGGGGTTATAAATCGGTAACATTTTAGCCATTAGGAAGCCCTCCGTAAATACTCTATGGCACCTTTCAATAGATCCGGGTTATCTTTAAAAGATCCCAACCCACAATTACACCTCTGACACAAGAGCCCTCTAATTTTACCCGTTATGTGATCATGGTCTACGGCTAGTCTTTTTGCTTTGATCTTTGTAGACCCCAGGGATGTTTCTGGGTTTTTACAGATAGCACATAGACCTTCCTGAACTTCATGGAGTGTCTCTAAAAAGGAAAACTCGACCTTAAGCTGATTTGCTACCTTTTTCCACCCTAAAGACTTTCTATAGTACCTATCATAATTAGACTTTTTTCTCTTATCTCTTTTCCTATCCTTAAGAGAGCAGCAGTCCTTACAAGATGAGTATACCCCATCTTTCTTTTGAGAATCCTTACAAAAATCAGATAGGTGTTTTGTTAACGAGCACTTGGTGCATAACTTCATCTTTTTACCCACCTTCCATTTGAAGATAAGATCATTGGGATGAATGTAGGAATACCCTTATCAATGATACCCACACCTAAGATAGGTTTTTTCTTCATGTGTTTACCATATGCAGCAGAGTATGCGTGTCGGTCTAATAAACACCCCACATTAAAACCGTAGATTAGATGTTTATCATTCGCTAAATACTGTATACCTGCATCTGAGTGTAAATGTCCTATTACTGTACTTTGCATGTTCCCAACTGCCGCTTTAATAGCTCCTTGGTTACCACTCATGCCTTCACCGTGCTCATAGATAATACCATCTACCTCATGTTTATCAGCCCACTCCCACCCAATAGGTGCCTTTAAGAACTCCCTATAATCTCTTATAAAGGCTTTAGGTATACCAGACTTATAAGCTCTCTTAAATGGTCTAGCGGTGTGGTTTGAAGTACACACCTTCACATTAGGGAACAGGTTATATAACTCTTGTAGATGTTCAATAGCCTTATCTAATTCATGGCCTGGTGAATAACCATCTGGGTCTGTATCATAATCGCTAAGAGCATGAAAATCAATCTCATCCCCAAGGTCCACAACTACGTCGGGGGCATACTTCTTTTTAGCCCATTTTAGAAACTCTACAGCATCTGGATGCTCAAAAGGGGCATGGAAGTCTGGTATTGCTAACACTCTGATTTTACCTTTATTATTCACTGTCTTTCTCCTTAATCAAGTTCACTAACAATTCCTTAAATTCCGGAGATTTCTGCAGTTTCTCTGTAGTTGCCTTAATCAGTCTCCACACATCTTTACTACTTAAGTATCCGTGTCTAGCTTCAATCTCTCTTAACGACAGGTTAGCTACATACTTGTCTAACATAAGCTCTACCTCAAACTCTTGTAGACCAAATCTGTACATAGCAGCCTCAATCTTAGTATCACTCCTAGTCTCAGCCTTAGTCAGGTCTAAGATGGCATCTAGATTCTCTTTAATAAACTCCTGGCTAAGCTTCCAGCGACTACCTCTATTAAGCTTCCTTTCCAGGTGCTTACAGGGTACCTTGGTGACTGGACATCCATGCTTACATTCCCAGGATGAGTTGTTTGAGTTCTTCTTTGCCATCTTTTTTATTCAAGATCTCGTTACAATCTTGACCTTTCTCTAAAAGTTTGATACGTATATCTGGACAGTAGGGTTTAACTAGTGTATGAAACCTAATAGCAGCCTCTAATCCCGCCTTATCCTTGTCTACTAACACTAATATTTTACTATAATTACTGAACACTGTACACCTTAATTTCATCTCACCATCAAAGAAATTACTTGCTCCACCGGGGGAAAGTATGTCTACATTTAACCTTAAGGTGTGCATAGACATCGCATTAATCTCACCCTCAGTTATGACACAAGTATCTACCTTCTTATTCACCTTAAGTGAGAACCAGGGTTTCTTATGACCTTTGGCTCCAAGGTATTTACTCTCTCCTGGCTTAGGTGCCCAGAGTCTGAGCTTGTAATAGTCTTGAAGAGGCCAACACACAAAGTAGCCAATAGAATCATATCTAAAATCAAGACCCCGATGATGTATAAAGGGGAGACTATTAATATAATTAAAGCGCTCACGCAGGTCCTCTGGTTTTTTCTTTACTTCCCTGACTTCAACTTCACCCACAGAAGGAAAATAACTACTGCAACTGAAACAGAACATAGAACCATCATCATATACACCACAGCTAGGGGTGGTGTCATCGTGAGTTCCTCCTGGACAGCTTACTTTTCTTACGAGTACGCCCATTTTTCCTCCTTAGCTTATTCTCAGCCTTAGTCTTACTAAGATGACAGGCCTCACACAAAACCTGTAGGTTAGACTCCTTACACCACACTCTATCGATGTACTCATCTAGGCTCATCTCATCAAAATGCTCGGTAACCCTGATTTTTGGGACTAGGTGGTCTACATCCATATAGCTACGAGCCTCCAGGATGCCACAGGAGGCACACTTACACCAGGTCTTTACCCTAGGCCTAGTTGAATCAGAATGATTCACTATAGAGGCGTCTAGGACCTTTTTACGGAGCTCTGACCTAGAGAATATACTATTGATCTTTCCTTTGACCAGATTCCGCTCCTTCTTGGTTATACGTGAGTTCATAGATATACCATATAATCTTCCTGGTCACTACAAGTTATAAAACTATTAGGTCTACAGTCTACATGGTAGAAGTACTGGGACGGTGGTAAGAACTGTGTACACTTCCTACACTTCCTAGTACTTAATCTATTACTACCTGTAGGACGTTTATAGGACTCACCTCCATGCGATCTACAATCTGGGCATTGATTACCGTTCCATACACGACCTTTATCATCTACCCTTCGATGGGGGTACTTAGAGGTAGGTTGACGTATACAAGCCTTATCTAACATGCAATCCTTACACGTTACTATCTTCTTCATTTGATGTCTCCTCTTCAACTGCATCTCTAAACCCAGTATCGATAGTGTTGATGTGGTAACTACAGGCCAATAAGAAAGCCTTTAGCTGTCTTATTACTTCATGTATATCACTGTCACCAGAAAAGGTGAGTCTAGTAACCCCACCCTCAAAGTCCTTATAAGTAAAGATGTATCTAGATTTGTTCATTTTTAGTCCCCTCTTCAGGTATTGCGGCTCCTACTAAGATCCACATGGTTTGTGTCTTAGCTACTTGTCTACCTAATTTAGACTGGGTTACATGTGTACCATAACCCCTTAAGGCTAGGCCATGACGCTCTAGTTTCTTAAGGTCATTTCTCTTAAGTCCTATATACTCCATATGAGCCTCAGTAAAGCCCTTAGCACCCTCAATTCGGTTAGAGGGTACCACAATCGTGTTATCGTTGGCTAAAGCATCCTTAACTACCTGTACAAGTCTTTTATTCATAATAAGTTCCATCCTACGTGAATTAAATATCCCATTAGTATTGTCTCCAATACACTAGCTAACAATCTAACAAGAACTAACAATATACGTTCCATATTAATCACACCCATCCAAATCATCGTCATAAAACATGTCTTGGTCACTATCATCGGGAAAGAAGAAGTTAAAGTCATCCTGGACCTGGTTATTGTGGAGCATATCTAACCATTCCTCATACTCAGCTCTTTCTTCTGGTGTAAGGCTACCTAGGTCAATATCAGGATCACTAAAGCTAAATGAGCCTTCCTTGACCTCTTCTCTACACTCTTCACAGAAGTAGAACTTCTTAAAGTTAGCCATGTTCTCTTTGGCACAACAACCACAAGTAGGGCATATCATATCCAATCTCCTCTACCCTTATCAATAAATTTGGTTAAAGTACTACTAAACTCAAGGTCAAAGTCTTTAACCTCACCGTTACGGTTCTTACATACATAGACTTTAAAGACGTCCTCGGGTAGGTCCGGGTCTAACAAGTAGGGTCTCTGTAAGAACATGATCACATCAGACGCATGCTCAATTCCAGAGCTTTCTCCGAGATCTTCAAGAGAAGGTCTAATTTCGAGTATTTTAGAGTTAGCTTCACTATTCTTGTATTGTTTAGCTTTTTCAAATTCCATTTTAGCCTTAGCATATCGATCCTCGAATCCGCGTTTCATTTGAGCCAAGGCTAGGACTGGTATACCTAGTTTCTCAGCTACATCCTTTTTAAGCCTGTACACCGCCTCTGCAATCTCTTCGTTACGACGTACGCCCTTGTACTTCATTATACCAAGGTAATCGATAACTACAAGTGAGATCTTCTCTCTATTATTCTCATCGTAGGTCTTAGATATCACATCTGACACACTAAGTCCTGGTGTATCAATAATGTGTAGCTTTAGGGTATTATGGAACTCTAACGCCTTCTCTACTTTAGCCCTAAACACCTGCTCCCCTAGCTTCTTAATAGGGACGCCTGAGGTCACTGCTAGTAGACGCTTCTTTAGGGTCTCCTTTTTCATCTCAAGTGAGAAGTAAAGGACCTTACCCCTTTCAGCTACGTTTAAGGCTATTTGACACGATAGTGCTGTTTTACCGTTACCGGGTCTAGCTGCCATCACCACCAAATTGCCTTCTCCCTCAAGGAGGTACTCATATTGCTCCATGGAGGGAAATCCACATTTGAGGGCTCTAGCATTTAGATTAATCCCGATCTCACCTAAACTTGCTGCATGCTTTAAGTGTTGATCTAGGGTCTTCTCTAATTCATCACTCATGAGGGTAGCCTCTGTACAGCCATTAGAGTCACTTCAGCTAGTCTAATTAGACTCTTCTTATAGAGAGAAGCTCCTAAGGTACCTGATTTAAAGTCTCGGTAGTCCTCTAACACCTTGGTGGTGTGTTTAATAAGGCTAGTGACTATCTCTTCATGAGTCTTCTCGTCATTGTGTAAATGCGAGCTGGTTAGAAAGCGTTCCAGTGCAACAAGGATGTTTTTCGTTCTTACATCTAGTTCCGACATCTTTAGTCTCCTTAATTAAGTGTTTAAACACCTTACCAACATAGTGCATGTTAGACGTTCTTGATTTACCTGCGTTGTAGGCTGATGTAGCCTTGATCCAGTCACCCTTGTACCGTGTCAATTGTTTCTTTAAGTACTTAGCTGCGTACAGGGCGTTAATTAGAGGCTTATAAAGCCCTTTAATATCACCCTTATACCCAACCAGTTTAGCTGTTGCGTACTTAACTTGACAAAGTCCATGGCTAGCACTAGGTCCATCAATCTGATTAACCGCTTCAGGTTTTAACCCTGACTCTACTGTACAGATAGCCCTAAGTAGCTCAAAGGGTACTTGTACACTAGCGGCGGCCATTTTGAGTGCCTGGATCGCTTGCATATATTTATTTAACCTTCCGTGGTCTAGACCCTGCACCTTTAGGGCGTACACTAGAAGGACCGGAATTCATCTTATAACCACCTGTTATTGGGGGTAACCTCTCTACACGTGTAGTCTCACAATGGGGACAGTTAACGTCTACGTGGTCATAGCTGTTGAGTAGCTCCTCAAACTGGTGACCACATTCTAAACAAAGATAATCTCTCAATGGCATACTGTTCTCCTCTTACGTACAACGTTTAGTAACCTTATTAAATGCTAGCAGGTCTATTTAATAAATCAAGTACTATTTAATATAATATTTATAGCCGCAAATTCACCATGATACTCTACAGCAGCTTTGTTGTAGGCTCTAGCTGCATCTTCTTGTGAAGTGTAGTACCCTAAACTTATTTTCTTTTTATTTACTTGTATTTGAGCTACCCAGGTACCATATGTACACAAAGACACCCCCTTATACTTAGATGTTTTATCTTTTCTAAGCTTATTATTATTTCTAGTGTTTTCTTGTTGTGTACAAATCCTGAGATTTGATTTTCTATTATCTAGAGTGTCACCATTAATATGGTCTACAATTTTAGTAGGAGGACAGTTCATTAAAAATCTATGCAGTCTTATCTCTTTTTTATTTGAACGTGTTACTAAATAACGTTTTGAACTTAAGTACCAATTATATTGAGAAATAATAGAATAATCTTCATCATCAATTAAAAATACTGTTCCAGATCTTGTTTTTAATTGCATATTAGTCTTCCCACCTTGTTAAACTTAAGGAACAATCAACAGATAAGTCTAAAGATAAATTTATAACCCTGCCAGCTTCTACCATAGTATTAATGATAATATCCCTAGCCTTTTGAACTTTATCCAAGTCTACTTCGGCTAACACCTCATCATGAATCGAAAAAAGTGTACCTAGTCCACATTCTTTAAGTCTATCTTTTAAGGTGTACAGACTCCAACTTGTACAGTCAGATCCCGTAGACTGAATTAGTGAATTAGGCGCTTGTCTTTTGGCGCGCTCCCGCTCCCAGTGGGTATTAAACTCTTTAGGGAAGTGTCTGATTCGACCCCACGGAGTTTGGATGGGTTCTCCTCGGTCAATTTTGTCGTGACATGATCTATTAAACCTTCGTAATCCTGGATAAGTTTCCCAATATTTATTAAAAGCGCTTTCTGCTTCTTTGTCTGAGCATCCAAGAATGGACTTAATTTTAGGGGCCCCTGCGCCGTATTGTAATGCGAAGTTAATTGATTTAGCGACACCTCTAGGGATTCCAAGACCTGACGCAGTGATATCGTGTAAACTAGCGCCTTCGAAGACAACTGATAGGAGTGCTGGATCTCTACTAAAGTGCGCTGCAATGACGACTTCGAGTTGCTTGTAGTCGGCTGAGATGAACGCTTTGCCTTCTTCTGGGACATAGATACCTCTAATGCCACCCTGAGAGGGTAGCTGTTGTAGATTGGGTTCACTTGAGCTTAACCGTCCTGTAACCGTACCTGACACGTTGAAAGAGGGGTAAATCCTACCCTTAACCGATTTCTCTAGACTTCCCTCAATGAACGCGGTAAATACCTTCTGGTGTCCACGGTAGTTTCGTATTAATGGAATTAGAGGGTGTCTAAACTCCAACTGTTCCAATGCGTGATCATCAATAGTGCGCTTTCGTTGTTTATTAAACTGAGTAGGAAGTTTGAGTTCATCATATATAAGCTTACCCAACTGAATAGTAGAATCAAAATTAAAAGTAGGCCTATTAACCGCTCTTTTACCTTTTGGAGTTTTTCTTTTGTCAAGTTCCACCTCGTATAGTTGATTTTCAATGAGCTGGCATTCGATGTCTACACAATCTCTCATCTTTGATTTAAGGTCAGTAATAAGTGTACTTAGTTCTGTACCCTTTTGGGATAGATAGGGAAGATCTAATTTTAGTCCCCTAAGTTCAGTGTCATAAAGGGCTAAAGCGAGCCTTCGTGCATGTTCCACAAGAGTATCAGGAACACCGGCATGTTTAATATCGTTAAGTAGATCAGTATAAACTCTATCCGTATAAAGTACATCCTTACAAGCATATTCAATCTGTTCTTCTCTAGGTGCATGGGTGTATTCCTTGTATTTATCCCAAAAGAGTTGTTTATAATTATCGTTGTAACGTCGTTGAATAATATCGTCCAAGCTATGGCTATTGTTCTCATCAAGTAGGTGGTCTAAGTGGAGAGTGTCAGCAAGTAGACCTGGTACCCTTAGGTCTACACCAGCTAAGTACATGAAACGAAAATCAAACTTGAAATTATGCGCCACAACCGCTTTCTTGAGCGCTCTGAGGTGATGAGCAAACGATGCATTAAATAGATAGGCCTTACCACTACCCCCACCTGAGATGACAATATCAGTGAGTTTATCGTTAAAGTAAGATAAGCCTGTTGTTTCCACATCCAGTACAACATAGGGATAATCCTTATTGTAGAGTTCTATGAGGTCTTGTACTTCTTTATCTGTAGTGAGTTCTGTATATTCCATAATACCTCTTATCGTTTTAGAATTAAATCGATCTGTCTCTTACTCTTACGTCTTACATCTAAGACGTGCTGTACTTCATACTTTGTTTTAGTTATGTGTTTTACCAATGAAAGTATTGGGACTTCAATATCCTCATATTGTTTATTATAAAAGCGTTTAAATTCCGAAACTACAGGTATAACCAAACGTGAAGACGTAAAAGTCTTACTACTATAATGTCCAATTATATCTTTTCCATTCCATACAGGAAATATGTAAGGGCCTTCTGGCATAATACCTCTTAGTTAAGTAACCTTTATTAAGGCTACTCTTAGTAAAGTATAATTGATTAAGGAGGGAGGGCTCAGGCACAGACCTGATTTAAGGCCCCATATCACGGGCACACCCTGTATACTTAAATATCTTCGCTATTGCCCTTACGTGCATTTCGAGCAGCTTCCATAGCCTTTACTTCTGAGGCTGGAATAAACTCAAAGTACCCATCTGGGGAGGTGTCATTTTTCTTAGCTTTATTCTGCTTGTACACTAGTCTACCACCAATCTCTACATTCTTCATGATAGAATCATAATCCTCAGACGTGATTGGGGGACTCCAAGCACCTCTAGACATGTTATATCCTCTAGCTAAAGTCGGATTAAACTTCTTATTATCACTCATTTTCTTCTCCCTGGTTATAGTCACGTCCAAAGTCGGTTGTGACGGTTAGTACCACATCATCCGCAGTTTGTTGCAGAAGCTTTCTAAGTCTGTATAGCTCTTGAGGTGTAAGGTTACCCTTAACCTCTACTCTAATATATGTGTTATTCACGATAATCCTTTCACGTGAGTTAGGATAGTGTCAAGGCCTGAATCTTGTACACCATCGAGTGTATCTGCTTTATGGTTATCCTGTAAATACTTCTTCATATCAGGCATAGTAAGTACACCCCTCTTGATAGCTGCATTTACGTAAGACCTGATTAGGTCTCTGACTTTATCGGGTCTAGGGGTATTTCCGTTAGACCCACTTGGAGCACTTGAGACTTGACTAGGAACCTTGCTGCTACTAGCTTCGCTTCCCTTCGGGCTTTCTGCTCTTTGAGCTGGTTTAACCATAGTGCTTTCCCGTGCAGGCGCTTTTTCGTCTTCATAATCGACATTGACTTGCTCCTTATCATATAAAGCTAACCCTAAGCTCATCCCCAGGTCTTTAGCAGCTACCTTAAGTGCGTCTGTTACTGCTTCTTTAATAGCTAGCTCATGGGCATTCTGAGAACTCTTATCAGCACCGTACCCGTAAGCCTCTTTAATCACAAATGCCCGGTATTTATCCTGCTCACCTTGATAGGACACTGTCAATCTTACTTTAACTAGGTATGCAGGAAACTCTCCCCTAGATGTGGTGTTAGTGACCAGCCTAACATCGGTAATCTCTTTATCCCATTTAGTAGGTCCAAAGATCTTGTTTAGACGGTCGATGACATAGTGGCCCTCTAAATAAGAGAGTTTACGTCCACCACCACCATCACGTTCACAGACTACACTACCAGGAATCTTTGCGTCTAGTTCCTGCTCAATCTGAGCTATTGTTTTACTCATTTTTATTTTCCTCTTCTTTCCTAATATTGTAACCTAAATACATCCCGAAAGAGTACACGGTTATTCCATATAACATATTTACTATGGTTAGTAGAATCATACCACTATTACTCATTCTCATAACCTTCCCAACACTTATTATAGAAGTCGCATTTCCTACCTGATTGAATGCAGCTATTTGTGTTGGCTGACCATAGCCCATTCTTCTCTACCACCTCTAAAGTATCACATTGATTTTTGATATTTGCAAGTACTTTACTCATATGCTCGGGTGTTATAGTCCTCTTGATAGTCTGGATACTAGGCTCTTTACCCTTAATAAACACTATGTAGACGACCTGTAAGGCTTCAAACCCATTCTGTTTAGCGAGATGAGCATAGAGATACATTTGCTCGTTGAGGTACGCTTTCTCCTTGTCATATCTATAAGAGGAGGTTTTAAAGTCAATAACGCTTGGAGTTCCGTCAAATGATCCAAGTACATCCGGGGTCCCTTCAAGTCTAATTGCTCCTGGTTCTTTAGACACTGTTCCATAGAGCCTTTGTTCCATTTGGTTAACTTCGATTTTCTTCGCGTGTAATCTCCTAAATCTATCTAATAGTATCTCGGCCATTACTTCAAGTTCTTTTCTCTTAAACCTACCAAACTCTATCTTAGATGCTTCTGAGTCCCAGTATATCCTAAAGGATTCAACAGGGTTAGCATTGTGTAATAAGAACTCTTCTAAAGCAAAGTGCATTGAGCTTCCGAATACAAGGGCGTCATTAGGCTTAGCTCCAGAATCGAGTTTATCAATATAAAGGTATTTATAAAGCTTATTACATCGATAAGCGCTTTGTAACTGAGAATAACTATAGGATTTACTCATATCACTCCTTAAATACATTACCATTCTTTAACAAGTAGTGTAAAGCCGATTCAATCTTCCTTACCTGTGTCTCAGTTAACCCAATGTTATATTCCTCACTAAAGGCATGGACTACCTCATGAATGTAGGTGTGGACCATATTCCTAGGCGTCTGACCAGTTAGGAGGACTATTTGCTTAGAGTCTAACCTAGTGACTCCATAGCAGTCCTCTCCTCCTACGATCTCAGGAGACCATAGGAGTTCATAGAACACTTTACGTGTAACTTGGATCTTGTGGGGTATACGTTTAGCCAACTGGGACCATTTCATTTTACACCATCTAATTTAGCAGCCTCTATCTTAAGTTCTATTAACCTTAACTCATTCTTTAGGAACGCCTTATAACTGTCTGGGTGTCCTACATGTTTATTAGGGACCTCAGCAGCAAGTCTATCCTTAAGTTTATCCCTGTAGGCTTGCAATGATACTAATTTCTTCTTATCCATTGTTCAACTCCTTACATCTAAAATATAGAAACTTAATAGTTTTTCTATATAGCTCACACTGCTGATCTGTATAACCGTTTGATTTTCCTATTTTAATATAATCTCTGATCCAATCTCTGTACCCTAACTCAACACAACCGATCTTAATATAAACCTTAGAGTTCTTAATATAAGAAAATGCAAAGTGATTTCCCATATATATTCCGGGTATCTTTGTGAAGGATAGGTAAGCTCCTTCTAGGTTAGCTCCTGATAGGTTAGCTCCTGATAGGTTAGCTCCTTCTAGGTTAGCTCCTGATAGGTAAGCTCCTGATAGGTTAGCTCCTTCTAGGTCAGCTCTTGATAGGTTAGCTCTTGATAGGTCAGCTCCTTCTAGGTTAGCTCCTGATAGGTTAGCTCCTGATAGGTAAGCTCCTGATAGGTCAGCTCTTGATAGGTCAGCTCTTGATAGGTTAGCTCCTGATAGGTAAGCTCCTGATAGGTTAGCTCCTTCTAGGTTAGCTCCTGATAGGTTAGCTCCTGATAGGTAAGCTCCTGATAGGTCAGCTCTTGATAGGTCAGCTCTTGATAGGTTAGCTCCTGATAGGTAAGCTCCTGATAGGTTAGCTCCTTCTAGGTTAGCTCCTGATAGGTTAGCTCCTGATAGGTAAGCTCCTGATAGGT
>CAZFPB010000011.1:0-41560 GCA_964520985.1 uncultured Pseudobdellovibrionaceae bacterium
CTCGCCCGCGACATCCGCAAAAAACTCCTCAAATGGGTCACCAACATCGCCCAACACCACACCGGCCGCCAACCCGCCGCCCTGCACACCGTCACCACCCCCGACCTCGCCCGCTGGCTCGCCACCAACACCCACGCCATCGCCCGACTCGCACTCGCCGGCGCCCTCTACCGCGATATCAACCACATCGTCGGCACCAACCAACAAGGCGGCCAACTCATCCGCGCCATCAACCCCGTCGAACACCACCTCGTCGGCCCCTGCCCCACCATCACCGGCCGCGACCACAACGGCACACCCCGCCAATGCACAACCACCCTCTACGCCGACACCTACGACCGCACCGTCACCTGCCCCACCTGCAAGCAAGACATCGACGTCGAAACCACCCGCATCCGTGCCGCCCAGGCCCGCGACCTCCACACCCGCGACGCACTCCTCGACGTCCTCACCAACATCGACGAACCCGTAACCCCCGACCGCCTCGACGCCTGGATCCGCGCCCGCCGACTACGCCCCGCCGGATACCTCCACGCCAACGACAACACCATCACCGAGTACCGCATCAATCCCAACGTCCAACCCGTCTACAGCGTTGAACGCGCCCGAAAACTCCGACGCCGAGACCACCAACTCACACACCGAAACACCCACACATGACCAATTCCGGACACCTGACCTGCTACTATCCGATCTCAGTGGGCCACAAGTATGCCCAGACCGCGAAAAACGCCCCCGCATGAGCAAAGCGTGGATACGCGGCAGCACCACTGCCTGGCGCAAGACCAGGGCCAGCGTCCTCGAACGCGATGGCCACCGCTGCCAACTCCAGCACCACGGATGCACCGGCCACGCCACAGAAGTGCATCACCTCAATGGAAAAGCGGCCGGCGACGACGCAACTCAATGCGTGTCGGCCTGCCGCCGCTGCCACGCCGTCGAAACCAGCAAACAAATACGGGCGGCTGCAGCAAACAAGCCACGTGCACGGCGAACGCCAGGCAAGCACCCGGGCCTGAAGTGACGCATCAAGACCGCGCCCGAATAAGGACTTGACCCTGCGGTGATGCCCCCACCCGGGGACCCCTCCGCCCCGTCCATCGGGCCACCCTGAGGTACTGCGGCTGAGGCTGAGCCTGAGTCTGGGACTTTCCCAGCAAACTTTCACCGCTTGCCCGACATGGGCCAGCAAACAATTATCCCGACATGGGAGGTAACCGATGGCAGGCAAAGGGCCAGCTCCGAAGGATGTGACCCGCCTGGCGGGGCATGGCGCGGCGAAGGCGCGCGATGCGAGCATGCGGGTGATCGTGGCGGCGCCGGTGGGGCAGCCGACGTTGCCGCAGCGATGGCACGTCAACCCGAAGACCGGCCGGCGGCGTCGGATTGCGTGGCCGGCCGAGACGCGGGACTTCTGGGAGATCTGGGCGGCGAGTCCACTGTCGGCGGAGTTCACCGCAACGGACTGGTCTGAGCTGCTGATCGCGGCCCGGTTGCATGCCGCGGTCGTTGAGGGTGATCTGAAATCGGCCCCTGAGCTGCGGTTACGTGTCGCCAAGTTTGGCGCCACGCCGGAGGACAGGGCCCGGTTGCGGATCACCTTCGCGGCGGCCGACGAGGCCGAGCAGAAGACGGAACAGCCGCAGTCGTCGCGGCGGTCGGCCCGCTACAGCGGGCTGCGGGCCGTCGGCCAACCGTCCGCGTAGATGCCCTGGCGGGGACCCGAGTTCGACGGCGAGGTGCCGACGCTCGGGTTCATCTTTCTGGACTGGTGCTACGCGAACCTGGTGGTTCCGGACGGGCCGCGGGCCGGCGAGCCGATGGACATGACGCCGGACCAGGCGCAGTTCTGGCTGAACTTCTACGCGCTGCATCCGGTCACCGGTAAGCGGATCATCCGCCGCGCGGTGCTGTCGCGGGCGAAGGGCTATGGGAAGTCGCCTGGAATGGCTGCATATTCGGCGTTCGAGGCGATCGGGCCCGCGGTGCCGGCCGGCTGGGATGCCGACGGCGAACCCGTGGGCGCTCCGTGGCGCGAGTTCGGATTCAAGCCGAAGGTGCAGATCATCGGGGTGTCGGAGGATCAGACCGCGAACACCTGGGACCCGCTGCTGGACATGATCCGCAACGGGCCGCTGGTCAATGAACCCGGCGTCGAGGCCCTGGACACGTTCGTCAACGTCCCGCGCGGTCGAATCGAGGCAGTCACGTCGTCGGCGATCTCCCGTGAGGGGTTTCGGCCGGTCGCCGCGGTGTTCGATCAGACGGAGTCGTATCTGCAGGCCAATGGCGGCAAGAAGGTGGCGGCGGCGGTGCGACGGAACCTGACGAAAACGGGCGGTTCGTCGATCGAGACCCCGAACGCCTTCCGGCCCGGCCAGGACAGCACCGCGGAGGACTCGTTCAAGGCGTGGAAGTTGCAGCAAGAGGGCAAGCTGCGCAACGAGGCCGGCATCTATTTCGATCACCGTGAGATGCCGGCCGACACCGACATCACCGACCACGATTCGTTGCGGGAGGGACTGCGGTTCGCCTACGGCTGTTCGGCGAACGCGCCGTGCGCCCTGGCCGAGCGTGGCGACCACCCGGAGCATGAACGCGGATGGGTGGACCTCGATCGGGTGATCGCGGATTTCTGGGACCCGGCGACCGACGAGTCCGATGCCCGGATGTACTACGGGAACCAGATCACCAGCGCATCCGATGCGTGGGTGACATCGCAGGAATGGACATCCCGAGGTCCGCAGCGCGGCGACGAGCCACGGGTCATAGACCGGCATGAGCCGGTCGTGCTTGGGTTCGACGGATCCCGGTCGCGGGTCCGAGGCAAGGCAGACGCGACGGGCCTGATCGCGGTCACCGTCCGGGACGGGTACGTGTTTGACGAGCCGTCATGGACGTGGGAGCAGCCCGACGGGAAGCCGGAGTGGGAAGTGCCGGCTGCCGAGGTCGACGCGACGGTGCGTGAGTGCTTCAAGCGGTTCAACGTCATCGGTTTCTACGCCGACCCGGCCCGCTGGGAGTCCTATGTAGCCGACTGGGAAGCCGCGTTCGGGGCGAAGCTGAAGGTGAAGGCAGCAGTCAAGCACCCGATCATGTGGTGGATGACCGGCGCCCGATCCGGGATCGTCGCGAAGGCAATCGCGCAGCTGCACACGGCGATCGTCAATGGCGAGATGAGCCACAACGGTTCGGCGGCGCTCACTCGGCACGTGCTCAACGCTCGCCGCAAGATCCGCGGCGATCAGATCCACATCGGGAAAGAGTTTCCCGATTCGGTGAACAAGATCGACAAGGCCGTGGCCTTGGTGATGGCCTGGCAGGCCCGCATGGACGCGGTGGCCGCGGGCCTGGCTGAGGTCAAGAAAAAGCAAGCGCCGCGGCGCATCTACTGAAAATGGGAGGTCGGCTGTGGCGTTGACTCCCAATGAGTGGCTGTACCGGCTGGCGGTGCAGATGGACAACCGGCGCGGCAGGATCGAAAAGTTGCGGTCCTACATGGACGGCAACGCGCCACTCCCGGAAGGCGCGGACGGCTGCCGGCAGGCGTACCAGCAGTTCCAGCGCAAGGCGCGCACCAACTTCGGTGAGCTGGTCGTTGACGCGATCGCCGAGCGCTTGTGCGCTACGGGGTTCCAGGTCGCCAACGCCGACAACGCAGATGCGTGGGCGATCTGGAAACGAAACCGCATGCAGGTCAAGAGCTTCGATCTGTTCCGGGACATGCTTGGACTGTCGGCCGGCTACCTGATGCTGTCGCCGTCACCGAAGGGCGTGGTGATCACCCAGGAGCGACCTGAACAGGCCATCACCGAGTCAGATCCGACGCGGCCAGAACTGGTGCGCGCTGGGCTGAAGATCTACCGCGACGGCCCGCAGAAAGCCGATTTCGCGTTCCTGCACCTGCCCGGTGTGGTGTACCAGTACCAGCGGGCGACATTCGACGACAACGGCGTCATCAAGACGTTGCCGTACGCAACGGAGGGCTGGAACCTGGTCAAGGACGCGGGGACCGGGTTGGCGTTTGTGCCGATGTACCCGTTCGAGAATCGGGAGCGCCGCGGCGAGTTCGAAACGCATCTCGATCTGCTGGACCGGATCAACTGGGTCACGCTGCAACGGCTGGTCATTACCGCGATGCAGGCTTACCGGCAGCGAGGCGTTAAGGGCGACTTTCCCACCGAGGACGAGAACGGCGACGAGATCGACTACGCGGAGATGTTCAAGCCAGGCCCGGGCCAGTTGTGGCAGCTGCCATCGGACGCAGAAGTGTGGGAGTCCGCCGCGGGCGATCTGACGCAGATCCTGTCCGCGGCCAAGGACGACATCCGGGACCTCGCCGCGGTGACCCGCACGCCGATCTCGGTGTTCGTGCCCGATGGCGCGAACCAGACCGCGGAGGGCGCGAGCTTCGCCAGGGAAGGCCTGGTCTTCAAGACCACTGACCGGGCGACCCGGGCCGGCGCGGTGATGGGCGCGGCGATGGGTGGCGCCCTGGCGATCGAGGCCGGCCAATCCGAGCCGGTCGATGACGTTGAGACGTTGTGGGCTCCGTTCGAGGCGCGCTCGTTGCAGGAACGCGCCGATGCCTCCACGAAGGCGCAGGATCTGCCGTGGCGCGCCCGAATGACCGACATCTGGGGCCTCTCGAACGAGCGCGTCGACGAGCTGGAGTCTGAGCGTGCCGCGGATGCGTTGCTGAAGGCGATGGAAGGCCCACAGGCCCCGCCATCGCAGCCGCCGCCGCCCACTGGACCGCAGGCGCAGGCTCAGCCGGCTGATGTCACTGCTTGACGTCTACGGCGCCGCGGTCCAGGAACTGCGGAACCGCGCTGTCGGGCGGGTGGTCGCCGCGTTCGGCCCGGACGCGATCTCCGATGCTGGTGTCGCCGAGTTCATCCGGGCCGCGGTCCCGGTCGTCATCGCCGGAATGCGGCAGACCGCGGCGGCCACGGACGCCTATCTGACGCGGGACCTGGCCGAGCGGTTCGGCGAACGGATCGTCGGCGACCAGGTGATCGACGTGCGCCAAGGGCTGCGCGGCGTGCCGATGAACGAGGTGTATGCCAGGCCGACCCACACGGTCAGGTACGCCCTGTCGCAGGGCAAGCCGGTACCTGATGCGGTCGCCGCCGGCAAGGAGCGGCTGACGAAGATGGTGCAGTCGGATCTGCAGATCGCGAAGACCAACCAGGCGCGGGCGACGTTGCGACGCTCCACCATCGACGGCTACGAACGCGTACTGAAAGGCGAGCAGAGCTGCATCAAGTGCATCCTGGCATCGACGCGGTTCTACACCAAGGCCGAACTGATGCCGATCCACCCCGGCTGCGACTGCGATGTGCGGCCGGCGCGAAAGCTCAAGAACCGCAGCGTCGTCCTGAACGCTGACCGTCTCGACGCGATCAAGAAGCTGATCCGCAAGGACAAGATCGCCGCGGGCGACTACTCGAAGGTGCTGGTCGTCCACGACCACGGCGAGCTAGGCCCAGTGTTGGGGCTCGACGGCGAGAGCTTCCGCAGCGAAGTTCAGGCCGCAGACGATCGGGACCAGCAGGCGCAGGCGAAGACGGACGCCAAAACTGCCCGCCAGCTACTGCCCGGCCTCGAAGCGAGCCTGAAGAACCTTCGCGCCAAGGGACTGCCCGAAGATTCGCCGCAGATCCAGTACCACCTGGAGATCATCGCCAAGTTGCGCGGTGACATCGCCCGCCGCAGCGTAAGCGGCCCACACACTTCCACCGCACTGGTGGGATGACCCGTCAAGGGTTACCGATTCCCGACATGGGGAGATTCATCTGATGAGCGACACCGAAATCGCCGACGAGCAGCAGCAGGCGGATGCCGGTCAGGAGCCCGCAGCCGACACGGCCGCGGACACCACGGACTGGAAGGCCGAAGCGGAGAAGTGGAAATCGCTGTCCCGCAAGCATGAAGATCAATCGAAGGCGAACGCCGACAAGGCCAAGCAGTTCGACGAGATCACCGAGGCGCAAAAGTCCGAGCTGGAAAAGGCGAACGACCGGGCCGCACAGGCCGAGGCTCGGGCCGCAGAAATCGAACAACGCGCAGTGCGTGTCGAAGTCGCTGCGGCCAAGGGCGTTCCGGCAGAACTCCTGACCGGGTCCACCCGGGAGGAGCTCGAAGCCTGCGCGGACAAGCTGCTCGCGTTTCGCGGGACCCAGGCACCACCGGATTTCGGTGCCGGGGACCGCGGAAGTGACGCCGGTAAGCCATCACAGATGAGTCGCGACGAGCTCAAACGGCTGTACGCAGCCGGTAAGCACGCCGAGATCGAGCAGGCCCGAAAAGAGGGCCGTCTCGACGCGCTGTACACCAAAACCTAGCCAAGAGAGGACGGCTACACCATGGCTGTTGACAGTTTCATCCCCGAAGTCTGGGCGGCCCAGCTGCAGATCGCGCTGCAGGCCCAGTACGTGTTCGCCCAGGGCGGTGTCATCAACCGCGACTACGAGGGCGAAATCTCTCAGTTCGGCGACACCGTTCACATCGGCAAGCTGACCGCCCCGTCGGTGTCGACGTACACGAAGAACTCGACCTCGATCACCCCGGCGACCCTGACCACCACGGATCAGACGCTGCTGATCGACCAGGCCAAGTACTTCGCGTTCGAGATCGACGACGTGGACGCGCGCCAGGTCCGCAACGATGGCGACCTGATGTCCAAGGCCGCGTACCTTGCCGCTCAGGCCCTGGTCGCCACCGCCGACACCTACGTGTCGACGCTGATGACCACGAACGCGTCCAGCATCCTGACCGCGCAGGATGTCGCCACCGCGGATGCCGCGTACCTGCTGGTCCGCAAGCTGCGGGTGGCGCTGGACAAGGCCAACGTGCCTGCGGCCGGCCGGTTCCTGATCGTGTCGCCGGAGTTCTACGCGCTGATCCTGGGCGATCCCCGGTTCATCGACGCGTCGGCCTACGGCAGCGCCGCGCCGATCATGAACGGCGAGGTCGGCCGGATCGTCGGATTCTCGGTGATCGTGTCGAACACGATCCCGGCGGGCACCGCTGGTACCTCGCCGGAGGTGTCGAACTTCGTGGTCGCCGGCCATCCGATGGCCACCACGTTCGCCAGCCAGATCAACAGCGTGGAGGCGTACCGGCCGCAGGACTCGTTCAGTGACGCGCTCAAGGGCCTGTCGCTGTACGGCGCCAAGGTCGTTCGGCCGGAAGCCCTCGCGGTGTGCGACGTGGACGTGACTGTCGCCTGATAGTCCGACCGGGAGCGGGATGCCAGGCTCTGGTGTCCCGCTCCCGCCACCTCACTACGAACGAAAGGCCATCAGATGGCAACCGTCATTGTCACCGTGACCAACAACTCCGGCGGCACCGTCGGCCTGACCCTCGATGACGAGGCCGACGCCGAGCGGATCGCCTACTTCCAGACGCTCAAGCGCCGCGAGGACCTGGCTGACGTTGACGTGAAGCCGGCCGCCGCCATGCACAACACCCCGAAGAAGTCGAGCGGTGGAACTGGCGACGACAGCTGACGTAGAGACGGCGCTCGGCCGCGATCTCACGGAAAATGAGATCGGGCGCGTGTCGTTGCTACTGAGCACCGCGGCGGAGGCGGTGGCCGCAGAGACGAACCGATACCGCTTTGAACCGGGCAGCTACACGGTGCGCCGCAAGGTTCACGGCGGCCGGGTGAAGATCCCCGCTGCCGTGGATGTGATCACCGCGGTCTCTTCGGTGGACCCCGAGACCGGCGCCCCGTCTCCGATCACCGGCTGGACCCTGTACGGATCCACCGTGTACGGCATTGCGGCGTGCACCGCGGAGATCGCGTTCACCGTGACCGCGGATGTTCCGCCGGCGATCGTGGCGATCGTGGCCGGCGCGGTCGCGTCGACGCTGGCCAGCGACATACAGGGCGTCTCTTCGGAGACGGTGGGACCGTGGACTACGAGCTACGTCGACGGCTCGGGTCGGGTGTGGTTCTCCAAGTCCGACAAGGCGATCCTCGCCAGGTATCGGCAGCCGAAGCATGCGGTGACGCTGCTGTGAGCATCACGGCACAGCGCGAGCAGGTGATCCGCCACCGCGGCGGCGGCCGCGACGAAAACGGCCAGATCACCCTGGCAACAAACACGACCCTGACCGCCATCGGCGTGGCGCCAAGAGGCGGCACCGAATCCCTGCAACGAGGACGAGACGGCGAGGAAATAGCCTGCACCGTCTACTTCGCCAAGGGTGCCGACGTCGTGAACTCCGATGAACTCACAGTGCGCGGCGAGCGATTCCGCATCATCGTCAACGACTGGCGAGCCACCAGCGCGCTCGGCGGCCTGGAAGTGCTGTGCATCCGGGGGCAGGGATGAGCTTCGAACTGGATCTCGCCGGCGGCGCTGAAGTGCTCAAAGATCTTGTCGCCCCGCACATTGACGCCTTGGCCGGCGTGGTCGCGGCGATGTGCGGCGACGAGGTCACGGTGAACCATCAGGTCAGAGACCGGGCGGTAGCACTGGTGAGCGTCCCGGCCGAGGCGCAGGCCAAGGACGGGCTGCTCACGCGGGCCGCAGCGGCAGCCGGACTTGAAGTTGTGGCGCGGAAGCCGCGAGAGATCAGCGTCAAGACGAAGGCCTCACCCGTCGAGGCCGCTGTCTCCGGTGATGCGAATGAGGCGTGGGTGGCTGCGCGGCGAGCGCAACGGGAACAACGCAAGGCCCGCCGGTGACCCGGGAACCGGTCGACGTCGCACGGCTGGTCAAAGACTGGCTCAAGGCGGACCTCGCCGCCCGGTTCCCCGAGCTGACGGTGTCCTTGGAGCTGCCCGCCAGTTGGAAGCTCGGCGATGACCCGGTGCTGCTGATCGCTGACGACGGCGGGCCGATGGACATGTGGCCCGCCGCGACGGCGCCGACGATCCGGGGCACCTCCTGGACGTCGGGCCGCGAACCCAAGTACGCCTATGCCGCGATGGCCCGGCTGCTGACGGCCAGGATCCCGGGTATCGCCGCGGTGCTGCCGGGCGCTGGGTTCCTTGAAGCGCGCGACAAGCCGACCGGCGGCGACCTCACGTCGTTCACCGTGCTGACCCGCGCCCGCGTCCAGCAGCCGCAGTAGCTCGACCCCTATTCGGCCTCACCCAATCCTGGGTGGGGTCCCCGTTTGGCCCGCAAGGGCATCCACGCCCTTGAAGGAGGGAACCAACATGGTTGCAACCATCAACCCCGATGCCACCCTGATTCCGGACAAGGCCGAGGTGTGGCTTGCGCTCAAGGCCGACGTGACGGACATCGCGTCGATGATCCCGGCGACGGCGGACGCTGACCTCGATGCGCTCGGATGGAAGTTCTCTGGCCTGATCGACGACAAGAAGGGCATCCCCCTCGACCCCAGCATTGAGGTCAAGGAGTACGACGCGTTCGGCCACCCGAACTTCCGGGTCAAGCTGAAGAAGGGGAAGCTCAAGTCGGGATTCACCGCGCTGGAAACCAACTCGGTGACGCGTCAGATTGTGCTGCCCGGGTCGGCATCCAACCGGATCGGCATTCCGAAGGATGTGCAGATCTACGTGCTGTACCGGTTCGTGGACGAGGACATGACCCGCGTGTGGGTGTCGCTGACGCCGGCGCCGGTGGAGACCAAGTCGCACGGCGGCATCATCGACGGCGAGCTGTCGTTCGCGGAGCTGGTGGTGCATCACACCGCTGACGCGGCGGGCGACGTCTTCCAGACCTTCGACAACGCCCAGACGACGAAGGTGTTCACCATCGCCGGCGGTGTGACCGCGTACACCGTGACCGTGGACTCTCAGACCACGTCCTCGGTGTCGACGCTGACCGCTGCGGCGCTGCAGACCGCGCTGCGGGCCCTGTCGAATGTCGGGGCCTCCGGGGTGACGGTCACCGGGTCGACGGGTGGCCCGCTGACTGCCGTGTTCACGGTCGCGGTGACGACCGTGACCGCGTCCGGCACCGGCGGCACCGTCACCGTCGCCTGACAGACCCCCGGCCCGGGCGCAGCGGACTCCTGCGCCCGGGCCGGGCCTGTTGGTTCAGAGTCCACCACCTACCTGCCAGGAGTCCGAATCATGCCCGCACGCAAAGCAGTTCCCGCGACTGCACCCAAACCGCAGGATCACAAGCCGAAGAAGTCCGCCGAAGCCCGCCAAGCCGAGGCCGACGGGTTCGTGACCGTCACTCAGTGCGGCGTCGCCCTGAAAATCCCGATCGCCGGCAAGGTACCGCTCAAGGCGTACATGGCGTTCAAGGACGGCAACGAACTGCGCGGCACTGAACTGCTGCTCGGCGAAAAGCAGTGGGCCGCATTCATGGCCAAGGATCCGACGGTCGACGACTTCGCGGAGATCGGCGAGAAGCTGACCGACCTGATGGGAAACTAATCGGCCTCTGCCACCTGCTCGATGAGCACGGTGACGAGATAGAGGCTGACCTAGCCAGGCACTACACGCTCGACCTGGTGGACTTCTACCGCGGCACACTATCGGCCCGCCGACTGGGAGTTCTCATCCGGCAGATGCCGGCCGATTCGACACTGGTCACCGCGCTCAACGAAGGGCCGCGGTGGTCGACCACCGACAACCTGCTCGGGGATCTGTGGGCCCTGATGGTGAAGGTGAACAGCGAAAAGGGTTCATTGCCAGATGACTTCGATCATCCGACGCGTGCCGAGATGACCGCGAAGGCCAAGGCTGCCGCGAAGGCGGCGCTCAAAGAGGAATTCTTGCGCCGCAAAAGCACCTACGTGAAGGGGGGATGACTTGCCGTCAATCGGGTACGCAACCCTCCAAATCATCCCCTCACTGCGGGGCGTAACTGATGCGATCGACAAGCAGATTGACGGCAAAGTCGTCAAGGTCTCAGTCGAGCCGCAGGTCGATCAGCGGGCGGCCGATGACGCGGGTAAGAAGACCCGCCAGACCGTCGAGAAGCATACCCGCGAGATCAAGGTCGAGCCGAAGGTCGACCCGGCCGCTGCCGAGAAGGCGGGCCGCGATGCGGGGACGGCGATCGACAAGGGCGCCAAGGCGGGAACCAAGGCCACTGGTCGCAGTATCGGCGCGGAGCTGGGCAACGAGCTGGGTACGGCTGCCGGCCAGCAGATCGGGGATTGGGTGCGGTCGCGGTTCCCGCGGACGGTCGCCAACCTCACCGCAGTGCGTGATGTCCTTGGTACGGAAGGCGCGAAGTCGGGTGCCCAGTTCGCGGCCCGTCTCAGTGGCCAGATTCAAGGGCAGGGCCTCAAGGCGGTGGCGACGAAGGCCGGGACGGCACTTAGCGCGGGTATCGCTACGGCCGTGTCGACCAATTTTCAGCCGCTGATCGGTGGCCTTGACACCATCTCTGCCCGCGCGAACACGGTGCGCGACAACCTGTCAGGCACGTTCATCGGGTCCGCGGTCGGGGCGTTCGCTGATGGCGTCGACAAAGTCAGCGGCGCGATGCAGACAGTTTCCGATGTCACGACGACTGTCAACGAGGCATTCGACGCGTTCAAGGCGGTACAGCAGGCATCATCGGCCGCGACGACGCTCTTCGCTGGTGCGACAACGACTTCGACTGTCGCCACGACGACAGCGACGGGCGCTCAGTGGCGACTCAATGCGGCGCTGACCGCCAACCCGATCGGGCTGATTGTCGCCGGCGTCGCGGCGCTGGTCACCGGCCTGGTGTTGTTCTTCACCAAGACCGAGCTGGGCCGCAAGATCTGGGCGGGGTTTACCGAATTCCTTGGCGTGGCATGGGAGAAGGTGAAGATCGCCTTCCAAGTGTCGTGGACGTTCATCAAGGCTGTGTTCGATGCGATGGTGGCCAAGGCCGGCGAGGTGTGGACGGGGATCCGCGATCGGTTCACCGCGGTGGTCGATTTCGTGAAGGGCCTGCCGCGGGCAATCACCAACGCGGCCAAGGGAATGTGGGACGGCCTGAAGAACG
Source organism: uncultured Pseudobdellovibrionaceae bacterium (assembly GCA_964520985.1). Taxonomy (GTDB): domain Bacteria; phylum Pseudomonadota; class Alphaproteobacteria; order Micavibrionales; family Micavibrionaceae; genus CAYSGL01. Next base: position 11,925 of record CAZFPB010000011.1, read on the forward strand.
GCCTCACGGCCGCGCTGAACTGGATCGTCGACAAGCTCAACGGCTTGACCGGCGGAATCAGCAGCATCGTCAGCAAGATCCCCGGTGTCAGCGTGGACATTCCGAAGATTCCGCACTTCTCCGGTGGTGGCTACACCGGCAACTTCCCGATTGATCAGGTTGCCGGGGTGGTGCACGGCGGCGAGTTCGTGATCCGCAAGTCTGCGACCGACCGGTTGCAGGCCGCCGCGCCGGGTCTACTCGACACGCTCAACGGCTATGCCGGCGGTGGACTGGTCGCCGGCACCGACGAGCTCCGCCAGATCATCAGTCAGCGGTTCGGGATCACCAACATCGGCGGCTACCGCGGCGCCGACGGGTACAACGAGCACTCGACCGGCCGGGCGCTCGATGTGATGGTCGGTGGTGACCAGGCGAAGGGTGACGCGGTCAAGGACTTCGTGCTGTCCAATGCGTCGGCCGTCGACCTGAAGTGGGTGATCTGGCGGCAGCACCTGTACTACCCGGGCGGCGGCGGCTACGACATGGACGACCGTGGCGACCCGACGGCGAACCACATGGACCACGTGCACATCTTCTCGGGTCCGGGGATCGTCAACGGGCTGCGCGGGCCGCTGGCGCCCAAGCCGCCCGATGTGAATGCCGCGGCGCCGGCAGTCGGTGATGCGGCGCCGGCCGATGCGGGCGTGACGCCGGCCGCGGCGTCGGGCGGTGGTGCCAGTGTGCCGTCGTCGATCTCGGGGCTGGCGTCGTTCGGACTCACCGGGCTGGGCTCCGGAGTGGGCGCGACGTCGTCCGGAAGCGACCTGAGCGTGTTCGGGAATGCGGCCGGCGCAGCCGTCGGCGGGCAGGTGCAGTCCGCGCTGGGAGTGCTCGGTGCCGGTGACTCACCCGGCTGGCTGCAGGGCATCGGGAAGCTGGTCAGCGGTATCTCGGTGTCGGGGAAAGACGGCAGGAAGATTTTCGGTGGTGGCTCGGTGGGTTCGATGTTCGAAGGCAGTCACAGTGCCGCGCCGATCAATGCGGCGTCGCAGCAAGCGGCGGCCGGCGGGGTCGCGGTGAACGGTGTCGGTAGCGGGCAGAAACCAGGACCGCCGGGAGCTAACTACTACATCCGTACCGCGACGGTGGAGGATGCCTTCCTCGTCGCGCAGCGTAAGGAGAACGAGCTGAACGCCGCGAAACTGTCGAGGTTCTGATGGCGGTCGCAACCATCACCCTGGAATCAGAGAACGGTGACTCGGTCGTGGTGTCCGCACCGAACGACACCTACCGGCAAGACGAGATCATTCTCGACACCGACCCAAAGGGCATGTACGCCACCGGGTTCACGGTGCGGACGATGTCGGGCGCGTTCGAGCCGGGCGGCCGGATCGTCGGCGAATCTGTGCCGATCCGCGAACTGGTTCTGCCGTTCTGGCTCACCCCGGAATCCCGACCGCGTTTCCAGCGCCTGTGGGGCACACCGGGCAACTTCCACAAGGTGCGGTATCACTACGACGGCCCATCGGGTCGGCGGTCGCTGACGCTGCGGCTGGCCAAGGAAATCCTGTACACCACCGAGGACGGTTTCGACGCTGATATCGACGGCGTCTACCACGCGGTGGTGTCCGCGCTCGCGGTGAACCCGATGTACGAGGGCACCGAATCGGTCGCCGAGTGGGTCAATCCGAGCAGTCGGTTCTCCATCACGATCACCGACGCGGGCAGTGGAACCTTCACCCTGTCATTCGGCGGGCAGACCACAATGGTCTCCTACAACGCGACGTTGTCCGCGGTGCAGTCGGCGCTGGCGGGCCTGTCGTCGGTGGGTGCCGGCAATGTCACGGTGACCGGCACCGTCGGCGCGTACGTTGCGGTGTTCACGGTTCCGGGGATGCTCACCGGTTCGGGCGCCAACCTGGTCGGTACCGGCGACTGGCCGTTCATCACGACACCGAAGTTCGAGGTCAAAGCCACCGGCGCCAATACCGGCTGGTTCGACGTGTGGAACCCGACCGATCAGCCGCTCTGGCTGGAATGGACTCTCGACCCGGCGATGTCGTGGCAGTTCCCCGATTTCGCGTTCGGGCAGGAACGGAAGTGGGGTCGGGCAGTCGGTCAGGACGCGGCCCGGATGATCGTCACGCCGCAGCTCGAGCAGTTGCTGTCGGTGATGTCCGACCCGTTCATGGACACCTATCTGAACGCGGACCTGTCGAACGCGGCCGGTCTGTTCAACGGTGTGGAGCCACTGTATCCGGTGCCGCCGTACACCGGGACCGAGGTGGATCCGGTGGTGATGCCGGTTGTGTGCAATGGGCCGGCCGGGGCGAAGGTCACGCTGCGGCAGCGCCGATTCTGGTCCGCTGAGAGCGGGCTCGAAGCGTGACGACCGTCTTCACCCTCGCCGGGGCATTCGGTGACCCCTCCCAGGTCTCCCCCATGCTGCGCGGCGAGGTCACCGCCGGCAACACCGTCGTCCCCGTCACCTACCAGAACTGGACCGTCAACTGGCGCGGGCAGGAAGTCCTCGACGCCGTCGACACCCTCGACCAACTGCTCACCACCACGACCGGTGACCTGGTCGTGTTCGGGCACTCGCTCGGCGCGGTCGTCGCCTGCCGCTGGCTGCGCGTCAAAGGCCCCACCAGCACGATCGACCCCGCACGCCTGAAGTTCATTCTCATGGGCAACAGCGTCTCCCGCTATGGCGGCGTCCTGTTCGAGGAATCCATCTCCGCCCCGACCAACACGCCGTACACCGTCACTGACTTCAAACGGCAGTACGACGGCTGGACAGACTGGCCCGCCGGCATCCCAGTCCCCAACCTGACCACTATCGACCTCGGCCAGGTGATGACGTTCCTGTGGTCGACGCTCACCAACCTCGCCGCGCAGACCGCCATCAACGGCGCCAACTGGATCCACCCCGACTACAACGCTGTCGGCCTCACTGACCCCGTCAACGCGTCCTACACCGAGGGCAACATCACCTACGTCTGGTCGCCGACCTCACCGTGGTGGCTGCCCTGGTCGCTGCGTTACATCGTCGAGGCCGACTACGACCGGCCCGTCCGCATGGGGGAACTGCCCGTCGCCCGGTTCGCTGAGCCGTTCAACGGCACCGATCACACCGGCTTCGCCGCCTGGGCGCGGGAGGTGCGCGAATACCGGATCGAACGCGCCTACGACCGGCCCATCATCAAGCTGTACGACGGCGACTGGAAGTACCGCGGCACCGTCGCTACCGAACTCGCCGGCAGCCTGAACCAGATTGTCAACCAGACCGGCACCATCCAACTGCGACTGCCCATCGACCTTGACGACCGGCGCGGCACCTGGGCCGCGTTCTGGGCCCTCGACGAAGAAGCCCGCGGTACCAGCAACATTCACGTCATCATCGAGACGATGGGCGCCCGCATCGGCGGCCGGATGAAATCGAAGAACGGCGTCACGATCACCCGCAGCGACAAAGGCGACGAGGTAGTCATCGACTTCCTCGACGACATCGAAGAATTCAAGTTCGTTCACACCGCCGGAAACCCGTTCCTACCAATAAGTTTGATTCAGCAGCCGAAGGCATGGATGCTGTTCGCGCAGGCCGACCAGGCCCTGCTGATCACCCTGGCCGCGAACCTGCTGCGCCTGCAGCTCACCAACATCAGCGTGGAAAACATCCTGGCGATACTCGACCCCGAAAAGTGGGCATCGGGCGAGATCTGGGATGCACTCGGGCACATCTGGGAACAGTCGCAAATCGTGGTGAAACCCCGCGCATTCGGCGACTCCATCGCACCGCTGGCGATCGTCGTGGGCAGCATCCGCACCGCGTGGCTCGACATCGCGGCGCCGATCCTCGAGGACTCGGAAACGCAGATCGTCGCCCGCCGGTTCCTGACCGGTGACCCCGAGCCGTGGCCCGGTGCCGGCACCAACTTCCGCAACGGCACCCTGATAGTCGACATCGTCGACAAGTCCGGATTCCGAAAAGGAACCTCGATCGGCGGGAACCTGCTGACCGGCCTCACCAGATCCATCGCCAGCGTCCTGTCCAACCACGTCGAGGACAGCTACGACTTGATCACCGGCGAGACGATCGACGAGCGCGGCTATCGACTGCCCGGGATCCTCGGATCCCTGCCGGAACACCCGTACGTCGTCTACCGCGACGGCGACATCACCGGCATCCAAACATCAGAGTTCTCGCGGTCGCCGGGTGGTGCGGGCCGCATAACGGTCGGCGGTCAGTCAATGCCTGGCGTCAATGAGCTTATCTCGGGGGCGATTCAGTATGGCGGCGATGTACTGGGCGACAACCTGTCCGCGGTGATCAGCTTCGGTGTCGGGTTCAACGTGTCCGTAGGCTCCCTCGGCGGCGCCCTCGACAGTTTCCTGAACCCGATCTACCGCGACAGCATCCTCGCCTACATGAGCGTGCCACTGCTGCAGCGGGTTTCCCGGCAGGGCTGGGGCCACTACCTGGAAACCACCAGCACGAACGTCACGCAAGCATTCACCGCGGCCAGCGTGATGGATCTGCGGGCCCGCCGCCGCGAAACCGACCCCGACCTGTCATTCAACCTGCAGGTGGCCAACGCCTCCCCGTGGCTGATCGGCGACAACGGATACGGGCACTGGTGGCTCGGTGACCGGGTCGGCGGCACGCAGAAATTCCTGATGCCGCGGGTGTTCGTGCGCCGCAACCGTGAACTATCCATCGACTGGGGCACCGGCAAAGGCTTGGCGATCGCCGCGAAGTTCGGTGACACCAAACCCCGCAAGGACGCGCTCGCACACATGACAGAACTGATGGCCAAGGCCATGAGCGGACTACAGGAGATCGGACTGTGGTAAACAAGGTGACCCCCGAGGGCATGAAGGCGATCGCGGACAAGGTCATTGACCAGACCGTGATCCCGAAGAAGATCCCCGCCGTCGATGACATCGACGGGCAGACCAAGGCTATCGGTGGCGCCCTGGCGTCGGCACTGTTGACGGCGACCGAAATGCCGTTGCACATGCTGCAGCCGGTCGTCGGTGACTTGGCGGCGCAGTTGGTGGCACTCGGTGTGCGACAAACCGAGCATGTCGACCCCGATGCGGTGCATGCGCCGGCATGGATCACCGACGGGGTTCGTCAGGAGTCGGTGAAGTTACCTGATCCGCCGCAGCACACGGAGGCTGACCCGGTTGTTGCGCGGACGGCCACGGCGCCGGCCTGCCCGAAGCGGATCAAGACGGCGGCGCGGGCGGTTCGGCTGTGACAACTCCGGGCGGCGTCCCGAACTTGCCGGTCGGTGCGCTCACCATCGACACACTGCAGTCGAAGACCCAGGACACGTCAGTGGCCGCGAACCGGACACGCTCCGGTGAGCGGGTACCGAACATCTTCAACGCGTCCAACGGCGGCAGCCCACTCAATGACCTGACCCCGTTCGGCGTTCTGACGCAACTATTCTCGGGCTTTAACTCGGTGGTGTCGCAGGCAGACCCGGCGGACATCAACGGGCCCGATGACCTGCCGTCGCTGCTGATGCAGTTCATTGAAGAACTGCCCGTGGTCGGCCAGTTCGTGGACCTGCTGGCGGCATTCAGCGGAACCTATGACGGCGACGACCAAACCCTGCTGACGATCCAACACATCGTGTCACTGTTCATCGGCGCGGACTCACCACTGAACGCGGCGAATCTGTACGGGCAGTTCGGGATTCCGATTACGTGGCTGAACAACAATGCAGCGCAGGCACTGTGGAATCCGGGCTTTGATGGTCCCGAGTCGATCGTCGGGAACAAGTTTCAATGGGATGGCACGGTTTACCGGACTTTGTCGGCGGATCATCAGCCGGGGTCGGTGCGGATCACTGCTGATGGTGCGGTGCATGCCCTGCGGTCCAACGCCTACAGTCTGAAGGCTGGGGACAAGCTCGATGACATTAGTGTTCGGGTGGCCTGGTATGGGTTGTCGGGGACGGCCGGCGCGAAGCCGATGCAGATTTCACTGCTGGTGCTCGATGACACGGGTACGCAGTACGTGGACATCGCGTCAGCCGGTATGTCCGATGGTGTGGCGGCATCTGGGTGGACGGGTCTCCCCGGTGGCGCGTTGGGTGCGACGCTGACCGGGGACTGGACTGCGACAACGGATTGCACGGTGGTGCTGCGGCTGGTGCTCGATGAGACCGCGTCTGCGGGTGACATCTGGTGGGATGCGGCGAGTATGCCGGTGATCGGCAACGGTATCCCGACTGAGTGGTTGAATGCGCTGGTCGCGGATTTCGCGAAGATGCAGGCGCCGTTTAAGACGATCGACACGTTCTTCGACAACACGCAGTGGGCGATTGCGTGGGAGGGGTTGCTGGACATCCTCGGTCTGGAGCAGACCGACAATCAGATCATCGTCAACCGAAACAGCATCTGGACCAAGCTGTTCCAGCAGGTGATCCCCACAGGCACCCTGAACCTGCACCCCGACATGAACGCCGTCAACGACGAACTGGCGATCATCTTCAACCCGTTCGACAACAACGACCTGGATCGGGCGCAGGCCTGGGATGACCTGATGGGCCTGGTCGGTATTGAGTCGCATACCGCGGACAGTGTGGCGTGGTGGAACAACTTGTTTGCGGCGAATAAGACTGCGCTGGCGGATCAGTCGGGTGTGACCGATCTGGCGGATGACACGCGCAGGTCAATCAACTGGATGCTGGGCCAGCTCGGGTTCGGCTACCTCAACACGTCGTGGGTGTGGGTGTCCGGTACGCCGGGTGCGGGTGATCTGCCGACATCCGGGTGGACGAACCCGGGTGGCGCACCGCCGGCCTGGTTGGCGGACATCCTCAAAGCCATCGGTGTTCCGGTCGGCAATGACCTGCCGTCGCAGCTCGATCCGACGATCCCGGCGGCTCCGGTGCTGGGCTGGCCGGTCGGCGGCGGGTCGACCACGTCAACGTCGGTGCCGCAGAACACGAACCTGTATTACATTGCGACGGTGGTGGATACGGCCACACTCAAGGAGTCGGCGCCGTCGAATGAGGTGATGATCTGGTCAATGCCCGCGATCTTCGGATCGAAGAACCAGGTCACCATCTCCTGGTTCACGGCACCACCGGCAGGTAAGACGATCAGTCTCTACCGCCGGCAGTCGACCACTGGCCAGTATCGGCGGGTGGCGTCGGGCCTGACCGGGACGTCCACGATTGACACCGACCCGTCGAGCACCACGACGACGCAGCCCGGGTCGGCCGCCGCATCAGTGGCGGCGGTGATCAATGACATTGGCGGGACCGCGAGTACGGCCCAGTCGGCTGCCGCGGTGGCTGATTCCAAAGCCACCACCGCTGCGGCCAAGTTCAACGCCATCCCCGAGGCAAACATAGTGGTTCAGAATGTCGACCCGCAGGTGGTTGTTGAAGACTGGGGCGCTGTCCTGTTGCCGATTCCGGCCGGGTCGAACACGATAATCAGCGGAACGGCAACGCCAAACTACTCAGGCCCGGATTCCGGGCGGATGAATCAGACCGTCAACTCTGTGCGACTAAGTTTACCGCCGAACTTTGAGGCGAAAACCGTCTTGATTTTTATGACATATGCGTTTAATCGGGCAGTAGATTACGACGCTACGCCGACTGTTTATTCTCCCACAACGACAGGAGGAGGCTTTGCTCTCGCGAGCTACATTCAGTCCGGCGGCGGTGGCGGTGGCGGTCCGGGGCCTGCGCGTGGATGTGCGGTATTCCAGTCGGGTGTAGTTGATACCGGTTCTAGTCGAAAAGATGTATACGTCGGAGTTGCGTCAACCAGCACAAACCAGCGTGTGTATGCCCTTGATGCCTGGATGGTCGCCCTGGATGGAACCACATACGGGGACTTGGATATCACAACTCAGTTGAGTCCCATTACATCTATTGATGCGGAAGCGGACTCTGTAGCAATAGTTCACAACTCCATAATTTCCAATGCGAACATCGACCCTATAAGCATGAGTGTCACATCGCCAACGATGAGCATGAGCCATTCAGCGGCGATGCCAACGTCCGCGGGTCTTACAGGTACCTATTCGTTGTATGACATGTCATTGACGAAGAATATCGACAACGCGGAGACGCTGACGATTGCCACGAGTCCAGATCCAAGTAGCAGGTATTGGCATGTAGGCGTAGGCGTCATCGTCAAGCCGTACGCGCAACCGCAGTCCGACACGCTCGGTTCACACGCGGACATCTCAACCGCAGGTTCCGGTGGCTACACCAGCACCGTCGGCTCCTATGAGCCATTCACGGCATTCGTGGAAACTGTCCGAACTAGCGCCGACATCGTCATCAGCAACGCGACCGCAAGTTTCACCGTCGAATACATCGGCACCTACGGGGTGTCAGTTGACTTGCTGTGCAACGAAACCCATGACGCAACGCTCGCCATCATGGTTAACGGCACTATTGTCGCAGTGCGCCGCTGCGTGGGGTACAGCCTCGACATATCTAGCCTCGTTTACGCCAAGCAGGGCGACGTGATCTCGTTGCAGCTCAAGAACAACGCCGCCGGAAACTTCACGTTCGATACCGCCAGCCGCATGGCCATCACGCTGGTGAACCGGTCGTACCTCTGATGGCTACGGTCACCGGCTGGACGGAGGAAGCATCCGGGCCGGTCGGGTTCGCAGCGCTTGCTGCCACCCCGCCGCCGGCTGACGTGCCGCCACGCCCGTCCGTGACCGGCTGGTGGGAGGAACTGCGTGCCCAGTTCCGGGTTGCCGTCACCCCCACCTTGGCCGCATCCACGTACATTCCGCCGGCGGTGGCCGGGGTCGCGGTCACCGTGACCCCTCAGCCGAGCTTCGCGGTGACCGGAAAGTCGACGGCCGCGGTGGCGGTCACGCTCAGCCCGGAGTTGATCGTGGTGGCTGGTGGCCGGGTTCCGAAGACCCTCGATGTGGCAGTGTCCCCGTCACTGTCGATGGCTGGCGCTGGCCGGTCGGTCGCCGCCCTGGGCGTGGCGATCACCCCGGCCGTCGCGGTCACGGCTACCGCACCGCCGCGCGGCGAGGTTGCCATCAGCGTCCCCCCGTCGGTGACCGTTGCCGGCGCGGGCCGCTCCACCGCCCAGGTCGGCATCAGCTTGTCGCCGTCAGTGGGTATGGCAGCCGCCGCAGTACCCGCCGCCCACGCCGACATCACGCTCACCCCGACGATCGGCATGGCCGCCATCGGCACATCCACCGCCGACCTGGCCGTCACCGTGCCACCCACCGTCACCATGACCCCGGCCTCCACCAGCAACGCCGCATTCGGTGTGACCATCACCCCGGCCATCATCCTGGTTACCGGCTCGGTGATCCCGCGTGGCCTCGACATCGCCGTGCCGCCCAGCGTGGGTATGAGCGGCATGGGTACGTCGGCGGCGTCGATGGCCGTCGGGGTCACCCCGGCACTGGGGATGACGGGTACTGTTCGCCAGGCCGCGACGATGGCGGTCGGCATGACGCCTGCGGTGCAGGTGGCGGCTGGCGAACGGTATGCCCGGACGGTCGCCGTCAGCATCACCCCCGGCGTGGGGATGGCCGGGGCCGGTACGTCCACCGCTGCCATGCCCGTCACCCTCACCCCCAGCGTGGGCATGACCGGCCTCGAGCACTACAGCGCGTCGGCCACTGTGGCACTGACCCCGACCATCGGGATGGCGGCGGCAGCCCCGGCTACCGCCGCGTTCACCGCCGCCGTACCCCCGACCGTGGGCATGGCCGGCGCGGGCACATCCATCGCGGGCATGACCATCGCGGTGGCACCCGCTGCGGCGATGGCCGCGACGCCGAACAGTGCGGCCGGATTCGGTATCGCCGTGACGCCGGTGGTGGGTATGGCGGGCAGTACGCATGCGGTCGCGGCGTTCCGACCCACGATCACGCCCGCGGTGGCGATGGTCGGGGCCGGACACCAGGTGGCGGCGTTCAGCATCGGGATCAGCCCGAGCGTGGGCATGACCGGTGCCATCCACTTCACCCCGTTCACCGAAATCAACACCGAGCGCACAAACCAACCCGTCCCAGACGGATGCACCGGCGTGCAACTCGCGCTCTCCGGCAAGGGCGGCAAGGGCGGCAACGGAGAAGCCGGGGCAGGGTCGGACAGGTCGGGCGGTGGCGGCGGTGGCGGCGGTTGCGTCATCCCGCTGACCGTCACGATTCCGCGAGAAAGGCTCGGGTCGACGTACTCAATTTCGCGGGTCGGGACCGACGTCTGGTTCGAGTCCGGAACCGTGAAACTCGTTGCCGGAGATGGGAAGAACGGAAGCAACGGCACATCATCGGGCGGCGGGTCCGCAGGTACCGGAGGCACAGCGACACTGACCGGTACGTCTGGGCTGACGATTCCGTACTACAACGGGACCGCAGGAACCGGCGGTGCGCGCGGCTCGGTGTCCGCGGGCACCGCCGCGAACAACACTGCCGGCGGCGGCCCCGGCGGCGGTGGCGGCGGCACCCGAAACGCCTTCGGCACCCCCTACAAGGGCGGCGCAGGTGGCGATAGCACGTCGGCATCGGGTGCCACCACCGCCAACGGCAACGGCGGCACGGATGGCTCGACAGGCGGCACCGCATCCAACGGCCTGCCCGGCGGCGGTGGGTCGGGCGGCAACGGAAACGGCTACGGCCAAGGCGGCGACGGCGGCGACGGCGGCGACTCCAGCGCCGGTGGTGGTGGCGGCGGCGGCGGAAACACCGCAGGTATCGGCGGTGCCGGCGGAACCGGATACATGAAAGCGGCATGGGTCTAACAGGAAGGAAATCGACGATGACCAATCCACTGCAACCCGCACCCTACGGAGCGGACCCCTACCCGAACATCCTGCGCGTGATCGTCCCCAGCACCGTGTGGGGACCCGGATGGAGTTCCCACAACGACATCAACCTGGCGACGTTCCCGCTGGACTCGGACGGCGCCCCGGACCCGGCCGCTATTCAGGACTACATCGAGGCCTCGCTGCTGCAGCAGCCCGCGCTCGAATTCCAGATCATCGTGCGTTACGGGCCGCAGTTCGATGGCACTCCAGCGTTCCCGAACTTGGTTTCAACAACCGAAGGCGTGATCGACGGTATCGACGCGATCAACGGCTATCTGGGCACCACCATCACCAGCCCTACGCCACCGGCCTGACGCAATCCACTGAAATCCCCTGTGCGGGCACCCATCCGGGTGTCCGCCAACACCCATCACCAAAGAAAGAGGAACACCATCATGGGTATCCCCGTCGCAACACACCAAGCCTGCGTCAACGCACTCAAGGCCCTCGGTGCCTACATCAGCGCGCACACCGCCGCTGCCGGCACCACCGGCACCGCCGAAGCCACCGGCGGCGGCTACGCCCGCAAGCAAACCACCTGGGGCTCCGCCACCAGCGCCGACCCGTCGGTCGTCGCTGGATCCACCGTCAACGTCCCCGTGGCGGCCGGCACCTACGTCGAGGGCGGCATCTGGTCCGCCGCATCGAGCGGCACGTTCGTCGCCAGCGCGGCGTTCACCGGCGGCAACGTGGTGGTCAGTGGGTCGGGCGCTTCGATTGATGTGACCCCGAGTCTGTCCGCCTGATGTACGACGTCAAGACAGACCACAAGATTGTCGGCCATAACCCCGACTTGATGCAGCTCTACGACCAGGCCGGCACCCTCATCGCCACCGCGGCCCGCACCGACGGACAGTGGACCGTGGATGCGGCTGGTGTTGACGACGTCACCGCCGACACCCGGCAGGCCGCCATCATGGCCCTCACCGAGCAGGCACTCGCCGCCCTCGGTGGCACCGGGTATTCGACGATGGTTCCGCATGGACTGGCTGAACAGCCATGAGGCCCGCGTGAGGTTGGCTGTCGCGGCCGGGGCACTGATCGGGCTCGCCATCACGGCGGGCCTTTCTTATGCCCTCGTTCGGTGGGGTGACTGCGCACTCGTGGACCTGGGCCTGCGGACGTGACCAGTGCGCACCCTGGCGGCGGTCCTGGTCAGTGCTTGGCTCACGATCGCTCCGCCGGTGATGGCTGAACCCGCCGACGTTGTCGCCGCGGCCCGCAGCAGAATCGGTACCCCTTACGCCTGGGGTGCCACCGGCCCGGATCGGTTCGACTGCTCAGGCCTGGTCGTGTGGGCCTACGCCCAAGCCGGGATCAGCGTGCCGCGCACCAGCCAACAGCTGGCCGCCGCCGGCCAACCCATCGCCCGGGCGGACCTGGAACCCGGCGACGTCATCGCCTACTACCCCAACGCCAGCCACGTCGCCATCTACACCGGCAACGGCCAAGTCATCCACGCATCCACCTACGGCCGACCCGTCGCCGAAGTCCCCATCGACGCGGCCGGCCCATACCGCAACGCACGCCGCTACCTCCGAAAGGCGAACCCCATGCCCGCCAAAACCCCACCCACCGGAGACCCGACCTGGCTCGAAGACGTCCTACGACCGGCCCTCGGCGACCGCCTGCGCACTCTGCCCGGCTGGAAGAACGCCGGCGTCGGCGGCACCATGGGCCGCATCTGGGGCATCATCTGGCACCACACCGGAAACGCCCGCGAAACCGCCCAGTCCATCCGCAACGGCCGGCCCGACCTGCCCGGCCCACTGGCCCAGCTGCACATCGCGCCCGACGGCATCGTGACCATCGTGGCGGTCGGCCCGTGCAACCACGCCGGCCGCGGATCATGGGCCGGGTTGCCGACCGACAATGCCAACGGGCTGACGATCGGCATCGAGTGCGCTTACCCGCGCGACACCACGCTGAACGAGAACACCATCCACCGCGAGCCCTGGCCCGACGCGCAGATCATCGCCATGCGCGACACCGGCGCCGCCATCACCGCCCACCTGGGTGTCGATGCCTCCCACAACATCAGCCACGCGCAGTGGGCCACCCAAGGTCCCGCCGGCTGGCGGCAGGGCAAGTGGGACCCCGGAAACCTCGACATGGACTGGTTCCGCGGCGAGATCACCAAGGCCATGAACGGCGAATTCAACACCACCCCAACAACCCCGGAGGTTCCCGTGAATCCACCCACGCCCAACCCGTACGCCATCCCGAAGCCGGCCACCGAGAACACCCAGATCGGCCAGCTCTGGGACCAACTGCTGATCCGCTGGGACATGCTCGGCGGCCGCACGCCCGTCGAAGCCCTGGCGGCCATCGGCGCCAAGCTCGGCATCGACGGTTTCCAGGACGTGACCCGATGAGCTGGGACGGCTGGGGGCCGGGCATGTCCGGCCCGGTGATCGCCGCGGTGAAGCGCGAACTGCGCCGCCGGTTCTCCTACGGCGCCGGGCTCGATGACACCGAGGACTGGACCGACGAGCTGACCACGGCGCTCATCAAGTACCAGGGCATCGTCCACGCCGAAGTCCAGTCCGGCAAACGGCAACCGCCCGATGTCCGCACCGACGGCCGGATCGACTGGGGCACACAGGTACAACTCGGTCTGATCGACTGGACACCACCGACACCGGAGCGCCCCTATTTCTTCACCGTCGAGGGACATCTCTCCGACATGTGGCATGGGCCGGTCGCCGATACCGCCACCATCCTCGAAACCGAGGGCCACTGCTGGCACCAGCCCATCGGCTACAACAACGGGTCGATCCCGTTCGACAACGATTCCGGTGTGCGGGAGCTGGCCCGGCTGGTCGGCGCGACGACCCTGGACAACGGGCGCGCATTCCCGGCCGGCACGCCATGGATGCTCGGCACCTTCTCCCAGGGCGGCATCGTCGGATACGACTTCTACACCCGCTACCTGATGCCCGGACAACCCCTCGACTGGCGGGCCAAGGACCTGCGGGGCGTGCTCGCCTACGGCAACCCGTGCCGGCAGGCGGGCAGCGTCGCGCCGTGGGCGATGCCGTGGGTCAAGGACCCGAGCACGCACGGCCTCGACCCGTACCGTCGCTTCGGTGTGCCGGGGCAACCCGCGGCGCCCGCCCATCCTTGGGCAGATGTGTGGCGGGGCGGGGACATCTTCACCGACAACGGCGACGACCGCGCCTCTGCCATCAAGGCCGCGGTGTATCAGGCGGTGGCCCGCGGTGACCTGTTCTCCGACCCGTACAGCCTGGCCGCTCAGATCGCCGACGTATTCGAGGCCGGGTTCGACCAGGTGCTCGGCATCGTCATGGCCATCGTGTCCGGGGTCAAGTTCCTGGCCACCGGCGGCGACAACCCCCACTACTCGCCGTTCGACATCAGCGGTGGCCTGGCCTGGGCGCGGGACCGACTCACCGCGGCCGTCGCCGCCTGACCGCCGCCTCATGACGGTGTTCAGCACGACTGAACGCTGCAAATGGGTGGCCGACCGACTCAAGATCGCCCGCGACACCGGCGACCTCCGCACCGAACTCGCCCTACAGATCCGCCTCGACCAACTGCTCGATCAACTGCACTGCGAACGGAAGGCACCCTGATGCACGCCCTACCCGACCCCGCCCGCCCGATCTTCACCACCAGCTTCTGGGCCGACGCCCTCGAACGCGCCATCTCCGCCGCCGCGACCGCCGGCGCCGCGGTCCTCACCCTCGGCGGCACCGACCTCATCTCCGCCCCCTGGTACGCCACCGCGTCCGCCGCAGCCATCGCCGGAACCCTCGACCTGCTGCGCTCCCTGGCCGCCGCACCCCGCGGCAACCCCGGCACCGCCGGCATCACCCCAGCCATCGAATCCTCCGACCAACCCACCATGGTCAGCCGACTGATCGCCCGCACCCGCGCCGAGGGCTGACCCATGGTGTCGCGCTGGCTCCCGTACGCATCCCTCGGGCCCCGCGGCGTCCTCGTCCTCGCGGCCGGGTCCATCGCCGCCGCACTCTGGCGCGGCGCCGACTACCTCCTACTCCCACAGCAGGAGATCACCATGTCCGCCGCAGAACACGCCCTACCCATCGACCACTGGGGAGTGCTACTCATCGCCGGAGTACTCCTGTCCGTCGGCGGCTACATCGTCCACCGCTGGCCCCTCACGATCCTCGGACATGCCCTGCTGGCGGGGATCTTCGCCGCGTTCGGGCTCGGGGAGATCGTCACCGGCCTGTCCGACATCGCCGGCGACTCCCTGCGGACCGGGGTGGCGTTCCTGTGCGTGCAATCCGTGGTCCATTCGCTGCTGACCGTGGTGGCGTGGCGGCGGTGGGACGCCGCCCGTGGATGACCAACTGCCCGACATCATCGACCGCCTGAACCTGCCGAACTCCCTGCTGATCCCGGTGTCGTTCGGTCTGGCGGTCTACTCCGGGCTGCGGATGCTCGCCGAGCAATACGACCGCGTCGCCAAGGTCCTCGGCCCACTCGGCCGCCGCTGGACCGCCGCCCGGCAGCAGCGCATCGCCAAAGCCGCCAACGTCGCCGAGCTCACCGACAAGGTCGACAAGCTCACCGAGACCATCGACATCCAAGCCCGCGAAATCGCCTGGTACCGCATGCGCGACGACAACGCCTGGACCGAAGACCTGCAAACCCAGAACCGGGAACTGCGCGCCATCGTCCGCCGCCTGCGCGACCGCCAGGAGCTCGACGACGCCTACAACCTCTACGACACCGGCTGGCACCGCCTCGCCGACCTCTCCTGGGAAGCCGCCGCGGACCGTGAAACCATCATCCGCGACGTCCCGCCGCACACATCCCGCCTGGAATTCGAACGCCAATGGCACGCACGACGGGCAGGGGAGACCGGTGGCCCTCCGGCCAGCTGACCGCGCCTGGCTCGCACTGGCCGCCTCGGTCACCGTGTGGGACCTGTCCGCCGCCGAAACCCTCTCGGCGGCGGCTGGCCGGTACCACCAGCGGCGGCCGTGGCCAACTCGCCTGCTGGTCGTCTACCTCGCCGGGCACCTGCTCGGCTGGTGGCCGGCCCGCGGTGACCCGCTGCACGCCCTTACCTACTGGAAGCGCCCCCGACCATGACGGTCGGGGGCGCGTTTCAGCGTTCCTCAGACCGCGCCGCCGCAACCACCCTCCGGCGCCGCATTCGACCAGTTCAGGTCACCGGTCACGCAGTGCACCCCGTTCTGCTGATGCTCCGGTCCGATCACCGGCAGCACCGTCATCCACTGGGTTTCCATCCAGTAGCTGCCGTCCGGGTACGGTTCGCCGGCGCAGCGGTTCACCATTCCCATGGCGGTGGGGCTGTTGGTGCATTTTCCGGCGGCGAGGTTGGGCATGTGCGGATCGTCGGCGGGGTCGGCGTGGGCGATGCCGGGCGCGAGGGCCAGGGCGGCCACGGCGGCGGCGGTGATCATCAGTCTGTGCATGAGGGGTTCTCTCCTTTATCCGAGGTGGCCGGGTTCGCCATCGGGAATGGCGTCAGGCTTGACGATGTAGAAAGTCTGGTCATTGGTCGCCGCGGTGATGTCGCGGTCGTCCTTGGCCCAGTTCGGGCAGCCGCCATCGTAGAGCCGCCCGAAACAGGTGCTGTGCACGTACTCCGGCGACCACAACGCCCGGTACCGGATCCAGCCGCCGTCCGCGTACACAGGGCTGTCGCAGATCGACCGGATGTACGGGCTGAGGCCGGGGAACAGAATGGACTCGCAGCCGGGGTCGTTGTTCGTCGGATGCCGGTCGCTGTGCAGCCAGTAGGTGACGTTGGGAATGTCGCCGTCGTCGGCGTGCGCGATATCGCCGCCGAGGATCAGTGCGGCTGCGGCCGTCGCGACGATCGTCAGTCTGCGCATGGCTATCTCCTTAGATTCCGTGGCAGCCGTCGGCGAGCACCAGGTCGACGACCACCCGGGCGTCGGCGTAGGTGCTGTAGATGTTTCGGTCTACCAGGCTCAACGCGAGGTCCACCGGCTGCATCTCCGGGTATTCGTTGTGCATTGAGCAGATCATGGGTTCGGCGATGCGGGCTTGTGGTGTGGCCAGCGGGGGCACCGAGGTGGTGGTCGGTGGTGGCAGGACGACGGTGACCGGCGGCGGTACGGCCGCGGCCGGCGGGGCGACGGGCGGGGCGACGGGGGCGGGCGGCGGCGCCGCGGCGGCGGCCGGCGGCGGGACCACCGGTGACGGGACTGGGGCGCTCGTCGGGGCCGGCGGCGGGGCTGTCTCCTGGGGTGCTGTGGTCCGGCCCAGCACGAACATGGCCGCGGCCACCGCGGCGGCGGCGAGCACCAGGGCGATGATCCACGCCGGGCGGACCCGCGGCGGCCGGTACTCGACCACGGGCATGCTGCTCGTGTGCTCGCTGTAGGCGAGCGGGCCGACGGCCGCGGTGGCGGCCGGGTCCAGCTCGGTGGTCGGCAACGGCGCGCTCGACGCTTCCCGGGTGACATCGTCGTCAGCCATAGCGGGCACCCTACGACACCGCCCGCAGACGCGGGCCAGCTTCCGGCGGCCGGGTCGCCCGCCACGGGTCCAGCCCGTCGATCGCCGACCGCGCCGCCCCATCCGGGCACCGCGCATAAATCTGCGTCGTGGCCACCGACTTGTGCCGCAGCAAATCACGAACCACCAGCAGATCGGCACCGCCGGCCAGCAGCGTAGTTGCATACCAGTGCCTCAGGCAGTGCGCTGTGCCACGCACCCCTGCCCGACGCATCGCTTCGCTGATCGCACGCGATACCGACTTCGACGGCTGCGGCTCCCCTTCACACCCGTGCATCGGGAACCACCAGCCACGTTCCGGCATCTCAGACGCCAACTCCACCAGAATCGGATGCAACGGTACAGATCGCAGCTTGCGGCCCTTGCCCTTCACCCACAACAG
Source organism: uncultured Pseudobdellovibrionaceae bacterium (assembly GCA_964520985.1). GTDB lineage: Bacteria > Pseudomonadota > Alphaproteobacteria > Micavibrionales > Micavibrionaceae > CAYSGL01. The sequence continues at coordinate 29,632 of CAZFPB010000011.1, forward strand.
ACGGCTGCCCAGGTCGATGTCCTCGCCGCGCACCCGCGCGATCTCGTGGACTCGCAGACCGGCCAGCAACGCCAGTAGGATCATCCGCAGTGTCGACTTCCACATCCTGGTCGTCAGCAAGCGGGCTACGTCGTCGTCGGATACGGGCCGCGGTTCGCGGTCGGGTGGCCGCGGCGTGCCGATCTTCACCATCGGGTTGTCGGTGCGTCGGTCGGTGAGGCACAGCCACCGAAACCAGGCCCGCAGGTAGCTGTTGTATGCGCATGCGGTCGAGTCCGACCAGTCGTCGGCGTGTGCCGCAGTCCATGCCGAGATGGTCGGGGCGTCGACGTGGACCGGTTGGATGCCGGTTTCGGTATGCAGGAGCCGGAGGACGCGGATGCGTTCGGTGATGGTGCGTCGTGAGAGCCGCTGTGCTGTTTGCCAGATCTGCCAGTCGTCCAGGTCGAGGGTCATGGCCCGATCCTCACGGAACACATTCCCGGAAGGTACACCGTTTACCGAATCGTGGCCGGGTCGTGGCATCGGGGGGCCATCAGTCCTAGACATCGGTGACCTTCGACTCTGGAGTGATGTCTTCGGGATGCACCCATTCGGTCCGACCGTCGTCCCAGCGGACCATGACGCCAGCACGGAGCCGGCGTGCGACTCGGCCGTGCGGGCCGTCGCCGCGGGCCCAGCGGATACGTTGGCCGGTGCGGTACGCGGTCATGCGCAGGACCCGACGAGATGCCATTCTGCGGGCGGTGAAGGCTCAAATCGACGGCGTCTAATCCGCAGTCCCGAGGACGGGTCGTCGACCTCGGTCGGAACACCTCCTGGACCAGGTCCGCTATGCGAGCCGACGCCGGTCTTGAGCCATTCGAACGGCACACCGGTGCGCAAGGCCCATGCAATCAGGATCGGGCGGGTTGGTTCGGCCTTGCCCTTCATCCATGCACCGACCGTGTTTCGGTGCACTTCGAGGTAGTCGGCCATCGCCGTTGCGGTCATGTCGACGATGCGCAGCGACTTCGCGAGGCGGTCAGCTAGATCCCACTCGGGGATGACCGCACCTTCTGTGCTGATGCTCATGCGTCAACTATTGCACTTACGCAGTGCGGACGCAATACCTAGTGCGCTGACACGCCCATTGTGCAATTGCTGTTGCGTCAACCGATGTTGTGTGCATATGCTTACGCACTATGCAAACGCACACCACAAGTGCAGATGACCTCACCACAGCGCAGGCCTGCGAAATCCTCGGCATCGACCGCGCCACCCTCACCCGCTGGGTCGAGAAGGAAACCATCCGACCTTCGTTCAAGTTCCCCGGACGCACAGGTGGATTCCTGTTCAAACGCGCCGACGTCCAGGCCCTGGCCGAACACCGCGCAGGGGGGCAGGCGTGAACGCAACAGCTATTGCCGAATGCGGTACCGTGTCCCCCGCCCCCGTAGCTCACTCGGAAGAGCAGCGGACTTTTAATCCGCGGGTACGGAGATCGAAACTCCGCGGGGGCACCACAAACCTCCCCCTCGCCGCGCTCCCCGAGCGGATGCGCGACAAGGTCCAGCTCGAACTCTGCCCCGTCGCCGGACTAGACGGCGACTGCTGGACCTGGACCGGCGCGATTCAGTCGCGCGGTTACGGCAGCTTCCATCACGAGGGTCGCCGCCACTCGACACACCGGCTCGCCTACGTGCTGCTGGTCGGGCCCATTCCGACCGGCCTCCAGATCGACCACCTCTGCGAGAACAAGCTGTGCTGCAACCCGGCACACCTGGAGCCCGTCACCTCGAAGGTGAACAACGAGCGCACCACCGCAGCTACCAAGCTGTGGTGCGTCAACGGGCATCGCCTGGCCGGCAAGAACCTGATCATCAAGCGACGAGCGGGCGGACGCACGACCCGTAACTGCCGCACCTGCCAGTACGCGTCGCAGCGACGCGCGTACCGGCGGCGAGTCGAGACCTCCGCGTGAGCGCCGGCCTACCGGGCCTACACCCCGGACTCACGCAGGCCATCAAGGCCTTGACGGAGCCGCTGGACCTCACCCGAGAGGTGTTGGAGGCCCTCGGCGAAACCCAGGAGGGACCGGTGCACCCGGTGAGCCACCTCAAGGTGCCCGGAGATTACGAGCAGCAGCATTCGATGCCGCGTCGCCTCATCGAGAGCAGCGAAGGTCGTCCTCCCAGGGCTACCGGCACCGAGGTGGTCAACGACCATATTCCGCAGCATCGCAGTGCTGGTCCAGGTATCGGGGATGTCGAGATTGGCCCACGCGCTGGGGTTTTCCATGCTTCTCCTTCGTTCGATGCCCGTCCGGGCGCTGCTGACACAGCGAGCGTAGGAGAACCCGGCCCCGGCAGTGGGGAACTGCCGGGGCCGGGAACCACCACCGGCGGTGCCCGGTGACCGGCCTGCCGCTGTGGCAACAGCTCGCCGGCGTGCTGACCGCCGCCGCGCTGGTGCTGGTGTGGGCGATCCTGGCCCGCCGCGCGCGCCAGGCGCCGGGCCGGCACCGCGCCGATCAGGTCGTCCCGCGGCCCGACGTATTCGACCAGGTGCTCATGCTCGCCGCGGTCGCGCCGGAACCGGAGCTGGAACCGGTCGACGACTGGACCGCCGACCTACCCACGGCAGAGCTGCCGGTGGTGCGTCACACCTCCCCGTCCGAAACCCTGCGTGGCCAATGCGAACTCGACTCGCCGATCTTCATGGAGATGGCGTTACCACTGGGCTACGACCCGGTTCGGGGCTTCGACGCCCTGTTCAACGAACGGTCGGTCGCCGCATGACCGCCGACCACAATCCCGCCACCAGCCCGGTCGCCGTCCTCTACCGGCGCACCCTCATCGACCTCGACAAAGACCGCGCCCGCCACATCGCCACCGGCAGCCCCCGCTACGTCATCGACGCACTCGACCACTACCGCACCACCCTCCAAACCGCCCTCCACACGCAGGGAGTCACCCAATGAGCATGTACCGCAAGCTTTCTGACCTCTTCGGCCGCCACAGCTTCGACCGGCACACGGCCGCAGCCCTCGCTCTCGCCGAAGCGTCCGCGCAGCAGCACCCCACCACCCTTCCGGGGTGCGCGCCGGACACGCCCCCACTCCGCCTGGTCACCGCCGGTGGTGGATGCGGGGGCAGGTCGGTCGCACCCGAACCTGACTCCCCGGGTGCGACCGACCACCAGCGTCCGGAGTGGCCGATCAACTGGGACCGGCTGCGCGGCGACTTCGCCACCCTGCGTGAACTCTGCGTCGCACTCGCCGACACCGCGCACGACATCGCCGGCCACATCGACCGCATCGACCCCACCGCCGCCGGGCTGGCGCGGGCGCACGCGCAACGCAACTAGCAGGAAAAGGCCCCGCCACCCGGGTAAGGGGTGCGGGGCGACGGGCACCACCACCACGAAAGGAAGCAGAAGTGCCAGAACCCACGATAACCCAGCACTACCCGACGCTCGCCGAGGAACTCGACCTCATCAGCACGCTCAGTGTCGGCCAGACGTTCACCGCGCTCGTCACAGGCGTGAAGGCCGGAGAACGGATCTTCCGCGCCGCCACCTTCACGGCATCCTGTGATCAAGAAGTCGAGTTCGGCTGGGGCGGTTCAGTTTCGCCGAGTCAGTGCCGCGTATTCGTCGACATGCCCAGCACGGTCGGCACGGTCCAATCGGTCCCGCAACTCGTCGTAAAAGGCTCCATCAAGTTGGTGACCGCGTGATGCGCCGCGACGAGTTCGTGCCGCTGGCCTGGTTCGCCGCCATCGTGGTGTTCCTGTTCGTGATCGCCTCCGCAGCCAGCGCCCACGCCGACCCCGGCACCGACGTCTGCCGGACCCTCGACAACCACCCCACCGTCGGCGGTGTCATCGACGCTCTCGACGACCTCCGCGCGGCGGGGCTCACGTCACGGGAAGCCGGCGGCGCACTGGCCGACGCCATCACCAATGACTGCCCAGGCCACGCCGGGTTGCTGCAGCAGGTGCTCGCCCGGGGCCGGGAGCGGGTCGCGTGAGCCGGCAGCAGTGCCCGGTCTGCTGGCGCGACGTCGCGCCGACCCGGTTCGGTCGCATTCCGCTTCACCGCGATTCGATCCACCGCGACATGTGCCCGGCCTCGTCGGAGCCGTTCGTCATCACCTATCCACTGCCCCTCGTAGGAGTGACCGGATGAGCGGGATGGATTGGGAGCGCGACGAATACCGAGCCGCGCTGGAAGAAGCGAAGAGCGTTGGCGTCGTGGAGTGCTATCGCCACCACTGGCAGTCCGACCGTCGCGGTGGCGGGGTATGCGTCAACTGCGGCGAGACGGTATCGGCGGGTGATCTGTGATGGTCGCCATCCCTCCCGGATCGCCCGAGTGGCGCAAGCTGATCACCCCGAGCAAGGTGGCGGGGATACTGGGTGTCTCCCGCTTCGAGTCGCCGTACCGGCTCTGGCATCGCATGAAGGGTCTGGTGGACTTCGAGGGCCCCAAGGACATTTTCGACGTGGGTCACGACTTCGAACCGGCCATGGCCGCGATGTGGCGACGTCGCTACCCGGGCTGGCTTCTCTCTCCCGGCGAGGTGCAGGTCACCGGCGACGACTTCGGGTTTCCGTTCGCGTGCACGTTGGACCGCCGAGCACGCCGGGGCAAGGCCCGCAAGGTGGTCGAGTTCAAGACGACTCGTCACATGGAGGACTGGGGCGACCTCGGTACCGACCAAGCCCCAGCCGACTACGTGGCGCAGGTGCTTGCACAGATGGCGTTCACCGGCTACACGCGGCACTCGGCCCACCTGATGGTGCTGGGACCGTTCTTTGAGGCTCACGTCTACGAGATCGCCTGGGACGCAGACGTGGTGGCGGTGATGATCGAACGCTGCCGCGAGTTCTACGCCTCACTGGAAGCCGACGAGCCGCCGGAGCTGGACGACTCGGTCGCTACCTACGAGTGCGTGCGGGAGCTGCATCCGGACATCGACGCGGGGGTCGTGGTCCAACTCGACCCCCAATTCGCTTGGAGGGTACTGCAGTTCGACGCGGACGTGAAGGCGAACACCGAGTGCCTGCGCGGCGCGAAGTCTCGCCTGCTGGACCTGATGGGCAATGCCCAGACGGCCATGTGTGGCGACATCAAGATTGCCGACCGGCGGCCCCATGGTCGCGGCGGTGTGGCCCTGAGCCTGGCCACGAACAACCTGACGCAACTACTAGAGGGAGTGAGCAATGACGATTCAACCGACTTCTGAGATCGATGTCCTGCCAGCGGCCCGTCCGATGGCATCCGAGGCGCTGGGCCAACTGATGCAGCACGCCCAGGCGATGACCGCGGCCAAACAACTCGGTGACGCGCTCGCGGCCACCGACATGGTGCCCGCCGACTACAAGGGCAAGCCCGGCAACGCGGCCGCCGCAATCCTCTACGGTGCCGAGTTGGGCTTGGATCCCATCCAGTCGCTGCAGCAGATCTTCGTGGTGCAGGGCAAGCCGGCGATCTACGCCCGGACTGCGGTGGCACTGGTCAAGCGGGCGGGCATCCTCGTCGAGACGGTATCGACCAGCGACCAGGCGGTCACGGTGCGAGGCACTGACCGTCGCACCGGTCAGGTCGAAGAGTCCACCTGGGACATCGCCCGCGCCGAGCAGGCCAAGTACACCGGCAACGCGAAGTACAAGACCGACCCGCAGGCAATGCTCTACGCCAAGGCGGCCATGGAGGTCTGCCGCAAGATCGCCCCGGACGTGCTGCTGGGCATCCCGTACGCCCGCGAGGAATTGGACCTGGAGCAGGCTCAACCGGTCCGCCGGGTGTCGTCGTCGCGGGGCGTGGACGGCCTGCGCGCCGCGATCAATGCGCCGGCCGCCGTGAGCCAGCCGGAGCCGCAGGATCCGGTCGTGCCGGCCGAGCCTCCCGTCGCCGACGAGCAGATGGCCAGCCGCGCCCAGCTGCAGAAACTGTCGATCCTGCGGCAGCGCGAGAAGTACGACGACACCGACGAGGGCCGCACGGACTGGTTCCAGTGGGTGCAGCTCAACGTCGGTCGGCTCGTCGCGTCGAACAAGGAGCTGACGAAGGCGGAGGCCAGCGTGCTGATCGACGTCCTGGAGAACGACCCCACCACCATCGAACAGGAGAACTAACCTCATGACGCTCATCACCGACCGGACCGCGCCGAGCGACGTTCCGACCACCAACGCGCTCGACTCCATCGACCTGGGCGACACCCCGCCCGCCTACCTCTCCTTCGGCTCCACGCCGGGCGCGATGGAGGAACCGCCCGAGGTCGGCGAGAAACGCACCTACGTGGTGCGGGTGGAATGCACCGGCCAATCCGAGAGCGTGCGTAGCGATGGTGAGCACCGGTACGGCCGGAAGCTCACGATCCTGTGGGCGGTAGCCAAAGGTGAGTCCGAGCCGCCGGACCCGGACGCCGACCAGCCCGCGTTGTTCGATGAGGACGGTGAGATCCCGGCCGATGACGATGACGCCGAGGCCGACGACCCGGACGCGGAGCTCGACGATGAAGCCTGCGGCCGGCCCCCGTTCTCCGGTGCCGAATGAGCGCACTGGCCGACACCGACGTCATCGGCTACTTGTCCGCATGCAACGTGTGCGGGCAGCGGGTACTCACTCGCGGTCAGCACGGCTTCGACGAGTTCACCTGCGCGGCGTGCCGTGGCGCGATGGGTTGGGGTGACGTGGACGTCGCCCAGGCCGAACCCACCGGAGGGCGCCCGTGAACGCGAGCGCTGATGGTGATGAGCCCCTCGGCGAGCACCTGGACGTGACGATGCCGCAGACAGTGAGCCTGATCGACCGGCAGACACAGGCGCTCAACGAGATCCGCGCCATGCACGTCGAAGCCGCGTTCTCGCTGCTCGACTCGAAATGCGGTGAATGCCTGGAAACCTGGCCATGCCGCACCGTCACCATCATCGACGGGCTGGGGGTCTGAATGGCCGAGTGCACCAAGAACTGCGGACGCCGGGCCACCAGACGCGGACTCTGCCGCAACCACTACGAACAACACCGCAGCCGTCAAAAAGCCTACGGGCGTTGGGAATCCACCTACACCGACGCCGCACCCGTGCGGACACACATCGAAGCGCTGATCGCCGCAGGAGTCGGCAAACGGCGCATCGCCGCGTTAGCCGGCGTCGGCCGCAACAACGTCCTGTGGATCACCAACGGCCGCCCCGAACGCGGCTGCGGTCCCAGCGCCAAGGTTCAGACGCGCATCGCCGAGGCCATCCTGGCCGTCCCGATCCCCGACATCACCGAACACCGACACATCCTGGCCGACGGGGACCTCGTCCCGGCCGCCGGCACCGTCCGCCGACTCCAGGCCCTGGTCGTCGTCGGCTACACCCAGGCGTTCCTGTGCGAGCGGCTCGGGATCAAGCCACGGAACTCCACGCGCCTGTTCCACGGCCAGCAGACGTTCGTCACCGTGCGGTGCGCCCGGGCGGTGGCCGCGGTGTTCGACGAACTGCACCTGACTCCCGGCCCCAGCCGGCGGGCCCGTGCGCACGCCGCCCGTCACGGCTGGGTGCCGCCGCTGGCGTGGGATGAGGACACCATCGACGACCCGGCCGCACTCCCCGACCACGGTCCCGTCCAACGGCTCGACTTCGCGGCGCGCTACGCCGAGCTGCACGACGACCTGATGCTGTCCGACGCCGAGATCGCTCGCCGCCTCGGCATCAAATTTCAGTCGCTGGCGAAGATGCTCTACCGCGCCGGCCTGCCGGTCAGTCCTGAGCTGAACGCCATGGCGAACGCGGAGCGGTCCGCGCAGCAGCCGGCCAACTCCAGGCGGGCCGCATCGTGATGGCCGGCCCAATCCTGTGCACCTGCGGTCACCACCACGGCGGCCAATGCCCCTGCGGCTGCACCATGTACGACCCCGACACCTGCACCGTCTGCGCCGGCCACGGCTGCGCCGACTGCAACGACTAGGAGCGCGATGGGCGACAACACCGGCATCGAATGGACCGACGCCACCTGGAACCCCGTCACCGGCTGCACCGAGGTGTCCTCGGGCTGTGATCACTGCTACGCCAAGACGTTTGCCGAACGGTTCCGCGGTACGCCCGGCCACTACTTCGAGCACGGATTCGACGTCCAGTTGCGGCCCGACAAGCTGGACCTTCCGCTGCGGTGGCGCCGGCCCCGCCGGATCTTCGTCAACAGCATGTCCGACCTGTTCCACGACCAAGTCCCCGACACCTACATCGCGCAGGTGTTCGCCGTTATGGCGCTGGCGCCGCGCCACACCTTCCAGGTCCTCACTAAACGGCACGCCCGCATGCGGTCCCTGCTGCGCGATGACCTGTACGACCTGATGGTCCGCCAGATCGCGGCCGAGGACGGTGAGATCTACGACGCGTTCACCAATCGGGCGGCACTGCAACCGGATCGCCGAATCACCTGGCCGCTGCCGAACGTCTGGCTGGGCGTGTCCACCGAGAATCAGCAGTGGGCCGACATCCGCATCCCCGCACTGCTCGACACCCCGGCGGCCGTGCGATGGATCAGCGCCGAACCACTACTCGGACCGATCGACTTCCGCCGTGTTCCTGGCTTCAACCGCATCGGTCTCGACCTGAGCAATTGGTGGGTGATCGTCGGCGGTGAGTCCGGCCGCGGCGCCCGACCCATGCACCCCGACTGGGCCCGCGGGCTGCGCGACCAATGCCAGGCCGCCGGAGTGCCATTCCTGTTCAAGCAGTGGGGCGAATGGGCGCCGGGAAACCACCGCGACCCAACCCTCGACGGCCAGGTGCCGATCCCGTACCGGCCGGGGTGCCCGGACCCGTACCCGCTCGGCTGGGTTCGACGTGTCGGCAAGAAGGCGGCCGGCCGCCAGCTCGACGGTCAAACCTGGGACCAATACCCCGACCTTGCCAACCAGGAGGCTCACCGCTGATGCCGCACGTTCTCTACCGCTTCTACACGGCCACAGGGCAACTGCTCTACGTCGGCATCACCATGAACCCCGCCAAGCGATTCAAGGCACACCGAGGACAGAAGGACTGGTGGAGCGACGTCGCGGGCATCACCATCGAGCACTACGCAACCCGCCAAGAACTCGCCAACGCCGAACGCCGGGCCATCCAGGTCGAGCACCCACTCCACAACGTGATCCGGGCGAAGCCCAAGCCAGCACCTACACCGACGCCCGAACCTCAAACCGGACCGCAGGCCGCCACCCCCGACCCCTTTCCAGCCCAACTGTTCTCACAACAACGCTGGTTCAACACCCGATACGGATACGTCACCCAATCCAGGTACGAGGAGATGGCGACAGCAGCGCGTGAACGCGATGAGAAGCGTCGAACCTGCACCCTCTGCGACCAATCCGGCTACCGCGGAGCGGTCGTCTGCGACCACGTCGATCGCAGCAGCAGCACCGCAGCCGAAGCCAAAAACAGGATCCGCAGCATCCTGCGTAGAACGAAAGTCGGTGCATAACCATGGCCGGACTGAAGTGGATTCGCCTCGAAACCACCCTGTTCGAGAACCCAAAACTGCTCTACCTCAAAGAGGATAAGCAGTTCAAAGCGGTCATCGTCCACCTCGAAGGCATGTGCTATTCCGGTCGCCACAGCCTGGCCGGCTACATCCCCAAGGCCGCACTTCGGATCATCGGCGCGACCGCATCGGACGCCAACAAGCTCGTCACCGCTGGCCTCTGGTCGCCAGCACCGGGCGGCTGGCAGATCAACGGCTGGGACGAATATCAGCTGGCAGACGACGAATCGCAGAAGCGGAGTGAGAAGGCGAAGAAGGCCGCGGCGGCCCGGTGGGCCAACGCCGGGAAGAAGGGAACGGAGCATGACGCCAAAGCGAATTGAGCATTGCTCAAGCATGACTGCCGAGCATGATGCTCACGCATTGCTCAAGCAATGCCCTACGAACGTAACGAACGAACGAACGAACATGCTTGGTTGCTTTGAGCATTCATCTCACCTGAGCAACGCGCGCAGGGGGGCTGACCGAATTCACCCGACCGGGAACGAAAATCCGCCAGCGGCCGGCGCTCCGCGCGGCCCCGCAGCCCCGGAGGTCATCCATGCCTGACCGCTTCGGTAACCCCGACGACGACCGCGACGACCCCGCCGCTGCCCGGGCCCGCGCCGCCGAGTACGCCCAAGCCGCCCGGGACCGCGAACTCGAAGCCCGTCACGCCGAACTCGAAGCCCGCGCCCAGGACATCGCCGCCTGCCAGCTCTGCGACCGCGACGGCTACCGCCGGCCCGAACTCACCGTCGTCTGCGACCACATCGACCACGCGCCGGCAGCACGCCGCGGCATCGCCGCCTGCCGCGCCGCACTCACCAAGGGAGCCGACCGATGACCGTCATCGAGGCATGGAGCTCGATCCCTGGATACGAGGGGATGTACGAGGCCAGCGACTTCGGAAGGGTGCGCGGCCTCGACCGCGTCGACGCAGCCGGCAGATTTCGCCCCGGGCAGCTGATGACACAAGTCCCTCACGTCACGGACGGTCGGTTCATCGTCTGTCTCACTCGCGACGGCCAGCACCGCACGCGATACGTCCATCAGCTGATCTTGGAGGCATTCGTCGGCCCACGCCCGGCCGGACTACAGGGCTGCCACAACAACGGCAAGAACACCGACAATCGACTGACGAACCTCCGATGGGACACCCAGTCGGGCAACCAGCTCGACGCGGTACGGCACGGCGCACACGCGCTGGCCGCTCGGACCCACTGCAAACGCGGCCACATTCTCGCGGAACCGAACCTCTGCAATTACGGACGCCACAACGGCATTCGAGCTTGCCTAGCGTGCAACAAGGCTCGTCGGCACATCGCTCACCGTCGCGAACTGAACCTCGACATGCAGGCGGTGTCCGACCAGATATACGAGCGAATCATGTCCGGCGAATTCCAGCAGCGAGGCGCAGCCTGATGGCCGTCGTCGTCGGTATCGACCCCAGCCTCACCAACTGCGGCATCGCCATCCTCGATGCCGGCCAGCCCGTGCACCTGACCGCCGTCGGCCACGCCGGCCGCGACGGCGCCAACTACGACAACCGCAGCGACCGCATCGTCAGCCAATGCCGGACCGTCATCGCCGCCATCCTCGATGTAGGTTCACCGGGGAAAAATTGCACCTCTTTACCTACACGCCTCCCCGACCTGGCCGTCATCGAAGGCCCCGCCTACGGCGCCAACCTCCCCTCCAATCACGACCGCGCCGGCCTCTGGTGGGGCCTCTACAGCGCCCTCAGAGCCCGCAAAATCCCCACCGCAGTAGTCGCACCCGGAACCCGCGCAAAATGGGCCACAGGACACGGCAGAGCCACCAAAACCGACGTCCTGACCGCGGTCCGCACCTGGTGGCCAGGCACCATCATCCGCAACCACGACATCGCCGACGCCCTCGTACTCGCCACCATCGGCGCCCACCACCACGGCGACCCCATGCCATTCCCCGTCAAACCCCGCCACACCCTCGCACTGGAGGCAATCGCATGGCCATAGACCGACCAGACGCCCCCCGGTCGGGATTATTCAACCGATGGCACGACGCCTACCACGAAGCACTGTTCCGGGCCGCACTCACGCGACGCCGGTACCGCGTGTGGTTCGAACCGAACAACCGCTGGTGGAACATCACTGAGCTGACCACGCGGACACCCGAGGCCGCCCGGTGATCACCTGCCAGCACTGCAAACGCCCCACCCAGAACTACCTCTGCGACGACTGCACCGACACCCTCCACGACATGCTGTCCCAGATCCCCTGGCTACTCGACGAACTCGACACCCGCATACAAAAACTCGACCGCATCAACATCGGCACCATCGGACGATCACGCCGCCCCGACGAACTCACCGTCATCGACTTCGACGCCCTCGAACTCGCCCGCGACATCCGCAAAAAACTCCTCAAATGGGTCACCAACATCGCCCAAC
>CAZFPB010000012.1:0-37067 GCA_964520985.1 uncultured Pseudobdellovibrionaceae bacterium
GCCTCGATCTCCGCAGCGATGCTGGACCGCAGTTCAACTTCGCGCTGAGCCAGCCACCACAGCACCTTCTCGACGCGCATGTCCGGGGTCAGGAATGGGTTCTCCATCCATGACCTGATGTCGTCACCGACGAGCACGTTGGCCTCAGCCTCGGGCAGTTCCGCGCTCACGACGCACCGCCCTTGAACGGGTTGGCGTGCGGGCCGCTGTACTCGTAACCATGCTCAGCGCCAGTGTCCCGACCCGCATCCCACGCTGCTGCCTCGCGCTCCCGGACATCCGTGGGGGGCAGGTAACCGGCAGCGAGGAGTTCGTCCCTAACTGCCTCCATGTAGCGGTCAATCAGAATCTCCCGTGCGCCACGAGGCTCGACCTCGTCCACTGGCGGCGCCACCTCGGCCCGGGACTCAGCGAGACGCTTCCGGGCGTCACCGATCGTGCCACTCATCGGAGACTCCAGGCGACGATGAATCCCAGGCAGCACAGGAACGCGGCGATGGTGATGTGGCCGCTGTAATCGCGGTTCATGCGGACTCACCCAGGCTCTTGACCTCGGCCTCGATTGCGGCACGGCGCTCGGGGTCGGCATTCGTCCACTCCGCACGCAACGCCTCGGTGCGACTCAGCGGGTCGACGACGAACACGGCACTCTTGCCGCGAGCAATCAGCAGCGGAATGCGCTTGCTTTCGGTGATGTCCGTCAGGCGCTTGATTCGCGTCCCGCCCGGCTTGTCCTTCCCAAATGTCACCTCGGGCTCGAAGTAGAGCTCGACGGCGCGGTCGCTCCAGACGGATGCGTCTGCACCCCAGCAGGCAGCGAGGACACGGCGCATCCCCTTTGAGGGGCGCCAGGGTCGCGGGAAGTTCTTGAAGAACACGTTGACCGGCTGCTCTGCGCTGCCCTTGCTGACGCGGTCGATGATGAAGATGCGCGGACCTGAGACGAGCTCGATTGCGTCGAGCTGGTCACTGGCCGGCGCCAGGGAGTCGGTGATGTCCATCAGGCGACTCGAATCTCGTCGGAGAAGTCAGGGGTGCGGGGTGCGATCGGCAAGCCTTCGGCGGCACGCTTGTACGCAGCGACCTTGGCGACGATCTGAGCCTCGGCCTTGTCGACGGTCTCCGCGATGGCGTCCTGCCACTTCGGGTCCGGGTAGACGCGGATGACGTAGAGCGCCATCGCGGAGGAGAACGAGATGTAGTCAGCCCATGCGCGGCCGCTGACGAAGAACCCGGTCTGGATCTGGGCGACATTCTCAGTCGGCACCACGCCCTCGAGGACGGTCTCGATGTGCTTCTTCGGCGCCCTGGACTTGACCTCGATGAACCCGTCGCTACCAACAAGACCATCGGGGCTGAATCCGACCTTCGCGCCACCTTCAAGCTGACGGACCATGAAGCCACAGGATTTGACCTGGACGCCGTTGACTGAGGCGTACATGTCGACCGCGTAGGGCTCCTCGATGACGCCGCGCCACATGGCATCCGAGACGAAGTTGTTCTGCGTCTCGTCGGTCAGTCGTTCGCCGGCCAGGGTGGTGATGACGCCGCGGCTGATGTCGTTGTTCGCGGGTTGCAACGTCTTCGTGGTGATGAGCTTGCCGATGGCTGACGCGGTGATGAGTCCTCGCCGAAGGTCGTGCCACTCGGGAGTTCGCTGCTCCACGTCGTAGGTGGTGAGTGTCATGCCACTTCTCCTAGGTGTACTTCGCCGGCCGTCTGTGCGGCGCGTGTGGTCGTGGGTTCGCCGAGCCATCCGCATGTGCAGAACGGGACGACTTCCTGGCCGATGTGGTTGAAGCCGAGGGCGTGGTTGATGTCGCCGTAGACGCGGGAGGTCATGGGGTCACGTCCTGTCCCGTAATGGGTCCGCCGAACGAGAAACCCGCGGTGTATTTAGGCTCAGAGCGGCAGTTGCTCAGCGAGCAAAGGCGCTTTAACTTGCGCTTGGCGATGTCAGGCGGGAAGCCGCGACCATCCGGCACGACGGCAATCGAGCGCCCACATAGTTGGCATATCTGCACTGGGTAGCTCATCGACTGGCCTCCACGAACACGCAGCGCACGGTGTTCCGCGATGCCACGTACAGGTGGTCTGCGTGAGCCCGCTCCTTGCCGCACGTTGCACAGAGAGCTTTGCCGGCGGATTTCTTCGCAGCCTTGGCCTTCGCGCGCTGTTCGGCCCATGCGGTCAACTCAGGCGGCTCGGGGATGTCGGCCCACCATTCGGCGTTGCGCTCGTCCTGGACTTCCTTCGGGGCGGTCATGGGGTCACGCCCTCATCGGCCCACGGAACGCCTTCGTAGTTGTTGGCGTAGAAGCGGTCGAAGTCGCAGAACGCGCAGACGTTGCTGTTCGTGTGGTCACAATCCTTGGTCTCGCGCCAGAACTTGTACCCCTTGCGGCCAGCGACATATCGGCTCATGCGGCACCTCCAGCGACCCGCTCAAGTTCCGCGGCCCAGTCGAGAATCTGCGACGACCTGGTGCCATCAACGCGCCCAACCGTTCGCCGGAAGTCGAGAACAGCAGCGAACACAGCGGCCTCGACAGCAGCATCGAACTGGTCATCGCCGGTCAGAGTGCGGACGTCAGCGGGGGCTTCGGGCCAACGTGCTTGGGTTGCAGTCATGCGAAGCTCCTCGTCCAGAAATCGGGAGAGTCGGGACCAGGGATCTCGACAGGCTCGGGCGGTGGTGGCGTTGTGGGGAACGCAGAGCGAGCGGCCCTCGTGCTTCTGAAGACAGGCACGTCCGGGTAGTTGCGCTTAATCAGCGCCCACTGGTTGACCCGCTCAGCCCTCGCCTCCTTTGCGAGAGGCGTAGGCATGTCGTCCAACCAGAAGAAGATCGACACTGGGATTGCGACCGCACCCAATAGGCCGAAGATGAACCCGATTAGCGACGGCGCATTCACGTCTTCCTCAACAGTCAGCCCAAACATCGTCCACATGGCAGCGGTGAACGCGATGACCACGAGCGGAAACCACCCCGGAGTGCCGTCTAACGCTGAGAATCGCGGCTCGACTAGTGCGACGAGCTTTGCCTTCTCGGCCCGGAAGCCCTCGGAACCCAGAGTCACGGTTCCGTACCCCTCAATGAGGGCGGTCACATTGCCGCTATTGATTCCCTCGTTGTAGGTGTTCTTGCCGTTGAAGTAGGCGTAGTAGCCACATGCGCAGTCCTTCGAGGCGACCTGGTGCTTGTAGCCGTAGCCGCACTGGGCGACGTTCTCTCCGGGCTTGAAGATGCCGCCGTGGGATGGGCCTGCAAGTCGGCCGAGTCGGTCGACCTTGAAAGCCCGCAGTCCGACAAGGGACCCCGCGATGAAGAGACGCCCACTGAACCTTGAGTCAGACATGGGCGGGCTCCTTCGCTGGAACCGAGGGCGCGACCCTTGCTGGCTCGGGCACGGAGGGTGCGGTCAGTGGTTCAAACTCGACCTCGCGCGGGTTCTTGCCGATGTCACCCATCACGACCACCTCCCGTCACGCTGAATCGGAACCACGTTCGAGTTGGCGACCACCGGCAGCCGCTCGCAAGCAGCCTGAGTGTGCGCAGCGAGGGCAACCGACTGGTCCGCGTGGGCATCGAGGCTGGTAGGCTCCGGGTGCGACACCCAGGCTGCGTTCTCCGCATCCATCGCACGAACAGCACGCCGGTCAGCCTCAGCTTGGACGTCGCGCCGTACCCACCAGATGGTCAGCGGGCCGAGGGTCAGGAGAGCGGCGGTCAACAGGAACCAACCGAAGCCAATCGTCTCGGGGGTCATCACTTCGCCACCCGCTTCACGAAGTTGCAGTCCCAACCCGGAGTGCTCGCCCACTGGTAATGGCGCTTGCACGACAGGTGGACTGTGTCGCCAACATTGACCAGCGTGCAACGAGTGTCATCACAAGCACGCTCGCGACCATCCGTGAACTCGATGACGTAACGCTCGGTTGACGACTCGCCATCGTTCACCAGGCGGCTCTCGACCTTGGCGACCGTCCCGTTGACCGGCTTCCACTTGTGATAGTCCGAGCCGTAGGGATAGAAGCCGAGAGCAAGACCAATCAGCGACAAGAGTGCGATGCCGCCAAGAAGAAGGGTCATGCCAGGTTCATCACGAGCGACCCAAACCGCTAGGCCGGCGAGCGCCAGGGTGGCAATCAACCAGACCGGCAGCCCAATCAGAACTCCAAGTGACCAGTGCTCGTTCATCACGGCACCGCCTTGTAAACCGGCACAGCCACGACATCAACGGGGGGAGTCCACGTCTCCCAAGCAGCCGCACGCCACGCAATCGTGCGACGACCATCCGGCCACTCCTCCATTAGAAACTGGCCGTGATGCTGCGACGGCACCGAGGTGAACACCCTCGGCTCGACGTTGTTGCTGTCCATCGGTGTACTCTTTTCTGTAGGAACTTGCTTTCCTTGCGCCCCTCCGGTCTCGACCACCGAGAGGGGCTTCTTCACGTTCTGGGGGAGTGGCGGACCGCGCATCTTTGCGAGGGGTACGCGACCCGCCTGGAGTGCCGTTGTGGCGGCATCCCTACCGACGCCGGATACCAGTACGGCGTCGGAGGCTGGTGGTTAGCCGGCGCGTTGGCGGGCGGCGTAGGTGCGACATCGAGCGGCGCCGCAGGTTCGGCATGTGCGCCCCCCCGACTTGGGGATCACATAGGTATTGTCCGGCGTGTACTCGTGCCCGTATGGGCAGTGAGTCTTGGCCGCGTTGTTCTGGCCGGTCTTGCCGCGAACCAGGTTGACGTGCTGCGTGACGGCTTCAAGGTGGGCGGGGTTCACGCAGGCCCGATTTCGGCAAAGGTGGTCGAGAACTAGCCCAGGGGGAATGCGCCCGTTCTCGAGCTCGAAGGTCACTCGATGTGCGGCGTAGTGGACTCGCTCAAACTTGAACTGGCCGTAACCAACGGACGTCTTATGCCCAAGCCACGTCCAGCACCCGTCGACCTCGAGATATCTGGTTGCGACTCGCTGCGCTGCCGAAGCGAGGGCCTCCGGGCTGAGGTCCAGGATGCAGTTGGCGTTGGGGTATGTCATCCAACCCACCGCCTCAACCTGAACGGGCGCCCATCGTTGCCACTGGTTGAGCCCTCGCAGACCTCCCAGGCATCGGCCTTGACCATGGGTCGGCCTTTGCCCGTGAAGGTGTTCCAGAAGGCGCTGTAACGGTGTGGCTCGATGCCGGCGTCAGACATCAGGGCGCGGACGCGGTTGACGCTGACCTCGCCGTCGTGCGCCATTGCGTCAAGTCGGCAAGCTGCGAGGAACTGGTCCGGGTCGTCCTGGCCGATCGGAGACGTGATGTCTGCGACGAGCGAAAGGAGATCGTTCGTGTCGTCGTCAACCGGGGCGAACTGCGGGGCACTCATCAGGCAGCCCTGCGCTTCCTGCGACGAGTGGTGCTGTTGGAACCGGCGGCGACCATTGCCTGGATGTCTTCGACTGTGGTCATCCAGCGACCGGCGATCTTCGAACCGCCAAGTCGACCGGTGCGCAACTGCTCGCGAACCCAGTCGGCGTTGCCGAAGGGGAGTTCCTTCGCGGCCTGTTCGGGGGTTAGCCACTCAACGGTCATGCCGCACGTCCATTGGATGCCGAGACAGTAGACGCCGTGACCACGAAAAGGAGGCCGGGAGGGCACCGAAGCGCCTCCTCGATGGCAGCAGCCGTCGCCTTGTTGCACGACTTCCGCTTGCCGTTGCAAAGGTGGTTGACGATGGCGTGGCCCAAGCCGGCCTCTCGCGCCAACTCGCGCTGTGACCAGCGCATTGCCTTGAGGTAGTCGAGCAGTAGTCGGCGGCTTCGCAGCTCCACGTTCAACCTCCACAGGTCGTTATCCATTTGCTTCTCCGTCACTGTAGGCAGCGTGGCTGGTGTATGGCAAGACACTAGACGATGTAGACACGAGTTGTCTACACCCGATTCGGACAGAACCGCCAGAATCCCGCTTGGCCGCGGCTTACACGGTCGTAACTTGTAGGCGGTACTGTCTACAAGAAAGTTGGACAGTCCCGGCGTGTTGCAAGGAATCTCGTAGACGTGAACGGTCTTAGCGCCCTGATCCAAGGGGCCAACAAAGAGAAGTGGTCGAGTAGGCAGATTGCCGCTCGCGCCGCGGAGCTTGGGCATCCTGTCGGCCACGCCACGATTGCCAACTACATCGCCGGCCGAGTGCCCAAGCGGCCATCCGAGGATGTACTCAAGGCACTGGCCGCAGTCTTCAAGATTCGACTGTCCAGGGTGCGCGAAGCCGCAGACCTTTCATCTTCCGTGACAGACATCAGTCTCCCGCCCGAAGCGGCTCGGCTAACACCTCGCCAGTGGTCAGCGGTTCGCGAAATCATCATGTCTATGGTCAGTCCGGGCGACGAGGGTTCGCTGCCCAACGTCACCCCGATCCGACCTGCGCCATCGGGCGGAAGCCAGGAACGCAACGAAGAAGCGGCCGCTTTCGAGGGCGCCATTGAACCGCCCGACGATTTCGGCTAAGTTCAAAATGTCCGTTTCGGGACTGGCGCCTCTAGTATGCCAAGCCCTCATCGGACCAGTCGCCGGGGACTGTCGGACCATCTTTCTAAACTCGGTCACTTACCGGTTCTGCTCTCCAGGCCGGGTCGATTCGGGGGGCCGCCGCCTTGAGGAATACCTACAGTCCGTGGGAAGAGTTAGCGTCACTGCCGCACATTGAGTTGCGGCACGAGCACATCGGTTTCGGACGGCTGGGGGAGTACATCCACCATCAGTCGCTCATCCGACTCGAACCCTCCATGCCTCGCCGGCAGGCGCGGGCGGTCCTGTGTCACGAGCTTCAGCACGTTCGATACGCGGACGTGAACACGTTCTGCGACTCAATCAACCGCTGGCAGGAGATGCGGGCTGATGCTGGCGCAGCACGACTGTTGATTGACATTCACGACTTGGCCGATGCGCTGCTCATTCACGACCAGAACATCCCGGCCGCGGCACAGTCGCTAAGGGTCTCGGTGCATTGCCTTGAAGTCAGGCTGAGGCGGCTTCACCCGACAGAAAGGCACCTGCTGACCCGGCACCTCCAGCAGCCCTGGGAGTAGGCGTCAGGACCCGCCTGGTAGCGCCCTGATGGCTGTGCGCTCGAAGGCCATCGAAGCTGCGAGGCCGGCTTGCTGGACCAAGTCCGGCATGAGGTGACCGTAGGTGCCGACAGTGGTGTTGATGTGCTTGTGGCCGAGCCGAGCCTGCACGACGTGGATGGGCACGCCCTGTGCGAGTAGCCATGAAGCGTGGCTGTGCCTGGCGTCGTGGATTCGGGGTCTTGGCTTCAGCCCGGCTGCGATGCAGGCGGGCTTCCAGATGCGATTGTAGAAGTTGTTGTGCCGGACCACCAGGCCGGATGGTGTTGTGAACAGCCACTCACCTCCGGGTCGATCGAGGAGGTGCTGGACGGCGCCCACCATCTCGAGCGGCAGGGCGATGGTTCGACGTGATTCCGGGGTCTTTGGCGGGCCGACCTTGAAGCCGGTCGCCGGCTTCGTCTGCCGCTTCCACGCTCGGGTCACGCGCAGGGTGTTGTGGTCCGTGTTGATGTCGCGGACCTGGAGGGCGGTCGCTTCGGACCATCTGAGGCCGGTGCCGAACAAGGTGACAACGAGGGGCTTGTAGTGCTCGGGGGTAGCCAGGTAGAGCGCGTCGAACTCCCCGTAGTCGAGGAACCGCATCTCGTTGGACTCGTCTTCGCCAGTTCGGGGGAGTCTTGTGCCGCGGGATGGGTTGTGGGTGATGAATCGCTTGCGGATGCCGGTCTCCAGAACGGCCGAGAGGAGGCTGTGAGCGTTCTTGATGGTCTTGGGTGCCGCATTGCCGTCCAGGGCGTTCACGAAGCGGGCGACGTCAGTGTCCTCGACCTCGTCTACCCGAAGCGCACCGAGGATGGGCAACCAGGACCGCTTGGCGACGGCCAGGTATTCATCCTTGGTCGCTCCCTCGATCCCGGTTAGCTCTTCGATGTGGGTGGCAAGCAGCTCGGCCATCGTCGGCACGTAGTCGGTGCTGCGCCTGTCCTCGCGCGCCCGAAGTGCGATTGCGCGGATTGGACCGATGGCGGGGTCCATTACTCGCGCCTTGAAGACGATGGCCGCGGGTTCTGAGTCGAAGGTCTCTGTCGTCTGCTTGCCGCCGGCGTCCCGGACCCGGACCTGCCAGGACGTGCCGCCGTCCGCGCGTTTGCGCGAGGTGATCTTCGGATTCAGCGGGCGCCCCATAGTCCCAATAGTACGCCTGAAGGGTCCCGGGATTTGTGCGCAGGAATGTGACAACGGAA
Organism: uncultured Pseudobdellovibrionaceae bacterium; assembly: GCA_964520985.1. Taxonomy (GTDB): domain Bacteria; phylum Pseudomonadota; class Alphaproteobacteria; order Micavibrionales; family Micavibrionaceae; genus CAYSGL01. The sequence goes on from CAZFPB010000012.1 coordinate 8,302, forward strand.
AACGAATGCACCCCCTCCGACCTATTCCCGCAGGTCAGAGGGGGTGCATTTCAGGGTGAGTAACGGGACTTGAAAACTTCACTCACCCCGCTTGGAGGGTCCTCGACGGGTGGATTTGAGCGTAAATCATGGGTCTCTATAGGTGTTCGTGAGCCCGCTCGGGCGGCGATATGTGTAAACGTGCACATTGCCGCGGGAGTCCGACCAACGTGCAGGTGCTTGATTCGCTAGACGGTCCCCGCGCCCACCTGAGACGCTGGGAGCATGGTTGACCATCTGCTCGCCGCTTTCGGATGCTTCGTTGCTCTGGCAGTTGCAGGCTGCGGGTTCGTCATCGAGACGGACCAGAACGTCGTTGGATTCGCGCTGATCGGACTCGCCTTTGTGACCGCAGTCAGCTTGATTCTGGCCGGGATCCTGCAGGCCGGACGACCTAGCGAGCCGTCCGGACCGCCCGTCGTCTATCCCTGAGTCTCAGTAGCCGCTTGACGGTCAGTGGCGCGTAGGCGAGTGCAGCAGGCTCGCTGAGCAGCGCGTTGAGCCGCTGGTGGAAGATGGTGGGGCTGAGGTCGAACAGGTCTCGTATGGCTGCGTCTCTGGCGCCGGCGTATTTGAAGCGCATTCCGGCGAAGTCGAGCATGGCCTTGGCGTCGTCGGTGAGCTCGGTCATGGCGCCTACCGTGCCACGAGGGTCCGACAGTCCCAGTTTCGTCGCCGGTCGAGAGTAGACTCTAGGTAACCACCGACGCCCATGAAGGGGTGCGAGATGACCGCAAGCAGGACCGCCCGACAGAAGCGAGCTGCCGAACAGGCTGGCCCTCTAGCGTTGGTGAAGGTCGAGGTTGGACAAAGGACCGGCGACCTCTTTTACAAGATTTTGTGCACTGAATGTAAGGACGCTCCGCTGCACATACGGTCGACCTATCGCTCGGGGCACGACAACGGATTCATCGCAGCGATGGACCGGTGGGTGTTCCACTTGAGTAAGGTGCACCCTGGCGAGCAGGCTCCATGCCTGGACTTCCTCCCCTCCGCCATCGAGCTGATGCGAGAGCGCAAACGCGCTGAGCGGGATCTGCTGAGAGGAATCTTCGCGCCGTAACTCAGCTCGCGAGCAGTTCTCCGCGCATCTCGAACTCGCACTCAGCAATGACGCCTTCGTCGCTGGCTAGCCACTGGTCGATGAGTGGCTGTACGGCGGCTGCGAGGGGATGGGCGGGCATGGTTTGAGTATGCGCTTGGGTTGTGTTCGGATCAAGAGTCTTGGTGACAAAGATTCTTGATGACGACAGAGTTTGTCTAGGGGCGGGTGTATGGTCGTCCTGACGCCCAGCGCATCGGGGACCTTGTCTTAGCAGCAGTTTCCGCGCTGGGCGTCGCTGCGTTCTGAAACGCCAAATGACCCCGCTGCCGAGGCAACGGGGTCATAAGGTTTTTCTCGAATGTTGGGGCGGTTTAGGTTTCTGCCTTCATCTCGTCAGTCAGGTCGTCGAGCACCTTCTTCACGACGTGTGCGTAGAGAACCATCGCGCCGGTTCCGTAGGCGGCGGTGAATGCGAGTCGTCCGGTGGGTGTGTTGGTTCGGAAGACGTGCCTAGTCGCGGCACAGAGACTCAACCCGCGTTTGTCGGCAGCCCAGTCGACGATGCCGAAGGTGGTCCAGAATCCGGCCCAGGCGATGGCTGCGACTTTGAGCGCGTCCTCGGTGGACATGGCTAGCTGGCTGGTGTGAACGGGGTGAGGGCTAGGGACGCGTAACTGATGTCGACCGTTTCGGTGGTGCCGGTGTCCGCGAGTGCGAAGCCAGCGGTGGCCGAGATGGTCACACCGTTGAAGACTCGGAGTGCGCCGGACACCTGGAGGGTGCGAGCGAACCCGGAGGTTGAGGCGAGGTGGAGCGGCTGGATGAGCACCTGGTCGGAGATGCCGAGTGTTGCGACCAGGTCGTCCGCGAAAGTGTCGAGGTCGATGTACATCTGCGCCATGTAGAGGCCGTCCGGGAGTTCGAGTTCGCCGCCCGGGGTGAAGCCGACCGGTGCGGTGTCCCAGATGATTCCCTCGGCGGTGCCGGAGACGTTCAGGGTGACGCCGTTGTTGACCTCGAACACGATGGATTCGCCGTCGACCACGACCCCGCCACCTCCGCCGCCTGCTGCGATGGACGTGCCGTTCGCGTAGAACGTGCGAGTGCTCAGATACGGACCCGAAGCGGTCTCAGCTCGCGCCACGTAGTCACCCCACGGCAGGTCGACCGTGACCTCAACAGAGTCCGCGTCGGTCTCCAGGGTGCCATCTTCAACCTCGACGCCCGCCCTGTTAGTGATCGTGTAGTCGAGCCCAGATGCGGCCGGGTCGAACAGGAATGTGTACTCGGGCATTAGGGCTCCTTGTTGGGGGTTGGTCAGTGAGCGTTGATGTCGAGGTCCACGCCAAGCAGCGCGAGGATGCAGAGCGTTAGCGCGATGGCCGCGAGCAGGTACAGGAACGACCGGTCAAGGAAGCCGCCCTCGTTGCGCTTGGGCTTGGCAACCGGCGTCACAACAGAGCGGGCGACGAACGCGAGGCCGGCAGCGGTGACAGCAAGAATGGCGCCGGTCTGCTCGAGCGACAGTTGCACGCCGAACGCCAGCAAGAGTCCGAGGACGGCTTGGACGAAACCGGAGACGAGTACGGGTTCTCTGCGGATGCGGTCAAACATGGTCACGCTCCCTTGGTGACGGCGGCGAGGATGCGGGCGATTGCGGACTTGACTAGGCGAGGCTTGTCGTCGCCAGGGAATGCGACGTCGAACTTTTCCGACCACACGGCCTTCGCGATTCGCTTGACGTCTTCTTCGCTGATTGCCATGTCTTCCTCCGGGTAGTCGAACGTGGGGATGGGTGTGGGGCGCCAGGTGTTGTCGGGCAGGTCGGTGGCGAGTCCGTTGCGGCCTGCCTTGTACGCGGCGACCTGTCGTTTGGCGCCATCGCTGGCTGCGGAGTTGCCGATGAGTACGGCGTGGATGTGCGGTCCCCAGGGGCCTTCGGATGCGGTGCGGTGCCAGGCGGCAAATCCGATTGCGCGGAGTGCGCGAACGTCACGGGCCACGGTGGGTCCTGCGCCGAAGTCGACCGCCCCACCGCCGTCGTGGGTTCCGGCGCTGGCTGAGACTTTGCCGGAGCCGCCGTTGTAGGAGCCCTGCATCACGGTCAGTTCGTAGCCGACCTCTGCCTCAGCGGCTTCGATGGCGGCGATGGTGTAGCGGTCGAACTTGTGGCCGCGCCAGGTGGTGATCTCGTAGCGGTCGTCGCTCATGTGAGTTCCTTCGCTCGGAAGCCGGCGCGTTGAGCGGCCTGGATGTTCTTGAGGTCGAATCCGTAGACGCGGACGTGTGCGCCGCAGTCGTCGGCGACCTTGGAGATGTGCTCCCAGGGCCAGTCGAGCGCGAACCGAGAGTCATCCTTGGGCTCGAGGACCGCACCGATTCCCAGCCGCGCACATTCCCGGAGTAGGCGTTCGATCGTTTGGATGCGGTAGGTGCGGGGCCAGCGGCCTGCTCGGAGTCGCGTGACCTCGAGGAGTGTCATGGTGGCGACGGTGCGATTGCGTCCGAGTTTCTTCTTCGGGTCGCGGAATCCGTCCTTGAGCAGTGGCCGGCGCCAGTGGCAGCCGACGATGCGGTTGTCTTTGGTGATGAGCATGTCGAGGTCAATCTCGGTGTATCCGCGACGTTTGGCTGTGCGGATTCCCCGGAGGCTGTTCTCGGTGTGGTACTTCTGTCCGCGGCGAACGTGAAAGACGCTCACGGTTCGGGGTCCACGTCGATCACGTCCTTGTTGGCCTTCTCGACCGACAGCAATGCGTCTCTCGCGCCGGACTCAAACTTGGAGGCAATGAGGGCGGCCAGGGTGCTGTCGTGGTCGTCCATCCGTGCGTCCTGGACTTGCTGGTGGGTGACGACAACGTCGATGCGGTGGTGGGCGTCTTGGTTGGACTGGATGACCTTCACCAGCTCGCCCATCGTGTCGTTGACTGCGGCGAGTTGTTCGCCGAGTGGTGGGACGGCTGGGGAGACTTCTTTGCCGGTGACTTTGTCGATGATGGGGTCGCGGCCTGCGACGGTCTGGAATGCTCCGACCGCTTTGCCCCAACCGCGCTTGACTCGAGGACCGATGACCTTGGCCCATGCAACCCAGATGCCCGCAAGTGTGGAGACTGTTAGTGCTACTTGGAGCGCGTCCGGTGCGGGCAGCGAGAAGGGCATGGGCACTCCGAGCGTGAGGACAGGCCGGAGCCTGACGTGGGTGATGGTGGGCTAGAGCCAGGTGCCGACGAAGACGGTGCCGTTGGCGCCCGCCGTGCCATTGACGCCAGTCCCGACGCCGGCGCCGAGTGCGCCACCTGTTGCCGTGGGCGTGGTTCCGGTGAACGATTCGCAGTTGATGACCACGACTCCGCCGCCACCACCTCCGCCGCCACCCTTGTTGCCGGACGGCATAGTCCCGCCTGCGCCACCATTCGCCGAGATGGTCCCGTTGTTTGTGACCGACTTGGCGTTGATGACCATGACCCCGCCGGCCGCTCCGCCTGCGCCGCCGCTGACGCTGGTTCCGCCTCCGGACGCTCCCGCAGTTCCGCCGCCAAGAGTCTGCGCTTGACTGAGTTGCCCAGTGGCTAGTTGTGGCAATGCCTTCGGGAATCGGCCGCCGATAACGCTGGTCGGTGAGGGAATGGTTCCCGACACGCCTCCGGCGCCGCCAGATCCGGCACCGCCATTGCCGCCTCGGCCACCGAAGGCGCCGGCGGACTGGTTGCTGGTGTTGGTTCCGACACCTGAGCCGTTAGTTGCGGAACCGGCGACAGATCCATCGGTGGACCCAGGGGAAACCGCGGAACCAGGGGTCGCAGCAGACGCACTGTTTCCGTCGAAGTGGACCTTGCCACCCGAGTCGACAATGAGAGCGGTCTTGCAGTAGACCCGGTATCCGTTGGTCTTGAGAATGCCGCCCGACTGAACGGTCAGGGTGTTGTAGAACATGTCAGTCGTCAGGGTGGTGGTGCCGCTGATGGTGACGTTGCCGTCCGAGCCATCACCCCAGAACGCCGCCATGCCAGATGCGGTTGAAATGGTGATGTCGGAAGAGAGCGCTTGGCCGTTCACGGTTCGCGTCGTCGGCACCGCTCCAACATCTGCTGCATCCAGCACGACGGCCGGCCCAGTGTCGGCGTTGACAGAGGTAACGCCACTGCCGCCTGCGCCGAGCTGCGTCTCTGCGCCCGTGTCGTCAAGGTCGTACCAGCCATCAGACTTCGCGAACAGGGCCCGCTGACCAGTCGGTGGCGTATCGACGCCGGACTGCTCGATGGACCGGAAGCCGAAGCGGGACAGGAAGGACTTCACTCGTCACTCCCTTGAATCAGCAGCAGACGGTCTGAAACGACGCCTGCCGCCAGTGAGATGACGTCACCTGGGGCAGGAGTACCTGAGGTGGCATCACCACCCGTTATGTGGTGGCGGTACTCGGCACCGGTCATATCGACGTAGGAGACGTGTTGATTGATGGTGCCGCCGGTGTTGTCGCAGATGATCCCGAAGAACTCGCCAGGGTTGACTGCGAGGCTGACGTCATAGTCGTCGATGTAGCTTGAGGAATCGGAGTCGGTCAGGCGGGCGCTAATGGCCGTGATGGTGTAGTTGTTCCCGGAGATGGTTCCGACCGTGAACCAGTGGTACTTCACACTGACACCAGCGTCCTGAACTGTGCGCATCAGGCGAGCGTGGGTGATGGTCCCGGCCTCTGACCCAGTTACCGTCTCTCCTGGCTGTGCGGTGATGACGAAGAAGCGGCGGTCGAACGACACGTTCGGGCCGAGACCCGCTGTTGGCGTGATGTCGTTGAAATCTGCGACAGCGCCGATAGTGATAGGGGTCGGCTCGACGGGTCGCACAATGTCATCGGCTGCGGCGTCATAGGCGTAATGAACCCAAAACAGGTCGTCTTCCTCGAACTCCGCCATCAAGTCCGGGTCGTCGATGACCAGGTTCGGCATCTCAATACGCCACGAACCAGGCGGCAACCCAACGCCACCGACCGCGACCGTTGCGGCTTTCCAGAACGGCTGCTCGGAGCCCGAGATGGGGGTCTTGGTCAGTGGGAGCTGGATGTCTGCGGCGATGCCGTCGTAGGTGTACTCGTCGGTGTTGCGGAAGGCGTTGCGCGAGGAAACCGTTCGGCCGGGTGCGTCCTCGAGGTGCTGCAGGTCGTCGGAGACGATGACTGGGACCGGGTCGGGGTAGTCGCCGATAGGCCAGTTGGCTCGCTGGTCGATGTCGAGTGGGATATGTGCCGCTTCGCCCTCATCACCCATCGTCACGATGGCGTACCAGTCTTCAGGAATCAGGTTCCCGAGCACTGGAGCTACAAGGTCGTCCTCATCGGCGGCGACCGCAAGCGGACCGGCCAAGTTGATGGTGTCCGGGTCGGCGGGGTTGATGCCCTCGACGATGGACGTGTACTGGAGTCGCGCACCGTTCAGGTCCAGGGTTCCGCCATCGGAGTCGAAGTCTTGAGCCGAGTCCACTACCAGCTCGGTGTCGCTGACTGAAGCGGCCGCGGTCAGGTTGGAGCCCTTGCGTTCCACGAACACTGACTGGACGAGGCCGTAGTCGCTCAACGGACCCGCCTTCCCGGCCGCGAAACCCGACGCTTGAGACCGACTGACATGTCGCCGTTGGTCAAGGGGATGGACGCTTCGGCGAACGGCAGGATGGTTTCGTCCGTCCGCGTAGACAGAAGGATCGGGTCGTCAACGTCCAGGTGGAAGACCGGGACCGCCGCGGCCGCAAGGTTGGCGTTCATGGGGAGGCCGGCAGCCAGCAATGAATCCGCGGTCGCCTGCGCAAGACCCGAGGCGGTATTGACCCTGTTGCCGTACTTCTCCATCTCGGTCGCGAACTTGTGCAGCTGCGCCTTCGACGCGGGCCGACGTTTCGTGCCAGGCCGGTCGGGCCGGTCGCCTGGTCCCGTCACGTCAGCCAAGGACGGCAGGTATCGCTTGACACCATTGCGCTTGAACTCGACATTCCCCGGCGACATCGGGTGGTCGGCTGGAGCTTCCGCAATCCGCACGATCTTGTCGCCGGCTGTGGCTCTGGCGTAGTTCACGAACCCCGAAAAGTCGTTATCCCCGGACACTGCAGACGTCAGGACCGCTTCGTCAAACTCGAAAACTGGCTGGGTCGGTCGTGGGCGAAGCGTGAAGTAGCCGTCGCAGGAGTAGAACATCTGCAGACCCGCCGAACGAGCAATACGACCACAAACCGCCCACGGCGAGGACTCGTCCGGCCAACCGGTCGAGTAGTTCCGAGCGAGACGCTGACGGGTGCCGACCGGGACGCGGAACCTGAACTCTCCAGTTCGCTCCCGCATGATCTTCACGATGGCCGAGACTGCGTTCGTGCCCTTGGTGACGGTGATGGGCGGACATCCGAGGATTGCCAGAGCCGTCTTGTCCTGCACCTCGATGTCGATCGTTGCGCCGTTGCGGTTCAGCTTAGAGATGGGACCAATGAACGGGGTGGCAATCACGTTTCCGTAACCCGGGACATCGACCACGTGCCGAACACGAACCAGGCGGTTCGCGAACAATGCGCCCTTGGACGGTGACGCGGTGTCGAGGTTCAGCCCTGAGTCTGGGTCGAGCAGTGTCAGGGTCCCTGTCCGCCGGACTCCAGTGTCGCGCTGAATGTTGATCTGCCCATCGACGAGGGCTGCCGGCGACAGCGGCCGCTCGTTCATCGTGAGCACGTCGACGAAGATGTCGTAGTCGTGGCTACCGGTGATGCGCTCGTGGTACGCGGCGAGCAGTTCGTGCGAGCCGAGCGGCTGCATCAGACACTCCAGAAGTTGAACTGCACCCTGGCGACCGTCTTCACCGCATCGGTAACCGGAGTCGGCGTGACCAGAATGTCGCCGACGATGACCGAGCGATTCAGGTGCCCACCGATGAGCTGGTACACCGTGCCGGCGTCGGCCTCGCTGAAGGTCTCGAAGGCCTCCAGGGTGTCGTCGGCCGGGAAGGTCAGGGCGTCGAGAACCGAGCCGCTGATGGTTCCCGTCAGCACGCCACGGCGGAGCCTCCGCCGCACGGGCGATACGTCTTCCCCGATGGGCTGGTGGACCGTAGCGATGTCCTCAGCGCCCCAGGTGCCCTCGTCCAAGCCCCAGAGGGGGGCTGCGGTGTCTGAGTCCGGGTCGACCAGCCACAGGCCGTCGCAGACCGGCGTGACGTCGACAGTGGGTCCGCCCGCAGCGACGGCGTTGTTCACGATAGGGGCGACCCGGTAGGTGTACTCACGGTTCATCGGCGCGGTCCAGTCGGTCCACGCAAAGTCGGTGCCGTCAAACGCATCGGTTCCCGGCATCCGTGCCACTTGGACACCGTCGCGGAAGACGGCGACCTCATCCGGTACGCCATCGGCGCGGGTGCCAGTCAGGTAGACCGCGGGCAGCGACCGGGTCTGGGACGCAACCAGCGTGTCGAGCGGGTCGACCGTTGCATCGAAGTCGACCGTGAAGTCGACCGTGTCCTCGGCGTAGTTCGGGTGCCCGGGGGTTGCCACGCGTGTCACATCGTCGTACAGACGGATGCGGGCCGTGCCGGACTGTCCGGTAGCCGTGAGGCCCTTCGTCGGGGTCCAGGCGGTGTCAGCGCCGGACACGAGCCCGGAGCCGTCTAGGCGCTTGCCGGCAGCGTCGAGCAGGTCGGCTTCCCATGCGGTCTGGGTGCCGGTGAACGTCCACTCGAACGGTGGAGTCCCATCGGAGGGCGTGGTGGTGGGAGAGGTTAGCGCAGCCGTTTCGAGGTCGGCGCGAGAGAACTCGACCCACTGCGACCAGGCAGACCAGCCGGACGCCGACTTCGCCCGAGCTCGCCAAGCGGTGGTGTCGCCGTCAGCCAGCCCCGCGTAAGCGGTGTCGGCCAAGTCGAGGACACCGGCTGTTGCAGCTACTTCGCCGGAGTCGAACGCTGGGGAGACCGCATCGGAATCCGGGTCGACCTGCACCTGGATAGCGACCGTGTCGTCACCCGTGGTGAACGTGAGAACCGGGTCGGCAATGGAGACCGCACCGCCCTGGGGGGCCAGGTTCGAAGGAACCTTCGAGGGGACCTGGTACACGACCTCCATGTACGGCTGAGACGCAGCCGCACGATGGGTGCGCATCTTGTGCAGGGTCGCCGAGGAGGTAGCCAGGCGCCAGCCGTAGTTCTTCCGCGTGCCGCTGACAATCGCCTGAACGTCCGGCGTGATGTCAATGGACCACCACGTCCCAGCGGCCGACCCCGACTTGGTCTGAGACGCCGAAGTCGTTGCCGCCGGACGCGTGTTCCAGGTGACCTGCCAGGTGTAGGCAGACAGGTGCCGCATCAACGTCAGGGTGTTCGAACCCGACCATGGGCCGTCGTACTGGTTGATCCACACCTTCGCGGACGTGATGACAGCGTTCTTCGGGATCGTCGCCAACCCGGCGATGTTCAGCAGCGGAGTCGCAGCAGACGCCTTGATGGGTACCTGCTGCATCTCCGAGCCGTACCGGTAGTCAGGCTTAGCGGACTGCACCGATGTGACGCCGACATTGAGCCTGGTCGTCGTCATCAGAGCGCCCTATCCATCTCACCTTGCATGGCCGCCGCGGAGTCAATCCGGGCGTCGGCAACTTCCTCAAAAATGCCCTCGACTTGTCGTCCGAACAGGGACAAGGTCACGCGCTGACCAGCGAGCGAGATCGGACCGGCCGTGGCCGTGCTGGAGGCAGGCACTTTGGGGACGATGCGACCTGACTGGTTGGGAATGAACAGCTCTGGTCGCCGTTCGCCCACGATGTACGGCTGGCCGGCGGATACAGGGCCACCGTGCTCGCGGCCAAGCAACGTGGTGAGGAGCCCGCCCTGGATATAGCCCTGCGCGTTCACCTTAAAGTTCAGGGTTCGCGGTACCGCGGCCTTATCCGCCTCGGCCTTCACCTTGCGGATGTCCGCGACGGTATTAGGAAGGTTGTTGACCGAAAGCAACGTCTTTACGTCACGGTCGTCGATATTGTCGTACTTGCGGGTCAGGTCGACGATCTGGCTGCGAGTGAGGTCGCCACCCTTTTGGCGAATCTCGGTGATGGCCTGCTTGGGCAGTCCCTTGTAGACCGTGGTGAGCTTCTGGGTGGCAAGAATGCCGCGCTTCTTCTCAGCGATCTCCTTCTCGGAAGCTCCGATGGCGTCGAAGACAGCCTGGATGTTCGCGCGGCGCGCGTCATTCTCGGCCGCGTAGGCCGCGACTTTCGCATAGGAGGAAGCGTTTGCGCCCTCGCTACTGATGATCTCGTCAGCGTATGCCTTCTCGTTGGCGTCGAGCGCGTCCCTCTGCTTCTGCAGTTGAGAGACAAGCCGTGCGCGAGCCTTTCCGCCGTTAGCAATGCCGTTGATGACTTGGCGGTCCGAAATGCCAAGGGCCTTGGTCTTGTTGAGCACCCCCGCCTGCTGGAGCTGCTGGAAGATGAATGCCTTCGATGTGCCAGTTACCGCAGCAGTGACTCCGTCGAGGGTCTCTGAGTACTGAGACCAGTCTCCGATGCCAACCTTGACATTGTCGTGTGTTCGGGTCAGGTCGCGGGCGAGGAGTCCGATGCCGCCGGCGAGAGAGCCGACTGCGGCGCCGATCGGGCCGCCGGTCGCAAAGCCCGCCGCTGCGGAGCCCAGAACGACCTGGGCCTTGCCTGCCGAGGTCTCGACCTTAGACAGGCCGTTCGCCAGGAGCAGGGCACCGCCAACGCCGGCAGCCTGACGCATTGCGCCACCGACCTGCTGGGAAAGTTTGGCGGTAGTTGCAAGCCGCGTCTCAGCGTTTCGGAATCCAGTAGTTGTGGTCTGGATTCCTGTAGTCATTCTCGAGAAGCCGTTGACTACAGGGCCGGTGATGCTCTGAATCTTGCGCAACGCCGCATAGGCCAGCAGACCCTGAACGGCAAACTTCTTAACCGGGCCGGGAATGCTGTTGAAGAAGTCGAGTACGCCCTTGCCGACGTCTACAACATCTTCAAGGACATCCCGGATGTCACCTCCGGCGCCCGTTCCGGCCTGAAATCCATCAACCAACTCAGAGGTCTTGGCAACTACCTTGGTGGCGACAGGCAGCAGTTTAGTACCGGCCTCGAGCCGAAGGTCCTTTAGCTGTGCTGTGAGCCGCTTCTGGGAGTTGGCTGCCGAGTCCGCGGTGCGAGCACTGTCGCCCTGAGCGTCCTTGGTCTGCTTGTAGATAGCAGCCTGCGCGGCGAGAACCTTCTGCTGGGGCGTGAGTGCGGTCTTGGTTGTCTTAATGAGGCCAAGTCGCAGGGCCTCGTTGCGCAGGGTTGCATCATCAAGCAAAACGCCGTATCGACGGATCGGCTCCGCTTCGCCGCGCAGGGCAGCACCGATCGCCTGAATCGCATCATCAGTGGACCCGCCATTGAACGAAGCCAGGTCCCCAGCAAGACCAGCGAACTCTGTGGAGAAGTTGGCAAGTTCCACTCCCGAGAGACCGGCAGACTTGCCGAACGTCGAGAAGGTGTGAGCGGCCTCCAGCGCATCGACCTTGCTGATTCCAAAAGCCTTGGCGGACGAATCCGCGAACTTCTCGACAGCCTCAGTTCCGCGCTTCCCAATGATGACATTCAGAGCGCCCATTTCGTCCTGGAAGGACGTTGCCGACTCAATACCACCCTTGAGGAAGGACACTGCGGCGCTGCCGATAGCTGCCCCACCGAGAAGCTTCAACCCGCCGCTGAAGCCCCCGCTGAACTTTCTGCCGGACGACTTGCCGGCCCGCTCAGCATCCCCGTCTGCTTTCCCGAACTGCTTGCGCAACTCGGGTGCGATCTTGGACCCATCGGGCAGGACTGTGATGTACGCGGTTGCAAGTTCAACGCCGCCAGCCATCACGCCTCCTTGGTGGGTCGTGCTGGCCAACCGAGCCAGTCGTTGAGGTCATCGAGCGGAACAGCATCGGGAGTCTCCGGTTGAGCGTCTTTGAACGCTTGAACCTCGGCAGCCGTCAATGGCAGCCGATCCGGGTATCCGTGAGGTGGCTTCTTGGTGGCGCCTTCGGTCTTCATCCAGGAGAGGACGTCCACCGCGTGGTGGACCTCGCGAAGCATCTGAACCTCGGGAGTTATCCAGGCGTCTGGGTCAATCTCGCGCAGTAGAGCCGAGTCGGCGGGCGGATAGCGGACGAAAGCCGCCAACTCGTCCCACGTCAAACGCTCGGTCCCTAGGTCCCGTAGATGCAGGCCCGCGCAGAGGAGGTCTCGGGTTACCGCTCGGCCGTGCTCTCGAAGGAGTCGGCAGAGCCCTGCGATTCCCCCGGCGACACCTTGGAAGCAGCGATCCACGCCTCGTCGAACGCCTGCATCTGGTCACGGGAGAGCCCGCGGTAGAACTCCCGGGCCTCGTCATCGTCAAAAGCAGCAAGCGATCCTTCATACTCGCGGCCCTGGTCGAGCAGATGCCGCGCCTCGCCACCGATAAATCCGAGTTTCGGGACGCTGGCCTTCTTCTTGCCGATCTGGAACTCGAACCGGTTCTCAGGCTTTCTGCCGCCGGCTTCAGGTACAACGAACATCGCTGGGCCTCTCTAGTCGTGGGTCCTGGGTGAAGCACCGGGGCGGAGCGGACCCAGCGAAGGAACTCCGCCCCGGTGGACTACTTACGCGTCCGCGAGGACGTCGTTCTGCAGATAGATGTACTGACGGACGCCTGCGTCGTCCTTGAGGCACGTGACGGTGATCTCGGTGCCAGAGATAGCGGTGTGGACATGGGGGTCCTGCGCGGTGATCTGCGCCTGCGCATTCGCGCACACGATCCGCTTCCGCTTGCCCTGGTACTTCATGTCGAAGACGACCACGCAGGGCGGGATCTCCTCGCCCTTGTCGAGGATGGCGAGCTTCTCGCCGACCGAGACGGTTGCGGCAGTCGGGGTGACGTTGGCATCCCCGTAGAGGAAGTTCGCGACATCCTCGTTGAACAGTTCGATGAGCTTTGCGGTGTACCGCTGGATGGAACCAGTCGACTGGAGAGTCGCGACCTGGTCCCCGCCCCACGCGAAGACGTCCTCGATGGACGCTGCATCGCTGCCGTCACCGATACCGTCCTCGCTGACGTAGCCGAGCGGAATGAACGCAGCGTCAAGGGACGAGGTCGCGTTCGTCGGGAGCGTGCTGCCGAGCGGTGCGATAAGCACGCCGCCAGTTGCAACCGGAGAGGCCGCGGCGACGTTGCTGGCTGTCTGTGCCATGGAAGTTGCCTTTCATCAGGTTGCTGGGTCCTGATCCCGCAGCGGTCGCCGCAGCGGAGGCATGTGGTGGTACTAGTCGCGCTTCGCGTGCCGTTCGGTCTCGGCGCCAGAAGCGGTGACGCAGGGTTCGTCGCGCACCGCTCCACAGGTTGGGCACGGCTTGAGGACCTCAGCCTCGAGCCATCCCTGCGCGAGCCAGGAGTCGGCGTCTGCGACGTCGCGGGTGATGTTCGGGAAGTCCGGGTGCTGAACCTTCATGCGCTGACCTCCGTCAGAGAAGCAGTGATGGTGGAGATGAACTGGTAGCGGGGCGAGTCGGTGTCCGGGTCTGGGAAGTTGACCGGCGTGGTGGACTCGATACGGGTCGCGTACACCTGAGGGGTCAGGAACGAGTCCTGTGCAGCCCACAGGCGAGCCCAGGCAAGCTGAGCGGCGTCGAACGCAGCCTGCTTGTCCTCGGCCCAGCACTCGACGAGCACGCGGGGGTCTGCCTGAATCAGGTTCCGTGACTGTCCGCCGGTCGCCGTGACCCGGACGTAGGTCCCGGACGGCCGCGGGTTCGGGACGCTGTCCGCAACGCTCGCGGACGGCATCCCAGCAGTCAGGACCGCGATGACACCGACCTCGATGTCCGGTGGGGCGATCATGCGCCGGCGTCCAGGTTGCGAACGAGCCGCTGGTCGCGGGCCTCGTCGTTGCGATTGTCAGCCGACCAGACCCGGGCTCGAGCGCGGTCACCATCCGTGGTGGCTGCGGAGAAGTAGCCGCCCCAGGAGGAATCGGAGTTGCAAGCCTCGGCGATCGCCTCGCCCTTGGAGCGGACCATCTCCAGGGCCTCGCTGCCACCGAGGATCTCGTCGAACGCAGCAGGGTTGAACTTCAGCTTCGCGCGGCGGCCCATGTCAGCCCTCCGCTCGCTTGAGTTCGACTACAACGCCAGCATTGGGGTGCAACCAGGGCCCGTTACTCCAGTCGGCTGGGCGACCCTCGACGGCGTACTCGACACCGTTCAGGACCACCCGGTCGAGTTCGGTGGGCTGGTTGTCGTGGACCGGCGCGTAGACCGTCCACAGGATGAGGGACAGGTCGCGGTTGGGCAGACCTGGCTCAACGTTCGCGCCGGGCGCGATGCCACTGACGGGCCAGTCGATGCTCGTCGGGAATGAGACCGGGTAGTTGCCCCGGGCGTCCTTCGTGGGACTTACCACCCGACGCTTTACCTGCAGCACGTGCGGGGTCGGGAGCATCAGAACTCCGTGGACCAGGTGCTAGGCGTGTCCCACCAGTAGTCCTCGCCGTAAATACCGCCAGGAACGTTCGCATTTGCTGGCATGGTGTCAATCTCGAACGCCCCGCCAGTGAATCCAGACGCGCAGAGTTCCTGCAGTCGCTCAATCTCAGAAGGCCACAGGTTGAAACCAGACCGCTGCCGAGTGTCGGACGACACCGAGAAGGGGCCGGCGGCCTGCTGCTGGAATGCGCCCGAGCCAGCCTCCGACCAACGCTTAACGGCGCCAACGAGGACCAGTTTCGCCTCGGCGACCTGATCCGCAGTTGGCGCATCGTCGTCGGTACCGGCAAGGCAGGGGGCGACCCGTGACGCCGACGCGTTAGCGCCGTCAACCATCAGATCCACCAGCTCCGCATCCTGCAGAGCCGATGGGAGGTCTGAGACCTCGATGATTTCAGCCACGAGCCACCCCTTGCCTAGTTACCGGATCAGTCCGTCGCGGCAGGCGCGTCGGTCAGGAACACGAACGCCTTCGGGTCGGCCACAACGAAGCCGATCTCGATCTCCGCCCGGACGGCGAACATGTTCTGCTGCCACAGGTGGATGTCGTTCGCGCCACCGTCCACGTACAGGACGGCCTGGTCGGAGATGCTGATCTTGACGCCCTCGACGGTGCCCCAGATGGCCTGGTCCCACTGACCGGTGATGCCGTACAGGGTGTCGACCTCGGTCGTGCCACCACCGGAGCCATCGGCGTCGATGTCCGCGTCAACCGCAGCGAACGCAACGTTCCGGCTCCGGTAAACCGGGCGCCCGAAGACCGAACCGACGCCCGAGGAGTTCTGGGCGGACGGGAGGAACAGCGGCGAACCGGCGGTGGTCGTGGCACCCATGAGAAGCGCCTCGCCGGCCGGGGAGACTGCGATGCCGGTGGCGTCGTAGCCGTTGGTCGCAACCTTCGTGATGCTCGCCAGGACGTCACCGTAGGTGTCGGTGGCGTCGAGGGTCTGAAGGTCCGCGTTGGTCGCCGCAGCGGCCGCCTCCGAGTACAGCGAGCCGATCTGGCTGCGGTCGCCGGAGATGGCGTCCTTGTCGAACGCCAGAGCCAGCGAAGCCGGCAGGCGACGGACGAGCTCGGCGTACAGGCCCGGCAGGTCGCGACGGAACTCGTCAGAGAACGGCTCGATGACCGCGAGCTTCTTCGGGGTCAGGACGAGCTTGTTCAGCGTGTGCGTCGAGACCGGCTTGCGGGCGGTCTCAGCGGTCCACGCTGCGGTCGGCTCACCGGAGATGACCGGGATGGTCAGGCCGGAACCGGGGACGGAGACCCGACGACCGAGGCGCTGGATAACGCTGGCCTCGAGCATCTTCGACTGGATGTCCTGCGACACATCGGTGGGCAGGAGGGACGGAACGTTCGTGGTGGAACGACTGATGTCGACCATTGGGGACTACCTCTTTCAGGTGTTGGCGCGGAAGAACTCGGCGAACGAGTCGGCCGGGGTTCCCTTCGCGGGACTGCCAGACGCGCCCTGTGACGGGTCCGGGCGGGGAGACCTGGGGCGGTTGGACTCCTCGTTGCGCGCGGCCAGGCGTTCGGCTTGGCGGGTCAAGGTGTCTTCGTCGCTACCGGTCAGGAACAGGGCGATGTCGTCGGCGTCGTTGATGCCGTGCGTGGAGGCGATCCGATATCGCAGCAGTTCAGTTCGTGCTTCGTCGGCCTCCGCGCGGGCGGCCTCGAACTGTTCATTGAGCTTCTGCGTTTCGGTCTTCTGCGCGTCTTCGATCTCACTGAGCCGCTTGGCGGCTGCAGCATTGTCCTTGGCGCGCTTCTCCTGCTCGCGGGCCTTGGCCTTCCAGAAGTCAACCGTTTCGGTCGGCTTGGTGGTGGGCTCGGTGTCCACGTTCTCGGCTACGACGGCGTCCGTTTCGGGCGCGCTGGTGTCAACCTGCTCTGTCATTGCTACTCCCGTTGCGGGTAGGCCCCTCCCGTTGCGGGCGAGGTGGAATAGGGGCCGCCTAGAAGGCGGGCGCTGCGGCGCAACCGCAGTGATCGTGTGCTGCAAAGTCGGCGGACGCTTCGCTGTAAACGGCTCCGCGACTCAGGAGCATCGAGCAGAACCCGCACGAGTTGCCGTCGCCGACGCGCATCCAGCCGCGGGCCGAAGGGTCCTCTACCGACGACCTGGTCACGGTCAGCCGTGAGAAGTTGGCGATACGTCGCTGGGTGCCGCCCAGGATCAAGGTTTGGAAGGACGGAAGGTCCTTCGCTTCACTCAGCGCCCACCCGACCAGGGCATCCGTTCCCGTATTCGCAATGTCGGCCGGGATTGCGCGGAACCTTCGCCGAACCTCGGCCTGTTCGCGCAACTCGTCGTACCAGTCGGCCGTCACAGTCGCTGCAGCCGAGCCGTATGCATCTACGAGGTCGGGGAGCAGGTCGCGCAGTGCGGCCTCAAGTGCGGCAGCAGTGTCGGCACCAGTCCAAAGTCGGCCCAGGTCGCGGCTGGCCTCACGAGCCAGGGTTGCGACGTCCCTACGGAGCTGGGCTGTCGTCGGCATTAGGCGTTACTCGCTCACGGAGCTGCTGAAGAACCTGAGTTCCGCGGGCGCGCCGCTTGTCCGCCGCCAACTGTTGCTGCTCCGCAGGTGACAAGCCCATCCGGTCGTAAGTCACGGTTGAGTCGTCGGGGAGAATCCCCGCTCCGACATACTTGGTTGTTTCGTCAGCAGCGGCAGAGCGGGTCGGGGTCGCGGCGTCACGCCAACGCGAAGAAATGCTCGAGTCGAAGTCCGGAGGAACCTCGCCGTCGCGGGTGAGGAGGACCAGGCGCCCCACCTCGGCCCACGAACGGGAAAACACGGTCTGCCTGCGCTCGGCACGCTTGACCAGACGGGCTTCGCCAGCTCGAATCGCGTCAGCAGACGCCGGGTTGTCAGTCATAAAGCCCAGGTAGGCCGAGGGGATACCCGCCTCGGCTGCCAAGAGTTGGGCGTATCCCTTGATCTGGTCCAGATAGGGCGCCGGTGACGCGGGGGAGAACTGCTGTACCGAAGGCGCCTTGCCGTCCTCATCATTCGGGACAGCCCAAACCCGGCCCTGAATCGCGGACCACGGTGAAACGGTCGACCCATCCGGGTTCTTGAACATCGTCTCGTCAGCACCCAGAACAACCCTCTGCGGGCTGTTGTAGAACTCTCGATTGACCTCAAGGCCCAGCATGGTCCGCATCGCTGCGTCGGAGTAGTAACGCACCGCGCGGGTGATCTCACTTCGGCCAGTTTCGCGGGAGCCACGAATCCGGTTCGGCATCATCGCCACAAGCACTCGGTCCAGGTTGTGCTGGTCGCGACTGATGACCGACCACCGACCCAAGCCGTTCTGTCGAGTCGCGGAAATCGTCTCGTTCGGGAGATACAGGGTTACGTCAGTTTCCTGACCGTCCTCGCCGACGACTACTGCCAAGGCTGCGGCGATGCGGCGCCGGCGGCGGTCCCACAACGCGGTCATCGACTGCGGAGAATGGGGGGTCACCAACTGGTCTGGCTCGCCATCCAGGCCGGTGCCGACCGAAACGAACGACGTTCCGAAAATCAGCGAATCAAGGTGGGCCATCCCGGACTCGACATCAAGGGTGTTCGCCGAGTAGACGTCGGAAAGTCCGTAGTCGTCACCCTCAGTGGTCCAACCAAGCCAGTCCAGGCGCTCCTCAAGAACATCGACAACAGTTCCGGGCCACCCGGCGACAGTCTGCAAAGACTGCATCGACGGCGGGATGCTGATGCCGAACTGGGTGGTCGGCCAACGACCCTCGTACCGCTGCTCCGCCTCGCGGTTGGCGACATTGCGAACCTGGAGAGTCTGCAGCATCAGCTCGACGTAGGTCTTCTCGTCGTCCGAAAGGTATGAGAGCTCCAGGCGGGAGACCGTCATTACAGGACCACCACCGATCTGGAGTTAGATGACCGGCCCGGACGGGTGACAGTCGAAGATTGAGCACCCCAAAGGGCGAGAGTGCAGGCCACAAGGGGTGTGATGTCGCTGGTCGCGTTCTTGCGGTTCCAAGCCCACGCGTCACCCAAAGGACGGCGCCGAGCAACCGACAGAGCCACGTTGACCTGCGGCTGATTGGTGTGACGAAGCCAAGATTCATAGACGCCCGAATAGAACTGCCCGCACGCGGCTGCCATGTCCCTAGCGGTCGAGGTCGTCACCTTGATTCGAGCCTTGGCTAGGTCGTCGATGATTGCCGCAGCCGGCGAAGCTGAGTCGACCACAACCGCACGAATCTGCGGGTTCGCACCGACCAGGCGGACCAGATATGGGACAAGCCAAGCGATGCCGGGTCGCTGCTCATCCAGTTCAACATGCCAAAGTCCGTCCTCGCGCTGCCCCGCAAGAGCAACCGAGGCCATCGCCATATCCGGAGCAACATCCACCGCTAGGGCGAACCGGTTAGCGGCAAAGGATTGGACGTCGCCAATCTCTGCCCAAGAGTCAAGATCTATGACCGTGCGTCCTCGAGCCTCGTCCCACATGCCCAGACGCTCAAGTGCGAACTGTGCATCTGACATCGTGGCTCGCTCGTCAGAGATGGCCTCTTCGGAAATGCGTGTTCCGAACGAGGGGTTCGCCTTGGCCCAAACCTCAATATCGTCCAAGCTATCGTCGGGCTCGGCCGACCACTCGAGATATGCGAGCCTGTTCTGCTTCGCCTCAATGCCGGCTGTTCGGAATCTGCCGAAGACCTCACCATCGTCGGCTGGCGTAGGGGGTGTCCCTAACAGCCAAACCTGAGGATTGGGTCGAGCTGACATTGTCGGCCGGATTGCAGCCCACGCTGGGGCTCCGAGGATCTGGGCCTCATCGAGCAGTAAGCAGTCGCAGGAGAAGCCGCGTCCGCCGCCTGTGGACCGCGCCTTGAATCTGATTACCTGGCCGGTCTTGAAGCGAATGGATTCGCGATTGAGGGCGCGCATAATGCCCTTGTCCGCGACCCGTGACTCCAGGTCTGGATTGGCCTCAATGATGTCGACAAGCTTTGTGAAGACTTCGCGCGCGGTGTCTTGTTGGTGTGCAGACACAACAATCAGACGTTCATCGAAAGCGAGTATTCCGGCCAGGGCGCGAGCCACGATGATCTGAGACTTGCCATTTTGTCTCGGTGCTGAAACTGCGACTTGGGGCGCAGCCCACCGGCCGTCAGAACGGACTCCCATTGCGGCCTGCAAGACAACCTCTTGCCAGTCATCCAGGGTTACGCCGAACTTGGCCGAGAGCTTTGCGACGATGTCCCAGTCGTTGCCTGCGGTTCGGGTCGGAAAGTGACTAACTCGCGGAGGCGCTTGCCCCTCGAGAAGCGCGACGGGCGGTGATTTCGTCAATCTCGTCACCCTCCACCTGTTCGGGCGGCCTGATCGCTGTGATTTGGTTGAGTACGTCAGTCAGTCGAGCCGAGAGTGATGCAAGGTCGCGCAGTGAGTCACAAGCGTCAATGGCTCGGGCGAGGGTGTTTCTGAGAGCAACCAGCGTCGCGAGGTGGTCGTCCGTCTGGGCAACCTCGGCGACCCGTTCAAGCTGTTCTGCCACGGAAGTCCTCCGGCTTGTAGGCGCGGCCGTCGCTGCGCACCGAGTTGCACCAAACATGGGCGAGCCGCAGGTTCGCTGGATTGTGACTGCCGCCGCGCGACTTGGGAATCACATGGTCAAGTGAGGGCCGCCAGGGGGACCGAGTCCCAATCAGCGCCCGGTCGACCGACTCCTCGCAAAGCCAGCACGTCCATTCGTCGGACTCGTAGATCGCCAAGCGGGTTTGAACTGAAATCCAGTGCCCACTGGCGAGTTTGAGGCGCCGACACTCTTCACACCATTTCGGTCGCTGGCCCTTTGTGCTTGGGCGACTGCACTCGGCCCCGCACCCACGACACTCCCAGGTCTCGACAATCCCAAGAATGCGCTTGTTCTTCGGGCGGTAGGTCGTGCGTTCACGCCGACACGGGTTGCACAGATGCAGAGTGGGCGGTGTGTAGTTCGAGTCGCCAGACCGCTTACTGGGCCAACAGAGCTTGCCGCATTGTGAGCAAGGAACGTTCGGGTTTCGCGGCATAGGCCAACCTCCCCGGGTGTGGTCACGGGCTCTGTGTGTGAAAGCCGCCTATGCCGAGAACAGCGGCTGGCGGGGGTGGGGAGGGGTGGGTCCCTGGGTGTGTCTATGAGGGCCTTGAGAGGCTCCCTGAACGCCTGATGACGGGGCCGCCGTCAGTTCGGTAACCCTTGGCCCTGTTGTGCGTCCAGTGGGCGGCTGCCTTGTTGCTCAGGTCGTCGACCCCGCCAGCTTCGAGCGGGATGACATGGTCCACAGTGAAGCACCAAGGGTCTGGGAACTTCAGGCTGTAGTCGATGGGCTCACCACACAGATAGCAAGCTGGCTTGGTGCGAGCGATGGTCTGGCGATCTCGGTCGCGCTGCGCAGTACTGCGGCCCCGACTAGCCACCGGACTCAGTCCCCGTAGTAGGGAACGCTTGGCCCCGTTGCAACCTGGTGTGTGCACGAGTTGCAGCAGGGCTTGTCGTCCGCGATGGTCAGGCATCGGCACGTGTTCGCGGCGAGGTTGCAGCCAGCGCACGTGTTGCCGACACAGGGTTTCCAGTCGGGAGTCTCGGGCGTACCGTTCTCGCCGATCATTGCGGGTGCCTCTGTTCGCACTTGCGCCGCGCAATGAAGTCAGCGTGCTCGGTACCGCAGTCGGTGCAGGTCTTGCCGAGTTGCAGACAGAACCCGCAGTCCTTGCGACCAGCACACGGCCCGTCACAATGCGTGCATTTGGTGATGGCACCGTGCGTCACGATGAGCTCAACTCCGCAGCGGCAGGTCTCGAGGTCAGCATCCATGTGCTCCTCCTCGGTGAAGGTTGCCCGTGCTCGCCAGCGCTTGTCCTTGAAGGTTGTGGTCGCTGCGGCCGGGCTGAATGTGGGGTTAGGCGGGAAGGTCTTCCACGAATCGGAGTTGGGGAACGGCTAGGGCTTCAGGCTCATAGAGAGCAAGAATCTCCTTAGCCCAGGCCACCTTGTCTGGGATTCGCTGACCCTTTGGTTGTCTGTGTGACCACAGCTCCAGATTCTCGGGGCGATTGTCGTCCCGGACGCCATTGATGTGGTGCACGTTCTCGTGGGGCAGTAGCGCCCGGCCGAGCATGTCGGCCATCACCTTCACATGCTCAAGGATGTGACCACGGAGACGCGCGTTTGGGTGATCCCAATAGCCAGTGAGAACAACGTAGCCATCGGCTCGGCCAGTTAGCCGGCGCTTCTTGGCGCCAGCCCTGCGATTGGCGCCAAAGCAAGGCCGACAGAAGCCGGTCTTTGAGGAGTTCACAAGAGGCTCAGAGCAAGTTGTGCAGGACTTGCCTTGTGAGAATGGGATGGCTTTGCGGCAGTCTCGACAAGGGCTCCAGCCATTCGGATACTCGCCGAGATCCTGCTCTCGGGCGCATCGAGTGCAGACCTTCAGGGTTCCCGTCTTGGGCTTCGGCTTCCGCGGAGCAAGTCCCAATGGATCGCCGTACTTCCGCCATCGCGCATAGTGCTTTCCGCACCATGTCCGCGCAATCGCACCCTGGTCGCATTCGGGTACCGAGCAGTTCACAGCGCACGCACCGAAGGGCCACGAGACTCGTAGGTCGTGCGAAAGGGTCCAGTGCAGGCGTTGCAGCGGTACTCGGGATAGTTGAAGACGCCTGGCGTGTAGGTGCCCGTGCGAGCGACGTCGACACTCCCGCAACGTGGGCAGGTTGGGCGCTCGAGGCCGGTGGACGAGGCTACGTGCGGGTGGCCCTTCACGAAGGGCAGAAGGCGCTCATAGACGGCGCCGGTGATATCCGTGTCGTTTGAGTTGTACCGCTTGAGCTTCTGTTGCGAGGGCTTGTGCCCATCCATCGCAGCTCGCGCTACGTCGACTTGGTATTTGTCATTCTTGGCTTCGATCCCGAGCCGCTTACACACGCTGTCGAGGGTCTTCGATTCCCATCCTTGCGACTGTCGAGCAACCCGCAGGAGGTCGATGTCGCGCCAGGTGGACGGCCGGCCCATGCCGCGTTCGGTCCAACCTGACGTCAAATGGCGGTTGTCGAACCCGATTCCGTTGTACGTGATGGCAATGTCAGCCTCGTCGTACAGCTTGAAAGCGGCTTCGTACATCGCATCGGCGCCACCGTCTTCCCAGGCGGCGTGAAAGTGTCGCTTGCCGGTCTCGTACCAGCGGGCGGCGAAGCAGACCGTCGAGGGCCATTCGATGACCGAATCCGGAGGCAATCGGTAGCCGATGGTGTGCTTCCAGGAGTTCATGTCCCAGAAGTCACCAGCGATCGTCAGGCCACGGTGCTGGTGAACTGCGCGGCCAGGCAGACGTTCTATGTCGATAATGAGCGTCTTGACTTCGCGGTGCTTGGCGAGCTTGGACAACTCGGCGATGCTCATCGCAGTTTCGCCTTCGCAGCGCAGTGGCCCTTTGCGTGTCGGGCGTATGTGCTGTGGTGGATCTTGCGAACCCAGTCAGGCGTGTCTTCGTCGGCGTAGACCAGGTCGGCAATCTCGGTGAAGCGCCGACTGCGGTCTGAGAGCAGTTGTAGCAACCCGGCTGCGTCATCATCGGGGAGTTCGTCTAGCGCGCGGCAGACCGTGCATGACGGACCCTTGGTGACGTCTGTCGCTGCGGTCTTCGCGATCTGAGAAATAGCCATTTCTGGCCGCCCTTCAACTCGGCAGGCGGCCTATTGCGGCCTGCGGAAACTCAGGTGTCTTCGTCGCCCTCGCTGGGCTCGTCGTACCGGTTGAGCGGCTTCTCCCAGTCGGGTTGCGCACTGGGAGCGAATCCGATGAACGTGCCGACGACATCGCCGCGCGAATCGGGTTCTGGCTCGTCATCGACGGTGCTCATGCCCAAGTAGAAACTCACGCCAGTCAGGTCGGCCCGAAAGTCGAGCTCAATCCCGAACCAGCAGGCATCTACGTGCATGGCGTTTCTTCGCACTGCCCACAGAAGGGGCATTTGCTGTACGTGACGCCGTACTCGGTGAACTGGTCCCGGCGCCAACCATCGAGGGGGCAGCGGTCATTCTCGTGAAGGGCCATGACGCCTCCCGGAAATGACAAGTGGCCACCCGAGACACGGATAGCCACTTAGCACAGGCTAGGTGACAAAGATTCTTGATGTCAAGAATCTTGACGGCGTGTCTAGGCCGGTCGTTTGTGGTTCGCAAGGGCGGCAAGCTCGTCGAGGCGGTACAGCGGATGGTTGGCTTCGTCGGTTCCGTGAGCAAGCACGCGGCCACGCTCGTGCCACTTGACGATGGTGTTCC
Source organism: uncultured Pseudobdellovibrionaceae bacterium (assembly GCA_964520985.1). Classification (GTDB taxonomy): domain Bacteria; phylum Pseudomonadota; class Alphaproteobacteria; order Micavibrionales; family Micavibrionaceae; genus CAYSGL01. The sequence goes on from CAZFPB010000012.1 coordinate 32,193, forward strand.
GCGGCGTGGGACTTCCGTAGAGGCCAAGCAGGGTCGATGCTTCGGTTGCTGTGAACAGACGCTCGAATGCCTCCGCCCACATTTCGGCATGCCTTTGCTCGACCGGGAAGTCCCGTCCGCAGCCTTGGCACACGAAGATGGCGGCGTTCACTTTCCCGTAGAGGTCGCGGCCGCAGTCACAGGGACCGCCGTAGACCTTGTCGACAGGCCCGTCGATGGCACCTCGGCAGCGCCCCACTGCCCGCGTAACGTCCGAAACAACCTCAGACCCAAGGTCTACCAGCCCGAGCCCGTCAACGCGCCACAGAAGCCAGCGAGAGAGGGCCTGGGTGCTGACCTGGTCGCCGTCGTCAGGCTCCGGAAGACCATCCATTGGTGATTGGTGACGAACGCCATCCTCTTCGCAGAACCGAGCCCAGGTTGTGAGCACATGCCGCAGATTCCGAGCTGCATCTGATGCCCGGTCGTTATAGGGCAGTCGAGTTGCGGCGTCGGCCTTTTTGTCTCCATCGTCATCGACGTCGCGCTTGGCGTAGTTCTGGTCACTCTTCGACTCGCCCATAGCGGTGTAGTCCACGCCTCGAATCTTCGTCATCGACACTTCGAGTTGGTCGAGAAGCCAAGGGACTTCACCTAGCGCGCGGGCCAGCTTAGAAAGGCAGTCGTCGCACGTGTAGGCGTCGTTCCGGGTTGGTTTGCCGCAGTTGCAGGTCTGGTCGTTCATGCCTTCGCCTTCCTAATCTGGTCACGAATCGCTGCTGCGGCCGCGGATGGGTCCGCCGCCGGCAGAGGCTCCGGGTCCACCTCGAGGTCATGCCAAGCGCGCACCTCGCCCACTGCGTGGATCTTGCAGAACGGCGGAGGGAGCTCACCGACATGCTCAGAGCACTCCTCACTGCGCTTGGGAGGGAACGAGCCGCGAGGTTGAGGCTCAGGTAGTTTGGCCGGCTTGAACGAGCTGGCGATGACCCCAGGGCTTTTCACCTTCGGGTCGGCCGCGTGGCGAATGACGTTCTCGATGGTGTGCGCGAGGCCCTGCTGCTGGACCTTGCGCAGATTCGTCATCACGCCTGGCTCATCCCAGGGCCCGGCGCCGTGAGTCGCCTTTCGGACCCGCATGGCGAGGAACGCAATGGCTCGCATCTCCTGGTCGTCCATCACAACCACCTCGCCACAGCCGGAGCGTAGCGACGGCCATGCATCGACGTAGAGCCGCTGGTAACTAAGTGACGATGCATGCGGGCTGACGCCCGTGCTTTTCGGGGGTTGAAAGAGGGTAAAAGGGGAGTGGCGCTTACGACGCCGCATCGGTTACGCAATGTCTTGTCCCGTCTCCATGTCGCATGCCATGGCGCATGCGATGTCGAATGCAATGGGGTCGTAATCCTTGAATCCAGACCACCCCTCAAGGCCCGGGGCCTCGCTCCAAAGCCGTGCAAGTTCGTGCAGGACGGCGTCTCGAATGCCCTGGGAGTGGACCTTTCCGAGCGCCCTGGCGCAGGCGTGGCCGATGTTGCGTCGGGCGAGGATCTTGTCGTGACGGATGAAGCTGCGAACGAGTAGTTCCTGGGTCTTGCGGTCGACAACCAGGTACCGGGCTCGCTCGAGGACTCGAACTGACGCCTTAAACTTGGCTTCGGTGAGTCCTTCGCACTGGTCGACGAACCGTCCGGGGACGAAGTCGAGCAGTCCACAGTAGGTGATGTCCTTGTTTGACAGGAGCATCCAGTAGATGTGTTGTGCGCTCTGGTCCAGCTTTCGCCAGTCCGGCTTGTCCCAGACCTTGGTGTAGGTGCGGGCGTGGTCACGAGGCATCGAGGCGAGCCCCCTTCCGAGAGTTGCAAACACGGCAGAGGACGCGGAGGTTGTCAACCTCGTCAGTGCCCCCCTTTGAGTAAGGAAAGATGTGGTCGAGGCTCAGCCATTCAGTCGCCTGGCACTCGACACATGCGAAGCCGTCTCGCTCATAGACCGCGGCTCTTAGTGCATTCGGAATGGACGGTCGAGCGTCGGGGATCCTCCCGCGGCGCCACAGAACGCCTTCGTGGGCGATTCCATAGGAGCCGAGATGGTCGACGTTCTCAATGAAGAAGCCAAGCTCGACTAGCTGCGCAACGGACTTCTTGAGTCCGCGACTACCTACAGCCAGTCGGGGGATGGCTCGTGGGACATGACTGATCCCCTGCTTGCAGACGTATCCGACTGAGAAGAAGTAGATCGCGACCGCCTGCCCGTCTAGATGATGAAACCCGACGTCGTGGCTGTCCGGCCCCATCAGATTCGAAAGGACCGAGAACCACTTGGCGGATCCAGGCTGACCCTTTGGCACTAGTCCTCCTTCTTATGGCATGGGCAACCGCAGCGAACGATGACGCCGTGTTGACTGAGTTCGTAGGGGCAGGAGTCGTGGTCGCCGACACTGCCTTCAGGTCCGAAGCACCAACCGAAGCGAGTCATGCGACGTCCCTTCTGGCTCGGCGCAGAATCGAGGCGGCGCGTTCGTGGCTGGCGTGTGCTTGCCGGCATTCGTCGCAGGTTTCGCCGAGGTAGCGGTGTCGCTGGTAGCCCGATTCGGTGCCGCATTGAGGGAGCACCTTGCGGCTGCGGCGGACGGGCGCATTGTGGGGCATGAGTCGCCCAAGCTCGGCGTCGATGCGGTCGCGGAGCTTGAGGAGTTCGGCGATCCTCTGCTCGGCCGTCTGGATGCCGCTCACGATGCCTCCTTGGTCCATTGGTTCTGGTTGGCGGATCGGACGTGTGGGTCGCGGGGGTTGCGGGCGAGCAGGACGGTCCAGAGCTCGGGCGTGTTGTTCTTTGCCCACTTCTCGAGCGCGCCGTAGCTGATGCCGAGTCGTTGTGCTGCTCCGACTGCGTGCTCGCCGGTTGCTGCCATCCAGGCGAGGTCTTCTGCCCGTTCGCCGTTGCGCGAGGCCCAGTACTCGGCGCAGGTCTTGAGGCCGGGGCGTGGATTCGTGCTCATGCGGCACCTCCGAAGTTGAATGGCGCCGATTCCAGGGTCTGCGCCATTCCTCCGGTGCCAGGAAAAAGGTCGTCGATCGTGTCCTGCTCGGCGTCGAAGGCGAGTAGGTCCAGGATCCAGCGGTTGAACTGGTCGGGCTTGGCCCCTTTCAGTCCGCGGCGTTGGGTAGCGGCGCAGCTGAGCCAGTCGCGGACCATTGGGGACCGCTTGGGGTTCTTGCGGCCGCCGCGGAAGATGACTGGCTCCCAGGCGAACTGGGTGGTGGTTGGGCGGATTTGGTGCCAGGTCTTCGTCCATGCGCCCACGCGGACATCTACGGGACAGGCTGGCAGCTGCCATGACAGGTGTGCTGGGTTCAGCGAGAGTGCCCAGCCATCGGGGTACTCGTCGCAAAGGCGGGCGATCAGATCCAAATGGGTCTGCTTTTCGTCCCATACTGCGGCTTCGGGGTGGTGCTTGCCGTAGTGGCTTGCTCCGCAGCCGAAGTAGGGCGGGTCTGCATATGCGAACTTCATGCCGCACCTCCCAACCCAAGAACCCCGAGTAGGTACCCGAGGTCAGCGTCGTCGGCAGCCTGTGCGCGGATGACCCGTGTGGCGGCAGCAATCTCGGCCGGGGTGTTGTCGCGCAACTGGCCGAGTAGTTCGGGGTTGTCGAGGCGGTAGTCGGTGCTCATGGGGTCGCTCCGGGTAGCGGCAGGTCGCGGATGGTGCCGCACTTGTCGCAGGACTCGTAGGGGTCGCCCATCGTGGAGCGGGCCTCAAACTCGTGGTCGCAGGTGTCCGGGCGGGTGAGAGCAGCGCGGAGGCGATCGAGGGTGACCAACTTTGTGTCATGGGTGCCTGCGTCCAGAATCCCCAACAACTCGGCCACCAGGGCGCGTTCGGTAGCCTCGGCGCGCTCAGCACGAAGGCGTTGCTCGGTCACCACGCCGGAGAGCGTCGCCTTGTCCTTCAGCAGGTTCGCGGCGTCGGTCTCGGCTTGACGCAAGCGCCGCCAGAGAGCCTCCGGTGCAGCAGCCTCGCGCTCGGACGCCACGATGGATTCCAAGATGGCCGAACCAGCGATGCGGGACGCCAACTGCCTAGCCTCCAGGCTGATCTCGGCGTCCAGTAGGCGATGGTGCTCCGGGACGCTCACGTACTGGATCAACCACGCCAGGTCAGCCACCTGCTCGTCGCTCAGTCGGAACTCGGCGCTCACTGGCGCGGGGGCTGGCGTGGGGTGGCATGGGCATTCCGAGGAGCAGGTCCCCGTGCAGGCCCATCCGCCACGGTGGTTCTCAATGCAGGCGAAGTTCACCTCGGGGCCAAGGCACGGTTGAGAATCGGCGCTCATTGGTCAGCCTTCCTAAATCGACAGGGGTAGCAGCGGCCATCGGAAGACCAGGCGCCCGTGCGCCAGAAGTGAGGGCAGTTCTGTTTCCACCAGTGCTGGAAAGTTCGGATCATCGGTCGGCCTCCTTGTCGGTGCGGCGGTAGGGGTTCGGCGTCAGCAGGCGTTCCGTCAGACCCTCGTTTGAGATGTCCACCCCACGAGCGTCGTAGCCCTCGTCCCACGCCTTCTCCGCTGCCGCCCGCTCCCGGTCTGCGTAGTGGGCGTCGAGGACAGCGGCGACGTGGGCGCGGTGGGCCTCGCCCTGAGTGCCATCGGGAGCGCCGGTCCAGTCGCAGTCGTCCGCGGTGCAGATCATCAGCAACTGGGTGCATCCGCACGGCTCGAACAGAATCCGGCAGTCGTGCTCGTCGGCGGGCACCCATTTCGAGTGAAGCTGGTGCTCACCCAGCAGGGCCACGGTCTCGGGGGCGCTCACGAGTCACCGCCACGAGCGATGCGAGCGGCGTACTCGACTCCGAGCCTGAATGCTGGGATGAGCGCCGGGTTTAGCGGGGGAG
>CAZFPB010000013.1:0-36146 GCA_964520985.1 uncultured Pseudobdellovibrionaceae bacterium
GCGAACCACGACAGCCCGGGCAGCGTCGACCACTTGTCGGCAGCGCGCGCGAGGCCCGCGGCGAGCATCACGATGCAGGCGAGGATCGCTGCCGCCCACCCCAGCTTCCGCGCGGCGCGCAGCGAGTCGATCGCGGCGCCGGGGTCGTCGACTGGATTCGGCAGCGCGGTCGTGGCGGCCGGTGGCGCATCGGTGACAGCCACGACGCCGGGGCCGGCATCGACGACGAGCGCAGGCGGCGCGGCATCGACGGGCTGTGCGAGTGCGGCAGCCGGGGGCACGGCGAGGCCGCAGAGGATGGCGAGCGAGATGAGGTGGCGTTTCATGATGACGTTCTCCGGCTTGATGTCGCGGTGGTTCACTTCGCGAGCAGCGCCCGGACCGCGGCGTCCTTGCTCTCGAGCAGCTTGCGCAGCGCGACGGTGCGCTCCGGGTTGCGCGGCAGGTCCGCGATGATCTTCGCGGCGAGCTCGCCAAACGGCTTGCTCACGGCCTGGAGGTGCTCGGGCAGATGCCCGTACGCGAAGAACTGCTCGATGTGCTCTTTCGGTTCCATGTCTCGGTCTCCTAGGTCTTGTTGTTCACAGCCGCTTCGAGCGCGGCGAGTCGTTGTTCGTGGTCGTCGAGTCGACCGTTGGCGTCGCCGCGGTGCTGCTCAAGCGCAGCGATGCGTCCCTCGGTGCGGTCGAAGCGGTTGAGCACGAGCTCGAACCACAGCCGCATCTCGGCACGGAGCGCGCGGACCTCGCCGACGGCGAGCTTGTCGTCGGTGACGTCGGCCGGCGTGACGGGCTTGTACTCGTCGCTCATGCGCACCCCGCCATCGACGCGACGAGCGCGCCGAGCGCCGTGCTCACGAGACCGATCGCGGCCATGATGATCTTGCCGCGCGTCGAGATGCCGAGGCGCGCCGTCTCGTTGTTGTCCTTCGCGACGGCCACCGCGGCGTCCTGCTTGCCCTTGAGCAAGGTGAGCAGGTCGGGCAGCACTGAGAGCTTGCCGTCGATGCTCGCGACCGTGACGGCGAGGCCGTCGACCTTCTCGACGAGCGCCTTGTGCTCGTCGCGGTCCTCGTCCTGCTTCTTTTCGAGGAGGTAGAGCCGCGCCGGCGTCGGGCGCAGCGCGCGCATGCGCGCCAAGTCCTCGCCCTCGTAGTTGCCGGTGATCTCGTCGAAGTCCACCGGGACGCCACGCGCAGGCGACCGCGTCCGCTCACGACGCGCGGCGAGGCCGTCCAGGTCGCGCTCGGTCTGCGTCTGTTGGCGCTTGGGCCGCTCGTCGCTCACAGGACGAGCCTCGCGTTCCGCGCCGAGAGGGACGATTCGCCGGTCACGAGACGAGCCTCGCGCGGGCGCGGAGGCTGGGCGATCCACTACGCGAGCACAGGCAGGTCGGGCGTCGGGAACGGCGTCACGGGGCCGCCGGGCTGGACCCGCCGACGGTGGACGAAGAAGAAGTCCTGCACGAGGTCGAGGCGGATCCGCCCGTCGGTCAACGTGCCACGGTCGACCTGGCCGACGCGGAACACCTTCTCGTTGAGGTGGTACTCGGGCCACGACAGGCGCACGACGTCGCCGGGCATGACGTTCTTGAACGAGCGGTCGACGATCACCGAGCAGCGGGCCAGCGGCTGCGAGCGCGCTGCGAGCTCGCGGGCGGCGAGGGTCTCGGCGAGTTCCTTGGTGCAGCAGTATGGATAGCTGAGGTTCGCCTCGTTGGGCGTCTCGCCGCTCGCCGTGATGGCCGCATTGTCAGCGGCTCGCGCCGAACCTGTTGCGTAGTTGTTCGCGCGGTCCGTGAACTGGACGTTGATCCCGTTAACCGCACCGCTCAGGCCGCTCGCCGCGTAGTTCTCGACGGCGTCACAGTTGCCCGGATGGATGAGTAGCGTCGCGCTGAGGTCGTAGTCGGGGCGAATGAGCTTGATCTTGATCAGCCCGTCGCGCGGGTCCTCGTAGAGCACGGCGTCGATCTGCTCGAGGATCTCGTTGATGACGTCGTGCGCCGATCGGCGTTCGTCGACGCAGAGTGAGCATCCGTGATCCTCGTCGGCGAGCGTCTGGCCTGCGGTGACAAAGGTCGTTGCGTCGATGATGTTCGGCGACAGCCCGAGTTTGCCGAGCCCGCCGGTGAGCAAGTCGGCGATCACTGTCACGGGGTTGCAGTCGTCGCCGATGCGCGTGGGGAACGCACCAAGGCCAGCGAGATACGAGGAGGCGTCGAACGAATACGAACCAGGCTGCGGCGACGTGCCGATCTGGAAGCCGCGCAGCGTTGGGAACAGCCTTGTGTCGGTCAGGAACACCGACAGCATGCCGCGATGTCCAGGAATGAGCGTCGCGTCAACGCCACCGCCGTCCATGTGCCATCCGGCCCACGAGCGATTGATGTCCGGACCGCCCGCCGAGGTCAGATCCTGCGTCGACGCGCCATTGAGGAACTCGACGAAGCCACGGGGGCCGTCATTGGGATCGCCGTCGTCGGAAACGCGCACATACGAAACGCGCCCGCCCACAGCATGTGCGACGCCGCGCGCCATCTCGCCCGGCGCGCCTTGGAGTTCACGTAACGGCACCGAGAAGGTCCCAGCTTCGAACTCGTTGGAATCGTCGACAAGTCGCGCGTCGCCGACGAACATCCCGAGAACGCCTTGGATGCCGTTGCGAAAGCCGATCCCTAGATTCAGCAACACGTCGACGTAGTAGAGCGGGCGCCCGTCGTCGAGTTCCACGAGTTCCCTGTTTCCGTACCAAGCGACAACCGGCGCGCGCACGAGGCAACGGCCGTAGATCAGCGGAACCGGCGTGCCCTCCTCGGTACGCGGGATCTTGATGTCGCTCGCATGGGGGCGCGGCGGCGGCGGCGGCGGTTCGTAGGTCAGCCGGTGGTAGATGTACTTCCCGACGAGATACCCGCCGTAGATCGCATAGAGTGGCCAGCCCATCGGTTACTCCGAAAGCAGAAAGCCGAGGCTTCCGAACTTGAAGGGGTTTGCCTCGGGCATGTTCGGTTGCCCGACGAAGTTGTCGACATTGGCGAACTTGTCGCGACACGTCGCCGCGTCATGCGCGCACCCCGCGCGCACCTGCACCGCATCGCCAACACCCAGCCCGACGAACGGCGACCGCAGCGTGAGCGTCGTCCCGACCTGATCTGCGATCAGCATCGACTCGCCGCTTGCGACGTGGATGAACTCGCCGAACGTCGCCCACCCGTCGACGTTGCCGCCGATGCTCGCGAGCTTGACCGTACGGCCGTCGACGCTCGTGGTCGTCGTCGAGACCGTGAAGCTCGCCGGGTCGACGGTGCATCGCGCATCGTAGAGCGCGTTGCGACACGTGCGTCCAGCCGTCAGCGTCGGGACCATGCGCTCGCTCGCCTGCGCGCCGATCGGCGGCACGAGGAACGTGGCCACGTTGCCGCTGAGCGAGACGCTCGCGATGTAGCCGGTCCAGATGCGCTCGACGTCGGCGCCGTCGACGCGCGTGATCGTCACCTGGACGGTCCGCGGCGGCTGCTGCACGTAGCGCTCGACGAGCGGATGCGAGACCGGCAACGTGAACTCCATCGACGCCGTGCCGCTGCTGTTGCTGATCTTGAGTTGTCCGCGCTGCACCGGCGACGCGTCGTAACGGTCGCCGTTGACCTCGATCGCGCGCACGCCGCTCGCGAGGCGATAGGTCTGCGTCGGCAGGACGATCTCGAAGACCTCACGCGGCGCGCTGGTCTCCTCGCCAGCCTGGACGACGCGCGCTTGCATCGTCGTCGACCAGCCGTGCTTGTCGAACGCGACCGTTACGTCGTCGCTCTCGAGCCGGCAGCGCTCGAGCCACGAGACGAGACGCGGCACGGCGGCGAGCGTGACGGGCACGTCGTCCTCGTCGACGAGCGAGAGCGTGGCCGTCCCGTCGCCGTTGTCCACCACGTTGGAGATGCGCGCAAACACTGGCGCGCCGCTCGCCGGTCGCAGCCAGAGCGAGTCACGCTGCGAGGGCCACCACGAAAACACGTCGCCACCGCCGAGCCCTGCCTCGACGGTGAGCGTGCCGGCGCCGACGCTAACCGCCACGAGGTCGGCCGCGAACGTCGGCAGCCAGAACGACTTCCATCGGCCGCGGATCGTGTTGCAGAACCGACGCAGGTACTGCCAACCCGCGCGATCGTAGATGCCGCGACGCATGCTGAGCGCGCGTCCCCAATCCGGCGTGTCCGCCGCGCCGACCGCGAATGGCACGCCGCCGAGATCCTCGACGTCGTGCATCGACTGAATGGAGTCGGCGACCGTGTCCTCGACGGTGATGCCCGCGGTCCAGATCGGCATCGTGCGGAACGTCGTGACCGTCGCGCCGCGCCCGATTTCGCTGAGCACCGCACCGCCGCCGGCGAGCGGTGTCTGCGCCATCGCATCGCCGATCATCGTGATCGTCTCGTCGTAGTCGCCGACCAACTCGAGCAACGCCGACTCGGTCACCAGCGCGGCAAAGTCGGCGAGCGTCGACGTGCCCATCTGCACCGTGAACGTGACGCCATAGAACCCGGCCGCGTAGAGCACGAACACCGAGCTGGCCGCGTCCGAGGCGCCGTCCTGGATGACGACGTTGATCGCGTTGCCGTCGACGCCCGACGCCTTGGCGCGCAGCACGAGCCCCGTCGTCGTGGTGCCGCTGAGCGCCAGTTCGGCCGTCGTCGACGTGTCCGCGAACCCGAACGTTGCCGCGCGTCCGCTGACGTTCCAGCGTTGCGCCTTGACCGGGTAGCGATCGAAGCCTTGCTGAGGATCGAGCAGCGTCGCAACGCCGGGCATGATGCGTCCGCCGGTCGCGCCGGCCGTGCCCGGGTTGGCGTCGATCGTGATGCTGTCGCTCGTGACCGAGACGATGTTCGCGGCGACCGAAACGCCGAGCGCGCGGTTATCGGCGATGATGCGCTGACCGACGACGGCCCAATCGAGCATCGCGGTCGGCGTCGTTGGAATGGTCCACGTGCCCGTGCTGGCCGTCGCAGCGCCGAGGACGGCGACGCTCTCATACGTGAGCCCGACGAGGAACGGCTGTCCGAGCGCGGCGAACTGCGCGAGGCGCGTCCGTGCGATGCGCGTGTCCTCCTCGAGCAGTAGCATCGGTCCGCGATAGGTCTCGCGCGGCAAGTCGAGCAGCGACGCGCGGCGCTCGGTCCCTCGACGCGTCTTGATGATGTCGGTCTGCCACTGCCAGGTGACTTGCGAGCCTTGCTCGAGCGCGATCTCGAAGCTCGCGACCGTCGCCGGCCCGTCGGGCGCGAGGCCCTCGGGAAAGACGCCACCCCAATAGCTCGCCTGTCCGAGCTCGGGCTGTGGGAACGCGCCGCCCCAATATGAAGGCAGCAGCGGCATCAGGAGAGGAGGTTGAGGATCGACAGCCCGACGCGACCGAGCCCCGAGGTGAGCGTTTGCTGGTATCGCGTGACCGTGTCAGCGAGGTTGCGAAACTGCAGCACGCCCGTTCCGAAGTTCTGCACTTTGCCGACGGCGAACGAGGTCAAGAGCCGCATCGAGTCGCCGTACGACACGTCGCCGTAGCTCGTCGCGGCCTCACTGATCGCGCCCCACACCGACGCCGCGAGCGAGTCGCCGTCGGCGTCGAGATCCTCGATCGCCACGAACGTCTGTGCGTAGTATGCGTCATCGATGACCGCGAGCTCCATCTCGTTGACGGCCGCGTCGGTCTCGGCCTGCGTTGCCTCGTAGAGCCACTTGCCGTCGATGAGTTGCTCGGTCGACGCGGTGTCACTGATCGTATGCGTGCCCGTGCCAGCGTCGGTGATATCGATCGCCGTGCTCGCGAGCGCATCGGCGAGTGACGCAGCGAACTTGCCGGTCTTCGCGCCGGTTCGGATCCACCAGTAGTCAGTGGCGAGCGCGAGCCCGGCGGGAAGCGTCGTGGTCGTCGTCAGGCGGAACGGCCCCGATCCCGTCGCCGGGTCGGCCGTCGCGAGCGTGACCACATCCGTCGTCGCGGCCGTGAACGTGTCGTCAGCCTGGACGAGCGGACGACGCAGCGGCGTGAGCGTGCCGGCCGCGGCGACGAACGAAGCGCCCCCGGCGCGCAAGAAGACCTTGCCGGTGAGATCGGTCGTCGCTGGAGCCCACGCGCCATCGGCGAGCGCGGCGACGTTGAGCACGCATCGTCGGAGCGCAGCCGTTGCCTCGTTGCGACGCCAGGTAGTCACGTTGCCTCCGCTTCGTCCGCCGCGCGCAGTAACGCGACGGCGAGTTCGCGGGCCTCATCGGGCCAGAGCGACGAGCCCTCCCAGAGCACGACGGGGCCGCGCCCGTCACGCGAGCCGACAGGGACATCCCAGCCGCACGGCATGCCGATGCCGAGGAGCGCGAGGACGGCGCGCGCGAGGCGGTTGCCGCCCTGGTCCTCGTCCATGGCGTCGACGTGCTCGGCGAGCTGGCGCATCTCGGCGAGGGTCATCGGCGCTCCGGGTCGCCGGGCATCGGCATCGGCTCGGGCTTGCGGTACTCGGTGGCGGCGCACGTGCAGCGGAGCGCGAACGGTCCATGCACGACGTGACAGCGCGGACACTCCCAGCCCACGGGCGCGCTCGTCGGCGTCGGTCGCAGCGGGTAGGCCACGCTTGCCTCACGCGAGCACACTTCGCAGAGGCCCGGCCCGCCGCACCTCGCGCGAAAGCCGTCGGAGCGTGGGGTGACGTGGCCGTGTCCGGTGTTCGTCACGGCGTCACCTCGGCGCGAATCCACACGAGCGCCCGCTGCGCGTCGCTTGCGCCGTTGCGCAGCTTGACCTCGCACCACGTCGCGTCGTCGCGGTCCTCGCACGACGAGCCGAGCACGGCCCACTGCGCGGATGCCGGCCCGAGCACACACGCACGGGCGTCGGCCGCGTACGCACCGCCGAGCTTGGCGCAGCCCTCGCTCCACGCGACGAGGCGCGAGCCACGTGGCAGGTTGCCGCCGGCCGTGGTCTCGGCGCCGGGCTGCACGAGCTGGCCGCCGAGGTCGACGAGCGACGGGTCGGCGTCGCGGATGGCGCGCGAGACGTCGTGGAGTGCGCGCGTGTCGAGGTTGTTGGCGCGCTGCGGGCGGGTCTCGGCCGAGCCGCGCGCGAGGGCCTCGCCGAGGGAGGCGAGCTTGTCCTCGCGCTGCGGGTCGCTGTCGTCGACCCGCGCGACGGAGCCGACGGCGACTGCGACGAGCGCCGCGATGACGCCGGCCTGCGCGCGCGGGTCCTTGGCGAGCGAGGTGAATTTTTCGACGGTGGACATCAGCGGTACTCCTCGATGATCACAACGCCGGCTGCGCCCGCGCCGCCGGCACGCGACGTGAGCGCATTGTCGAACCCGCCGCCGCCGCCGCCGCCGTACGCTCCTCCTGCGTAGCCCGTCCCGGGATCCATGCGCGGGTACCCGCCCTTGCCGAGCATCGAGTCACCACCCTTGCCGGCGACGGCTTGCGTGCCGTTCACGCGCAGCGCGTATCCGCCGTCGCGACCATTCGCAGCGACGTCAGGCGTGCCCGACGTCGCTGATGCGCCGCCGCCTGCACCGCCCTGCACGATGACGGGCGACGTGCCCGAGGACATCCCGCCATAGCCACCCGTGCCGCCGTGAGCCGTGTACGTGACGCCCTGCACGACCACAGACGAGTCGCCGCCCGTGCTGCCCTGAGCGCCGGAGGTGCTCGTCGTCCCGCCCGCACCGCCCGCGCCGACGGTGACGGTGCCGCCCGTGATGGCCGCGCCTGGATCGATCCAGTGCTCCAGATAGGCTCCGCTCGCACCGCCCGCCGCTGCCGACTCTGCCGAGCCGGTGGCCTTGTCGTCCGTCGACCCGCCGCCGCCGCCGCCGCCAACCAGGCGAATGCGAACCTTGTACGTCCCGCTCGTTGGCGTGTATGTGCCGCTCGACGTGAAAATCTGGCGGCCGATCGGAATGGCGACGTTGGCGCCGCGTGCGCTGACCGTCAGTTCGTCCGTGCTCGCATTGCCGACGGTGACATCGCCGTTGAATGTCGCGGCGCCGGTGACGGTCGCCGTCGAGTTGAGGGTTGCCGCGCCGTACGAGTACAGCGACGGGAATCGGACCCAGCCGATCGGCTCGCACTGCCAACGTGACACGATACCGTCGTACTCGCAGTCCACCTCCGGCATGGCACTGGCTGCGTACGTCCATGAAGACTGACCGCCCAGCGAGAATCGATTTGCCTCCGTGGAGTTCGCGCTCTCCTGGCGCAGGTCAACCGTGTTCGCGGACGCTCCTCGATAACGCACACGCACGCGACGGCCATCCCATCCGCCGAGCATACCGGTGAGCGAGGTCGTGCTCGCGACCGTGATCTCCAGCGTCGTCGTGTCCGCGGCGAGCGGGTAATCGTTGATCGTGCCGCCGCCGGAGTAGCGCTCGACCGTGCCGCCGAGCGCCCCCACCGTCGTGGCGCCCGCGGTGAGGTCGGTGTCGCCTGCGTTGGTCACCGTCGAGCCATCGTCGGTGAGCAGCGAGGCAACCTGCGTCGTGCCGTTGCCGCGCGGGATGGCGCCCGAAGTGACGAGCGCGTGATCCGCGTCGGGCGGCGTCGCATAGGTTCCGTCGCCGCGAAAGAACGTCGTCGTGTTGTTCGGCCACGCCGGCACGAGCCCCTTGAGCGCCGACGTCGCGACGTCGAGCATCGCCGTCGCCTGCGTGCCCGTGAGCTGCTCGACGACGCCCGTGCTCGCCGTCGTGCGGCCGAGGATGCGCGCCGTCGACATGCTCGTGGTGAGCGCGCACGTGCCCGAGGTGCAGCCGCCCGAGAGCGGCGATGTCGTGGTGACGCCCTCGATGTCGCCGCCGCTCGGCGCCGTCCACCGCGGATAGCCGCTGCCGTTGACGGTAAGCACCTGACCCGAGGTGCCGGTGCTCGTCGAGTCGCTGAGCTTCCCGAGCACGTACAGGAGGCCGCTCGCCGACAGGTCCTGCGTGACGCTGAGCGAGCCCTGATGCTGGACCGACGTCGAGCCCGTGCCGTAGCCGATCGTGTCGGCGTCGGCCCAGTACGTGAGCTTGCCGGCCGAGCCCGTGCCGTCGAGCGTCCCCGTCGCCACGCACGTCGGCGTCCCGTCCGAGCCCCAGCCGGCGACCGCAGAGCCGCCACCGCATGCCTGCGGCGAGAGGTTGAGCGGCGCGGCGGTCGTGCCCGAGCCGGTGAAAGCCGAGCCGTGCTGCACCGCGCGCAGCCCTGGCGCCGGGACGGGCTGCGCCGTCGAAGGCGCCGAGGTCCACAGCAGCGCGACGACCGCGGCGGGGACCGCCACGAGAAGGATGGACAGGATCCGCTTCACAGCACCAGCCTCCGGCCGGCGACGACTCGGGACGATTCGCGCTTCACATGTCGAGCGTCGGCGACGAGCGCGGGCTGGACGATCCGCTACCGGAGCAGCGCCCGCATCAACTCGGGGTTCTCGCGCACCACGTTGACGATCGCGGCCTTGCCGTCGGGCGAGGACAGGATCGGCAAGAGCGACCGCTTGTCGAACTGGAACACGTTCTGGATCGTCGTCGAGCCGCTCGGCGTCGAGGCCGCGCGACGCTGCTCCGGCGTCCGCACGTGGATGCTCTCGCCCGGCGTTACGCGGATCATCGCGAGCCGCGAGTCCGTCGAGCCCGCGCCGGGAACGATGCCGTCGTAGCCGGTCGCCGCGGCGGGGATGCGATGGAGACCGGAGACGCCGGCGAGCGCGTCGCCGCCGGTCGAGAAGCCGAGAGCGCCGATGAGACCGCCCCAGCCGTCAGTGCCCTTGGTGCCAGTGACCGAGCCCGTGATCGCCTTGAGGACGAGCGCCTGCGTGATCATCTTCTCGAAGGTGACAAGCAGGTTTCTGCCGAAGTTCGACCACGACACGTCAGCACCGTTCGCCGCGTCGACGAGCGTATCCGAGAAGGTCTTCGCGGAGCCGACGAGCTGATCGGCGAAAAGATCGTTGATGCTCGTGACGTGTTCCTCGAGCTCCTTGGCTGGAGCGTTCGCGCTCGCGATGGCCTGCTCGGGTGTCATGTAGCCCGACGTCCGATCCACGGGCGCGCCGTTGGCCGCGTAGCCGTACCGCGCAGCGCGATCCACCTCCTCGGCGTGCTGCTGCTCGAGGAAGCGCGAGTTGGTATCCGCATCGATCGTGTTCTGTCGCGCGACACCGGGCTTGATGTTGTACTGGCCGCCGAGGCCAATCTCGGACAGATCGATGCCCGCATAAGCCGCATTGAGCCCTCGCAGCGCGGCGCTGTATTCCTCGACGGAAATCCGCTGGCGCTTGAGCAATGCATCGAGCGCATGGAGGCGACCGGTCCAGTCCTGCTCTGGCTGCCGGATCTGCGTGAGCATCTCTGTGTAGTAGTCGTGGATCTGGTGGCCGCTGATTGTCTCGAGCAGCGACTTCCGCTGCGACTTGTAGATCGCCATCGACCCCGATGAGTGATCGACCGCGGTCGACCATGCTTCGTCGAGCGCCTTCAGATCGCGCTTCGCATTGTCGACTGGCTCGGTCAGCGACAGCGTCGCCTTGGCGACGGCGACATCGAACCCTTCGCCGCCGGTCTTCGCGAGCTCGCGGTTGTACTCCTTCAGTGAGAGCGCGCCATCGTCGAGCGCCTTCTTCAAATCGGCCTGCGCGTCGAGTCTATGCGCCTCGGAGATCCGAATGTCGGCGAGCGTCTTCCCGTAACTCTTCGTCGCGGTCTGCTGCTCGATGGTTGCATCGCGAACCTGGCGCGACAGGAGGATCTCCTGGTGCGAGACGCCGTTCTTCTCCTTGGTCGCCGCGAACAACGCCTGCTGCGCGGCAGTAAGGGTCTGCGCATCGGCGATGCCGAATCGGCTCTCGCTGTAGAGCGCAACCTTGAGCTCGCGGAGCTTCTCGTTCGCGGCAGCTTGCGCATCGGCGAGCGTCGACCCCGCGGTCGTGATCGCGCCGGTCCGCTTGTCCGCAGCTTCGGTGTCGCGCTTTGCGTCCTCTTCGTACTGCGCTTTGATGGACTCGGTGATCTCGCGGTAGCTCTTCGCGAGCTGTTGGTTGACCGCGATCTCTTCCTGGAGAGCCTTCATGCGCTTCGCGTGCGCGCCACCGTCAATCCAGTCATAAAGCTCGTCGCCGAGCGACGCGGTGATGCCAACAAGCGCGCCGACAGCCGCACCCCACGGTCCAGCAATCTGCATGCCGAGTGCGCCAAACTTGATGGCCGAGCCGGCGACCTCGCCGAACTTGTTGTCGGTCAGTTGGAGTTTGCTGTTCAGCAGTTCGAACGCCTGCGAAGCGCCCTGAGCGGCCTGCTTCATGTTCAGTGACCGCACCCCGCTCGCGATTGCGCCAAGTCCACCCCCGCTACTTCCGTCGGAAGCAGAGCGAGTGACGCGGTTCACTTCGGACGCGTACTGCTGCGCGGAAATGGCGCCGCGTCGATAGAGCGCGTCGATTGCTTGCAGGTCTTCTTGCGCTTGGCGCATCGGCCCATGGAGGCGCTCGAGAACCTGCTGCTCGCGCGCGATGGCACGCGCAAGCCCATCGAAGCCACGAACGTTTGCCATCGCCGCGGCAGCCTGCTCGCCCTGCGCTCGAGTTGCCCGCATGGCAGCGTCAGCGTCGAACTGTTGCAATCGCGCGACGCGCGCGAGCTGCTCGCCGAATGAGGCGTAGGCCGCGGACTTCTCCGCCATCGCTTGCCGGGTCGCCTGCGCGTCGAGCGCCTGAAGGCGGCCGATGCGTGCCAGCGCACTGCCGAGGTTGTCGATCGCCTGGCCGCCTCGCCGCGACTCCTCGAGCATGGCCTGGCCGAGACGGCGGAAGGTCTGACTCAGGCTCTCGTATGCCTGCTTCGCCTTGATGCCCTGGTCTTCGGCCTTGCTGAACTCGTCGACGACTTTCTTGGCCGCCGTCGCGGCCGGCGCCGGATCAAGCTCGATCGTGAGGTCAAGATCGGACATGCCTCAACGTCGTCCTCCTCGCCGTCCGGGACGATCTAGCCTTTCGCCTGCGCGGCCTGTCGAATGCGCTCGTGCTCGCGTCGAACATGGTCCTCGTCTTGTCGCCGCAGCACGGCGGCAACGATCATCAACTCGCGTCGACCGAGCCCGCGCGCGACGCACCACTGATGCACGGCCGGCCACGGGATGTCGCCCGTCGTCAGCACAACGCCCGCGAGGCCAAGCGGCACTGCGACCCTTGGCCGCGCGCTGCCGAGATCCCGCAATGCGTCGAGGCAGACCGCCCCCGCGCCGCCGATGTCGGGCTCCTCGTCCCGCTTGGCGAGCAGACGCGACGATGCGCTCGACGATCCTTGGCGACCCAGCGCGGCCGCGCGCCCTTCGCGTCGATCGCTAGCCTCTCGCAGCGACGTGTACTCGCGGCTCCAGGTGAGCCACGCCGCTACGCGTTTCCCAGGTCGACCGGATCGACGAGCTCGCGCTGGAACACATCGCCGCTCGCGACGTAGCCGAGAAAGCGCCCGAGCCGATCGCGCCGCTTGTCGGCGACGAACGAGCCAAGCACCTGCTCGCCGCGCGCCGGCGTGTACGTGAGCCCGTTCGGCACGTGGTCCCAGTCGACCACGATGTGTTGCGCGAGCAGCTTGATGATCGCGCGCGCCCACTCGTCGGAGTTTGGGTCGAGCTTACGAAACGCGAGCGCATCGACCGCGCGCTGGTACTCCTCGCTCGCGCCGGTCCAGCGCACGACGAGCACGAGATCCTGCGCGTGGCCGTTCACGCGAAGCCCCTGGATCGGGTAGCGACGAGTCTCGTCGGCGGCGAGGGATGTGAGCTGAAGGTCCATGACCACAGCGTCTCGCCTGCGACGAGGAGGGACGATCCGCCGACAAAGGGACGAGCGCGCCGCCCGGGACCGACATGCACGGCAGGAGGGAACCGTGCGAGCGGCGCGCTCGTCGAACTCAGGTCTCGGTCGCCGACGGGTCGCTCGTCGGGATGTAGCCGAGCACGTTCACGCAGCACACGACGTTCTCGTTCGTCGGATCGCCGTGCGGAACGAACGTGGCATCGAGCATCACGGCATCGTTCTCGGGGTACGTCTTGCCGCCGCCGGTGAGTCGGCCCGTCGGCAGGTCGATCGCGATGGCGCCCTGGAGGTTCTTCATCAGCATCTCGGCGCGGACGATCTTGCGCGTCGAGATGGCGCGCGCCTGGTTGGCGTCCTCGAAGTAGATCGACATGCCGGACAGCGAGGGGTCGATGTCGCCGAAGATCGCGCCCTCGGCGCCGCATCCGCGGATCGCCTTGCGCATCTTCACGTTGTGGTTGATCGCGAACGTCGCGGCGTTCACTTCGCCGATGATCTCGACATCATCCGCGACGCCCACGACGCGGAACGCGAGCATCGACGCGCACATCGTGTGGAACAACGAGGTCTGCAACGGGCGATACGCCGACGAGGCGCCCGTGAGGCGATCGGCCGTCTCGTTGTAGCCGTCGAACCGGCGCGCCATGAACGCGATGGTCGCTTCGATCTCCGTCTCGACGCTGAGCCCGAGCGAGATCGAGTTGATGACCGCTGCCTCGGCGTAGCTGTACACGCTCGCGTTCGCAGCGCCCACTGACGGATCCGTATTCTCGAGCCACCATGCAGGCTCGTAGATATAGTCGGTGTGCCCGAACGGCACGTTGCGATAGCAGGTGCCGAAGTAGAGGCGCACCGTGCGATCAGCGCCGCTCACCGCCGCGGCCGAGAACGTCCGGTGCTTGAGCTTCAGCTCGTGCGTCGTCGGCGAGGCCGCGACCGTCGCGTAGTGCAGCCCCTCGGCGAGGGTGGCATCGGGGAACGAGCCGGCGTCGTCGCTCACGCGGAAGTAGACGCGATGGCCGGGCACGAGCCCGAACACGGTCAGATCCTGCGACGCCGTGACGAGGTTGCCGCTCGCGTCGAGGTCCAGATCCGAGTCGCTGAACTCGAACCCGACCACCTCGACGAGCACGGAGCCCGTCGGATCGACGACCTCGGCAACGAACGATCCGGTCGGGGCCTTGAGGGTTGTCGCGCCGGACCCTGCCTCGAGCGTGAACGTGCCGTTGTTCTGCGCGTTCTTCGCGCCGGTGACATGGATGATCGCACCCGCCGGCAGCGTGACCGCGCCGGCAACCGTGATCGAGTCCTCGCTGCCGCCGCCGTCGACGAACGCCGTTGGCCGAAGCGGCGCCTGCCCCCACGGGTGCTTCGGCTGCGAGCGAAGCAGGCCGGGCCCGAACAGATACGCCACGTCCTTCGACCAGTTCATGACGAGCGTCGGGTTGATGTTCTCGCCGACCTTCTCGCCGAGCTGCTTGACCATCGACGGGTCTTGCGGGTTCGCGACGACGTCGACGTCCTCGGCGTGGAAGTTCTGCGTACCGCTCGGATTGACGAGCAGTTGCTGCCAGCCGGTCGTCGGCGCCGTCTCCGGATCCGAGGCAAACGCGGCGCTGACCTGATGTGCCTGAGCGAACTCGATCGACATGCCTCAGCGTCGAGGCGGTCATGAGGAGGGTCGATCCGCCCGTCAGCCGCGGAGCTCGTCGAAGGAGTACGGCACGGTCACGGTGATCTGAAACCACACGCCATCGCTGACCGGGCCACCCGACGAGCCGCCAAGCGTCACCACGGGCTCGTCGCCGACACCAGCAATGAACTTCCCCTCGAGCACCGTGCGGACGTCATCGGCGAGCTCGGAGGCGCGCGCGGTGCCGCCGCCGGTCGGGACGAAGACCTGGACGCCGATCGTGCCGGATCGGCGCCACCGCTTCACGGCGCCGAGCGCGGCCTGTCGTGACAACGCGGGCGCAATGGCGATCCGCACCCACGACTCCGCCGCGTCGCCGAGCTCGTTGAGTTGCGTCCACCACACGTAGTTGGCGCCCGCGGGATGCAGCGCCTCCCATCCGGCCTTCCAGTGTTGCAGGATCGCCTCGTGGGCTTGCTTCTCGTTCACGTCCTCAGCGTCGGCGAGGCGCCCGCCCGGGACGATCAGTCGTCGCCGAACGGCGAGTATGCGCTCGCGAGATTACCGGCCGGCGCCGCGCCCGCGTCGCTCGTCGCCTTGGCGATACCGAAGTCGACGCCGAGCTTGGCCTTGACCGTCGCCATCGCGCGGATGATGCAGCTCTCGACGAACAGCGCCGGGGCCTGCCTTGACCAGCCCTCGTTGAGCCGGCGGACGTACGGTACGACGTTGCTTAGGTAGAGCTTGCCCTGGCCGAGCTTGAACGCCGCGACGACGGCCGCGCCCGCGTCGGCGAGCGCGGCGTCGACTCCGGCGGCTTCGACGTGGTTCGGCGTGCCGACGGCGGGGATCCAGTTCGCGCGCGCGTGACCGGTGTCGACCGGCGTACCGGTGCCGCGACGACGGAGCTCGCGATTGATCTCAAGGATCAGCGCCTTTGCCGCGTGCTCGATCAGCGCGTTGACCTTGCGCTGGACGCGATCGGTCGCGGCGCCCACGGCTCAGCGTCGCTTGTTGCGGCGTGCGTCGCGTTGCGAGGGCGTCTCGACGCGGACCGTCTCGCCGAGCGGGACGGTCAGAATGGCGACCTTGGACAACGTCTCGCCGAACGACGCCATCGCGTCGGTCGCGACGTCCACGGCCTCGATGTATGCGCCGTATTCCTCGGTGAGCTTGGCAAGTTCGTCGAGGCCGGCCTCGCGCTCGAGCGCCGACGGCTGGCGCACGATGCCGGCGCGCACCAGCGGCACGATCTCGACCTCGGTCATGCCGTGCGCGCGCCAGTCGAAGACCTCGCCGGCTCGCACGACGCGTTCGCCCGCCGCGAACTCGGACGCGGCAACGACCGGCCTGGAGAAGTCGAACTCGAACATTCGTCGCGGGAGCCGGACTCGAACCGGCGACCTTCGGCTTATGAGGCCGACGAGCTACCACCTGCTCTACCCCGCAGAGATGCCGGCGATGCGCGCCGGCTCGCTTACGTCACTGCGCGATGCCGTCGAAGAACGTGCCCATCTTCGGATCCACGATCAGCATGCCCTGATAAAGGTCCAGGATCCACGTCGTGGACCCGCCCATGCCGATGCGCGGCGCATCGGTGTTGCGGATCTGGAACCCGTTAGCCGCGACGCCTTCGTAGACGACGCGCGCGAATCCCGTCGCCTGGCCGTTGAGGTTCACCGTCGGGCCGGTGTCGCCCATGGTTGCGGTCACGTCGAGTCCATCGGCGTCGTACGTGAGCAGCGCGTCCTCGGAGGTGATGCACCGCGCATTGACCGCATCGAGGCCCTCGGCCGCGGTGTTGTAGATGCCGCTCGAGCACATGACCCTAAGACCGAGGAGCGCCGAAAGCTGCGCCTCGGTCGCGATCGGCAGTTGCATCACCGCCGCCACCGACGCGCCGAGGATCTGCGACCGCACGAACGGGTTCGTCGCGAGCGCCTCGAACGCCTTGTAGCCACAGCGCAGCGCCGTGGGCCGCTTGCCCGAGCGCAGGTGCTGAATGCCGACCTCGGCGCGGATGCCCGGTACCGGATCCTTGGTCTTATCCGACCAGTAGGCCCGGTTCATCGTCGTCGTGCCCTCGGCGCCGGAATCGGAGCCGGCGCCGCTCACCGTGCGGTACCAGCTCGCACTCGCCATCTTGGACGCAAGGCGCATCTCCGTGTGGATGTTCGCCTGCTGTCCCAGCGCGCGCGGGATGATCTGCGGCACGTTCATGCCGAACTTGTAGCCGAGCTTGGCCGCGTCGGAGGCGGACAGCACGAACTCGAGCGACTGACCGTCGGTGGTGTAGTCCACCGTCGACACGCCGAGCGAAGCGATCGGCGCCTCGCTGTGCTCGCTCGACCGCTTGCCGATCGCCGGACGGTTGATGTCGGCCTGGCTGACGATCGCGAGCTTCCCGCTCTCGGCGGGAACGCGAATGACGGGCAGGCCGCGCACTGCGACGAAATCGGTGTCGTTCTGCCAGAACTCCATGGCCTGGCTCGAGACGATCGGATCGTACGACGGGTGCTGGTAGTTGTTGTTGCTCTTGGTGACGCGCTGGCTCATGGCTGATTCCTTGTGGTGGTGTTGCTAGGCGTGGTCAGCCACGCATCAGGTGCCGTCGCCGACGTCGTCGGTCCAGAGCGCGGTGATGTACGCGCCGGCCGCGCCGGCCTCGAGCGCCTTGGCGCGGACGTAGTCGCCGGCCGCCGCGGTCAGCGCGAGGCCGTTCGCGTCGGTCGTGAGCCTCGCGCCCTTGGCGACCGCGACCGCGCCGACCTTGACCTTGACCTTCTTGCCGACCTGGACGCCGCACGCCTCGCCGCTGCTGGCGTCCGAGAAGGCGATGCCGTCGGCCTTCTCGCCTTCGGTGTCGCAAGCGTTCAGGACGCCCGCGACAAGCTTGACGAACTGACCGCGGGCGATCGCTTCGCCCGCGTCGATGTCGACAATGTCTGCGTTGTGAGTGGCCATGATTCTTCTCGCTTGTGGGAGTGATGAGGAGGCGGTGATGTGCGACTACGCGCGGGACTCGTCGTAGGCGCGCTTGAGCGAGGCGCCCTCCTCGGTGTCCCCGAAGCGAGGCAGGCCGACCGTCCACTTCGTGGTCAGGTCGATGTTGTTGGCCTTACAGAAGGCGACGAGGCCCTTCTCGAGCTGCGCCTTCGGATTGCCGCCGGCATCGCCGCGCTGGCCGTTCGCCTCGCCGTCGGAGCCCGGCGCGACCGCGCGGCTCTTGATGATCGCGTTCGCGCCCTTGAGCGCCTCGATCATCTTGGTCTGCATCTCGGCGCTCTCGCCGCTCTTGCGGACGGCCTTGATGAGCGCGGCGTGCGTCGCGTCGTCGCCGGGCATGCCGCCGACCGTCTCCTTCGCGGCCTTCTCGATCTCGACGCGCTCGTTCTTCTCGACCTCGTCGCGGAGGCGCTTCGCGAGCGAGTAGCCCTGCGTCGACTTGTGGTAGTCGACGCCGTCGAGCGTGAACTCGACCGGGTCGGCCTTCTCGGCCAGCTCGATCGCCTGGTTCCGCTCGATCTCGTTCTTCGCGAGGAACTGCTCCTGCGCGTCGGCGGCGAGCGTGTCCAGGTGCGTCTTGTGTGCGCCGCTCAGCTTGGCGACGCGCTCGAGGTGCGTGTTGCGCTTCTCGAGCGTCGCGAGCTTCTCAGCGGTGGCGTCGGTTTCGTTGGCCTTGGTCGTCATGGAGTTCTCCGCTTGTGGGTTCACCTTCACGGCGTTCACCGATCGGGTCGATTCGCCTGCACGCTGCTTCATCGCGCTGTGATTCGTCGTCGGTGCGCGCATCTCCACGCTCGTCACGACGACCGCGCCCTCGGGCACCACGACCACCGCCGGCTGCCCCTCGGCGAGCCCGTGCGTGTGGCCGCTGTCGGCGAGGATGACGACGGCGCCGCTCGCGTCGCGGCTCACCGCGTGCGAGTGCGTCGTCTCCGCGCCCGCCGACGTCGCCCACGAGCACCACATCGATCCGTCCTCGCAGATGTCGAGCTGGTGCTGGTGCCCGTCGACCTCGTCGGTGTAGAGCGAGACCTGCTTCTTGACCGGCTGGCCGTCCGTCGGGTGCAGCTTGCTCGTGCGCGCCTTCTCGAGCGGCTGGCGTGCGCCCTCGCCCGCGATCGAGAACCCGGTGAGTTCGCCATCCTTGAAGCGCTTGTAGGTCTCCGCGCTCGGCTTGACCGCGACGGCGAGACCGATCACGTCGGCGCTGATGCCCATGGCCTTGTTGATCTCGGGCAGGAGCGGCCATGCGTAGACGATCTTCCCGTCCTTCTCGAAGTCGTGGTTGACGTCGGTCCTGCCGCCATCCTCGATGAACGCGGTCACAACCTTGAGGAAGTCGGCGTCGATCGCGTCGTCCTGGAAATCGACGTGCGGCGTCTTGCCGCCGTCCATCGACGACGCGAACGCATAGCCGAACACGAGGCCGAGCTCGTCGGAGAGCTTCGAGACCTTCGCCTTGAGCGAGAACTCGTCGGAGTTGCGCTTGAGCAGTAGCGCGGCGCCGCCCGCGCCCTGCGCGGGGAAGTCGCAGCTCGACAGCCAGTCGAGTTTCGTCAGCTTCAGCTTGGCCGGCTTCTCGTTCGCCATGCCCTCACGCTCGCCGTCCGGCGCGCGAGGGACGATTCGCTAGCCGCGCGTGAACACGAGCCGATGTCCGCCGCGCTTCAGCGCGTGCGGCCACGCACCCGTGATCGCGGCGCCCCGCGCGAGGAACAGCGCTTCGAGCTCGGGCGTGTAGCACGCGCCGTCGGGCTCGCGGTTGAGCTCGAGCGCGAGGCGCCCGCCGGGCTTGAGATGTGCGAATGCGTCGCTGAGAAACCACGCCCATTCGCCGACGCTCCACGGCGCGTGAACATGGCCATTGAAGGTCACCATGAACGCCGCGATCAGGTCGAACTCGGGCGCCGTGTTGAGCGATCCGAATGGCCGCACGTCGTGCGTGGCCACGTCGACGCCGAGCGCGACCGCAAGCTCGCGGTAGATGTCTTCACGCCCCGACCAGTCCGAGGCGATGACGCGATGCCCGAGATCGCGGCAGACGAGCGGGAAGTAGCCCGCGCCCGTGCCGAGATCGAGGACGCGCGCCGGCCCCATGCGATCCAAGCCCAGCACGACCGCCCGCCGCGCGCAGATGCGGATCCACCGCTCGGCGTCGAGGTACTTGCTCGGGTTTGGGCCCGAGGTTGATCCGTCGTCGTGCTTCTTCGCAACGGCCGCCAACGCCTCGCGGTCCAGCGCGACGACGACGCGCGCCGTCAGTGCGTCCACCCTCTCGTCCAGCGTCATGCTGCCTGCTCCTGTTGTTGCGCGAGCGCGCGATCGAAAGCGTCACCCCACGCCGGCGCGACGTGCGCCCATGTCCTGCTCGCGAGCATCTCCTCGGCGTTGCGATGACCGACGGCGCGCACATGGTCCACGTTCGCCGCGCACCACGCGAACGCCTCGCGAAATGCCTCGGGCGAGCGCTCCACGATGAGCCCGTTATCGCCGTGCCGGACGAGCTCGGGCGCGATGCCGACGTCGACCGTCACGGGAAAGCAGCCGCACGCCATGCCCTCGATGAGCGGACGCGGATCGCCCTCGGCGTCGCTGGCGCAGGTGATGACGTCGATGCCGTTGTAGAACGCGGGCATCTCGGCTTGCGACAGTTCACCCCGCGGCGTCCCGGGTCCGACGGCGACGAGATCCGGCCAGGCGTCGCGGATGACCCGCACGCGCTTGTCCGGTTGCTTCTCGCTGCCGGCCCAGCCGACGACGAGCCGGCCCGAGCGTCGCCCCTCGTCGCCAAACGCCTCGGGATGGAAGCCCTTGGCTCCGAGCGAGACCTCGGACGGCGCGAGCGCCGAGTGACCGCGTGGGTTGCCGGCGTGTGCGGCGAGCCCGTCGGCGACGATGCCGAGCAGTCGTCGCGACGGAACAATCACGCCGGCCGACCGTCCGAGGTACTTGCGCGCGAGGATGTGCGGCGAGAGCCGGCCGTACTTGCGCTGCGCCCAGCGGTGCGACGAGACCTGCTTGACGACGCGCCGGCCGTAGTGCTGCTCGAGGCCGCCGCGCCACCAGAAGTCGACGATGAGCGAGGCGTCGGGAGCCGCGGTGATGACCTCATCGATCGCGTAGATGATGCGCATGTCGAAGCGGCGCGAGAGATGCTGCACGAGCGCCTGCGCCGTGAAGTCGTAGGACCAGCCGGGCGAGCCGGGGCAGAGGAGAATCACGCTGCCCTCCTTCGCTTTGCGAGGTTGAACGCCGTGCTCTTGCAGCATCTGCAGTTCGCGCAGTGCTTCGCGCCGCCTCGCGGGTCGCCCGGTCCGCTCATGCGGACACCGTCGGGCAACACGAAGTCCTCGCCGAACTTCACGCGCACGCCGTCCATTGCTTGGTGCTCGGGGCGAGCGTCCTGCGTCGCCGGGCCCGCGTGCCACTCGCTGTCGAGTTGCTCGGCCTCGACGTCGCCGCGCCGCACAGCCTGTCGCATCGCATCGTCGGCGCCGTCGTGCGCGTTCCGCAGCGCCTCGGTGCGCGCGATGGTCTCGGCGCGATACGTGATGGCGTTCTGCCGATACCGCTCGACGTAGTCGTCAACCTGCGCCGGCGTCAGCGTGCCGTCGTCGCGATCGAGTCGACGCAGCGTGCGATCGGCGTGGCCGCTCGACAGTTCGTAGCCGGTCGCGCGGAGGTAGTCGCCGGCCTCGAGCGCGCGGCGATAGTTCGCGACCCACTGCTCTTGCTGCGCCGTGAGCCCGATGCTGTCGCGAAAGTCCTGCGCGATGCGACGCGGGTTGACGCCGCTGCCCGCGCCCTCGATGATCGCGCGCTGCGTGACCTGTCGAGCGACCTGATACTGCTCGAGCTGAAAGCCCTGGACGAGCTCGAGCTGGTTCGCGCGCGCCCTGGCAACCACCTCAGGCGACGCCGTGTCGAAGCGGATCAGTCGGTCGGCGACATGGCCATCGAGCCAGTCGCTCGCGTGCTGGCCGGCGTAGACGTACTGCGCGTGGACGTCGGCCGCCAGCTTGGCCGCTGCGGCGTCAGCGCCGATGATCGCGTTCGCGTAGTTGCCGCGGAGAATGCGCTCCTCGATCGCGGCGAGGCTGTTCTGCTCGCGCAACCACACGACCACGTCGTCGTAGCTGACGCCCACGCGTTGCGCGATGGCCGCGAGGAGCTTGCGGATGTCGCGCTCGCTCATTGCAGCACCGAGAAAGATCGACGACGACGCGCTGTTTCATGACAGCCACTACGCAGGCGCGTCACAGGATCTCCCTGCGCACCATGGCGCGTCGTCGTCGAGAACAAGATCAACCTCCGCCTGCCCGGGTCATGCACTCCCACACGGCGCCGACGCCCGTCGGATCGCTCGCGCCGTCTGCGGAGATCGTGAACGTCTTGCCCTGATGCACGATGCGGTCGCCTGCGCGCGGCTCGATGCCGTCGGGCAGGGTCGCGCCGAGGATCGTGAACCCGACGAACGACGCACGGGCTTGTGCGCCCGTGAGCTGTGCGTTCTGCCAGAACTGCCAGTAGGCTCGACGTGAGACGCCCTTGCGGCCCTTGCACTTGTAGTTCGTTGTCGAGAGCGCCGTGCCTGCGGTTAGCTCGGTGCCGCGCGCTCCGGGCTGCACGCGCACGAGCGTCATCGGACCGAAGCCGATCAGCTTCTGGCCGCCGAGGCCGCGCGCGATCATCTTGGCAAGTTGGTTCGCCATGGATCACCACGGCTCGTCGCGATCGAAATCGCGACACGGGCCGAACGGGTTGACGCACGAGCCCGTCGACGATGACCCGCCCTCGGCGCCGATGTCCGCCGTGCTCGTCGCGAGGTACTGGCCCACGAGCTTCATCAGGACCGGCGGCAGGAGCGACGCCGTCCCGCGCTGCGTGCTCGTCGGCGAGAAGTAGGTGACGCTCGCGCCGCCGGCGCCCATGCTCTGGATGTTCGAGCTCTGGTCCTCGATGGTCAGCACGCTCTCGTCGTCGAGCGCGAGGCGCGCGAGCTCGTAGCTCGCGACGCGGAACGGATAGCCCGCATCGCCGTCCGCCGTCGCGTCCGCCTGTAGCGCATCACGGGCCGCGAATGTCGTGTAGTCCTCGCCCCACGGCAGGCGATCGAGGAAGCGCCCCGCACGCACGAACAGCCGCTGCAAGGTCTCGTCGGTCTCGAGGTCATCCCATGCATCGGTCTCGGCGCCGAGGTAGTCGAGCGCACCCGCGAGCGAGCCGTAGATGCGCGCCGAGGCTGCGTTCGCGAACGTGATCGTCTCGCTCATTCGATGGGCTCCTCGCGATCGGGGTCCACGGCGTCGTGCGTCGGCTCCTCCTCGGGCTTGTCGTCCCCGATCGACGCGCGCGGCAACCCGAGCCCGAGCCCGCGTGGCAGCACCGGCTCGTCTGCGTCCTGCCACTCCAGATTGAGCATGTCGAAGACCTGTTTGCGTGCCGGGTGATTCGGCGACAGCCCCGCCATGTTGAGCGCGGCGAGTGTCTGCACCGTCTTGAGCACGTCGCCCGGCATCACCGGCGAGGGCGCCATCGACGGCGCGGCCTCGTCGGGATCGAGGCCGTTCGCGGCAACGATCCGCCGGACGAGCTGCGCGTCGGCGACAGCGCCGAACAGGCGCGCCTCCGCTGACAGATCGGCCGCGAGCGCCGAAACCTTGCTCTCGTGCATGCCGTAGGTTCCGGCCGTGTCGCCGCCGCCGATAAACACCAACTCGACGCCGAGCATGCGTGCGATGTCGAGGATGGCGTCGCGCGCGATCGGATGCGACTCGGTTACGCCTTGCAGGTCGCCCTTCACGATCTCGACGCCCCACTTTGAGACGCCCGTGATCGTGTTCGAATCGCTGCCCTGGTACGTTGCCGAGTCGAGTTCGAGCCACGCGAGCGACGTCGGATCCTTGAAGCGCTTGGTCAGGAAGTCGCGGATCGAGCGAGTCTTCTCGGCGAGCGCCGAGGTGACCACATCGAGCAGCGCCGACCCGGTCTTGCCGCTCTTCTCGTACCGAGCCTTCAGCTCGGCTGCCATCTCCTGCAATGGCGCGCGCGCGATCGGTACGCCGCCCATCGACGACGCGAGCTCGGTGCCGATCATGGTCTCGTAGACGCCGAGCTGGCGCGCGCGCTCGGCAATCAGGTCGAGCATGCCGACGCCGGTCGGGCTCTCGCTGTTCGTGCCGTTGTCGTTGACGACATAGAGGCAGTCGCGGAGATCGATCGCGAGCGGCGCGCCCGCCGGCAGGCGCTGCGTGACACGCGCGAATGGCGAGACCCCATCCTCGCGCTCGCGGAACCACTGATCGATCGTCGGCTGCGGACGATGCGCGATGTCCGTGTACACGACGAGCCCGTCGCGCTTACGCCGACCGAACGCGACGGCGTGAAGCGAGAACCCGGTCGCGGCGGCGCCGTTCATCGCGCGCGCGGCGACCTTGCTCCATGGGCGGACCGATGCGCCGGCGCCGAGCCGGACGTTGAGCAGCGCCTTGGTCACGATCTCGACGCCGCGCTGTGCGGCCTCGCCGCCGGCCTCGTTGGGCGTCAGCGTCCACGTGATGCCGCTGAGCAGCCGGTCGCGCAGCCGTGCCCAGATCGGCACCGGCGGGCACGTGCGATAGAGGTTGGCGAACGTCTTCCAACGCTGCGAACCGCGGAGACGAACGTCGCCCTCGCCGCTCTGGAGAAACCCGTAGCTCGCCTGCACGCCGTCGTAGCCGGGCGCCTGCTTGGCCTTGGTAACCGCCGCGAGCTCGACGGCCGAGCGCCCCGTCGGGTTCACGCTCGGCGCGCCCTTGCGCATGTTCGGGTTCGCCACGCCTTTGTGATAGGCGCCTACGACATGCGGGCCGATTCGTCAGAGCAGCGCGAGCAAGCCCTCGGCGAGATCGTCCTTGTCGATGCTCGCGGAGGAGCGCGGGGCGTCGATGGGGCCGCCGGCGATAGGCTCATCAACGCGATGTCCGCCAACGCCGGCCAAGTCGATGATGGCGTAGCTCGAGGCATCCTTCTGGTCATCGAAGGCCGTGGCATCGGCGTGCTCCTCGACGAATTCCGTCGCATCGACCATCTCGACGGTCCCGTCCTCATCGACCTCCTCGAATACAAGCCCGAGCGGCAAGTAGCAGTGCCCGTTCTTTACCGTGGGCGCAGCCGCGGCGTGACGCTGTGTCTTCTTCCCCCAAGGCTTCAGTCCGCGCACGCCGCGGATTTGCTGTTTGATCACCGAGATAACCGCGAAGCCATTGGCCGCCTTCTCGACGGCAACCTCGGCGCCTGGGAATCGTCTCTTGAAGTCGAGGATCCACTCCAGCGACGACTCATAGCCAACGCGCCCACGTCGCGCCGCGAGAAGGTAGAGATCGGGCCCGCATTCGCCCCATGCTTGCACGCTCGCGAAATCGCCGACCCCGGCTTCGAACTTGAGATCGGCCGTAATGACGACACGCGAGAAGTGCGCCGGCATCGGCACGGCCTTGCGCTTCTCGTCGACGTGCGCCGGACGCGGCGCCTCCGCATCAGCAGAGCGCTGATAGTACCAGTTCCACCACGTGCGCCGGAACGTGGCATTGCTGTCGTCTCCGCGCCGAAGCTCGTACTGCGTCTTGTACGCACCAGGCGTGAGGTCCGTCTTGAGCAGCGCCAGTCCCTGCTCATCGTGGAGTGCAATGAGCGGCTCTCCGGCCTTGCGCGTGTCGCGCCACACCTCGACGCCATAGTCGTCGTAGAGCACGCACGCCTCTTCGTCCTCGCGACGAATCACAGGGAGCCGGAGATGTTTCCAGCCCTTTCGCAGCACATCCGCGATCGGATCGTCGACGGCGAGCGGCTGGCCGAAGATGACGCGAGGGTCGGTCCGCTGATCTTCGAGACGCGAAGGCAGCGCGCTGTTCACCCAGGTTCGAGCAGCCTTCTTCTTGGCCGGACTCGTGGCGTCGATGGCGTTGAGCACGTCGTCGATCAGCTGAATCGTGCAACGTTCGCCGGTTGCCTTGCCGGTGATCGAAGCGGTGAGCCGACGTCCCCACGCGCGCCTCCCTCCGCGTGAGGGTGTCGTGTGCCAGTCGTCTTTGCTATTTGCGTCATCGCGCAGCTTCCAGGCGCCGGCGACGAGATCCTGATATTGACTGCTCTCGACGAGGTCGCGGCAAAACATCGAGTCACGCGACGCGAATGCTGACGTATAGCTGCCGGCCATGATGCGCGCTCGTCCGCCCGTGCGAAGGAGCATCCACGCGGGGAACGCGACCGCCCCCATCTTCGACTTGCCGACGCCGGGCGGCATTTCGACGACGAGACGCTTGATGCGACCGTTAGCCACCGCTTGCAGCGCTGCGGTCACGCCGTCGACAGCGACGCTCGGCATCTGCTCGCGCGTCGGCTCGATCAGCGGCCAAAAGTAGTCCCAGAAGCGGCGAAAGGACCGCTTGAACTGCTCCGTCTTCGCGGCGCGCTGGACTGCGCGGGCTTGGCGCGGATCGATATCAGTGCGCCGAAGCGTCACCCTCGGCGTCCTCGTCGTCACGGGCAACGAACCGGATCGACGCCAACGCATCGAGCTGCTCGTCGGTCATGTCCGAGACATCGATGATGGCGTCTGGCTCGGAGTCGCCATCATCGGCGGGCTGCGGCCTACCAAGCACGCGATCGATGACCTCGGCGCCAGCCTTGATGCGATCGGATGCCTTGATCTCGTTCTCGCTGTAGCCTGGCGGGTTTCCGCCAATCGCCAGGTCGCGAAACACCTCGAGGATCTTCGGCACGTCGTCGCTGAACTGGTCACGGATCCTGGAGAGCAAGCCCTTTGGCTTGCCGTTGGGATTGCCGCTGGCTCCGGGGGCAAAGGTGCCGTCTGGCAGTCGCTTGCTCACACCTCAAGCCTCGACGGCCCGCTCCGTCGGGACGATAGGCGCCTATCACGCCTCGTCGTCGTCTTCACCCTCGACCATCAGCCGCGTCCATTCCGCCATCAGCGCGAACGACTCGCGGTTGTATCGCGCGGCGATCTCGAGCAAGCACTTCGCCGCGCTGAAGATTCTCTCGCCGACGATCGCGCTCGCCTCCTTGCGCTGCTGCCGTCCGAGCGCCGGCTCCTCGTCGCGCAGCCGCTGTCGTCGCCGAGCATGGCCCTCGACGCCCTCGGCGATCCACTGGAGCATCTGATCCTCGTCGGCATCCATCGACTCGCGGCTCTGCCCGCCGCGCGAGCGGAACACGGTGCGCTCGATGAAGCGCTCCGAGCCCGAGGCGAGCTTGTCGTAGGCGCGCTCGACCTTGGTGCGGGCGACGCGAGCGAAGGCGGGATCGGCACCATTGGAGTCGACACGATTGCGATTGGAGTCGACACGACGCCGCTTCGCCTGTTTCTTCCGGCACGTCTTGCAGCGACGCCAGCCTCCGCATCGCTCACCGCAATCCAGGCACCTTCCTGCCGGATGACCCGCCCGTCGAGTTGCGCGCCACTCGCGATCCTTCTCCTTGACCTGCTCGTGGTGCGACTCGCAATACGAGGCGCCATCTTTCGCGAGGACATCGCAGCCGGAATACATGCACTTGCCAGCCAGCTTCTTGGCGAGGCGTGGCGATAAAGACCCCATGCTCATCCGGACCTCCGCTGGTTCCCAGGCATGACAACGATCGAGTGCCGATACCGGCTGCATTTCGGACATTGAGCTACGCGTCTCCTTCCAACGTCTTTCCAAACAAGATTTCGGCGCGAGCCGCAGCCGGGACACGCCGGCTGGTTGGCGCGCCCTCGCTTGCGAGCGAGCCTTGCTAGTGACGTCGATGATGTGTCCTGCTGCGGGATCGTGGCGGCAATGAGCGCCGTGACCTCAGGCGAGAACCACTCACCGTGCAGGCGATGATCCTGAAAATGCCAGTGGAGATCGACTTCATACTTCCCGCAGTCAGCGGCCCATGCCCACAGAATCAGGTCGTCCGCGCCGGAATTCTGGAGGTCAACAAACCTGCTCTTGACGTCAGATGCGCGCCCGATTTTGCAGCGTCGCGTATGGATCGCGAACAACACGTAGAGGTGCTTGCCGATCCCCCTCTCTTCCCAGCCATGCGGTGCATTTCGATCAAAGATGACGGGCCTCACGACCAACACCTCGCCGTGTCATCTGTCGCGACGCCGCACGCGAGCAGGTCGAGCGCCATCGCCTGCTGTGGATGAGACTGCCGCGCGAGCTTGTACAACGCGAGCATGAACAGGATCACGTCACGCGGCGAGCGCGGGCGATAGCGACGGTCGGTGTCGACGACGGTCATCGACGTCGAGCCTCCTCAATCGCCGCCTTGACCTTGCCGAGCAGCCGCGTCGTCCTCCGCTTGCGCTGCTGCGCATCGGCCGTCGAGAACTCGAAGTCCCTGCGGTCCGCGCGCTCGGCCTCGACGGCGACGAGCAGCTCGGCCACGGCATCGGCAAGCGCGTGACAGCGCGCATTGGCCGTCGCCGCGTCGGAGCCAGCGCATGCGCGCTCTGCAGCGTCGGCGATGGACTCCCACGTCGCTTGATGTACGGGGTCGACGCGGTCCCACGGGATCATCGGCGCGAACGTTTGCGCGCATGCGGTCTCGTAGAGTTTGCGGGCGAGGTCAGTCACGGCTTCACCTTCTCCGCGAAGTGCTTCGCGGCCTGCCGCAGGAAGTGCGAGCGCGCCATCTGCGTTCGCTCGCAGACGGCATCGAGCGCCACGAGTTCCTCGACGGGCAGCGAGATGCACACGATCGCGGTGTCGAGGCCGCGCGTGCTCGGGTCCTTGAGGTAGCGGCGCGTCGCCGTGCCTGCTGAGACAGCGCGCCGCTTCACGCGCACGCGGTTCGTGCGCTTGCCAGACAGCGAGGCCGTCATGGTTGGCTTGGGTAAGCTCACCTGGCGCTCCTGTCTCGCCGCCAGCGACGGAGCGCGTTGTCGATGCGCGGCGCGAAGACGCCGTGGTCGCTGGCGTACTCGTCGGCGACAGCACGCACGAGCTGCACGAGAAACGTCACGTCCTGGCGCAGCCGCGGCGTGATGATGTCGCCGAGGAGCTCGCGCTCGAGGGCGTCGAGATGGTCCTGGTCCGTGTCGTTCACCTGTTCGCCTCCTGTTCGGGTCCTGCTGTGAGGACGCTCGGCAAGCTCGACCGACAGGCGATTGATAAATGAACGACGAACGGTCATCGTGCTCCTCCGGCAGTACGCACCGAGACCCACGCGCCCGGATCGCGCTGCACCTCGCCCGTGTACGCCTTCGACACGCGCAACTCGACGACCTGTTGATCGTCTCGCCATGCGATACCCGTGAGTGCATCGAGCGTACTGCGCGCGAGCTTGTCCACGTCGTTGCGCGACGGGAACGCGTGCGTCGGGCGCTTGGGGCGCGGGAAGTAGCAGACGAGCTCGACGATCACCGGACCGTCGACCTGCTCGACGCGCGCGGCCTTGGCGCTCCACGCGACGGCGAGCGCCCACGGCTTCTCGCGCGCGTTGTCCGGGCGCAGTTTCCCGTTTCGCAGCGCCTTCCAGCTTCCCTTGGTCGCGGGGACGCCAGGCACGAAGAACGTGGCCATCACTTCGCCCTCCGCTGTCGAATCTCGATGACACCGACGAGCCGCGGCTCTTGCTCGAGCAGCCATCGCGCCGCCGGCGCCGTGAAGTCGTTGTTCAGCTTGTAGCCGCCCTCTTTGCCAGCGCCGAGGGAGATACGACACGCCTCCCACAGCGCCTTCGAGCTGATGAAGCCGTCGCCGCGATCGAGCCATGCGCGCGCGAGACGCAGCATCTCGACGAGCACGTGCCGGTTCTCCTGCGACCACGCCGCGAACCGCTGCTCGATGCTCGGCTTCTCGGGCTTCGTATCGTGCTCGACGACGGGCGACCACGAGGCGAGATCGAGCTGGGTCACGCGACACCAACCCAGCGCAGCACGCGCCGCATCCACGAAGCGCGCGCCGGCCTGCCGATGATCCGGCGCACGGTCTCGAGGTAGATCTTGCGAGCACGCGGCTCGAAGTCCGTGCCGATGGCAGCGCGGTAGGTCTTCAGCGCGCGGTCGATCTCGATGGCTTGCTGAGAAGGCATCAGCGCTTCCTCCGCTCTTGGTTGCAGACCTCGCGGCACCGTTGCAGCGACGGACACGACGCGACCATCCAGTCGAGACGCCGCTCGTCGACGCCGGCCGCGATCAGCATCGCGCGCACGAGATGGCGCTCGCCTTGGCTCACGAGATCCTCGTCGTCGGCCCGGACCAGTTCGCGAACACCGTGCCCGTCCGACCGTTGGAGTTCTTCATGATGCCGAGCTGCACCTGACCTTGATGCTCGTCGGCGTCAGGCTCGTAGTTGTGCGCCGTCCACGCCGGATCCCAGTCGATGCCCTTGATGGGCTCGCCGTAGTACGCACCGCGGTACAGGCCGATCACGCACTTCGCGCGCTCCTCGAGCGAGCCGCTCTCGCGCAGGTCGCTGAGCTGCGGACGCTTGTCGTTGCGCGTCTCGATCTGCCGGTTGAGCTGCGACATGACCACGTAGGCCATGCGGTCCTGCTTGGCCGCGTCGGCGAGCGTCGTTACGATCTCGGTCAACGCCTCGTGCGGGCTCTGTCGCGGCGCGCGCTTCACGAGCTGGATGTAGTCGACGATCACGACGCAGGTGCCGTTCGCGCGCCGAGCACGGCGCACGCTGCGCACGATCTCGTCCGCCGTGATGCCGCTGCGGCCGTCGACGAGCCAGCGCCGGCCCTTGAGCTTGTGCAGCGTCAGCGTGATGTCCTGACACTCGCCGCGGTTGAGCTCAGCGTTGCGCAACGACTCGGCATGGACGCCCGACGAGCGCGACAACGTCCGATCGCCGTACGACTCTTCGGTGTCCTCGAGCGAGAACACGTGGACGCCGAACCCGGCTGCGGAGGAGCCGTCAGCGATGGCGAGTCCGAGCGACGACTTGCCCATGCCGGGACGCGCCGCGACGATGGTCACGATGCCCGGCTGGACGCCGCCGATCTTCTCGTCGAGCGCGTCAACGCCAGTCGGGAAGCCGGTCATCGTGCGTTCGCCGCGCGCACGTTCGCCGGCGATTTGCTCGAGCTGTCCGAGCCGCTTCTTCGCGAGCGCGAAGATCGATTGCGAGGCATCGGGCTGATCTGCGTCGAGCTGCGAAATCGCGGAGTGCGCCGCCGAGAGCAGCTCGCCGCCGTCCATGTGCGTGCGCTTGCCCTGCGTGATGACCTCGCCGAGCGAGGCGATGACGCGCAGCCCGAGCGACGCCTGGCGCAGCTGACGCGCGTACTCGAGCGCGTTCTCGACCGTCGGCACGTCGAGCGCGAGCTCGCCGAGGTACTTCATGGTCACGGCGTCGTGATGGCCCGCCCACTTCGCCACCTCAGCCTCGACGGTAATGACGTCGATCGGCGTGCCTGCCGCCTCGAGGTTGCGCATCGCCGTGAACACGGCGCGGTTGCGCAGGTCCTGGAAGTCGTCGGGCTCCAGCGTCGGCAACTCGGAGAGCGTCTCCGAGCGCAGCAAGATCGCGCCGAGGATGCCGACCTCGAGGTCACGCATCGCACGCATCGCGTTTTCGTTCATAGGACGTTCGTCTTTCGGATGGGATCGGTGGGGCCGCGCTTGGTCGCGGCGGTTGGTTTGCGTTCGATCGCCGACGGGTCGTCGTCGACGAACGTGTCGAAGCTGTTCTTCGAGAACATCCGGTTGGGCGTGAACCAGTGGCCCTCGCCGCTCGAGCGCGCCGTGGCTGCTGCGACGTCGACGCGGTTGATCGCGCGGCGTCGGGCCTCGTCCGCGCCGGAGCCCACGAGCAGTTCGCCGACGCGATCGAGCAGCGCGATCCAGCCGCTGTGCTGCCCGGAGGCCATGAGCGGCCAGGGCTTCACGTTCACGTTGGCGGCGCGGAGTTCGTTCGCCTTGGCGTTGGCGTGGAGCCAGACCTCGTGCGCTACGGCTCCGACGTCCGGCGGGCGCTCGCGCGCGCGCGTAGTCTCTCTCTCTTCCGGAAGAGTAAGAGCAAGAGTAAGAGGGCTTGGGTTAGGCTCGGTGTTAGGCCCGGCCGAAGGCGACCCTGCAGGCAAGCCTATAGGCTCCTTTTTGTGGCGATGCTTACGCTTCATCGCTTCCCCGCCCTTGGCGGACGCCTTTCGCTTCGCCCAGAGCCACTCGATGCGCCCCTCGGAGCCGCGGATCCGGAAGCCTATAGGCTCCTGTTCGGCTAGCCGGGCGCGAACCATCGCCGCCGGTCCGGCTGGGCCGAGCGCCGAGATGATGATGTCCTCGTCGACCACGTAGGTCGGATCGGTGTCCGTGTAGTGCTCGGTCTGCCAGCTCCAGATGCGAGCGCAGCGGATGAGCGCGTGCTCGGCGTCTGCGAGCCCGCAGAGGCGCGCTAGCGTCGCGAAGCGAAGATCGCCCCATGCCTCGTTCTCGATGCGCACGGAAGCCGTCATGGCTGCTTCCACGCTTCCAGCTTCGTCGTCGCCTTCAGGTAAAGCGGATGCTTCGGCCTCCGCTCCTTCGTCAGTCCGAGGTGATGCAGCTGGGTGCCGGCGTCACGCAGACGACGTGTCACGATTTCGCCGCGCGCTTCGATCCATCCGTGGTTACCCCAGGCCGCAACAACGAGCGCCGCATCGCGACACGCCAGCCAGATTTCCTCGTCGGCGATCTCGTCGATGCCAAGGTCGACGCCCGGCTCGCGGAGCTTCTTCGGGTCGGTCGAGCGGACCGCGAACAGGTTGACGACCTCGAGCACGTCGGCGCCCCACGCGAGCGCGAACGCCTTGCAGCGGCGGATCGTCGGGTCGAGCACGAAGGCATCGGCCGTCGACGGGTTGAGCATCAAGAACGTGACGCGCTTGAACGCATGCACGAGGTTGTCGACGACGAGCAGTTCGCGGCCATCGAGCGACCGGGCGAGCCGGTAGCGCTTCGTTAGATCGCTCGAGAATCGCGCCCAGCCGAGGCCGTCGTGTGAATAAGAGTCGATCACTCCGCCTGCTCCTCTCTCCGCCAACACGGCACGCACAGCGTCCACGTGATGAGCCGCTTGCCGATGCGGATCGACTGCGTGATCGTGACGGACGGCGAGGTGCCGCAGGTCGAGCAGGTCACGCCGCCCTCCTCTCTGCGCGCCGAGCCTGCCGCTCGATGATGCGCAGGCTCTCGCGTGCGGCCCGCAACGCGCGCTCGACGAGCACCGCCGGCTGGCTCGCTCGCCGCCGATTCTCGGCACGCCACTTCGCGCGTTGGATTTCGTCGGAGCGGCGCGACAGACGGAGGCCATCGCGGCGCGCCATGTGCTCGACCTCGACGTGACACGCGAGCGCCCAGGCGTACGAGTCGCGACCGTCGAGCGCGGCGAACATTTCAGGGATGCCGGTCACTGCTGTCCCTTCTTCGCCTCGTGCTCGGCGAGCCAGTGCCGCGGCAGCTGTTTCTCGCGTTCGATGCGTTCGATGCGCCCTCTGTCGTCGAGGTAAACCCGAGCGAGAGGGCCGGTGATGAGAGCAAAGTCCTCGCGGAGGATGTCGGCGTTCGTCTGCACCGTCGGCGGCTCCGTGCCCATGTGCGTCAGGTCGATGACGCGCCCGCCGCTCTCGCGGACCGCGTCCAGCTCGCGGCGCATGCCGCTGCTGATGTGCCCGCCGACGAGGATGATCCCGTCGCATCGCCGCGCGGTCTCGGTGCAGGTCTGCAGCCCACGCTCGCGCTGCTCGGGGTCGCTGTCGTCCTCGCCGGCCATGAGCCCGGCGATCCACGGCGCGATGATCGACTCGGTCCGCGTCGCCGTGAGGTAGGCGAGCCAGCGGAGCGCGCGCCGGAGGTTGCCGGGGGCGTCGCCGCGGACGGGGTGGGACAGGAAGAGGAGGGTCATCGCGTCCTCGCCCTCCGCACCGCCGCCGCGATGCGCTTGTGGCTCATGTCCTCGGCGAGCTCATCGATGAGATCATCGAGCAGCTGCCGGTCGGTCTTCTCCGGCTTGACCTTGCGTGCCATGATCTCGGCGACGTCGACGCTGTTCTCCATGAACCAGAACAGCCACTCGGCGCGGAAGTTGTTCCGCTCAGTGTTGGTCGGCGAGAGCGACGCGCGCAGCGGGCCCGCGGTGACGGGGCGACCGTGTGGCTCCCAGCGCTTGTTGAGCTGGTAAGCCACCGCGTCGTAGCCCTTCAGGCTTCCGCAGATGTAGCTCGCCGTGAACATGCGAAGCGCGGAGAACAACTCCTCGCGCATGAGGTACTCGGCCTCGATCTCGGCCTGCTCCTCCTGCTCGGATTCAAGCCCACCGATGACCGTTTGCCTTGCAGCGGCCTTCACGAGAAACTCCTGTGTTCACGCTGCGATCGCGTGCGTGCAGAACTGTTCAGTGCTGCCGCATGCACGCGATCGCAGACATCCGAGGCAAATTTTTTTAGAAGGGGATGGAGATGCAGTTCATTCGAGTAGCGACGATCCTGGCGATGGCGACGTTCGCAGCGGCGAGCGCGACCGCGCCCAAGAAGCACGACATCCAGACCACGGCGAAGGTGACGGCTACCTACGACCAGACGTGGACGGCGGTCATTGACCTGTTCTCCGAGCGCCAGTGGCCCATCGAGAACATGGCGAAAGACTCCGGCCTTATCACCACCGATTGGCTCAGGCTCGGATCCGAGGGCGACAGGTACGCGGACTGCGGGAACAAGGCGCCGCTTGCCGATGACAGGGAAACGCTTGTTCGTTTCAACGTGCGCGTGAAGGAGGAAGATGGCGCGACGTCGGTTGCTGTAAATGCAGCGCTGCGTCGCATTCGTTCCAACGGGACGATCGATTGCTACTCGACTGGCGTCGTCGAGGAAATCATTCACAGCGAGATCGAGGAGCGCGCTCCTCGAGTCAGGTCCGTCGCCCCTGTTCCAACGGTTGCCGCCGTTCAGCCTCGCGGCTTCTACTGCGCGAGTTCGCCGAGCGCGGCAGCGGCGGGCATCTGCGCTCGAGCGAAGGTCGACTGCGTCCGCGCTCGAGATGCCGCACTCGCGCTGATCGCCGATATGACCGAATGCACGCTCGTCGAGACCGCGCAGTGCTTCTCGGTCGACGGCACCGAGCGGTGCGCGCCGAGCTTCGAAGCGTGCCAAGCGCAGCGACAACGCGCCGGCGCGACCGACGACTGCGGCGAGGTCCGCTAGATGCGCGCCCTGCTCTTGCTCGCGCTCGTCGTCGGGTGCGCTGACGACGGCACGCCGGACCCACACGAGATCGTCGAGTGCAACGCCCGCTGGGGCGGCGGCCAGTGCGAACGAGGCTGCCTGGCGCCGATGCCCGAGGCTCTGCCCGATGGAGGGTGTGTGATCATGGCCACCGATGGCAGCGAGATCACCATCGGCGCCGTCGAGTTCCTTGTCGTCGAGGACGGAGTCTACGGCGCCTGCGCGCTCGGCGGCGAGAGCTTGCCGTATCACTACGTGTATCGGGCGTGCGAGTGACGTCACGATGCCTTGCCCCCGTCGCCGACGAGGGACGTCACGTTGCACGTCAGTCCTTCGGCCAGGGTGCGCAGTGTGCTCAGCGTGGGTTCGTACTTGCCGCTAAGCCACTCGGAGAGGTTGCCGGGCGGGACGCCGAGCCGGCGCGCGGCCTCGGCCTGGCTGACCTCGCCGAACTTCTTGCCGATGGCGCGGCGCAGCTTCTCGCCCGTGGTCATCGCCTGACTGTTCGCATAACCCGAACGAATGGTCAAGCGGACGTTCGGCTAACGCAAACGTTCAGTGACCTAGGCTAGCCCCGTGCCAAAGAAGGGACCCGCGTATCCGATCTCCAGCGATTGGCGCCTGCAGGTCAGGGACGCAATCGATGGCCTCATCAAGGACCCAGATCGCGATGAAATCGTCTCTGATGCCACCTTCGCAAAGCGAGCCGCTCGCATCGCGAAGTCATCCCTCTCGGAGGCGCTCAAGCCCACCTCGGTGCAGTCGACGGTGATGCCGCAGATTAACGCTGCCCTCGGATGGCCAGCACCGCGCGTCCTTTCAACGCCGGACGAACTAGAGGTGTGGGCAGCTGTCGAGGCGCTTGACGAACGCGAGCTCGGGCGAATTCTCGGGAAGGCCGAAGCGGCGTTGGCCCGGCTTCGCAAGCACAGATCTCATCGATCGTAGCTAGAATTTTCCTCGTCGATCCGGGTCAATCCGGACTTACTGAACCGATCGTCAGGGGCGCCTGATAGCGTCCATCGTCCAACCAACGGGGCGTAGCCAGTGGCGATACCCCAGCGAAGGACGAGCAGTGGCAAAGAAGAAGACGCCGGCACCGCGACGGGCCGGAAACATGAGCGAGAAGCGTGCGCGGTTGGTGCGAGTGATGATGGAGATCGCCGCTCTGGATCGCGACGAGTATCGCAGGCTGCGGTCTGAGATGTGGCAGGCCGCGGCGCGAGCCCACAATCGCAAGCTCGCAGAGCAGTTACGGGCGTGGAGCGCGAAAGCGAGCTGACGTTCGCGTTTTCCGAACATTCTTGTTGACCACAACAAGCTCGTTCGGATAAAACGAACGCATGCCTCGCCCCTCCCCGCTCACCACCTCGACGCTGCTCGCGCCGGTGAGGACCCAGACGCGGCTCACCGCGTACGGGCTCCATACCTTCGCAGCGGAGGCCGCGTGATCCGCGCCGGCCGCTACCGCGCCGAGATCGTCCAGCTCGATGGCTGGCTCG
>CAZFPB010000014.1:0-32523 GCA_964520985.1 uncultured Pseudobdellovibrionaceae bacterium
GCGCGGCGTCCTGCGGCCGGTTTTCAGTGGCGGGCTTCGTCGGGAGCGCTTCGACCGGAACGGCGTCGGCGGTGTTGGCGGGGACCAGCCAGAGCAGATCCGACACGGATTGCGACGTGGCCTTGCCTAGCCGTCCCTTGGCGTCTGCCGAGTAGACGAGTGCCTTCCCGTTGTTCGAGTAGACGCCTTGCTCGAACAGCTTGCGCTCTTTCTCCCGGCGCGGGATCAGTTCGGGGGGCTTGTTCCAGACGAGGAACTGAGCGGCGGCGCCCTTTCGATCCCCGGCATTGAGCCGCTTCGTCAGGGTGGCCTTGGCAATGGCGCCCGTGTTGTAGTGCCAGTGGACGAGCGCATCGAATTCGTGTTGCGCGAGCGGGATTTTGACCGCTTTAAGCACGTCGCGTTCGTAGGACACCAAGTCCTTGCGGAATAGCTCGATGCAGTCCTTGAGAGGTTTAGCGACGCCCTTGGGCATGGTGGCTGGATCAGGAGCGCCGGCAGCCTTCGTATGGCCGATACCGTAGGTCCAGACCCCCACGCTATCGAGATAGGGGAACGGCACGATTCCTTCCGAGCAGACAAGCTCGATCAGACCTTTGTCGCTGACTTTCATCGGCGCATCCTGCTCATAACAAAAAAACCCGCCGGTCAGGGCGGGTTGGAAGGCTTGGCGATGGGGCGGGCGTTCAGATGACCGAGCCGCTCTTGTCGATGAAGATGCACTGCGTGTTGCCGTTGCGGACGATACCGCCTTGCAGGTTGAGCCCCTGGAACCGTGTCTTCCAGCAGTTCACCGCGTAAAACGCCGCGCCAGTGCTGCCAGGGAATGCCGACATATTGTCAACATCGCAGGCGATAAGGTTGGACATGTAGATCGACACGCCGGATGCGCTGCCAAAGCAGGTAATGCGGTCGAAGGTCAGTTCACGCAGACCTGCGGGGACCGTGTCGGGGCTGCCGACCATCTCGAAGCAGCGGAATGGAGCCCAGGCCGGGTTCGAACCACCTCCAAGACGCAAATCCTCGAAGCGGTTGTTCGCGGGCGCGGTTCCTGTCGAAGAAATAGCCATGCGGATAAAGTAGATGCCGGCCGTGTGCTCGGTCTGCTCGATTCCGAACCCTCGGCAGCCGCCGCCATAGAAGCCATTTCGGCCGTCGAAGTGGAAGAGCTGGTTGGTGACCGGGCCGCGCACCCACACCTTCGTCGAGGTCGACCCGAGGCCGACGATCTGATGCACGTCGAGCGGCGGGACCGGCTCAGTCAGGCAGATTTGCGTGGGGAGGTAGATGCGGACATTGCCGGGGTTGGCGCCCGCGTCCGTGATGTCCTGCACAGCGAGATTGAATGCAGCGCTATCGCTGTTCATCCCATCGCATGGGCTGGCATAGCGGCCTCGGCCTATGACGACGTCCTGGGAGATCAGGGCGGGGGATGGAAGGCTTTGCGACTTGGCGATGGGGGAAGCCGCAAGCGCTGCGGCGCCGGCAAGGAATCCTCGCCGGCTGGGCGCGCGAAGGCGCCCCACTGGGTTCGACATGGGCAGCTCGCTTGCAACGGCCTCTCACAGCCGCGCCGGAAACGGTCCGGCAGCCGGGGGGTGAGAACACGCAAGCGACGTGTCGAGCGCTTTTAGGCTTTCGCCCTGGACAGCACGCCCGACCCCGGCCAAAGCCCGGAATGTGCAAATGCACAACAGCGACCGCCGAGCCAGTGCTGGCCGACGATCGCCTTTGCTTGCTGGGTTCTCACACCCGAGATGAACTTATACTGACGCGCACTCCTGCTCAACCGTAGGTGACGACTTTCAGCGTGAACCGCTCGCCGGCATTGTCCGTGTTGGTGTACCAGTTGCCGGTTCCAGCCGAGACGCGACCGAGAATGGTCGCATAGTGGAAGCCCTCGGACACCGCATTGGTGTGGGACAGGCCAACCGGCTGGGAACTGGCCCCGGAGCCGAAGGACGCGACATCCTGCGGCGTCGAAGTGCTGTCAATGCCGACCGACGTGATCGTCTGGTTCGCAGCCGAATTGTAGGAGCC
Source organism: uncultured Pseudobdellovibrionaceae bacterium (assembly GCA_964520985.1). Taxonomy (GTDB): domain Bacteria; phylum Pseudomonadota; class Alphaproteobacteria; order Micavibrionales; family Micavibrionaceae; genus CAYSGL01. The sequence goes on from CAZFPB010000014.1 coordinate 2,041, forward strand.
ACCAGTCACAGCAAAATTAAGCGCCGGCTCGGACCAGCTCAGGAATTGAACGCGGATCTCGGAGTTGATCTCGGCATAGCTGGTAGAGGTCGAAGTGCGGATAGTCGAGAACCGTCCTGTCCCATAGATGGAACGGCGATTGAACCACGAGATCACCAAGCGCTGCGACGAGGTATCCGCAAAAGCCGGCCCGGTGATCGGGTAGGCCATGCCGACAAGGGTTCTGGTCGCATCCCCCGTCTTGATCTCAACGCCCGTGCTGGTGTCTGTCGAATGGCCGGTGGCAGAAGCCTCCAGCGTCATCGTCGTCGATACCATGTAGGCGTAGATGTAATAGAGGGTGGAAGGCGTGAGGCCCGTAGGCGCGAGAGACACGCCCGCGCTCGGTATCGTCTGGTTGACGCCATTGATCGTCAGCAGGTTGCCGTTGACGGGCTGAAGGACGATGTTGGCGCCGGATTTGACCAGACGGCATTGGCCGAGCGCGCCGCCAGCGGCCGAGCCATTTGTTATGTCGGTGATACGCCCGTAAACGTCTGTCGTGATATTCGGATTGGTGTAGCTGCCCTCCGAAACGCCGGAATTGGCTAGACGGAGAGTGCCAGAATCGGGTGTCAGGCCAGCACCGGAATCGAGGGTGGCGATGTCCCCAAGGCCCAACGCGTCCCGAGCGTCCGATTGCGTCCCGGTGATAACCGTTCGCCCCTCCGGGGTCGCGTCGCTGATCTGGCTCGCCGTTATCTCAAGCCCGCTCTGGATAGCGGACAGTGGATAGCGCTCCGTCGCGCCAGTATCGCCGTTATAGCCAAGAACCTGGACCTGAGTTGCATCAGGCGTCAGGTTGGCGTCGAATTTCGTGATATCCCACGAGAAGGTGTAGGTCAGCCCTGCCTTGGTGATGACAATCGGGTCTTCCCCGATCACGACGGCGGGGAAACTCGGCAGAAGGCTCAGGTTGATGATGGGCAGTGTCATCGAACGATCCCGTCCACGACCGGCACAGAGCCGATGATCAGTTGCGTCGTATCGGTGCCATCGGAGACAATGGCGCCGATCTCGTAGGTGTCAGCGGAGAGCGCCCGCATCTCGGAAGCCGGGAACCGGACTTGCACGATGCCGAGGCTGGGGAAGGTCACCTTTCCGTCGCCCGGTGCGGCGGAGAGCGCCGGGCCACATAGGCCCTGCCGGCGGACCTGAAGCGTGATCTGGTAGGGCGACAGGTCGATCAGCGACCCGTCAGTCGGGTCCGTGTTCTTGACTTGGAAAGACCAATCGGCCCGGTTCGATGTGCGAGGAAAGCGAATGGAGGTCATCGCGCCCTCACAGCTTCTGGTAAACGGTGCCGAGGAGGAACGGCGAGACGGTGTCGAACGCCTGGTTCCCGCCAACCGAGTTGCCGGAGAAGCTGGCGTTGATCGTCTTGGAACTGGATCCGGTGCCGATCCAGAACGAACTAGCCTGAGGCAGAGCCGTGGAGCCCGTCCCAGTCGTCGAGCCTGGGTCTGTCGTCGACACGGAGCCGCTGACGGTGCCGGATGGCGTGAAGGAAGGCAGGTTGCTGGTCGACAAGCTGCGCCGGGTTGCACCCCCATTGGCGCCGGGGGTGTCCTTGTCGCCTTGCGCGAAGGTGACATTGGCGAACCCGCCGCCGGCTGCGCCGCCCATGGCGTCAAGGCCGAAGAATGCCTTGTTCTGAGCCTTGAGGAGCGTAATCGTCTTGTTGGCCGCGAAGTCAGCCGAAGGCGTAGCACCTCGCCCGCCCGATACCGGGCAAATCGTGTCGTTCAGATTGTTCCAGTACCATGTGAAGAGCGCTTCCGTGTCCGCGTTCGCCCGTTCGGTGGCTCCAGAGCCCGAATTGCCGATCGTGTTCCCGTTCATGCGGACGAAGCCGGCGAGCGTGCCAGTCATCGGAATCCAGAGCGGGAATCCCGTTTGAAGGATCTGGTCCTGCGTCACGACGATGCCGCCGCCACCACCACTATCAGGAGGCGCGGGGTTCTGGATCGTCGCGATCGTCGGGCTTATGATCGTTCCGGTAGACGAGGTCACCCGGTAGCCATAGGGGCCGTACGGGATGAAGATCGGGGGGAAGACACCGTTGGCATCAGCCGCGACCGGCCAAGCATGAGGCGTCGCGCCGTCATCCGTCGTGAAGACCGTCAACGGCGTCGTCGTGCCACCAGCATAGAAATATGCCAGAGCACCGCCGGCCCGCATTCCCGTCGAGGGGTTGAAGACAGGGATGGGAACAGGGTTCCAGAGAAGAGCCAAGGGCGTGCTCCAATAAAAAACCCGCCTGGTGAGGGCGGGCTTGGATGAAATGTCCGAATTTGCGGCTGAGAATGATGTAGACTTGGGTTCTGTGCGGCGGCAGGATTTACGCCATGAGATCTTGGAAGCGTCGATACAAGCTACTTGCCGTGACAGCCGGTATGGCGGCTGCCGCTGGCGCCGCGTGGGGCAGTACCGTCCTGCTGAGCAAACGCGACTGCTATTCCGGCACCGTGAGCTACTGCATCAACCGTCCCGACGTTTTCGGGAATATCGTGTACCCGGGTCAAACCCCTTATTGGCAAGGCAAGCCGGGCACGGATGAAGATGGTCTACCTGTAGTTGTCGGGCCGAACGGCGAGCGATTTAGGAACATGTCTTCGATCGCGCTCGTAGCCCTCCCGCGCTCGACCGAACCATTTGCGAACCGATGCAAAGCATTTGACCTTTCGTCCATAGCTCTCAAGGCCATCTCTTTCCTGGAAGCCAACCAGAAAGAAATTCAGGGCCGCGCAGTGGTCTGGCGCTACGACTACCCCACCCAGCTCAACGATGTGGTCCTGGACGCTGGCTGGCCTTCGGCATTCGCCCAAGCCGCCATTGTTCAACTCCTGATGCTTGCCCACTGCAAAACGGGAAATGCCGCCTATCAGAGTCTCGCAATGCGCGCGGCCGACGCCTTCGCCGTTAGCGTGGCACACGGTGGCCTTCGATCGGAAAGCCCCCATCTGATCTGGTTCCAGGAAGTTCCGCTCCCGGACCAACACAACCCTTTCATCTTCAATGCCCACCTCTACGCGGTGGAAACGTTGCTTCTGATGCACCGTTTGACCGATGAGCCCCGGTATCGTGATCTAGCGATGCAGGGCATCGCTTCAATCGAGAAGGCTCTACCTGTCATCGATACCGGGAACTGGAACCGCTATGATCTGCGGCCGCGTTCTCAGGTTTCGGTCTGCTGGAAGGCCAACGGCCGCAATAGGTGCCGCTACCGTACGGCATTCAGCCAAGAGTTCGACCCCGCCGACCTCGCAGCTACAGCGAACCGGATCGATCTCGGTGATCGTCCGACCGTGGCGAGTGCCCGCCCGATCCTTGGTGAGATGACCCCTCTAAATGATTTGGGCTTGAGGCACTTCAATTGGGGCTGGACTGCCAAGGAATATCTCCCTTGGCACGCAGAGCTTATCCGTTCGATCGGCCGTCATGCGGACAAGCCCGAATTCATAGCGGCTGGAGACCGTTGGATGCGGTATTATGCCGATTATCAAAGGGATGCCGGCCTATGACCCGCATCGTTCAAATCGCCCTGCTGCTCGCCATCATCATCCCGTTTGGGATGGCGAAAGCGCAGGACACGGTGGCGGTAGGAAAGAAGCTGCAAGCCGACTGGGCTGGCTGCGTGAAGCTATACGTCCAAGTTTGGACGGCCCCGCCAGATGACTTCTCAGGGCCAGCCGAACCAGCTTTCCGCAATTGTGCTACAGAGGAACAACTGTTCATCGCGTTTATGAACGCAGCGGCCCCCGAGGCGTCCAAGGCAATTTTCGTTTCGCACTACCGAGACAAGCTGGCGATGAAGAAGAAACTGACGGACGACCACTTCAAAGCCATCGCTAGCACTCTAGGGAAGCAATGAAGGCACTCTGGTACATCGCTCAAGCATTTTTCATAGGGTGGTGGGTCTACGAGGCCCACAAAGACGGCCAGAACGTAGTTCTGATCTTCCTCTTGGCAGTCGGCCTTTGCGCCTTCCTAACGGCCTGCATTACCCAAAGCTGGGACTGGGTTGTCCGCCGCCTGCGTGGCCTGCGTGGCCATAGAGGTGAGGCGAGCGACCATGGCTTGCGCTCGGCTGGAACCGGGCGCCTCCTGAGCGAGACGCCGAAAGAGCGGAAGCGCGTTGGGGTCCGTGATTAGGCGCGCGATCTGCTCGGTGTTCTTGCCGAGGCGCCACTGCTCGTAGGCGTCCTTGATCTTGCCCGGAAGCTTGATGCCGCCAGTCGCAGCAATGTTGGCGGCTTCTCCGATAGCGCCGCCCCGACGAAGAACGTCCTGCATCTCTTGGTTGAACGCCGTTTGAGATCCGATGCGCTGGCGCTGACCGGTGGCAGCGACGACATCTAGGAACGTGTCGAAACCCTTTGCGGCGTCAGGGCCGGCAACGCCACGCACGGCGGCGGACAGGTTCTCCGCCTGCTGCGGGTTGCCTTTCAGCGTGGCCACAAAGCCAGCGCCGCCGAACTGATTGGCGCCGCTCTGAAGGGCTTGCGTCGATTCATTGAAGACGCTTTCGACATGAGCGCGAACCAGTTGGCGTGCAGCCATCGGGTTCTTCTTGGCGAGCGCGCTCACCGCATCCGAAATCTCCCCAGCGCTGCCCGGAAGGGGGTTCGTTGGGAAAAGCGCGCTGATGGCCTGCCGCGTCTCGATGCTCTTGTCCGCGATTCGACCAAGCGGACCTTGTAGAAGCGGCTCCAAGAACTGCTGGCGGGCCGCCTGTTGCACAGCAAGAGCGCGGGCATATTCCGGTGAGGCGGCCTCGGCAGCTTGGCGGACAGCGCCTGCGTCCAGCCCATAGCCTGCCGAAACCTGCATGTTCTGCTGAACATTGATCGGGGACGCGGACGCTTTGGCCGAAGTGTCGAGCTGCTTCTTGACCTCGTTCAGGAAGCCTACGCTGTCTTCCGGCAGCCCCTGCACATAGCGAGCGAGCTGCGGCGTGTTCCTGACGGTATCAGCCGCTTCCTTATACCCCGGCAAAGCGCGAACCCGCGCCATGTCCTGCGGGGATAGCGTGACCTTCTCAGCGGCGGAATAAAGCGGGTCGGTCGCAGTATTGATCGCGCCGCGCACGTCGTTGATCCGGCTTTCGGCTGCCGCCCCAACCGCGGGGCCAAGCGTCGAGGGCGCCTGCGACTGCGGGGCGATCCCGCTGAACTCGCGGCGGGCTGCACCTTCAATCTGCGCCGGGCGCTGGGCCATAAAGCCGCCCATCACATCGCCGCCGCCCTGCGAGCCCTCAACGACCCGCTGCATGTTCGTCATTCCGCGCCCGCCGCCATTGCTGGCTTGGGCAACCGCTTCCGGCCATGTCAGTGCGACGCCACGCGCTTGAGCCTGCTGCATCAACTGGCCGGCTGCCGTGATAGTCGCTTCGTCTACACCGCGCATGCCGGCCGAAAGTGCGGCCTCTGCCGTTGACGGGCGAGTGGCCAATGTCCCGCCAACTCCGCCGATGAGCGCTCCTGCTACCCGAGCGGGCGTCTCGAAAGCCGTCCCCTTCGTCGCTTGCCCTGCCGTCTCCGATAGAAGCGCTGGGGCAAGAACGCCACCAACCACACGCTGCGCCATTGAGCCCGGAGACAGGAGCCCCGGAGCAAACTCGCCAACGGTACGGGCATACTCGCCAGCTACGGTCTGAGGCTGGTATTTGATGCCGGGGACGGCTTTGGCGGCGAGATCGGTCAGCGCCTCGCCCGAGATGACCTCGCTGGGGTCAGGAATGTTGAGGATGCTATTCTGCCGCATTGCCTCGATGGTAGGCGGCGGTGAAGGCGCCTCGAAAGAGCCCGTCTTGGCGTAGTTGACGGCTCGCCCTACCGTCTGGTCTGCGGCCTTATCAGCCATCCAGCGCAACCCGCCCGCCACCGTCCCCGGCAAGCCAACCAACCCGGCCGTGCCCCGAGCGAGGCCGGACGCACCGGATTTAGCCACGTCTTCCGCCACGGAAGGCCCGGAGGGCTGTGACGTACTGAATTTTTGGAACGCGGCAACGGCTGACGCTTGATCAGGCGCCTCGATCTCGTAGGTTTTGCCGTTCGCCTCGATCTCGAAAGCGCCCATCAGCGCTTCTCCCGGATGCGGATTCCGCCGCCGAGGTCCTGCCAGCCTGTCGAAGCCGCCGGCTGTGGCCCGGTGATGACCTCTGCCTGTTTAGCGAGATCTGAAAAGCGATCTTGCGAGGCGAGTTTATCGCCCCACTGCACCTCGAAATCGTCAAACGAGCCGCCCTTGTTATCCTTGCGCCAATCGCGCCAGGCCTTGGCTTTCTCGATATCAATCTGAGCCGTCCGGCGCGCGGCCTCCATGACGATTTTGTTGCCTCGCGGGTCATTCGCAAGCGACGGCACTGTACCAGTAATAAACGCTCGGTCAGCGTCAGAGAAATTGTTCGCGGGGAAGCCGCCGGAACCGATCATGTCAACGACCATGCGGCCAGTGATCGCGTTGATCGCTTGTGCGTCGCCAACTTTCGCAGGGTCGAGGCCAATGCCGCGCAGGAAATCTTCGTTGACCCCAAGAGACTTACCGAGGGCCGCCATGCTCATGCGACCTGGCTGTAGACGCCCACTTTCGACGTTCTTGAGCAGAGCTTCAAGTTGTCCAATACGCTGAAGCTGTTTCGTGCCGCTCGCTGCCGAAGCCATCATTTCGCCGGCTCGCTTGCCGGCTGACTGGCCTATGGCCTTGGCTTCCTCGGTCTCACCCTTCGTATCCACAGAGTTGGTAATGCTGGTGCCGACAGGGCCGAATTTGGGGTCGCCGGTTCGAGTGATAAAGGCTGGCTGGTTCGGAGCAACGTTGTAGTCAGCCCGCTCTTTCGGCGTCATCGGCCGAGCACCTTCGCCCTCAACCTCGCGGCGAAGCTTTTCCGTCTGAAGCCGCGTCATCTCCCGCTTATCGGGGGCGTTCTCGTCGGAATATTTCATCCGGTTGTCGATGATGGATTTTGCCATCGCGCGCTGACCATCGGAGGCCGCCGGATTCTGGAGGACGCCGTAAAGCTGCTGCGTCGTAACGCGCGGATACGGGTCATTCGGCGGGAGCGTGTTGCCGGGGACGGCGAAGCCCTGCGCCTGCGTCGGAGCGGCATTGGCACCCTGCGGAGGCAAGTCGGCAGAGCCGGGCGCCTGCGCTACCTGGCCCCCGTTGCCGCGCTCCAGCGCATCTGCCCTCGCATTGAACTGGCGAGCCGCCTCGGGGTTGCTCTGGGCATAATACTGCGCGTCAGCGCGGAGCTTTGCCACGTTATCGCCAGCCACCGGGGCCTGAGCAACCTGTGCCGGTTGAGCGCCGCCATAACCCGGCATCTGCGCTTCAAATCGGGCAACATCAGCTTCGTTCTCCGCGACCTGGACGGGCGCGACCTGTGTCGGGCGCCCCGTGCCCGCGCCGCCATGGCGGGCGAAATAATCGCTCAGGCGCGTGCCGTTCTCATCAGCAGGATTATAGCGGCCCCCACTCTCGACAAACTTCCTCATCCCCTCGGTGCCGCCGAGGTGCGCCACGGCACGCAAGCCGTCGACCGTAATCGGAACGCCGTTGATGGACTGCCCGATCAGCTTGTCGAAGCCATTCTGCTGGATCTTCTGGTCGATATCGCTGAAGTGCCAAGCCTCTGCGCGCTTCTGAAGGTCGGGCGAGGCCATGAAGGCCTGCGGCGTCGTGCCAGGCGGCAGCGCCCCCGCATTGATGGCGTCCTGAATGCGAGCCTGACCGAACTGGAGCCGGCCAAAGTGGCCCACCGCGCCGCCTGAACCAACCGCATTGTTCTGAGCCTGCCAGTTACCGCCGCTCTCGTTCTGGATCAGAGACGCTGGCCCGGCGGTGGGGGCAGTCGAGCCGAGCGGTGCGCCACCGCCCGAGAAAATGTTCGCGATGCCCTTCTGATCGTCAAGCTGCTGCTGCTTCTGACCAAGCGCCAGCAGAGATGCGCCGGCCTGCGTGTCTCCGAGCGCGACGAGCCCAAGGCCGACCTTGTTGTAGTCAGCCTTCCCGTTCGCGAGTTGTCCCAAAAGCTGCTGCTTCTGCGCGTTCAACTGCTCCTTGCGGAACTCTGACGGCAGGTTGCCCAGCGTCTGACCGAGGTTGGAGAAGGCAGAGTTCTCCGCGCTGTAGTTCGTCGTGAGGCCGGGGATATGAAGCGGGCGGGGCTGGAAGGCCATGCGTCAGCCCCTCACATGTTGCTGGCAAAGGGGTTGAAGCCGGTGGCAGCGCCTAAGGCGTTGCTGACAGCGCCAGACCCGCCGAACAGGCCCGTAAAGCCGCCCCCGAGGCCACCCGTAAGCCCGCCGAGCGCCAGCTTGCCGATGCCCATGCCGATGTTGATCGCGTTCGCCTGGTTCTGGCTTTTCGCAGCGTCGCCGGCTTTGAGGGCCTCCGTTCCAAGTCCGACAATGTTCTTGGTCGTATCGTCGAGGACGTTGGCCCGGCCGGTGTAGTAGTCCGTCGCAGAGCCCGCCTGCGTGCCGAGAACGCCCGCCTGACCGCCAATGCCCTGCCCGTACATATTGAGGTAGGGCTGAAGCGCCGCACGCTCCGCCCCGAGCTGCTGGCCGGCTAGGCCCTGCGCAAAGGACAACGTGTCCGTGTCCGTGTTGCCGCTGCCGAGCATGCCCTGAGCAGCCCGCGAGCGCTGAAGCGCCTGCAAGCCCTGATCCATGTTGAACTGGTAGCCCGCGTTGCCCTCAAGCGCGCGCTGGATGTCGGCGCCGGAACCGAGCGTCAGGGCATTGTACTTGTCGAGGCCCTGCTGCCCCTGAGCCGTCATCCCCTGGTAGAGATCACCCGCCTTACCGAGATAGCCCTGAGCGGCATCATAGCCCTGACCAAGTTCGCCTAGGATCTTGCCCTGGTTATCCTGAAGCAGGCCGGTGCCCCACACGGCAGCCGTGCGTGCACCCTTTGCGCTAGCCATAGGCGCGCCTCCTAGAAAGCGGGGACGATGGGGTAGACAGTCGTCGGGTTCTGCCGAACCTCGTTGAGCGCTACCCGGAGGGACTCGATTTGCGCGGCTTGCTCAGCCACGACTTCCAGCGCCATTTTCAGCGTCAGGTAATATTCCGGATCGAGCACACCGGCCGGCATCTGCACGGCCCGGTCGCCCATGTCTGGGAGGGGGCGAAGCTTCTTGGCCATCAGGCTCTGGGCTCCACCTTGAGATCACCAGAAAACAGCGTGAACGGTGGCGGGTCGCTGTAATCCAACTGGATCTGCGCGCCCTTGGCCGAAGCCGTCCCGAGCCGATTGAAGCGAACCGTATTCTTGTACTTGCCCTGCCGGCCGATCTCAGCGAGACGCGAATTGCCGAAGATCACGCCACCATCGCGGGACACCGACATCGCAACCTGAGGTGCCGTCTCGATGGGATCAGCGCCCGCCGCAGACCCCACACCGCTCATGATGTCGAGGTCGAGCCGCGACATCACAGCTCGTGCCGGAAACCCTGACATCGTCGAGGACGTGATCCGGAGCGCCAGCGGGTCACCGAAATCATAGCCATAGTCCGGGTCGACAACGCCGAACTTGCCGGTCAGGCTGTCGCCCATGACCCAGGCGCCGAAGCACTTCACCGAAGCCGACACGCGCCAGCTATCGCGGCCGTAGCTCTTGCGCTCGAACCACGAGCCCGTGGACACGTCGAAGCACCACGTCCAGTCAGCGCAGGACAGGCACCAGACCGAATGTCCTTCGTGCTCGTAGACCACCGCGCGCAGGCTGGTCTTATCGACCAAGCGCTGAAGGTCTTTCGAGACGGACGGGCTGGGGATCGGCTCCGCGATGTTGCCGTTGATCCGGTAGACGACATTGTCACTGCCGGCGAAGATCAGGACGTTCGAGAAATCATTCTCGTACCCGGCGATGGCGTCAGGCCCCGCGATACCGCGCGCGATGGTGCCGAGATACGAGAACGGGAAGCCCGTCGCATTGCCGGTGTTCGGCCAGATTTCGATGGTCTGAGGCCCGCAGGCGTACAGGTTCTTGCCGAGCGCCACGCCCCGCAGGAGGCCGTCAGGCTTGCTCTCCGCAAAGGCAGTATCGAGCGTGTTGATCGAGGTGTCATTCAGACCGGACGCCCGCATGCGCGCGTTCCCGTAGCTGAAGATGAAATAGCCGCCGAGAAAGCAGACCGAGTTCGGCGAGCCGACATCGGCATCGGGATAGGTCGTCGCCCCCGTGGACATATCGACGATGAAGGCCGTGCCGTCCGTCACCGCGACGATGTCAGGCGTGGGGCTCTTGTTGTTGCGGGCGAAATAGACCGTCTCGGTGCCGGCGAACGCGCCGATGTCAGTGACGGTGAAGGTTCCGCCGCTTTCGGTGATCGTAACCAGACGTTCGTCGAGAGCCGCGAGGACAACCCCGTTGATCTCGATCATGCCCCGGCAGTGTTCGCCGGTCGCGGCCTCAACAATCGCCCTGATACCAGGCACGCGGCTGAGCTTGACCCTGCCGTCTCCGAGCTTCTCGGAGTACGCGTTGATCAAACGCCCGCCGCTCTCCGCAAGGCGACCCTTGGCGGACGAGGTCGGAAACGGCACGCCCACCATGGCTAGAAGTAGTCCACCGCGAGCGTCGTATAGAGAGGACCGCCAGAGATGGCGCGAGCGATGCGGGCCTCGCACTCCAGCCGGAAATCGGGGTCCGTTGGCCGCCCGAAATCCTCTCCGACTTCGTTCATGAGAATGCGCGCGAGAGGCAGGAAAATCGCGTCGTCGATCGCATCGACATCGCCAACCGTGACGACCTCAGCCTCTGACAGTTCGGCCAGGATCGGCCCAATTGCCTCGTCGAAAGTTGCGTAATCCTCCTGGTCGACGGCCTCGCCCGCGCCCGCCTGCTGAAGCAGCGAGATCGCCTTTTTCACCAGTTCGTCGCGGGTTTTGGCCATCGTCAGACGCCTTCGCCTTCCGAGGCATCTTCCTTGGCCTTCCGGGCGCGCTCGGTCTTCTGCTCAAGGTGCGAGTGACGAGCGGCTTTCTCTGCCACTTCGCCGTCGACCTCGGTCCAGTCCGAGCGGCTGAACACGACGCCGAAAAGCTCCTGCTCTTCCGGGCCATGGCCATTCGCGCGCGGGTCGCCAATGAAGCGAAACTTCGCCATGTGCTTGCTCCCTGAAATGAGGAAAGGCGGGCACCGGAGCGCCCGCCTCATGGTTGGTGATGTGTCGTCGGTCAGACGGTGTAGAGGACGACCATCGTCAGGCGCCCGGTTCCACCGGCATTGGCCGCCGCGTTGAACAGCACCTGATGCACGGTTTCAGCGGAGAGGGTCTTGGGACCGCCGGAGGCGAGCACACCCTGGAAATTCAGGAAGATGCCGACTTCGCCCTGCGTGCCGGACACGTCGCCCGTCACCACGCCGAAGTTGCCCCATGCGTCCGTGTCAGCGACATCGACACCATTCGCGGAATAGCCCGCATCGAAGTCGAGCGCTTCCGTGCCGGTGTCGATGTCCTGGCCGATGACCCAGCCGCCGATGATGGTCGCGCCCTTGGGGGTGCGGCACATCTGGATGACATCGTTCTGCGCGACGGCAGAACCGATGTTGTAGGTGCCCCACGCGACCTTGACGTTTCCGCCGCCACCCATTCCGGCGACGGGGAAGCCCGCAAGGGCGCGATCAGCAGTGACAGTACCGATAGCCATTGATCAGCCCTCCTTACGCGGCCGTGGACGAGGCGAAGAAGCCGGTCACGACGCCATTGTCCTTCAGATCGTCGCGATCGCCCGCGCCGGTTCCGAAGACAATCTTGTCGACGCCGTAGATGGCCGAGGTTTCGACGCCGTACTTGTCGCCGTAGTCGAATTCCTGGGTCCTCGACTTCCAGCGCCGGGCATACGCGACACCCACCGCCTGAGCGCCGCAGAGGAAGGCCGGGACGACGGTCGACGTGTCACCGAGCCCGGTCAGCGTCGAGTAGTCGTAGAGGTCGTGGGCCTCCTTGATGATCACGCCGTTCCAGAGAAGATCGCCGCCCTTGAACAGGCGGTTATTCTCCATTTCGAGCGAGACATCGCGCTGAGCCTGCGAGATGGTGGAGTCACCACGCAGATCGCGGAACGCCAGCGGGTGGGCGTACAGGATGAAGTAGTGCCGGCCGTTGGCTTCCGTCCTGATGGGGCGGATCTTCGGGTTGGCCCGGTTCATTGCCATGAACTTCATGGCGTCGATGTTGGCCGCCGTCAGCCGCTCCGCCGCGGTGCCCGCGGTCAGAGTGGCCAGGCCAGCCGACAGGTCACCGGAAGACGCGGCATAGGCTGAATTGCCGAAGAACACACGATCGGAGTTCTTCGCCAGCCACACGTCGGCAATCGTGCCACCGTCCGCCGTGATCGCCGCCGCGGTCATCTGGACGCTGCCGGCGGCGGTCTTCATCACACCGAGGGCCTTGGTGACGAGACGCTCGGTGTCCTTCATAGCCCACTCCTTGAGAGTGGCTTTCCCGGCCTGGCGCAGGGAAATCGCCGAATACTGCTCGTCGATCTCGGCCACGCGCACCGCATTGCGGCGCTTGTCTACGGCCAACTCAAACGAGCGAGTGGCCATGTCCTCTTCGTTGCCCTCCATGATGCCGCGACCAGTCACGGCGTCCTGGGTGAGCTTGTTGACGAGCGCGAAATTGACGCGATCGCCCTTCTTCTTGGTCAGGTCTTCCTTGACCTGGATGATGGAATTTTCGTTCGAGCCGAATTCGCCCGCATAGCGGTTTTCGGTCAGGTACTCGACGAAGAACTGATCGTCCCAAATCTCGGGAGTGAGATTGGGATTTGCGCGAGTGTCAGCCATTTGAGGCTATCCCTTCGAGGAGGGACGACGCCCGGGTCCGCGCAATAAAAAACCCCGCTCGAAGGCGGGGCTTAGCGGCGCTGGCCGAGGATGTCGTCTAATGCAGGAGGCCCGGAGTAGGCCGGTCCCGTGCGGGCACCGACGTTGCGTCCGGTTGCGAAGTTGCCGGGCATGACAGGGGCGGCGCGCTGTGCGCCGGGCTGCTGGCCCTGCTGAAGCTCAGCCATGATCTCCGCCTTAAGCGCCTCACGCTGCTGCGCCTTCCACGCCGCAGGATCGGAGCCGATTTCGGCCATGGCAGTCTGTTGCTGATGCCACTGAACGGCTGCGGCCCATGGGTTCGGGCTGCCGTTGACCTGCTGGATGAATTCCTTGGGGAGCTTTCCCGCGTTGGCCGCCTCGTTGAAAGCCCTTTCGGCCTCGTCAACAAGTCCTGGCGTTTCGCGGAACATCATCTCCGCCATCCCGCGCTGCATGGCCTTCAACTGCCCCATGACGGGACTGACGGCCTGCTGGACCCCGCGCTGAAGATAAGCGTCGGGATCGGTCCAGATGTCGGGCGCCTGCTCCTGCTCCGGCTGGGCCGGCTTCGGGACAAGCTGAGCGAACAGCTGGTTGAACTTCGCGTCGAATTGCTGCGCCTGCTCCGCGAGCTTCTTTTCGAAGGACTCGACGGCCTCGGTGTAGCGCTTCTTGCCTTTCTCCCGTTCCGCATGAAGCGCCGCGTGGGGGATCATTCCCCCATCGTCGGGCTGCGGTTCGGTTTCGGAAGCAGGTTCGGCGTTCGCTTGCGGCTCTGCCGGCTGCTCAGGCTGCGGTTCGGGGCGGTTGGCTTCCGGCGCAGGCGCAGAAGCGCCCTGACCGGAGAGGATATTCTCCAGATCGGTGGACATCAGTTTTCCTGTTGACGTGAGGATCACGAAAGCCCGAAGCCCGGCTACGGCATCCCGTTAGTGAGGTGGGACGGTCCTCTGAAGCCCGTTGAGCCCGGCTTCGGCTTCTCGTCAGCGTGCAGCGGGTTGCTGCTGCGCTTTCATCCTTGCGGCCTCTGCCTGCGCCTGCATCTGCTGCGGCGCGAGGAGCGTATCGACCTGCGTCTGTTCAGTCTGAGCCATCTTGAGGGCGGCGCTTGCGCGCTTGTCCTCTGCGCTCATCATCGTCTCGTACAGTTCGGCCTCGGTCGGGCCTTGCTCAGGCTGCTGGATATCAGGCTGATCTGGCGTCAGAGCCTTACGAGCGTTGGCCTCGTTCAGCATGGCCTTGGACTGCGTCTCCGCGACCTTGGCCTCCGCCATGGCCATTTCGAGCATCTTCATCCGCTCTTGGAGCTGCGCGACCTGCGGCGGGACGTTCTTGGCCTCGTCCATTGCCGCCATGACCTGATCCTTGTTCTTCAGGTTCGGCATGGCAGCGACGATTGCGCGGAACGGAAGCTCACCGTTCGCGTCCATCTTCTTCAGCTCGACAAGGCTCTGGAACTGCTCAAGCTGCGGCGTCAGGCCGTCTGGCGCGTCATCGATGATGATGTCGCAGTCGAGTTCGGCGATATTGCCGACCGCGCCCGAAACGCGCTCTTGAAGCGCAGGATCGGCCTGCATCGCCATCTCCAGGCGCTGCGGATCGACATTGAGGCCCAGCCATTTGATGTTGCGCTCGTCGTCGGTGACCCGAACCCACTTTTCCGCCGTCCAGAACTGCCGGATGCGATACCAGACCTTCCGGTAAACCCGGATATCGAGATCACGCAGCGCGTCCATGATGGGCGCGATTTCCATCGCCCCGCCCTGCTGGCTGGCGATGATCGCCTTGCCAGACGCCGCGCTCTTCTGAAGCGCATTGCCTTGCAACGCGATGTTGCCGGCCATCATGTCGATTTCGTTCTTGGCCTCCTGAAGCAGGTTCAGATGGCCTTGCGCGAGGTCGAGCCGGGTATCGTTCTTGACCTTGTCGAAGAAGCCGGGGTTGACCTGCATGACGCCATCAGGGCGCGCGGCCTCACGACGATACGTCTCGACGTTGTCGACCGCGCCTTTCTCCATCGTCGTCTGGTTGACGTTCAGGAGGTGCAGGGCTTTCGAGCGGCGCTTATTGATCTCGTCCTGCGGCCCGATCATCTCGCGGACAATGCCGTAGCGGTCATTGTCGCGGTTCACGTAGGCCGAGCCGAAGATCAGCTCGCAGTCGCTTTCATCCTTGTCCGTGCGATACGGCGATTCACCCTCACGCAGAATGCCGCCCTTGGTGTATTCGGCGAACCACCATTCCTCGCCGCGCAGCATCCAGATCTGGCAGATGCGAACACGGCGACGCTTCTTGTCCGCCCAGACCTTCCAGCGAGGCTTGTCGTCGAAAGTGTCGCTGATGCTCGACTGGTTCAGCGTGTCGCCAAGAGCGTCCTTTGCGGCCTGATCATCGCCGTAGATGCGGAGCGCTTCGTCGTAGTCCATCCACTTGACCAGGCCGAGATATCGGGCATCCGAGAAATCCGCCTCGCTCGAATGCGGGTCGTAGAACATGCGATCCCACGGAACGCGGTCGATCGTGATGTCGATGCCGTAGTTGGTCTCCTTGACTGCGACGCGGTAGCCGCCGGCTCCTTCCACCAGCAGGTTATCCCAGACCTGAGAGCGCTTATGGTCGAAGCGCTGATCGTCCGCGACATAGCGCAAGGCCTGCTCTACGCCTTCCGCATCCTGCTCATGGCGCGGGGTGCGAGGGAGAGCGCGCGGGTCAACCCGCTGGGCCATCTCGTAGCCCTTAAGAAAATCCACCTTCCGCTTGACGCGGTTGATGATGATCTCGGGCTGCTTGCGCTTGCGGAGCGCCGCCTTTTCCTCTGCCGTCAACTGAATGTTGTCGACGTAATCCCGGTCGCGCTCGGCAAGCTGGCGCGCCTCATAGCTCGCGTCTTCGCTGGATTCGAACATGTCGACGAGTTCTGCCGCAGTCGGCAGATCGTCGTCGCGTTCGCGCTCCATCTCGAAATCCGGGCCTGCGCGTCGGAATTCGAGAATGGTCGCAACGTTCTGTGCGGCCATGGGCTAAACCACTTTCCAGCTGTCTTCAGCCTCGTCGTCATCGCGGTCGTAGCGGTCGCGGCGGGGCTTCTCTTTCGGCCGGGCCTCTGGCGTCCAGGGGCGGCTCATGCAGGCGTAACGCCACTCGTCGGCAGCGTGGTCTTCGCCGTCGCTGTCCAAGTCTTCCGGCCTGTCAGCGTCGTGCTGAAGCGCCGGGATCGTCCTGATGCTGTCCACGCAGGTATCGAACGTGACGATCATCGGCCGGTCATCGCCATCACCAACAAGTCGACTGCGCAATTGATCCCAGCCGCCCATGGCGCCGCGCTGCGTGACACGCTTGTTGTCGGCTGGACGGAAAAAAACCTTGTTGCCTGAACCGCGCGATATGCGCTCTGCAATCGAAGGGCCGCCGTCCTCGCTAAACGCGGCGGGGTCGAGCACGCCTCCAGTCAGCTTGGGGTCGTCCTTTTCACGCTCCCAGAGCCCGGCGCCAACAGGCTCGGCATGAAGCTTCAGGCCCGTGTTCGGCTTACCGGGCTGGCAGCCGTACCACTCTCGGTATCGGAGCATGCAGCCGCGAGGCAGCCACAGGTTGCCGACCTTCGTGTCCTCGGTTGCTACAGCCCACCAGCCGAATGAGAACGGCTTTGCGGAGCCCCAGTCACCAGACCTGAACCTCATCCACTCCTTCGGAATCTCGAACGGCTTGATGACGTGGCGCTTGCGATCCCAGCAATCGAAGAACGCCCCCTCGATGACATCCCAATCGCCCCAGCGCATGGCAGCGACGAGCGTTGCCGAGCCGAGGCCCTCAAGGCGCGTCTCGTACCCAGGGTCGTCCGAGGCCATGCTCGGGTTGTCTTCGAGCCGGGCCGGGATGTACTGCCGCAACATGCCGCCTTCAGACGGCGTTGTGCGCCATATCGTCATCGGCACATTGGCAATGACGAAGGTCGTCTTGACCCAGAGGTGGCCGATGTTGCCGGGGTTGGCTCCGCACAGAATGCGCGGGAACTGGCCTGCGTATTGAGCAGGGATCGTGACGCCAACCATGCGAACGCGGTTACGGAGAAAGCGATACATGCTCTCCGTGAAGTGCGTCAGCTCGTCGACAAGCAGGACGTGGATTTCCGCGCCCTGGTATTTGTAGATGTCCTTCTCGTCCTTGCAGTGGCAGAGATAAATCTTGCTACCGTTCCAGAACCTGATCTCGTCCTCGACGATGTCGACGAAGCCGCAGAGCACCCAGCCAGCCAGCATGGAGCGGAAGCCCTTCGGCCCTTCCATGTGGTTCTTGACCAGATCGTCTCGGATTCGGCGGAAAAGATAGACCTGAAGACCGGGGATCGCGGCGCACCACAGGATGGCCGCCACTCGCATCAAATGGGATTTGCCGCCGCCGGCCGCACCGCCGTACAGAACCTCGTTTGCCGTCGACTGAAGCGCTTCACCCTGTTTCGGATGAAGGCTCAGATCCAGGCTTGCCAATTGTGACATTCAGCACCGGGACGAGCGGGGCGCCACCGGCACCAGTCAGCTCTTGTGTGATCTTGTCGCCGTACTTCTTCGGCTGGAGCTTTCCGGCCATCCACTTGCGAGCGTCGACCTGAAGACGACGGTGCTCGATCATGTCGCCCGTCGTGGTCTCGATGCCCTTGTCGGTGACCTTGGTCCGCTGCCCTTCCATCGGCGTGTCCGCGATGGTCAAGATTTCGTCGAAGAGGGAATCGGCCTGAGTTTCGCGCGCGCGGGCGTACTGGTCGCTGAAGGCGCTATCAGCGGAAAGCCACCTGAAAACCGTCGCCTTGTTCGGCATATCGTCTTCGGAGCAGATCGCTCTCAGGCTCTCCCCGTTGGCGATGCGCTCGCAGATGAGGTCTGCGATCTCCTGCGAGAACTCGACGCCCATCACTCACCCTTACGAGCGGCCAGCCATTCCTTGAGCTTGCCGACCGCCTCAGCAGTTCCGTCATAATCGCGACGCCACGCCTGCGCAGTGCGCGCGCCGTCTCTGACAACGGCTACCCCGGTGAGGTAGCCGTGGTCATCGCTGAAGTGGACCTGATCGGCTCCAGCGGCCTTAAGTTCGTCCGTGATGGCGTTGCGCTCGCGGTCCATCACAACCTCAACAAAAAGCCCGGCAGCCTTTGGGGCTCCGGGCGGGAAGGATCGTGCGCAAGAGTAACTATCGAGCGCACTGCGGTCGGCCGGGAAGCATGACCCGTAGGGCGGAACCACAAACGAAGGAGACGGCAAGGGCCGTATCGATGCCTACGGTAGCGGTTTACGGAGGCGCCCTCGGGCAACCCCCAGCCTCAGTGTCTAAGGCCGGCGCCCGGCCATCTCTGAACCGGGCGCGAAAATCGATCGTCTATTTCCATGCCACTTCAGAGGGCGCCTGTCAATCGCGCCAATGGCGAATCTTGCCTGAGCGCACAGGGCTAATGCCGAAATGCTCGACGAGGGTCGTGAGTCCGGCCTTGAGCATGGTCAGGGCAATGGCTGAGCGCGTCTTGGAACTTGCATAATCGCCAACGAACGAGCCGGCGTCGGCGAGCGTCAGCTCCTCGCAAACGACGGCATCGGTGACCTTGGCAAGCCATGAGCCCATGCGCTCGCGGGCCTCGCGATATTCAAGGCGGTGCTGCGCGGCGTATTCGGTAGCTGGGGTGAGATAGGCGGGCTCTGCTTCCCCACCGAACACGCGGTCAAGGTTCTGCGCACCGATGCCCTTCAAGCCACCGTCGAACCAGTGTCGGTAATAGCGCTCGCCGGCTTCCCGAAGGAGGCCGTTTCGTTCGCGATCGGCGGGGTCGAGCATCTGGCGCGAGGCGAGCCATTGCAGAGGGGCTTGGTTCACCCGGATCATTCCTTCGCGGTTCATGAGTTCGGATTTCACAAGCCCAAGCTTCCGGCTGGTGATGTTGCAGACAGGGTTGATGCCGGCCTGCACATAGGCAGACAGCGGCACGACAGCGCCTAGGTCGCGACGGGTGGTGGTCCCATCGGCATGGTGCGTCTCCTCCACGGCGCGAGGCATGGAGACAATCTCGGGCTGCCTGATCTTCCCCGCTAGGCTGATCGGTGATTGAGCCTTGCGCCTGCCTGCCTTCGCCATGGTTCAGTCCTTGGATTTGAGGGAGCGGATGATCGTGGCGATGCGGTCGCAGGCGCCATCCTGTGCCCGGTAGATGTCAGCATTCTCGCTGGCATAGGTGTGCGCTGGACCGCCGTAAGCTTTCTCAGCCGCCCGCGCCGCCTCCTCCAGCTTGTCGTTCTGTGCATTTTCGAACGCGCAGATGAGCAAAGCTTCCAACGTGCCGACATCCAAGCCGCCCGCGTCGATTTCGGCTGCGACGTATCGTGAAAGCTCCTTCGCTCTCTCTTCCGCAATTGTGGTCATGGGGTGGGGTCTTTCTTTGTGGCATCCGCGAGTTTCTGAGCCTTGAACTGCCATTTCCGATGCTTTTTCCACGTGCGCTGGCTGTAGCGCCAGAAATCATCCCAAGCAGTCGGAAGGCGCAGACGAGACCGGCGAACACGCATGCCGTCGCTCACATCCGCCGTGGCCTGACGAATCTCCTGTGTGGTTTTCATGTTTCGAAGCCAGCGGCCCACGCTATTCCCTCGCGTTCGGGGTGGTGGGGGTGGGCTTCGCGAGACTCCGGCCACAGCCTTTCAGCCGCTCGGCCATGGCGCGCAGGCGCTGGTTGGTTTTGTCCTGCTTCGTTGGTTGTCGCTCGAACCGCCGAGCCGGCGTCACAAGAGACAGCCTGTAGGTCTGGCGGCCCTTCATTGCCGCATCCTCTTGGCCGCGCGCTCCAACGCCTTTTCTGCCAAATCCCAGACGCCGGCTTGGTCGTCATTGGAGAGACGATCGAAGATGCGTTCGACCGCTCCGAAGACGTTATGCATTGGCAGGTGAACGGTGCCGTGCGGGTGGCGATAGACCACATCATCGCCCTCGATATGGCGAATGAAGAGGTCGCTATTAATGGCGCAGTCCAGCAGCACGCAGACCCATGCCTGCTCGACTGGATATTCAGTCCCGACGACAGCCCGCTTCAGTATCTCCTCAGACTGAGGGTCCATGTCGAGCGTGGCGCCATCGATGATCTGTATCGCGCGCTCTTGGGCGAAGTCGGACTGTAGCAGGCCCCATTTGCTGAAGTTGTGCTCAATGACGTTCATCGTCGCGGCCTTTCTCAGATTCGATGCCGCGCTCAACGAGCGTGCGGATCAGGTGGCTGATTGACATGCCGTCGTCCCACGCGCGCTTGACCAGCATCGCCTTTTGCTCAGGCGTCACGGTAAACATCATCGCTTCAGAGAAGCGCTTTGGGCGGCCACTTCCGCGCTTTCCACCCATCAGGCAGCCCTCCCTTCCCATCCATCGAACTGCTCGTCAGGGCTGGGAACGACACGATCCGAAAGCTCCTCACGGAAGATGGCGCGAGCCTCGTCAGAGAGCTGATAGCTGCCCTCACGGAGCTTGGCGGCAGCCTTGGCCACCTCGCGGTCACGCTCGGCTCTCAGAGCCTCAGGCATGGCTTCTCGATCGACGACGGCTTCTCCGGTCGAGGGCTTGATGCCGAACCGATCGCGGGCCGCATCGGCCTGAGCCTTGCGGCGCTCCCACTCTTCCTCGGTCGGCTCGACATCGCCCGGCGCCGGCAGTGCCAGACGCTTCGGCGGCGCAATCAGATCCTCGCAGTAGCGGCAGGCTCGGGACAGCTCGGCCGTGGTCGGAAGGAACCGGCCGCCGAACCATTCGAACTCGCCACGGATGAGCCGGGTCACAGCCTTCTGGATCGCCGGGAGCGAATAGCCTTCGACGGCCATCAGGTAGGTGGCAGCTCCGCCCATGCCGTTGCCGCGCTCAGCGGGGAAGGCGACGAAGAGCGCCTTGAGGGCGCTGGTGGCTTCAGCCTGTGAGGCGGGGGAATTGCTGGACATTGGAAGCTCCAAATCGTTGTTCGAATTCTTCGATGCCGTTCAGGAGGGAGTTTTCGCGCATTCGGCCCGCCGGCCCTTGGCCCCGGCCTCCCCAGTTGGGTTTCCAGCCGAGCCAGCCGCGCTCGATCATCTCGTCAGCGGCGGCGTTGGGGTCCGGGGCCTGGGCAAAGCTGTTCGCAAGCAGGCTGGCCGCATGAGCCGTCATGGGCTTCCGAAGCCGGTTGCGATGATCCACCACGGCCTGGGCATGGCTCGGGTCGAGAACCTTGCCGAGTTCGGTCAGGCACTCGGCATTCGCCGATTTGGGCTTGCCGACGGGAGCAAGAACCTCACCCTTTTTGACCCCCTTTAGGGGGGTTTTTAGGTAGGAGTTTTCTTGGGTTTTAGGTTCTAAATCCGCGCGAGGGCATGCAGGCGCGGTGTCGGGGCCCGGCGTCTGAATACCGTCTGAAACGTCTGAATCAGACGCTTTAAGACGCTTTTGAGACGCGTAGTAGCGGGCGTTACGCTCTTGACGCGCCGTCCTCCCGGCAACCGGGCCCGCCGCTTCGATCCGCTGGCACGCGGACACAAGCGCTTCGCCGGACAGTCCAGCAGCGACGAGTTCAGCGATGACGGCGGCTGACAAGCTCATACGCGCCACTCCTGAGGAGTGCGCCCGGCTTTGTATGAGTTACAGCGCGCGCAGGCCGTGCAAAGGTTCTTCTCGTTCGACGTGCCGCCCTGGCATCGCGGCAGGATATGGTCGAGCGTAAGCGGGTGCGCGGCGCCACAATAGACGCACTTATGCCCGTCGCGGGCATAGACCATCCTACGGATTTTCCCCGGTATCTTGGCGGCGTGACGGCTCATGCCGGCCTCCGAACAATCTTCCACTCTTCAAGGACGGTGATGGGCTGGTCCCGCCCATAAGCGACGGCGGCAGGGATGCCGTTGCGGATGCAGGTCATCCGAAAGGCCTCTTGATGTTCGGAGAGCTTGCCCTTGCCGGTCTTCAGCTCCAGCCAGCCGGTGCGGCCGTTGAGATAGTCGCCGCCTAGGCACACGAGATCGAACAGGCCTCGCGTCAGGCCGAATTGCCCCTTGGCGCCAGCGTTCGGCACAGCGGCGACCAACGTCCCAGGTAGGCCGAAAGCCTTCCAATGGTCGATCACGGCTTTCTGGATCTGGGCTTCTGTCATAGCCCGGCCCTCGCCATCTTCTTGGCATCCGCCTTCGCATGGCGCACGGTCGCACCGACGCGGGCGTTCTCACGCCGAACAGCATGCAGAACCGTGGTGTGGTCGCGATTGAATATCTTGCCGATTGAGACGTAGGAGAGCCCCGTCTCCTTAGCCGCCAGCCACATAGCTTGCTGGCGGGCGAGAACAACGATCTGGTTCCGGCTATCGCCAAGAATGGCTTCAGCTGAAATCCCAGCCTGCTCGGAGCAGACAGCGACTATGCAGCGGACGCGGTGCAAGCTGTTGCCGCTTTGATCAACAACCACCTTATAGAGCGATGTGATCGCGTCGCCGCGCAGTGGGTTATTGAATTCGGAGGTCGGTCTCATGAAGACCGAGACGCCCATTGTACGGGCCTTGTGAATGACGGATTCCGCGTTCCGTCCGACCTTGATCGCGATCGCGCGGGCGGACTTCCCTTCGGAAGCCATCTTGCGAAGTGTCGCAACCTCGCGAGGAGTCCAGAACATGTGCAAACGACTGTTCTTCGCTGGTATCGCGTTCTCATCTCGCGGCGTGACGACTGGTGCCGTCTTCTGAGGCTGCGGCGCGGGTTCCGGCTTCGCGATGACAACAAGCGGAGGCGGCGGAGCAAACCGTCGCCTCCGCTCGGCATAGTCCGCCAGCATCTGGGCTGCGTCGGTGTATTCGATGGCTGCGAGGGTCATGGCTTACGCTTCCTCGTCAGTAAGGATGCCCCGAACCCGACGAGCCAGGTTCCGAAGGCGATCGATTTCCTCGCGATGAAGGTCAGGATTGGAGAGCGCGAGGCGGGAGGCGTAGCCTTCCAGTCGAGCGGCATGCTTGTGAATCCCTGATGTAAGTTCACGCTCGGATATGCGGGCGATTTCGCGCTCAAGAGCCTCGACCTCCTCGTGGAGGATCTTTCGGCTCTCCATGTTCCAGAGGGCCTTGGCGCGACGTGCGGTGATGCCGATGCGAGCGGCAACACGCGGCAGCGCGCTCTTGAGCGGCAAGCCAGCGGCGAAGTGGGAAACGATCGTGCCGAGATGGGCGCGAGCAAGTGACGCAACTGCCATATCAGTGCCTCGATACGCCTTGGACGATTGTTCCAAGGAGGCGGGTTGAACGGACGCCATGGCGGATTCTCCGGGTGCGATTTTCAGGTCGCACCTGGAGGGAACTGACATGGAGCGGCTTGGAGACATCGTGGCGCGGGTTTTGGCGAACGTGCGCGCTACGATGGAGGAAGAAAGAGCCGGGGCGGTTGTTGAAGCCGCCCCGGAGTTTGCCGCTCGCAATCGGGGAGGAGATGAAATGCGAGCGGGTGGAACAGGTGCTCATCCGCGAAGCTCCAGCAGGAGCATGGCGAAGCGGGCCACCGGGATGGCCGCGGCGAAGAGCATGAAGCGGTAAGCGGTCATGACAGCCGCCCCAGAGCGAAGAGGACAAAGCCGAGGGCTGCTATGATCGTCGGAGGAATGATGACGAGCGCGGGCATGTCAGGCGATCTCCGCGTCACAGCCACGACCAATGCCCAAGGCTTCCGCGATCATTCCGCCCATGAACTCAGCAGCCCATGGCTTCCCGAAGAGAGCCGGGATGTGCTTGTGAGGCTCGACGACCAGCCCGCAGACTTTGCGGCCATCGCCGTCGATCAGGCAGGGGCATGGGGCCTCCCTGACGCCTGCGAGGTCACGAGCAAGCGCGCACGGATGCTCGATGCAGCACTGTCCGCAACCGTTGCAGGGGCTTCCGTGTCCGGGGTACGCCGGGGCCATCTAAGCCGCCTCCTCGCGTGCACCTACACGTACGTGCAAGGCGTCGTACTGCTCGACGTACTGGTCAGCCTTGCTCTGCTTTTCGAGGGCCGCAGGGGTTTCCTGCTTTCGACGAGCGCGGATCGTGCGGATGGCGAGGCCAAGCGCGGCCTTGTCGAAGCCGGCTTCCTGCGCGTCTGCATAATGGGCTTTGCGAGATGCCTTGATCTCGTCTTCCTCGGCGTGGAGCGCGAGGATGTCGTCCATGATGGCGCGAAGGTCGCTCATGCTGCTGCCCCTTGTGGTTGGGGCTTGGCGAAGAAATCATCAGTCTTCAGCCGAACGCCTCGCTCCTTCGCGGAAGCCCTAATCCGGTCCAATTCATTGAGGCTGGGGGCCAGTAGCCCCGCCTCCCAACGAGAGACGGTGGCTTGAGTGACGCCAGCGATAGCGCCGAACTCGGACTGGGAGACGCGGAAGAGCGTCTTGCGGATGCGGCGCACATTGTTCATGCGTCGGAGCATATGCGCAGACGCATATCTTCGTCAAGCGGCAGTGCATACGCTTCTTATGCGTTGCGGTATAATTCACGCATGCTGACAGTAGACGACATCAAGCGCGCGCTCGCGATCTACGGGAACCGACAGAAGGCTTTGGCCGCTGTGGTCGGGGTTGAGCAGTCGACCGTTTCCCGATGGATCAACAAGGGCGTGATCCCTGACCCGAAGCAGGAAGCGAAAATCCGCGAAATTATCGGGGAAGAGAGCAGCCCTCTTTTACCAATTCCGATGGTATCCGAGAACGGAGCGCCCCCGCGACAGGTGCCATTTGGCACCAACGACCTCCCTGTCTATGCTGCCGTCGAGGGAGGGCCAGGTGAATTGGTGATCTCAACTGAGCCGATCGAATATGTCGTACGGCCTTGGTATCTGGGCCAAGTCAAGGATGGCTTCGGCGTCATCGTGGTTGGCGAGTCTATGGAGCCGGCCTACAACCCCGGCGAGATGGCGATCGTCCATCCGAAACTCCCAGCTCTGAGCGGCAAGACGCACATCTTCACTCAGGAGACGGTTGACGGCTCCTTCGTCGGAACCATCAAGAAACTGGTGGGGCAATCCTCTACGGAATGGAAGGTTGAGCAATACAACCCTCCGAAGGTCTTTTCACTCAGCAAGGCGCTCTGGACGAAGGCCGTTCGCGTCGTCGGCAAATACGAAGGCTGAGGCCGAATCACTACCCTTCATTTTGATGCATAGCAGCGATGCGCCGCCCTTGTTCGGCCGCAATTAATTATGCACGCCTGCATTTTCCCTAGTTGACATGCATATGCATTGACGCATATTCTCCTTGCATCGGCACAGGAGATTGCGCCCATGGCCACCCGCTTCATCGACTTCCACGTCGACCACGACGACTTCCACATCGACGGCCTGTTCAACATCTGCGAGCGCCTGCTGATCGAAGTCTCGACCGGCATTCGCGGCTTCCAGATCGAGAGCGTTCGCCGGCTGGTCGCTGACGACCACGCCGAGCCGGTCCCGACCTTCATCTCCGACTACATCGCCTCGTGGGCCATGACCTCCCACGGCAAGGAGATCATTCAGCAGGCCTACGAATCCGAACTCGCCAAGACCGACGACGGCCAGAGCTACGTCTACACGGCTCCGGTGGATATCCGGTCGATCTGGAGGGCTGCGTGATGGGCATCTACCTCAACTCGACCAGCATCCACGCCCGGCCAACGGCAGTCAGGTCGTACGCCGATAACAGCGGTTGCGTGACTGTCTCATTCGAGGGCTGGAACGAGATCACGTTCTACTGCGGAAGCCCGCAGATGGCCCTCGACATGGAAACCGCGATCAAGGCGGTCATCGCCAAGCATCCTCCGGCGCCGCCGCCGCAGTTCGCTGCCGCATCGACTGAAGAAGACGAGGTCTTGTTCTGATGCTCCCCGCCTTCAACCTCCACATGTCCGGCGCCAAGAGCGCCCTTGCCGGCGGCAACCGAGACCACGCCAACGCGATGGTTCGGAAGGCGCTGAGCATCGCTAACCGCATGCAGGACGGCCAGCGCATCGGCCTCTGCCTGCGCATCCTGAAATGGCTGCGAAAGGGAATTCAGTCATGAGCACCGTCGATTATCTCCAAGGCGTCCGCCACGGCACCTTCACGGCGCACCTGCTGGGCGCGCCCGGTATGGTCAACGAGGTCAAGCAGAACGCCCTCGCGATCTACGAAGCCTCCCGGCATGTCGATGTGACGGCCGGCGAAGCTGCGGTGATGTCCGACATGGCGGCTCAGTTGGAAGCGGCGGCGCGCAACCTTCGGAATGCTGGCGCCAATGCGCCGCGCGCTCCGCTCATGCGCCTCGTGGCGGCGGAGTAAGCCATGAACCCGCAGCTTGTTTTCCGCGTCGTCCGCGAGATCACCGATCTCCTCTCCGTCTATCCCGAGCTTGAGGAGGACGAGAACCTTCGCGCCGATACCCTCGAAGGCGAGACGGACATCAACAACGTCCTCGCCAAGCTCGTTCAGGAGCGTGAGGCAGCCTATGCGATGGCCGAAGGCGTCAAGGTCCCCGTCAGCGACCTGAGAGAGCGCAAGGCGCGCCTGGAGCGTCGCGGCGATGGCTATGGCGAGGCGATCGAGCGCGTCATGTCGGCGGCCGGATTGTCGAAGGTCACGCTGCCGAGCGCCACCATCTCGGTAAGCCAAGCGGCTCCGTCCGTCGTCATCGAGGACGAAGCTTCGATCCCCGAGCGCTTCATTCGCATCAAGCGCGAGATCGACAAGACCGCCATCAACGCCGCTGTGAAGGCTGGCGAGGAAATCCCCGGCGTCGTCGTCAGCAATGGCGGATCGCGTCTGACAATCCGGGTGAAGTGATGTTGACCACGGCACAGGTAAACGACTTCGTCCGGTTCATGGCCCACGTCCATCTTGGTGGACTCGGAGATTGCTGGCTTTGGACGGGGAATAAGCCTGATGGCAGGTACGGTCATTTCTCTGTCGACGGGAAAGCCGTCAAGGCTCACCGCTGGATCTACAGTCTCCTTTGCGAAAGCATTCCAGAGACAGAGGTGGTGCGCCACCGCTGCGACAACCCGGCTTGCGTAAACCCTCGCCACCTTGAGCATGGGACTTTGTCGCAGAACACGCGGGACGCGGTGGATCGGGGGCGGTGGCCCGATCGTCAAGGCGAGCGGCACCCTTTGGCTTGTCTTAGCGAAGCCGAGGTCAGGAACATTCGTCGTTTGGCAGCGGCCGGCACGACACAATCAAAAATCGCAGAGCGATACGAGATATCTCGCCAACAGGTCGGGAAAATCGTGCGCCGTGAGAATTGGGGACACGTCGAATGACCCACCTCGAAATTTGGAACACGCTCGGCCGCACTAGCCCCGAGCATACCAAGGGCTTCACGCGCGGCGGCGGCTTCAAGGGCACTGCCGTCAAGCCGATATACACCGAGCAGAAGATGACCGAGATGTTCGGCCCCTGCGGCATCGGCTGGGGCTTTTCGGAGCCGACTTTCCAGCTCGTTCCAGGCTCGGATGGCCAGACCGCCGTGTATTGCTGGCTGACGCTATGGTTCGTCCACGACGGCGCCCGCTCGGCCCCTATTCCTGGCGTTGGTGGGGATTTCGTTGTCGTCAAGCAGTCAAGCGGACTGCGGACGGATGACGAGGCTTTCAAGAAAGCCTTCACTGACGCCATCGGCAACGCGATGAAGCACCTGGGCATGTCGGCTGACGTGCATATGGGCCGGTTCGACGACAGCAAGTACGTCAACGAGCTGAAGCGCGAAGATGCCGAGAACAATTCCAGTTCCGCGCCCTCCGGCCGGAACGCGACCCCCGCTGTTCCTCGCACTTCCAGCGGTACGGTCGCGCCCCTTACGCAGCTTGGCGAGACGTATCGCTCCGTCATGCTACTCGCCAAGACCAA
Organism: uncultured Pseudobdellovibrionaceae bacterium; assembly: GCA_964520985.1. GTDB lineage: Bacteria > Pseudomonadota > Alphaproteobacteria > Micavibrionales > Micavibrionaceae > CAYSGL01. Next base: position 29,754 of record CAZFPB010000014.1, read on the forward strand.
GGACGACCTTGGCGCCTGGATGGCGGACAACACCGACGAACTGAAGCGCAAGCTTGGCGAGGACGAGGCGTCTATCATCCGCACCTTGGCTGCCGCCCGATATCGCGAGCTGCCAGAGGCCCGTCAGGAGGCTGCGGAATGAGCCGCGCCCTTGTCATCCTCGATAGCCCTATGGCTCGCCAGCGCGCCGCGTCGTGGGTCATGAAGGCGCCTGCCGGCACCCGCTGCGAGTTCAAGGTCAGCAAGCGCAGCCTCCCGCAGAACGATCGCATGTGGGCCATGCTCACCGATATCGCTCGGCAGCTCCCTTGGCACGGCCTGACGCTCAAGCCTGACGACTGGAAGTTGATCTTCCTCGACGGCCTCAAGCGCGAGCTGCGCGCTGTGCCCAATCTCGACGGAACCGGCTTCGTCAACATCGGCCGCTCGTCGTCCGACCTGACCAAGCAGGAGATGACGGATCTGATCGAACTGATCTTCGAGTTCGGGGCTCGTCACGGCGTCGTCTTCGCTGACGACCGGGAGTGCGCGGCATGATCCCGCAAGTGTCTATTCCTGAAGGCCAGAAGGGCTCGTGGTCCGTCGAGCGGTTCACGGTCAATCCTTCGTCTATCGAAGCTCTGCGCCTTTCCATGTCTGGCCGCTCGATCCGGGCGGGCGAGTATACGGCCCTGCGGCATAAAGGACGCGGCGTCGTAATGTCCGACACGCCAGCGGAGATGCGCGACCATTACGGCTTTGTCCGGTCCGCCGCCGGACATGTTCTGATCAACGGCCTTGGCATTGGAATGTGCCTGAATGCTGCGCTTCTGAAGTCGGAAGTGACGCGAGCGACTGTGGTCGAGATAGACGCTGATGTCGTCGATCTGGTCGGGCCTCATTACCTCCAAGACCCCCGCGTCGAGATCATCAACGCGAGCGCCTTCGATTACGCGCCGCCGAAAGGCGTTCGATACGGCGCGGTTTGGCACGATATCTGGGACAATATCTGCGCCGACAACCTCCCCGAGATGACCCGCCTCCATCGCAAATACGGGCGGCTCACTGACTGGCAGGGGTCATGGTGCAAAGAGCAGTGCCAGAGAGCTGAGCGCGAATCCCGCCGTTGGCGGAGGTCATGGCGATGAGGCGCGACTTCCCCCGCAAGGTGAAGGCTCAAGCCATCCTCCGCGCCAATGGCTGCTGCGAGCAATGCAGTGCCAAGCTCAAGGTCGGAGAGGCCGAGGTCGATCACGTCCTGCCGGATGCCCTTGGCGGTGAGCCGATCCTGTCGAACGCGCGGGTTTTGTGCCGCGTCTGTCATCGCGGGAAGACCACCGAGGACATCGGCCGCATCCGCAAGGCTGACCGGGCTCGCGACAAGCACACCGGGGCCATCGCCAAGCCAGCCTTCCCGCAATCCCGAGGCTTCGACAAACGACCCGCACAGCGGCGTGCGTCGGCTCCTCTCGCCAAGCCCCTTCCTGCACGGAGGATCACGCAATGAACACGCCCTACCTCCCACCCGTCTGGGAGCGAGACACGCTCGGAGTGTCAGCGGTGAAGCTGTCCGGCTTCATCCTCTTCATGGCGTCCGCCTATGGCGCCGTCCAATTCCTCGAAATCATGATGGTGCGGTGATGAGTGACCTTGCAACGCTCGTCGATTGGACAGTCGGCAGCCTCAAGTCCGAGCCTGAGCGGTGGATCTTCACCGAATACGAGGCCAAGCACGATAGCGGCATCACTGTCTGGATCCGCAACGCCTCGTATGGGCTTTCCATCGAAAAGAAGGGCGTCGGAAGTTTCGGAGGTGTGACGGCTTTCAGCACATTCTTCGGATGGCTGACTTGGAGAGGCCGCATCTATCGATCTGCCAAGCAAGCCGTTCTGAAAAAGCTTCTCAAAGCTCGCTCTGGAGCCTCGGCATGATCACCTGGCAGGCCCTCTTCGGCTATTCGCTGCTGGCGACTGTCGTCAGTTCATTGGTCTGGTTCGCGTTTCGCATCGCTTGGCCTCGGAAGGTCGAGCCTGATCAGCATGAAATGCTTACCTCTGAGTTTGAGAGGACGCCGTGATTATGGATGGCATCCGCGAGTGTCCGGCCAGAACTTACCAATCGGGAGCAAGCAATGACCGAGATTGAGAGACTGAAGAATACAGCCTTGCGCGTCGCCAGACTTGCGGCCCTCAATGCCCCGGCTATCATCATCGCTGATCAGGTCAATCTTCTGTCCAAACGGGCTGATAAACTCTGTGAGGCGGCTGGCACGACCCTGGCAGATGAGCGCGAGCGCAATGCGAAGCTGATGGCTGAGATCGACGCTCAGGGGCCACTCTCCCCGGAAGAAGAGGAGCAGTTTCAGGCTGAGCAAGTCGCATACGACGAGGCGGCAACCAAGGCTCAGAAGGCAGCCGGGTATTCCGATGTCGAATGGAGCCGGCTGGATCACAGCTACCGGTTCGACCTTGCCATGGAGTATTGGCAGGAGCCGAGCCATTGATTATCGGCCGCATCGAAGGCGCCACGCGCGTCCTAGGAAAGTCGCAGGGCTATCTCGGCTTGCCGCTCAAGGACGTGCTGGTCAGCAGCACGGTTGACGGGCCTGAGACGCCCGCCATGGAAACCGCATGGCTGCCCACTCCCGATGAGATCGAGCGCATCAACGCCGGGGCTCCGGTCATTCTTCGAGTGCTCGGCGTAGCGCACCCACCCGTGATGATTGAGGTGGGGAAACTCGCGGATGCCAACTCAAATCAGGCCCCCACCCCATGACGCTTGACGAGAAGAT
>CAZFPB010000015.1:0-26318 GCA_964520985.1 uncultured Pseudobdellovibrionaceae bacterium
CTGGTTGATCACGGCTTCGAGCTCGCCCATGCCTGCAGTCCTGCCAGCCAGGTCGCGGTCGGAGAATGCGACACTGGACATATTGGCCAGGCGCGCATCGAAGTCCATCGGGCGACGTGCCAGTGCTGCTGCTGCGAAACCGCCCGCGACCGCGCCACTTGCTGCACCGTCTATTTTTCGCACAACGTCGGTCATCTGCCTGGCCTTGGTTTTGACCTGGTCCAGGCGTTGCCCCATTTGCTGCAGGTAACGATTGGTGCGCTCAAAGGAAGAATGGCCGCTACCGAGCCGGTTCAGCGCTGCGTCGGCGCGTCGCGCTGCTTCTGCAGTACGTTCCAGTGACGCAGTAGCACGCTTGGCATCTGCCTCCACCTTCTTGACCTGCGTCGTTTTGCCAACTTGTGCAATTGCCTTGTCGCTCCGGGTAGCAGCCTTCTCGGTTTGCTCCAGCGCCTTGACCTGGCGCTTGCTGCCAGATTCGAGCGCTTTGGCGTTCTCGGCTGCCTTCTTCTGCACGTCCGAGATCAAGTTGATGAAATATTTGACGGTAAGATTTTTACTCATTTCGTCGGCTTAGCCTTTGCTTCATTGATTCGTTGCGCCCAAAACTGCAGCAGCGATTTAGGTGTTTGGCGCAGAGTTATCGGCGAGCATTGATGGACCAGGCTGATGTTCTGCACCAACGCTTCCCACCCCCTCAGCCTGGCCCTCGGATCGCGGGACGTGCGGGCCTTTCTCGTCGTCGCCGCCGATCATCTTGTCAAAATCCGCTGCCGTGATTAACCCGTATCGAACTTGTGCGGCCAGGCTGATCAAAAGGCATCGCTCTTCGATGCGCTGCATATCGAAGGTACTCAGGCGACGGAACATATTGAGATCGAGCACATCCAGGCCAATGTCGTCCAGGCCAGCGCATTGGAATTTATCGACGTGGCGCATCGTCAGGACTACTCGATACACCTCGTCAGAAAGCAGCAATGTCGGTTTGCCGTTGATGTAAACGACGCGCTCTGCCAGCTCGACTGCAATCAGCTCGTCGTCCACATTGGTCTCGCGCAACTGCAAGGTCTTGTAAAACACCGGCTTACCGCCGACGTTCGACTGCAGTCCGTCTATCAAGTGCAAGGTGAAAATCTCTTCTTTTTTCATGTCGTTCTCGATAAAAAAAGGCGTCGGATCGATTGCCCGATTCCGACGCCAAGCGCGTTATGCGCAGGGAGGATGAGTTACAACCACTGGAGCGGCTGCAGCACGTTCAGGCTGAAGTCAACCGAGCCGCCGCCGATCTCACCGAGGGATGCAAACCGGCATTTGCCAGCTCGTACACGTTGGCCGGTGTGGAGGTTGGACAGCACTACCTGGACGTTGCACCACTTGCTGAACTTTTCGGGTGTGGTACCCAGTTTGAAAAAGAGCTTGCCCTTGATCACCCGTGCCACACGTTTCCGAGTTGTCGCATCGTTGCCAGTTGCGCCAAGCACCGCCTCGGTCTCGAAGCCTGCAGCACCTTCAATCGTTACCGTGCTGTCTTCGATGTCGATGACTTCGCCATCGGCAGTCATGGTATCCACACGGAACAGTTCGCTATCGCATGTCATGTCGTTTCCTTTCTCTTGGTTATGTGATTAAACGTGACCTGCAGCGAATTGGCTGGTGATCTCGGTCTGGTGATGCTGGGTAACCAGGACAGGGTTGTCGATGACCTGCAGCTTGCCTGCTGCGCCATTGACCTCGACCAGTAACGTGTCCTTGTAATACGCCATGTTTTGGAACAAGCCCACGTCGATAAACTGCTGGTAGATGTTCAGCATGATGTCGGCACCCAATTCGACCGTCATTACTTTCTGGCCAGGGATGGGCTCGATCATGTATTCCGCTGCCTTGAAGCCGCGATACTTGATCTGGAATTCCGTCACGGTGAACCAACGGTAATAGCTCATCGTCTTCACCCAGTTCAAATTGCGCCAGCTTGGGTCAGCCGCGCCTGTCGGGTGCGTGGTGTAGTTCGTCACCATCATCAACAGGTTTGCCGTGCCATCGTCCATCACTTCCAGCGTTGAGCCACCGGCGAGCGCGAGGTTGTTCTTCTGTGTCTCGTACTCAAAATCATCCAGTTTCGATGCGGCCTTGTAACCAACCAACGGCACGCCCACGAACGGCACTGCAGGGTCAATGCTGCAATGGCTTTCAATCGCCGCTGCAGCCATTGCGGCGGTTTCCCAAGGACTGGACAGGTCACGTGTCGTGCAAATCGTGTGAAAGACTGGGCTATTACGCGGAGTCAGCCAGGTCGTCACTTCACCTTCGGTGCCGCGTATTGCGGTGACCACTTGGCCGTCCTGCATGTTCTCGTGGCCGAAGCGGCTTTCCATTTCGACTTCCAGCAAGCCGATGTTGGTGCTGTCGATGTAGGGCATCGCAATCTCGGTCGCACGGTAACCTTTCATGGCGACGATGGCGGGAGTGATATCAGGGTTCACCGCACCGCCTGCCATAGCGGTCAGTGCCACGCTGACGCCCTGCGGCAGATAGTCATCCTGGTTGCGGATGACGCGCAGGTCAATCTGGTTTCCTGTGACGCCTTTCCAGTTGCAGGTCAGCTCGATCTCACCCGCAATCGCACCGGCCGCCGCTTTAACTGGCAATGAGGCCTTGACGTTGATGGCATTGATGAGTTTGGTGCGCAAGGTGGTCGCTGTGTCATTGACGGCGACGCCGACGCGGATGCGTTCGCCACCGATGTAGACAGGGAGCTCGCCCGATGCATGCTGTGCATCGACAGTGAGGGTAATTTTCCCGGTAGACTCTTGCGCCGTCTCGTCGTCGGCCAGGATGATGACATCCAGGGGAACGCCCAGGGCTGCGTTGGCACGTGCACCGCGCCACATTGCCAGCAACATGGTGCCTTCACCGAGTGTGCCGATAGCATCGGACTCGGTGCTGATAGCGATACGCTTGTTGATGTTGACGACAACAGGCGGTTTCGCCTGGCCGATAAGAAGGACGCGGCGTGGCATACCGCGCAAGCCGCGAATTGCGGTAGATGCATCGAACTTGTGTGCCACACCTGGCATCACATAGTTGAGACTGAAGAGATTCGGAAGCATGGATCGTCCTTTACAGGCTGTTTGAAAAGCGTTTTAAGCGGTTTTAATGCGCAGTTGATTACTTGACCCGGATCAGGTCCAGATCGTCCAGCAGACGCAGGATGCGGACGTCTACGGTGACCGATACAGCATCCTTCTCGCTGAAGTAGTCGCCTGCTTCGTTGTTTGGCACACGGCGGTCTTTTCCTGCTTTTACCGTGATGGTTTCGCCCAGGCGTGGCGCTTTGTATTTGGCATCGGATATCAGGGGGCTGTCAGCTTTCGGCATCTTTCATCTCCAGGTTGTGAGTAATGTGGGTGGAATCAGTCGGCTCGGATGTCGGCCCGACCTTGGTTTGTCCTACGGTGTTGATTTCAATCTGTTCCAGGGAGGCCAGTTCGTCGTACGGATTGCGCTCAATAGGCAACTGGAGCTGGTGCCACCAGCTCACCATCCAAAGCGCATGTCCGGTCTTATCGATAGCGCGGCCATATAGGTTTTCTGCAGCGATGTCTTGCGGCTTGCCTGCACACAGATCGTCAGGCCGCCATTCGGCGAAGATCGCAGCAAGCCACTCAGCTCTTATCATCGCTGCACGCATGCGTTCCTCACGCTTTACATTTTTGGTGACGACAAAGACGGCGATGCGCAAGTCCCAAATACGCTTTCCGTTCATCACGCCGCCGCGAGTTGGCCGCCAGCCCAAGCAAGCAATCAGTGCGGCCGGTGCTGTGAAGCCCTTAACATTCATCTCTTCAGCGCTGAATTCGCCACCGTAGTCCTGCACCGTGGTGAACAGTTTTCCGGACTCGTCGCAGATCCTCTTCTTGATCGCGTCCAACAGTTTCACAGCGTTGCTCATGCGAGGCCTCGTAGCTCGTTCAGAATCATGTTTCCAATTACTTCGGTGTCGGTTTCGTTTTCACCAAGCACCGGCCTTGCTTCCATCTCGAACCTCGCGCCCTGGCGGCCGGTCTCACCACCGAAGTGGTGAATGCGGGCATACGGTGAGTCCGAACCCAACTCGACCCCGGTGATGGTTGGCTGCTGCACGTAACTTTTGTAGAGCAGTCGATTCAAAATCAATGTTTGACCACTGCGGTCCTTAGCGGCTTGCGACTGCGGCATTGCTCGGCCATCAAACAGAAACTGGTTGTCGAACCTGTCTTGAATTTGGCCAAGTGCATACTCGCCAATTTCGGTTTTAAGGCCGGTCAGGTCGAACGAAGCGAGTCGGTGCAAATGCTCGGTGATCTGCTCATTGACCAGATTCCATTGCAACGAAACGCCTTTGTCCTGTTCACTCATTTGCCGTAGCTTCCCCAGTCGTAGCGGCTTTTCAACGCTCCGGATCGCACACCTATGGAACGGGCTTGCTCCGTCACCAGCTTCACCCGGCCAGCGGCAACATCCCGCAACCAATCAAACCAACGCTTGCAGCGCTTCTCTGCGCCCTCGGACATGTTGTCGTCGTCGTCCTTGAGGTGGCAGCGTGTCAGCTCTACGCAGCAGCTCTTGACCGGCGCTGCTTCGATCTGCGCTTGCGTCAATGGCAAGGTCAAGCCTTCAACCGACAGGAAGTAGCCATCCATCAACCTCGCGGCCTCCAAGATGGCATCAAGCAAGCGATCTGCTGCTGCCTGGCCTTGCTTACGTTCGTCTTCCGAACGGTCGTCACCAAAGTCGCCGGCCAGTGCTTCCTGCAGCAGTTCAGGTGTCAGCAGGTCGAGCTCATCCCGCAACAGGTCGGTAATCTCGCCGATGCCGCATGCCTGGATCACATCGGAGGCCAGCGCGTACGTCATTTTTTCCCAGTGCCTTTGGTGGATTGCTTCGCGGCAGCGGTTTTCTTGGCAGCGGCCGCCTTGTCTGCTGCAGCTTTCTTGTCTGCTGCAGCTTTCTTGTCAGCAGCAGCTTTGTCAGCAACTGCCTTGTCTTCGGCAGCCTTGTCTTCCGCAGCCTTTGCTGCTGCGGCGTCTGCGAAGCCGGTGGCGCTATTAGCGACAGTGTTCGGATGGATGTGGCCGCGCATCGCTTCAGTTTGGTAGCCGCCCAGTGGTCGTCGGTCTGCGGTATAAGCCTGATCGCCAGTGACTTCGGTCAGCAGCTCCTGGTTGATCAGATCCTGTACATCCAGCGTTTCTGCTGCGACCTTGTCGCCCTTTACCAGGCTTTTGCCGTTGAGGCGTACATTGCCGTTGACTACAAAATTGGTTTTCATGAGTTGTCCCTGTGGGTTGGGGATGCGGGCGACGTCAAGGTCGCCCGCGTTTTTACCTGCGTCTGTTACGCGGGAGTAATGACGTCTTTCAGGAAGAAGCCGAGCGAAGGAGCGCACACAATTTCCTTCACCGTTTCGCCGACGCGGACGCGACGGCCGCCGCGCAGTCCGATATCGCCGTCTTCACGGGACAGCGCCACACGTTGACCGGTTTGCGCAGTAAAGCCGAATGTCACGTTTCCGCTTTCGACCAGCCCTGACAGGCGCGCAGCGGATTCGTCCTGGTAAATCAGCGATACGCCGCCCGACCAGCACTTCTTCAGGACGGCAGGCTGTCCAGGCTTCGATGCGTTGACCAGGGCGCGGCCAACCAGGATGCGGTCAATTTCCAGCAGCTCAGCAACCTGCTGGACAGTCGCAGCACCCGAGTCACCCGAGTTGCCCTGAACGGCTTTAACGACTTTTGGGTGGGTACGCAGCACGCGCCATTCAGATTGACCTATGGTCATCAGGTTCGGACGCATGATCGGACGGTCCAGCACATCCAGGAGATGGCCGACAGGGTCACTGTCCGCATTGTCGAAACGGTCTGACGCGCCGACCACTTCCTTGTTGTCGCCGTAAGTGTCTGGGTTAAACACAAGCGCCGATGTACGTACTTCACGGGCCAACAGTACCAAGCCGGTCAGCCATTCAGTCGTCATTGCTTCCAGGTTAGTGTTGTCCGGTGCGTTGTCGATATCGCGATTCGGCAACGGATGTTCGAGGCCTTCGTCTTCGGTCGAGGCGTCCACTGGGCGTCCTTCAAATTCCACTTCGTTGACGCGGGAGCGGCGGCCGACGCGGGTATCCGGCACGGTGAGAAACTGACCGACAGGAAAATCCTGATAACGGAATGCATTCTTGCTCAGCGGCGACGTGCGCGGCAGCACAAAGTCAGCAATCATTTGACGGTTTTGGACAGCGATAGCAATCGCTGTGAGTTGGCGATCTTCTACAAACGGACCTGGCATGTGAATCTCCTATTGAATAATCTTTGCTTCGTTGGCCGGACCTATCTAGGCCGTGATCCGGGGGCATTCTTCCTCTACGCTTTCGGCATCGCGTAGCAGTTTTCTCGCGGGGTGTATCGAGTTAGCCGCGCAGCAGAATCGCGCCTGTGTCGCCCAGAACACCGCTGACTTGCGCGATGCCTGGCGACGGGTCTGCAGCATCAGCCGGAATAGCGCGACCTGTTGCATCGGACTTGAGGCGCTGGCCACGGGTGACTGCAGCACCGTATGTGACTGGGGCGATGCCTGTGAGGATCACGTCCACACGTTCACCGTCAACGGCAGTAGCATCCGTGGTGACGCCTTGAATTGCAGCACCCGCAGTCGCCTGCGTGACCTTGTCGTCTGCATTGCCGAATGTCGCGAAGCGATGGGCGGCCATTGCGCCGACAGCGGTGTATGCGGCGATCAGTCCTGGTTTGTTATTCATTACAGCTCCTGTTCTTGAGTGGATGTGAGAAACCTGCGAATCGGCTTACTTGATCTGCGCCAGTGCTTCGGCGTAGGTGATGGAGATGCCTTTCTTTTCTTGATCCGCCATGTAGTTCTTGATCTTGGTGGCCAGCTCACCGGCGGTTTGTTCGCCTTGATTGCCAGCGTCGTCTTCGATCTTGTCGTTGAGCTTGATCTTTGCTGGGGCCGCGGCCATGAATTCTGCAAACCATTGGGCAGCGGTCTTGGTGACCTTGGTGCCGCCGTCAGCCGCAGAAAACTCGAATGTCTGCGTACCGGCTTCCAGGTTGGTCATGAACTCGACCAGGCCTGCTTCTTCTGCAGGCAATACCTTGCCTTGCTTTTTCCAGTCAGCGATCTGTGCCTGGATGCGTTCGGCGCGACGTTCGGCCACGAGCGCGTCGGCGCGGCCGCGTTCCGCCGTCAACTGAGCATTGAAATTTTGGGTAGCGGCTTCCTCGCCTTGGCGACGAGCTTCGGCTTGTGCGGCTTCGAGCTGTTCTTGCGTAATGGGCATGTCGTTCTCTCCTGTTGAAAAATTGCTGGTGGAATCAGGATCGCTAAGCAGCTCAGTTGAACTGCTTTCGATGATGTCGATCTGGTAGTTCGGGATGATCTTGTCGGCTTCTTCTTGCCCTTTGTCTGCGATCAGCATTTCGCGCAACGCACGGAACACGTGGCCTGCCGATTGCAAGGCCCAGGCAGCGCGGGTGACGGTGTGGGTGGCAAACTCCATGACTTCGCCTTCGTCGGCAAAGTCATGCGACAGGCCGGGAATAGCTGGAGCCATCGCGCCGAGCCAACCGACATGGCGCAGTCGAAAGCCATGTACGGGGTCCTTGACGAGAGACACGGAACGGTTGCGATAGGCTCCCGACGCGACGCCTGCGTCGAAGTCCGCATTAACATCCTTGAATTTGGTGAATAGCAGATCGCCGTCCCGCTTGACTTCTTCGACCCAGGCATAAGCCGGTGCGTTGTGTTTCGGGTGACCGATTACCGCAGGCGCAGGGCCTAATGGATGATTGGCGACAATCTGATCCAGGTCGGCGGTCGTAAATGTGCTGACGTTTCCTTGTGAGTCGGTATGGGTACCGGCGCGAAAGACGTCAATCCAGCGACCGGCAAGCGGCTTCAGTGGTGGAGGTGTGTTTGGTTTGTTCATGAAGCATAGTTTGCCGATCATGAACGATGAAATATTGATGAACTATTTCACAAACAAGCGGAATCGATTAGAAGCCCTGTAAGGCGTTTTTGAGGGCAAGACAGGCGCTGATAGCAGATTGACGTCGTTGGACGTTTTTAAACTGGTTTCAGGCGTTTTTAAAACGGTCTTGGTAGGAGACGACCCGGCGTCAGAACAGATCGCCGGATGTTGGGTGCGGTTCTTCTTCTTGCAGTATCTGGAAAACCCGACGCATCGTGTAGCCGGTTTTCTTGGCGATGACATCGATGGGCAGCTTTTCGCCGTAGCGCATGTGGCGTACCAACTCGTGCTTGATCTGACGCATCACTGCGTCGTTCTTCGGGAGCATGATCGTTTCGCCTGCGTACCATTCGACCAGCTTGGCGAAGGGTATCGCACCGATCTGGTCGAACAATTGATGCGCTTGGTCTACTTTCTTTGGCACACAAATGTACAAGCCACCGCGCCACTCAACCAGGCGCAAGGCGGCTGCCTCGCCTACGCATTCGATGAGTCCGCGCAGTGAGTCCGGCAGCGCCAGGAGGTTGGTGATGTGGCTTGGCTTGTCCATTAGGGGGTCTGCTCGACTGCTGCGGCTTTCTTCGCCCTGAGAACGCGGTGTTCCCACTGCTTGAGGCTTTCAATCAAGTCCTGCAACTGCTCAACGGTCGCGAAGCGGAGCGCACCCATTTCCGGCTTGATGCGTTTGCACCATGTCTCCATTGCTTCACGCGACGCGACGCGTACCGCCCCCTCATCGGCCAAGGCAAACCATAGGGCCATCAGCTTCTCAATTTGAGCCGTGCGCCATCCCTCGTCAGTCTTCTGGCGATCTTTGCCTGTGGCGATTAGAAGAAGGCTCAATTTGTGATGCGCTGAAGCGCGCTGCTTCTTGTTCAGCTCGGTCGCCGAGCCGACGTCGAACTGTTCGCGTAGCCAGTCTTTGTACTCACCCTCAGACATGCCCGCCTTGGTAGCCTTGAAGCGCACCAGTTGGCAGTCGCGTTTTATAGGATCGGTCGAGAGCGCCATATCATCCGCCTATCAGTGTCGGGCCATCCGAACCGGCTACGCCGTGGTTCAGGTGCGCATGCTGACCTGCGGCTTTGCCATCCCAAAGCGCATCCCAATCTTTGTCGTCCAGCTTGCGTTTGGCGTTGCGATCTATTGGCTTAAACGATGCAAGGTTTGGATAGTGTTTCACCATGTACGCGTCAATGACTTCGGCTTCCTCGTCTGGTATGGCCATTGCACGCGCCTTGTCACTGACAGCGTCTACCCATGCCAGGCAGAACAGATCGGCCCGTCGGGTCTTGTTGGCTGTCTTTAAACGCCGGCAGTTTTTCGCAATGAACGCCGCACGACTGCGGCGGAGCTGTCGAAAGAGAACCGCGAATGCATATTGGGCGACCTCGGGCCGTGGACCCACACCGATAAATTTCCACTTTCCGCTGCCCCGGCCCATTTGGAATATCACTTCACAGGCAAAGGCACTTGCCACTGTAGCCGCCAAATAGTTCTCCCACTTGGAAGGTTTGGTCGATGCGCCAGCATGCGCGCCGCTCTCAGTTGCACCGGATGCCAGGATTTCCGCGTGACTCACGCCGTGCAGCTCCATCAATTTTTGAGCCTGACGCATCGCCGCTGCAGCTTCGTGTTCGTTGCTGCTGGCGGCCAGTGCCAGGCACTTGCGAATTTTGTCCAGGATGCGGTCTTTGTCGTCCATGCTCACTCCGCGATATCAGTGCGACAGTACGGAAAGCGCTGCAGGGCTTTGCGCTCGACTATGTCATCCAGCAACGCCTGGCGCGGTGGCACCAGTGTCTCGCGTCGAAACGCCAGTCCAGTCCATTCCGCATGCCAGAAATTAGCGTGCGTGAGGCGAGTAATCGAGGCGGTGAAGAAGCGGCCGATAGTCGCGTCTTCTGCTTCAGTCGCAATTGCCTTCAGGTCACGCGCCCAACGGATATGGTTGCGGATGCACATGGCCGTCAGCGCCACGTTCATCGGCATCATTCCCCAGGTTTCAGACATGACGATCCATACCAGCCACACAGCCTGATTCAGGATGCCAAACGACCAGGCGTGGCGATGCTTATCGCCAGCCATCATTGCGGCGTATGTGGTGCTTGCCGACAGCACCCACGGTAAAAATTCAAGAATCATTGCAAGGCTCCTTTTAGTGAAGAATTTGGTTAAAAAAGTGGTGTGTTACTTCCCCGTTCGGATAGACGCTTTCCACAATTGCTCGTGGGTCATCGTCATTACGGTAGAAGCTGACCGACATGCCGACGGGCAGCAGACGGCCAAGAGTCAGAATCGCTGCCATCAGTTCGTTATAGGTTTGCTGTTGTTGCTCAGTAGTTGGTTTTGCCATCTCATTCCCCTGGTTAAAACGTCTCCCCAAGTCGCCTGCAAGCAAGCGACTTGAGGCAACGCTTTAAGCGTTAGCTGCATCCTTCAGGGCTTTGGCAGCCGTGAAGGTAGGTTTGGTCTTTGCTGCGATTTCAATCGCGTCACCGGTTGCAGGATTGCGCCCCATACGGCCAGGCACCGCCTTAGCGCCGAACTTGCCAATACCTGGCAGCGTCAGTTCGTCGTTGTTCTTGACAGCGCCTTGCACCAGGCTGCCGATATGCTTGATTGCTGTCTCAGCTTGCTTTTGCGTGATGCCAGCGTGGTCTGCGACGGTTGCTATGAGTTCTGATTGATTCATGTGTTGCTCCATAAAGTTGATTAAAGGTGGTCCCTTACGAGGACCAGGCGACGGCTCCATCCCGGCGTGAGGGAGGTACCGGGGCCGCTCCGCTGTTACCCGCCACCTGCGGTTGGGCGTTTAGCACTACTAAATCGATGCGATATCCAGGCTGATAGGTTCGTAGCGGTCATTTCCCACGCGCTCGTAGAAGCGGATGTATTCCTTGCTGCCAACGACCTGGACCGACTCGCCAATTGCCTTCATGGCGCGCTGCCACTTTTCGTCCTGGATATTCAGACGGCGCAAGCCCAAGACGCGGCCGGTGCTGATCTTGCCTTCCTTGTCGGTCTGAAACGCGTCCTGTACCAGCACCTTGATTTCGTCACGGCTGCCTTGTGCCCACTCGTTGATGCATTCATCAATGAGGCCTTTAGCTGCATGCAGGCGCTCGTCAAACTGAATGTTTTCTGAGATCGCAATCTGCACCTTGCAATTGCCGTCGAAACTGTGCAGCGTGACGTTGCCTTTGTTACCGCCGAGCTTGATGCCGTACTGCTCACCGGACAGTTTTATGAAGGCTTCCGTGTCACGCATTGCTTCATGACGGAACGCTGCCAGTGCTTGGCATGCGGCACGTGCCTTCTTCACCAGATCGATGACCAGCTCGTCGCGTGTCTTGTCGATATCCGGAATCATGCTTTCCGGCACCAAGTGGCCGAGAGCATTCCTGCGGTAACCTTCCGGTACATTGTTTTCATTCATGACTTTCTCCTGTGTGGTTATGACTTCGGTTTTCTCACTGCTTCGAGAACGCTTGCGGGCATTCCTTTTCTCGGTACTGCTACATCTAACTTCGTTGGGCCGCTGGTGTTGATCGGCGTTGCGACCCGATCTGCGTGGGTACCGGCCCCGGCCATGCCACTGCGCTGCGCCTCTCGCTTTTTCTCTGCTTCGCCGTCTGTCTTCCTCGCGTATCCGGCGATGACTTCCAACAGATAGCCGTGACCTGCCAAGGGCGTGCGTAAGGTGCCGGTGTGGCTGCGTGCGACGACTTCCTCGAATCCTTGTTGCCAGTACCCGAGCGGAGCGGCGTACACCGCTCCATCGCGTTCAATGGATGCCCCTTTGACCATCGCAGTCAGTTCGCTGGCTAATGTTGCGATCCGCTCGTAACGCAATGCCGTCTTACGTGGTGCAAACAAGGTGATGTAACTCAACATTGGCCGCAGCAGCTTCCGTGCATCTGGATGTCCATCGACGAGCGCCAGCATCGCGTCGCGGACGCCTTGATGCGCGAACACGATGTCCCAGGTCAACGGGTTGCGACAGACCGGGCAGTCGAAGGTCGGCAACAAGGACATCAGCGCCTCACCATCTGGGTGCGGATCGTCGTGCGCTTGCGAGACAGTTCGAGGGTCTTGACCGCGTGGAATCGACGGAGCTGCTCCATCTCAACTTCGTAGTCGCGCACCACTTGGTTGATGCAGATTTGCTCGTCTTCGAGTTGAGCCAGGCGATACGCCAACCAGCGGCGACGTAGCGCTTGCTTGGCTGCCTCCACCTTAGGCGCAGCCAAAGACTTCCACTTCGCCATAACAACGCGTTTTGCTTTGTTGAATATCATTTGTGCCTCCTTTAAGCGCCACGACGAGGTGGCATGAACAGAACTTTTTCTGCGATTTGGTCGACCACTTCCTCGGACAACTTGTACTTGGGCAGTGCGTAGTCGCGCAGTGCCGGGATGATGTTTTCCACCAGCATGCGAACCGAACCACGTGTGTAATGCCAGATCGCGTCCAATGTCTCGATGTCAATCTCGCCCTGGTCAGCTAACGCGGCTTGGGCGATAGCGTCGATATCGGCGCGTTCAACACGCTGGATAGCTGCAGGCCAGAAGCCGACGCGGCTGCGAATTTGATCGAATTGACCTTGCACTGGCTTGACCAGGTGCACCAAGCGTTCGGTACCGGACAAGACGATGCCGACACGGGCCTTGTCGCGAATGCGGCGCAAGTAATGCAGACACTGTGGCAACATGGTTTCGGCTTCGTCGATGATCAGTAAGCGCGTGCTGTCCTTGAGCGCATCGACAATGGCGGCGAATTTCTTATCCAATGAACTCGGGCAAGGCGCGCTCAAGGCCTTCAACAGTTCCTCGAGCATCACACCTGCGGTCATGTTCGGGTTGGCCTCCAGCAGCACCGTGTGTTCGTTCTGGCGCTTGTATTCCTGCAGGGCCGCTGTTTTACCGACACCAACCGCGCCAGTCAGGATGCCGAAGTTGGCGTACTTACGTGTCCGGTCGCATACCATCTTCGCCATCTGGTAAGTAGAAGTGACGACGTAGGGCACGGTTGCAATTGATGCCCGGTTGTCATGTGCTTCGATAGCGGCGTCCATCGTGCTGAGCTGGCGCGATGGCGAAGTTGGATACTTGCCGGTGAGGATTTGCGACGAGGTCGAGTTGCTAACCCGCGACAGACGCGCCAGCCATGTCTGCGTGTACTGTTTATCGTTCAGCCACGCAATGATGCGGGCGACGATGGCTTTGTCATCGTCAGTAAATGCTTCGTGCCACGATACGGGCAATTGCAGCGGTGCATATGGCTTGGTAGAGCTTCCCATTATTCATCTCCCAGTAAATTGATAACGATGTTGCTTTTCTTTTTCCGCTCCAGGCGCGGAGTGACAACGGCTTCCAGTTCCTCGATTTGCTGACCTGCAGTAATGGTGTCTTGCGCTCTCGCACGGGCCTCGTCGAGATGGCGCTCTAATCGCTTTTCCTGTCCTGCGAGACGCTTGGCGCGTTGCTCATCCAGTCGGGACGGTGCAATAACGCCGATGGTTTCAACCAGGTTTGCGATGCAGATAAAGCGGCCAGCGGCATCGAACAGCCATATGTGCTTGTCGTCGTGCAGGTCGTACTCGACTGTCAGCTTGGTGCCTTGCTCGTACAGCGCCAGGGATTCGTGCCAGTAGATGCGTTTATGCAGCTCGATCAAATGACGCTTCTGTACGGTGCGAATTTCGCGTGGACGGATGACCGCCTCGGCTGCCAGTTCGACCGCAACCGGCTGCAAACTTGCCCATACCTGCGCAGGTGTCTGTCCGTCCAGTGAGCGCATAGGCGTGTTGTTGTATTCATCGATAAACTGCGCCAGGCTGGACACATACTCGGACAGCGATGGCAGCTTGCGCTTGCCGTTTTCAATGTCCGATGACAAGCGACGATTGACCTCTGGCGCCATGTCGCCGCCGCAATACACCATGCCGCCAAAAAAGAACTTGTCGTGGTGATCGCGGACGGTACGGAACCAGCGCTCAATCCACCCTTTGCCGTGCGGGTTACCAGGCAACGCTGCAATGACCGACATCGAAAACTTCTCGTAGAAGCCGGTTGTCTCGTCACTCATCAGCTTGGCGCGATACCCTGCGCCTCGATCCAGGTATAGCGCGGCCGGGACATGGTTGTACCGAACCATCGACGACGACAGTGCAAACAACGTGGACAGCGCGGATTCTGCTTCGCTGATATACCAACCTGGGATGTAGGCCGACCTGATGTCGATGAAAGCTGTCATCTCCGGGCGGTACAAACGACCAGTATTTGGATGTGCTACATAGCAATCGCAGGTGTGGCCGTCACCCGCATAAACCTCGCCCACAAGCAAACTGGTTCGGTCTCGCGGCTGCCATATCTGGCGCTGCAGCTTGTGCAAATGACGTCCTATACGTGCAGGCGAATTGACCCCCAATGTGGCTGGTAGCGACTTCAAATACCGTTTAACACGCGAATCGGTGGCCGATTCGTGACCCTCTTTGCGCAACTTCAGCGCCACCCCTGCATAGCCCGGCTTGCTTGGGAGGTTGAATAGCGTCGTGGCACGTGCCTCCCATCCATAGTCCTTGCGCACACGGCCGGTTTGCTTCGGCAATAGCCCCGTCTTGCCGTCACGCTTGTAGTCCGCGATCCAGCGTTTGATGGTCGGCACGGATAAGGCGTCGCCATCGTTCAGGCGTTGCACAATCAAGCGTTGCGATGTATCCAGCGCACCGACCTCGATCTTCTTTGCCAGGAGCTGAGCCGCATGGTTGAGCGACGCGCCGCCGTCCATCAATGCAATTGCAGGCGCAATCAATTGGTGCCGCCACTGAGCGGTTTGGCGCTGGTGTTCCGACGCAGCAAGCCACGGCTCACTGTGAAGGACTGCAGGCAGGTTTGTTTCCATCTTCACGAGGGCGCTCATGGTCATGCCTTAGCAGAAGGCTTTGCACGTGGACGGCCGGCACCCTTAGGGCGGTCCATTTCACGCTCCCAGGCACGTACCGTTTCCTCGTGTTTGTGCTCGTCAGTGAGTACCTTGTATTCCTGCGCGCAGCGCAACGTTTCCTCAGGGCCAAACAGGTCAGCGACATCCGGCGCGCCTGAGTCAGGGCCGAAGGAGCGGTGAAGCTGCGCAAGCAATCCGCCCGTTTTCGCATGCAAAGCGGCAAGCGAAGCCGCCAAATGGCGCGCTACTGCAAGATTCCAGTCCCCGAGGTCGCTATCCGACAAGAACTTACCTAACAGGTCGGACATGTCATCAACTGACAGATCGGCCTTTTTGTGAAGTGCCGCGCACTCCAATCGATAGTCCTGTACCGGCACCGGTACGTCGCCACCAGTCTTTACGCGTGCCTCGCGAAGGTCTTTGACGAGCTGCTGCAACCGCTCGACTTCGAGCTCCGATTTTTCGAGCTGGACGGCGATATCCGTTTTACGTTCCGACAGGTCCTTGATGGTCACGCGCAACTGCCGTACCGACAATTCGGTAAGGTCGATGTCACCGTTTTCGAGTAGGTCGTGGATCACTTCCTCATCGGCACCGGCAATTGCCAGTACATGGCTCTTCGGGAGTACCAGCAGCTTCTCGCGTTCAGCCTCACTGCGAGACAGCAAGAATTCCGCGTACTGGATAGCGCGATATGCGGCGCGTTGCTCAAATCCACGGTCATCCAGGAGCGCGACAAATTCGCCGTGTTCGCAGTCTGCACGGAGGGCAAGGAGGTCAATACCGGCCGCCAGCATGTACTGCACGGACTGGTTCAAATTCTGTGCTGCGCGATCTATACGTTCTTGATGCGACACGCTGAGATTGAGGCCGAAACGTTTGGCCAAAGACCTGAGGTCATCTGTAATCTCAAATTTGACAACGTTGTCAATTTTCTGGATGGCCGAGGTCACTGGTTTTGCCTCAACCGTGGTCACGTTTTTCAATTCCGGCTTTGCTTTCTTTGGCGCTGAGATGTCGTCCATAGGATCGATAACGATCTTTTTGCTCATTTGGTTCTCCCGTTATCTTTGCCTGCTTCTGCGTCCTTCATGCCCAATGCAACTGCGATGTCGTGACCCTTACCGAAGTTACCCAACTGCACACCACGTACTACTCGCGACACGGTTTGGTAGTCATAGCCAGCGCGTTCCGCCCACGCTCTAAGCGTGATTCCTTGTTCGCGTAACTTGCGCTTTGCTTGATCGCCTGTCATAGTTCGACCTCCTTTTGATGTTCATTTGATGATTAACTGGTGTCGATTATGGTGCAGAATTCTGCATCAGTCAAACAGTAAACAGCACTTTTTTAAAATATTTACGAGGAATGTTGCGCATGATTGGTTTGCGACTACGCGAAGAGAGGGAACGCCTCGGACTGTCCCAGGAGGCCTTTGCGGCACTGGCCGAGGCGTCAAAGCGCTCGCAGATCGAGTGGGAGAAAGGCACAGCCTTTCCCAATGCAGAAGCGCTGGCGGCGTTTGCCGCCCAGGGCGCGGATGTGCAATACATCATCACGGGAATCAAATCTCCCGCCGCGCAACAGATCGCAGGGGCTGTCGAAGCAGCATTCACGATGGTTCAACGTGGCGCGGTCGCCGTCACCGCGCAGCAGTTCGCACAAATGGCTATGACGCTAATGCCTGCGTTCTCCACACCCCAGCCGGATAAGAAAACGAAGGATAAATCGCCTGGTAAGAAGACCACCAAGGTCGGCGGCAATGCTCAGATCGCCGAGGGGACCGGAATCGTGCAGGTAGGCGGAAACGCACGTAAAACTACGAACAGAAAATAATGATCAATTCGTGTTTATTAAGGGATTTACCGCATGACCAAGGGGAAGCAAGAAGCAACAGGGACTGACATCGTTCAGATAGGCAGAGACCTACATATCACCATCCAGCAAACCATTCACCAGGCAGCGGTGCCGATGCTGTCCAGAGAACAGCGGCAGCGAATCGCAAGCCTCGTCGCTGAAGTGGAAGCAGCCGAGAATCAACTGGTTTCACAGCGGCGCGTGCGATACGCATTGAACCGCGAGTTATGTGTAGGCTCCATTGACCAGGTAACGAGTGAGATGTACAACAAGGCGGTGGTCTACTTGGGTGGGTGGCGCGCCTGTGCTGCAGCAGAGCACCAAGGTATACCGGCGATGGTTTCCCAGGTGATTCGCATTTGGACTGTTGCACCGTCATTGCAAATGGAAATAGCGCGATTCCTGCGCGACCAATTCGCGACGACAAAACTTAACGATCTGAGTTACTGGCAAATGCGCTGCACTTTGGCTTACGCAATGCAGTGTTGGACTGATTACTGGAAAGCGAGAGGAAATTGAATATGAAAAAAACTAATTTATACATCGCATCGATTGCCCTTGCGATGGCCAGCAACTTTGCATTTGCAGCGGGCGAAACAGCCGCATACAAATTGGCTGTTGTCGATGCGAACCAGTTCGTAGCCAAGAACGGAATTGAGGATAAACGTGCGCAAGCCGCTTTGTCGTCGGCGCTCAAAATATGCAATGCTAAGACCGAGGCACAACTGTCGGATCAGTCGGTTGCTGTTTCCAATCTACTGAACAAAGACGGCTTGTTCACGCGTCCAGTCGATATCCTGGAAGCGCTTGGCGCGTTGCATGAAGGTGCCAAGGCTAAGGTCGATTGTGCGTCCACAATGTCGCAGTACGCCACTGTTCGCAAATCCTTGAATTACACGCACTCGCAGGCGGTGGCTGCATTGCGCGTCTTGCAGAATGCATCGGTGGGTAGTCGGCAATGAGAGTCGGTCTTACCTGGTTGAAGAAGTGGCTGATCAAGAAATATGTACCGAAATTGATGGCCTGCGGATGCCCGCCGCTGATTCCCCGCAGCGGCAAAGCCGGTGATGCCGTCCGCTGCTTTACCCTCTACCTGGGCGACGTCGAGAAGCCTGATGTAATGCTTACTGGATTTGACGGTGCAGTTTTTACTGGGAATGCATGGGGCGACAATTCATACACTGTGCCTACCACAGAAAGTCTAGACGATGCAGTTGACCGCTTGGTTATTTGGCACTACTACGGTGTCGCGGAGGTTGTTTACCAGGGCATCTTTGACTATCTTCGAGGCAGATTCTTTAGATTTGAGTACCTTTACATCCGATTGTCGTGGGGGAAGTCTCATGTCGCGCAACTTTGGTTCAATAACAAAAAGCTGGTCACCACCTCAAGGACTGTATTGCTCAAGGCATTGTTAGCGGCGGCTGTAGATGGGCAACCCCATGTATCGGTCTCGGGCTTGCTTCGCTCGATACACGGCATCCGTTTGTACGGACGGCCGGATAAGAAACTGCACATCAATCGTGCTGAGGTCTTTCTCGATGGCATGCGCGATACCAAAGAAGTAGCGCGTGAACATAGCATGTACTCAATTACGGGCCATGGAATTGCGACATTGGAACGATATGAGGAGGAGGCGCGTAAACACAAGGCACAAGTGCGCATTCAATGGTTGATTGCGCTGCTTACGTGCGTCATTGCCTTGACCGGCGTCTATACAATATTTTCGGGTGCATCAACAGCAACATGACTTCGCGACTCTCCGTCAATTGACTACCTCTGTGAAACGTTTCACAAATATTTAAATATTGCCAAGCCGTAACCTGACAACTGTCATGGTTACGGGTGCCACCGAAAGCGCACCTGAACACTCAGGAGCGCTTTATGATCAAACTTCCCCGCCTTACTTTCTTTCTGCTGCTCAGCATTCTGCTGATGGTGCTGGCCTTCCTTTTCCGCACCGCTGACCCACTGGTCTCTGTCTCCCTCTACAAAGCGCATCTGATGTCGCTCGGTGGCTGGGGCGGGTATTGGTTGGATCGCGCTGCCTTCCCGTATGGCCGACCCCACCAGTATTGCAAAGACGGCGTATGTGAAGTGCAAACCGACGAAGATGCGGAAGCCCTCAATGCCGCGAGTATTCGGCGCGCCATCATCATCGGTGCAAGTTTAATTTGCGTCGGCCTCGCGGCTTGATGGGAACCGTAACTATGCCGACCCAGACTCGCCTTAAAGCGCTGTTGGGCCTTTGCTGGACCGGTCCAGCGTTGGCGATCTATTACATCGCCCTCTGGCTGCTATCAATCGCCAACGCTGCGATTAAAATCGCGGCGGGAATTGTCCTGGCGTTCTTCCTGATTGCGTTCATCCAGGACGCCAGTGCGCAAATTCCAAGCGATGCCAACCAGCATAAACGTCACCTGCGGCAGCAAGCGCATTTGATATGGGGCATTGATGCACCGGTAGCTACCTTTGCGGGCCAAATCCATCAGGAAAGCCGCTGGCGGCCGAATGCAGTCAGCCGGGTAGGTGCGGAAGGCCTCGCCCAATTTATGCCCGCCACGGCCGTCTGGATCAGCGGCATCTATCCTGACCTGGCAGACAACGCGCCGACCAATCCAACATGGGCCATTCGCGCCTTACTGCGCTATGACAAGTATCTGCATGACCGCGTTGCCGGTAGCACACCATGTGAACGCATGGGTTTCTCGCTGGCCGGATACAACGGCGGGCTCGGCTGGGTCATCAAACGCAAGGCGCGGTCTGATAAGCCCCTGCAGTGCTTCAGCGCGACCTGTGACATCAATCCGGGTATCACACCTGCAAACCAACGCGAGAATGCCGATTACCCGCGCCGCATCCTATTCCAGCACGAACCGCTCTACGTAAAAGCGGGTTGGGGCCGTGGGAGCTGCACATGATTCGCTCCATCGCATACCTATTAGTCGGATTTGTCCTGGGTTTCGCGGTATCCCACTTTACGACCACTTCGTCGGTCACAAAGAGTATCGACGCCAAGAGCAGCAAGGCGGAGGTCAAGCGTGTCGGGAAGCAATTGAAGGCGAACGACCAGGCCGGAAATTCGTTCGAGAAAAAGCGCCGCGAGATCGACGGCATCTACCAAGAATTTGCAAAGGAGGCATCCAATGATGCACCTCACGAAGTTGACGATTGTGTGTTGCCTGCTGAGCGCCTGCGCCGGTGGCGTGCCGCAAACGCAGGACCCCTTAGAGGTTCTGCCACCGGCGAATCTGACCCAGCCACCCCAAGCACTACCACAGCCGAAGGATGGCAAGGTAACGACGCTGGAAGAGAACCACCAGGCGGTGACGAAGCAGTACCACCTGCTAGCGGCTCAACTGTGCGAGCTGCTTCGACGGTCGGGCATTGAATGGCGCGAGTGCGCGCCTTACTACGGCGATACAAATAACAAATGACCGAAAACGAATTTGAGCAGGCGCAAAAGCTGGAAGAGACGGATCGCCTGCGCGGCCTGGCCGCGATACGCGATGCCTTGGATGCACCTGGCACAGCCGCCTGCACAGACTGCACAGCGCGCATCCCGAAGGAACGCAAACTAGCGGTGCCAAACGCCACACGCTGCACAAAATGCCAAACCATCCACGAAAAGGCCGCAAGACATGGACGATAACAAACTGCAGCAGGACATCCTGAGATCGTTGGGATCAATTCAGGCGGAGTTGCGCGGGCAGCGTGACCTTATGAACGAGCACAACAATTCACTGCACCGCAGGATCAATGATATCGACAAGGCAAGCGAGCAACGTTTTGAAGCTGCGGAAGAACGTATCGCGAAGCTGGAAACCACACAGCAAGGCCTGCTCATTCGGACTGCGTCTGCAGGTGGCATTGCAGGTGCGGTGGCAACAGTGATGATCGAACTGATCAAACTGAAAACGGGTTCCTAAGCCAATGGCTATCGACCACAAGATCAAGACTGAAGTGCGTGCCAAGTTTATCCAGGGGCAGTCGCTGCAGACGGCCGCTGACTTGGCTGGCGCGTCGTATCAGAGTGCGCGCAATTGGAAACGCAAAGCGAAAACAGCCGGCGACGACTGGGAGCTTGCCCGCGCAGCACGTCGCTTGTCGAGCGGTGGCCTGGAAGAGATGACGGGCCAGATCCTCGAAGAGCTATCCACCCAGTTCATGGCGACGTTAAACGATGTCAAAGCAAAAGGCGATATTCCACCGGCACAAAAAGCCGAGATTCTGGCTCGTCTGTCTGATAGCTATGTGAAGACAATCAATGCGGCAGCGAAGGGCAACCCGAAACTGTCGGAGCTATCGATTGCGATGGATATCTTGCGTGAGCTGGCAGCTTTTATTGCGACTCATCATCCCAAACTGCGTGACTCGTTTATCGAGGTCATCGAATCGTTTGGACCGGAGATAGCGAAGAAGTATGGCTAAGACAAACAAGGTAACGTCTAAAACATTTTTAGATGAACTGAAAGCATTTGCCGAGGAACAGCGCACACTGATTGAGATCGCGTGCGCTGCCTTTGCTGTCGATGCTGCCGCCCGCGATGTTCGTGTTACCCGAGTGCAGAACGACTATGGCTTCTTCGTAGAGACCTATTTCCCGCACTACATCAAACGCGGCCGCTCGGTATTTCATGAGTGGGCATTTGAATACCTCCCGCAGTACCTGGACGCCGAAGAAGGCATTCGAGTCAATATCTCAGCGCCTCGTGGTGAGGCGAAGTCAACTCTGGTCACTCAATTGCTTATCCTTTGGTGTGTAGTTACCGGGCGTAAGCATTTCATCCCCATCATCATGGACGCGTTGGATCAATCGTTAACGATGGTGGAAGCGATAAAGGTCGAGCTCGAAAGCAATCCGCGCTTGGCGATGGATTTTCCGGATGCTGTCGGCGCAGGCCGCGTCTGGAATGCCAATGTGATGCTGACCCGCAATAACATCAAGATTCAGGCATTTGGGTCCGGCAAGAAAATGCGCGGTATACGCCACGGTCCGTATCGTCCCGATTTGGTTGTATTGGACGATATCGAGAATGACGAGAATGTTCAGCAGAAAGCACAACGCGACAAGTTGGAGCGATGGCTGAATCGAACAGTGCTTCCCCTTGGCCCACCAGAGGGAACGATGGATGTCGTCTACCTGAATACCTTATTGGGATATGACTCTGTAGCGAATCGCACACACAAAAGTCCGCGTTGGATATCGATAAAATTCAAGGCCATTATCGAGTTTCCGTCTCGGATGGACCTTTGGCAAAAGTGGGAAGAGGTATATCTCAACGAGGGCGAACCTGACGCCGATGCGTACTATCGGGAGCGCAAAGCAGAGATGGACGCCGGGGCTATCGTCAGTTGGCCGTCTACACGTCCATTACTGATGTTGATGAAAATCCGTGCTGCGGATCATTCTTCGTTTAGTTCCGAGTATCAAAATGAGCCTGGCAATGACGAGCACGCACCATTCAAGCATTTGACGTACTGGGTCCATCCGTGCCGTGACTGGGTGTTCCTGGGTGCACACGACCCGTCGATGGGTAAGCAGAACAAGCAACGTGACCCGTGCGCGATCTTGGTCGGTGGTTTGGATCGTGAGCATGGTCAGTTAGACGTTGTCGAGTCTCGGATTGCGCGGATGGTGCCTGACCTCCAAGTAGAGACGTTGATTGCATTTCAAAAAGAGTACCACTGCCTTGTCTGGGGTATCGAAAGCATCCAGTTTCAGGAATTTTTCAAGGATGAGATCGTCAAGCGCTCCCGCAAGCTAGGCATACCAATTCCAGCCCGTGGTATCACGCCGAGCACAGACAAGGACCTCCGCATCCTATCTTTGCAACCGCATGTCGCGAACGGCACGATCCGTACCCATGCAAAGCACTCTGTACTCAACACACAGCTTCAGTTCTGGCCTGACGCTGATCATGACGATGGTCCAGATGCGCTCCACATGCTGTACATGCTCGCATTCAGTGGCTTTATGAGTGTTATTCCAAAGATTATTTTAGGTAAGAGAAAGTAACTATGACTCTCGATATTAAGAAACTCGTTTCGTCAGTCAAGAGCGTGATTGGTCTCAAGGCTGCCGGATACGATACTGATCCGAACTTCTTCGGCAAGTTGCATCAGTTGCCCAATCCTGACCCGATTCTTAGGGCGATGGGAGTGGCTGACCTGGTCTATGCATCAATCATGGCCGACGCCCATGTGGTAGGGGACGTGCGATCTATCCGTGGTGAGTTTCATGACATGGATTACCGGGTCGTCACTTGGGACGAAGACAACAGCCAAGCACAAGCGGCCCGAGAGCTCTGTGAGAGCTGGATGCAGAATGTGATGCCCAACCCGGCCAATAACTGGGATGAGATTATGTGGCAAATGATGTCCGCGATTTTCACCGGTTATCGTTGCCATGAGCTCGTATGGAATTACTGGAACGGCAAGCTGGTTCCGACAGAAGTCCTTGACCGGCCGAATCGTCGATTTGCATTTGATCTCGATGCCAATCCTTTACTGATCACGAAAGAACACCGTGAAGGTGCGCTGGTCGAAGACTATCGCTTTGTCATATCCCGGCACATGGCCAGCGTCACCAATCCTTATGGACAAGCGCTGTTGTCATCATGCTTCTGGCCGTGGGTATTCAAAACTGGTGGCTGGAAATACTTCGTCAAGTATTGCGAACGTCACGGGCTGCCGTGGCCGGTAGCTCGATACGGTTCAGGTGCCAGCGATAAGGACTTGCGCGACCTGGGCGAAGCCATTCAGGCGATGGTTGATAGCGGCTATGCGTTGGTGCCTGAGGGAACTGGCCTCGAGCTGTTGGTGCCAACCAGTAGCGGAAGCAACCTGCCGCAAGAGAACCTGATCAACCTGGCCAATCGCGAGATGTCGAAGGCGCTGACGGGTCAGGCGATGGTGGCTGAGAATCAGAAAACTGGTGCGAGGGCTGCCAGCGAAACTGCAGGTAAGCGCCAGAATCTGATTAACTCATCCGACCGTAGCATCGCATCGACGTCGTTCTCTCGTATTTTCCGGCATATCACTACGCTCAATTTTGGACCGGACGTTCCGTCGCCGGAATTGGAGTTTTTCAAGCTGAAAGAAGCAGGAAAAGACCGTGCAGAGACCTACCAAGTGGCTGCAGACATGGGAGCAAAGCCCTCGCGCAAGGCGATGCTGGAAGAGCTCAATATTCCGCAAGCTACGGAAGAAGAAGACGCGTTGCTGCCATCTGTTAAAGGACCTACACAGTTTTCGAGCGGACTGACACCTTTGAATTTCAATTCTTCGCCGGAAGAGCTCATCAGCCGAGCCGCTGCCGACGCAGCCGACGCGGCCATTGAGGCGAATGTACTCGAACCAATTGCGCGAATGCTGGCTCAGGCTGAGAAGGATGGAAAGTCGCTCGCCGATGTCAGAGAACAGTTAGTCGAGCTGTTGGGTGATATTGACAATTCTGACCTGGTCGAGCTGACAAAAAAGGCGCTCGTTTGGTCGTTCGCTCAGGGCGCTACAGATGACGACCGCTAGTGTCGAGGCATTTGGCGTTAAGGCGACGCAGGCGATTGAGAATCTGCGGAGTAAGCTGCCACTTGCAACAGAACGTTGGGACGATCTGCTTGGGCCTATTCACGCTAAGCAGTTTACGATAGCCGGTGCACCGTTAGACGTGGTCAAGGACATCCACACGTCATTGCTCAAGGCATTGACCGACGGGCAGACCTTGACTCAGTTCCGCAAGGACTTCGATGCCACCGTACAGCGGCATGGATGGGCTTACAAAGGCCAGCGTGGATGGCGCACCGCGCTCATCTATAACACCAACATGCAAAGCGCCTATATGGCTGGGCGCTGGCAACAGATAGTCGCCAATGCAGACCGCCGTCCGTATCTCGAATACCGGGCTGTCAAGGATAGTAAGACCAGGCCGCAACATATGGCAATGGACGGCACGATCCTGCCGGTCACGCATTCATTCTGGAGCCAATACTACCCGCCGAACGGCTGGAATTGCCGGTGCACCGTCCGTTCGTATTCCTACGACGAGATGATCGCGGCCGGTAAGTCTGTATCGCCGTCAAAGCCGATCAAGTATCGCAACGTCATTAACGGTGATGGTGAGATTACAGATCGTGTACCTCTCGGGATCGACCCCGGTTGGGATCACAATGTTGGCGAGTCGTGGCTATCGCCGGAATTGGCGCTCGGTAAGAAGCTGGCCACGATGCCGCAGGAGCTGCGCGCAACAGCAGTTCGCCAGTCAGTTACCGGTGACTATCGAAAAGTGCTGTCAGAGCGTTGGTCATCCTGGCTCACCACCGTGCGCAAGGACGGCCAGCCACGGGGTGTCGCCCAGATCGTTGGATACTTGCCGGATGGCGTAACAATGGGTCTAGCCGCTGCAGTTCCTGACTTGGAGCTGCAATCTATTGCGGTAGGTGTGTTTGACCGACGC
Organism: uncultured Pseudobdellovibrionaceae bacterium; assembly: GCA_964520985.1. GTDB lineage: Bacteria > Pseudomonadota > Alphaproteobacteria > Micavibrionales > Micavibrionaceae > CAYSGL01. The sequence continues at coordinate 25,278 of CAZFPB010000015.1, forward strand.
ACGGTGCACCTGGAAGGCGCGCACAAGGCGAAGAATTCAGCGTCGCAGGTTTGGCCGTCGGATTGGATCGCAAGATTGCCCGAGCTGATGGGTGATTATCGGGCCGTGCTTTGGGATGCCAAAGCCCAGACGCTTCTAGTTATTCCAAAAGGCAGCTTTAACAGCACCATTCCTAAGATCGCACTCAGGCCAAATCAGAAGTACCACGGCGAAAGCGTAATCAGCGTGGTTTCGTTGGGAACGGCGAGTCTAAGGAATTTGAAACAGACACAGTACACGCTGATTGCAGGTACGTTGGAATAGAGGGATACGTCAGGAGGTGCGGAACCTCATAATACGGGCCTTGTGGCGCGCTAGCTGGGCCGTTTCCAGTCCACTGACGTATCGAGTTTTAATTGTAGCCGCTTTTAAAGCGCTTTGGAAACCTCTTTAAAATGCTATCGACGGACGTTAAAACGACGTCCAAACTCGTCCTCTTTTGCTGGTTCGGGAGCAAGAATGGTAATTAGCCAGGACTGCGCATAATCCACCAGGCCGCGTTCAGTTGGTTTTTGCTCGAAGCCCTTGAGTGTCATGCGATCCTCATTCATCCAGACGATCTCGACGTCCAGCAGGCGACTGATATTGTCCAGTTGCGATTTGAATTCCCCTATTTTGAGGACTCGGTTGTATCCGTTCTCCAACTCGTCAAATATCCGCAGGTCTCCGGTATAGACGACTTGCTGTCTTATTTCATATTTGGGGACTAGGACGCCATCAACGCGAAGGCGGATCAATTGGACTCGCATGCGGAAATTATAAAGCCACCCGAAGGTGGCAGTATTCAAACCCTGATTAAACACATTACCGGCAATTAATTTTTAATTTCAGGTCTTTTTGTGTGGAAATTATGGTCAAAGTAAACGTCTGTTGCTAATTTGCCGAATCTTGCCGGAAACCGCATGTTTATTGAGTTTTCGACTTTTTTTGGCCTTTTTTATTTATATCAATCTAAACATCCCCCCTCCATTACATAGAACTTCCTCGCGCCTCCGCTGTACA
>CAZFPB010000016.1:0-23126 GCA_964520985.1 uncultured Pseudobdellovibrionaceae bacterium
TGCTCGTCCTCCGACGCGGAGGGCCTATTCTGCGAGGGGCCGACGTGCGACGCGATGGCGCTCGACGGTGGCGGCGGGGACGGAGGCGCGGACAGCGCCTCTGGCGAAGGCGGCGCTGGCGGCTCTGGGCCAGGCGGCAGTGGTGAAGGTGGCAGCGGGCCGCCGCCGTGCGAGTGCGACGACGGGAACCCATGCAACGGGCTCGAGGTCTGCGCGGGCGACGGGAGCTGCGTCACAACGGGCGAGCCGGAGCCGCTAGACGACCGGGACGCTTGCACCGAAGACTACTGCGTCGACGGGGCTCCGGTGAATGAAGATCTCCCGGTGGATGACGAAGATCCATGCACCAGGGACTACTGCGACCATGACTTGGGTGTCATCCACCATCCGATCGCGGCATGCGGCGGCTAGCCGCGAAGCTGCTCGATCGTGATCGACGACTGTAAGTCGTAGATGTACATCGACGCTGCCACGCTGGCGTGATACGGCGCTCGCACCTGGACTCCGTAGTGGTACTGACGGTCGATCGTGACAGTGGAGTCCGGCGTCAACGTGGTGTTCACGTTGTCGGACCAGAGCGCAGGATTGTGAGCGTCCACTACATCGCCCAGCGGAAGAGGTGTAGTTCCCATGCCCCAGCGATAGAGCGTGTATTCAGGAAGCGTCAGGGCGCTATTGCCTGCGTCGCCAGACGTCCTGATGGTCACGCTGTCGAGCGTACCGCCGTCCGGCAGGTCCAGTAGTTCCACAAAGAAGTATCGCGCCGTCGTCTCTTCGCTCGTCTTGATGGCCGGCCCGTCGAGGGTAGTCTCAATCCATGCGCGCGGGGAACTGGGCGCGGTGCCGCTGTACGTCACCGACGCCAAGCGCCACTCGGCACGCTTGACGGTCCGGCTGGTGACCAGCGGCCAGTTGCTGTTGCCCCAGGTCATGTTGCCGTCGATTTCGGCATCCGCGCCGGAGAGGATCTGGAGCAGGCTTCCCGTGCGGAAGACCTGCTGCGAACTCACCCGCATGTCCAGCAGCGAGTTGTCCAGGAATCGGACCTGGCCGTTCATCTGCCAGACGGACGCCTCGGCCTGGTCGAGGGCACCGTCGACGTCAAGAAGGCCCGTGACGTTGAGGCCATCGCCGCCGATGATCACCGGGTCCGTCGGCGCGTGCGCGCTCCCGCCGCCGAAGTTCGGGACGAGCTCGCGCATCGCGTCGAGCGCTTCGAACTCCTCCGGGTCGACGACGCTGCCGATGACCCAGAACCCAGGGAGCCGCAGTCGAGTCAAGTTCGCCATCTGTCACACACCCATGAACGGCCCAACAATGGCCGCATCGATCCCAGAAAGCATTGCGAGTCCAGTGCACGCCGCCGCGCTCACCACATCGGCGCGGGAGGCGCTCTTCGCTGCTGCGATGGCGTCCGCGCGTGCGATGTCATCGTCCTCGACGGCGATCGTGGTCGACGTCGCCCCGACGGAGGCCTGCGGGTTGAACTGCGCGACCGTGTACGTGCGCTTCGACGAGGCGAGCCGGTTCAGCCCGACCCGCACGGCGCCCGTGTACACGTAGGCGCTGTCGGCCTCGGGCACGGCGAGCTGCACCTTCGCGAGGACCCCGGCCACGCGGCCGGCAGAGGTCGTGTCGATGTAGGCGTTGACGTTCGTGCTCACAGGGTGATGGTTCCGATCGTAGTGATGCCCAGCAGCCCCTCCCCGACTTTGAACGGCCCGGTCTCGCCAGGCTCCGACTCCGCGGCGATCTCCCAGGTGCTCACGCCACGCGCGACCCGCCGCATGAGGTCGTGGACCTTGCGACGCTTCTCGGCGTCGGCTGCCGCCGCCGCGGTGAGCACGATGAGCGAGTGTCGCTTCGTCGATGTCCACATCGGGTATGGCGCCGTGGTCGCGAGCGTGTTCGCCGGGTGCGGCTGATCGAAGGCGGCTGTGAGAAAGTGTTCGTCTCCGACCGTCGAGATCGCAGTGACGGTCACACGCTCCTCGGTGGCCGTCCCTGGCCCGACAACGAGAACGTCCCCCTCAGCGGCGAGGAGTGCCGTGTCGTCGGCCTCGGTGCGCGTTTCGAGGTACCGCACCTGCTGCGGTGCCCCGAGCCCGGTGGAGATCGCGCCGGTGATGACGAGGCGCTTCCGGACGACCTCTGGCGCGACGAGGTTCATGGGCGAGTCGCCGATGGCCGCCGGGTAGAGGACCATCTCGTCAACCGGCGTCGGCCGGTAGGCGACAAAGTCGTCGCCCAGGAGCTCGGAAAGAGCGCGCTCGACGTTTGCCTGCGAGGCCCCGCCGGGGAGCAGCATCCGCGCAGCGAGCTCCGCGGTCCGCTCGGCGTCCGTGGCGTCGGGCCGGGGGACGAGCCCGTGCTCGTGCTCGAGGATGTCAAAGAAGTCGGTTGCGCGTTTGGCGAACTGCTGGTTCCCTGCGCGCTCGAGCGCGTACTGCACCCGCGCGAGCCCCATCGCCTGCGCGTAGAGCTTCGCCTCGTGCGGCCCGCCGGCGGCGTACGCGTCGCCCTGGGAGCGCACGAGCGCCTTGAAGATGGTTTCCGCGTGCGAAGGCCGGCTCGACATGGCGAGCATGCCGCACGGCGTGAAGCGAGACAGGAGCGGCATCAGTACCGCACGACGGTGAAATGGAGGTCCTCGGCGCCGGAGCCGTCGTAGGTCCGGACGCGCACACCGTTGGTGACCGCCACGGCGTTGCCCCCGACGAGCGCGCTGGTGTCCTGATTGATGGTGACGGTCGGCCGCGTGAGTTCCGGAGGGAACGTGTCTGCGGGCCACGTGATCGTCGTGTCGCCCGTGCCGTTGTCGTCCACGTCGAAGTCGTCGATCTCCAGGTCGCCTCGAGGGCACGCGAACGCGACGACCGCGGGCGTGCCGGCCGTGATCTCGACCGAGAGGACCAGCGACGGCACGACCCCGCCCATCGCCGCGATCTGCTTCGCCCACTGGTTGAGTTGGTTGGAATATGGGTGCTTCGACTTGTCCGGCGGACGCTCGGTGTCGTCCTCGAGCGTCGCCCCGCCAACGTCGGCGAGAGACGGGCGCCGCGGACCGCCGTCTGCGGCCTCCAGCTCCCAGGACAGATCGGCAAGTGCTTCGGTCATGGCTTATTGCTTCAGGATCGCGAGGTCGCCCAGCGTGAGCAGGTACGACTCGACGCCTGGGGTCCCGACGGTGGTGGAGTACGGCACGCTCGGCTCAGAGAGCACGACGTCGGCCACGGCGCTGAGCGCGAAGATGGGCGACACGAGTCGGTTCGTGATCTGGTGCGGCCATTCGCCGGGACTCTCCGGCTGGCGCTTCTGTCTTCGTCCCGCGTCGTAGAACACGGACACCTGCTCTCCAGGGCCAAGCCCGTCGAAGTGCGTGATGACCGACGGGGCCACCGTGTTCAGCGAGTCGCTCCACGGCGACGCCAGCTGCTCCGCGACGGGCACGTAGCTCGTGTCGCTCGCGTTGTTCGTGGTGTCGCAGACGATCGCCCAGCGGGTCTCGCTGCCCACGAGCGACGTGGCGACGCTGAGGATCCGCTTCCGAACGAAGCGCCCCGTCGACTGGTTGAAGAACGCGATCGTGTTGCCGATGGCCGGGTTCGGCGGCGTCGACGCGGTGGTGTAGAGCGTGAACGTCGTAGCGGTCGGCGTCGGGCTCGACTTTACGCGCACCGTCGGCGTGACGTACGTCGGCCACGGCACCACGTCGACGAAGCCGGCGGCGCTCCCGGACCAGCGGACGCGGAGCACCACGGTGACCTCCTGCTCGAGGAGCTCGCAGAGGAAGATCCCGTCATCGCCCGGGAACTGCGTCTTCAGGTTCGCCTCGACAAGCGCGAGCTGCGCGGCGTTCGGGATGCGTGTCGCGCCGGGGCGCGCCGGCCGCAGCGCGAACATGATCCCGGTCGTACCGGGCCCACGGATCGCCGGGACCGTGAAGACCTGCTGGATGCCGATGCCAGGCATCTTCTTGACGGCCTTGACGTACTCGGCGTCGTTGCCGCTCGCCGGCGGGTTCGCGCGCCGCTGCCGGAGGTCATCGCGATATTCCTCTTCGGTCTGCCGTCCGCGGCCGCCTGTGAGCCCGGTACCGTCGCTCGCCTCGAAGACCGTGGCCGTCGGGTAGATCCCGACCGGAGGGTTCGGCCACTCCATCGCCTCGCCGGCGTCCAGGTTCGTCTCCGGCCCGGTGTCGATGCCGATGATCGGCACGATGTCGCCGTTGACGTAGGTATCGGCGACAGCGCACTTGAACCGGAGGCGCGACGCCTTGTGGCGGATCTCGACGCCTGCATCGATGTAGCCGCCGCCGGCAGACGTTCGCACCTCGACGAAGCCACTCGCCCCGGTCGCCTCCCCCCACTCGACACCGATCGCCTCGCCACGCGCCTCGAGCCACTCGCCGGCGCTGTTCTGGTCCGTCGTGCCGTTCGCGATCACCTGCGCGTTGTGGTCGACGACGACGAGCTGATCGGCGAGCGTCGCCGCGTCGTTGTAGGGCTGCGTACCCGGCCCAGTATCCGCGGTCGGGTCGATGAGGCGGTAGTCCCGCAGGTACCTTTGCAGGTGCTCCTCGCGCGTGTAGAGGAGGAGTTCGCCGGGGAGTGCGTCGGTGGCCATCAGGCTTTCAACTCGACCTTGCGCGGCTGCGTTTCGTCGATCAGCAGCAGGTTCTTGTAGGCGACGGCGACGAGCAGCCGCCCGCGCGACGGCGTAGCCGCCTTCACCTCGATGAGTTCGATCTCGCGCGCGTCGATCATGGGCTGGAGCGCAAGCCGCACAGCGTCCTCTGCGCCCGTCTGGAGCCGCGCCGCGCTGCCGCGCCGGAGGCTCCGGAGCCGCGACCCGAGCGTGGGCACCGAGGAGACGTCGCGCTCCTGGATGACGAGCGCGAGAGCGACCTTCTGGTCGACCCAGTGGATCGTCTTGTACTGCCCGTCCGGGCCGACCACGTAGTCGCGCGCGGCACCGTCGTACAGAATGGCCCCCGCGGGCCTCCCCTTCGCCGCGGCGCCCGTAGCAGGCACCGCGTCGTGTCCAGCGTGGCCGTCGCCGGCCGGGTCGTCTCCAGCACCCATCAGGCGGCTCGTGTGGTGGTGGTGGTGGCGGTGGGCGGCGGCGGCGTGACCACCCCGGGGCCGAGAAGCGCGTTAAGGGGCGGGATCAGGACCGTCGTGATCCAGGTGAGGAGGTCGGCGTTGACGAGCGTCTTCGCGCTGGCGCCGCCGAGCTCGATGCCGGTCTCATCGACGACCGCCGTCGTGTTGCCGACCTTGATCGTGCACGTGCCGTCGTCCCCATCGAGCAGCACGTAGGAGACGCCGCTCGCGAGGTGCGCGTACTGGATCGACCCACCGCCCTTCACCTCGGGCAGCAACGCAATCACGCGCGGGTCGCTCAGCGGCAGCGCGTGCCCCTGGTTCCCCTCCCACCCGTAGAGCGTGGTCGGGCCGAGCTTCGGCGCACCGCTCGGGTCTACCTCGGGGTCGCGTTGGCGCCCGAGGAAGCCGACTGGGTGGTACGCCTCGAGCGGCTGCGAGCCGGCGTTCGCGAAGCCCGCGATCTGGACGCGGTAGAACCCGTCGGCGTCACGCGTCGTGTACGCGCTCATGCCCACGTCCCACGCGATACAGTTGCCGCTCACTCGCTGTCTCCTCCGAACACCAAGTCTTCCGGGCGCATCAGCGTAATCGTTGTGTCCGTCTGCGGGCCCCGCGAGAAGTCGACCGACTCAACCCAGAACGCGCCCTGCACGCCGAGGTCGTAGTCGTCCACCTCGACGACCGTGTCGACGGCCCAGACGACGCGCTCGCGTCCGCCGAGCCGCTGCGTGGTGTGCCCTGCGAGCGTGTACGTCAGTGACCAGCTTGCGCGCCTGGACTCGACGATCTTGCGGCGCGCGACGGCGTCCGCCTGCCCAGGCGTTGCCGACTTCGGATCGCGGAGGACCAGCGGGCGGTCGATGCCCCAGCCGACCATCTCCGCATCGTCGTACTTGCCGGTGTGGTTCTGCCGGCCGTCCTTGCCGCCGCCACCGCGGCTGTGGATCACGCACCGGGAGAACCGATTCGACGAGCCGTTGCGGTACCGGAACGACTTGACGTTGCCGGCGCGCTGGGACTCGCCACGTCCTCTGACGATGCGCGCCACGGGGCGCTGTGAGGCGTTCGGCGCGGTGACGATGACCTCGCCCTTCGCGCCGGCGATCATGAAGATCCCAGCACGGTCATACTGGTCGCGCAAGAACTTGAACCACGACTCGCCGGCTTTGGCGCGGAATGGTCGCTCTTCCGAGGCCGTGGTCTTCAGGTTCGCGGAGTCGACCGGAAGGTCGGACTGGATAACCTGGCCTCCGACCTGGATCGTGCGGTTCTGTTGGTTCGTGTAGAGGACCTGGGTCCCTGGTCCGATCACCTCAGCAACGATGTCGCGGGTCAGCTCGGCGAAGGTGCCGCTCGTGTAGGAGCGGTCCGCCTCGATGCGCGCATCCACGAGCGCTGCGAGGACGTCGCGGCCGGAGAGCGTCACCGAGGAGCCTCCCGACGCATCTCCGCTCGCCTCCTGGTCGTCGAGCCGTCCGGTCTGCTGAAGGACGTTGCCGATGGAGAGCGTGTACGGCGTGCCCGGCGGGAAGCGCCGCAGGAGCTCCCGGACGGTGCCAGCGTGTCCGATGCGCAGCGACCACGTGGACGGCTGCGTGAGGAAGCTCTGCCGGACCGTGTAGCTCTCGACGACGATCGCCTCGGCGCCGCCGAGCGTGATGCGCACGCGGTCGTCGATCGCGCCGGTCGAGTCTCGCTCGAACGTCGCCATCAGGCTGCGGCCTTGGGGTCGGGCCTGTACATCCGGAGGGCGGACTCGCGCGGGATGTTGAACGGATCGCGAATCGCGTTCAGGCGCAGGATCTCGAGCGACTTGGACTGGTCGCCGTACACCGCGCGAGAGACGTCGTGTACGCTCATCCGATCAAGCGGTGTGATGTAGAGGATCATGTGGTCGCGCTTCCGCTCGAGGTCGCGCCGCCGATCGTCAGCAGCCGCCCACGCGGCGAGCGTCGCCTGCCGGAGGCGAGCGTTGCGCGCGTCCTGCATGGGGGCTCGGCTCGCGACCTCCTTCGACAGCGAGAGAATGCGCTGGATCTTCGTGTCGATCAGCGTGTTGTAGAAGTCGCGCTGGTCGTCGATGGCGAGCAGCGCGTTGAAGGCGTCGTCCAGCATGCCGAGCAGGTCGAGCACGCCCTGTTTCTGCGCATCGGGCGGCGGGACATTGGGCGCGAGCAGTGGGTCCGCCGGCGGCGCCTCGAGGATGACCTGCCCCGGCGGGGTCTGCCGGTAACGCTCGGCCATGTACGCGAGGCGCTGCTGGGCCTGCGGCAGCGCGTCGCTCCCGTCGATGCCGAGGAGGCCATTCAGGAAGAGGGTGTCGACGTACTCGCGGAACGTGAACTCGACGGTCACGCCGCTGCGCTGCCTGACGTTCATGGTCTCGGGCCAGCTCACGGCGTAGGCCGTCAGCGTGCCGAGTGTCGGGACCACGAGTTCTTCCGTCCTCCCCGCTTCGCAGATGCTCCTGAGTCTGTTCCACCGGCGCGGGTAGAGGTCGCGCGGCCATCCGAGGAGGGTGTTGTGGAACTTCGCCCGCATCCGGAACGTGTAGAGCTTCCGGCCGAGAAGCTCGGGAGCCCCGCCGGGTGCGTGCGGATACTCGTGCACATAATCGCGCAGCCCGCCGTCGATGTTCACCTCCTCGACGGGGAACTCGAGCCCAGCGAACGAGGCGCGCTTGAGGTCGTCGAAGGCAGCCATCAGGGAGTCGGCCAGGAGATCAGCTCGCCACCCATGTCGACGCGGGGGCCGGTGGGCTGCGGTCGCATTGCATCCGCGATGTTGATGACGTTGACGTTGATCGTGCCGCCGAGGTACCGCTGGAGCACATCGGTGTTCTTCTGGTACTGGTCCAGCAGTTCCTGAAGCTGCTCCTTGTCGCTCTCCATCTGCGACTGCGCGTCGAGGCTCGTGCCGACGGAGCCGCCGGAGATGTAGTTGGCGATGGCGGACACGCCGCGGCCGATGGTCCCCTGCGTGAGCGAGGACGTGAAACCGATCCCGGTCTCCGCGTCCTTCGCCCTCTCGATGCGCGCAGCGAGCTTCTCTTGCTGCGCCTGGAGCTCCTTGAGCGCCGCCGGGTCCGCGCCGCCGAGAGCCGCCATGCCCTCCACGCCACCCATGACGCCCTTGGCAATGTCGACAGGGCCACCGGGCTTGCCGGCTGACACGACGGCGTTTGCCCTTGCCTGCGCTGAGGTGGCGAGAACGTCCTGCGTCTTGTCGCGCGCGTTCGACGTGGAGTCCATCACCCGGTCGATGACGAGCTCACCGACCTGCTCGATGGTCACCGCCGTTGCCGCGATGGCGAGCGCAGCGCCGGCGGCCCCGATCGCTCCGCCTGGTCCAAGGAACTTCCCCGCCTTGCCACCTGCCGCGGCGCCTCCGCCTAGGACGAGCCCAGGCCCTCCAGAAGACGCTGCGCCGCCGGCATTGAACCCAGTCTTGATCGCGCTCTCGATGCCAGCTCGGATGGTGGCTTCTCCGGCCGCTCTCATGATGCTCACGCCAAGCGCCGTGAACGCAGCCTTGAGCGGATTCTCGGCGACCCACGCAGTAAGCTTCCCCAGCGCGTCCACGGCATCGACCGCAACCGGCGCAAGCTTCTCCATCTTCGGCAGCACCGTTGCGGCGATCTCACCGCCAACCTCGGCCAGCTTGTTGTTGAACAGCTGGACCTTTGCTTCGGCCGTGTTCATCGACCGGCTAAAGGACTCCGAGATCTCGCCCTGGCTCATGGCGATCTTCTTGAAACGGTCGAACTCCGCGCGGACCGCCGCGATCCCCGCGTCGCCGCCGCCGGCTCTCCGGTAGGTGTCCGCGAAGCCTTCAACGGCGCGGGCCCCCTGCACGTTGGCCCAGATCTTCTTGAACTTCGCCGGGTTGGCTTTTGTGGCCCGAAGCGAGTCAATGATCAACTCCTCCGGGTTCCGGAACATCCCAGTTTTCTCGTCGTATGTCTGGATTCCAGTCGCCTTCTGGAACGCTTTCATGCGCGCTGGCGTACGGAGCGTGTTGACGAAGCTAGCTACGCTCGTAGCGGCCTGCGTGGCACTCACGGAACCGCCCTTTGCGCGGCTCTTCTGGACGAGCGCGCCCATGAGGGCGAGGTTCTCCATTGGATCGCCCTCGAAGGCGGACGCCGACGTTCCCAGCTTCGCCATCTGCGTGGCGAGGTTCTTGATCTCGACGGCGCCGATCTTCCCCTGCCCGGCGATAACTCGCATGATCGCGGCGACCTTCGCTCCCTTGTTGTCGGTGTCACCGAGCAAGATCGCGGCGTCGCCGGCAGCGTCCACCATGTCCTCTAGCCCGGCGCCCGTGGCGCGCGAGAGCTCGGCCATGTCCTTGAGCGCGTCGCGCCCGGCCTGGAGGTCCCCGGTCTTCGCGACGAACGCCTGTAGACCTTCTAGGACCTTCCCTGGATCGAACGCCGCGAAGTCGCCAACCTCCCTGGCTTGCGCCATGAGCGCCCGCGGGTCCTGCCGAACGCCGGCAGGACCCTTCTCGCCCGGCATGAACCCGGCGTTGGACAAGTCGACGGCGCGCTTCTCGAGGTCGACAGCGCCACCGATGAGCGACCCGATGTCGGTCTTGACGCCGGCGCCGCGGGCGATGTCTTGCGCCACCTGCGAGCCGGCGCGGACCATGCCGCCCATGTGCTGAATCGCGCGGTAGCTCGTGCGGCGGCCGAAGCTCAGCTCCTCGCGGCTCTCTCGCTCCGCCGCGTGCGCCTGCTGGCGCTCGAAGCGCCGCCGGAACGCCATGGACGCGCGGCGCGCGCGGACGTCCTCCATGGCGTCGCGCATCACCTGGCGCTGCTCGCGAGTGCGCGCCTGCGAGGCCTCCTGATCGGCCTTCCGCTGCGCCGCGGCGATGCGCTCAATGCCGCGGCGCTCCTCTTCCTGGGCGGCCTTCTTGATCCTGGCGATGCGCAGCACCTCGGCGGCCTGCCGGGAGAGCTCCCGTTGGGCCGCGCGGGCGCCGCGCGCAGCCTCGTCCGACTCGCGCTTGGCGCCGCCAGCTCCACCGCCAGCGCCAGCGCCGCCGAGGGCAGGAGCCCGCACGGGCTTGCCCATCTCGGTCTCGAGCTGCCGGCGGAACTTCCGCGCAGTCTCGAGCGCCGGACCAACGTCCAGCGCGGCGCCCACCCTGATACGGACTTCTATGACAGCCTCCGTTTACGGCAGCGGCAATGGCGCAGTCCGCGCGACGCCCGACAGCCACTTCATGGCTGGCATGGCGTGCTTGCGGCTGTTGCACTTCACACACGCCGGACGCAGGTTGGACAAGCAGTGCGGTCCGCCTCGGCTAAGAGGCTTCACATGGTCTAGAGCCTTCCACGCGCCTCCGCAGTACGCGCACGAATCGCCGAACACAGACACCCGCGCAGCGATGCCGGCCTGCGTAAGCGGCACCACGGTCAGCGCGAGCTTGCGGGCTTTCCTTGCTCTTTCGTAGCTACTGACGAGCGCACGGTTAGCGCTGCGCCACAGCGGCGTGTAAGTCCTCTTGACCGCGCTAATCCGCTCGAAGTTGCTGATGTAGTAGGCCTTATTCATCTCGCGCAGACGCTCTCGATTATCGCGTCTGTACAGCCTGAATTTCGCCTTCAGACGGTCTTTGTTTGCCTCGTAGTACGCAGCGTCCCACGCGCGCTTACGCTCTGGATTGGCATCGTTGTACTCTCGATGCTGCGCCTGGACCGCGTCGCGGTTGGCTTGGTAATAAGCCTTCGCTTTTGCCTTCTTGCACGCGCGACAGTGACTGTTGAGACCATCGGAGTGCCCGGCGTGGCCGCAGAACGAGCCGACCGGAAGAAGCTGACCACATGGGCGGCACTTCTTCCGCGGCACCAGGTTGATCGCGAGCATCTTGTCAGTCCTCGGTTAACGAATCGGCCGCGCCCTGCTCGTCTTCGGGCACGTCGCTGTCCTCGCCTGCGAGCCGCGCCCGTGCGGCACCGATCCGCTCAAGCACCACCGTGAGCAGGCGCCGCGTGGCGCGCTCCTCCGTCTCCGTCATGCCGGCGAACGGGTCCCCGAGGATCGCTCCGGCCAGGTCGAGCACCTCGTCGTCCGTGGCCGGCTTGTAAGCCGGGGAGTTCTCCTGCTCGAAGACCTCGACCTCCTGCGCGAGCAGCTTCACGCCCTCGGTGGTGAGGGCCATCCGCACCACGTCTTCAGCGGCGCGGAACCACGGTCGGCGGAAGTCCTCCGGCTGGCACGTCGCGCGCGCGATGCGATGCCGCCAGAGCGCGTCGTTGAAGCAGTCCGTGGCATCCACGGACTGCCACCGGTCGCCGTACCGGTCGAAGACGAACCGCGCCGCCTGGTCGCGGGCCGCCTGCGTGTCCTCGTCCGGCACGCTCCGCAGGCCGATCTCGACGGGCTGCTCCGGGCGCTCGGCCCACTCCCAGGAGAAGGCCTCCGGCGGGACCGTGATGACCTTCGGCGCGCGGAAGCGCGCCTCATCATCGGTCGGTCGGTGCGCGGCGAACGTGGACATCAGCTACTTGCCGGCTTTGGTGAGGAGCTCGTGCTCGTGGCGGAGTCCAAGCCAGAGAGCGATTTGAGCTCGAGTGAGCTCATGCACTGGGCGGACAAAGTACGCATGAAGATCCACCGCAAACCTTGCCGCATGCGCAAGAAAGGGCGCTCGTCTTCCGACGTGGCCACCTCCACGACCTTCGCGATAAACTCATCGCCAGAGAGCTGGAGTTGCTGCGGCGCGCATCGGTCCTGCCACACCTGTTGCGCCTCGAATAGGTAGGTGATGCGGTCGCGGTCGAGGCCGAGACGGATCTCCTCCTCGTTGGCGAAGAACGGCGCTGGCACTTCGTCGGGCGACTCCGGATCGCTGCACGACAGCAGGAGCGTGAAGCGCGCGAAGGCGCGGTCGTAGAGGCTGTTCCCGGGCTTCGGGTCCTCCACACCGAGCCTCTTCGCGTGCTCGCGCGCCAGCCGGTCGATCTCCTCGTCCTCGTCGTCGAGGAGCGCGCGCACGGCCACCCTGATGGTCTCGCCGTTCGCAAGCGGCAGTTCGACGACGTGCCGCGCGCGCGTCCCCTTGGCGATCTGCTGGAACCGACCCATCAGGCGAACTCGGGCTCGCCGCCCATCGCGGTGAAGGCACCCTTCACGACTCCGGTCTTGCTGTCGAAGTTGTAGGACCTCGACGCGATCCGCATCGTGATCATCTCGGCGCCGCCGTCGATGATCACCGAGACCTGCACGTATCGCTTCTCCCTGATGATGCGCTTGAACGTCACCTCGTGACCGACGGCGGGCACGACGGTGTTGAACGTGAGGCGCGTCGTCCCTGCGCCATCGGACGCACCCATCCAGCCCTCGGAGCCGAACTGGTCCTCGTCGCCGGAGTTGTGCTCGTACGTGCCGCTCTCGATCTCCGCGATCTTGCGGCTGTCGATGTAGACCGAGGCATTCCTGAACGTTTTGGGCTCTGCCATGGTCTACCTCACGCCGCCATCTGGCGCACGGAGACGCCGATCTGGTGCTGGCTGGGGGCGACGACGACCGGGCAGATCGACATGATCCGCTTCGCCGCGCTGTTGAACTCGCTGCTCGGAAGGTGCGTGTCCACGTCGATGATCTGCGGCGGAGACGCCGACTCGAGGCCCTTGAGGTACTTGACCGTCCGCTGCGTCCACCGCTTCGGCGTGGCGACGCCCGCGGGCCGTTCCTTGCCGTCGGGCAGGTCGTCGGCGACGCGCGGGTTGTTAGGCTTGAACTCGCTGATCCAGATGAGCCGGAGCCCGTCACGCACGTAGTCGGGCACCACGGCCTCGCTGGTGTCGAGCGTGCTGTAGTCCGGCGTGGTGCCGCGGAGGCACCGCGTAGTGATCGAGCGGCAGACCACGACACGCCCGTCGCCTGTGGTGAGCAGCGGCGTCACGCCGTTGTCCAAGCACGAGCTCTGCGTCGAGACGTTCGCCCAGTCGGCAACCTGGGCCTGCGGCGCCATGCCGAGGAGTTGCACGTCGTCGTAGGAGGCGCCCGGGTCATCGCCCTCGGTCGCCGCCCGGAGCGCCGCCATCGCCGCAGCGAGCTCGCTCGGGTGGGACTCGCTGTTGAGGAGCCACAGGTTCTGGAAGCGCGGGTCGTTTAGGGTCGACGTCGAGAGCGACGCGGCCGCCGACTGCGTGCCGTTCGTAGCAACGACGGCGTGCTCCATGCGCCCCTCGGTCGGGCCCGCTTTCGCGTTGATGTGCGTCCGCCAGCGGCCGAGGTTCGTGGCGTCGTTCTGCGCGATCGCGATGCGCTGGTACCAGCCGGAGTAGATGGCAGTGAGCAGCGTCGTGACGTCCGCGGTGCCCGTGCCCCCGGTGAATTTCACGCCGCCACCGGTGACCGAAGCGCCTCCAGCCAGGGCGACGGTGACACCGGACGCGAGCAGCCGCTCGTCCTTGTGGAGGATGTACTGGTTCCCCTCGACGCCGGCGGACTTGACCTCGAGCGTCACCTCGCCCTCGTCGTTGACGGCCGTGACCGGCAGCCACGGTTTCGCCGCGAACGCGGACACCGTGGCATCGCCCATGTCGGTCGGGTCGTCGCCGCTCGCGATGGTGACGGAGACCGTTTCGCCGCCTACGCGGAAGAACACCTCGCCGGAACTCGAGGCGGTGCCTGTGAACGTGATCGTGGCGCTGGCGCCGACGGCGGCGTTCGCACGCGCTGGCGCCGCGAGCCAGATCCGCACGTTGGGGATCCGGCTGGCCGCGGCGAACATCCGCGCGAGCTGGCTGCCCGCCCCGGCATAGTCGTCCGCCTCGTCCTGATCGAACGCCTGCACGGGACTGCCGTTCTCGGTCATCGTCCCGTCGTCCGAGATGAGGCCGGTGAGGAGCAGGTTGATGGGGATCGAGCCCTGCGCAAGCGCCCCTGCGCCGTAGACGGTCTCCGCGGCGAACAGCGGCACCTTGAAGCTCGACGAGAAGCCGACGATCTGGATGCTCACTTCGTGCCTCCGGTGGGCGCCTTGGCGGGCGCGGTGTCAGCGTGCGGTTTGGCCGCGGGAGGAGAGACGGCGGCGGGCGTCTCGCGCGGGAACGCGGGGTCCTTGCCGGTGGCGTCCCGGTGCTCCTCGAAGGCGCGGCGGCGCGCCTCGGCCAGCGCCCGCGCGGGCTCCACGTACTTCGCGCGCCCGCCGAACGCCTTCGCGAAGGTCTCCGCGTCCGCCGCGATGAGCGAGCCCTCGCGGATGCGGTCGAGGTAGTGCGGAGTCGACGGGATATCGACGGGCTCGGTCGCGAAGGAAAACTTGGTGGCTTGCGGGCGCGGGCGCGGGTCGCCCTTCCACTTCAGGCCCTTGCGCCGGTCCTCGTAGTCATCGAGGAACTTGGTCCGCTGCGGATCGAGCTTTGCGCCGACCCACATGCGCTTTCCTGCCGCGTGGCCAGGGTCCGCAGGGCACGCCCCCTGCGGCTCGCCGTCCCCGTCGATGAACGTGTACGGGTTCGGCAGGACGAGCAATCGCTCCTGCATATCTGCTCTCGCTTTCGGGTCAGTCGTAGAAGGCTTGGTCGATCACCGAGCCGTCGTGTCGGACGAAGGTCTGGTCGACGCCGGCATTCACGCCGCTTGCGCCGCTGTCGTCGTCGAGCAGGTCGTACTGCTCCAGGTCGGGCACAAGCCGCTCCTCAACCTCGAGAATCACCTCGAGCGCGTCGTACGGCACCGTCTCTCCCTGTCCCACGGGCATGTTGATGACTTTGGGCGTAGGGCGGCTCGCGCGGATGTCGTGGAGGCCAGCGGCTGACAGGACGTGCGTCCCGAGGCCTGCGCGCGCATCGAGGCCGAGCTGCATCATGGCGCCCGTGCCGGCCTGTGGCTCGATGGCCACTGACGTGATGCGGGCGAAATCGTAGTGGGCGTGCACCGTGCCGAGGCCAGCAATGGTCTGCACCACCTCGATCTCCTGGCCGAGCGCGTTGACGCCGGTCCACGTCACGGTCGAGCCGACAGCCACGCTCGCGGCGTCGCCGGAGATGGTCAGCGTCGGGCTCCGCGGCGGGTTCATCTCGGCGCCGCCCACCTCGCCGTCGAGGTCCCCGCCGGTGAGCTCCATCGGGTCCGTCGAGGAGGCGAACGCCGTCGCGATGGCCGCCGCGTCGGCATCGAAGCTCGGCGCGTACGGGTCGTCGTCGCCCTCCCTCACGTAGGCCGGGTGGCGCTCATCATCCAAAGCGGCGTCGATCAGCTTGCCGACCGCGTTCGCGAACGGCATCCGGAACGCCGACTTGGAGTCGGTCGTCTGGCGGAAGATCCACCACACGGTCCAGGTCGAGCGAGCGATCCGGTAGTCGGCCGCCGTGTCCTCAAACGCGCCTCCCTGACTGCGGAAGATGTAGAGCGACGGCAGCGCCTTCTCCGAGAACTTCGTGTTCACCGGGTCGTAGGTGAACGCGTCGTTGACCGGGCTGTCCTTCCCGGACTTCCCGAGCTCTGGAGCGACCGACCGCCAAGCCGTCGTCGCCTGCGCGTTGATGGCGGCCTTGAGGAAATCGGCCACCACCTTCAGCGCCGGGTCGCCACAGGTCTGCTCGCGCTCGTTCTCGACCGCGGGGACGTCGAGCGAGAGCGCGCCGTAGTGGTCGGCCATGGGTCAGTGGGAGCCTGTGCGGCCAGCCTGTCGCGCCGCATCGCGGATGCGGCCGATCGTGTCCATGAGGTCGAATGGCCGGATTCTGTGGCCGCGGAGCGATGTCGACGCAGCGATCACGACCCGACCCGCACGGACGGCGTCGAACACCGTGGTGTTCGGTAACATCTCGGGCTCCATCGGTCAGTACCTGTCGGCGATGCTCTGCGCCTTGGCGACGCTCACCTCGAGCTCCCGAAGGAACGTGCGCTCGAGCTGCTGGACGCCCGCGGCCATGTAGCCTGTCGCCTGCGTACCCGGGTGGCGAACGACACGTGCGAAATGGACCTGGCCGCCGGCGTCGTGCCAGCGCAGCGCGACCCGGTGCGTGCCGATATCCGTCTTGCCGCGGCGACTCTGCCCCTGCTGGAGAGGCCCGACGAAGCCGGCGCCCTCCTTCGGCCGGATGAGGTGCGGCCGCGTCCCCTCTTCTAGGTAGGAGGCGTGCTTGACGAGGCTGTTGAGCTGCCCGGCGCCGCCGTTGACGGTGAGGAAGTCGACCGTGCCGCGCGTGTTTCGCCGCGTCTCGCCGGTGCGGTCCTTCCAGCGCCCGGTGGAGAGCGCCGCCTGCTCGCCCTCCTTCAGCCCCATGACGAGCCCGCGCACGGTGCCGCGTGCGAACTCCATCACCATGGCGCCCCACGCGGCCTCGATGTCGCTGGCGTCGACCTGGACCTGGAACTGCATCAGAAGAGGCAGCCCCCGCGCTGCCACACGAAGCGCGGAGGCGTCGGGTCATCGACGTTCGTCGAGAGCACCTCGCCGCCGTGGTTCTTCGCGGGATCGGGCGGCGTCTGACCGATGCGCTTCTCGCCCTGTCTCAAGCGAGCGAGCTGCGCGTCGATCCAGCGAAAGAGCCGCTCCCAGTCGAGCTTGAACACCTCGGGGTGGCGCTGGCCGAGGTACGCCTGGGCCGCATCCAGCGCGAGTCGCTTCAGTGCCGGAGGAATCTCATCCTCCTCCGGCACGGCATCGAACGTGCTGTAGTACGTCTCGAGGACGTACGACGACGCGTCCGTCTGGAGCCGCTCGAAAGCCGCAGGGTGGATGTCCCCCTCGTTGTCGTCGTCGAGTGCCTCTTTCAGGCGCGCCTCGCCGACGCGAGCGGCCAGGTCCTCCTGGGTGAACAGCGCCACGTAGCTCACGAGAGCTCCTCGAAGTGCTCCGGCAGGGACTCGACATCAACTCGCCGGAACTGCGCCTCTTCGCCGGCCTTCCACCGCGTCCTCCGCTCGCCATCGAGCGTGTACCCGGTAGCCATCAGCGCCACGGTGCCGCGGACGCGAGCGAAGACGTGGCCGCGGCGAAGCGCTGGCATCCGCGGAGCCGGGGCGGGATGGGCACCCGGCGCGGCGTCTGCGGCGTCGCCTTGGCCCTTGGCGGCCTCCGCGGGAGCCGGAGGCGCCGGGGTGTCCGCGAGCGGTGCGTCGGGCACGACGGGGGCCTGGGCGTCATCGGCGGCGGGGCCGTCCTCCACCTCCGCCACGGCCTCGAGGCTGGACACGTCGCCTGGCTCCCCGTCGAGCTCCGCTTCTCCCGCATCCAGCAGCGCCTCGTCGCCGTCGATGTCTCCGCCACCGCCGGAGCCGGCGAGATCGTCGAGCGCCGCCTCCGCCGCCTCGTCGCCGGGAGGCGCGGACGCGTCGCTCTGCGGACGCGCCGGCCCCTGCTTCCGTCGGCGTCCCATCAGAACGGCGCGATGGGGGTGGTCACCAGGACGCCGGCCTTGTTCGCGATGACCTTGTGGTCCTCGTGATGCGCGGTCTGCGCGACGTAGGCGCCGTCCGTGAACATCTTCTGCTCGAACCACATGCGGGTCCGCACGCCGTTCCAGGCGAGCGTGTGGCCGAAGACGGCGTTGCGCACGTTCGGCGTCACCGCGACGCGGCAGATGCCCATGTTGTTGCCGTACATGCGGCCGTAGGTCGGCGTCTGGCCCTTGCGCGACGTCCGGCGCCGCGCCTGGCTGACGAGCACGCCGTCCCAGCCGAAGTATTCGGCCACCGCCCCCGGCGTGGCGAGGCCCTGCACGGTGTGCTTCGACAGGTCGAGGATCGCCGGGTGGCGCGCGAGGACGTTCCACACCTCGAGGCTGCCCCACCAGTAGGTCCGCGCGGGGCCGCGGCCCTTCCAGAGGCGAGCATTCATGTCCTGGAGGACGCCGATCGGGTCGCCGCCGTTCGCCGAATCGAACCGATCGCTGGCAGCGACGGGGATGACGTTGGAGCTCGCGTAGTTGCCACTCGTCGTCATCACGTCGGCGATGCGCTTCTCGCGCTTGATGGCCACCACATCGGCGAGCGCCGTCGTGAGGTCGACCATCTCGTTCAGCGGCGCCGCCGCGTTCTGCATCGTCACCCAGTCGAGGACGTTCTTGAGCGCGCGCGGCTTGCACTTGTAGGTACCCTCGTCGCGGTCGCCCTCGTCGATCTCGTTCGCCTCCGAGCGGCCGAGCATCTCGTCGTCGGGGCCCTCGAAGCGGCTCTCCTCGTTGTAGATCGGGTAGAGCCCCGAGACCTGCGGCACGGGCGCATGCGGCAGCAGCATCAGGCCGATGTACTCGTCGTTCGCGTACTGCACGGAGAGGCTGGTGAGGAACTTGTCGTCCTGCACCGAGTCGGACGAGACCTCGCGCAGCTTGAGGAAGGCGTCGTTCTTGGCCTTCAGCAGCTGCTGGAGGTTGCGCTGCTCCTGCTCACTGGTGATGCCCACGAAGTCGCCCTGCACGTGCGACTTCACGGCGGCGAGCGAGGCATTGAAGCGCCGGCCAGGCGTATCGTTGGTGTGGTTGAACCAGAGGAATCCGGACATGGAGATAGCCCCTTCGGCGCATTCAGCGCGCCGACGCGAAATCGATAGTTGTTGGTGGGTTTCCTGGCCGGAGGCTCAGGTCGCGATGCGATAGGCGAGCGTGGCGCCGATGAGCACGCCGACGACATCGCCGGCCACGCCGCTCTGGAGGGTCTTGCCGATGACGGGAACGACCGTCGATCCGGCCGCGGACCACGCCGGGCAATCGGTGATGCCGTCGGAGATCATGCGGGCGTCGATGCCGCGCGTGACGTCGCCGGTGCCGACGACCATCGGCACGATGCCGGGGCCCAGAAAGACCTCGACGGTGTCGCCTGCCGCATACGTCTTGCCGGGGCTCTTCGCCACGCCGATGGCCAGCTCGCTGTTCGCGCCGGCCTCGACGATCTCCTGGTCGTCGGAGGCGAACTTGACCGCGAAGCCGCCGCGCACGGTGTTGCCGGTGGCGACCTTGAAGGTCATCGTGATGCAGTTGCTGAGCTTGCGATGGGGATCGAGCGACGCGCTCATGAGCAGTCTCCTGCGGGCACACGCCCGCCCATGCCGACGCGTCGAGGCGCCGGAGATGATCTTTCAGGCGATGTGGGGTCGGCTCAGCCGGCGGATCCGGAGAGCATCGAGGCGAGGTGGTTGTCGGCCGCGGCGACCATCTGGTCGGTCACGAGCGCACCGGCGAATCCGGCGCTGGAGTTCTGCGGAGCGCTGCGAATCACCGCCGCGCCGCGCGACGCGAAGCCGATCAGGCCATCATCGACCGCGGGGCGGCTCTCCGCGACGGCACCGACCTGTGGGCTCGCCTCGCCTCCGAGATCGACGCGCTTCGTCAGGTCCTGGCCCGTCGGCGTGCGCTCCTTCGCCTTGGCGACCATGCGCGCGTACCGCTCCGGGGACTCCACAGAGAGTTCGACGTACTCCGCCACCTCGCCCGCGCCGAGCTTCCCGTCGGCGACGAGAGCACCGAGCTCCGACTCGGCGCGCCGTCGCGTCTCCGCGTCCGACGCATCGCGCTTCATCTTCTCGACCTCGGCCCGGGCTGCGTCACGCTCCTCGAGCGCCGTGGCCTTCTCCGTCGAGAGCTCTGCGACCTTGGCCTCGAGCTCCGTCGCCTTGGCTCCGGCGGACGCGATGTCCGCGCTCACCCTGGCGAGCTGCGGGACACGCAGCGCGCGCCCCTCGCCGCAGGACTCGCAGTGGACGGTCGCGGAGCCCTTCGAGAGCAGCGCCTCGAACTCCTCGTCTTTCACGTTCATGCTCATGGTCTTGTTCCTCTCCGGCGCAGCGCCGGACGGCTTGCTGGACGGCGCGTGCGCGGCGTGGAGCGAGCGCATCACGCGCTCCTCGAGCTTCACCAGCGCGTCGGGGTTGGATCCGACGGGGCAGTTCGAGAACTCGTAGAGTTCGTTGTCGTCGCAGACGGTCCGCATCACCCCGTCAACGCGCTCCCTGCGCACGTCGTGGGAAACGAATCCCGTCGAACCTGCGACGAGCATCTCCTCGAGCACGCTCTGCCAGCAGAGCTCCGCGAACGGGTTCGCGCGCGCGCTCGCGTACTTCACCCGGATCACGAGCTGCTTGTCCTCGACGCGCGTCGAGACGGCGCGCCCAATCGGCAGGCTGTGGATGTCGTGCGCGAACAGGATCGTGGGGTTCTTCGTGAACCGCTCGAGGCGCCAGTTCTGCCGGTCGACCTCGCCGAAGCTGTTCACCGCCTCGGTGGACGCGACGAACTCGGCCTCTCGGGCGTCCGGGTACACCGCGCGCAGCTGGGCCTCCCGCAGGCGCATGCCATCCGGTCGAGGTACGGCGGGAGCTCCCCCCGCGTCTGCGGCGATGGAGCGGGCGATGGATGCGCGGACCCTCGGATCGATCCCGTCGCCACGCGCGCTAAAGGCGGCGAGCCGCCGGCAAATTCGGTCGAGAACCAGTGGGCCACTGTCGCTCCTTCGCTGCGGGGCCGCGGCCCGCTGGGTCTCCGCTGCGCGCTGAGGCTGCCCCGCGGCGGCGACGCGCTCGGCAGCGAGAGACGCCGCGCGAGCGAGGGCGTCGCCGTAGCTCGTCACGCTGTCCGCGAGCCCGCCGGACACCGCGCCGCGCCCGTACAGGCAGGCTGCCTCCAGCTTGAGCACCTGGTCCGTCGACTTGCCGCGCGCTTCCCCGACGAGCGTCGCGAACTGCCGCCCGAGGTCGTCGATCCGCTCCTGGTACCGCTCCACCACGTCGTCGGTAAGCGGCTCGTCGGGATGCCCGTCCGCCTTGAGCGCCCCGGACTTCACGACGACGACCTTGATGCCGCACTGCTCGTTCGCAGCGGTCCAGTCGAGCAGCGTGCCGATGACGCCGACGGAGCCGACGCCACCGGGCTCCGGCAGGCAGATCTCGTCCGCCACCGTGGCGATCGCGTACGCCGCGGAGTAGGCTGCCTCATCGGCGAACGCGATCACGCGCTTGCCGGATGCCGCCTTCATCTTGCGCATCGCGCGCACGGCTTCGAAACACCCGGCGACCACGCCACCGGGAGAGTTGATCCGCAACAGGATGGCGCCGATGCTCGCGTCGTCGCACGCGGCCGCAAACCGCTCCTGGATGGCCTCGTAGCCGTCCCACCACCACCCGCCGCGCTGCATGAGCGGGCCCTCGATGCGGATCACGGCGACGCCGCCGTGGCGCTCGAAATGCTCGTCGTCGCAGTCGTCGAAGTCCGGCATGAAGCTCCCGGCGCGCGCAGCGGCACGCGGCTCCATGGCCATGAGGTCGCTCAGCGGATAGGGCATCACACTCGGGCGGCCCTCGCTGGACGCCTCACTCGGCGCGGTCGTCTTCTTCGCCATCTCCGGAGTCCTCTTCATCGACGTCCACGACGATCTCGTCGGCGTCGGTCTGTGCCGGCGGGAGGGCCGGCGTCTTGAGCTGCTGAGACACCGACGGCGCCCCCGCGACGCCCCCGAGTACCTCGTCGGTGTCCGTCGGCGTCGACAGGCCGAGTCGGTCGCGCACGTCTCTCGCGGCGACCGTCAGGCCAGCTTGGCGAAGCGCCAGGAACCCGCGCGCCGTTTTCTCGAAGTCGACGGCGTCCTCGGTCACCAGCTCGAAGCCAGGGATCGCCGCCGAACGCCCGAACGCCCGGCGAACCGCCACCGCGATCAGGTGCCGCCGAATCGCCGCCGCGATGTTCCGCGCGTCCCACTCGAACGCGGCAAAGGCCCTGCGCTCATGGACGTTGCCGAGTGCCTGCGAGCCGACGCGGCCCTGCTCGACCACGAGCGTGGAGCCAAGGACCGCCTTGCTCATCTCCGCGGCAAAGAACGCGGCGAGGTTCGCATGCTCGCTCCCGCTGATCGACTGCGCGCCCTTCGCCCACTCGACGACGAGGCTCACGCTGTCCGGCAGCATCGCTACGCCGTTAGAGCTGAGCTGCTGGAGCGCTTTCTTGAGCGCGGCGACGTCCGCCTTGTCGGCGACCTTCTTCTGGTACGTGCCGATCCGCCACGGCTTCCAGGCGATCTCGGCGAGCTTCAGCCAGTCGGAGAACGCCCAGTTCCTGAATAGCGCGGCCCAGAGCAGCACGCGCATGAGCCCTTCGCGCGTGGCGACGCCGCCGTTGATGCGCGGCTGGTACTGGATGAAGTGCCCCGGGTGCGCCTTCAGCAGGTCGACGCCCGGGAATGCGATGGGGCCGTTGTTGTCCCAGAAGTTGAGCCGGCCGTGGCTTGGCTCGTAGCAGAACCGCCGCGGGTGGATGGGCTCGGCCCCGATGGGGACGTCCTTGCCGTCCCTCCGCTCGTAGAGCACCTGCGCGACGGCGTAGCCGTAGTAGACGGCCCCCTGGAGATGGCTGATGAGGTTCGGCAGGTCGCGCGGCTCAGGCTCCTGGGTGTCCGCGCCGAACTCAGAGAGCCACTCGGTGCACCAGTTGGCGATCCGCTTGTCGGTGCGCCTCTCCGACGCGGGCGTGACCTGCCAGCGGAGCCCGGCCACCTCGCTCTCGCGCGTGAACAGGATCGACTGAAGGTGGCAGTCTTTTTGGCGGCTCTCGTCGGCCAGGTCGACGATCCGCCACATGTAACCGAGGTCGGCCTCTCGGTAGATCTCCGAGACCTCCTGCGGAGTGAGCGAGCCACCGATCCGCTCGTTCTGGAGGTAGACCGACGGCGGCTCGACGATCTCGACCGGCCGCGTGAGCCTGGTTGCGGCGCGCAGCCACGAGATGAAGCTCATGGATCAGCGCACGATGCGACCGAGCTGCCGGCCGGGCCGGACCAGGATGCGCATCGCGGTGGTGCTCGTGGCGTTCGCTACGGCGGTCCGCCGCAGGAAGACTTGTGGGTGCCCGTCGACCCGGAGCTCGACCATCTGGCCGGCGCCGAGCGCGGGCGTGACCTGGGCGACGGGCGCAGCGATCGCGGTGATGCCGTCGCGCGCGCCGACGTAGGATCGCCACCAGCGGGAGCCGTCTGCGGCGCTCGGGTCGTAGAAGAGCGGCTCGAGCGTCACGGTGGGGCTCGTGCCCGCGTCGACCTCGACACCGACCCAGATCGTCTCGAAGCC
>CAZFPB010000017.1:0-23068 GCA_964520985.1 uncultured Pseudobdellovibrionaceae bacterium
GCAGGTTTGCTCGACGCTGTGCGCGCTGGGCTCACGGCATCGGGCGAGAAGGGCGCAGAAAGGGCCGCACGATGACGCCGAGAAGACTCACCCTGGAGCAGCTGGAGCGCATCAACGCGGTCAGTGAAAGCCGGCTTCAGAAGGTACGCCTAACGCTGGAAAAGGCGGCCTGGATTGCTGGCGATGGCGCCAAGGCTCGACGCCTGGAGATGCGTGAGTGCGTCGCCTGCTACTACCACGCCGGGCTCGCTGGCCAGGCCTTCACCGGGTGGAAGTGTCGCCTGTGCGGCTCCGAAGACACGCACGCGACGACGGCAACGCCAGCCATCTGCTTCACGTGCGCGGACGCTTTCGGCCTGTGCTCATCCTGTGGCGGAGACATCGACATGTACCGGCGATCAAAGCGGTTCGGGCAAAGGCGCTTGAAGAGAGCAAAGGCCACCACCCCAGCAGGAGGGACGCAGACGTGATTCGCCTCCTTAACACGAACGCCATGGTTCGCGTGCGCCTGACCCTGGCCGGCGAAGCGATTCACGCTCGGCGCTTAGCTTCTGTCCGGAAGCGAGTGCTAGAGGCGACATCCGGCGCCGTTCACATCCGCGACTTTCATGAGCCAGACGTAGATGGTTGGCGCGAGTACCAGCTCTGGGAGCTGATGCACGACTTCGGCGCGGACATGTTCAACGGGTGCGACGTGCCTTTCGTGGACAACGTGATCGAGCTGGCAGGAGGGACGCAGACGTGACCGACGAAGGGAAGGTGACGGTGGAGGAATTCAAAGGCTGGCTCGGTCGATTGAACTACGAAGCTGAGCAAGTTGGCGACGCAGAGTCACGGGCCTACATCGCCACTCAGGTCAGGGCCGATTCTTCGAACCCGCGCGAGGAGGCGCGGTTTCATCAACAGCGCCGTGATGCTGCCTACGAGCGCCTTGTGGCGCTTTTCACGCGTGCCCTGGAGCAGCAACCATGACGCCGCGTGAACGAGCGCCGACGCTGTTCGGCAAGGTGATGCGGCGCGAGAAAGGCGTGCTCGCGTGGACCAGTAAGCGCGTTCGAGTCGGCGGTTTCTATGGTGACGCCGGCGGTTTCTACTACTGGAGCGGCTACGGCACATCGACGCTGCACCGGTTCACTAACCCCCAATCCGCCGCCAACGACGCCGAGCGGTGGTTGACGAAACTGAAACGACAGTTGGAGACAATGGGAGCATGAGAACGATCATCATCAGTGACGAGGACGCGCGGGCGTTGCTCGAACAGCTGGAGCTGGAAAAGCTGAAAGGTGGCCGCTGGAACGGCCAGCCTCCAACAACGCTGGACGCGATGCACCGCACATTCCACTACATCGTCTGCCGTTGGCTACAGGAGCAAGGTGCCAATGTCGTTCGTTAATCAGTCCGAAGTCCGCGCCCTAGCCGCCGCTCTGAACGCTGCGGCCGACGAGGTGGAGCGTGGCTGACCGTTGCTGCACCAAGTGCCGCGCCATCCACGGCGACTTCATCGCCTACAACGAGGACGGCTGGTATATGCGCTGGGATGGCGGCGACGTGTTCGACGCGGATGGCAACGAGCACGGCGCCGCTCGTGGGTCCGAATGGGACGCCATCAGTGATGTGATCGTCCATGTTCGCCGTGATGGCCTATGCAGTGCCTGTCATGCAAAGGCGAACCCGCGAAGGCGCCGCAAGTCATCGCCCAAAGAACAGAAAGGACTCTTCGATGCAGCCAAGTGACATCCTCAGTCGCGCCGCCGACCGGCTGGAGCAGCCTGGGGCGTGGACGCAGAACGCGTTTGCCAGGACGTCGGATGACAAGCGAGTGTTCCCGTACAGCAGCAACGCGGTTTGCTGGTGTGCGCGCGGAGTAGTCGCGAAAGAGTTGCAGCACTCAGACGAGTGGGAAACGCCACACGCGTACGACTACCTGAGAAGAGCAGCCGGTGCGCTTTCGATCGCCACTTGGAACGACGCCCCCGAGCGCACCCAAGCCGAGGTGGTTGCGGCTCTTCGGAAGGCTGCGGAGATGGCCAGGAGCGAGGGACGATGAGCGAGATTGCGAAGTGCGTTTGCGGGTCGGAGGCGGAGGCAGTAAAGGTGCGGTGCGACCTAGGCGTCGGTCATGCTGTCCGTTGTGAGGAATGCGGCTGGCGATGCGGACCTCACGAGGAAAAGCGATTCGCTATCGCCGCTTGGTCGAGTGTGATGCGGCCGAGGCCCAAGGTGCGCGAGGTGAAGCTGGCGCCCGACAAGGGCTGCTACTTCCACTTCGACAGTCGCATCTTAGGCGAGGTCACGAACGGCGATTGGCGCTGGTACGCGCAGTGCGGAGCGGTCATCCACCAGGGCAAAGACATGCACCCGGTCACGTACGCCGACTGCCGCGCCTGGCTCATCGACAGGCTGACGAAGGCTGGGTTTGACGTCGTGGAAAGCGAGGAGAAGTGAGCGTTTTGAACCTGGAGAACGCGAGCGCAGCCGACTTGCACTTTCGAATTGAGGAAGCCGTCACGTTTGCTGTGCGCTTCGGTGGCATCGACGGCGAACATCACAAGACGTGGGTCATCGACCAGATGGTGCGCGCTTTGGCGGGGAACAAGTACGAGGAACTCGTTCGCCAGGCTTGCGATGGTGAGGACGGGCCTGAGACGTACAGCTGGGACACGGGTATCGCCCCATGACCCCATCCGAAGAACTCCTAGCCATCCGCGAACGGTGCGCGGCTGAGTGGGTGCCGGGGGAGTGGTTTGCTTCCCGCTTCACCCCGATGCGTTCCCGGGTGTTCGAACTCTTCCACGACCAGACCGACCCGCATGGTCCGTTCATGTGGGTCTGCCGGATTGCCACGTCGCGCCTCCAGGTCGTCGAGATGATCGAGCGGGCGGCGGTGATGGCGATGCGAGAGGAGCGGTGATGAACATCGACGAATTGAAGAAGCTGGACGCAGAGGCGACGCCGGGGCCGTGGGCCCAGCGCAGCGCGGGTGTCGACGAAATTAACGACGAGCCCGTCTGCTACGTCGAGTCAGACGACCGACCAATCAACTTCGTTGCTACGCAAGGCGGCGGGTGCGGCGCTGCGATTGGCATCCCGGATGGCCGCCTCATCGTAGCGATGCGCAACGCCCTGCCCGCGCTCCTTGCCGAGCTCGAAGCTCTGCGCGACGTCGCTTGTGAAGCGGAGAACCTGCTGAACGGAGACCCGACGGCGCCTGATGACTTGCGGCGCGCTCTGGTCATCCTGCGCGCGATGGAGGCCAAGCATGGCTGACTACTACATCCGACGCGACCTGAGTGACCGGCTGTCCAAGTACTGCGACGCCTATGTCCTGTACAAGGCGGCGCACAACGCATCGCCTCTACCCAACGACGTGACGCAGCTCGCCTACAAGAAGATGTACGAAGCCGAGCAGGCGGCGCACGCCGTCCTTGAACGCGTCGCTGCCGTGGTCGATAAGCTACCGCGCTGCGACGTTCACCACTGCGCCGACCGCGCAACGCACCACGGCGACCACTTCTACTGCGACCGGCACAAGCAAGAACACTCGGTCGAATTGCCCTACGCCGAACCGCTGCGGGCGCTGGCAAGAATCGGAGAACCATGAGAACCCAAATCCACCCAATCGACGCAACCGGCCGAACTATCGAAGGCATCAACCGAGACTGGGGCGACGCGATTGTTCTGCTGAGTGGCGACACGTTCATCCATCTGAAAGCCGACTCGTACCCGGGCTGTGAACCCCACTTCGAACAGGGCCAAACCGGCAGCTTCAACTGGAAGGAGAACCTCAGCGACCTCGTGAAATGGGGCTTGTGCTCCGTCGAAGAACAAACGCTTCTCCGTGCCAAGTTCGCCGCCGAGAGCGCACTGGAGCGCGAGAAGCAGGAACGGGCCGAGTTTGAGCGGCTGCGGCAGAAGTTCGAAGGGAGCGAACCGTGAAGCGGTACGACTTTGAAGAGCGCATCATCGGCTCATTTTCTGAGAGCGTTCCAGTCCAGGACGACCATGGCGAATGGGTCCGCCACTCCGACGTTGCCGACTACGACGCGCTCAAGGCGGTCGTGGACGCGTTGCCTACGTGCGACCAGTGTCCAACCAAGGCAACACATGCCGGCTCTGTCGACGGCATCGAATACGCCTGTGACGAGCATGCGGTCGAGCCTGACTGGGTGCCGAGTGATGAACTGCCGTACGCCGAAGCGCTGCGAAAACTGGAGAGACCATGACAGGCCGATACTGTGGATTCGTTGTGACCTTGGAAAACGAGCTTCGCGACGACGACGCTGAAGCGACCATCGCGGCGATCAAACAACTGCGCGGCGTGGTCTCCGTCGCTCCCGTCGTCGCGAACTACGAGCACCACATGGCGAAGGCGCAGGCGAGGTCTGAACTTGTTGGCCAGCTTTGGGATGTGCTGAAGGGCCGGTAGCTGCATCGCTGGGCCCTGACGGCAGAAATGCTGAGACCTTGGCGCTTTGTGGGTAGTCGCCGGGCCACAAAAAGCGAAAACCCCGCCCGGTGAGGGGCGGGGCAACTGTTTCCGGTTTGGAAATGGTCCGTGAACCTTGAAGCTCACCTGGAACCTGTCCAGAAACGTCGACCTGTCCATTACTAGTGGACGCGGTGATTTTCTGGACAAGGGCTATGGGGCACGATTCGCGATAACTACAGCGCTAGCCACCAATACAGCACGTCGCTGCCGGCCCACGCGTAGGACGGCTCAAACAGCTTGAACCCGCAATGGATCAGGCTGTTCGCCGACGGGAGGTTGTCCGGCGTTGTGTACGTGTACGCGCCCCGAGCCTTGACCGATGTGGCCCACCGTAGGCGAACATCAATGAGGCGCCGCTGTAGACCCTTGCCGCGTGCCTCTGGGATGACCCCAGCGCGGCACAGGAACACGCAACGGTCGGGTGGCCAGAACTTGGCGCCAGCGAACCCAAGCGGCTTCCCAGCGTCTAACGCGAGCCACCAGCGAGCATCTGTGGTCGGGTAAGGCTCGTCGCCCGGAAAGCAGGCGCGGTCCAGTGCCGCTACGGTGTCGCGGTTCGTGGTGTGGCGAATGGCGGTCACGCGGCCACCTTTGACAGGTCCAGTGTTGGCGTAGGAACCACCCGGTCGTAGGCCGTGTCCGTGTCGGCATCCCGGACGTAGACGAAGCGGGAATCGCCGAACGGATACGCCTCCGAACTTTCGAACATCAACTGCATAGGTGCTCCACCACCAAGCACGCCAGCGCCAACCCGAGCAAACGGGTCGGCGCCAATCAGGCAACCATTGACCGCTGCGGTGCCGTTGCCGAATGGCATCACGAGCCCCTGATGCCAATGACCCCAGAGCAGCACGCGAACGGGCGCGGAGAATTCGCCGGACGCGTTCAGCTTGTTCAGTTCAGCGGCTAGCTTGGCGGTATTGATGCCGCGGGAGATGTTCCCGACGCTAGGCGCAACGTCTCCGTGAGTGGCGTAGGCGAGTGCCTTTCCGCCAGGCAGAACGAACGTCCCGTCGCCGGAGCGGGGCACATCGAACGTGATGGCCGGGTCCTTGTGAAACGCCCACTGCAGCGCCAGGTAGATGGCGTGCGCATGTGAATCCCAGCGCTGGGCTAGCTGTCGTTCCCGAGTTACCCGGTCATGGTTGCCGGGCAGAGCCAGGACTCGGATGCGGCCGAAGTGCTGACGGAGAAAGTACAGGGCAGCGACGAGAATCTGAGTTGCCCCGTGGATCTGCTCGGTCAGGCGCGCCTGGCCAGCGTCGTCCATGTGGATGACGCCCGCGATGATGTCGCCGTTCAAGACGATCTGGAGCGTCGTGTCGTCCCGGTGCTCAGGCTTCCAGTCAGCAAGCTGGACACAGAGCTTGGCAATTCGGCGTGCCGCAATCTGCCAGTTGAACGCATTGCCTGGCACCTCGCGCGGGTCGACGGTCAGGCCAAAGTGGATGTCCGACCACAGGCCAACGAGGAGCCGTTCGGTCGGATGTTCGATGGTCGGACGCAGCGATGTGTAACGGACGATTCTTGGCGGACTCTGCTCAAACGCCGCGCGGATGGATCGCTCGATCGTCCTGGCCAGGTAGCCACGGTCGCCAACCTTCCGCTCAAGTCGTCGCAAGCGCGACAGGTCGGCGCGGTCCACTGCGTCGTTCACCAGGTCCGCGTCATCTGCCTCATCCAGCGCCCCAGACAAAGCAAAAGCCCCGGTTTCCCGGGGCGGCATTGCTGGTCTGTAGCCGGCGCGTGAACGGTTCAGGTAGGCACTCGGAGCGCCCATCCCGGCACGTTCCAGGGCGCGCGAGACGGCGTGCCGCGACGTGTACCCAAGAGCCTCGAGCTCGCCCATGGCGTGCCTCAGCTCTTGGTGTTGCCCGAGGACTTCGACGATTCTTTGCGGGTCTCGCATGCAGGTTTCGGCGGGTTGCAGTCAGGGCAGTGTGGCGTCGCTGGCCACTCGACATGGGTGAGCCATGCGCCGCAGATGGGGCACAGCTCGGAGCAGTGGAGGCACATTCACGGCGCCGGGTAGGGCTTGTCCGTCACTTGCCACGGCGGCGTTTTCGTCGCCTTGTTCGCCTTCACGGCGACCGGGAACCCATCACACGGGAACGTGGGGTGCGGTTTGCCGCCGTTGAGTGCGCACGCGAACCCAGCGACGTAGGCAGTGCGTTCGTCGCCAGCTGTGATGCGGGCGGACTGGGCATCACGGGCCACCTGTGCGGCCTTGTCGCGCTCCTCCAGCTTGCGTTCAAGCGCCGCCGTCAGTCGCGCTTCGGAATCAAGAATGGCCTGCTGAGTGTCTTTGCTTGCGCCCAGAAGCGCAGAGACGCCGGCCTGTCCGCCTAGCGCCGTGACCACCAGGACGATGGCGCCAGCGATTGCCGTGGGCGTCCAGGAGGCGCCACGTGCGCGCTCGAACACGCTTGGTCGAGGCTCAGGTGGCAGCACCGGGGCCGACGTCACCACAGTGTCAGGGGGTGGAGGGACGGCCGGGCGCCGGGGCAAGTCGACGCCGAGCGCGCGCTTTGGCGGCTCGGACGGGTCGTGTCCCGGGTGGCCCTTGCGCGGGTCACGCGGCGGACTGGGGCTCATTCGGCCGCCTTGCCTTCCACAGCATCACGCCAGTCTTCCAGCGACTCGATCCGGTCACGAAGCGTCCCGAGCTCAGAGTCATGGTCACGGACGCGACCAGACAGGCGACGGACTTCTTGCGTCTGGATCTTCTGGTTCCGCTCGATGCGATCCAACTGCGCCCGCTCTTCGTCGCGCCGCGCCTCTACCCGACGGAACAGTTCCTTGGCCCACTCGGGCGCATCGCTGTTTTCGATGTCGAACTCCTGGGGCACAAACTGCGCGTGGTAGGGGCTCGTCCGCTCACTGTCCGGCGGGAGGGTGTCGTGGTCGCTCACGGGTACGCCCCCTTCGGCAGCTGCCAATGCGGCCCATCTTTAAAACTCGTCCAGAGGCCACCCCATTCGATCTTCACACCTTCAAGCTCTGCCGCCTTGAAAATCTGCGGCGCCAAGAGGTCGTAATGCGGCCAGTGCCACGACACTTTCCCGCCGATGAGCGGAGCAATATCGACGGCGTGCCCATAGCCATCCGGCCCCTTGAGGTGCCGTGACGCCATGGTCATCGACGCGCCGGACGCAACAAGCTGTCGCTGGCGCGCTTCGGTACGGAGACCTTCCAAGACCGTGAAATCGACCGTGGTGATTTCGATGGCCCGTTTGATGACGCGCACCAGGTCAGGGTGCACGCCGCGGAGATTGAGCAGGGACCGTGCCCCGAGAAAGAATCCAATCATGTGCTGTCCACCTCGTTACCTTCGAACTTCACCGCGCATGCTGGTCACAGGATCCTCTCCGGCAGCACAGTCAGCGTGTCGTGCTCAAGCGTGCGAATGGCGTCGTTGCGTCGGATCTCGACCTCCAACGTCAGCGTGATACGCGTACGGTGGTATCGCTCCGGCACACTTTCCCAGTCCGCCGCGGTGATTGGGATTGAGATCGTCCCCGCGTCGGCATCGATCGTCATGTCCTCGTGGGTCTTGCTGATCGAGAACGTGGGGGCAGCGATCCCCCCGTACCAGAGCTGGGCCGTGACCGTGGACCCGGCAAGCGACGAAGCCGGGGAAACGGTCAATTCGATGGTGTCCGTGTCGCCTGCGTAGATGGTGCCTATGGTCATGCAGCTGCAGATCCGAGTTGCGCGGTCGCGGTGATGGGGTTCTCTGCGGAGAGCAAACGCGCCGATGCGGTGACGCTCGGCAGCATTCCAGCCGTGGCCGCAGTGAGCGTTACGTCTGCGAGCGTGATGCTTGCCGAGCCGAACAGGTAAACCACTGCTGCTCCGGTTGCCGTCGTCGCAGCCAGAGTTACTTCGACAGCACCCAGCCGGTCCGCTGACGTCACCGCGCCGGTGCCAGCAACCGAGACGCTTTCCAGCGCGCGATTCAGCGAACCAAACGCGGTGATCGTGCCGGCCGCTGCAACCGTGCAGCTAGCCAAGATCGCCGCAACGGTGCCTGCGTTGGTCCCGGCGCCAGTCGCCGACAGTGTGCAAGAGCCGAGCGTACTGGACGCTGAGCCCACGACCGCGACGGCGCACGTTGCGGCCATGGTCGTGTCGATGAGCCGCCTGTCGAGCGCGCCCGACATCAGAACGGCGCCTGTGATGGCGCTCGTCGCATTGTCCAGCGTGACGTGGCTGGTGCCGGCGATGCCGTCGAATTCGATCAGGCCATCGGACTGGACCGCTGTATCCGCGAGCGTGATTGTCGCCGTCGCGTGGGTGAGGACAGTCCCGGTCACCGAACCACTAACCGAGTCCAGTGTCAGGCCAGTTTCGCCGCGGATAGAGGCAACGAGAGCTCCTGATACCGAGGCGTTTGCCAGCGTGTTAGACGCGGTGCCTCGGACAGCAACGGTCCCGGAGCTTGAGACGGATGCGCTGGCCAGCGTGACAGCAGCTGAACCACTTGCGCCCGTAACGATGTACGGCGAATCGCTGACGGTGAGTCCGGTGCCCCCAGGGTTCGCGTTCCAACCGTTGCCGCTCTGGTCGATGTACGCCGTGGAGGCGTTGGACATCGGGAAGAAGCGGTTGAGGTCGGATGTGTCGACCGGCGTGCTCTGTTCAGCCTGCGCCAGCAGTTTCGTGTTGTCCCAATATTCGGCAACAACGATGCCGGTGCAGAAATAGACGTCTTCGGCTTGCTCTGGGAATGCAACCAAGCCGGCAAAGTAAACCTGTCGCAGGTCGCCAAAATCGCCGGTGAGAGACAGGACGATCGGACTCCCGCCGTCGGGAATCATCACGACTTCGGTGTCGCCGCCGAGTCCGTTATTCCGGATCGCGTACAGAGCCCAGCCGCTGTAATTCGCGGTGGAGTTCAGGGCGTAGTAGGCAACCGGGGCCTCCTCGCCCTGGTAGACGCGGATGTAATTGGCGCCGCCCAGGTCTGGGTCAGTGCCGTTGACGCTCGCGTAGATCTGGACGTACCCATCCTGGCAGTTGGCGCCGAGGATGTTCTGCAACTGGTCGCCGCTCGTCCACGAGTGGACGCGCGCGCGAACCATGAGCGTGAACGCCGGCAGTTCTAGGTGGTCGTCCCACGGAATCTGCAGTCCCCATTGCCCATTGGCGCTGGTGGACGTCTCCTGCTGCAGGCTACCGATCGCGGAAACGGTGCAGCCGGCGAGCGTCGCGGAAACTGCGCCGGTATTGGTTTGAACGCCAGCTGCGGTAACCGCGGCACTGGCCAACGTTCCGGTCAACGTGCCAGAGACACGAGCCGTTGCCGCAGCCGAAACCGCGGCCCCAGCGAGCGTGATTGATGCGCTGCCGTTGGTTGAAGCCGTAGACGTGCCGCCCGATGCGCTGACCGTCGCGCTATCGAGTGTTCCTGCCAGCGTGCCACGAGCCGGAACGGTGCCAGCGGCGGACACGGATGCAGCTGCAAGCGTTCCGGCAGTCGCGCCAGAGACAAGCACGGTGGCAGCTGAACTGAACGTCGTGGCCGCTAGCGAAAGACTGGACGCACCAGAAACGCGAGCGGTAGCCGCCGAGCTAACCGAAACCGCGGCCGTCGTGATCGCTGCAGCGCCGGAGATGCCAGCCGCACCATACGGGACGTCACTCTGGGTACTGCCGCCCGAATAGATCGTGGCGTTGTAACCGTTGCCGGATGAGTCGTTGCCACCAGTGCTGGTCGTGTCGAACGGCCAATGGCGGTTGAGGGACGCGCCAGATCCGCTGCTGAGATTGCTCGGAACGTCGGTGAGACGTTGCGCCGTGCATTCCGCCTGGGTCATGTAACCCGAGCGGATCATGCTGTTACAAATCAGCAGCTGATTCGGCTCTTCGCCGCCGAACGAATACTTCGCAATTTCGATCTGGCCGAGAGCGGACGCAGTTGTTCCGCTGATCGTGATCTCGGTCCACGTGCTCGTCAGGTCGTCGAGATACCAGACCGTCACCGACCCGGAGCCGCTCCAACGCGCGCCGACCGTGCCCCACTGGCCTGCCTTGCCAGTCAGGTTGATCAGTGCGTCATCGGCGCCGTTCTGGCTACGGTAGACGCGCATGGTCGCCGAAGCGGTGTCCAGATAGATCTGAACAACGTTGCCGCCCGTCGCCATCTCCAGTGAGCAGACGTTCTGGGCGCCGTTCGACGACGTGAACGACGCCCACTTGAGGCGCATCTGCCACGACCACGCACCGGCCGGGAAGTTGGCGGACGAATGCGCGCCGTACGTCCCATCACAACGGATGCTAGTGGTCTGTGTCATGTATTAGCGGCGAAGTAGAAAGCTAAGGAAGCCGGAAACAGCCGGATTACGAGTTGCCGGCCGTGAGCGAGAACGACGTGATCGTGATGGCCTGAGCCGCCGCGATAACCACGTTGTCCAGCGTCATGTCCCCGCCACCGCCAGTTGCGGTGACGGTTCCCTGGATGTGCGCCGTCGTTCCGTCGCTCGCGTAGATGCGGAAGTGAGCAGCGGTGCCTGCGTTGTCTGCGCTGGTGTCTTCCCAGGTGCCGGACTTGGCTTTGCTGCCGGACGATGCAGCAGCCATCCAGTCAGACGGAAGGTTCAGGGTCGCGAGCACCGTGCCGCTGTCTGCGGTGCCAACGTTCGCAGGGGCAGAACCCGTGCGAATCTTGAGTACCGCTGAGGTGCCGACAGCCGTCTCGATTGCGTCGAGCTGCGCATTACGAACAGAAGTAGAAAGCTGAAGAGCCATTTTTAGACGTGCGTCTCCGTCCGCGTCCGCCCATCGAGGGGCGCGCGTTCTGTTGAGCCGCGTCGGTCGCTCAGAGAGGCGACGCGGGGTTATGTTGTTGTGAGGTCAGCGCTCGTGGCGCTGGGTGCGTTCCGAATCAGCCGCCAGCTGCTCTTGCCTGGTCAGTACCGCAATAGCCGCGAATGCCACCGGCCCGGCGGCGACGGCGCTTGTGGTTGGCCATCAGCGCCGTCTGCCGGCGTTGCGACTCTCGCTCGTATTTGCTGCGCCGGCCGCCTGCTCACGAATCTTCACGACGTTCGTGCGCTCAGGTTCTGGCTCCGACTCACGAACGCCGCGCCACATCTGCCAGAGGTCGTAAAGGCCACGAGCGCCAGCGACGACGGCGCGGACCACAGTCACAGGATTGGCCATTACGCGGCCCTCAATTCGTGGTGGTGGGCGCGCACAAAGTCTGAAGCCGACAGCCCGGCGCCAGTCCCGTTATTGTTGCTCGAGGAGGCGTCGTCGATGGTGCTCGTTGTGTCCGACGTCGTAACCGGGCTGTAGTGCACGAGGTTGCCCGTCGCGCCGACACTTAGCAGGTCAGCGAACTTGAAGTTGCCACCCGCCGCAAGGATCTCGGCTGTCGTCAGAACCTTGGTGTACTGGGCGTATCGCGCGACCTTGCAGGGCAGGGCCGCGGTACCTGACGAGTTGTGGGCGCCGAGAATCAGATTCGGTGTTCCGCCGACGATGGTCGCGGAGAGGGTGCTAAAACCGGTCAGCGGCTGACTTATGCCGCCGAAGTAGATGCCCACGCCGGACGTGGAGCTCGAGCCGTCGTACGTGACAGCAATGGGCACAACGCCGTTGAGCGGTAGGCTCGTCGTGGTCTGCACGAAGAGCTCGTTGGTGGTCACCGTATTGACGAGATCGAGCGCAACAGTGCCGTCGTTCTGGACGAGCACCGCGTAGCCAAAGCTCGGCCCGGGGCCCATGCGGCAGAGCAGGTAACCGCCCGTCGACGCATTGGTGCGCGCCGCCATGAACACGAACGAGCGCGCGGTGTTGCGCTCCCAGCTCTGCACGTTGCCGTAGTTGACCCAGCGCGAGCCGCCGAGGGTCAGCATTTGGCCCAGGTAGTTCTGCGGGCGGGCGAGGCCCAACAAGTCCATTAGGCAACCACCTCTGCGTCGACGGTAAGCGCCCACTTGACGCTCGTCGTGCTGTTCTGGGCGACGTTGAATTTGACGCGATTGGCGGTGCCGACGCCGATCGTCACGAGGGTCGCATAGTTGGAGATCCAGCCCGGCAATGTAGCGGGGAGCGCTTCTGGAACGCCGCCCGTCACGCTGCTGTTGGTTCCGCTCGTGCTGCGGGTCGTCGAAAGTGTGACGACGCCAGACCCATTGGTGGACACGACGACGCGAAAGAACAGCTCTGCGCCGTTCGCGATCGTGCTCGTCTCGTGAGCCTTGATGCAGACAGCCAAGACCGCGGACCGGCTATTGGCGATGTAGAACGAACCGATTTCGACGGAGCTTGCAGCGGCGTGTGTGACCAGCGCAGGCTCGTACAGCACCCGCCAACGGTCCGTGGAAAGCGCAGTGACTAGTGCCCCGTCCTCGGTGCGTGGACGTACTACGCTGTACCCGGCGACAGCTGCGGGGTTTCCGCTCTGGGCAACGACCTTCCCGTTGAGCAGGTCGTTAACGTAGATCGACATACCGTCGATCGTTTCCTGGATGTTCTCGCCGCCCCACTGCGATGACGTGTCGTCGAAGGCAATGTCGGTCGCCGTGAGAGCTGCGAGTGCCGCATTGCGAGCCGCCAGCGTATCGACATCTTGCGGGTCAACTGGGTCGAGCACATTCCTGATCCGGTCGCCGTCGGCGTTGTTGCCGTTGGCGAGGACCCAACCGATGTTAATGCTGCCGGAGTTGACTCCGGAGAGCTCGTTGGTGTCGGACCAGACGGCGAATTCGCTGGCGGTACCGGAGCCGGTTAGGGTGCCGCCGCCGCCGAGAGTGGCTAGGGCTTGGTTGAAGTCGTCAGTGATCCCGTGCGTGGCATCGCGGTCGAGTTGCTCACCGACACAGGCCGGCAAAAGGCCAGCGACATTCAGAACGCCAACGACACCGTAGCTCTCAGCCGTGTCGTACTGGCTCGAGACAAGGCACCGAATACGGAATGCGCGGCCAAGCCCGTCCGACGGGTCAGCTGGTAGCGCAAACGTCGCGGTTGCGCCCAGTGGCACGCCGCCGAGCGTGAGTGTCGGGACAGCCTGGTCGCTCTTGCTGGTGCCAACGATGGACCACTCAACGGCAGCAACGCCATCGAGGGACGCGAGCGCCAGGTTGACCGTGGACGCGTACGCAGCCGAGTGGCGCGCCGGGTTCGCGTTGCCGTTTACAGTGAAGTCCGCAGACAGAACCATCAGGACACCGCCGTGAGGTCGATGGTGGAGACGCTGCCATTCGGCAATTTCACAGCCGGGGCGCCTTGGGTGGAGGAGAAGTACAGAGCTGCGCCAGATGCCGGCGTTGGCACTTGGGAGTCAGCGAGTGGCATGAGCCGAAGCGCAGACACGGAGCTCACAGTCCCGATTGCCACGGCTGCGAGTCGCAACACGTACGTGGTGCCGCTCACATCGACGGACGCGACGTAGTAGCCACCAACATCCGGCGTGAACGTGACGCTCGAGCTGCCCGTTGCCGACAAGTCAGAACGAGCCGTTGCCCCCGATGGTTTCGAAAGCGCCCATGCGTAGGACGAGCCAGCGGGCGAAGCTGTGAGCGTGACTTGCTCGCCGACGATGTAGCCGCTCACGGAATTGTCGGCAGACGTGTCCGCGCTCAGCATCGTCTGCGATGCCGAGTTCGCTAGTATTCCAGCCATGGATCAGCTTTCTGTGAAACCGGCTTGCTGCATCAGCGTGACCGCAGCGACGCTTTGGGTCGCGGGCACAGTTGGCGATAGCGCAGCAAGGGAGCGCAAAAACTCGCGATGAACTACGAGGATTTTCGGCTCAGGGGTGGCGAGGTCATTCGCCGTATCTGGGTTGTTGTGCACACTCGACACCCGGTGCGCCTCGTAAGCGCGGTAGATGTCAGCGATAGCCGCGTAGGACTCAGACAATGACCCGCCGCTTGTGAACAGCGGCAGGTTTTCCCAGTCGGCCGCCGAGTGATACGTGTCCGAGTTCACCCCGCTGCCGTCGTCGTTGGTGAAGTGTCTGCGCATCTTGCTCAGCACTTCAGACACAATACGCGGGAGTGTCTGCGGCGTCGGGGTGCCGACGAACGCCTCGGAGATTGCGTTGTCAGTATCGCTGGTCGCGTGGACACTGCCCTGTGTCAGGTGGTCGTTGAACTCTGAGACGATCTCGTCCAACCACGCCGAAAGCGTGCCGACCGCAGAGCTTGCAGTGATGCCATCCATGTCAGCGAGCGCTGAGATTACAGCCGCGGTCGTCGCCGCCGATGTGGCGCGCGGCGTCTGTGGGCTCAAGATGGCCGGCGTCAGTTCGCCTTGAACACCAACCGTGGTCGCTCGGATCTTGTCGTCCCAGACCCAGACGACCAGCGTTGCCTTGTCCTGGTTGAAGCCGATCGGGCAGGTCATGCGCTGGCCCACGCTCAGGGTCAGGTCAGCTTCGGACCCGACCTTCGTCATCGACGGTGCGGCGTCCGGGTCGCCCTCGTATGAGCCGCCGTAGTCCGAGGCGAACCGCGTGTACTCCTGCGCCTTGAACCGATACGTGCCGCCCTTGTCGAACGTGCCGTTGGTCCAGGCCGCGCCGCCGTCACCCTCGTAGACCTGGAGGCGGGACTGCTGGCACTTGGTGAGGTCCGCCTTGAGCTTGCTGCCGGCCGGGGCGTCGGTACACCAAACGCGCACGTAAGTGGCTGCTGGTTCAGCGAGCGCAAACCGTACAGAAAGAGGGCGGTTTGGGGCCGGGTAGAGCGGCTCAGGGGTCAGGGTAGGCATGCTTTATCTGGTGGCGCGCGCCCTTGACGATCACCTGCACCAGACACAGGATGCGTAACTGGCTATGGCAACACGTGCGATGTGTGGGGTGGCGTTCGCTTTGGCAGCAGCTGCGATGGGGTGCGCTCCCGACGGGAACGACGACCTGTTCCCCGGCGGCACAGCTGGCGCGGGTGGTAACGTGGCGCCCGAACTCCTGATCGACCCAACGTTCGCAGAGGGCTACTACGTGCAGCACCGGACGCTTGATGCCGTCTACGCTGGGATCAACGCAGCGTTTGCAGCCGACGCATCGCTCACGGTTCCGTATCGACTCGCCGCAGAAGGTGAAGTCCCGAACGTGCGTGAATCATCTGGGCAAGCGCCGCTCTACGTCTGTCCCGATAGCGAGAGTTGCTATGACTACTTCACGGCGGGGGACGGCTATGTGACCGTGTTCCCCATGTCAACGATCCCTGCGCCATACACAGAGGAACGCACGGCCGCTGCGGTCCAGGCTGCGGTGACCGTGCTGCTCACCGGTGAGTGACTGCGTATTACGCTGGGGCTCCAATGCGTACGATGCCAAACATGTTTTGTATGCTCCCTACGGTGATCATGGACCCGACCCCTGGTTGAGCTACAGCGGCAATCGTGTCAGTGCCAGGCGTCTCGACCCAGACAGGTGCCGACATGCAGAGAGTGAGCGGTATGGCCGTATTGGTGCCAGGTCGCATGTCGATGACACGGCCCTTAGTTGTGCCGCCGACGCGTATATCCACTCCGGCTGACACATCGGAGGACGATGACGAATTCGTGCAACGCATACTGAGCGTCACAAGATACCAGCCTTTGGCTGGGACCGTGACAAGCTTGGAAGTGCCATCAAGGCTGTACCCAGCATCAGCCTGGTCAAGTGTGAGGGCCAAGCCGACTCCGGAGCCGTAGGTGTCAGCGTCGATCAAGTAGCGCGCAACACCCGCTGTGACCTTGGTGACCAAAGCGGCATCAGTGTCAGTTTCTAGGTCATCGATGCGATTCTTGTTGTTCCGTGTCCGGTTCGCCAGGCGCTGAACGGCCTTATCGCGAAGGTCGGCAGCGTCGGCCAGTTCATCGTTGGACGGCATCTGAATCGATGCGTCGAACTGGTCAACATCAGTGAGTGTCTCAGCCATGTGTCAGCCGTTCCAGTCGAACAAGTATCCCCAGCGCGTTCCGTCGCCCCAGTAGAAGCCTCCCCATACAGCGCTACCCTCTTCCTCGCGCCACTGGGCCGTCACCCATGCCGGCAACATTCGGTCCACAAGCTGGAACAACTGCACGTTCATCAACTGCGAAAATTCGCCGTTGGACATGCCGCCGGGTTGCTGCGCGCGAATGATGACTTGTGCGCGGTCGCTGAGCCATGCGCCGCCGCCGATGTTGTACGTGTCAGGCCCCGGGTTGATCGTCGGCCAGTAGGTGTTCGTTGAGGGCGTTTCGAAGCCTTCAGAGTGCTGCAGCTCGAGATCCACGAATGCGTCACCCAGCAGGTCGCTGATGGCAGTGCGCACGTTCTGGTAGGTCGGTGGCAGCGCAGCCTTGTAGTGCACAACGCAGCGCTGTCGCAGCGACCAACGGGGCTCACCGGGGCGCCTCGGAACACCAAGCACCGTGGACCAGTATTCGAGAGACTCGTCAGCACGGACCGGGGTTGCCTGGTTCCGGAGCTTATCCGGCAGCCGTGAACCGATCGAAGCCTGGAGCCGAGCAATCGCCAGGTTCTCAGCATGCACCAGCGAGACCGGCTTGGTCGTAAACGCGCTGCCTCGTTGCGCCTGGAGGTCCCGATACCAAGCAGCGGCGTACGGGACAGGGTGCTCCGTGACGTCGTTTTCCTTGTTCAGGTCGCCGTCGTAGTCTCCGATGCGCGCTGGTTCTCCCCAGGTGCCGAAGAACGAAACCGTGAGCGTGGCGTCGGCCGCAGCACCGGCACTGTCCAGGATGGCGATGTTCGTGACGGTCGCAGGTCGAGCTGTGGGGCCAGCCTTCCTGAACGTCGACCCCTGAACGGTAGTGCGGCACGAGCGAACAGCCCAAACCAACTTCCGGCCGTCTGCGGTTTCGATACGCCCAGGGAACTCGATCCGCAGCAGGCCCATTCCTGAACTAGACACAGTTGGAGCGTGTTCGATGCCGACGCCGTTGCGCCCGAAGTAGTGGGTTACCGTGGCACTACCGCCAGAAACCACGATGGTCATCGTAGCCAATGACGCCGTGCGTCCGACGGCAACCAAGTCCGCCGCGAAGCGGGCGTGACCGGCCGCGGTCCAACCGGTCCGTGCGTCCCCGCCGAGCTTCAGCGGAAGGAGCGTCGCGAGGGCCCCAAACATCAGGCACCACTCATCGCTTTGAAGGTGAAGGATGCGTCTGTGACAGCGACACCGGAGATATTGAAAGCTCTGCACCGGACGGTGGTTGCGGTCAGCTTTTCTGTAAGCACGTAGCCGCCAGAGCTCAGCGGGTGACCCTCGGGGCACTGGATCTCGAACGCGCCAGCCACGCCGTATTCGTCCGTGTATGACGATGAGAAAGTCAGCGTAATGTCACCGGCACCATTGCGCGCGGCCGACGGGAACCCTGATGGGGCGCCGTTGCCCTCATACGAAGCGAAGCGCGCGCCAGTGTGCAAGAACGCAGCGTTGATCGTGGGGGCAGCTGGAGATGTGTCGTTGCACGTAATCTCCAGGTCACAGAACGGCGAAGTGCGAGCAAACGCCGCAGCGTCAGCCATGGCGCGAGAGTAACCCTCGGCGCCCACGTCGGTTATCGGGTCAATCACCCCTTGGCTGAGATGATTTTGCTTGTCGACGTGGCCGTCGTAGTCCGTGAAGTCGACAGCGCGAACCCAGATTGGGCTACCATTGGGAACGACTGGCATGGATCAGGTCGGGTAAATGGCGAACTTGCGCGGGATGAGAATGCTCGGCGGGTCGTCCACATCGGACGGCACCGTTGGCGTCGTAGTCGCGGCGCTACCGAAGGAGATGGCCGTGATCTCCGGGAACGCTTGCGGGAGGCGCCCCAGATTCACGGTGGTAATTGACGCCGGGTCTTCGTCGGTGACGTACGGGTGGCGCTTTGCTCGTGGCAGTCGGCCAGCGTCGGCTGTCTGCTCACCCGGCCCGAGTTCTTCGAAGATGTCGAGCCACTTCTCCGCGTAGCCGTCGAGGTTCTGGGCAGCTGGGCAGATGTAGTCGCCGACCTGCGGAGCCTCGCCGTCTTCGCTTCGGAGCGGGCGGTCAAGCGTCAACACCCAAGCGCCAGCAGCACCAGAGACGCCAACGACGAGCGCCGTGTAGAACTTGCGGTCCGGGACGCAGTACCAGGCGATCGTAGTTTGCCCGGCAACCGGCGATGTGGCCGTCTCGGCGTCAACCGTCAGGACGTTCGCATTGGCGGTCACGTCGTCGATCTGCACCGTATTGCCGTCTGCCGTCTCGAGCGTTGGCCACACGGTGGAGTCGGTCCACCCAAGGCCATTGCCGCCGGACAGAGCCGAGTCAGGAATCGTGACCCGGATGGTGAAGTCCACCTCTTGGTCGGTCGCCGCCTGGATGACGTGCTTGTCACCGATCGGCACCTTTGACCAGATCAGTTGGCGTGTGCGATTCAACAGTGCACTGGAGCAAGCGCGCGAGAAGTCTTTGTTTTCCCGGTCGAATGCGCGGACCGGGATGGCCTTCACAGACGACGGGCCACCGAGTGCCGGGTAGACGTAGCAGTCCTGGACCGAACCGAGCTCGTCGAGAACGATCTGCCGGATGTACGCCCAGTTGCCGCCGGACGGGCGATTGCGCCGCGTGTTCAGGATGCGCTGGCGCTTGCGCTCGTCCGTCTCGACGTCAGTTCCGCCAGTGATTGGCGAACCGGTCGAAACTACGGCGTCGGTCGCGATGTTGACCGGTTGCCCAACGAAACGGACCTTGGCGCCGGCCTTGAGGTTCGTCAGTGAGCCAGCGTCGACCGACTCGACGTTGACCTCTGCGCCGTTCTGGATGTTGACGTAGTTGCCGACAACACGACCGCGCAGGCCGTTCGGGTAGACGAACTGTGTGCCACTGACGAGCGTCGTGGGCCCAAGAACCTCGGGCACGATCTTGCCGCTTGCCCGGGATGCGCCAACTTCTGGTAGACCGTCCGCAATCCGGAGCGTCTCCAGAGCTGGGCCGGTCGACGTCAAGACGTTCATGTCGTCCGCGGCGAGCTGGACGTTGCCGATCGATAGCAGCGCCAGATTGGAACACGCGGTACCAAGCAGGTACCAATCAGAGCCCGGCGTTGTCGGCGGCTCCGTGGTGATGCCGGTGTCGATGGCAGCGAGACGGATGTCGCGCAGGAACTGCTGACGTAGCTCCTCCTCGCCGCTTGGCACGTAGACGATCGCAGTAGCCATCAGATGGACACCTCGTCCCGTTCCTCGGTGGCAAGGTCGACGTAGGTCACAGTCAGGAGCACGCGTCCCGTGGCGATTCGCTGCACAGTGATGCTCTCGATTTCGATGGCCGGCGACTCTTCATTGGTCAGGTGAGCAAGCGCGGTTCGAGCTGCGTTCCGCGTCTGCGCTTCGAAGAGCGTTCCGATTTTGCTCGGCGCCTTGAAACCGAACCCTGGTGCGGACGTCGCTGAGCCGCGGACCGTGAGCAGCGCAAGCAACACGCGCTGGCGAGTCGCTGGCATCTGCGCCAACTGCGACGTGGCTGGGTCGATTTCCCAGTCGCGCGTTTTGGGATTCAGGAAACGGCTGCCATTGCTCGCGGCGGGGGCAGAACCAGGCAGACCAGGCGTTCCCAGGCCAAGCGGGGACGTGCCGAAAGCGCACTCGCCGAAGCCAAGCACTGGCGTTTCGATGGGTAGCTCTGGCATGTCAGTCGAAGGGGCAGGGGACGGTCAGCGTCGGCAGTTGCGGCAACGCTGGCAGCGAGAACCCGGGAATACGGATCGCGAACGTCGGCAGCTCTGGCGGGTCAATGTCGAGGTCCATCGAGAACGCCGGCAGTGACGGGAGCGCAGGCAGCGAGAAGCCAGGGATGCGCAGCGCCAGCGACGGGAGCTCTGGCACGTCGATGTCGAGCGGCATGCTGAAGCTCGGTAGCTGTGGCAGCGCCGGCAACGAAAACCCCGGCACCCTTAGTGCGAAGGTGGGCAGCGCGAAGTTGCAGCTCATTCAGGGAGTGGGCAGCGCGACGCTGACGGACGGGGCCGCAACGAGCGGGAGCGGCGACCCGGGACTGGGCGTCGGAAGCGATGGGACCGGACCGAGGAGGCCCACCGCGACCTTCTGCACCGGGTCGGCCGTGGTCCCGCCGAGAATCACGTCGCCGTCGAGGCAGATGGTCGAACCCTGCATAAGGATCGACGCCTGACCGTTCGTCAGGGTCGCGTTGCCGGTCGACCCGTCCATCTCGAACATCATCCCGGCCAGCGCGATCTGCAGCTTGTTCGACGTGCCGTCCAACAGAACGACCATCGTGCGCT
The DNA here is from genome assembly GCA_964520985.1 of uncultured Pseudobdellovibrionaceae bacterium. Classification (GTDB taxonomy): domain Bacteria; phylum Pseudomonadota; class Alphaproteobacteria; order Micavibrionales; family Micavibrionaceae; genus CAYSGL01. The sequence continues at coordinate 20,708 of CAZFPB010000017.1, forward strand.
TCTGCTCGTCCTTGGTGGCCATGAGCACCTGACGGCGCTCTTCCTTGCACTGGACTTGCGCGGCCTGGCTCGGACCGGTCGAGTGCAACACCGTGTCGCCAGGCTTCAGCTTGCCGACGATGGCTGCGGAGCGGGTGTCACGAGCGCCAGCGTAGACAGCTGGTCGCCCACCGACGCCGGACAGGACGAGCCCCTCAGCCTTGCCGTTCTCGTCGCTGGGGTACGGGCAGGACGAAAGCCCCAGTCCCTGGAACACGTCACCCTCACCGAATGGCTTGATGTCGGCCGGGTCGGAACTGAGCCGCGTGACGCCCTGCCAGAGCACTACGCCGCGTTTCACGACGCTTGCCCCGAGCTCTACGATGTCGGCTAGCTTCACGTCAGAAACGCTCCTGGGCGCCAGCAAACTAGGTCAGTCGTGGCGCCACCCTCGGGCGAGTAGTTCAGGGTCCGTTGCGCGATCCAGACGTTCTCGAAAACGCGGGTAACCTCGTCTTCGACCGTCGCGATCGTGTCGACTGACCAGACCGCTCCGGACGTTGGGTCGATGTGGCCCTGGACCGTCGCCGTGTAGACGAGCGTTTCCTTGAGCCGTTCGCCGACCGCTCGGAAGGCTGCGTGTTCCAGCTGGTCAGCGTTGCGCGAGTCCGTGTCGCGGAAGGCCAGCAGCCGGTACAGCTGGCCAATCTCTAGCGGCGACAGGTTCCCAGGCTTGCGGCGCCCGGAGTAGCACGAGGCTTCCAGGGCTGACCGCAACGGTGGCGCAAAGTCACCGGCCGCCTGCACGATGTCGTACGTCTGGAAAAGGTCTTTGCTCTCTTCGCCGGCCCGGGACTGGCTGCCGCTGAACTGGGCGAAGGTCGGGACGCTCGAGAAGTCCCGTCGAGCTCGAGCCTTGATGATGTTGTTCCCGCGCCCGCTATGCCGCCGGATCAGCTTGTAGAGCGGCGCCTGGTCATAGTCCGGGGCTCCGAGAAGTAGCAGGTCGCGAGCGTCGCCTGGCTGGATCGTGACGCCGAAACGGGCCGCTAGTCGGTTGACGAAGTCGTAGGAACCGAGACCGAAATCGACCTTCAGCTCCTCCATCTTCAGTTCGCGAACGCTGACGACGCGGCCTTTGCGTGTCTTCGTCTTGAACTTGCCGGACCGCACGTTGCGGAGCGGCGTGTCGTCGTTCGCTTCGACCTGTTGAATCCCGACTGGGCCTGCGACCTGGAAGATCGCATCGGCCAGCGTCATGCCCTCTTTGAGTTCGATTGCTGGGTCGACGTTGCTCTCTACGAGGTCGGCCAGGTAGTCGCGTCCCTCGAAAGTAACCGCGCTCCCGTCGTCGCCAACGTCGGAGATGTCGATGCGACCAAGGACCTGCTGCGCGCCGCCGACCGTGAGCCGGACAGGTTGGAGTTCCAGGCCAAAGAAACCGTCGACTTCCTCTGGCTTCTCCGAGAAGCACGTGAAGCTGAACCCATCCGTACTGGTGAGGTATGCCGAGTCAATCGACCAGTTCTTGATGAACTTGGTCAGCTGGCGATGGGAGCGCTCAAGCTCTACGACCAGCGTCGATTCGGTGACCTTATCCACGTTGAGGGAGGAGCACTTGCGCGCCCAGTGGGATGAGCGGGTTGCGCGTCAGCTGCGGATTCAGCCGCATCAGTTCGAACACGGTCACGCCAGCCTCTGCGGCAAGGCTTGCGACGGAGCGAGCGAAACGAAGCGTGACCATTCTGGTCCTGGCCGCCGGGTCGTCCGTGCGCCGCTTGAGCCTGGTTGCCGTGTCACGCACTCGACGGGCCGAGCGCTTCAGCTGCCAGCCGTCAGGGTTCTCCAAACGGTCGGCGGTGTCTTCGATCTTCTCGGCACGGAAAGCGACGTCATCGAGGTACGACGCAACGCGGTCCGCTTGTCCGAGGATCTGACGCCCGGCGCCGTTGATGGCACTCAGCGCGTCCGTGTCACCTTCCGCACCTTCGAACTGTTCGAACTCCTGGATCGCCGCCAGCTCGTCGTTCGTCTCGGCCAGTGCGGCCAGCTGCTGAACGGCTACTTCCAGGTTGCGGCCGTCGTCGACCAGCTCCATCAGCGAAAACGCGTTTACGACGTCTTCGTCGTTGTCCTCGGGCGCGTAGGTGAATTCGACGCGCAGGTCCGTGCCGTCGACCTTGAGAACGTCGGTCTCGTCGGTGTAGCTGGCCGGCACGCAGCGGAACTCGCCGTACACCGGGTCAAGCAGCTGACCAGGGCTCTTGTCCCGGAAGTGCCGAAGAAACCTGGCCAGACCTTGCGTGAACAGGTTTTTGTAGGGCCCTTTGAAGATGCCCTCGCGCATCGGGATCGTGTACGAGAACACGAAGTTGTGCGCAC
>CAZFPB010000018.1:0-21506 GCA_964520985.1 uncultured Pseudobdellovibrionaceae bacterium
ACGAGGAGGCGCCGGGAATAGGATTGAATACTATTGTCACTGGCATTGGTGGAGAAAAGGTCGCGCCGTTTGGAAAGTTGACAGGTAGACCAGAGTTGGAGGAGACAGTATCGGTCTTGGTCTCTCCACAGTTACAGGTTGGAGAGCTTATAGGTCCGTCGGCGTTAACAGGTCCTTCAGTATTAACACCCTCCTTACAGGTGCATGTGTCGTTACTTGTCACCGGTCCTTCCGTATCGATACCCTCATTACAGGTACACTTGCCATCCGTCTCGATAGGTTCTTCACCACAGTCAATGGGACACCGGAATTGAAACTCAATATCAGAACTACCAGAACTGCGTGGCTTGATATTGGTAGAATCGATGAGGTTGACGGTTCCCGTATGAGATGCATCAAGTTTCTTTTGCTCCTTTTCGAAATAATGACCAATGTTATGCTCCCAGAAGCCCTCCTCAGAGTGATCACGTTCTTCATCAATACCAGGGGTAGTAATAACACAAACACCAGTATTTTCAACTCCATCAGCACCAACACTTAGACAGGTCTCAGGGTCTACGATTACATTGGCATCATAGGTAGTAGTCCCTCCACCACATCCTTCAGTTGTATGTCCAGCCTCAGAAAAGGAGACACTATTACTATTATCGAATATGAATTGACCACCACGATAAGTACCACCAGGAGTAGCTTTCATATAAGTAACTCCATCAGTAGATAATGTAAACTTGTTCTCCTCCACATCGTATTCAATTTCAAAGGGACAATCACCTTCAAAGGTAGTTCCATTCTCAAATTCCAAAGTAATATTAAAGGTGATGTTGTTGATGTTTCCAGTACAACCAGTTGGTGTAGCAATTAAAGAGTAAGTTGCTCCAGGTGCAACAATTATAGGAACTGAAGCACCAGTTGTATCCATAGCAAGAAGATAAAGTCGATAAACATCATCAGTTTTGATCTCCTCTGTTACAATAGTACCACAAACAGAAGAGATATAAGAAGGATTTGTATGATTGTAAATTAATGCAGATGCAGCATATGCAGGTGATTCAATTGGTACAGGTGATCCAGTTGTTACATTAAGTAACTGAATCTGAATCACTTGTCCCTCTTGAGTACCACCATAAACACGTGCACGTTGAATGCAATATTCAAGTTCAATAGCAACACCAGTGAGATCACTCTTGTAAATGAATGAAGCAAATGGACTACCAACTTGCCAAGTGTCCTCATCATCACCAGTCACTGCGGTACCAGTACCGAGTGGCAGTGGTGTTAATGAGGAACTTAGAGTAAGATTCGCAGTTGATGTACTTTTCCAATCCATCCATCCACTACAAGTACGAATTGGTCCACTGATTAAATTAAAGGTTGTTGAATTTCCAAGTTGATTTAAGATTGTGGTACTTTGTTCAGTAACCAATGTAACATTTGGAGAGTTTTCAAGTATCACTTCATAGTTATCACTATTGAAGATTTGAAGTATATCACCTCCATAATATACGGTCGAATTATTTTGCATGATAAAAGTGCCATTTGATGCTGTAACATTTCCACCATCAACATAGAGATTGTTCTCTTGAATATTAATAGCAGATCCATTACAACTACTAAAAGTTCCACATGATTCAGAGACACAATTAAATTGAAAAGGCCATGTTGCTCCTCCCCAAGCTTCAATGATGAGTTCTTGACCTCTACTAGTTCCAAAGGCAAATAAATTGGAAAATGCTGGTGGTGCAACTGCGCACCATTGCGCTAGTTGAAGTGAGTTTACACATGAAGTGTAAAGAACTGAAGTGAGAAGTCTTCCATTCATGCCATCAGCGCATACTGCCGTTGCATAAAACTTTGCGTTACCAACATCTTGTGGATTTGATTGTGGAGCCATTGCCGCGTAAAACGTAAAGCTATCTCCTTGCATTGGAACCACAATAGTGGTGTTATACATGAGAAACGACAACCCAGGTGTTCCATAATCAACAACCTGATGAGGAAGAGCTTGCCAGGTTCCATACGGTAGTGGTCCTTCGGCGGCAACCAACGGTAGGTTCTGTAGCGTTATGGATAAAGCTAAGAGCTGAAGGATGGCGAGTTCAAGACCGGCTCGCATGACCCGTAGCCGCACCGGCATGATCGCTTACGGGAAAATGACAAGTCCAAATTTCAGAACTTGGTTACTTTTCATCCCGCCTCCCGCCCTGATGCCTCTGTTCGCGCGCGAAACTACCATCCTCGAGGAGGTCCTGTCCTTTCTGTTCTTCACGCCTATTGGCGCCGCCATCTTGGTGGCTGGCGGCATTTTTGGCTTGCCTTATGTGTGGCGCTTTTGCCGCACGTACTTTCAAAAGTTCTGGACCTTTGAAACTCGCCCCAGTCCAGTCGTCATTGTTGATGGCAACGGCAAACCCATCCCAACCGACGCTCTCTATCATCGCGACGCACGTATGGGTCAATCAAGTGTTTCACAGCGTCCCGATGGAGATGTTGCCGAAGATGGTGGAGCAGTCGTCGCCCCAAACGCGGGCGAGTCGCGCTTCTCCGGTTCTGCACGCCGAGGCTGACTCCGTTACAAGAGGACCTGCCGCGGGGACTCGATCTAAGACTCTCCATACTACAAGGTCTTGTATTGGCCAAGTTAAATGAAAATGGGCCAACTTGTTAAGCTCGTTCACCTCTTAGTCGCCTTGCCAATTGCATATCTTTTGGATAGATGGTGATCCTCTTTGCATGGATCGCACATTGTTGTGTGTCTTCAAAAAGTCCAACCAGATAAGCTTCTGCTGCCTCTTGAATGGCTAATAGAGCTTGTGATTGAATACGAAGCTCCGAGAGGCGTTCCCAACCTTGTATGATTTCACGCACTAACCGTTGAAAGGGAAGCTTGCGCATGAGCAATTCAGTGCTCTTTTGATATCTTCGGATGTCTCTCAGTGCCACGGTTCCAGGCTTGAATCGGTGAGGCTTGGCCTGCTTTCCTGCAGGTGGCGGCTTTCTAGCGGCTTTCTTTGGCTTTTTTGATTTTCGTCTTCTCTCATGAGATGAAGGTGACTTTCCCGCAGCTGGAGTTATAGCGTGCAACCTTGTCACGTAACGCTCTAGTAGTAGATCTCCTGCTTGGTAGCGTCTTCCTTGTCCATGACCAGCGAGACGAAGATTCGCCAGTTCCGAACCTATACTATGGATCCGACTTTGTAGCACTTTCGGGTCATTAATGTGCTCTACTTCCCGTGCCCAGGGTCCCCACATGAGGTCGACGCTCTCTGGTGGCGTCGCCGGTGCCTGGCGGCGAGGCGCCTTAGCCATGGGCAGCCCAAAGTTGACGGAAAAAGTCAATTTATTTAGCCTTGAAGGTCCGCTTGATTACTCCAGGGTACCTAGGAGCGCACACGTGAGGATTCGAACCTCAACTTTCACAATCCACAACAAAGGGAAACGCTATCGCGTCAGTGACGTGCGACCGGTTACACTACTTGTGCCGTTCCGTAAGTCTGGGTAGGACCACGTACCATCAGTTCTTGCGACGACCATCAAAGCGAGAGACTTGGTTTGGGACTTCAAGACGCGCAACCTTTGTCTCTGCAGCAGGAGGATCTGCCTGTACGCGGCGCTTGTTGCCCTCGATGGCAGGCTTCCAGAGCCACATGAACTGGTGCTCCTTGCTGGTGTTGTAGTATAGTGTGGTTTCTCCTACCTTGCGGCTGTTCGTGATGCGCGACGCTGCCGCAGTAAGAGTCGTCCGAAACAGTGAGATGTTGTTGCCCGAAGGGATCGGACGCGAGACGCCCAGATCAAAGCAGCGCAGAAACTCTAGAGGCGGAGCGAAAACGGAAAGCGGCCCAGAAACCTCTTGACTGCAGGCAACCTTGACTTCGTCGAGGATCTCGGCGGTGCGAATCGCAACAGGCAGCGGGTTCATGGGTGTGTAGCGGAACTTGAAGGTGTTACCGTCGCAGAAGAACACAAAGGAAGAGTAGGGCACAGCAATGCCCGCAAAGATACCGTAGAAGCTATCAAACGCCGTCACGGGCATTGCGTAGGGCCACTCTGCGTCGGCCGGCTCCTCCTTCACCTCCTCGACCTGAACGTTGTTCACGAGGAAATGTTCAATGAGTTCAGCGATGCGAGGAGCAAGATGTGCCAGCTCCTTGCGTGGCACGGGGCCAGTTGCAGCTTCAAGAGGTTGGGGGACGAGGGTGTCCATGGCGGCAGGGCGGAAGGAAAATGAAAGACTTGGGGCGCCAAAAATTTATTTAAAGTCCCATGGAGCCCGCCGTGGCAGGCAGCACTTCTGATAAGCCTTGGCTACCGCAGCATCCTGATTATGAGGAATGGCGAACAGATAACATTGAACGTCCTCCTGAGGGAGTAAAGCTCAAGGATTGGAATTCAAAACATGTCAACTGCAAGGCTTGTGGAAATGATATGGTGGTGGGCAAGAACGCACCAGAGGAGTATCTCACCTGTGTGCCATGTCAATGGGTTGGAAGGACGATCCAACTTGAAGAACATACAAAGATGAGGAAGCGGGAGCCGGTTCCACCCGTACAAAAGGAGGTGGTGGCAAAGGATCGCGTCATCAAGAAGGCAGACTGTGGGTGTATAAGACAAGAGTGGGATGGAGTAATGCTCAACACCTGTTCTGCGCACGCTGAAAGAACAAAGAAGCTTGAAGATATGTTTGCAAAGTTGGGCTTTGCGGATGAGGAGGAAGAAGAAGAAGAAGAAGAGGAATTTACTGCTACAATTACGTTACATACTAGCGGCCCAGGTGTATCGCTAGTTAGTTATAAGTGACGAAACCATTCTTTGTAAATCCACAAATTTACTAAATGCCTTGGTAGCTCAGCGAGGTAGAGCACGCGGCTGTTAACCGCGCGGTCAGAGGTTCAAGTCCTCTCTGGGGCGTCGTTTTTTTTAACCCCTCTTGTCCTCCTCAGGCAGCTTCTTGCCCATGGCGACCCATTGTCTTTCAAAGTCTTCCTCGCTGCCATTAGGGTTCCACCGCCGGTAGTGTGCGAGGGCAAAGTCGCGGGCCATAGAGGCTTTAAGACGTTCTTGATCCGAGTCCTCTTCAGGTAGCTCTTCCTTCTTGGTTTCCTGTTGCTTGACGCGGTGGTTCATCGCTCTGGTGATGGCGCGACAAAAGTCGGGCATCAGTGTAGCGGCTGTCTCTGGTGGCATGCGCATCTCCATCTGCTTGAGTCGTCCAGAGGCTTGTGTCCGGTTCATGATCACAAACATGACATCACCCTTGTCCTCTGCCACGATGATAGTGTTGTAGCCTGGCGAGAGCTGTTGTGCTGCCAGTTCAAGTTGCTGGCCAAAGGTGAGGGGTTTGGGAGCTGGTGCAGTCATTTCGTGGCTTTTGACCAAATGAAACTTCATTTTCGCTCCCGCTTCATGCTCCCCTCGGCACCTACTCATCATGCGGCACAATGGCAGCAGGCAGTCGTACCACCACCGCCAACACTGGCAGTAGCTATTGGTGATGTCGTCGATGTGCTTATCATCGCTAGCTGTACCTTTGTTGTGTCTATGATGGTATTTGACCTGTATTATCATGGTTTATAAATCCATTTGACCAAATGACGGCCACCGCGCGCCCCTTCCCCCCTCTCTCTGACTTTCCACCAGTGAGTCAAGACACTATGGGTGACTATGCCGACTTGTTTTCAAAGCTCGCCAATAAGCATTTTCCTACTTGGACCTATGATGCGCCAAATGTTGATCCAGTGTTTATTGGTAGAGCTGCATGGCGAGTGGCTAATCACTTGACGACATCAAGAAGACCTCGAATCCAACCTGATAAGCCCTTACTTGATCCTCCAAATAGTGAACAACTCAACGAAGGCCATATGATTGCTGCAAGTATCATGTTTTTTACTGGTGTTCGGCTTTCACAAGAGGCTTTTCGTCGATTGGAGGCCTCATCATAACAACTTCTGCTTCTTCATTAAACGTGATGTCTTGATCTTCTCCATTGTTAACCAAGATTGAAAAGTCTTTTGGTTTTTCATATCCTCCGCATATAGTTTCTTAAAGAGCCGACTCCTGGCCTTGAGCCATGGCACTGCGCTGCGGTACACGGGTCTCGGGCCAACGAGACGCTCAATGCAGTACCCGCAAGTCCCAAACAATGCTCTAGTCTCGTTGCGGTCATGTGGGTCTCCAGTAAATGCGTTTTTCCAAGGTCGAACAGTACACTCACAGCCCTTGAACCGTTGGCGTCTACGACGCTCGTAATCAGTGTAGTAAGGCGAGTCGCTATAATAGTAATCATCCTCTAGGGTGGTGTGCAAACGACCAGGGTTCTTCCATCTAAGCATGCCATGAACGTTATCCTCATGTGTTACAAGTTCGCCAGGCTTAAGGTACACAAAGTCGTCCATGTCTTGGTCAACAGCCGCATGGCCGTCCATGCCTTTTTGAAAATGACAACAATTTTGTACATCGCGTAACAAATGTGTAGATCGCGGGACAAAACTGTTTTAGCGAAGTAAGAGGCTCATTTGACGCGCGCCCCCATGGCAGCGGTCTATCCTCCCATGGCCCCTCACCTAGAGGTGAAGCCTTCGCTCATTCCCAACGCTGGCATGGGACTGTTCACAAGGAAGAAGATCAAGGAGGGTAAGAAGATAGGAAAATACCGTGGCATCGACTATCCCTCTCACCCACATCTACCAAAGGAACGTAGACCTTATCTGGTCTATCTAGGCTCAGGACAAGTACGAGACGGCTTCCAGATGAATAACCATATGCGCTGGGCCAACCATAAGAAGCATGTCAAGACCAAGCATCTCGTAGGAGGCTCTGTCTATTGGTTTCACCGTGACCCTAGTCACCCTGACGAGCCAAACGCCTGGCTAGAACTCAACGAAGACAAGACCGTTTATGTTATGGCCTTACGGGACATTGAAGCTGAAGAAGAGATCTACATCGACTATGGTTACGATCCAACTGTACCGGACAAGGATGAAGAAGATGACGACGCATTCATCTTATTAGACCGTGAAGGAGGTGTTCAATTAGATGTAAGGACTTTATTTCCTTGGTTGACATAAATACAAAATCATTTGTCTCAGTCCTATGTCCGGCATGTTCGATGGGGAAGCAGGCGTTCTCAATATTGTCATCGTCTCCGTCGTTCTTACCGTCTTTGTGGCGCTTCCCCTAATCCTCATAATCTACTGCTTCGTCAGGAGCATGCTCATAGCTGCTGCTACGCCACCACCAACCTTGCAAGTTCCAACCACTCAAGTTAATGCCGTGTCTATTTCGGTGTAATACAAATCAACTGTTGTAATTCTTAATGTCCTTGAGGAACTCTTCAGACACGCGGTACTCGTTCTTGCTGATGTGGTATCCTTGCTTGTACATGTTTGTCTGCTCCTTTTCTTCGAGGCTTCCGGGAGGACAGGCGACCTTGAACATGCCGTTGAAGAAGACGGTCACCTCCTTGTTGCCATATGGGCCACGTTGAGCCTCCACCTTCTCGGGGTTGAGGTAGCGACCGGGGTAAGTTGGAGTTGCTGCCATGGCGCGTGGGGTTGCGAGGAAGTGATTTTGAAATTGGGCGAGCCAATAGATCAATTACGCCTGCCATCGCGCGACATTATTGTAGTCGCGATGACATACCCGCTGCAACGCTCACCTCCTGCCTTTCCTCGTCCACTGCCTCAACATCCTCGTATCGTCTATGGCGTGCTCACTACGCACGCAAATGGAGAGCCAAGGAGAGACATAAGACACGTCGCTCTCCATAGGCCCTACGGTATGAAGTGTCGATCATGCGGCGCCAACAGCTCCGCGGCCTACCTTATCGGCAACGAACACTCTCACTACCTTGGCTTCTGCAGATCATGTGCTACAAAATGGTTTATTGATGTTATCAGTATTCCAGCCACTTGTTAAGTTGAGCTTGTTCTTCTTCCTTCCAATATTGTTCTCCATAGGACATGAGGATCTCTTCTCCGGGCTTGATGAGCCTGCGCGAATACACAAAGACTCTTCCATTGCCGTCCTGCTTCATTTCTGCGTTGATTCGTGCCTTATCATAGCGAGGGTCATTGATCCAACGCATCTTGTTGTCCATGGTCTTTCCATCGATAACGAAGGAGCCACACATCCTTTCTAGGCTCCTATTATAGTAGGGCATTGTCTCGACAAAGTAGGTCCGATCCATGGTGGCGTCGTGCATTGAAGATACAGGTAAGGCCTCACCCGTATACTGGCCTATAACTGTCCCCGCGTGGATAGGAGTAAGGGTAAAAAGTCCTTTACCAGCGTTTGGGATAGTAGAGACCTGGACATAGAGACGGTGGTCGAGGAACTGACGCTTAGGGGGCATAGGAGTCGCGACAACAATAATGTTACGCGAAGTACATTATTGTCATTCCACTCGTTCCCAAACCATGTCTATGGTGTGGCTAGCTGGAGCTACTCTTGAGTCACGTCAACTACATCTCAAGAAGCGCCAGGGAGACACGGCCTTTGAACAGCTCCAACAGAAGGAACTATACGCGTGTCTAGCAGCCTCTGGCGTTACCTTTGTACCTACCCTTAAGGCACTATGTATGGCCTCTCTGGCTAATTTGGGTCGCGAACGGGATTTCCTGCGTGTGGATCCACTCTTACATCAACTATACAACACGGAGGTGAACACCTGTCAGCGTCCCTATGGTAAACGGCTCCCGAACTGGACAGCCTATGCTACGGTCATCGTAAATAGAGCGGTGACACCAGCCACTCGCAACGGTAACCACTACAAAGTGGTGAGGCAATGTGTTAACTGCTGGATACGTGACCCAGAGTCACGGGACCTGGTGCTAGAGTTTCCTCCTGATGAGTAACGTGTTGTATTACACCCTCCTTGGTGGAGGTACATAAAGGTCAGTCTCACCACGAATACGACGTGCTAGTTGCATGTCCCTGGGCTGGATGGTGACACGCCTCGCATGAATAGCACAGAGGTTGGTGTCTTCAAAGAGACCAACGAGGTAGGCCTCTGCAGACTCTTGTAATGCAGCAAGCGCGGCAGACTGAAAGCGTAGATCGGTCTTTGCGTCTTGACCAATCTCCCGCACGAGACGTTGAAAGGGGAGCTTGCGGATGAGCAATTCTGAGCTTTTTTGGTAGCGACGGATCTCTCGGAGAGCAACAGTTCCAGGTTTAAAGTGATGAGGTTTCTTGATTCGAGGGGTGGAGGACTTTCGGGCGGTCTTTACCTTTCTTCTTGGAGCTACTTGTTTACGTGGAGCTTTACCACCAATTGACTTGCGGGCAGACTGTTTTGTGCGAGCCATGCGGCGCAGTCCCGGCGGCGGTAAGTTAAACTTTGGCTCGTGACTTGTTTTTATTTTTCAAAGCCTCTAATGGCGCACGCAGACTGTGCGGCCGGCTATCTAAGGCTACTACCTATTGATCTACACAATAAGCTCGCCTGTTACTTGCTTGGAGGAGGATGGCATCGTGATGATACTAGAAGAAATCATTATCATTTTCTTCTTGAGCACATGTATTCTCCAATCAATACTTTGGCAGCAGTGGAATGGCTATCACCTGGATATACCTGTCCTAATCCAAGTGGAAAGAGAAAGAGGAGGATTACTGCAATTCAATGTGTATCATCAACCACGGAGGAAGCTAATAAGAGGATCAAGGAGATGGATGACCTTGAAAGGAAGAGGGAAGAAAAAAGACAAAGCAAAGGAACAATGAAGTTGCTTTAACATTTGTAACTTTCACTCCATGAATGACCGTTACTACAACGAAAGCTCACAGTACAGGTGTTACATGGGTTCCGCACATGGTTGCCGTCCTCGTCATAGTAACTATGGCAAGCCATCATTGTACTCGTGCCTCCACCTCCGGTGACGGTGCTCTTCCTTCCTTCTTCTTCACACTTCTTACATTTCACAGGGTTCAAAGCAAGACAGAGGCCGACGCACAGGAGCATGAGTAAGAGGAGGCGTTGCATCAGTAGTGGGGTACAATTAAAAAAGCGACAGCGACCCGACAGTCGCCTAATTAGTGCCACCCCAATGTCCACGCCTCTAGTCTATTACTTTGATCTTCTTCACACAGACCTCCTCGAGAACGTCTGTCACAAGTTTGTTCATATCGAAAAGCAAGAAGAACATGTCATTTATGAAAGGAGATACCAACAGAATGGTAAAAACTATCAGGTTGCGCGTGAACAATGGCAGGCTCAACTACATCGTATGAAGATATTTGTGCCTGACATAGTCGAGTTCACTACTCGTTGCCGCTTCACGGCACTGTATATGATTTTGGATAAGAATATTGGTAATGAGCTGGTGGTGGTTTCAAAGTCTCTTCAATGGAAGGGAAAACGAAAGGATGTAAACCAGTAAACTTACAGAGGTAACGTTACTTTATATTCAATTACAGGTCCAGAAAAACGCGAGTGGTCTTCATGTATCTTGGCTAGCTTCCTCATACAGTCGGTGCTGCACACATAACGGAGTGGTCGTTGTTTGTCCTTGTAATGTAACGATAGCCATGGGACTTTACCATAAATAAGTGGTTGATCACAATAGAGGTAGGCACACGTGGGTAGGCTCATGGGGAAAATGACAAGTTTTTTTACTGATAATCATAACATACTAATCTTCCATCTAAGGTAAAGCCCCATTGATTAAACTTGGTGCCGCGATTCTGATCGATCATCTGATGGATCTCGTTGCCGTTGGGGTAGCGCATGAACCAATCCACTGCATCAGGTTTCTTGAGTAGAGGGTTTAGTAGCTCCTGGATGTAGACCTCGTGTCGAAACTCGAGCAAAGCGTCCTCTTGAGGAGTCACCCAGTGGTAGGTGGTCTTGGCAAAGCACTGGGGATAGGCGCGCGAGAGAAGCACGTCAAGGTTACGCTCTCTCCGATGCCTCTCCCACTTGACATGATCCACCGCGCGATCGTAGCGAGACACCTTTGCGACCCGGTCCTTGCTGATGCGAAATACAAGCGTGCCTGAACCCGAGCCTGACTTGTTGATGATAGGGAAGCCGCGTAATATGAGGTAGCGTCCGATGTGCTCTGTGGTTTCATAGAAGCTCCTTATGTCACCTGGAGTGTGACCACCTTGGGCGAGGAAGTGATAGCCATCGCGTAGACACCTCCCTGGTCCATCCGGTGGCATGTCCACTTGCGGTGCATCCTTGATCAAACCGGCGCCGCCCAGTTTGAAGAGCCCCACCAGCACCATAGAGTGTCCCTCTGGTGCGATAACGTGATCAGTAGGTCTCCGTGAGGAGGATTGAGACGAGGGACGCTCCACTTGAGTTGAATACTGTGGGTAAGGCCTAACGTCCATAGCGAGAACCTTCTTCATGAAGCGTTCATCCTCCCTAGGGTCATGGTAGTCTTGTAGTTCTTCCTCAAGGATCACCAAGGTCCTTGTGTCGAGTCCGCTCCGCTCATGAGTAAGATCGATGGGAGCGGTGGGTGCGAGAATATCGCTATCTTCCATCTCCTCATTACAGATCAAGATGGTAGAAGTAGTAGAGGTTGTAGATAAGGGAACGGAAGCGGTAGAGTCTTCATCCGAGAATAGCGCATCTTCATCGATGTGAAGCCGCATCGGCGGCGGAAGGCTTCCCTCACCAGAGTCTTCATCTAGCATGAGGCGGAGAGGAGGAAAGAGTGAGCAGGCAACAGCAGCTGCCATGGGCGGGTCGCCGGAAAGTGACGGCCCGGGCGGACCAATAGATCATTTGCGCCTGCAAGTCTCGCGACAACATTTATGTCGCGCGATGTACACATTTGTATGTTACATCCATAATGGCAGGCCTCTGCACCTCCTGTGAAATAGACGAGTTGCTCGCACTGCTGGGCGATGGGTGGAGCGCACGAAAGAAAACATACAACCTCGTTGCCCAAGGAAAGCACTGTGCGCAATGCAAGGTCTTTAGAGAAATGCTCCTCTATTATGACCGGGAGATAAGACACAAGGGAAGAAGAGACCTCATCCCTGCGGCAATCTGGGTCGCCGATCAGCTCGAGAAGCGCGATGGAGGCCGCTTCTTAAGGTGGCTGATGTTCGACGCCATGGTACAGGAAGCGACAAGTATTCCAAAGGACTGGACAGCGACAACCTATAGCGACTCGTTTAGACACCGAGGCACAACCGCAGCGCGGCTTCCCGACTTTAAGGTGATTGACTGGATGGCACAACCGGAATAAAACTTTCATTTTTCCTATGGCCCAGCCTCAGCAGCAGCAGCCGATCCGTACACGCAACTGGAAATGGCACGCCTATGTCGTTCCCAACACACCCGCCGAAGCCAGCACCTGGTGGCAGTTTTATTGTGCTTCGGTTACTGCAAGTGCTGCGTCAACCTTTGATCAAGTCACCAACTATCGTCCGTCAGATAAGCCCATCATACCTGTAATCATGCCTCCTGTTCCACAGTTGTGTGATGATGATGATGATGTATCAGACGAGCCCAAGATGCCAGCTTTGGTTCCACATTATCGTGCTCGTTTGTAAAAGCTTTCATTTTCTGAAAATTTAATAGCCTGAACATAGAAGAGTAAAGCCAAACGCCGTGGACGCTGCCAGTGTCGTTCCAGGGATAGTGGTGGCAGCACGTATCTCAATCTCTGTGCTGCTGCCAGTGTTTTGAAGTGGATAGACGTAGATGCCGTCCTGGGGGGTGGTTGGTGCGAGACTGCAGATCACGCGATTCGGGTAGGGACCGAGACCAGTTACCTTGACGAGGAGCGTGCCTTGGTTACCTCCAGGATCGGCGGGCGAAGTGCCAGTGGTAAAGACGCAGGTCATCACCTCGCGTGTTCCGACGCAGGTGGAGGAGCCCGGACCGGTTCCAGCGACAGACGTAAAGCCTGTGAGTGACGGCGTAGAGCCAAGCGGTGTGCTCACTCGGAGCGGTGCATAGATCGGTACAGACGAGGTAAGCTCATCGGGCGTTAGAGTAACGATACCATCGTCTCCAGCGCCTCCATCGTTACATACTAGTTGTAACTGGCCGTCGCTTACTGTGACCGCAGTGCGCACATTTGGTTCTGCCGTGGTACTTGTTCCAGGGATAGATTGCCATTGAAGTGCGGCTCCTGAAGGACGTACCTCCAATGAGGTACGCTCTCCACTTAGTCCACTGGCTAGTATCTCTATCTCTCCATCCGTTCCAGAGAGTTGTCTTTTCACCGTTACCGTAGCCTCCACACCAAAGTTTACATTATCCGTCCAGCTTAGTTTTCCATTGTCGGGTAAGAGGTAGACTTGAGTTCCATCGGGTCCAGAGCTAGAAGAGGAACCCCAGCTAGTAGAAGTAGACGCGGCATAAGTAGTACCTGACCAAGAAAAGGCTGGACAGATAGACAGTACAGGCGTAGTAGTTCCAGTAGCCACACAGATTTGGTCGGTAGTTCCGTTGACAGAGGTTACAGTACCAGAGCCACCAGAGGCTGATACTGTTAGTACGCCGTCCGTTATAGAGCCAGAGATTCCAGTGCCAGGGGTGAAGGCGCGAACCACTCGGATGGCCGAGTCGTAGATACCGACGTTGGTGGCGCTCATCGCGGCACATCCAGGACCACCGCAAAAGTGTCCAGCGTCAGTGTACCAGTCCACTCCAGCGGGACCGGTCCAGCGGTTTGCAGCTCCGCGACTTTGGCATGTATCTGAACTGGCACCCATGCACCAGGTAACGGAGTTCGATGGTGTGCGAATGCTCATGGGAAACAATGACGATCCTATGGTAAACTGATTCGGTCCATTACACGAAGATTGGAGGCCATGAGTATAGCAGTAGTCATAGGTGTTTGTCTGTCCTGCTTGCTGTCCGATGTGTGCGCAATGCATTCCGGTGTTGTTTTGTCCAGCGACGTAGCCAATACTTATTGATCGTGTTCCGCTGTTGTACTGTCCAGCTTGTCTCCCGATATTAATAGAATCTGGTCCGGTACTGCTTTCTCCAGCTCTCAGTGCAATATTGACACTATTCACTCCAGCATTTTGCTCTCCGGCCTCTCGTCCTATGTTCACGGCGTCCATGGCAGCGTTTGCTCTTCCCGATAGAGGCCCGATATTAATGACACCATAACCAGTATTGTTCGTGCCAGCAGTCTGCCCTATGCTCACTGTCTGCCAGTTGGCACAAGTGGATAGGTCGGAAGCATTGCAGGTGGTAAATGGTGGGGGACTAATTGTACCGGGTCCTATTTGCACGGTGGAGTATTCGGTTGCCGTCACCATAACGCCCACGTATATACGCACATACTCTAGGCTCCCCAAGTCGAGCGGCCCCTCCGAGTGATAGTAGACGTCTCCTTCAAAGTATGTGTCACCCTCGACGATGAGAGTATTGGTGGTGACGTTCTGTTTATTACAGTTAGATCTCGTCTAGCCAGCTCTTACAATACTTAACACAAGTGTCTTTGGTGCGCCAAAAGTTATAACAGTGGGAGACACATTTGATGAGTGGGTTGTTGCGACGTACAGATCCTGCGGGGATGGGTGCCGGAGGGACGTAGGGAAGAAGGCTAGCACAGGAGCCAGAGCAAGCCCAAGTAATAGGTTGAGAGGCACCAAGGAAATTCATAGGTAACTGAGTTAAAGGGTCCACATAAGTGGTACTAGCCTCTATAATGAGGGTAGTAATGGTAGTAGTCGAAGTAGCAGGGAAGCTTCCAAATACAAAAGGTCCATTGGTAAGTTGTTGTAGATAAGGACAAAGGCTTGGTCCACCAGAAGGTGGAGGAGCTTCAATACAATAGATGCCACCTTTTCCTCGATAGGAGAAGAGGATCTCTCCTTTCTCCGTAAAGGAAAGGTCTCCATTAGCATGAGCTGTAGGTAGCATACCAGTAAAGCTTGGAGAAGAATAATAGGTAGTAGCCTCAAGGTAAAAGAGACCACCTTCAAGGTCCATGATGAGTTTCGTGGTACCATCAAGTTCCAACTTTGAGTTACTCGTCATTGGTCTAATAAAAAGAACCGCCGTGCTTACAAAGGTACTATTTGCAGCAAGGCATAGCGGCAAGAGCAGCATGAGCGCCGCCACGACAAGACGGAGCTGTTGCATCGTGGTCCAGGAGGCCGAACAAATGACGGAACTGACACCAATTTGGCGCCAAAAGTATGTCACCTTTGACGAAGAACTTGGACGTGGTTATGATCAACAAGAGCTTCTCTGCGAGCAGATCCCACTCTGCTTTATCGTGGTGTTTACGGCAATTTTAGGCATAGCGCTATTTGTTATTGTATTGATTATGACAATAAGATATTGGTAACGGGGTAACCCATTACATTCCACCTCCTTGAAGACGACCAGCAATCTCACTACCGATGCCATAAGCATCTTGTAGGAGCTTGACTCCACGAGCAGCGAGAGGCGACTCTCCTGCGAGCTTCTCGGCGATGCCACGGCCAGCGACGCGGATGAAGGGCTCGAGGTAGCGCTTGACGAGTTGACCCTTGCGGAAGAGCGAGGCAAAGAGTTCCTTGGCGTGATACTTGTTGGACATGTTACGAGGGACAAAGCGAAGATGCTGGAAGGCATCGGTCCAAGTCTCCACAGCGACATCGACAAAGTCTGATGTGGGCCACTTGTTGTCCGTGGTCCAGTCCATGTGAGTTGCGATCGTTGCCCAGCAGTCACATCCTTGACCGGTCTGTAGAGAAAAGTACGAGTTAGTGATAACCTCCTGTTTCCCCATATCTATCTCACTCTGCTGATGGATTTCTGGCCACATCCCAAATCAGGGACCTACGTACCATTCCATTGTTCTCACCAGTATTAATGGAACGAGCAGAATAGACGTTCACGATCGAGTTGTCCATCATGTCAAACCATACATCCACCAGTGCACCAGTTTTGAGATCAAAATTGGTGCACGGAACGTAGGCATACTCGCTAAAGTTTCTGGGCAAGTGATAAGCATAACCACCAAGCAAGAGTGGACCCAGGTAGCTGTTCCTGTAGTTCACCACTTGCTTGAAGACCGAATTGGCACTTCCTTGACCAGTGTTGTACATGTCCCACCAGGTACGAAGTTCACGGACATTGGCCTTAAGGTACGGTCAGTTTCACAACAGAAACCTCAACACATTACTCGTAGCAACGATAGGCAGTGAACGGGAAAGGTGGCACCCCCCTTCCAATTATTACACCGGAGTGCACGTTATACACTAACAGTTCTCAAGGATAGCGGAGCCGTACCACTGCACATTCGCCCTGTACGTTCAATGGTGCCGCCATCTCTGTGAGACGCAAGGAAGCCGCTCGAGTGCACATGCTGCCCAGTTGGCTGATGTTGGGGTAGGCCTGCTCTACGGGCAAGTGACGGAGTACGGAACATTGACACTCGAACGTCACGATCATGCCGGCGCTACCTTCACCAAAGTTCATGGGGATGGGATCGGGCATTACGGCGGCGACGTGCTGATCCTCGCCGTAGATGATGGTGTAGTAGTCCGACACGGGCAGGTTGGTGGTGACGATGCCAGTGTCACCCGCGGCGAATTGAATCTGTTGTACATCCTGTGGCACACCGCCATTGAAGCGCACAATCTTGAAATTTCCGCCGTTAACGATCTGAGCAGGAGTCTGGAAGACGATGCGAATCACCGAGTTCATGCCGCCACTGGGATTCGGTACGCCGTCGAGCCACATCCATGAGCAGCCCAGGTAACGGCCGCCGATGCCTCCAAGTGTGCGGCCGCAAACCATCACCGGACCATGAGGTTGATAAGGGTTAATGGCAACGGCAATGTTAAAGTTGAGGTCGCCGCCATTACCATCAGGCCAGATGCGCGTCAGGCTGGGTGCTTCACTGTCGCGCAGCTGATAGACCATGGTGAGGTTCTCCGGGTTTGGATCGTGGATAGCATAACGACGCCAAACAGAGCCGACACCGCGCCAACTGACGATGAACATCTCCGTAGGACGGAGATTGTTCATCTCCTCGTCGGGCGGCTGCTCCTGCCATGAGACTTGCTCGCGTTGCTTGAGGCCTTTGACGCACGTCTCCTCAGTAGCGAACTGATCGCTGTACCTGACTGGATGGAACTCCTCCGGCTGCGTAATCATTGCGAGAATACCCATCTCCTGGTCCAGCGCGTCCTGGTGCCCGAGCTTGGGGATCGCGTTGTTCCGCAAAATCGTCCCTGCCTCCAGACTTTGATAGCCCAGCGGCAGCTGGATGAACTTCGGGTGATCGAGACGCCCCCCTGTCATCCGGGCGTTGTGCAGGTCGTACATATCCTGACGACTTTCCGTTCGCTTTGGCAT
This sequence comes from uncultured Pseudobdellovibrionaceae bacterium, assembly GCA_964520985.1. Classification (GTDB taxonomy): domain Bacteria; phylum Pseudomonadota; class Alphaproteobacteria; order Micavibrionales; family Micavibrionaceae; genus CAYSGL01. The sequence continues at coordinate 17,276 of CAZFPB010000018.1, forward strand.
CTTGACGCTTGGCTCCGGCTAGACGTTGACGGTGTAGTTCACGGCGGTGTTCTTCTTCCTTCTTCTGGCGTTCGATCTTCTCGCGCAGCCCTTGTACCTCGGCTTCTGATTTGCAACCACGTGCCCAGATGCCACTTGAGGTATACTGCTCTGGTGTTAGACCAAAGTGCTTCTGCTCCGCAGACTGATCCTTAAGCTCAAAGTCGACTGGGTTGTTGTAACTCATGAATTGGCGCGGGTAAAGTGCCGCGCCTGAAATTCAAAGTCAGACGAGTGGCACACGCGACGAAGGCGGAGTGAAAGTGACGAGCGAAATTTCGGGACTTGACTTTAGTTGACGAAAAACGTTGGTGGTTTCCCGCCCTTTACCAATACATCGTTTGCTGCATCATGCGAGGATGTGTGCGATCCGGTTCATCAGGATCATGTGGTAGCGCCATTGCGTGTTGTTGCATGAGTTGACGGTAGGGGGAATATGAGGGCTGACCCCAGCCAGGCGGAAGTGGATGATATTCCACTGGTGGAACTGACGCCGTTAACACAGGCGCTGCCACCGGTACCGGAACTAGTTGCGTTGGTTGTTCTTGTACAGGTGCAGGAACATTGATCACCACGGTCTTCTTTGCCGCCGCCTTGGCCTTTGTCGATGCCTTTCTAACACGCTTCTCCTCTGCACGTTCATCCACGATCTTTTGAACCTCCGCTCTGATTTCCCTCTGGGCCTCCTCGGGGTCTCGCATGGGGATGATTTGTGCGCCTCCTCCTCCTCCTCCTCCACCAGTTCTGCCCTTCTTGCGCGTCAATTTTCGCCGTTCAATGGGTTCTGTCTCCAGCTCTGGTGAGCGTGGCGGCGGGGGCATACTGGCGTAAATTACATCGGGTGAGCGTGGTGGAGGTCTTGGTGGTGGAACTGGAGCAACATCCACAGGAAGGTGAAGGTTGCGTGGGCGTTTTTGTGACTCCCTCTTGCGACTCCTATGTACCGAGGGCGGTTGAGACATGTCAACAAGCGTTGCAGCCGCGTCCTCCGGATCATGTGGAAGTACACCGCCAGGGACAGTAGGGATAGGTGCCATGTCGCCGAAATCAAGCGGTTCGATACGCGCGCGACCCTTATACTCTGGACGTGGAGGCAGAGGCGGAGGTGCACCAGCACTGCTATGTGCGCTGCTACCTCTTGACAAGGTAGCTGGTCTTGCTGCGCCAGCTAGTGAGTGACCAGCTGATGGCTGCATGTCATCGTCATCGGATGGATCGTGAGGTAGCGATCCAGCTGAAACATGTGCGACCGGATCGGCCGCAATGATAGGCGCCTCGTCCCTTGCTCGTGCCACTCGTGCTAATGCCTCGGCCTGTTCTCGTGCAAGCCTATTCATCATCTCATCCTCTTGACGTTTCTGCTCGGCGATCGCTTGTTGCTCACGTGCCGCCTCTTCTTGTGCAAATTGAAGTGCAGACTCTCGTGCGATCCTCTCCACTTGACGATGTTCCTCGGCTTCTAGATCCTCCTCAATACGTTCTTGCTCCGCTCGTCGATGCATTTCCTCCTGCGCAGCAAGGAGCGCTTGGTGAGCTTCACGTTGAACTGCTTCACCTCTGCGTCGCAAGTGATCTTGATGTCTTAATGCCGCTGCTGCCTGTTCCTGGCGAAAGAGCCGTTCACGTTCTTCTGCCTCTTGCCAAACTCGTGCTCTCCTTTCTTCCTCCAGTTGACGATCATGTTCAGCCTGCAGTGCACGACGCTCCTCCTCTGCCTTTGCGCGCACCTCAGCTTCCAGTGCTGCCTCCGCCCTTCGCTTTACCGCATCAGCTTCGTCACGGGCACGCTTTGCAGCACGAGCCTCATCATATTCGCGTTTCTTCTTCACCGCAAGCTCACCCGCAGCTCGCGCAGCTGCAGCAGCACCGCCAAGCAAGTATCTGCCTGCGGCCATGGCTCCACCAACAGCTTGACCCGCCAGTTCACCAGCAGCAGCATATAGCTCTGGTCCTGGAAACTCTGGGCGAGGCTCAAACTTCACTTCCGGCGGTGAATCAGGGTCCGGATCCAACTGGGCAGGCTCCTGTCGTTCCGGTGGAGGCGTTAGGCTTCGCACAGAACCTAAAGCAGCGGGTGCTTCGTGAGGTACGTGATCCATACTCGAGTGCACCGAAGGAGGCCTATTGTCTGGCACGTCGCTGTCTGATACCACTGGTCGCTCATCACGGTTCCGAGGCCTCTGGTGACCAACAGCAATACGTTGTGCAGTTCTAAGGTCCTTGATCCGGTCTTGTAGATTGTCAATGTTTTCTTCCAAATGGCTCAGCAGCATCTCTGCATCCTTCAACTTGTTGGACGCTGCCAAAAAGTTTTGTCCTCCAACGTCGTACTTGTCCCGTAATTCACGTAGGCGTTTGATTTCCTCCTTCTTCTGATAGATCTTGCGCTCATTGAATATCACACTGTCTTCTGCCTCCTGAAGTGTGTTGGCTCTAATGAGCGCCGGTGCTGCTGCGGCCAACAAGCTCTTCTCCCTGTTGTCTCTGTTGTGCGCCGGCGGCCGCTCCATGGGCGAGGCCGAAATGCAAATGACTTGTATTTTTTTGTCACTTTTCCTTTAGCCGCCGCCCGGATGCCACCCCGGAAACGCAAACCCGCTGGCGGACCCTTAACATTGGCCGGCGCAGTCACTGCGGAGAGAACACGCAAGGGACGAAGCGACATCGTGAAAGCGCTGGTGGCAGCCGGTGCTCCTCGTAAGCAACTTTTACAGCTCAAGAAGGTGATTCATAAGCAAACCAAGCGAGCCACTCCAAGGCCTGTCGTAGTGGTACAGCCGATTGCTGTACCCCCCCCTCATCGTCGACCTCCTCCCCCACCCCCACCTAGGCGCGCGGTCTCACGCCCGGCTTCACCTAGGGCTAGGGGACCTCCTCCTGCGGTACCTCCGCGCAGCCCACCACCGGTTCCAGCACGAGATCCGGTCAGTCCTCGTGTCAGGCCACCACCTCCGCCTCGTTCATCGTCAATCAGAAGGGCGCGCGCGCCACCGCCTCCTCCTGTGGTGGTCATCGACGCACCTATTCGTTCCACGTTGCCAGTGGATATCATTGGTGGGGGACCACTCGGTGATGCCCGTCCTGTTCTGATCTCTCGACTTCCGCTACGTCCCCCACAGCCACCAACAAGCAGCATGAGGATCACGGATGACTTTGCTGCTCGTATGGCAGCCCTTGCTGCTGACCCTGATCCGGTGGATGTCACTGATCCTGTATCAGACTCTTCAGAGTCTGACACATTGTTCAACTATGTGGTACCTGGAAGTTATAGAGCGGTACTTTGAGATTTCCTTTAGTTACTATGTCACTAAATATAGACTCCTGCAGAGTTAGCTGCGATTCCAGCAAGTGATGCCGGTGATCGTGTACGTGGACGAGTCTTGGGCTGGAGAAATACCGCTGCTGCCACTCCAGCACGTAATCCAGGTGATCCATATAATTGGGATGTTTAATACAAAAGTCATTTCTACCCACTTAAGAACTAATATCTTGTTGTACTCCTATCTGCCACTCCTCCACAGTCCATGTGAATGTCATGGTAGCTCCGGAGGCTATACCAGTTGAGAGTTCCTTAAACTCAAAGTATAGCTCATGGTTAGAGTAGGCCCGAGCTTGGATAGTAGGTGCGTATAGCCAGGTGCTGGCTATACTATGTAGTGTCGTGGACACCACACTAGTATAACCCATACCACTAGACGCGCTACTAGGCATAGGTCTCTCTAAGATAAGAGAGCCACTCGGTGTCCAGGTAGGTAGTAGAGAGGGGTTACTATCCACAGTTATAGTGCCACAGTTATAGCCAGTGCCATTAGCATGTAGGGTCTCACCTTGGCTCGGGTAGATGAGCTTTAGGTTGAGACACTCTCCAGTACGACTAACGTCCGTGAGCCTCGTTTGCGTGGAGCTTAGGTCAGCGACTACCACATCAGCGAGCACAGTGGGTCCGAGGTTAACGATGGTACAGTTCTCGTCCATAATAAGGGCAGAGTTTTCCGCTCTTAGTATAGCATCCTTCCATACGGTCTGGTTACCACTAATGACAGTCTCACCAGAGGCGAAAGCCATGATCCTTCCACCAGGTCCGACGGTCATGATACAGTTGACACAGGTACCAGGTGTAATACTTACTGCGTCCCGTATCTCAAAGAGCGTTCCATTAGGGTAAGCTATAAGTTCGAGTCCAACTCCGGCT
>CAZFPB010000019.1:0-20592 GCA_964520985.1 uncultured Pseudobdellovibrionaceae bacterium
TCCGTCCTGGAACACTGTTCTATATACAAGAGCTAGACCACCTTGACGTGGTGGCTAGGTCATTGGAATCGTTGGGGGGCAAGGCTTTCAGGAGTGTCTAAGCCTTTGACACCTGTCAAGCCGTGAGATCATCCAGCCACGCCTCAAGCTGGGCAACCCGCGTGTGGTCCCCTACCTTGCGGGCCTTTTCAAGCTCGGGACGGAAAAACAGGTCTGCAATCTCCTCGGCCTGCCAGCAGTCAAGGATGACCCACGAGTCGTAAAACCCGGCCAGCGTGTAAAATAGCCCGTCTGCGGAGAAAGGCTCGTCGCCCTGTTCCTCCACGCTTTGGCCAACCATCCTCAAAAAGTTGTCCCGTGTGAGCCCGTAGGCTCCAACGGCAGGAAGAAACGTGAGGCCTTTCATGGGTTACCCCACCTTGCCAGTGAGGAAACGGGCCGCTGCGATCACGTTTTGAGCAAAGGAGGCTGCGTCGTCCTGAAGGTTGCCGGTCAAAACCCACTTGGTTTCGGTAAAGTCACCGGAGTCGGCGTGACAAACTGAAAGGCCATCCGTCTCGTCAAAAAACGGCATGCACAAAAACTCTTCGCCGTTCCAGGTGGTCAACCAACCATCGGCGTCGGTCTCGATCGGGGTCATTTCACTCGTGAGGTAACGACTATTGATCTCAAGGCGGAGGGTCCTTAGGTAACGCTGAAGGGTGATCTCGGCGGCTGATTGAAAGTCTTGCATGGGAAGTTCCTTAAAAGAGTAGGGGCTTCCCTGCCCGTCGTTTCGTCCGTCCTGGACTACTGTTCTATATACAAGAGGCGGACCACAATGGCGGACCACTCAACCCCTCAAGATTCCTTGAAGCCGACCCACTGCCCACTGTCCAAGCCCTTGACAGGTGTCAGAGGTTTGTCAGGGGGGAAGATCAGCTCGTAGGCAAAGGCCACGCCAGAGGGCAAAACAGCCGCCTCGTGAAGCCAAAGGCTCCCGTCTGGCTCGGCCTTCCAATGGGTGCGATCGGTGGCAGGAGGGCCACACAGAAGCCCCCAGGTAAGGTCCATGTTATAGCCGACGTACTGAGGGCGTCCGGCAGTGACGGCCAAGGCCACGGCATCGTCGAGAAACTCAAAGCCTGAGACCGTCAAGATGACCCCCGCCTGTGGATAAGTCGGGTTCATTAACATGCTGATAATGGCTGTAAAGTCTTTTTTAAAACTTTTTAATAAATTGGGCGTCCAGTCAGTTCTAAAGTCGTCCCGTCGCCAGGATCTCCTTTATAATTTGGAGAGAATAAAAAAGGAGAATTGCCATGCGCTTTCTGATCCGTTTCGCCCCGCTTTGCGCCTTTACACTTTTGTCGACTCCCGCCCTCTCAAAAGACGACCGCTTTCGCTGCCGCGCCGTTGGGACGGGAAACCGCCAAGCAGAAATTAGAATTGAGCCCGGGAAGTTTCGCGCCAAGTGGCAAATCAACAAAGGCGAGGGCCAAGACGTGGGCACCATCGTCAACGTTGCCATTGACGGCGAGCAAGTGGGGGCCATCATCCTCAAAGACGACGGCAATCAACTCGAAGGAAAGATCGAACAGCGCGGACGCTTTGCGAAAGATTTTCCGACTGTAAAAAGCGGCACGTCCGGGCAGGTGGGAAGTCTTACCTGCACGTTCCGGCGCGACTGAGTTTGCGCACTTCGTTAGTTTTCATTATCCTGGTTTTTAAACACCACCTTTAAAACCAGGAAAAATCTTTCTATGAATATTGAACTCGTCGCGATCGGCACGCTCGTGCTCGACCCTGCGAACGCCCGGAAACACGGCACCAAAAACCTTGAGGCCATAAAGGGGAGTCTCGCGAAGTTCGGCCAGCAAACCCCGATCGTGGTCGGCCCCAGCAACGTGGTGGTAAAGGGCAACGGCACCCTGACCGCAGCGCGGGAACTCGGATGGAAAGAGATCAAGGTCGTGCGAACTTCCCTCTCTGGCCTAGAGCTGACGGCCTACGGGATCGCCGACAACCGCACGTCGGAGCTCGCTGAGTGGGACGGGGAGAATCTTTCCGCCCTGCTTCGCTCCTTAGAGGCCGAGGAGTTTGATCTCGACGCGATCGGCTTCGACGACGAAGACCTGAAGAAACTTCTGGCCGAGCTTGACTCGGGCGGGGGTGAGGGCACAGGCGGCGAAGGGGGAGAAGGCGAGGGCCTCTACAACATGAAAATCCAAGCCCCCGTCTACGAGCCCACCGGCGAGCGGCCTGCCGTTTCTGATCTTTACGATACCGCAAAGACAGTAGGACTCATCCAGCAGATCGAGGAGACAGGAGAAAGCGTCCCGGAGGGCGTGAAGAACTTCCTACGCATGGCCGCCTATCGTCACACGGTGTTCAATTACCAACAGATCGCGGAGTTCTACGCCCACGCTGACGCGCCCCTCCAGGAGCTAATGGAAGCCTCCGCCCTGGTGATCATCGACTTTCAGAAGGCCATTGAAAACGGCTTCGTGAGGATGTCAAAAGAACTCGCCGCGACCTACGGCGGTGAAATATGAAGCGAGAGTTTGCCGCGTTTATCCTCACGCACGGTCGTCCCGATAACTGCGTGACCTACAATACGCTGAGACGGTCAGGCTACTCGGGGCGAATCGTCCTGGTCGTCGACAACCTGGACAAGACGCTAAACAACTACGTCGAGCAGTACGGGGACGAGGTTTACGTTTTCGATAAAGAGGAGGTGGCTAAGACGATCGACAAGGGCGATAACCTTCCCGGACTCGGTACCGCCATGTTTGCCCGTAACGCCTGCTTTGATATTGCGGCCGAGCTTGGCCTCACCCACTTCGTCCAACTCGACGACGACTACACGAATTTTCAGTTTCGGTTCGACGATAAAATGGACTACCGCTATCGAATGATGTCGGGGAGTGATCTTGATCGAGTCTTTAATGCCTTCCTCGATTTTCTTGACGAAACGCCTACGTCCTCGATCGCGATGACTCAGGGCGGAGACTTTATCGGTGGGTCGGGAAATCAGATGGCTCAACGGCCCATGCTTACCCGCAAGTGCATGAACTCCTGGTTCTGCCGAACTGATCGGCGCTTCTCTTTTTCTATGCGGATGAACGACGACGTGACGACCTACCTTCTGCACGGGGGAAGGGGAAAACTTTTCTTCACCGCAAACCAAACCAGCCTCGTCCAACTTATGACGCAGGCCACCGCAGGCGGTATGTCGGAGATGTACGCAAAGAGCGGGACCTACGTTAAGACTTTTTACTCAGTCCTCGCCTGCCCCTCCTCCGTGAAGGTCGGTATTCTGCGCGGCCAGTCCGGATCTCGGATCCACCACATGGTGTCGTGGAAAAATACGGTGCCGATGATCCTCTCGGAGAAGTGGAAAAAAACATGACCAGACACGTCGCCGTCGTCGGCGCTGGCTTTTCCGGCGCGGTCCTGGCCAGGCAGTTGGCCGAGAGCTGTCGATTCCGGGTAACGGTCGTGGAGGAGCGCGAGCACGTAGCCGGGAACTGCCACACCTCGCGCGACCAGGCTACGGGGATCATGCTGCACCACTACGGGCCCCACATTTTTCACACCGACAGGCCCGAGGTCTGGGAGTACGTAAACCGCTTCGCGCGGTTTCACCCCTTTACGAACCGGGTAAAGGCCGTCACGCGGCGCGGCGTGTTTTCTCTCCCGATAAATCTTCTGACGATCAATCAGTTTTTCAACCTCACGATGACCCCAGACCGGGCGCGGGAGTTCTTGGAGCGCGTCGGTAATAAGTCGATAAAGGACCCGCAGACCTTCGAGGCCCAGGCCCTCCGCTTTCTCGGACGCGAGCTTTACGAGAATTTCTTTTACGGTTACACGAAAAAGCAGTGGGGCGTGGAGCCGAGCCAGCTTCCCGCGTCGATCCTTAAGCGCCTGCCCGTGCGCTTCAACTACGACGATAACTATTACGCCAGCCCCTTCCAGGGCATTCCAGAGGAAGGCTACACGGCGCTCGTAGAAAAGATCCTGGATCATCCCGCCGTGACGGTCAGGCTTTCCGAGAAGTTCTACCCGGCAGATCGCCGTGAGTTTGACCACGTTTTCTGGACGGGACCGCTCGACGCCTTCTTCGGCTACGAGCTGGGACGCCTCCAGTATCGGAGCCTTTCCTTCGAGCGCATCGACGCGCAGGGAGACTTCCAGGGAAATCCCGTCGTAAACTATTGCGAGGAGTCAGTCCCCTTCACCCGCATCGCCGAGCATAAACACTTCACCCCGTGGGAAATCCACGACGCGACGGTCTGTTTTCGGGAGAGAAGCCACGCGGCTGGGCCTGACGACACGCCCTATTATCCGCTCAGGCTGGCCGGCGATAAAGCTCTCCTCGGGGCATACGTTTCTCGGGCAGATCAGGAGTCAGGTGTTACGTTCCTGGGGCGTCTCGGGACCTACCGATACCTGGATATGCACGTCGTGATTCGTGAGGCCTTAGAGCTGTCTCAGAAGTGTTTAACCGACGATCGCTGGCCCACGTTCAGTGCCAGCCCTCTCTAAGAGAAAAGGAGCTTCCCACTCATGGCCTCTGCAGGACGGCCCAGCCTTTACGATCCGCGCTACTGCGAGGAGCTGATTTCCCACATGAGCGGGGGGCTTTCCTTCGAGTCCTTCTCCGCTCTGATCGGGGTTCACCGCGACACCCTCTACGAGTGGGCGAAGGCTCACCCGGATTTTCACGAGGCAAAAAAAATCGGGCTCGACGCTAGTCTTCTTTACTATGAAAAGATTTTTAAGCTCGGGATCATGGGAAAAATAAAAAACTTCAACGCCACGTCGCTGATTTTTCTTATGAAGAACCGCTTCAAGTGGACTGATCGGAACGAGGAGAAATTAACCTTGGAGAAGTCGCTTCACGCCCAGCTTGTGGACGCGATGATGGAGGACGAGAAATGATGGACGACTGCGGCGGCAGTGGTGGCGATTGAGCCCATCATTAGACAACCTCAAAGACCCGACGTGGCGGCTGTCGAATCTTTATAAGATCACCGACAAAAACTCGCGCCTGCTCCTGCTCAAGCCCAACGCCGTGCAGATGGATATTCTCGATCGCGAGATGGCCCGCGAGAGCGTGCGCCAGGCCATCTTAAAAGCCCGGCAGTTCGGGGTGACGACGTTTAAGGTGATCCGGCTTCTTGATAAAATCATCTGGGGCAAAAATAGAAACGCCTGCATCCTGGCCCATAAAGCAGACGTGCTGCCGTCCATCTTTAATATCGTGCGCACAGCGTTTCGCCACCTTCCCGAAAAACTAAAGCCAAAGGTCGAGGGGACGGGGTCTCTTTACGAGATGCGCTTTCCCGAGATCAACTCAAAGATTTACACCACGCTTGAGGTGCGGGGCGGCACGATCCACGACCTGCATGTGTCTGAGGCCGCGTTTATCCCCGAGGACAGGCTTCTCGCAACGCTTGACGCTGTGCCTCTGGGCGGCAACGTCACGCTTGAAACCACGGCAAACGGGCTGAATCACTTTCACGACACCTGGATCAATAACGATTCGTATGACCGGCTCTTTTACCCGTGGTTTTTCCACGCCGAGTATCAGATCCCAACGGGTCCGCTCCACCGCACAGACCAAGAGGCCGAGCTAGCGGCCTACGCCCTCGCAAAGTTCAACATCAAAATCAGTGACGCCCAGATCGCCTTTCGCCGCTTTAAGATTAAGGAAAAGAAAAACAGTCTTGCCGCCTTCCTCCAGGAATACCCGGAGGACGACGTTGGGTGCTTCCTCGCCTCGGGTTCTAACCCGTTTGATGCTGCCATGCTTATGGAGCGGCGTCGCAGTGCTCCAGAGCCCCTGCGGGAAGTCGGGCCGATCAAGGTCTTTTATGATCGTGAACACGGAAAAACCTATGTGATCGGAGCCGACCCGGCGGAAGGCGTGCGCCGCGATAACTCGGCGGCTGCCGTGTGGTGCGTGGAGGATCGTCGCCAAGTGGCAGTCATGGCCGAAAATACGATCAACCCAGAAGACTTTGCTGCGCACCTTTACAAGATGGGCCATCTTTTCGCGCACGGCCCGCGCTGGCCCACGCTTTGTGTGGAACGTAACAATCACGGCCACGCCGTGATTCTGAAACTTAAAGAGCTGCGCTACCCCAACATGTGGACACACAACGAGCTTGACGAGGAGATCGGCCACCGCACGACCACCATCACCCGCCCCCTTTTAATCGACGGCTTTGTGGAGGCCGTGAACTCCGGCATGTTCTCGATCACCGAGCGTGAAGCGTTTGACGAGTGCCTGACTCTGGTCGAAAACAAAGGAAAGATTGAGGCCGAGGACGGAAAAAAAGACGACCGCGTGATCTCTAACGCCTTGGCCGTCAAGGTGTGCCTCGACTATTTGCCAAAGACTCGCCTTTATAAGAACATTGACGAAGCCATTCTCATTTAAAAAATACGACCCGAGGCCCGCCGATGCCTGTGAAGCCGCCCGTTACAGACGAAAAAGAAGAAAAAGCAAAACCAAGCCAGCGCCCAGCCATGGCCGCCGAAGAGGAAAACGCCGTCGCCGCCCTGATTGACGCCCCGTTTAAAACGCGCCGCGAGACTGCCGTTGACCCGATCCCGCAGCAGGGGCCATGGAATACGGATGATCTTTACCGTAAGCGCGGCGACTACTCGATCTATGAAGAAATGATGCGGGACGATCAGGTCTCCATCGCCATGCAGATCAAAAAGGATCTGATCGTGGGCAACGGCTGGGAGATCACCCCAGGAGACGACGAGCAGGACGATATTTGCGCCGAGCTTGATAAGGCCCTGCGCCGCGACTGCTGCAACCTTGAAGACCGGCTCTTTGAGATGATGACGGCCTATCAGTTCGGCTTTTCCGTCACTGAGAAACAGTTCACCCTTACCCCTGACGGCGGCCTGGCGCTTAAAGCCCTAAAAACCCGCGCTCCCGTCTCGTGGCTCTTTCACCAGGACGTGTTCGGCAACGTGGTCAGGTACGAGCAACAGGGGATTGATAAGACGTTTGAAAACATCCCCGCCGACGCGCTCATTCACTTCGTGAACGACGAGGAATTTGGAAACCCCTACGGGCGCTCTGATTTGCGCGTGGCCCACCTTGCGTGGTTCACGAAGCTTCAGCTCGTGAAGTTCTACGCCATCTACATGGAAAAGGCCGCCTCGCCGATCCCCGTTGGCACCTACGACACGAACCTGGCGGACGAGGCCACAAAGCAAAAGCTCTTTACTACGCTCAAAAAATTCCAAGCCTCAACCGCCATGGTGATCCCCAAGGGGCTGACCGTCGAGTTTTTGCAGGCCCAGCCCGTGGGCGAAACCTATAAGATGGCCATCGAGCTTTTCAACATGTTCATCGGGCGGGCGCTCAACGTGCCCGACCTTTTGGGATTCCAGGGGCCGATGATCTCAGGCGGATCCTTTGCTCTCGGCAAAGAGCAGATCCTTCTTTTCATGCGTCACATCAACAAGCGCCGTCGCACGATCGAGGGCCTCGTCAATAAGCACCTCGTGGCTCCCATCCTTAAGTGGAACGTGGGTGACGTCGAAAAGCCGCCGCGCTGGCGCCTACTTCCCATCAATGAGGAACAGGCGGGCGAGTACGCAAAGCTTTGGCTTGAGCTTGTCAGTAAGGCCGGGCATGTGCCGTGTTTAGAGGAAATCAACTATTTCCAACGCTGCATTGCCTTTCCGGAGACGACCGAGGAGGAGTGGGAAGCCCTGAAGGCCGAGAAAGAAGCAAAGGCCGCCGAGGAGAAAGACCTAGCCCTCGCCAAGATCGCGGGGTCGGCAGGCGGTGCGGGAAAAGTTCCTGCGGGAAATAAGCCAAACGAAAAGTTTTCTAAGGCAGAGGAGGACGCGAATGCCCCCGTCCCAAAGTCTCGTGGCGAGGCTCAGTATGGTCAGAATGAGCAGGTAGGGGAGTTTCATAAGAAAACCAACTTCCCGCGCATCGAGAAGGCCCTTGATGGTGCCTTCCGTAAATTCTGGACCGAGGCCGCGCCGCTCGTCAAGGCCGCGTTGGATGGGTACGTTTCGATAGTAGAGCAATTCGGTAGCAACGCTGCCGCATTCAGCTCTCAGGCGCTCGGGATTAAAGAGGCTTTAAAAAAGCACATTTTTGATACCTACCAAGAGGGGCGCGAGATCGCCCAGGACGAGATCACGCGCGACCAGTACGCGATCCTGCCAAGCGACGAGTTCATAGGCGTCGTGGCCAATGAGGTGGACGATTACATTCGCGATTGGGAATACAAGGTTTCTCAGACCGCGCGCACACAGATTGTTGCTGCGGTTAAAAACGGCACGCCCATCTCTGAAGTCGCAGGAGTGATCCACCGCGACATTCACGAGCTGACGAAAGTCGGAATGGAACGCTACGCCCGCACGAAGTTTACCGAGGTTATGAACGCGGGGCGCGTCGCTCATTTTGAAAGCACGGGGATCGTTGCGGCCTATCAGTGGTCAAGTATCCTCGACTCTCGGACCAGCGTTTATTGTCGAGAACTTCACGGTAAGATTTTTGCCGCAGGCACGCAGCCGCCTATTCCAGGTCATTTTAATTGTCGCTCCATGCTCATCCCCATCACTCGCTTTGAGGACTGGAACGCCGACGGCAAGATCGACGGCGAAGACATTCAGGCCTTCATCGAGAAAAACAAGGGCAAGGGGTTTTAACGGATGTGGCCCGCTCAAAACGTAGACTCACCGACATCAAAGCCGACCGCCAGCGGCGCCTCGCCTTCCTCAGCTCGTGCGCGCGCAAGGTCCGCCACGAGACGCTCGAGCTTGCCGAAGAGGTCGCCCGTTTGGACGAGGAAGTTTTTGGCGGTACGATGAATGTCTACGACTGCCCATTTTGCGCCGGGTTTCACTTAGCGAAAGGAAAAGCTGATGCCGCTGAAAAGCACCACGCACACGCCCACACTGATGGGGACTGAGGCCGAGCTGTTCTCCATCCCTGGCGTAGAGATCTTTGCTGCGGGTAAATGGAACGGGCGCACCATCACCGCCGAAGACCTTGACCATATCGTCGAGGCCTACGCGGCCACGAAAGGCACGATTCGCCCCTTTCTGAAGCTCGGCCATTCGGAGGAGCAGCCCTTGCTCGCGCAGGAGGGGCTCCCGAGCGCCGGATGGATTGAAAACATTCGGCGCTCCGGCTCAAAGATCATTGCGGACTTTGTGGACATTCCCAAAACGATCTACGCGCTGATCAAACGCAAGGCATACCGCAAGGTCAGTAGCGAGATTTACCGCAACGTTGAGCTTGACGGTAAAACCTATCCATCCCTCCTTGGGGCCGTTGCCCTCTTGGGGGCGGAGCTTCCTGCCGTGCTCTCGCTCGCCGACATCATGGCCCAATACAAGCACGCTGGGGGCGAACATTTTGCCTTTGACCTACCCTCTGCTATGCTTTTTGAAGAAACCACCGTTCCACATACTGAAGGTGACACGATGCCGACAACTGAAGCGCCGAAAGGCGATGAAGTCTTGAAGTTCAAACTCGACGAAGCCACGGCTGCCCTCGCCGCCGCAAAAGCTGAGGCTGATAAGTACAAAGCCGACCTCGCAGCCGTCGCAAGCGAAAACACCGTGAACGCAGCCGCCCTCGTAGCCGCTCAAAAAGCCATCAAAGACGCAGCCGTCGACAAGTTTGTCTCGGAGCTCAAGGCCGAGAAACTCTGCACGAAAGCCATGGAGCCGCTCGTGAAAGCCCTCGTGGGTGACGGCGCTGCGGAAAAATACTCACTCGACGGCAAAGACGTGACCCGCCAAGAGGCGCTGAAAACCGTGATCAAGTTCGCTGCGGAAGCGGGCAAGGTGAATTTTGAGGAAGTCACGAAAAAGGTCGACGCCGACGACGCAAAACCCGTCACGGAAGTCGACAAGATCAAAGCTCAGATCGACGCCTACGCGCTCGACAAAAAAGTGAGCTGGGACGTGGCTTACCGTGAAGTCACGCGCGGCATGGATCTTTCGCCTAAGAGCCTGACGGAAGAAGCGTAAATTACATCACGACCTTTCTTTTAAGGGGAAAAAACTATGTCAGGTGCTCTCGTTACATCCTTCAAGCAAGCAGGCTCGCTCGCCGCTTACCGCGTCGTGACGATGCTCTCTGGCACCGCTAACACGGTCGCCTATCCTGAAGACATTTACCGCATGCCCTTGGGCGTGACGATCGACGAGTCCGAGACCTCGGCTGACGAAGCTGCAGTCCAGATGAACGGCCTTGCGAAACTCTACTTTAACGACACCGTGACCTCGGGCGGACTCGTTGGTTTTGATTCGAGCGGGCGCGGTGTGCCGCTGGCCACGATCGGTAACACGATCGCTGGAACGCTCTCGCTGCCCGTTGGTTGCATCGGCATGTTGATCGGCCCCAAGGTTGACCTGACCGGCACGATCGCCTTTGTTTCCGTTCAACCACAACGCTTGCGCTAAGGAGTTGCCGCGATGCCTTTGAAGTCTACGACGCATGTTGACGTACTCCTCTCCAACATCTCGATCAACTACGAGGTCCAGGGCCTCATTGCTGATCAGGTGGCTCCAACCGTGGCGGTGAAAACCGACACGAACCTTTTCCGCGTCTACCAGCGTAACTGGAAGGTGCCCGAAACCCGCCGCGCCAACAAAGCAATCGCGCGTGAGCACGACTTTGCAATCAGCACGTCGTCCTACAATCTGAAAAAGCACGCGCTCAAGGCGTACATCTCCGACGACGACAAGGACAACTACGACCTGTCGGACCTTCGCGCAGATCACACGCGCAACCTCACGCAAGCCCTCGCGCTGCGCAAAGAGCTTGACGTGGCACAGCTTTTCACCACGACCTCGTGGAGCCAGAACATCTCGCTCGGCGCTGCCGGTCAGTGGTCTTCCGACACCACGACCTCAAACCCCGTGCCCATCATGGACACCGCTGTTTCCACGGTGATCAAGCAGTCGGGCTTTATGCCCAACTTCGGCATCGTGCCGCGCGACGCCATGGTGGCAGCGAAAAACCATAGTGCCGTGATCGAGCGCATCAAGTACACGAGCCGCGAAATCACCCCAGCAATGCTCGGCGCTCTTTTCGGCGTTGATAATCTCCTTATCTCTAACGGCATGTACGACGCCCAAGAGAACACGGTGATCCATCCCGTCAGCGGCGAGACCACGAGCGTTCAGGCCATCTGGCCGAAACATGCCTTCGTTGGTTACAAGCCCGCGTCGGCAAGCCCGCTCGCACCGTCGTCGCTCTACTGCTTTCAAAAAGCAACGCCTGCGGTCAAACGCTGGTATGTGGATGAGCGCGAAGCGGAAGCGATCGAAGTGACGAAAAAATACGCGGTCCAAGTCGTTGCGTCGCTTTCGGGCTGTCTGATCACAGGCGTCATCGGGTAAAGCGAAGACGTTACCCAAAAAAGCCGCGCGGGGCGGGGTGCTTTCGGGCATCCCGCCGCCCTTTTAAAAAACCAATCCAGAAAAATCAGGAGACATCGGCATGACCGAGCAGAACGAAGTGACGCACGAACAACGTCTCAGCGAAGCAGAGCTTTATCGTGAGCGCGAACAGCGCAAGCAGGCAAAGCTGGCGTCAAAGCCCAAAAGCTACGAAGAGGCTCAGGCTGCAGCCGAGAAAAAAGAAAAGGGCGCGCGCTTTGTGATCCGCGGCTCAAAGGTCGTCAAGATCAAGGGCGGCTACTCGTCTTTCGTGGGGCTCGTGAAAGACCATAAAGAGCTGATCAAAAAACACAAAATCCAGACCGAGGTCTAAGCGGTGGGCACCTACACGACCGCAACCAGCCTTTACCCGCTCCTGGTGGGCACGAGCCAAGACACGGCCACCACGGCCCTCCTCGGTTCGTGCATCACCTGGGCTGAGAACGAGGTGAATAAGAAACTGGCGAAACGCTACGACGTGTCTGCGTGGGCGGCAAGCGTGCCGCCGCAGGTTGCCTCGCTCACGGAACAGCTTGCCGTAGGGTGGTTTCACCTTCACAACGGGCGCGGCTCTAAGGAGTCTATGGCGCGGGCTGAGATGATCTTTAAACAGCCACGCGAGAACCTCGCCGAGCTGGCCGAAGGGATCGGGGCGATCGTGGACGACGGCGGCACGCAGATCATGCCCGCTATTAGCACGGGTATCCTCAGCACGACCGACGAGTACACGCCGATCTTTGGTCTTGATAAGCCGACGAGCTGGAAGGTGGATCCCGACCTGCTCGACGACACGCGCAGCGAGAGAGACTGATGGCAACGGTTAACGTCCAAGCGGTTTTCAAAGATGAGAACCTCACCCGCTACCTCACGGACCTTGTGCGTCGGGGCAAGCAGATCGACGCGAAAGATAAAACCGTGGCCTCGATTATCGGGGCCGTTGTTTTTCGCGACGTGCTGGACCACTTTGAAAAGCAAGAGGGGCCGGACGGGCCGTGGACGCCTTGGTCGCAGAGCTATCGGCGTCAAATGTTTCGGAAAGGAAAGCTCGGCAACCGCATCCTCCAGGACACCGGGCGGCTGCGGCAAAACCTCCAGCCGCAAAAATACCGCGTGACCAAAGACGGCATCGTGTGGTTCAACAATGCAAAGACCAAATCAGGCGCACCGTATGCATTTATGCATGATAATGATACTGAGCCGCGCACGCAGCTTCCGAGGCGATCATTTATGTTCTTGAGCGACAACGCTCTGGAACAGATCGAGGGCCAGATCCTGAAGTTTTTAAGGGACGGATGACCGATGGCAATTGACCTCACAAACCTCAAGGCGCAGTTTGCCTCGATCCTCACAGCCGCCAATACGACGACGGCCGACTACGACCTCTCGACGAACATGCGCGACGCGGCGGCGCACACTGTAAAGAACGTGTACCGCGTGAACCCCGGAAAAATACCGGTGCAGGCCTCGACGTTCCCCTATGTAACGATCTTCAACGAAGACAAAGACATCGATCTTGAAACCATCGCGGGCGATCAGCTGCGCGGTAAACGCATGGCCACCATGCGCTTTTCCGTGGTGGGCTCGGTGTGGGACAACCAGACCACCTACGCCACCGACGACAAGGCCGACGAGCAGATTGGCTACCTCATGGAAAACATCGAGGAAGTGATTCGCCGCAATTATCGGCTGAATAATACCGTGCTTTGGTCAAAGCCCGAGCGCGTGCGCTACTACGCAGGGATCGTGGAACAGGACACGCACCTGCGCGTCGGGGTCCTGGACCTTGTCTGCAAGATTCAATACTGAGAGCGCGAGTGAACGGCATCCCCTACAAAACCGAATTAAAATATGTGCCCACAGCGAAACGCTGGGAGTGTTTTTTTCGTTTCGACCCGCGCGGGATTCAGCAGCGCTACTCGGTCGGACATTTCCTCTACAAACGAAAGCCCGAGGTCGCTCTGGCTGAGATGGAACAGGCCTTTCAAAGATGGGTTATAGAAAATTGCCGCTAAAACGCTACGAAGCAATCTGCGTCGATTTGGACGGTTGTCTCGCCAACATCGAGCACCGCCGCCACTTTATCGAACGCACGCCAAAGGACTGGGAAGCGTTTCACAGCCAGATGCCTCACGACCTGCCAAACGTGAACGTAGGGGTCGCCGTCACGGCGTTCATGAATCTTGACTACGAAATTATTTTCGTTACGGGGCGGTTTCAAAGATACCGCGAGATGACCGAGGAGTGGCTGCAAAAGCATTTCCCCCATCTTTCCCAGGCTCATCTTTTCATGCGTGCAGACGGCGACTATCGCAAGGACGATGTCGTAAAGCGCCAGCTCTACGAGGAGCTGATCGCCCCGTCGTTTAACGTGCGTCTCGTCCTGGAGGACAGGGCGCATGTAGTTCGCATGTGGCGTGCGATCGGGCTTGAGTGCTGGGCCGTGGCGGAGGGCGCATATTAATGAGACCTATACCAAGCTTACCTGGATACTATGCATCATTGAGCGGGAAAATTTACTCCGACAAATGGGGTAATTTATCTCAAGAACTCGGGCCGCTAAGACTTAGAAAAACGGTCTTCATCGGAAAATACTTAGCATTTTGCGTAAAAAACGACGAAAAAAAATCTCGCATGCCGCGCGTTAGTCGGTGTGTTACCGAAGCCTATCACGGTAAATGCCCGAATGGCTTCCATGCATCTCATATAGATGGGAACACATTAAATAATCGTCCTGAAAATTTAACTTGGGAAAGTGCGCAGGATAATTGTGGAAGAAAGCGCGCGCATGGAACCTCTTTATTTGGGTCGAAAAATCCGCAAGCAAAGCTGGAAGAATATCAAGTCAGCGAGATCAAATGCCTCTTGCAATCTCCATATAGCTTCACCAATAAACATATAGCGAGCTTATACGGCGTTCATGAAACTGTGATCTCCGACATAAGAACAGGGCGAACCTATAACAGCGGCGTTCGCGTCATCCCCCCAAAGCCATCGCCAACTAAAATTACTGATGAGTTGGTTTCGCAAGTAAAAGCGCTCTTAATAAGAAAATACACTCAGAAAGAAATCGCCAAGATTGCCGGGATTAACCGGACGACAGTTTGGTCGATAAAGAAGCGTTTGATAGATGGAGCTTTAAAATGAACCAGAACGAAGTCGTCGCGCAATCAAAAGCCGCCTATCGCCAGTGGGCCGAAAAGTGGCGTCGCAACGCTACGGCGCACGCCGCCTACCCGAAAAAACCGCTGATTGATTTCCAACTCTCCGGCCTTGGCAAAGCGTGCCTTGTGGTGGCAAACGGCTACTCGCTGGAAGAGAACATCGAGCCGCTTAAGGCGGGCCAGGGCTCGGTCGATATCGCGTGCGTGGATAAGGCCCTTCCCCATCTTATCCGCAACGGGATCAAGCCGAAGTTCTGTATGGTGGCCGACGCCAGCGTGTCTGTGGATTATCTTGAACCCGTGAAAGACGAGCTCCAGGACACCATTCTCTTTATGAACGTGTGCGGCAACCCAGAGTGGACCGCGATGGGAAACTGGAAGGAAGTGTACTTTTACGTCAACCGCGACGCCTGCCAGTACGAGAAAGAGTTTGCGGCACTCTCAGGCTGCACGAACCTCATCCCCGCTGGGACCAACGTCTCAAACGCCCTTCTGGTTCTTCTCACCCAGACCGATAACGGCGGGCCGCAGAACTTTTTTGCGTACGATAAATACCTGCTTCTCGGCTACGACTACTGCTGGGACGACGACGGCTACTACGCTTTCGATAAGGACGGGCGCGGAAAAACCCATTACATGCGCATGATCTTTCTCCACGACCTTGCGGGCCGCTACGTTTACACCTCGTCCAATCTTCTTTACTCGGTCAAGTGGCTTGACGCCTACGTCACGGCAGGGGCCAACGCATTCTCGGTCTTTCAGACCTCGGATCGCTCGATATTTGCGGGGCGAAAGCTCGTAAGCCTTGCCGAGCAGCTCACCTACGCCTACCGGCCCGAAGATTCGCAAGCTGTGATTAGTTTGCTAGAATACCGAAGAAAGCTTGAGGCTCAAATTATCGCGACCAATGCTCAGATCTTTGAAACAGGACGCGAGCATTACCGCCAAATGATAAGGACGACGTAACATGGCCGTTGGAGATTCCACGCTGTTTGCAGGGGAAAGCTATCTCGCCGTTGGCCGCGAAACCTCGTGGGGCACGGGCGTCACCGCGTCGGCAGGCATTGACTTTCTGTCGGCCTCCATCAAGACCATGAAAGACGCCAAGATCCTCGAAGAGATCGGGCGCAAGCGCACGTATCAGCGCGACTTCCGTATCGGCAAGGTCGTCGAGGGCGAAGTCTCTGCATACCTTTACCCAGAGCTCACGGCCTCTGGTTACTTTCTCCAGAACGCTTTCGGCGGGGCTGTGACCTCAGCCACCGCGACCGGAGAAACCACGGGCGGCGCGGCGTTTACCCACACGTTTGCCGTGGGAAATTACAACCTCACCCACACCGGCCTCACGGTGAACATGCGTAAAGGCCCTGCCGCAGGCGGCAAGGTCGAGGAGTTTGTGGGCGGGCGCATTAACTCGCTTTCCCTCGTTGCAGAGATTGACGAGCCCGTGGTGATGACTGCAGGGCTGGTGTTTAAAGACTCGACCATGGGTGCCAACGACGTTGAGAGCCTTCTCACGATCACGGCCATCTCGCCCCTGTCCTTTGCGTCTGGCCGTTTTTCGGTCGAGGCGAACATGGCGGCCCTCACCACCTCAAGCTTCTGGCATGTGAAATCCGTGAACTTTGCGATGAACAACAACCTGAAAACAGATAACTCGGCTCGGCGCATCGGCTCTGACGCTCTTGGAAGCCTGCCCTACGGCATCCAAAGCTACGAGCTATCGGTGGTGATGAGCTTCAATACCACGACGGCCTACGACGCCATGATCAACTCCACGCAGCTTGCCGGTGAGTTTGAATTTTTGGGCGGAACGCTCGCGGGATCTGCGGTACAGCGCGGCCTGAAGGCGCAGTTTCCGAAACTCACGGTCAAGGACGCGGGCGATCCCGAGGTCTCAGGGCCCGACGAGACGCTTGAGTCCACGATCACGTTCAACGTCCTGCGCAGCGACACCTCAAGCGGGTACGCGTGCCAGGCAATGCTTACGAACAATATTTCGGGTTTCTAAACCGTGAATCTTTTCTTCTGGCGGCGGGGCCGCTCCCTTGCGGAGCACCTCGCCGGTAAACCAAAAAAAATCAGAGTCGATACGGTTGATTTTGTGATTCGCAAGATCAACCTTCTCGATCACGCTGCCGGTCTTAATATCGTGATGCAGGTGTTCTCGGCCTACGAGAAGAATCGCACGCCAAAGGTCGATCAGAAAACGGTCGACGATATTGAATCCATCAAAAAATTCATGCGCGACTTTATCTATGCGGGCGTCGTTGAGCCAAAGCTTACGATGTCGGCAAAGGAAATAAAGCCCGGCGAGATCCACGTTGACGAGATCCTCAAAGATTTCGAGATGAGTCAGAAGCTGTTTCAGGCCATCTTTCGCTATTCGCTTGGAAAAAAAAAGCGACCTACCACAAGATTACGCGCTCCCGCGCCGTAGAGATTGACGCCCTTTCGCAGCGCTATAGTAAACTGCCAAGTGATCTCCTAAAATTGTCCCTAGACGAATACCAGTTCAATCATCTCGTGGCGGGCCTTGCCGCCGAGAAAGAGCAGAAGGGCCTTGCCGATGTCAAAAAAGGGAAGCGCTGAACTTAACGTCAAGGTGAAAACCGAAGGCCAGAAGGACCTCCAAGGCCTTCAGGCTGAAGTCGATAAGCTCAAAAAGAAACTCGAAGAGATGGGCGGCAAGGGCGGCGGCGGCTCAAAGCAGGCGTCCGCTGGTTTTGGCGACATGATCACGGCTACGCGCCTTGCTTACGCCTCCGTGATGGCGCTGGTTGCTGGCATGACCACGCTCGCCGTAAAGGCGGGAAAATTCGATCAGGTCGCCGCTGCGTTTAAAAACATGGCGGCCAGCCAGGGCCAAGACGCCGACGCGATGCTTGCCAACATGAAACGCGCCACGGACGGCATGGTTTCGTCTGTGGACCTGATGGTGAACGCCAACAAGGCCATGATGCTCGGGCTTCCGATCGAGCGGTTTGACGAGCTGATGGGCGTAGCAAAATCAGCCGCGGAATCCACCGGTCAAAGCATGGAGTACATGCTTGAGAGTATCGTCCTTGGTATCGGGCGGCAGTCGCGCCTGATCCTCGACAACTTGGGCATCATTGTTGACGCCGAGGACGCCTACGCGAAATACGCCGCCACGGTCGGAAAGTCGGCAAGTCAGCTTACCGATGCCGAGAAAAAACAAGCATTCCTAAACGAAGCCCTGCGCGTCGGAAAAGAAAACGCGGAGAACGCAGGCCGAGGAACAGACAACGCAAACAAAGCCTGGGAGCGGTTTAAAGCCAAGGTCGAGGACGCCTCGATCTCGCTTGGTAGCTCGTTGGCTCCGGCAATCGTCGCAACGCTTTCCTCAATCACTGACCTCATTGGCGCACTCGACGAGATGGGAAAAAGCGACACGGCCCAGCACTGGTCGCTGCGGGCGCAGCAGGCTTTTGAAGTTATTTCGTTTTCCGTGCAGTCGCTCGTGCGAAACGTCATGGCGCTCATATATACGGCGGGGGCTCTCTTTCAGGGTGATCTTTGGGGGAACGGTCCCGACGCTATCAAAAAAATTGCGGACGAGGCCGCTCGTCGCTGGGAGGAGATGGAAGCTAAACGCGCCCAGCTCATCACCGAATCCAACCAGAAGCTGGCCGACCTCCAGGACAATATCGACCGCATCCGAGTTGAGAAGGCTATCAAAAACGGCGAGGAGATTGCGGCGTCCGATAGAAAGCTCGCCGATAAAATCATCAAAGAAAAACTCGCTGCCGAGGAAAAGAAAAACCGCCAAATCCTCGCAGGTGAAGAGGCGACGCGCCTTAAGCGCGAAAAGGCCGAAGCCATTGAGGGCGAGAAGGCCCTGACGTTTGCGAAAAAGCATAAGCAGGCGCTCGACTCTGAGATGACCCAGCTTGATAAAGAGTACGCACGCGAAAAGACGCGCCTATCTGAGGACTGGAACGGTAAGGACTCTGAGCGCCTCCTTGAAAAGCTTGAGCGTGATCTGCTTGAGGCAAAGCGAATCGAGGTAATCCGAGCCGAAGAAACTCTGCGCCTGCGCGAGAACCTCACGAACGAAGAAAAGCAGTTAATGCTGGACCTGCAAAAAGAGCAGAGCCGCATTGATACCGAGATCGCCGACAAAAAGATTGCCGAGGCCAAACGGGCGCAAAAAGAAATTAACGACGGGCTTATGAAGGGGGCAGCCAACCCGTTCGATCCGGAGGCGAGCATTGAAGGCAGCGCAATCGGCGTTGCTAATGCTGCCGTTGAGGGCAAGGAAGGAGCGCGTCGAATTATCGTTCAGGGTGAGGTGGCGGGGATTAACGCCGTGACACAGTCGCAGTTAGGAACTGCTCTTGAGCCGCTTCTTGAGGCTGCAACCTACGGCCCTAAGTACGTCTCAGACATCCTGCTGGAATTTGCTGACGCATACCCTGAGATAATGGCAAACCAACTTGCTACGCTAGTAATGCTAGTTTTTGACCTTAGCTTTGCCTCAAAAATGCAAAAGACCTTCCTCAAGGCGTTTAGCAGAATAACGGCAGACGACTATCGGGAGATGGCCGCCGAGAACGAAAAGGCATGGAAGGATAACTGGAAGTCTATTGCCGGATACTGGGATAGCGACGTTTCCCCGCAAATCAAAAAGGCGGGAAGCGATCTTAACCAGGAAGTAATCAAGATCCCTCAAAACCTCGTCGACGCGATGAGCGAAGCCTTTAAGACATTTTCGACCGACACGGTGAAGATGTGGGGCGAGAAATGGAACGCGGAGTTCAGCAACCAGACGCGCGACTGGGGCGAGAAGATGCACGCGGTCGGGGCGGAGTGGGACGAGAAGGCTCGTGACTTCGGGGCTCACCTAAACGACGAGCTAAATAACCTGATCGGGTTTATCGGGGATTTCGGCGTGCAGATGGCCGATACGGTTTTAAATCCGGTGAAAAGCATTATTGCTCAGCTCGGTCTTTCAGGCATTGACTTCAACATGGCGGCCAACAACGCCTCGCTCTCGGTGATGAACGCAGCCGATCACCTCTGGAATAGCATCGTCTCGGGCGCGGATAACCTGTGGCGAAACGTCACGGACGCAGGGCGTGAGTTTTGGGCACGGGTAAATCCGGGCGGGGGCGACACGGGGATTAAGGGCGGTAAGGGCTGGGGCGATGCCATCGGCGTTGACACGTCCACGATCGGCGGCCAAGGGGCTGACGTGCCCGTCCAGACTAGTCTCTCGCTTGCGGCAAACAACGGGGCTCTGTCCTCTGGAAGTTCCTCCAGTAGCTCCAGAGCTTCGTCTGCCGCGCCCAGTCGCACGGGCGGGGGCGGGGGCGGTCAGACCGTGATCAGCCTCACCGTGAACGGGGGCATGCTCGGCTCGGCCCAGGAAGCACGGACCTTCGTGCGGGCGATCGACCGGGAGCTTATGAGGCTTAGGCGCGACAAGGAAAGCCTGGCCTTTGATTCTTCACTTTAAAGAGGTGCAGCCGTGACGTTTGAACTGATGCGCTCCAACCAAATTAATACCGCAAGCCAGCTTGTCGTAAACAGCAATACGACCTCCGCTGGCAACGTCTTTCTTTCGGACGTGCGCTATCAGGCGTATTCCTCCGGGCTGGCTGATGACGCCACGACCTACTCCATGCGGATTAACTTCGACGCCACCACGCTGATCGACCGCATCGCCCTGGTGGAGCACAACGCCAAGGAGTTTCGGTTTTTCTACAACGGCGCCACAGCCAATACGTTCCCCCTCACGGGGGCCGACACCACCGTAAGCGATTACCTGACCAACTCGGCGACGAGCCAATACTTTCGCTTTACGCCGACCTACGTCACGAGCGTGTCGCTGAACATGCGCGCTACGATGACGCCAAACCAAAACAAGGTCATCGGGTATCTCGCGATCTCTGACGCCCTCACGGATTTTGACGGGCAGATTCCACCGGCTCAAGGCTATAAGCCCATGCTTAACGACATCTCCGTTACGCACAGA
>CAZFPB010000020.1:0-20097 GCA_964520985.1 uncultured Pseudobdellovibrionaceae bacterium
GGATCGACACGAGGGGCAAATAAATGGCTGAAACCCAACCGTTTGACGAATACCTCGCGTCGGTATCCGCCTCCACCACTGGCGTCTCCATGGTTCCTGGGCTTAATGGGGCGGGGACCTCGGTTATTGCCGCTACCCTGCCTGTCCAGAGCATCCTTGATCGGGGCGTTACCGGCGACGGCACGACAGACGACACCGCTGCCTTACAGGCTGCCGCCCTCACTGGCCAACATTTCATTATCCCAAGCCCTGCATCGTTCTATCGCATCACGGACAAGATCACGTTTGCAGACGGAACCGTATTTGAGGGCGATGGCAGTTTCCCTGAACTCCGCATGGACAGTGCATCCAATATCCTCATGTTCGAACTGCCGAGTGTGTCCGGGGCCAAGATCATCGGGCTTTCCATCAATGGTAACAACACCGTCACCCCAGACGGTGCCGCCAGCACTATCCTGCTATCCAGTTGTACAGACTGCGAGGTCCGGGGGAATAGGATTTACGATACCAGTCTGAGCGGTTCCGGCGTCGGCGATTTGCTCATTTCAGGAACATCGTCGGGCAACAGGATCGTGGGCAACACTTTCACCGATTGCTTGGGATCAGGGGTCGGCCTGTCCGGTTCGTCTGTCATCAACAATCAGGTGCTCGATAACAGTTTCACTGATTGCGGCTATTTCGGCATTCGGCTCGGCGAGGGCGCGAACAAGAACGAGATTGCTTTCAATCGCACGCTCTCCAACGGGATCGAGCTTGTCGGTCTCACCCGCCAGTGCTTCCAGAACCGCATCCACGACAACCACGCCGAAAACTGTGGCGACAACGGGATATCGATTTCCGGCAATTTCAACACTGTCACCGGCAATGTCTGCGTTTTGAATAACTTCGCAGGCATCGGGGTATGGGGATCGTTCAACACAATCAGCGGGAATGTCTGCCTCAACAACAACCAGACAGGCGGCGCGTCTTCATGGTCGGGCGTCACCATCTTAAATGGCTTCGGCGGCGTTGGCCAACATAACGTCGTCATGGGCAACACATGCGACGATGACCAGACGGTCCCAACGCAGCAATACGGCGTGGCCATCGGCGTCTTGACATACACCCTCCATGCAGCCGCGCAAGTTGTTGCTGTGGGCGCGTATAGATACTTTGGCCTGAACGTGTATGTCGCAGCAACGGCCGGGACAACCGGGGCGACAAACCCTGTTCACACTTCCGGCACCGTGTCAGACGGTTCTGTCGACTGGACGTACGTGACTTCGTTCCTCGTGGAAGCAAGCTCCATCCGGAATATGATAATCGGTAATTCGGTCATCCGCTACGCCGTCAACAGCTACCAGGATGCAGCGAGCACATTTACGAAGAACGAGTTTCTCGGGACACAGGTTATTGAGCTTCAGGGCGCCAATCGTTGCCGGATCGACGGGACCGCGAGCGTTGACCTTTCTGTGGGCGGGACGAGCAGGATACAGGTCAACACCGCTGACTTTCGACCTGTGACAGATATCGCCGTTTCCAACGGCTTGGTAAATCGTAGATGGTCGCACACGTATTCGTCTAGTTTCTGGCCGGGCGCAGGTCTGGCGAGATGGACGAGCGGCGGGGGATCCCCTGAAGGAGTCCTCACTGCTGTCGTGGGCGCTCTGTGGACACGCACCGATGGCGGCGCAGCCACCACTTTCTACGTCAAGGAAAGCGGGGCGGGTAATACAGGATGGGTGGCAAAATGACCAAGAGGCAAGTCGTCAAGGACAGCGCCGGCACGGTGATCAACATAGGACCTTGGGATTACGTAGAGATGGAAGAGGCGTCAAGCATCCTCGATGCTCTGGGAAATCCCGTCGTCAAGGTGGTCAAAACCAACCCGCTGCCGAACGGGGCTTACGAGGACGAAGCCGACATCATCGAAGGTTGGGACGGCGGTCTATACGTTAAGGGCGACCCAAGGGCAGAAAGAACCTAACGCCTCTCTTTGCTATGCTCATTTTTCTGCGTATAGACAGGGATCAACCGGAGGTCGAATGTGAGCATAGAATGGAGCGCTGATGCCTTTCATCGAGCCGGGGTGAAGGCATCGCCGGTCAAGATTTTGCTGAAGACTAAGGATGATCACTGGTTGCTGCGCAAATGGTATTCACACCATGCTCAACTTGTCGGCAGCGACAATATCATCATATTTGATCACGCCTCCACCCATCCTCTCGTCAATCGTTTCTACGAAGAGATAGAAAAGGAAACCCCGGTATTCCGCCACGACGCGCCAGTAGATGATGTTCATGACAGTAGCAAATTTCCCGCGCTTTACAGGCAACTGAATGAAGTATGCTCCACTTTCATATTTCTCGACACTGATGAATATCTGTCCGGGATGGCCTCTCCTTCCTCATTGATTAAACCAGAGGGCTTTATGGAAGCGGTCAATGCCAATCTTGCGGATGATGCAGATTACGCTCCGACACTGTGGATAGACAACGCCTTCAAATCCGAAAAATCATTCATTATGCGGGGGCAAAGCGATCTTGAGCAGGGCATAAAGTGGGGCAAGCCGCTTATGAGGGCGAGCCGCGTAACCCACGGTACATCCAATCACAATTGCCAAGTTGCGTCCCGATCGCAAAAAGTTTCCAAAGTAAGCCGATTGGTCTTATTCCATATGAAAAACCTGCTTCCCCAGCAGCGAATTGAGGCCAACGTCAGGAAACTGAAGACCTTCAATCTAGTGCCGCACGATGCCGCCTTGGACGAAATCTTGCAGATGGACCTACGCGAGGGGAGCCCTAGCCGGTGGGTCAATGAGATCAAGCAACTTATCGAAGCAGCGGAACGCCCTCCGGAGACAGGGGAAATCATGATCGACGGTGATGAAATCACTTTCGCTCGGGATGACATCCGTCATATGATGCGAGACTTCTACGAGAATCCGGCTGCCATCATGACAAAATCAGGGCTGGTCCAGTAAAGGCGGAAACGAGGCGCGAATGATTAATCAACAGCAATTGATCTTAAAAGCCATTTTGGAAGGTGAGGCGGTCGTTGATATTGAACAGTCGTCTCTGATCGTGGGCGGGAGAGCCCTCAAGGTTTCGCTCGGTGATAGCGCACTTTCTGACGAAGACTTCTCGTTCCTTCAGGCGCATATCGAAAACTTACAATCTGAATATCCTGGCGGTGTCTGGGGTGCGCCAATCGCAATAGGCTGAACTGCGGCGAATTCGATAGACTAATCATATCGCGACCATTTCCAGGCTCCCTTCCGGGGGCCTTTTTCTATGCGCGAAGGATACCCCATGAGCATTGCAATTGGAATCATGAACAGCATCGTGACGAGTTACGGGCCATCCTATGATCCCGCTGCGTCCGCGCTGTTTGCCCGGTTCACTACCCCACCGACACCTCTGCGCGCTCGGCAGGTCAATGACCTGTTCCTAGCACTCCGTAACTCAGCGGCCGGCAATCTCCTCCTCAAGTTTGACGCTCTCTACATCTTCGCAGCGGCCGACAGTCAGGCAGCTACGCGAAACTGGGTGCAGAACCTTTACAACGCAACCGCAGTGGCCAGCCCGACCTTTACGGCGGATCAGGGGTTTGCCGGCAACGGTACATCGAGCTACCTGACTTCCGGCTTTACACCCTCATCTGCGCCGTCCCCGAAGTACACGCAGAACAGTGCCCACCTGTCTGCGTGGTCTCGGACAGACAACGACAGCAGTGGTGTTATAATCGGCGGAAGAACTGGTGGCTCTGTTAGCCAGGCTCTGGTCCAACCACGAGCGTCAAACCTATTCCATGGACGTCTTAACCAGAATGCCAGTGGCGCTGGGATCGCGAATACAAACTCCAGCGGTCATCTCCTGGCAAGCAGAGTTGATAGCGCCAACCGCAAGGCCTACCGCAACGGCGTGTCGTTAGGCGCGCTTGCAGAAGCCAGTGACGGTGTTCCGAACACTCCAATATTCATTGGCGCGCTAAACGGCGGGGCGGGTACAGCGGCTGCTTTTGATACAAGGCAAATGGCTGCCGCCAGCATTGGAGGCACTCTCAGCGATGCCGAGGCTCTCGCTTTTTACAATGCCCTTCAGGCCTACATGACAGCCGTGGGCGCCTGACCCCACCCGCAAACCATCCCAGAACACAGGAACATCATCATGAAAATGAGCACCGAAGGGCTTATCGCCCTCATCGGGCACGAAGGCATTGTGCTTTCGCGCTATCTCGATTCCGTCAAGGTATGGACGATTGGCGTCGGCCACACAAAGGCGGCGGGCGGCATCGATCCGGAGAAATTCACCGGCACCCTGACCATGACTGAGGCGCTTGACCTGTTACGCGACGACATCGTGAAATACGAGAACGGCGTCAACAACGCAGTCAAGGTGGCGCTGAAACAGCACGAGTTCGACGCTCTCGTAAGCTTCCATTACAACACCGGCGCCATCGCGCGGGCCACCCTCACCAAAACCCTGAATGCGGGCGACAGGAAGGGCGCTGGCGAGCAGTTCATGAATTGGGTCAAGCCAGCAGCCATCTATGGACGCCGCAAGGCTGAGGCCCGTCTGTTCATCGCCGGCGAATATCCCCCCCCTCTTGCAACCGCGTACCCGGCAGATGCCAAGGGCAACGTGCTCTGGGGCGCTGGCACCCGGGTAAATGTCGGGCACCTCCTCGCCACGCCAAAACCGGCTATCCCGCAGCCACCTCCCGTGCCGATCGACGCGCCTCCCGCCCCGAACGATCCTGCCGTCATCGCCCAAGGCCCGGTTCCGTCTGGCGGATGGCTTGCCGCGCTTCTCTCCGTCATCGCAAAAGCTTTCGCGAGGAAATAGCCATGAACCCCACATACATCCGGATAGCGCTCCGGTATCTCGCGGGCTACCTCGTCTTCAAGGGCATTCTCCCGCAGGAAATCTCCACCACGATTGAGAACGATCCCGAGCTTGCCGGGGCCGTGGGAGCGTTGATCATGGTTGCCGTCGAGGGTGCTTATGCCTTTGCACGCCGCATGGGATGGCGCACTTAAATGCTCGCCCTCATCGCCAAGCTATTCGCTGGCCCGCTCATCGGCGCGCTGTCCAAGGCCTATGAGGCAAAACTGGCAGCGGACAACGACGAATCCCGATTGGTCGCGGACGTGGCGATAGAGGATATCAAGCGCCAGATCGCCGACCGGGACGCCGCCAAGGAAATCCGGTTGGCGACTGCGACCTTCTGGGAAATGCGTCTCGTTACCGCGCTCGTGGCGGGCTGCTTCGCGCTGCATCTCCTGCTGGTCACGCTCGATACTTGTTTCGCCCTTGGCTGGCGCGTCTCCGCCTTCCCGAGCCCATTCGATCAATGGGAAGGGACGATTCTCCTGTCTTTCTTCGGTGTCCAGGCAGTCGGCAAGGGCATCACCGCTATCGCCTCTGCAATCCGCAGGCGTTAATCCCGAAAGGAACCAGCATGCGTACTCTCCCGATCTTTTTCGCAGCGCTGGTGGCGCTCGTTCTCATGGGCTTCGGCCTCAAATTCTTTCCGTTTCCAGATCCAGTCCCGCCTTTATATGCGGCGGACATCGCGACCGCTGAAATTGCCAAGCTCAACGCGGCGGCGCCGAAGTTCCCTCGTAAGCCGCTTTTGCCAGCGGATGTAAAGGTCGTAATGGATGGCGGGCATGGATCGGCCGTTTATCTGGGCCATAACGTGTTCCTGACCGCTGGGCATGTCGTCAACAAAATGACCAAGCCATTCACGATCAAACTTCACGATGGCTCCATTCGCAAAGCAGAAACGCTTTGGTTCAACTCGAAATACGATATCGGGCTGATATCTGCCGATGGTGACGGGCTGCAAAGTTCCGACCTGCAATGCCGGGAAATGGAGATTGGCGAGGCAATCCGCATCGAGGGCAATCCGACGATCATGGAATTCGTTTCCGCGACTGGCAAGATAGCGGGTGGCGGGAGAAAGATAGGCTTCTGGGAGCGTGTACAGGTCGTTGATATAACAATCCTCCCCGGTCAATCTGGCGGTCCTGTCTATGACAAGGATGGCAAGCTGGTCGGCATTACGGTCGGTGTCGCGACGTTTGGTATGGGATGGTCTGCCTCTCCTACTGGATTCGGGTTCGTCGTGCCTGGGAAGGCTATCTGCCCTCTATTGGCGAGGGCATGAACTTCATCGCATCACAGTGCATTGCAATAGGACGAACTGAATGACCGAACGGACATCTGAGATGGATCAACACGATTTGCGCGCCCGCGTGGTCGGCTTGGAGCACGGGATAGCCAGCCACCTCACAAGGTTGACAGCCCTCGAATTGTGGACGCGAAACCGAGATATCGCCGATGCACGCAGGGACGAGCAGTTTTCCGGCATTCAAAAGGATCTGGACTCGATCAAGAGCAACCTCTCAAGGATCGTCTGGCTCATAGTCAGCGGGATTATCCTGGGCGTGGTTGCCTTCATGATGTCCGGTGGGTTTAAAGTTCCATGACCGCCTGATCCTCCCTCAGACGGTTTTGCCCGGCGTGTCCTTGATTGGGTGCGCCGGGCTTTTTGCGTTTCAACCCTACGAATAATTGTTATGCCCGCCCGAGCCATCCCAACCGACCCGGGTATTAATATTGAACGTCATTCGCTTACTGCCGCATTCTTTGCAGCGAAGCCGCTTCGATAGATCGCCAGCCAGCGCGCTATGATCTCTCCCGAGCTTTTCGGCGAGTGCTTCCAGATTGAGATTGCTATGCCGCCCGCAATCGCTGCATGTGACGGAATAGGCGTACCCGGCTTCTATGAAGTCGCCGAGAGTGTGGATGGAAATGCTGCCATCAGGGTGTCTGGGCATCTATCCCACCATCCACTTCACCGCCTCGTAACCTACCGTCGCCAGAAGGATTATAGCAGCTATTGAGAGGGAGAGGGCGGTTCGGTTCATGCATCGAGTTCGGCAATGGCTTGCTTGATCATGGCGCGGAACTCGGATTTCATGGCCTCACCATCATTCACATAGTTTCCTGCCTTGAGCCCTGCCAGTTCCATCTCGTCGCTCACGTTAACGCGAAGATGCTCAAGCGTGGCGCGGATGGCGACTTTGGCTTGGTCCTCGTACTCCCACTGTTGTGGGTCCATGTATTCGAGCTTATCCCAGTCCCGTTCGGCTTGAGTGCAAATCGCTCTCGCCACCTTCTCAATGATCGGGTTCATCTGTCTTGCCTTTCTCACGCCGCCCACGAACGGCCGCGCCTGATCCTGCTTATCAAACTATGCGTGACACCGTAATCGCGCGCAATGGACGTATTTTTGTGGCCGAGTGCTATACGTTGCCGAATAGCGTCCACCTGATTCGCGCTGAGTTTGGCAGCCCCGTTGTTCTCCCCCTTGCGGTCGATGACCGGAAAGCGTCCACGCTCAACGGCGTCCATCGAATTGTCCCTCACCGTCCCCTGCAACAGATGATGCGGGTTAACGCAACGAGGGTTGTCGCAGGTGTGACGAACGACCAGGCCTTCAGCCGGAAAGTCGCCGTGGTAGAGCAAATACGAAACTCTGTGAGCTCCGACATTAACGCGCCCGAATTGAGGGACGCGGAAGTTGCCATAGCCGTCACTGTTTCGCGAGCCGTTCCATTCCCAGCAAGCGGTATCGCTCGGGGGAACCGAAACTTTTGACCAGAACCTGGCTATGGTGATAGGAGAAATATTGGTCACGGGCACCTTTCTTAGGTGCGGGCGACGTTCTGAAAACTCCAATCGATTCAATGGCTGTTTTCGGATGGGTGCGGGCGCCTAAATATTTGTTTTGACGCTAGAATCATACAACGTCATCGCCCACCACGCAACAACTTTCTATCTGATTTCGTTTATTTTTTAGGACTTTTCCCCGCACCGGGATCAAGGTGCGGTCTTTTCATTGCCTCAACCTGCTGTGCAACGACTCTTGAAGTCTTCACGCCCAGCTTTGCGCGATCCGCGCCTTTTGTGTAGGTTTCTGCCTGCCCAACATTTTTCCAACCGTATTGCGCCATAAGCTCGTGCGTGGTCGAACCACCGTTGGCAGCTAGTGTTGCCGAAAGCTTCCTGATGCCGTGGGCGCTCTTTTCCACTCCCGCCGCCCGGCAACAATCCCCAAACCAATTACCAAACGATTCCTTTGTGAACGGCCCGCCGTTGGCATTTTTGATGAAGTGCTTCCTGCCACTCGTGGTCGCGGCAATGACGTCCAAGAGCGCCGGAGGAAACTCCACTGTGATAGGAACACCAGTCTTCGCGGTTGCGATCGAAAAGACATTCCCCGTCATATGCTGCCATCCGGCTTGCGATATGTCTGAACGCCTCAATCCAGTATGGACAAGTAGTTCAAAGGCTAGGCGCGCCATCGTTCCAATAGGCCATTCCTCGCAGAAGTTCTGCACGTCATCTGGCGTCCATACCGGGAAACCCGTGGTCTTATTGCGCAGGCCAGCAACGCCCGACGTTGGGTCCATGTCCATATGATCGTTTACAACCCCCCACCTGAACAATCCCTTCATGGCCTTGAGGTAGTTGTTGGCGAGGGCAGGGGTGTTTTTCCGAGCTTCCAGTGCGTTGCGAACATCCTTCGTCGTCACCTTGCGGCAGTCTTCTGCTCCCGAAAATTTCACCATCTCCTGGTAGAATAGCCCGCGCTGCTTCCTTGTGGCGATCGATAGGCCCGCCCATTCCGCGCTCTCCTTGTATCGATCTATGAGCCAACGGATCGACCGGACCCGAACTATATCCTGCTCGTCGTCTTCCGGAAGGGGAAGCCCCCTTATGAGGGCGGCGTGAGCGGCTTTGAATTTTTGGGATTTTGGATCGTCTGGAAGACGTGTTCGTTCGCCTTTTCCTATGCGAAAGTAGAAAACCACCCGACCGTGACGGGTTGTCTCCTTAATGACATGCATAGGTAATTTTCGGGGCATGCCGCTATTCATAAACGGATGCCTGAGCCTCCGCCAAGTGTTTTCTTACTTTGGATGTCGGGGCTGTCGGGCAGGATTCGGATCTTCATGCCGTCCTTTTCGATCTCGATCACGACGCCGCTCGCCTTGACCAAAGCCACGGCTTTCTTGATATCTGATTGTCTGATCGAGGCTGGCGCGCTCAAGGCTTCACCCCCTCACGGGAGAGGGCGGGGCGTGTTTCCCAGTTTGGCTTGCGGAGATCTTTGGATTCAAACCACAAAGCCGTTTCCGTGCCATCGGCGTGATAGAAAATGAGGAACCAACCGCCATCGCCCAAATATTCCAAGTGAGCGCCACGGGTTGACACGATCTCGTCTAACTTGCCTTTGATGAAGTCCACGCGATCTGCCATCCCTCACGCCTCCCCGATGTTGGAAAGAGCGGCGCGATTGGCGGCTTGTTGATCTGCGAGGGCTGCGAGTGTCCCGCCGTTGTCATAGAACCACTGACGGCTCTGCTCGACGTAGCTCGTGCATTCGTCGGGTGCGACGTGGACATGCATAAGCCTGTCTATCAACGCCATTGAGGATAGCAGCGCCTCCACCAGTTCGCTTGCCGTGGGCGTAGTGGCGCGGGTGTTCCATTTTGGCCCGAATGCCTCTGCTCCGCAGGAAACGCAATGCACCATTCCGCCGTGTGGCTGTTCGGGGTTGCGCTGCTCTGCTCGTCCACTGCAAAACGGGCATGGCAAAAGCTCACTCATCGGCCTTGTCCTTCTGTGTGAGGGCGCGGATGGACGCAGCCTGATCTCTGTAGCCGCGCGCATATCTGCGGTGATGGTTGGCCATGCCGGGGTCGCGCAGCCTATTGTACTCTTGCGCGTCTTCTTCGTGCTGATTGGCGATATCTTCTAAGGCGTCGGCTTTGCCGTTCAATTCAGCGATCTCAATTATCCGCTTGATGTCGTCGCCGAGAAATTCTTCCTTACACGTGGGAACCCTCAAATTATCAACTTCCAGCGCCAGCCTGCGGGCTTCCAGCGCCTCTGCCCTGCCATCGCATGGAGGGGTAGGACGGGCGGAGAGCATGGCGCGGTACAGATCGCCGGCAACTTTGTCGTGGTGGCGGTTCTTGTAGCCGTACAGCGTGTCTGCCATCGCGGCCCACATTTCTCGCGTCGGTTCTACCGGCACCATGACCCACCCATCCGCCGGCACCTGCTCATCTGCGGCTGCGAGGGCGGCGGAGAGGGTCTCGTCTATATCTGCGATGCCGCGCTTAAGGCTTCCATGGACGTCTTTGTCCACGACCTGATCGCTTTCGATAGCGCCCATGCAGTTGCGCATGCGTTTACGTGCAGCTTTGAGCGCCTCGGTTATCTCATTCTGCATTGGTGGCCTCCTGGGTGGTGCGGGCGGCTCTTGCGTCTCGGCAGCGGCTCACGTTGACCATTACGCTGGCGCCATCCGGCTGTTTTTCTTCCATATCTGCAATACGGGCGAATGGTTTTAGTGCTTCACGAAGCCTCGCATTCTCCCTTTCCAGCGCACCGATACGTTCGATGAAGGCGGGGGAGAGGGCGTAGAGAGGCTCTAGTTCCACATCGGTCATTATGGCGTTGTGCCAGCGCGGCTTGTGCTTATGAACGGTCCAGATCGCCTCGCCTTCATAGCGCCAGCGCCAGCCATCCGGCTTCACCATATCGGGCCCTATAGCGGCTACTGCCGCGCTGTCGGGGGTCATGTCGTCAATCTCGGTCATGCGAGGCTCCTATCCTTAAGCCGTCCAGAGGCGGCAAGGCGTTGATTGATGATGGCTTCGGCATATGGGGCCGCATCTTCCCCGAGATCGCTCCACAGGCCGAATATGGCGAGCGCCAGGATGTGAGGATCGATGCCAGCGCGGGTCCAGAACAACTCCTCATTGCCAGAATGCTGCTGGCGATGGGATTCGGCTGACAGCGGAAGCGCCCAACGATCTGGGCTTTTCGAGCTTTTCCCGCGCCCGTAATGTCCGAGTGGCGTGCATGCGAATGAAAGGTGTGCCGCCTCGATGTCGGAACGCGAACCTGACACCGCGCAGGGCAGAGACCGGATGAAGGCGAGATAGCTGCCGTTCTTCCGGGCTCTCGTGTTTGGCATCGGGCTGGGTGATGCACTTGGGGCGATACGGAAGCTCATGGCCGCATCTCCAGACCTATCGCCTTTGCCAGCGTCTTGAAGACGTGCGCGACTGCACTGACCGGACGGTCCCGCAGTTCTCCCCGTCTCATGGCCTCTACATCGGAACGCAACATTTCATGTATGCGGATGTATTGAGGAGGCTTGGAGGGCTTGCGACGATGGTGCTGACGGACTTGGATCATACGAACCCCCTGTCGCTAAGGACATTGCCCCACAATTTCTCTAGCTCGCCGGCAGCGCGGTCGCATGCGGCCCAAAGCGCAGCAATCTTTGCTTCACGTTCCGCCGCGTAGAGAGGACCGCGCGTGACGCTTGTATGCCAATGGTCGCCTTTGCCGGAGAATTCCCAGCGTTTCCAACCGGCTGCTGCTTGCCGGATCAGCAACCGGTATACGTGCCCATCAAATGAATGGTAGAAGTATTCACCGGCGACCGGTTCGCCCGTAAGTCGATCATATTCTCCCCACCAGAATTCCATCGGGGTCGGCCTAGATTCATCGGGCCACCTGAGAGCCAAGCGTCGGCGCATTGCCGACATTTCCGTTTCGGCAGCATCTACAACCCACTTGGGTTTTGCTTCACGCCAGTTGCGTTCCATCACGCTTTCTCCATATTTGAAGCACTGGCCGACACGGGGGATGCGCCGGCCAGTGGTTTCGCAGCGGGGAGGGGGCGGCCGCTGCTGATAGCCCGGTGAGGTTCCGGGATGGTAAGGATGATCCCCTGAGACGAGAAATGACGGTGGATGCCGTCGAGATACTCGGTCTTCTGCTTGGTGTTCATGATGCGCGTGATCGGGACATCGATCGGTTCCATCATCATCTGGAGCTTATGTTCGTAGGAAAGCGGCTTGATGACGCGATCATAAGTCTCGCAAAAATCCTCGTTCTGCTCACGAAGGATCGGTACGCCGATTGTCAGTTTGCAATACCCGCGAACCTCCTCGAACGTCTGATCGCCGAGTTGCTCCGATATCTCGCTTATCCATTTGCGCTGGAGTTTGTTCTGCTCGTTGGTTCGGTGCTTGCCATCCGTGATCGTGATTGTGTACGGCGGGTTTTTGCCCTTGAGGAATAGCAAGAGCATTGTGCGATCTGCGGGAGAATCGATGATGCGGGTTGTCATTTCGTGTCCTCAGAAAGGCAGATCGTCGTCTAGCGTGCCAAGGCCACCATGTGACGCGTGATCGTAACCGCTACGATTCACTGGCTGGCGCTCCTGCTGTTGCCTAACCTCCTGCACCCGCTCGCCCTTGGGCTTGACCGAGAGGCTGAAGAATTTGCCCTTCTGGCCTTCCTTGAGCCATGCGTTCAAAAAGAATTCCTTGCCCTCAACGATGATCGTGCCGTTGTAATCGGCGTGGGTGTCCTTCTCTTTCCGGTCATTGCGAAAGAGGGTGCCGCTGTTGTCGCGCTTTTCGAAATTGCTCATGGTCGTCTCCTTATTCGCCGGCAAGCAGCGGGTGGTTTCTGGTATCTCCGGGGAAGTCGTCATTGGCTTCGGCTAGCTCGCGCTGCTGTCTGATCTGCTCAAGCTTGATGCTGAATTTCTCTTCCAGTTCGGCCTTCCAGTTTTGAGGCCATCCCGCGACGATCTCACGGTACGAAAGCTTCAGTGCTCTCCACTGCGCTTCTGTCGCGCAGTCTAAAAAGTCCCGGTCTAGTTCGGAAGTTACCTTCTCCCAAACCTTGTCCTTCTTGAGCTGATGCGCTGACAAAGGCCCAGCCTGACGGGCGGACTCTCCCGTTGCCGGCCGATTGTCGTTTCGGTCGATAGCCGTCTCTGCATCGTCATCGGTCGGCGGTAGCCCAAGGATGGCCATCAGCGAGTACCGCATTGCATAGGTGACGGATGACCCAGCGCCCTGCGGATCACGCTTGGCGAGCGGCATTTCCATCGTGCCCTCGATTGTCTCGCCACTGTCAGCATGTCCGATAACGGTCTTGACCTCGATCGATCCGTCGATGATCTTGCCGGGCGTCTGATACCAGAACAGGCCAAGCTCCTGCATATGCGGGCGGATGGTGTCGGTGACAGC
This sequence comes from uncultured Pseudobdellovibrionaceae bacterium, assembly GCA_964520985.1. Taxonomy (GTDB): domain Bacteria; phylum Pseudomonadota; class Alphaproteobacteria; order Micavibrionales; family Micavibrionaceae; genus CAYSGL01. The sequence continues at coordinate 13,124 of CAZFPB010000020.1, forward strand.
CTCCAGCGAGGCGTAGGAGTTTCGGAAGTGTGGGTTCTGGCTGTCCTTCTTGACGCCACGGATGACGCCCTGTAGCTTGAACAGTGCCTTGTGGATCTCGCTCATTCTGCGGCCTCGTGATATTTGATGGTTGAGTTTTCGTTGCGGTCCGCCAGTTCTTCGTATTCCTCAGCCTGACGAAGGCGCTGTTCGGCGTTCTTCCTGCACCAGGAAACACTGGCTTCATGATCCAGAGCGCGCTTGTTCCAGTATTCGACATCGCGTCTTGCTTCTGCGGCGCGGTAGAGGAGCATTCCGGGGGCTACGGTCATATGCGTGACTCCAGTTGATGCGCGCGTTTAGCCCGAGCAAGCCCGACAGAAGCGGCGAAGATGAAAACGGGGATGAGTGCGGCGAGAACGAGCGAAGCCCACAGACGGCGCTCTTTGGCCCGCTCGGATGCTGCCTCGGCATCGTTGGCGGCAATGTCCGCGAGGCAAGCCGTGAAGCATCGCCGCTGGCATGTAGCCGGGTCGCACTCGTTGAAGGTGGCAAAGCCACAGGTGGAGCGATCAAGCATCGGCTTCCCCCGCAGGAGCGGCGGTGGCCAACCCGCCGTGCTTTTCGATGATGGCGGCGACGACCGAGACCGGGACGCTGGGATAGATCATCTGGTCGCCGACCGAGTTGTGGTCGCGTTCAAAGGGGGCGAGCAGGTCGTCTGCTTTTCGCGGCCCCATGATTTCGACCATCGTGTATTCGTCGGCGAAATCGTCTCTCGGCCAGGAATAAGCTCCATGATGACCCTGAACGCTCAGCGCGAGACCGTCAGCCATAACCATGGCGGGGAAGATGTTGCTGTAGCCGGGGATACGTAAGACGCGACCCACCGATCCGTATTCCCACTCGGTCGAGTCCAGCACGTCCTTCGGCGGATAGTATTGTTTGAAGTAGGCATTAACCGGGTCGGTCATCATCGTCTCCATCTCCCCATAAGGGGTGGTAGGGTTGGGGGTCAGGCGAGCCAGACGCGGTTGGCATCGGCCCAGTCGTAAATCCGGTTCAGTCCATCGTTGAAAACGAGCAGGGCGGTTTCGGCGTCGGCGTCAGCCAATTCCTTCGCCTTGACGATGCGAGCGGTGGGCGCTGATGCGGGGAGCCTGGACACGAGCTCGTCGGCGGCATGCTTGATGGTTGCCGCGTCGTCGTCGTCCGAGAGCAAGTCCTTGATCTTGATCGTCTGCTTCCATTTGCTCATCTCACGCCGCCTCTGTGCTGGAGTGTTCCTCGACGGCGTATTCCTCAGCCCATTCGTCCGCGTCATAGAGAGCATCGTGGATGAGGTGAGGATCACGGAAGGAGCCTCGTATGGCCGCTTCTTCGCGCTCTGATCTGCCAAGCTTGAGCCCAGCGCATTCGATGGCAATCTCGCAAAGGCCGATCAAACCGGCGGCGACGATTTCCTGAGCGTCCAAAGCCATCTTCCTGGCGTCGGCGTAGCTGTCCAGTTCGTCTTCCTGGCTGCGCACAGAGGTGACGATCCGTCGATTGCGAAGGCCGGTGAGTTCCGCGATCATCTTGTCAATTTCGTACTGGTAGGGCTTGGACATGATCACGCCTCCACCGGAGCGCCGACAGACCAATTGACTTTGCCAGTTGCAGCGAGATTGCGAAGGACAGCGGCGGCATGGCGAGGGGTGATATCCTCTAACGACATGCTTCCGTCTCCAAAGAAAAGATAGGCTCTGGTTTCTTCGTCAATTTCCAGAAGCTCAGCCGCGAACTCAGAATAACTCTTATTTTTCGGTACTTTGCGATGCCACAAACCACCAGAAACTTGGTTGGAGATGGGCGAATGCAGTTCAATAGCCCATCCCGCGATGCAGGCTGGCGAACCGCATTCATGATCAAAATCGCTCATCGTAAAGCCAGACTTGGCGTTTATGTCCGTATGCTGCTGCCTGCCGATGATGTCTGCCAATTCTCTGATGCGCTCTACGTTCATCGTCTTTTCCTCTCAGGCAGCTAGTTTGTTGATCTCGGATCAGGCGGTCTCATGACGGGTAAATCCCATTGCCTTCGCCATTTGGGCGCTGCGGGCTTCCTTTGCTTCGGACACCCATTCACCCAAATCTTGAAACTCGACGCGTTTACGAGAGCGCTGGAGCGTGTAACCGTGCATGGCCATCAGCCAGAGAAACAGGTCGATCGTGTAGACTTGCGCGCTGACCCAACTCACGTCTTTCGTGTAGCTATCGGCGCGGCGCTGAACGACTTCATCAATCGCCTTGAACACGTCCTTCTGATCGTGGAAGTCACGGAGCGGCTCGGGAAGGTATTTTCCCGACTTGAGCCAAGCTTTCATGTCCATTTCAGTTCTCCGTTGATCTCGCCCTGTATCCGGGCCATTTCCCTCGACATGGAAGTTAGAGGCTCTGGAGGCGTTCCAGCGGGTTCAGCACTTCGCGGATATGGCTCAGAAGCCTCATCTCGGCGTTGGGAAAGAAGCCGCTGTCGTCGTGGTCGGCATCGGAGCGCTGGTCGAAATAGTCTTCGCACTCGATCAACACTTCGATCAGTTCGGCAGTGAGTTTCTCGGGGAGCTCCATCACCACACCTTGCCGGTCTTGAGGATGTTCCGGATCGTATGGAACTGGAGGAATTCGGCGGGAACGGTCGTCCAGTCGCCGGTGGTGTAAACCATCTCAGCAGCGGCCAACCGATTGGCGACGACCGTGGCATCCTCAATGGTGAGGTCGCCGTGATTCATGATGTCTTTGATGAGCGAGGTCATTGCCGTTCTCCGTCTTTCGTTGTCTCAGCTTGCTTCGCCGTGGCGTTGCCAGATCGGCGGCTGATGACCAATAATATGCATCCCATGCATTACCGTGTCAACAGGAAAATGCATGTCATGAATAATAATTTGACGAAGGGAGAATCACTAGGCTATAAAAGAAAAACCCCGCCGAGTTAGGGCGGGGCTTGATGGCGGTTCAGATTGCAAGAGCTTTCCGCCTAAGACATGTAACAGTTATAACATTACACGTTACATGTCAACAAAAGCTCCTCATCGGGTTCCGGCCTTTAAACCGGGCGCATACGTAAAGGCGACGGCCGATCGGCCAAACTTTTATAGGGAAGGCATGAAGCAAGAGCGCGGTCTAAAGACGGACCCAGTCGCCTCGCAAGGGTGACATAAACGACGTAAGTGGTGAGACTGGACGCGAATGTCCTTTTGCCGGGAGCGCAGGCCCCTTAGAGCCGCCGTCACTGTACGGCATCAGCCTGGTCGATAATGCGCGGCTTTGCTTACAGCATATGTGTCTTGGAATATGACGGCTCTGATGTGAGATACCTCACCCTCCGTCTTAGTGATAACTATGCCATTAAACAAAAGTATGCGTCACAACAACTTGTGACATGACAAATTAGTGAAACCTGATTAACTGTCCAAACACCACACGCGTATGAGTCTTGGGGAGAGAGTCGTGCAACGTAGGCATTTGATTATCGGGGTTCCCGCGATGTGGCTAGGGACAAAGGCTGCAGCATCACACAAACAGCCGGACCTAGACGAATTTTTGGCCGAACTGGCGAGGCTGCTCGAACAGAAGCACGGCGGCACGTGGGCGTGCAAATATGACCATGAGTTATTGATGATGAGGAAGATCTAAGAGCCTCGTTTCAGGGATAACGAGAACTCGATCGCCTTGAGAGCCGCGACCCGGTCATCCTCACTCATCTTCTTCACGAGCCCTACAAGGTCGATGACTTCGCCTTCCTTGTTCGGGTTGACCGAGAGAAGGCTTTCCTTGGAAATCCCGTAGGCTTCTTCCAGGGTTTCAAGATCATCCTGATCGTAGGGGGTAACGCCCCGCTCAATGCGGCTGAGCTTTGACTGCTTCCAACCCAGCCGGTTCACGGCAGTCTCTTGCGTGATGTCAAGCTTCACCCGCCACTCCTTGAAGAAGTGCTTATGCCGCTTCCGCTTTGGTTTATCCACAGGGGCCATGGCTAAACTTTACCAGCACACGTCAAAAAAAAGAACATCACGCCATAGAAATGATGCTTGACATGCATATTCATGACATGCATAATTCTCGCCATGACCCTCAAAGATTATCTCTCCTCGTTGACGATCACAGACGCCGAATTCGGCGAGAAGATCGGCGTGTCGCAGTCCCAGGTAAGCCGGATCAAGAACGGCAAGACCTCGCCCTCTCTTGAGGTCATCGTAGCCATTGAGAAGATCACGAAGGGCAAGGTTCGGGCGGAAGACATCTTCGCCGTCGTCCAGAGCCAGTCCGAAGAGAAGGCTGAAGTAGCATGAGCGAGACACGCACATGGGAATACCGTTTCGTCGCCGCTTGCGGTCTTGAGCGCAAATACATCGGGCCAGGATTCTCCCTCCACCAATCCGGCGCATTGAATGGCGGAGTTCCCCCGAAGGAATGGGCTTCCGTCGAGGGCAAAAACTTCCTGTCGATGACATGGGAAGAACTCGAACACGTTGCTCATGTCATCCGTGATGCCTCGCGCCCAATTCCTCCAGAGCATCCCTTCAAGCCTATTTCCGAAGCAGGAGAAGCATCATGAGCATTCGTATCAAGATAGCAAAGTGGCTGGCACCGGAATGGGATCGGGAATTCTGGGAAGGAGACGCTCTTCTCGCGAAGGTCGTAGACGACCGCAACGAGTTCCTCCGCAGCTATGTTGATCGCGGCCAAGCCCTCCGCAACATCATCGCTCTCAAGACGCCCAAGTGCGCACACATCGGAAAGCGCATGGCTGACATTGCCGAAGCCGCCATCAAGAGCGGGGAGGGCAAGTAAAATGACCCAGCCCATCCCCCGCAACACCACCATCCTTTCCCTCATCAAGGGCATTCGCATCGCCTCCTTCAACGGGAAGGAAATCACCCCGATAGCAAAGCAACCACAGCGGAGAACACTGACATGATCACTGCACTTTTCATAAGCCTCGGATGCTTTGGAATTGTCTGTGCATTCACTGCCTGGACGATGTGCGCCGTGGCTGGTCGATACGACGATGAGATCGAGGGCAATTTCGAAGACCTGATCACCAATATCACCCCGCCAGATACGCCGCTCATGAAGGCGGTCAGAGCGAGCCGTTTCGAGGAGGATTACAGCCATGAACATCATCGCATTCCTAGCTAAGGACCGGTTCAATTGGGCCGACAATGTCGGGATAATGTTTCTCATCTTGCTCGTAGCCAACCAGCATTACGGATGGGCATTCGGTGTGTGGGCTGTTTGCTTTGCGGCCTCCGTCATTCTGCGCGTGCTAGCTGAAGAGCAGAAGCAGCGCACCGAAGCACGACAATAATTGAAAGCTCTCCGATGGATCGAAAGGCGGCGGCGTCGAGATCCACCGGAGAGTAGACGGGGAAAGCCTTGAGGCTACTGAGGACTCCTGCCTCGGCTTTCTCCGAAACTGAATACGGGGCTTTCAAATTCGAGGCTCCAATAATGAACAAACGGCCATAGCGACTGAACTTCCAGGGACCGTCGCCGGCCAATGACTGAAGTGAAATGAGAGGGGCAACCCTTTCCAATGCCCACCGTGTGATGAGCTAACATTACGTGGAAAGGGTTTTGGCAATCATGGAATTTAATTCAGCACACGCGAACAAAAATGTTGAAGCAAAACAAACGAGTAAGAGGAAAGCAGCAATGTCGGACGTAGCACTCGCCCGATCTTTGGTTAGGGACATAGGCGGCCCGGGCCGCGTGAATGAAGTTCTGTACGCGGCTTACAAGCGGCTTCGGAAGATGTTCCCCCACGAGCAGGACAACTTCAACACCTGGACGGAAAACCGTCTCAAGGGCTGGTGGTACGGGACATCCAAGCATGTCTACCACTGGCAGATGGTGGAGCTTTACGAGGCAGCCGAGAAGGCAAAGGCAGAGCGCGACCAGATCGCAGCCGCAAGGAGAGAACATGCCGAATTCATCGCAAAGACCGCCCGTATTGCTGCGCTTCTTGAGCGCCAGGACGAGGCGTTTCATGGCCCTCAGGTTAATGCGCTTCGCGGACAAGTGGGCAACGTGGATTTACCCCGAAATCGCCGAGACTGACGACTGACAAACCCCATTGGCGACGGAACTCCTCCCGACCGTCGCTGATAAGCCCCGAGCCTTCCTCCTCCCTGGCTCGGGGCGCTTTTCAAACCGAAAGGAACCGACAATGGCAGATGTTCATAGCGTAGCGCGCGACCAGCTTCGAAGCTTCATCGAACGGGTGGAGAGATTGACCGAGGAAAAGCAGACGATCGCCGATGACATAAAGGATGTGTTTGCCGAGGCGAAGTCCGTGGGCTTCGATCCGAAGATCCTGAAGAAAGTCATTGCCATCCGCAAGCAGGACAAGGACGAGCGCGCCGAAGAAGAAGCGGTCCTGTCGACATATCTCGTTGCCCTCGGCATGCAGCCTGATCTTTTCGACCGGGAAGCGGCATGATGACGATCTCCGCCGCCGAGGCTCGGAAGTTGCTCCAGCCGAAGGTCAAGAGCAAGTACGGCAACGAGCCGGTGATAATTGACGGCGTTCGCTTCGATAGCAAGCGGGAAGGCGAACGGTGGCGCTTTCTGAAACTCAGAGAGGAGGCCGGCGAAATCTCGCACCTCGAACGCCAGCCCAAGTTCTACTTCATCATCAAGGGCGAACACGTCAAATACCCGAGCGGTCGCAAGGCTTTCTACAAGGCCGACTTCTCCTATTTCGAGGGCTATCATCGTGTAGTCGAAGACGCCAAGGGCGTTCGCACCGATGTCTACAAACTCAAGAAAGCGCTGGTCGAGACGATCTATCCCGCCGTGAGGATCATAGAGACATGAGACAGGAACCCGAAGGTTTCGCAGACTGGTGGGCCATTTGGCGCCCTCACGCTCGCCACACAGACGGCAGGGGCATTGCCCGCGAGACATTTGCCAAGCACGTCAAGGCCGGCGCCGATCCTCAAGACATCATTG
>CAZFPB010000021.1:0-20045 GCA_964520985.1 uncultured Pseudobdellovibrionaceae bacterium
GCTGGTCGACGAATGGGTGATGCGCATCGGGGCAGACGATGACGCGCTTTGGAACGGCTTTGGAATGCGCCGGTTCCAAAGCAGAAACCCCGTCCGGTTGGGGACGGGGCGTGTCAGCGCTCGCATGCAATCCAACCTTGCCAGCGCTCGCATGCATTCGATGCTTCAGGTTCTCGCTCGGCTCCCCAAAGCCCTCACGCTGCAGCAACCGACGCACAACATGCCGCGAGTCAATGCCGGTCTCCGCTTCGATCTCCGGCATGGCGTCCAGCATCTGCCTGTGCCGGCCCAGAATCTCGACGACCTTGCGCGCCTTGTCGTTGTCCGTCATGCGGTCTTTGCCTGGTCAAGGTGCGTTGCGGTCCAGATAGCCTCTGATGACCTGCTGCCGTTCATTGCCTTGAAGTTGCCAAGGGGGCGGAATGGCAACCACGAAGCACCAACCGCCTCGCAGACGATTACTTGCCCACGACGTTCAAGACACCACGTAGCCAGGTGCGCATAGTCGACCGTGCTGAACGTGTAGTATTTCCCGGCCTCTACGTATGGCGGGTCAACGAACCACGTGGCTGGCTCGTTTGGAAGCTCAGCGTATGACTGTTGCGTTACGCGCCAATGGCGGATCGCTGGCTGTTGCGCGGTTATCCGTTCAACGACAGCGCGATTCCATGACTCAAGATGCCCGCCCGCAGTCTCGAGTCGGGCTCTCCCGGCGCTTTGGCTCTTGCGCGGCTCAGTCGTTGCGTTGTTCAGCCACCACCCAACGAGCCAGCGCCCTTCCTGCGGGACCCAGTTAGGCAGGTCGTCCACATTCCGGCAGTCTGGGATTGCCGCTATCTCGGCAGATGTTGCGCGGATTATGTAATCCCAAGTCCCAACGATGCGCGGGTTCACATCAACGAGGACAACGTGGCGGCTCGGGTAACGGCACGCATACCCAGCGGCCCCGGCGAACGGCTCAACGATCGTGTCGTACTGTGGTGCCGGGTAATGCGGCGCCGCTCGCCACTTCCCGCCGTAGTACCGGAAGAATGGGCGAAGAGTCACTGCTGACGTTTGCGTCATGCGGTCTTTCGGTTGTGCAGGCCGCGCAATAGGGAAGCGCTGGCCAAGGGACAGGGGTGAGCCATCCGCCGCACGTGGGGCAGAGCTCGGAGCAGAGGTGGCACAAGGGTCAGGGGTACTTTCGCGCCGTGGTCCACTTTGGCGCGAGGTTGCCCTTGGGTGGCGGATTGAAACGCTGGTCGCCGCATGGCCAGGACTCGTTCGGTGCGCCGTCGTTCAGCTGACACACGAGTTCCACTGTCTGGCCCAGCTGCTGCTTCGTCACGGTGTTGTCCGTCGTGATGGCGGCGCGCGCGTCCTGCTCGGTCTTGATGTGCTGTTCGAACTTCTTGTCGATCTTCTCGCCGAGGTTCTTTTCGATCTCGTCAAGGCGGCGCTGCACCACAGCGTTCGCGCCGATGATCTCGCGGATGCCAGCGGCTCCACCGAGCGCGACGATGATTGCGACGATGGCCGCAGCAATCGACCCTGGCGTCCAGGCCCCGGCGAACTTGGCCAACGCTCCGCCGTCGAAGATGCTTGGGCGCTTCGGTGGGCGCGGAGGCAGAACCGGCGCCGACGTCTCCACCTCATCAGCCGGCGGACGCACAGCCGGGCGCGAAACCACCTCTTCCGAGACGGCGCGGGGCAGTTTGCCTTGCGGGAAGCCGGGGACGTTCTTGGGCGGCGGTTTCACTCCGCGGCCCGTTCCACTTCCCGACGCCAGGCCTTGAGCGCTTCGATCTCAACACGCTGCGCCGCCAGTTCCGCCTTGATGGCCGGGACTTCTTGGGCGAACACGAGAATGGCGTTGATGCCTTCCATGATGCCACTGAGCCGCTTGTCTAGTTCCTTGCCAACGACTTCTGCAAACGGCGCCAGTGATTCGTCCATGGTCGGGATGTGGTGATTCGGGCTCGTTCGCTCTTCGTCGTCGCCGGGAGGCAACGTGTTGCTCTCTCGGATCTCGGCGCGCTCGTCCAGCGTCAGCACCGTTTCTTCGTCGATGTGCTTCACAGGACCTCCGCCGCGTGCGTCTCGCGCAACCGGACCCGGCGCTCAGCAGCCTCACGAGCCGCCGGCAAACGGAACGCTTTCGGACGCTGGAAGTGCGGGGCGTCAAGAAACGACTCGTCGGAGTCGCGGTCGACGCGGATCCCGTCCAGGTCCCAGTCGGCGCCCCACTGAATCGGCACACCAAGCTCGTCAGCAGCCTGGAACATCGCATGCGCCACGGCCTGAAACGACTTCATGTCCTTCCACGGAATGACGCCGGCCACGAGCGGGGCAATGTCCACCGCGTCGCCTGTCAAGTGCGCCGAGTCCAACGTCTTGGAAACGCCGCGCGCAACGTACGCCTTTTGCTGCTCCAGGGTACGCACGCCTTCCAGCACCGTGAAGTCGACGGTCGTCAGCTGGATGGCGCGTTCGACGACACGAACGAGATCCGGATGAACGCCAGCGAGGCGAGCAATAGAGCGGGAACCTAGCTTGAATTGGCTCATGTACTGTCGACCTTTGCGCCCCTGTAAAGCGTCACTTGAGGATCCCGCGTCTCGTCCTCGCCAGCCTTGTCTGGCTCACAAACGCGACACACGTACACAGACAGACGCGAGTTGAAGATGCGCGGCCGGTAGCAAACTGCGCAGGTCGGCGATGGGACTTCGGATCGGGGTTTGCGACTCATCGCCGCTTCTTCCCCACGAGTTTGGCCTCGGAGGTAGCCGAGGCGCCCGATGCCTGGTTGAGAACCTTCTCCGGGTTCGTGCCCTCGGAGTCGTCGGATTCTTCAGCCGCGGAACGACCGACGCGCCACAGGTCAATGAGCGCTTTGCCTGCTTCCAGGCCGAACTTTACCCAACCGAATGGGCTCATGGCGTCTCCGTGATTTGCTGCGGGAGAACCTTCAGTGTGCCGCGGTGATTGATCGTCTCAATCACGCCCGAGGCCGTCCGCAGCTGGATTTCGAAGGTGAGTTTTTCCTGGAGCACGATCGCGTCCGTGTCCTCTGGCAGGATCGCGATCTGCGCGGTGCCGTCGGTCGTGTTCATGACGATCCCGCCATCATCGGTGCTCTTGGAAATGGTCGTCACTGGACCCTGGGCGAGGAACCGAAGCTGGGAACCGGCCAAGTCTTCGGCAGAGCCAGAGCGCGTGATTGTCAGGTCCAGGACGCGGGTATCCCCCGCGACCATCGTGATGACGGTAGCCAAATGCAGCTCCTTGAAGGGTCAGGCGACGCGAGCGACAGCGATGGGGCGCACTCGCAAAACGGAGACAGGTGGCGTGCGATCGGGCGGCGGCGCAGTCGTCGCAGACAGTGTGCAAGCCGCCAACGTGATGTCCGCGGCGCCAAACAGCAGGACAACGCCGGTGCCTTGGGACGTCGCAGCGCCAAGCGTGATGTTCGCTTGGCCGAAGTAGTCGAAGTTCTCGACCGTGCCAGCGGCGGTCAGTGATGCGTTGCCGAGTTGGCCAGCAAGCGCAGCGGAAACAGCAACCGAGCCAGCGGCAGAGGATGTGCACGCGCCGAGCGAAACCGACAGCGAACCAACGGCGGTGTTGGTGCCGGTGGCGCTTAGCGAGATGCCATCAAGCGCCAGGGCGGCCGATCCACTGACCAGGACGGTTCCTGCTGCGGAGACCGTGGCGCTACTGAGCGTGACGTGCCCGGTGCCAGCGACGCCGTTGAAGTTGACCAGCGCGTCAGCAATCAGCGTTGCCGCATCAAGCGTAACGGACGCAGTGCCGCGACTAGGGATTGTGCCGGTGGCCGAGCAGCTGGCGGCATCCAACGTGATGGCCGCTGCGGCTCGCGTTGTGCCCGTGCCGGTCGCAGTAACAATGCATGCCGCCAGTGTTCCAGAAGCGGCGCCAACGACAGCAGCGGCGGCAGTGGCGGAAATGGTCGCCGCAGCCAGAGACAGCGACGCGGCGCCAGTATTCGAAACCGCGCCAGTCCCGCTGACCGTCAGACCGTCAAGAGCAATGGACGCGGCGCCGGAAGCACGAACGCCACCAGCCGCCGAGACCGTTGCGTCGGACAGCGTGACAGAGAACGAGCCAATGATCCCTGAGACAACGGTACCGGTCGCGGAGCTCGTGCAGGCATCTAGCGTTACGGACGCGGCGCCATGGGTCCCAACGGTAGCAGCTGCCGTCGAAGTGCACGCCGCCAGGGTGTTGGACGACGTGCCAACGGCGGCAACGGCTCCCGTTGCACTGCTGGTCGCGGCAGCAAGGGTGACACTTGCCGCGCCAAAGGTTTTGACCGTGCCCGCGGCGCTGGACGTGGCGGCGGCAGTGGTGATGCTCGCGGCGCCGAACGTTTTGACCGTGCCAGCCGCAGACGATGTTGCAGCGGCAAGCGTGATACTTGCTGAACCGCTGGCGGTGTTCGTGTACGGAACATCGCTGGCACTCGACCCGGTTCCGTTCTTGGTCAGGTCGTAGTTGTTGGCTGTCTCGTCCTGCTCACACGTGCTAGCCGTCGTGCCGGAGTAGAAGGCATTGGCCGTTGCCCCAGCAGGGCTGGTGAGCACATCACTTGCCGCCTGTGCTGTTTTCTCTCCCGCCGAGAGGTAGCCGCTCCAGAAAATGCACCCAGCCCAGCGGACGTCATACGCCTGCTCGCCGAAGCCGCCGCGAAGGAAGTAAGTTTGGGTGAGCGGCCCGTAGTTGCCGGTCCCTGTCTGGTAGCTGTACGTGCTGCCGCCCTTGACGACAGCTTGCACCTTGATGGGCGTTGTGCCGCCCTCCCACCACATGCGGAGGTGGATCCACTTGCCAACCGGAGAAGCAGACGCAGGGACAAGCTCTACGTCATCAGAAGTGATCGCAGACTCGAATGTGCCGTAGCGGATCGAGCCAGCCGCTTTGTCGAAGTAGATCTGCGGGTAACCAACGGAGCTACTGGGCCCCGAGTAGTTACAACTGATCAGGTTCTGATAGTCTTCGCCGCTGCCGCCGCCGGTGCTGTTGATTTTGACCCAAACATCCCGCTCCCACGTCGTGGACGGCAGGTTCGTACTGCGCTGCAACCACAGCGAGTTGTTTGAGGCGGTACTGGTGGGCTGGGTCATGCAACGTCAGCGGCGGCGGACTTCAGTGGCGAATCGACGAGATCAAGCGTTGCCGTCAGTGAACGAGAAGGACGTGATCGTCACGGCCTGTCCGGAGGCGAGGCTCGTGTTGTCGAGCGTCAGATCGCCGCCGCCACCGGTCGCGGTCACGGTGCCCTGAATGTGGGCGGTCGTGCCGTCGCTGGCGTAGATGCGGAAGTGAGCCGCGGTGCCGGTTGCGTCAGCGCTGGTGTCTTCCCAAGTGCCGGACTTGGCCTTGGACCCGCTCGACGCAGCCGCAAGCCAGTCGGAGGGGAGTGAAAGCGTCGCGAGAACCGAGCCGCTATCAGCGGTGGCCACGTTTGCGGGGGCCGAACCGGTGCGGATCTTGAGTACCGCGCTCGTGCTGACAGCCGTCTCGATCGCGTCGAGCCGCGCATTGCGAACAGAAGTAGAGAATTGAAGAGCCATGGAATGAGGTGCTCCTTCGGCGCGCGGCCGAATTGGCGGCGCCGTTCGGGCGCACGTGTCCGTTCAGCGCGACGAAGGGGTCGCGCTGTCCGAGGTCCCGCTCACACGTCGCTCATCGACGCAGCCGCGGGCAGGGATGTTTTGCCTTACGCGGTGCGTAGTTCGTGGTGGTACACGGGGATCAGGTCGCCAGCTTCCATGTTGGTTGCCGTGCCGTTGTGCCCACCCGAGGACAGGTCAGTGATGGTCCCGGTAGCGGAGTCGCTTGCGCGCGGGCCCCAGTAGCCGACGAGATTCGCAGTTGCGCCCACTGCGGTCGGGTCCGGGAAGTGCGTGCGGTCACCGGCAATAGCCGCGACGTTGCCCGCAGAGATCGCAGCGTTGTAGACGACCAGCCCGCGGCTTTGGCCCGTGAACGGGAACTGAAGCGCGGTCGACATGGCGCCCCAGATGAACGAGCCGGTGTTCGCGGTCGTGGCTGCCAACGTGGCATGCAGAGTCGACGTAGCTCGAGCCACGCCGTCCACATAGACAATCAGGCCCGCCGCGGAACTTGACCCGTCGTAGGTGTAGCCGATGTGGTGGATTCGGCCGTCGTTCAGGTACGCGGAACTCGTGATTTCATCGAGGATGTTCGCGGCGCCCTGGACGTCGTTTGCCAGTGACGCGTACACCTCGCCGCCCGATTGCGGGCCAACGTGGTATCCGCGACCGTTGCCGCCAGCGTTGCTGGTGACGCACTTGCCGGCGACAACCGCTCCAACGCTCAGGCAGCGTACATAGACGAAGATCGAATGCGCGGCCGTGTTGGCGAAATCCAACACGTTGCCCATCGTGACGTATTCGTCGGTGCCACCGAAGTTGAGGGCGTAGCCGACGACGCGACGGCGCGTGCGGTGCAGCGCAGTGGCCATCAAAGCTCCGTGATCGTGGCGTCCACGTCGATGGTCCAGCGCACGGTGTCGGTGTTGGCCGGCGTGACCTTGATCTTGACGTAGTTGTCCGTGGCCAGGTCGATGGTCACGAGTGAGTTGAACGCGGCGTAGCTGGCGCCAACCCAGTCAGGCACAGACGTCAGCGGCAGCGCGTCTGGCTGATCCCAAGTCGACAGCCCGTCGATTTTCACCATGTCGTTGTCCGCCTCGCATTGGACGTCGAGATGGAAGCGGAGGTTGGCACGGACCGTCGGGGTGCCGGTTTCGGTCGCATGGATCACGACGCCGATAACAGCGGTCGTGTTGGCCTCCATGTAGACCGTGGCGAGCTCCTTGGCAGTCGCCGCGTTGTGCGTCACCGACTTGGTGATGTTCGCTTTGTAAACGTTGCTGCTCAGGCGAGTGATGAGCGCGCCATCTTGGGTGCGCAGGCGGGTGACGGAATAGCCCGACGCGTACGCTGGCGTTCCACTCTGGCCAACAACTTGCCCCTCCGCATTTAGGTTCACATAGACGACGGCCTGGTCGATTGCCTCTTGTACATTGCTGGCCCCGAGCGCTGAATTCGTGTCGTCCCAAGCGATGTCGGTAGCATCGAGGGCCGCAATCGCAGCGTCGCGTGCGCCCTTCGTATCTGCGTCCTGGTCATCGACCGGATCCAGCAGGTTGGTGATCCGGTCGCCGTCAGCGTTGTTGCCGTTGGCGAGGATGTTCCCGATGTTGGGCGGGGTTAGGCTGGTGAGGACGTTGGCGCTGTCCCAGACGGCGTATTGGCCGAGGGTGCCGGAGCCGGTGACAACGCCACCCACCACGCCGCCATTCAGAGCCTCATTGATGTCGTCCGTGATGCCGTGCGTGGCGTCGCGGTCCAGCTGCTCACCGACACAAAGCGGCAGCCTGCCCTGGTCGTTCAGCGACCCAACTACGCCATAGGTCTCTGCAGCCGCGTACCCGTTCGAGACTCGGCACTTGACCCGGAATGCGCGCCCAAGCCCGTCGCTCGGATCGGTCGGCATCGAGAACGAAGCCGTGGACCCAAGCGGCACGCCGCCAAGCGTGATCGTCGGAACGGTCTGGCCGCTCTTGCTGGTACCGACGATGGACCATTCGACCGCGCCAACGCCATCAATGGACGCCAGCGCCAGGTTGACAGTCGCCGCGTACGCCGCCTCGTGGCGGTTCGGGTTCGCGTCGCCGTTGACTGTGAATGCGGCTGAAAGTGGCATCAGATTCCGGGAATGGACAAAGCTCCGCCAGGCGCCGACGTGAGTGGCACCGGGAGCGTTTAGTGGGTGGCCGCGGTCAGCTTTCGGTGAAGCCGGCCTGCTGCATCAGTGTTGCCGCTGCGACGCTTTGGGTCGCGGGCACGATCGGAGAAAGCGCAGCTAGAGCGCGAAGGAACTCGCGGTGGACCACTAGGATCTTCGGCAATGGGCCGAGAGCGTTTGCGGTGTCCGGATCGGCGTGAACGTCCTCAGACACTCGGTGTTCCTCATACGCGCGCCACAAGTCGGCGATTGCTGCGTACGACTCAGCCAGTGACCCGCCACTCGTGAATAGCGGCATGTTGGTCCAGTCGACAGCGCTGTGATACGTGTCGGAGTTGGTCCCGCCGCCGTTGTCATTGGCGAAGTGGCGACGGACCTTCGATAGCAGTTCCGACACAACACGCGGCAACGTTTGCGGGGTAGGGTTGCCAGAGAACGCATCCGAGATTGCGTTGTCTGTGTCACCCGTGTTGTGAACCCCGCTCTGCGTGAGGTGGGTGCCGAACTTGTCGATGATGTCGTTCAGCGACGACGAAAGCGGTCCGGATGCGGAACTCGCCGTGACGCCATCCATGTCGGCGAGCGCGTCGATGACATCAGGGGTTGCCGCTGCCGAAGTCGCCCGCGGCGTCTGTGAACCCACGATGGTCGGCGTCAGTTCACCCTGGGCGTTGACCGTCGTGGCTCGGATCGTGTCGTCCCAGACCCATAGGACCAGCGTCGCTTTGTCCTGGCCGAAGCCGAGCGGACAGGTCATGCGCTGGCCGACGTACAGCACCAGGCTTGCTTCGGCGCCGACCTTGGTCTGCGACGGAGCGGCGTCCGGGTCGCCCTCGTAGGAGCCGCCGTAGTTCTCGGCCAGGAGCTGGTACTCCTGCGCGACGAAGCGGTAGGCGCCGCCCCTGTCGAAGGTGCCGTTCGTCCAGGCCGTGCCACCGTCGCCCTCGTAGACCTGGAGCCGCGACTGCTGGCTCTTGGTGAGATCGGCCTTGAGCTTGCTGCCGGCCGGGGCGTCCGTGCACCACACGCGAACGTAGGTTGCGTCGGCGTCCTCCAGCGCAAACCGCACCGAAAGCGGGCGGTTAGGGGCTGGGTAGAGCGGCTCGGGAGTCAGGGTAGGCATGCGTTATGTGCGATGCCCATTGACTGTCGGGCAGGAGCGCGCAGGCTGTGGCGCTATGGCGGGGAAACAGGTAAGCTTGGTTGCCGCGATGGCCGTAGTGTCCGTGGTTGTCCTGGCGAGCGGCTGCGGGATGCTCTTGATGGACGGCAGGGCCAAGAACGCGGAACGAAATGCTAAGAATGCCGAGATGGCGCTAGAGCTGGAGAAGCTTCGGCATTTGCACACCTTGCCGGCTGACTCGACGGAGAGCCACAAATGAAATCGCGGACTATTGCTGGCGGATGGCTTGTTATTTGTGCGGCGCTCTTGAGCGCATGCGCAGCCGAAACCGAGACGCCCACGGCGGAGGCTGCAGTGCCGCTTGGCGCATCCGGCGCTCCGCAGACGGAGGGGCCGGAGCCGGCCCCGCCTGAGCCGCCTAAGTCTGAGCTTGGCGCAGCTCCTGAGTGTGAGGCTGAGATCAGCAACTGCACGGAGGCATGGAGCGAACTCCACCTCTGGGGCCTTCCGCCTCAGTCGTACATCCGCATGCGCGCCACGTTCAGTCTGGTGTGGGTCGTTGGCGGAGCTGGTGTTCAGCAAGAAAACGCAGAAGACGACACCTACGATACCATCTGGACGCTGAAGAACGCCTCGACGACAGAGACGATTTTCGTTCTAACCGACTTCAACCTTGGGCGCGTGTGGCCTGAGCCTGAGAGCTGGAACGACTGGTGGATCGGTGATCTCAGTTTCTTGCCGACGACAGCTACGATCTGGCCGCAGCCTGATTTGACCCTGGTCGAACTGACTCCTCCGAATAACTAGGCGATCCGCACAATCACCAGGTTGCAAACAGCGTTGCCTACGCCATAGGAAACGGTCCCGGCAGAAGTTTGCGAGTAAACTGATAGTGCCTCGCTCGCTGGTGTCGCGATATGGATCAGCTTGCACACGCTAAAGAGAACCCGGTCGCCAGTATCGGTGCTAAACCGGTACGCAAGCGCGCTTCCTTGAATAACGGCGTTTTTTCTAAGGCTCGCGCCAAAGGAAACCCCAGTGTTCGTGTCACTGCATGTCGCTTCGCCGGCAAGGTTGGCTAAGTAGTACCCAGCCTCAGGGACGACGGCTGTGTCGCTACTGAGTGTGTAGGAACTGTTCGAGTCTACATTCTCAGTGAGAGCCAGCTTGGTGTTTACTGCGATCGACGTTCCGGAGAACGTGTACATCGCGCCGTGACGCGCAGCGATGATGGCAGCGATCTCAGTGTCGTGGTCATCCAGCCGGCTCTTGTTGTTGTGCGTGCGATTTGCCAGACGCTGGATCGCCAGGTCGCGCAACTGCGAAGCAACGGCCAATTCGCCGCCAACAGGCATCGCGATCGTCGCAGTAAACTCATCGACGTCGGTAAGGTTCTCTGACATTTACGTGTTCCAGTCGAAGAGCTGGTCCCAGCGCGTCCCGTCGTCCCAATAGAACTCGTCCCAGACAACTCCGGTCGCATCCGGCAAACGCCACTGGGCCGTCACCCAAGCCGGCAACATGCGGTCGACAAGCTGGAACAACTGCACGTTCATCAGCTGCGAAAACTCGCCATTGGGCATGCCGCCAGGCTGTTGCGCGCGGATGATGACCTGCGCCCGGTCACTGAGCCACGCCCCGCCGCCGATGTCGTACCCAGACGGGCCCGGGTTGATGACGGGCCAGTAGGTGTTCGTGGACGGCGTTTCGAAGCCTTCGGGGTGCTGGAGCTCCAAGTCCAGGAATGCGTCGCCGATCAGGTCGCTGATGGCAGATCGGACGTTCTGGTAGGTCGGGGCCTGCGCTGCCCGGTAGTGAATCACACACCGTTGACGCAGCGACCAGCGCGGCTCACCTGGCCTACGCGGGACAGCCAAGACCAGCGACCAGTACTCGAGCGAGTCGTCAGCACGGACCGGCGTTGCCTGGTTCCGCAGCTTGTCGGGGAGCCGTGAGCCGATCGATGCCTGCATCCGCGCAATCGCCATGTTCTCGGCGTGCACCAGGCTGGTCGGCTTCGTTGTAAACGCGCTGCCCCGTTGTGCCTGCAGGTCTCGGTACCAAGCTGCGGCGTACGGAACCGGGTGCTCCGTGACGTCGTTTTCCTTGTTCAGGTCGCCGTCGTAGTCGCCAATCTGAGCCGGCTCGCCCCACGTCCCGTAGAAGGTGACCGTGAGCGTGCCGTCCGTCGCCACGTTGGACCCATTGACGATTGCGATGCTGGTGACGCGCCCAGGCGTTGCCGTGACGCCGGGCTTCAGGAGCGTCGACCCGTGCGCTGTCATGCGCGCCGAGCGGACATTCCAGACCAGGCTCCTACCGTCGGCCGTCTCGATGCGGCCCGGGAAGGTGACCGTGAGCAGGCCAGTCCCGGAACTTGCGACCGTCGGCGCGTGCTCAACGCCGGACCCATTGCGTCCGAAGTAGTGCGTGACCGTGGCAACGCTAGCCGCAACGACAACCGTCATCGTCGCCAGCGGCAGCGTCCGGTTGATGGCCACAAGGTCCGCGCAGAACCGAGCGTGACCAGCTGCAGTCCAACCGGTCCGACTGTCACCACCGAGCTTCAGCGGCAGAAGCGTTGCGAGTGCTCCGAACATCAGGCGCCGCTGAGGGTCTTGAACGTGAAGCGCGCGTTGCTGACGGCGGAACCGGCGCTACTGAAAGCGCGCACACGGACCGTGGTGGCCGTGAGCTTGTCGACCGTGCAATAGCCGCCGGTGCTCACTGGATACGCCTCGGGGCATTGGAGTTCGAATGCGCCGGCCACACCGTACTCGTCCGTGTAGGACGACGCGAAAGTGAGCGTGATGTCGCCGTTGCCGTTGCGAGCGCCGGACGGGAAACCGCTGGGCGCCGAATCGCCGGCATACGACGTGTCGCGCTTGCCAGTTTGCATGTAGGCGCGCACAACCGTCGGAGCTGCCGGCGCCGAGTCGCTGCAGAGGATCTCGAGCTCGCAGAACGGGGCCACGCGTGTGCACGCGGCAGCGTCCGCCATGGCGCGCGAGTACCCCTCGGCGCCGACGTCCGTGAGCGGGTCGATGACGCCCTGGCCAAGGTGGTTCTGCTTGTCCGCGTGCCCGTCGTAGTCCGTGAAGTCCACGGTACGCATCCAGGCCGGGTTTCCGTTGGGGACGACTGGCATGGATTACGTCGGGTAGATGGCGAACTTACGCGGGACGAGGATGTTGGGCGGGTCGTCAACGTCACTCGGGACAGTCGGCGTGGTCACCGCAGCGGAGCCGAAGCTGATGGCCGTGATCTCCGGGAAGGCTTGAGGTAGCCGCCCCAGGTTCACGGTCGTGATGGCCGCCGGGTCTTCATCGGTCACGTAGGGGTGGCGCTTGGCTCGCGGCAATCGGCCGGCGTCAGCGGTTTGCTCACCCGGACCGAGTTCCTCGAACATGTCGAGCCACTTCTCGGCGTAGCCGTCGAGGTTCTGAGCGGCAGGGCAAACGTAGTCGCCAACCTCGGGCGCGTCGCCGTCTTCGCTGAGCAGCGGCCGGTCGAGCGTCAGAACCCATGCGCCTGCAGAGCCGGACGACGACACTACGAGCGCCGTGTAGAACTTGCGATCGGCGATGCAGTACCAGGCAATGTTGGTCTGGCCGGCGACAGGTGCCGTCGCTGTTTCAGCGTCAACCGTGATGACGTCCGCGTTGGCGTTCACCGCGTCGATCGCAACAGTGTTCGCGTCGGCCGTCTCGAGAGTCGGCCACACGGTGGTGTCGGTCCAGCCGAGCCCGTTGCCGCCGGAGAGCGCCGAGTCGGGAATCGTCACCCGGATTGTGAAGTCCACTTCCTGGTCGACGGCGGCCTGAACGACGTTCTTGTCGCCGATCGGCACCTTCGACCAGATGGCCTGGCGAGCACGGTTCAGCACGGCGCTGGAGCAGGCTCGCGAAAAGTCCTTATTCTCTCGGTCGAACGGTCGAACTGCGATGACCTTTGCTGACGATGGACCACCGAGCGCCGGGTAGACGTAGCAGTCCTGGACGCTGCCGATCTCGTCCAAGACGACTTGGCGGATGTACGCCCAGTTGCCACCCGACGGACGATTGCGGCGAGCGTTCAGGATGCGCTGGCGTTTGCGCTCGTCCGTCTCCGCGTCCGTGCCGCCACTGATAGGCGTGCCAGACGAGACGACAGCCTCGATGGCCACGTTCACAGGCGGGGCGACGAAACGGACCTTGGCGCCTGCCTTCAGGTTCGTCAGCGATCCAGTATCGATGGCTTCGACATTGATCTCGGCCCCGTTGGAAATGCCGACGTAGCTGCCGACAACTCGACCGCGGAGACCGTTCGGGTAGACGAACTGGGAGCCGTTGACGATGGTGGTCGGGCCGAGAATCTCCGGGACAATCTTGCCGGAGCCGCCGGAAGCGCTGACCTCTGGGAGCCCGTCCGCAATGCGAATGGTTTCCAGTGCCGGCCCAGTCGACGTCAGAACGTTCATGTCCGACGCCGCGATCTGGACGTTGCCAATCGAAAGCAGAGCCAGGTTGGAACAGGCCGTCCCGAGCAGGTACCAGTCAGAGCCAGGGGCTACCGGCGGCTCTTCGGTGATGCCGGTGTCGATTGCGCCAAGGCGGATGTCGCGCAGGAATTGCTCACGCAACTCTGCTTCGCCGCTGGGCGTGTAGATGATGGCAACCATCAGATTGACGCTTCGTCCTCTTCACCAGTGGCGAGGTCGACGTAGGAGACGGTCAGGAGCACGCGACCAGGCGCGATCTTCTGGACCGCGATGTCTTGGATCTCGATGGCCGGCGCGTCCTCACGAGTCAGGTGAGCAAGTGCCACCCGAACCGCGTTGCGTGTCTCAGCTTCAAAGCGCGGGCCAATCTTGCTCGGTGGCTTGAAGCCGAAGCCGGGAGCAGACGTGGCCGACCCGCGAACCGTGAGCAGCGCCAAAAGCACACGCTGGCGAGCGGCTGGCATCTGCGCGTGTTGCGCCGTAGTCGGATCGATCTCCCAGTCTCGCGTGCGCGGGTTCAGGAAGCGGCTGCCGTTGCTTGGAGCAGGAGCGGCACCGGGCTCTGCTGGCGTTCCCAGGGCAAACGCAGCTGTACCAAACGGCGCCTCGGCAAAGCCAAGAGCCGGCGTTTCGATCGGGACTTCCGGCATGTGTCAGTCGAACGGGCAGGGGACTGAAAGCGTCGGGAGCGACGGCAAAGCCGGCAGCGAGAAGCCGGGAATGCGCAGGGGCAGCGACGGCAACGGCGGCAAATCGATGTCCAGGTCCATGCTGAAGCTGGGCAACTGCGGCAGAGCCGGGAGCGAAAAGCCCGGGATGCGCAGCAAGAGCGTCGGCAGTTCTGGCAAGTCGATGTCGAGCGACATGCTGAACGTCGGCAGCGTCGGCAGCGTTGGCAGCGCTGGCAGAGCAAACCCAGGAACGCGCAAAGCGAGCGTGGGCAGCGCGAAGTTGCAGCTCATGGCACAGGAAGCGCAACACTCACGGACGGGGCAGCAAGGAGCGGCAGTGGTGCTCCAGGGCTAGGCGTCGGCAGCGATGGCGCTGGGCCGAGAAGGCCGATGGCAACCTTCTGCAGCGGGTCGGCCTTGGTGCCACCAAGGATCACGTTCGCGTCGATGCAAACCGTGTCGCCCTGCATGAGGATCGACGCCTGGCCGTTGGTGATCGTGAAGTTGCCGGTGTTGCCGTCGATCTCAAACATCGTCCCGGCCAACGCGACCTGGAACTTATTCGCCTCGCCGTCGAGCAGGACAACCATCGTGCGCTTCTGGCCATCCTTCGTGGCCATCAGCACCTGACGCCGCTCCTCTTTGCACTGGACCTGCGCCGCTTGGCTGGGACCGGTGGAGTGCAGCACCGTGTCACCGGGCTTCAGCTTGCCAACGATGGCAGCGGATCGCGTATCGCGGGCTCCGGCGTAGACCGAGTTCCGCCCGCCTACGCCCTTGAAACACAGGCCCTCGGCCTTGCCGTTCGCGTCGCTCGGGTACGGACACGATGACAGGCCGAGGCCCTGAAAGACGTCGCCCTCGCCGAGCGGTTCCACGTCGCCCGGGTCGGGGCTGAGCCGCGTAACGCCCTGCCAGAGCGCTACGCCGCCTTTCACGACGCTGGCGCCGAGCTCTACGATGTCGGCAATCTTCACAGCAGAAACGCTCCAGGGCGCCAGCAAACGAGGTCCGTTGTGGCGCCACCTTCAGGCGAGAAGTTCAGCGTGCGCTGAGCGATCCAGACCGGCTCGAACACCCGGGCGATCTCGTCTTCGACGTTCGCGATGGTGTCGACGGACCAGACGGCGCCAGAAGTCGGGTCGATGTGGCCCTGGACCGTCGCCGTGTAGACCAACGTGTCCTTCAGCCGCTCGCCGACTGCCCGGAACGAAGCGCGCTCCAGTTGGTCAGCGTTCCGCGACTCGTCATCGCGGTGTGTCATCAGCCGGTAGAGCTGGCCGACATCGAGGTCAGACAGGTCGCCTGGCTTGCGGCGCCCAGAATAGCAGGCCGACTCGATGGTCTTGCGCAGCTGTGGCGCGAAGTCCGCTGCGGCCTGGACGATGTTGTAGGTCTGGGAAAGGTCTTTGCTTGCCTCACCGGAGCGGCATTGGTTGCCGGTGAAGAGTGCGAACGTCGGGAAGCTCGAGAAGTCCCGCCGAGCCTTGCCCTTGATGATGTTGTTCCCGACGCCATCCCGGCGCCGAATCAACTTGTAGAGCGGCGCCTGCTCGTAGTCGGGTGAGCCAAGGAGTAGCAGGTCACGAGCGTCGCCCGGTTGGACCGTGACGCCGAACCGAGCGGAGAGGCGATTCACGAAGTCGTAGCAGCCAAGCCCAAATTCGGGCTTCAGCTCCTCCATCTTCAGTTCGCGAACGCTGGTGACCTTCTTGCGCGTGCTCTTCTTGAACTTGCCGGATCGGACGTTCCGCAGCGGCGTGTCGTCGTTGGCTTCGACCTGCTTGATGCCGACCGGACCTGCAATCTGGAAGATCGCATCGGCCAGCGACATGCCCTCTTTCAGGGTGATGCCCGGGTCGACGTTGCACTCCACCAGGTCGGCCAGGTAGTCGCGGCCCTCGCAAGTGACCGCGCCGCCGTCGTCGCCAATGTCGGTGATGTCGATGCGGCCGAGAACCTGCTGAGCGCCGCCGACGGTCAGCCGAACCGGCTGGAGCTCCAGGTCAGCAAACTCGTCAGCGTCCTGGGAGTAGCCGCTGAAGCTGAAGCCGTCGGTACTCGTCAGGTACGCCGAGTCGATGGACCAGTTCTTCAGCTTGGTCAGCTGGCGACCGGACCGCTCGAGCTCGACGACCAGCGTGGACTCAGTTACCGCGGGCACGTTGTGGGATGAGCACTTGCGCGCCGGCTGGGATGAGCGGCGAGCGGGTAAGCTGCGGGTTGAGTCGGAGCAGTTCCGCCACCGTGTGCCCGGTTTCGGCAGCCAGCGACGTCATCGACCGGGCGAAACGCATGGTGACGATCTTGGTGCGGGCTGCCGGGTCGTCCGTGCGGCGCTTGAGCCTGGTGGCCGTGTCACGCACGCGACGAGCAGACCGCTTCAGCTGCCAGCCGTCGGGATTCTCCAAGCGGTCGGCCGTGTCCTCGATCTTCTCGGCGCGGAACGCCACGTCGTCGAGGTAGGCGGCGATGCGGTCGGACTGGCCGAGGATTTGCTGGCCAGCGCCATTGATGGCGCTCAGGACGTCCGTGCCGCCCTCTTCGCCTTCGAACTGCTCAAACTCTTGGATCGCCGCCAGTTCGTCGTCGGTCTCAGCCAACGCCGCCAACTGCTGAACGGCAACTTCCAGGTTCCGGCCGTCGTCGACCAGCTCCATCAGCGAGAACGGGTTGACAACATCCGTGTCACCGTCCTCGGGCGCGTACGTGAACTCGACACGGATGTCCGTGCCGTCAGTCTTCATCACGTCCGTGTCGTCGGTGTAGCTCGACGGGACGCAGCGAAACTCGCCGTAGACCGGATCCAGCAACTGGCCCGGTTCGCGGTTGCGGAAGTCCTTCAGCAGCCGAGCAAGCCCCTGCGTGAACAGGTTCTTGTAGGGGCCTTTGAAGATCCCTTCGCGCATCGGGATCGTGTACGTGAACACGAAGTTGTGCGCGCCGGTCTGCTCAACCAGGTCTTGGTTGCGCCGCTGGAGCTTGTGCTGGACCGACTCGTGCGCGAACGTCACATTGCGCGACGTCACGGGATATTCCACGCCACGCCACTGAAGCGGCATGAGTAGGTGAAGAGGGTCAGCCATCAGCCTTTGACTGGGGACGGGGTGTTGCCGCGGTTGGGGCCGTTGCCGGCGCTCTTCTCGGCTGCCTGGAGGCTGATCTTGGCCGCCTCTGCCTGAGTGTCCGCGGCGTCCTTGTTGGTCTTCGCGATCTCCGCCTCCATGCGACGGATCTCTTTCATCGCGTCGGTTTCGGTGGTCTTCGCAAAGTCGGTTTGCGCATCCGACGGGCCTGCGCCAACGAACTGAGCAACGCCACGAGCGGCCTGCCTAGTGCCTTCTGTATCGAGACCACCAGCGCGAACAGACCCGTCCGGCAGCGTCTGCGGCATCAGGTTGCCGAGCTGGAGAGCGCCACCGAAGAGTGACTCGAAAATGCCAGGCTTCTCGTCCTCCAGCTGTTGCTTCCTGGTGGTATCCAGGAGCCCCTTGGCGCGCTTCAGGTTCGCTTCGTTGCCTTCCAGGCCGCGGATTT
Source organism: uncultured Pseudobdellovibrionaceae bacterium (assembly GCA_964520985.1). GTDB lineage: Bacteria > Pseudomonadota > Alphaproteobacteria > Micavibrionales > Micavibrionaceae > CAYSGL01. Next base: position 17,591 of record CAZFPB010000021.1, read on the forward strand.
CGTTCAGCTCGCGACCCATCGCTTCGTCAGAGCCTTCGCGCTGCTCGAAGTTGACAACGCCGGATGCGTAGAGGGCCATCGCGCCAGTCACGCCCAGGCTGAGCCCGTCGAACACTGCTCCGGACATGTTCACACCCTTGCCGTCGACCTTGATGGGACCAGACGACGAGATGGACTTTGAAACGGCGTCCTTGATGGACGAACCGATGCGAGCACTCGCGATGTCCCACGCGACCTTGGCGGCAATGACCTGGCCAATGGTCGAAAGCGGGTTGTCGACCAGGCTCTCTACGAACTTCCCAAGCAAGCGCCCGAGAGTCTGAGCGACCGGAATGAGCTTCGTCAGCTCTGGCACCAGCTTCGTCACGGTCGGGAGCAGCTCGTTGCCCAGAACCGTGTTGAAGTTCTTCATGACCTCCTTGAATTGGAGGTCAGCGTCTTCCATCCGGGAGTTTGCGCGGCTTGCGATCTCTTTGCTGTCGAGCTTGGCGCCTGCGAACCGGTCGTATTCCGCCTGGACCGCCGCTCGCCCTGTGCCTTTCTTCTTCGACTCTGCAGCCGAGTAGACCGAGCTGAGGCCGCGGAAGATCTTGACCGACTCGTTGCCGAACAGGCCGCCGGTCTTCATCACGTCGCCGCCCGTCTTGTCGAGGACGTCGAGCATGATCTCGAGCGGGTCGCGCAGCTTGGTCGCGTCCGTCTTGGACTTCAGCTTGTCGTCGCCACCAACCAGCGCCGCGAACTTCTTGCGATGGGTAACGATATCGTTGGAGAGGCGGGCGGATGCGGTGGATGCGTCCGCGCTGCCCTCTGCGCCACCGCGAGCAACCGCCATCTGGGCAAAGGCGCCCATCGAGCGAAGCAGAGCCGGAGCGTCACCCTCAAACGCCCGCGTTGCAGCGCCAAGCTTGCCGAAGTCCTGCGCGAGGTCCTTCATCTCGACAGCGCCGAGAGAGCCTTGCTGGGCCAGCGTGCCCATCAGTTCCTTGAGCACCTTCACGCGCTCGATTGGGTCACTGATGCTGTCTTTGAGGACGTTGAAGGCTTGGCCGGCTGTTGCGCCAAGGTCACCAAGGTCCGTGTCGGTGGCGAGCGCGAGCTCGCCCATGTCCTTGATGATGTCGCGCGCCGTCTGGAGTTCACCCGTCTTGGTGACGAACTCGCCCATGCCAGCAAGAGCTTCGCTGCCAGAGAACCCGCGAACGCCGCGGGCTTCACCAAGTAGCCTACCCTTGAGCGACGGGTCGCCTGCCTGGTTGGCGAGCTTCGACGCCTGAGCGCCTTCGCTCATCTGCGTCTGGATGGCACTGTTCAGTGCAAAGCTGCCGCCAATCGCCAAAGCGCCAGCGCCGATTGCCCCGACCGCCTTCAGCGAGCCGCCAGCGCTTCGGCCAACAGCGCCGACCATGCCCTTTGCGGCACGCTGGCGCTCACGGAGGGCCGACTCAGCAACGCGAACCTGGCGCCGCTCTGCCGACTTCCGGTCCCGGTCTTCCTGCTGGAAGTGCCGGTTCTTGATGTTCTGGAGATAGCGGGCGTTCTTTTCCTGCTGACGCTTCTCCCGGTCCTGTGCCCGCAGCTGTTCCGCGTGGAACTGCCGCTTCATCAGGTTGTGCTGGCGGTCGGACTTCTCGATCTCTTTGGCGATGCGGCGCTGTTCACGCTCAGCCTGTTTCGCAACGTCTGACGATGCGCGGCGGGCCATTGCTGGGGCGCCAGCAGACGCACCTGCGCCAGAACTGCGCACACCGAAAGCGCGATTCATCCGTGCGTTATGCACGGCTGCGCGCTTCTCGATGGAAGCGAAAGCCTTGTCGATGTTGGCGGTGCCAACAACCGAGAAGTCGTACTCTAGGATCGCCATTCAGCGGTCGAAATCAGCCGTTGTGGTCTTCAAGTTCACGAGTGCGCGCGGATAGCTCCAGAGCATCAACCACGTCGATGCTATGAGAGTTTTCCGTAGAGGTCGGGTCGGAGTCGTCGAGCGGCGACAACCAGAAGCCAGTGCCCAAAGAGAACTTGGCGAGGTCGAATCGCAAAGAATCGGGCAATGTCTGCCACTGGGACTCCAGGACGCGGCACATTGACCAGAGTCTTTCCGCAGACAAGGAGGCTAGCTTCGCCAAGTCCGGCGAGCTGAGATACAAGAAAGGGAACGACTGCCCACCCTCCATCAGCTTCTTGATCCAGAGCTCGATGTCAGGGTCGTTGGGATAGGGCCCGTACTTCTGCTGCACCATCAGATAGGCGCTGTACAGAACCGCAATCTCATCGGCGCGCAGCTTGTCCAGATCCTTGGCGCTACGGAAAATGCGCCCGTAGACCGGCTGCCCGTTCTCGTCGTCCAGCTGCGACTCGGCGGTGAAGCACGCCATCGCCAACAGCTCCTTGGCCACAGCATCCCCGAGCACTTGGCGCATCGTGAGGCCGGTCAGGTCATCCGCGTTGAAGCCGT
>CAZFPB010000022.1:0-1338 GCA_964520985.1 uncultured Pseudobdellovibrionaceae bacterium
CGCGACATATTTCGCATAGTCTTCGGAGTAGCCCGACGCATGCACGATACGCGCGGGGCGCGGCCCGGCCCCTCGTGAGTGGCAGTCAGTGCAAAGCCCGCTCGTGCAGCAGTTGCGAACGACCTGCCAATTACCCTTTTCCCATTTGACCGGCTGATTGTATCTCACGGCTGACGACCTCGTTAGGGCCCGAAGACCAACTGTAGCCACTTCCACCCCTGGATAATCAGCGCAACGCCCGAGACGATGGCTGTAGTTCCAAGGACCGTAAAGCCTATCTGCAATCCTAGCTGAAACATTCGACCTCCTAAAAATCGCGCGGCCCGTCGGGATGTGGGGGTCGTGTCGGGGCGCTCATAACACCCCGACACACCGCGCGCAATCGCCGACCCACTACTCGGCTTTTTGTTCGCCTATGTCTTTCACCGGTGCCCGCTCCAAGATAACCGGCTTGGTCGGGCGGCTGAAAAATCCGAATTTATCGTCATCCTTGCTACGCTCAAGCTTCGCGCAGAACTGAACACGGAAGCCGCGCAGATTGTGCTCGCCCGTCTTGCTAACTTCGTTCATGAACTCGGCGGGAATCGTGCCGTAGACTTTGTAGCCGGCGTCGGTAACGACAAGCATCTTAGACACGATACCGAAGCGGCTCTCGGTCGTCTTCGTGCTGACAATCTTGCCCGTGATAGTGACGCGCTCGTCAGTCACCGGAACCGGCTCGGCCGCAATCATCTCGGCAGCGCGTGCGGCCTGCTTCGCCGGGCGCTCGACCGTGATTTGATGCCACACGTTCGCGAGCAGCTTCTCGCGACCTTCGCTAAGGTTCCCGTAGCGAATTACACCGTGTACAACGTCGAGAATAATTTCCTCTTGACGCGGCAGACGTTCGTCGCGACCGACAACACCGGCAGGCAGCGGCGTCGTAAGTTCGACGAACTTAGCCCACACGTCGCCGAGCTGCGCGTCTTCGAGCAGCTTCTGCGCCTTGCGTTTGCCGGCGGTGGCCGCCAAGCCAGCCTTGGCGCGCTTGCGGAAACTCTTAAACGCCATAGGGTCGTCTATGCCCATTTTCTCGGCGCAGTCGAGGCCGGTCGTTATGTACGTATTCGAGGGCAAGTGATGAAACCGGGCGACATACATCGCGCGAGCGCCGCAGATATGGCAAGTGCCGCTATTGTGAGTCTCGGCGACCTTGCCGCCCGTCGCTTTCATGTGAGCATGGAACCGCGCACGGTCGGCCATGAAGGTAAGCCCCTCGATACCGCCACCGTAGTAATCGCAAGCGACGAAGTTATAGTCGCCGGTAACAATTGCGCTCGGGCGGTGTGCATCGGTGCG
>CAZFPB010000022.1:1438-4212 GCA_964520985.1 uncultured Pseudobdellovibrionaceae bacterium
ACTTTTCCGCGCCGAAGCGTTTCCAGCCGCCGACCCACGCACCGAAGTCGGTCGCGAGCACCGGGATTTTCCCGTAAGTCTGGCGGTCTTCGTGGTGCTTGCCGTGTTGTTTCTTGTAGTCGATGTAGAACTGCAGCGGCTTGCCCGTGAGCAGGCCGGCCATCATCTCGTAAATTTTGCCGTGCGTGCGAAAGACATCGATTCGCCACTGCTCATTAAACAAGCAAGACGTTCCTACAGCCTGAATCGCCGAGAAGTCTGCAGATATCAGTCGGTGGCCCGGCGCTGCGATAATCAACGAACGCAGGCAGCTCGCGACCACTTCGAGCGGATCGACGCCGGGGTACTCGTACTCTACGAGTTCGAGGCACCGCGAAGCGATAACCCCGAGGGCGCGCTCGGCCTCTTCGGGTTTCTTGAACAATCCGCTATAGAGGTTCGCAGGCTGCACGGCTCGGCCGTTCCATAAGCCGGTGTGCGCGCCGTAGTAGATGTATTGATCGCAGAGGCGACCGGCCGGGGTGGTGTGGGAACGAAACGCGTAAAGCTTTTTAACGCTGCCGTAGGCGAGAATCTGCCGAATGCGTAGCACGCGCTGCACGGCGAGCGGGTAGTCTTTGCGCTGTAACGCCTCTTCGAGCGTGTCTTCGTCGAGGTTATATAGCGTCACACCTTGCCGCGCCATCCATGCGAGCAGCTTCTGCACTTCGCTCGAATTCTTGACGGCGTAGTTAGTGAGCTGCTGCAGCTCCGAGTTATACCGTAGGAAACATTGCTCGACGATAGCGATGCAGTTCTCGACGGCCGCGCGGTCGATTTGCATGCCTCGGGTATTGATGCGGAAGTCAGTACGCCATACTTCAAGCTCGCGCGGTGTGAGGTCGGGCAGCCGCATCGACGCCTCGGCCTCGGTGCGAATATCTTGCTTGTTATATTCGTAGAATCGCTCGAAGTCTTCCGACGCAGTTAACGGCGTCCACCGAAGCGAGGGGCTTGCCTTCGTCGGTTTCTTCGGCATGGTGAGCTTTTTAATAAGCTTGTCGCCGGCCGGGTCTTTGCGCTCGTGAAGCCGCAGCACGTCGCCCACGTCGTCGAGGGCACCGGGGTACGCGCTCGCTCGCGACTTCGCCATACAGCACCGCAACTGCTCGACGTTAAGCTTAGGCCACCCAAGCTTAGGCACGCAGTAAAGGTTCCAGACCCAAAACTCGAAGCCGATGTTAAAGGCTTCGATTGTTCCATTGTTCGCGATGTAGTCGCACAGCTCGCTCGGGTCGCAAAGCTTGCGGTGTGGGGGAATCCGCATACCGGCGCAGTAGTCAGGTCGCCACCATCGGCGGCCCTTGCCGTCTTTCAAATCCCACGACATCGAGAGAATTTCAAAGGTGGGGTGCTCGATGTAGTTACGAGCGCCGACGGCTCGCAGCCCTTTGTTATCTTTGCCGAGCCCCGGCAACGCCGACCATTTTTTCTCTACTTCGTCATAGACGAGCCCGGCCTCGCTGTATGTCTCGAAGTCGAAGTCGGGGTAGACGGTCGCGAAACCGGGGCCGGCTTTGACGAGCGTGCCGGCTCGGTATGATTCCCACGGGTACGCCACGGTTAGAGATTTTCGTAAGGGTACAAGGCGGCGAATTCGTTGATAGCTTCGAGCGCTTGCTCGGGGGTGGCGAATAGCAAACATTCGCGCGCCCGCATCGCTGCGCGCCTAATGTCGTCATGATCGAGCTTGAGCCGGGCGACCTCGGCGTCGATTACGCGCTGCCGTTCTTCGGTGAAACGTTCGATAAGTTCGCGAGCTTTGCGAATGCGCGCAGGCTCGGGGCGTTTCGCTAGTTCCTCGATTTGCCAACGCTTACGGGCCGCGCCGGTCTTGATACTTTCTATGCGGTCTTTCAGGTATCGGCGTTGCTGCTGATTCGTCAACGGTTTCGGTGTGCTCATTTGTTGCCCTTTGCGTCTACGCTCTCGGTGCCAGTCGCCGCCCATTTAAGAGAGGCGCGTACTAGCGCCATCGCTGGCACCGAGAGTTTCGACGGGTCTGTCAGTTAGAACGGTATATCGTCTTCGAGGGGGTCGATGTCAGTCAACATTGACGCCCTCGGTAGATAAAATCCCGCTACGTTAAAGCTTCACCATATGGCCGGCCTGCAAGAGCTGCGGGTCTTGCCAGCCTTGCGCCTTGAACGCTTCGTAGCGGCCCCCGTTCAAGTTCGCCATTTTGTAGCCCATTGGCGCACCGAGCGGGCAGACAACGCTCGGAGCTGCGCCGGGGCCGGGCATCGTGGGTGCCGACGGAATTGCCGGCATCGCGCCCGGCATCTGCGGTGCCCCTGGCATCTGCGGCACACCGCCCGGCTGCATAAAGCTCGTATGCGGCTGCACTGGCACGCCCGGTACGGCTGCCGGCGGCGTCGGTGTAGCGCCCGGCATCTGCGGAACGCCCGGCGCTGACGGCATCGTCGGCATACCCGGAACGCCCGGCATCTGCGGAACGCCACCCGGCGCGCCCGGCATCTGCGGTGCCCCTGGCATGAACGTCGAAGCGCCCGGCATCTGCGGAACGCCACCCGGCGCGCCCGGCATGCCGGCCTGATTCGGAACGTTTGCAACGTTGCCGATAGGCTGCGCGGTCACGCCCTGCGGCAGCGCTGCACGACCTGCGCCCACGCTGCGCGGATCGGGGCCGCTAACGATTTCCTTATCGGGTGCTCGGTAAAACACCATATTGTGATTGATGTAAACGCCCGGCTTCTGCGGGTTATTGTTCGTGT
>CAZFPB010000022.1:4312-6891 GCA_964520985.1 uncultured Pseudobdellovibrionaceae bacterium
AACACCATATTGTGATTGATGTAAACGCCCGGCTTCTGCGGGTTATTGTTCGTGTTGACCGTGATAAGCGTCTCGACCCAAAAGCCGCGCTTGACGAGGCCGGCCTGCGCGAGCACGTTGCCTGCTTCGTCGTAGACCTTCGTCGCGAAACCCGAGCCACAGCGAATGATCCAGTGCCCCGGAAAGCCCTCGCGGTCGCAGTTCTTCCGCATGTTCGCCTCGGGGTTCGGGGTGGCGTCGTCGCCGTCCGAAATTTTCCACGCGAACCGCGGCAGCTGCGTCTGCCCCTGCGGCCAAAAACCTTGTGCGAGCTGCAGGATTCGCGCGCCCCACTGCGTCTGCCACCATGCCTGCTCGCCGGCCTTGCGAATCGCGACCGCGAAGAAATAGTTTACGCGACTCTGCCCGGCGTTCGGGCCTGACTTCACCGTCAGCGGATTGCCTTGCATGTCTTCCGTCTGCGCCTCGTACAAGTCACCTTGCACGATACGACCGGGGGGTAAAAGAATTTGATTGTCTGAAAGAACGGCTGCGTTCATTTGCTAAACACCTTGCGTGCGGTTATGGAATTATCCCGCGTCAGTTTAAGGGCTGGCGTGGGTCTGGAAGCGTAGGCGCTCATAACATCGGGGTCAATGCCCAAGTTAATGGCCTGCGTTGGCGTTACTACGAGGTCTTTGCGAGCGAGTTTCTTACGAAGGTCAACACCGATCAAATCGCCGAGCCCGACGAGTTCGTCAGCGTTCACGTTATCATAGTACGTTAAGACCGACTTGCCCGGCCCCATGTGGAAATGTGGCACAGACTGCCCCGAGCGCAGCATTACCTCGGCTTGCGCCTCTAAGCCGGTTTTGCGAGCTTCTAGCCGCTTCATTGCCTCTTGAAGTAAAGCAAGCTCGATACCTACCGCAGTCGAACTTAGCTCGACGCGTTCGGCAGTGTAGCTATGATCGATCCATTTAAAGCCGCTATTCTGCAGCGCCCCGCAAACGTGTCGAGCCTTGCAGTCGATGCAATGACCGCCGGGCGTTGCCTTCGGCGCAAACGATTCGCCGAGCGGCATCAAAGCGCGGTCTACGGCGTCGTTTGCATCAATGATGATATTGCGCAGATTGATAGCCTTCGTGCGCCACACGCGCACCGCGCCCTCGCGGGAGTACGACCGCGGCTGCACGATAATAATCTCGATGTAGAGGTCGTCGTCGATATCTTGCAGCCCGTGTAGGTCCATGACGCCCGAAACATAAGCCGAGGTCTGCGCATGCTCGAACACCTCGACGTAGCGGTGCCCGTATTTGTAGTCGCCCACGCGCACGAGTTTTATTCGACCTTGCTGGAAACGATCCGCAGGCAAGCCGGGCGGGCATGCGTGGGGGTACGCGATGCGGGCATCGGGAAAGTAACGGTGCGCGTCGGGCGTGCCTTCACATTCTGAGTCGTGAACGCGCCTAATGGGCAGCCATTCCTCTATGTGTAGCTCGGCGTCTGGAGCATCTAACGCGCGGGCGTACAGCACAGCACCGGCGTGCATGTCGGCGTCTACGGTCCATTCTTTGCCCTCGCTGTGAAACTTCGCGCCGACCGGCAGCTCGTGCCCGTAACCGGCGAGATACCGACGGGCTACCCAATGGGCCGCGGTGCCCTCTTGCTCTTCCTCGGTCGGCGGTAACGGCGGCACTTGCTCTTGCAGCTGCAGTGACGCATTACACGCGATGGTAAGCGCGAGCGAGCTAGGGCGCGCTCTTACCGGTCGTCTGATTTGCATTTACTTCGACCTCTTCGGTAGACGTGTCGAGGCTGACGACCTCGGCAGGTAGTTCGGTAACGAACGCGCCGAAAGCGTCGAACAAATGAAACACCGAGGGCGATACCTGCACGAAGTAACGCCCGTCGGGTAGCTTGTGACGCTTTCGGCGGTTCATTGTCTTACGCCATTGCGAGATGCGTTTCGAGTTCCAGCTCGGCGGCCGGCAGCAAGTGCGGCATATTCTTTAGCAGCTGCAGCGACGGTGCCCCCGCGGCCTGAATCAACGCCGTTACCTGCTCGGCGGTAATCTTGCCGGCGGTTCGAGCGGCCGTGACTTTCGCCACGAACGCGCGGAACGGGTCTACGTCTTGCACCACTCCCGCGTTATTGCCGTTGGGCACCCCCAATACAGCTGTAGGCGGCATCGGCACGCCGGGCGCGGGGGGAACTAACCCCGCTTGCGCTTGCCCTTCGGCTTGCGCGACTGCGGGCGGGGGCGGGGGCGGGATTGCGCCGTTAAACGCTTGCGGGTAGGCGGCGACTTGCTCTTGCGTGACTCCGGGCGGGGGCGGCGGGATGGCTGCGCCTTGGCCTTGGGCTTGGCCTTGGCCGTAGGCTTCGAGCGCTGCGGCTTGCTCGGCCGGGCTTTGCGTGAAGCCGGGCGGGGGCGGGATTTGGGCTTGAACTGACACCGGGGCAGAAGCCCCCACCGGTGCCGGTGTGCTCGCAGCCGGGCTACGCACGCGACCGCTCGTAAATAATTCCTTCGTCACAGCCGAGACGATTGCCTCGTCGATGCCTTTCTGCAGCTTCCACGTTTTATCTTTTTTCA
>CAZFPB010000022.1:6991-14006 GCA_964520985.1 uncultured Pseudobdellovibrionaceae bacterium
GTTGGGATTGTTCCTGCAGGAACATCGGCGTTACTGCCGAACGGTTCGCCGCCGGTGTATGCGGGCAAGCTGCCGGCGCGCTTGAGCGCTGCGTGCTGCATAAGGAACTGCGCCCCAAGCTCTAACGCTTCGGGCGTCTCGACTGAAATATCTATCGCTAGTTGCACGGGTGTTACCTCTTCGGGTGTGTGCGGTTTGTATTGACGGCGATGTCAGTCTTGCACGACACTGACGGCCCCGTCAACGTAAGGGCTCATTATGGCAACGCAGGCTTATAAACGGTTTCGGTTTACCGATGACTCGCTCGTCTTAATCGACACTATGAACCACATAGTTACGGATTACATCGAGCAAGGTTTTCGGCTCACGGTTCGACAGCTCTACTATCAGCTCGTGGCGCGCGACATCATCCCGAACAACGAACGCAGCTACAAGCGCGTTACGAGTCTTGTTAATGATGCGCGGCTCGCGGGCTATATCGATTGGGACGCTATCGAAGACCGAACCCGCGCGTTCGTGCGCCGCCCGCGTTGGGATTCAGGGCGCGAGATTCTACAGCGTTGCGCCGAAGGCTTCCATATGGATATGTGGGTCAATCAGGATTGCCGGCCGTTCGTCATCATCGAGAAAGAAGCGCTCGTCGGCGTGCTTGAGCCGACTTGCAATACGCTCGACGTGCCGCTGCTCGCCGCCCGAGGATACCCGAGCGCGAGCGTGTTGCGCGAGTTCGCCGTCGAGGATGTACTGCCGAACGTAGACGCCGGGCAGCACGTTGTGATTATCCACCTTGGCGACCACGACCCGAGCGGCCTTGACATGACGCGCGACCTACGCGAGCGTATCGAGATGTTCAGCGGCGGCCCCGGTATCGACCTCGTGCGCATCGCCTTGAACATGGATCAAATCCGAGCGCGCAAGCCGCCCCCGAACCCGGCAAAGACCACCGACTCGCGCTTCGCGGACTACCGCCGGCAGTACGGCGTAGAGTCGTGGGAACTCGACGCGCTGCCCCCGTCGTATCTTGTTGAGCTTGTAGAAGCCGAGGTCGATAAGTATCGTGATGCGGATCGATGGCACGAGCGAGCCACCGAGATTAAAGATATTAAGATTCGCTTAGAACGCATCGCTAAAAGGTTCCGCGAGTAATGCTTCGAGACTTTCAGCAGCAGGCCAAAGCCGGCATTTACGCGGCTTGGCAAGAGCCCGATATTTTTAACGTTATGCCGGTCATGCCCACGGGTTCGGGCAAGACCGTCTTATTTTGCGACATCATTCGCGAATTCGACGCGCCGGCCTGCGCTATTGCTCACCGGCAGGAACTCGTCGGGCAGGCAGCGCTCGCACTGAACCGCGAGCGTGTGCCGCATTCAATCATCGCGCCGAACAAAGTCGTAAAGCAGATTATCAGGCAGCAGCACGACGACCACGGCTACAGCATGTTCAAAGCGAACGCACCGGTTCGCGCAGCTGGCGTCGATACGATCATTCGACACGACGCTAAGGATAGGTGGTACTCGCAAGTCGCGCTCGTAGTTCAAGACGAAGGCCACCACGTTCTAAAAGAAAACAAGTGGGGCCGTGCGCAGCTAATGTTTCCTAACGCCCGCGGGCTCTTCCCTACGGCGCACGCAGTTCGAGCAGATGGCGCGGGGCTCGGGCGCGAAGACGACGGCCTCGTCGATAGGCTCGTGCTTGGCCCCTGCGGGCGCGACCTGATTAACCGCGGATTCTTGACCGACTACCGCATCATTTGCGTCGGTAACGACATCGCCTTCGACGAGGTGCCCGTCGGCCCCTCGGGCGAGTTCAATATGCCCAAGCTGCGCGCGGTCACGCACGCATCTAGCCGCATCGTCGGCGACGTGGTTAAAACCTATCTCAAGTACGCAGCCGGCAAGCTTGGCGTAACGTTCGCCGTCGATATCGAAGAGGCTACGAAGCTTCGCAACGCATACCAAGCGGCCGGCGTGCCCGCCGAGATTATCACAGCCGACACGCCTATCGAGGTCCGCGGCCCGCTAATGCGGAAGTTCCGCAAGCGCGAGATTCTGCAGCTCGTCTCGGTTGATTGTCTTGGCGAAGGCGTGGACGTGCCCGCTATCGAAGTCGTCAGCATGGCGCGCAAGACGGCCTCGTGGCAGCTCATGTGCCAGCAATTCGGCCGAGCGCTGCGTGTGATGGTCGATAAAAAATATTGGGATTATTGGGACTACTACACCGACGAAGAGCGCAAGCGAATCATTGCGTGCAGCTCGAAGCCGAAGGCGATCATTATCGACCATGTTGGAAACATCATATGGCACGCGAAATTTAGAGGCTTGCCCGACTCGCCGCAGGAATACTCGACGAAACGCCGGCCGGCCGGCTCACGAGGCAAGAGCGACGCTATCCCGATGCGCGTCTGCGTGGGCGGTGTTGATAAATTCGATAAGCCGGCGGCCGGGTGTTTCCAGCCCTACGAATGTTTCTACGTGGCTTGCCCTCACTGCGGCGTTACCCCGGTGCCCGGCGGTCGGAACTCGCTCGAAGCCGTAGACGGCGACTTGATAGAACTCGACCCCGCGGTGCTCGCTGCGCTGCGTGGGGAAGTCGAGCGCGTTAACGGCCCCGTCGTCGTGCCGGCATACGCAGACGCAGGCATGCGGCTCGGCATCCTTCGTAACCACCATAACCGCTACGTGCAGCAGCAGCAGCTACAGCGCTATATGCACGTATGGGGCGGCTGGCAGAAGTCTCGCGGGCTCGGCGACCGCGAAATGCAGAAGCTTTTCTATATCCGCTACGGCGTCGATGTCATGACCGCGCAGACACTCGGCGCTAAAGCCGCAGCGGAACTCGAAGCGCGAATCTCTATCGATCTAACTAAGCACGGTGTATACGAGGTGACAACATGAGGCGAACCGAGGAACTAATACGGGTCGATTCTTGCTTGAACAAAGCCCACGACGACGAGCCTATTTTCGTCTTGCGCGCGAACGACGAACTTGCGCCCGCTGCGGTGCGCCGGTGGGCGTTTGAATATTTCCTATCAAAGGATAAGGGGCAAAATCTACTCACGGATAAGCAGCGCGCGAAGTACGAAGAGGCGTTAAAACTGGCCGATGAAATGGAAGAGTGGCGGCAAACGAGGGCAGCGAAATGAGTTTCGACACACCTTTACAATCTATGGAAGAGTGGGCCGCTAAGTGGGGCGTGCCTGCTGCCGCTCTCGTCGATTTAGCGCAGTCGGTCATCTATCACCCCGACGGTGACAAGGAAGACAAGAGCGAGGCACGCGTGCAATCCGAGGTACGCCTCGAAGCGCCACATTATGGCGTTTACCTCTTTCGGAACAATAACGGCGCGGGTAAGCTCGCGTCGGGCAATTGGGTACGCTTCGGCCTTGGTAACGACTCGAAGCCGGTGAGCAAGGTTCTAAAGTCGGGCGACCTTATCGGCCTTCGTAAACGAATGATTGTCGCAGCCGATGTCGGCCGCTATATCGGTCAGTTCTACTCGCGCGAGATTAAGCGCGGCGACTGGAAATATAGCGGCACCGAGGAAGAGGTCGCGCAGCTCCGGTGGGCGCACTTGATTAACTCGCAGGGCGGCGACGCAAAAATCGTACAGGGCAAAGGCTCATTCGCCGAGTAAAACTTGACCGCTATCTAGCACCGCAATAGGATCGTCGCACTATGACTACACAACGCAAAGCCCGACCCACGAGTAAGCCTGTAATTCTCGCCGCTGCCGTCAGTCTGGCGAAAAAGCACGGCTTGCGGAAGTTCTCGCGCGAGCAAGTCGCCAAGGTTTCAAAGATGGCCGAGGCTACTATCTCGTTTCATTTCGGGAATATGGACGCGCTACGCCGTGAGGTCGTGCGCAAGGCAATCACCGACGAGGTGCTGCCGATTCTCGCGGATGCTCGGGCCGACCGTAACAGTAGTGAGCTTTATACCGGCATGCCTGCCGAGCTAAAGAAACGCGTCGCGAATTACATCGCGGCTTAACGTCTGCCAAATTAAAAGGCCGCCCCACGCTGCTAGACGATAGGGGCGGCCAAGAGTGAACAAACCGCACACATGGCGGACGTTAACCCATTGCTTAAAGACATGCAAGGCGTTCGAGCCTTCATCGTCTACCGATTGCTGCCGCAAGCCGACGGCAGTCTCGATAAGGTTCCGGTCGATCCGTTCACCGGAAAAAACTGTGACCCCCACGACCCGACCGCGTGGCTGCTGCCTGACGAGGCCGTCATGTGGGCCGAGCAAATGGGCCGTGGCTTCGGCGTCGGTGTGGTCATCTCTGAGCAAGTCACCTTGCCGAACGGCTTGCGCTTGTTTTGTCTCGACCTCGATAAGTGTCGCGACGGCGAGCGATGGCTGCCGCACGCTGCGAGTTTCTGCGCTCGGTTTCCCGGCGCGCTTATCGAAGTCAGCGTAAGCGGAAATGGTTTGCATGTATTCGGCTGCTACAGCGGCGAGCGACCCGAGCACCGCGTTAAAAACAAAACCTACAAAATCGAGCTTTACTCACGGCTGCGATTTATAGCTATAACGGGTCACGGTGCCATAGGTTCCGCTCTCGTAGATCACACTGCAGCTTTCCACAAGCTCGCGCGCGAATTCTTCGAGCCCCGAGAGGAAATAGAATACGGCGACACGTTGACCGAGGTGCCGGTGCCCGAGTGGGTCGGCCCGAGCGACGACGACGAGCTGCTGCGCCGTGCGCTTCGGTCGCACTCGGGCGGGGCCGTGCTCGGCGGCAAGGCTGCTTTCGCCGACCTCTTTACAGCGAACGAAGTAGTGCTCGCTAAGGTGTTTCCCGCGTTCAAAAATACGCCTTGGGATTACAGCGGTGCCGACCAAGCCCTCGCGAACCATCTCGCCTTTTGGACGGGTAACGACGGCGTGCGCATCGAGCGCCTTATGCGCCGCTCGGGGCTCGTGCGCGATAAGTGGGACGACCGGCCGGGCTACCTCGTCGGCACGATCAATAGGGCTTGCGGCTCGCAGAAGCAGTGGTATAAAGATCCTCGCGGCATGTCGTCATCCCCCGACACGCAGCCCGCGCCCCCGGCGGTCGAGACGGCGAACCCACCCTTAGCCGGCACATACAGCTCGACCGATAGCACCGCCGGGGGCGCGGCCTTCTCACCGCCGCCCGCACCTCTCACAATCGACGGCGGTTTCATTGCGCGCCCACCGGTCGGCGACTACCTCACCCTCTCGCAGCAGCTCGGTTTATTCAATGGCTGCGTTTACGTGCAGGATGTGCATCAAGTCATGATGCCCGGCGGCTTCCTGCTGTCGTCAGAACGTTTTGACGCTGAATTCTCGGGCTACACCTTTGCGGTCACAGCCGACGGCCAGACGCCCGCTAAACGCGCGTGGGATGCGTTCGTGCATTCGCAGGTCTACCACTTCCCCAAGGTGAAGGGCGTGTTCTTCGATCCTCGCCGGCCCCCGCGCGAGGTCATGGTGCGCGACGGGTGGACCTTCATTAACTCGTGGGTGCCTATCGAGATTCCGCAATCGAAGGGCGACGTTACGCCGTACCTGCAGCACTTGAAACGAATTCTGCCACTCGGCAACGATGCAGAGATTTTGCTCGCATACTTCGCCGCCGTCGTGCAGTACCCCGGTTATAAGTTCCAGTGGTGGCCACTTATCCAAGGCGTCGAGGGCAACGGTAAAACAATCTTGTCTGAACTGCTCGAAGCAGCAGTCGGCGCTCGCTATACCCACTGGCCAAAGGCTGCCGAGATTGGCAGTAAATTTAACGCGCCCTTCTACGGCAAAATTCTCGTGCTCGTCGAAGACGTGAAAATCTCCGAGGCTCGCGAATCGTTGTGGGAAACAATCAAGCCCATGATTACAGGCCGCAAGCTCGAAATAGAATCGAAGGGCGTCGATAAGGTTACGCGCGAAGTGTGCTTTAACGGTGTGCTCAACACGAACCACAAGAACGGCATTCGCAAAACCCGCAACGATCGACGAATCGGCCCGTTCTTCTGCGCGCAGCAACACGAAAGCGACCTCGCGCGCGACGGCATGACCGAGGAATATTTTAATTGGCTGCGTGGCTGGATTGCGAACGGGGGCCGCGAAGCCGTGGCCGAGTTCCTGCACACCTACCCGATTCCCGACGCCTATAACCCGGTAACGAAGGCGATACGCGCGCCCAAGACCACGGCCACCGAGGAAGCGATTACAGCCGGCCTCGGCAGTGTCGAGCAGGAAGTGCTCGAAGCTATCGAGCAGGGCTCTACGGGCTTCAGGGGCGGGTGGGTGTCATCCGTGGCCCTCGACCGATTGCTCGCCCTTATGGGCAAGGCGGCCTCGATCCCCCGGACGAAGCGCCGGGAACTGCTCGAATCGCTCGGCTACACATTGCACCCCGCACTACCGGACGGTCGAGCCCCCGCGGCTGACACCGACGGCAGTCGCCCACGGCTCTACATCAAGCCGGGCACCGCAGGATTCGACGAACGCGACGCCGGCCGGGCGTTCGCTTGGTATCAGCACGCGCAGAGGGCATAGGATGAAAAACCACACTAAATGCGAGATATGCGACAAGGTGCCCGGCGTGCTGTCGCCTCGGGGGTGGTGCCTTCAGTGCGAGGGCGAGTTCCACGAGTGGCGGTCAAGGCTGCCTGTAAAGTGTACGTTCCACGAGTGCCCGCACCCGCTTAGCTGCCGCATCGTAAAGCGTTGCCTCGGGGCCGAGCGCAGCGCGGAAGTCGTAGCCGATCTAAAGACCGACCCCGACCTCGCGCATGTCCATAGCGCTGCAGATATCGACTAGCGGGGGTCTTGGTCGGATGCTCGCTGCGTCATGTCGTCGTCGAGGTAGATCGGGCTCTTTTTAATCTCGTAGATGAACCACGCTAAGAGCACGAGCAGAAATAACGAATAGGCGAGGATGGCCTGCGTTATCGCCGGCAGCTCAAGAAACAAATCTAGCATAGAGCCCCCGAAAGTGTGAACCACGTCGCAGAGTGTGCGCCGTGACTGACGGGGGCGTCAACGATTAC
>CAZFPB010000022.1:14106-17608 GCA_964520985.1 uncultured Pseudobdellovibrionaceae bacterium
GGTAGCCTTTGGCGCGCTCGTTAAGCCACCGAACCGTAGCGGCTATCTCTATGTCGGTGTATTCGGTACGCCGGTGTCTGACGTTTTTATCCATGTCGTGAACGCCCGGCGGGCAGTCGGTGCGATTGTGGTAGATGGCAAGATATCGATTCATGGGTGAGCCCCTAATGTGGTCTAGCGCTTTGGCCCCCGCCACGCGTTGCGGCGGAACGCCCGCGCGGTCATACGATGCACTCGCGCTATCTCTTTGTAAACGGGGTCGCCGGTTTCCAAATATCGGCGACGCGCGTCTCGGGCTTCGGTCATGAACCTACGGCTATTCTCTCGGGCTTTCCGCTCGCCCGCCCACTTACGCGCCATGTCGCGCGCCGTGCTCGGCGTCTTTCCGTTGACGCTTGAGCCACGCAAGGAAGTCAGTCGCACCGGCCAACGTCGTGAACCGAATTAGAACGGTGCGCGTGTATCCATCCTCGGCGAAGCCCGAGGGCTCGGTCATGTCACGTAGACAGAAGTCGCTCGGGCGGCACTTCACGAGTTCGGTTTCTAGCTCGGCAATCTCGGCAAGGTGCTCGCGGTTCGTTTGATCCTGCTCGACGATGTGCTTTTGCTGCAGTATTGCGAATCCCGCGAACGCGAGTAGCAGCACAATGAAAGGCCAATCCATCGAGCCGCCACCGCCGGCCGGCTCGTACTTGGTAGGAGGCACGCCACCGCTCGCCGTTTGCGCGGCTCGGGGCTCAATCGTCGCCATACATTCAGCGAGCGGGGCGGCCTTGAACGTTCGCACGGCGTCGTCGCTGAAAGTGCGAGCAGACACACGAGCAAGAGATTCGGACATTAACCAGCCGGGGGCGCGGTCATGAGGCACGCCGACCGTATGGGTTATTTCGTGGGCGAGTATTTCACCGTCGAGCCCGTCAGCACGCAAGCGGACAATTGCGGATGCGCTCGCCGAGCAAGCCGGGCCACCCGAGGCGATTCCTTCATACCCACGAGTTAGCGCGCGACGGGTGAACAATACCGTAACGTCGGCGGCTGCGTGTTTCGGATCGGCCGCACGATACATTTTCAGCGAATCGAGTAGCGCTTCGCCCTTCGTGTGCTCGGCGACCGTGCTTGTGCTGTAGTGAGTCACGACAAGCTCGACGCCGAGCTGCGTGCGGTACAGGTAGGCCGCATCGTTGACGGCCTCGTCGATGGCTGCGCGGTCGGCCTCGGATTCCATCACGACCGACACTTCGAGCCGCAGGTCGTCGGCGTGTGCGCACGAAGTCGCTAGGCAGACAACGGCGAGCCCGCCGAGGAACCACCCCGTGTATTTGATGGCCGCAGCCACGAGCCCGACCGTAAAGGCGAGCAGTAGCGCGAGAATCACTACATTTGTGACAATGATGTCCATGATTTGAGCCCTTTATTCCCAAGGAAATTTATCTAGTAAGCCTTGACCATCCTCGCACCGTTTCGGCGTCGGGGGTGCCGGGTAATTCTCCCGGCCCCACTCGGCCGCAATCCGCACAAGCTCGTCGAGCTTCGCGGGGTCGTCTGATTCTCTACGCTGCTGCGTGTTCATGGGGCCATCGTACTGACGGCCCCGTTAGTGTACTGCGAACTACCTCACAGTTTCGAGCACTCTTTTACATACCCCGACAGTGCAAGCCAGAAAGCGCGGGCCGCATCGTCGGGGGTGCCCTTCGATACCGTAACCGTTCCGTCGGGCTGCATACGGGCCACGACCGCGCCGTCGGCGTCGTGGATGTTGATAGCGAGCAGCTTGTCGCCCTCGCGCTCTACCGACATCGCCGTTACCGGCGGCTGCTCGGGTTCGGCCGCATGGGCTTGCAGATAGATCGAAGCCGCAACGGCTGCAGCGATTACTAACAATCCTAAAGTTCTGCCCTTCATTTCTTCGCGCCTCTTGTAGATCGTTTCACCGTGCGCAGCTCGATTACGAGGGCCGCGCCGTACCTGCGCAGTATACTAGCGGCCGTTCCGTGGGACGCCACTAAATCGGGCGTGCTCGTCGCCTTGTCAGCGTGGTTAAGCCACACGCAAAGCTCGGCGGCGAGCTGCTTTTTAGCCTGCGTTTTCATCATTCACCCTGCGGCTTTTCTCTTCGGCCTTGAACTGATCGACGTAGTTTAACGCCGTGCCGAGGTCCGCGATTATATGCTTTGCGCCGCGGTGCCCGCCGATGTCTTCCTCGGCTGCATCGATTGCCGCGCACAGCTCACTCGCGAAAGATGCAACGGCTTCGAGCTTCGTAACATAGAGCGCTTGCCGGCCATCCGGTGGGCTCATGTGCAAGCCGAGCGATTCGATAAGCCCCCGCAGCGTCGAGCCTTGTATCTGCTCGACGGCTCGCTTAAAGGTTTCAACGTCGCGGGGGTCGGGCGTACCGTAGTCGATGCCGAAATAAGCCGGCAGCCGATACCGACCATAGGGCGCGGTCATAGCTTCACCGGGCGGAACATACAACGGGTTCGGCACTTCGCAGGTCGGCTCACCTTTCACGTCTACGCGAAGCATCGGCGAGCGGCGGGGGTCGCCGTCGCATCGTTTCAACGCTTCGAGCACCCCGCGGGTCAAGCCGACCACCTTTACGGGGTGAGTTACGACGAGGCGGTCAGGCATGGGGCCGCTCTCGGCATTGCGCGTAAGCCACCCGGAAAAATCGCCGTCGGTGCCCTTGCCTCTCAATTCTTCGAGCACTCGCTCGTCGAGTTGCACGAGGTCGCTATGCTTTCGTCGTGCTCGGCCCGCTCGCTGACCTTTAGGAACGACCGAGCGCGTAGCGTGGGCGACCTTGCCGGAACGCTTCTGCGCCCACGTCTGCCCAACGTTGCCGATTTTCTTGCAACGGCTGCAGGTCACGCGTGACCACCCTACGCCGAGTCTCGACGCTGGCAATCCTCGCAAGCCGCACATGCTTTTCCCGTGGTCGGTCTCGGCGTGTATCGTCGGTTTCTTACTCATGGTTTGTAACACTCCCTAGAACCTCGACAGAATGACCGACGCAGCGCAGGTCGTCTACGTCCGCGCGCACTGCGTCTACCTTCGCTGCCGGCACCGTTAGCTCGTCGTGGCCGGGGCCGATGCGTCGCCACTCCCAATTTTTTACACCGTGGTAGCGCATGAGCCGCTTTAGGTCGGCGAGCGTATCTAAGCGTTCGGGCTTTCCTTCGTGCAGCAGCTCGAAGCCGTGCTCTACCGCGGGCACATTGCAGCCGAGCGGGCAGAATCCGACCGCCCGACCGTGGGGGCAGTCAGTCTTTCCGGGCGTAGCCGTGCCGGTCTTGTATGCAGCTACGGCGGCCCTTGCGCGCGGGATTGCCACCATGCGCAAGTAGAGGTCGCTTTGCCACTTGGGCAGCTTCGAGTCGGGCTCGACCGCGCATAGCAACGTGCGTAGCGCGTGGTCGAGCTGCTCGGCGATTGACGCATCTCCGCTCATAGCAGCCCCGCTTTTTTCAGCACTGCCGCGAGCTTCGTCTCGGTGCGCTTG
>CAZFPB010000022.1:17708-19559 GCA_964520985.1 uncultured Pseudobdellovibrionaceae bacterium
TCATAGCAGCCCCGCTTTTTTCAGCACTGCCGCGAGCTTCGTCTCGGTGCGCTTGAAGTTCCGCAGCGGTTCCCACACCTTGCGCTCTTCCCGCGCCTTTTCGATAACGTAGCCCTCGGGGTCATACTTGTCGGGCTTGCTGCGCTTTTCCGGCTTCGCAGGATACGTTACGAGGGCGTGCGGGGTGCGCACCGTTTGCGATCCGCGTCGGAATCCGACCGTTTTATAGTCGCGTTCCTCGATAGCTTCGATTTTCGCATCAAAGCCCTTTTTGCCACCGATTCGCAGCGTGTCGCCGACTGACCACTGCGTCGGCTCTATCTCGTCAACGCGGTACGCAGGCACTTTGCTGTCGAAAATGTCGGCGGCCCACTTCGTAAGCACCTCGACGCGGTGCTCGGCAGCGCGGGCGAAACTATCATACTTGTAAATTTCGCCCTTAACCGCGTCGGCCTGATAGTGCGCGGGCGCTTCGGCGAATGGTACGAGTTCTTGCTCGGTCGTCGTGTAGGTCTGGCCCGAGCGCCTGCTCTTGTGCTCTACCCGCACGTAACGACCCGACCACGCTCGCGCGGGCGTCTCGGTGCCGGCTTCAAGCTTGGCGATGTGCTTGCGCATAGAACGGGCGCGGCCCTCGGCGTCTTCGATGGCGGCGTCGGTAAGCTTCCGTTCGATGTGCAGCGAGTGCCGGTCTGACCCCGGACATTCGCCGACGAAGTAGCCGTCGGGAATCGTGTAGCCGTGCTTCGCAACGGTGCCCGTCGTCATGTCGAGGGCGTGAACACGTAGGCACAGCTGGCAGTGGCCGCGGTGCGTGTGGGTGTGCTTGGTCGTCATGGGTGAGCCCCGATGTGTGGAAGACGGGGCCAGTATATACCGCCGGCCCCGTCAGTCTAGTACTGCGTCACACTTTCTTAATCGCGCCAATCTTGCGGATGCTGGCGGGCGGTTTCCCAAGCGCTGTAGGGCTGAACGCGGTAGAAGCCCGACTCGGCCCCGGCGGCGGTCGCCGCTTCAATCCAGCCCTTTGCCTGCTCGTAGGTCATCGCAGCGCCGGGCAGAACCTCGCCCGTGTGGCGGTTCACGACCTCGAACGATTCCGCGGTCGCGAGCGTGTAGTCGGTGTGGCAGATGCCGATAGAATACTTGAGCGAGTCAAGCAGCCGGCCGCGGGCGTACACCTCGCGCGGAGTGCCTGACAGTCGCTCGGCGTCGCGGCAGCAAAGCATCGCGCTTTCGTTGCCCGTGCGGCGAGCGTGGGCGTAGGCCAGTGCGAGCAAGTCGGAAAGTGTAATCATCGGTTGAGCCCTCGAAGTGTTGCGGTACGGGTGCGATTCTACGCTGACGGCTTCGTCAGTCTGCGAACCGCGTCACAATTTACGCTTGTATAGCCCCGCGAGTCTTTCGGCACTGCGCCGGATATCGTCGTATGCGGCATCTAGCTCGGCCATGATTTTTCGCGGGCTCTTGTGCGGGTCGCAATCCCAATGCGAGCCCGAGAGGCCGTTACGCGCCTCGCCGGGCAAGATTGGCTTACGACACTTCGGGCACATCTCGCCCGTAGGCTCGTCGTCGGGGTGGGTCATACCGGCACGACCTTTATCTCGCCGTGCGCGGCCATGCCCTCGACCCAAGCGCGGTTTTCGTTCATCCACCGGCCCGCGCCCGTGACAGTCTTCCATGTCTTAAGATTCGCCACGCCGACGCCCGTCGAGGTGTTGCCCGGCGCGTTAAACTCGGGCACGCCCTGCTTAACGGTCAGGTAGCGAACGTAGCCACGGCCGCCCGGAGTCTTCGCGGGGCGAATGTGCTGCAAGGTGTACTTCGTCATGATTGAGCCCTCGGTGCGTT
>CAZFPB010000023.1:0-17198 GCA_964520985.1 uncultured Pseudobdellovibrionaceae bacterium
ACGGCGGGGTCTTTCGGAGTGCGTTCTTAAAGATTGGGTTCGATGATTTGCTCGAGGTACTGATATCGCGGGTTTATCCAGGTATTTCGAGTGATCGCCGCTAGTTCTTTGCCCTTGGCTTGATGGCATGGCCGGCACAACGTCTGTAGGTTCTCGACCTCGAACGCGAGGGTGATGTCCTGCTCGAGCGGGATGATGTGGTCAACCTCGAGCTCGGAGTCCGAGGCGCAACGCACACAACGCCAGTCGTCACGCTCGAGCGCCTCGAGGCGTGCAGCTTTCCAACGCGGGTCGTTCTTGATCTGCTCATGGTTCCGGCTCACCTTGTCCTCGCTGCGCTTGTCTGGTGCGTCGGTGCTGTAGGTGCGCCGCGTCGGGCCAGGAGGTCGGCGCGGATCTGCGCGATGGTGCTCGAGACCGTGGCTCGAGCTGCTGGTTGTGGTGACTCAAGGGGCGCTCTCGCCCTTGGTTCCTCCTTGATAGAGAGGAGGCGTGAAGCCAGTTCCGCATGGTCTGACCTGCGGCTTTGCTGATGCCGCTTTGTTCGATGGAGCTTGTAGCGAGCGATCCGGTCGCGGGTCGCGGCCTGGGCCTCGCTGCGGCGCTCGGCGCCCTTGGTCCGGGCGATGGAGACCAGGAGGAGGAGCGCGGTCTTGGAGACTCGGAACCAGGACGGAACGGGTTTGCCGTCGCTGATGCCTCCTCGGTGCCACTCGATGAGCTCGAGCTCCTCGAGGATCTGTAGGCAACGCCGTGTCCAACGCTCGGTGTAACCGGTGCGCTCGGCGATCTGCCAGACCGTCGCCTTGCCGGCGCCACTCCTGGGGTCGAGAGCTCGCGTGAGAGCTGCCAGGGTGAACCGGACGCCCTTGAACTCGGGACCGGCCAGGTTGCCCCAACCGGCACGCTCGAGGCGCTCGATGAGTACGTGTGAGGGAGCGCCGGCGGTCAGCATGATCGGCTCTCGTTCAGGATCCGATAGACCGTTGCGCGGCTGATGCCGAGGTTGGCGGCGATCCGGGCCGAGGTTAGGCCGCGTTGCTTGAGGCGCTTGATGTCCTCGAGGTAGCTCTCGCGGTCATACGCCGGTACGGCGCTCATTCCAGGAGTCCTTGGTCGCGTAGCCGGCGGTGGACCGTCGTGAGGACTTGGGCCATCTTCTTGAGCGTCGGCGCGATTGCCTCGGCGATCTTCTTGCTAGTCGCGACCAGAGCGACCGAGACTCGCTCGAGCGCCTGGTCGCGGTCGCGTAGGTGCTCCCAGCGCCGTTCGGGCCATCCCAGCTCGACGCACCATTTATCGAGCTCGGCCTCGAGGAACCCTGTTGCCTGTGCCCGTTGCTCGGCGTAGAACTCTCGCAACTCGGTGTCGTTCATTCGGACGCCTCTCGTTGGTCCGGCACTAGGTCAGGTGGTCGCGGCGCCGGTGCCGGCCTGTTCGGTGTCCACTCGTGGTCGTTCTCCCAAATCGCTCGACAACGGACGTAGCCGTTGGAGCAAATCGAGCAACGCCGCGTGTCTGGCTTTCGCTCGGCGGCCTTCTCGGGTGGGATCCCGAGCTCGGTGAGGATCGCCTCGAGGCGCTCGGGAGGGAGCGCCTCGAGGAGCATGAGGATTGCTCGGTCTTGGCGAGCCGGCCTCGAGTCAGGCATGGTCTTCTGGGTGGTCGCAGTTGAGGCCGGCGAGGTCGCCAAAGCATCCGTGAACGTGGATGGCGACGTTGCAGGAGCTCGAGCCGTCGCAGTCGCCGAACGCGATTCGCTCGAGCTCGTAGTGGTCGAGGTTCCCGTTGGTGTCGAGCGCCATTTCTACGGCGTCGGCCGGGATCTTCCAACGGGCGATTGCTCGGCCGTCGATGTCGTGGCGCTCGACAATGTAGGAGAGCACGCTCATTTCGGCTTCTCCTCGGTCGTCCGGGCGAGCGCCAGGGCGAGGAGTGCCCAAGTGGCGAACATGCCGCCGGCGATGAAGCTGAGCAAGCAAAGAATCCAGGTCATTTCCAACCGGCCTCTCGACGTAGTTTGCGGATCAGGTCCGAGGCGACGACTACCTCGCCGTGTCCTCGGTGAGTGCCCTTGATGGCGGTGAGAACCGGCGCCCATCGCGACCAGGCGACCGGCTCGCGGTAGAGGAGCATGGTGTTGCCGCCGAGGTCGTGAACGAGCTTGAGCCGGCGATAGGCGGCCTTCTCCCAACGCCGGCGAGCTCGAGCGGTCGAGCCGTAGGACTGGATCGTCATAAAGACGAGTGGGATCCCGATTTCCTCGGCGTGCTCGATGAGGTTGCGGATCGCGGCCTTGGTGTACTTGGCCGGCTTGAGCTCGAGACAGAGAACGAGCTTGTACTTGCCGCAACGCTCGAGCGCCTCCTCGGCGACCATTACGGTTCGGTGTCCCTCGATGGATCGGAGAGCGAGAGCTTGCGAGCGGTAGAGGTCGCGGAAGGGCCGGCGGGGGACGTTGGCGCCGGGGATCGGCTCGTAACCGTGTTCCCACCAACGTTCCCAATGGGCGATGATGATGCGCCGGCGGCCGAGGAGGCGCCATCCCTTGTCAGCTCGACAGGTGAGCGCGTTCAGGTCGGCGCCGCCGTAGCCGGCGATGCCGGCCGCGACGATTCCCTCGGGTGAGTCGCCGAGGCTGTAGGGCTCGATGTGCGCGATGAGCGCCGAGCGGCTCACGATGCCAACCTCGCGGCCTCGCGCTGCCGGCGCTTGATGAGGCGCTGGTATTCGCGCTCTCCCTCGATTACCTCGAGCGATCGCTCGCCGGCCTGGTGCCGGCGGTGGAACTCTCGGGCCTGGGCCTCGGTAAGTGTCTGCGGGATCGGAGGCCGGCCTCGGCGAGGCGGCAGAACGCCGGCAACGCGGAGGCCGGCCTCGACCGCGGCGAGCTCGGTCTCGACTCGAGCCTTGAGGGCGCCGAGCTGGTTATAGCGAGCGATGAGCTCGTTGATCGCGGCGCTCACTTGAACTTGTCCTTGATGCCGAAACCAGGGGAGACGGCCGGGGCGTCGGCGGCCTTCTTGGCGGCCGGCTTTGCCGGCGCCTTCTTGGCGGCCTTCTTGGAAGTGGTCATGTAGTCACCTCCCTAGGCGTGATGAGGAGCGAGGTTGTCGAGCTCGCCAGGAGTGAGCTGTCCGAGAGGGCCGCCGGTGAACAACGGAACCGAACCGAGTCCGACCGGGAAGGCGTCGCGGATCGCCTGCGCGACCTCGAGGTTCGCGTGAACCTGGGCGATGGCGAGAGCGCGGTCGATGCCGGCCTGGGCCTCGAGCTCGCGCTCGGGGTGGCCGCCGGTCTCGATGTAGTCCTCGAGGGTGTCCTTGTAGATCCGGGCCGTGTCGATGGCCTCGAGAGCTTGGTCGCGGTGTGACTTGATGCGGGATGGTCCGCGTGAGGTACTCATAGCGAGAGAACCTAAGTCAGAAATTGAGTAGAGACCAGGAATGTCGAGATTTCGGGCGTGTCCGAGCGTGAAACGACTACCTAGATATGTCCACAACAGTCGATAAATGAGATACCGTCTTGGGTATGAGCATCTTGAGTCTGGTTCCCGCTACCGGGGACGAACTGCCCTCCCAGCAAATCGCTCGCCGTATCCGCGGGATCATGGCCGAGCACAACATCACTGGTGTACGCCTCGCGGAAGCGATGCGTATGGACCAGGCGACGTTCAGCCGGCGCTACCGCGGCGACAAGCCGTGGAGTACAGACGAGCTCGGCATCCTCGCGGTTCTGCTGAACCGTGACTATGCCGAGCTCGTTGCTGCTGAGTGCGCCAACAGGGACTTGAACCCCGAACCCGCTGATTTGAAGGAAACCGGGTCTGACCTGCGGCTCATCCTCGGAACCGCCAATATTTCGACCGAATCTGAGTAGCCTCTTGTGGCGAAAGTGACTCCTGATGAGGTAGAGATTCGTCGGATGAGCACTTGGAACGCCCTTCTCGGGGCTTGGCGGGAGTACCTCGTGATTGCCGGCACGCCGGCAACGACAATCGGCCTGCGGATCTATCACCTAGAGCGGCTCGCCCGAGAGCTCGGCGGCACGCCGGCCTCGGTGACCTATACGGCGCTCTCGGCCTGGTTGGCACAACAGGCTTGGGCGCCGAACACGCGGCGCTCCTACCGCTCGAGCCTGCGGAGCTTCTACTCCTGGTTGCTCGCTACGGGCCGGATCAAGGAATCGCCGGCTCATCTGTTGCCGCCGGTGCGCGTGCCTCGAGGCCGGCCGCGGCCGGTGCCCGAGGACATCTATCGAGCGGCGCTCGAGGCGGCCTCGCCGCGGATCCAGCTCGCCTTGCTCCTGGGCGGCGCCTGCGGTCTGCGCCGCGGGGAGATAGCTCGAGCTCGAACCGATCACCTAGAACCGGATCTGACCGGCTTCTCGTTGCGCGTGAAGGGTAAGGGTGGACACGTTCGGCTCGTGCCGGTGCCCGAGGAGCTGGTCGAGCTCATCGAGGCGGCGCCGGCCGGCTACCTGTTCCCATCGAAAC
The DNA here is from genome assembly GCA_964520985.1 of uncultured Pseudobdellovibrionaceae bacterium. Classification (GTDB taxonomy): domain Bacteria; phylum Pseudomonadota; class Alphaproteobacteria; order Micavibrionales; family Micavibrionaceae; genus CAYSGL01. Next base: position 4,496 of record CAZFPB010000023.1, read on the forward strand.
AGGGTGGACACCTAACGCCGCACTACCTCGCGAAGCTGGTATCGGCTGAGCTCGAGGTCCACACAACGCACGCGCTACGGCATCGCTGCGGAACGGTCGCCTACGCCGGCACGCGGGACTTGCGAGCCGTCCAGGAGCTCTTGGGCCATGCAAAGCCGGAGACAACGGCGATCTATACCGCGGTGCCCGATGATTCGATCCGGGCCGCGATGATGGCGGCCGCGACGCTACCCGAGCTCGGGGTCGCCTGAGTCCTCGCTCGAGCTCGCCGGCGGCGTGACCAGGAGACCGACAAGGCCGGTCAGCGAGCCAACGGCGACGTTCTGTAACACGTCGGGGATCGGGTGACCGGTCGCCGCGAGAGCGATGATGCCGGCGATGGAGACCAGGAGCGCGAGCGCGACGGCGACGACAACGAGCGCGGTGTTTCGGATCATGGCGGTTACCTCTTGGGGAGTAGGGCGAGCGCGGCCTTGATGGCTCGAGCTCGGATCGGGCCGGAGTGCTTGATCGCCTCGAGGAGGAGAGCTCGAGCTTGCATAACGCGGGTGACCTTGGCCGGCGTCGGCGCCGGCGCCTTGCGCCAGAGGTTCCAGGGCCGGCGGGAGTCGTAACCGGTCGCGGCGTCGGAGACCGATAGGTGAAGGTGCTTGGTGTGCGGGTTGCTGCCGGTGTAGGGGCGCCATCCCTCGGAGCGTCGGTTAAAGCTCTTGATCCGACCATTCCAAATGATGTAGCTGCCGGCGCCCATCGCCGGATGAACGCCGAATAGCTTGTCGAGGGCGCTTGCCATCACTGAGCACGACAGGCCGTGTGTCGGGTCGTGCGTGAAGTCGAACGCGGTCCAAACGTCGGCGCGGTTCGGCTCGTGGTCCGAGGTCGGATTCTGTTTCGAGTGCGAGCTCGAGGCTCGGCCGCCATCTGATGCCTTGGAGCGCGTCGGCGCGTGATCGTTGACCTCGGCGAGCAAGGTGTCTAGGGCGAACGCCTGTCGTTCCGTCATGGGGTGTCTCCTTCTAGAGTGTCGCGCTCGTGAACCAGGCGTAGCGCCTGGGCCGCGGCGTCGGCGGTTGCGGCTCGTTCGGCCGAGGCGGTGAGGAGCGCGGCGACAACCGGCTCGAGCTTGCCGAGGCGCTCGCCGGCGCGGTCGCCCTTGAGGCGTGCGATGTCGCCGCGCATTTCCTCTTGGTTCGAGACAACGGTCGCGAGCCGAGTGAGAGCCTTCTTGAGCTCGGCGTTGTCGGACTCGACCGTTGCTACGCGGTGAATCAGGCCGGGTGTCCCTGGTCTGATGAGCTGGCCGGCAAGGTCGCGTTGCTCGGCATCGCCGAGGAGCGCGTCGTGGATCGCTCGAGAACGGGCGTCGTCCTCTTGGCGCTTGAGCATCGCCGGCCGGATCGCCGTCCAGACGCCGGCGGCGCCGGCCAGAATGCCGACGATTCCAGCCACGAAGATGTAGAGCTCGTTCACGTTCCCACTCTCCAACGTGCAGCGCAGAGGCTCACGTATGTCGGGACGCTCGGGCCGGTAACCAGAGCGATCGAACCGTCTGTGTTGATGACAAGCCGGCAATCGAGGTTGGCCGAGTTGCCGGAGACTTGGTAGTCCATCCGGGCCGGCGGAACCATATCGGCCGGGATGCCGCCGGCGGCGACAATCGTGATGGTCGAGTTGATCGGGAACGAGCCGGAGGTCTTGGTCACAAACCCGCGGAGCTCGACGTGCTTACCGTCGCGAGCTACTGCCGGCGCGTCTACGGTGTTGGTGTGCGTCGCGGTCAGCGTGAGGGCCGTCCAGGCGCCCGGAGCGTTATTGGCTTGCGGGGTGGTGTTGGCCGGCGAGGCGACCGAATCGGCGGCCGCGTAGTTGTGCGTCATGGTCCAGCGCCGCGGCGTGATGTCGTGGCTGAGGTCGGTAACCCTGTGAAAGACGCTGATTCCCTTGGCCGCGTTCTCGATGTAAACCGGCGCGTAGAGGTCGATGAGCGCGAGCGTTTCGGTGATGTCCTCGGGAGTCCGAATCGGGATCTGAACACTGTTGACGCGCAACGCCGGCGTCTTGTTGGCGGCGAGGATAGAGGCCGCGTAAGCCGGGATCGCGGCCGCTGCCATACCGTGAACCTTGAACGGTTGGTTAGGGGCGTGAGCGCCCCATAGCGCAACGCTCGCGGCGTCACGATACGGGCCGTAAACCTTCTCCTCGGTGGTGCCACTCACGCTGTCATAAACGAGGAGCGCGACCAGGAGCTCGTTAATGCAATCGTCGGTATCAAACGAGACATCGAGTCGGGAATAAACGCTCTCGTCATAGAAGGCGTTGCCGTTGCCGTAGTAGTCGGTCGAGCGGTTGGTGTAGGCGGTCAGCACGCCTTCTTTGGTGACCCATGCATAGCCGAGCTGGCTATCCCTGGTCAGCGCCACTTGGTCGAGCGCCGAGGCGTTCTCGTTGCTCGAGACAACGGTTGCCGCGGCAACCTGATTGCCTGAGCCGTTCACGTTCCAGGGGACGCCGGCGCCCTCGAGCACGTAGGGAAGCTCATTGATCGTCGCAACGCCCTGCGGCCGGATGGTGTTGGCGATCTTCTGAGTAACGTCATAGGCGGTGAGCGTGATGGTTGCCTGCTTCTCGTCGTCGCGGGTGAGGTCATAGGCGACTCGAGCGTTAGCGGTCTCGCCGGCGAACAGAACCTCGAATAGGCCGGTGTCGTCGTTCAGAGCTCGGCATCGCACGCGACGACCAGGCCGGAGGAGGTTGGCGGTCGCGGGGTCGAGGTTGGTGTCGCGAACCGTGGCGGCGAGGCTCCCGACATCGAGCGCGGCTCGCCGGATCTTGATATCGGTCGAGGGTCCGAGGATGTCGGTATAGGTGACCGGCGGGAAGTAGTAGAGCAACGAATCGGCCTCGGTCGAGGTCGAGGCGTTGGCCGTACCGGTCCACGAATACGCCTTGGTTCCCGAGGCCGCGGTCGAACCGTCGAAGTAGCCGGCGACGCTCGACGCCTTCTCGAGCATGAAGGCGTCGAAGTAATGCGCCTCGTTGGCCGCCATGCTTTGCGTTGCCGGGTTCGCAACCTCGCAATAGATTTCTAGCCGAGCTCGAGTCGCGGTCGGGCCGGCGACGCCGACAACGGAGACCGTCGTCCAGGCGCCCGATACGTCGGCGCTGCTCACGTTAACGGTGTTGACAGTCGTTCCGTCCGCGAGCGTGAACCGGAGGTAGGCGCGGAGAACGCGGCCGGTCGTGCCGGCTCGAGCCTTGAACTGGACCGCGTAGGACTGGCCGCCGGTGATCGTGATGAGACCGCTACTGAATACGCCTTGCTGGGTCGTGCCGGCGCCGTTGGCTTGGAGACGAAGCGACCAGGATCCGACCTGGGCGAGCGTGTTGGAGCGCGTCAACGTCGGCGTCGTACCGCCTGCCCATGAGTCGAGCGTCCAACCGGTCGCGTTGGTTTCCATCGAGGGATTCGTGAACAGGTTGGTTCGGATCGTCGCCAGGGCGCCGGCGGTCGCGGCAACCGCCAGGGTGGCTTGGTTGAACGCGAACGTATGCGAGCCGGCCGGGTTGGCGCCGCCGGAGGTGTAGAGGTCGATGCGGAGCTTTACGTAAGCCGTGGATGCCGGCGCCAGGGACGGAGGTACGAAGACAACGAACCCGGCTGAGCCGGCGACCAAGGTTGTCTGGGCGGTCGAGGAGAGGAGCGCCTTGTTGGTGTCGTACCACTCGAGCCGAGCTCGGCTGTAGGCGTTGCCGGCGCCGGCCTGGTTGAAAGACGCCGCGGCGTACTGGCCGGCGCTGATGGGCATGAGCTCGCTGGTGAAGTAGGAAGCGCCGGCAACGGTCCTCGAGTAAGTGAGCTTGCCGGTAACCGAACTGCCGGCCATCGCCGAGGAAGCGAGCGGGGTGATCCAACCCCAACCGCCGAGCTCGCCGTTGGGGTTCTGAATCGAGTTCACAAGGCCGGTAGCCGGGTTCTCGACCTCGAGCTTGAGAACCTCGGTCAGGTCCATCATCGCCGGATCACCTGAGTACCGCCGGCGGCGTAGTAGTCGTTCACGTAGCCGACGAACTCGCGGCCGATGTCGGCGCCCGACGCCCCAACCGGAACGTTTAGCGTGACGTTGAACGTAATGCCGCCGTGAGCGCCTACCGAGGAGGCGACCGGGCCGAGGACGGTCCTCGAGCCGGGAGTCGCTGAGAACGTGGTCAGGCCGTCCGAGAGGCGTGCCATCGTCCGATCCAGCTTGGGCGCCTCGTCCTCGATCCCGACGACCAGGCCGGCAACGATGTTGCGGCCGAATCCGGCGAACACGCGAGACGGCGACTTGATCCCGAGAGCCTTCTTGATGAATCCGGGGAGCTTGTCGGTGATCGTCTCCTTGATGGTGTTAATGACGTCGCCGGCCTTGTCGCGAATGCCCTTGACCAGGCCGGCGATGAGGTCCGACCCAACAGAGACCAGGGTCGTTAGAGCGCCGGCGAGCTTGCCGGGAAGGCCGCCGATTGTCCGAACGACCTTGCCGGCGAAATCGGCGGCCTTCTTGCCGGCGTTGAACACGGTGGTCCCGAACGTGATGAGCTTGTTGATAACGCCGGCTACGGCGCCGACGACCGAGGCGGCCGCCGGCACAACTCGAGTAATCAGGAACCCAACCAGGCGAATCACGATGGGCAGAACGCGACCGGTAATCGCGGTCGAGACCTTGATGAACGTGCCGGCAACGCGGAGACCGACGCCGGCTACCTTCTGTAGCGTCGGTTGGATCCTGATGAACGTCGGGATGAGCTGGTCTCGAACGAGCGTCACAACGGCATCGAGAACCGGCTTGAGGTTGGTAGCGATCGTTTGCCCGATGTTGACGACCGCCGGGATAACCGTCGTGGTGAGGAACGTGCCGAGGTTGGCGAGGATCGGCAACATTTGCTGTCCGATGCTTTGCGCGGTGCTGATGAACTTGGGCGCCAGGTCGCGAACGATGGCGCCTACCTTGTCGAACGTCGGGGCGAGCTGCTGGCCGATCCTGGTTGCCAGGTCGCGAACCGGCGGGATCATGCCCTCGATGGCCGGCAAGAGCGTGTCATTGGCGAACGTGCCGAGCTTGGTGAGGATCGGCAGGAGACCAGAGCCGGCCTTGGCCTTGAGGTTGTCCCACTGTGCGCCTAGCTTCTGCTGCTGGTTCGCCAGGGTGCCCGATTCGCGGCCGAATGCGCCGAGGGAGTCGCCGGCCTGGGCCATGATGAGCCGGGTGGTTGCCTGCTGCTTGGCGGCCGTGAGCGCGGCGCCGGTGAGCTTGTCTTGACCTCGAGCGGCGAGCTCGGCATTGATGCTCGACTGCTTGATGCTGATGCCGTACCGCTCGAGCGGGTCGAACTCGCCCTTGAACGCCGAACCGAGAGCGGCAACGGCATCCGAGGTCGGGCCGCCGAACGTGGCGGCGAGGTCGGCGCCGGCCTTAATCATCTTGTCTGTCTTGCCGGCGAGCTGGTCCGAGGCGACGCCCTGGTTCTTGAACAGGGATCCGATGAGGTTCGCGTTGTTCCGGTACTCGTCCGCGGAGAGACCAACGGCTCGAGCGGCCGCGTTGGAGTTCTTGACCACTGAGCCGGCGAACTGGCCGAACACGGTCTCGGTGGCGCCTAGGGACTGTTGGGCATCCGAGGCGGCCTTGATCGCCGAACCGCCGAACGCGACGATTCCGGCGGCCGCGGCGCCGACGCCGGCGGCAACGGCGAGGCCGCCGGTACGAGCAACGCGGCCGAACTTGCCGAGGCGGTTCTCGCCCTCGCCGAGGCGCTTTACCAGGTCGCGTGTGTCGCCGACAACGGAGACGACAATCGGCTTGCCCATGAGTCCCTACCTCTTTGCGGTGAGCTCGTTGTGAACCTCGGTGAACACGGCTCGCTCGAGGTCGGTCATGGCGTCGTACTCCGATGGTGCGATGCCGGTCTTGAGGACGAAATCCGCTTTGTCGCGGAGCTCCTCGAGGTAAGCCTCGGAAGGCTCGGCGGCGCTCATTCCTGGTCGTCGCCCTGGTCGGCCTGGTCGTCGCCCTGGTCGTCCTGCTCGGCGGCCGCGGGGTTCTCGATGGCGTAACCGTGGAGCTCGAGGAGCTCGGCGTCGGTGCAGTCCAGGAGACGGTCCCAATTGGCGCCGCCGTGTTCGCGCTTCTGCCGAACGAACGCGAGGGCGAGGAGTCGGAGCGAGCCGTCCTTGTGGATCTGCTCGCGGTTGCGGTCGAGCTTGTTGCAGACCAGGAGCCATTCCCGCTGGGTGACCGTTGCCTCGAGCTCGGAGAGGTCGTTAGAGATTCGGTCGGCGGCCTCCTGCGCCTGCTCCTCGGTGGTGAGTGCGACCTTGGCGGCCGCCGGCTTCTTGGCCGGCTTCTTGGCGGCCTTCTTTGTGGTGCTCATGATGGGTCTCCTTAGTCGAGGCCGTAGCGCCGGATCAGGTCGCGGAGGTTGTCCTCGATCTGTCGCGCTTTGCCCTCGGGGTCTGAGTTGGCCGGGGTCGTGAGGAACCCTGTTCCGCTCACGCCGTCGCGGCCGTAGTTGTTCACGCCGGCGTATTGGACGCCGGCGTTGCCGGCACGCACTACGGCTTTGTTCTTGGTGCGTGCCGGCCGGATGCTGCCTCGGAGAGCGCCCGATGCCACTCGAACGATCCCTTGTGCCTCTCGCGTCACGTCGTCCGATATCTGGCCGAACGCGGTCTTGAGGTCTTCTACGGCGACGCCGAGGCGCTCGAGGTCGCGGACTGTCTCTCGAAGTCCGACGATCTTGATTCCCTCGGAGCGAGCCATTTGTGGCTAGGCGCCGTCGTCCAGCGTCGGGCCGGCGGTGACCTCGAACTCGTACTCGAACGTAGACCGCTTCTTGGTGAGGCTCGCCTCGTTGCCGAGCTCGGGCTTGCCGTTGGCCTTGAGCGTCAACAGGAAGTGCGGCTTAGCGGCGGTCGGAACCGCGTTGCCGTGAGGGCCGTAGACGACCGTGAACTCGTCGCCGGGGTTGTCCCAAAGGAACCGCCAGAACGAGTCAGCGTCGGTGGACTGGATCGCGGTCGTGGTGACCTTGTAGTCCTTGGTCTCGCCCGAGGCGGCCTCGAGGAACGTGATGTCGTCGTCGTCCTTGTCCTCGGGCGTGATGGCAAACGCCCTGATGTCGCCGTCGAAGTCGATAGCCGGGTCTGCGCCCTTGGTGAACTTGGCGACGATTCCCGAGTTGCCGCGAACGCCGTCCGAAACTGAACTGACCATGTTGCTACTCCTGACTAGAGGTTGATGAAGCGAGAGACGGTGATGGGCAGGCCGTAGGCGAGCCAATCGGCGGTGTGGAGCGGTCCCGGCTTTCGCATCGAGTCGATGCCCCAACCGGCCGGGAGGTTGGTGAGGAAGTGCTCGAGCAAGGCGTCGAGGTCGGTGGTCGCCTGGTCGGGATCGTTGAACTCGAGGAGGAGGTAAACGTCCTGAGCGATGGAGAACTCGCCGCCGAGCGTCCGGTCCTCCTCGCCGCCGATGTAGTCGTCGGCCGGCTCGAGCACAATGCAAGGGAGCGTGATGTCTACCGGCGGATACGAGTAGGCGGGGAGCTTGCCGAGGCGCTCGCCGGCGTCCTCGGATTCGAGGGCGGCGGCGAGCTCGACCGCGGCGTCCCTGAGCGAGCTCATGCAAACCCGATCACGTAGCGCGAGAGGATCGGCATGGCGACCGCGAGCGGATCCCGCGGCTGTCGCACCACGGTCTCGCCCTGAACCTGACCGGCCTGGGCGCCGCCGTGCTGCTGCCTCGAGCCGTCCCATTCGGAACGAGCTACGCGGATCACCAAAGAATCCATCACGCCTACCGGGATGGGTCGAAACGCCGTGGCGGTCGCGTCCTCGAGCAAGCCAACCGCGGTCGCGAGGCAACGAGCAACCTCGGGATCGTCAGCCTTCTTGTTCAGGCGAGCGGCGAGAACCGCGGCCGTCACGGTCGTTTCGAGTGCCATCGTCGGTCAGGCCGTCACGTCGGCGCTGATGAGGGCGCCCTTGTCCTGGACCGCCATCGCCTCGTATCCGTAGAGGCTGAACGCCTCGGTGAGGTTGGTGATGTCGCCGTCCTGGAGGCGGAACGGTGCGCGGCCGTCCTCGAGGGTGACGATGGCCGAGGAGTGACCGGCGCGGACCAGGCCGGCCGAGTTGACCGGGATAACCGGGACGTTGAACACGTTGCCCGAGAGACCGGTAATGCTGATGGTCCCGTTGTTCCGGTCCAGGAACCGGCCGGCGTCGGCGTTGGCGCCGTCGCGGAGCTTGGCGAGGCTCTTGAACCGGTCGCGGCCGACGATGAGGAACTCGAGGTCGAGACCCTTGTCCTCGAGCATGAAGCTCGCGTCAACCAGGAAGTCGATCCAGCCGTCCGCGGTGGTGAAGTCCGTCACGCCCGAACCCACAACCGGGGTCGAGTTGGCGGCGTTGGCGACCAGGGTGCGGAGCGCGGCCTCGGTGGTCTGCGCGTAGCGGTTGACCAGAGCCTTAAACCGCTGCTCGACAACCGCGATGCCGCTGCGCTCGATCTGCTGCCGGCTCATGTCGGTCCAGCCGCCGTAGGTCTTGACCGGCGCCGTGGCGGTGTCGAAGGTCAGCTTGCCGTAAGCGAGGGTGTCGCCCTCGGCGGCCTGCTCGGCAACCGCGAGCGTGTCGGACAGAAGCCGGCCATACTCGACGTTCATCCCGTCCTTGGGGAGCGGCAGGGAGTCGAACAGGTTGTGAAGCCGGCGGGACTCGACAATCGGGCGGTAGATGTCGCCGATCCAGGAGTCCTTGACCCAACCGCCCTGGTTGGCGATCACGCCGCCGGTGTAGGCGAGCGCCTCGGGGTGATCCGAGACGTAGGCCAGGAACTCGAGAGCCTCGGTCTCGCCGGCGGCGAGCATCTTGAGGAACTCGCCGTAGGAGCGGCCGGGGACGACCGGGCCGGCGTCCGGGGTCTCGATGCTGCCGAGCGTCGCGACGCGGCGCTCGAGGGTGTCCATCGAAGCCGTGACGGCATCGAGAGACGCGGAGAGGCCGGCGAAGTCCGGTGCCTCGAGTGTTTCGGTCATGGCGACCTCTTTCTTGTTGGGGACAGGCGGGGTGGTGCTTGAGAGAACGGACTCGATTACGGCGGAGTCGAAAGCCGGGATCGGAACGATGGAGACCTCGAACACGTCGATTTCCTTGAACGTGAGGAGGGGACTGTCGGTGTCGGCCTCGGAGAGCTCCTCGGTGACGCGGAAGAATCCGACTGAGAACCGGTCGAGCACGCCGTCCTTGACGAGCGTGTAGACCTCGGTTCCCTTGGCGGTCTTGGAGATCCGGGCCGACACCTTGGGTCCGGTCGGGTGTTCCTCGGAGAGCGTGAGCTTGCCGATGGGCATTCCGCCCTGGGTGAGGTCGTGGCCGTAGGCGAGGAACGTGTTCTCGCGGAACTTGGCTGAGCCCTCCTCGAATACCCAACGCCGAGCGCCGGTGATCCAGTCCAGGCGCTCGAGCTCCTCGCCGTAGGGAATGGCGATGCCGGAGACCTCCCACTGGTCGCCTACGTCGGTTGCCTCGAGGCCGACAACCTCGAGGTAGAGCGGGGATGCCTTGGTGATTCCTTCGGGGCGTTCTAGCGTTTCGGTCATGCCGGCACGTCCTCCTTGGCGCGAGCCGGCGCGGGTGCGGCGGCCGTGATGTTCTCTCGGGTTCGGACGTATTCGCCGCCATAAACGCCGGCGTCGATGTAAACCTTGTCGATTTCGGCTCGGGTCTTTGCGTCCGGTCGGAGGAATGCCTCGGTATTGAATACCGCGACCTGTCCTCGAGGGAGAATGTTGGTAATAGCTGCCTCGAGTTTCCGCAGATAAACCGGGAATAGCGTTGTCTCGAGGAATTGGGTCTTAATCATGGTGAGATTCGAGTAAGTCAGGCTCGAGCCCTCGACCGCGGCGAGGAGGTAGTCGCCGGGAAGGCCGAACATTCGGGCGATGTCGAGAACCCCGAACGCCTGAGACTCGAGCCACTGGGCGTCGGCCGGCTTGAGGGTGATCGGGTCGTAGCTGAGACCTTGGCCGAGCACGCGGATCTGAGGGCCGGTCTTGCCGTTGGTCGGGTCGTCCTCGTCGGGGTTGAGCCACTTGGACTTGTACGCCTTGGCGGCCTCGGGGTCGAGGCGCTGGTCGGTGGTCAGGATGCCCGAGGGAACGTCGCTCTTGGCGAACCAGGCGTCGGCGTACTCGCGGACATCGAGAATGCCGCCGAACGCAACGCGGCAAGCTGTGATCGGGCCGAGGCCGCGAGCGTGTCCAGGAACCTCGAGCATCCAAACGTGTTCAATGTCGGCGTCGGTGTAGGGCCGGGTCTGGCCGGTCCTCGAGTCGGTGACGCTGTAGGACTTGACGCCGGTCTTTCGGTTCCACTTGATGAAGACGTGGAACGGGTTGAGTACCTCGAGCGCGACCACGGTCCCGTTGTGGTCGCGGTGCTTGAGGAGGAAGGCGTTGCCGTCCACGATCATCGAGACAAGGCAACGCTCGAGGAAGCTCGAGAGCGGCCGCCAGGGATCGGGCTGAACAACGATGCTCGGCGCCGGCGAGAGTACGGCGCCGGCTCGAATCACGTCCAAGGTGAGCTGTGCGCCCATGCCGGCGATGAGCTGAATTGCCCGGTAGGCCGATGGCAAAGAGAGGGCTCGATCTACGGTGACCGGGGAGAGGGCCGAGGAGCGAGCCGGGGGAGTCACGTCGGCGCCGTAGTCGCCGAGGGGCTCGTCGCTGAGCTTCTCGAACCCGATTGCGCGGAGGAACTTTCCCATGAGAAAAGCCTCGGGCCGGGTGTCTCAACATGAGACGGACTAGAACAACTGGTTAACGTGCTCGCCGCGAACCGTGGCGACGTAGAGGCCGGCGACCAGGCCGACAACGGTGTCTATGTCGCCGTTAGACAAGCTCCTCGAGAGGCGCCAGGCTTCGGGGAGTTTGCGGCGCCGGCCGCGTGCCATCTGGATCCGAACGAGAGGGTCGCCGGGGTGCTCGATCGCTTGCCGAGCGATGATCCCGTTGCCGTTGGCGGCCGCCGAAACCATTTCCTCGCCGCCGAGGATCCAGGTCTCGTAGCCGAGCTCCTTGAGCTGCCGGCCGAGCGCCTTGAGGGTCGTGGAATCCATCGCGAACACGCAACGCGGGGTGTTGAGCGCGAGGAGCTTGCACGCGGCGAGGAGCTGGTCGGCGGTCGCGTTGTTGATGGTCGCGACGAGCTCGGTTCGGTAGGTGTTGCCATGCTTGCTGGTCGCGGTGATGCTCGAGGCTTCCCAATCGCCTGTGCGCTCGAGGCTGTAAACAACCTCGGCGTCGCCATGCTCGACCTCGGCGCCGGCGGTATTCGACCAAGCCGTTGTGCTCGCCCATGAGTCCGCGGCGCCGCTGATGAATCGGTTGAGGGTGTACCTGATGGCGCGTTGCCGGCCGGTGAGACCGTCTTTGCCCTTCTTCTGGTCGTTATACATCTTGGTCGCCTCGGCCATCGCGAGCTCGAGCGGGATCCGGCCGCACGCGACCGCTGGGTTCGCGGCGATAACGCCGGCCTCGGTGAGCTCGTCGTCGGGTGCTTCCCAGACGAAGAAACCGAACCGCTCGTCGGATCCGTCGATGGCGGCCTCGCCCTCGAGGTAAAGCCGAACGAGCAAGTCCGAGTTGTCGTCGCCGGCGGTCGTGAGTCCGACCAGGAGCGCGTTACGCCGAGCTCGTTGCGCGAGGATCAGGGCGTCCCACAACGCCGCGAGACCAAGGTGCAGCTCGTCGTATAGAGCGCCCGACGCCGGCTCGCCCTGGGCGCTCTCCTCCTTGGCCGGCAACGTTTGGTAGAACCCGGTTCCGTCCTTGCGACTGATGCCGCGGGTTCCGGTCGTCTTGAGCTCGGCCGAGAGCGCCGAGGACTTGTCGATCCCGAACCTCACGCGGTCGTAAACGATCTTGGCTTGGTCGTTCTTGGAAGCGAGGCCGATGATCCGAGGGCCGCGAACGTGGAGCGCGAGGAAGTACAGAACGAACAAGGCGCCGAGTACGCTCTTGCCGTTCTGTCGCCCCATGCTGATAACGACTTGCCGATAGCGGAGCTGGCCGCGTAGGTGCTCAACCGGCCAGTCGTCGGGATAGACCTCGAGAACGTGCCGGAGTAGCCACTCCTGCCACTCATCGAGCTCGAGCTTGGCCGGCCAGGTGTCGGGGATGGACCAATATGTTCGAGCGAACCGGAGGAGCTTGTCGCCCTCGGTTCGGAAGTCCTCGGTGCCGGTCAGCGTCGGCGTGAACCGGGCCGGCAACCAGGATCCGACCTGGACGCCGGCGGCGTCGGCGAGACCGGCCTCGAGAATGCTCATTAGTCGCCGAGCTCATCGAAAATCGAGCCTTGTCCGGGAAGATCGCCCGGAACCGGAGGCCGAGCGCCTGGTCGGCGCTTCTCGAGCTCCTTGACCGCGTTCAGGTAGGCGCCCGACATCGCGGCCTTGTCAATTCCGCCGTCGTCAAGTTGCCGGCACAACTTTCGGACGTGGAACACAACGAGTTTGTGGGCCAGGTCGCGAGCCCATTCCGATTCGGCGAGATATTCCTCGAACATTTCGAGATATGTCTCGGGAATCTTGGCTGATTCGGTCATTCTCTTACCTTACTGAATATATTTCTGGCCGGATTTGTGAAAGCAGAAGAC
>CAZFPB010000024.1:0-16353 GCA_964520985.1 uncultured Pseudobdellovibrionaceae bacterium
GAACAACACGAGCATGAGGCAGACCGCGCGCAGCACGGCCTCCCTGACGGTCGTGAAATGACAAAACGTATGGGGCCAACACTGCCCTGGAAAAACGCTCTGCCAAAAAGGGTTGATTGGCGGTCACGGTTGCCACCACGCGATCAGGTCGGGAACCGCAATCGCAATGAGCCCGATAATGCCAATGACCGTGAACCAACTGGCAAGGGTCAGGCCAAGGATGATGGTGCCTCGGTTCATGAAAATGCTCCAAGCATTGCAGCCGCCAGACACACAACTGCAGCTCCAGCACACAGACCGGCTAGGACGTTCAGGAGGTTGGATTGATGGGTGCGGGAAAGGGTCATGCTACGGCCCTCACGTGCGCGACACGCGCGAGGGCGGCGCGGTAGAGGTCAACTTCGGCCTCAAACTCCTCGTCAGCAGCGGCCTTCTGCGCATCCTGCGCATCACGCTCGCGACGGAATGCTTCGCGCGCCGTCTTGGGCGTGAGGCCTTGCGATTTCAGTTCGGCCATCAGCTCCTTGGCGTCGTCGGATGCGGCCTGCTTGGCTTCCTCGATGTTGAGCCAGCGGCGATACCCGCTCTGAAGGACTTCTTCGGCAACGCTCACGGTCTCGGGTTTACTGGTCATGATGCGACCGGAGAATTTGGAGCCGGAGGGCTTGGGAGGGGCATCCAATGAGTGGCTTCGATAAACGCCCCGGTCCAAGTTGCTGCGGAAACGCAGAAGGCGCTGTCCATCGGCTCGTAATAGCCCGTGTAGATGCCATTGCGCAGAAATCGGATCATGCCTTTGGGGTGATCCTCAATGCGCCCAAAGATCAGGATAGGCGTGCCATCCTTCGGCGCGGTGCTGATGTCCTGCCACTTGCTCATGCCGCCACCTTCGGCAGAAACGCGGTGACCGGAACATCACCATCAGTCGCGGCGCTCACGCGCTGCAAAAGCTCAATGGTCGCGTTCTGCTTTCCGCCAATGAGCCGGTACAGCGTCATGCGGCTGCATCCCGCCCGTTTGGCGATTGCGTCCATGGAATGCCCCGGTCGGGAGGCGTATTCTAGCAATGGGTGTTTGTGTGCCATGCCCTCTTGTAACGGCTGGCGTGACAGTTTGCAATATCTATTTGTAACGCCTGACGTGACCACGATGTTACAGCGGCCCGATATAATGCAGGCATGAGTGATCGTGGCCTTGGAAAGCACTACCTGCGGGCGTGGCGCAATTATCGCGACCTGTCGCTGCGCGACCTTGCGAACCGTATGGAGATCGAGCCGGGTGTGCCGCTCATGTCTCACGCCAATATTGGGCGCGTGGAAAAGGGCGAGCAGCCCTATACCCAGGAATTGCTTGAGGCGGCTGCGGTCGCACTCGGAACTACGGTCACCGACCTACTGACCGTCGATCCTCAGATTGATGATGCGGTCGCGCAGCTCACGACGATATTGCGGGCGGCTTCCGGGCCGGAGCAGGAAATGGCCCTGCGGGTCGTTCGAGAGATGCTCGCCAAGACAGGCACCAATGGCTGACGCACCCTTCCCCGATCAACTCGAAGCCGCCGCGAACGATATCGACGCGCTATCGAAAAATCAGGTCCAGGTGTTGCTGCGTCGAGCTGCGATCCGGTTGCGTGAGCAGAGCAAGGTCTTAGCGACCGTTCGGGCAGAGATTGCCGCCGTGGTGGATGAGTTGCCGAGCTAACCCGCCTGCGCTCTTACCCTCTTATCTAATATTTGACCGTTGGAGAGTCCGGAGCAAAAGGCATAGGAGGACTAAGCCCCGTGCTTTGCAGCATCCGAGGTTAGCCCCTACACCCTCACGATCTTGACCGCCGGAGCCGCCCGTCGCTTTAGGCCGATTGGTGAAAGATCAATTCCCAATCGTTGACCGCACTTTATCGTCGCCCTGATCTGGCAACGGCAGCGCCCCTTCGGTCTTTCGGAGTGGGGCTATCCATATGCTGCGCCCGGTGGTAAGATGATACCGCTATCCAAAGCAGTCGAGCCGCCACCGTCATTAAACCGACCGGCTCTAAACAGCCCCGCCTCGCAAGCGGGGTTTTTCTTTTGCCAGCCGCAAATCATTGAAACCGACGCCTGCACTGTAGCAGGTGATTCCTTGTCTGCAAAATAATTGTCACGCCAGCCGTTACAAACGCTTGACGGCTGTCACGTCCTGCGTTACAACTCCCATTATCGAAACGCCCTCGGGCATGGGAGAGATGGACATGCAGACCAACCCAATGCAGATGGCCTGGAACGAATACCGCGACCAAGTCCGGCTGTTCGGTACTAAGCCAACGAATTTCGGCAATCTGCTCAAGCAGTGCCATCGCCGGTTCCGCGCTGAGCGCCAGCAGGCCGAGACGAACGCGGCTTTTGCCGCTGCCGACGCCGCCAAGTTCAACCGTGAAATGCGCGGCTATCGCGCCGCCCCCAAGGCCATCCGCGCCGAGATCGATGCGGCCCGCGAGCAGTTGGCATTCCGCAAGACCGGGATGCTGTCGGGCGATCACGGCAAAGACATTGCGGCACTGGAAGCGCGGATCGATGCGCTGCTGTTCCCTGCCGAAATCATCCCATCCACACAGACAGAGGCGGCATAAATGGACACCAATGATATTCAGAAGCGCATTGACGCTGCCAGCCGCGCCGCGATTGCCAAGGGCATGATTACCCCATCCATCGAGTTTCGCCTCGTCTCCGAAGCGGATGCTGTAGCCCGTATTTTTTGGGCTAAGGACGAAACCAGCTTTTACCAAGACGCAAGCCATGGGTTCAAGGGTGAACATATGGTGGCCGTTCTCGACGCAATCGACGTATGGATCGCAGAGCGCCCGTCGCCCCAAGAGACCAAACTCCGCGCCTTCATGGACCGGCTGGACGAAGTGATCGACCTTGGCCGCAAATCCGGCATCGAAGTCGCTTTCGTCAATCCGCTTGTCGAGACGATGAAAAAGCTCAGCGAGAACGCGCTGACCTATCAGAAGGTCGCTGCGGAATGAGCCCCGCCCTCTCCCTTGCAGGTGTGAAATGAGCGGCCAGAGCAAGCACACGCCGGGGCCTTGGGCTGTCGAAGACCCGATGGGCGCTGATGTCGGGTTCTGGATCGTTCAGGACGGTCTTGAGGCGCGCCAGTGGTCATGTATCGCCATCGTCACCGACGACGAGGACGGAACCGCGCGAGACGAAGGCGGGCGCTTCATTGGTCGGAACGAGCAGCGCGCTAACGCCCGCCTGATCGCCGCCGCTCCTGAGATGCTGGAAGCGCTCCGCACAATGGAGATGGCCGAAAGTCTCTCGGAAATCGAGGAGGCACTTCGCGTCGGTCAAGCCGCCCTCGCCAAAGCCGAGGGCCGGGCATGACCTTCACCGTCCAGATCGGCTCTGGCCGCCCGCTGTTTCCACCCATTTCAGACTTCCGCACTGATCCTCGGACAGCGTGGAAGCCCCTGCCCGCCAGTTCTCAATCTCAAAAGGAGGCTCGGAAGCTATGAGCCAGGTACTCTCCGTCACCGGCAATGATCGCATTAAACCCGGTGCCAACATGTCGCCGTTCGATCTGATCGTTGGTGAAATCGACGCCTTCTATGATGAGGCCAAGAACTGGGCTTCGGATGGCTTTGTCATCGATAGCCAGGAACAAGCCGACCAGATCGACATGCTGGACAAGGCATTGCTCAAGGCCAGCCAAGATGCGGACGCACTGCGCATTGAGGAAAAGCGCCCGCTAGATGAGCAGATCAAGGCCATTCAGGCGCGGTTCAATCCGTATATCGAAAAGGGCAAGGGCAAGGTCGATATGGCCCGGTCCAGCCTCAAGGCGCTTCTGACCGCATGGCGCACCGCGCAGCAGGCCAAGAAGGACGCCGAGGCGCGCCGCATCCGCGAAGAAGCCGAAGCGGCAGAGCGGGCCGCGCAGCAGGCGTTTGCCCAGAGCAACGTTGCCGACATTGAGCAGCGCGAGGAAGCCGAACGCATGGCTGAGCGCGCCGCTGATCTGGCGAAGCAGGCGAAGCAGGCGAACAAGGCCGCCACGACGAACACCGGCCTGCGCACCAGCTACGTGCCGGTGCTGACCGATCTGAACGCCGCGATCAAACACTATTGGGCCGAGGACCGGGACAGCTTCGCGGAACTCGTCACCCAATTGGCCAAGGACGATGTGCGCATACGCCACAAGCGAGAAATCCCCGGATTCCGCGTCGATACCGTGAAGGGAGCATAATTATGGGTGCTGTTCAAAAGATCGACGCGCAGGAAGTCGCGCACACCAATATCATCACGCCGCAAGACATGATCCAGCAGGCAATCGCCAGCGGGTCGGGCGTCGAGGTCATGGAGCGGCTTCTAGCTCTCCAAGAGCGCCACGACGCATTCCAGGCCCGCAAGGCGTTCGATGACGCCATGGCCGATCTGCGCAAGACGCTGCCAAAGATCACCAAGAGCCGCGAAGTGGATTTCACCGGAAAGACCGGCATTCGAACCCAGTATCGGTTCGAGGATTTGGCCGAAATCACTGAGGCACTATCCGAGCCTATGTCAGCCGTTGGCTTGTCGTGGCGCTGGTACACCGAAAACGTGCAGGGAGGCGTCAAGGTGACTTGCCGCATCACGCACCGCGCGGGGCATTTCGAGGAAACCAGCCTTGTCGGGCCGCTCGACGCGTCGGGCAACAAAAACCCGATCCAGGCTATCGGCAGCGCCGTGAGCTATTTGCAGCGCTACACGATCAAGGCCGCTGTCGGCATTGCCGCATCGCACGATGATGATGCGCAGGAAGTCGGCAAACGCCGCGATCCAGAGCCGCGCCAGCCTACCGACAACAGTCGGGCCGTCCTTGCGGGCTTCGACAGCGAAATCCAAGCCGCCGGTAACAGCGCAATGTTGCAGGCCATCTGGAAGCGCATCGAGGCGTCCACGCTGTCCGATGCGCAGTGCGACGAGCTGAGCTCCATCATCAATACGCGGCTCGCCCGCCTCAAGTCCAAGGCAGCGCCCCAGACCGAGCAGCAATCGGCAGACCCGTTCGGCTTTGACCAGATGGAGCGCGAAATTCCCTTCGGTGGCGAACGCGATCCCGCCGATTACCTCCGAGCCTAGTTCACCAGAAGTCCGGTGCATCTGCCCCCAGGTGCATCGGACGGGAGCTTTTACGATGACTAAGAGAGACAAGCCCGATCTGATCTTTCGTCGCAGTGGCGAAACGCTGGTGCCAGAAAGCGCTGCCGACGCCATGCTGCTGACCGAAGGCTATCCGGCTGGAGCCAGGATCAGGGCGAGCTTGTCCTTTGCTCGCAGTAACCCGCAGAACCGGTTCTATTGGGCCGGGCTGGCCATAGGGCTCGACAACTTCGACGCCGAACTGACCCGGAAGTATCCGACGAAGGAAAAGATGCACCGGGCTCTGCTGGAAGTGCTGGGCTATGTGTCCATCCATTACCCGCTAGGCGGCGGCGCGCCGCGTGTTGAAGTGGACAGCGCCTCTTTCGATAAAATGGATGGGGCAACGTTCAAGGCATATTTTGAGCGGGCTCGGGCACGGTTTGTTGAAGAATTCGACTTTGACCCGTGGGCCGAGATCGAAGCTCGTATGCCGAGGGCTGCGTAATGCCCATCAACCCCGAACGCATGAAGCTCTATCCCGGCGGCGGAACTCATTCCAAGGAATGGAAGGCCTTCCGCGCCTCATTGTTAGAACGCGCCGAAAATCGCTGCGAAGGCACGCCGCAGAACCCATCCTGTCGGGCGGAGAACGGACAGCCGCACCCTGAAACCGGCAGCAAGGTCGTGCTGACCATCGCTCATATGGATTGGGACGAAAGTCACGCCGATCCGCTCCGCTGCCGCGCGCTCTGCCAGCGCTGCCATAACCAGTGGGATTCGATCCATCGGCAGAAGAACGCTGCCAAGACCCGGCGCCGCAAGGCCCCGCAAATTGATCTGGAGGACTGGATCAATGGCGCGGCATGAGTTCAGCACCAAAGTGCGCCGCGAGGCCCGCGCCCGCTCTGGCGGCTTCTGTGAGGCTGTCGGGGTCGTCTATGGACTTGAGCCTGGCCATCGCTGCAATGCGCCTCTGCCACCGGTGGAGTTCGATCACTACCCCATTCCAGCAACGGAACGCGACAGCACCGGCCTTGAGAACTGCGTGGCCTGCTGTCCGACCTGTCACCGCTGGAAAACTGATCATTTCGATATCCCTGCCCACGCCAAGGTGAAGCGGGTTTCCGACCGCCACAGCGGTATCCGCCCGGCGTCTAAATGGCAGTCCCAAGGTTTCCGTAAATCCGCCCCACAGCGCAGCGCCACACGTCCGCTCGCGCCTAAAATCGAGGTCCATCATGACTGACCTATCAAATGAACGGCTGGCCGGAATGCTGGACGCCGTGGACCGCGATATGATTGCGCGTGGTGACCGGATCGGGGCCAACTTAGCCCGCGATTTGCTGGAAGTTTACGACGCGTATGTCGAGCACCGCACATCGCAGCCGGTGGCTATCCCTGGCTATGCGTTCTGCATCCAAGGCCGAGACGGCAGCGGTTACAAGGTTAGCTTCGGCTTTGAGACTATGGATCAGGGCCACGCGTTTGTTGATGCAGTGATCGCTGCGCGGAAAGCCTCGCAGGGAGAGCCGGTGGCGGTGAAGGGGAACGCAGATGACCAGTAGCAAGGTAATGCCATCGCAGGAGCTTTTGGCGTCTATGTTCTCTTACGATCCGGCGACGGGGAAACTCTTTCGCAAGCCTCTTAATGCGTCGTATTTTGCAAAGACGAAAGACCCACGCGGGGCGACATGGCAGGCCAACAATTATAACTCCCAGTTCGCTGGCCGCGAAGCTTTCACCCACGCTGACCCAGGCGGATACAAACATGGGAAAGTGCTGGGTACGAAGTATCAGGCGCACCGCATAATTTGGAAACTTGTCTACGGTGTTGACCCTGACACCATAGATCACCGCAACGGGCTCACGGCTGACAACCGCCTCGAAAACTTACGCGACTGCTCGATAGCAGAAAACAGCCGAAATTATGCCAAGCCCAGAGGATCTAGCCAATACCGTGGCGTGTGCTGGGTAAAGAGGGACGGCTCTTGGGCCGCGCGCATCTCGGTCGGTGCTGGCGGCAAGAAAAGCCTCGGCAATTTCAAGGATGAGGTTGATGCCGCGCGCGCCTATGACCGCGCCGCTCGCGAGTTTCACGGTGAATTTGCAACCCTCAATTTTCCAGTGGAGGCATAGCTATGTGCTTTTCTATCAAGCCGCTGGAGTGGGCAGAATCGAACGAGGGATACGCTAAAGGACAGTGGTTCGCTAACTCGATTTTCGGAGAGTACTGCACCTATATCCACATCCCAAGCGGGCGCGCTTGGTTGCAGGGGCCTCAGCTGCGGGAGTTCTTCGACACCATAGCCGTCGCCAAAGCCGCCGCCCAAGCAGACTATGAGCAGCGGATCCGTTCTGCCCTCTCCCCAGCACAATCGCTGGCGGTGAGTGATATCACGCCGCCAGAAACTTGGATGCTGGAGCCTGCCGCCATCTATCTGGAGATGGTGGACGATGACGAAACCGGCAGCAACGTAGTTGTCGCAAACTACCTGCGGGCGCTGTCCGCCGCGATCGGTGCCAGCCATGAATAGCGTGGAAGCGGAGTTGCGCCAGTCTGCCCACAACAGGGCTGACCATTTTGGGCCAGACGCGCACAAACACACGTCTCAATGGCGCGGAGCCGACCTCATCGCCTCCCGAGCCGCAGAGATCGATCGGCTAGCGGTGTACCGGTGCAGCGGCTGCGGACGGCTGACCAATAACCCGACACGCGACCTTGAGGACATTCGGTCCCGTCAGGGCCAAGTTTCTTGCTGCCCCGAGCGCGACATGCGCCTGCTTTCCGCAGCAGAGATCATCACGGCCCTGTCCAGTGGCAAACGCCTACTGGCAGAGGCAACGGGGGCGCTGGAGCCGTTCACGAGCGCCCTAGAGCGCGTGGATCGTGGTGGACCAGACGAAGCGGGCTTTATCGGCGCAGGGCTAACGTTGGGCGACCTCCGCCGCGCCCGCACCACCCTCTCCAACATCCGAGGCCATAATGGTTAAGCTGACGAAGGCGCAGCGCGATGCTCTAGATCGGAAGGTTTTGAAGGCCGCGACCGAGTGGAGCCCGAATGCCACCTATGTTTTGCGGAACAGGATTTCTCGCCAGGAACGCGGCGAAACTCTTTCGACGACATCCGTCCTGCGCGCATGCCGTCGCCTTGAAAAGGCTGGGCTGCTGCGAGAATTCAAGAACAGCGGGTATGCGGTCATGCTGGTTTGGGAAATCACTGACGCCGGTCGCGCCGCTCTGGAGGCAGGCCAATGACTAGCGCAGTGGAAGTGATCAAAGACGCGATTTGGCCGCTGACAGAGTGGGACGGTACGGAATCTAACGCGCTTGCCGCATCCCAGGCCGCCGTCTCCGCTCTCGACGCTGCCGGGTTTGTGGTGGTGCCGAAAGAGCCGACTGAGGCGATGATGCGCGCGTTCCAGAACATGACAGATGACAATGGGTCGTGTCTGGTTGCTCCCGGCTACCGCGCCATGATCCAAGCAGCGAGGTCCACCCCATGACCTTCGGCTCCGCTCGTTATCGGCTGTTTGCCTGGGGAATTGCGGCTGCTGTTCTCTATGGACTGGGGTATTGGGCTTGGGAGGTGTGGATACGATGACGCGCACCCTGTCCATCACAAAGCGCCAGGCCAAAACTCTGCTCAGAGCGGCCGAAGAAGAAGGCGGCATCGTTGAGGTGGAAACGGCCATCGGAATTGTTCGCCTGATTCCGCAATCCATCGCCACCCGCACCGAGAAGCTTGACGAGGCACCAAAAGGCTATTTCTGATGCCCGAGATGCCCCGCCCAAGGAAACCATACGTTCAGCGCGAAAGAACCCGCCATGGAAAGACCGTATGGTACTTCCGGCGCGGCACTGGCGCGCGTGCGCGTCTCCCGGGCGAGTATGAAAGCCCTGAATGGCTGGCGGGCTATGAGGCGGCGCTGGGGGGAATGCCAGCGCCTGCACCGACCACCAGCGGCACATTCCGATGGCTGGTGGAAAGGTATAAGGCCAGCGCCAAATTCGCCGGGCTTGCTAAGGAAACTCAGGATTTCCGCAAAGGAATATTGGATCGGGTCGTTCTGACGGCCGGTGATTTGCGGCTAAGCCAGATCACCCGATCGATGCTTGCAGAAGGTCGCGACAGGCGCGCGGAAACACCATTTGCAGCGATCAATTATCTTAAAGTGATGAACCAGCTTTTCGCGTTTGCGGTCGATGCTGGTTACGTTTCCAACAACCCAGCGAAAGGGATCGAGCGCCCTTCGCCGGCCACGACCGGGCATCATACTTGGACCATAGCCGAGGTACGTCGATACCAGTCTAAATGGCCGCTCGGCACGCGCGAACGCCTTGCAATGGACCTGCTGCTTTACACAGGCCTGCGCCGAGGCGATCTCGTGCAGCTGGGGCGCCAGCACATCCGAAACGGAATTATCCGTTATCGGGCGACGAAAAATGGTGTGGAGATTGTTTTGCCCATGCTCCCGGTCTTGCAGCAAACCATTGATGCGGGGCCAACCGGCGATCTGACATTCCTCGCCACGATGAGAAATACGCCGTGGAAGAAGGAATCGTTCGGGACGTGGTTTGCTGACGCCTGCAAGGCTGCAAAGGTGCCTGGGCGTGCCCACGGGCTCCGCAAGGCTGGCGCGACATTCGCCGCAGAGAACGGCGCGTCCGATCAACAGCTCATGGCCATCTTCGGCTGGACCAACCCCGAGCAAGCAGCCGTTTATACGCGCACGGCCAGCCGAGCGAAAATGGCCGCTATGGGCGTCGGAATGCTCGAGCCGGTGGACGAACAAGAGGACCAAACGGGAACATCTATTCCCGCACCTGTCGATCCGGTGCGGGGTTCAGCGGAGAAACCTTAATGATTTCAACGTTGAATTTTTCCCCTTGCGATCCTCCCGGGATCGCCATAAAATCCATAAACATCAATGATTTCAAGGACATTGCCCCTTACCGGGCTGAATGTGAGGCCCTTGATTATATTGGCGGATTCGGCGCGGTCCCCGCACCATTTCGGCCTGTTGGGTAAGGAGAGACGAGATGGCGATGAAAGAAACGAGATCGGCAGAGGAAAGCCCAATGGGCTGGCACTACGTTGTCCATGGGCCAAATTCGGTCGATGGGACCGCCAGCGTCTACCGATGCAAGATCGGCCAGACCTGGGAGCGCTGCGAGGTCTACGACATTGGCGAGATGACCCCGGAAGAATTGCGGTTCCTCGCCGACCTGATCGAGCGTGCCAAGACGAAGATTGTCCTGCACGAACTCAAGAAGACGGCCTAGCCCCTTCCCCACGGTAGGAGAGAAAGATGAGCGAGGAACTTTCCCCTTTCGATCGGATGGCTCATATGGTGTGCCGTCAAATGCATGGGTCAAGCATGTGCAGGTGCTGGGATCGAGGTGCTCGCCCCTGCGCCTCCATCGAAACAGTGACGCGGGCGTTGGTCGCAATCATTCGGGATTACGATCGGGCCGAGGCTTTGGCCGCCCGCATTGCAAAAAAGACCGACAAGCATGCGCCGTCTCTCTGACCACCACACCCACATTCTCAGCGTCGTCGCCAAGCATGGCCGCATCTGCATCGGCCTACCCGTTGATCCAGATTGGGCACCAATAGCCGATGACCTGCGCAGGCTGGCGAAGTGGAAATTCCTCAATGTTGAGGACTTTGACGATGGGCCGGTTTATACTGTTTCGAATGAAGGAAAGAGGCTGATATGAGCGCCAAAAAGCCTGTGGGCTGGGAAGAGATTGTGAACGGAAGCGCAGGGATCGGGCGTATCCACGACGCCATTGCCGATCTGCATATTCGCTTGCTGCGCGTCGAGGGAAAATCGGAAGAAGCTGAGCGTTTAAATGCCCTCCGAATTGAGCGCCCTATGGGAAAGGTCGAATGATGGCGGGGAAAATGGTGGAACGAGCTGCGCGGCGCGCCGCCCTCGATGACTAGCCCGATTTGGCTTCCCGCCCTTCTTCCACCACCAGCAGGATATACCGCCTGACCTTTTCGTCTTGGGCCAGATCGGGGTTTTTCCGATTCACTTCGGAAAGGATCGCGGTGATCTCAGCTTTGGTCATTCGCGGCCCCTGCCCCGCAATTCATCCAGCCCGGCTTTGAGGTAATCCATATCGGCTTGGAGGCGGATCAGGGCTCGGCTGTCGGCGGACGATTGCACCTGGCCCGCCTTGAGCGCTGCGATATCGGTTTGAGCATTGCCGATGGCCACCCCAACATTGGTCAGGGCTGCGACAAAGCCGAAGATGGTGATAACCAGCCCCACCAGTGAAGCGATGGAGCCGACCGTGATTTCGTTTCTGATGCGTGGCGCGTTCATCGGTGGTCCTTATTTCCCGAAGCGTCGGACGGCGAAGGCCCCGGCGTCTGCAATGACGATGGCTGGGATCAAGACCTTCGCCATGTCGTCCCAGCCCGGCGGCAGCGCAACCAGCACCAGACCCCAGCCGAACAACGGGTTGGCGATCTGGATCAGGCACCCATAGGCCCAGACGATGCCCCAAGGGACAACGATCAGCCACCGGCCAACCGAAGTTGCCGACCATGCCCGCCCGGCCTCGATGACGGCGATGTCGCGCGCCGCTTCAATCTTGGTGATGACCTGTTCTGCAATGAGCCGATCAGCATCATTCTGCGCGGTCAGCTTGGCTTGATAAGCCGCCAGCAGCGGGTCTGTGAATTGGCGGATGATCCCGCCACCGAGCCAGTCGAGAAGCCACTTCATTTGTGCACCCGGCTGATGCTGGCCTCAAGATCATCGGCACGGACGGCGGGCCGTGGCCGCATCCAGATATTGATGAGGAACGCAGCGAGCAGGAACCACCGCTGATATTCTGCCGGGATTACCGCGAGGATTTCCGGGGAGTTGAGAAATTCCGGCAGCAGGATCATCAGGGCCAGCATGGCGTTCACCAGCCATGTGCGCCAGCGAACAAAGATATCCCAGAGATGGGTCACGGCAGAACTCCTTGCGATTTGAGGAAGGCATAGATTGCGGCGCCAATGCCGATGATGACCGCGACGACAGCCGCGATAGGGGATTTGCCCTTGGCGGGCTCTGGTAGCGGCGCTGTCGGTATGGGCTGGGGCTTCGGCCCCGGATTGGCGGAAATGCCGCCACCGAGCGCCGCAAGGAACTTCTGCGCGTATCCAGCGATCAACTCGGCCTTGTCGGTGCCATTGATGACACGGCGCATATCGGTGAAAGTGGCATAGTCGCCCAGCTTCTTGCCGGTGAAGGTGCCGAGCATCGAGCCTTGAACCAGAATGCGGGCCGCCACGGCGGACTGTTCGGCCAGTAGCGGCTCTTTGACCAGATCCATCCCGAGCCGCTTGGACCAATCGGCATAGTTGCGGCGCCCGGTGATCTGGACGAATCCCCGCCCCATGAACTTCTTGCCGTCGCCCTTGAGCGTGTTGCCGAGATCGGCCCTGCCCTCGTATTTCTTCTGTGCGGCAGTCGGGCCCCACACTTCGCGCATGAAGCGGAAGCGGCCAGTCTCATGGAAGGCGGTCGCCAGCAGATAGGCCAGCTTGGCGTTGTCGCCGTCGCCATAGCGAGACCAAGCCGATCCGATGGTGTCGAGCGCATCAACCTGGGCCTGAGTGAGCTTGCCGCCGAACAGCGAGGCGCGCACCGATGCGAAGAACGCAGCGTTCATGGGTAGTCTCCATAATGGGGGATATGAAAAAACCGCCCTGTGAGGGGCGGCTTGGGTAGTGCGATGGTGAGCGTTGGAGGCTAGTCGACCGTGTAGGGGGTGATTGTGCCAGACGTGGCGCTCGTCAGCCCGTCAGCTATGATGTTATTCCCGTACACGGTGGAGCCCGCCGCCGCCGTCACTCCGACGCTCGCGGTTGGGCCGCCAGCCGAGATGGTATCGAGATACGCAGTGCCCTCGAACAGTGCGGCCAAATATGGGGTATCGCCGGCCTCTTGGCGCGGGAACCGGCAATCGGTCCCAACCATCCAAGTCTTATGGTCGCCGGTGTCAGCGATATTCGGACCAAAGTTGTCCTGGTATTTGCCGTTTATCCTGACGACTGTGGTTTCGGGGTGAGCAGAAGACCCGTTTTTATTTCGGCTGGGACCGACCACCGAAATTAGGCTTTTCTTTATGCCGTTGCCGCACGCCTTGCAGTCGACCTCAATTGCATCGGCGGGAAGCGAGTTCACTTGACTGATATTGTAATTGAACCCATCGCCGCCCAGTGACTGAGAGCTGTCCACATTTTGATATTTTGTCAGCGCGCCCCATGAAAAAAGGTTGTGGGTGTTGCCATATGCGAAAGATGAATTTCGCACATAGAGGGAGGCTCGGTTAGCGTTCTCATACTCGGCCCAAATCCCACCGAACCGACTAAACTTCACGCCTTCGATGTAGACGTGCGCGCCGAGGATTGTGTGTAAAACTTGCTGCGGGATAAAGGTGAACTGGGCCTTTATCGCGTTAATGTTCTCATTCCAGTACCGCATGGTCACAACTCTGGTTGTGGGGTTCTGGTACCATCCCTCAACGTTGTTCAGGACATCGGCTTGCGAAGTTCGGGGGGTCAGAAAAACCCGCATGCTGGCATCATCGACAAATACAGCGTCATATAGGACCGATGCACCTGTGGTCGCTACATAGGCTGGGAATGTCGTCGTTACCCAGGAGAAGGAGGAAGGCTGCTCCCCTGGGCTCAAGACAGTGGCTCCGCTGCCCCATGCCTTATACATAATCGCCTTGTTGGCACCGATGTCTGAATATCGGCAATTGAGCCGATCCGTGTATAGCCCCGGAAGCATCCATGCCAACCCGACATTGGGTTTCAGCCACGCAGCGCGTTGCGTTTTAAGTGGCGCGCGACGTTCCCCGCTATTGCTGTCCGAACCATTGGCGGGGTCAATCCACACCTCCCCGCTGCCGAGTATGGCGGAAAAGTCCGACTGAAACGCGCGTTCCAGATCAACGGTATGCTGGGCTAAGCCTACCCCGCCGTCGCAGTACACATCTCCAGGCAGTAGCCCGGCAAAACCGGGCGGCACGATACGCTTTTGAGGATTTAGAACAGGCATTAAGGACGCTCCTAAAAGAGTGGAAACGCCAGCAATAAGGGTCCGCCTTTTCATGCTGGGATAGATAATGCGCGAAGGCTAGGAAGTCACTACTTGTACTCCCAGACCCTCACGATTCCGGGGGCACCTTGCCCACCATTTCCGCTTGTGGAGCCGGACAGACAAGCGGTCGCGCCAGAGCCCCCAGACCCGTAGCCGCTGCCATTGACACCCGCGCTGGCCGTGCCTGTCGAGCTTCTGACGATGTATGATTTAGCGCCAGTTCCGAACGGGGAATCGCCGCCCGCCCCAGCCATCATAAAACCAAGGGTTGCACCCGCTGTAATGGAGCCGATAGACATGCCGGCGCCACCGGGGCGACCGGTGATAACTGCGACATTGCCACCGGTGCCACCGCCCCCTCCATCTGCGCCAGATGTCCCACCGGCGTAAGCGGAGCCGTTAGCGCCACCGGTGCCACCCGCACCGCCATTTGCGACAATGGTGTTCGTTCCGTCAGTAAACGTGGTGTTGTTACCGTTTGCTCCATTGCCCGTTCCCACAGCAGAAACAGCCGCAATCGTGATGGTGGCGTCTGCGGAAACCTTTGCGTAGAAGCCGGATCGGTATCCCCCTGCCTGCCCACCAGAAGCAGCAACAGCCGCGCTCACATCAGCCAGCGTAACCCCGCCGCCGTTTCCGCCGCCGCCCTGAACCTCAACGAAATATTTGAGGGTTTTTGTGTCGAACGTAAACGTCCCGCTAGTGGTCACATTTGTGATCTTGTGGAGCACTCCGCCAGCAATGGCGATCCCTCCGCTTTCATCTGGTACCGTCAGTGTCCGCGTCGTTCCCGTGGTCAGCCCGGAAAGATCAATGGCGAGCTTTTTCGTGGGGTCTGTGCCGTCCCACAACCGAAACACCGTCGATTTGAAGAACGCCTTGAGCTGCGCCATCATGGTACGGATAGCGTTGTTGATGTCGCTCGGTGCGCAGCCTTCATCGATATTGATGTTTGCGATATCGGTGTTATCGCCCGCCGCTTCCGACCAGTCAGTGACGCTGTTCTTTGCCATGTTGGCTCCTTATGATTCCATAACTGAAAGAGCCCCGCCGCCTCGGCCTTCGCTGGCCTTCATGCGCTCATAGGAGTTTGTGGGGCGGCTGTTATTGGCATTGCGCTGCGCGTAGTCATCGGCGGCTGAAATCCCGCGATTAACCCGGCCAACATTGACGAATCCGCCGCCCGGTTTAGGGGCGAACAGGTAGCCACCCGCCTGTCCGACTGCCGCGCCGGGGGTGTTGAAGTCACCGCCCCGAAGCGTGTTGTAGATCAGGTTATCAGCGCCATTGTTGAACGGCCCAGAGGCGTTATTCATGGCCTTGGTGAAGTCTTGGATCACGCCGATAAGGCCGGGCAATTTGATATCGTGGCCGAAGATTTGCGGCTTGCCGAAGATGCCAGGACGATCAAGGCGAGGCATAGGGACCGGGGCAACTTTGCCAGTCTGCGCGATGGGTGCTGCAATATCGACGCCACCCATCCCGATCTGAGGACGCGGGCGCGGCAGCGCTGGGGGAGGCCGAACATCGAGTGCGTCGCCCACTGCCCGATATGGTGGGGCCGGGACTGGCGCGCGAGCAATGGTCGGGCGAGGCGTGGGGGGAAGCGCAACGTTCGTCACGCCGCCGTAATTTGCGGGGGGAAACGGGGAACTCGCCGCAAGGCGCTCCTGACCTTTGATTGTGGGATTATTCGGGCCGGGGATAGCGGTAGTCATGCGGGGGGCGCCGCCCTCTTGTCCGGCGAATGACTGCGGGATCGTCGGGCGCAGCGCAGGCATTGGGATGCTGGCAACGGTGCGGGTCGCTGGGGGCTGACCAATGGGGGATTGTGCAACGCGGGGCGCGCCGCGCTCGATTTGCGATTGCGGCGTGGTGTATGCCGTCGAAACCGTCACGCGCTTCGGCTGGCTATTGCCCGATGGCGGCGGAATGGACGGCAGGCGCGTGGGATTGGCCGATGCGATATTTTGCATGGACCGGCTGATCAAATCGGGCGGCGCTGTCTGTGGACGCGGGCGCGGCATTGCCACAGGCGCGAGCGACGTGCCGATCCCAAGCCCTTGGCTCGATACAGTCTCGGGCTGCGCCAGCATGCGCATGGCACCCGTCCGCGTATCGAACGCTGCAT
>CAZFPB010000025.1:0-13090 GCA_964520985.1 uncultured Pseudobdellovibrionaceae bacterium
ACGGCTTCAACGCGGATGACCTGACCGGCCTCACGATGCGCCAAGTGCTCGGGGACGCGGTAGCCAAAGAGCTCCTGGCCATGGCGTGCTTCACCGCCGAGTCGCAGCTGGACGACGAGAACGGGCAGCCTGTCTACGGGCGCATTTTCCGTAGCGCCAAAGACCTGGACAAGCTGCGCGCCGATGAGATCGCGGTTCTGTACAGCGCCTATCTGATGGTGCAGCAGAAGTACGGGCCCTATCCGAACGACCCTGACATCGAGCTCTGGATCAAGAAGCTCATGGAGGGTGGGCAGGCGTTCCCTTTCTTGTATCTCAGCTCGCCGGACTTGGTGAAGCTAGCCTCCTCGTGTGCGGAAAGAGTCTGGTCAATGTCCCGCGTCCTGGAGTCCCAGTGGCAGACATTGCCCGATTCTTTGCGATCCGACCTCGCCAAGTTCTCTTTGGGCACTGGCTTCTGGTCGTCGCCGCTCGACGACTTAGACCTGACCTCTACGGCAAGCTCTCATGACATCGACGTGATCGATGCGCTGGAGTTGGCGGCGCGGGCTCGTGAGATTGACGACCGGGACAACTGATGAACATCCTCGATTGTCGAGCTGGGGAGCGCATCCCATGGGGCGAGACGTTGGATGTTCCTGGCACGCTGCGCCGCTTTCGCATCAAGGCGCCGGGGACACCTAAGACGGTGTTTGACCCGTTCCAGCCAAACGGCGTACTCGGCGACCTTTGCGAAGTAGTCGAGCCAGACGGAAGTGTGAACGCCGCCCTGACAGAAGAGTTCTTTCGTTGCTTCCTCTTCGAGTCGCCGAGTGTGCGCGCTCTTCGTGATGCAGCGATCTGGCTCACCAATCGACCCTGAACGCTGAATGGCGATCCTCGAGTACGACTTCAGCGTTGTTGGCACTGCCAACATCGACAAGGCCTTCGCGTCCATCGAGCGACGCGCTGCCGTGCATAACGCACGAATGAACCGCACGTTTGGCGCGCGTAGCTCAAGCGCGTCTGCTGGCGCGCCTGCCATGGCCAGGCGATCGACTGTTGATGCTGGCCGGCAGGCGATGGCCGATCAGCGGCGCATCGCCAAGGAAATCGAGAAGTCCGACCGCCAGCACAACCTGATGCTGCGGCAGTTCCACACCGAAAAGTTCAAGGCCCAGGAGAGAGAGAAGCGGCAGCAGGAGAAGAACGCCAAGTACCTCCAGGGCATCCGCAACCGCCACTTCCAGCAGGAAGACCGCGACCGGAAGAGCGCTGAACGGCATCAGGTTCGCGTTGCCACGGCGGCTATCCGTGAGCGCCAGCGCGCCGCAAAGGGGATGATTGGCGCTGTCGGTCGAAGTGCTGGCGGTTCTCTCAAAGCGGTCGGCGCGATTGGCGCCGGAGCGTTGGCGGTCGGCGGTGGTTTTGCGCTGAACAGTGCCATTCAGACGCAGATGAGCGAAGGCGCCCAGGCGTCGAAGCTGGCCAATCAGGCTGGCGATCCGTCGCTCAAGGGCAAGCTGCTCGGTGAGGCGCGCGGGGTACGCGGGTTCACAGGCAGCGAAGCCATGGCCGGCATGGGCGAGTTCGTCACCAAGACCGGTGACCTCAAGTCCGCCCGCGCCTTGATCAAAGACATGGGCGAGCTCGCGCTCGCCACGGACACCGACCTTGGCGACCTGGGCGCAACAGCGGGTCAGGCATTCAACGTACTCGCTGACAGCATCCAGGACCCGGCCGAGCGCCTCAAGGCTCTGAAGGAGCTACTTGGAACCCTGGCGGTCCAGGGCGCAATGGGCGCGGTCGAAATGAAGGACCTCGCCAAGGACTTCGGCAAGCTCGGAGCGGCGACCCGAGCCTTCGAGGGCGGCGGACCAGAACTGCTCCGCACGATGGGCGCGTTCGCCCAGATGGCCGTTGCTCGCGGTGGCGCAGAGAGCAGCGCTGACGCATCGACGGCAGCGGCTCGCCTGTCCAACGACATCGTTACGAACCGCAAGAAGTTCGCTGGTCTGCTTGGGTCAGAAGATGCACTGAAGTCCAAGACCGACTCCTCGAAGCTCCGGAACCCTGTCGAGATCATGCTCGACGTCCTCGACAAGACGGGCGGCGACGTGATGAAGACCGGCGGCCTGTTTGGGGCTGAGTCCGGGAAGATCTTCAAGGGCTTGAGTGCGGTCTACACGTCTGCAGAGGCCCAGAAGAAGGGCAGCGGGCGCGCGGCAGTCGAAGCTGAATTTGGTCGATACGCCGGGGCCAAGCTCGACGACAAGGAAATCCGCAGCCGCGCCGACTCCCGCATGGCTGACGACGATCTCCAATTCAAGGAGGCGTTGAAGCAGTTCAACACGGCGCTAGGAACTCAGCTTCTCCCGACCGTGACGAAGCTGGTCCCCGAGTTCACGAAGCTCATCCCGACGGTTCAGACGATCGGGCGGCTACTCGGGAAGTTCGTGGACGTTCTGGTCGACAACCCGCTTGCGTCGATTGGCTCAGTCATTGCCGCCAAGGTCGCGTGGGACATCGCGAGTGCTCGCATCGGTTCGTCCATCAAGGACGCCGTTTCAAAGTCCATCTCGTCGTCTGGTCCCATCAAGGTCGACGGCAAGGGTGTGAACATGTCCGGCGCCGTTTTTGACGGGCTCAGCCTGGGCGTGACTGGTGCGATGACGCTGTTCGCGTCTGGTGTCGTCAACTTCGAAAAGCGCGAGGCCACCGACGAGGCTCTGGGCAAGGAGCTAAACGAGGTCCGTGGCCTAGAAGGCAACGAAGCGAACCTGAAGCGCGCCAGGGGGCTCCTGGACAGCACCAGGAAGCAACAGATCGAGGACGAGAAGCCTGGCATTTTCGAGTCACTCTTCGGTGGCGCTCTCCAACTCGGCAACCTGATGCCGCAGACGCTGCCGGACGGGTCTGTTCGCGCCGGTGGTCTCGATACAGAAGGAACCAGGCAGGCAGCTCGTGGTGTTGCTCAGTTCGTTGGCCAAGCGCCGTCGGACGCGCAGACCGGGTTCGCGAAGGATGTTGAGACTGCTGCGCTGAAAGAGCTTGGACGCATCCAGGCGGAGATCGCGAAGACCCAAAAGGACGCCGCCGATACCCAGGCAGAGGCGGCCAAGATCAGCCTCCAGGCAGCCGAGAAGAGCGCCGGCAACGGCCCCAACCGCGGCAACACCCCGTCCCCAGTCAAAGGCTGATGGCTGACCCTCTTCACCTACTCATGCCGCTTCAGTGGCGTGGCGTGGAATATCCCGTGACGTCGCGCAATGTGACGTTCGCGCACGAGTCGGTCCAGCACAAGCTCCAGCGGCGCAACCAAGACCTGGTTGAGCAGACCGGCGCGCACAACTTCGTGTTCACGTACACGATCCCGATGCGCGAAGGGATCTTCAAAGGCCCCTACAAGAACCTGTTCACGCAGGGGCTTGCTCGGCTGCTGAAGGACTTCCGCAACCGCGAACCGGGCCAGTTGCTGGATCCGGTCTACGGCGAGTTTCGCTGCGTCCCGTCGAGCTACACCGACGACACGGACGTGATGAAGACTGACGGCACGGACATCCGTGTCGAGTTCACGTACGCGCCCGAGGACGGTGACACGGATGTTGTCAACCCGTTCTCGCTGATGGAGCTGGTCGACGACGGCCGGAACCTGGAAGTTGCCGTTCAGCAGTTGGCGGCGTTGGCTGAGACCGACGACGAACTGGCGGCGATCCAAGAGTTTGAGCAGTTCGAAGGCGAAGAGGGCGGCACGGACGTCCTGAGCGCCATCAATGGCGCTGGCCAGCAAATCCTCGGCCAGTCCGACCGCATCGCCGCCTACCTCGACGACGTGGCGTTCCGCGCCGAGAAGATCGAGGACACGGCCGACCGCTTGGAGAATCCCGACGGCTGGCAGCTGAAGCGGTCTGCTCGTCGCGTGCGTGACACGGCCACCAGGCTCAAGCGCCGCACGGACGACCCGGCAGCCCGCACCAAGATCGTCACCATGCGTTTCGCCCGGTCGATGACGTCGCTGGCTGCCGAAACCGGGCACACGGTGGCGGAACTGCTCCGACTCAACCCGCAGCTTACCCGCTCGCCGCTCATCCCAGCCGGCGCGCAAGTGCTCATCCCACAACGTGCCCGCGGTAACTGAGTCCACGCTGGTCGTCGAGCTCGAGCGGTCCGGTCGCCAGCTGACCAAGCTGAAGAACTGGTCCATCGACTCGGCGTACCTGACGAGTACCGACGGCTTCAGCTTCAGCGGCTACTCCCAGGACGCTGACGAGTTTGCTGACCTGGAGCTCCAGCCGGTTCGGCTGACCGTCGGCGGCGCTCAGCAGGTTCTCGGCCGCATCGACATCACCGACATTGGCGACGACGGCGGCGCGGTCACTTGCGAGGGCCGCGACTACCTGGCCGACCTGGTGGAGTGCAACGTCGACCCGGGCATCACCCTGAAAGAGGGCATGTCGCTGGCCGATGCGATCTTCCAGATTGCAGGTCCGGTCGGCATCAAGCAGGTCGAAGCCAACGACGACACGCCGCTGCGGAACGTCCGATCCGGCAAGTTCAAGAAGAGCACGCGCAAGAAGGTCACCAGCGTTCGCGAACTGAAGATGGAGGAGCTGAAGCCCGAATTTGGGCTTGGCTGCTACGACTTCGTGAATCGCCTCTCCGCTCGGTTCGGCGTCACGGTCCAACCGGGCGACGCTCGTGACCTGCTACTCCTTGGCTCACCCGACTACGAGCAGGCGCCGCTCTACAAGTTGATTCGGCGCCGGGATGGCGTCGGGAACAACATAATCAAGGGCAAGGCTCGGCGGGACTTCTCGAGCTTTCCGACGTTCGCACTCTTCACCGGCAACCAATGCCGCTCCGGTGAGGCGAGCAAAGACCTTTCCCAGACCTACAACATCGTCCAGGCCGCCGCAGACTTCGCGCCACAGCTGCGCAAGACCATCGAGTCGGCCTGCTACTCGGGGCGTCGCAAGCCAGGCGACCTGTCTGACCTCGACGTCGGCCAGCTCTATCGGCTGATGACCCACCGCGATGACGAGTCGCGGAACGCTGACCAACTGGAGCGCGCTTCGTTCCGGGCAGTCGGCGAGCGGCTGAAGGACACGTTGGTCTACACGGCGACGGTCCAGGGCCACATCGACCCGACTTCTGGCGCCGTCTGGTCCGTCGACACCATCGCGAACGTCGAAGACGAGATCGCCCGGGTGTTCGAGCCGGTCTGGATCGCTCAGCGCACGCTGAACTTCTCGCCTGAAGGTGGCGCCACAACGGACCTCGTTTGCTGGCGCCCTGGAGCGTTTCTGCTGTGAAGATTGCCGACATCGTAGAGCTCGGCGCCAGCGTCGTGAAAGGCGGCGTAGCGCTCTGGCAGGGCGTTACGCGGCTCAGCCCCGACCCGGGCGACGTGGAACCGCTCGGCGAGGGCGACGTCTTTCAGGGCCTCGGCCTGTCATCGTGTCCGTACCCGAGCGACGCGAACGGCAAGGCCGAGGGCCTGTGTTTCAAGGGCGTAGGCGGGCGGAACTCGGTCTACGCCGGAGCTCGCGATACGCGATCCGCTGCCATCGTTGGCAAGCTGAAGCCCGGTGACACGGTTCTCCATTCCACCGGACCCAGCCAAGCGGCGCAGGTCCAGTGCAAGGAGGAGCGGCGCCAGGTGCTGATGGCCACGAAGGACGGTCAGAAGCGCACGATGGTTGTCCTGCTCGACGGCGACGCGAACAAGTTCCAGGTCGCGCTCGCTGGAACGATGTTTGAGATCGACGGCAACACCGGGAACTTCACGATCACCAACGGCAAGGCGTCGATCCTCATGCAGGGCGACACGGTTTGCATCGACGCGAACGTGATTCTTGGCGGCACCAAGGCTGACCCGCTGCAGAAGGTTGCCATCGGTCTTCTCGGCCCAGCCCCGTCACTGCCGACACCTAGCCCTGGAGCACCACTGCCGCTCCTTGCTGCCCCGTCCGTGAGCGTCGCCCTTCCGGTGCCATGAGCTGCAACTTCGCGCTGCCCACGTTCGCCCTGCGCGTTCCTGGGTTCGCTCTACCGGCACTTCCTGAACTGCCGACGTTCAGCATGTCGCTCGACATCGACCTGCCTGAGCTACCGACGTTCTCGCTGCGGATTCCCGGGTTCGCGCTTCCTGCTCTGCCGGAGCTGCCCAGCTTCAGCATGAACCTGGACATCGAACTGCCCCCGCTGCCCGCGATGTCACTGCGCATTCCTAGCTTCGCGCTGCCGCCACTGCCGTCTCTCCCGACGCTTTCGGTCCCCTGCCCGTTCGACTGAACCATGCCGGAAGTACCGATCGAAACGCCGGCTCTTGGCTTTGCCGAGGCGCCGTTTGGCACGGCTGCGTTTGCCCTGGGAACGCCAGCGGAACCAGGCGCCGCTCCTGCTCCAAGCAATGGCAGCCGCTTCCTGAACCCGCGCACGCGTGATTGGGAGATCGACCCGGACACGTCGCAGCACGCGCAGATGCCTGCGGCTCGCCAGCGTGTGCTGTTGGCGCTGCTCACTGTCCGCGGTTCGGCCACGTCTGCACCCGGGTTCGGCTTCAAGCCACCGAGCAAGATCGGCCCACGCTTCGAAGCTGAGACACGCAACGCGGTTCGGGTGGCACTTGCTCACCTGACTCGTGAGGACGCGCCGGCCATCGAGATCCAAGACATCGCGGTCCAGAAGATCGCGCCTGGTCGCGTGCTCCTGACCGTCTCCTACGTCGACCTCGCCACTGGTGAAGAGGACGAAGCGTCAATCTGATGGTTGCCATCATCTACACGCCCAGCGGCGAAGCAGAGTTGCGTGAGCAATTCCTGCGCGACATCCGCCTAGGCGCAATCGACACCGGCATCACCGACGAGCCGCCGGTAGCCCCTGGCTCTGACTGGTACCTGCTCGGGACGGCCTGCTCCAACCTGGCCCTGCTTTCGATTGGTAACGTCCAGATCGCGGCGTCGGACATGAACGTTCTGACATCGACTGGGCCGGCACTGGAAACCATCCGTGTTGCCGATGGCCTTCCCGAGGTCAGTGCGTCGGGTGGTTCCGGCAAGATCGTCCCGGAGATTCTTGGCCCGACCACCATCGTCAACGGGTCGCAGTTCGTCTACCCGAACGGCCTGCGCGGTCGCGTGGTCGGTAGCTACGTCGGCATTTCCAACGGGGCCGAGATCAATGTCGAAGCCATCGACACTGGCTCGCTGACGAACCTGAAGGCGGGCGCCAAGGTTCGTTTCGTCGCCCCGCCTGTGAACGTGGCCATCGAGGCTGTCGTCTCGTCTGGCACGCCTATCAGTGGCGGCACGGACGCGGAGACGGACGAGCGCAAACGCCAGCGCATCCTGAACGCTCGCCGCAATCGTCCGTCGGGTGGCAACTGGGCGTACATCCGCCAAGTCGTCTTGGACGAGATCGGCAGCGTCCAGGACTGCTACGTCTACCCGGCGCTCGGTGGTCCATCGTCAGCAAAGGTCATCGCAGTTCGACCGTTCGACCGAGAGAATAAGGACTTTTCGCGAGCCTGCTCCAGCGCCGTGCTGAACCGTGCTCGCCAGGCCATCTGGTCGAAGGTGCCGATCGGCGACAAGAACGTCGTCCAGGCCTCCGTCGATCAGGAAGTGGACTTCACGATCCGGGTGACAATCCCTGACTCGGCGCTCTCTGGTGGCAACGGGCTCGGCTGGACCGACTCCACCGTGTGGCCGACTCTCGAGACGGCCGACGCAAACACGGTTGCGATCGACGCGGTGAACGCCAACGCGGACGTCATCACGGTTGACGCGGAGACGGCGACTGCTCCGGTCGCAGGCCAAACGAACATCGCCTGGTACTGCGTGGCCGACCGCAAGTTCTACACGGCGCTCGTCGTCTCGTCGTCTGGCTCTGCAGGCGCATGGGTCCTCACGCTCGACCGCCCACTGCTCAGCGAAGATGGCGACGTGCCCGAGGTAGGCGACTACATCTGCCCCGCCGCCCAGAACCTCGACGGCTACGCCGAGAAGTGGCTCGACATGTTCGAGGAGCTCGGCCCCGGTGAGCAGACCGCCGACGCTGGCCGGCTCCCGCGAGCCAAGCGCCATCCCTACGTCACTGACGAAGACCCGGCCGCCATTACGACCGTGAACCTTGGGCGCTTGCCTCAGGCATTCCCGGAGATCACGGCCATCAGCTTTGGCTCCGCTGCGGTGACCACGCCGACAGTCCCGAGCGACGTGGACGACCCGCCAAACATCCTTGTCCCGCGTAAGTTCGCCATCTACCCGACGTAAGCCATGCCAGTCGTCCCCAACGGAAACCCGGCCTGGATGCGTACCGTGGACTTCACGGACTACGACGGGCACGCAGACAAGCAGAATCACCTCGGCCAAGGCGTCATCGACCCGCTCACAGACGTCGGCGCAGAGGGCTACTCGCGAGCCATGGCGGACGCGGCAGCCTGCACGCGCGTGGCGCCGTTCTGCGAGCTCGAGATTCTCTGCAATGACTCGGCACCGGCAGCTCCGACGGTTGTGCGCGCCTACATGCAGACCGGCAAGCGCGATACGTCGTATGCCGGCGATTCGGCGCCAAGCGGTTTCCCGTCCGGCGCTCGCAACGGCAACGGCGACATCACGCTCACCTTCGCCTCGTCCTACACGGACGAGTACGGCGTGGCCGGCGCATTCGAACTCCAGTGCCCCGAGGCTTACCCAGTGAGCACGGGCGGCTACTGCACGGTCGACAAGCTCACGGCCACCACGGTCCGCGTGCGCGCATTCAGTAGCGCTGGGGCCGCCGTCAGCAACGCCCGCATCACGTTCAAGACCCTCAGCGGCGCCTGATGTTCGGAGCACTCGCAACGCTTCTGCCGCTGAAGCTCGGTGGTGACAGTCGGACCGGTTGGACTGCAGCTGGTCACGCTCGGTTCTGCGCGGACCTTGTGGCCATCAACCGGACGCTGCCGCTGGCGACGATGACGGTTGTCGTTGCGGCTAGCGTTGCCACGGTCACGCACTACTTCGGACGCAATGGGTCCGGCGTTGAGCACGCGCCGACGGTCGCAAGTTCCGGGACTGGCCTGCTCACGGTCACCTTCCCGGGCCGCATCGAGACGGCCGACGGTAGGAGCCTGGTCTGGAATGTCCGCTCGGCGCGCATGACAGCGCACGGGTCGACGCTCCTGAAGCCCGGCGTCACGGCAACGCCTGGGCGCGTCACCAGCATCGCAATCGTCAATGGGTCCAACGTGGCGACGGACGGCACGCTCACGGTCACCTTCTACGGGACGTGGGGCGAGCCGGCTCAGATTGGCGACTACGACGGCGACCTGAACAAGGAAAACGACGTCACGGAGCACCCGGTTCCGTACGCCGCAGCTTGGTACCGAGACCTGCAGGCACAACGGGGCAGCGCGTTTACAACGAAGCCAACCAGCCTGGTGCACGCCGAGAACATGGCGATTGCGCGGATGCAGGCGTCGATTGGATCGCGGCTCCCGGACAAGCTGCGGAACCAGGCCACGCCCGTCCGTGCTGACGACTCACTCGAGTATTGGTCGCTGGTCCTCGCTGTGCCGCGTAGGCCAGGTGAGCCGCGCTGGTCGCTGCGTCAACGGTGCGTGATTCACTACCGGGCAGCGCAGGCGCCGACCTACCAGAACGTGCGGACGGCCATCAGTGACCTGATCGGCGATGCATTCCTGGACCTGGAGCTCCAGCACTCAGAAGGCTTCGAAACGCCGTCCACGAATACGTACTGGCCAGTCATCAACCCGGGCCCATCCGGATACGACATCGGCGGCGGCGCGTGGCTCAGTGACCGCGCCCAAGTCATCATCCGAGCACAACAACCGGGCGGCATGTCAAACGGCGAATTCTCTCAGCTGATGAACGTGCAGTTGTTCCAGCTGGTGGATCGCATGTTGCCGGCTTGGGTGACGGCGCAGTGGCGTTTGCCAGGTGAAGACGGCGCCTACTGGGATCACTTCTACTGGGATGACGGGACGAAGTGGGACTACTCCTTCGACTGGAATGCGTAAATGGCTGAGACACTCACTGACGTCGACACTTTCGATGCAACCATCCAGTGGCCGGTGGCAAATGAACTCGCCAGCGCCGCTGATGTGCGCGACAAGGCTATCCAGCGGCTAGCGAACCGAACGCGTAACAACAAGAATCGACTCGATGGGCATGACACTAGCCTGCTCACCAAAGTTACCGCTGGGGTAGCCAACTACTCAATCGACGTTGGCACGTACGGTAGCGGCGACGACCTGGCCTTAACCTTGGTCCAAGCAGACTCTGGATACAGCCTCTCCAGCGGGACTACGGTTCAGGCCGGTTCTGGCGGATGGCACTTGGTTACGCTGAGCATGAAGTGCACGTTGTCCTCAACGTCTGACCCCAGTCCGGCCGGCGTCCAGATCAAGGTTGGCGGCTCAGTGAAGCTTTACCCTGCCCCGCTTCGGCACAGCACGAGCGCCTCTCATCAGGTCAGCGTGTCGGCATCTGGTCCGATTTGGATCGACACCGCCGCGACCGACACCATCAAGCTCACTGCGCAGCCAAGCCCAGGTAATTTGGTGGTTGTGAATGGCACGCTCGGAATCATTCGCATTGGCGCGCCAGTGTGATGGGCCTGGGTCACCTGGCTGATAACAGAACGGTGACCGCAGCCTGAACCGCAGCAGCGGTCCGCGCCTGGGTGTAAGGCTCTGGAATCGTCGACATCGGGAACAAGGTCACGTAGCCGTCCGCCGCCGTGAAGTAGTCGAAGCAGCTTTCCCCTTCGGGACAGATGTAGAGCGGCGCTTGACCCGATGACTCGCGCACATTCGGGACTTCATCATCCTCGGCAAGCCGATACGGAACAGTGAGCGACTCGTCGGCTGCGAACGCTGCTTCGATGCCATCGTACACCGCGTCGAGCGTCCTGTGCTTCACGTAGTAGCCCTGGGCGAAGGTCGGGTCGATCAGCAGTTCCGTCGCCTTGCCGTTGCCAGCCCCAGCAGCGCCATCTGACGGGAACAGGTCATTGTTCTCTGGTGCGCACGCAGCGACCAAAAGCAGAAGCGCAGCAAAACAGGGCACCTTCATCCGAGACAACATCCCAACCTCCTGACAACCCAGCCTGCGCATCGTCTGGCCAACAGTCAATGGGTCAGTCTCGATCCGCTTCCGATGACTGCGCAGGTGCAGCCGCACTCAGGTGTCGGATCCTTTCCAGTTCAAGCGCCATTTCAGCGTTCCTGGCGTCCCGTTCTGCACTCTTGGCCCTGCCGTCGAGCAGCAGCATGCCGCACCCGCTCGCCAGGGCGATTGCCGCAACCACTGCTGTCGCCGCCACTAGGCTCACCTGTTTACCAGCCATAGCGCCACAGCCTGCGCGCTCCTGCCCGGCAGTCAATGGGCAGCGCACATAACGCATGCCTACCCTGACTCCCGATCCGCTCTACCCAGCCCCTAACCGCCCGCTTTCGGTGCGGTTTGCGCTGGAGGATGCGGATGCAACCTACGTCCGCGTGTGGTGCACGGACGCTCCGGCTGGAAGCAAGCTCAAGGCGGACCTCACCAAGAGCCAGCAATCGCGCCTCCAGGTCTACGAAGGCGACGGCGGGACCGCCTGGACCAACGGTACCTTCGACAAGGGCGGCGCCTACCGCTTCGTCGCTCAGGAGTACCAGCTCCTTGCCGAGAACTACGGCGGCTCCTACGAGGGCGACCCAGACGCCGCCCCGTCGCAGACCAAGGTCGGCGCCGAAGCAAGCCTGGTGCTGTACGTTGGCCAACGCATGACCTGTCCGGTCGGGTTCGGCCAGGACAAGGCGACGCTGGTTCTCTGGGTCTGGGAAGACAAGATCCGCGCCACAACGGTCAACGCTCAGGGTGAGCTGACGCCGGCCATCGTGAACCCGCAAACTCCGCGGGCAACTTCGGCAGCAGCAACCCCTGATGTCATCGATGCGCTTGCCGACATGGATGGCGTCACGGCGAGCTCTGCATCCGGGCCACTCTCGTCTTCGCTGAACGACATCATCGACAAGTTCGGCACCCACCTTACGCAGAGCGGGGTTCACTTCACTGGCGACACCGACAACGCAATATCGGATGCGTTCTCTGGCGACCCTACCCCGCAAACGTTGCCGCGTGTTGTGTCGGAATTGCTAACGAAGGTCCGTCGCCACTTCGCCAATGACAACGGCGGCGGGGCCAACTCCGACACGTACCACAGCGCCGTCGACTGGACCAACATGCCACTGTTCACCAGCGGTGGTTCACTGGCCGAGTCGTACGCAGCAATCGCCGACTTGTGGCGCGCGTACGAGGACCACCGAGTGTCTGAGGACGTTCACGACGATCCAGACACCGCAAACGCTCTTGGCCCGTTGCCAAAGATCCTGGTTGTCCACCGCGAATTCCTCCGCTCTCTAGCCGCACTTTCGCCAATCATACCCGCGACCCAGAGCGTTGCGGCGGCGACACTGATGCAGCAGGCCGGCTTCACCGAAAGCTGACCGCCGCAAAAACCTGAACGCTCCCGGTGCCACTCACGTCGGCGCCTGGCGGAGCTTTGTCCACTCCCAGAATCTGATGCCACTTTCAGCCGCTTTCACAGTCAACGGCGACGCGAACCCGAACCGCCACGAGGCGGCGTATGAGTCGATCGTCAACCTGGCGCTGGCGTCCATCGATGGCGTCAGCTCTGTCGAGTGGTCCATCGTTGGGACCAGCAAGAGTGACCAGGCTGCTTCGGCCATCACGGTTGGCGGAGTGCCGTATGGAGCGACGGCGACGTTTGAGATGCCGGCCGATCCGAGCGATGGGCTTGGCCGCGCGTTCCGGGTCAAGTGCCGTGTTACCAGCCAATACGCTGCAGCTGAAACGTACGGCATCGTTGGCGCGCCGAATGACAAGGGCATAATTCCGGCATGTGTTGGCGAAGGGCTCGACCGTGATGCGACACATGGAATCACGGATGAATTCAACCAGGCGCTCAATGGCTTTGGAGCTGGTGACATCACAGGCACAGGGACCACGGGGCAGTTGGCCATCTGGACCAGTGCAACAACCCTCGGCGCCACCACCAACCCCGGCACAACCCTCGGCACGATCCTCGCCAACGGCAA
>CAZFPB010000026.1:0-7201 GCA_964520985.1 uncultured Pseudobdellovibrionaceae bacterium
GTCATCGGGAGCGAACCCACCAGCTGCGAGGTTTTGTCTTTTCAGATGCCATCCCAATTGTCACTTGTTGCTCGTAACCATTCGGTTCATCCGCAAACTTGATCACCGGGGCAGGTTTATAAACTCGATAAGTCTTGCCCTCATGAGCAAGCCAATCATCAGTTCGAAGAAAGACGGAGACGGCCATATGTTCGGTTTGAACAACAGGCGCTGGACCTCCGCTGTATCGGTCAGGCCAAGGAATCGTTTGCGTGAAGATCTTATGATCTTCATAATCGAT
Organism: uncultured Pseudobdellovibrionaceae bacterium; assembly: GCA_964520985.1. Taxonomy (GTDB): domain Bacteria; phylum Pseudomonadota; class Alphaproteobacteria; order Micavibrionales; family Micavibrionaceae; genus CAYSGL01. The sequence continues at coordinate 281 of CAZFPB010000026.1, forward strand.
CAAAACTATATCTATCATTTCCAGCGCACCTTATCGGCGGGCTTGAGCTCGATACCCGGCGTGCCAGGACTCACGGTGATGAACGGCGTGAACAAGTGCCGACGCTCATCCGGCAGGTCCCTGAATGCCGCGGCACGCACCCCTGCCTTGAACGAGATCACCGCTTCAAAGTCAGCAGGGTCGATGAGCGGTCGGGATGCCTGCATGACGGCATCGTCTACCTTGTAATTCAATCGGTAGTCGCCGATCAATGCCATGTTAAATGGCAAACGAACCTTGTTCTGCTGACCAGGCAACGGCTCAGGAAACAATCCACCGAAGATGCGAAGTCGTAATGCGATTTCTTTGGCGTTAGCGCTTTCTACTTCTGCCTTCGCTGCATGCCATTGGGTCAGCAGGTCTGAAAGCTCTTCGGAATTCGGGTCGATAGGAGGGAAGTCGGACATGATACTTTCCTTTAGGATTGGTACATTAAGCGAGCAAGGAATGACTTAATTCCTACTGCTAGAGGATCAGGTGCACCTGCGAAACCGGGGTTTCTTTTGACTATGGCAAGCGCTTCGTTGTACCCAGGTCTTACTTCTTCAAGCGCTCTGTCAAACGTTTCGTTATCAAGTACCAGACGAAGCTCCCATGCGGCCTGGAAACCCAACCAAGCTGTGTCAGTTTCAGGGTCGGTGTAGTTTTTAAACACACCGTTTTGCACCCATTTGCCCATATTCCACTTGGCAGGATGATTCCGACACCACGCTTCAAAAGCTTCCTGAGCGGTGATCATTTTGCATTCATCGCAGCAACGAGAGCGCTTCTCGCAAGGTCGAGGTAACCTTCTTCAAACCCCGGACGATCACCAAAACCGAAAGATATTGCTTTTGCGGCTGCCCGGATTTCAGATGCAGTGGGTTCCTGTGGAGGCGCTGCATCTTCAAGTGCCATGTGGATTTCATCGGCGAGATTGATCATTTCGTTTTCGCCGGTCGTAATGCTTTCTCCTTCATTGGACATCAGATCGACCAACGGATAAGGTGCGTCGCTCCCGTCATCGCAGACCATGTTGGTTAGGTCATATTCGCGAAGAGTGTCAAAGATCACCGTCCAGGCAGGACCACGATCTTTGCGATAAGCATCTAGCAGGGCGTCATGTTCGGTAGCTGAGATCACGGGTCACCTTTGATATGATATTTGAGATTGGAATCCATACGCTTCCACTTGGCTTTGTATTCAGCTATGAAAGCGGGATCAAATGACGACACCCATCCACAGGAGCAAACAAACTGTCGGCCGTTAAATGTAGTACGGGGCATGCCATGCCGGCAATGCTGAGAACCACAATAGGGTGTGTAGCCCGGCCTTGTCATTAGGTTCTCACGAACGATGTTCATTTTGCTCTAATGCACTCCATGCCACAAGTCGGGCACTTGATCCGGTAGAAATCACCCTCACGCTGATCGTACTCGAGTTTTGCATCAGGAGGATTGAATTCGAATTCGCACTTGCAATTTCTGCAGGTGCAATCCAAGATCCTTGTATCCGGAAGAACGCCTGGCTTTTTAATCTTGATGACCATTATTGCTTCTCCGAATGGGGTTGGGATAGGGCGGCGAGGATGTCGGCAATCGACAACGCGAGCGCCTGCGCGGCATCGCAATCCATCTCCGCTCCTTGTGCGCCAGACTGGTACATGTCCGCGAACTGCTTCGCGATACGAACGCTATCCCGATCCGGCCGGCTTACTGCGGGAGTGGGGGAGGCGCGGCGTTCGGTATAGTCGATACCGTTCTTGCGATCAGTGACGTGAAACTCCACTGGCTCAGCTTGAGGAAGTGCAGCGAGATAGGTCGTGACCAGTTTGGTTGCCACTTCCCGCGCCGCAGAGTTCGGACGGAACGATAGAGGCTTAACCGACTGATCCTCAAAACCGCCCGGCCATACAAAGGCCAAAATAGAGGCAACAGCCTCTAGCGCCTTCGGGTCAAGGTGTGTCATTGCTGGGCTCTCACGCATCAGGGATCACAGGTTTTTCGCCCATCTCCCTGAGCTTGTTGGTGTAGGCTCTGTTTGCTGACTCGAGACCATCTTCACCGTTTGCTGCGGCGCGTAATGACGCCTGTTCGGCAGCAATTTGTGCTGGGTGAATGCCGGGACGTTGGGCGACGACAGGCAGTAGATATTTACTCATTGCTGGGCTCCGGGTTTGAGGGCGAGGCGGCCGGCCGGTGTGATGGCGAAATGGACACCGTTTGCGTACTCGGTAGCGGTCACATAACCGCGCCGCTCCAGAGCCCGCATCGAGCGCCCGGAGATTCCCTCGACATGCAGTCCGTCGTGGCTTAACCCGTGCCGTTCCCCGGCAAGAAACGATAGAGCGCGTTTCTGCACTCGGCCTAACTTCTCACCCATGGCTATCCTCCGGGGAGAGAGTGGAACGGGCGCGGCGAAGGTCGCCAACGGTTATCTTCGTGCGACGGCTAGGGCTCTGCCAAAGTTCGACGGAATTGCCCCATGTCGCCTCTGGCCCGCTCTCCGGTCCCCACCATTCGGCTTCATCAGCGAACGGCTTCAACGCCTCCCCTCGCCGGGCTAGTTGGGCTTCGGCGGCGAGGGCGCGGGTCAAATCTGGATCGGCGTAAACAAAGTTCGCGCCCTGAACGACACGTTCCAGTTTCGCCATTGCACGGTCATGCACAGAGCCCGGAAATCGGCTAATGCTGTCCCAAGCGGCGCGACATGCGTTCCGCGCCTCATCCCTCTCAGTCCTGAGCGTAAGGTACTGATCGACCGCGAATTTAATGACTTCGGCAGAATGAACAGCCTTTACCTCGTAGCCGACGAGCCTGGAAGTCAGCAACCAGTTCACGATGCCGCGTAGTTCTTCTTCAAGCTTCTCTTGAGATATACTCATTCGAATTTGATCCTGCTGACCGAGGTATCGTTCTTGATGGTCACTTGAACGGTTATTTTTCCGTCGATGGGAATGAAAGACGAGAGACCTGGCATTCTGGAAACCCTGTGAACGCCTGCGCTCAAATGAACAATAGCGTCACTGGCCACACCTGAATCTAAATCTGATTTGGCAGCGTTAAGCGCCTGCTCAATGGTCCGAAATGCAAGAGGGAAATAAGGATTATTTTCGCAATCGACAAAGTAGTTCATCGGACGGGGCATGATGATCGTACGTACCTGCATGAGGACTTCAGCACGTACAATTGCAGGCGTAGCGAGGGCCGCGGCAACACCGAGCAGGAACGAGCGCCGTGAAGTCATCAGTCATCACCTTTCTTCGGATGCACGATATCGCCATCTGCGTCCATCAACGGTGCAGTTGGCCATCCGCGCTCACGAATGTTCCGAGAACGAAGGGTTCGCGAATAGGCAAGATATGCGTATCTGATCGGTTGCACAATTGCATAAACGGGTGCCCAAATACCCCATGCGAGGCACCAGGTGAGAAAAGGGTTAGCTGACATGAAGTTGAGAAGCTCAGTCATTTCGGTTTCACCGCATTGCCGTCTGGGAGGATATAGGGACCATAGTACGCGAAGATAGATTCAGGTGCTTCGTCGTGCTCGGTTATCCAGTTTGGGCAGTCGGGGTCTTCGATAGACCATTCTGCCCATCCTTGATAGTCAGAATAAGGCAGGTCGGGATCGTTGTCTCCGGCATACATGACCCGATACATGCCGGGGATGCGCGGCTCGGCAACATCTTTGACCCAAACCCACTCAGGAGGTTTAACGCCAAAGAACCTCTCGAGCTCGTATCGTGCAGCGATTTCGCCGGTATCGTATTCTTCGATGTGGGCGGCATAGCTGGGTGCAAATTCAGCCGTGTAGCCGTGACTAGCATCGATTGTACCGACCGCAATGTTGCGTGCCAGCGATTCCACCTGTGTTGCGAAGGGCGTTGCGTCGCCCAACAGGGCGCGTAGGGCGCGGCCTGTATGATGGATTGCCGACAGTTGCAGAATGGTATGGACTGCGCGTTCAACCAACACTTTGGGAACAGCAATCATGACAGGCGTGAGTTCACCTGTCCCGTAGCAAAATTTGCATTCGGGATCAGGCTCGTTAGGACCGTCCATACATCTACAGTGCGTCACGATATGGTTTTCTCCTGATCACGTCCACAGAGGTGCGATACTCGAGTGAGACGGCTGATTGAAATTGCGAACCGAATTGGTCTTCGTAGGCGTGCTTTTCCAGAGGTATTTCGACAATAAGATTGGCTTCTTTCAGACGAGTTGCGGTAAGCATAACAGCGCGGTCGCGATAACTTGGCATAACAACATCTTCGCCGAACCTGCCAAGGGCCAGCGCGTCGACCATCTGCATCGTGTAAACAGTATCGATTACACGCTCTTGCCGCAAAACAGCAAGCATGTCGTCAATAGCACCTTCTCGATCAAGTGCTACCATTTCCTTGAGTTCTTTTAGGAACCTGGTCAATCGTGCCATTTAGCCTGCTTCTCCCCTGCCGTACTTCTCTTTGAGCTTCTCGTAAAGCTTACGCTCAGCTCGTTCTTTGGCTTTCGCTAAAGAAGCTTTGTTTTCGATATGCCGACGTTGTTCTTCGGCGATCCTGGCATCCATCCGAGCGATGATCACATCGCAAGCATCTTGATTGGCCAGGAGTTCGACCTTAACCCGGGTAACCAGCCCGGCATCACCGTTCCAGCGATACATGCGACGAATGGCAATTTCACCATCACCTTCGTCTTCCCACTCATCGAAGATGACCTGGCCCAAAGGATAGACATCGTTAGGCTTCGTACGATCTGGTGGATCATACTCGAACAGTCTGGGATCCATCACGCTCATGCGCTGAGTGAGAAACATCTGGATCTCATTTTCGAGTTCCGAGTACTTCTCGAGATCGGCGACAATGGTTGACTTGTCAGTCATCACGACTCCGTAAGGATTGCAGCGCGGAGTTTGTTGAAGTGCTGAACGTACCAGCCATCGTCAGGGGCGGGCCCGGTATCGTGATCGGCGATAAACTCGGCGAAGAGGCAACCGAGCTGGTCCATGTTAATTATCATTTCGCTGCCCTTATCAGTCTTGATGGTAGCGATGCCTTCCAACTTGATATTTTCACTAAATTCGAGAATGCGTGCCATTATGCCACCTGAACCGAAGAATCGGCAAAAGCTTCTTTCATCTGCACTTCAGTCAGATCGAATTCAGCCTGCTCTTTGGTTGCCCAAAGGAAGATTTCGTTAGGGCCATCATCCATGGCATTTGCCTGCCACTGGCCGATGTATTTGCCCTTGGAATCCCACTCCATGGAATGAGACGTGCAGTCCTGGCGGTACCCAGATGGGGTTCGATACACGGGTGGATTGTCTGAGGTGAACATGATCACTCCTTCTGTGGACGAGTTGTTATCGAGACAATACGCGAACGAACTCGTCTGGCAACAGGATATTAGCTGGAGCACCGCGAAACATGGGCGCGATCTGCTCAGGTCGATAACCGGCATTGCCGCAACCGATGGCGACACAACGGAACGTGTGCTCTGGGTGAAGCTTGGCGAATCCGACGAAGTTGGTAATATAGAACTCGACTGTGGGGAGGGGAAGAACGCGAAGCCGATCATCCTTCGTCGGGATCGCGTAGCTATTACCTTGAAGACCCCAACCCTGTCCGCGAACCGCGCCGTGTTTGCGCAAGGCTTCTAGAGCAGAACCCTTGCCGTGACGACCCGCGAGATTTGAGCCAAACACAAAAATTTCAGTCATTCAACATTCTTCATCTTGTCAAGTTCAGCAAGTCGAAGTTCAACATGGTCTGGCAGAGATCCTGGAAAGTCATATTTCCATTCAAAGATCCCCCAAAGGGTTTTGGATGTGAGCTCTCCTTTGGTATTGATAATGCCGACTTGCGCTCTGTACACTTTCAGGCATAGAAGCTTACCGAAGTGCTCAGAGTACGCCCTTTGCCGACCCTCCCAGAAGCGAATTGCTGAAAGGATGGCATCTTTGTGGTCTTCCGCAAGAAATGCCTTGATGTGAGATGAGCAGACTTCGTTCTCGGAATTGTAAAATTCGAGCTCTATTGAATATGTGGGGACAGGTGGGATGGTCATCTACGGTAGAATGCCAGCTCGATGAACACCGGGGTATGACCGCGATACAATGCAACATCATTTGCGATGCAGTGATCTATAACCGCTTTTGACTTGTTGCATTGCGGAACTCGCTGATTGGGAAACTCCCAGTCGAGGATCATGCCGTCCTTTTCCCACCACCAAGAATTGGTAATGACTTCGCAGCCATCATGCGGGGTGGTGAGCTGCTCTTTAGAGATGTACTTTATGGCCATTGCTTCAGGTTCCTTTGCTATTTGTCTGAGTATTGCTGCTCGCAACCGGTTGCACCAGTTGTAAGAATCGCCGAGTGCTCGAGCAGTTGCGAAGTTCTCGGGTGTGATCAAGTTGACCAGACGATCCAACTCAGTTTCAGGCTTCCGGGTAGTTTCAGAGTTGTTCATCCTTCATCCTTTGCCACTGCGAGCGGTTGGGTCCCTTTCGAAGGAACAAAACCTGCTTGCGAATCCTGCGCAATTCAATACGCCCAGCGCGACGAATTGCACTAATGTCAAACAGGGTCTTGCTCGGGTTTTTGCGAAAGAACTCTTCACGCAACCCGTTGATGATTTGCGTTTTGCCAAATGCATCCAAGTATCGCAGCATCTTTTCTTGATACGGAAGAAGCTTTTGCGCATTGAGCTGATGGGCGAAGGCAATGAGATCGTCCATCAGCGATGACCGAGCTTCGGCGAATACAAGCCGGTGTTTACCTGAGCATCGAGTTGCGCGCGGATCTTCTCTTTCTGATACGCATTCAGATTGTTGGTTGCGCAACCAGTGAGAAGAAGGCAAAGACAGACAAGACGGAACATGGTAGATCCTTTCAAGACATCA
>CAZFPB010000026.1:7301-11808 GCA_964520985.1 uncultured Pseudobdellovibrionaceae bacterium
GAGAAGAAGGCAAAGACAGACAAGACGGAACATGGTAGATCCTTTCAAGACATCATGTTTGGTATTTGCAATCTATCGAATTATAGGGTAACGTTCACCCCTATAATTCGTGAGGAACCTTCTGATGAACTTGCAGACTATACCGGCTGAGCTTCGTGCTCGGCCGCAATGGGTTATTTGGCGCTCTATTGTCTCTGAAGGGGCGGTTACCAAGCCCCCTTATAACCCAAACGACCCGGCGTATATGGCCGATGTTAGCGCTCCTAGCACCTGGAGCACTTTTGAAAATGCGGTGCGAGTTTATCAGAACAATCCTTCCCTGTTTAGCGGTATCGGGTATGTGTTTACCGAGAGCGACGAGTTCTTCGGTATTGACATTGACGACGAGCGCAAAGTTAAGCCTGAGCATCTCGAGACCCGTCGAATGCTCGTCAAGCAGATTATGAATGACGTTGATACCTATACGGAGCTTTCTCCGTCAGGGAACGGCATTCATATGATCGGCCGCGGCACGTTGCCTGTAGCGGGGAAACGCTCAGTCGCCATGCAAGTCGAGATTTATTGCTCTAATCGATATTTCACGATTACGGGCGATGTGATCAACGGTAAGAATGAAATCAAAGACCAGCAGAATTTCTTGGTCAGCGTGTTCGGTGCGATTGCACCTGACAGCGGCATGGAGCTTGCGGTTTATGATACTGAGGTCAGTCGCCGCACGGACTTGACGGACACTGAAGTCGTACGCTTGGCAACGAACTACAATCCAACGTTTGCACCGCGGTACAATGCTCAGGTGGGTTGCGGTCCCGGTGAGTGGTCAGATACGTTTATGGCCATCGTCGGAATGATTGATCGCTTTACAGGGTCTGTCGAGCAGGTCGAGCGTATCGTCTTCAACTCCCCGATGGTGCAGCTCGCCCCGCCGAGCAGTGCAGGTGAAGCGCGTATCGATAAGGCAAAGCGAAACCTCAAGTTTGTTCTCAAGCGAGTTCGTGAGGGCAATAACGGGCTTCTGCATTTCTCGGAACATGGTCGTCAGATCGTGGAGAACATGGAGAAGGCAAAAGTCGAGCGAGCGAAGCAAGCTGCCGAAGCGTTGGCGAAAGCCAATGAAGCAATCTCAAACATGAGCAAGGGTAGTCAATCTGTTCTTGATGCTTTCCCAGAACTGACAAGCGAACACAAGATTTTGTCTAGGCCTCCCGGGATCGTCGGCGAGTTCGTACTCGCTGCTGAGAAAGCAAGTTTCAAACCGTTCACGAAGTTTGCTATCCCGGCAACCTTATCGACGCTTGCAGGTGTTGTGTCTCGAGGCTTCAAGATCTCGGGAGGTTCCGGCATCAACGTCAACTTCATCCTGGCTGCACCGTCAAACGCCGGCAAGACCCAGACCATGAATGTGTGGGAACGGTTCATGTCTGAGGCAGCACAGCAGATTGGCAACACACCGGGCGGTCCGTCGCTTACGCGCATTCTCAACTCGAGCACGTCATCTATTCAGGCTATCATGCCTGACTTTATGAATTGCCCATCGATGGTCTGGTACGTTGAAGAATGCTATTCGCAGCTGTCATCAATGAATGAGGGCAAGAGTCCTTCGGATGCACATCTTCGAGATGCTTTTAACCAGCTGTATGATGCCGGCGTTCATGGCAAGTTCTTCTCAGGGCCTAGATCTGTAGCCAATCGGAAAGCAGATGTTGAACCTATCAACAATTTGAACGTGTCAACCTTCTGGACGACAACTACCAGTAAGTTTGACGTCTTCAGTGAAGACGCGTTGGATGGGTTCCTCTCACGCGTGGTCGTTATCAGGCATCACGCCCCGGGCGGTGAGCCGATGCAATACACCGAGGATTTGCCTCCTGGCTTGCGTGATGTGCTAGTTCAGCGACTTGTGCAGGCCAAACACCTGGATGAGATTTACAAGCTCAATGCGTTCGATGCCGGTAAACTGATCACCACGGTTTCGACAGAACAGGTTGCTGATCTACATTGGCAATTCGTCCGAACAGTGGATGCCATTTCGAATGCTGCTATCGAAGGACGCTTGCCTCCTGTGTATGGGGCGATCAGCCGTTTGCCTTTGACAGCTCAGCGGATATCAGCACTGCTTGCTATCATGGAGAATCCGTTTACCCCTGCCGTGACGCTTGAGCAATACAAATGGGCGTTCGGTTATCTGTTGCAGAATTTGGTCTCACTACTCACCGATGTGGATCATGGCGATCTCGGACACGGGGCATCGGATGAAGTCCTCGCAGTGGTTAAAAGTATTAAGGAACTTTTGAAGCGAAAAGAGAACAAAGGGAAACCCGGCGTCTCGAGACAAGCCCTTCGTGACTTCCTCAAACAGCGCAAACCATTCTCGTCATTTGCCGGTCAAGGGTATGGCGGCGGGCGATCTCAGAAGGTCACCGAAACGATTTCTCACATGATCAAAGAAGGCATGCTTGAAGAGGTAAGTTTGCCTGCTGATGGGCGCGGTCGTCCACCTGTGTATATCTCGCCTGTCATGAGCGACCCAATCTGGAACTCCTAATCTAGGGTCCATCCCTATAAATACGTTCACCCCGCATATTCACCCTATTATTAGGGCGATTTCGCTAATGATTTCAATGACTTACGAGATCTGGGGGTGGAAAAATTATAGGGGGCCTAAAACACACACTAACGAACACATAAAAGATACCGTTTACGCGTACCAAAACCCTCACGTTAATGTGAACTTTTACCATAAACGTATAACCCTATAATAAATAAATCCCTATAATTATTATGTTGTTGTTATTGTTGTGTTTTTTGATGTTGTTTTAGGGTGTATTATAGGGGCGGTATCTAGCTCAAACGCCTGCAAATCAAGGACACCCGTATATTTTGGAGCGGAAGATCGAAGATGCGAATGGGATTCACAGGCACCAGTCAGGGCATGAGCGACGCGCAAAAGGCGCGTGTCGCACAGATCTTGAATTGGTATCAACCTGACGAGGCGGATCATGGATTGTGCATTGGGGCAGATGCGGAATTTCATGGCATTGTGAGAAATGAATTGCCGTCTCGATGCAAGATCTTCGGTCACCCGCCGATCATTAGACGGAAGATGGCAATATGGTTGGAGGACAAGTGTGATTTCTTATTCCAGCCAGGCGATTATCATGATCGAGATCGCGATATCGTTGATCGAACTCAAATGATGGTCGCTACAGTTTTGATGCCTGAATACCGGCGTTCCGGTACGTGGACGACTATTCGATATGCTCGCAAGGAAAACAAGCACACTCTAATCGTCATGCGTGACGGTACGGTTTTAGAAGAAGGAAAGAACACATGAAACGCGGTGCAATTGACCCTGACGCACGTATAGGGGTTGGAGGGGCAATCCTTACGCCCGAGAAGCTCGCAGCGAGTGGAACCGAACACGCTCACCAAGTAGCAATTTTTCAATGGATAGCAATCGATGGAAAGCATCTTCACGACCTTGACCTACTCTATGCTGTCCCGAATGGAGGTGACCGGCGACCCAGTGTCGCGGCGTCCCTCAAAGCTGAAGGAGTTAAGTCAGGCGTGCCTGATATGTGTCTACCTGTGCCTATTGGTGTTTACGCTGGCTTATATCTTGAACTGAAGGTGCCGAAACATTTCGGTACGAAGTCAGGTGGACGTTCAGACAAGCAGATAAATTGGCATAAGCGTCTGAGAGCACAGCATTACGCAGTCGTAACAGCATTTGGATGGGAACCTGCGATAAGGGCTATCCAAGATTACTATGAGCTGAGATTGATAATGCCGAACGACGACGATTGTGCCATGTACGGATAAGCAGGAGGACAAATGTCTCACAGCAAGAAGGATGCGGTTGGTGGTCATGCTGAACATTGGATTTTTGATGATTTCGTGGGATCGACTTCGATGATGGGTCGTCGCTGGGCAAAGAAGTTCAACCGGCGTGAAGCGCGGCGCGAAGCCAAAAAGACCATTCGCGAAGCACTCACGCTTCTTGAAGCTGATGTGCATGACGATTTGGTGCTACATAACGCCAACGCCGAGTTCTACCATATGATTTATGAAGATCATCTTGAGTTGGAGCGTCTCGCAGCTGAGGAAGAAGAACGATACGCTCAGTTCGAGGACAGTTACTGCGACCCCTATTGGGATGAGCCTTATGACCCGTACTGGGAACCTAACATCGATTGGAGGTTCGAAGATAGCTTCTATCAGCCCGAGCCCGAGCCCGAGCCTGTGACGGTCGCTTATCACCAGCTGAATGAGCCGGTGTATGCGGCAGGTGAGAGCCTCGGTGAGATCCTTGAAAGGATGATGAAGAAGGGTTGATAGTTTCGTCCTGAGATGGGATTATCAATCTATCGAAAGCGCAATCAAGGGGTTTGCCATGACCACTGTCGAGATACTTCGCAACGTTATTACCCGCCTGCTGCAGTCACAGGGGCATCGTGATACGGAAAAGAACCGCAAGCGGTTGGTTGCGAAGTATCTCGAAATGCCCAGC
>CAZFPB010000027.1:0-11720 GCA_964520985.1 uncultured Pseudobdellovibrionaceae bacterium
TATGAAAGCTATTAAGAAAATTAAAGTACAAAATCAACTTAATTGATATGAATAGAGAAATAAAGTTCAGAGCCTGGAATAAGCAAGAAGCAGAAATGATTCATTGGGGCAAAATGCTAGGCGTAAACAATCCTTCTGCATGGTTCACGAGCCAGTTTATTGAACTAATGCAATTCACTGGCTTGTACGATAAGAACGGCAGAGAGATTTATGAGGGTGATATAGTTTCTGGTTATTCAAAATACTTCAACGCAATTCAATACAAAGTTGTGACATGGAAGGGTAGAGGTTGGGAGCTTGACCCATTAATCGGCATATCCATTGGTTCTGATATTGAGGTTGTAGGGAATATTTATGAGAACAGAGAATTAGTAAACCAACACCAATTAGCTATATGACACAAGACATTGCCATCACTCTAATCATCATTATCTCATTTGTTCTTTTAATTATTCCTGTAAAGAAATGGATTACTCCTATTATAAAGTTCTGGCAACTTGTTTTAGTGGGGAAGAAGAAACAGAGGAAACAATTTATTCAAACAGTTGAGCAGGATGAAGTGGCAAGATGGGAAGTGTGATGAGGTCAGCAGCATTGCTACTATGTGGCGGATTTGCGACGCTCCGTTCAACTTGTCTGTTCTACTATCATCAATAAAATAAAAAGTCATTTATGAAATCAGGTATTGAACTAATTGCCGAAGAAAGGCAAGAGCAATTAAATAAACATCATCGTTCTATTGAGGGAGATGTGCAACAAAATTTTAAAGGCCAATTGATGCAAGGGGCTTCTTTGTTGCTTCAAAAGACAGAGGGAAGCCCATTCGATGATGGGTCAAATGGGTTAGACCATTGTTTCAGAGCAATTGTTCCTGATGGATGGGATAAAGCTATTTATGAAAAAATGTTTGATAAGCCATACAAAGAACGATTAGTAATAGCAGGGGCGTTGATAGCGGCAGAAATAGACCGAATAATGGCGATTAGCGATAAGAACGCTCCAGTGAGTGACACAACGAAAGCCCAATAGTAGCAATACAGATCACAACATAAATCTTACCCTCATGATAACAGCATTATTAATCCTCTCTCATCTTATGTTTTTGTGTATAGGAATGTGTATAGCATACGGTGATAGAATAGAATGAGTAAAAAAGTTCTTTGAAACATATTTAGCAGGCCGTCTAATAATTATAATCTTCATCCGATTAGGTTATTGGGAAGGTAGCGGCGCTGCTAAACTTACGATCATCCGAAGGGGGAGGCGCTAAGGCAAAGCAAGTGGTAACGATCTTTAAAAGTCCTTACGAAGTATAAGGCATAAATGCTGTGCAGAAAGCGGTTTGTGAACTACAGTTTCCGCAAGCTAATAAACAATGTAATAACAAGTTCTATCCTGTTTTGTTTTGCCTCCCCAAATGATTTGTCCGTGGCGCACCGAAGGACGTTAATATGCCGGTGCAACCGCTACTCAATTTTTAAGCGTGGAGTATAAAAGGAGGTTCGGGGTAGCGGTTTAATTCAAAAATAATGACTTCTCATAGCAGTTAGTTTTGGTTCGGGAGCTTTATTCTTATCGCTCCCCATTTTTTAAAAACATCGATCATGAAAGCAAAAGTTATCATAGAAAACGGAGAAACAGAGATTATTCTTACTCCATCCAATGAGTTCGATAAAGAGGTTTTAGAAAAGTTATATACCTACAAATCAAGGTATAATCTACATACAATAGTAGATGCTACCTATAAGTACGGGTGTTACGAGGATCATAAGCTAATAATTGACATCAAAGAAAGCAGACCATAGTTTTTTTAAACACATTTTATGTATAAAGAAATCGTAAACATAGTAAGGGGAATATCAGGAACAGAATACCTCTATTTCGACAGGCCATTAGAAGTTAAAATGTCTCCCCATGACCATATGAGATTTTATTTCTACGGAGTGGTAATTGATCCAAGAGATAGCATCTATATAATGGATGGCTCCCAGGAATGGTATTTAGTAGAGGACAAAGAGGATGCGATAGTCCAATCCCTTTACCAACGAGTAAAACTTATTGAGCAAACTTATAAAATATCAGCATAATGATTTTAAGAAAAGCAACACGTAAAAAAGCGAAGATCAGAGCCGGTATGTCTGGCCCTTCAGGATTCGGTAAAACGTATTCAGCCTTGTTACTGGCTAAAGGATTAGTTAATGATTGGGATAAGATCGCAGTCATTGACACAGAAAACGGATCTGCTGACCTGTATTCTGATTTGGGAGAGTACAACGTTATCCCATTATCAGCACCTTATTCGCCTGAACGCTATATAGAGGCTATTAACGCCTGCATAAAAGCCGGGATGGAATGTATTATCATTGATTCCATCAGCCATGAATGGGACGGAAAGGGCGGATGTTTGGAGATACAGGAATCATTAGGTGGTAAGTACCAGGATTGGGCAAAGGTTACTCCCCGCCATCAGGCATTTATCGAGGCTATTACCACAAGTCCTGTCCACATGATTACAACCGTAAGACGCAAGCAGGATTACGACATGATAAAAGACGGTAATAAAACCAAAGTTGAAAAAGTGGGTATGAAGGAAGTAACCAGGGAAGGATTTGAGTATGAGCTTACCGTAAACTTTGAATTTATCAACGATAAGCACATGGTAAAAGCGGGGAAGGATAGGACAGGGTTGTTTGTTGATCGTCCTGAATTTATCATCACAACCAAAACCGGTGAGTTAATTAAAGAGTGGTGTGAAAACGGAATTGACGAATTACAGGAAGCTATTACCAAACTATCCAATTGTAACACTACAGAAGAACTTTCTCTTTTCAAAGAAACACTTTCAAAAAGCATTATTCAGAACGAAAAGTTTAAGACTGCTGCTATTGAAAGATTTAATGAAGTAAAACTAAAAGCCGTTTAAAATGGAACTTATAATTCAGCCGAAATCTCTCTATCAAATAAGAGTAGAGCATTTACAATTGATGCAGGACATAGAATTTAACGAAGGCGAAATAACGCCCGAAATTGAACAAGCCTTACAGCTTACGCAAGACGAATTTAACGACAAGGCATTAAGCTATGGTCTTGTAGTAAAACACTTTGACGATGAAACCACAATCATTGAAAAAGAAATTGACCGGCTTTCTAAAATGCTGGCCCAATCAAAAAAGAAAAAAGAACTCTTTAAGCAAGTCCTTTCTGATGCCATGCAGCAATTCGGAGTTGAAAAAATAGAAACTCCAACACTTAAACTTTCCTTCAGGAAAAGCGAATCTGTAGAGGTTGACCCCGATAATCTGCCAAACGATTATATGGTGGAAAAAACAACTTACACCCCTGATAAAAATAAAATAAAGGCGGCCATTAAAGAAGGGATTAAAGTTAACGGTGCTTCATTGGTTACAAAACAAAATCTTCAAATCAAATGATAATCATAGGCGCAACATTAGAAAGCTATCGTTCACTAAAGGACAGGACTCTAAAGGTTACGTTCGAAACAAACGAGCCCACCCCTGAACAGTTTTTGGGTATTGGTCAGTCAGCGCAGCAATTCGGGTATCTGGCATTTAAAACAAACCCTTTTAAGGCAGAAGAAAAGAAAGCAATAGAAGAAGCCGAGGATTTAGAAGAAGATCCAAAAAAGACCCCTTCCAAGCGTTTACGCAGCCATTTATACGTTGCTTTTACTAACGACAATAAAGGCTATCAAAATTTTGATTCTTACTACAGGGGAAGAATGGAGGAGTTTATAAACATTGTTAAGGCTGAATTACCATGATAAGCGATTACATGAAATATCGCCAACAACACATTCTTAACGGAAGGCCTTTAAAAAAGTCAACCCCTCATCCTATCTCCAAAAAATCAGAAAAGAGAAGGGAGAAGGAAAAAGCTATGATGAACGACGATAGTATGGTGGTTTGGTTTGAAGAACGAAGAACTGAAATGACCGGGGAATGTATGCACTGCGGCGGTAAGAGTTGCAAAGACGATGATAAGCTATTCAAACATTCTATTGCCCATATTTTACCAAAGGCTTTGTTTCCTTCAGTAGCCAACCATCCGCTAAACTGGATAGAGTTATGCTTTTTCGGTTCATCCTGTCATACAAATATGGATTCAGGCATTTTAGACATGACCGATATGAATTGCTGGAATACGATAGTAGAACGTTTTCAGGCAATGTACCCATACATCGACAGGAAGGAAAGAAAGAATATTCCTGATGTTTTAAAAAACTATATCGAAATCGATTTATAAAATAATAGAACATGGTAACGATAAAAATTGCCGAAATCAAAGAATTCTTCAGAAGGTCGAAAGGCGTAAAATCAAATACGTCAAATCCTATTACCTCATATATTAAGCTTGAGGCAAATGAAAGTTGTACGCTTTTAAAAACAAATCTCAATTCTTATTGTATTCACGAAGTGCAAGCGGCCTATCCATCTTCGTTTGTATGCCTAATTGATGAAAAATTGCTTGTGAAAGTTTTGGAGCAGGGAACATCCGATGAGGTTGAAATCAAAATCGAACCAAGCAATGTTGTTCTTACTTGCGGGATCGCTCAGGTCCGGGATTCATTTACAGATCCTTCTTTGTTTCCCGTTTTTCCTGAAATTTCTGAACAAAAAGAAGGTAGGGTTTTAACAAAAGATGTTCTTCAGGCTATTGGTATAGCTGCTCAAACTGTCGTTGTAGATAGGGATTGTCAATTATCATACGTTCACGTTAACGGGGCTGTATTTTCTTCCGACAACTTTTCACTTTACTTAAAAAAACTATCTGATTCATTTCCGGATTTGGTTTTAGATCGGGAGTGTTGTTTAGTTATTTCAGAATACGATTCGCTGCAATACTTCACAGCCGGAAACTATAACTTTTTCGATACAGGAAAAACAATGTATGGTTTTATTAAGACCGAATACAAGACACCGGCTTACCACGTAATTTTTAAAAAAAGCGAAGGCGAGCCATTTGAGATCAATAAAGAAGATTTCGTCTCCTTTTGTGAACTTACTTCAGTATCTCCAGCGAAGGTTCCAATTGCTTCTTTTGATGGTAAGGATGGTAAAATACACTTCTCCTTTAATGATCCTGAATTTGGCAAGGGTGCAAAAATGGAGTTTGAAATGAGCGGCGATATTAAAGAGCCATTCAGCTTCAACCCCAGGCTTATTGTTCCATTTATTAAATCACTCCCTTACAAAAAGCTATTATTCGCACCCTTGCCAGGTTATAAATATTCTGTTACCACCAAAGAAGACGAATCATTCTCAGGTATTATTTGTGGACACTCAAACTAAAATTATATGAATATCGAAAGCAAACAACCATTAGAGATTAAAAAAACAAGCCAATACGAGCAAATGCAGGGAGTGGAAACTATTAGGTATAAGGCCGATAATTTAATGGATCAATATGTAATGGAAGCCCTTTCGGAGGCTTACCAAAAATACACACCTCAACAAATAATTGAAAAGCTAAAGTGATGATTGAAGCATATAAAGAATTTCTGAAGAAAAAGGAACGGTATGTAAGGCCATTCGGAATTGAAATTTCTATTGATAAACTTCACGCATCCCTAAAACCTTTCCAAAGGTTCTCTACAGCTATTGCACTTAATAAAGGCCGATTTGCGTTGTTTGAAGATTGTGGTTTAGGTAAAACTTTTCAGCAGTTGGTTTGGGCTACCGAAATAACAAACTACACCAATCAACCTGTTTTAATCTTAGCTCCATTAGCAGTAGTTGGGCAAACGATAGAGGAAGGTTTGAAGTTTGGTATTAATGTCAGTGAATTAAAAAGCGAAGTATTTGGAAGTGGAATCTTTATTGCTAATTACGAACAGCTTGAAAATATTGATACCTCTGTTTTTTCCGGAGTTGTACTTGATGAATCTTCTATTCTTAAAAATTTTGAGGGGGCCTACAGGAATTTAATCATAGATCGGTTTAAGAACACCTCCTATAAGCTTTGTTGTTCTGCTACTCCATCACCAAACGACCCGATGGAACTTGGAAATCATGCAGAGTTCTTAGGGGTAATGTCCCGCACGGAAATGCTTGCTACCTACTTTGTGCATGATGGTGGCGAAACTTCAAAATGGAGAATAAAGGGCCACGCAGAAGAAACATTTTGGAAATGGGTTAATACCTGGTGCTTAATGTTCTCTAAACCTTCTGATATTGGTTTTGATGATGAAGGATATATTTTGCCTGAATTAATCTTTCACGAAAAAAGAATTGAAACTACGCCAAGAGCAGAAGGTGGTTTGTTTAACACCATTGCTGTTTCTTCAACAACCTTCCATAAGGAGCTAAAACTTACGATAGTTGAAAGATTAGATGAGGTTGTGAACCTGGTAAACAATTCAGAAGAAAGTTTTATTGTTTGGATTGCTCTTGATGATGAAGGTAGGTATCTAAAAAATAAATTGAAAGGCTGCATTGAAGTTACTGGCTCCGACAAATCGGAAATCAAAAAGAAAAATCTTTTAGGATTTAGTAAAAATGAATTTAGAGTTCTGCTCACCAAACCAAAAATAGCTGCATATGGGCTTAATTATCAGAACTGCCATAACATGGTTTTTGCCTCGCCTGACTTCTCATTTGAAAAACTTTATCAGGCAATCAGAAGGGAGCTAAGATATGGACAGGAGCATTCTGTACACGTTTACTTGATGACTACTGACACGATGCAGAATGTAATGCAGGCGATCAAACGAAAAGAACAGCAGCAAATTTTCATGCAAAAACAATTATCTAAATACACTAAAATAATTTATGCAGACTTCTATAAACAACTTGCAGCATAAAATCGAATTACCTGGGGCCACACTGTACAACGGAGATAGTATCGAGCTTATACATTCCATAGAAAGCGAATCAATTGGACTTACAATCTTTTCTCCTCCATTTCCTGAATTGTATGTTTATAACAACGACATCAGGGACTTAGGAAATTGTAAAGACTACGAAGAGTTTAAGGAAAACTTTTCATTTCTCCCACCTCAATTATACAGGATCACTAAGCAGGGAAGGAATGTTTGCATCCATTGTATGGACACGCCTATCCAAAAAGGCAAACATGGTTTTATTGGGCTTAGGGATTTTTCTGGATTGATTTTACAGGAAATGGAGAAAGCCGGCTTTATTTATCATTCCCGTATTACGATTTGGAAGAATCCTGTTACTGAAATGCAGCGTACAAAAGCACTTGGGTTGCTGCATAAACAAGTGAAGAAAGATAGCACCATGAGCCGTGTAGGTATTCCTGATTACGTTTTGGTTTTTCGCAAAGATGGAGATAGGGATGAGCCTGTAAGATGCACAATTGATGTTGATACATGGCAACAGTGGGCTTCACCAGTTTGGATGGATATTGACCAAGGAGACACATTAAATGCCGCTATAGCAAGAGAAGAAAAAGACGAAAAACATATTTGTCCCTTGCAGCTTCCTGTAATACATCGTCTTACAAGGTTGTACTCAAATGAAGGCGATTTGTGTTTTACTCCATTTGGCGGGATCGGATCGGAGCCATATGAATGGCTAAGACTAAAAAGGAGGGCTATTGCAATTGAATTGAAGAAAACCTACTTCAGCCAATTAGTAAAGAATTGCGAAACAGCACTTAAAGAGGTTAAGCAAGTAAGTGTCGAGGAATTGTTGCAGGCATCTTAAAAAATTTTACTGTTAAATGCTAAAAATAATAGGACGTTAAAAACCAATATTAACAAAATGCCACAAGTAGAATTAAATATCCAGGATGCAATGAAAGAACGTGACGCGGGAATAAAGAAAGCTGTTGATCATGCCGATTCAGTAAATGAGAACTGGTCTGGCAAAGCCTATGCTCATCTAAAACTATTCCTGAAAGCTTATCCTGGTGAATTTATGGCCGAAAGATTCAGGCAGTGGTGTGAAGAAACTGATTTCCCGCAACCGCCTCACATGAGAGCTTATGGAGGTATTATAAGAAGGGCTGCTTTTGAAGGATTGATAACAAAAGTGAGGCATCAACAAGTATCTAATCCAAAGGCACATTGCGCTTTCGCTAGTGTGTGGGTTGCTAATAAATAAAAAGTATTCTATTGATATGCCAAAAAGAATGACTGTAACTGAAAAATGGGATGATCCGTGGTATTTATCCTTATCCCCACAGGCAAAATTGATTTTCGAGTATTTGAGAGACAAATGTGATCACATTGGAATATGGAAGGTGAATTATGAATCGCTGAGAAAGGATGCAAAATTTAGCAGCAAGGTTGATGTAGAAAAGCATCTTGAGGAATTGAATGAAGTTGCAAAAGAGTTGGGTGAGGATGAAAAAATAGAGTGGTTCCCGGGAAGGAAATATGTGTGGATTTGCAATTTTATTAAGATACAATACGGGGGAGTTCTAAGCGTAAAATCTTCCATGCACAGGACCATCTTCAGGGAAATGGGTAAGTATTGGCATAAAAACATACCTAAAAAGCTGGCTTTAACCATAGGATTTTATGAAAATGAGATTCTCTACTGTACACCTACCCTACAAATAGGGTACAGTTCTACGGTAGAAACCTACCGTAATGGAAAAGGAAATGGTAATGGTAATGGTAAAGAAAATGGAAAAGAAATAAGTAGAGACTTAAAACCTTTAGGAATGGACGTTGTTTCCGTTGCTCACCAAAAAGCCCTTAAAGATCAAAAATGGATGGAGGGTGTAAGAATAGCTCACGGAATTATGAAGGATGGCGATTTGGAAATATGGCTCCATAAATTTTCCATTTCAATAGCTCAAGACACGATTGAAAACTTTTCAGATGCTACTTATCGAAAAATGTTCAGTGGTTGGCTTGGGAAAAGAATTGCAAACGGGGATAAGGTTCCAGTTGTTGAGGTAAAAGAATCAAACCCTAATTACAGACTTAAAAAACTTGCCTAAATGAGTGACGGAATTTACTACTCAAAATCTTTTGAAGCTGCAGTTCTTGGGATATGCCTATTGGAGCCTACGGCAATTGGTCGGGTGTACGGTACCATCAAGCCGGAAACATTCTATTTCGAGGACAATCAAAAGGTTTTTAAGCACATGGCTTCGATGTATGAAAATTCAATTCCTATTGATTCTCTAACGGTATGGGAGCGTATGAGCGAAGCCGGTGAAACACTTAACGCTGGAAATATTCCCTGGTACTTATCTGACCTAACCATGCACGTTGTTTCATCTGCCCACATGGAATATCATGCGGAAGTACTTCGCAAAATGTGGCGAAAAAGAGAGCTTTCTAAAATCACTCATTCGGGAATCGATCCAAACGACGACGAAAAACAGCAGGCTTACAAAATCAATGAAAAAATAAATGAAATCCTTTCAGGCAATGTAGCGCAGGATTGGTATTCGATGGATGAATTGATGCTTAAACTTTTCATTCACCAGGAAGAAGTAAAATCAGGAAAGAAAGAATTTGTCACTACTGGTTTTAGAAAGGTTGATGAATTGAATGGTGGCTTTTCTGCCGGTCAGATGATTGTAATAGGCGCCAGGCCATCAGTAGGAAAATCTGCCTTAATGAACAAAATAGCTATTGCGGTCGCCAAGAGAAACAAACACGTTGGAATCATCTCGCTTGAAATGAACAACACCGAGATAGCTGCCCGCCTTGCCTCTATTCAGACTGAAACATCATTTGGGATTATTTACCGGAATCTTTTTAACGACGAAAACGAACACAAAATATTTTACGAACGCATTCAAAATAGAGCAAGAAACCTTCCCATCTATGTTTCAGAAAAAACTAAGGTTGATGTCAACGACATTAAATCAAAAGCTATCAAACTTAAACACCTGTCAGGCATTTCACTGTTGATCGTTGACTATTTACAGCTTGTAGAAGCACAATCAAACAAAAATGCCAACAGAGAGCAGGAAGTGGCTAAAATTTCGCGTGGATTAAAGTTGCTGGCTATGGAGTTGGAAATTCCTGTAATCGTTCTCTGTCAGCTTAATAGAGCCGTTACTAACCGAAAAGGGAAAGACCGCTATCCTCAACTTTCAGACCTGAGAGAATCTGGAGCTATAGAACAAGACGCAGATGTGGTCCTGATGCTTCACAGAGATTGGATGAGCGGTTATGAATCAGATCCTGACACCGGGGCATCTACTGAATTTGAAGCGGATTTGTTGGGCGTTAAATGGAGAAACGGCTCTCTGTTTCACTTGCCGCTTGACTTCAAGCCCGAGTTAATGAAGTTTTCTGAAAAAGGGTCAAACCTAATCCCTGTACATATTCCTAAAGATGAACAGGAAGATTATTTCTAAAAATGAATAAAAAATTCACCATAAAAGACCTGGAGCGATTAAAAGGCGCTGGACTGATCAAAGACTACCGCGAAGTAGAAATTATCAGCAACCGAAAGAGGCCAAAGTTTGGAAACGTAAAGACTGTGCTGGATGGAATTGTTTTCGATAGTTCAAAAGAGGCAAGGAGATATGTGGTACTCAGGTACCGTCAAACAGTCGGGGAGATTTCAGAACTGGAATTGCAGAAGGAATTCCCATTGGAAGTAAATGGCGAAAAGATAGCATCCTACTTCGCGGATTTTGTTTACAAAGAGAAGGGTGAATTGGTTGTTGAAGATGTAAAATCTTCTCATACTAGGAAGCTCCCTGTTTATCGATTGAAAAAGAAGTTGATGAAAAGCATACACGGAATTGAAATCAGGGAGGTTTAAGAAACCAAGGAAAGATCAGGGAGCTAAACACTAATTAAAAAAACAGTAAGTATGAAAGTTATAAATCTTCCGCTATGGAATTTTTTTGAAAGACAATTTAATAAAGAATATCCAAGCCTACAGTTTGAAAATTCCGATTATTGGTATTACGTGACCTGTTTTTCGTTGTTATTAATAGCCTTCACTCTTTTAATCATTTCAGTTTACCAAACAATACAGACGAGGAAAAAAGAAAGAGAAATACATAAACCGATGTATGATTTAATAGCTGATGATAACTGGGCTTTATTTTTCTCAAATCATTTTACCGACTGCTCATTCGAGATAAAGAATAAAATTATCAATGAATATTCTATAACAAAGAAAGATTCCGGCACATTGCCCAACAGGGTTACGGGACGTCGAACGGAGCGTTGCAAATCCGCTAAATAGTAGTAATGAAGCTGATAACACCAAAATCAATTAAAATAAATGTTATGAATACAAAAGCAGAAGAAATTTTATACAAACACATTTTGGCTGATGCTGAAAAGAGGCTGAAAGAGGACAAAAATATAGTATCAATCCATACTCCGCCTTTGGAAGAATTGAAGAAAGAGAAATTCTTCCAGATTCATATATCAGCTATAGAAGAATACGCCTCATCCCTCCAACCCTCTTTAGATGAAGAAGGGATAAACCAACTATTAAAAACAGACACCACATTCAGACATGAACCTGAAGCAAGGTCTGATTATGTTTTTGCATTCAAACGAGGTTACAAAGCCGCCTTATCCTCTATTCCATTAGATGAAGAGATTTATGTGAAACTTTCTGTGCAGAAAGAAAAGCCGCCATTAGATGAACCTGTATTGTGCAGCAATGATGGTGATTTTAAAGAACTGGTTTTTAGAAGTGACGAAAATAGGCGCAATATAATTTACGATTACGGAATGACCCACTGGCTCAAGAAAACAACTATCAGAGAACTAATCAATCAAAAATAAAATTATGGAG
>CAZFPB010000028.1:0-11669 GCA_964520985.1 uncultured Pseudobdellovibrionaceae bacterium
ATTCGTTGATCCAAAAGAAAAATAAAAAGAAGGCGGTGAAAGCAGAGCCGCCTTCGCCTAATTAAGATAGTTCTTTTCAGTGTCAAAAAAAGTTTTCTCCTTTTGAAGCGGGAGCAAACTAATTAGCAAGGGCGAGGGAGTGGTACAAACCCTTGCCCTTTTTTGTTTTTATGAAGTGCACCACCTGTTTAAAAGTAAATAAAGATGAATCATTGCAAATAGCAAGAGACGAGGCGAAACGTTTCGCAATTGAAAACTCTTATCCAGTTGCAATTGTAGAAGAAAATGGAGAGCTGATTTTTTATAATGCTTTCTATGCTTTTGAAAACGGCCTTATAATAAAAGAAGTCGTATCGCAGTTATGAAACTCATTACATCAATACACAAACTGTCTTTAGATAAATTCATCGACGCTTTTTGCGATGAAGATTATTCCGGAATAATTATCGAAGGCAAACCCACCGAGAAAGAAATTGCCGCAGCATGGAGCGACATCATTGAACAGTACACAGATGCAATGAATGACGATGGGCAGAAAAAATACATTTCTATTTACAAAGAATATCAGCAGGCAAAGATTCGCCATGATCTTGTGATCACTTACATTGAAATGCTTAACAATTATTTCATTCCAAAGTGGGCAAAAGAATTAAATCAGTTGGTTGGATCTTCTTTTGATTTTAAAACTGCATTAGATAAAAGCATTGATGAATACAAAAAACTTCTATTAAGGTGCTACAATCGAAATAAAGGCAATTTAATCAGGTATCAGTTAGCACAGAGCAAACTGGAAGAGATCGCAAAAGTACAGGCAGAGAAGGGCGGATCAAGGCCCGATAGGGCATATTTCACGAAAGTAATGGTGAATCTTAAAAAGATGGAGAGCCGGGAAATACCGTCGTCCAT
Source organism: uncultured Pseudobdellovibrionaceae bacterium (assembly GCA_964520985.1). GTDB lineage: Bacteria > Pseudomonadota > Alphaproteobacteria > Micavibrionales > Micavibrionaceae > CAYSGL01. Next base: position 907 of record CAZFPB010000028.1, read on the forward strand.
TTCCACTTACGAATTCTGCATTCTTGTCAACAATTACAAAGACTATATCAATCATTTCGAAAACCAAAAAGCAAAACGTGGCAGGCATTAGAGAAGTATATCGAAAGCTGGAAGCAGCTAAAGAATCATTACTTGTGATTGCTGAAAACGCCGTTGATCAGACCAAAGAGCTGTTTTTAGAAGAAAACAGGGAACAACTATTGGATGGGAAAAACAGGTATGGGCAAAATCTTTCACCAACCTATTTTGACGACCCTTATTTCAAGAGCAGGGAATCTGCAGCCAGGTATTCAGCATGGAAAGATAAAATTACACCAAACGCTAACAGACAAAGCGGAGTGCCGAATTTATATATCAATGGACGGTACCATAATTCGATCAGCGCAAAAGTGGTTGATGGCAAATTGGTTGTACAATCATCATTTAAGGCCGCGAACAAAATCGAGAATACCTATCCTGGATTGTATGGACTTTCAACTCCGTTTCAAATAGATTATGTAAAAAAATTGCGGCCGGTATTTAATGAACTGTTTCTTCAAAAATTAAGATAATGGCAGATGAAATTTTAATAAGCGACATTGTTGATCTTACCGGGATAGGTCAGGATATTGATAAGGTGTTAGCGCAGATCAATCGTGTTGATAAAGCTATTCAGGAGGTTAATAGCAAGAGAATAAATGCGGGTAATATTGGTAGCCTAAAAGATTTGAAGGAATACGTACAATCATTAGATTCTGCTAAAAAGAATCTTGATGGGCTTACCACATCAGTTTATAAAAACAATACTTCCCTTAATGATTCCATGTCTGTAACAAAACAGAATACAAAAGCAATAAACGATAACGTTTCCGCATATCAAAAATTAAAAAATGAAGTAAAAGAAGCTGAACTCAACGCGAAAAGCTTAGCGGTTCAATTTGGAGTAGATAGTAAAGAAGCATTGGAAGCATCAAAGGCCTATGATGTGTTACGAATAAAATTGGAACTGGTAAATAATGTTACAAAAAAAGTCGCAGCTCCACAATCAAATATTGTAGACAGAGGATTGAGCGTGCAAGGTACTGGACAATTTCCCCAGGCGCCATTAACCAATATCGCCATCCAGGACCAATCAAAACAAATACAGGATACTAAACAAGCGGTTACTGACTTAGAAAAAGAACAGGCGAAGGCCTCTAATACGGCAACCACTTTTGGAAATGCCCAACTTGAAGCAAGCGAAAATTTAGAAACAGAGGCTAAAGTAATTCCCGAATTAATAGGTGAGCTTGACGAATTTACGGGCAGCATTTTTCAAAATGTCAGAGCCCAACTCGAAAATAATTCAGCATTGGCCGTTAATAGGGCCGAGCAAAAAGAATTATTAGCATCCCTATCCACTAATGGCAGATTAACGGACGAGCAAACTAGCAAGTTTGCAAGATTAAAAGCAGAAGAATTATCACTTGTTGAAACTAATCGAAATCTTACCACTACAATTAAAAACCAGGTAAAAGAATTCAACACAGAGCAAGGCTCAATTGATAATTTAAGAGCAAGAGTAAATTTATTACAAAGAGCGTATGAAGGTTTATCTGCATCAGAAAAACAAAGCGACTTTGGTGTAAGGCTGAAAACCCAAATCGGGCAATTGGAGCCGACTTTGAAAACAATGGAGAGTGAGATCGGGAAGAATCAAAGAAATGTAGGCAATTATGCGGGAGCGGTTACCGGCGTTTTTCAAAAATCGTTTAGTTATTTGAGGCAATTAGCTTACATCATACCCGGCCTCGGAATGGCGGGAATTATTGGATTGGCCTCCGATGCTGTTGTTGGTCTTGTTGAAGAATTATTTCATTTTGAAAGTGCTGGAGAAAAAGCAGAAAGGCAAACCAAAGAATTAACTGCAGTAATAAAAGAGCAGAGCGAGGCCTTTGGAGATTTTAAGGATTCTGTGGCGGTCGCAGTCGATAAAACTATTGCCAAACTTAAAGAGTTGGGGGCTACTCAATATGAAATTCAAAACATTAAACTTACCGGGCTTGGACTCAACAAAGAAAAAGTAGAGCAAGATGCAAAAGCAAACATTGCAAGCCTGAATACCTATCTAAATGATCTTAAAGAGATAAAGGACCGCTACCAAAATGCTAACAAAAACATTGATGTAACGGATATTGGAGTTGGGGCAATAAAAAAGGAAATAACTGATTTTCTGAAAGGGCCTCTTTCCTCAATAGCCGATATTCAAATTAGCGATGCTGATGTAAAGAACCTTGAAAAAATAAGAAACATCTCTAATCAGATAATAAATCTGGAGACCAGTAAAGGATTTAAAAAATTAACCGATACTGAAAAAGAAACTTTCAATCAGATTAAACAGCTTACATCTGCTATCTTGGGAAATGTAAAGGAAGTAAAAACATTTTCTGATCAGATAGAAGTTCAATTGGCGGAGCAAAACGCCGAGAGAATAAAAGCAGTAAGAGACGCCACCCGTGAAAGGATTGAGGGAGAAATTGAAACTACTGCAAATATCAATCAACGCAATAAAAAAGCACTATTGGATGCTATAAAGTATGAGCAGGATGTAAAGGCTGGCAATTTTGATGCATTGCGTAAACAGGTGATCGCCGAAAGGGATTTTGAACTGAATGCAGAAAATGATAAGATCAGAAAAATAAATGCAATCAGGGCGCTTGAATTAGCTAAGCCCGAAAACACGGAGGCTGATAAAATTCGTATCAATGCGAAAGCTGATGCAGAAATTGCCGCTGCAAAATTAACTTCAAAAGAAAGAGAGAAGATCCAAAAAGAAACTGCGTCCAAGTTGTTTGATATTGATGAAGCGGAACGTTTAAGAGAGGCAAAAGCTTTGGCAGATTATCAAAACGCCATTCTAAATGATGATAAAGCTTTTCAAAATGAATTGATATCGAATACAATTGGCTCTATAGAAACCAGAAAAAAAGCATTAGAAGGTTTTGTAAGAGATCAGATTGAATTAGCCAAATCCAACTTATCACTACAACTTCAACAATCCGGATTCTCCTCTGCAGAAGCGCAACAATTCATTGCAACAGGCGAATATCAAATTGCCAACAAGAAGATTACTGAGAGTGAACTACTAGCTATACAGCGTCAATATGAATCACAGGTATTAGGCATCATGCGTGATACTGAAAAGCAGCAAACTGAAATCGTTAGGCAAGAAATTGAAAAACAAGATCGATTGCGGCAAGAGAGCATAGACCGCATAGAAACCATTTATTCGAGCCGATCGCTTAACAGTTTTAGTCAGTATGCGGATGATGTTATCGCATTGAACAAAGCCAATGATGAAAAGAAAATCTCTAATGAAAAATACGATCGTGAGCGCAGAAGGCTTGATCAAAAATACCGGGTTGATAGCATAAGGACTACTATTGATCAAATTGAAGAAGAGCTAACTGCATACGATGGTGCAGAGCAAAGATTTTCCGCTGCCGACCTTAAACTTCAACAGGATAGAGATAAATTAAGGCAACTTGAAAAAACAAAAAATAATGAAGCCTTAATTGAGAGGCTTGAAAATGAAATTGCTGTTGATGAAGCGGTTTATAACTCGGCCAAGGATTTGGTTGATAAAAAGATTGCCCTGCTTAACAAACTGAAAGCAGCTCAAAAAGATCAGGCAGAAGCAAATACAGCCGGGAATAATGATGAAATCAATGAGAATAAAGGCAAGTGGGAATTTATACTTTCTGGTACCTCAAATTTTATTAGCGGAATAAAATCGCTTTATGATGAGTTGTCAGACGCGAGAATACAGGCTTATGAAGCGGAAAAGGATGCATTAGAAAACCGCTACCAACGTGAAATTGACATGATCAATCAGACCTATGTTAACGCCGTTGATCGCGATAATGCTCTCGCCAAAGCAAAAGCAAAAAATGCCGCAGCAAAAAAACAGCTTGACGATAAGGAAAGGGTTGAGAATATTAAAAAAGCGAAGTTCGATAAAGAGGCTGCAATATTTTCAATAATTATCAACACGGCCGCTGCAATTGTCCGTGACCTTGGAAACCCTTTAAAAATAGCATTTGATGCCGCTACCGGGGCTGCTCAACTGGCGGTGGCGATTGCACAACCTCTCCCGAGGTATTTCAAGGGAAAGAACGTTGATCAATTCACAAATGATTCCTACGAAGGATTTGCCTGGGTAAATGATGGCGGGAAAAAAGAAGCAATTATTCGCGAAGATGGCAGTGTTGAATTGCCGCAAAAAATGAACACCATTAAATGGGTTGACAAAAATGATATTATTTTACCTGACGCCAATATGCTGGCATGGCAAGCAACGAAATCGGCTGCAGGAATACAACCCATCAATGTAATAACTACAAGCAATGGCATAGGGAGAGAGGAATACATGTACGGCGTAAAAAACATTGTTGCAGCGATTAAGAATCAACCAAGGCCAAGGCGAACAAATACACAAGATGATTTAATGAAACTCTGGGTTAGTAGCAATAAGTCTTGGAGTGAATTTTTTAAATAAATAGCTATTGTCTATTAAGCATTAAACTATATAACTGACTAAAATTCTTCTTAAAAGCCTCGGCTTTGCTAAGTTGTATATCAATATCTGAAACGTTGCTTTTGCCAACAAATCTGATGGAAGCAATAAATTTATCTCTAAAAAACGGAGCAATTTTAGATGCCTTATCAACACTAAGCATAAAATTACCCTTGCAATTAACACTTGCGACACTGATGTCGTTTGCCCTTGCGCCATCGACGAATAAGAAAAATATTTTTGAATTTTCCTCTACACAGATTTCCGGAAGACATTTGAAAAACACTTTAACATCGTCAGAGCCTTTCTTATAGCTTTCGATAATTATTACCCTTCCTGCGTCGATAGTCCCCACGAAAGATGTGTCGCCAGTGAATTTATCAAACTCTTTTTTTATTTGTGAATTTGCAGCATGGCATGTTGATAAAAAAACTAACAGCGAAAAAATGGTTCTCATAACAGCATAATTATTGCCCATAATAATACAAAGTTTATAAAACAGCAGGCCTCATTTAAACATTACTCCAATTCTGACTCCAACCATTTCAACTTTTGATGTTATTTCTTCAATCGAAAACCCGTATCTGGAATAGCCTATGGTAACAAAGGCATGGGCTTTTGATTTACTTGAAGTAACAGCACCCAATCCCCCATAAAAATCAAACCCTCCTTTTGTTGTTATATAAGAGTTGCCGATCGAAGTTTTATGATTATATATTCCATATCCGGGTTCAAGAACTACTAACAGGGATAGTTTTTCTTTTTCAAAATTTGGGGCTACTGTAATCTTCCCAAACAATGGTATATACGGTGCATCCAACCCCTTGAGTTTTATTAATCCAGATTCTATACCCAAAAATGAACCTGGTCCGATGCGTGTATTACCACTAAAAAGAGCGCCATATCCTTGTGCATTATCTCTAATGTCAAAAGATCCTGAAATTGAAGCATAGCCTTTGTTTTTTTGGCAGAATGAATTAAGGCTACAGATCAGAAGGAGTCCGGCAATAATAATTCTCATAACAATTATTTTGGACAATAATATTACCACAAAATTTGTAAAGCAAAAGTTACCTTTAGTATTTCCATTTTGAAAGCAAGAATAATTATGAATGATCTTTTCGAAGATGTACTCAAAAGAATATCATTTATCCAAAAGGTTGGCGATTATTTAACGCCTGCAATATCGATGCTTCAGGAAGATAAAGACGATTACCATTTTGCTAAAGATGTTGCATTGATATATGCAAGGCTTAGGCTTGAGGTTTACAACAAAGCCATAGATGGCCTTGAGTCTATTAAATCGTTGCGCCCTGAAATTCAGGACAATCCAACGATAGTATTAGTTACGGGTAAATGGGGATCGGAGCGGGAAGAAGCAAAACAGGAGTTATTGAATATAAAATTACATGATACCGGGCCGGTTAAATTTACATCTCAACTAACCACATGTATAAATGAAATAACACAAATTTTTTCAAATCTAGCATTGTTGCCAAGAACAAAAGAGTCGGCACAAATTGGAATGCATGTATCTACCATTCATGTGAAACTATTAGAGCTAAGCATTCAATATTATGAAGAACATGGTATTTACCAGGACCTGCCGGAAGATTCTGAATTGGTTGTTCAATATGAGAATATTCAGTCGATGTTAAAAGAGGCGAAAAGTAAAATAAGAGAGGAATAATTATTACTTTAGCAGTGTTCTTTGAGCGTTGGTTTCGCAAGTTGATAACTGTTAAAACAACAACCATTTCCTTAGCGTTATCAATTTGCGATCAGTCTGAAGCAGACCATCACGCAGTACTACTTTAGGGTAACGTAAGCGGAGACTTATAACTCTATATTATGTTACAATACGTTGGCCTGTGACAGGGGTGGATTTTGTTGCTTTTCTTGCTAAGCAAAATCCACTGAAGGGCGGGTAATCGCGTAGGCGGCATTTATGTTTTTTCTTTTAATGGGAATACAACTTGAAAAGTTGTTCAACATTTTGAAAAAATGTAGGAGTGATGGGAGCCGTTGTTTCCCACTTCCAACGGCGAAGGGTGGATAAGGCTGCGTAAGCAGACTTTAAATAAAGCATACCGTAAGGTGTGCTTATAAATAAAAAAGGAGTGTCCCCACACTCCAATTTCAAATATTTTCTACTGGCTTGGCCAAAGGTACAAAATCCATTTGGCATGAAAAGTCATGTTCAAAAAACTTTTGCCGTTTACTGTAGTTTTATTGTTTGGTTGCGGCTCTCAACCTCCCCATAGTAAAGTAAAAACTCGCAACAGTATTATTGACTCAATTTATCATTTAGAAATCTTAGATACAAATAGGCTAATTATCAACAGCGATACAATCACTATCGATAATTCTGAGGCCTATTATTATGAAGGGTAGCTATCTTCTTTTTAAGAAGAGATATTAATTCTGAATATTTTACAATATAAGTTCGTTTATTTTCAGAGCTGTCACCACTAGCCATAATCCCATAAAAGTAAAATTTTGAATCGCTCGGTGATCTAAAAAACACAGGCGATCCTGACCTACCTTGTTGTAGATTAGGATTTGCTACAAAATAGTGTTTTGAAATAATTTGACCTCCTTCTATGACTCTTTCCATTGAGCTAAATTCCGCTTTCATTTTAAATAGAGTCGGCTCAACTGTCATAAACATTTTCTTGCCGTCTTTTTTAAAATCGGTATTTGGGTATCCAAATGTATATAGTTCGGTGTTTTTAGGTATAACAATTGCGCTAGTTGGGATAAATTTTTCTATTGAATAAAGGGAATCTTTCCGATGAAAGCTGGGAATTAAATAGGCCTCAATATCTGGTCTGGTTAAATCAACCCGTCTTATTGGTAATTTTCTAAACTCTTTTAGGTCTATTGTAAAATAATCGTGTTTAGACTCAACGTGTGGGCAATCGTATCGAAAGTTTATTCTTTTACCCTGAATCGCACCTTGTTTCTTCTGATTAAAAGTATCCTGAACAAAAACGTGATAATTTGAAACCAGAAATAACCTACTACTATATCTAATCAAGAAGCCGGTGCCATTTCCCCAAGTGATCATATCTCGCTCATTGATTGTATACAGTAAATAACTATATTTTTTCAGAGATTCAATAGTTTCCGTGTCTGGCTTAATTGAATAGTTTTTAGAAACAGTATCTGAAACAAAATTATTGACAGAAGAAAGGTTGTCATTTTGTGAATTTGAGCAAGAAAATAGGAGGTATATAAACAGAACAAAGATTACCAATTTCATTACAGTCAATTTTGGTGCTTCCAAAATACGAAAAGTATTTCCTCATAACACGCATCTCCGCTACCTGTAAAGAACCTATCTATCAGTCAAGGGTGGGATGGCAAGAAAAAACATAAATAGCATAGCCCCTGTGGTAGGGCGTATTTAACATAAAAATGAAGTTATAAGCGAAAGCGTGTCTGCTTCAGACTTGGGTGGTCCAATTTGATTATTATTCGTTCATTTATTTTATTACTTTTGATCTGTACCACGCTCTCACATTCCCGCTTCAAAAGGATTGAATCTTTTTAACCTGAAAGGGCTTAAAAATTCAGTCCATTGTTCGACAAAATCAAAACATATTTCTTAGATGAAGATGGCCGTTCTTATTATGTTGACGATAAGGGAAACGTAAATAAATCAGCCACCCAAAAACCTTTAGAACTTTCTCCCGAAGGAAGAAAATCTATCTCTATTGGCTATGAGCGGTCAATGATCGATAAAGAATTGGGGGCAGTTAGAACATATACGCTACCCACCGATTATGTTCGCAAAGCGGGTAAGATTTTAAAATACATCGTCTATTCTCAAAACATAGGAGTAAAGCTTTACCTGCTCATTCAAAAATTAAAGGTAACCGTTGATCTTCTTGCTGCAACCTTCAGGATGCAGTATCAATTTGTTTATAAAGGCCAGGTTGATCTTACAAGTTTTACAGACAAAGACACCCGTACATCAATTACGGTTAGCGAGGGTGGAATAGCTAAACAAATCAAATCAAAGGACACCACTAATTATGAGTTCAATTTAGATACCGATCCGGAAGCTGTATTGGTGAAAAACGACGGCACATATTTGTATGACACCGCAAACTTCACGGTAACCAACATAGACCAGAAAACAGTTTTTGGAGCCGGAACAGGACGCTATTTGCCGGCATCGATGATTTCCCGCGATGGAAGTGCTGCCGGTTTTGCGGGGTTCACAAACACGGGCACAACAACATACAACGAACCGCCGCCAATAGATCAGGCCCTGTTTGCAACTTCCCAGGTAATAACCGGGATTAGATTAACGGGAAAAATTAAGGTGCAAATCAATTTTCCTTATACGCCAACCGCACCATTTCAGGCATCTGAAAAATATGTGCTTTGTCTCAATTCTAATTTAAGGCCGGGGAGCGTTTTTAATACACCCGGCATCGCTTACCTGAATCCAAACGGAAAGAATGGTGAGCCGTTACATGCAAAGGAGAATCTTGTAACGTTTGATTTCGATGTAACATTCGATACTCTGAAGGATGAATATTTTACCATCTATGCTTATGGTCCAGGGTTTCAGCCTTCGGTAATCTCCAAATTTGAATACATTGAAACCGATTTTAAAATATCGTTCAGAAGCAGGTGGAAAACAACCTACGAAAAGGGACTAAAGCTATCGACACTCGGGAAGCGCTTAACCGGCAAAACAACGGGCGACGAAAGTAACATTGACTTATCCTTTCTTCAGCAGCACGATAATTTAATTCTCACATCACAGGATGGGTTGAGAGGACTTGCCGGGGCCAAGGTGAAAACAAATCTCAAAGACTATAAAGATTTTGTTTGGGTACAATTGGCGGCAAGCAGGACCGTTGAGAACAACAAATTAATCTTTCGGGAATTCCCTTATTTTCTTAAAACAACAACATCCACATCGCTCGGAGGGGTTGCAAAATTCGTTTCAACAGTAGCGAAAGATCTTCTTTGCAATAAAATTCATGCGGGTTATCCGGTCCAGCAAATTGATGATGTTAACGGCAAATATTCATTTCATAATACACTTTATTTTTCTTCACCGCTTGACCTGGACGAACCAAAAGCGTTGGAGCTTATTTCTCCTTACATAGCCTGTCCATTTTACCAGGAAATAAAACGAATCAATCTTGACGGGCAAACCACAACAGATGATCAGGGCGACAATACAGTGGTAGTAAAAGACTGCAGGCCAATTTCAGAAATATTATCTGGGAATACAGTTATAATTGGTTCTGATAGCAACGGAAATTTTTTTACTGTCAGCGGGTTAAATGACAAGATTGATCTGTTCAAAATTCGCTTCTCAATATCCGGAACGCTTTCAAACGATGGCACTTACATCACAAAAGCTGACAGCGGAACGTTTAAGGGCATTATCGATAATGGAACTTCATTGACAGTTTATGTCAACGAAAATATAGTTCCAGAGACTATCGCATCTGCACAATTCACAATTGAGTATTACGAATTATACCGGCCGTCTTATTCGTCATTCGCCGGCGTTCCCGAAATAGAGACACTTTACAATGTTGAACTCTCCTCAAAGCAAATACTGCTGAAGCACTATAAATGGATCAACTCAATTTTTTACGGATTCCAAGGGCAAAAAATTACTTATGAAAGCACAGAAAAGAACAGTGATTTTGAGCGGACATTGAACGGAGTTGTAATAAAAGAAAAATCTTCTTATACCATCACTACGGACATTTTATTTAAGCCTTTCTATTTCGAATTCAATACGATCGTTCCCGTAACAACAATTGAAGATTTGGATGCAGACATAAACAGATGTTTTATTCCTGAATGGTACGGAGATGAATACAAAGGATTTTCAAGGAAGATAGCGGCAAGCGTAAACGACAATAAGGCGCAACAATTTAAGCTTCTGGCAACGCCCGAAACCGACGTGACCAAACTAATATTCTAATCATGGCAAACTCTTTATACTACAGCGATATCAACCCCATTAGGTTCTATCTGCCAAATCCTGACACGACTTATGAAAGTAGGGATATTGACGACTTTGAATTCTTTGATTCAATACCAGAATGGGAAGAGCAGGTAGATTACTATCAGCCATGGAACAACAGCGATATTTTCCCGCTTCAAATACTAGCCGATTTCGGCCCTATTAATTTTATTGTAAAAGATCTTGACGGGAATGTAATTGTAACGATTGGCTTTGCCC
>CAZFPB010000029.1:0-9981 GCA_964520985.1 uncultured Pseudobdellovibrionaceae bacterium
GACGAATTTCGCAACTCTCTTTCCTAGCCGCGGCGGTTGGTTTTCGTGATTGCCGACCCTTCCCAAATCCCCGGCCCGACTGCAGGAAGCCGCCGCCGTGAGCGGGCCGCGCAGACGTCGCGCGATGAGATGCGTGAGGTTTCGGACATCGGCGACATTCCGCCGGTTGCCAATCCCGAGCGTCGCGAGGCATGCCGGCTCGACTTGCGGCTTTACGGCATCACGTACTTTCCGCACTCGGCAGGCCTCACGCCACTGTCCTGTGACCATGACCGCTACATAGCGCGGATGCAAAACGTGCTTCTCAACGGCGGGCGATTTGCCGGGGTTGTCTATCGAGGATTTGCCAAGACGACTTGGTCGGAAATCGGCGCGATGTGGTCGACAAGCTATGGCCACCAAGAGTTCGTTCCGGTGTTTGGGGCTGACGCAGCAACCGCAGGCCAGATCATAGACTCCATCAAGATGGAGCTAGAAACCAACGACCTTCTCTATGAAGACTTTCCGGAAATCTGCCATGCGATTCGCGCCTTAGAGGGAAAGCCTCAGCGGCAGCATTCGCAGCATCATCACGGCGCAAGAACGTTCATTGAGTTCGTCTCCGATACGGTCGTACTTCCGACAATCGCCGGGAGCGTTGCGTCTGGAGCTGTAATAACTTCACACGGGTTGCTCGCCGCCGGGCGCGGCATGAAGTACAAGCGCGCTGATGGCGCGAATGTGCGCCCCACGTGCGTGCTGCTCGACGACATTCAAACCGACGAGTCGGCCAAGGCTCCGCTTCAGAATGCGAAGCGACTCAAGGTAATTCGCAAGTCTATCCTGCGAATGGGAGGGCATCGCCGTAAGCTTGCGGTCATCCTGGGAGGGACGATTATCGAGGCCGACGATGCAGTCGATCAGTTGTCGAATCCTGCATTGCCTGGTGCATTTGAGTCTGAGCGCATTCCGATGGTCCGGAAATTCGCTGATGCACACGACTCGTTTTGGATGATCGAGTATGCAGCAGTGCGGCGGGCCTATGACAGAGATGATGTCCTTGGAAGGCTAAAAGCCGAGCAAGCTTCGAGTGATCTCTACGCTGCGAATCGCGAGCGCGCCGACGCCGGCTGTGAGGTTTCCTGGGAGTCTTGCTACGATCCGGAAACGGAAATCTCCGCCATTCAGCATGCCTACAACATTCTGATAGACGACGGCGAAGAGGTGTTTCTGTCCGAGTGCCAGAACACGCCGAAGCGCGCCGCGGCCGAGGCGGATTCCGTCGAGGTCAACGCCCTTACCGTTGCGATGCGCACCAGTGGTCTGCCTCAAGGCGTGGCCCCGCTGGCCGCAACGACACTGACGATTCACATCGACGTTCAGCACACGCTGTTGTACTGGTCGGCACTGGCTTGCGATGCGAACCTGACCGGCTCGATCATCGACTACAACACCTTCCCTGAGCAGAATTCGCGCTACTTCGCCCTGCGTGAAGCCACTCGCAAGCTCGGCGACATCTACCCCGGCACGAACGCGCAGGAGGCGGTCGAGTTGGGCTTGATCGGGCTCATCAATCAGCTCGTGACGCGCGACTGGAAGAACGAGGCCGGGTCGCCGATCGGCGTCGGCCAGATCCTTATCGACTGGTCGGACGGCGAGATGGACGACACGGTGGCGAAGGTGTGCCGCACGTCTCCGTACAAGGCGCTGATTCATCCGATGGCGGGCGTCGGCATCGGCCCCGAAAAGGCCCCGATGATGCTGTACACGCCGCAGAACGGAGAGGTTCTAGGCAACCACTGGATCAAGAAACGCAACCAGAAGCAGGCCGTGGTCGGCGTGCGGGCCGACGTGAACTACTGGAAGTCTCGGGCCGCTAAGGCGCTGACCTGCCTGTCGTCGATTCGCGGATCGATCACGCTCTACGGCAGCAACGGCGAAAACGGCACTCGCATCACCGATCACCGCATGATTGCCGATCACTTCTCGTCCGAGAAGGGAACGCGGCTCACGAACGAAGATCGCAAGCGAACCGTCACCGTCTTCAGCCTGAAGCCGAACCGCGAGAATCACTACTGGGACAACCTCATCGGCTGCATGGTCGGCGCGAGCATGAAGGGTTGCGGAAACGAAGAAGCGGTGAAGCCGAGGGAGCGCAAGACCCTTTCCCAACTCGCCAGCGAGGCGAAGCGATGACAACGGGCGAGCGGAAGTGCAAGACGTTGGCACAGATGGCGGCGGAGGCCAACGGAGAGTCGAGCGAAGGCAACGGCAAGCCGGTTCTCTGCCCGCGGTGTGGCGGCAAGTCGACTCGCGCAGTCGGCGACGGCGTGCGGTTGTGCTCGAAGTGCGGGCGAGAGTTTACGACGAAGCATTAACACACGGAGAAGGCAATGAGCAGCACGGAACTTGGAACGCTACGCCGATACGATCCACGCCGGTACATGCTGCAACTTGCGCCCATGCAACCGAGAGGCGTAACAAACATCGAAGCGGCCATGCGTTCGATTCGTGAGGCAGATGAGTTTCGCAACTTTGCACGAATGGCCGTTAAGTCAATTGCCCATGCTCTTGGAATGCCGCGGCACCTAACGTATAGCGGACCGCTGTCTACGCAATACTCGCACTGCAAGGGCCGTGCTTGGCCGAAGACGCCGCGTCGGCTTCGGAACTTGGCGAAGTAGGTTGTACAGGCTGCGCTCGAAATCACGGAAGGAATCCAAATGGCGGATGTTCGCGGAGTGAAGTGCCCCGACTGCAACTGCACGATGCCGGCGACCTATTCGGAGTCGAAGGCCGGTGGAGTTACGCAACGTCAGCGGCAGTGCTCGAAGTGCCAGCGCAAGGTTGTCACGGTCGAGAGAATCATCCACTACGGCGACGGCCGGAAGCGATCGCCGAGCGGCTAGCCTTACCCCCTGGGGCGACTTTTCAAACGCGAGGTTTTCGCGAGCTACTATCGCGTCAGAGTCGGTAATATCCATGCATCCACCGCGGCTTAATTACCCGCGGTCACTTAGCCCATGCCGGGGCGGCATTCCCGCGCATGGGCTATTTCATTGGCCGACGCCGAAGACATTCGCGACGCTGCTGCAGCCAATGCCGCTGCCGGTATCTCGTCATCGGCGGGCGATGGCCAGCAAGTCACCGCGCTGGACCCGGAAAAGCAGATGCGAGTGGCCGATAAGGTCGCCGCCAATGCCGCCGCCGCGCAGCCGCACTTCGGCTTGCGAATGGTCCAACTTCGGCCGGGAGGTTGCGGCTAATGGGCCTGCTCTCTCGGATCTCCGGCATGTTCGGCGGTCGCAGTAAAGCGACAAAGCAATCCGCTGCGCTCGACTTCTGGCGCAACCGGTATGCCGCGCTCCAGGCGAGCTACGACGCCGCGCGCACGTCGGACGAATACGGGAACATTTGGGCCAATGCGGATCGATTCGACGCCGACTCGGCGCACTCTCCGCAGGTTCGGCACACGCTGATCGCTCGGTCGCGCTACGAGATCAACAACAACGGTTACAGCGACGGCATCGCGCAAACCTACGCGACCGACGTTGTCGGCCTTGGTCCGTCGCTGCGAATGCAGACCGGTAGCGAACCATTCAACCGGATGATCGAAACCGAGTGGTATCGCTGGACAACGGCGGTCAAGTTCCGCCGCAAGCTTTGGTGCATGGCCCACGCCAAGCACAGCGACGGTGAAGGGTTCGGCGTGCTGCGTCGCAATCCGCGCGTGAATCATCCGATCAATCTCGATCTCGTGCTACACGAGTCCGAGCAGTTCAGTTCGCCGAATACCGTATTTGAGCCGGGGCACATCGACGGCTTGAAGCTCGATGAGTTCGGCAACCCGCTCTATTACGAGCTGATGCGCGAGCATCCAGGCGCGATCAATCGCCAGTCGTTCGACCTCGTGCCGGAGAAGATCCCGGCCGAGTTCGTGCTGCATTGGTTCAAGATGCGCCGCCCCGGCCAGCATCGCGCCGTACCGGAATGCGCATCGACGTTGAATGCCGGAGCAGCCGCACGGCGTTGGCGAGAGTCGACTCTGGCAGCCGCCGAAACCGCTGCCGATTTCACGATGTTCATCAAGACGACGATGACGCCGGAGGACGCCGCGAGCGTCGCACCGATGTCCACGCTTGACATCAACAAGCGGATGATGACGGCGCTGCCGGAAAACTACGAACCGTTCCAGATGAGCGCCGAGCATCCCACGGCGACGTACGAATCGTTCCACAAGTCGCTCGTCAACGAACAAGCGCGCCCGAAGTCGATGCCGTACAACAAAGCGGCCTGCGATTCCTCGTCATACAACTACGCCTCGGGCCGTCTGGATCATCAGACCTATTACGCCGCGCTCGACGTCGACCGCGAAGACTGCAACGACTCCGTTCTCGATCCGGCGTTCAACGTCTGGTTCGACTTCGCCGTGATGCGTTTCGGCTGGCTCGGCGGCAATCCCGATGCCATTGGTCCTGGTGCGCGTGCGCACGTCTGGGATTGGCCTAAGCATCGCGTCGCCGACGTGGAGAGCGAAGCCAACGCGAGTCAGACGAAGCTCAAGAGCGGACAAGCGTTTCACCCGCAATTGTTCGCCGAGGCCGGGCTTGATTTCGAGGACGAGCTTGCCAAGGCAGCTCAAGCCTACGGCGTCGATGTCGACGAATTGCGACGTCGCTTGCTCGATGTCGTGCTGCCGATTCCGCAGCAGATGGTCAAGCCGACCGACATTCAGGACCCGCCGAAACCGCAAGATCCGCCCGCAGCCAAGCAGGCGGTTGCGTCGCTCGTCAACCGTCTCAACGGTCACGCTACCAATGGAGTAGGGCATGGCTAAGGCCAAGCAAATCATCGCGATGTCCGCGCCGGTCGCAATCGAAGCGGCGGCAGCGGAAGGCGACAAGAAATCACCCGCGAAATTCGTTTCGACGTTCTATACGGGCGGCGCTCTCACGCTTAACGGCTGGGATCTCCCGGTCGTGATCGATCTCGCGACTTTAAAGAACGGCAACGTGCTCGTCGCCAATCTCGACCACGACCCGTCAAAGCGAGTCGGCAACTTCGCCGTCGCGAACGACGGCAAGTCGCTTGTTGCCAGCGGCACGGCTACCGCAGCCACGGCCGCACGCGATGAAGTCGTGAATAGCGCAGCGGCCGGCTACCAGTGGCAATCGTCGCTCGAAGTCTCGCCGTCGCGCGTCGAGCAAGTCAAGGCCGGGAAGACGGTCGAAGTCAACGGTCAATCGTTCGAGGGTCCGCTGTACGTCACGCGGGCCGGAGTTCTCAAGGGGTTCGCGTTCGTTTCGCACGGTGCGGACGACAACACGACCGCCACTATTGCGGCCTCCGCCGCGAATCAGAAAAAGGGGCTGCATATGAAGGCTGAAATCAAGGCTTGGGCGGAAGGCATGGGCATCGACGTGGAAGGCGCTTCGGATGAACAAGTCGCAATCATCGAGGCGAACTACGAAGGCAAAGCCGGCAAGAAGACCGCCGTCAAGGCTTCGTCGGACCCGTTCGAGGCCCGCAAGCTCGAGGCCAAGCGGCGCGAAGAGATTCGCGAGTATGCCGATCAATACGCGGCGAAGCGGCCGGGCGATTTGAAGTGGGTCGAGGCGATTGAAGAGATGCACGCTCATGCGATCGAAAAGAACATGGGCGTGACTGACTTCCGTCTCGAACTGCAAGAGGCGATGGCCCCCGCCGCTTTCAGCGTGGTCACGCCGCGCAGCCGCGACAACGGCGTAAGCAACCGCGTGCTTGAAGCGGCTGTCTGCGTTGCCGGCGGAATGTCCGACGACGACCTGATCAAGAAGCACCGCTTCACGGATCAGGACCTACAGTCGGCGCACGACAAGTTCAAGGGCCGCATCGGCCTGAAGCAACTGTTCTTCATCGCGGCGGAGGCCAACGGCCATCGCACGAACTACGCGAGCGACATCACGACCGAAGTGCAGAATGCCGCGTTCGGCTACTCGGCACCGCGCCAGATGCACGCCTCGGGCGGGTTCAGCACACTGAGCATTTCGACGATCCTGTCGAACGTCGCGAACAAGTTCATGCGTGACGGCTTTAACGCCGTCGATCAGACGTGCCTTCGCATCTCGGCGATTCGCAACGTCCGCGACTTCAAGACCATCACGACCACGAGCCTTACGGACGGCGTGATCTTCGAGAAAGTCAACGCAGCCGGCGAGATCAAGCACGGCACGCTCGGCGAACTCACGTACAGCAACAAGGCGGACACCTACGCCAAAATGCTGGCGATCACGCGCACCGACTACATCAACGACGATCTCAGTGCGTTGACGATGGTGCCGCGCAAGCTCGGCAACGGTGCCATGAAGAAGCTGAACGATATCTTCTGGACCGAGTTCCTTGCGTTGGTCAGCGCCAACTTCTTCGGAACCGCCAACGCCAACATCAACACCGCCGTCGCGGACATGACGATCGGCGGATTGAAGGCGACGGAAGTCATCTTCATGAACCAGACCAACCCGGACGGCACTCCGCTCGGCATGGAACCGGCGATCTTGCTCGTTCCGACCGCCCTCAAGGCCGATGCGAAGGCGTTGACCAACCCGCAATCGCAACTCATTACGGGGGCAAGCAGCACGCTCAGCAACGCCAATCCGTATGCGGGCCGGTTCACGGTTGAGTCGTCACCGTACATCAGCAACGCGAGCTACACCGGCTACACGTCGGTCGGCTGGTGGATGCTGGCCAACCCGGCCGACTGCCCGGTCATCGAGATCGCGGCCCTCAATGGTCGCATCGAGCCGACCGTCGAAACGGCCGACGCCGAATTCAACGTCCTGGGCGTGCAGATGCGCGGCTACTCGGACGTCGGCGTGAAGCGTCAAGAGTACCGCGGCGGCGTGTATGCCGATGGCGGCGCATCCTAATAGGAGATCTCCATGAAGATTCGCATCCGAACCAACCTCGGCAGCGCGGAGTATCCCGGCATGCCGTGGCAAGCAGGCGAAGAGCACGAAGTCAGCGACGACGTAGGTGCGTCGATGATCGAGCGCGGACACGCCGAACTCAACTTGCCCAAGACCGTCGCGGGCGTGCCGGAGAAACCGGCGATCGCAGAACCCAAAAAGCCGGAAATCTCCGGCAAGAAATAGCACCCGTTTCATAAGGATCATCGAACATGGCACAGTATCCCGCCACTTACTACCAAGAAGGCGAAGCGATCGAATATACGCCGGGGTCGGCCGTGACCGCCGGCGACGTGATCGTGATTGCCGACCGTATCGCCGTCGCTCCTCGCGACATTGCGGCGAGCGTGCAAGGAACCGTCACCGTCTGCGGCGTCTGGAATCTCCCCAAGATCACCGGTGCGATCGCCCAAGGCGACAAGGTCTATTGGGCTGCGGCCGGAACGCCGGTCACGGGCGACGCTTCGTCGGGCGCTGCGAGCAACACGGGCACCGGCGTTTACGCAGGCGTCTGCGTCAAGGCCGCGCTGGCGGGCGATGCTCGGGTCGCGGTGAAGATCAACGCTCTGTCGAAAGACGAACTCCCCGCCGCAACCACGACCGCCGCTGCCGGATCAACCACGGCAGATGCGGGCGTGCTGCCCGCCGGTACGTCGCGGTTCTATCTGACCTCGGGTGCCGACGACACGAAGGGCGTGCGGATCAATGCCGCCGATGCCGTGAGCGGTCGCGAGCTGTTCATCGGAAACGGGGTCTCCAACAAGATCCTCAAGGTTTACGGACCCTCCGGTGCGGTGATTAACGGCGCTTCGGCCGATGCTGCGTTCAGCAGCGCCAGCGGCAAGGGCGTTTGGATCAAGTGCATTAGCGGCTCCGGTAACACCTGGTCTGCTGCCTAGTGGGGGTCCCGCATGGCAAACCTTCTCGCGGCCGGTTCGGCGTGGCTGGCGGGGATGCAGAAGCAGCACGCTTCCATCTCCGTCACGCTTCGTCGCCGCGGTTATGCCGACGTCTCCGGTGTCCTAGCGACGCCGGGGACGACGGCCGTTGAGCAGATCACTGACGACGGCTCGTCGTCTCGGCACGACTCTCGCGACTACCTGATCCATGTCACCGATTACGCCTTCGCCGGGGCTGCTTCGGCTCCGCGCGACGGCGATCGGATCATCGACACCAGTTTCGGCGACGAACGAATCTACGAAGTGCTGCCGCTCGGCGGTGAAGCAAGCTCGCGGCCTTCCGATCAGTTCCGAACCCGCTGGCGCATCCACACCAAGCTGATCGAGAAGCCCGCGCCGGTTCTCTCGCTCAACCAGCTCCGGGCAATCCTCGGGCTGGCTCCGATTCCATCGTCAACGACCCTTTCCGAAAACGACCTGCGCAACAACCTCGGGATCGTGACCTACGCATAAATGGCAGCGGACGTCGTCACCATCGCGAAGCAAGTCACGGCCGCAGTTAATGCGATGCTGCCGGAACTCGGCTTCTCCGGCACGACGGCCGTAAGAAAGAACAAGCCGAAGTATTCGCTTGAGGATCTGGCCAAACTCTGCGTCACGGTCAGCCCGGTGATGCGTACCGCGGAATACCTCGCCAAAGGCGGATTGCTGGATACCCGACCGCGCGTCGATGTCGATATCCGGCAACGAACGGGCGACAACCAGGACCGCGAAGACGCACTGATCGAACTTTCGGAGGTCATTGCCGAACGTTTTTTGGCCGGAGTGGAAGGCGTCGTCAACTGCTTGGAGGTCGAGACGTCGGCCGTCTTCCAGACGGACGAGATGATCGAGAAAGGACTTTTTGCGGTTGCAGTCGCACTGACCTTCAGCGTCGCGAGGGTTGCACGATGAGCAATGCTTTCGGCGTTGACTTCAAGCTCGCGAAATCGCTGTTCTTTGACCGCAAGGCGGTTAGCGACGCGGTATCGAAGGGGAGCAAGAAGATTCTGCCTCGATGCGGCGCATTGTTGCGTCGCAAGATGCGGCAATCCATGAGGCGTCGCAAGAAGGCTTCCCCGCCTGGAACGCCACCGAGCGCTCACGGGCAGGATGATGCGCATCCGCACGGCCCGCAACTCAAAGAAAAGACACTGTACTTCTACGACCCCGCAACGGAATCGGTTGTCGCCGGACCGGCCAAGCTCGGGCGGTCGGAAGCCGCATCCAAGCAAGAGTTCGGCGGAGTGATTCGCGTTAAGGTCTCTCCTCTCAGCCGAAGCTCCGCTAGGGTCGCGAGTCCGAAGCAGAAAGAAGCCTTCAAGCGCAAGATCAAAGACGGCTCGATCCAGCGAACGAAATCGCCGCGAGTCGTCAAAAACGTTCACACCGATGCGAGGCCGTTCGCGAGGCCCGCACTCGCAAGCGAAATGCCCAAGTTTCCCACACTATACGCCGGGCAAATCACCGGTTAAGGAGAACCAGACATGGCTCAAGACCTTTCCGTAACGGTGCCGGGCAAAGACTGCTTGGTCTACCGCAGCAGCGGCGCTTCGTTCGGGTCTCCGACCTGGGTTGTGATTCCGAACATTCAAGACCTGACGCGATCCGATTCCCGCGCCGAAGCCAACGTGACCGGCAAGGGGGACGACATCGGCACGATCGACGTCGCCTATCGCAACATCGAGGTGACATTCAAGATCGTTGCCGTTCGCGCCGACTCCGGTTTCGCGGCTCTGGTCGCAGCCTATGCCGCGCGCTCCCCGATTCAACTGCTCGTTTTAAACGGCCCTGTCGCTACGGTCGGTGCCAAGGGCATCAACGCCGATTGGCACATCACGAAGTTCGACGAAGGGCAGCCGCTTGACGGCGCGCTGACGTACGACGTGGCGATGAAGCCGGCCAAGACCGCGAACGCTCCGGCCGTGTTCACGGTCGCGTCGTAATCACTCGGCACGCAAGGAGATTGAGGCATGTCGAGAATCCAAGGCAACCTGCGCGTTATCGGCCGGCTCATTGCGGATTACTTTGATCCGCCGGATGAGTCGATCGGCAACGGTGCGATCAAGTCGAATGCGAACATTGATGCGTCCAAGCTCGAGCAGACCGTGCGCGTTCCG
>CAZFPB010000030.1:0-9835 GCA_964520985.1 uncultured Pseudobdellovibrionaceae bacterium
ACCACGTTCAAACTCTCTGCCCCCAAGGAGGCGTGATGTCTGACATCGAGTACGTGCGAATCAAGGATCCCGACACTGGCGACGAGTTCACCTACGACACAGCGAAGGTCGAAGCTCTCGGGCTCGACGCCTACGTCATCGACAAGGACCCGTTCGGTCCTGACGGGCGCCCAGCCCCGTCGAAGCAGAACCTGCCGAAGGGCACCCCGCTGCCGGGCTCCGTTCAGGAGCGGCGGCGAAACCAGGCGACCGGAACAGGTAGTTCCGGCGACGAGAACGGCCAAACGTCGGCCGACCCACGAAGGAGTAACTGACCATGGCCACACCGATCACGCCGGGTATCAAGTCCGCGCTCAAGATGACCTCGTTCTGGCTCGTTCCGACCTTGACGCCGCTCGTGCCGACCAAGGTCCAGATCGAGTCCGTCAGCGGGCTCTACATCACGTGCTTCCTCACCGAGGAGAATGTGGGCTGGACCGTCCAGTTCAACAAGGGCCAGGCTCCGCGGCTGCTCTGCGCCAGCACCCAACCGGAAGTGCTGCTTCCCTCGACCACCCAGGGTGCGGACATCGTCGGGATCTTTGACCCGCAGGCTGCAGTCGGCGCGAACGACAAGAAGGCGTTCGAGTTCCTCCGCAACGGCTTCACCGGCTACATGGTGCGCCGGCAGAACAAGGCCAACTCGGCGGCCGACACCGCGACGGTCGGCGAGTTCGTCGACAACGCGCCGGTCACGATCAGTCCGGCGATTACCGACCAGTCGGCCCAGACCGCTGAGGGCGTCTACATCTTCAAGTCCGGCGTCGCCGTGACCGGCGACCCGGTCTACAACGTCGCCGTCGCGTAACCCGTTCGACCCGCCATCAGTCGCCGGGACTGGTGGCGGGTCTCTCCCGGCACCCGGCAGGAGTACGTCATGACCAATGCACACCGCAACCCCACTCTGGGGACGCATTTCATCTACGACGGCGACGACCTGGCACTCCTCGACGAGCTCGAGGAGAAGGTCAAGCAGGCCAAGGACGCGCCCACGAAGACCCGAACCTTGGGCGAGCCGGACGCGTACACGGCTGCGGTCGAGCAGTACAACACGGCGCTTGCGGATGCGAAGACACGCGCCAAGAAGGTCGTGCTCCGCGAGATCGGACGCAAGAAGCGCCGAGAGCTGATCGAGGCGTGCCCGGTTCGTGAGGGCAACGAGGCCGACGAGATCCTGGGCGCGAACACGGACATGCTCAGTGACGCCTTGTTGGACGCCTGCATCGCCTCGCCGATCTTCAGTACGGACGTCGAGCGAGACGAGTTCATCGAGAGCCTAGGTTCACGGTGGTTCGACAAGCTGTCCCGTGAGGCGTACAGCCTGAACTTCGGCGGCGCGCCGGCCCCAAAAGAGCTGCTGCCTCTCACCCCCACTTCCAACGCGATCTAGAGATTGCCGAACGGATCGGCATCTCGCGGGACCAGTTCTACTCGCTGCCTGAGTACGAGCAGGACGACTGGATCGCGAAGTGGGAGTCAGACCGTTCGATCTGCCGGTTCCATGGTGGCCCGAGGTCGGAGTGTGGTGACGATGAGCGAGCCTGGTATCCACAGCGACGGATCTGCTGGCCTACCGCACAGCTCGAGGCAGCGAAGCGCCTGTATGCGCTGCTGCACGAGAAGGCTCCGTATCACGACGGCACCGAGACGATCTGGCAGGAGAAGCCGAGTCGTCTGACGCCGTTCCACTTCACGGACGGCGTGTCGATGTACCTCGCTGAGTCTGAGGAGAACCCCGAGGACGACTTCCTTGGCGAGAAGTCGCTTGGGTTCCTGCGTCCGGACTAGTCCCGGCGGATCAGTTCGTAGCCGACCGTCACGACACAGAGCGCGACGAGTGCGGCGCTGAGTCCCATGATCGGCGCTCCAATGTCGTGGCCGCTGGCCTTGACGAGAACACCAATGATCACTCCACCCAGTCCGAGGCACGCCCATCCAAGGGCTTCCTTGATGACCTCACGGCCCGTCCGTTCTGCCATGTCGAACAACTTACTCCCAGGGGGCGGTGAATCGTGACGGATCGCGTCGTCTCCTACGCCTTCAGGGCCAACTTCGCCCAGTTCGCTGCTGGTCTCACGACCATGGGCCGCGGCGTCAACGACCTCGGCGTGAAGTTGACCGCACTGGACCGCAATGGCGCGAAGATGCGCCAGGGGCTTGACACCCTGGGTCGTGGCGCCGGGAAGGTCGGCCTGGTCGCTGCCGCTGGCCTCGGTGCTGCGGTCCTGGCGTCGGCGAACTTCGAGCAGGCCATGTCGCGGATCGACGCGGCAACGCACGAGACGGCCCAGAACATGGGGTTGCTGCGCGCGGCTGCGATCAAGGCCGGCGCCGACACCGTCTTCTCGGCGGGTGAAGCGGCGGATGCGATCACTGCGTTGGCGAAGGCTGGGGTCTCGACCAAGGACATCCTCGGCGGTGCGCTGAGCGCTTCGCTGTCGCTGGCGTCTGCTGGCGAACTTGATGTCGCGCAGGCGGCGGATATCGCTGCGACTGCGTTGAACCAGTTCGGGCTGGGTGGCGACCAGGCGTCCCATGTCGCGGACCTTCTTGCTGCTGGTGCCGGTAAGGCGCAGGGCGAAGTGACCGACATGGCTGCTGCGTTGAAGTATGTCGGCCCGGTCGCGCACCAAATGGGCATCTCCATCGAGGAGACCTCCGGCACGATCGCCGAGCTCGCGGCGCAAGGCATTCTTGGAGAGCAGGCTGGCACATCCCTGCGGGGCATGCTGACCGCGCTCACTTCCCCGTCGCAGATGGCTGCGGCGGAGATGAAGAAGTACAACATCACCCTGTACGACGCTCAGGGTCAGTTCGTTGGTCTTTCTGGTGTGGCCGGACAGTTGCAAACGGCGTTCGGTTCCCTCGGTGCCGAAGAACGCGACCAGGCACTCGGTCGGATCTTCGGTAACGAGCAGATCACCACGGCCCGCATCCTGTACGCCGGGGGCGCTGAGGCCGTTAAGAAGTGGACCGCAGCGGTTGACGCTGACGGCTACGCCGCGGACACGGCCGCACGGAAGCTCGACAACCTCAAGGGTGACCTGGAGCAGTTGAAGGGCTCGCTCGAGACCGCCCTGATCGGTGCTGGTGATGGTTCTCAGGGGCCTCTTCGCAAGCTTGCCCAGGGCACCACTGATGTGGTGAACGGTCTGAATGCGATTCCTGGTCCGGCTAAGAATGTTGCGACTGGGCTGCTGGCGATCACGGCCATCACGGGTGGCGGTCTGTGGTTCGGAAGCAAGGTAGTTGGTGGCATTGCTGCGGCAAAGGGAGCACTCGCCGCGCTCGGACTCCAGGCAGGCACTACCAGGGCCGCTCTGTCTAGTCTGGGTGTAGTCGGAGCGAGCACCGCTATTGGACTCGGGACTCTATTGGACAGCCTTTCGCTGCTTGATTCACGGTCTCGCTCTAGAGCTGCCAGTGACGCAACGGTTAAGTCATTCCAGGATTTGAATGATGCCCTCTCGGCCTCGAATGTCGGCAAGTACGCGAGCGACTTGGGCATCGACATTGGTCGCCTGTCTCAGGAGCTGCTCGATAGCGGCACCTCTGGCGAGTATGTCCAGAAGGTTCTCGATGATCTTGCTGAGCATTCGCATGGCGTGGGCGCCGCGGTTAACTCGCTTGCTGGCAACGTCCTGCCCTTCTTCACCGCGGGCGCGGATAAGGCATACGACGCCAATAAAGACCTGAACAACATCATCGACGCGAGTGGCGATGTGCTGGGCTCGACTGCGACGCAGACGGTCAAACTCGCTGACGGAACCGAGATGCTGGGCACAAAGGCGGAGATAGCCGCAGCGAAGATCCAGATGAGCGCAAAGGATCTGGAGAAGCTTCACGAGGAAGCTATAAAGACCGGGGAGAGTTTTTTCGGCCTTGGTGATTCGCTCGACGATAGTAAGGTCAGCCTCGCCCAGTGGACCCAGGACCTTCGCGACCAGGCGAAGGCGCTGGAGGACTTCACGGCGAACGCCCGCACCGCTGGCAAGCGGGGTCTGCGCGAAGGTCTGATCGCCGAACTAGAAGCGGCTGGGCCTGCGGGCGCTCTGCGAATGAAGCAGCTCGCAGACGGGACGGACGCAGAGATCCGGCGTGCGAACCGGGCGTGGGCTCGCGGGCAGCGGGCTATCGCCGATTACGTCGCTTTCAAGGTTCCGGCCAAGAACGTTGACGTGAACACGGCCGCTGCTGTCCAGAAGCTCAATAACCTGCTCGGCCTTCTGAGCCGGGTCGGCGGGTTCGATCTCGGTAGTCTCCTGAAGGGCAAGCCGAGCCTTTCGACGCCGAAGAACGCAGA
This sequence comes from uncultured Pseudobdellovibrionaceae bacterium, assembly GCA_964520985.1. Classification (GTDB taxonomy): domain Bacteria; phylum Pseudomonadota; class Alphaproteobacteria; order Micavibrionales; family Micavibrionaceae; genus CAYSGL01. The sequence continues at coordinate 4,343 of CAZFPB010000030.1, forward strand.
CGGTACGCCCGACCACGATGGAAACCCGCTGACTCTGAAGGGCAAGGCTGCTGGTGGCCGGATCGACGGGCCGGGCACGAAGACCTCCGATAGTGTCCTGATCCGAGCCAGTGCTGGCGAGTTCATGCAACGGGCGGCAGCGGTCGACTACTACGGCCTGGCGTTCATGGATGACGTGAACAACCTTCGGGTGCCGAAGTACGCCAACGGCGGAGCGATTGGCGGCGGGTCCGGTCTCGGCAACTACATCCGCAACGACCTGGATCTCAAGTACCCGGCCACGCTGCGGCAGTGGACGCTGGCGCTGGAGAAGTCGCGTCAGACTGTCAAAAGTGAGACCGACCAGCGACAGAACCTAATCGACCTGCGCGACTCGACTAGCAGTGCGGTGCGCGGCAACCTGCGATCGGATCTGTTCGGGAAGTCCGATGCGTCGGTATGGATGTCGGCAGCAGACCGTGCGAACGCAGGCACTGGTGACCTGTTCTCGACGCTGACCGGCGATATCTCCAACATCAACGCCGAGAAGGCTGCCATTGCTGCACTGATGAAGAAGCACCTCGATGGCGGCGCACTGGCAGAACTGCTGACTAGTGGAAGCTTGGCCGACATCCAGGGCCTCGCCAACGCTTCTCAGGCGACTGTGGATCGTTACGAGTCGCTGTACAACCAGCGCGAGCGGGGCCTGGTTTCGGTCGGTAACGCAGCGGGCTCGGCGGTCGCGTCACCCTCCCAGTTGGCTGCGTTGAACCGCCAGCTCGCCGAGTCTAAAAAGTTCACTGCGGCGATCAACAGGGTTGAGCGACTACTCACCAAGAATCCGCACGCCACCGGCCGTGAGGTCGCGAGGGCTATCAATGGTGCCGGCCCGAAGCGGCCGAGAAGGGGGAACTAGTGCACGCTCTGACGTTCGGCGCCATCAATCTCATCGGCACAGCCGCCGAGTTGACTGCAAACGGGTACAAGTTCGAGGCGCTGGCCGACGAGACCGACTACGGCAACCCTGTCCCGATCGAGCAGAAGATCATCTCCTGGCTGCAGGACGGTGCTCTGCTCGCGCTGAACGGGTACGACAACCGTGACGACATGCTCATCCGAATCCGGATCACCGGCGCGGATGCGAACAAGCTAGCCATCGCAGAGCAAGCACTGGTGCTGGAGACTGGTGGACCTAACACGCTGATCTGGACTCCTCCAGATGCTGCTGGGCAGCCGTGCGTTTTTGACGTAGTGATGTCGAACCTTGAGCACTCAATGGACGACCTTGCCGAACTGCGGTTGGAGCGGATCTACACGCTGCGGATCCAGGCTCTCCCGTTCGCTCGGGCGCAGGATCTGACGACGGTTACAGTCCCGGCCCCAACTGGCACGCAGACGATTACCTCAATCGACACGTGTAGCAGCTTCACGAACTGGGCTGCAACATGTGGGTTCTACCCCGGCCCCCCCAGTGGCACCTTGACCTCAGGAACCTCTGGCGGAAAGGTGTTCGCACAGCTCGCCGGCTACGCCTCGAGTAGTGGCACCTTCACTCCGAAGGTGACCAGGTCGAGCCTGAGTGCGTCCATCTCGACCACGCCCTATATCCGCGTGGTTGTGACGACTACGCAGACTCAGGCGAATCTGGCCGCACTGACGTTCATGGTCAACGGGACCGCCATCCCGGTCGCGGTCCAAGAAGGCTCGACGTACTGGCTTGACACGACTGGCTACGGGCTCGGTACAACGATGACGTCGTTCTCTGCCATGGCGACCTTCATCTCCACCAACGCGGGCAGCACCGGACGCATCGACGTCGATGACTTGTCCCGCTCAAACTTCCTAGGCACGCAGGCCACAAACCGGCAGCTAGCCCGCACACTTCCTATCGCTGGCTCGGCGCGCACACAGGGAAATCTTGCGCTCGCGGATGCTGCGAACTCACTCGGCGATGTCCTTGTCTACACGTGCCCGACCGTTGCCGGACTCGTGCAGCCGAACCTTCGCCAGTTCCTAACTTCGGGCAATGCCCCGACCGGTGACTCGACAACGGTCTCGGGGTTCACGAGTGATGCCTCGGTCTTGCACACCTTCGATGTTCCCGAGACGGGCTTGCTCCCCGGTGGCTATCAACTGCTCGCGCGGGTCAAGCACGCATCATCTGGCGCACGCACCCTGACGTGGGCCGCGAAGTCTCGGATGGGTTCGACGAACCTCGGTGACTCGCAGAGCGGGACCGCCTCGGTCACGCTTACGGCTGGCGTGTACTCGATCGTCACGGTCGCCTCCATGGTCCTGCCTCCGAAGAAGATCGGAACCTCGGGCCTCGTTCGGATCGAGCTGACCGCAGGGGCTGGCGTCACGATCGATGAAGCATGGCTGTTCAACGTCGAGGCCGGGCGCCTGACCCAGGTCGCGTGTGGTTCTGCCGCCGCTGCAGCTGGCGGGTCGGCAAACCGGCTGTGGCTGGACGCCCCGAGCCTTGCATCCCCTGTCCGGAGCGTCTACCTCGGATTCAGTTCCGATCGATCGGACCAGTACCACGCCGGCCTCGCCGAACTCGTCTCCGCACAGACGCATGAGTTCGAGCCGACCTCGATGAACATCTTCACGGTCACGACCAACTCAACCGCCGCCGCTGTGACCCTGTCGCACTACCGGCGCTCACACACCCACGTGGTGGCCTAATGCCTACCGAACTCATCGTCGGCGGGCGCTGGCTGTTCACCATCGGCCCTTACGGCGAGCTGAAGTGGTCGACGGTCGCGGACGGCGGACTCGAGGAAATCTCATGGCGGATGCCGCTGCCGGACACCTTCTCTCACCCGGCACTGCGGACAGGCGCCCTGGTGCAACTCAAATCAGGTCCTGGGTCGCTCGGCTACGCGAAGCTGTCGCAGCCGAATGTCACAGAGGACGGCTGGGACTTCACAGCCATCGGGCTCGACGACGAACTCCGTACCGCACACTTGTGCCTGGACTCCGGCGGTAACACGACCTCCACCCCAGACGTTGCGGTCGACCAGGCCATTGCCGATGGATTCAACGGCACCCGTCCAGTGTCGTTGTCTGCGGGCCCCTACGCCCAGACCAATGCCACCGACGCGGTGAACTACGTGGGCGACCTCCTCGACGCATGGGCGACCAGCGAGAGCAAACGGTGGCGCGTCGATAGCGACGGTCGCGTGGTCGCCGCCGTCGATCCAACGACTCCGACTTGGTTCATGACGCCCGGCTCTGCTCGCATCGGCCTAGCCGATGACGACTACGCCTCAGACCTGTACCTGCGCTACAGGAGCGGCGCGACAACCTTCGCGACAGTGCACGTCTCGGATCCGCTCGCTTCGGCCCAGCGTCGCAAGGCCGTCCCTGTAGACCTGACCAGCCTCGGCGTCATCACCTCAGGCAAGGCCACCAGCGTGGGCAACGGGATGCTCGCAAAGGGAAAGGCTCGATACGCCTGGACCGATGCCGTGAACCCTTCAAGGCTTCAACTCACAACCCCTGGCGGGCAGCCTGCATTCCTGCCGTTCGTCAAGGCCGGCGACCTGGTCCGCACATTCGGCGTCACCAACGAGCAGGGCCTGATCGTGCCGTACTTCGACTGGGTCATCGGGAAGACCGAGTACGAAGACGGCGCAGACACCATCCAGTTGGCACCGACCCAGCTAGCCGCTCGCAACCTCGGCGACATCCTCACATTGGCGGTGTCCTGATGGTCTGGGATGGAACGAGTACGCCAGGTCCTCCAGCCATCAGCGTCTACAAGACATCAGCCCAGTCGTTGACGTCGGGCATCACCACAGAAATTCTCATGAACGTCGTCCGCTACACCGGGACCGGCGGAATGGCGCTCGACTCGGGGACTATCACCGTCCCGCGCGACGGCTGGTACCAGGTCAACGGGTGCGTCACCTTCGCGGCATCTACTGCATCGGCACGGCGCATTGTGTTCGCTGGCGTCGGAAGCACTCCAGGAACCCTGAGCACCTTCGTACACGCCAACACGGTCGCCTCCGCCCAGGACACATCCAACTTCACCACCCTGACCGTCAGCGCAACCGTCTACGCCACCGCGGGGCAGGTCGTCGGAATCGCAGCAAATGTCGGCACAGGTTGGGCTCTGGACGTCAGCCAGACCTACATGAACAACCTGTCCGTCGCGTTGGTCGGCGAATAGGCATCTGCAGGCGATGACCGATCTCACCTACCGCTTGGAGGCATGATGAACCTGCCCGGCCTGGCCCACTCGACCCCAGACGCGTCGCAAGTCGCGTTGATGCAGGTGCGGCAGGTCGCCTGATGCGGGACCCCGAGCTCATCGGCAGCGCGATCGGCTTCATCCTCCTGAGCATCGCAGCCGCCCTGCGGCACTTCTCCGGGACCGGCGACGACGGCGGCGAGCCAAAGAAGCGCAAGGCGTCAATGGCCGACGTCGTCAACCAGCTGGAGATGCTCCGCAGCGACGCGAACGTCAACGCCGCCAAACAGCTGGAGTTCTCGACCTCGGTGACGGTGGCCCTGTCCGCACAGCCAGCGCTCACCGTGAACCGGGACTCGATGACGATCCGGCACGCGAACAACGCGGTGCATCTGCTGTTCGGGTGCGCCCCAGGACAGTTGATCGGGCAGTCGTTGGAGTCGCTGCTGGTACCCGAGGACCGGAAGGGTCACCGGTTCAACTGGGATGCGTTCTGGAAGGACCCGACTGCGCGGCCGATGGCACTGGGTAGGTCGCTGCGAGCATTGCGGGCGGACGGCCAGGTCATCTACGTGCAGATCGCGCTGATCCCGGACTCCACGTTCGTCGTTGCGCACCTCTCCCCGGTCACACTGCCCGACTACCCGCACCCGATTCCGATTCCAAGGGCTGCGTCGTGAGCGTCTGGCGCGCCACCCCGATCCCGGCACACACGAACCGCCTGCACATGGATCCCTACTGGCTCGGTGACTCCAAGTGGGCCATCACCAAAGCGGGCGTCAGGGGTCGCAGAGGTGGATCTCCCGATGTTGACCTGAACCTGATCCGCCTGCTCGACGGCGTGGCACTCGGACACTGGCGAGACCTGCGCCGCGGCGGCTGGCTGTACATCCAAGAAGGTCGCAAGCGCCGGCGCCTCACTGACGCCGAACTCGACAGGCCCGCAGAATCGTGGAAGCGCGCCGACTATGTGCGGCTGCGCCAGACCAAACGCCGAGGTCTCACTCGGCGCTCACGGGTCCGTCCGCTCCTCTACGTCGAGGCCCTGGAGCTGTGCCACCAGACCGGAGCCCGCCCGAACTTCGAAGCGAAAGTCCGCTTCAAGGAACGCGCCAAGACGATGGTCGCCCAGGCCAACGCCCACCACGTAACCGCGTACTTCATGCGTCTTGCCCACCAGGGCCTCAACCCTCCACGGCCCGGCTACTCCATGGCTGAAGCGGGCGAGATCCTTCGCGACTTCAAGCTCGCCGGCGGCCAGACCGCTCTCCTCGCACACAACTACCCGAAGCCCGTCGACCTCGAAGAGTGGG
>CAZFPB010000031.1:0-3655 GCA_964520985.1 uncultured Pseudobdellovibrionaceae bacterium
AAATTCCCGCTTCTTAAACCTGTCACTTACTTGTTGGGTCTGGCCTATCTGTACTATTTTTCCTGTAATCTCGTAGCTCATTTTTTAATCTTTATATGGTTTTGAATTGTTTGTAAAATCCCTGCTTGCTATACCTGCTCGTGGATTAAAATATTCCATTGGTGCATTTATGTCGTAAAACTTCTGATGTGCTTTATCAAACCTGAATGGCACTTTATCGCAGGCCCCGTTCCTATGCTTCCCTATCTTGAATACTATTTGTTCAGGCTCGTTTGCATCGGGGGCGTACAGGAATGATACTACATCTGCATCCTGCTCAATAGCGCCGCTTTCCCGTAAGTTTGGCAAATCCGGCTCTCCGTTGGCTTCCCTGTTCAGCTGGCAAAGTGCTATTATTGGCACTTCCAGTTCTTTTGCGATGGCCTTTAAGTCACCCGTGATACTGGCTACTTCTCTTTCCCTGCTGCCTTCTTTTACAGACGGGCGCATGATTTGCAGGTAGTCTATCACAATCATACTTAGTCCTTTTTTCTTTTTCAGGTCTTTCGCTACACGCTTTACATACATTGGCGTTATCCCGGGCCGGTCGTTTATGTACAACCTGCACTTGCTCAAAATATTGGTGGTTTGGGAAAGGATACTTATATCATCATCTGTTAAACCCAACACATTACGGTATATCTTTTCAAGCGGTATGCCTGAAGATGCCGCCAATGTCCTTTTACCGATTTGCGATTTTGACATTTCCAGGGAGAAGAAAGCAACGTGCGAAGTTTCCCCTACTGAATTTCCGGCATTCAGCGATAGATTGATTACAAAAGCTGTTTTACCTACTGCCGGCCGGGCTGCTAATATGATTAAATCCGTTTTCTGCCACCCCCCTGTCAACTTATCCAGTGTTGGGAATCCAGACGTCACCCCACCTGTATTTATTCCCGATTCTCTTTTTTGCTCCATGTCCATTATTTCATCTACTGCTATCTGTTCTATCGAAACAGGGTAATCCCCGGCTGCTACATCCCCAAGAGCGGCTAATTGGGTGCTGGCTAACCCAGATGTATCAAATGGGTCTGTCGTGTCCTCATACGCCTCGCTAATAGCTTCTCCACATATCCTGATGGTTTCCCTCTTTACGTGCATTTGGTAAACTATCTTAGCATGGTGTTCAACATGCGCACCATTTACAACGTTTGCTGTTAGCGTGCTTAGGTAATATGCGCCCCCTACTACCTCCAGTTCATCAGTTTTCCTTAATTCATCCTGCACGGTAAGTAAGTCAATCACAGACCCTTTGGTATAAAGCCTCATCATAGCGGCGTATATTTTCTGATTGGCTGGGTTGTAAAACATATCACCAGTTGTTAATACGGTCATAGAGGTTTCTATTGCATCCCTTTGGTTCATGATTGCGCCAAGTATTGCCTCTTCCAGTTCTGGGGCCTGCGGTGGTATCTTGCCAAATACAAGGGTAGATATATCAGGCTTGCGCTGCCGGCTGTTGCCAAATTCCTTTTTAATGTTTAGTGCCATCTTTTGCGAGTTTTGACCATTCGTTAGTGTCTGTTGTTTTTATTGGTGTGGCAGATTGATTTCTGCCTGGTAGTGGGTTTGCTATCCAATTGTTTGCTATGGATGTCCAGTTGAGTATCGGGGTTATGCCCTTCATCCATCCCAACCCTTCGTAGTGGTTGTAAAAGGTTCTGGCCTCTGCTTCTGTTTTGCCGTTCCTGACAAACAGGGCGTGTACATCTTCAAAGACTGGTTTCTTAACCGGCATGCTACTTGAAAAATCCCCCACACCCCCTATTACAATATCATTATCATTATCTTTATCATTATCCTTAGCTCCTTGCAAGGAGCTTGGAAGCCCCTTAATTGTTCCTAATAAATTATATTTATTCAATCTATCTAATACCGAAGCGTGAACCTTGTTTGCTTCTTTTAGCACCCCGTACTGGAAAATGATAAAATCCAATACAAGCCATTTTGTTCCGTTGTCAAATTCAAACACTCTGCCTTTGTAAAGTTTCAGAGCCTTTTCTTTTGACAGGCTTGCACCCAATCTTGCTGCTACTATTTCCATTTCGACATGCCATATACCGGCGTGGTCACACTCATCGCATAGGTATAGGAAGAATGTCTTATACTCTATTGGCAATGACTTCATAAAGTCCTTTTTCCATTTATCCGTATCTGTATATCTCTTTGCCATTATTCTCTCGTTGTTGTGTTTGGTTGGAGGTGATAGGGGGTAAAAACTGTGGTTATTTCGACCTGCAAGAGCCTAATTGAAAAGGCTTTTTAGGTTTATTTTGCCTGACCCGTTTCGGTTCGCCGTACAGCAACTCGCCAAACTGCTGCTTTTGTGCGTCCGCATACGCGGGGTCGTGTTCGCAAGCGTTATTCCATACTTCTGTATTATGCTTCTTCATAATTGCCTTTAGCTTTTCATTGTATTCTGTGTTCATACTATCTATTTTTTATTTTGTTAAACGGTTGTTTACTTCTTCGGGGGTGGTGTGGTTGTTTTCCAGTAGCCATATTAACAGGCCAGCTAAAAATTCAGGAGTGAACAGTAGAGACCAAAATTTGCCTTCACGCTCATTATCGGGTACGTCTTTCATGTATTCGTCGAAAAAGTCATCTGCTTTATACCCCAGCAAAACCATATTCGGGACCATTACCCCCAGTTCTGCTACTGTATAGGCAGGTAGCCATTCAACACCTTCCTCTTCCTCATGGAAATATCCTTTAGGTTCTACAATCCATTTATTAGTAGGATACCGCCAATAAAAGGCAGATGGCGCATTTACGCCTAATTCTTCAAGCTTATGGGCTTGTTCTATTGTTATTACCTGATTTTCTAATTTCATTACGCTGCTTTTTTAGATTGGTTTATTTTATTAATATCTTCTTCTGTTATGAAGTATTGCTTTACGTGCTTGACTTCTCCGTCTTTACCTACTACATTTATCCATACATCTGATACGGGGATGTTCATGTCGTGGCGTAGGTTTGAAATTCTACTGTTGAGTGCCGAACACCCGTACATCACCCACGCCTCAAGGCTGGTTATCCTCTTGCCTTCCAGCAGGTCTTTTAGTATTGCTTCGTTCTGGGTCATGCTGTCAGTTTTTTAATAGTTATCTCGTTGTTTATACGGGCTATTATCCCGAAAACCATAATATTCTTAGAAGGGTCTATTCTCATAGCATAGAGCGAAATATCTATACTTTCCTGTACCGCATCATAATGAATGCTTAGTATTTCAGAAACAGCCTCATGAGACATGTATTTGCTAAGTATGTAAATGGTGAAATAGTGATTAGCAGCCACCTTAATAGAAAGATTTTCTGAAGCAGATATGTTAAAAGCAACCCATTCAATTAGTATATGGGGCTTCATGCCAATAGATACAAATAATGGTGGGTAAACATCCCGTACCGGCTTTTTAAGTTCTACTATTGTCCGTGGTTTCATTTTGCTTCTTTATCAATTATTAAATGTTCTTCATTTACACTAAACCTTTCACCGTTGTACTCCACTATTGCGGTGTTTCCGTGCCATGCTATTAGATTTACAGTAGCACCCTTTGGAGCAAGTAACTTCTGCTTCTTATCTACCATCCTGTATTTGTCTGTTTTGAGGGTCATGC
>CAZFPB010000031.1:3755-9684 GCA_964520985.1 uncultured Pseudobdellovibrionaceae bacterium
TTACGTTTTTAGTTGTTATCTGTTTTTATTTTATCTTATATGCTAACTGTAGGGAGGGTGTGTTAAGCGACTTGCTGTTCTTCCGGGGCGTGTTTCTCAATCAACGTTTGCCGGGTGGTATTACTGTACTCCGCTTTAGGTCGCTCAATCTCTTTAGCTTCTGTTATATCCTCATCCATAAATTGATTGTCCAAATTGTCCTTTTTGCCTACCAGCTTGGCGTGTAGTAATTCAGTCTTTGCACTTTCTACTATCACCTTTCCTAAATCTGAAATTGATTTGCTCCGTGATACTTCCATTGCCAGTTGTTCCGGGGTCATATTTTCGTCCCCCAGCCTTTCAAGGGCGGCAAACATGTGGTTGCGTAAATCCGATATCTTGTTTTTCATAAATTCTTATTGATTGTGTTTATTTTTCTATTCAAAACGCCGATTGTTCTTACTGCGCTTACAATTTCTTCCGGGTAGCGGTGTATTGTATTCCGTGCCATGTTTTCAGCCTTTGTTATGCACTCTAAATTTGATAGGTCTGTATTCATGGTGTTTTTGTCTTTGAAAACTATTATTGAACCTGCCGGCACTTCGCCATTGGCTTGCTGCCAAACATGTACATGAAGCATTACCCATTTTGCAAGCGATACCCTTATGTACTGATAAGCGCGGCCTTTTTTATCGTACCTGATGGATATTTCACCATCAGACCTTGTATTGTGTGGGGCATTGCCTTTTTTGAACCGGGTGGACTTGCTATTTTCTATCCCCTGCTCGGTCATGAAGTCTTGCAACTTCTTGCCCTTATTTACCGGCGCATCCCCTTTTTTAAATCTATTACTTACCCCGGCGGCAATCACATTCTTTTTAGACTCATCCTTATGCAGTAATTGGTATTCAGACGATTTACTTATTTTCAAATAGTGCGCATGGTTTGCCACTTGACTATATCTCCTACTAAATAAAGCGGCCACCAATTCGGTCTTGTTGTCAGGGAACAACGTCCTTAACGCTGCGTCCTCCTCTGGTGTCCAAAACTGTTTTTTATGTCTCTGCCTCATTTTGCTAATCTGCTTTTACTTTCTTTTTTCTATTTCTACGTTACGGCGCAGGCTCAAACCTTTTTGCCAATAGTTAGGATAGCGGGGTTTACTACACCTTCAACATCTTCAGTTACACCATATTCTTTATTATGCCACTTTCTAAGCTCGTCCCCGTAAATCCAGCACTGTGAAAGTATTTGTACGGCACAACCATACATGAAGCCTGTTAACCCAACTGTATCGGCTTTGTATGATGTTTCGCTGGCAACGTCAATAAGTTTATTCCCTTTGGAGATTTCAACTTGCATTAGCTTGCCCCATTGTTCAGCGAAAATGTAAATTGCAGACCCGTAGCTATCATCGGCATTAACAGACTTACCTTTATTGTATTCGTCAGCGTTAGTTAGCTGTAGTTCTATACCGTCAATCAGCGCTGCCAATTCTGCTTTTTGCTGCGCATCTTTTTGCCTTCTTTCTTCCTCCCGTTTTTCGCTTTCGGCTTTCAGCCTTGCTTCAGCTATCGTTATTTCTTTTTTTACTTCCGCAGAGTATGTTTCTACGCAATCGGGGCCGATAGATTTCCAGTCTAAAATCCATGAGGTACTGTAATCCCGTAAAAGATTGGGGATATTCGTTGTGTTATTAACTGTTACTTTTCGGCCATTGAACATGAACCAGACGGTTGCACCTTGTTCTATAGCCATTGCCTTAGCTTCTTTTATACAATTCTCAATAGTGTTACCACACATTGAATCCATTTCAATAATCTTACTCATGTTATTGTTTTTTAATCGTGATTTACTTAATCCTAATTCTTTTGCTTCTAAAGGGTGTAATTCAACCCATTGGTGACAGGGTAATGCCATTGGTATCATATTATCCTCATCATTCAGTAGTTCACCTATGCGCCCGCCGGGGTGATGTATTGTCGTGGCAGGTCTATCACACACTTTCCCGTTTTCATCTACCCTGCCACACTCACAAATCGGTCTTCTCGCTAATATTCTCTTTCGCTGTTTGCTATATTCTCTGTTCTGTTTCGCCCGCTTGCTGCTCTCCCGCTTTATCTTGTACTCCTTTTTCTTTAGTGGGGTGCGTTTTAGGGGCTTCTTTTTTGCCCGTTCTGCTTGATGTAGGCAATGGTGGCAATCGTTGCTTAAGCAGTTCCAGAGCTTACACATATCTATTCAAAATCGTATCGTGAATGGTCTAAGGCAGAGGCGGTAATTTGAGTTATCTTTAAATCAATCTGCCCGTTTAGAGCCTCTTTAGTTACCTTGTCGTAGAAATGGTTGTTAACAAACCTCCTTACCCACTCCAGATGAATATCACTTTGACTACTGTCAATCCATTTGCTAACGTGTTCGTGAAACATTGTTTTCTTCATCTTCTTTCTTTTTACGGTTAATCAATTATGTTTAAGGCTTTGTGGATGGCGGCTTTTAGTTCTCCTGAATGGATTATATAATCATCATAATCAAGTTCATTTACCCTGTAAAGCCTTTCGACTAAATCAAGTGCGTTTACCGAGGCAGTTAGCAAATTGGTTGAGGCTGCTATAAGGTGTCTATTGGGTTTTGTAACGCTTTCGCATATCAAGAACCCACCGTAATATTCCGATGTGTTAGAATCTACATGGGGAGCTATTATTGCATCTTCTTGCTTCCCAGAAAGAACCCACGGTGCGGGCGTTCCCAAAAACTGATATTTATCTGTACTCATAATTCTTATTTTTTAACCCTGTTGGGCTATAATGATTGATTGGTTATTGATTGTGTCGCCGAGAATAGTACTACCTGCGTGTCAGGGTCGGGTATCACTATATTTAAAAACTCCGCAGCCCACATTTGTATCTTAGCTATGTAATCCATCATCTCAACTGTGTTTAACCTTGCGGTGCTTTTGGGTATCTCTAAAACTTCGCCCGTTTCGTCATTCACTATCTTTTCGCTGTTGAACTTTGATTTTAATAACTCGTGCGTTTCCTGTTCATCCACATCATGCCCTAAGTGTCGTAAAGCCTCACAAACCATCCCTACCACCACAGGCCAGTAATATTTATTCTGTTGAGTGCTTCTTTGCTTCCTGCGTACCTTTATTTCAAGTTCAATGTGCTTTTCAGGGTGCTGGCGCAGCCAATCCGTCAACAACTCCCTGCCGTTCATTGCCAGCACCCCGTTAGCATCTATTTTACCTGTGAACTTCATAACGACAATTCATTTTCCAACTCGCCAATTCTCTTGTTCAAATAATCGTTATCGGCTTCCAGTTTTTCAACTTCTCCTTTACAGTCGCTTAGTTCGCCCTCGGCTTCTTCAGCACGATTATATTCAGCATTGCCCCACTCCCGCAATTGCTCATTTTCTCTGCGCAAATCCTCACAGGCTTTTACTAAGTCTTTTAGCCAGTCTGTAGCGGCATCCATTGCCGATATAGCTTTGTTAGCCATGCCTTGCGCTTCATCTATTTGAGGGCATGTATTGCGTACGGGTGCGTTATCTCTTGCCATTAGTCTTTCAGTTTAAAAACCAGTTCGTATTTATTCGCTTCTTTCAGTACATACCCCTTATTCAAATCAGGCAGCCATTTTATCGTGCCATCTGCCAGTATCATTGCTACCTTAGTATCTACTATTTTTAGTTTTGTGTAAGAGGGTAGCATGTGGTTCTCATTCTTTAAATGATACCGTATGATGTTATTTTTGGCATCGTGGCTTCTTATTATTGGTTGCTGCTCTTTAGGGGTTGCCATGTCTATAAATTAAAAAGGAAGGTCATCTGGTTCACTGTTGCCGTTCATGTGCTGCTCTTGTGGGGCTTGCAGCTTTGCGTATTCTTCACTTGTTTTTATCCTATCTTTTATAAAGTCAGGTAAGGTTTCCAGTAAGACAAAATCTGGATTGTCGTACTCCCAGAGTACATTTTTATTTATTTGAGGCGGACATTCATACCCTTTTGGCAGAGGCGTAATACTTGAAATGTCTGCATACTCATTGCCTTGTTTGCTTTGCTTGTGTATAACATTAATCATGCATACCACACCCAGCAGCTTGGTGATGTCGAAGCCTTTACACTCATCTTCCGAAAAGTCCTTACCCCTCCAGCTCGCCAGCATTTTACGGAGAGTTGCTTTTTCATGCATCGATAATGTAAATTCTTTGCTTATTATTAATGGCTGCTCCCCTTTTTCGCTGTCAAATATTTTCAGTTCTGTTGGCAGCTCCCAACTTATACGAACCTTATTTAACATTTTATCCTCGCCGTTAATGTTTTCTTTGTTTGTCCCCAGATGTATCATTTGATAACATCTTGCTGGATATGCGCCTGCTGGCGTTAATTCTCTTTTTTTACCGTTGTCGGATGCATTAATTGCCATGATTGATGGTTTTTATGATTATTTATTGAATTGTTTTATAGTAATACTCCTGCTGCCAGTCCTTAAAAACTTGCCCCTTAACCCTGCTTTGGTTATCAGGTACAGCGTAGCGGCCTTTTCTTTATTCGTTATCCAGTATTGTTTGTACTGCTCCCAAAGCATTTCTTTCAGCTTATCCAGTTCTGCTTCTGTAGTACAGTCGTTAATAGCTCCGTCTGTTTCATCATACCAGTTAACAGGTAGCTGATTGGTTATTTTAAATAGCTTCATAGTCTTTGAATTTTGAAAGCCTTTACTGTGTACTTTATGGGTTGCTATGAGGGCTGCGCCTCCGAATAATATTGCCTCTATCATGATATTACCTTTTCAGCGTTACAGCCTATCATTAGGGCATGGTCTGCGTCAGTATTATATACCGGCTGCCTCATTCTGTCCTCTGCGATAATCCTTTCACATTCAGCATAGTTTAGCAGATAGCCCCTTAATACCGCCTGCATGTGAGTGGTAAGGTTCAGGTCATCTAATGTTGAGTTGAAAGAATTAAGTGCTGACTGCCTTAATTCAGAAGCAGAAGGTGTGCTTTTCAGCATTTCTATGTGGTGCATAAATTCAGGGTTACGCCTATTTGCATCCGTTGCTTGTAATTCGGTAAACATTTCTTTACTTTGTGACATAGAATAATTATTTAGTAGTTATTAATCGCTCCGCACTTGTACTGCGGGGCTTTTTTATTTTATAGTTGGTGGATCTCTATTGCTTTTAGCACATGGTAATTGCTGAACACATCAACAATAAGAATGTCCAACTTTGCAGTGTCTATTTCAATGAGTAGAGATCTGCCAGTTTCGGCTATCACCGGGAACCCCGGATTTTCGGATTTAAAAGCCGATAAGCTGTCGAAACTCGCAAAGTGTATTCCAGCGTGAACTTTCATTTTCTGTAGTTTTTATTTAGTTTAGTTATAGCCCCTACGTCCTAAGATTTCGGGGTTCAATAAGCGAGGTTATGATTGCTGTTTTTTAGTTTTGAAACGCCCTAATTTTTCTCTCAACTCCCTTTCCTTGTTTTCTACATATTCTTTCTGTGAGATTGGTTTGCCAGTTGCTTTTATTAAATCGCCGTTACTGTCTGTCATGCCTAATTGTTCAGCCGCTGCCGTAAAGGCATCCTCGAAATTTTTAAATACTTTCATTTTTGCTTATTGATTTAGTTAATAATTGGTTTCAAAAAAGTGTCCGCTACTTTCCCGGACTGGTCACCTCTAAATTTCTCCGCCATAGGAGGGATACGTATCAGAAGTTGAGATTAATACCCACGCGTTTGCTCGGTATAGCTGATTTCCTTGCAACCCACACGCCTATTTACATAGGCCAGCCGTGGTGGATGGGGCAGGATTTGAACCTGCATGTACAAACTGAATAACATAAAGGGAAATGAGCCTAGTGAACTCACACAATGCTTTCCGCATTCGGAACCTGCCCCGTTGTACTTATCATGTTTTAAGCGTCTGTACTATTTAAT
>CAZFPB010000032.1:0-9647 GCA_964520985.1 uncultured Pseudobdellovibrionaceae bacterium
CCGTTGATCTTCAACCTGGCCCGTTTGGCGCAGTCCTGGCGCCCGCCGGAGAGCCTGACCCACTCCGGCTCGCCGAGTTCTTCGGGGTCGCCCCTCTCGACCTCGGAGAGTGGCACTACTGGCTTTTCGCAGCTGCCGGTCGCGCGATTGATCGAATCGCCCAACAGCGAGCCGCTGCCAACGGACCGAGTCTTGTCGGCTGATGAGGCGCGCGAGTTCGTCCGGCGCAACCCTGAAGACTGACTGACGCCCGATGCGTCTTGAATACCAGATCGTCGGCGACGACTCGCAGTTGAAGCGCTGCTTTCGGTCCATCGAGACCGAGGCGAAGGCTTCGCAGCGCCGTCAGACCGTATTTGAGCGAGAGGGAGCCAAGGCTCGCGTTGCCACGGAGCGTTCCGCAGGCAAAGCGACGGTTGCAAATGCCCGGGTAGCGGAGCGCGCAAAAGCTGCCGCAGCTCGCGCTGAACAGCGCGAGGTTGAGCGTATCAACCGTTACTGGGAGCAGCAGAAGGCACGGCACCATGCGGCTGACCTTCGCCGCATCGATCGCAAGAAGAACGCGGAGATCCAGGCAGCAAAGGCTGCGGCCCGGGAAGCTGAACGCTCTGCGGCCAAGCAGGCCCGTGCCAATGACGCCCTGTCCAAGAAGGGCGCTCGGTGGCGGGATAGTGCCGCTGGCAAGATCACGGCCGGAGCAGGTCGTGTCGCGAGCCGGCTCGCTGCTGGCGGAGCGGCCGCTGCAGCTCTCGGAACCGGCCTAGCTGTCAATGCCGTTTACAACCGCGTAGGCGTCGACCAGTCGCTGCGGACGGTCGCCAACCAGGGTTTCAGCCCTAGCGACGGTCGCTCGCGTGAGCAGCTGTATGGCCAGGCGAAGGACATCACTGACCGACTGGCGAACACCACAGGCGCGAGCCCCGAAGCCCTGACCGGTGCCATCGGCACCATCATGGCGAAGACGGGCAACTTCGACACGGCGATCGGGTCGCTCGAAGAACTCAACAACCTGGCACTGGCCACCGGTTCCAGCATTGAAGACCTGGGCGCCACGTACGGCGGCGCGGTCAGTTCACTGAAGCGCGGCGGCGCCACGACCGAAGAGGCTATCAAGCAGGCCCTTGAACTCTCGCGTGTCTTTGCTGGCCAGGCGAAGTTCGGCGAGATCGAGACGTCAGACCTGGCGACCCAGGGCGGCAAACTCATCGGCTCTGCAGCCATGTTCGCCGGCGACCGCACCAAGAACCTGGCCGATATGGGTGCGCTTGCCCAGATGGCAGCGCAGGGCGGAGCGACGTCTGCCGAGGATGCGGCTACGTCGGTCAAGAACTTTGGCTCTGACGCCATCGCCAAGGCAGACAAGCTCGGCGTCAACGTCTGGTCCGACTCCAGCAAGACCAAGATGCGCGGCGCGGACGAGATCATGGCCGACGCCATGAAGGCGAGCGGGGGCAATCTCGAGAAGCTGCTCACCGTGTTCGGCGCGCAGTCGCGGGCCCTACTCGTCCCCAACCTGGACAAGTTCAACGAGGCCGGCGGCGGAGAAGCTGGGCGCAAAGCTGTGCTTCAGAACTTCGCCGACTTCCGCGGCCAGGTTTTAGGCCAGGACGAGGTGAACCAGTCTGCTGGGTTCGCGATTGAGTCTCCGGGCGCGAAGTTCGCTGCGGAGATGAACAAGCTGAACCAGAAGCTTGGTGACGAGCTTTTGCCGAAGTTGCCACCACTCATTGACCAGATGGGGCGCCTGACGCCGTACCTAACCGACCTCGCAACGGCTGCGGCCAACGCCGCTGATTGGCTCGCGGAAAACCCATTCACCGGAATGGGGATCATTGTTGGCGGGCTTATTACCAAAGAAATCGCGAGCGCCGCGATTGGCAGCCTGATCACCAAGGGCATCACGTCTGCGCTTGCCGCGGCCGGCATCGGGACCGCTGCAGCTTCAGCGGCTGGCGGCGGGGCTGCTGCAGCTGGAACTGCCGGAGCGGCTGCGGCTGGCGGTGGCCTCCTCGCGGGCGGCAAGGCTTTCCTTGGCCGTGCGGGCGGCGCCATTGCTCGCGGTGGCGCTGCGGCTGCTGGGGCGCTGGGTACAGCTGGCACCGCCGTTGGCGGGGCCCTGACGGCCGTTGGCGCCAAGGTCGCAGCAGGCGGCGCTTTGGCCACTGGAGCGCTTGGCGCCGCGGCCGTCGGCTCCACCGCCCTAGCCGGGTACCAGGGCTACAAGCTCAACAACGAAGTCTCGCAGGAAGGCCAGGGGGGCTTCCTCGCCAACTTGATGAAGGTCATCCAGGACGGCCAGCGCAACCAAGCCGAAGCAGACAAGATGCAGGCTGAGCGCGAAGCCAGGTTCAATGAGACCGCTCGCAGGTTGAACGAGGCAGCGGAGAAGCTGAAGAACAGCGCCCCGGCCACGGTCGCCGAGAACCGCTACACCCCAATGGGCCCCCGGTGAGTGCCACTTTCGACCGCCTCTCCGACGCGTCCTGGCGAGGGATCAAGTTCCCATTCACCGGCACGCGCGACTTCGGATTTGGCCAGGAACAGCAGGGCCACCGGTACATTTTCCGGGACCAGCAGCTCATCGAGTCGATCGGCCGCAACAACCCGACGTTCCGCTACACGATCCCGTTTCGGGAGTACGTGCGGCGCGGCTGGTCAGGTCTGTTTGTCGAGGTTTACCCGCGCTTCCTTGAAGCTTGCCTTGATCGTTCTGCCGGCGAGCTCGTCGACCCGATCCATGGTCTGACGCGCGCCAAGTGCGTTTCGTTCGCCGAATCGCTCGAAGTCACCAAAGACGACGGCGTTGATGTACTCGCCGAGTTCGTCTACGCACCAGAGAACGAAGACGACAAGCCCAGCGACTTTGCGAACGTTGCCAAGACGCTCAACGGCGCGGCGCTGGCGGCAGTCAACTTCGGTGCAGCGCTCGGGGCCCCGTCGCGGTTCGAGTCTGAGCGCATCGCAGCACTGAGCGAGCAAGACCGCCAAGCAGAGCGCAACTACAACGAGCCTGCCAAACGAGCGACAGTCAACATTCTGCAAGCGGCTCGGGCGGCGGCGGACAGTGCATCATCTGTTCGGGACCGCACCCAAGCGCAGCTACAGGACGCAACAATCCAGCTGCAAGAGACCCGTGCCGCCGTCGCGAATGCCAGTGACCCTCAGTTGGAAGTAGTCCGCCGTGACGCTTCCCGGCTCGAACTTGCAGCGCGACAGTTGAGCCAAACAGTGGCCAGGTCGTCTCGTCCGTCCCGGCAGGTTCGCATCATGCAGGACACGGGCCGCATGGCTCTTGCTGTTCTGCACGGCGTTCAAGTCGACGAACTTCTGCATCACAACCCGCACCTGGCCAACGTGACGATCGTGCCGGCTGGCGCGGTCATCCGACTGCCCCGCCGCGATGGCTGAGACAGAGGAAGACAAGTCCAAGAAACTCACGGTCGTCTTCGAAGACGACGGGAGCACCTGGGACAGGGTTACCGAGTACCGGATCGATGAATCGTTCCTGGTGCCGACTGACGCGTGGCAGTGCACGGTCTACTCGTCTGATGCTCGTGACTTGCGACGTCGATTCGCCCCGCTACGTCCAGTCAAGATCTACCTCGGCGACCGCTTGCAGCTGATCGGGCGGATCGATGGCACCCGTGGCGTCGGCGGTGGCTCGACGGCGCTTCAGGTGCGTGGCTGTGACTACATGGCCAATCTGGTGCGCGGCCACGTTGACCCCAGTGTGCGCGTCGTGAATACGATGACGCTAGCTGACGCGGTGCTTGAAGGCCTTCGGGTCTTCGGAATCACGACCATCGAGACCAACGTGGACAGCGTTCGGTCGGCCAAGATGGGACCGGCGCAGTTCGAAGAGCGTCCGTCTGGGCTGGCGAAGTATCGCGACTCGCTGAACCCCGACACGCAGGCGATGGTTGACCTGCTGCCGAAGGACAAGGTTTCGGTCACCGCGACGATTGGCGACTTCACGCCCCAGGACAGTGAAGGCGCCTTTGCTTGGGCGGACCGGCTCTGCGCGCGGTCCAGGCTGACACTTCAGCCCGGGTCCTCTCGAGAGGCCGTGGCAATCGTGGCCCCGGACTTCGCGTCTGGCGTGAAGTACACGCTGACCAGCCCAGGCAACGTCGAAGTTGGCATCGCTGACCGCGACTACGCCAACCTGCCGACCGCGGTGATCACGAGCTCGCGCCGGGCTACGTCGACCATCGAGGCAAAGGGCCAATGGCGCGAAATGCGCATCACGGGCGACTCGGCGCCGTCCTCGCTCTGGAGCACGGACGAGGGCAAGCGAATCCTGACCGGCATTGTTGCGGCTCGCCTGCGCAAAGGTGACCGGGCTGCCCCGACGCTCCACTACCAGCCGCTCTACCACAAGGACGACGACGCTCGGACCTTGGAGCAGCTGGACGCCTCGACGCGCCGCATGCTCGCCGACCACATGCGTGACACGCTGGTCTACGAGGCGGACATGCCAAGTCACCGCGACCCGGCGTCTGGGCTCACCTACGCGGCAAACACGCTAGCCGGCGTCCACGACGAGATCGAAGACATCGATGAACCGCTCTGGCTTGTCTCGCGCACCATCACCGGCGGATCCGGTGGTGAGCGCGCAAACCTGACCCTGATTCGCCCGGCGTCGTTCGCACTCTGAGCGCTATGTCCAAACTAGACATCGTAGACCTAGCAGCGTCCGGCCTCGACGAGCGCAGCAACGCCATCTGGGTGCAGTGCAAGGGCGCTCCGGTGTCTGACGAGGACGCCCCGGACTTCGGTCGCGCGCCATTCATGCAGGCGCTCGGGGTGGCCTCGCGCCCAGCTCCGGCAACCTCCAGTGGCAACGCTCAGGGCGTCATGGCCGTGGGTGTTTGTGGCTACGATGGTGTCTGCATCGGGGCGCACGACAACCGGTGCTCCAAGGTCTTCGGCGAGATCAAGCCTGGCGAGACGGCGCTACACGCGACCGGCGAGAACTTCGACGCCAGGGTCCTGTGTAAGGATCAGATGGTGGCCATCATCGTCGGCGACGACATGGTGTTTGTCGTCGACCGCAAGAAGAAGCAGATCGTCGCCAATGTCGAAGGCTGTGTGATGCAGCTAGGCGGCGGCAACGGTGTGATGCTGCTCGATGAGACCGGCGCCTGTGGGCTTCAAGCCAAGGGCGGCGTCCTGAACCTGATGGGAAGCCAGGTTATCATCGGTGGCAGGAATGCAGTTTCGGCAGTAGCCATGGTCCCTGTGACAATTGGCCTGCCAGCAACCGGCCCATCTGTCCCAGTGCCAGCCGCTCCCGGTGTGTTTATCGGCGCGTAGCGCGGGCAATCATTGCCGCCTGGATTGCTGCACGTACTCGCTCCGACCAAGCAGGGTCCTTGGAATAAACAATCTGCTGTGTGGCGCCGTTGGCCCCAATGCACACCACGTGCTCCTTGGGGCTGAGCCAGCCGAATAGCAGATACGCTGCAAAGCCCAGGGCGATGTAGGTGAACCCGGCGAGCGAGTGTTTCGATGTGGCGTCAGCCGTGCAAGCTATGGCGCACATTGTTGGCGTGACGGCAGCGAAGGACACAAGCAGTCCGAGCGACTGAAGCGCTCGCCAGGCGTTGCGTGTTGATACAGAAACGCTGGTGATTCCAGCTACCGCAAAGATCGCACCGGTCCTGCGAATAGTCACCGCGTCTTCAGACACGGCGATCCATTCGTCATCAAACAGCAGCTCCGCGGTCATTGAATGAGACTCGCGAGATCGGCTGGGACGAAGAACGTGACTTTCTCGTCGCGAGTCGAAACGCATCCGGCATGGATGGTGTCGCCGCGGAAGCTCAGCAGCGTTTGGTAGGACCCGGTCCCAGCTGGGTAGGCGCTCAGTTCAGTTGCGGTTGGGTCGATAGCAATGGCGCGCACGCGCGTCATGTCGGCCAGGGACGCTCCTGGGATGGTGAGTTCAGCGAACTTCGATGCCCCAACCTCGGCGTTGACATCGCACTCCCGCTCTATCCGAACATCCGGCTCCACCGCCGGGCACTCGCACCCAGTCGCATCTCCGCCCGCGCCCTGGTCCCCGCCGGTCGCCTGGTCGCCGCCCGTCGCCGCATTCGCAACGGACCCGCTGCCCAGCTGTCCGCCGCTCGACCCGCCGTTGCCATTCATGCCGGTGACGCCGCCCGTGTCCGAGCCACTGACGCTTCCGCCGTCGCCGCTGCCTGACGAGCACGCCAACGTCAGCGCGTAGACCAGGCAACCGCCAACCAGGCTCCGAAATATCTCACTGCCTCGCATAGCCGCTCATCGTGTGGCGCGCCTGGGCAGTCGTCAAGGAGCACCGTGTGTGCAACTTCGCAGTGCCGCTGCCGAGTCTGCCGCTGCCGTCGTTGAGTCTCCCGTCGATTCCAGGACTTCCGTCACTGGACATCTCGGTTCCTGGTCTCGCGCTGTCGCTGCAGATTCCTTCGATTGGCCTCCCGATTCCATCACTGAGCCTGCCCGCGATTCCAGGGCTGCCGTCGCTCGGAATTGAGATCCCTGGCCTGTCGCTCTCACTGAGCATCCCACTCCCTGGGCTTCCTCTCCCGTCGCTGAGCCTGCCGCCCATTCCGGGTCTGCCATCGCTCGCGATCCCCTGCCCACTCGACTGAACGGTCGCGCCGAGCCGGTCCCGTCTTGGGGCGAATGGCGCTCATCTCTCCATGCCAATCGCTGGACTTGGCCTGTACCCGGTCGGCTTCAACCCGCTGGGGTTTGGCTACGAGACGCCGCCTGACGAGACAGCAGCGGGCGCAGGCGTGCGCTACCTGGACCCGACCACGAAGGACTACGCGGTCGACAGTGACGGCTACGTGCTGCTCGGTTCTCCAGAGCGTCAGCGCGTTGTTGTGCTGTTGACGACCACGCTTCGGACGTCGCTGGCAGTGCGTGGCATTGCTGTCCCTGAAGTCCACGACGCGACCACTGAGCGCTTCATGAAAAACGAAGTGCGCACCGCGCTGCAGCCGGTTCTGACCGACGGGAGCGTTGAGCTCGAAAGCGTCACGGTGGCAACCGAAGTCGACAGGGTTCCGGGCCGCCTCGGCATTGGCGTCGTCTTCCGCAACACTCGCACCGGCGAGCTCGAAAGGGCTGACGTTTGAGCATGCTATTCGGCCCGCAGAACTCTGCGGAGATTCGCGACGACGGCCTAACGGACATCGCCAACGAGGCGGCCAAGTTCGGGCTAACCGAGAACATTGAACCCGGCTCAGACAATCACGTCTGGATGACGGGCATGGCTGGCGCGCTCATGTTCGCCCATGCGCGCATCGATTCGATCAAGTCCGCGATCACGCCCATCGACGCGACCGGCGACGACCTGATCCGGTACCGAGACGCGCTCCGTCTGCCGGAAGTCTCGCCGTCGCCTGGCGCTGGCAAGCTCGTCCTGACCGTCACCGGAACAGGCGCGATGCCAGATGGCGCGGTCTTCGTCTACCCGAACGGCCTCCAGGGCAAAGTGGTTGGGACATGGACCGGCGTCACGGACGGCTCGGAGGTTGACGTTGTGGCGCTCACCACGGGTGAGAAAACCAACCTCGGCCCCGGCGAAACCGTCCGTTTCCTGAACCCGCCGCTGAACGTGGGCGAGGAAGCGCGAGTCTCCGGCGTCGTTCCCATCACGGGCGGCTTCGACGCTGAGGACGAGCCGCGCATGCGAGAGCGCGTACTGAACCGCTTCGGGCACGTCCCTGGCGGCGGAAACGTGGGCCAGATCCGCGAACTCGCCTTCAACGCGTCGCCTGCCGTCCAGCAGCCGTTCGTCTTCCCGGCAATCGGCGGCCCCGCTTCAGCCAAGGTCGTCGCGCTCAAGAAGTTCGACCGGGAGCGGTTCGACTTCTCCCGTGTGATGCCGTCCGCTGGCGTCGACCTGGTTCGGGATGCCATCCACGAAGAACTCGGCACCGCGTTCGAAATCGTCGTCACTTCCGGCGCAAACCAGAACGCTGATGTCGCCATCACGGTCGACATTCCGGACGCTGTGCAAGCTGGCGGCAACGGCGAAGGCTGGTCAGACCTGCAGCCCTGGCCAACCCTGACCGGGCCTGAGACGCGCATCGTTCTTACGTCGGTATCAACGGCCGGCATTCTGACTGTCGACGCGGACACGACCACGGCGCCGATCGCCGGCCAGACGCACGTTGCCTGGTGGTCGCCGAATGACCTGCAGTTCCACACGCGGCTCGTGACGGCCGTCAGCGGTTCGGCGGGCGCATGGGTGCTCACGCTTGAGTCGCCGTTCGTTGATGGCACCGGCGAAGGCCCGGACGCTGGCGACTACCTGTCACCGGCCGCCGTGAACCTCGACGCGTACGGCGCGACCTGGGTTGGCCTGCTCGAGCAACTCGGCTGCGGCGAGAACACGACCGAAGCCGACAGTCTACCGCGAGCTCTGCGCCACCCGTACCAGAGCGAAGCGGCGCGCAGTGGCCTGACCATGTTCCAGCTCAAGGAACTGATGAGCGCACACGCGGAGATCGTGGACGCCGCCTACTCCTACAGGTCCGCAACCGCGCCGACGGTACCGGCTTCGATCGATGACGCGCCCAACGTGCTTACGCCTCGGCACCTCGGAATCTATCCCGCATGACGACACCCACGGGACTTCCCGCATGGACACGCACGGCTGAAGCGTCCGTCTACGGCGGCCACGACGACAAGCGCGACTTCATGGGTCAGGGCGTCGTCAACCCACAGACGGACATCAGCGCGGCCGAATTCCGGCGCCTTGCTGCAGACCTCGCAGCCGTGGCCAGGACTGCGCCTTTCGCGGTCGTCTACCTGACTTGCGACGACACGACGCCGGCCGATCCAACGGTCAACCGCGTGCGCCAGATGACCGGTGTGACGTCGACGTCCTACGCTGGCGCATCGCCTCCGACGGGAATGCCGACCGTGACCCGCGAGGGTGATGGGGATGTGACACTCGAATGGGAAGCGTCCTATTCCGACGACGCTGGCGTCTCCTCAGACATCAACATTCGTTTCGCCATGGCCAACGTTGCCGAAGATGGCGACTACACGGCCACGGTTGAGCTCGTAGACGAACGCACGGTCCGCGTCCGGGCCTTTGAGCTTCCGTCAGGCGATCCGGCCGAAGACGTTGAGATCGTCGTCGAGGTCTACACGTGACGTTCGGCGGCTTTTCGCCGCTGCCGTGGCGTCTCGGCGGTTCAGCTGAAGAAGGCTGGACCGCGGCACAGTTCCTGCGGACCGCCGCCGACGTGGCCGCCGTTGCTCGCACGGCTCCCTTTGCTGTCGTTCGTGTGACCCGCTCGGCAGACGAGACGACGGCCACAATCGGCGCGCACACGGGCCGCTATCCGTCCGGCTACGAACCGGTCGGCGACGCCCATCCAAGCGGCTGGGTCTCGGTCGAGTTTCCGGTGACCATTCCGGACCTCAACGGCGTCGAGCGACCGGTGGTCATCACGCACGCGCGGGCCACTGCGCACAACGTCGACGGCTCTGCGATTTCCACGGCGGTCCGTCTTGGGTTGACCACTGCCGGCGCTGGAGACTTCACCAAGCGCAACGTCGTTTCGGCAATCCCGTCTGTCGACGGCGAAGTGACCATCACGTTCGTCATCCACGCGATCTGGGACGAGCCGGCGCGA
>CAZFPB010000033.1:0-9618 GCA_964520985.1 uncultured Pseudobdellovibrionaceae bacterium
ATCGGCGTCTGCACCGGGTGACGCTGACCGGGCTCGGTGGGCGCCTGCGGGTCGACGGCGGGGCGCTCGGCCGGGTTCTCCTCGCGCCGCGGGGGCGGCGGGGGCTTCTGCGGGATGATCGATTCCTCGGTCTCGTGGTCGGTGTGTGCCATACGGAAACGATCCGCTCCGGTCGGTCGCCTGTCAAGCGCGGTCAGATGGCGCCGAAGAGCTTTTTGTAGCGCGCCGCCAGGCAATCCATCTCGTCGGTGCTCGGGACGCCGGAGAAGAGGGCCCAGGCGTCGATCTCGTCGTCCCAGGCCCAGCCGCCGGCCCCGTCCGCGAACAGCGACACGCCGGTCAGGGTGACGTTGCCGAGCGTGTTGGCGGTGTTCGTCCCGTTCGTGCGCAGGAACGACGAGGCGCCGTTGACGCTGACGAAGTAGGTGCGCCTTACCGTCGCGTCGATGGTGCGCGAGATGTTGCCGACGCCGTCGTTGTAAGCGACGGTGGTTCCCGTGGCCGTGTATAGCACGCCGCCAGTGCCAGCCGCAGACTTGCCCATGATGGCCTTCACGCTCGCCTGCGATATGCATTTACCAACGGCCATGAGCCAATACGGAGCAGCGATGCTGATCCCGGTCAGCCGCAGAAACGTAGTGGCCGCACCCTTGATCAAGCCGGCCTTGCCGTGCGCCTTGGCGGGCGAGAACTTCGGCAACTGGTTGGTCGCGGCCACCATGTGGCGACCGTTGCCGCTCTTGTCACCCCACTGGCCCACCGACGTTTCCGTGGTGTAAACGTTGTTGTTGTAGTAGGTGCCGGCGGGGAAGTTGATGGTGACGCCGAGGAAGTCGAGATACACGGTTGATGCCGTCTTGATCCCCTTGAGGACGTGGGTCCTGCCCTGGTCGATCGATACGGAGAACTCAGATGTGCCGAGCGCTCCTGTCAGGTTGACAGAGATCCGGAGCTGGCACGCAAAGAACGCGGTGCCCGTGATCGTGATCGTCGGCGGCGTGAGCCCAGTGGCCGTGATCGTGTTGAATGCGCCACCGGTCAGCAGGTCGGACCCCTCGACATAGGCAAGGCAGGTCGACGACTCGAGCGGGTTGTACGGAAAGTCGATTTCGGAGATCGCGGCCACGACGCGCTGATAACCGGCGTCGTTCGGGTGTGTCTGGTCGGACGCGTCGGTGAACAGCGCGGCGTTCGCCTTGGTCCAGACGCGCCCGGTGTCGACGACGTTGACCCACGGCCGCGTCGCGGCGAGTGCGGCGAGTGCGGCGCGCTCGGCCTCCCACGTCGTCCCGGAAACGTCATCCTCCGTAACTTCTCGTGTCCAGGTAAGCAGATCCACGAGCGAGCCCGGGGACACGGCGTTGATCGCGTCCAGCAGGTTGCCCATCTGCGTGACGAGATCCGTCGGCGAGTATTTCCCGTTCGCGAAGTCGTTTCGCGACATCTCCAGGATGATGCGATCCGGCCTGCCTCGGGTGAGCGCGCGAGCGATGGGCGTGCAGGCGGCGACCGTCAGGGTCGCGCCGGCGTCAGCGAAGAGACTGGCGCCGCCGGCACAATGGCAAGTGACGTTGTAACCGCGCCTGCGGAGCATCGCGGCCGGCCCGTTGCTCGCCGGAAGCGACGTGTAGAACGACGCGATCTTGCTGTCGCCGTAGAGCACCAAGCGCTCTTCGCTGCCGCCGCGCGAGTCGCGGATGATCTCGAAATTCGAGTTCGCCGACACGTAGACCGCGGCGAGGAATACGCCGATGTTCTCGCTGTGCGGCGCAGGGAAGATCGTTGCGGCCTGCACGCCGCTGCCCACCTGCACCGTTTTCGTGCCACGGTACGGAAGCGGCATGCTCACGATCGACGTGGCGCGCGCCGTCACGGTGGGCGCCGGGTCGAGCGGATCGCCGTTCAGGTACGCCACCGGGCGGAAGCTGTTCGGTCGGGACGAGAGGTAGTAGCCGGACGTGTCCACGTACTCGGCGCGTACCTCGTCGCCGTCTGTCTGCACCGTCATGAAACAGAACTCGCTCTGCCGCCAATAGCGCGGCTGGTCGATGCCGTGTCTGTTGGTCCCGGTGAGCAGAGTTGGATGCGCCTCAACGCGCGTGAAGTTGCCCCAGAAACGATCGGTGTAGGCCGCGGGGACCACGCGGAAGCGCCCGCACTCGAACACGGCGTGCCCGGCCGCGGTGCGCACCGTGAGGCGCGCGATGTACTCGGTGCCAGGCGTGACCACGATCGCTGGGGTCACCACGTCCGTGTCAGCGGCCGTCGGCTGGAAGGACGTCGTATGGAGCACGATCGTACCGGTCGCGTCCAGCAGGGTGAGCTCGAGCGGACCGGGAGACGCCACGCCGCCCCAGAGAGAGACCTCTCCCAGGTGCAGGTAGACGGCGGTCACGCCATCGGGCGCGGTCCACGGCATCGACAGGTTGCCGCCGATGGGGGATTTCAGATCGTAGTTGACAGCGACGAGCGATCTCGTCTTGCGCGCTGTCGACGCCGCGGCCATCGGCAGCAGGTGCGGCGCCATGAGCGGCTGCGTGAGCGCCCACTTCGGATTATCGAGGCGCCCGGGCACGAGCGAACACACGTCGCTCCACAACTGGGCGTTACCGCTGGAAAGGATGAGATCTGCGAGCGTGTCCCGCCCGTCTGTCGCGATGTAACTCAAAGCATCACCATGACGGCCGTCGGGCCGCTGTTTGCGTGGATTCCGACCGCCTCGATATCGCGGCGGCCTTCCCCTGACACGAACGTGGCCAGAGTCTGGCGGTTGGTCGCGTCGAGAAACGTGATGGTCCCGGCGCCACTGACCTGCACGCGCGCGCTCACGGCCTGCGCGAGAAAGCGCTTGTCCTCCGGGTATTTAGCGGCGAAGAGAGGCGCGAACGCCAGAGGGAGCGATGCGCCCGCCAGATCGATCTCGATATACCGGCCACTCGACATGTCACTCTCCGTTGTAAAGGCCGATGACACGCCATTGTGAGCCGATGCTCGCGAGCGTGTATCCGCCACCGGGCCCGACGCCCGCGACCCACGTTGCGCCTCCGGACACGAGGGTGCCCGGGAAGGCTTGCCAGGTAATGGGCTCCTCGCCGTCGACGAGCGTCACGGCGATGCTCTTCCCGGGCGATCGCCGCGGGTCCGGAAGCTGGAGGGTGAAGGGGTCGGACGCGTCGATCGTCACGAGCTCCCCGGGCTCAATCGGCCGGCCGAGAGACCCAAGGGAGCGGACGGTGCGCGCGACGGCGTAGGCGTCGGGACCGACCAGTTGGCTGTCCCAGGCAGCGATCGGTGTGGCCACGTATCCGGCTAACATGCCGGACGGGCTGGATCAACCGTTCACCTGAGGCCGTGGTGCCCCAGGATCATCCAGTCCCCACCCGCGTGGGCCGGGTCGGCGCCGCCGGCGATGGCGTCGCGCGCCCCGTCGCTCCGGAGCAGCACGTACCGGCGCACGTTGCCCGCCACGCCGCCCGTGATCCTGAGCTGCGTCTGCCCCTCGATGGTGTCGCCGGGCGCCGGGCGGATGATCGTGGGCTCCTCGCCCTCGGCGATCTCCTTCACCTCGATCCCGGCCCCCGGGCAAGAACTTGCCGGCGGCAGCGTGATCTCGGTCGGCTCGTTCCCGTCCACCCGGACGCATTCCCCCGGGCGCGCCTCGCGCGGCGCATGGATCGTAACGAGCGGCCCGTCAACAAAAAACTCTGTGGTCATGTAGCCTCCGTCACGGACGCTACTTCGCCGCGCTGCGCGGCGTCAACGGCTAAGGTAGGGCGAAGTCGCAGGCCGCCGACAGGCTCGGATTGCAGCAGCAGAAGTAGCGCTCCTCGCCCTGTCGCCTGTAGAGCACGCGGAACGGCTCGCACTGGTCAGCGGCCGGCGCCTCCCCGACGCACGCTGCGGCGACCGTTCCAGGGCTCTGCTCCGCGCAGATGTCGATCGCGCCACGGTAGAAGGCGCCGTCGATGATGAAGCACGCTGTCTCGCCCGAAGTCCCGTCAGCGCCGCCCGGCTGGCCCGGTTCGCCAGCCGACTCCGCCCCACACGAACACGCGGCCGACAACGCCACGGACATCCACGTTTTGATTCGCATTCGAAACCTCCGCGCAACGTTTTCGCGTAGCACTCCGGCCGAGCAGCTTCAACCGCCCGCGACGTAAGAGTCCGCCCGACTGGGCATACCGTGATCCATCTTGCGGAGTACCGTGGATGCCGTATAGGTAGCGACGAAAGCGAGGTTACAATGCTGCGCCACGGGTGGTTCTCGTTCTCGGTCGCGATGCTTCTTGCGTGCTCTGGCTCCGCGGATCCCATGGCTCCAGGTGGGTCGCAGCCATGGGTGATGCCGGACGACTGCTCTTCCGACAGCGACTGCTTGAGCGGAGCGGAATGCGAAAACGCTTGGTGCCTCGACAATGGAACATGCAGAAGGGGAACGCCGACAGGTTTCGACTGCGGCGTCAACGGGATGTGCGTGGAAAGTCACTGCATCGAGATCGATCAGTGACGTCCGTGAACAACGACATCCACGCGCAGGATGTTTGACGTAGGATTGAGCACCGCTCCTGGCGCGTTTGCGTTGTACACCGACACGTCCACGTAGAGAGCATTCTTCGAAGATACCACGCCGAAACATGCGCCGGGCCCATCGGCGGCGATGGATACAGCGTAGTTGGCGTTCGCCATGGCCCTTGCAAATGTGAACCTGATTACCGCTCCCGTCAAGCCGGCACTGGCGATGTTGAATCCGTCTTGCACAGTGGAACCGCCGGACCCGTTCGTCGTGACGTAGGCCCACATCTTCGGCACGTTGGTGCCGTGGATCGTGTTGGCCCCAGGATCGGCTGTCATCGCCGGCTGCGTTCCGGTGAACGAGCGACTGCCGCTGGAGATCGTGGCGCCGCCGGAGAACGTGATCGAGGTGCCGGTGATCGTTGCGCCGCCAGTAAAAGAGATGTTGCCGCCAGATATTACGATTCCGTTGGCGAACGTCTGGGTGGCGCTCCATGTGTGGACTGGCGTGAAAACGCCATCCACGAAGTCATTTAGCCATTTCACGCCATCCGCCAGTTGCTCCAGGCTGACGTTCGTCGTGGCTGCTGTCAGGAGTTGGTTACCGTCTCCGTAGGTGAGGTCACCAAGCTTGGCAGCGATCGGCGTGTACGTGATGAAAGCCATTATTGGACCTCGAGGCCTGGACGGCGAACGTCGTGAAAGTACTCGGCGGACTGAAGGCGCACCGGCTCGTGTGTCGCCGGGTCGGCGTATCGGTACCAGCGACCATCTGGGTAGCCGGCGCCTGAGCCCATCGGGTCGAATGACGCGAGGTCGCTCGCGATGATGATCCCGGCGAGCCACGTGCCCGGCGCCTTGAACTCGTTGGCGAGCGAGCGCAGGTCCTTGGCGGCATCGACCCTCCCCTTGGTGCCGCGCGTCACGGTCGGGTCCTGCTGCGCGCTCGTGCCCTGCGGCGGGAAGAGCGATAGCTGATCGCTTGCCGGCTGGTAGATGATGATCCAGAAACGCCGGTGATGGTCCACGAGCCCGGGACCCACGCCGGGCTCCAGCGAGTCCCAGTCCCAGTTTCTGGGCACGCGCTTATGGAACGTCTCGACGCCCGCCGCCGTACGCGTCCACCATTGCGACCAGTTGGGACCGCTGGTCACCATACGGATGAGCGGCTTCTGCGGCGAGAAGTAGGCTTGCATCGCCTCGAGCATGCCCCAAGCGTGGCCACGTCGCGCGTGCAGTTGGCGGTACTTCGTCAGTCGCAGCCGGATAGCCTCGCTCGACTCGGCCTGCCCGCGAACGATGCTCCGATCGCGACAGTGATGCTGGATGGCCTCTTCGGAGCACCACAGCGGAAAACGCTCCATGACAGCGCGCTGAGCCCACTGGATCGCGCAGTCGAGCGTGAGCCCGATCGACCAGAGCACGCGGCCGCGGTTCGGTCCTGTCCACCACGCGGGAACCCACGAGGTGTTCAGGATGTGCTGGCGCATCGTTCGCGACATCAGATGAATCCGATCGTTCCGGTGACTGTGCCGAGCACCGCAACCTGATCCGCGGCCAACGAAACGTTGGTTGGAGGATTCGATACCTGCACGTCAACGAAGATCTGGGGCCCGTCCGACGTGGCGCGCGTGCTGTGGATGGCCGCCTTGATGGCGCTCTGGAACATCACGTTCAGATGACCTCCGATCGGCCACGTGGCGAACATCTCTGTCAGAGTATCGGCGACCAGAGCCTTGATCTCGTCTGCCGTGAGCCCGGCAGAAAGGAGCGCGTCGGCCGCGTACGTCACATTGATCGGTACCGCCGTGGCTGGAAGCGTGTCGCCATACGGGGTCCCGTGATTGATGATCTTGGTCAGAAAGATCGTCTCGATGGTGTTCGCGTCACCTACCGAGATCGGTCCGTCTCGGTCAGCGATGTACACCATGATCCCGGTGTACGGATCGTCTGATAGCACGTTAACTCGCGTGGCCCCGATGGCGCTCCCGTCGGGTCGCCGCGCGCTGCGGGCCCAGAACTCGTAGGCTGCTTTCGGTCCGAACGGTGACGCAGCAGCCGGCGCCGCTCGGCAGCGAGCTATGTAATCCTCGCGTCGCTCCAGATCGGTGCCGCGCGCCGGCGCCGGATTGGTCACGCTGAGCCCGTCGAACGTGGTAACCACGGCGTCGATCTGACCGACCTCCGCGTCTCCAGCTGTCCCGATGACGGTCGCGATGACATCGACAGGAACATCAACGCTATTGACCTCGCCGACAGCGCCGATCGAGAACGCCGCGCACCGGTACGTGGCGCCAGAGACGCTGTTCTTGACGATGACGGATCCGGCCGCGAACGAACCCGGCAGGTCGCCCACGTTCGTCATCAACACCTGCGTGGTCGCGAACGTTTCGTGGATGATCTCGACGCCGAATTGCTGCTCGCCGCACGCCTGGAGCCAAGGACCGTCCGGGGCGAAGTCCAGGAAGCCGCCGGCGGCGATCTGCGGGATGATGTCGCCGCAGGCGCGGTATACAACCGTCGGGATGATGCTCTTGAGAGCCGTCCTGATGACGTTGTTAGGCTTGAGGCCCTCGATGTCAAGATTGACCAGGAGCGCGGCCTTGCGCACGGTCTCATAAACGGAGCCTTCAGTGGTCGGCGCGATGAGCTGCGAGAAGCTGATCATGATTCTCCGTCTACGGACACGATCGCGCTGCGCACGGTCGTGATCTTGATGGCGAATGGCACGCGCCCGCCGACCGGCGCAGCGCCGATCGTCACCTCGGCGCGCTGGACGCGCGGGTCCTCTTCCAGGTCCGTCTGGATCCCCATCGCGACGGCGCCGCCTGGCACGCTCGCGCTCTGCGCCTGCACGTAGCTGGCGAGGTCCACGTATCGATCGGGGAACTCGCGGATGGTGCCCCTGCGCGTCTTCACGGCGCGGGCAGCGGTCTCCCGCAGGTGCTGCTCCGTGTCCTCGTCGATCTCCGAAAAGAACTCATCCGAGTCGTCTACGCCGGCAAGGTCTTTCATGCGGGCGCCCTATGGCTCCACGGCAATGGTTACTCTGGCGAGCCTATCCATCGGCAACGCCTGCGCCTCGGCATACACGAAGCTATCTGGAGGGCGCCGCTCGCATCCTGACTCCGTTATGGAGTAGCTTGATTGTTGACTAGGGCCAACGATCTTGTAAGCGGCGTACGGAAGGTCATCGCAAGAGGCAGGTCCTTCGCGACTCGCTGGCGCCGACACGTATGTAACATCAGATGGCGCGCATGGGCTCATCGCCACGGCAGCGCGCGTGCACGCAGCGTCGATATATACAGTGTACGACGCGATCTGTGCAGGGAGGCACACGAGAGAGCCGCTGGCCGATTGAATAAACCAGCAGTACGTTCCAAGCTCCGCGTCGTACGCCTGCGCCTGCACCTGCCTGAATCCGTCGTCGCCTACGTATGATACAAGCTTGAGCCTTGCGCCGCTGGAGTCATACGCCGCTGTGCC
Source organism: uncultured Pseudobdellovibrionaceae bacterium (assembly GCA_964520985.1). GTDB lineage: Bacteria > Pseudomonadota > Alphaproteobacteria > Micavibrionales > Micavibrionaceae > CAYSGL01. The sequence goes on from CAZFPB010000033.1 coordinate 7,999, forward strand.
TGGAGCGCCTGGATCACCGGGCTCGTCGCCGCCACTGCTGGCTGCGCCTGACACGGTGGCGGCAGCGGACGAACCGCTCTGGCCTGTGGACGACGCAACAACGTCAGGCACTATGCTATCGGGATCGTCGCGCCGAGCGGAGCAGCCCGCGGCAATACCTAACGCGATCGCGCAACATATGACTCGCATCATACCAATACGTCGCTCCTTCCTTCGTCTATAGTCGCAGTGTTTCCAAGGCCAACCAGCAAAGGAGTTGACACTACAAGCGCCGCCGTAGAGCACGATATTTCCCACATGGTGCTCGCGCCGTTCGGAGTGGTGAGCGTGATACCGACGGTCCCTGGTGCGGAACCTATGCCGATCTTCAGCGTCGCCCCTCCGCGACCAACTGGCTGGGTGCCATGGGCCAGCACCAGAAGGTCGGCGTCTTGGTCCGTGCGCGTCGGCCGCCACCGCTCGTCGGTGCTCGCCAGTTGCGGCTGCCAAGCTACGATGACAGGCGCGTTCGGGTTGCCGTCCGCGAACGTCACTAGACAGCGCGCCTTGTCCCTAGGACGCGTCACGTTGCCGCCGATGCCAGGCCACGGGCGCACCTTCTCTAGGTCCGGCGCCACTCGACTTGTCACGGGCACGATGTCCACGAGTCCGCTCGCGTGTACGCGCGTGACCCGGTACGTGTAGAACGTCCGCCAGAGCAGCCAGGGCCGGACGATGTCCGAGATGAGGCGCCAGAACTTCGCGGCGGCGCTCGCGGGCTGGTCGCCGGCGAACGTGACGACCTCTCGGATCTCGTCGGGCTTCGCCGTGATGCGGAGCTCTGCGATCTCGCGCCCGCCGAACGTCGCCCCCGGCAGGAGGAAGAGGGCGCTCTCCTCCGAGAAGGCGACCCAACGCCCGCGCTCGTCGCGATCGATCTCGGTCGCGTCGATGTCGGGCAGCGGCAGCCGTTCGCCGAGGCGCGTGGCGCCGGCCGGGTCGACGTACCAGCGCACGCGCTCGGCGCCATCAGGCAGGGCGCACAGCTGCGAGAGGATGGCGCCGGCGGGCGGAGCCTCGGCGCTACCCGCGACGGCCAGGTGAGAGGAGCCCACGGGGCGGGCCGCGGCGCCGTTCGGGATGAGCGTCTCGCCAACCGCCGCAGCGAGCTTGCCGGCAGCCTCCGCCAGGCTCACACCAGCCCCGTTGATGTAGCCCGCGGCCTCCGGCGGAGGCTTGCACCAGCCGCCGTAGCCGCCGACGAACTCCAGCGACGTAACGCCGCCGCGCTCGCCGGCCTCGATGACCGTGCAGAGCATCGGGATCGACGCGATGTCCAGCAGGATCTGTGTCCCGATGGCGGGGACGTCGAACGCCTCCGCCATGGTGCAGCGGCCCCATGGCACGCCGTAGCGGGGGATCGTGACCTCTGCGTTGCTGCACTGCTGCCCGTTAACGGTCGCGCTCACAGGCCCTTCGCTTTCTCCATGAGCTCGGCCAGCTCACGTTCTTCCGCGTCGCGCGGCGGAATGTCGCGGCTGTCGATCTGCGCGGGGTCCGGCGGCCCTGGCTTGGCGAGTTTGAGCGGGCGGTACTCGATGAGCTCCAGCACGGCATTGTACGCGACGACCGGCGGTCCCT
>CAZFPB010000034.1:0-9510 GCA_964520985.1 uncultured Pseudobdellovibrionaceae bacterium
AAAAAGCTGCTGCCCGACGATTTTTACCTGATCACTACCCTCAACAACCAGACCACGCTACTCACCCCGGAACAATTACCCAGGCCATCCCGGCACCTGGTGTTTGAGCCGCTGGTGCGCGACCGCAAGGCGGAAATCCCACTCTATGCCACCCATAACGCCATCCGCTTTTACACCTGGGGCGACAGCCGCTGCTGCCTGCCCAAAGGCGCCACCAGCGCGACCTTGCTCGATCCGGGTACCGCCTCGCCTCCCGATCGCGAGGATGGGGATTGCCACACCGATGATCCCCGCCTGTCTCATCCAGAGTTGTCTCATTCAGAGCAGTCATACACAGAGAACAGGCAAGTCCGAGCCCCGCAGGTGCAAAAACCCAAAGACAGCGATTACCAACTGCACCTTAAACCCTGCGATATCCTCATACTCGAGGAAATCAAAGGCCCTACTACCGGCCACCCCGGTGACGCCGACCCGCGCCATCGCCAGGCGGTGCGGCTTATCCACGCTACCCGGGAGCAAGATCCGCTCACTGGTCATCTGCTCTGGGAGATCGAATGGGCCGAGGAAGACGCCCTGGATTTCCCCCTATGCATTAGCGCCATCAACCGAGAAGACTGCACGCCCATTGAAGACATAAGCCTGGTGCGTGGTAATGTGATTTTGGTCGACCAGGGCGAAACCAAGGGCGAGGATTTACCGCCCGTGCCCGGTATTGAACAGGCACCTGACTGCGACGACCACTGCCTGCCCCGCCAACCCGGGCGGCTGACGGGCCGCTTTCGTCCGGTGCTTGGGCGCGGCGACCTCAGCTTCAGCCAGCCGCTGCCGGCCTGCAGCATCCGCCACTGCGGCCACCGCCATATCACCCCGGCGCGCGGCTTGTTGCAGCAAGATCCCCGTCTCGCCCTGCCAGTCATCAGCCTACGCGAGGCCGGGCAAGTCGATCCTATCAACGACTGGCACCCCAAAACTGACCTCCTCACTAGCGACAATGACGACCGCCACTTTGTCGTGGAGGTGGAAGAGGATCGCCGCGCCCAACTCCGTTTTGGCGATGGTGATTGCGGCCGCGACCCCCTGCCGGATACCCGTTTTACCGCCAGCTACCGAGTCGGCAATGGCAACCGCGGCAATGTGGGAGCCGAAGCCATCAGCCACATAGTCTTCAAAAACAACCTTCCCGCTGGCGTGGGTTTTGTACGTGTGCGCAACCCTATAGCGTCCAGTGGCGGTATTGATCCAGAGCCCTTGTCGGAAGCTCGCCTTTACGCGCCCCACGCCTTCAAAAAAGTATTGCAGCGGGCCATCACCCCCGCCGATTACGTCGCCATAGTGGAGCGCGATTTCGCCGGCCGCGTCCAGCGCGCCGCCGCACGCCTGCGTTGGACGGGCAGTTGGTATGAGGTACTGGTGGCGGTTGACCCCCTGGATGGCAAGGCAGACGAGCATCTGCTGAGCGAGATCCACTGCCACTTGTTGCGCTACCGCCGCATCGCCCACGACCTGGTGGTCGCGCGGGCCAATTATGTGCCGGTAGATTTCGCACTGGGCGTCTGTATCCAGCCCAACTACCTGCGCGGCCAGATCAGGGCGGCGCTGCTGGATGCCTTTAGCGACCGCCGCCTTGCGGGCGGTACAACCGGGTTCTTCCATGCCGACAACCTCAGTTTTGGCGATGGTATACAACTGAGCGAGCTGGTCGCCCGCGCCCAGGCCATTGAGGGCGTTACGGCGGTACAAGTGCTGCGGCTGGCGCGCCAGTTTGAAGGATTACCCAATGACAAAGACCCCAACGGTGCCCTGGAGGGCGGCATATTGCCGCTGGGTCCCTTCGAAATCGCCATATTGCGACAAGACCCTAACTACCCCGAACAAGGCAAGTTCACATTGGATTTAAGAGGTGGGCGATGAGCAATCCAACTGGTTCCTCTGGCAATAATCACAGCAATTGCGGCTGCTGCGCAGGCGGCACACACAAAGTAGATAGGCCCAAAAACCGCGCGGGTTTAAGCGAGCTGAGCTACCGGGTGGGCACCTACGGCAGCTTTTTTGAGGCTATGCGGACGCGCTTGTCCAGCCAGGATTATCCAGCGCTCGCTGGCCTCAACACCCGCGCGCCCGACGATCCGTCCATCGCTCTGCTGGACGCTTGGGCTACGGTCGCCGATGTGCTGAGCTTTTACAGCGAGCGGCAAGTCAATGAAGGCTATTTGCGCACCGCCGGCTTGCAGCGTTCGGTCACCGAGCTGGCGCGGTTGGTGGGTTACCAACCCCGGCCCGGCGTGGCCTCCAGCGTATTCCTCGCCTATACACTGGACGACAACGCCAAACAGGACACGGTGATCCCCAAGGGTACCCGCTCGCAAAGTATTCCCGGCCCCGGCGAGTTGCCGCAATCCTTTGAAACCAGCGATCCGTTGCAGGCTCGCCCCGGTTGGAACCAACTGCAGCCGCGCATGCAGAGGCCCTACCACATCACCGGCGATCAGGCGCTGACGATTAAAAGCCTGCATCTGGAGGGCACCGCACTTAACCTGAAACCGGGCGATCACCTGTTGCTGGTGTTTGGCAAGGATGGGAGCAACCGTTACATCCGCAAGGTGCAAACCGCCGAGCCGCTGCTGTTGGAGGGCAAAACCCGGGTGCTCTTGCAGCCGGTATTGAGCGATTTTGACGCAAGCATCTTGTGGAAGGAGCTGAATCGCATTGCGCAATCAGGGGGAGATGCGGAGACAACAGCCTTTTTCAGCTCTCTGGGCACTAACCTGGCCTTGGGTAGTTGGCAGAACCTGAATGAAGCAAGGGAAGGAAGCCTGGCGTTTATATCAGGCAAAGAGGACCCACTAGAGCCCAAGGTACACGAATTTTTTGAACAGTTTAAATCCAATACCGACGAGGCTACCCCCACCCGATCAACCAGCATCGGCGATCTCACCGGCAGCCTGCTACAACCCGGCCGCTTGCAGCCGCGCAACGCCCTGCGGCAAATCCGCGATGTAAAAGAAGCTTTTAAAACCGATGCCGACGCAGCGCCCCAGTTGCTGGTCAAGTTTGCACCCAGGTTGGGTGAACACTTTTATCCCGCCCTCGCCAGCGCCAACCTCAACCTCGCCCAGCCTGAGTTGCAAGCCATCTATGTATTGCGCCTTACTGCCCCGCTGTTTGGTTACAACGCGCCTGCGCGCACCGGGCTTGTTCCCAATAACGAGAAAGAGAGTGGGTTAGATGTCACAGCTAATGATGGCGCCGGGCCGGTGCGTTTTATAAGCGCCACGCTCGATAAGGACTGGAAGCTGCACAATGAAGCACCCAATGTGCTCTCGCTCGACAATCAATATGACAACCTCCTGCCGGACGGTTATGTGCTGGTACAGCAGCCGATCGAGAGCAGCCTCGCCACCCGGCGCCAGTTGCTCAAGCTGGTCAACGTCATCCACCAGCCACGCAGCGACTACAGCCTGAGCGGCAAAACCACTCGCTTGCTGCTGGATGCAAATTGGCGTGAAGCAGACGCTAACGATCCCCAAAACGCGAAAGCGACACCCCCCTCCAAAGACACCAGTAGTGTACAAATTCAAACTCCCCTCCACCGGCTCGACTGGCTGCGTCCCACCCTGGTGCGCACCCAAAGCGAGCTGCTGCAACTGGCGCAGGAGCCCATCGATGACGACATAGGCCTGCCGCAGCGTAAACCTGCCGATACAGAGGCGGTTTACCAAGCCAAAGTCAGGGACAGCAAAACCATAGACCTCGATCAACTCCATTCCGGCCTGCAAGCCGGGCGCTGGTTGATTGTTTCGGGCGAACGGGCCGATATAGATGCCACCGCCGGGGTCATCCAGAGCGAGCTGGCCATGCTCGCCAATGTCACCCAGACCTTTAACGACAAGCTGCCCGGTGACAAAACCCTCAGCCGTATCACCCTGGAAACGCCCCTGGCCTACAGGTACAAGCGCGCGACCGTAAAGATCTACGGAAATGTAGTGAAAGCCACCCACGGCGAAACCCGGTCTGAAACCCTCGGTAGCGGCAACGCCAGCCTTAGCTTGCAGGCCTTTACCCTCAAGCAACCGCCACTTACCTATGTGTCGTCCACCACGCCGGAGGGGGCGGCATCTACCCTGGAGGTGTACGTCAACGACCTGCGCTGGCATGAGACTGATTCCCTCGCCGGGCAATCACCCTATGCCCGTTTGTTTGTCACCAAAACGGATGACGAGGCTAAAACCACAGTGATTTTTGGCAATGGCAAAGAAGGCGCGCGCCTGCCCTCGGGGCAGGAAAACATCAAAGCCAGATACCGCAACGGTATCGGTAAAGCGGGCAATGTGGGTGGCGGCCAGATCAGCCTGCTGGTAGCGCGCCCCCTGGGAGTGAAAGCGGTAATCAACCCGCTGCCCGCCACCGGCGGCAGTGACCGTGAAACCCGCGACCAGGCCCGGGCGAACGCGCCCTTGGCGCTGAAAGCATTGGATAGACTGGTATCGGTAAAAGACTATGAAGATTTCGCCCGCCTGTTTGCCGGTATAGGCAAAGCCAGCGCACAGGAATTGACCGACGGCCAGCGTCGGCTGGTGCATGTGACCATCGCGGGTGCCGATGATATTCCCATCGACGAAACCTCCGATCTCTTCCAAAACCTGCGCCAGGCCTTGCTCGATGCCGGCGATCCCAACCAGCCGATACAGTTAGCGATTCGCGAGCTGGTGTTTGTGGTAATCAGCGCAAATATTCGCCTGCTGCCGGATTACCTCTGGGAGCCAGTAGTCACCAGTGTACGCGCGGCGCTGCTGGATACCTTTAGCTTCACTCGCCGCCAGTTGGGCCAGCCTATCTATCTGAGCGAGGTGATCAGTTGCATCCAGGCGGTACGCGGTGTGGATTATGTGGATGTGGATTACCTGCGCAGCGTGCCGGAAAAGGAGAACGGCGTCTGGAACAGTGACAGCCCACGTCCGCTGGTCAGCCTGGACACTATCACCCGATTGTTGACAGATGATCCTGATACCGACAGTTCCTGGCAGTCTACTAACCAGACAAAAAACCATGAGGACGACGATCCCCGCGCCTATATCCCGGTGAACCTGGCCCACAAGGACGGCAAGGGTATACGCCCGGCGCAGTTGGCCTTCCTCAATCCCGAGGTACCCGCCACCCTGATACTTAACCCCATCAATTGAGGCAGCTATGGCCAATGTAACTGTGAAGGACTCTCTGGATACGGCCGGTAAAGATCGACTCTACCAGCTATTGCCCTATATCTACCGGCTGCGCGACGCTGAACAGGGCGAGCCGCTACGCGCCCTGCTGCAAGTGATTGGCGAACAGGTGGCGCTGGTGGAGGCCGATATTACCCAGGCCTACGACAACTGGTTTATCGAGACCTGTGAAGATTGGGTAGTGCCCTACCTGGGCGACCTGATTGGCTTCACACAGGCGACACCATCAGGCGGCGCAGGCCCCGTGCCCCGGCGTGACCTGGCCAATACCCTCGCCTATCGCCGCCGCAAAGGCACGCTAGCGCTGCTGGAATTGCTGGCGGCGGATATCGCCCGGTGGCCGGCGCGGGCGGTGGAATTTTTCCCCCTGCTGGCGCTCAACCAGCACCTCAATCACCAACATTTAAAACGCGGCCGACTGGTGGACTTGCGCCAGCCCCAACACCTGGCCTGGCTCAATTCGCCCTTCGATAAAAGCGCCCACACAGCCGATGTGCGGCTGATCAATTCGCCGGTGGCCGACCTGCGCAAAGCACCGCAGGGCCGGTACAACATCCCCAATGTCGGTCTGTTTGTGTGGCGGCTGCGCAGTTACTCTGTCAGCCAAACGCCGGTACTGTCGCTGGAGCAGCGCAACTGCTACACCTTCAGCGCCCTGGGCAACAATGCGCCCCTGTTCAGCCGCTGGCAGACCCAGGATGACCCCGGCCAGATTGCCGGCCGCGCCAATGTGCCCGCGCCCATCACCCGGCTGGAGTTTTCTGACGATGGCGGCAAGCATGCATCGCCTCACTATTACGGCGAACACAAAAGCCTCACCATCTGGGCTCCCGGCTGGCCCAAGGCCGATTCGCCCCAGCCGATTCCCATCGCCCAGATAATCCCCGCCGACCTCAGCATCTGGGATCATTACAAGCCGCCCAAAGACCACGTGGCAGTAGACCCGGTGCTGGGTCGCATCCTATTCCCGCCGCGCCAGTTGCCGCGCAACGGGGTAAAGGTGTCCTACCACTATGGTTTTAGTGCCGATATAGGCGGGGGTGAGTATTTGCGCCGAATCGCGCCGCCGCAATCGGGCCTGCGCTATGTTGTAGGTGCAGGGCTAAAGTACACCAATATCAAGTTGGCTTTGGACGCGTGGAAAGATGAACTGGCTTTACGTCGGACCAAAGAAGAACCATTACCTGTAGATGCACTTATCGAGATAGCCGACAGCGGCCTCTACGAAGACGCCATCCAGATTGAACTACCCGCCGGACACCACCTGCAATTGGCCGCAGCCAATGGCGCCCGCCCGGTGATCCGCCTGAACGACCGGCCCGACCAGCTCTGGGTTAACGGCAGCGTAGGCAGCTATCTCACACTGGATGGCTTGTTGATTGCCGGGCGCGGCCTGCAAATCGAAGGCGATATTGCCGGCGTCATTATCCGCCACAGCACCCTGGTGCCCGGCTGGAACCTGGAGCCGGATTGCGAACCCGAGCAGTTGGAAGAACCTAGCATAGATATCAATGGCGCCTGGCCCTGCCTGACCATAGAGCGCAGTATCCTCGGTTCCATCCAGGTGAATAACGAGGAGGTGCAACACGATCCGCTGGCCATCCGCATCAGTGACAGCATCCTCGATGCCACCGGCAGCGATTGCGAAGGGCCCGCCTGCGAAGCCATTGGCGGCTATGGCTGTAGCCTCGCCCATGTGCGCCTCACCTTATTGCGCAGCACCGTGTTTGGCCGCATTGATGTGCACACAGTCGAGCTGGCGGAAAACAGCATTTTGATGGGTAAACTCAAAGTCGCGCGTCGGCAGCAGGGCTGCCTGCGCTTCTGCTATGTCCGTCCCGGTTCGCGTACGCCCAAGCGCTACCACTGCCAGCCCGACCTGGCGCAGGAACAGGCGCGCCAGCGGCTGCAAGACAAGTACAAACCGGTCAGCGATGCCGAGTTGGACGCCGCCGTCCAAGCCGCGCGCGACAGGGTAAAACCCCAGTTCACCAGTCAGCGCTATGGCAATCCCGGCTACTGCCAGTTGGCCCTCACCGGTCCCAGCGAAATTGCCGAAGGTGCCGACGACCAATCCGAATTGGGTGTGTTCCACCATCTGTACCAGCCCCAGCGCCTGGCCAACCTGCGCGCGCGACTGGAAGAGTACAGCCCGGCCCGATGCGATGCCGCCGTCATTCCCGTTAACTAACAAAGCTATTGATGTGATAAGGAGACAATCATGAAAGGCGATTTTTCCCGGATCAGTTTTGATTCCACCAAACACTTCACCCGCGTCCTGCAACAACAGGGTCGCGTCCAGTTGGACGCAGACTGGAACGAACAGACGGCTATCTTCCTGCACTACCAGCAGCGCCTGGCAGCCGATCTGATTGGTCCCCACGGCGGGCCGGCAAACCAGCTCGATGGCGAAGAGCGCATGCAGCAGCGTTCTTTAGGGTTCGACATAGTTCCCTCCAGCGATATAGATACCCGCCTCAGCGACCTGGATGAAAATGAGCGCAATTCCCTGATACAGAAGACATCTAACGCCGATGAAAGTGGCGGGCTGGCGGTCGGCAAAGGTCGTTACTACGTCAACGGCCACCTGGCCGAAGCCGAAGATTTCTACACCCTTTATAAGCAGCCGGATTATCAATGGCCGCCCGGCGAGAAATTGAAAAAGGGCGAGCGCTACTTAATTTACCTGGATGTGTGGGAGCACCACGTCACTTACATAGACGATGAGAGTATTCGCGAAGTTGCGCTGGAAGGTGCCGACACCACCACCCGCGCCAAGCTGGTATGGCAGGTAAAAGCCGAACGGGTGGATAAAAGTTTTGGCTTCGATCAGCCCGGCGATGGCTTCCTCAATACACTTACACCCAAGTTCTACCCAAAGAATCGTGGCCTGCTCAAGGCCAAAGCCAAATACGACGGCAAAGCCGAGCCCTGCATCAGCTCCCCCCAAGCCAGCTATCGCGGCCTGGAAAACCAGCTCTACCGGGTAGAAATCTACGGTGAAGGCACTAAGTTCTCGTTCAAATGGTCGCGCGACAACGCCAGCACCCTGGCCGCCATTGATAGCCAACTCGGCAATTTGATTAAAGTGGACGATGCGCGTGGCTTTACCGCCGGCCAATTGATCGAGTTAACCAATAGCGAACAGGAACTGCGCGGCCGCGCCGGGCCGCTCTATAAAATCAAAAAAATCGAAGGCAACGAAATTTTCCTGGATACCGAAGTTGTCGCCGCCGCTGATCTTCCCGCTGGCGAACCCTGGCCCACCAAAGCCCGCCGCTGGGACGGTAGCCTGCCACTCAAAGAATCCGCCAACGAATGGCAAGTACTCGCCGATGGTGTACAGGTGCAATTCCAATCCGCCCCCGATGGCACCAAGCACCAATACCGCACCGGCGACTATTGGCTAATCCCCGTCCGCACCGCCACTGGTGATGTCGACTGGCCCCACGACGCCACCCTGCCACCTTATGGCATAAACCATCACTATGCGCCCTTGGCGATAGTGGATATATCAGCGGACGGAAAAGTGAGTTTCATCCGCGAATTGCGCAAGGCGTTTTCGCCACTGGCGGTGGATCTGTAGGACGGTTTGGTAAGTACGCGACTATAAAGCGGCCTTAAAGAATAAAGCCGCTTTAAACAATGGCCACTCAGAGGACCTTGGAAAGAGCAACAGCGATCCTGCATGCTTTCAGTAGTTGCAGTTTAAAATTATTCCGCGTCACAACAGATTTGTGACGCACATCCCATTTGATGAGATATGCGCTAAATTGCCGTTAATGTAGGGATGCATCGCGTCCATCCATAAACTTCCGTGACCGGTAAATTGATGCATTTTTATTAGCGCAAAATTCTACATACGGGACTTCAAACCAAAAATCTTGGGTTAAAAATTTCAACTTAAATAAAAAAAACTTCAACTTTTATCAAAACGGTAAAACTTTTAGTAAAAGCATTAATTCCATTTCCCTCCTTTTTTGCAGAATGCTGCCAAAGCCCTACTAACAACGTCCAGATAATGTGCTTTTTTATGTTTGCTTTTTGATAGCGCAATCAATTACTCCAAAACAATAACGATTTGATGTGCACTCACCGCCATTTGCAGCCTGTTTGATTTTCCATAACTGTTTTTTGTAGTGACAACCGTAGTACGTCTTTGCCCTAGCCCTTTGTTAGCCCGCTTGATAATAACGATGTTAATGACCGCTGCCGGTGACCCGGCATTTATTCACTGAGGAAAACACTATGAGTAGCTTTAAAGCCTCTGCGATCAACCCTCGCATGGCGG
>CAZFPB010000035.1:0-9163 GCA_964520985.1 uncultured Pseudobdellovibrionaceae bacterium
GCGCCTTCCGAATCAGGTCACGGGTGCCGCGACTGTCCGGGCGAGGGAAGGCGAAGACGCGGGCTTCCCAACCGCACCTGGCGAGCGCTGAAACAGTGGTGACCATCTCGGTATTGCGCTTGGGGCCGGCGGAGTTGCCATGGGTCTTCCACTGTGCCGGCATGGGCAACGATTGCGTCGACCAGTCGGTGACGAGTGACGCAGCGGCACGATCAGCGCCGTCGCAATCACCGTGAACGAGCAGGTCTGGAACGCTACCCATGAGCGCCCGCTCAATCAGGGCCGCCCGGACGATACCAAGCTGGCCGGGCGTCAATTCACGTGTGCCACTGACGAGCCAAACGGTGCTCATGGGGACACCTCACCAGTCAGGAGGTAGCCATTCGCCCGCAGCAGTGCCGCAGCAACCAGCTTGGTCTGATGCAGGCTTTGACTGCCTTGGTATTGGATCCCGTCGAAGTAGATGGCCCACTCATCCAAAGGCGCATCGAACCGCAGGTGACACAACCAACCGGTGACTGTTCCTCGCTCTGCCAGAATCCAGTCATCACCGGACTCTTCCCAAGCAAGCGCAACCTTAGGCGCCGCCTTCACCAACGCAATCGCCACATTCTCCGGCAGTCGCGCCCAGAATGCGGAGGCGTCTTCGGGTGAGCAGGCGTTGTCGGCGACGACGATGGTGATGATGTCTTGGATGGAGCCGGTCATCGAACCGCCTCCCATTCCTTCGCCGCTTTGGCCCACTTTAGGCCATCAGCGAAGTCGGCCACGTCGGAGTACGGGTCAGCGTCTTCGTCGTCGCAAGGGTCGACACTGAGCAGCAGTGAACCCTTCTGGAGAACCGTGATGCCCCAGATAGCCTCACCGCCCTTGCCGTACTGCACATCCAGCAATGTTCCGTCGCTGCAGATGACGAGAACACCGTGTTCGTTGTCGTCGGTCCCGTAGGCGTTCACTTCTCCGTGAACGTCGCCTTCGAACTCAATCAGGTCGTCACTCGCTCCGTAGATTCTCGTCGTCATCTCGTCCTCGCCTCCGCGTCATCAGCGCAAACTCCAGCCTTTTCGATGAGCAACAACGCCAACTCGGCGGCCTCATCGGTTGTCAGTGAAGATGATGTGTAGCCACGCAAAGCCAGGCCGATGCGCACCTGTTCTCCGTAGCCTCTGAAGCCGATCCGCAGCGTGTAGACGTGAAACCACGCGCTAGACCACCTGCCCTCGCACCACGTTGCCTCGTTCAGGTCCTCCGCGAGCATAAGCAGAACGTGACGCGGTAAGTGCTTGGCCGCGGCGAATGCATGGTGAGCGGCTATGGAGTGAACGCTCACTGCCTCACCTCCATCTCCCGTTTCACTTCAACCTCCCGCACAACCCCCACGAACGCGCCGTAGCCAAGCAGTGCGCAGATGAGGCACATGGCGAGGACTGCGAGGGGGTCGTTTTGAATGCGGAGTTCAATCGCCATCGACCAAGCTCCTCGTAATTCCGGCTTTGCGCAGCAGCTGCTCCGTGCTGATGAGCGCCAGAAACTCGATCTGTCGCACCCGTTCGCGCGTGACGTTCATCACGTCGCCGACTGCCTGAAGGTCACGCCGGCCGCTGTCAGCCACATCCAGCGAGCACGACACCTCGAGCTCGTCAGGCTCCAGCTCCGGGAAATTGAGCTTCAGTCCGCCCGTCTCCGTGACGTCCAAGAAGAGGTGGTGACGGCAGCTGACGAAGGGGCAGGGACGCGGGACGTTGGCGCAGTCGCGACGGGTTTTCGGGCGGATGTGCTCGGGCGTTTCGATGCCAGCGCCGGAAGCCATCACGGCAGCAAGTCGGCATTCATCACCGGACAGTGTTCGCGCTCGGGCTCTCGTCGACTTTCTGATGGCCGTGCGATTCAGCGGGCACTTGGAAGAGCAGGTCGGCTTGAAACCGCGTCTTTCGTACGCGCGCAGGTTGCAGCCGCTGACGACGGTTTTGCCGCCGCAGTCGCAATCGCAATCCCAGTAGGCGCCGCTTCTGTCGGATTGGGTTTGGCCGGTAACGACGAGGTGGCCGATGCGACGACCGGTCATGTTGATGGCGGCGGTCACAGTGAACCTCCGACATGTCTCTCCAGCTCTTCACGGAGCCACTGCAGGGCCAGCTCAAGGCCGGGCTTCTCGTCGGGCTCGCATTGCTCGATCGCCCACTTCAGAACCAGGAGACGAAGCCGAGGCGCGGTGTGCAACGTGACAATGTTGGTGGCCCCATCCAGACCGAGTGCAGCTGGATGGCCAACGTCGGCGGCTGCGGAGAATGCGCAACGGTCACGCCATGCGAAGAATGCGTCGTCCGCCAACAGAAGAGGTGAGCGGTTCACCTCCCACCTCCGACGCGCTCAACGACGACCTTCGCGCCACGGTTCGCCATCCACGCCGTGTCGACGTTGATGGAGCCGTTCGTCAGCAGGTCACGGAGCGTGTCGTAGTGCTCACGCGGTCGACCTGGACTTGCCTTGCGCTCTTGGATGACCTGCGCGTCGACCCAATCCAGGTACTCACGTGGCCGCGAGATGGGCGTGAGGACGATTGGCCAGTGGGGAGACTGGGGGCCTTCCAGCGAGTCGACGCGGTAGATGGTGCCGGCGAGCTCGACGTGGGTGCCGAGAGGGAGGTCAGCCACGGGCGCCTCCCGTGACTTCGAAGGCCCACCGAAAGGCCCAGACAGCGAAGCAGACCCACCAGGCCAGAGCGGCGACGGCGTAACGGTTCTCCTCGGGCTTGCCGGCGTGGCTGCGGCACACCAGCGTCCACGCGAGTGCTGGAGCGAACTGGGCCAGGGCTGCGACCCACAGAGGGATGGCGCTCACTTGGACGCCTCCGCGGTGAGGGCGGCGCCTGCTTCCGGGGCGAACAGCTCCGAGACGATGGCCCTGAGTCGGCGCTCCTCGTCCGGTGTGGCTGCAAGCGCGCGGGCTACCTCAAACAGTGCGTGCCGGGCGCCGCTGTTGTAAGCCTGACCATGCGTACTGCCGACCGGCTCCGCGACGAGGGCATAGCGGCGAGCGGTCCGGATGACCTGTTCGGCCACGTGCCGAGCCAGTTGTTCTGCCCCGGTGCTTTCTTCGGGAAATTCACCTGCTAGTTCCGGCGCTTCTTCATGGCCGTTCCAGCTGTTTCCTGCTGCATTCCCATCTGGGGTGAGACTTCGAATCCCTTCTCCCGCTCTAGAATCTAGGGCTTTTACCGTGGTCTCAGCGACCATGTGGCCAGTCGAGAGGCCGGCGACTCCAGGGCCGCGGGTCCACGGAAGCAGCGAAACGACATCGCAAAGCGGCTCCCACTCCGTGTGGGTGTAGTGGTCAACGATGGTCCCTGACGCGTTGTGCGTGATCCGCTCCGCGTAGGTCTGGCTTGCCTTGCGCCGGATGACGGCCGTCAGGAAGGCATGCCGGCAGGCGTGGTGGCCCTTCCAGAACACACCGGCCGCTTCGAAGGCGTCCCGGCTCCGGTGGTAGACCGACTTCTCGGTGTGGTGGCCACGCTTGAATGGGTTGGGGATGATCGGGTCGTTCGGGGTCGGCTTCCGGCCCATGAACTGCTCCCAGCCCTCTGACAACCACCACTGCAGGGCAGCGGCGAGCTCGGGGTGGACAGGAACGGTCCGCGGACGCTCCTTGTCCGTCGAGGTCTTGAGCGGCTGGTGGTCGTACTGGCGCTCCACCGTCAGGGCCCAGAGCGGCCGGGCGTCTCGGTCCAGGTCTGACCAGATGTGGCCGCAGAACTCTCCGACGCGCTCACCGGTGAACGTGAGGCCACAGAAGAGCATGCGAACGTCGGCCTCGAGCTTTGGCTCCCATGCCAGGTTGGAACTCTCGGCCTCGTCGTAGCGTCGGCCCTTCTTGTTCGACTTGGCCGGCAGGTCGCCACGGCTGACGACGCACGGGTTGCTGGCGATGTGCTCGGCGACCACCGCGTCGTGGAACATGGTCCGGACCACCCCGTAGGCGTTACGGAACGTCTTGGTCGACATCGTGCCGGCAGACGCGAGCTCGCGACCATGGCGAGCCCATTCGCGGAAGTGCTGTGGGCGAAAGTCGGTGAGCTTCCTGCTTGCGAAGTCCTTGAACGTCAGGAAGTGCATCTCGACCCGGCGAAGGTCTAGTTGCTTGTCACGGGTCACGCGCTGGCTGGTCCACTCGCGAGCCCATCCGCCACCTGTTCGTGCTCCCTGTTGCTTGTAGGAGTAGGACCCTTCGCGGATCTCGCGTTCGCGCCTGGACTCAAGCTGCTCTGCGCCCTTCTGCGAGTTCGCGTAGCCAGCCTTCTCGGCGGACTCCTTGATACGCGTCGTCTCCTTGCCCTTGCGAACGTCCGGCGGAAGCTGGTCGTTCGGGACGTAGTAGGACGCCATCCAGACGATCTTGGTGCGTAGGTTGCGCTTGTAAGGCATGGCAGTTCTCTCTTCAGGCGGAACGAAGTCTGTGGAGCGGGCCGTGTTCGATGTGCCAAGCGATGACGTCTTCACGCCGGAATGCCGGTCGACCGTGGCGGCGCTCGAAAGGGAGGCCGTTGCGGGCCATGTAGTTGGTGACCGTGCGTTCGGTGCAGCCGAGGAGTTCAGCGACCTCGGCCTTGGTCATGAGTTCGCCGACCGCGCGCTCGTCGAGGACTTTGCGGATGCAGCGAAGGACGAGCTCTTCGAGTTTGGACTCGTCGATCACTGCCCTAGCTCCTTCGCGGTGATCTCGACGAACTTGAGCAGGCGATGGCTTGCAACGAACCACTCGCCGCGCGTGCGGTCCGAATCGAAGGCGGCGTGCAGCCACTTCTCCAATTGCGCCCCGCCGCGAAGGGTAAGGAGCCAGCGAAGGGTCATTGGGTTGGCAGTTTGCAAACTGGCAAAGCGCGCGTTCAGGTCATGGGTGCGCCCAATCTTGACCGGCGAGCCAGGATCCCCCTGGATGAAGTAAACCGAAGCGGCCACCTCTTCGCGGCGAGACAGTTCAAGGGCGAACCCGGCCAACTCCTCCGGTCCGGCGGATTGCGCCAGTCGCACCTTCTGAGCAGCGAGTTCTTCTTCGAGTACTTTTGCTCGCTTGGCCAAGATGCGCGCCTGCTCCTCTGCGAGTTCCGCCAGCTCCATATCGAATGAAGCAAGCTGCGCCATGACAACGCGGCCTTCTGCGATGCTGCGAGCGGTCATCGTGCCGGCCCCATCTCGCGAGTAGCGACAACGCGAATCGGCTCGACGCTCATGCAGCAGAACCCATCCGGGATAGCCGCATAGCGCGCCACGTAGGTCACGCGCCGCTTCTCAACCTCGCCCGTGTACTCCTTCGCGCACGGGTCCCACTCCATCAGAGTGAGCGTGTCCCCCTCGCTAAATTCGCGGTCGTCTCGGCGAAGTTCCCAGGTCTTCCGGCCGCTGCGGAGTTCCTTGAAGTACTGCGGCCAGGTTTTCAGGACGTGGTTCATTGCTGCCCTTTCACGTCTTCGAACTGGCAACCCGCACACAACCGCGACCCGTCGTGACGTGGCCGGGAGTAGCAGTGGGAACACCAAGCGCTCGGTTTCTCTTCTGGCCTGCTCATCCGCGCGACCATCTGGCCCGTTGAAGAAGCGGGATGCTCTTCAACCTGTTGCGCCACGTCCGCCTCGCTAATCTCCAGGAAGTCGCAGAGCCCTTTGCAAACCTTCGTTGGTCGCCAGGCGCAGACGAAAAGCCGGTCAGAAAGCCGGTGCTTCTTGGGCTTCGCTTTCCAGTCTTCCGCTTCCGGGTCCGGCAGGTAGTGCGCGGATGGGCAGCGCTTGCAGGGTGCCAGGTGGATGAGGTTCATTGTCATCGCCAACCCCGCTTCCTCTTCTCGTCGAAGCTCAACATCGCCGCCATCATGTGCGTCAGCTGACTGAGCGGGTCGTCCGGTCGCCATGCCCTGTCCTTCGCTGCCTTGTACTTGCGCCCCAGCATCTCCAGTCCACGTCGCTGATGACGGTTCTTGGCCAAGAGCGACACGTTGCGCGCCCGCATGGACTCGTCGTCTTCCGTGGCAATCGCTGCCAGGTCGCGGATGCAGTCCTCGTTGCGCTTGAACCAGGGCTTGAGCCAACCGGTCCACATGGCGTCGCGTTCACGGACGGCGCGCACGTAGCCGTGACGCAGAGCGACGTACGCGACGGTTACATGGGACAGAACAAGAGCGATGATTTGCCAGGTCACATCCCCTCGCTTTCCGCCAGTTCCCAACCAGCCTTTTCACCTTTGGCGGCGCGCCTCAGGCAGATGTCGCCACGCTTGCGCATCACCTGCAGGCACCTATCCAGCGGGCGATAGTTTGGCCCGTGGTAGCCGCCGATCCCTTGCAGAAGAACACCGTACGATTTGCGACCAGAGGCGAGCTGTTCGCGCACATGTGCGGCGAGTTGCTCTTGGGTCAGTTCTTCAGACGGCTTCACGCGACCTCTCCCTTCGGCGGCGGCTCACTCAACACCTTGGCTGCACTCTCCACCGCGTCCCCCGTCACATCCGGCAACTCGCCGAAGTCCATCGGCGGCAAGTCCGGGTTCAGCTTTGGCGGCGGTTCTTCACCTTCGACCAGCTCGCGAAAGGCCCGCTCAAACCCGGGGCAGCTATCACCGGTCAGTTCGCGCCACTGTTCGGCGGATGTGATCGGGATGACGTTCTTGCCAAGTTCGATCGGCATGTCGCGGCCGTCTCGGATGGTCGTGGAGAACATGGGCGGCGATGGCAGTGTGTCGTTGCGCTTGATTTGGCGTTCGACACTGAGCGCCAAACAAGGACGGCACGCCCAAAGGCCGAGGTGGCTTTCGAGCGAGCGCCAATCGAACTCGTTGAGGCAGTGGTTGCAGATGCCGCGCTTCTCGTTCGGCTCCGTATCCCGCTGCTCTTCCCGATTGGCACGGACGAGGCGGAGGACGGCACGGAAGAGCGCGGTAACGAGCAGGGATGCGGCGAGGATGAGGAGGAGGGTTTTCACTTGGCGTTCTCCTTGGTCGTCGTCTTGGTCTTCCACTGCGGGAAAGGCGGCGCTGGCGGCATCGGAATCTTCAGCGACGGCGGCAGATGCTTCTTGGCGGTGCTCTCGTAGACGCACGCGAACACGATGCCGATGACGAGCGCGGCAACGGCGAACGCGATGCCGACCGTCATGGATGCTTCTGGCCAAGTCACGGCGCGCGCTACGTCATGCTGCCCGCCTGCTGTTGCTTCGAAGTACGTCACGCCTTCCCTCCCTTGCAGTTCGGAACAACCCTCAACCGCCCGTGCCTATCCCGCTTGGCCCGCTGCTCCCGTTGCGCTTCGGTCGCGATTCGGATGCCGCGGCGGAAGTTGTGGATGGCTAGGGCGGTGATGCCGAGGATGGCGCCGGCTATGAAGGTGGCGACGTAGGTCATCGCATCACCGGCATGATGATTGCGCCCACGTTGCCATTTGTGACCTTCAGGTAGTCACGTTGCGGATTACCGAAATGGAGCGTTGTTTCGCCTGAGCACACCCGTAGCGCATCGAGCAGATAGGTAGCCTCCAAGTGGAGCTCTTCCTTCTTTGTTCCTGCGCAAGGAACCGTGATGGTCGACCGACGAAACGAGAGGCCTAGTTCCGTAGCCCCAAAGTGGAGCGCCAATGGCTCAGCTCGCTTGTTTCCCGTCTCGCCAATGTCTTCACGAGCAACACAGGCGACCTTGATGGCCTTCGAAAGCTCATCCGCGTCCACGGTGACTGAGTGCTCCGGCGTCGCATCCATCATCCCAACCATGTCCCATGACAGGACGTAGACAGGGATGCTGTATCGGTTGCGAGTCGACCCGGCGGCAATGAAAACACTGTTCCCGTCCTGGCTCAGGGTGACGGTTTCGTTCGACGAGCAGGCAGCGGTGACCATGCCGAACGCACGCGCCGGGATGAACACGTCGAAGTCCTGCCCGTCAGTGGGGCGCGTGTAGACGATGCCGCGATGACCATCGACCGCAGCGGCGGTGAACTTGCCGCCAGTCACACGGAAGCGAGCGCCGACCAGGTGCGAACGGCTGTTGTCGACGCACGCCGCATGCTTCACCGTCTCCAGGCCGTCGAGTAGCAAGCGCGCCTGGACCTCCGCGCCCTCTTCACGAAAGGCTCCCAGCTCTGGCATTTCGATCTTGTCGATGCCGTGCGCCGTGAACTTGATGGAGCCCGACGTGATCTGAGCGGCGAAGCTGGTCGCGTCCAGTGTCAGCTCGCCATCCGGTAGCGCGCCAACGATGCGGGCCAGGTCCCGAGCGTGGAGAGCCAATGCGCCAGGCTTCTGGACATCGCAGGCAATCGACGTGACGGCGGACACGTGCGCGTCACTGGCCGAGAGCCGAAGCCCACCGTCAGTCGTCTCCAGGAGGATGTGCTCCAGAGCGGCGAGGGGTGACCGTTTCTCGGCAGCCTCAGCGACCAGGGAGACAGCTTCGAACAGATGGCTTTTGCCGACTGAGAACTTCATGCCGCGTCCTCCTCGTCTTCGTCGCCCTCATCGTCGCCAAGCCAGTCGTTGTAAGTCGCAAGAGCGCGCTCGGCTGAGAACTTGCTCAGCTCCCACTGGTAGGCGGCGTCTTCTCCGCGACCAGTCAGCGCACTGAAGTCTAGGAGCGAATACCCAGCGGCGCGCGATTCGATATGGACCCGCACGACCGGCGGCAAGAATTCTCCGTCTTCGATCTCGTCGCCGTCCTCGTCCGTTTCGCGACGGTCGAAAAGGATGGCTTCGACAAAGCCTTCGCGGACCGCTCCGCCGATGTGGCGGATGGTGATTTTTGATCTCTGCTTCAGAAGTTCTTGAGCCATGTTTCCTCCTCACCCCACGCGACGAGCCGCAGCGAGACCTTCAATCCACTCCAGCAGATCCACCGGTGGCAACGAGTCGCCGTGTTCGTAAGCGGCAATGGTCCGCTTGTGCGATCCCCACGTGCGCGCCAGCCGATCCTGCGACCAACCAAGCCGCTCACGAGCTACCCGGAGGCGCTCTCCGTACCCCTGAACGGAAGTAGTTGGCCGAGAAGTGGTCTTTCGTAGTCCCGGCTTTGGTCCGATCATCTCCGCATGAACAACACCAACGGTGGCTGGAGAAGATGGATTGCTCGCAAGCGGAGCCGGAGAAGATTCACCGA
This sequence comes from uncultured Pseudobdellovibrionaceae bacterium, assembly GCA_964520985.1. Classification (GTDB taxonomy): domain Bacteria; phylum Pseudomonadota; class Alphaproteobacteria; order Micavibrionales; family Micavibrionaceae; genus CAYSGL01. Next base: position 9,128 of record CAZFPB010000035.1, read on the forward strand.
CGCGCACCGCGGGGTGCGTGCCGGACTGGGATGAAC
>CAZFPB010000036.1:0-9142 GCA_964520985.1 uncultured Pseudobdellovibrionaceae bacterium
AGCGGGTTCACCTCGGTTTGGAGTTCGGCGAGGGTGGGGACGGCGTCCACTGCCGTCTTCAGCGCTGCGTTGCCATGACTCTCGTCCACTAGCACGCTGGCTGCGGTCGCGGAGGCGTTGGCTGCAGTGTTGGCGTTGGTGTCGATGGTCGTCAGCTTGGCGGCGCTGGCCTCAAAGCCGCTTGAGCCAACCGCTAGCCGTGCGGGCTCGTTGGTTGTGGGGCCGACGAGAACGCGGGTGGTGTCGGCCATGGCGGCGCCGATGTTCAGTCCTGCAAGGTAGCTGATGTGAACGCCGTCGCCCGAATATCCCGAGCCGCTCGCCGCGTCTGCGCCGCCTGTGCTGCTGAAGTTGTAGGTGACGCCATTAATCACCTGCGTGCCGTCCGTGCCGATCTTATCGACCGCGTCGACCAGATCGTCCGTGAGGCCCTGATTGATCGCAGCGTTGACCGTTTGCCGTGCCGTCTCGTAGCTCGCCGTGTCAGCCCCGCCGCTGAAGCTCGCGTTGCGGTCAGGCACCTCCATCGCCACGACCTTGAAGCCGAGGTTTCGCAGCGCCAGCCATACGGCTTGCAGTTCGGCGATCGTCGACGCAGCCGACTGGTTGCCCGCTAGGTCGTTGTTGCCCAGGCTTACAAACGCGATGTTGTCGCCGGGGCCGAGGAGCGACTGGACGTTAGTGTCCGCCTGCCCAGCTTGGAGTCCGCTGATGCCGATGTTGTAGATGGTCGTCGGCACGTCCGAGAGCAACCGCCGCATCGTGATCGGGCCGGCCATGCCGCCCTGGCCGACGCCACGCATGTTGCTGTCGCCGATGCAGAGGATCGTGACTGGGTTGCCGCTTGGCTTGGGGATCGCCACCGTGCGGGCGACTGGCACGCCGTAGTTGCGAGTAACGTAGGCGCCTAACTCGTCACGCTCGTCATCAGTGAGCCCGCGCGACCATGTGGCGTGCAAGGCGTAGTTGCCGACGAAGTAAGAGCCCCCGTTGCCGCTGCCCAGCGTCCAGGCTCCGCTGGTGTCCCATGGCGAGTCGAGCAGCGTTTGGTCGCTGGCCAGATGGCCGTTGATCCAGAGACGCTCGCGGATGAAGCTCGTGGAGCTTGAGCTGGTGGTCCCGTTGCCGAAGAGAAGGCGATCGTGCTGCACGACGCAAAGGTAGGGCGTGTTGACGACGATCTGCCCATTGCCAACGCCGGTGGAGCCCGCCAGTTCATGCCGCACGAAGCGAGCGCCCAAGCTGCCTTGCGTGCCACGGATCAAGTCGAACAGCATGTTATTGCTGCCGACCGCTTTTCCGCCCAATGCGTAGTAGCCGTCGCTGACGCTCGTTGGATAAACGACGTAGACGCTAGTGCGGCTGCTGTAGGGGAATATCGAATTACCGACATTTCCGAGCGCGAGGAAATCGTTGCCGCCATCCGCATTGCCCTGAGCTGGTCCCTCAAAAAGTAAGCATGGGCCTGAATTAAATCCCGTTGGCTTATACCGAGGGCGGTTGCTACTCGTCGACTGCGTGGCGTGATTGCCGTTTCCGCTCTGGTCGGGAACGTAGCCCACCTGGTGATTGTCGGAGGTCACCGGAGTCGTCGTCCCCGCCGAGTCCTGGTACATGCCGCCTAGGCGGGGTTCGTGCCAGGCGAAGAGGTTGGGGAAGTCGAGCGGGGTGCGCTCCGTAGCCGCCATCTCGCGCGACCCGTTCCAGCGGAAGTTGGCGATGGCCCACACCATCGGGTCTGCGGGGTTTTTCGATCCTGCCGATCCGACCAGCACGCGGCCTGAGTGGGTGCCATAGGGAAGCCCAGCGGTCGCGATCGCAGAGTCGGCGGCCGTGTAGCTGCCTGCCTTGTTGCCGCTGCCCTCAGTCAACGCGACGGCCGTGCTCGACTTGTCGTCGAACATGACATAGAGCGACTGGCCTGTGAGTTCGTAGATCGTGATCGGCATCGGTTAGCTCGGTTCGATTTCAAGTTCTAGCCGCATCGCCACGGCGCTTGGGTTCGTTGCCCAGGTCGGAGTCGTCCATTTCAACTCGACGTAATCGCCTGCCGTCAGTGCGAGACTTTGCCCGGTCAACTCCCCTACAAACCAGCGGCCCGACAGATCGACCGCCGATGAGATCGTCAGGGCGTCGCTCGAGTTGTTCAGCCGCAGATAGACCGTAGAGGCTTCGTTGGTGCCCAGCGCGTTGCCAACGTTAAAGATCGCCCTAACGGTCCGCAGCGTTCCCGATCGGGGGATGATCATGCGGCTGATGGCCGCGGTCGGCGCGGGGCTCCCCATCGAGCCGAAGTAGTACGTCGTCGCGTCGACAGGGTTGAGGTTGTTGCTAGGCGCCGAGAGATAGTACCGATTGGCGCCTAGCGTGGTCCGCGCAGCAGCGGCGCTCGCGTCGTCGAGGACGGTGCGAGCGAAGGGCGTTACGTTGAGGACTTGCTTAGCGTCCACGCAGGTCTCCAAACACAAGGGCGATCAGGTATTCAAAGAGGCGGGCTAGCATCCCAGTTGCTCCGCAAGCTCGATGATGGTCAGGGGGTCTTCAGGACTCGGAGGCGGGCGACGATCTCGTTTTCAGGCACGCCAAAACGCTCGGCGATCGCCTTGGTCTGCATGTGCGGCGGAATGTTCAGTCCGCGGAGCGTGTAGCTGTCGCGGACTCTTAGCTGGCGGTCGAGGCTGGCGTATTGGGCGTTCGTCATGGCGTCACCGCGTTGATCTGGCCCACGGGGTCAACGGCCACAAAACGAAACGTGCCAGGTTGCCCGCTCACTTCACGAACCTGCATCCTCACGAGCGCCGTTGAATCGGGGTTGTCGTTCCGCGGCAGTTCAATGTTCGCGTAGTTGAGACCGCTCGCGCCTTTCAATAGCCGGTCGATTGTCTCGGCCGATTCTTCGCTCACCGCCAGCGAAGTCAGCATTTTGCCAACCATCTCCTTGCTCGTCCGACCAGTCAGGTGGGTCATGCCGCGATTCCACGAGATGATGCGACCATCGGCGTCGAGTATCACCCGGCCGAAGTCAGCGGCGCTGTCGACGGCTTTCATCGCCTGCTGCTTGACGCCCTTGGCTTCGATGCGAAATGTTTTGTCAGCAGCCCCCTGGTAGGCGATGAACATGAACACGGCGCCCACTGCGAAGTAGATGCCCGCGAACATCTGCCGATTTCTGCGGCTGATCGGCATTGGGTTGTCGACGGCTTCGCGCAGTTTGGAGAACCCCTGTCGGATCATGGCTTTGGCTCCTCTGCTTTGAGAATTCGCCTTGCGATGGCCGCTATGTCGGGCATCTTGATTGCCCCGACCCCTAGCAGTGCTGCCGAACCAATGACTCGCCACGGCTTCTCCTTGCCTCCGATGTATTCAAAACCGGTCATCGCAAAGCCGCAGCCCGCAACGCCGTAGTACACGAGAGCTTTGCTGAGTGATCGCAGGGTGATCGGCTTGTCGGAAGACAGCAGCGCCCCGACGCCGCCCACCGCAGCTGCGATGTACGACGCAAGAAAAACCTGCAACGGCGTCCAACCTTCCATTCATCCCCAGCCTCACGATGCGACGGTTATTAAAAACGCTGGCCGGCTGCTGATTCCGTTATGCAAAACAGCCGACCAGCGAGGAGTGAGTTACTGACAGCAGCCACCAGCCGAAAATTGCTGAATATCCAAGCTGTAGTTGGGCTGGAATTGACGCAGAATCACCGGTTGAGGTTGATAGACAATCTGCGGTTGCGCAACGATCTTCTGTCGCAGCACGACCGCTTGAGGTTGGACGTACTGGACCTGCTGCACTTGCTGGATCTGCTTGACCCGCTGCACTTCGACGACCCGCTCGACGCGAACGGGAGCAGCACGAAAGCGACTGACGGTGCGGATTTTCTGAACGCCGCCGGCTTCCACAGACGGGACGCAGAGGGCGAGCAAGATCGCGGCCATGGCGCCGACGATACATGCGATGCGAGAGGGACGGTTCATTGGGTTTCTCCTTCGTGAAATGGAACGTGGTGTCCGGTCAGTCGGCGACAACTTGAACGCCGTGAATCTCGTCTTCGATTGCGTCTAGCTTCTCGGGCGGGAGACGCTTCCCGTCTTCTAGCGTCGGGGGCATGTTGCCAGTGCGGATCGCCTGCACAATGGCGTCGCGCTTCTCGGCCATCTCTGGGGAGTCATACTTCACGCTCCCGTCGAGCCAGATGTCGCCCTTCGGCGAGTTTCCGCTATGGCATTTGGCGCATGTCTCGACCAACGTCGGGTAGGGAGACTGCGGGGGGGCCGGCGGCTCGGGTGGTTTAATCCCCTCCTCAGGTTGCGACGGATGCCCTGTGTCGGCCTGAAGAGGGGGGCGGCTTCCTGCCTGCAGGGATTGGGAGACAGCTTCAACGCCAGCCTTGTAGCCGCGGAGCTGCTGAAGTTCGACGTACTCTTCCGAGTGACGCAGTTGGTGCGTAGCGACCGCTTCTTCGCGCAAAGGCAGGGCCACGCGGTAGGCGATTAGGGGGAGTTGGTAGTCAGCAACGATTGGATGCACGACCTTTCTGATTTGGCACACATCGCCCGCCTCAGCCTTCATGGCAGCGAACGCAATTGCGGCAACGGCGACCGCGAACGCAATCGCCCATGGTTTGATGACGTCAAACAGGTAGTTGTCTTTTGGCATAGTCAAGCCTCGCTTTTTTTCGGCTTCGTTCCAGATTTTCGATTGGCGGTATCCACCGGCACAGCGCTGGGATTTTTATTGAGTCTCTCTCCACGCAATGCAGCCTAAACTCAGGGCTGTGTAGTGCTCCTCGAATGTTGCTCGCGGGACGGTTTTGGTCCTGTCCTTCACCATGAGAGGAACCCACCCACCAAGGTCGTATCCGCTCTCACTCATCCAGGCGACTGCTCGCACGAACTCTTTCGGCTCGATGTAAAGCTCAACTGCCGCGCGATCGAACGTCACGTCGGCGTCCAGGATACTGAGCGTAGATCGCAGGGCGTCAACCGCGTCCGTGTTCTCCACGCCAGTGGCGAGACGCCCGATGTCGCAGTAGTCATCCGACTCGCGTTGGATCTGTTCGCTGAAGTTAGTGAAGTGGAACGCTTCAATCGCTTCCTTATCGGCATAGCGATACACCAACGCCTCCGTATCGCTCTCCGTCAGGGTCTTAAGCACGTTCTCTGCTGGGCCGTTCGGTCCGTTGGCATGACAACTAAAGCAGCTCAGGCCGGCGACGATATGCGTGAAGCCCCGAGTCTTCGTGTAGTCTTCCACCAGCAGCGTGTCCGCCTTGTCGATCGTGCGACCCTTACCATCGAACAGGAAGCCGGCCACCGTCACGCCTCGGCGCCCAGTGCCGAGATGTATCTTTGGCGAACCGACGAGCAGTTCTTCGCCGTCGTGCGGGTATTTGCCAATTGGGAACTTCAGCGGATCGTTGTTTCCTGCGATCTTTAGCGAGTCCTCCGTGAGGTAGGACCAACCTCGCAAAATTGCCAGATTGCGAATGAAGCGAACGCCCGACTTGCTGACTGGGGAGCCGGCCGCAATCAGGCCATATTGAACCGCAGGATCTTCAGACACCCTGAGCTTCGCGAGAACTTCGGCGCGGTCCTTAGGCTTCTTCCCTAGCAGCAAGCGGTAGAACGCATCGCTTGCGGACGCATCCAGTGCGGTCTTCAGGAACCAGTCGGCGCGGATGACCAGGGGGTGCCGATTCCCAAGGGGATGGTACGGATAAAGCGATACGATCCCCTTCCAATCCGCTAGCGACCAATGCAGGTCGGCCAAATTCAGCCGCCACAGGGTTGGCGAACCTTCAACCGGCTGCGGAACGCACCGCTCCAAGACAACTTGTCGGCTTAGACTTGGGACGATCAGCTTGATCGCATACTCTTGGTGCGATCTCTCAAGATCCGACGCCGCCGACGCCGTGCTGAGGTAGTACAGGTGCGGCTGCACTTCGGCGGGAAATTGCGCCCTGTCGATCATGGCCGCAGCGCCATCGTTCGCAGCGGCGATGCCGGCGAAGAGGGTGAGCAGCAGAAGGGTGTGAGTTAGTCGCATCAAAAGGGTGGCTTCGCTAAATCTTGTGGGTGCCTTCGACGCCGCGATTCACGCGGCCCCGCGTTCGCTCTTGGAGCCACATGCGGGCCTCTTGGAGTTTCGTCAACGCGACTGCGTTCTCGCGGCAGGCGTATGGGCCAGATTGGAACGCGACAAGGCGGTCTTCGATCACAGCCAGCAATGCCTCGTGCGTAAGTCCGTTGACGCCAACTTCCAAAATCGGGCCGTTTTGGAACTTCAGCTCGTAGCAGAAGTTCTCGCTGGCAAGGCGATACTCGTGATTTGCGCCGCCAGATCCAGGCAGATCGCTCGCATGAATGGCGATCGCCTCATTGCACTCGTTGATTTTGTGGCTGGTTATTTCGTGCATTGATTTTCCGTGTTGCTAAAGGGGAGTCCTTACGAAGGTTTGCGTGTAGACCCCGCCCGGTAGCTCGACGATCCCGGTGAACTTGTCAGGCCAGCCACCGGGTGTCGTAGGGGGGACGGTCGGCTTCGGCTCCTCCACCGGCGTGCCGTAACGGGCCACTGCTTCGGCGATGTCCCACGATTGCGGGGTCATCACCGCCGGGTCGTAGAACGGGTTGAGCAGGTTGCCTGACTTGTTGGTGTGGCTCAGGCCGATGCCGTGACCCGTTTCGTGGCAGGCGACGGCGATGAGGTTGATCTTTCGCCCGGGCGGGTTGTTGGTCGTCCACTGCTCCCCGGCGTCGTACCATCCGCGGATCTGCTTGTCGGAGCCGTTGGGCAGTTCATGCTCGGCGAGCGTGCCGCCGGCGCCGTCGATCTTCCGCGAGAGGATGACGATGTCGGCGTTGCTCGAGGTCGTCGTCTGTTCAAAGACGAGCCCGCAGACCCGCTGCCAGTTGGCGTAGGCTTCACCGTACGCCGCGACGAGAACGTCGAGGGGGATCCCAGCGAGGCGATCCGCCAGATACCACTTGAGTCGCCGCTTGTTGTTCCACTGCCACTGGCGGGCGCGGGCTTCTTCAAGTAGCGACTCTTTGACGCCACAAAAGTGGAGCGGCTCTTGATCGGGTTCGTTCATGCGGAGCCCTCGAAAACGGGGAGGCGGGTCACGCCGGCGACCCCGCCTCCCCCAGGAGCACGATCAACTAGGCGGCGGGAGCCGGGGTTCCTTTGCGGGCCTGGATCCACTGCACGAACTGCAGCACCAAGCCGATGAGTTGCATGAAATCGCCGGGGCTCGATGCGGCCTCGGTATTTCCCGTGTCGTTACCCCAGCGTCGCAGGGCTTCGACCAGCACTTCCGGCGGCGCCGTCATAGCGTTAGCGGCCGGGGGCTCGTAGCCGCTGATCCAATCGATGATCGTTCCGTCCTCGCGCGCCCACTGGAGGAAGCTCAGGACCAGGTCGTCGATGCGACCGGGGATGATGCTGACCAGAACGGCGAGCGTGGCGATGGCCTTGTCGAGCCAGGCCAGGATGTTTTCTTTCGTTGCCATCTGCGTTTGCCTCGTTAGTAGTGCCGCGAGCGGCGGAAACTTCCAAAAAGTGGCGGCGACCGGCTTCGATCCGGTGTCTCCGGGTTATGAGCCCGACGAGGTTCCTGACTCCTCCACGCCGCACCAGGGAGACTTGATCACCTTCTTTCGGGGCTTGCGGTTTTATGAGCGCGCAAAAAAACGCGAGCCGGCCAACGCTCCCCCACGGGGAGAATGTTGACCGGCTCGCGTGCGTCCGGGACCCCAACGGGGTCTATAGGGTGTGTCAGTCTTTAAGGTTTGCGTCTCAAGGCGTTTTTGTCAAGCTAATTATCCGCTTCCACTCGCCGCCAGTCGCCCACGAACCACCTGCTGCATGGCCTCGGCGATCGGCCCTTCGGCGATAAGCTGTTCGCGCACCTGGTCGCCGCACTTGCTGGTGATGATGGTTAATCCTGGCAGCCACTCGACAGGTCGATCAAGCTGCGACGCATTGATGAACTTGGTCAGGGTTACTTTCTGGTTCGCATCCATTGCGGCGGTGTCCTGGTGGGGTTAGGCGGGCTTCTCAAGCTGTCCGATGCGGCGGGCCAAGTACCACGCCGCTTTCTTGAGGTCTTCCAGTTCGTTCTTCTTGTGCTTGGCGCGGGCCACGTACTTCACGACGTTCCCCTCGTGGAAGCCCAGCTTCCAGTCCTCCAGGGCGTCGATCACCTCGATCTTGCCCTGCGTGTAGTGGGGCGGATGGTTAACGGCGTCGCTCACAACAGCTCTCCTTTGGTCGTCCTGATAAGTTTCTTGGCCTCTGCGATCTCGGCCAACGTCGGTTCGTACTCCGGTTCTTCCGGATCCAGGCGATGCCGCTTGCGATGGGGCGTTCGCGGCAACTCCTCCCCATCGTCCTCGTGGCGCCGGATGAGAATCATTACCCACGCGAACGAAACCCCCAGCCACTTCGCCGACTTCGTGCGATTCCCCTTGCACCGCGTGAGGGCCAGCCGGAGTTCGTCGAGCGTCACGTTTCGATTGCGCCTCATGGCTTCGTCTCTTCCTTCAGTCGTTGCGGCGGGCGGGAAGCCAGCGCCATTGGCGGTCGTTGTTCGCGTCGAGGTAGTACTCGGCGTGGCCGGCTTTGACGGCATGCTCCTTGTGGTAACTCCACCCCCAGACAGCGCCGCCGAAAGACGACACAATCGCCGTCAAGACAAGCAGCGATATCCAGCCGACAATCCCACCAACCTCACTCTCGTCGCTTTCGCTCATCGCTCCGCGGCAGCGCCGCCCTCCGGGGTGTCGTCGTCAACTCGTTCAACGTGAGTCGGCGGCCCGTAGTTCCATCGCACGTTCAGCAGAATCTTCTGGACGCGTCGAATCGCCACGCGGTCGGCGAAGCGCAGGTGCGGCATCACACAGCTGACAATCGCCGGTATGTCGCGCTCTAGCGTTGCTAGGTCGTCCTCGTTGATTTGGAAGAGTTTCACTTTCCGTCACCCGTCGCCGGGGCTCCTTTCGGTAATGCTCGCTTCGCCGCCTCCTCAGCAATTCGAGCGTAGGCGGCCGCTCGCAGCTCTGCTTCACGCTTGCACTTTGGACAGTTACACATCGCGTCCGTTGCCTTTCTTCCCGGCGCGCCGGGGGCGGGGGGTTCACTTCTG
>CAZFPB010000037.1:0-9021 GCA_964520985.1 uncultured Pseudobdellovibrionaceae bacterium
GCCCGTGACAGAGACGACGCGGGCGCGAGAGTTGAAGTGGCTACAGACGGATCCACTTTGACCGCATGACACTTTGCGAGCGGACGATGGAGGGACCCAGAAGATGGATCAGTTGGCGAAAGGCCAGGAGAAGAACTCACACCAGCCGAAAGGCGGTGAGTGCCCGACTGCGAAGACTTCACGAGGAGCCTTCCTTTCGGCACTGGCAAACCCGCTTGCTCTTCGCCTGTTCCGCAACCGCGTTGTTCTGGGACACGGCGATGCGTGCGTTTGCCCAGGTCTCAACGCAGACGATGGCCCCGAAGAACAGCGCGGTGGCCGTGATGCACAGCGCCGGCAGACCGACGAAGAACCCGAAGGCGACCCAGGCCCAGGTCACGCCGCGCTCCCTTCAACCCGCGCCGCTGGCAGGTTGAACTTGTCTCGCGGCTCACGGTGCCAGTTCGTCGGGTCAACCCCTAGAACCACCCGGAACACGTCGGCCCACACCAAGCCCGGCCGCCGCTCGCAATAGAGGATCTTGACAAGCGCTCCAGAACTCAGCTCCCGGCCCGTCTGCTCAAGGACAGCAGCCCGGAAGCTGGCCTGGTCAAAACCCAGCCGCTCCATCGCCGCCCACGCTTGCCGGGCCCCCTCGTTGGGGTACTTGCCGAGGTGGGTGCGCCTCATCTCTATCGCCATGCCCGGCCATAGTGCATCACTCTGACACTAGTGGCAAGAGGAACCAGTGCCAGTCATGCAATTCCACCACGGACAGCCAGAAGGCACCATTCAGGAAATGGCACCCGACACCCTCGCGAAGCGCGTGCGGCTCCGATTGGAGCAGCTCCGCCCTTTAGGCGTTTCCGCCAATAGGGCAAACGACCTGGCTGGATTTCCATCTGACGGTTACGTCAGTCGGATCTCCACTGGGGCGAGGAAGAAGGTGGACCTGGGAATGTTAGAGCGCCTAGCTGCGGCGCTCCGTGTGCGGTTCGATTGGCTCGTCCGCGGCGTGGGCGACATGGACCTACCGCCCGATCCGGCCGAGGCAGCTAAGCTGCCAGAGCGCGCACTGGTTGCCCTCAGGGTTGCTGTTGGTCGCAGCAAGCCAGTAGGCGAAACCGTTGCTGCACTGGCAGCACTCGCGCGGTCATGCGAAGCGCCAAGCGAAGTCCCAACCCAAGACTGGTTGGCGTGCGTGCTTGGTGAACCGGTGAGCGAACCGGATAGCGAAGATCCTGAAGATTCGGACGTACCTCCGGAGAACCCGGACATCGACGCAACGACGATGCGGCTGGTCTACCAGGACCTAAAAGACGCCGAAAAGTACGGCTACCCGCGAGAACTGGTCCGACATGTGCTGGCCGACCTGCGATGGCACCACAAACGCCCTCTGACCTACAGGTACGTCCTCAGCGCGGCGCGTGAGGACATCGACCTGACTCTCGAGCGAGGCGAGTGGCCGCCGAAGCGCAGCGGCTAGGCGGCACAGAGCACGATCCGAGACTTCTCGATCCGTGTCCGGAGTAGCCCATCTGGAACACGACGAGCTCGCGCGAGTTGCTCAGGAGACTCTTCGTATGGCCAGGGCTCACCACGGAGACGGGTTCCGGCGCGTGTAACAACCGCCACCGGATCGCCGGTCGCCTCACCCAGTCTCAGCGCTGCACACGTCTCAGAGACGCCAAGGCGACCAGCAAACTCGCGCACTCCATGCCACGGGTGAGCACGGAGCATCGCTTCGATTGCCGGCCTTGGCAGAACCAAGCAAGCCGCTAGGCGGTTCTCGCGTTCCTCTACGTCGGCGGCGCGGTAGCCCATTTCTCGCAAGAGCCAGGCGGCCACCTCATGGCTGATGCCAAACGTCACCCGTTTGTCACAAAGGCCACGACGCACCCAGATGCGTTTCCCCAGGCCGAGCCGGACCTCTCCCGGCATGGGCTTGTCTGTTTCAAGTACCTCCATGCCGAGCGCCCTGGCCAGGTGGACGATCTGCATCCCTCGCTCAGCATCCAGCCCAAAAGCCCTGTGAATTGCCACAGCTTCCCGTTCAAAGAACTCCCCTAACTTAGGCATTTGGGCAGCCTGCCCCGGGTGGCTGGGGTACGTCAACCACCGGTCGGACATTGGGCGACCCGGCGGTCAGAGCGGACATTTGTCCGCGGGGAACCACACACATCAGCCCACCTGAATTTTCAGAAATCGACATCGGTGGCACTAGTGACAGTTGACACTAGATCCGTTCGTCATCCACTATCGGGTCACGAATGGCGAACCAAATCACCCTCACGGTCCTCGTCCTGACGGTCGAACTCGACCGCGACGAACCAACGGTCGAAACCACCGGCGAAGCCGTCGCCGAGGAAATCACCACCACGCGCCCGGCTGCAGTCCGTGGTCCTGGAATCACCAAGTGCGTCGGCCAGCGAGTGCGCGAGTTCCGCGCGGTTGGAGGCGCCAAGTGATCAAATTCTCAATCGGTGACCGCGTGAGCTACCGCGTGAACCCGAACTACCCGCGCTTCCCTGGTGTCGTCATCGGCGGTCTCAAGGGCCGCCCCATCACGGACGGCGAAAGCATCTACCGCGTCCGGTTCGATAACGGCGGGTCCGTGTGTGACCTGCCTGTCGAGTACCTGCGCGACGAGCGGAGGCCACTGTGACCTACCGCCACGCATTCTTCCCCGATCGCGTCGCCCCCTTCGGCATCCTCGGCCTGACCGACTTCGAAATCGGCGCCGAGCTCGACCCGGACGACGGCGACCGCATCGTCGACTGGCGCCTGATGGTCAACGGTCTGCCGGTCCGCTGCGACGGCCCGATCGCCGACGTCATCAACGGCCTCATCAACGAGCTTGGTCTCGACGCCTTCGGTTGGCGCGACGAGATGACCAGCCGGCGTGATGCGTTTGGCGAGGCTCAGGCGGAGATGGGGGTGGGGCTGTGAGTGTCCGCGAATACACGACCAACCTGACCCCAGGTGGCTCCGTGACGCTCACAATCTGCACGGTCCACGGCCAGATTCAGCCGGAGTTCTTCCTGTTCGCCGGCGACTACGAGGTCACCGAGGGCTGGCTCTATGAGCGGGTCGTCGACGAACTGGGCAACGGCATAGATGCCTTCGACTTCCGTAGCCAGATCGAAGGCTCCGAACCTGTCGACGGCTCTGGTTTCGACGAGTGCGCAGAGGACGACAGTCGCCGCGGGGTGTCGCTGTGACCCTCCTCCAAGCCGCCGACGCCCTCCTCCTCGAACTGGACCGCGCCGAGCAAACCCGCACGGCCGAAGAACGAGCCCGCGCCGAACGTGAGCAACGAGTGAAGGCTGGCAAGGCGCGACAGGTTGTTTGGCTGATGAAGCAGGAAGGGATGAGCAGATGACCGACCGAACCATCATCGTTGACGTTGGCGACTGGGACCGCCGCGAAGTGTACCGCGGAACCAACGTGTTTCTGGCTGGGCTCGCTGCTGCTCACGCGGAACGGGACAAGCGTCGCGGGGCGATGCCGGAGAGTGTCGGCTACTGCGATCCTGACCGCTGCGACTACGCTGACGACTTCAGCAGCGACGGCCTAGCTGAGGACGTTCACGACTTTCTGGGCGGCTGCTGCGAGATCGGTTGCGCGTTCAAGAGCCGTCGCCGTCGGAGGGCAGCATGAACGCCGACGAAGCCCGCCTCATCTCCGCAACCAAGTGGCTCCAGGCCATCGCGGACGACACCGAAGTTCCGTGGAAATCACGCCTGGCAGCCGGCGAACTCGTCGCTGCACTCGACGGCCGTTACTGCGATCCGCCGGACATGGCCTTGGAGTGGCTGGAAAAGCAGACCAAGCGCCGCTGCGTGATCCACAAGTCGTGGGCCATTCACGTGCAGAACACGCTGGCCGAGTTCGACGCACAGGACCGGCCGACGGTCGAAGTGCTGCCGTACTTCGTGCCGGAGTCTGAAGAGGTGAGTCGTGTCTGAAAACTTGAGAGCGGACCTGATTGCGCAATGCCGCACACATAACCAACGGGCGGCCGTCCGCGGACTACTGAGTGTCGCTTCTGACCGAGACCTGCAGCGCTGGGAAGACCCGGAGCTGTGGACGGAACTTGGCGAACGCTGGACACACGCGAACCCACACCGGTCATCCATGACAGGGACGTACTACGCGACGCGTGCACGGTCGGCGCTAGGCCAGACGCGCAACAAGCAGCAGCCGCGACCTCGCGTTCGCACGGTAGACGTGTCGCGCATTGTCGACGACTTGGAGCGCGAGGAGCAAAGCCTGCGCATGTGCCTCGCAACAGCCAAGGACCGGGTTGTGAAGATCGAAGTAGACCTGGCGCGCGTGGTGGCCATCAGGACAGCGGTCGAACAGGCAGCAGGGACAGAGGCGCCCAATGTCTAACTTCATGACCTGGGAGCAAAAACTCCAAGCCATCCAGTCGCTCGGCAACCAACTGGTCGGCGAAGTGAAGATGCGCAAACCCGGCGACTGGTACTGCCCGGTTCCGGCAGACGTCGGCGGCAATGGGATCATTTCGACGCTGAGTGGCAATGGCCCAGACCCGATCACTGCCGTCATGGAAGCTTGGGAGCAGATCGTGAGCCTCAAACCCGGACTACATCTGCGACTCCGCGACGGCCGCAAAGTCCGCTGGAACGGCTTCATGTTCGCGGATGTGGAGGTGAGTCGTGGCTGACGCTCTGTCCCGTTTCGAAGCACTCGGAGCTCTCTACTACGCCGAGACTGGTTATCTGCGTCCCGGCAAGTCCAACCCACTGGAGACTGGCCGCGACAGCAACGACGACGAGAACCGTGAGCGGTTTGAGCAGTGGGTCACGACAAGGGCTCTGACTGCCGCACTGGACCAGGTCGTTCACCTGGAGCGCTGCGTAGAAGGGCTGGCAAGCCGCCTTGATGAGCTGGAGACGAACAATGCCTGACTGCAAGTTCAAGGTCGGGGACCGGGTGGCGGTGCTGGATTGGAAGGGTCACTTCGACCGCATCAGTCGGGTTCGCCGGGTGATGGTCCGGTTCGTGGAGCTGGACAGCGGCAGCAAGTGGCAACTGGACGGGAGCCGGTACCCAAAGCGCCAACTTGGTGATCGCGCGTGCATCTTGGAGACTACTCCGGAACACGAAGACGCTGACGAGCGCAGGCAGAGCGCCTCGCGCCTCTTCAACATGGAGTGGCGCAATCTCTCGGTCGACCAACTCCGCCGCGTGATGGCCATCGTCAACGAGGGGAAGGTGGCTGATGGCCAGTGACCTCTGGGCTCGCCTCTCTCGCTGGCAAATGCGCGGCGAGGTGAAGGTCAGAAGATGCGGCGACAACGGCTGGGTCTGCGTTCTGGCCAGCGTCGAAAGTGCCGGCATCGTCGGCAAGGGCGCTACGGCTGACACAGCAGTCGAACACGCGCTGGAACTGTGGGGTGAGCCGTGACGCCCCTCGAATTGTGCCGCGCTCACCAGATGCGGCTGCGCATGGAACTGCAGTGGTTCGCTTTGCACGGGGAACTGCCCGACGCGCTGGCTGAGGAGCTGGCCACGGTGACGAAGAGGGTGTGGCGGATGACTGGGGAGATTGACGCATGACTGAAGCTGCTCGTTTGGTTTTCGGGATGAGTGACGAGGACTACTTCGCAGACCCATGCGAAGTGCCGTCACTGAATCCCAGCACAGCAAAGACCATCATCGGCCGTTCGCCAGCCCATGCCTTCCTGGAGCACCCGCGGCTCGGCGGGTCTTCTCGTGCGCCGTCGAAGGCGATGGACTTCGGTTCGCTTGTCGACGTGATGCTACTCGGCGGGGTCGAGCGCGTGGAGCTCATCGACGCCAAGGACTACCGCACGGGCGCCGCTCAGGAGGCCCGTGACGCAGCTCGAGAGGCTGGCAAACTCCCGGCGCTACCGCACGACTTCAAGCGCGCGCAGGCTGCTGTGAAGTCCATCAAGACCAGGCTTTCCAAAGAGTTTGGGATCAACCTCTCCGGTGAGCGCCAGGTGTCTGCTTTCTGGAACGAGCAGACCGCGAACGGTGCCCAGGTTCAGTGCCGCGGACGGATGGACCTGTGGGACGAGCCAGCGCTGACCGTCTCCGATGTGAAGGTCATTCACTGCGCCAAGCCGAAAACCTGCATCAAGCAGATCATCGAACTCGGCTACGAGATCCAGGGGTGCGCCTACAAGCGCGCCGTCGAGCAAGCTCTCCCGCAGTACATGGGCCGCGTGCGGTTCATCAACATCTTCTGCGAGGCGACTGAGCCTTTCTGTGTGACTCCGATCGAGCACTCGGAGTCCCTTCGAGACTTGGGCCGCATGCGCTGGGAGCGAGCAATCGACACCTGGCATACGTGCCTCAAAGCCAACAACTGGCCGACATACACAACCAACGTCATCCAAGCATCCGCCCCACCTTGGGCGCTAAACGAGGAAATGGACCATGCCACGAACCTTTGACGACAAGCCTGCAACCCGTGAAAAAGTTCCGCTCCTGGTGGGCCTGATGGGCCCGTCCGGAGGCGGCAAGACCTACTCCGCGCTCCGCCTCGCAACTGGCATTCAGCGAGTCAGCGGCGGCGAAATCTACGTCGTAGACACTGAAGCCCGCCGCTCACTTCACTACGCCGACAAGTTCAAGTTTCGACACGTCGAGTTCGGTGCGCCGTTTGGCTCACTCGACTACCTGGCCGCCATCGAACACTGCGTGAAGAAGGGCGCTGGCGTCGTGGTTGTCGATTCGATGAGCCACGAGCACGAGGGGCCTGGCGGCATGCTGGAAGCTCACCAGGCCGAGGTGGACCGCCTCGCTGGCGGCACCAACGCTGAGCAGTGGAAGAAGGACGCCAACAAGATGCTGGCATGGGGAAAGCCCAAGGCTGACAGGCGCCGGCTCATCAACACGATCCTCCAGATGAACGCCAACTTCATCTTCTGCTTCCGGGCGAAGGAGAAGATCAAGCTCCCGTCGAAGGCCGAGAAGGAAGCCGCAAAGGGCCGTGGCGAGCGCGTCGACCCGGTGAAGCAGATGGGCTTCATGCCGATCGCCGGAGACGAGTTCATCTTCGAAATGACGGCCAACTGCCTCTTGCTGCCCAATGCCGGCGGCATCCCCACCTGGCAGAGCGACGAGGTTGGCGAGCGGATGATGATCAAGAAGCCGGAGCAGTTCCGGCAGCTGTTCTCCGCCGAACGTCCGCTGGACGAGCAGGTTGGCCAAGGGCTCGCGCAATGGGCTGTCGGCGACTCTGCCGCGCCGGATGACTCGGAGTGCGAGGTGGCACTGGAAGCCATCCGCAACGCGCCGACCAAGGACGTCGTGAAGACCCTGGCCAAGCAGTACAGCGCCAAGCCGTGGAACGCGACCCAGAAGAAGAGCATTCGCTCCGCTCTCGAGACGCGCAACGCAGAACTGTCCGAAGACCCCGAACCATCAAGCGAGGAAGCAGCAGAATGATCTCCGCATCCGCACTTTTGAATCTCGGCCGCGACGCCGAAGTTCGCCAGACCAGCGCTGGTCCCGTCCTGTCGTTCTCGGGCGCCAGCACAACGAAGAAGGGCCAGGAGGAGCAAACCACTTGGGTCCGTTGCTCGATGTTCGGCAAGCGCGGCGAAGCGCTCGCCAAGCACCTGACCAAGGGCACCAAGGTCATGGTCTCCGGCGCTATGACGCTTCGTGAGTACCAGGACAAGAACAACGCAACGAAGTTCTCGCTGGAGATGAACGTGAACGAGCTCGGCTTCGCTGGTGGGTCGAAGCGCGATCGGAACGGCGGAGATGACGCCAGCGACGACGGGTACCGCCAGCGCTCCAAGTCGGAATTTAGCGACGAGGACTATGGCGAGCCCGACGCGACCAGCGGCGGAAGCGACGACGACATTCCTTTTAACTGACGCCTCTAGTCCCGGGGCGACCGAAATACCGGGACAACTCAGAGCGATCGCACCGGCCAATCCGGGGGCGCCACGGGTTTCGAGGGCCCGCCGCTCTGCCAATGAGAAGACGGAAGTGAAAGGGAGTGTGATGGGACAGGTAGCAGTACAAACAAGCGCTCGGGAGGCTATCAGCGTGGCAGTTTCCCAGGCCAGTCGCGCACTGGCGCTCATGCAAGCTCTGTTGCTCCGGCGTCGCGTTCGTCGGACCCGAACCGAAAGGCGCCAACGTGCTCGTCAGCGAAAGGCTCAGCGTAAACACGAGCGCCAGTTCAGTGACCTCGGTGCGGCACGGGCCAGGATTCAGGCCGGCGAACTGTTCCAAAAGCATCTCGGAGTTGGCTACCCAGAGACGCCTGAGGGGCAACAGCGCGTCCTCAAACTGCTGCGCGACAACCACCTTGGCCTCTACGTCTGGAAAGGCCAACTCGGACTGGCTGATGTTCCGGTGAGCAAGCCGGAAGTGTCGGCCGAATGGGTCCATGACTCTGCAATCGCAAAGGCGGTGGCGCGATGACCACCCAAACCCTACGCGAAGCCATCGAAGCCGAAATCGCCCACATGCGCGAGAACGACGGCAATGCGTTGATGTGCGAAGGCGTGGCGAAACGACTGGAGAGCATCCTTGCCCGCTTTCCGAAGCCGAGCAGCATGACAAGCCGCTGCGAAATCACCGTGGCCATCGACTCGCATGGTCGCTGGGCCGTGGACAGTTGGCGTGGCGGCGGAGCGGAAGAGAACGTCAGCGACTTGGCCAGCGACCGTGTGTTGCGCGTAGTCGTGGCCGAGGTTCCGCTACCCGACGCCATCGCGGCGATACGTGGCGAGGTGCTCCCATGAACGCCCCTGCAATGCTGAACGAACAGAAGCCGAGCGAGGAGCTGGTTAGTGTCGGTTTCAACTTGGTCCGTCTGCGCAGCTTCGACCAAGCGACGACCGGCATCCTTGACGAACACCATGCCGCGCTCCGTGACCTTCAGCGCCAATTCACACAGCTGACCGAGCTCCGCGCAGCCCTCGGGGCCGACGCGGACACGAGCCACGATGAGTGCGTGACAGCGGCGATTGAGGGGCGGAAGGCGTTGGCGGCGGAGGCGAGTGTCGCGATGGACGAGACGAG
>CAZFPB010000038.1:0-8550 GCA_964520985.1 uncultured Pseudobdellovibrionaceae bacterium
AAGGTCGAGGAGTCGTGGGCGCCGAAGTTCCGTCCCGGCTCGGAGTTCAAGGCGGTCGTGAACGAGGGCGGCCGGCAGACCGTCAAGGCCGCCTGACCCCACCCCCCGTGCGGGCGGCCCACCCCGGGGCCGCCCACCCCCCACCGAAAGGAGCCCGTCATGGGCACGTACAGCTTCGGCACCTTCTACGTCGGACTCTGTCAGAGGTGCGGCGACTGTGTCTCGACCGTCCGAGACGACGACGGGTTACCGACTGTCACTCGTAACTGCAAGAACGGCCACCCGACGGTGTGCCGTAAGGACTGACCCCAGCCCCTGGTGTCCCACCTCGCCTTCCCCGGGGCGGGACACCACCCCTCAACCCCACAGCAACGAAATGAGACCACCGTGCGCATGCCCCGTATCCCCCGCCTGTCCGACATTCCCCGCCCCTGTGACGACCCGCAGGAGCGCGCCGCCGCCCGCGCCTACCGGACGGACCCCGAAGCGCGGAAGGCGCTCGACCGGTTGAAGGCCGAGTCCGAGTCGTGGCCCCGCACCGAGCACTCCCGGCAGAAGTACCTGGCGGAGGAGCGGCAGATCATCCACCTCCACCGCTCCCGCTGACCGCCCCCGCGTCCCGTCCGCCACGGTGGGCGGGACACCCAAACACCACCCCACCATCCTCGCCCTACCCCCGATCGGAGACCCCGATGACCAACACGGAGATCACGCCCGAGGTGATCGAGCAGGTCGTTACCCTGGCGAACCAGCTCACACTCCACGACGTCCCCGCGTCGGGCTTCCGCCGCCTCATCCCCGGAATCCTGGCGGCCACGCTCTACCAGCACATCGCGGACTACGGCCGCCGGTACGACAACCGGCAGATGGACGTGATCCTGGAGCTGGCCGGCCCCCACATCGCACTCAAAGGCACGATCATCGCCGACCTTCGCCGGGACTGGGCGACGCTCTTCGTATACAACGACGTCATGCGTGGGGTGCCTCACCCGGGCCGTGTCCGGCTCACCGACGTGTTCCTGTCCGGCGGGCCGGTCATTCCTGAGGCCCGGCGGATTCTCACGGAGCTGGAGGAGGGGGCCGTCTGAGACCTGCTGGTGAATTCACTTCACGAGCCCGTGACGGGTGAGCGGCTGGGATCGGAGAATGCCGATTCCCGCGACCAAGGAGCATGCGCATGACAGACGTCCTCGTCGGCCAGATCGTCGGCGCCGAGCTCGACCGGTCGGCCGGCGGCAACCGTGAGCCGCAGTGGAAGCGACACCTCCGCGCCGAGATGGTCACCCTCGGGCCCAACGTGCAGCAGCTCGTGTGGGCGTGGCTCCTGCGGCAGCGGTCCGAGCACACCGCCGCGGCGTACGGGCGGGACCTCCGGGAGTGGCTGGCGTTCTGCAACGAGCGCGACGTCGACCCGCTGACGGCGACGATGGGCCACGGCGACGCCTACGGCCGGTGGCTGGAGCGGAGCCGCGGCCTGTCGGCTAGGTCGGCGGCGCGGAAGCTCGCCGCGGTGTCGTCCTGGTACACCTACCTCGTCAAGGCGGGCGTGTTGGATGCCAATCGGTTCCGCGACGCCAACCGGCCGGAGACCAACCGCAAGGAGTCCAAGACGGTCGGCCTGACGGAATCGGAGGCGTGGGCGCTGAACCGCGCCGCGGCCAACGACCATGGGCGGCAGCGGGTCCGAACGGCGGCGATCGTCGCCCTGATGCTCTCGGTGGGGCCGCGGGTGGCCGAGGTCGTCGGGCTCACCCTGGACTCGCTCGGGTGGGAGCGCGGGATGCGGACCGTCTGCATCGTCGGCAAGGGCGGGAAGATGCGCACCCGCCAACTCCCCGAGGGAGCCGGCCAGGCGATCGACGCCTACCTAGCCGTGCGTGGGGATGCGCCGGGACCGCTGTTCCTCACCTCCAGGGGGAAGGCGCTCACGACGGACTACATTTCCGAGCTCGTCACGCGGCTGGCGCGGGAGGCGGGACTGCACAAGCCGGAGCGGGTCCACCCCCACACATTGCGGCACACCTTCGCGACTCTGGCGCATGAGCGGGGGGCGTCGCCGCGGGAGATTCAGGATGCGCTCGGTCACTCGTCGATCGAGACGACGGAGATCTATCTCCACTCGCCGCGGCGGCTGGAGAACGACCCCTCAGTGAAGGTCGCCAAGGTCCTGTGGTGAACCTTCGGATAACGCGGATTATCGCCGTGCCGCGTCGATCTTGCGTAGGGCGGGAGTCCCAACCGATCTCAGCATCCCTATTGCTTAAGGTCCTTACAGACCTTAAGGTTTAACTATGAGCGCGAACGAGATCGGCATCGAGCAGGCGCGCAAAAGCCTGGGAGACCTCGCCGACGCCGCCCACCACCGAGGCCAGGTCACGATCATCACCCGCCATGGTCGCGCGTACGCCGCCATCACCCCCATCAAGGAGCCCGCCATGACCCCCGCCGCCATCGCCGCCCAGATCAAGAGCCTGTACGGCGACCTGAAGACCGCGCTCGACACTGACTTGGACACGGTCCTGTCGAATCTGGCCGACGCCGAGCTCGACGCCGAGCTCGACGCCCAGCTCGACGCCGACCTGCACGCGGTCCTGACGAACCTGGCCGACGCCCAGTTCAACGCCGCCGACGCCGTCCGGCAGATCATGCAGCAGACCAGTGGTGACACCGCCGACCACGCGCAGTCCGCCGCGCTGACGCTGACCAACGCGGGCAGCGACCTCATGACCGCCGCCGACCACGCGCAGCCCACGACGGCCTGATCCGGTCCCGCCAGTCCCCTGGCAGGCCGAGAGGAAGCCGCAACCGCAAGACCACCCCAGAGGAGAAGCCCATGCCCGCGCACTTCCGATCCAGCGAGATCGAGCGTCGTCCTGAGACCTTCGTCGGCAAGACCGTGACCATGGCCGGTAAGGACCCCGTCCGCTGGGAAAACACCACCATCACCAGATACGAGGATGGAAAGCTCTTCCTGTCCGGCGGGGAGCAAGTCACCAGGATCTTTGAAGATGAACCAACCCATAAGCCGATTACCGAGAGCTGGGTTTTCCCGTGTGATGTGGCTCGGGGAGTTATTCACGAGGCAGGCCACGACGTGTGACTCTGGACGCGACGAGAGCGCCCCACCCCGTCAGGGAGTGGGGCGTTCTGCTGTGACCGGGTGGCGGGCCCCCACGGTGGGGCGTCACCATGGCGGGCATGACGATGACCGCTGACGACCGCCTCGCCGACCTACTCGTCCGCGTAGTGCGCGAGCAGCGCCGCCGCCGCGACTGGGGACATGACGAAAGCGCCGGCCCCTCTCGCGCGACAGGGGACGACGCTTCCGGTGGGACCGAGCAGGACCCGCGACGAGCGTAGACGCCGGCACCGACAGAACGACGAAGAGCGCCCGGCCGCCATCACTTCGCCAGATGGCGAAGTGATGTTCTGCCTGGGCAGGACCATTTGCGGCACTTCCCGCAAATGGTCCTGCCTCGTGTTCGTGCACGTCAGCCAGGTTACGCAGGTGCGTAACGTGGGTTGGAGTGGCTCATGGCGGGACTCGAACCCGGCCGCCTACTGCAACAGGGCGATGACGCTGGTGACCGCTGTCACCACCAGGCCAGCCGCAGCGATCAACACGCCCAACAGCCCGACCCCGCGAGACCACCCCCGGGACTGGTCATCTTTCGTGACCGCCCGATTCTCCATCGAATCCTGACGCTTCTCCAGCTCATCGACCTTCTTGGCCAGGTCCGCATGTCTCGCGTCGGATTGGTCGAGCCGCTGAAGGACAAGCGTCAGGTCTCCCTGGATCTTTACCATCCCCACTTCCAGCGACCGCTGCAGGTTGGCCAGCAGGAGTTCCACGGCGGGTGAGGGCGGGTGCTGGGTGTCCACGCAACTCCTGTCACATGTCTACAGAAAAGGTCCGGTTCAAATGGTCTTTCTTGTAGGTAATCGACATACTTGGAGGTAATCGCCACCTAGCCCCGGGGGAAGGGCTACATGCACCAGAAGACACACCCATGAGCGGGCCTTGCCCCTGCCACCAGACGATGGACGACGCCATCACTGGGCACACCCCACTCGTTCACTCCCTCGCCCGGCGTCTCGTCCAACCCGGCTCCGCTGACTGGGACGACGTCATCTCCGACGGGATGCTCGCCCTGTGGCAGGCCCTGAGGTCGTACGACCCCGAGCGGTGGGCGTTGGACCGGTACCTCGCCGTCCGCATCCGGCACCGGTTGATCGACGGGCTGAGGCAGCGCACCGGCCGCGGGGACCGCCCCACCGTCATCTCCCTGTCCGAAACGTCCGGTGGGGCCCAGGACGGCCTTCCCCGCATCGACAACAGGGGTGGCGACTATCAGCCACGCAGGGACCGCGACCCCAGAGACCCGGCGTCACCCATCGACGCCGCCCACTCCCAACTCCACACCGAAGCCCTGATCCGGCAGCTCGCGCAGGTCGACCCGCGCCTGCCGGACATCGCCCGCAAACTCCTCGCCGGCTACACCCGCACGGAGATCGCCGCGGATTTCGGGTTGTCCCGCACCCGCGTGTGGCAACTCCTCACCCTGGCCGCCGAGCACCTCAACCAGCCCGAACTCCTCACCGCGTAGAAAGCGAGCACCCTGTGCGTGTTGGACTGACCGGCGGCGCCGGTTTCATCGGCGGCCACATCATCGAGCACCTGGTCACCCGCGGGCATCAGGTGACCGTGTTCGACCACCATGGCCGGATCGACGCCCAGATCATGCTCGGCCTGAACTCGTACGACCGGGACGCCATCACGGTCATGCTCGGCGACGTCCGCGACTCCACCGCGGTCACGGAGTTGGCGGCGCATGTGGACGGCATCATCCACCTCGCCGCCGTTTTGGGGACGCAGGAGACGATCGGCAACCCCCGCCCAAGTGCGGAGACGAACATCCTCGGCAGCCTGAACGTCTTCGAGGCCGCGGCCCAGTACGGCCTCCCGGTCGTGTACGCCGGTGTGGGGAACCATTGGATGCGGGACCACGGCGCCGGGTCCTACACCATCAGCAAGACGGCGGCGGAAGACTGGGCGCGCATGTTCAACGCTTACCGGGGCGGGCGCATCAGCATCGTGCGGCCGGTGAACGCCTACGGCCCCCGCCAGTCGGTGGCCGCCCCGTACGGCTCCTCGAAGGTGAGGAAGGTGCTGCCGGCGTTCACCTGCCGGGCGCTGACCGGCACGCCGATCGAGGTGTACGGCGACGGAACCCAGATCAGCGACTGCGTGTACGTCACCGACGTCGCCAAGGCGTTCACGGCTGCGCTGGAGCAGACCAGGGCGTCCATCAAGGCACCCGCGAAGCCGATCGAGGTGGGGCCCGCCGAGTCGGTGACGGTGAACGACATCGCTCGCATGGTCGCCGTGCACGCGGCGAAGCTGACCGGCCGTGACCCGGTGGAGGTCAAGCATCTGCCGATGCGGCCGGGTGAGGTGCCCAACGCCGTCGTCAGTGCGAACGTGTCCACGCTCGCGCAGATCGGCCTGGATGCCGACCAGTTCGTTCCCCTGCACGAGGGCATCGCCATGACGGTGGAGTGGTACGCCCGGAACTGGCTCCCCGCCTACCTTGGCCGGGCGGTCGCGTGAAGGTCTTCGGCTGGCAGGCCGACCGGGCTGGGTGCGCGTGGTGGCGCATCGTGGAACCGTTCAAGTCTTTGGCCGCCCGGGGCCATGTGGTGGGGCATGACGTGCGGTACACGCAGGAGTGGGACGACGCCGACACCGTCCTCGCCCAGCGGACGTGCATGCCCGGCCCCACAGGCAGGTGGCAGGAATGGGCACGCCAGGGCAGGTTCCTCGTGTACGACCTGGACGACGACCTCTTCAGCGTCGAGCTGGACGCACCGAACGGGCGGTTCTTCGCACAGCCCGAAGTGCAGCAGCGGATCCGCGACAACATCGCCGCCGCCTGCCGGGTCACGGTCTGCTCCGACAGGTTGGCCGAGGTCCTGGCCCCTCTCCACAGCGACGTGCGGGTGGTGCCCAACGGGGTCCCCTCCCGTCTGCTCGACCGCCCCACGCCCGCCCGGGAGGGCCGGCTGACCGTGGGCTGGGCGGGTACGCCGTCCACCCTGGCCGAGTTGTCCCTGGCGGTGCGTCCGCTGCGCCGGCTGCTGGACCGCCGCCAGGATGTCGAGGTGCACACGCTGGGCCTGCCCCGCGAGGCGATCCGGCAGTCGAGGTTGCAGCACTCGCGGGTGCGGTCCACGCCGCCCATCGCCGACCCCGACGGCTACCTGCGGGCGGTTGACTTCGACGTGTGGGTGGCCCCGTACCGGTCGACGGCGTTCAACCGGGCCAAGGCCCCGACGAAGGCGCTGGAGGCGGCGGCGCTGGGCATCCCCATCGTCGCGTCCGACATCGAGCCCTACCGCAGGTTCGTCCGCCACGGCGAGACCGGGTTCCTCGTCCGCGCCGACCACGAGTGGGATGCCTACCTGCGTGAACTCACCGATGAGGACCTGCGGCAGCGGATGGGGAAGGCGGCCCGCGAGCTGGGGCGGGAGCACACGACCGAGGTGACCGCACCGCTGTGGGAGGAGGCACTCAGGCCGTGAAGGTCGATCCCTTATCGCCAGTCCTCGTTGACCTGTCGCCCATGCTCTTCAGCCCAGCGGCGTACGTCTTCTGTGCGCCACACCTTGCCCATGGCGAGGACTACCTCAGGCTCGGGGAAGTCCTCGCGGGCGGTGAGCTGGGTGACGCGTTGGCGGCTGACGCCGAGCATCCTGCCGATCTCGGCAGCACCTACGAGGTGATCCACGTCGGTCATCATAGTCAGGAGCCTACTAGGCGGTTGCCTACTAGTCATGTGCCTACTAGGCTAGGCGTGTGCCTAGTCTGACCGAGGAAGGCAACCGATGATCCGCGAAGACCGCTTCCTGATCTCCCGCCGCCCGTACGCCGTGGACCTGTCCAGCTTCCGCATCACCAGCACAAACGAGTACTCCGATGGACGACGGTCCTACTGGTGCCGGGTCGACGCGGTGTGGTTCCGGCGCCGCAACGGGGTGACGGCCGCCTGCGTTGGCAACCTTCGGGACCTCCAGGACGAGCGCCCGGCCGATGCCGTCGAGTTCCTCCCGCACTTCACCGACGGCCGGTACGGCGGCGACTGCGAAGGCCGCTGGGACGGCGAACGCTACTGGGGCGCCCAAGAGCCCGACGTCATCGAGCGGCATCTCGCGCTACTCCGACCCATGCTCGCCAACTACCCGGCCATCCCCGACGGCTACGACGGCTGGTGGCGGTTCTGATGGACCTCACCAGCAACGTGCTCGCCGACGTGACCACCCTCATCACGCTCCTCGAAGACAAGCAGCGGGCCGTCACCGACGAGGAGAAAGCCGCCGCCGGGCTCGCCCTGGAAACCGAACTCGCCCTGCAGCAGGCCGCGTCAACCGAGCGGGCACGTAGGCGCTGCTGGGACATGATCCGCAGATGGGGCGGGGAGTCAGATGCCAGCGCGTAAGACCACGTGGGAGGAGCGGGAAGCCCGCTTCTGGAACAACTTTGACAAGGACGGACCCATCCCCGAGCACCGCCCAGAGTTAGGCCGCTGCTGGGTGTGGAAGCTCCGCAAGAACAACCGGGGCTACGGCATCTTGACCTGGTACGGCATCGGCACCAGATCCGCACATCGACAGGCGTACGAGTTCACCTACGGTCCGCTCCCTGATGGCCTTGAAGTGGACCACCTCTGCCGGAACCGAGCATGCGGGAACCCGACGCACCTCGAAGCCGTGACGCGTCTGGAGAACGTCCGGCGCAGCGAGCCCGCCCAGAGGACGCATTGTCCGAAGGGACACGAGTACACCCCCGAGAACACCTACCGCAATCCGAAGAGCCCCAACAAGCGCGTGTGCATCACGTGCAGGAATGCAAACTCCGCTGCGTGGCGTGAGGCCAACAGGGAGCGGTTCAACGCGCGGGCTAGGGAGCATCGGCGAGCGAGGAAGGCCGCATCATGATCGATGGCAGGCGAGTCGTAGCTTGGACACCGTTCGGGCGCGAGCGCACGGTGAGCGTCCTGGTCAAGTACATGGAACGGGACGTCAAGCGCGGCCTGCTGGACGAGTACGTCCTGTACATGAACACCGACGCGGGTCAGGTCTCTGACCGGGAGTACGGCTACCGGCTGGCGGAGCAGTACGACTGGATAACGATCCGGGAGCGTCCCGAGGGTTACCGGCCGCTGCACCCCAAGCAGCGCCAAACGGGTTACTTCTACCTGTACTGCACGGACCCTGAGGCGGTCTATGTGCGGTTCGACGATGACATCGTGTACGTGCACGAGGCAGCCATCGAGAACCTGGTGAGGACGAAGGTTGCTCTCCGGGATTCGGTGCTGTGCGCCTTCCCGATCATCATCAACAACGCCGTCGTGTCGTGGCATCTCCAGCAGCAGCGGCGTATCCCCTGCTCCGGCGGCGGGTGGCAGTCGGTGCAGTACCCGTACTGCATGGACGCTGTGGGGTGGGCGGACGGCGGGTTCGCTGTGCTCCTCCACGAGCTGCTGCTGAAGA
>CAZFPB010000039.1:0-7982 GCA_964520985.1 uncultured Pseudobdellovibrionaceae bacterium
CTCAACCCTGAATCCCCGAATCTTGACCTGATGATCTATTCGTCCCAGATATTCCAATCCTGACTCGTCTGTCCACCGCACCAAATCTCCTGTCCGATATAAACGCGCACTGCTATCCGGATTCCTCGGATCATAAAATGGATTAGCAATAAACTTTTCTGCACTCAATACCGGCTGGTTTAGGTAGCCGCGAGCAAGCCCCTTCCCGCCAATCAATAATTCGCCAGGCACACCCACCGGTGATAAAGACATCCCTGTACCAACAACATAGACCTGTGTGTTCCCGATCGGGGAGCCAATGCCAATGCCTGTACTCTTGTTGTCAAGCGGCTCTACGCACGACCAAATTGTTGTTTCTGTGGGGCCATACATGTTCCACAGTATGGCGCCGGGCGTTACCGTCAATGCTGCTGCCAGGGTCGGGCTTAATGCCTCACCACCACACAACATTTTTAAATTAGCCGGAGGATGCCACCCTATACCTACCAACATTTTCCAGGTGGCAGGAGTGGCTTGCATCATCGTCACATCGTGATGTTCCATCAGGCGTATCAATTTCTGGGGATCCGATGCCGAGTCCCTATCGGCCACGATAAATTTCGCACCAGAAACCAACGGCAGAAATAATTCCAGGCCATGGATATCAAATGAAGTAGACGTGATCGCAAGCAAACAATCATCGCGTTGCATGCCCGGTGCGGATCGCATAGACCACAAAAAATTCACCAGGCTCCCATGCTCCACCATCACCCCTTTGGGATTGCCGGTAGATCCGGAGGTGTAAATAACGTAAGCCAGATGGGCGGGGGTTACCCCCAGCGTGCCCACGGCCAGATTTGCTGCCGGGTAAGCACCCAGGCGACGCCCAATGTGCTCATCATCCAGGCACACACACTGTGCCTCAGCCAACTGCAACTGCTCGCGGATCGATAACTCTGTCACTATCGTCGACAGGGATGCATCTTTCAGCATGTACTCAACACGCGCCAACGGATAATCCGGATCGATCGGGACATAGGCGCCGCCCGCCTTTAAAATTCCCAATATCCCGATCACCATTTCCAGCGAGCGTGTTGTGCACAACCCCACCAGCGTGTCCGGTCGAACAGCCCGCTCTTCCACCAGGTAATGTGCCAATTGGTTGGCGCGGGCATTCAGCTCACCGTAACTGAGTGACTGTCCATCGACAATCACGGCCGGTGCGTCAGGGGATTCGTTGACGTGCACTTCAAACAATTCATGGATGCAGTGAGTGCGGGGATAATTCGCCGCGGTTTGATTCCAATCAACCAATAATTGACGCTGCTCAGTCGCGGGCAATATGGACAAACCGGTAATGAGTTCATCCGGGCATTTTTCCAATGCACTCATTAAATTAACAATTGCCGTCTGCAAATACCCTAATACGCGCTCCGCGTTCAGGTGTCGGTCGATTTGAATTTCCAAACCAAACCCAACGCCTGAATCATCAATATTAAGCGTCAATGGATAATTGCTTCTTTCTTCGATACTCAGGATTTTGATAGGCGAACCATAACCAGGGCGATCCAATATGACATTGGACTCAGGGCTGGAGTGGCGGTAGTTAAGAATTGCACTAAACAGTGAAAGATCATTCGGCAAGCCACTGCAGGTTTTTACAAACGCGGCGGAAACCTGTTCATATGGCAATAGCGCTGCCAGGCTATCGCGAACCTGTAACATGGCGTCAATTGCACTCATCCCCTCCAGTTTCACCCGGAGCGGTAATGTGTTGATGCACATACCAAACATGTTTTCAGCGCCATTTGTACCTTGCAGCCGACCTGAAAGTACAGTGCCAAATACAAGATCATTGCGCCCGCTACACCCGGCGATAACCATGGCCCAGGCCGTATGAAAAAACACGGCGGGGATAACCCCCAGGCGATGGGCAATGTGCCGTATTTGATCCGATAACGCTTTTAAAACCGGGGCTTTTGCCTCGCCAATATTGCTCCCGTCGCCGTTGAGGTCGATCAGGTTAAAGGGAGCGGTAGTCTCCTCAATATCCCCGAACGTCCCACGGAAAAAATTCACTGCCTCTTCGGTGGGATGGTTTTGCTGCCTCGCTTGCCACACGAATTCGCGATAGGGTGCTGCAGGTGGCAAGGTGTATACATTTCCATCCAGGAATAACTGCATTTCACGCAAGGCAATTTCAATGGCCACATGGTCCATGATGATGTGGTGATTTTTGAAGAGCACCAGATGGCGGTTGTTCACGGGATCAGCCGCGACCTCCAGGCTAACCAATGGTGCCGCGCCCAAGTCCATTACTTGATATTGATGGGCACACCGCTCTTGCATTTGATCCTGAATGTCACGCGTTGTGTCGATCTCTGGCCACACAACCGGCAACAACACGTCCCGACAAACCACCTGTACCGGAGAGGCTAATCCTTTCCAGATAAACGCCGTGCGCAAGCTGTCATGGCGGCTAATAACGAATTGCAAGGCCGCGATAAAATCGTCCACCGTTTTACCGTGCAGGCCAAGCAAAATGGGGTACACATACGGGTCCCCGCCACTGCTTAACAGATGGTGAAATAAAATGCCCTCCTGCTGGGGAGCAAGCGGGTAAATGTCTTGTATGTTAGCTGCACCGCCAGGAATACTGCGTTCAATCTGCAATATATCCTCATCGCTCAAATCAAGCATTGGCACCATAGCTGCCGTAATCCGCTCACACCCGAGCGGAATTTGGCCCGATGGACTCATGACGGCGACCGGGATGGCACTTGTTGCCGAACCCAACCGTTTTGAAAGACCGGCAGGTGTTGGCGCTGCAAATATATCGCGTGCCTGGACTGTCAAGCCATGGTGCTGAAGCCGCGAAATGACTTGCATGACGCGCAGGGAGTGCCCACCCAGGCGAAAAAAGTTATCCTCCAAACCAACGCGCTCAACACCCAACACATCCTGCCATATAGCGCATACTATTTTTTCGATGTCGGTACAGGGGGCGATATAACCAACCTGCTGTAAGAAACCCTCCGGCTTTGGTAATGCATTGCGATCAACCTTGCCATTTGGTGTCAAAGGCCAGGCATCCAATAAAACCAACTGTGCCGGTATCATGTAATCAGGCAAGTGCCGGGCAAGATATTCAAACAACAGCCCTGTCGATAACTCCGCCGCTTCACTCAGGTCTGAGCATTTCCGTACGACGTAAGCCACCAGGTATTTATCATTCTTATCCAACCCCATGACCTGAACCAGTGCATCACTGACCCCGTCATGACTGACCAGGGCATTTTCAATTTCCCCCAGCTCAATCCTGAAGCCGCGAATTTTAACCTGATGGTCTACTCTCCCCAGGAACTCCAGTATTCCTCCGGGCAACCAACGCACCAAATCGCCGGTTTTATATAATCGGGCACAACGGGAGGAGTCATCGTCCGTATAAAATGGATTATCGATAAACTTTTCAACTGTCAGTTCGGGGCGATTCAGATAGCCTCGGGCAACACCCGCTCCGCCGATATATAACTCACCAATGACCCCCATTGGCGACAACTGCCGCATCTTATCAAGTACCAACAATTGCACATTGGCCAGGGGTTTCCCCAACGGAATAGAATTGGATGTAGGGAGGCGATCGCCAGCAATCGGATAAGTTGTGCATCCTACCGTTGCCTCTGAGGGACCATAGTGATTAATAAAGTCAAAACATCGAATGCTGTCAGGAAGTGCCCGGTACTTTTGCGTTAAGAAAACATCCCCACCCACAAAAAAGCGGTGCTTAACATTATGTACGCTGTTGTTTGCAACAACCCCCATCAGTACATCCAGGTGCGCTGGTGTAACTTTGAAGAGTTGCGACTGAACGGAATCACATACCTCGCTGATCAACGTTGCCAGTGAGTCAACACCTGAAGAGGTTGATAGCTTGACGTATTTACCAAATGCAAGCGGTACCCAGAAACTGGTTGCTGTGCCATCAAAACAAATATTGGTATTAACAAAGCTACCGGAAAGCCCATGGCAGTGAGACTCGAAGGCATTGACATAATTCACCAGGCTCCCATGCTCCACCATCACCCCTTTGGGATTGCCGGTAGATCCGGAGGTGTAAATAACGTAAGCCAGATGGGCGGGGGTTACCCCCAGCGTGCCCACGGCCAGATTTGCTGCCGGGTAAGCACCCAGGCGACGCCCAATGTGCTCATCATCCAGGCACACACACTGTGCCTCAGCCAACTGCAACTGCTCGCGGATCGATAACTCTGTCACTATCGTCGACAGGGATGCATCTTTCAGCATGTACTCAACACGCGCCAACGGATAATCCGGATCGATCGGGACATAGGCGCCGCCCGCCTTTAAAATTCCCAATATCCCGATCACCATTTCCAGCGAGCGTGTTGTGCACAACCCCACCAGCGTGTCCGGTCGAACAGCCCGCTCTTCCACCAGGTAATGTGCCAATTGGTTGGCGCGGGCATTCAGCTCACCGTAACTGAGTGACTGTCCATCGACAATCACGGCCGGTGCGTCAGGGGATTCGTTGACGTGCACTTCAAACAATTCATGGATGCAGTGAGTGCGGGGATAATTCGCCGCGGTTTGATTCCAATCAACCAATAATTGACGCTGCTCGGAACGGCTAATCAGCGGCACCGTGAATACATTCGTCTGCGGCGCCGCTACAATACCTGCCGATAAAATCTCAAAATGGCATGCCATCCGCTCGATAGTCGAGGCATCAAACAAATCCGTGTTGTATTCCCAACGTAACGTCAATCCCTGCGTCGTCTCCTCAACGTTTAACATCAGATCGTAGCGGGAGAACATCACATCCTGTTCCAGCTGCCCCACGTGTAAACCTGGCAGAGACAAACAGAGCTCTTCATTATTTTGCAAGACGAGCATGATCTGGAACAACGGCGTGTGACTTAAACTCCGCTCCGGTTGCAGGCGCTCTACCAATTGCTCAAAGGGAACATGCTGGTGAGTGTAAGCATCAAGCAACATCAGCTTGTTCCTGTGCAACAACTCCCTGAAATCTGGCGCTCCCGTTAAATCACTGCGCAACACCAATGTATTGACAAAAAAACCAATCAGCGACGCCGTCTCTTCCCTCTCGCGATTTGCAATGGGGCACCCCATGACAATATCGACCTCGTTGCTGTAGCGCGACAACAGGATACTAAACAAGGTTTGCAACCCCATAAACAAGGTCGCGCCCTCTTCCTGGCACAATGACCGCAACGCATTCAGCGTTTCTTTTGGCAATACACTACGATAGCAAGTACCGAAAAACCGTTGTTGTGCCGGACGCATGTGATCGAGCGGGACGCTGTGCACCAATGGCAAGCCCGATAATTGTTTTTCCCAATACTCCAACTGGCGCGACACCCTCTCATCACGCCAATAAGTACGCTGCCAATTGGCATAATCCGTATATTGAATGGGTAAAACAGGCAATGGATTAGCCCGACCCGCCGCATAGGCCGTGTATAGCTGGCTGAATTCCTGCAGCAGAATGCCCATTGACCAACCATCAGATGCAATATGATGCATGGTCACCAGCAGCACGTGCTCTTCGAGGGCAACCGTCAACACACTTACGCGCAGCATCACATCACAACTTAAGTCAAACTCTCGCATCAATTCTTCCTGGATGCATTGGTTTAACTCCGGTTCCCGCAAATGCGATTCCAGGTCACTAAAATCCCGGTAATTAACAATGAACTCGCCCGCAGGTTGTATCACTTGCATGAGCTGCCCCTCACCGCCCATTTCAAAGCAGGTGCGCAGGCTTTCATGACGCTCCACAATAGTGGTGAATGAACGCAACAGGGCAAGCGTGTTCAACGTCCCGGTCAACGTGACCCTGCCAGATATGCTGTAATGAGCCCCGCCACCGGAAATCCGGTCATTCAACCAGAGCTGCTGTTGGGTGTAGGAAGCCTGCAGCGGAGCATTAACGTTTCTGGTAATTGGAGGGAGGGCACCAGGGGTGGCAGCACTGATCGCAACAGCCAGCTCCCGAATCGTGGGCCCTTCAAATAAACGTCGAATAGAAACATCGCATTCCCACGCGGAACGAATTGCTGCAATTAATTGCATCGCACCTAACGAATGCCCGCCCACGGCAAAAAAATTATCATCTATCCCTATGTCATCCCGATCCAGGAGCGTTTGCCAGAGCGATAACAGGGCAATTTCAAGGCTGTTAGTCGGTGCCTGTTTTTGCGTTGGAAAAGCGTTTGAAACGCATGGCCCCAAACGCTCAAACTGTTCATCCGTGTAATACGTTTTAGTTTTTGATCGCTGAACTTTTCCACTTGATGTTTTAGGCAAACTACCCGCCCTCACAAACATCACATCAGCGATTAGCAAATCAAAATCGTCGAAAATGTCGGCGCGAATATTTTTGGTGGCCTGCTCAAAATTAAATTGCTTAATAAAGCGCGGCTCAACCTCCACAACAAGCAGTGGGCGGGTATCAACTTCAAAGGCGACAACACTTCCTTGACGGATCCCCTCATATGCCTCACTGGTTACTCGCTCCAAATCCTGTGGATAATAATTTCGGCCATTGATAATTAAAATATCTTTAATCCGGCCTGCAATAAATAACTGTCCGTCGTGAATAAAACCTAAATCGCCTGTTCGTAAATACGCGTTATGGTCGCCGGCAAGAGAAACATTAAAAACAGCAGCGGATAATTCCGGTTCATTCCAGTAACCGCACGCTACACTTGGCCCCGCAAACCAGATCTCACCAACCCGCCCGGATGGAATCTCCTCTAAAAGATGCTCATCCACAATTTTTAACGTGTGGCCTGATTGAACCTTCCCGCAAGCAACCAATGATCTGCTTGCCTGTAATTCCGAATCCGCCGGTATGGCAATACCCGAATGTAATGCATCTGCATCAAAAGCGTGAACCTGATATCCAACCGGATCACCGCCGGCAATAAATACCGTGGCTTCCGCCATACCATAACTTGGGTACAACGCGAGATGTTTGAAACCAACCGGCTGAAGAAAAGCAGAAAAACGCTCCAGGGTCTTTGGATTAATGGGTTCTGCCGCGTTGAATGCAACACGCCAATTCGATAACTCAAGCCCAGCCTCTATTATCTGTTCCGATTGCAAACGATCAACACAGTAATCAAATGCAAAATTGGGTGCACCACAAATACTGGCCTTGTAAGCACTGATGGCCTCCAGCCAACCAAGGGGGCGCCGCATAAACCTCGCCGGCGACATTAATACAGAGTGAGCCCCTAAAAAGAGCGGCAACAAAATCGTGTTGACTAATCCAAGATCATGAAAGAGCGGCAACCAATTACAAAAAACATCCTTATCCGAGCACCGTGTGGCCTCTTGCAAGGAGGCAAGATTAGCCATGATATTGCTGTGCGATACCATGACTCCTTTTGGTGAACCTGTAGAGCCTGATGTGTATTGCAAAAACGCAACTGCTTGCTTGTTAGAAAAGGAAGGATTTTTACCCGTCCTTTGCGTGCACAAATTGCGCACATCAACAACGGTCAACGATGTCAAGCTCGTTTTTGCAAGCTCCATCATGCCGTCAGTGGTTATCGCTACCCTGGCTTGACAGTTATCGGTAACCGCTAATACGCGGCCGGTATGTTTTTTATTTTTAAGGGGATATAAAGGAACAGCAATCACACCCGCATACAAACAGCCTAAAAATGTCTGAATATATTCAAGCCCTTGCGGGAGGAGCAATACGACAGGGTCGCCGACCTCGACATGTTTCAACAAGTTGTGGGCAATTACCTGAGCATTCTCATACAAAAGACTGTAGGTAATTTCACTGGGAACACCTTCATCATCAATGTAAGTAAATGCCAAACGGTCGGGAGCGCGCGCAGCATGCGCGGCCAAAAAATCAACAATAATATCCATATACACTCAATTCAATACACAAGACAGCCAGTATGCCTGGCATCATATATTACTTCATAAAAAGCGTCTAACCA
>CAZFPB010000040.1:0-7560 GCA_964520985.1 uncultured Pseudobdellovibrionaceae bacterium
CTCGTCGCCACCTTCGGCGGGCCGATCGACCTGCTCGATATCGACCCCACCCGCATCACCCCGCAGGCCATCGCCCAGGCGCTGGCACGCATCAACCGCTGGGGCGGCAACACCGAGCTGCCGATATCAGTGGCGCAGCACTCGGTGCTGGTGTTCGAGATCTACAAGAAGCTCAACCCCGGCCTTGCCGCAAACGCCATCTTCGCCCTGCTGCACGATGGGCACCAATACCTGATCAGCGACGTGCTCACCCCCACCGTCAAGGTGCTGGAGCACGCCATGCCCGGCGTCGCCAGGCACGTCGAGAACCTGAAGCACCAGGTCGACATGGCCATCCGCAGCGCGCTGATGCTGCCCAACCCCACGATGGAGATCTATGCCGCCATCGCCGAAGCCGACCGCCTCGCCGCGGCGATCGAGTGGCTCAGCTTCGTGCCCGAGAGCAACGGCGCCTGCCCCTACGGCGCCCCACCCCGCGGCCTGCCCACCCGCATCAAGGCCCGCGCCTGGCCCGACGCCGAGGAAGCCTTCCTCAGCACCCTGACGCGGGAACTGACCATGCGCAGCTGGGAAAGGGCAGCGTGATGAAGGGCCTCGGAGTTATCGCCACCATGCTCTCACTATTGGGCCCGGCCCTCTCCCAGGGCATCGAGGCCGAGCGACGCATCGATATACGCCCCAGAAACGCCGCTCGCCGCGAGGAACCGGTAACGCACATCGAGCGCCCAAGGTCCCCGCGCAAGCGCTGGAACGGCAAACCCAACACCGGAAACCTGCTCGCCAAGGCGCGCAGCGCGAAGGCGAGGATGTGATGGCCCACACGGTAGTCAACGATCTGTTCGACGACGCCCCAAAGAAGCGCGTGCTGAAGGGTGACAAGCGCAAGCCCGAGCCGGGCACCCACATCATCGAGTTCCCCGGCGGCGCGATCGAGCTCGCCCGCCTCGATAATGGGGATTACTGGGCGCACATCACGATCAACCGCGGCCAGGCGCTCGCGGGCATGCGGGGCACCAATCGGGCGCTGGGCGAAGTCGTGTCCAGCCGCATCGACTGGGATGGTCGCACCCTCGAGGGCATCCCCTCTCTTCCCGATGGCGCGAACCTCACCCAGCTGGCCGTCCTGATCCGGCCGGACTTTGCGGAAACCCAAGGGCAACAGCCATGATCGTCAACCAGAAGTTCGCCGAGCACACCACCTCGGTCGCCTTTCACCTGTCGCTCAGCCGCAGCCAGATCATGACCCTGTGCCAGATCCGGGCGTTTCAGCAGATGCGTGACAAGGGCGATCCGTTCGACGTGTTCGCCTTCTTTTCCTTCTACGGAGCGCAGACGCGCCGGGCGCTCGGCATCCACGCCGACACCTACATCGCCAGCCTGCGGGCGCTGGAGGCGCGCGGGCTGGTCGAGGATGGCCCCAAGGTGAAGCTTGCCGGCTTCAGCGAGAGCGAATGGCCGGCGCTCACCGAGGCGGGCGAGACGGTGTTCAGGCTGCTGGAGATCGCCGGTCTCATCGCCCGCCTCGAAGCCGCCCAGCAGCAGGTGGCGTGAGATGGCACCAGCAGTGCCGGACACCCAGCCCCGCAGCGATCTCGATATCGCCCGCTCGGAAGCTGCGTTCTACGCCAAGACGCTGCTGCGCCTGCGCGACGCGCTGATGCAGGTGCAGGATCATATCGAGGACGAGGGCGACCGCGTCTATTTCGGCTCCAGCAACGATGCCGACGCACTGCGCGAGATCGCTCGGAAGATCGACGGCATCGGGTGGGACCGCATCATGGAGTCCTCGCAGCCCCCGGTGGATCTCTACGACATCATCGCAAAGCTGCGCACCCGCATCGGCGCTGCCGAAGGCGCTCTGAAAGCCCTGGTCGACGCCGACGCGCTGGCCGGCATCCGCCCGCTGGTCGCCGGATGGAACGGAGACAACAGCCCTGTGGGTCCGTTCCCTCGCCACCCGCCCGAGCTCGGCGTCAAACTGCCGACAAACTGCGGCGCCGTCTATGCGCTCGACGAAGCCCTGCAGGCCGCCCGTGCCATTGTCGAGGTGACCGACCTCGAGAGGACAGCATGAACACCATCGACAATTCGCGCGCGGTCGTCAGCCAGGTCCGCGAGGCGCTCAATCGCTTCGATGCCGCCCTGGCCGCCCGCCAGCATGGCGATGTTGCCGCGCACCGCTTTGTCGATGAAGCGCGCACCGCTCTCGCCCTCGACATCGGCGGCCTCACCGAGGCCGACGCGGATGCGGCCGTTCGCGACCTCATCACCTGGCTGCACAAGCGCGGCGAACCCGACAGCGGCATCCGCTACGCCAGCAATGACAGCTTCACCGGCCGGGCGAGAGTCGAGCTCCACGGCACCGACGCCAGCTTCGTCGCCGACCATTTCCACGGCGAGGGCGCCCGCCAGCTGGCCGCCGTGCTGGCCGCCACTCTCGCATCGAACTCTCCGGGAATTCCGAATGGTTGGACGGTGGTGCCGAGCGACGTTACGGCGGAATGGGCCGAGCGCTTCGACGCGGATCGCGGCGGGGTCGGCAGCCACCAGAACGGGTGCCGTTGCGGAGAGTGCTGTATCAAGGCCGCACTTGCTGCCGCACCCGCGGCGCCGGCCCATGCCCCGCCGATCAAGCTGGACGTCGCCGGCTCGGCACTCTTCGTCGCCAAAGTCCAAGCAGCCGCCCTCCTGGCGATCGCAGTCCCGCTGATCGAAGAATTGTCGAAGCGGCCGCAAACCCATTGGGGCGAGATTATCCATGCCTTGCGCAAGCAGGCGCACACCCTCTCCCCCGAGGTGCACAATGGCCAGTGACCGCGAACGACGCGACCGCGTCAGCGCGCTGCGCCTCGAGGCCGGCCGGCGCATGCAATTCTTCCAGCTCGGCGGCAGCTCCGCCGACCCCAACTCGCTGATCAATGCCGATGGCCTGAGGTGGCGCACGCTCGATCGCTACGGGCTCGATGACCATCCCAACCTGGCAGAGATAGCCCGCGACCTCGGGCTGAACGACGAGTTCACCCGGCTGATCCTCATCGGCAAGCGCGAACCATCGAAAGCCTTCCTCGACGCCATCGGCTACGAGCGCGTCATGGTCTATCGGCGGCGGGTGGACAGATGAGCATCGTCCGCGAAAACCTGATGACGCGCCCGGGTTACGCACCCTACTGCGGCGATGCGAAGTGTCGGTTCCAAATGCCGCGCACCCGCTTTGACGGCGAGCAGTTCAAGTGCATCTGCGGATGGAAGTCGGAGCTCCCACCAGACTTCATCGCGGCCTACAAGGCGAAATGGGGCCTCGGCGGATGAGCGCCTATTTCAAACAGCTGCGGCTCGACTGGATCGACGAGACGCTGCACATCTTTGGCTTCATCAACCGCGAGCACCTGGTGCGCAAGTTCGGCGTTTCTGTGCCGCAGGCCAGCCTCGACATGCAGGAGGCCCGCTGTCGCAACGCGCTCATCACCTACAACCCCAGCCTGAAGCGCTACGAGATCCACGGCGTCGACCCGGTCGGGGAGTCGCCCAGGTGACCCGCCCCGCCGTCATCCCCGCAGGCTCGTGGCCGCGGCGCATGCCGGCGCCATACGCCGCCGGCTATTGCGGAGAACCCTCGGCTGAGGCCTTCCTAAGCCGCGTCGGTTCGGAATACCCTCAGCCCGTGGTCAACGATGGCAGGCGGAAGCTGTGGCTGAGGGACGATCTGGATCGGGCGATCGGCGTGCCATCGGCGGGGCTGGACGTCGCGGACGCGGCCGAGGTCATGTGACCATGACGCTGGAGCTGCCGCGCTTCGTCATCGCCCAGAAGATCAAGAGCGGCACCGGCTTCTACTGGAACCCGCCGACCTATTGGCGCAAGCAGGCCAAGGCGCTCGATCGCGCCTTCCCGTTCGACAGCCAGCCGCTGGGCATCGACCTGTCACAGGAGGAGCTGGCGCAGCGCGCCGCGCCACACAACGCCCGCTTCGATGAGTGGCGCGACGGCGGCGGCACTTTCGGCCACGGCAAGCCGCCGGCGGTGCGCCGCTACTTCGGGCCCGGCACGGTCGGCTGGCTGCTGTACACCTATCTCGAGTCGGAGATGTTCAAGCGCCGCGTCGGCGTGCGCTCCCGGCCGGATTACAAACGCACCTTCGACCTGGTGGTTGACTACGTCACCAAGGATGGCGGCCGGTTCGGCGAGCTCACCGTGCAAAGCGTCACTCTCGCCGCGGCCGAGAAAATGTACGCATGGCTGATCGCCGAGGAGATCGACGAGGAGCGCACCGCCGACGCTCAGGCGCTCGACCCACGGGCGGAGCCGATCAAGAAGGGCCTCTATCGCAAGGGCGAGAAGGCCATGATGTACCTCAAGACCGCCTGGCGCATCATGCAGCCCCACTATCCGCGCGAGTTCCGCAAGGATGTGCCGAACCCGTGGGACGGCGTGCAGCTCGTCACCTATGAGCGCCAGGTCAAGGTCGCCCACGGTCGCGACGATGTCTATGCCTTCGCATGGAAGGCTATCGAGCTGGGCATGCCCGAAGCCGGCGCCGCCGCGGTGATCTGCTTTGAGTGGCTGCAGCGCCCCGAGAACGTCGTCGGCGGCTACACCCGCTGGACCGGCTATGTCCCCGGCAAGACCATCCGCGTCGAGCACCACAAGACCCGCAAATCCGTCCAGCACCCGCTCGCCGACGCCGACGGCACCCCGTTCTACGAGGATGCCGAGGCGGTGCTGGCCAGGCTCCCCAAGCGAGGAGTGCCGATGGTGCTGCGCCCCGAGGGCACGCTCTACGAGCAGACCCGCTTCGCGCACCGGGTGCGCCAGATCGCCGACGCCGCCGGCCTCCCCAAAACCTTCAGCCTCGATGCCTGCCGGCACGGCGGCATGACCGAGCTCGAGGAGGCCGAGCTGACGGACGGCCAGGGCCGCGCCCTGAGCGCCCACACCTCCCGCGCCTATTCCGGCTACGCCAAGCGCACCGAGGCGCGCATGCTCGCCGCCACCCGCCGCCGCCACGCCTACCGCGTTGCTGCTGTCGGCATCGACGACACCGAGGTCAACGATGACAAGAAGGCGGTGCCATGACCGACGAGGACCGGAAGTTGACCGACCTCATTGCCCGTGCCCGTGCGGTCGCGCAGCCCCACGGCTCGATGCATGCCTGGTGGGATACCATCTTTGATGCCGAGGCCTTGATGGCCGGACAGCGGCAGACCCTGATCCGGACTAAGCCGGCGATGATTGAAAAGCTATCAAGGCTCCTGGCGAAGCGATGAGCACCACCGATCGCGTAGTCGTGCAGCAGTTGCGGCAGGCCTTCGCGACCTTCAAGACTGGTTGCTCCAACACCCAGATCAACCACCAGCCACCCGAAGCCTGCGAAGAGTGTACGGCAGCATTCCTCGCAGCAGTGAGGCGCATCGTCGGCTGCGGTGCGGAGGCCGAAAGTCATTCTGAAATCAGCGGAGGAAAGCCCGCTTCCGGGGGAGATTGATGGGCGCCTTTTCGAGTATGGCCCTTGATTCTCCACGCAGATTTTCGGATTTGCAATCCGCTGCGTAACCACTCCGCCATGTGGCCTCACCGGGCGGGTTGATAAGCGAGAACAAGGCGTTACGCAAGGGACCGGTACACCCCATTCTGAAGCAAATCCGCTAACCTTCAGAACTCATTCTGAAATAAGTCCACCAAACGTTCCGCGAGGCCCATCCACCCGATTGTCGCCGAGGCCGCCAGCAAGCTATCGTCGCGCGTCCAATGAGGGGGAAATGGGCATGCGTCTGGTGATTGCGATCGCCGCCATTGCACTGGCACAGCCGGCTGCGGCGATGACTTACTTCCTGAGCTCTGACCTCGGTGTCGAGGGCTTCATGCGGTACTGCGAGTTCAGTGACGGCAAAGTCTACACTGTGAACTCGACCGAGCTGTGCCCGATGTCTATCGAAGTCGGCGGCGCCCCGACGCCTTCCGGCATCATGGGCTTCAAGAAGGGCGAGTATCAGGACGGCATGACCAAGGTCTGCGTCTACGACGTGCTTGGTTCCGAGCGCGCCGTGCGAGTGGACAGCTATGAGCTTTGTCCGATTTCGCCACAGTTCTAGCAGGTGAGCGACGGGGGCTCTCTCTGGCAACCGTGCCTCGACGAGAGGCCCCAGGCACCGCCTGAAGGGTCGTCATCAGCGTGGTCGGGGCAACTCTGCGCCCACCGCCTTCAACCTTAACCGCCGGGCAGATCGTAGCGCCCCAGGATTGCCCACGTGGTCCGTGGATCCTCAAAATCACTTGGCGGACCGCAGCGTAAGCGCACCACGGCTAGTCATCTTCGGGCTAGCTCTCTCCCCTTCACGAGTGCCCCGGCAGCGCGCTTACGCTACCGCCTCAAGTCTGGGGAGACCAAAAAAGCTTCCAATTGGAGCCTCTCTTTCTCCCCCAATGGAGGGGTGGTTAACAATTGGCAACCTGCCCGAGGTTCGTCAAGAGGTAGCACCGCCCCCAATCACCCGGAATCGCCGCCGCCCGAGCGCTGCGCGCGTCGGCCGCATCTGCAGCGTCGGAGCTTCGGCCTGGCCGCCGGCGGGCGGCGGCGCGCCTGGCACGATCCATTCGATCGAGATCAGCTTCGTGCCGCAGCCCGGGCACATCATCGCTGCCCGCAGGCGGTCGAGGCGCATGTCGTGGCCGTGCGAGGCGATCAGCTGCACCGGGTCGAGGTCGATCACTTCGGGGCACGGCTTCACCACCTTCAGCGCCGCCATGTGCCGCTGGCAGCGCAGCCGCGCGCCCCAGCCGCCGAACTTGGCGTGCGACAGCGTCGCCCAGGTGGTGACATCTGGCTCGTATGGCCGCGCGCCGCAGATGCTGTTGATGCCTTCGGCCGCCAGGGCGCACTTGCCGCCCTCGGCGGCGAGCTGACGCGCCGCCTCGCGCAGGGTGACAGCCGTC
The DNA here is from genome assembly GCA_964520985.1 of uncultured Pseudobdellovibrionaceae bacterium. Classification (GTDB taxonomy): domain Bacteria; phylum Pseudomonadota; class Alphaproteobacteria; order Micavibrionales; family Micavibrionaceae; genus CAYSGL01. The sequence continues at coordinate 6,931 of CAZFPB010000040.1, forward strand.
CCGAAGCGCTTCCGGACGAGGCCGATATCCACGTCGGTTCGTCTGTCGCACCGGGCGCAGAGGAACCCGATCACCGGCAGCGCATACTGCCCCACTGTCTGGGCATCGAGGGGGGCTGCCATTTCGGCCGAACTCCGAGGCGCTTACTGCGTCGGCTCGGCCCGGCTCTTCACCCTGTCATAGCCCTTGTGCTCCAGCGCCGCCTTGATCGTCGGCAGCGGAAAACCCGTAAGTTTGCGGATATCCGCCACCGTCAGCCCGCTCTGCGCCAGGGCGCGAACCTGGTTGGCGGCGGTTGGTTTGATGGCGATGGACATGGTCGGCACTCCCGATATCGGCTTGGAGTGAGGACTCTTACACCCGTGAACGAAATGAGAACAAGTTAGTTCTCGCGGGAGCGTTGGCGCAGCCGATCCTGTACGGTTTTCGGCAGGTCCAGCTTGGCGATGATGTCTTCGACCACCTCTTCGCGGGTCATCGGCCGCTCGCCCGTCAGCGCCCTGCTCCGCTCGAACGCGGCGCCCACGATCTCGCGGACGCTCGGCGCCGGCGGCTTGTGATCGACCTTCGGCCGACGCATCACCAGGTCTGCCTGGAGCGGTTGTAGACCTCGAGCGCTTCAGGCCCATC
>CAZFPB010000041.1:0-7221 GCA_964520985.1 uncultured Pseudobdellovibrionaceae bacterium
CGTCGCGCAGGTACTCGACAGGCAGGTCACACACGGACCCGCCGTTATCGAACCGAACGCGGTAGATGCTTTCGCTGTCCGTGATGGGGCGACCCTTGAGACCGCCGATGACGACACCAGGGAAACGCGGGTAGTTCGGGTTCACGCGGTAGCTCACGCGGTCACCGATTGAGAACTTGATCACTTGGCGCCTCCAGCCACTCGCAGGCCTTGCTCAGCGACCGGGCGCGTCTTCCGCAGCCCAGGCAGCACGCACTCGCGGACCTCGGTGATCTCCTCGCCTGTCGTGGTCACGACGGCTGAGGCGTACTCGGCGACCAGCTCGAGGCCGGCAGCGGTCAGGCGAAGGGTGATCTTGGTTGGGGTGGGCATTGCGTGTTCCGTAGTGGATTCACTATCGCAATACCGAACGACACTTCAAGCACCATCTTCACTATGGCGATAGATGACACGTCGATTTGTCCCACCGTGTAAGCCGTTCTGCTACCTTTGCTTACGTGGATTTCACCTATGCAATACTCCAGTCGCCCACGAAAACATTAGACATTCCGGTCGCATACATATGCGGCGTGGAAGTTTTTTGTCACTCCGGCGCATTGGAAACCCTTCCACTGACCGCACGGTCGTCGTATGCAGTCGGCTATGGGGCTGACTCTTACCGACCTTGAGAAACTAGCCGAGTGGGCCTACCGAGCCGCCGGCCTGGAGCCTGACACTCCGGCTGCGCCGCTCGAATTGGCCAGGCTTTTGATCGCTGGAGGCAGCCACGTTCCGGTTGCCAGATGCACAGAGCTGCGCACGCCGGCCCGCTTGGCCCGCGTTGGCTCGCAGTGGCGCATCTATGTTCGCGCCTCATTCGATGACACAGCAATGCGCTGGCTGGTCGCTCACGAGTGCGCCGAGTGGATCCTTGCCCGCGAGAACTACCGAGGCACGGACATCGAGCAGAAGGCGGAGTCTCTGGCGGCGCGTCTCATCGCTCCACGGCCAGCCGCACGCATCGCCATCGATGCCGGGCTGGACTTCCAGGAGCTCGCCGAAGCGTTCGGCATGTCCCAGAGCAGCGCGGCACTACGCCGTGGCGAGGTGTCTCGAGAGCCGACAGCGCTCATCACTCCAGAGGCCGTCTACCTCAGGGGCGATGACTGGGCATGGGGTGACGATACCGCGATCCGTCAGATCGCGACAGCGGCGAGCACTCCAGGGATCGTCAGGGCCAGGTGCACCGACAACGTGGAGCGGACGGCGTTGCGCCGCGTGGTCGGCGCTTAGGGCTTCTTCTTGCCGCCGTTCTTCACACCATCTGTGAAGCGTCGAACGGTAGCGGCCTGTTCCTTTGCGGACTCTTCCACGGTCACCAGCACTCCAGGGTGCGGTTCTCCTCGGCGTTTGCGCCTGAGTTCCGCCCGGATGTCTTCCACCCATTCCAGCCGCGGCAGGTCGCTCTCACTGTAGAGCGCCGAACCAACCGCATCGGCTGCGGCCTGGATCTCTTCAAAGGTGCCTTCGCCGTTTTCCACCATCAGAGCGATGGCCGCGGACCTGTGTGGGTATCGCTCGTACCCGGTCGTCGTGATGACGGGGGGCGCAGAGGTTGGAGCGAGGAGAGCCAGTAGGATGTCGACGCGCCCTACCTTGGCCAGGCCCTTGATCAGCTTCGCGCCGCCGCCTCGTCCGCCTTTCAGTAGTTCGGACAGGTATCCCTGCGAGAAACCCATCTGCCGCGCTGCCTCGACCTGGCTCCCGACGCTATTCACGTAGTCATTGAGCATTTGGATGACCTTCTCGTTGATAGGTCGGTCCAGACTCTTATCGCCGCGCTTACCCACCTCCTGAGGGTAGGTCTCGGGATCTTCACTATGGTGAACGATTTCTGTTGCCATGTGGCCGACTATCGCGATAGTGAACCGGTATGCACGGTTCGGTTCTTTTGAAAGGTTGGCGAGAAGCCCGTGAGCAAACTCAGAAGGAGGGGGCGAAAAGCCTGGGAGTTAGCCAAGGCGCCCTTTCGGAATACGAAAACGGCAAGGCACCGCGGCTGGATGTAGCTCTGAAACTGGCGCGACTGACGTCGGGCGCAGTCCCGGTCGAGTCGTGGGAACGGCTGGAGGAAGCTACTGAGGGAGCGCCGGATCTGGCGTCCCCGATGGAAAATGCCCCGGGAGAGGCCCCGGCGGCAAGCGGCAGCGCGATTTCTGCGACAGCCAGCAAAACCGGGAGCAGGAAAGCTAGCCGGAACGAGGCGGATAGGGGCGCGGCGTGACCTGGCCAGAAGCGTTCGCCGCGGTTGGCGTCGCTGCCGCTGTTGCATGGGTGCTCGTCACGTTGGTGAGGAACGCGTGACCCGTGCCACCTCCATCCGTCCCGCCCCGCTATCTCACGAGCGAAAGCCCGCGAGCGGCGAGTACCCGGCGATTACGTCTTCTGGAGTCGCTGGTGGTGAGCATGGTTTCCGTCCTGCCAAGTGTCATGCGGCTAGGTTGGATCCGTCTGTAGCCACTTCAACTCTCGCGCCCGCGTCGTCTCTGTCACGGGCCTTGCGTTCAGCTATCGACCGACTCGGGTGCAGCGTTGCTGACGCGGCCAGCTGGTGCGGAGTTGAGCGGCGCACGGTTCAGCGATGGCTGAGTGGTGATGCGCCTGTGAACGTCGAGTGCGTCATGCGCTCGCGACGGCTGTGGCCGGCGTTTCTGGATGAGCTGACGGCGTTGACGTTGGGGAGGACAGGCACGTGAGCGAAGAAACGCGGCAGCTTGATGAACTTAGGCCTCACCCGGAAAACGCCCACATTTTCGGCGACCCCGAGGAGTCGGAGCAGTACGAGGCGATCAAAGCGTCCATCAAACAACACGGCATCTGGGAGCCCATCGTTATCAAGACGGACGGCACGATCCTGTCTGGGCACCTGCGCTACCACGTTGCCCAATCACTGAAGCTGAAGAGCGTGCCGGTGCGCGTTGCGCAGGCCTTCGAGACGTACCGCGATGAGGTCACGTTCATCATCCGCGCAAACACCGACCGTCGTCAGCTGACGAAGGCGGAGATCGCGATCGCATTCAAACGACTTCGGGAGCTACCGAAGGAAGACGGAGGGGCGAAGCCAGCCAGAGGACGCCCCAAAAAAGGTGCGGCTGAACGCACATTTTCTGGGACCAAGGCGCGCGACGAAGCGGCAGATCTCCTTGGTGTTGGGCGTGACGAAGCTGTGGCGCTTGAGACAGTCTTCACGACGCCCGGTGTTCCTGACGAACTAAAGGAAGCCGTCAACAAGGGCAAGGTGGCCGCAACGCCAGCCGCGAAAGCCGTACGCGCCGAACTCAAACGCCAAGACGGCGAGATCAAAGACCCGGCAGCGCTGAAGGTTATCTCTAACCCGGCACCCAAGAAGCCGCGCGCTGAGCAGACCCATGTTGATGAAGTGGCGGCCAAGGCGGAGGCCTTTGAACGCGACTATCGCGAGTTGTTCGACCTGTATCGACGCGTGGACGCGGTTCTTACGCATCGCCCGCTGAAGAGCGTCATCGGGCCAACTGAGCATCACCAGTACCTAGACCTAATCCGTGACACGGCGCTCCGTGCGTGGCGCGAGATCGAATCTGTCCAAGGTCCAACCAACACCGGTCGCCAGATGAGTCTGTCTGTCGTCCAAGGGGGCAAGTCGTGAACGAGCAGGCAAAAGAGCAATTGGCGGCGTATCGCGCAAACATCGAGGCGATCGTCGAGAGCGGCGGATACAAGAACACCGGGATCGCCGCTGGCTACATCCACGGCAAACTGAAGGACGTCTGGTGGTCCGTGCTGGATCTAGAGAGCGACGACGTGCCGCTCCCTGACCAGTTGGGCATGACGCCGACGATGCAACTGCTGCTGCACTTCTTTGCGCGGTCGGTGCACAAGTTCGGGCTCCAGCGGTCAAAGCTGCCAACGCTGGTTCATGAATGCCCCTCGGTGCACGCCCAAACCGGCGCGCCGATTCTTCTGCCAGCCGTAAGCAAACGCGACCTGTCGCGCATTATCGGCAAGAGCCAATCATCCATCGAGAACGCCATTTCTCGGTTCCGGCACAAGACCGAGGTGCTGTTCGAAAAGCAGCTCGTGTACCCGCTTTTCGTCGACAAGGGGATCATGTTCGACGTGTGCACGAACCTGAACATGATGCTGCCGTTCGATGTGAATGTGTACACGTACGCTAAGAGCTATTCACTGGAGCAGCGCTTGAGCATGGCCCCGACCTACCAGCGTCAAGGTCAGTGGTGCACGAACGGGATCTTGGCCAAGTCCGGGAAGCCTGTTGCTGAAGCTGTCCCGGCAAACGACATGGCCAGGAATACCGGCACATGACCTACGTCGCCACCTTCATCACCGGCGCCATCGTCGGCATCACCGCCCTAGCCATCCACAACTTCCGCCGCGGCATCCGAATCGCGACCGAAGCGCAACGTGAGCAGCGGGAACGACGGGAGTCTGGGGGTCCGGTGATGGTTTCGAACTGCAAGGGAGGGAAGGCGTGATGGGCATGTTTTGGATCTTCTACTTGGTCGCCGGCCTGATGGCGTCGGCGTATTTCACGGCCGTCACCATCGACCTGCGCAAAGTTGTGCCGCTCAAGGAGACGAACCTGCAGATTGCCCGCGATGCTTTCTGTGTGCTGGTGGCGTGGCCAGTTTTCGCGACGGTGTTCGTGGTTTTCACATGGGGACCATCGCTGGGGGTCATCTGGCGCGGGCTGCAATTCTTCTACCGCATTCACAGCAACGGCTACCCGACGAACCAGTTCGGTCTAGCCAGCTACCACCCCGAGTGGAGCATCACCTGGCTGTGGGCGCTGTACTGGCAGCCATCGCGCAAGTTCTGGTTCCACGGGTGGCGCAAGAATGGCCACGGCGTGGTCAACGTCGCAGTTCCGCTACTCGGTCGCTTTGACGTGCACTGGCAAGAGGCGATGCCGAATCGGGTCAGCCAGCGCGCAATCGGAGGCGTCCAGTGAAATCCCTCCTCCTCATCCTAGCCGCGTCACTGCTCGTGGCCGCGTTCTTCCGTGCCGTCATGCGCCTCGTCCGTGCCAATCGGGAAGAGCAGCGGGATACGGAGCCATCGCCGGTGCCTGTGAGGCCAGCTGTGATCCACATCGGCGGCGAAGTAGCCGACCTCATTTTGGCCAGCAAAAGGTTTGGCCTCTCTGGGCTGAGGGCTGGCACGTACGAGCTGTTTTACGCCTCCGATTGTGGGTGCGTGACTGTTCTGGGCGCACTCATCGTCGAAGGTGACGGCTCGGTTCAGACGGTCACGCTCAACCCGGACTTGCCGCCGATGGACTTCGGCGAGTTGCCGGATGTGACGGAGGGCGCGGTGGAGAGTGCGAAGGGCTTCAGCAACATCGCAGTTGAGCCGACCCGCGCTGTTCCGTTGACGTGCAAAGCGTGCGGCTCACGTTGGGGCGGATGCGCTGCTGTTTGCCACTGCCCAGCGTGTGGCGAAGAGACTGAGTTTCCGGACCCATTGGCGGCTTTTCGTGAGCCGGAGCTGAGTGCGGCGAAGGTGTTGAGTGAGCCACCACCGAAGGGAGAGGTCGCGTGAAGCCATCTGAAGAACTGACCCAAGAGCAGCTCATCGCACACGTGCGCGACCGACTCGCATCAGGCCGCAAATCGTACGGTGGTCTCCTGCAGGGAATCGGCGGCTACCACGGCCCCAACTACCGACCGCTGGATAGGTGCCTGCAGGCGATGCGCAAACGTGGCGACATTTGCCTGAAGCGCGCCACCAAGGGTGAAAAGGCTGGTTGGGAGTTGGCGGAAAGCGAGGGGATGTGAATCTCATCCACCTGGCGCCCTGCAAGCGCTGCCCGTCCGCGCACTATCCGCCGGACCCGGAAGCGGAAGACTGGAAAGCGGCGCCCAAGAAGCGCCGCTTGTCCGATGGGCTTTTCGTCTGCGCTTGGCGGCCTTCGAAGGTTTGCAAGGGGCTCTGCGACTTCCTGGAAATCAGCGAGGCGGACGTGGCGAAGGAGATTGAAGAGCATCCCGATTCCGCGACTGGGCAGATGGTCGCGCGAATGAAGGATGGCGATCTGCAACCCGCCTCGTTCAACGGCATCGAGTTTCCAGTGGACGCGCCGACTTTGACGGTCTGCACCCACTGCTACTCCCGGCCACGTCACGACGGGTCGCGGTTGTGTGCGAGTTGCGCTGAGGCGGAAGTGAGGAGTGCCAAGTGAAAGAGCGGCCGATTCTGTTCAACGGCGCGATGGTGCGGGCTGTCCTGAGTGGGCAGAAGACGCAGACGCGGCGCATTGTGAAGCCACAGCCGGCGCATAGCTGCCGCTACGAAATGAACGGCGCCGGGACTCATGCGCTACATCTTGCGGGCGGCGTCACTGGAACCGACGAGCCGCTCATCTGCGTTCCGCCCACGCCGAAGAGTGCTGACCATCGCCTCCCGTGCCCCTTCGGCGTCCCCGGCGATCGGCTATGGGTGCGGGAGAGCTTCATGCCCGCGCCAGACGAAGCGGCGCCGGACGAGCCGCGCCCCACCCTCTGGAACGTCGCTTACGCGGCGGACGGTGGGCAGCGCACGGCGACTGCTCCGGCCGGCTACAACCCGATGCTCTACAACTACGAGCGCTGGACCCCTTCGATTCACATGCCCCGCTGGGCATCGCGTATCTCGCTGGAAGTCACCGACGTGCGCGTCGAACGATTGCAGGCCATCAGTGAGAAGGATGCCAAGTCGGAAGGTGTGACGCTGCTCCCGTTGACCAGCGAAGACTGCTGGGGCGACGGCACGCACAAGACGGCCTTCGAATACCTCTGGGGCCAGGTCTACGGTTTCCCTGACGAGAAGAACGACGGCAATGACTGGCGGTCGAACCCGTGGGTCTGGGTCGTCTCGTTCAAGCGCGTCGAAGCGAAGGCGGTGGCTGCGTGACCCCCACCCAACATCGGCAACGGGCCACCAAGCGAGCTGGGCGGGCGCCGGTGGTGTTTGGCCGTCGACTGGCGCCAACGAAGCCGATCGACAGCGAACTCCGTGCGTGGCGTCGCAGGTCGGGAGAGATGCTCGTCCGTGTTGCTGAGTGGGAAGGCTGCGAATGGACCGCGGAGGTCATGTTTCGGACCACGCGCGTGCTCGATGTGTTCGGGAGCCAGGTCGGCGTGACCCGCGAACTCGAGAAGTTTTTGAAGGCGCTCAAGCGGGCGGCGGAGGGGGTTCCGTGAGTGC
>CAZFPB010000042.1:0-6636 GCA_964520985.1 uncultured Pseudobdellovibrionaceae bacterium
TGCCGTCCGGTGCAGGCCAAGCCTACATCGTTCGCTGCCGCATCAACGGCGGACGCGACTCGATGGGGCGAACCGTCGAGGCGTACACGTTCCAGGCGCTCGTAGGCGTCAACACCGCTGGCGGACTGCTGCTGTTTGCGAACGGCGAGACGACCGAGCGTAGCGCAACGCATGGGCACACTATGGCGCTGAACGCCATGGCGCTCGCAGCTACCGGGGACACTACAGTTACCGGCTCCGGCACCACCGGCCAGCTCGCGTACTGGGTCGACGAAAACACAGTCGGCGCCACCACCAACCCCGGCACAACCCTCGGCACGATCCTCGCCAACGGCAACAGCGCCGACGGTGACCAGATCAAGAACCTCCTCGACCCGACAGACCCGCAGGATGCCGACACGTTGGCCGCGCGTGATGCCGCAATCACCAGCGCCATCTCCACGCTATCGACCGGAAGCGCCCACAGTCTCTGGTGTCGTTCTGCCAACAGTTCCGGTACGCGCGCAGACCTCAGCATCGGCACCGACGAAGGCGCCTTCAACGTCGCCGGCGTACTGACCTCGCAGAAGGTCAAAAACGCCAATGTGGACAGCGCCGCAGCAATCGCCGGCACCAAGCTCGCCTACGACAACTCGAGCACCGGTTTAACTGCGACAACTGTCCAGGCGGCGATCGATGAGTGCGTCACGTCCGTCAAGGTCCGCAGCTATTCCGGCACCTCTGACACGCTCGGAATTACCGACGCTGGCAAGACTATCGAAACCACGAGCGGCAGCGCGGTCGCTCAAACGATCCCGCAAAACACATCGATCGCTTTCCCCGTCGGGACCGTCATCGAGTTCTTCCAGGCAGGGACAGGTCAGATCACACTTGGCGGCAGCGGCATTACGTTCCAGCCGAGCGACAAGCTGAAGACGCGAGCCCAGTATTCGACGATCGCGATCCGCAAGCGCGCAACAGATACCTGGGCAGTCCTTGGAGACACCTCAGCGTGAGGTCCCACATCGCCTCAGTGGCGAATTCGTTTTCACGCGGGTTCGCTATTCCGAGCGGCACGCTGTTCGCCTCCTGGGCTGACGCTGGCGTAACGCTCAGCACCGGTGTCAGTCACTGGACGTCGCAGCAGCCTCCGGGATACACGGCAACGCAACCGACCAATATCCTGCAGCCTGGGTTCGTCTCCAACTCGGTAGGCAGTCGTTCGTATCTTACAGGCAGCGGCTCGCAGTACCTGCAAAACGACAGCACTGCAGCCGGCGGAAGCTGGACGAACAACGGCGCATGGTCAATGTTCGCGGTCATCAACTGCGCGAGCCAGACACAGGGCGTGTTGAGCATCGGGGCGACGTCTACCAACTTCGCCGCCCAATTGCGCGTGCTGACGACGGGCCGTGTGCAGGTGCAGAAACGCGGCTCATCTGATGGCGGCGCGATTGCTGCTGTGACGCTGAACAATGCATTCACCAACGGCAACTGGACGGTTATCGGCGCCGTCTGCGCCGGCACAACGGTCGACATTTACGGGGGCGTCACGGCCACCCCCAAGATTGCAGCAGCTGCGTTCTCGTCAGCTGGCGGGCTAACGACGCCAAGCATCGGGCGCATCATTGGCGACACTGCCGGCACGGGATGGGCCGGATCAATTGCCGCTGTGTTCATCGACGATGCGGCGTGGAACTCCACGGAGGTCGCATCCTTCATGGGTTCCGTGACGACCTATTACGCCGGAGCGGTTACCTGACAGCTTATGGTAGCGAAGACAATCAACGGCAGTCTGCTCCGCGGGGAGACGCTGAATCTCGGCCGGTACCCTCTCGCGAACACCGGCATCTCCGCCGATGACGTAACGGCCGGGGCCTGGGCTGTCATCCGCGTCAGCCTACTCAGCGAGACGGTGATCGAGCGCAGTTCGGCCGCGTCGTCGGAAATCACGATCAGCGAGACGGACACAGAAGGCGAGTATGAGGTAGCGGTCGAGTTCGCATCCGGCACCACGAGCTTGTTGGCCGTCACCGGGTCTAGCACGCGCTACTCGTACCAAGTCCTGGTCTTCGTGCCGGGCGGCGAGATGCGGCTCGTCGGCAACGGCAGCATGACCGTGCGTGAGCCAATAGAGGGCGCCGAGGTGCCGACCCCGGACCCGGACGACGCGCTGGTTGCTGTTGTCGATGTGCTACGCCTCAACGCGACCGACCTCGATGACAGGCCCAACCCGACCAACGCTGTCCTGCTCGGGTTCCACGAGGGGTCGCTCGCTGTCAAGCATGAGGACGGGACGATTACCGGCGTCGGAAGCGGCGGTGGTGGCGGGGAAACTGCAGAAGAGATCACCTGCGAAAACCCGTACCAGTCCGGCACGGAGACCACCGTTCAGGTAGCGCTGAACGACGGGCAGAATGCGCTTACAACTGGCCTGTCCACCACGCTCTCGTCCGCGAACACGTACACCGACACGTCCGTTTCCGGACTCGCTAGCCAGTCGTACGTCAATGCGGCCGTGTCTGGCCTGGCGAGCGAAACGTACGTCAACACAGCCGTCTCCGGCCTTGCCAGTGAAAGCTACGTTGATGACGCGGTTGATGATGTCCGGCGTGGAACAGTGCTGAACGACCAGACCGGAGCGAGCTACACGTTCTTGGTTTCTGACGCCGGCAAGGTAATCCGGGGAAACAGGGCCACGGCGCAGGCATTCCTCATCCCTGCAAATACGTTCGCAGTCGGTGAGATCGTATACGTGCGCCAGGTCGGCCTTGGGCAGATCACGGTAAGCGGAGACGTTGGCGTCACGATCGGATCACTCGGCAACAAGACCCGCACCCAGGGCTCAACGGTCGGGTTCCAGATGGCCGCCGCCAACTCGTGGGAGCCATTCGGAGATCTCGAGTGAGCCTCGCGCAATCTGTCGCCAGCAGCCGGAAGCGGCCGTTCCCGTTCTACATCCCAACCAACTGCATCCTGGCGCTGCGCGGCGATCTAGGGCGCACAGGAACCGGCGGCGTTCTGTCTTCGTGGACGGACTACTCGCCAGTCGCCGGCAACGCAACGGCATCACTCGGCAGCGTCACCTACGACACCAATCCGTGGGTTACGTTCAACGGATCTTCGACGCTGGCGGTTAATTCGATCTGTTCGCGGTTGAGCCCGACGACCAACCAGCCAATGACCGTGCTTTGCCTCGCCAGGCACCGCAGTGTCGGTGTGATTCTGTCGTCTGTGCTGAACGGGTCGCTCTATAGCCTGCAGTTCCAAAATTCAGTGCTGGGCCGGTTCAGCATCGGCAAGGTCGGCGGCGGCTCCGCATCGCTGCAGTACACACTTGGCCCAGCTTCTGACGAGTGGGCCTTTTTCGGCGCCGCCATCGCGGGCACGACGGCCGACCTACTCTTGAATGAGGACGTGGTGACCGACAACGGGGCATTCTCCGTGCCGGGTCCAATGTCGGCGGACACGACCGCGCGCATCGGTGGGCGCCAAGGGATCGCATCGTGGACCGGCGACCTGGCATCCCTCACAGTTTGCAACGCGGACATCACAGGCGCCGAACTCGACCGTGTACGCGAGAACCGCATGGAGTGGGCTGAGCGCTATCTGCTCCCGTCGCTTTGGAACCCGGCAATTACAACGCGCAGCGCGGCGCCAACGGTCACTTACTACAACCCGACGCAGGTGCCATATGTGCTGCTTGCGCGCTCTCACAATTACCGTGTGACGCCGAATTGGAGCTCCGCTGCGCTGACCAGTGGAAACAAGCGCACGGTTGTCTCGTTTGGCTCCGAGGCGAACTGTCTGCGTTTTCGGCACAACGGGACCGGTGTGGTCCTGGAGGCAATCGAGAACAGCGTTGTCCGCGCGACAACGAGCACACTCACTATTGCCGCAGCAGCCGCCATCACGATCAACGCGAACCCATCGGCTGGGACCGTGTCGGTCAGTGGCGTCGCTGGCCCAACGGGAACCGCTTGGTCATGGCCCGCTGGAACTGCCGTTAGGCTCGGCGGAATTCTCGGCAGTGAATCGTCTAGCGGCGATGAGTTCGACGGGACGGTTAAGCCTCCGGAGCGCGCATGACTTGGACGGCGCTAACGTCGACACGGCACGACCTTCCGACGCGGCCCAGTGGGACACCGCTGGGGTCACCGCTCACCACGATTGAAGTCGCGATGCTCGGCGATTCGATCACGTACGGCGAAAGCGCTGTTGACGCTGGCGGTTGGCGCACTGTTTTGGGACAGCTCGCGACGCGCGCTGGGATGTCACTTACGTCTGTTGGGATCAACACGGACAGCAACGCGCCTCTCAATAACCACAACGGCGTCAGCGGTAGCACGATCCCAGACCATAACACAGGCGGGTCGGTCAACTCGATCGCAACGCTCGCCACGCATCAGCCTGATGTCGCGTTCGTGTTTCTTGGGTTCAACGACGCGAACAATTCGACACTGACCGCAAACGCGAGCGCAAATTACCTCTCGCTGATGCGGAACGCGCACTCCGCTTCACCAAACACGCGCTTCGTTGTCGGGCGCCTGTTTCAGGTAGGAGACGCCACGCGCCGCGCAAACATCGCGACGGTACGCGCTGCGATGGAGGCCGCATGGGACACGCTCGACAGTGAAGGGCTGTTGATTGTGCGCGCTGAGACTCGCGTTATCTCATTCCCGACTGACCTTTACGAGGGCAACTCCAACCCGGTGCACCCAACTGCGACGGGTTACGCGAAACTCGCCCACGCATTTTGGCCAGCATTCAGAAACGCATGCGGCTTCCACGCTGTCTGGTGAATCATGCCTGAATTGGACCAATCCCGAGCGGTCACGGTGGCCGCATGAGCCCATTTGGTTGGATCAAGTTCGGCCTGGCAGCAGGCAAAGCGCTGATTGACCTGTGGCGTATGGGTCGTGACGCCGCGGAAGATTCCGAGCCTACGAACCCGGTGAAGGTCCGCGAACAAGCGGCTGGGGCGAGCCGGGACAACGAGGCGGACAACGCCGGGAAGAGGCGCCGATGAGTCTAGCAATCGAAGCTGGCGACGTGGCCCACCTGGAAGTCCTGGAGCGCGGGCCATTTGCGCCCATCGGCTGGCTCTACGGTGGCATCTACGAGCGACTGCAGGAGCGCAGCTTGGCCTTTCGTCGCGCCGGCAACTTCTACTTGTCTCCCTACGGAGCCGAGCAGCTGCGGAAGTTCCGCGAGTCTGGCGGCGCAGCGTGAGTCGCAAACCCCGTTCCGAAGCGCCGTCTCCAACGTGCGCAGTCTGCTACCGGCCGCGCGTCTTCAACTCGCGGCTGTCTGTCTATGTCTGCCGCTTCTGTGAGCCAGACAAGGTGGGCGACGACGAGGTGCGGGACCCGGTGGTGGTGTTCGAAAAAGTCAGAGTCGACAGCACATGAGCCAATTCAAACTAGGTTCCCGCTCTCTTGCTCGCCTCGCTGGCGTTCATCCGGATCTCGTTCGCGTCGTTGAACGCGCGATCCAACTGACGACCGTCGACTTCACTGTGCTGGAAGGCCTGCGGACCCTGGAGCAGCAAAAGGCGTACGTTGCCCGCGGCGTTTCCAAGACGCTCGACTCGGCGCACTTGACCGGTGACGCGGTGGACGTTGCCCCGATCGTGGCTGGCGTCATTCCGTGGAAAGACATGAAGTCGTTTCAGGCCGTGGCGCATGCAATGTTCCAAGCTGCCGACGAGCTTGGTGTGCCGATTCAGTGGGGCGCCGACTGGGACCTGGACGGGATCCGCGTCGACCGCGACTCCGACGAGTCGTTTCTTGACGCCCCGCACTTCCAGCGTCCGAAAGCGTTCCGTTTGCCGGCGGCTCGTGAGGCTGCTGAGCGCCGGGTCCGGTTGCGCGAGACGCACGCGGCGGAGGTCCTGTGAAGCACATCGACGAAGAAACGGTGCTGACGTTGGACGAGCGCTCCGACATCCGAGAGCGCGACACCTTGCCGCCCGACAGCGAGCGGACCAGCCCGGAGAACGAAGTGCCACGACGCGCACCATCCGAGTTTGACATCGAAGCCAGTGACGCGCCTGAGTGGGCCAAAGTCTTGCTGCGGAACCAACGCGAAGACCGAGCGGCGCTCAGTCGCATCGAACGGAACCAGCGCCTGACCGCGAACGAGGTTCGCCGGTTGTCCCGCCGTGTTGGCGACCACGACCAGGAGCTGGAAGATATCCGCAGTCGCGTGTCCGAGTTGGAGGACTGGCGCGACGAGGCGGCCGAGTGAAGCCGCCGCCCAAGAACGTCCCTGGCTTTCCGCAGCGCAACCTGCCGCACGCTGTCTCGGAAGAGGTGGTCACCCGCAAGGCTGTGCGCCCGCCGGCTGACGAGGTGGAAACGTCGGCGCCGGTTCTGCCGCCCGCTCCTGCTGCGCCGTCACCAGAGAAGCCGCCGAGCATGTTCACGCGTGCGAAAGCTGGCCTGGGCTCGTCGTCATGGACACCGGCCGGCGTGGTTCTTGTCATCACTGCGCTCGGTGGCCCCGCTGGCATTGCCGCCCTTCGTGGGGCGAGCGCTGACACTCAGCGAGAAATCCGCGACTCGGAAGCCCGCATCATGGCCGCGTTGGAGGCCAAGTTCGAAGAGCGCGCCAAGGCCGAACAAGCGGCGCACGACACGATCAACGCGCGGGTTA
>CAZFPB010000043.1:0-6588 GCA_964520985.1 uncultured Pseudobdellovibrionaceae bacterium
AGCTGTCATGCCCGGTCGTGATCGTCACAGAGGGAAGTGGGACACACCCGAATGTGTCTATTGAAGACGCCTACAAATGGTGCGACTACCAGATCAACCGCAGCTTGTCGTTCGTCTGCGCAGAACTGGACAACGAAATCCTGGCAATGCGTGAGCTGGCCGAATCGGTCAAGCGCAAAATGAAAGAGCTGTCGGCAGCCTAAGCCGAATGCCCAACAACGCGCATTCCCATGAGTGCGCACAATTGGCTATTCCGCTCCCCTCGTGTGTGTCCTTCCCGGAGTGTCTGCAATGTCTCAAGAGCTGTGGAATCGCGAAGAGCTGGAATCAGCTATCGATCTGCCTGGTGTCGTGTGTGTCGATGTCGACCACAACAATGAGCGCATCATGGGTCGCATCGTGCTATCCGGGAATAACCCTTACATCGTGGTCAAGCTGCCTCGTGGCCAGATCGAATGGCGCGTGAGCTACGGCGCACTGTGTGAAGTGCTGAACGACACACGAGGAGTTGAGTACCTGCCGATTCCAGCCAAGCCCGACAAGCGATACGCAACACCCGTCAGTGTGTCTCTCTAATCCCTCTCGTGTGTCCCAGCCAAAGGATCGCGCAATGACTCAATTGACCGATCTAATCTCGCAAGCTGCCGCACAATGCGAAGCTGACGGTGTAGCAATCGACGGTGCGCCGAACGGCGCAGTCTGCCAGTGGGTGCGGCGCAATGTGTCCTATCGACCGGACCAGGAGTTTTTCGTGGTCACGCTGATAACCGCAGAGATGGCCGATAGGCAAGCTCGCAAGGAAGGCTATACCAGCCAATCTGACCGGGCAGCACAGCTAGCATTCCGCAATACAACACCCGTTCGTGTGTCCGCCTGATTCATCCCTTCCCTCGTGTGACCCTCTTTAGGAGTTCCGCAAATGCTCAACTGGCCTGATTATGTCGAAAACACTTACAACTGGCTCAATGCAGACAAGGCAAAGCAAGTCTCGGAAATCTGCAAACGTCATGGCGCAACCGTCAAGCGATTGGCTCAGAAACGAGGTGCGCTAGGCGTCTGCAAGGTCCTGGCCCGATTCAATCGCTATCCGGGATGGGCAAGCAATCGGGTGGACGCGAAGAACGCCCTGGAGGAAATCCGGTCTGCTGGATTGATTAACGGGCTGACGTTTCAGGACTAGCCCCCCCCATTGGCGCAGGCATGCGTTAGCCGTTCGCAGAGGTTCGCCCCTCTGTGCGCCACTAGACACGCGACGTTTCCGACTATCCCAGGAGCAATCACAATGCGCAAAGCTGGCAAGAAGCGAATCGAACAAGCATTGGCTGAACTACGCGAATGGCAATCGTCCATGTCGCAACGGGTAGCAGCTCTGCCGGCTGATGCGCAGCGCTTAATCCGGGAATGGGAGACCGATCTCGAATCACGCATCACAGAGGGCGATATCGGGCCATGCACGCAAGCGCTCGCCAAGTCCATTGGCCGGGTAGTGCGGGACTTCGAGACCGGCTTCTATCTCGGTGTGTCCCCAGATGGGACGTTTACGTGTGCCTAGCGCCCCAATTCCAGCGCATGCTATTGCGTGCCCTGGTGTAGCGGCCCTGTTCCATGTGTCCGTCTTTGGAGAATCTAAAATGCCTGCTACCCTGCAAATCCCCTCTGGATGGATCGACACATCTACCGCTAGCCAATTCTGGAGGGCGGGAGTGGTGTTCCGAATTGCCAATGGGTTCGGCGCTCCATGTTGGCTCAAGACAAACGAGCGTGTCGCTATCAAGCCTGGAGAGACCGGCGCGCAGGCGTTCACTCGGGAATGCGGCTCGGCACCAACCGATAGCGAGTGCGTTTTCTGTGCAGACTTCTGATATCCCCGTGTGTCCCCCTGGAGAGCTGGCCAATGCGCCCCCTGCCCGATCACCTGCAGCCCATTTACGACCGTCTTCAGACCGACTATTCCGACTGCCTGATCGTCTTTCGGGACACACCGAATAATCAGGTTTGGGCCAAAGGCCGGAATGACTGGCGAATCTTCAGTGCGGAGCGTCTTCGCTGCCCATTCTCGTGTGACCAATTCGATAGGCTTGTCGATCGCGCCGAGCGAATGGGCGTGCGGGTTGTCCTGTTGGAGCCGACAGCCGCCTAGGCTCCTCGTGCCCTTTCCGGTGTGCATTCCGGGCATGCCAGCCATCCGACCGCCCGCACCCTTTGCGGCCCGTCCGTTTGCTGTCCCTCTCGTGTGTCCCTCTCTCGAAAGGCGATCATGACCCAAGAAAACGACTGTCCCGAACTCCCGCACGCATCCGCCAGCTACAGCCCGGAAGACAACAAGCTCCGGCTGTACACTGCGTCACGACTGGACGCAGAGACCTACGCTCGCGTTAAGGCTGCCGGCTTTCGGTGGGCACCGAAGCAGGAGCTGTTCGTCGCGCCGTCCTGGTCTCCAGCCCGTGAGGATCTGCTGCTGGCCCTCTGCGGAGAAATTGACGACGAGGATTACAGCCCGGAGGAACGCGCAGCCGACCGGGCTGAACGGTTTGCCGGCTATCGTGACAAGCGGTCAGCAGAGGCAACCGGACGGGCGGACACATTCGACGCTGGCCCGTCTGCTTTCGGACATCAGAGCCGAGCACGCGCCGAACTGCAGGCAATGCGCCACGACCGGCACCGAGTTCATGCCGTCAGCCAGTGGAGCAAGGCGGAATACTGGCAAGAGCGGACACACGCTGTCATCTCTCACGCCCTGCACAAGTCCTCTGCGGAGGTGCGCCGGGGGCGGATTCTGGCAATCGAAGCTGACTTGCGCAAGCTTGTCGCCAGTTACACTCCCACCGACAACCCGCCCCATATCATCAACCAACAGGAATACTCATGGTCAACCGGAACATACCTGCACGAAGGCGCAGCCGTGCCTCACGTATGGGTCGGCCCCAAGGGTCGGGGCGGTAACTGGGTTCCAGTGGCTCGCTTGGAGGCAATGAAGCAAGGCAGTCAACGGTGGATTGCCCACTACGAAAACCGTCTAGCCTATGAGCGCGCCATGCTGGCCAACGAGGGCGGCACGGCTGCAGAAGCCGACATGGAGCCGGGCGGCTGGATTGGGTCACACCAGATTCACGGGGTCAACCGGTCTCCTGTGACCGGGCGTGTTGTGTCCGTCAAGCTGTTGGCTCCCAAGCCGTATTGGCGTGGTGATGGTCCCGCACCCCTCACACTCCAGTTGTTCAACATTGAGCGTATGGGGCAGGACGCCTACCGTTCTCCGACTGACGAGGAGCGGGAAGCGTTCAAGGCGCAAAAGAAGGCGAGCAAGAAACCGCCCGTTTCATTGATCAACCCGACTACAGAGGACGCGCAACGGCTGCAAGATGCCCTCAATCGGCGAGCAGCCGATAAGGCGAGAGAGAAGGGCCGCAACCCATCCGATCCCCGTAAGGTCGAGAGTGTCGATTCGGCAACCTGGACCCTGCGTAAAGGCGCTGGCATTTACAGCGTTGAGCAGCTCACGTTCAGGGATGTCACGTTCAAGGTGCGGGTGGGTCGCAGGGGCTACGATTACAACGCAGCCCAAAGCGTAATTGTACTGACCGACAAGCCCCAGAAGCCGCTCCCCCTCGACTGGGAAGCAGTCGCTAGCGGTCTGGTCGAGCAACTGGCGGGAGGTGTGTCTTGAGCGCCCGAGAATCGCAACTCAAGGGCCGGCTCAGGCTGACCCACCTGCTGGAAGTAACAGAGGCGGTTGATGAGAGGTTGACCGAACAGCGACCACGATTCCAGCGACTGGCCCGTGAAGATTCGGCCCCTCGTGTTGTGTCTGCCTTCAACCTGTTCCAAACGCCCGAATCGCTGGCAACTCGCGTTGTGTCCCTGCTGTCTGACGGGCGGTCTCTAGGCCGCACGCTAGAACCTTCTGCCGGCCTGGGGCGGCTGTATCGGGCTGTGCGCGCCGTTGATACGGATTGCCCGGTCACACTGGTGGACAACTCGCCGGAGTGCTGCCGAGAGCTGTACATCGCGACCGAAACAGACCAGAATGTAACGTTGTTCCAGGCGGATTTCCTGTCGTGTGACCGCCTGGGGATGTTCGATAGCATCGTGATGAATCCACCATTCAAAATGGGCACAGACTGCAAGCACATCCTGCGCGCTCTGACGCTGCTCAATCCGGGAGGGCGGCTTGTGTCTCTGTGTGCGGCTGGCCCCCGTCAGCGTGAGAAGCTGGGGCGGATTGCTTCCGAGTGGATTGATTTGCCTTCCGGGTCATTCCGTGAGGCGGGAACGAATGTCGAGAGTGCTATCGTGATTTTCAATCGTTGATCCTCCGGGCCGTCACAGCGAAACAGGCAGGCTCGCACCCGCCCTGCACCCCTCGTGTGACAAATTCCCTTCCCTTGCGCCCCGACGCATCCTAGGCCATCTGGGAGCGTCTGGGCGTGTGTCCACTTGAGATTTGGAGAGATGCAATGAGCTACACCGTACAAGTCAAGGCGATTGCCGGCTGGACTCACCACAGCACGCACGACAGCTACCGGGATGCCGTCGATCAGGCCGACATGGTGAGAGGTCGTGTGCTCTGCTCGACTGGCCTGCCCGACGAGGACGCATGGAAGCACGCCGTGCGGAATCAGGGATTTGAGGGCGATTACGCTGCGTGGTCTGCCATGGACGACGACGAGCGGACAGCGTTTGAGGTGGGAGCCGATCCGGCTGGTACGAAAATGAAAACCTACACCATCAACAGCGAATGCGGCCCGATGTACGACATCCAGGCTGAGTCGATTGACGACGCCAAGGACATCTACAGCCGGGAGAAGCACTACGATTTCGACCTCGACGAGCCGGGTTCGTGGTACAGCATCTGGGAGGATGGCGTGCCGGTTGAACAGGTCGGCAACTGCCCGTAGCCCAGCCCGCAGCAGTCCGTAACGTCAGTGTGACCATTACCCCCTACCCATCGCCAAGACGCATCCCGGGACCGTTTGGCGCAATGTCTCGAAAGGACACACAAGAATGGAAAACGCGAAGAGAGTCACTAAGGAAGAATGGTACGCTGCTGGTGGATTATCCAATCCTCTCTGCGTTCGCCGTGCAAATAAAAAGGGTGTCTGGCAATACTTCATCCTTTGTAAATGACCCAGCCCGCACCGGACGGGGCTTGCATCTGCGAGCCCCTGACAGCCCGTGCTGTGATGTGACCAAAAACCCTAGAGAGAGGATGGGACGATGGTAGTATTCAGCCGACCGCTCCACGACATGACGCACGAGGAGATTGCGCATGAGGCACTATCGATTGGCAGGAGGACCGGGAACAAGGATCTGGAGCAGGCTGGCCGCAATCTGCTGGATGCAGTCGAGCATGATCGCGACAGTCAGGAGATCGTCGATCTCATCGATGCTATGGATGCCTGACAGCCCGTGCTGTGATGTGACCAAAAACCCTAGAGAGAGAGGATGAGAGATGATGACCGAACTAAACCTGCCAGACACGCTCGACATGGCCACTGCAGCAGCCCGTAAGGCGTTGGCGACATACTGGAAGAGCCCACTAACCAGCATGACCACGGCAGTGCGAGTGGCGTGTTTTGATCCGGCTGGCCGTCGCATCGTGGCCAAGATGGATCGCGATGGCTGGAGAGACGGCGAGCGCATCCTGTCGGATGACGAGTGCCGCCAACTCAGGACCAGGCTGGCCAAGAACCATCGTGGAGAGCCAATCGTGCGGGGG
This sequence comes from uncultured Pseudobdellovibrionaceae bacterium, assembly GCA_964520985.1. GTDB lineage: Bacteria > Pseudomonadota > Alphaproteobacteria > Micavibrionales > Micavibrionaceae > CAYSGL01. Next base: position 5,720 of record CAZFPB010000043.1, read on the forward strand.
TCCAGCGGTCCGTGCTGGATGAGTGATCGGCTGTGATCGACGGCCCGTGCTGTGATGTTTCAACCAACCCTAACTTGGAGATGAGCGACATGATCGAGTACACAGTTTGGGACCGTCGCAACGCCGAGATTCGTGGGACGTACGTCCTGCCGGACAAGTCGGCAAAATCGGAAATGGAAGCTATCCGCCTGGCTGGATTCGATAGGTCGGACTGGCAGTATGCGGAAGTCGAAACGCGAGAAGTAAGCGATGATGCGTCAAGTCCGTGGGTTGGTCCAACGCCAAGTCCGTATATTGGCTAGGACGGCCCGTGCTGTGATGTTTCCCTGTAACCCTAGAGAACGAGGTCACGACCATGAGCGACACGGGCTTCCGCAAGGCTCGCTCGAAAGAACGCGCCAAGGCTCGCAAGTGATCTACTGAAAGGACACACACCAATGACCAAGCAACAGAAGCTCGCCACGCTGGCCCGTCAGATGGCCGACGAGCTGCAAACCATCGTCGACATATTCGACCTCCCGGACGACTGGCGTGACCGCCTCGTTGAGCTGTGCAGCGACTACGAGGCCACGCTCACCAAATCAGCCGGCCAGCCTCCCAAGATTGACCGGGATGTTGTGGCCCAATATCTGGAACAGGGCAAGACCACCACCGAGATTGCCTACATCCTGCAAAAGCCAAGGCCCTCAGTGGATTACGTCGTCAAGCAGATCCAGGGCAAGGCCCGTCATGTGACCAAGTTTGAAACTTAGGCCAAAAAACCTTGACGCATGGGCCAAAGTTTTGTTACAACTCCTGCTGTACGCCACGACCTGTCTGTCGTGGCACCCGTGCGACTCTTTCAGCAGGAGCAAGAGCAATGGACACAC
>CAZFPB010000044.1:0-6549 GCA_964520985.1 uncultured Pseudobdellovibrionaceae bacterium
CCAACACGCCCGCGCGCCTGAACGCATCGCAGATCAGCCGCTCCTTCGCCGACAGTGGCAGGATGTTGGTGCAGGTTGGGGCGGTGCAGTTCGCTACGTCATTGGCATAGACGCGTGAGCAGCGGTCGCATTGCCAGAGGTTCATTTCTTGACCTCGCTTTCAGATTCACCGCTCTTCTTGTGCCACTTGAAGCTGAAGTTCATTGTTGGCATCGCGCACGCCAGAATGCAGAGCGAGATGAAACTGAGAATCGGGTGCTTGTCGCAGTAGTCCCAGAGCGTCACTTCACACCTCCCAACTCCGTCACAACCACACTCAATCCAGCCGTTTCCGCTTTCCGAATCAGGTCACCGTAGTGTCGAGCCAGCAGAAGCATCACAACCCAGTCGTCCGTAAACGTGGACTTGATGCGCTTCCGGCTCTCTTCATCCAGGTACTCGTCAGAACGAAGCCACGCGATAAACTCACGCTCCTCGTCCTTGGTGAGGTTCAGCTCCTTGGTTGCATCGAAGTACGTGCAGCTGTTGTTGCTGAACTTGTCCGCGGCCATTTCGAGCATGTGCGCGGTGAGGCGATTGAGAAGCGCCGGAGTCATGGTGACACCTCGTCTCGGAGCAGGCCGCCGTTTGCTCGCCACTGGGCATCAGCAGCGGCCTTCGCTTCAGCCAACGTCGGCGCTGTTCCCCACTCGTCACATGCGGACCATTCGAAGCAGTCCGTGCCGTCGTCGTTGACGTCACAGCGCACCATGGCCGCCCACTCGCCAGGCGTGTCGTCCGAATCGCGAACCCAGGCGGAGATGATGTGCTCCCAAGGGTCAGCAACCTTCGGCGCCGCCTTCACCAACGCAATCGCCACCTTCTCCGGCAGTCGCGCCCAGAATGCGGAGGCGTCGGATTCGGAGATGTGGTCGCCATCGGTGGTGAAGATGACTGTCTTTGGAAGTTGAACAGCGTCGGTCATCGAATGGGCTCCAGGTTTTCGCCAACAACGCGATGCGCGCCGAGGAAGTTGCCGAACTCCAACTCAACCGCCGCCTTGAATGCGATCTGCTTCAGTTCGCCAGGGGTGAATCCGTGCTCACGTGCCATGTTCTGCAACATGTCGACCGCTGCTCTGAATTCCGGGTCGCGCACGTATCGCTCTTCTGTGTCTACGTAGAAATCACTCATCTCGTCCTCGCCTCCGCGTCATCAGCAGCCTCAATCAACAGCGCCGCAAACTCGCGTGCTGCTTCGGGTTCGAAAAAGTCCGTGACCTTCATGCCGTCTGGGAAACGCCACTCGACTTCCACGCGGTCAGCTGGTGCCGAGACGGTGTGCTGGGTCTCGGGGCGGACTTGGCGACTGCGCTCGTGGCGGTGAGCGGCTAGGGAGTGGATGCGGGCGGTCATGCTGACCTCCGGAACCACGCGAGCGACTGTTCACGGAGCAGTTCAGAGCGAACCGCAGCCTTGAATCGCTTGAAGGTCACCGTCGCGAGATGCTGGCGCCATGAGTCACGGTGCTTCGTTCGGCAGCCCTCGTCGGAGTAAAGGTCCCATCGGCCGCTTCGACCGTTGAGGAAGTCTGCGAACCCAGGCTCGCCGTCTTCGACTTGGCGCGCGTCGTCGTAGTCGTCGCGCGCATCTGGCCCCGACAGCTCTCCCGCGCGGCGCATGCTGAGGATGTATCGACGGATCCCCTCCAAGGTCTTCTCGCCGTCGTAGTGGTCCGGGACGCCGTAGCCGAGCTTGTCCGCCAGGTACTCGGAGCCGAAGCACAGGAGCTCGTGCCGGAAGTCCCGCTTCCCCTTGCCGGAGCGTCCCGATGTGCCCCACGTGTGAGTCCAGTTGCCCCAGTCGCCGAAGATGCAAAGCGTTCCGGTGGCTTCATCGATGAGCCAGACGGACCAGCTGTCGTAGCCCGCGCCAAACTTCAGGTTGTTGCGAGGCAGGTAGTACCGATGAACAACGTTTCTTCTCATGGCGATTCCTCCATCTCCCGTTTCACTTCAATCTCCCGCACAACCCCCACGAACGCGCCGTAGCCAAGCAGTGCGCAGATGAGGCACATGGCGAGGACGGTGAGGGGGTCGTGGGTGCGTCGTTCAAACATCGCGGTTGATCTCCTTCAGCCGCTTGCTCCACCCCATCTTCCGCAGCGCCACGACCTCAATCTGCAGAGCGCGCTGACGTGTGACGTTCATCACATCGCCGACTGCCTGGAGGTCACGCCAGCCGCTCTCAGCCACATCCAGCGAACACGACACCTCGAGCTCATCAGGTTCCAACCCAGGAAAATTCAGCTTCAGTCCGCCGGTCTCCGTGACGTCCAGGAAGAGGTGGTGACGGCAGCTGACGAAGGGGCAGGGACGCGGGACGTTGGCGCAGTCGCGACGGGTTTTCGGGCGGATGTGCTCGGGCGTTTCGATGCCAGCGCCGGAAGCCATCACGGCAGCAAGTCGGCATTCATCACCGGACAGTGTTCGCGCTCGGGCTCTCGTCGACTTTCTGATGGCCGTGCGATTCAGCGGGCACTTGGAAGAGCAGGTCGGCTTGAAACCGCGTCTTTCGTACGCGCGGAGGTTGCAGCCGGAGACGACGGTTTTGCCGCCGCAGTCGCAGTCGCAATCCCAGTAGGCGCCGCTTCTTGCGGAATCGGTTTGGCCAGTGACGACGAGGTGGCCGATGCGTTTGCCGGCCATGTTGATGGCGGCGGTCATCTCGACACCTCCGGCCAACCGAGCATCCACTCAGTGACGATCTTCGGGCGGTGACTGCATCTGTGCTCGTCACATGCACTGTCGCGGCGTCGGCCGGATTCCCGGGCCTTTCGAGCGCACTCGTCGTACTGCCAGCAGACTTCGCAGATCCAAGCACCGCTCTCGGTCTTGGCATGCTTGAAGTCGCCATGTGCCCAAGTGCCGTTCTGGCAATCGTCGCAAGTGCAGAATGCGCACCATGGTGTTTTCACTTCCCGCCTCCGACGCGCTCGACGACGCAGGAGCCGAAGGGAGGCAGCAACGGGTAACGCTCACGGGCGTCGTGGTAGGCGAGCCACGCTGTCTGACCGCGACCGGCAACGGCGAAGACAATGGCGGCAGAGATCCCGAACAGGTTCGGTCTGGTGCCACCGCTCGTGAACCGGATGTCCCAGTCGACCGGGACGGCGGGCGGGCTGTCGAGGTCAACCATGGCGGGCCTCCACTTCGATCACGCCGCGGCCGAGTCGCTTGTCCTGGGTGCGGGTGAGACGGAGGTCGATGCCGGCCGGGAGCTCGGACCGAAGCAGGCGCTCCAGGTGGTCGAGGTTGCTGCCGGGGACGCGCCGATAGAGTCCGAGCATTCGCGCCCGTAGCTCCACGTCAGACTCAGGGCGGAAGGTGGCGCGCCAGAACCAGGCGCAGAGGCGTTTCCAGAGGCGGGTCACTTGGACGCCTCCGCGGTGAGGGCGGCGTCGGCGGCGCGCTCAGCCCGGCACTTGCGCGCCCAGTTCCGGCGCAAGTCCTCCAAGTTGAGCTTCGGGAGGTGCCACGACGGGCAGATGACCTGCGTGTCCGTGGCAGTGAGCCAAAGGCCGACGAGGGCAGCGCTCATTTCGCACCTCCCGGGGTCGGCAGGTCGCTTACGTCGAAGTTGGCTTCACCTTCGCGGAGTTTCTTCAGCGCCCAAGCTTCGTCGGCCGGCGACATGAAGTTGGTCGCCGCGAAGGATCCAAAATACCGGATGGCAGCGTCGTCGTAGGCGCGAGCGGCCTGCTCAGGCGTGTCGAACGAGCCGAGGTAGATTCGGCGCGATTTGCCGTCCGGTTTCTTCTCGCCAGCGCCAATGGCGGAAGCCCATTTGCCGGAAGCCGTTTCATAAACACCCTTCAGCTTTCCAGCCTTGGTGTTCTTGCTATTCCTGACGTTGCGGGAGTTCCCGAGTGGGGTCGTGACTCGCAGGTTGTCGCGCCAGCAATGGAGCGGGTTCCCGTCCCGATGGTCAACGTACTGGCCCGCCTCGGCTCCGACGATCTGCCTATGGAGGAAGATGCAGGACTTCTTGCCCTGTCTGCCCGGGGTCAGCCGGATCGTTCTTCTTGGGTACCCCTTCTGGTCGAGACGCCACGTGTACTGGTCGAGCTCCGGGTGGAGGTCGGCGTCCACGGCGATGCGCTCGCCCTTGGTGGTGACGAGGTAGGCGACGCCGGGTGAGGCGGTGTCGTTCGCCGGGGCCTGGGCGTCCGGCCTACGGTCCAGCGCGACTGCCAGAGCGCCGGCCGGGGACAAGTCCACCGGCTTGGGCGCATCTGGGGCGCTTGGAACCGTATTGGGGCGTTCGCCCCGGTTCTCATTTGTTCCTCTTAGGTCTTTTCTGCCTTCAGAGGAAGATTTGGGTGGATGACGGGATTCCGACCTATTCAAGCTAAAATCAGCCACGCTTTGCTCCTTTTCGCCCCGTTGACCGCCCCAGTAACTTTGCTGCTGTCACCACGTCGCTCTTGGTCGGGCGCTCCTCACGACCGGTCATGCGACTCACTTGGCGACGCCACGTCTCGGTCTCAAATGCGCCGTAGTAGCGTTCGGTCGTCGCCTGGTCGGCGTGCCCAAGTTGGTCGCCGACGAACTCAAGCGACTGCGGCTCGTACCCCCACGTTCCTGACAGCACCGACACCGCGTACGTGTGTCGCATCATGTGGGAGTGGGAGTGGCGGAGCCTGGCAAGTTCACCCCACGTAGGGAACTGTTCCGGCCACGCCTTCTGGTAACCGCCCAGTGGGCCGGCGAAGACAAGCCCACCCTGGGTGTCCTGGTAGAACTCGGCCATCCAGATCCGAAGGAACCCGAGACCCGGCTCGAACAGCTCCACCCGGCGCTTCTTATTGCCCTTGACCGGACTGCGGTCCGGGCCGCCGTGGCGGACTTCGATGTGCGGCGAGTGGTCGTCCAGGTTGACGTCTTCGAACTCGAGAGCCAGGAGCTCGCCCTTGCGGAGACCTAGCCCCATGCCGCAACCGGCCATCACGCGGTCCCGCTCTGGGATGTCGGCGCACCGGAACAGGTTCTCTTGCTCCCGAAGCGACCAGTAGGGGACCTCGGGTTCCTTCTTGGGTGGCAGCTTCAGGCCAAGCACCGGGTTCGGCTCGATGCCGCGGTCTTCGAAGACGGCACGGAGGAAGCCGACGATGGAGCGAATGAACGCCGACGAGACCGGCTTGTCCTTCAGGGTTCGCCCTTCGCGAGCGATCCAGTTGATCGTCGCCTGGAGCTCCGCATGAGTGACCAGCGCGGTCGGCTTCTTCAACCACGACTCTTTCCCGAGCCAGTTGGTCAAGATGCCCTTCGACGTGGAGACGCGGCGGTTTGCCTGAGCCTCGCTTGAGTACCGGCGCAGAGCATCGCTCTTGATGCGCTTCAGTGTGCTCTCGGCGTCAGTTGCGAACGGGATACCCCGGTACTCGTCTGCCGGCTTGGCCTGACGCATCTTCACCGCGTTGACCAAAACGTCGGCCGCTTGCTCCCAAGTGTCGAAGGCGCCGAGCCGCTCACGGAAGTCGCCCTTGTTCTTCAGGCCAGCTTTCTTGCGGCTCAGGGCACGCGGAAGCCTGGCGACGAACTTGTCGCCTTCCTTCTTGATGGAGCCGTGTCCGTAGGGGAGCTGCTTCTTCTCGTCGGTCACGTTCCGGACCTCCGGCGAGTCTCGTTGCGCTCAAGTGCCTGCTGGGCCAGCTGCCGCCCGGTCTCTGTCGCTGTCACGATCGGCTTCGGATCGATTTGGCGGCGGCGACGCGCGTTGGTTCGCAAGTCGACAGACTGCTCGGCACCAGCCTCTCCCGAAAACAGTGCCGCGCGCTTGGCCAAGAGCATCCGTTCGCGCTCGAGCAGGTCGATACGTTCGACAGCAATGTCCGCCAACTGCACGTCGATAGACGCGAGTTCGGCCATGACCACGCGGCCCTCTGCAATGCTGCGAGCCGTCAAGGCACGTACCTCCTGGTGCCAATCGCTCGGTAGTGACACCACGAAAAGGCGAGCCAGAGCGCCAGTACAACAACCCCTGTGCAGCTCACGGCACCCCCTCCGTCGCCCGCTTGAGCGCCTTCAAAAACGTCTGAAGCTTGCCGACCACGCTCTCCTGCGTGCCAAACTCATCGAACAACCGAACGTCGCGGAACACTGCCTCAGCGGTCCATTCGCCGCTCCAGTCAGCAACGCGAACGGTCATGTCACCGAACTTGGCCCGCCATGCGCGCGTCTCGCTGTCAATTGGTTTGCAGGCAGTCAACCGCCGCCCAAACACCACCGGCGCCTCTGAGAGCTTCGTCCTGGGTTTGGTCACTTGCTGGCCTCCTGGTAGTCGCACCAGATAAGCCAAGTGCAGATGCCAGTCGTCACAACTGCGACCGCGCCAAAAGCAGCCATGCCAGCGTGGTTATTGCGGATGTCGCAGAAAACGTCGGTCACGGTGCGCAACGTCAGAAGCGCAGTCATGACTGCTCCTGTGCGCAGAGAGCTGGATACGCTGCTTCGGTCTTTCACTTGGCACTCCTCACTTCCGCCTCAGCGCAACTCGCACACAACCGCGA
>CAZFPB010000045.1:0-6482 GCA_964520985.1 uncultured Pseudobdellovibrionaceae bacterium
TGGGGAATCTCGGTCGCTCAAACCCTCATCGTTGGCGCGGTGGGGGTTTTTGTTTGTGGGATCAGTTGTCCTCCCAGTCAGGCGACCGCATCGGCTCATCCGCAAACGCCGTGTACTGGTCCGCTGGGTCCGGCACGATGTCGAAGCACCCATGCTCCTTGTCCGAGCCCATGCGGTAAACGCGCCCAGCAGGTCCCGGCCCGGTCTTCTTCTTCGCCATGACGATGCAGCGGTCGCCAGCGTCAGCGATTGCGACCCTGGTTCCTTCCACATCCCGCTCCATCCGCGTCGACGGCATGAACCCGATCGCCACACAGTCAGCGGCGTTCACCACGTCCTTGGAGTCGCGGATCTCGTACATGTCCGGCACGATTGCCTTCGTGTCCGGCGTAACCTGCCCGTAGATGACACCAGCGACCCCGATGGTCTTCATGGTGTCACTCATGGTGCGGGCGATGTAGTTCAAGGCTGCCCGCCGGTCGCCTTCGATGCGCTTCTCCTTGTCGAACGAGTGCAGGTAGTCCCATGCCACAAGGTCGATCCCCTCCGAAGCGACCAGGCTTTTGACGCGCTTGGCCGCCCATTCGACGGATTTGCCGATCGCATCAAGGAACACCGGGACGTCCTCCCCGGCCTGAGTGACAGCAGCAACCCGTGATGCCTCTTCTGGGTTGAGCTGACACGCTTCCAGCCGGTACTTGTCGACCCGAGCGCGACGCATCAACAGCCGGTCGCCATAGAGCGAATGCTGGTCCTCCGACGACACGATAAGCACCCGCTTGCCGCGCTTGATGTTCTCGTCTGCGAACATGACGAGGCTCGAGCTCTTGCCCCAGTGCGACTTGGCACCGAAGACCCAGACGAAGCCCTTCTTGAACCCGCCGACGTCCCGATCGATTTCCCAATGCCCGGTGGTGAGCCTGTCCTCTGGTTTGCGCTTTTCGAAGGCGCGGTCACAGGCGCCTTTGAGCATCTGACGGACGGTGACGACACGGGCGGCTTCTTCCGCCTCGGTCTTGGCCTGAGCGCTCACTGGTTCAGCGTGCTGCTTCAGGTCCGCTGGCAAGCGTCCTTGCATTGCCAGATCGTTCAGGTCCTCCACTTTCGCACTCATGCTGCCATCCTCCATCGCCACGTTCGGTGCCTGTCGCCCAACGTCTCCAAGACTTGCGCCGCGTACCTGTCCCCTGCTGGGTCGGCATGCGTTGCCACAATGACCTCGGTCCTTGCTGGGACTCGCCTCGCGAAGTCGGCCGTCCAACTGCCGGAGCCGATCCCGATCACCGCGTCATCCTTGGCCAGCGCCGTCGCAGCGATCGCCCAGTCTGGCTCCCCCTCGGTCACGACCAGCCGGAGCGGGCACGCCTGACCGGCCAGCATCGCCCACGCCATCCGGTTCGCCTGGACGAGCTCGGCCGACTTGTGGCCTTTGGGCGGCAAACGCTTCGGCGTGTCACCGTCCGTGACCCGCCAGGCCCGGACGCTCTCAAATCGCCCCGTAGAGCCCCACGCCCTCACGATGAGCACATGCCCAGTCTGGGCCCATGAACGCCCGCCGTAGGCCGCCCAGCGTGGCAGCAATCGGCCATCGCGTGGCAGAGCGCGGGCTAGGTCCAGCTCCGTGACCAGATCTGGGTCGATCCGGCGGCCCACCAGGAGCCGGCAGACGTCGGGGTCTTCGTTCGCTGGCGAGCACGCATCCCAGAGCGATTGGACCTCGGCAGCGTCGGGGTACTTGACCGCCGGCAACGGGGCAGGGGCGGGAACGGGCTTCCGCTCGACACGCTCGGTGCCACCCCGGATCTCGTCGGCCAGGCTGTGGTGTCCAGCGAGCTCGGCGCCGGCAGTCAGCACCTCGCGGAAGTTCGTCGACAGGGACAGGCCGTAGACCGTGGCGACGAGCGTCAGAGCGTCGCCGCTGAAGTCGCAGCCGAAGCAACGGACGCGGACGGTGCCGTCTGGGCCGAGCGTCACCGAGCAGGACGGGTTGCGTTCACCATGAGCAGGGCAGCAGACGATGGCCCCGCGAGCCTGGCGCTTGCTGGTCTGGCTCAGCAGGCCGAGCTTGGAGCACAGGGCGATTGGGTCCGTCAGAGCGTTCCTGACCTCGCGAGCGTGGTCGGCGTGGCTCATGGGGTCATCACGCTTTCAGGTGGCGGCCCGTCGAGTTGGATGCCAGCGACGGCCGAAAGCAGCTCACGTCGGCGGCGATTGTCGCGCCATGTGCCGCGGACCAGTTTCAGCGCATGGGTGGTCCACTGGTGCGGGAAGCGCAGGTCTTTCGGATCGGCCGGCTCGCGCAGCCAGTCACTCACAGCCAGTTCAGCGAAAGCTCGCGGCATGCCCATGCAGTCGACCTCAAGCCCAGCGACATCAACCGTCGACAACGGCGATGCTGACGGCTTCGGGATACGACCTGACTCAGTTGCAGCCGCAACAGCCGCCCCTTGGGGGTCGGGGGTTGTAGTTACGTCAGTAACTACAGGAACGGGTACGGGTACGGGGTTCGGTTTTGCTTCGCCAATGTCGAAGCGGGGCTCAACCAAACCTGAAGCAATTGCTTCGTTGGTTACTTCGGTTTTGGATCGTCTTTGCTGACCAGATGCTTTGCCGCCGTTTGCCCCAGCCTTCGCTCTTGCTTCACGTTTGGCGCGCACCTGCTCGCCGCTCGGATTCCACTGCAGGTAGTCGTGGATCTCCCAGCCAGAGTCCGTGCGGTGCCACAGCCCAGCTTCCTCGAGCTCCGACACGAGCGCTTTGAATTTCGCGCCGCTCGGGACTCTTGGGAGCATCGGCACGACCTTCGCTGCTAGCGCGCCGTCAGTCAGGTGCTCGGAAGCGTGGCAGGTGGCTGTCACCCAAAGACGGAACGCTGCATCACTGAGCGTCACGACCTTCGGATGACTGGGCGTCCTGTCGTCGAAGCGAACCCAAGTCATGCCACGCGCGCCTCCTCAACCGCTCTCTTGGCAAAGCTCACCGCCGCTTGAACCTGCTCAGGACTCAGGCGGAACCATTCACCACGGTCAGACGGCTCCCCGGTAAACAGGTCAACGCGTAGCGCTGAGAACGTGTCATGGAGTCGCCTCTCCAGGCCCTTGTAGCCAGTTCCCCATAGCCGTGAGCCGCGGCTCACCTGAACGAGCTCACGGATGACAAGCTTCTCTTTGAATTCGAACCCGAGTTCGCGAACTCGGGACCATGGGTTCTGTGACCAGCCAATTTTCACCAGGCCGCTCGGGCCATCAGTGAACTCCGCGAAGTAGACAAATCCGCGGTTGTACAGCGTGTAAACGCGCCCGCGGTGCACAGCGCGCTCGACAGCTCCGTTGATGGGGTCCCCTAAGAAAATCTTGCCGTAGCTCATGCCGACCTCCTCTCGGCAGCAGCTCTGCATGCCGCAGTCACTGTCGCTCCGGGGCGTAGAAAGAACTCTCCAAGAGCCGACCAGGTGTATCCGGTGCGCTCACGGCAACGGAGCATCGCCTCGGCGCGAGCATGAACGATGTGTCGAAAGCTCGATGCACCCATGAGCTCCTCGCGCGAGACGCCGTGTTCTGCGGCTGTCTCGTCGACAATGGCCATCAACCTGTCTCGCCAAAGCAAAGTCGTATCAACGCGGCTCATACGGTCCTCATTTCTGCGTAAACAAAGGCCCGCCCTGGCAGCTGCAGCGTGGCAACTTGGCCAGTGCGCGCACCTAGAAAGGACCGTGAATCTGAAGGGAGCGGCGTTTGGGGCGCTCCAACTTCACCTAACGTTTTACCAGGGTTCCTTTGGTTCGAGCAAGGAAACCAGGCAAGGAATTGGGACGAATTGTTGTTTTATGATTGTGAGCCGTCAGCCCGTGAACAGCGACACCAACACGAACCCCGCGCCCTTCGGCGCCTGCTCCCACCAAGTCGACACCAGACAATTCCGCGGCTTGTCATCGACAACAAACCCCAGCCCGTTCTTGCCAACGCGCAACCGGTCGACAGGGTTCTTCGACCAGCCCGAATCCGCGTCCGTTTCGACGCTCGAGAACCGGCAAACCAACACGTGCGGTCGACCTTGCAACGGCGCTTTCGGCAACCGTCCGTCGAGCTGGATGCGCATCAGGTTGTACGCAGCGGACTTCATGCCGCCGAGTGCCCATGAAGCTCCAGCCGTTCCCGCTCGCCCAACACGGTTGAATGGCTCGCACAGTTTCAGCGGCAGAACGAAGCGCTGGACGAGTTCGCCACGTGGCACGGGCCGTTCGATGTGCGCGTGTGTTGGCGGACGGGATAGTGCGTTGTCGGCGTAGCGAAGGGATGCGGCGACGGAGAAGGGTGGTTTGATGCGGGGGTTCACTGTGAACCCTCCTCGGCTGGGCCGCTGTCGTCGTCAGGGCCGCATGCCACGCGCAGTTCAACTGCTATCTCTCGCAGCCACCGTGCCGATTCGGTCGCATCGACTGAACGCAACACACCTATCTCGGCAGCTTGACGTTCGATGTCACTGGCGCAGATGAGGACCACGTTTCTGGCAATCCTGGCGCAGATCACAGGGCCTCGCTTTCTAGGATCCATTGCGCCCAGCGTTCGACATCGCGGAGCACACTCGGTTGCGCCGAGCACAGTGGACCGTGATAGGGAACTTTCATGCCGCCGGTTCGCTGCATGTCATCGCGTCGCATGCGGACAGCTTCAAGCATGTCTTCGGCAACCTCTTTGGGGCTCAGCATCACTCCAACCCTCCCGCCGGCCTTGCCAACAACGACATCGGCTGTCTGCCCAGTTCGCGGTCGGTGATGTAGCGCTCGGCCTTGGAGAGTTTGACGTCGAGGGCGCCGGACCAGTTGTCGGCGCCGACGTAGGTGCGGAGCCAATTCAGCTGCTCGGACATGTCAGTAAGAGCAGACTCCAGCGCGAACTCGGTCAGTGTGCCGTCGAGTACAGACCAAACGCATCGAGCCAGTTGGACAGCTGTGCATTTGACTGTGTGAATGTCCTTCGGCGCACGGTAGATAACTTCGAAATGCCCGCGATACTTCGACACGCCTGGCAGTTCATTCGCCCTGGCTCCCATCACCAGCACATCAGCGCCTTCATATGCGATGTCCTCCAGCCCCCGCTTCCCCTCCAAGTGATGCTCAATCACCAGCGCCAACTCCAGGCATTCGACGGCGAGCTTGCGAAGGTTCTCCTTGCGCGTGAAAGCCACTGTTCCGCGTTCGGTCAGGAGGCGGAGTCTGTGTTCTTGGTGGGGGGTCATGCTGCGTTCTCCGTTTCTGTTGCCAGCCAGCGTTCGATGAATTGGCGCTCTTCTGCCTTGAAAACCGGGATGTCCTGGTCGCAAACCCAACGCTCGTCTTCCCGGTAGACGCACCGACCGCGCTTCTTTGCTGCGCTCAGATCGTTCCAGTTCTGGCCCTTCTGGAAGCACATCTCCTGAAGGTCGGTCTGGTTCTTCCTGTCGCATTCCCGGTGCGAGTAGAGCGACCGCGCCAGCATCTGGATGCTGTTCCGTGTCGCGTCTTGCTGGCGCCACAGGAAGTAGTTGGCCACTTCGCACTCAGGCAGAACGAATGCGCGGGCGTCGAAGTGAGCAACCTTGCCAGCATTGATGGTCAGCGATGCCGAAGCGATTGCCGCGGACAGGCTGCACACTTTCTGTAGCCGATTGTCCAACCATGGCTGCGACGCGAACCGCTTGTAGTTGTGGACCAGGACCGAAATCTCATCGCTCTGGACGTATGCGAATTGGGCGCCGTCGATGCCTTTACACAGGTCCATGGCAACGCGATCCATGAGCGACATCAGGACCACATCGAAGGGTTTTTCGCAGCCGCGGGTCCATGTGTGAAAGGCGCGGCCGTCAACGCGAACAATGAGCGGCATCCGCGGCGGAAGTGTCACGTTGTGCGCCCGCTCGTAGCGCTTCATGCGGTCGCCGAGTGAGTCTTGGTTACTCATGCTGCGGTCTCCTTGGCTCGGTTGTATTCAATCGCTCGCTGTAGACGCATCAACACGCGCATCGCCGCATGTGCGTAGTGAGGCAGGCCAGAGTCAGGGTCGAGCCTGTGCATGTGGTCCATGTGGCCTCTCGCTTTGCTGCTCAGTTCCAGGTCGGTGAGCTTCTTCCACCGCACCTCGACAGCCTCCCCCGTCTTGTGCAGCCCATGCCCCACGAACAACTCAAACAGCGCATCAATCGCCTCGCCCAAGTCCTCGCGATCCAGCTGTGCAAGGCCACGGAGACGAAGCGCGAACCGGGTCAGAGCGGCTGGGTTTTGCGCGATGGTGAGGAGTTCATCCAACACGCCGGCTCGTCGGAACGTGTCGTAAATGAACCGCTCCTTCTCCGCGCCAGACATCACGCCTGTGCATTTCGTGGCGGTGCATTTGGTGACGTCGGCGGCGTAGGGGGTGCCGCAGGTGTCGCATTGCCAGATGTTGAGGGCGGTCATGCGCTGATCTCCAATGCTGCGGACCAGCTGAATTGGCAGGTTTCCCAGT
>CAZFPB010000046.1:0-6221 GCA_964520985.1 uncultured Pseudobdellovibrionaceae bacterium
CGCGCTTCGGCCTGGTGCCGCTTGTCGTTCTCGGGCGCCGCGGGGGATGCCGCTGGAACGTGCGCCGGGCCGCCCGCTGCAGCCTCCACGGGGTCGAGCCGGCGTGACACCAGCGTGCCCGTCGGCGACGGCGAACGCGTGTCCGTGTGTTCGGCGCTGGGCTCGGTGTCTTCCGTGCCCGTGTACCCCGGTCGAACGAGCGGATAGGCGCCGCTGTTGGCCGTGACGTCGCGATCGGCCGCCGTAGCCGGCTCGGGAGGCGTCGAAGGGGCGCCCACCTCGGTATCAGCGCCGACACGTGGCGCCACAGGCGGTGGAGTTCCGCGCGTCGTGGGCGTGCCAAGCATGTCCGCCGTCTCGTTCGGCGTGACCTCCGGTTCGGGTGCTTGCGGCATCGTGTCGGCCGACACGTTCGCAGCGGGGGCGCCCGTGATGTCCTCGTCGGCGGTTGCCATGCGGACAGGGCGCCGGTTGGTCCGGCGTGGGATGACGACTTCGTCAAGCTCGATGAGGGCCATTAGTAGGCCCCCCACTGAGGCTTGTTCTTGTCGCGGGCGGCCTTGTCGGCAGCGCCTTGCTGCATCATGCCCTTGACCTTCTCAAAGGCGGCCATTCCGCCGCCCCCACCGCCCGAAGACTCGCCGCCCTGCTCGCTGCCAGCGTTGACCTCGGAATCGGCCGTGGTGGGCGTGGAAGGCTGCGCGGAAGCGGGAGTGGCCTCGGTCATCGTCTCCCCGTGCTCCTCGCCGCCGATCGGCGTGTCCGCCGTCGTGGCTGGGGTCGCAGTCGTCGGACCGGACTGCGCGGATTGCTCCGATCCGCCGTAGGCGGACGAGTCCACGGCCGAACGGCGCTGATTTTCGCCAGCCTTGTTCTTTGCCATGTCAATGAGGGCCATCCACCACATTAGGAGATGCCTCCCATCGGGTTCAGGGCGGCGTTGAGCACGCTGTTGCGGCGCGTACGCTCGGCGTCAGCCGTCTGCTGCCCGTAGGCCGCGCCCGACTGCGCCGCACCTTGGAGGTTCTGGCTAGCGGCGAGCTGATTGGAGAAGTTCTGTTGGCCCACGCCCATGCGCGCGGTCGCCATGTTCTGATTGAACGCGTCAAGAGCCGCGCCCTGCGCCTGACCTTGGGCGAGACCCTGTCCGGCGAGCTGGCTGCCTTGCTGGGCGAGGTTCTGCACGCCCTGCTGGCGCGCCTGGATGCGGTTCTGTCCGACCTGAGCCGCCTGGTCGGCCGCTCGGTTCGCGCCGCCCTGCTGGGCTGCGAGCGCGCCCATCATGGCGAGCCCCCCGCCCGACTGACCGCGCATCGCCGCCTGTTGCTGGATGGCCTGGCGCTGGCTCTGCTCATTGAGATTGCTTTGCCGGTTCGCGCTCTGAAGCGTGGCCGCGTCTTCGGCGGTGTAGCCTTGCTTCGCGATCTGCTCTTGCTGCCCCATCGCGCGACGTTGCGCCGCGAGTCCCTCGGGGTCCTGGACAGAGAGCTTGCCCGCGAGAGAGCCGCGCCCCTCCAACTGGTCGAGGTAACCGTGCTGCGTAATCTCGCTGGGCGCGCCCGTCTGCACGTCGCGCGCCGACTGGACCGATTCCGCCTGGTAAGCGTCCGCTTGCTCGCGACGCTCTTTCTCGTCGCGCTTCGATTCCTTGCGCTTGTTTCGGCGCTTCGTACGTCGCGCGCGCATGCGGGTGATGGCTTTGCCCATGGCCTACCTCTGAATCAAAAGGAGATGCGCGAGGTACGAATCCGAAGCGGTCAAGCCCGCAAACGAAGACGTCACGAGGTTACCCGCAACGAAGTCCCACGCAAAGGTGTCTGGTATCGAAATCGCTTCTCGGGTGGGCGCCGTACGCCACAGGCCCGCGAGCATCACGATCTCGGGGGCCGTCGAGAGACCCGTCGCGACCGAGAGCGACGCCGCCGGGCGAAACGCGACCTTGATCACGCGTCCCATGACGTTCTCGGCGATGGTGAGGCCGGCCGTGAGGCACTGCGTCGCCGCGTCCATGTGGCGGCCGATCGCTTCGACGTTTTCGGCGACGTCTTGCGGCGTCGTTTCACGCTTCAGGCGGTGCTGTTTCGGGGGCTTAGCCATTGCGGATAATCGCCGGCCCGACGCGGGTGGACGTGGCGTCGTACTCGATAGAGCTTCCCGCCGTGGTGAACCAAAGGCCCGCCTGCGTGCACTTGAGTCCGACTTTGAGCGCCCAATCGCGCCCGAGACCTTCGGGGACGTGATCCCAGTGGATGAACGGCGCAAAGGTGGCGTACGACGGTGCCGCAAGGCTCGGATCGTAGACAACTGGCGCTTCAGTAAGCGTCGTATTCTGGTAGCCCTGAAAGGTCTGCGTGATCGTCGTGCCTCCCCGGAGGCGTTCCAGGAACCACGTGAACTTCTGCCAGGACTTCTCCGTGGCCGGGTTGCCGCCTCCGTTCGCGATCCATTCGATCTCGACCGGGAACGCAATCAGCGGCGTGACCGAGGCTGCTGCGATGAACGACGGCGCTCGATCGAGCGTAAACGACGTCGGAGATGCCGCAGCCGTGACATAGTAGAATTGTTGGTCCGCATCGACGATGAGGTCCCCGGCCGACGGCTCGTAGTTCGTGGCCGCAGTAATTGTGACGGTCGTTCCGACGACGGCCTCGACCGTGAGCGACAACTGCGGGAGATCGTAGGACGGCGCTACCACGCTGCCGCGAATCTCGGACTCCTCGTCCACGTAGTTCGCGTAGCCGTTCGGCAGACCGAGCAGTCCGTCGCTTGAGAACCCCGAGCCGGCCGCCTGCGTCGTCTTCGTGAACGTCCAGCGCGACCAGAGGCCAAGGTCGGGCCAGTAGACGAACGCGGAATTCGCGCGCTCATCGGACGGGTTCGCGTCCATGCCCTCGGCGCCGAACAACACGAAGCGGTTGTACGAGCTCGCCATGGCAAACGGGCGCGTGACGCCGCTGCTTCCGTTGCCGATGACGCTCGCAATGTCCTGGTGGATCGCCTGGTCGATGACGCGGACGCCGAAGTTCCCGAACTCGCACACGCCGCGCGAGGTCAGCGCATAGACCGTGTCGCCGAAGCGCGTGACCCATTGCGGGCTCACCTCGGACAGTCGCGCGGTCTGGTCGACGGCTTCGATCGTGAGCAGGTCGGGCGTCTGCCCGTAGAGCCGAAAGACGCCGTCGGTTTTGAAGATGAAGAGCGCGTCCTGGGTCGGCATGACGCGCAGCATCGGTTGCGTGGGGTCGCCGACGTCTTGGTAATACGGGAGTGGGACCGCGTCGGGCACATCGATCTTCGACCACGCGAGACGACCCGGAGCGCCGCCGAGAGCGGACGCGACGCCCGTGACGGGGTCAAATGCCTTGTCGAACGCGTTCGGGTTGCTCGATCGCACCGTAAACGGCGGTGCCGTCTGGTCCTTGCCCTGAATCGCCACTGTGACGCCGATGTAGCTTCCGAGACCCGGAAGCCCGGACGGGACGGCGTGGAGTACGTAGGGGGCGGCCGGATAAGCCTGCATCCATGCGCGCTCCATGTCTTGGGCGCCGCCCATGTACTTGTCGGGCGGCGGCGCGCCCGTTTCATCCGACACGCCGAAGATGAACGGGGCCACGGCGGGGGACAGGTACTGTTCCATGCCTGTCGCGGTGCCCGCGTCGGTGACCGCGTTTGGATAAATCGTGTAGACGTCGGTCCCGTTGTCGACTTCCAGCCAATCCCAGAGCGTCACGTTGGCCGCACCGAACGCGGACAGGTTCGGCTGGTCGAGCGTGATCGTGGATCCGGCCGCCGAAACGACCTTCGCCGTTGCGGAAAAATACGCGCTTGCCGTGCCCGGGGGCGCGGTGTTGATCGTGATGATTTGCCCGGCGCGGATCGCCTGCGCCCCATAGGCCGTCAAGGGCGCCGCAAGCGTCACAGTGTTGCCCACGTTGATGCTTGCAACCGCGACCTTGTAGCTAACGAAGGCGCTTTGAGCCCATCCGATGGCGTTGACGGTCGATGCCATCTCATGCGGAGTCTGGTGCCCCGCATAGAACATCATGTTGTTGAACTCGCGGACGTCGCGCGCATAGCCGGGCGCGTAGTTCGCCAGCAGCGCGCCCTCCTGGGCCTCGTTCGTGTAGAGCGCGGGGCCGCTCCACGCGTCATCGGGGAAGTAGTCGACGACGGCGATGTAACCCGCCGAGATGCTGGACGCTGGGATCGTGACCGCCGCGCGAAGGCGCATGTCATCGGCGGGATCGTCGGTCGACGGCGTGACGCTGTACGACCGGTACACCTGGAGCTCGTCGCCCGCCTCAATCCCGGCGGACGGCAGGTAGACGATGAACAACGGCGTGACGGCGCCCCCGGTGTCGTTGCGATAGAGGGCCACGTTCGACGGGGGGCCGACGATCAGGCGCCCCGCGGACGTGTTGCGGGCGAACACCACGCGGTACGACGTCGTGTAGTTGTTGGCGAGCCACCCCGTCGTGGCCGCGGCAAGAATCGTCGGAGCCATCGGCTGCGGCATGCCCGCCAACCGAAACGTCGTGTCCGTGTTGGAGTCGCACGTGACGACGCCCTCATCCGCCGTCGCAAAGAGGCGCCCGCCCGAGCTTTCCGTATTCACGAGCGCCGAGGTGAAGGCTGCGCCCGTGATCGTCGTCGTCGCGTCTCTGCGAACGACCGACGCCCCGAAAAAAGGCACGGAATAGAACGAATAGACCGCGTTCGTCGAACCGTCGAAGTGGCGCACGACGCCGTTGCACGGGGTCCCGCTTCCGTCCCCAAGCTCCGTGTCGAACGTGTAGACCATTTTCGCGCGAGGCTCGGCCACGCCCGGACGTCGAAAGGCGATGTTGGTCGCAAGCGAGAGCGACCCCGGAGGCGCCGCACTGAACGGCCCAGGGTCGGTGACGAGGCCCGCAACGGGGAGCGTGAGGGACTGCGTGCCCATCACCCGCCCCGCATTGGCGAACGGCGGTTGAAGGCGCTTTGAGCGGACGTCTCGGCGCGCGGCGTCAGCGTTTCGATCACGCCGTCGAGCTTGCGTTCGGTCTGCGCGCGGATGCGGTCTGCGCCGGCCGCGTCGCCCGCTTCGTCGAGGCATTCCGAGGCCACGCGATCGATGAACGTCGAGTAGAGGCCATCCGGGACAGGCACGATGCACGTGGTGCCCGTGGGGCAGATGTAATCGCCGCAGACGACCTGAGAGATCGTGTCCGTGAACGTGTAGACGTACGGTCCGGCACCGGCGACGGTCGCGGCGTACGAGTCGTAGAGCGCGTCGAAGTTGGGAAGCGACTGCGCCAAGTCGAACGCGCACCCGGTCACGCGCGTGGCGGACTTGAGCACGGTGGAGCTCGTGACGTGCGTCACCAGGCCGCACACCGACGTCGCCACCAACTGCGACGGCCGGCGCTCGTAGCGCACCCGAAGCGTGTAGCCGCTGCCCGGGGTGGGCAGGAGGCGGATTTGGTCGGCCTCGATGAAGTACGCCTGCGGAGGCCCGGACTGGAACACGTAGCCGTACGCGTCGGCGGCCTGAATCTTGTTGAGCCGCGCGAGGTCGTTGCCGTTGCTGTCGAGGAGCGCCACGTCGAACACGGTGCCCGACGTGGCTCGAGCGGGGATGCGGTAAAGCGGCTGCCCCGCTGTGATCGCGACGGTGTACCGCTTGACCCAATAGGCTTCGGAGACACCCCGGACGATGGGGGCCAGGAACGACGAAAGCTCCTCATCCGCTACGGCCAAGATGGACGCGTCGGGAAGCTTCGGGTTCGTTGGCCACTGCGCCTTACGCTTGACCCGCGTAAGGAAGTCCGTGGTGTCCCACATCGCCATTAGCGACGGGCCAGCCGGCTACGCATCCCAAGACGCCGCCGCTGGGAAGCGGCCTGCGAGTTGTCCGCGAAGTTCGGCAAGTCCGCCTCGTTCTCGGGGTCCGGGTCGGCGGGCGACTGCGCCGCCCACGCCTCGCGGGTGCCCTGCGCGATGTTGCCCGCGCCAGACATGGCCCGTTCAACCATCGCCTGGGTCTCGTCCGGCGTGTAATTCGCAGGCCCGCGACGGGCGGGGCGTTGCTGCGGGGGGGGCGGCGAACCCTCCGCCCCCTTGACCGCCTGGTTGACCATCGCCTGCGACTTCTCAGCATCGACGGCTGAGCCCTGGCGCTTCTGGTCCATGTTCCCGCGCAGGCGGCCCATGAGCCCCCCGCGCGCGGCCTTGTTCATGCG
>CAZFPB010000047.1:0-6186 GCA_964520985.1 uncultured Pseudobdellovibrionaceae bacterium
ACTGCAGCGCGGACTTGGCCAGGTGCTTGAGCGTGCTGAAGTTCTCGCCTTCGACCTTGATGTACTCGTCGAAGCTGAGCCCTGTGATGATCTTTCCAGTATTTCCCATGTCACTCCTCCTCCCCCGCCAACCACCCAAACTCAGCCAAATCCGTCGCCAACTCCTCGGGAATCGGCTCACCGGCGATGACGAACCGGACCGCTTCGACCTGCAGGATTCGGAGGTGGTGGCGGAAGTTCTCGACGTAGGGTTCGGTCATGGCCACTGCGCCTCCCACTTGGCCAACGCATCCCGAGCGGCACCGAACGGATCGCACGGCACACTTTCACCAGGTGACTGCCGCTTGTCCGAAGACGTTAGGATGCAGATGGTGCTGTCGGCGGATGACACCCATGTGACCTGCCCACGGTGCCTGTCCTGCCAATCAGCGAGCAACCGCGGCGTCGGGTCTTCGGGGACGTAGCGGGCGATACGGCAGTCGGCGCTCTCACAGACGTCACGACTCAAGATGCCGGGCGCATAGCTGACCAGATTCGGGCGTGGCACCCACTGGCCACCGCGGAGTTTCTCGACGACGAAGAGTTCACGTTGCATTGTTCGCCTCCACCACGCTGAACCCAGCCTCGCGGAATCGCTTGAACCGACATGACGGATCGAGCAGCAAGCCCCCGTTGCTCGCCGGACACCCAGCCACAATCCACGCCTGCACCTGGTTCACCGCCGGGTCGCACTCGACGTATTCCGCCAACGCTCCATCACTGCGCCGCACCGTCTGGCCGCACTCACGAGTCCAGCCGACCGCTTCGATCTGTTCGCGGACCGTCATCGGCTTCAGGTGCGCGGTTGCTCGGTTGAAGTAGTGACGCCAGAGGTCGAAGGCGCGGTCGTGGATGAGGTTGCCGCGACCGGTGATTGCCTCATCGATTTCGGCCCAGAAGATGCTGAACCGGATGCTGATTTGGGCCAGGGCGAGGGCGTTTTCAGCGGGGGTCATGGGGACTCCTTGTCCTGTTTGGCCTTCTGCTTCTTCAGTCGCTTGATCAGGTCGTCGAGTTCGCCATGGGCATGTGACTCGATGTGCTCGCAGTCCAAGAACTGGTGCGCCAGCGTGATCATGGCGTGATAGATGCCGCTGCCGTGGTCGTACTGCTCAGCACGGTCGAGCGCGAAGGCGGCGATCATGTAGGGCGATGCCATTGGAGCCTTAGCCATTCGCCTCCCCCTTCCCCTCGTTGACGATGTCCATCACGCGTCGGAGTTTGCCAACGCGTCGAGACCGCCACTCGTCGATCGCGTCCAAGTCGCGGTGAACTAGGAAGAGATCCATGCTCGACGGCAGTTGCTCCTTGGCCACCAGCTCAGCGCGGCCTTCGATCACGTCGAGGGATGCGGCCAGGGAGCGAGCTAGGGACGGGTCGGGGAATGCGTGGACGGTCATGCCGCTATCCCCTTCCCGCGCAGAATCAACAGCGCCGCATCTTCGCGGCTGTCCGTGCTGACCATGGTGACGTCGTTGCCGTGCCCGTCGCAGAACGTGACGTAATGAGCGCCCATGAACCGGCGATGGATGACTTGCCGCCATGCGTGCTCTGCCAGCCAGGCGTCGATGCGGGCGGAGATTTCGGCGCGGTCGGTGGGGGTCACAGCGACCTCCTGTTGTGCGGGTCGAACGGCGAGTCATGGCGCAGAACGTCGTGTTTGATGGCCTCGTACGTCTCCGGGGCGCCGTTGCTCAGAGCAACCGCGGCGCGCTCAATGTGTGGGCGCATCCAGGAGAATTCAGCCTCCATCTCAGCGATCTGCTCGTCGCGGCAGTCCTGGCAGTAGGTTCCGGACTCGTCGCGGTGCATGTCGTCGCGGTCGACGGCGGAGTGGCACGTGTCGCAGCACTGGAGGTTGAACGCGCGCAGGGACAGCGCGGGTAGCCTGTAGCCTCGGTAGTAGTTTCGGCTTCTCACGCCGCTCCCCCTTCCTGTTCCAGTTTCGCCAAACGAGCCGCAAACACCCGGTCAGCAATGGTGCGCGCCTGTCGCCACGGGTCAGCGGCTCCCTGGGAACGCAGAATGCGCAGTGCGGCTCGGTAGACACGCTGGCTTTCCAGCTTTGGCGAGGTCATGCGGACATGTGCTCCATCATCGCGACGGACGATCGATTCGCCGTACTGATTGAGCCACGCCGAAGCGGCAAAGAAGTCCCGGGGTTTGATCGAAGTGCTCATCTCGTCATCCCTTCCTGCTTCATCAGCCAAACAACCTGTCGCGCCTTGCCGTCCTTCACTCGCTGCTCACGTTCGGCGCGGGCTTTTTCTTCGTCCGTTCGGGTTTGCTCGGCGCGGTCCAGCTCGAGGAGGAGGGCGTCGGCTTGTTGGAGGAGGGTCATGCCGCAACCTCCACAGCAGCCAAGGCCAGCTTCGCGTCGGTCAACTCACGAACAGCACGGTTCAGCTCGGTCTGCGCATTGCCGATGTCGCGGATGCTCGGGCCGAGAAGTGCGCCGTACTTCGCGCGCTCCTCTTCCAGCTCGCGCAGGTTGTCGCGGAGGAAGTCGACGCGTGCCGTCAGACGCTGAACCGTCCAGTGCGCCTGCTGCAGGCGAATGGACTCAATGTCGGCACGGGTCAGAGCTGGTGAGCCAAAGCCGAACTCGCGAATGGCGGATTCGATGGAGTCGGTTTCGCCTCTGGGGGGAAGGACGCTGCTCATCGGGAACCTCCGACGACGCGACGCGCAACCGTGACCGGCTGGCACTTGCGCAGTCCGGGCAGAGCCACAGAGCGCGTGGTGGTGATTTCCTCGGCGACGGCTTCGCCGGTGGTCTCGACCGTGGGCTCGTCGCGGTCGATTTCGACCGTCAGGACGAGGACCGTGAGGGTGATTTGGTTCGCCATTCGTGCCCCGATAATGGGTGACGAACGGATCTAGTGTCAACTGTCACTAGTGCCACCGATGTCGATTTCTAAAAAATCAGGTGGGACAAGGTGGGCGTTTCACCGTGGACAAATGTCCGGTTGACCGCTGGGTCGCCTTATGTCCGACCGGTGGTTGACGGACCCCGGCTAACCGGGGCAGGCTGCCCAAATGCCTAAATTAGGGGAGTTCTTCGAACGGGAAGCTGTGGCTATTTACAGCGCGTTTGGGCTGGATTGTGAGGAGGGGATGCAGGTGATCGGCGTGGCCAAGGCGCTCGGCATGGAGGTCCTGGAGACCGACAAGCCGATGCCTGGCGAGGTCAGGCTGGGACTGGGGAAACGCATCTGGGTCCGTCGCGGGCTATGTGAGAAGCGGGTGACGTTCGGAATCGGTCACGAGGTTGCCGCGTGGCTCCTGAGGGAGATGGGCTACCGATGTGCCGACGTGGAAGAGCGCGAGAACCGGCTAGCGGCTTGCTTGCTCCTGCCCAGACCGGCGATCGCCGCAACACTGCGCGGTCACGCGTGGCATGGAGTGCGCGAGTTTGCTGGGCGCCTGGGCGTCTCAGAGACGTGTGCGGCGCTGAGACTGGGCGAGGCGACGGGCGACCCAGTGGCGGTTGTTACACGCACTGGGACGCGTCTTCGCGGCGACGCCTGGCCATTCGACGAGTCGCCTGAGCAACTCGCGCGAGCTCGTCGTGTTCCGGATGGGTTGTTCCGGACACGGATCGAGAAGTCTCGGATCGTACTCTGCGCCGCCTAGCCGTTGCGCTTCGGCGGCCACTCGCCTCGCTCGAGAGTCAAGTCGATGTCCTCACGCGCTGCGCTGAGGACGTACTTGTAGGTCAGAGGGCGTTTGTGGTGCCACCGAAGGTCGGACAACACGTGGCGGACCAAATCTCGCGGGTAGCCGTACTTTTCCGCGTCTTTTAGGTCGTCGTAGACCAGCCGCATCGTCCCAGGATCGATATCCGGGTTCTCTGGCGGCACGTCTGAGTCTTCAGGCTCTTCACTATCCGGTTCGCTTACTGGTTCGCCAAGCGCGGCGGCCAACCAATCCTGAGTCGGGACGTCAGCTGGCTCATCGCATGACTGTGCGAGTGCTGCCAGAGCAGCAACGGTTTCGCCTGCTGGTTTGCTGCGGCCAACAGCAACCCTGAGGGCGACCAGCGCACGCTCGGGCAGCTTAGCTGCCTCGGCCGGATCGGGCGGTAGGTCCATGTCGCCCACGCCGCGGACGAGCCAATCGAACCGCACACGGAGCGCCGCAGCTAGGCGCTCTAACATTCCCAGGTCCACCTTCTTCCTCGCCCCAGTGGAGATCCGACTGACGTAACCGTCAGATGGAAATCCAGCCAGGTCGTTTGCCCTATTGGCGGAAACGCCTAAAGGGCGGAGCTGCTCCAATCGGAGCCGCACGCGCTTCGCGAGGGTGTCGGGTGCCATTTCCTGAATGGTGCCTTCTGGCTGTCCGTGGTGGAATTGCATGACTGGCACTGGTTCCTCTTGCCACTAGTGTCAGAGTGATGCACTATGGCCGGGCATGGCGATAGAGATGAGGCGCACCCACCTCGGCAAGTACCCCAACGAGGGGGCCCGGCAAGCGTGGGCGGCGATGGAACGGCTGGGTTTTGACCAGGCCAGCTTTCGGGCTGCTGTTCTTGAGCAGACGGGCCGAGAGCTGAGTTCTGGAGCACTTGTCAAGATCCTCTACTGCGAGCGCCGACCGGGCCTGGTGTGGGCCGACGTGTTCCGGGTGGTTCTAGGGGTTGACCCTACGAACTGGCACCGAGAGCCGCGCGACAAGTTCAACCTGCCGGCGACGCGAGTTGAAGGGAGCGCAGCGTGACTCGTCGTCGAATCCCGGCGCGCGAGCGCATTGGCCAGCGGTTCAACCGCCTGGTCATCCTGGAGATCCTTCCTGGTGGTCGCTGCCGGGCCAAGTGCGACTGCGGCAACGAGTCGACGCCGATGCTTGGGAGCGTTGTCCGTGGATCGACAAAGGCTTGCGGGTGTCTGGAGGGGTCCCAGATGCGCACCCACGGAGAGAGCAGGAGCCGTCTCTACTCCGTGCGACTGGCGATGATCGCGCGCTGCACCAATCCGAAAAACATAGGTTGGAAGGATTACGGTGGCCGAGGCATCTCCGTCTGCGCTTCGTGGCTCTCCAGCTGGGAGGCATTTCGTGATGACGTTGGGCCTGACCCTGGCAGTCACCTGACTCTCGACAGGCAAGATAACGGCGGCGGTTATTGGTGCGGAAAGTGCGCAGAGTGCGTCTCGCTTGGTCGACCGAGCAACGTACGTTGGGCCACCCGTGGGGAGCAGGCGAGCAATACCCGCCGCGCCCTGCGCCAGGATCAACGAACTCTCATTGAGGAAGCGCGCCAACGTGGTGTTTCGCGGCAACTTCTGGAGTCGCGAAAGTCGCGTGGCGTTACTGGCGCTGACCTTCTCGCGCCACCGAATAGCCTTGGGATCCATTGCAGTCGATGCGGCAACAAGGGCCACAACGTCAAGACCTGTCCTGAGCGACTGGCTGAGTTGCACGCGCGCGTCGTAACTCGTGCCGACCTTGAAGCCGCCATGGCTGCCGCGGGGTACGTGCTGTGACCCGCCGTTCTCATGGCTCAGGAACGTACCCCTCAGTACGCCCCGAGCCAGCGTCTGCGGCTCCTCTTGCGGGAACGCCATCTTCTGAAGCCCTCGTTGCTGCTGTTCATGACGCAAAGATCGGTCGTGGCCCGACGATCCGAAAGTGCGGTTTCGAAATACCGACTTTCGTTCAGTACGGCGAGCGACTCAGGGCGGCCCGCAAGACCTTGGGCTGGTCTCAGGACTACACGGCGAAGATGTGGGGATGTGCCCGGCTCACGTATGCCTCATACGAACGCGGCGACACTTTGGCCCCGGTGACGTTGCTGGATTGGCTTGAAGGGCTCGCGGCTGAAGCACGGAAGGTCGGCACATGACCTACGTCGCCACCTTCATCGCTGGCGCCATCCTCGGCATCACCGCCCTAGCCATCCACAACTTCCGCCGCGCCGTCCGAATCGCGACCGAAGCGCAACGCGAGCAGCGGGCCAAGCGGGACAGGCATGGGCGTTTGCGGGTTGTGACGAATTGTAAGGGAGGGAAGGCGTAATGGGCAGGAAACTGATGCGTGTGCCGATGGACTTCAATTGGCCCATCGGTGAAGTCTGGGGCGGATACCTCAATCCGCACTATCGCAAGTGCACCAAGTGCAAAACGTGTGACGGCACCGGGTACGCTC
>CAZFPB010000048.1:0-5952 GCA_964520985.1 uncultured Pseudobdellovibrionaceae bacterium
CGCCGCCGCCGCCGCCGCCGCCGCCGCCGCCGCCGCCGCCGCCGCCGCCGCCGCCTACGCCGACGCCGCCTCCGCCTACGCCTACGCCGACGCCGACGCCTACGCCTACGCCGACGCCGACGCCTACGCCTACGCCGACGCCGACGCCTACGCCGACGCCGACGCCTACGCCTACGCCTACGCCTACGCCAGGCGCCCCGTCGTCGTCGCGACCATCGCGGCCTTCGATCGCGCCATCAACATCACCGAGGCGCAGCCGTGACACACCTCCTCGCCGTCTCGCTCCTCTGCTGGATGTCCTTCGCATGCGGCGTCTGGCACGCCGACCGCCAACACGTCGCGCTGATGCGGCGCACGGTCGGCCGCGTGCTCGGTCGCGATATCCCGGCGTTGCCGCGCGCGGTCTGCAAGCCGACGAGCTGGCGGCGCGGTGCGTGGCGGTGGACGAGCGGAGGGCGGCCATGAGCGAGCTCTACACCGCGTCGCGACTGCGTGTCCTGCGCGATTGCCTGCGCCGCCACTACTACCAGTACACGCTCGCGATCCGGACGCCGGCCACCGACGCGATGGCGTTCGGCACCGTCACGCACCGCGCGCTCGAGGCGTATTTCGTTGCCTGGCAGCGATCTGGCGAGGCGTTCATGCGCGGCGATGTCGACGAGCGCCTCGAGGACGCGCTGCTCACGATCGAGCAGTCCGGGCTCGCGCTGGTCGAGCAGGCGCGCATCCGCGTGCTCATCGCTGCGTACCACGCGCGCTGGGGTGCCGAACCCTGGGATGTGCTTGCCGTCGAGGCCGAGTTCCGTTACCAGCTCGGCGACTACGCGATCGGCGGCAAGATCGACGGACTCGTGCGCGATCGTCGCGACGGGCGCGTCTACGTGCTGGAGCACAAGACGACGCGCCAGGACGCTTCGCCCGGGTCCCCATACTGGGAGCGACTTGCGATTGACAGCCAGGTCTCGATCTACGTCGACGGCGCCGCGATGCTCGGTCACGAGATCGCCGGCTGCATTTACGACGTGCTCAAGCGACCGAGCCACGAGCCCAAGCTTGCGACGCCCGAGGCCGAGCGCGAGTACACGACCGGGCGCGGCTGCAGGCGATGCGGCGGGTCGGCCAGGGCGGGTGAGATCAAGCAAGGCACGGGCGTCTATCGCGTCTCGTTCGCCAGCGAGGTCAAGATGATCGATTGCGACGAGTGCAACGGCACCGGCTGGAAGAAGAACAAAGACGGCATCCCGGAGGCGCCTCGACTGCACGCACGCATGCGCGCCGTCGACGAGACGCTCGCGGAGTTCATGGAGCGCGTGCTCGCGCAACTCGCCGAGGCGCCCGACGAGTTCCTGATCCGCAATGTGGTCGTGCGCCTCGATGACGAGCTGCCGCAGATGCGACTCGATCTCGTCGACACCATCGCGCTGGCGCGGTGGACGGCGAAGGAGTTCGGCGCCGAGCCACCCCGCAACCCGGATGCGTGCGCCAAGTATGGCGGGCTCTGTCCGTTCTTCGCGGCCTGCTCGGGCCGCGCATCCATCGACGACCCATCCCTGTACCCCCGTGGCGCGGCTCATCCCGAGCTCGCGTCCGCGGCGTAATCACCCACGGCCGAAAGAGGAGGCCATCCATGGCAACGATCACGAGTCCACGTCCTGCACCTGTCCCCAAGCCTGTCCCTGCTGCTTCCACGCAAGCGCCCGCGACGCCCGCCGCCAAGCCCAAGACGCGGCTGGGCGCGGTCCAGCGTGGCCAACTGCGCTCGTCGCTGCGTTACCTGTTCTACGGCCCCGAGGGCGTCGGCAAGACGTCGCTGATCAGCGACGCGCCAAACGTGATGCTGCTCGACATCGAGGGCGGCAGCGACAACGTCGACGTCGCCCGCTATCCGTTTCGCGACGGTCCCGGCGGTCACGTGCCGCACGACCTCGACGAGGTGACCGGCGCGATCGATGACATGATCGCGAACCCGGGCCACGGCTACGAGACGATCGGCATCGACACCGTCGACGCACTCGAAGCGCTCGTGCATAAGCACGTGTGCAAGACGAACGGCAAGGCGAGCATCGAGGACTTCGGCTTCGGCAAGGGCTTCAACGTCGCGCTCGACAAGATGCGCGAGATCATCGTCAAGCTTGATGCGCTGCGCGCGCAGGGCGTGCAGGTGATCTTGACGGGGCACAGCTTCGTCAAGACGTTCAAGAACCCCGAAGGCGAGGACTACGATCGCTACCAGCTTCGAGTCCACGAGAAGCTCGCCGGACTCCTCAAGGAGCGAAGCGATGTCGTCGGGTTCGTCCACTTCGACGGCGGCTCGGCCAAGCTGAACGCTGACGCCGCGCAGATCAAGCGAGCCCGCGGCTGGTCCACGGGGCGCCGTCTCGTCGAACTGCACCGCGAGGCGGCATGGGATGCGAAGTCGCGGCTCGCTCTGCCGTCCACGCTCGAGCTCGGCACCGAGCATCCATGGGAGCCCTTCGCGCTCGCCGCGTCGGGTGCCCGTGACGCTGACGTCGCGTCGCTGGCAGAGATCGCGGTTGCTGAGCTCGATCGCATCGGCGCCGACGAGTTCACTACCGGCGCCGGTAAGCAGACGACGCGCGCCGCCATGCTCGACGCGATCAAGGTCGCCGACGCTTCCACTCTCACCCGGATCGTTGCCGGCCTCCAGGCGACGCCCGCTGTCACCCCCACGAAGGAGTCCTGAATCATGTCTCTTCCCATGATCGAGGCGCGCTATCTCGCGCGCGTATGCGGCGCGGCGCAGTACGAGCCGAGCAGCAACAACAACATGCAGATCGCGCTGCCGTTCGAGATCGTCGCCGACGACGAGCACGACGGCGAGGTCATCACCTGGTTTGCCACGCTGCACGGCACCGCCGACAGCAAGGGCAAGACGGGCGTCGATCGCGTGATCGAGTCGCTGATCACGGCCGGCTGGCAAGGCGACGACATGAGCGAGCTCGCCGACATCAGCGACGACGAGGCCCGCCGCTTGCTGCCCGAGACGGTGCAGCTGGTTCTCGCCCCGGACACCTACGAGGGCACGACGCGCCTCAAGGTGAAGTGGGTCAACCGTCCGGGCGCCGGACGCGCCGGCTTCAAGAAGCCGCTCGCGGGCGGCGACCTGAAGGCGTTCGGCGCGCAGATGCGCAATGCCGTCCGGGGCATGCGCGGCGCCGCTGGCGCGCGTCCGGCGCCCGCCGCGCGATCGACGGGCGGCAACGGTCAGCGTCCACAGTCGGCGCACCCGAACGCGCCGGGCAACAACGACGACCTGCCGTTCTGATCTTCGGGAACCGTCGTCGGGCGCTTTCAACGGAGCACGACGACGGCAGGCATCCCGTCTGGCAGCACGGGCCCGATGCTGCTCGGCCTCGCGAGGGGTCGTTATGTCGCCATCGTCTAACGGCAGGACCCGGGCCACCACGCCCGGAGATGCGGGTTCGAATCCCGCTGGCGGCTCGAGGAGGTCAACGACCATGAGCAAGACCGTCTATCAGGTGCACTACGACATCCGCATCGGCCGTCAGTGGCTCGGTGCGGGCAACAAGAACGGCTTCGCGAGCATGAACGTGGCGACGCGTGGCGACGCGCGCGACGCGGCCGCTCGCGTGGTCAAAGAGGAGTACCGCACGGAGCGTGGCGGCAAGACCGCGAACGCGGTGCGCATCATCAGCGTGGTCGCGATCGTCGAGGACGTGATCGCGTGACCGCCAAGCACTACGGCATCGTCGACGAAATCGCGCAGCACGAGCCCGACGGCGTCATCGGCAATCTGTCGATATCGGCCGTACTCGCTGACTCCGTGCATGCGCCCGCATCATTGATCGTCGTTGGCTCGACGACGGACAGCCCGACGAACCTCGCGCAGCTCGTGCTCACCGCAGAGCAGGCCATCGCGCTCGGCGCGCACCTGACCGCGGCTGGCGCCGATGCGCTCGAGGCGGATCGCAAGGTCGAGCGGCTGCGGAATCATGGTCGAGGCACCGGACCCGAACGCACCGAGATCGACCGCGTCGCGGGGCTGCTGATCGCCGAGTGGGAGCGCGTCGAGCGCAAGCCGGTCAACGTCTCGTACATCGCGACGTTCGCCGACATGGCGCGCGCCGTCATCGCAGACACGGCGGCCCGCGAAGCCACGCTCCGCGCCGAGCTCGCCGAGGCGCGCATGCTCGCGCGCGACGCGCAGATCCAGGCCATGGACCGCGGCGCGTCGTACCAGGCGATCAGCGCCGAGCTCGCCGAGGCGCACGAGGCGCTGACCGCGGCGAGGGCGGAGGTGGAGCAGCTGCGAGAGCAGTTCGAGGTGGAGCGCCAACAGAGCGAAGCCGACAAGGACATGCTCCGTCGGAACCACCGCATTCAGTGCGATCGACGCAACGAGGCGCTGACCGAACGCGACGCCTACCGCGCGATGCTGTGCGACCTGCTCGCGTCGGCGCATCCGCATCCCGTCGAGCACCCGACGATGGCCGAGGCGTGGGGATGCGCGCGCGAAGTGCTGCGGACCGGCGCGTATGTCCATAGAGTGCCGGTTCCGACGGCGCCCGAACGCAGCACGCAGGCATGCGGCCGGTGCAACAAGCACCACCCGCTCGACATGTTCTTCGTCGGACAGCGCGTCATCGTCGACGGCAAGCACGGGACGGTCGTCTCGTGGACGCAGTACGGCGGCCCGTTATCTGTGCGCGTCGAATACGACACGCGCGACGAGGCGGGCGATTTGATCCGAGGAAACTTCTATCCCTGCCAGGTGAGCGAGGAGCCGTTCTGATGGCGCCACGCAACCCCACCGACATGGGCGGCGCGTTCGCGGGCGTGCCGATGTGCTCGCGCGAGCGCTGCGCCTCCTACGACGGCAAGCGCTGCGGCGAGACCGGCAACGAGCCGGGCGAGGTCTGCGTGCCGGAGGTGCGGGCGCAGCACGTGACGCTCGGCGCAATCGCGACGATGCTGACCGAGCGAGCGCCGCGCCTGTTTCAGATCGTGCACTACTGCTCGATCTGTCGCGCGAAGTTCGCGACCGACGACGAGGTTCGCGCGCACCAAGCGGAATGCGCCGAGCATCCGGCGGTCAAGGCCGCCACGAAGCTGCGGAGGCTACTCGAGGAGGCGCTCGACGCCTGGTATCGGCTCGACCCGTCCAACAACGAGGACGAGCGCCGCAACCTCATCCGCAAGGAGGCAGGACTTTGATCGACAAGCAGAATCTCCGCGCGCTCGCGACCGCAGCGACGCCGGGGCCATGGGCGGTGACCGGCGACAACGACGACTGCGTCACCGCACGCCATCCAGAGGGCTCGTCCTGGCCGGTTGCCGACGCAGACGACCCAGAGGACGCCGCGTTCATCGCCGCCGCCTCCCCCTCGACGGTGCTCGCGCTGCTCGACGAGATCGACGCGCTCTACGCCGACTACACCTCGCTCCTTGCCGAGCGTGATGCGGCGCAGTCGATCGCGACGCAGGCGACGAGAGAGCGCGCCGCGATCAGCATCCAACTGCAAAGCGTCCAGGCCGACATGGGCACGATTGCGGGCGCGCTCGACGCCGACAATGACGACGTCGGTACGCTCGTCGGCTTGATCCAATCGCGCCTCGCCGATCGCAGCGAAGCCCTTGCGGCCCTGCGCTCGATCGCGCGCTACATCTCCTGCGAGCCGGAGGACCACGAAGATCTCGTCGAGGCGATGCGGCTGCTGGTGCAGGAGCGGGACGCCGCCATCGCCCGCGCCGAGGCGATCGAGCCGCGCGTCGTCGAAGCCATCGTGGAATTAGCGCTCGCGAAGTCGCACTGCAAAGACCAACACGGCGCTGAGTACCGCAACGGCGACCTGATCAACTTCGCTGTCGCCCTCTGCGCCGGCGAGTGGAGGAAGTCATGAGCGAGCGACTGACCGACGCAGAACTCGACGAGGCGCTCCAGGTTGCTCGGGATCTGAGCAGCTTGCGTTT
>CAZFPB010000049.1:0-5602 GCA_964520985.1 uncultured Pseudobdellovibrionaceae bacterium
ATTCGTTGATCCAAAAGAAAAATAAAAAGAAGGCGGTGAAAGCAGAGCCGCCTTCTAACTGAAGATAGTTCTTATACATCAGTGTAAACAAAATTCAACCCTTTGAGCGGGAGTTGAAAAGACACTTAGGGGTTGGGGGATCGTGGCCCCTAACCCATTTTTATTTTATGGAACGATGTACAACGTGTTTAAAAGTTAATAAAGATGAATCTCTGAAAACTGCAAGAGACGAGGCTAAAATATTAGCTGTAAAAGAATCTTACCCGATTGCAATAGTTCTTGAAGGGAATGAGCATATGTTTTATAACGCTTTCTATGCTTACGAAAATCATTTGAACGTAAAAGAAGTAATCTCTCATCTATGAAGCTAATAACCTCAATACATAAACTCCCCCTTTGGGCATTCATTAACGCTATATGTGATGAGGATTATTCGGGTATAATCGTTGAAGGTGAGCCAACCATTAATGAAATTGCTTTCACGTGGAATGATCTTTTAGAACAGTATGGGGACGCATTACAAGACGATGGCAATAAAAGATACATTCTCGCCTGCAAAGAATATTACCAGGCTAAAACACGCTACGAAGTAGCAAACACTTATATAGAACTGCTTAACAATTATTTTTCTCAAGGCATAGTGATCCATAAATGGATCAAAGAATTAAACAGTTTGGTAGGCGCTAATTATGTTTTTAACCGGGATAAGATCGAAGAATTTTCAAAGTACCTGAAGAGTGCATTTAACCGGAATAAAGGAAATCTGATACGCTACAATCTCGCTAAATCCAAACTTGAAGAGTTAATTAAAATTCAGGGTAAGAGCGATGGTGGTGGGTATGATCGAGCATACTTCACGAGGATTTTGGTGAACCTGAAGGATATGAAACAAAGGGAAATTCCTGATACGATTTCTACTTACGAGTTCTGTGTACTGGTCAATCATTACAAACAACATCTTCAATACTTAGAATCTCAAAAAAATGGCAGGAGTTAGGGAAGTATATCGAAAACTTGTTGCGGCTAAAGAAGCCTTGCCTGATGTTTCGGAAGATTCTATTGACCAAACTAAATCAGATTGGATCGAATTGAACCAGGATCAGATGCTTAGGGGCCAGAATAGGGAAGGCGAAAAACTTGGGAGGTATAAAAACACTAAGTATGCTGCAATGAAAAACAGACTAAACGCATTGCCGGGTTTAGGTAATAAAGATTATCGATTGCATAGTGATTATTATAAGGGGATGTTTTTAGTTGTAGATAATGGAATGATAAGGCAGGGTTCTATCGACGAAAAAGCAAAATGGTTAGAGAATGGAACAGATAAACGTTATGGGCTACAGCCAGAGAATAAGAAAGATTATATACAGCGTTTTCTAAGGCCCGTTTTTAATCAGTTATTTCTACAAAAACTAAAGTAATGGCAGACGAAATTCTTATAAGTGACATAGTTGATCTTGGCGGGATTGAAAAAGACATAAATACTTTGTTGGGGCAAATCAACAAGGTTGATTTAGCTATTCAGGAGGTCAATAAAAACCCTATCAACCTCGGTAATGTAGGTGGATTGAAGGAATTAAAGCAGGCGACAGAACAACTACTAAAGGCCACGCAAAATTTAAACAAAGCCATTACCGATACGACAAAAGTTACCAAAGCTGCTGCCGACGCTGATTTAAAAGCTTCTAAAGCAAAAACAGAGGAATCGAAACAAGCAACGGAGGCTGCAAAAACGAAGGCTTTAGAGGCTAAAGCTGCTATTGATGTTGCCAAAGCAAAGCAAATCGAAAACAAAGAAAGGGAGGCTTCCACAAAGTTTACAGCAGCCGAAAAAAAACAGATCGATTTAATATCTAACGATTATAAACTTCTTTCAAAGGCTTACGAAGAAGCGGCACTGAAGTCAAAGAATTATTACCTGACATTAGGAGCCAACCATCCTATTACTATACAGGCGCAAAAAGATGCTAAGGATCTGAAAACGATTCTTGATACAGTAGATCAGGCCACAGGCGATTATAGAAGAAACGTAGGTAATTATGGATCAGCGCTGAGTAATCTTCGGTTGCAAACAGGTCAGTTATTAAGGGAGATGCCAGCACTCGCTATTAATGCGCAAACTTTCATTCTGGCTCTATCAAACAACTTGCCCTTATTCTTTGAGGCGATAGAGAATGTAAAGAAAGCAAACGTTGAGCTTGCAGCAAGCGGTCAAAAACCCGTTCCTGTATTTCAACAAATCATTAGAAGTCTTTTCTCGCTTCAGTCTATCCTCACAATAGGCGTTACGCTGTTAACTGTGTTTTCGGGTAAAATAGTTGATTGGGTAAGTGAGCTATTTAAGGGAGATGATGGAACTAAGAAGATAAACAGGCAGCTAAATGAATTTAATCAAATAGTCGAGGCTTCATCAAAACAAATTGAAAGATTAACTGACAACCTTCAGTTTTTGCAAAAGCTTTCAAGAATCAATATTAACATCAGCACAACCAACACGCCGCAGTTAGATAAATTGAAAGGGGATTTGACCTTTTTACGTGAAACCTCTATAGATCAACTGGAAATAACTGATAACCTTGAAAAAAAGGAAAAACAGTTAAATGAAACAAGGTCGAAAGCCTACGATTTATTCTTAAACACTCTAACCAATGCCGATAGAAAACTTTTAGATGCAAATGGGGGTTTTGCAGCAGCAGAATTTATGTCGGGCGAACTTTCGGACAATGCCAAAAGAACCTACGATGGTTATGTAAAGGTAAATGAAGCATTGACGCAAACTCAAAACGCATTAAGCCAGTCAAGAGATACTCAACGAATTATTTACAGGCAAATTGCACAAGAGAAGACCGATATAGAAAAAGAGCAGGCAGCGCAAACACGGAAACTAATTTTAGAAACTATTACTATTGAGGCTGACACCCGTAAACGTGCCGCGGAATCTGTATTGAATAATGACAAATCAAATCTTGACGAACGTTTAGCTGCTTTACGATCTTATTTAAATGCAGAGAAGGCAATTATTGAGGCTCAGAAAAATGATGTACTGGCAAACCCTGAATCCTCACCGGAAGAAAGAAGGATAGCGGTCTTAAAAGCGAATGAAGCCGCATATTCAGCCAATAAAGATTATGAGGAAAAATCCTTTAGACAAAAAGAGGACTTTAGGTTGAGAGATATTGAAGCCGAGAGAAAGATTTTCACAGAAAAGAAACAATTACAAGCAGACCTATTAAGAAGCCTTTCAGATAATGCAGAATTCAACCTTAACGATAGATTGGGTCTATCACAATCAGCTTTTGAAGCGGAGAAGGCAATAATCAATAAAGAGTATGAAGCCCAAAAAGAATCGGTTAAAAATAAGTTTTTGACTGATGCCGAAAAGCTAGCTATAGAAACTGAGTATGAAACGAAACTACTTGAGTTAAACAGAAAGGCGCAGAAGGAGATTACAGAAATCATCAAAACTTCAATCGAAAGGAGGCAGGAATTAAGTAAAGAAGAGGTTGAACAAATTGAGCGCGTTTACAATGACATAAACCTTAACGCAAGTGAACAATATTCTCAAGACGTTATCGACTTAAACAACTCCCTTCGAACAAAGATTATTAGCTATGACAAGTATTTAAAACAAAGGAAAGAGCTAGATAATAAGTACCGTCTTGAATCCATCCAAAATAACGTCAATAAACTAGACGATGAATTAAATAATCCTGTATTCAGTCAGGCAAAAGCGCAACTGGAAGCATCTGAAGTAGCAGTAAATTTCTTTGAGAACAGGCTTAGGAAAGCTAGAACTGATAATGAAAAGGAATCGGCTGCAAACTCGCTTAGTATTGCAAGGAAAGATTATGAGGTAGCTAAGGAGAATTACGATAAAAAAGTAACCCTTGAAACCCAGTTAGCGGAATTGAAACGCCAACTCAACGAAGAGGGGTTACGGATCAACGAAGAAGATTTCAGGCGTAGAATGGACACGCTTTCTTTCTGGCTGGATCAGGCTTCACAACTCGCTCAGGCAATCGGAAGTATTGGATCTGCTATTCATCAAAGAAGGCTGGATGAAATTAACGAAGAACAAAACGCACTGGAAGAACGCTATCAGAAAGAACAGGATCTTATCAGGCAGGCATACACAAACCAGGTAGATCAACAACAAAAGCTTGCCGAAGCTGAAAAGAGGTACAATGCCCAAAAACATCAATTACAGGAGCAGGAGAAACAGGAAAGGATAAAACAGGCAAGGTTTGAAAAAGAAGCTTCCATTGCTTCTATTATCCTAAACACAGCAGCAGCCGTTGTAAAAGCATTGCCTAGTATTCCCTTATCAATTGCAGCCGGAGTAATCGGTGCAGCGCAATTAGCGGTTGCCATTGCCACACCTCTTCCAAGATTCTTTAAAGGTAAGAACGCAGACGATAACTATGAGGGTTTTGCATGGGTGGATGATGGCGGCAGGCCGGAGGCTATCATTCGTGAAAATGGTGAGGTTGAAATAGGAACGAATAAGCCACGTATTACTTATTTGGGAGCAAAAGACATTGTATTACCGGATGCAAGGCAGCTAGCTTGGAACAGCACCATAAGCGCAGCTAATAAGGCTATTCATGTTACTACTAACTCAGACGACCAATTAAGAAGGGAATTAAATAGAGGTTTTAAAAGTGTTGTGGGGGCCATAAAAAATCAGCCACGACAAAAACAACTCAACACAAAAGATGCCTTAATGAAGGCTTGGCTTAGTAGCGAAAGACCGTTTAAAGATTTCTTTAGCTAATTATTTAATGATTGTAACCTTATAATTGCCGGAATCTAATTTAAAATCAGCTATCTTAATACTATCAGCTCGCATAGTATAATCTACTTTCCAGTTAGTAAACATAAAAAAACCATTTGTTGTTCCATCCATTACAAATGGGAAGGATGCAGAAAAATGATTAGAAGGATTACCAGCAATCCAACCAGCAGAAAAATACCATGTTACCGTTGCGTGTCCTTTTGCTTTAATGCTTGTCGTGTTAAACAAAATGCCTACTCTCCAATATTCTTGATTATCATTTGCATTTTTTCGAAGATTATCAACCGTTGCTCTTACAGTTACATTAACTGGATGTTCGTTTGGTGGTGCGGAATTCCTTTTATTACAGGCAATACAGCAAACAAGGAAAAACAAAGCTATACGATTCATATTAAGCATTGGTTTAGGTCATAATATTAGTAAAAGTTTTTAAAAATAAAAGTTACCTTGCTCTTAATGATACCCGAAAAATTATTTAAGGATTCAGAGGTTGTTTTGCAGGATGTGGGAGAACTAACGGACATTCTAAACAACCACTTAAATAAAGCCTGTGCCCACTTCTACTATGTTCATGGCATGACGGGTATCACAAAAGAGCTAATTCACGCCTTTTACAAACTAAGGATTAAGATTTTAGAAATAGCCGTCAGGAATTATCAGGAGCTAAAGGAATCACACGAATACACCCTTTCTAATCCCGATTATGTTACAAGACTCGCCCAACATCAGGCAGAGATAGACGAAGCAAAAGAAGATTACGATTATTTTCTTTCCACTGGTTTTATCAGAGAATAATTATTACTTTAG
>CAZFPB010000050.1:0-5548 GCA_964520985.1 uncultured Pseudobdellovibrionaceae bacterium
CATGCGCTCGCGACGGCTGTGGCCGGTGTTTTTGGAGGAGCTGACGGCGTTGACGTTGGGTGAAAGGCGGGTTGGTTGATGTCGAACCTAGAAATCAACTGGTGGGACAAGATGCGCGGCGACGGCACCGATCCAAACGACCCCGCCACCTGCTACGGCAAGATGATCCAGTGGATCGAGCTTGAGTCGCTTGTCCCAGATGGCCCGACCGGTGAAATGCTGGTGTTCATGTTCACCGATGGCGCGCGATTGGCCATCAGCGACGCTGGCCAACAGTGCTGCGAACACCGCTACCTGTCCGCAGATGGCGACACGTTCGATCACTACATGGGCGCGAATCTGGTTGGGCTTGAACTGAAGAGCGCGCCCGATGGCGACGAGGACATTGTTTTCCTCGACGTTCTGACCTCAGCCGGCACATTCACCCTCTCTGCTCACAATGAGCACAACGGCTACTACAGCGGCTTCGACATCATCGCGAGGGTCACGCTGCCATGACCACCGCCGCCATCTGCGCCGCCGCCTTCGCAGTCGGCGCCATCGTCGGCATCACCGCCCTAGCCATCCACAACTTCCGCCGCGGCATCCGAATCGCGACCGAAGCGCAACGTGAGCAGCGGGCCAAGCGGGACAGGCATGGGCGGCTGAGGGTTGTGACGAATTGCAAGGGAGGGAAAGCGTGAACACATCAGAACTGAGCGACGACGAGCTGGCGAAAGTCATCGACTGGCAAATCCAGCGCATCGAAGCACTTGGCCAGCAAGAACACCGGATCGCGGCCGCCTACTTCAAGTCGCTTGGCATCGAAGCGAATTGCCACGTCGGCACCGGAAAAAGTCTGACTCGTCGCGAAACACTGGAGTGGTTCGCAGGCCAGGTCATGGACGCGATGGAGCGCGGTGACGTTCTGGCGCTCGGGCAGATGTTCCAGAGCCGGCAGCGGTTCACGGGCGTCGTTGAAGGAGGCATCCAGTGAAAACCCTCCTCCTCATCCTCGCCGCATCCCTGCTCGTTACCGCGCTCTTCCGTGCAGTCCTCCGCCTTGTCCGTGCCAATCGGGAAGAGCAGCGGGATACGGAGCCGTCGCCTGGTTTCTCTGTCCAGGCGCAATACGTGGAGCCGGGCATTCACCACCTGAAGACCTGGCCGCAGTTCTTCAAAGCGGTTGCATTCGGGTGCAAAACGTTTGAGTGGCGCAAGGACGACCGCGGCTTCGAGGTTGGCCACTTCCTGGTCCTGGAAGAGTGGGATCCGGAGAAGGCGGAATACACAGGCCGTCAACTCTTGGCGCGCGTCACCTACGTGCTGCGGGACGGCTTCGACATCACTCCAGGGTACGCGGTTCTTGGGCTGCGCGTGTTGGACCAGCCGCCAAAGCTGAACCCAGACTTGCCGCCGCTGGACTTCGGCGAGTTGCCGGACGTGACGGAGGACGCGGTGGAAAGTGCAGCGAAGGTGTTGAGTGAGCCGCCGCCGAAGGGAGAGGTCGCGTGACTCCATCAACTGGCAGGGAGCGCATCAGTAGCCTGGTCGCAATGGAGACCGAGTACGCGAAAGGTATTGCGGACGGTCACCTGAAAGGTCGCGGGTCAGCCATTGGTAGCTGCTGCGACTTTCTTGCGGCCGGCATCGCTGCTGACCTTGATGAGCTTGAAAAGCTGAGAAGCACGGTGGCTGGTCTTGAAGAAGAACTGGCAGCTGCGCGCTCCGTTGGAACGGTGCAATACAGGGACGACCAATCTGGTGAGCGCTACCGGACGCTGCTCGCTGCAGCTGTCGAGTCGTCGGGCG
Source organism: uncultured Pseudobdellovibrionaceae bacterium (assembly GCA_964520985.1). Lineage (GTDB taxonomy): Bacteria > Pseudomonadota > Alphaproteobacteria > Micavibrionales > Micavibrionaceae > CAYSGL01. The sequence goes on from CAZFPB010000050.1 coordinate 1,792, forward strand.
TGGACGCCGCACTGGTCGACGTTCTCGTTACTGAGGACGGCCTGCGTTTCGTCTGCACGGCCAAGAGCGCCGTCTGTGAACACGCTCTAGCTCGCGCAGTAGGTGAGTACATTCTGCGCCTTGGCCAAGGTCAGGTTCTCCCAAGCAAGGCTGCGGAGTTGGCGGAAAGCGAGGGGCAATGACGAACGAAAAGCATCGCGAGCAACTCCAACCCGCATCGTTCAACGGCGTCGAGTTCCCAGTGAGCGCGCCGACTCTAACGGTCTGTTCCCACTGCTACTCCCGGCCACGTCACGACGGGTCGCGGTTGTGTGCGAGTTGTCAGGAGCAGGAAGTTAGGGGGACGCGATGACTCTGGACGAAGTGAAGGCGGCACTCAGCGCGACCGACATCATCTGGTACGGAAACGAACGAACGTTCGAATACATCGAAGTTGATGGCGAGGACGTGATCCTTGCCCGCGCTGGCGAATGGGACCTGGACCACATTGAGAAGGTCTCCAAAGCGCTCGGCGCCGATGCCATCGACGTCAACGGCGGCGGCTGCGAGTCCTGTGGCTACGGCGCAACCATCACGGTTCGCGGGATTCTTGCTGACGAGGAGTCCGCAAAATGACCGTCGCCCAACATCGGCAACGGGCCACCAAGCGAGCTGGGCGGGCGCCGGTGGTGTTTGGCCGTCGACTGGCGCCAACGAAGCCGATCGACAGCGAACTCCGTGCGTGGCGTCGCAGGTCGGGAGAGATGCTCGTCCGCGTTGCTGAGTGGGAAGGCTGCGAATGGACCGCGGAGGTCATGTTTCGGACTACGCGTGTGCTCGATGTGTTCGGGAGCCAGGCCGGCGTGACCCGGGAGCTCGAGAGGTTTTTGAAGGCGCTGAAGCGGGCGACGGAGGTGGTTCCGTGAGCTCCCCCTACCTCACTCTCGCCGAAGCCGCGGAATACATCCGTGTGAGCCTGAGCACCTTCAAGAAGGAAGTGCGCCCAGTGGTCCCGTGCTGCCGCGTCGGTCGAAAGCCGGTGTTCCGCGCCACTGACCTCGATGCCTACATGACAGAGCACACCTACTTTACGACCCCGCGAGCTCGACGCGGCAAGGGTTCCGGCGAGTCTGCGTTCGCCAGCAATACCAATGCGACCAAGCTCTTCAAGGAGCTCGGCTGATGGGACGCCCGGCGAAAGCTCCCAAGGCTGAGTGGTCCGGCAAGTTCTGGCGGTTGCGGTTCACGCACGACGGTGTGCGCCACGACTTCAAGAACATGACCATCCCGAAGGCGGCCAAGGCTCGCGCTTCCGCATGGGAGAACGAGCGATTGGAGTTCGTCTACTCGGGTCGCTGGAAGGACGAGCAGACCGAGGGCAAGGACCCGGCTTTCGCGCTCAAGAAGGCTTTCGCGATCTACATCAGCGAGAAGGCCGGCGGCGAGATCACCCAGAAGACTGCCGACAAGTACATCGAGTACTTCAACAAGCGGTTCTCAAAGCGCTGGCGGAAGCTGTCCGACGTCACCAAGGGCGCACTTGCTAGCTACCAGTCCGAGCGCCTGAAGGAGGTCAGCTACAAGACGATCCAGAAGGAGTTCGCTCCGATTCGGCAGGTGCTGAAGTTCGCCGAGCAGCGCGAATGGATCGCCCACATCCCGCGATTTCCCGAGGCCCCCGGCAAGTCCATCGGCACTCGGCACAAGCAAGCCCCGAGCGGCTACACGTCAGGGTTCACCGCTGAGATGGCGGTGGCGACGATCGCCAAACTGCCCAAGCTCACCAAGGCGGACCGCGGCACGGAGAACCGGTGGCCGCTCCAAGCTCACTTCGAGTTCCAGTACGAGACCGGACTCCGCCCCGGCCTTCTCGACGGCATGCGCTACGGCGTCCACTGGCGGAAGGGCCAGACGTTCCTTCGCATCACTGCCGACATCGATAAGAACCGGTGGGCCCGCGACGTCCCCTTGACCCCCAGGGCTCTCGAGATCCTGGAGTCGGTCGAGCCCAAGGCCGACGGGCAGATGTTCGCCAAGCGCGACTACCGCGTGACCCTGCGCAAGGCAGCCGCCGACGCCGGGGTCCCCGACTTCATCGCCGAGAAGGTCCACCCCTACGACATCCGGCACGCCCGGACGACCGAGTGGGTCAACGAGAGCAACCAGCCGCTCGGCGTGGCCTTCCTGGTCGGCCACAAGCAGATGACCACGACCAATCGTTACAGCCACGCGGACCAGAAGCAGGCCCGCGAAGTGCTGCGCTCTACGGCCAAAGACAAGGAAGGTGAACCGTGAGTAGTGGGGAATATTGTGGGGGCGAAAGCAAAACCCCCAGAGCCAGCCTTGTGGGCCAAACTCTGGGGGAAGCCTTTTTTACCTGTGCGCAGGAGAGGGGTCGAACCTCCACGCCCTTGCGAGCGCTAGAACCTGAAGGCAGTGCGAGAGCGAAAAAAGGCCTATATCCAGCAGGTTCAGAAGTCGCCAGAGGTCTAGGAAGGTCGTCAGAAGGCGCCAGTATTGGGGAAGTTCCCCACAATTCTGGGGCTGATTTTGGGGGCGCCAAGTGAGCCCTGTCCTCACCCGCTGGCGCACCCGCTGCCAGGCCGCCATCGAGACCGGCGACGGCCTACCCGACATTGGCTTCTGGATGGTCCGCAATCCAGACCGGCGCCTAGTCCGTGGTCTACGTCGGGCGCTCGACGTAACAGCCGGGGCCGACGACCCCGACAAGGCGCGAAGCCTCGTCAATGAGGCGTTCGTTCAGAACTACTGCGCGTCCACTGGGATGTTCCGGGGCCTTCAGTTGGCCCTCACCTGGCTCGACCAAGAGCGCGCCACTGACGCCGCTCTCACCGCGGAGGCGTCCAAGTGAAGCCGAAGCTCGCCACCCCGCCCTCTGAGCCGGTCGAGTGGACGGTCTGGGTCAAGTCCTCCGTTCCGGGTTGTGACATCGGCGTCGACGTCATCGCCCAGACCGCATTCGAAGCGCACCGTAAAGCCTGCGTTCTGCTGACCAGTTCCCCTCCCTTCGGCTCCTGCGTCGTCGAGCGCGTTGGAGGTGGGAGATGACAAGGACTCCTCCGCAGCTGCCCAACGACGAGCTCGCGTGGCAGCAGAAACTGGCCGAGATCACGATCAGCCAGTTCCCCGGTGAGCGTCTATTCGAAATAGCCGCCGACTGGCTCCGTGCCGAGGTGGAAGCTCGCCTGAACGGCGGTCACCTCTCCACTGAGGAAGACGCCAAGTGGATGCGCGAGTGGCGGCAGGCCCGTGCGGAGCTTTTCGCATGACCGCCGCCATCAACATGACTGGCCGTCGCATCGGCTACCTCGTCGTCACCGGCCAAACCCAATCCGACAGAAGCGGCGCCTACTGGGATTGCGACTGCGACTGCGGCGGCAAAACCGTCGTCTCCGGCTGCAATCTCCGCGCGTACGAAAAGCGCGGTTTCAAGCCGACCTGTTCTTCCAAGTGCCCGCTGAGTCGCACGGCCATCAGAAAGTCGACGAGAGCCCGAGCGCGAACACTGTCCGGTGATGAATGCCGACTTGCTGCCGTGATGGCTTCCGGCGCTGGCATCGAAACGCCCGAGCACATCCGCCCGAAAACCCGTCGCGACTGCGCCAACGTCCCGCGTCCCTGCCCCTTCGTCAGCTGCCGTCACCACCTCTTCTTGGACGTCACGGAGACGGGCGGACTGAAGCTGAATTTTCCGGGGCTGGAGCCTGGTGAGCTCGAGGTGTCGTGCTCGCTGGATGTGGCTGACGGTGGCCCTGTC
>CAZFPB010000051.1:0-4751 GCA_964520985.1 uncultured Pseudobdellovibrionaceae bacterium
TTAGCCTTTGAAAGCAGAATTCATTTGATTAAGGAATAAAAAAACTATAACCTATGTCAGAAAAATCAACATTCTCGAAAAACCTGGTGAAAGCAAGAAAGCTGAAGGGGTGGTCGCAACGCGGTGCTGCTGAGGCCATCAGGGAGGCGGGAGCAAAGGGTTTTAATCGGCCCGTTCTTGGCAGTTATGAAGAAGACAGGGCAAACCCAAGCAATGAAACGCTTGTTATTATCTGCGATGTTTACGAGATACAGGACATGAAAGGATTTCTCACAGACCCAAATTTCTTTGACCAAAAAACAAGCCCCGAAGAACTGCATAGACGTTATTTGTCGCTGGACGAACAAAAAAGAAAAGTAGTTGAAATTCTGCTTGGTTTAGCTTGCTAAATTTCTTTGCAACTACTTTTAGCAATCACGACAATTGCTTTTTAATTTTACTACACAAGACACCATTATCGCATAATAGCGATCTGGTAACATCAATGAGCCGCACACATATTCATTCCACCGAATGGACTTTACTTCATTGTTGCCCGACTATTTGCCGGGCAGGCTCATCTCAACAAACTTCAAATTCTATTTCGCATAAGCGGCAAGTTTTAGTAGCAGGAGGTAGACAATGTTAACAGACAAACAAGAGCAGTTCTGCAGGGAATACCTTATCGATTTGAATGCAAAGCAGGCAGCCATACGAACTGGTTATTCGGCAAAGACAGCAGAAGTGCAGGGATCTCGTTTGTTAAGCAATGCTAAGGTAGCCTCACGTATATCAGAATTAAAAGCACAGCGGGTCGAAAGGACCGAAATAACGGCCGACTATGTACTATCCGGGCTGAAAGAGGTGGCAGAAAGGTGCCTACAGAGAAAGCCGGTTATGGAATGGGATTATTCTGAAAAATGTTTAGTTCAAAAAACGACCACAGATGAAGCGGGTAAAGAGGTTGGTGTTTGGGAGTTTGACAGCGCGGGAGCCAATCGAGCGTTCGAACTGCTTGGTAAGCATGTTGGAGTATTTGAAAAAGATAATTCACAAAAAAAACCAGCAACAGTTGTGATGGTATGATATGGTTATTCAAGTGCCGAGAGCGAGTTTTCTTCCATGTTACCAACATCTGTTAGAGGGTGAGATCTTTGACATAGATTTCCTTTATGGAGGCCGGGATAGCGGGAAAAGTTATCACATTGCCAGGCAGCTTATCAGGGATTGTATGTCTCAATCGTATTTTAAATGCTTGCTTATTCGTAAAGTATTGAATACGGTACGAGATAGCCAATACAACTTAATAAAAAGCATTATTGATAAACAGCCAGAGGCGATAAGAAATGATTGGTCATTCAATGATACGAGGCTTGAAATAAAGTACCTGCCAAATGGTAATGGCTTTTTTGGCCGCGGCCTGGACGATGTTGGCAGGATCAAATCATTCGCTAACCCTTCCCATTGTTGGATAGAAGAGGGTAATCAAATTACTTCAGAGGACTTCGTAGTGGTGCTCACGTCGTTGAGGGCAGAACAAAGGGTTAAGACCTGGTTCTCGTTCAATCCTGAGTGTGAAGTGAATTATACTGATTTTTGGTTATGGCAAGAATGGTTTTCGCACACAGAAAAATTAAGCTGGACGTGGACAAAAACCGTTTCGGTTGATGATGAAGAGGTAGAATTTAAGGTTCGCGCTACACATACTACTTACAAAGACAATCCATATTGTAAACCACAGCGAAAAGCATTATACGAATCCTATAAAAATTCAAAGAATAATGCTTATTGGTATCAGACCTATACCTTGGGTTTATGGGGTTACAGAAGAACCGGAGGTGAATTCTGGAAATGCTTTGAAGAAGCCAGGAATACTCATGATCTGAAAATAAACACCAACGGCATTGTTTATGTCATTGCCGACAATAACGTAAGCCCTTATATCGCTATTGCGTTATGGCAGATTGACAACCAGATGCGAAAACTTAACCAGGTCGGAGAATTGCCCTGTGAGCACCCTAACAATACAGCATCAAAAGCCGGCAAGGCCGTGGTGAAATATCTTAAAAGCATAGGTTATAATCTTCCTGTTTATGTGGGTGGCGACCCCTCTGCAAATGCAAGAAGCACAGAAGATGATGAGGGCAGAAGCTTCTTTGATAAGTTTATTGCAGCAATAGAAGACGGTGGGTACAGGGTGGTGAATAAGGTTGGAAGATCGGCGCCGGAGGTAGCAAGAAGCGGCGAGTTTATTAACGAAATCTATGAATCAAACTATGAGGGATGGGAGATAAGAATCGGTAAAAACTGCAGGAAATCTATTGAAGATTACAACATGGCAAAAGAGGCAGCCGATGGCACTATCCTGAAGAAAAGAGAAACCAACAAAGAAACAAAACAGTCATTTGAGCGATACGGGCACTATTCAGACAATAAAAGATATTTCATTACAACCGTGCTTTCAGATGAGTTTAAAAACTATAAAAAACGAACCGATAAGTATTATGGCTATGCCGTTTAACAATCAAATCCACCATCTATGATTTGCTCAATTGAACAAATTCAAAACATTGTTATAAACAACCCCAATAAATCATTAATTGATGCCGGAAAGCAAATGGCAGATAAGCTTATGCTCCATTGCCACGGCACCAATCTTTCATCTTCCATTACAAAAAGCGACTACTTTGAAAACGACCAGGTTTTTAGCGTCCGAAAACAATATGCTATAAGTAACCGCGACTTGTTTGGAAGGCTTTTGCAGCAAGAAGATATCATTTTTGCGGCCCGTGGCGGCTCATCAAATTTTCACCTTCCCGAAGAAAAAGAAACCCAAATGAATGGACTTTTGGGTAATGTTCGCTATGATCTTTCTCTGCGTAAATGGATAAAAAACTTCGCCCTTCCTGCTTACCGGTGTGACCCTATGGGCATCTTTTTTATGGAAGTAGAGCAACTACAGGAAGTAGCAGAAGGACAAACGCCAAAGGACCCCAAGGCTTATCCTACTTACAAATCTATTTATTCAATCTATGATTACCTGCCCACCGGCAGAAGATTGGAATATGTTTGTTTCCAGCTCACCGTATCAGATGCAAAATCATTTGGAATTCAGGACACTGAATTGAAGGATTTATCTGGCGATAAAAAAACACAGTATTACCGCTTCTGTGATGACGAGAAGGATATTATCGTCAAAAGAATAGACGATAAGGTTATTATCGCTACTAACGTGTCTAAAAATCCCGTCAAGAACGAATGGAACCAAACACCTGGTTTTGTTATTTCTGACCTCATTCAATTTGATAATCCGCAGTTATTCGTTTCTCCTCTATACCTGGTTATTGAATTAGCGGACAGTTTCTTTTACGACCGCTCCATCCGGGATCTTCAAAAGAAATTCCACGGCTTCGCCAAAGCAATAGAGCCACTTTTAAAATGCTCTACCTGTTCGGGCGATGGGTATGTGAATGGCCAGGCTTGCCCCGATTGTACGCCCAAAGGAGCAACAAAAGGTATTGGTTACAAAATCCAAACTAAGGTTGCTGATGTCGCCAAGTTCCCGCTTGAAATACTGGAGCAAAGCGGCTTTGACTTCAGAAGGATATTCGGTTATGTTACTCCCGATATTGAAAGCTGGAATAAACAGGACATGTCACTTACGGACCTGGAGAACCTAATACATATGACCTATTGGGGAACATCTAATCTTATTCAAAAGCAACAGAATAACGATCAGGGCGAACAAAAAACAGCAACAGAGGTTAAGGTGAATAATAAACCCAAAGAAGCCAGGCTGAATATGACGGCTGATTGGGCAGAGAAAACAGAGGCTATGATCGCCGCCTTCATTGGTGAATTCTGGTTTGATGGATTCAAAAGCGCTGACATTGCTTATTCAAGAAATTACATCCTTGAAACGCCTGCAGAGTTGTGGGTTGCTTATCAGGACATGAGGACAAAAGGCGCTTCCGATACCGCACTTGATGAAGCGTTGACAAAATACTACTCTGCACTCTATGAAACGAATCCAACGCAGTTCGCTATCTGTAAAAAGCTAATGATCGTTGAACCATTTGTTCACATGACGGCAGTACAAGCCAAAGGGGTTGTGATGAATCAGCTTGACTTCGTTAAGAAATTATATTTCGGTGACTGGAAAAGAAAAAGCATTACGATGGAGCAGCTATTGAATTTAAAGCCGGAAAAGTTGGATGAATTACTAACACAATATGCTACTGAGAGGTACGAGGAAATGAAACAGTATCAACCGGAACCAGTTAATCCAATTCAGAACTAATGTGCATTCACACTCAAAAATTAGAAGCATTGCGTCATTATATGAATTTATGGATTGACCGCTATCCACGTAATGTAACTATGTCTTTTGAAAGCTATTGTGCACAATATTACCCGCAGATGGTAGAAGGTACGCCGGAATATTTTAGGAGAATCGCTACCAACTGCTATTACTGTAATAAAGAGATGAGACCTGGAACGGCGACTATCGATCATTTTATTCCTAAGTCGAAAGGTGGCGGCGATAATCTGTACTATAACAGGTATGTGATATGTTGTAAAGAATGCAATCAGGCGAAAGCCGCAATGAGGCCGGAAATGTTTTTAAAGCAATTGAGGAGGGTTTTAATCTTCGGTGGAACGATTGGATATATTGAAAGGAAAAGATTACAACGTGTGTTTGATAACCTTAGCCAAGTAATTAACGAAGTAGGGCTAAAAATTCAAAATCCAATTTATTACCGTGTGTGTGG
>CAZFPB010000052.1:0-4679 GCA_964520985.1 uncultured Pseudobdellovibrionaceae bacterium
GCCGGGTAGCCCAGATAGCGCCGGATTTGGTCTTTCTGGGTGTCGGTGAAGGCCATCAGTCAGGCTTCGTGGACTTCTTCTTGCTCAGTGCCTCGGCCTTGATGGCTTTGGCTTCGGACTCGGCGGCGGCTTTGCTGGTCTCTTGGATCAGCTGCTCCGCTGCCTTGGCGTCGTCTTCGAGCTCGTCGATGCGGCGCTCGAGCTTGGCGGCCTGCTCCAAAAGGAGCCGGTTCTTCCCGCGCTCTGCGTCCAGTTCAACCAGCGCGGCGTCCGCTTGGGCCTTGGCTGCCTTCGCGGCTGCCTTGGCATCGTCCGATTCACGCCTGAGCGCCTGAAGAGCGCCCTTCGACGCCTCCGCCTGCTCTTCGGCCAAGCGCATCGTTGCCCGGGCTTCCGGGTCGATGGGGGTGGGAGCGAGAGGCAGGCCGCGGCGCTTGCACGCTGCGACCTGCTCTGGATCGAGATCCACGCTGCCCCAGGGCTCGCAGGCAAAAGCCTGTCCACCCATGGCCCACTTCAGGGCGTTCTTGGTCTGGTTGAACTGAAGCATCAGGCGTCGACGAGGTTGATGAACGTCCCGGCCGGCGCGCTCGCGACGTGGGCGTTGAAGTCGCCCTTCATCTCGTTGGCCATGGTGATAGCCGTCGCCTGGTCGGTCGCTGCCGCCGATGACACAGCATTCGTCGAGTCGTTCGTGTAGTGAACGTTGCTCGCCGTCAGGTGCGCGTTGTAGGCAGTTTTGAGCGCATTGACCAAAGTGACTGCCGTTGCGGCATTCGTGGCCGTCGCGGTTGCCACAGCGCTTGAAACCGCCGTGTTATGCGCGATCGTGTCGGCGAAGTGCGTGTTGATGTCGGCTTTCAGCTCATTGACCATCGTGACCAACGTGGTCTCGTCGGTCGCGGTTGCTGAACTGATCGACAGTCGCGTCACCGTTGGCGCGCGGTAGTCGGACGAGTTGGTGAGTTCCGTCCGGTTCAGGTGGAAGAACGACGCGATGCCGTCGACCATGCGCTGATTCGATGCAGCGACAAGTGCGTAGGCCACGTTGTCAGGTGTCTTGCGAACATCCATGGTCCGGCCTCCTTTACGCGTTGACGTTCTTGCGGACGCCGCAAGCGTTGGGGCGCTTGACGACGAGCTGGCACGTGGCGAGCGCCTCGCCCTTCGAGCTCGGGCCGGTCTTGGCCAGCATCTCGAAGGTCATGTCCAGCGGGACGGAGCCGAAGCCATCGTCGACCGGGATGTCGCTCAGCAGCTCTTGCGGCACGTCGGCGCTCGGAAGCGTCTCGATGTGCACGTAGTTGCTGTTGACGTAGTAGATCTGGTTCGCGGTGGCCTTGCTCGCCTTCACGAACATGCAGCCGTCGACCTCGATGCCCTCGTAGCCAGCGTCGAGCTGGATGGCGCCGCGGGCCGTGTTGACCACGTTCCAGCGACGGTTGCCATCGAAGAGGCCGGCCACCTTGTTGAAGACCGCGGTGCCGCAGATGGCGAGGTCCGGGATTTCGCCGGAGTCGTCGAAGATCGAGCCGAGGTCGGTTCGGATCTGCGCAAAACTGATGTCCGTCGCGACACCGGGGTCAACGACGTACGGCTGCCAGTAGGCGCTCGTCCCGCGAACGATGGTCGCGTAGGTGTTGGTGTCGTCGCCGATGGCAACGTCCAGGCCCGCAATGAGCGTACCCGTGCCAGCGCCGTCGAAGAGGTCGTCTTCGATGAGGTCAGCCAGAGCCGACGCGGCGTTGACGATGTTGCGGCCCCAGAGAACGCGGTTACCGAGCGGGCTTCCAGCCGTGGCCGCCGTGTCCATCGCCAGCTTGGTGACGTGGATGGGCGCGCGGTAGAGACCCCAGCCCAGGGTTGCAGCCGCCTGCGCGTCGCTGCCGAAGTTCGCAGCGTCGGCGCCTTCGCAGTAGTTCTCGGCGATGTGCCCGGACGACTCAGCGACCCAGGAGACGTTCTTGCCGCCGCCGGGGACGATGCGCAGGAGCTTGAGCAGCGTGGTGCGCCGATTGATCTGGCGAACGATGTCGCCGCGGTACTCTTGCGCGAGAGTGATGAGAGAAGTGGTCTGGGGGACGTCGGACATAGTGGAAAATCCCTATTGCCCCGCTCGTGCGGGTTGCTTGTTAAGCCGCAGCCACAGCAATCGAGCGGGCGCGGGGGTTATCGAGAGCGCTGCTGACTCGCGTTGAAGGCTTGTTCGCGCTCCATTGCGCGGCGCGCCTTCTCTTCGTCGGTGCGGGCCGGAGAGTCGTATTGGGGAGCCTGGAAAGGCTTCGGGCGCGCTTCTGGACGCTGACCACGCAACTGCGGCGGGTCTGCATTCGGCGCGGGGAGGAAGTGCTTCGCTTCGTCGGACTTGAGCCAGTGGCCCAGGCCGTCGGTGAGCGGCATCGGGACATCCTCGTCAGCCTGCTTGATGCTGAAGAGCGGTCGGCCGTTGTCGTCGAAGGTGACGCGCTTGCGTGCGTCGAAGAGCAGGTCCGTCACCACATCCACCATCTCGGGGCGGACTTGGGACTGGAGCGCGCTCTTCAGCGCTGACTTGCCGCTGTCCAAACGGGCGCGCTCTTCGGCGGCCTCACGCTTGGTTCGCTCGGCCGTGTTGAGCTTCTCGAGCTCGGCCAGCTTTTGCTTCAGGGCGGCGACCTCTGGGTCAGCCTTTTTGCCCTCGGGCGCCTCAGGAGCAGGCTCGGGCTTGTGTGCCTTGAGCGCTTCACTGAGCACGTTGGGGAAGTCCGTTTTGAAGGACTCGAAACCGTCAATGAACGGCTTCATTTGGCGCTTCACTGCGCCCGTGACCATCGCCGCGATCTCGTCTTGCGTGACGTACTTCGGCGCTTCGGGATTCGACTTGTCGCCGCCCGGGGTTTCTTGCTCGCCAGCCATGTTGCACCTATCTCGGGCGCCATGGCTCACGGCGTCCGGGTGTCTACGAGCTGTCTCAGCCGCTCGTCATTCGCTGCCACGGACCTGTTAGGGCGGGTCCGTCATTCGCCCAAGAGCGTCACTTGCCCAGGTACACGGTCACTGCGGCGCCTGACGTTTTGCCGGTCTTCGTCAGCACCCGTGATGGGCCGATGGGCTCAAGAGTCTTTGCCAGTACCGCCGTCGCGTCCGCCTTGGACGTCGAAGCCTCGCCGTACTGCACATGCAGCGTGACAGCCGTGTCGCACTTCACGCCGGAGAATACATCACCGGCAGGGGCGCAGATGTCAGCCACGCCGAACGTGAACGTGCCAGCGGTGTTGACCATGGCCGGGATGGCAATGGACGCAATCGAGTCGAAGGCTTGGGTGCCGTAGATCGTCTCGTTGCCGCCAGTTTGCGTCAGCGTCAGGCTTTCGGTCACAACGTCGCCGCCGCGCTTGCCGGTGACAACAATGGGCGAGGCGATGGCGTATGCGCCGACGCTGGACGTCGTAGTGACGGAAACCGAGCGCGGCAGGTCCAGAACGCCGGTCGAAATCGCAGCGCCGTTCAGGTTCGCGACCACGTAGGTCACGGGAGCCGCAACGGTGGCGATGCTGGTCTTGATGCCGTCCGCGTCGAGCAGATCCGCAGAGGCGTAGGTCTTGGTTCGCTTGGCGCTCATTGCGGTTTCTTCGGCGGGAAGGGCGGCTTCTTGGCCGCGCCTGGCTCTTGTCCTGGCTTCGGCTCAAGCTGCATTTTCTGCAGGTCTTTGGTCATCGCAGCGAGCTCGGATTCCTCCTCAGCTTGCTTCTTGACGCCCTCTTCGATCTCTTTGCGGATCGTGGCCTTCTGCTTTTGCGGGATGTCCGGCAGCAGAGCTTCGGCGATGCGGGACTTCATCTCCGCATTGAAGGTCTCGCTGGGCACGCCGCCGATCTTGTCGACCTTCTCCAGGGCATCGAGCATGCCCATGATGTCGGCCGCCGCGAAGTCGTCGAGCCCTTCGACGGACCAAACTAGGTCGTCGCCGCGCTGTTTGCTGATCAGGTCCCAGCAAACCTCGATGGCCTCTTTGACGATGCGGGAGAACGCCAGGAGCACCACTCGCGTCGAGAGTGCGTCCTGCTGTTTGCTCTCGCCACTGCGTCCAACGGCTGCGGCGTTGTTCTCCACACCGAGCGCCATCTGGTGCGCGATGCGGAAGATCTCGTCCTTCTGGCTCTTCACCTCTTCGGCCAGTGCCGAGAAGTGACCAGAGGGCGGGGCTGCCCAGTCCATCTTTTCCTCGGGGCCGAGGAAGATGCCGTAACCCGCGCCCATCGTAGGCGGCGTGTCACGGTCCATGAGGTTGAACACCGGCTGCGCGTAGCAGGTGGTGCTCATGCCCCAGGTTTGGGCGTTGCTCAGCCGGAAGTGAGCAACTTGTGGCGTCTCGAGCCGGCTCGCTACATGCAGTCCAACCGGAAGAGCAATCGGGACAAGCGGCACACGACCAAACGGATGCGGCTTGCTGTCAGTGAGCGGGATCTCTTGCGTCGGCCCGGGCTTCTTCTTGCGGTCGTACTTGATGGCGTAGGTGTCGACGCGATCTGCGTACAGGACTTCCCACGTCTCAACGACCGAATCGCGGCCAGCAGCCACGCCTGGGCGCTTGGACTCGCTCTTGTGGACGATGACCCACTCGAGCGCGCCGCTGTCGTCCCGTTCCCAGTCGAACACGTCGGCATGGGATACCGGGGAGAGCCAGCACTGGCCGAGCT
>CAZFPB010000053.1:0-2400 GCA_964520985.1 uncultured Pseudobdellovibrionaceae bacterium
TCAGTCTTCGCCAGATCTGGTCGCCCGGTCTGGTACATTAAGTACGTCTCGGCTGAGACAGGTGATTGGAAGCCAGAAGCAACTGGCTTTCGATTAGATGATCCATCCAGCAAACGGAAGGCGCTGCGTTTGGCAGAACGTAAAGCGGGCGAGTTTAAGCAAACCGGCCTGCCGCGAAGGGCAGAGGCTTGGAGTAATTGGGCAAAGGATTTTCTGGAATTACGCTATCGGAACTCACCTCTCACGCTTAAGCGTTACCTTGGAGCCTGGAGCTGGCTCGCGCTCTACCTGAAGGACAACCAGGTCCATGGTCCGATCAACCTCACTTACTCTCATGTGTTGGGTTTTATTAATTGGAGAAGGAACCAAAAGAAGCATTCTGGAAAGTTGGTATCCCTCAACACAGCCATTTGTGATATCAAGGTCTTATCTATTCTTTACAGGGAGGCCCTCAGAAGGGGCTATACAACGCAAATTAACCCATGTGAGAAGATAGGTATCACAAGAGACCCACCCAAAGAGAAAGTGCCTTTAAACGATCAGGAGATAGCTTTAATCAGAAAGGCCGTGGCGGAGAAAGAGTCGTCTCTTCCGCTCAACAAGCGTTGGATGACGATAAGCTTTGAGATCGCACTTCATCAAGGTTGCAGGCTAACCGAAACCCAGGTGCCGTTGGATCGGATCGATGAAGACGCGGGAACTATTTTGTTCATGGGCAAGGGTAGGAATGGTCAAAAGAAACCAATCATGACTTCACTCCACCCCGCGCTCAAACCAATGATCAAAGAGCTACGGCAGTTAGGCGTTCAATCCACTTGCGAACTGCCAAGTATGGCAGCCAAGATCTGGTGGAGTCTTAGAAAAGAGATTGGAATATCTCACACAACATTCCATTCTACCCGCGTTACAGTAATCACCCGCTTTGGTCAGCAAGGAGTACCGGAAGCCCAGGCGATGGCTTATGTAGGGCATTCATCAAGGGCAGTTCACGCAATATACCGTAAGCTAAAACCGGTTGATCTCGGGTCTTGCCACGCTGCTTTATCCTTTTAGTCTTCCTAGCCCATTGCTTGGACGGCACGAAGTCAGGGTTGTTCTTCTTCCACGCCTTGATTGCCGATGGATAAGCCCCGGATCTGCCGATGAATGGGCATTCAGGCGTGGATCTTGTGGCGCGATGAATTGCCTTGAGCTCGAACCGGCTCACGCCGGTCGCTTCAGACAATACATCGTAGTTACGACAAAACTTTTCTATCATGGTAATGGCAATGGATGGCTAAAGAATGGATTCAAAGGCAATCTATAGGGCACGTATACCTCCGAAGGCCTCCAGAACCTGTACTTTTCATGATTGTAATCAGTTTGATGCACCCGTCTCTTAACGCTATCGTCTTGGTAATAACAATCGTGAGGAGTTGATCCATTGACTGCATGATATTTACGATGGACAATCCAATCGCCTACTTGCGCGTAATCTTCTTCCTTGATTGGCACAAACCATTTAGGTGTTTCAAATTTCTCATCCGGATGGATGGGTACTACTGGATTTGCCGCAAAGGCATCATCGAGGGATGATCCTAATTGAACCGAGAAAGAGCCATATAAAGGGGAAGTTTGATAAACCTTCGTTTTAGCCCATTTCGGCATTCCCCATGGGGGATCGGGCAACGCGGCATCAGGTTCTGGGCCAGGTGCGAAATCCTCGGGGTGGAGCACACCCCACAACCTCTTCTGCGGAGGAAGCAGGGTGTGATATGCCGGCATTATCGTATGCGTTAAAGAGCTAACCTCCAAGCAGCCCACAACACCATGCATACCCAATATCGCCTGAGTACCTCCTAATGCTATGTAATCACCCTCTTTCATTGGGCGATAGATACTTAACGCGGCATGGATGCCTTCTGATAGCGACCCAATGCCGCTGTCGCCATTCCTAATCCATAATGGAAATGATAGTGAAGATTGGAACCATAACTTAATTGTGGTGTAAACGGAAAATTCGCCGATCAGTATCTCGGATATGGTTTGGGATGATAGAATGTGTTTCGAAATAATATCACCCAATCGCCATGGTTCCATCGGATCGCGTAAGCAAATATATTTCATGGCAGAGGTAGCGCTTTACTAAAGAATGGATTCATCGGCAATCGATTAGCTAGCGGAGTTTCACCAGAGATTGCTTCTGCGTCATCGTCATCAAACTCATCCAACACATAACGATAGATCTCGAACTGCTTCGGAAGCTTGAGTAGCGATTTCTTATATAATTCTGCTTCAGAGCCTAATGTCTTGTGAGGCGCGCCATCTGAGAAGATTTGTCCATTCGGATACCGAACACGCACCTTGTAATCGGTTGGCAATGCCGGTCGATATCTTGGTACTCGTGAATACCCGTAGAAG
>CAZFPB010000053.1:2500-4574 GCA_964520985.1 uncultured Pseudobdellovibrionaceae bacterium
TTATCAATATCGACAGCCTTTAGATTCTTGGCTCCTTTGATGTAACGACATTGCTCTCTGGCCCATTCGACTTGTTCACGCATCGACAAGCCCTTTGTCCATTGTCCCATGCCGGCCTTTTCATACAGCTTCTTGAGGTCGGACGTGAAGCGATAGATATCCTTCTTTTCCTTGCGGTTGAGGTGAATAAGTCCTACTGCGAAGTCATCGCTTGGTGAGGCATCATCACCGTATTCTGTGTCGGCGGCAGCGGCCATGCGATCGGCCTGTTCCTTCTCGAACGCGCTGGTCAGCGCTAAAACCTTACCGTTATTCGTCACCTTCCCGTGCGCCATGTCGAACTCGGCTTGTTTTTGCTTCATCTCAAGGAGCTTCTTGGCGTATGGGGTTTCTTTCCACATCCCATTTAGATGATCACTATCGTAATCTGAAGCGTAACCATATGGAACGCGCACCAAACTTTTCCATGAATAATTCGAAAACCAGCAACCATGGTTCTTGTTACCTTCGTTCTCATTCAGGATGTGTTTCGTCAGGATCTTATCCTGCGCATCCCACCTCCAGATGATAATCTTATTGGCGCTGGTCATCCAACGTGTGTGGAGTGCTCGATTATATTCCTGATCAAAGAGCCATGGGTTTTGCTGGAGCGCCGGGGTGATGTCCTCCACCCAGCAACGGGTATCGCTTCTGATGTTTGTGCTCATCCATGGCAGGGTGCCATTGTGCGCAATTGCGAACTGAATGTGGGCGTATTCATCCGTCAATTCCACGAGGAACGGATGGCAATTAGGCTGATCGGTCATGCCTCGATTAGACTTCCGGAAGTGGATAAGAAGCTCGCGCTCCTCCAAGCCCTGAATCAATGGCAATGATGTCTTAAAATCCATCAAATCTTTGACTACAACGAGCTTGTTGATGTTCTCGTCAACATAAGCAATTCCAACCCCATCAGGATTGTCGAGCTGGCACTCCCGATAGATCTCGGTCGTGAGTTTGATGTCTGCTGGCTTCTGGATCATTATGCACATATAGGTGGGTTGGTTGGTGGTTATTTGATGCCGATAGAGTATTGGGCCTTTTCTAATGGAGGCGTGTATTTGCTTTTCTCGCCGTATTCTTCCTCCGCTTCCTTGGCTTCTTGAGTCAAGAGGTACTTGGGATCTGGTTTCTTTGGCGCTGGAATGGCTTCGATATAAACAAACCAGTCATGGAGCAGCGGCCATTTCTTGACGCTGACTGCCTTATTACCCACCACCATCGATGCTCTGGCATTCGCGACGAACTCGATGAACTTAAAGGGGTCGTGGGAATCGCGGAATGACCTGGAAGCAGGGTGGGCGAAATCGCACAGTGCATCGCAGAACTCGATATTGCGTATGATATGCTTTGGATTGATGGTTCCTCGAAAAATACGGAACTCGATCGTCCCTGGGTTTTGCACGTTCACTGCAACCCGTCGTTTCTCATTGTAATCTCCAGTCTCTGGATGAAGCGAATCCGAAGGCTTCTTAGGGAAATACTTACAATACTTTGCCTCGTTTCTTCCGGCAATTTTCTGGATGAATTGTTTGTTATCCGGGTGGTTAACAAACATAAGAATTCTACCCACTTGCAGCGTGGTTAGGACTTCTCTGGAAACATGGACATGAAGCCCGCAGGTCTCCGTGTCCCAAGCCCTGAGATCCTTATATCGTTCGGCCATGACAAGCCGTGGCCAATAAGCGCGATGCTTCTCCAGGTCGCATGGACCGGTTACAATCTCGAACCCGTACTCCCCGCCTGTTCCTGGTCCCTGGGATTCGGATGTGCCGGAAAGACTGCCGTCGTGTTTAATGATAGCAAATCTCGTGGTTAATGCATCCTGAACCATTTTAGCGTACTTGCCTCGTGCGATTTTGGATGGCCGCTTGAATTCAAGCTCGGCCTCCACTCCAAACAAACGCCGTGGATACTCCTCGACATATTCAAAGGCGTCCAATCCACTGCCTTCTCTCACCCTTAACATATGCAGCCTCTTATCATAGAGAGGAGGCGGATATGATTTATGGTTGTGGGAGTGGATTACATTACT
>CAZFPB010000054.1:0-4533 GCA_964520985.1 uncultured Pseudobdellovibrionaceae bacterium
CCGAGGGGACATCAAAACGAAGGCTGAAAACGGCGAACTCGACAAGATTGCGAAGGCCCTGGGCGCTTCAAGCGCCGCGACTCCGCCGCCCGCCGAACTGGCCTCCGCCAGAGCCGCAGCCGAAGCCCGCAAACAAGCGAACCTGGCCCGCCTCCAGGCTGCCCTCAAAACCCCGGAGGCGTCATGAGTCGCTCACAGCCGATCGCCGACCTGGACACCGAAGGCGCGCTGCTTGCCGCAGCGATGCTCGATTCCGGTACCCTGGATGCCGCTAGGAGCGTGTTTGGCGACCAGGACGAGGTGTTCTTTGCCGACTCGAACCGACGCGTCTGGGAGGCGATTACGAGCCTCGACGATGAGGGTGCTCCGGTGGACCTTCCGAGCGTCGCAGGACGTCTCCGGGAGACCGGCCGGCTCGACCAGATCGGCGGGACCCCGTACCTGGCGCAGCTCATCGGAGAAACCCCCGCCGTCGCCCAGGTGGAGTTCCATGCCAAGAAGCTCGTCGACCTGGCGCTGACTCGTCGCATGGTGGCCGCGTGTCAGACCGCGGTGGCCGAGTCGTTCGGGCCAATCGAGACGGCGCGGTGGGCACGACGGAAGGCGGACGAGATCCAAGACCTTGTTGGCGCTGACGTCACGCAGGCACAGGAGTTCGCGATCCGTGACCTGATGAAGGTCATCCTGGACGAGATGGCGTCCCGCCGTCGCGGTGAGCCTGTACAGGGGGCAACCCCTACTGCTTGGCGCTCGGTCGACCGGATCCTCGGCGGATGGCTGTCGCAGAACATGTATGTGGTCGCGGCCCGTCCGGGCATGGGCAAAACCTCCTACGCGCTGGAGTCGGTTATCGATGTGGCCGAGAAGCACGGGAAGATTGGCCTGTTCATGGGCCTCGAGATGCCAGAGCGCCAAGTTGGACAGCGCGCCATCTCGCTCCGTAGCGGCGTCCCGGTCAACCGAATCATTCGCGGCACCGTCAGGAACGATGAGTACGACAGCATCCTGAGGGCGGCGTCGGCGCTGTCAAGGCTGCCGGTCTACATCGGCGACAACGGCGGACAGACCATCGCACAGCTCCGGGCGTCGATTCGGAGGCAGGTCAGGAAGCTTCGCGCCATTCATGGCGAAGGCACGGAGATCGGGCTCATCGCTATCGACTACCTGCAGCTCATCAAGCCAACGAACAAGCCGGGGCGTTCACGCGAGAACGAGGTGTCCGACATCTCGGCGGGCTTGAAGGGCATCGCCAAGGAGTTCCGTGCGCCAGTGATGGCACTGTCGCAGCTGAACCGAAAGTGTGAGGAGCGCCCTGACAAGCGCCCGCAGATGATGGATCTGCGCGAGTCTGGAAGCCTGGAGCAGGACGCCTACGGGATCCTCTTCTTGTACCGAGACGAGTATTACACCAAGGACAACTGTGCCGAGCCTGGTGTGTGCGAGGTGAACATCGCCAAGCACCGCAACGGCCCGACCGGTCTGGTGAAGCTTGACTTCAACGCGGAGCTGACCAGGTTCGACGACCAGCTGGACCACTACGGCTCAATTGCTGATGAGGCGACACGAGCGCCTGAATGGGAGGAAAACCAATGATCAAACACATCTCACAAGAGCAACTGACCCACGTAATCCGAGCCATGGCGAGGGCTTCGCACAACGACTGGGAGGACGAGACCAGGTTGCGCGCGATGGGGGCGGTCAGAGATCTCGGCCTGGAAGGCGCGTTGGAGTTCGAGGCGCTCATGTACTTCGGGCGCGGCGACTACGACAGCTTGGAGCAAGCCTACACGGCAATGTCCAAGAACGCCGACTGGACTGCGGATGGGGCCGCTGGCCAGGTCATTGGGAAGCAAACAGTGGCACTCGAATACATCGCCGTTGGCTTGGCGAAGTTGGCGAGTGCTCCGGAAAACTAACAGCGAGAGAAGGACCAGATGCCCACCACCACAAGCGCCCCCACCATCAACCCGCGGAAAGAAGCCCGCACCCGAGCACGAATCCCCATGGTCCAGGTAGCAGGCAAAGCCGGCGTCTCGCTGCAGACCTTCCAGCGCTACGAGCTCGATCCGAGTTCGATTCGTGAGTACCTGCGCGAACGGTTGGATGCGGCTTACGCGGAGTTCCAATGAGCGACCCGTTGGCCGCGTTCCTCGCACTCATCCGCCGCGATCTTGCCTACATCAACCACCGCAAACGCCGCGTGAGGAACCGCCGCGCAGCTCGTCTGCGTTACGAGTTTCGCTATCAGTACCTGCGCCGTCGCGGGTATCACCGGCGCTGCGAGGCTTTGGCGTTTTTGGCTTCGATGAGAGAGCAAAGGTGGGGCGAGCGATGAAGCGCCAACACGCATACAAAGTCCGCGCAGCCTATCGCCTGATAGCTGACTGGAATCACAGCGCGATATGCAACCACCCGGACATGGAGCATCACGCCTCGCTCGTGTTTCACGGCATCCACTGGTTCGCTGAACTGTCATCATGGGGCCGGGCAGTGAACAGGCGCCGCTTTGCGGAAAACGCCCTGCTGGAATGCCCAGTCGAGGCGGCGAAGAAAGCGATCGAGCGCTGGACAGCAAAGCGCGACGCGATGGCAGGCAAACCCTAGAAAAACGAAAACGCCCACCCGGCCAGGTGAGCGCTTCGTCGACCGAGATTCCCCAGTCCGTGTTCCGGAACGGGAGAATGCCATGAGTGGGAATGATTCTGCAAATTCGTCCGAGCGAAAACCAAGGCGAGGCTACGTGCCTATGGGAGAGCGGATGGTCACCGGCATGGTTGTCACCGAAATGCGCTTCGACGAAGACGAGGTGAACGCTGAGTGGGAGCGGCGGCTTGTTGGAATCGAATACGATGAACGGCTGAAGCTAGGCCGGTCCCATGTGCGTGGAGCTCTGGCTCCAGAGGACAAGGTTCACCGCCACAACATCCGGGCGACTTGGCGCGGAGCCACCGGGACACTGACCACGGCGCAGTGGTTCAAGCTCCGGGCGATGTTCGACGGTGTGTGCGCCTACTGCGGCAAGTCCCGCGAGATTCACCTAGAGCACGTCGTCCCGGTGTCCCGCGGCGGCGACACTAGCCAGTGGAACGTCGTTCCTGGCTGCCTGGTCTGCAACCTGCGCAAAGGGACCAAAGACCCAGCGGACTGGTTGTCCGAGACAGGCCGACTGGATGCCTTTGTGGAGCGTTGTCTTTCTCTTTCAGGAATCGAGGTTGCCCAATGAAACACTACGACGCGAACATCGACTGGTACCTTCAGTGCGCAGACAAGGAGCTTGGGGACCGGTCGTCGCTAGGTGGGCAGATTGCCGTTCTGGAGCGCGGCGGCCCTGTCGCAGCAACGTCGGACGCCACCGAGTGGAGGGGTGACCCTGCTGCGGTTGAGCGCGCTCGCCAGCTTGGCAAGGTCTGGCAGACACTGCCGGTCTATTGCCGCGGGATCCTGCGTGACCATTACACGGGCCACATGCGCACTGGCGACGAGCGCAACGGCTACAGTGCATTCCCGCTCGGCGTTGGCGGCACTCTCGGGCAGCTGGCACCGGTGGCCCTTCGGCTGGCCTCCGACTTTGGCGAACTGGAAGACCTGCTGGAGGCATGTGCCAAGCCGAAGGAGCAAGGTCATCCGGAGGTTGTCCGGCGTTGGAGCGACCAGGCGGAATGGACCCTGGGTCGCGCTCACGGCGTCTGGCGGAAGCTCTACCGGAAGATGTCACCTGCGGCGGCGAAGGTGCGTGAGAAGCTCAGCCAGGAGCCGGCATGAGCGGGGCCGACGAGTACCTCTCACCGTCGGAGGCCGCTGCGAAGCTCGGGTGGCGCGGCAAACCCAAGGACCGCGCCCGTCGGCTGCTGCGTGTGCTGAGAGCCAAGGAACGAGCTCTAGGGGTCTCGCTGGTTGTCGATGTGAGTGAGGGCAAAGGGCGCCCCAACTACCGCACGACCATGCGCCTGCTCCGGCGGTACTGCCGGGAGATGTTCGTCCGAGGCGCCGACGAGTTGGCCAAGGACTTCCGGAAGCACCTGGAGCGCATCGACGAGCGCATTGATGACCGGATCGACATGCTGGTCACCCCTCAGCTTGAGGAGCTTCGGGCGGTCGACGACGAGATCATCCGCCAGGTGAAGCAGATCCAAGTGGACCTCAGGAGGGCAGCAAACGGGTGATTAATTCGACACAAACTTCAGCAGCCAAACTGATGAGCGGCCGCGCACTTTTTGGCTGCGAAAGTGTCGTTGATTGGTGGTTGGAGATGACCCGCGATGACCCGCGATGACCCGTGGTTTTGCATAGGGTGTGGGCTCTCGCGCACGTGCGGTCACCAGACCGCATCGCGCAGGCATGAGCTACACAAGACCCTGGCCTCGGCGGCAGGCCACAACGCTCCCGCTTCGGGTTGCGACGCTGCCCACTACGACGACCCCACCTGCACCGCTCTCGGATACCTCCTTACGAACAGGCAGGTAGCGCGGTCGTCTCCTCTTCGGCCTCGATGGGCGGTTCGCCTGCATCGGGTGCCAACATGTTCTTACGGTC
>CAZFPB010000055.1:0-4436 GCA_964520985.1 uncultured Pseudobdellovibrionaceae bacterium
CGGAACCATGTGGAGGAGCGGTAGGCGATGACGACTCAGGGATACCGCTGCACTCCCGGATGTGCGTGCGGTCGGCACACGCAACTGTTCTCGCACAACCAAGCGGATCGAGTCGAACATGGCGAATGACAATCCCATCCAGCTCATCGCCGACGTGCAGCGCAAGCATCGACGCATCCTCAACCTGGACGACGGATTCTCCTACTGCCAGGGCACCCGATCTGGTCAGTGCGACTTTCAAGGTGGCGACCTGAACGACTTTGAGGCCCATGTGGCCGCTGAGATCGACAAAGCCCTCGGAGGACTCGCGGCCGAGTGGGGCGTCGTCGTGGCCTATCCGCCACGGCCCGATGACGGCTACCCCGGAGCCGTCGTGACGCTCGACTCGTACCGGCTGCGCGAAGCGGCCGAAGACGTCAAGCGCACGAAGTATCCCGAAGATGACTACGAGATCCGATCCCGTTGGGTGTCTGGCTGGAGCGAGGTGCAGCGATGACCGCCCACAACCCCGCAGCCCGCTACTGCATCGTCATCGGCAGCGGCATACCGATAGACGACACCGTCGACTGTGCGGCCTGCCAAGAGCTGTACGACGTTGCGGCGCTTGATCCCGACTTCGCCGAGGAATACAAGGACTACCCCAGGCCGAAAGCGCGTGGGGTGATCCCATGACCCGCCAGTTGCTCAAACCTGTTGCCGTACCACTCGGCTGGATCCTGTGCGGCGCCATCAACGGTGCCATCTACGGCGGCGGCTGGCTGTGCATGCGATGGGACGACGCGTGGGCATGGTTCGGCCGCGTATGGACTCGACCGCTCGACGAGTACCGGGCCCGCCGCGTCGGCGCCAAGACAGAGGCATGGCTGCGGGACGGTGAGCGATGAGCGCCTGCGACGAGTGCTGGAACCGCGCCTACATCATCGCTCGACGGACCGGACGCCACCAGGCCGAGGTGTACCGGGAGCTCATCGCCACCAACCCGGAACACGACGGCGACGCCGATCCGGCATACACCCCGAGCGGGCTTGACGAATTTCACCCCGACACCACATGGAACCCGGGATGCAAACCCGACTGCCCAAGCCCAAAGGAGGGCCATGAGGATTAGGTCGACCAAACCGGAGTTCTGGAGGTCCGGTCGCATCGCGTCCGTCGACTGGGACGCGCGCCTCGTACTTAAGGGACTCGAGTCTTACGTCGATGACAACGGTGTCGGCAAGGACGACGTCGCGCTGATCGTCGGCGACGTGTTCCCTCGCGACATGCTCGCGAACCCTCGCGAGACCGTCGCGAGGGTGTCAGAAGCCATTTCCCGCCTCAACCAAGCAGGTTTGGTGTGGCGCTACGAGGCCGATTCCACTCACCTGCTGTACATCTCATGGTGGGAAGACATCCAACGCATCGACAAGCCCGGCAAAGGGCGTTTCCCCAGGCCAGACGGCACAATGGATTACAAGTCCTCAACGATTCGCGAGAGTGTCGCGAGCCCTCGCGAGAGTGTCGCGCCTGGAACAGGGGAACAGAGGAACAGGGGAACAGGGGCAAGTAAAGACTTGTCCGACCCTGACGGGTCAGACGTCACCGCGATCGCGGTCACTGAAGACGACTACCCCGACACCTTCAAAACCATCTACCCCGAAGCGTTCGAAGAGTGGTGGCAGCACTACCCGCGCAAGGACTCCAAGAAAGCCGCTCTCGAAGCGTGGAGGCGGGCGTGCAAACGAGCGAGCAAGGACGA
The DNA here is from genome assembly GCA_964520985.1 of uncultured Pseudobdellovibrionaceae bacterium. Classification (GTDB taxonomy): domain Bacteria; phylum Pseudomonadota; class Alphaproteobacteria; order Micavibrionales; family Micavibrionaceae; genus CAYSGL01. The sequence goes on from CAZFPB010000055.1 coordinate 1,739, forward strand.
CCTGATCGCCGGCGCTATCCGCTACGCCCAGGACCCGAACCGAGTGGACAGGTTCACCAAGCAGCCGACGACATGGCTCAACGGTGACTGCTGGCTCAGCGCCCCCCTTCCCGGCAATGACCGGAATCCCAACAACCCCAGCGCCGGTGAGGCGAAAGTCCTGGGCTGGCTCGCGCTCGGCGATGACCAGGGCCCCGACGAGCGGAAGGCGATCGGACAGTGAACTACCGACAGACAGCTACCCAGGCCCTCGCGAAGTGCGCCGCCTACGACCCCTGGTTCCCCCAACCGAACCGGGCCACCGTCGAAGCGTGGGCCGAGCAGATCGCCCACTGGAAACTCGACGCCGCCGACGTGCTCAAGGGTGTGGCGAAGATGTACGCCGACAACGGATCAGGGTTTCGGCCACTGCCCAAGGATCTGGTCGACGCAGCCCGCGCGATCCGGCGTGAACGCACCGAGAGTGAAACGCCGGCTGAGCGTGAGGCCCGCGAGGACGCCCGCGATGCGCAATTGGAGCGGCGACTGAACGCGGCAGTGAATCGGGTTGCCAACATGAAGTCAATCGGCCATGCCTGACACGCCTCACGTCCACGGAGACGCATCAGAAGCCACTCCGGGTACATCCGGACACCCCCAACCCGCACAAGACCTCTCAGGCCCTTGCAAGTGCTGGATTCAAACCCACCCCACAGGACACAGCTCCCACTGTTGTTTTGGCTACCCAGACCCGAACGGCGACCTGCACCAACGCGGACAGGCGCCACCCTGCGGACATTGGCACGACGACGTAGCGAGGCCCGAATGAGCCCCTGCCAGTGCGGTCACCCGTTCGACGATCACGGCAAAGAATCCACCCGCTACACCCGACTCGGCTTGACCGAATTTCACCACACCTGGGCCTGCTGCGAATGCGCATGCCGGGACTACCACAAGGAGACAGCCGCATGAACCAGCGAATCGAAACCGTCATCAAGGAAGCGATCAAGTGGGACCTGGAAGCGTGGCCGACTCCCGAGGGCATAGCTGAGACCATCCTCGCTGCACTCAAGGCCGCCCGGATCGAATGCGTGGGACTGCCCGAAGCGACACTCCGGTGGGACTGCGAAACGTTGGCGTGGCCGGTAAACCAAACCTGGCACGGAGAGCCTGACCGCCAAGGCGAGGTTTCGATTCGCAAGTCGGATGGGCGAATCGGCGTGACGGAGGTTTCCCTTCCGTGCGAACCCACAGGTGCACGTTCACTCGCCGCCGCGCTTCTCGCTGCTGCTGACGCTGCGGAGGTCGACCAGTGAGCACCATGCACGGCGACAACCTTCTAGCCCAGCTTGTCGCCATCCGCAAAGCCCGCGGCCTCACACAAACCGCACTCGCCCACCAACTCCACCTCACACCAGGCGCCATCTGCAACTTCGAGAGCGGCCGCTACAGCCCCAACCTCGCCAACCTCACCCGATACGCCAACGCCATCGGAGCCAAAATCACCGTGGAGGACCAGCAATGAACGTCGCACAACTACGACAAGCCATCGCCAACCTCCCCGACGACATGCCGGTAGCCATCCAATCCGAATGCGGATGGTCCGAACTCAACCTGTACGTCCTGCCCGCGAACCTCCGGCACTCGCCTGATTACCCGATGCTCAGCCCCTACCTCAGCGACGGACACGTAGACACCACCCGCACCGTCTACGCGCACCACACCAACACCACCGCACTGCTGTTCAGCGAGTGGGGCAACGACGGCGAAGACATCACGCCGCGAGACCCCGAAACCATCGACGCCGAAGTCATTCAGCCTGAGCTTGAAAGCGGGGACCAGCAGTGACCGACTACTACGACCGTGACGGAAAACCGTTGCCGGATGACTGGCACAACAAAGACAAGTACGGCACTAAGTACAAATGGGGCACGCAGCAGCGTGTAGCCCGCAACGTCGTTGGCGACATCACCATCTCCACCGTTTGGCTCGGACTGGACCACGACCACTACACCGGCGTGCCGATCATCTTCGAAACCATGACATTCGGCGAACCCTGGAACAACGAGATGGAGCGCTACTCCACGGAAGAGGACGCCATGCGCGGGCATCTGCGGATCCTGGACAGGCTGCGTGAGGGTAAGCCGCCGTTCGCATACCTGGATGACGAGAGCGGGGACCAGCAATGAGCCAACCCATGTGCCAGGTCTGCAACATCACGCTCCACACCTCAGCCACCAGCAACCTCTGCGACGACTGCCAAGACGGCATCACCCACACCAAACCACCCGAACCCACCCGACACCTACGAGTCATCCACAGCGGCAACAACGACCCCGGCGACTACTACCCCGGATACCACCAACGGAGGCACGGATGAGCATCGACTTCTACCTCGCGCGCGAAGACCAACGCCAACTCACCGAAGCGCTCGGCACCATCCCCAACCTCGCCGACCAACTCGCCGTCACCGTCACCAGACAAGCCCGAATCCAAAAATCCAACATGGGCAAACCACGACGACAAAAACCCGGCTCACGAATGCCATTCCACATCGGCGCATCCGAAGCCGCCGACGAACTACACGGAACACTCGCAACCTGGGTGAGGCACACATGCGAACACCGCCAAATCCACTACCGCGACGGCAACGACCTCATCTCGCTCGCCCGCTGGCTACGCCGCAACATGATCCAACTCGCCCTCACCGAAGGCTCCG
>CAZFPB010000056.1:0-4394 GCA_964520985.1 uncultured Pseudobdellovibrionaceae bacterium
GTTGGTTCACCAGGCGAACCGACGAGAGGCCGCCGGTTCCTGGGAAGAACTGCAGAGCGCCGTCTTCGTAAGCCACGTGGCCACGCTGGCGAATGACCAGAGCGATGAGCTTGCCGATGCCCTGACAGATATCGGCGACCTTGCGTACGCCTTCGATGTCGAGCGGGCCGAGGACGTAATGTAGGAGCCATTGCTGGCGCACCTGCACCTGATCAATCAGGAACTCCTCGTAAGTCGGGCTGCCGGTCCTATGCAGGCAGAGCAGCGGGAACGCCGTCTTGCGCTGGCCCATCAGCTGAGCGCTGGGCTCGAACGGGAGCTTGTCCTGGACCGGGAACGTCGCCTCTAGCCGATGCTTCGGCGGCAGTGCCGCCAGCGCTTGGGCCCAGACGTCACCGAACTCGTGATTGATGGCAGCCGCGAACAGCTCGAGAAGCCGATCGCGAGTCGGGTCAAGCGCAGCGAGCGAGTCAGCGAAGTCTTCAGGGTCTAGCGGGAAGTTGGTCCCGCCGATTCCCTGGTACAGCTCGCCGACGCTCATTCAACCTGTGCTGTGATTGGCGCAGCCCGAAGCTTCCAATGGATAACCCGGTCAGCGCGCACTTCGGTGAGGCGATAGAAGGCGCCTTCCGGATACTTGGTGCCGACGATGCGGAGAACAACCGTCCCGCCGGCATCGATGGTCGACGCCCGGAGCTCGGCCATGGTGATGCCACCGCCAGAGAACTCGGATGTGATGGGGCCAATCTCGATGGTTCCGTTCGAGATTGCGCCGTTTCCGACCGCGATCTCGTCGTCGGTCAGCCAGCGCACCTTCGGCGGCTGGTTGTCGGACTCGGTGATTTCAACCTCGTCTTCGACTCGTTGCCCGTCGCCGGAGTAGATGCCGGTCCACTCCGCCGTCACCAAATACACCCGGTGCGGCCGTAGCCCGAACTGGCCGGGGATTGCTCTAATGCTGCGGGCGAGGACTTTGATGTCGTCAGCGATGGTCATGTTACTGTCGCGCTATGGAAATCAACCTCGCGACAATCCATCGGCTCATTGATGCTGTGTACAATGACACTGCCCATGAACCGCAACTGCTGCTGATTGGCTTTGAAACAGCTGCAGAGCTTGGTGTTCTCACGGCCCAGAAGGGCTTACAGCTGTTCGACATAGACACAGTAATCGACCCCACCCGCGCTCGATTTGCCCAGGCCATCCCGCAAACTCGATGCGTTGGCTGCAATACGATGCGGCCGAATCTCTACGTAGTCGCTTAGCCCGGTCATCGCTTGGCCTTGCGCACGAACCCGGCTTTGCGGAGGTCTGCCACAGTGGCGCGTCGTCGCTGTCGTCAGCGCGGCGACACCACAACTGCCAGACTTCGATTTCCAAGTCGTCGCCGTGGACGAAACCGCAGCGCGGCGTCTTCATGCGAGCTTGGAACTCGGGGACGATGCGGGGTTTGCGTTTCATGCGTCACTGCCAACGAAGATTCAGCTCACCACTCGGCTCATACACAGCAGCCCCGGCGTGCTTCAGGACAACGCCCGGATGCATCCAGATCTCGCCACCCATCTCGGTCCACCGTCGACAGAACGAGATGTCCTCGCTGTCGTAGGCGTCGCGCATCATGGGCAGCCAAAGTGCAACCTGGCGCCGACCATCAGCCTCGTAGGTCAGGCCGGCGTAGTGCTCGGCCATTGCCTGCACTGCCTCGCGAGCCAGCAGCAGAAACCCGCCCGGCACGTATTCGCACCGGAGCAGCCCATCACGCTCTTCAGCGACAAGCGCCGGGACTTCGCGACTGGCCGTCTTCTTGACGTAGACGCCGCTGATGAACGGTTTCCCGGTGGCCAGGAGCGCATTCACGTGTTCCGCCGTCCACCCGATGTCCGAGTCGACGCACAGCATGTGTGACGCGCCGGACTCAAGAAACCGGGCAGTCAGCGCATCCCTGCTCTTGGGCAGAAACGAACTGACCACGACATCGAACCGGATGCGGCCGGGGAATGCCGCCATGGCCTGCAGCGCGCCTGCCAGGTAGAGGTGGTGCACGTTGCCGTCATGGAGCGGCGTGGCAACGAACAGGGTTGGTTCGGTCATCCGAGGGCCATCATCATGCCGATCGCTCGCCCGGTTCCGAAGTAGTCACCGGCGAGCGGGACACCGAAGCGTTGCCGGAGCCGTTCGACCAGCATTCGGGCGCGCTTCATGGCGCTCACCGAGTCAGTGGACGATGAGGCGCCAGGCGCGTGAAATTCGATCTCGTCAACGGCCTTGAGCGGCCCCGTCTCGTACGTGGTGAGACCAGAACTCGCGATTGCGGCGTCCACCGTGGCGAGTTCGGTCAGAATCGCCTCAACCGAAGCCTGCTCGACTGCGTTTGCCCCAACCGTGTCCATCATGCTTTCCAGCTGATAGTTTTGGTCACGGAACGCTGCCGGGTAGCCCAGATAGCGCCGGATTTGGTCTTTCTGGGTATCGGTGAAGGCCATCAGTCAGGCTTCGGCTTCTTCTTGCTCAGCGCCTCAGCCTTGATGGCTTTGGCCTCGGACTCGGCTGCGGCCTTGCTGGTCTCTTGGATCAGCTGCTCGGCGGCCTTGGCGTCGGCTTCGAGCTCGTCGATGCGCCGCTTGAGCTTGGTCGCCTGCTCCAAAAGGAGCCGGTTCTTCCCGCGCTCTGCGTCCAGTTCAACCAGTGCGGCGTCCGCTTGGGCTTTGGCTGCCTTTGCAGCTGCGCCAGCGTCGTCCGCTTCTTTCCTGAGCGCCTGGAGAGCGCCCTTCGACGCCTCCTCCTGCTCTTCGGCCAAACGCATCGTCGCCCGGGCTTCCGGGTCGATTGGGGTCGGGGCGAGAGGCAGGCCGCGTCGCTTGCACGCTGCGACCTGCTCCGGATCGAGATCCACGCTGCCCCAGGGCTCGCAGGCAAAAACCTGTCCACCCATGGCCCATTTCAGAGCGCTCTTGGTCTGGTTGAACTGAAGCATCAGGCGTCAACGAGGTTGATGAACGTGCCGGCCGGGGCGCTCGCGACGTGAGCGTTGAAGTCGGTCTTCATCTCGTTCGCGAGCGTGATGGCCGTCGCTTGGTCGGTCGCGTTGGCGGCGGACACGGTGTTGGTCGAGTCGTTCGTGTAGTGCACGTTCGACGCGGACAGGTGCGTGCCGTAAGCCGACTTGAGCGCATTCACGAGCGTGACTGCGGTCGCTGCGTTCGTCGCCGTAGCGGTCGCCACAGCCGAGGAAACAGCCGTATTGTGCGCAATCGTGTCGGCGAAGTGCGTGTTGATGTCGGACTTCAGCTCGTTGACCATCGTGACCAGAGTGGTCTCGTCGGTTGCGGTGGCCGAAGAAATCGACAGTCGCGTCACCGTCGGCGCGCGGTAGTCAGACGAGTTGGTGAGCTCGGTCCGGTTCAGGTGAAAGAACGTCGAAATACCGTCGACCATGCGCTGGTTGTGGGCAGCGACAAGGGCGTAGGCCACGTTGTCAGGTGTCTTGCGAACATCCATGGTCCGGCCTCCTTTACGCGTTGACGTTCTTGCGGACGCCGCAAGCGTTGGGGCGCTTGACGACGAGCTGGCACGTGGCGAGCGCCTCGCCCTTCGAGCTCGGGCCGGTCTTGGCCAGCATCTCGAAGGTCATGTCCAGCGGGACGGAGCCGAAGCCATCGTCGACCGGGATGTCGCTCAGCAGCTCTTGCGGCACGTCGGCGCTCGGAAGCGTCTCGATGTGCACGTAGTTGCTGTTGACGTAGTAGATCTGGTTCGCGGTGGCCTTGCTCGCCTTCACGAACATGCAGCCGTCGACCTCGATGCCCTCGTAGCCAGCGTCGAGCTGGATGGCGCCGCGGGCCGTGTTGACCACGTTCCAGCGACGGTTGCCGTCGAAGAGGCCGGCCACCTTGTTGAAGACCGCAGTGCCGCAGATCGCGAGGTCGGGGACTTCGCCGGAGTCGTCGAAGATCGAGCCGAGGTCGGTTCGGATCTGCGCGAAGCTGATGTCCGTCGCAACGCCGGGGTCGACCACGTACGGCTGCCAGTAGGCGCTCGAACCGCGCACGATCGTCGCGTAGGTGTTCGTGTCGTCGCCGATGGCAACGTCCAGGCCAGCGATGAGCGTGCCGGTGCCAGCGCCGTCGAAGAGGTCGTCCTCAATCAGGTCAGCCAGAGCCGACGCGGCGTTGACGATGTTGCGGCCCCAGAGAACGCGGTTACCGAGCGGGCTTCCAGCCGTGGCCGCCGTGTCCATCGCCAGCTTGGTGACGTGGATGGGCGCGCGGTAGAGGCCCCAGCCCAGGGTTGCAGCCGCCTGTGCGTCGCTGCCGAAGTTCGCAGCGTCGGCACCTTCGCTGTAGTTCTCGGCGATGTGCCCGGACGACTCAGCGACCCAGGAGACGTTCTTGCCG
>CAZFPB010000057.1:0-4391 GCA_964520985.1 uncultured Pseudobdellovibrionaceae bacterium
TGGATCGCCAAATTCGAACGCATGGCCGCCGATTGTGGCGAGGAGATGGGATGACGACAGGGCGAGAGAAGGTCGATGAGTTCAACCGTCTGGGCTACACCATTGGCGAGGGCATGGGGTCAGAAGATCAAATTGATCGCCACGATGCGCTCGCTGGTGAATTGTCCTCGGCAGTGGACACCCTCACTGCTGCGAGGAAGGCGGCGGAACCGTTGCGAGGAGCCCTGGTTTCCGCAAACAACTACCGCCAAATAAGCGGGTCAGTGCCAGTTTTGGCGCTTATCCGCATCCTGGACGCCATCGACGGAAAGGCGGGAACGTGAAGCGGTACGAAATCACAAGCGACGGCGACAATCACGAATCCACCGGCGGCGAATGGGCCCGGGCCGACGAAGCGGAAGCCGAAATCGCCGGCGCCGTCCTGTCGCGAAAGCTAGCCGAGCAACACGCCGAGAACCTGGAACGGCGCATCGGTGAGCTGATTGCGGAGCCTCCAGAAGTGTGGCCCATCGCTGCCTACGTCAACCAGCACGGCGGCGTTTGGCTCTATCGGAACGATTCAGGCTCCATGGTTATCCGAGTCCGAGGCGAGTTGCTGTCGGCCGAGTTTTCCCTGGATGACATGTACCAAGCGGCCGCCGAGGAGTTCTCGGTCGCGTTTCATGAGATTGGCAGGACACAGTGAAGCGGTACTTCATCACAGGCCAGGGGCGGACCGTGCGTGAACTGGCGGACGATGGCCTTTGGGTTCGCGCCACGGACGCGCTGAAGTTGCAGGCGGTTATCGACGCGCTACCGAAGTGCGACGGACCCGACTGGTGCGACCTAGACGACAGCAAAGGCGATCCGGAAGAGTGTGGCGCGATTGCCACGTTTCGGACCACCGAGAGCGATGTGCTGGAATACTATTGCGACAAGCACGTCAGTCTAACGACTGGGTATCGAAAGGCGACCCCGCAAGTTGGCGTTCACGCAGGCTCGGGATACGTAGTTCTACACGTTCCTGACGGTGCGTTCGATCACCGCTGATTATCGTTGACCATCTTTGAGTATCCGTGGTAACGGTCGCGCCGTCAGAGAATGTCCAAGCGCACCAAAGAAAAACAGGGTCGCAACGTGAGCCCGGTCTTCTACACGATACAGGAAGTAGCCGAAGTCCTTAAGGTTTCCGTCTCGACGGTTCGTCGTTCAGTAAAAACGGGGAAACTCGGCGTCACCCGGGTTGGCTCCCCGGGGCAGATTCGTGTGAGCCAAACGGCGCTCGACCGTTATTTGGCTCAGTCAACTGACGCTGTGACTGATGCTCATTCCGACTACGCCACTTCGCAAGCAGCGGCGCCGATCATCGCGCACGTCGCGCCTTCGTCGGCCAAGTCGAGCACGGTTCGGGAACTCAAGGGGAGCGTGGGTGGAGCCCAGTGGCGTGTACTCAATGGTGATGTGCGCGCGGCGCTGGAATGCCTGCCTCCCGCGAGCGTCGACTGCGTCGTAACCAGCCCGCCTTACTACTGGCAGCGCGACTACGAAGTTGATGGCCAGATTGGCCACGAGCAGACGATCGATGGATACGTTGACGCGATGAAGACCGTGTTCCGCGGCGTCTACCGCGCCCTTGCCGAGGATGGCACGTTGTTTCTGAATCTCGGGGACACCTACTATTCGGCGAAGGGCAAGCCTCACGGTCGCGACGACAAGCACAACGGTCGACAGATGATGCGGCGCCATCTCCGGGCAGTAGACGGCCCGGGGCTTGGATTGCCCCGGAAGTCGCTGATTGGCATCCCTTGGCGCGTTGCTCTAGCGCTCCAGTCAGACGGGTGGACGCTGAGGAGCGCAGTCCTTTGGGAACGCCCCGGCACATTGCCAGAGCCGACTGCACACGATCGGCCGTGGCGAACCTACGAGCACGTCTTCATCTTCTCGAAGGGGCCGCGCTATTTCTTCGACCGTCGAGGGCTCAAGGGCGACGAGGACATTTGGAGAATCGTCGCGCGCCCCGAGAACCCCGGCGCGCACTTCGCCCCGTACCCGCGCGAACTCGTTGATCGCTGCCTCGATGTTGGCTGCAAACCTGGTGGCGTGGTGTTGGATCCGTTCGTAGGCTCGGGGACGACGATGCTGGCGGCCCTTTCACGAAAGAGCCCCGCAGTGGGAATCGACCTCAAGCCGGAATATTGTGACTTCATCGTCGAACGAATCGCCCGAGAATTCTCACCGCGTACGTCGAACGCGGCAGCGCAGCGCTCGCTCATGGCTTCGGGGGTCAGCACGGCCGCACCAGGGGCGACCAGTGCGTCGGTGTGAACTCGCCCCAGCAAAAGCCGCGCTTCGTGTTGATCCAGGGGCGGCCAGTCTTCGTTTCGCGCCACCGAGCCGTGATGACCTCGCCATCGTGCAGCAGGAGCATAATGCGCGTCCCGTCCTTCGGGGCGGTCGCGATCGGCTTCCAGATCTTCGCGGCGCGGCGAGCGCGCGCCGTGATTTCCGTGTACCTGGGGCCAGCTTCACACCAAGCACAGGACACCGCTCAGGGATCTGGATGCCCTCTTCGGTGATGTTGAACGGCAAACCACGCTTCTTCGCGCGATCGCGCGCCGAGTTCAGCAAAACCCTTTCCGGGTGTCGGAGCTTAAATCGCTCCTTAGAAAGCGCCGCAGCGCTCTTGCCAATAGACGTCAAAGCTTAAAGTTCAGAGACGCGGTTGGTTGCGCACTCACGTCCCCGCAAACGCCCAAGGCCCACGAACACTCACACAGTGCCGCTCAGCAGCCTCCAGCGCCTTGGTGAGCCTCGCCCTGGGCCGCCCGGTGCTCGTGTAGAGGCTGCCCGCTGCCCATGCCGCTCCAGAGCCCACGGCCGCGTACGGGTCTGCTGCTCGCCAGGCGACCGCGCCGACGTCGATGACGTAGAGCTCGCCATCGACACCTAGCAGGGCCTGGGAGTCGTCCTGGTGGTCGCTGTCACCGAGTTCGTAGCCACAGTCCCTGGCGGCCTGCCTGAGCGCCTTGCAGACGTCCTGGCGTACCCAGATGTCGAGGTTCGGTCCACGGCGCGGGAACGGCGTCAGGGCCAGCAGTTGGCCAAAGCGGACCGAGCCGCAGTAGCCGGCGACGATGCCATCCGAGCGGGCAAAGACTTTGGGGTCGCGGGTGATGGTAAGCGCCTCGTTGGAGCTCAAGGCGGAGTCGGCGCCGAGGTAGACGCGGTTGCCATGGACAAGGCCCGCGACGGCGGTCATGCGGCCACCCGGCGCCCATCAACCGAGCAGACCCCGTTGATGATCGGCACAGCCTGGCACCAGCTCACCCCGTCGGCGTCCTGGTCGATGAGCCCAAAGCCGTGCTGCCACTCGCGCTTGACCATGAACTGATGGCGATAATCCACAGCCGTCACATCGCCGAGCCAGCCGACGTTCAAGCCGACGTGGGTTCCGCCGTCCACCGTGCCGGCGTAGGCAGTGCCGAGTCGATGGGTGTGGCCAAACGCGATGTTGTCGCCGAAGTCGATGAGCGTCTGACGAAGCGCATTCACACCAGCGCGGCCGACGTCGTGCGTGAACGACATGTGGCCGATTCGGACGAACGTCTTGTAAGGGTGCCACTCCCAGCCGCGTCGCTTGTCGATTTGCAACAGGTCGCGCATGCCGGCGACAGTGCCGAACAACTCCGGGCAGTTCGCGGTGATGTACCGCTCGAGACGCTGCTCATGATTTCCTTCGCAATACGCGACTCGCGGAATCGCCAAGCGCTGCAGTTCAGCCAGTGCCGCCTGTGTCGCCTCAATCTCCTGCGAGAAGGAGACCTTGCGAGCCGGATGCTTCGGGTGCGACGAGATCGCGTACATGTCCGCGAAGTCCCCGATGATGACCAGCACGTCCGGGCGCAGAACTTCAGCAGCACCAAGGAAGCAGTCCCATGCGCGACGGTCGACGTAGGGGTGGTGCGCGTCGGGGCAAACCAGGATGCGCTGGTTTTGCCGCGTCACGATTGGCTGCGACGGCGCCGGCTCTTGAAAAGCAGAAACCCCGCTGGTCGGAACCGGCGGGGTCACATCAGCGGGCAACCGACGTTTCGCGAGACAATCGCTCGGAGCGCCGAAGCCTTCGTTCCTCAGCAAGCGCAAAACGGCATGGCGCGAAACGCTACCGACCGCCGCCTGGATCTCCGCCATCGCCAGGTCCAGCCGCCTGTGCCGGCCCAGAATCTCGACGACCTTGCGCGCCTTGTCGTTGTCCGTCATGCGGTCTTTCGGTGCAGGCCGCGCAATAGGGAAGCGCTGGCCAAGGGACAGGGGTGAGCCATCCGCCGCACGTGGGGCAGAGCTCGGAGCAGAGGGAGCACAAGGTCAGGGGCCGCCGTGAGTGGCAGCCGCGACCGGGCGCGATACGTCAG
>CAZFPB010000058.1:0-4287 GCA_964520985.1 uncultured Pseudobdellovibrionaceae bacterium
ATCTCCAGGGCCGTCGTGTCCTTCGCAACGAGTTCGGCGCGGAACTTGTCGTAGGCGCCGACAGCTTTGCGACCGTCGTTCAGCTTGAGGAACAGCGTCGCTTCCTCCTGCAGGGTCAAGCCCTCGTGGATTTCCACCAGGATCTGCTCGGCACCCATGCCAGCCTGCATCAAGGCGCTCACACGGTGCTGACCATCGACGACAACGAGCTTCCCGTCCTTGCGCCGGACGGCAACCGGAACACCGATGCGTGCCAGGTCGATGCTTTTCGCCATGCTGGCCGCGCGTTTTTGGTCCAGATCGCGCTGATACCGAGCGTCGAGCGTGATGTCTTTTACACGGACTTTGATGTGTTGCTTGCTCATGATTCCCTCCGGCTTCTCAATTTCTGAACAACCTGGCCAATCGTGGCCTTCAGTTGGTTTAGCTTTTCAAGCGCGTCGTCGAACTGATCAGCTGACGCGTTCGCCCAGTTGGCCTCAGTGATCGTCACCGCGTCACGCAGTGAATCGTCGAACTCCACCGCGAAGTCGGTCAGCCGCTTCAACGGGTTGGTGTCGGAGTACTTGGTGAGCCCCAGCTTCTTCTTGCTGTGCTGCACTTGGTGGCGCGCGAATCCGTACTCTTTGGCGATCTCGTCGCTGCCCATGCCGCGAGCGACGGCATCACGCACAACCTGATCCACCTGAGTCAGCTTCGGCGACGTGTCCTCGTCGCGTACGAGTTCCAGCCTGGCTTGCGGGCGGCGCTTCCGCTGCACGCCGCGCTCCCGGTCCTCCAGGTCGCGAACAGCTTCGGGCATCTCCTCTGGCGGAAGCGCGGCGATCTGCTCTACGTCCTTGCGCGTGACCTTGGTGTCACGGGAGAGCGCCTCTTTCCGGAAGTCGACGCCGATGACGTCCGCAACCTTGTCGATGGCCTGAGAGAACTTGGCGTCACGGTTAATGGTGCGTGGCGAGACCTTGAACTGCTCAGCCAAACGGCTCTCTGTTTTCAAGTTGTCACTCTGGCAACTTGAACCATTGCTCTTGCGATCTCCGCCGTGAGCCTTCTTCTCCTCCAGGTACAGCTTGCCGCGCAGGTAGGCGATTGACTCCGGCGTGAGGTTACGGCGACCGAGTTGGTTCTGGATCACCCAGCGCTTGGCGTCGTCGCGCTCGGCGAAGTGGACCAGGCGCACCGTGAACTCGAGCCCGTTCGCCTGGCAGATTTCCAGTCGATTGTGGCCATCAATGAGCGTGTCCTGCTCGGCCCAAACAACGAGCGGCTCGCGGCAACCATTGCTCTTGAGGTTGCGCTCAAGTTGCGCTCGCTCCTCGCTGGATAGAGCCGGGATGAGCGAGGCGAACTCGCTGTCGATGTTGATGGGCTCTCTCATGATTGTTGCGACCCCTACGTCACGAAGTTTCACGTTCCAGTCCTCCGCGAAGCTGCGAGCGCCTCAATCCACTCCAGCAGGTCGACAGGCGGCAACGAGTCGCCGTGCTCGTAAGCGGCGACGGTTCGCTTGTGCGATCCCCACGTGCGCGCCAGCCGATCCTGTGACCAGCCAAGCCGCTCACGAGCTACCCGGAGGCGCTCTCCGTACCCCTGAACGGAAGTAGTTGGCCGGAAAGTGGTCTTGTGAATTCCCGGGCCTGTCCGCAAATTGCTCACATGAGCATCACAGGGAGCGACAGAGTTTGGCTCACTCGAAAGCGGAGCCGGAGAAGACTGAAACTCACCAGCCGAAAGGCGGTGAAGCCCAGACTCAGAAGACGGACGGCGCGGAGACATTACACGCGCCTCGCCTTCTTCTTCGCGACCGGGGAAGGGGCCCAGTCCTGGACCACAACTTCGCCGTTCGTGGCGCGCTCGATTGCGAACGCGAAGTCCACGTCGATGCGGGAGCATTTGCCAGCGATCGCCCGCTGCGTTTTGAGACGGTCGACTCCGGCGGCCTCGCAGAACTTCGGGATGGATCCGAAGTGCTTGCGCACGTAGGCGAGCAGCTTGGTGGGTCCAGGTGTCGGGGGGCCGCCCTTCATGGAGGCGGCCGCTTGTTCGATCTTCATCGCCCGCCCACCGTAACGTTAGAGGACGAACGTTGCAAGCTTTACGTGCAGAGCTTGGCACTTTTGGACGGACGGGGGCTCAACGTATGATTTCGAACGTGGCGCGAAAACACCAAGGCGGTCCTCCTGGGAAAAGCGTTCTTGGCGATCACCTATGGTGGGCCCGGAAAGTTTTCAGCGACCGGCGGGGGTCCTGGGTGTCTCAGGAGACGCTTGCCGAGGAGTTCGATATCGGGCGCCTTACCCTGCGCGGGCTCGAGATAGGGACCGCCAAGGGCAAGAGCCACGACGTGATGGTCAAGCTGGCCATCGGGTTCGGAGTTACCCTGGACAACCTGAACGCCTACCTACGTGGCGGCTACGGGCAGCCGGGCGAGGAGAGTGCCCAAGCACTGCTCCGTGGCGACGACCCAGAGTTTGATACCGGCCCAGAATCCGAGACTCCCAAGGAACTGCTCGGCGTTCGCGCCATCCTGGAACAAGCTCTCGGTCGCCTGGCCATCTCCGACCCGAAGAACGTCGCGGCCTACGTTTCGATTGTCCGTGGCGGACCAGCGTCAGCCTTCAACAGCCCAGAGACTCTGACCGTGGAGCAGGCTGTCGAGTACCTGCGCGCTGCCGTTCAAGGTGGCCCGGTTGTGCCAGACGACGCCGAGACCATGCCCAGGAACGGCAAGAAGTAGCGCTCAGGCGACGCGTAGCACTACCCGGCGCACGTCGTCGCCAATGGCGACCCGGCGAAGGCCAGGCTTCGGCACTTTGGCGATCGCTCGGATCTCCGAATCGTCCGGCCAGTGGAAGCCGTCGCCGCGGGTACGCACGACCTTTGGCGTCACAAGCGCTAGAGGGGCGCGAAAAACTTCGCCGATCCTGAGGGCCATGCAGCTCTCTGACGCGCCGAACTTCTCGCCCAGCGCTCGGAACGAAGCCCCCTCGTTGAGGACGGCGAATCGGAACGCGTCCCGAGGGGCGACCAGAGCTGCAGCAAGGGCGTCACAGACCGACTCGTTGACCAGCGTCTCGGAGCCGATGCCAAGCGCCCAGTGAGCGAGCTCGTGGGCGACCGCGAAGCGCAGGCGGCTCTGTGGCAGCCCTTCCCGCACGAAGATGCGCGGCGCCCCGTTCACCCTCGCGAACGCCGCGTCTCCGGGCAACGCGCAGTCCGGCACGTATTGGACCGCTGAGTCGCCGAGCAGGCGTTTGGCCAAGACCACCATCCTCGCTGGTCTCCGCGGGTCCTTGCCCGCGCGTCGATACAGAAGCTCTCCCAAGTCGTCCCACCTTCCCAAGCCCATTGTCGGCAGATAGCCGACCGGTTGGTCAGTTGTGAATGTGGGAGTCAGGCGCACCCGGGACGAAGAATGTCCAGCATGGTCATGCGAGGCGCCAACGCGACTTAGCCTTTTTTGGCTGAGTTGCGCGTGACGCACCGCGTCGAACACTGAACGCCCCTCGTGTGGTCGAGTGTGGGTGCACCTCTCACAAAAGTGATTCTGGAGGGGGTCAAATCGTCGCGAGGTTGATCGTTATAGTAGACACGTTTGAACTTGAACGTGTAAGGTCACACTCACAACGCGATGGCAACCACAGCCTTCTTCCCCCACCTCACCGCCCCCTTCGGCATCCTCGGCCTGACCGCCTACGAAATCGGCGCCGAGCTCGACCCGGACGACGCCGACCGCATCGTCGACTGGCGCCTGATGGTCAACGGTCTGCCGGTCCGTTGCGACGGCCCGATCGCCGACGTCGTCAACGGCCTCATCAACGAGCTTGGTCTCGACGCCTTCGGTTGGCGCAACGAGATGACCAGCCGGCGTGATGCGTTTGGCGAGGCTCAGGCGGAAGTGGGGGTGGGGCTGTGAGCAACATCGAAACCGTCCTCCGCCGTCGCGCTGCAGAACTGCTCGCCGAAGCTGAAAGCATGCCACGCGCCAATTCGGTGTTCGTTCTGGCCCCGAAAGCGGCCGCAGCGAGCATGACCAAGATCGCGTCAATGACAGGCTCGGACGCGGACAAGGCGAACGCGCTCACCGCACTGATCGTCCAGCATCGCCTGGATGCGAACTCAGCTCCACCTGCCGGACTCGCAATGCACGCGGACCTGCACAGGGAGATGAGTTTGCGCGCTGCCTATGAGTTGGAACTCCTGCGCGTCGAACTGAGAACGGCAGGGGCGCTGTGACCCTCCTCCAACGCGCCGACGCCCTCCTCCTCGAACTGGACCGCGCCGAGC
>CAZFPB010000059.1:0-4115 GCA_964520985.1 uncultured Pseudobdellovibrionaceae bacterium
AGACAGGGATGTTCTGTCTCTGTTGGGACCTCGGATACGAGGAGTCCTTTGAAAATTAGCGACTTCGCTGAGTGGCTAGAGTGCTACCCGCGAATCGCAATTGCTGGTGGCCCGCGGATGGGCAAGTCCACGCTGGCGAGCACGGTGACTGACCGGCCTGTCATCGGAACCGACGCCTACAAGGGCAACGTTCCGATCGAAGAGATCCCGCTTCGGATGATTGCTGACGTTGGCCATCTGCCGACGTTCGTCATCGAAGGCGTCTGGGTCGCCCGAGCTCTCCGCAAGGGGATGCAAGTCGATGCGGTGGTCTACATGACCAAGCCCAAGGTGGCGCGGCTGCCCGGACAGGTCGCAATGGCCAAGGGCATCTTGAGGGTCTTCCGAGAATGGCGACACGCAAACCCTCATGTGCCGCTGCTGATTGAGTGATTGTTTGCCACTGCCGAGGCCTGACCGATCGCGACGTCTCCGGGAAGACCCGAGAGGAAGTTGCGGATGAGTTTGGGCCTGAGTGCTGTGGCGGGTGTGTTGAACGCCCAAGTGAGTTGAAAGTGGCTACGGCCAAAGACGATGAAATCCTGGTTCGCCAAGAGCGAGCCATGGCCCTGCGCGTTACCGGGCTGAGTTACCCGAAGGTTGCTGAGCAGCTGGGCGTGTCCGTTGGCACTGCTTTCAACGACTGCAAAGCTGCCCGTAGTCGCATCATCGAACTGACGCGCGAGTCGGCGGAAGAGGTTCGCTCGACTGAGTTGGACCGCCTCGACCGCGCGCTGCATGCGATCGAAAACGCGATCCTGGCCGGCGACACACGAGCAATCGACACGATGCTCAAGCTGTCTGAACGCCGCGCGAAATTGCTCGGCCTCGACGCTCCCGAGAAGCACGACATCCAGGCCGGCGTAGCGACCCCTGAAGCCGCTGCCGCCTTGGTCCGCCAGGCATTCGGCGAGCACGGCGCGCAGAAGTCCGATGCAGCTGACGGCCAGTGAGTTAGCGCTACTTGAGCCGTATCGGCGAGCGCTACCTCCGCAAGAATACGCCGCGCTGACAGCGTGGTTCTCGACGTTCTGGCCCTTTCAACGGCCATGGATCCTCGACCGGTCCCGCCGAGCATTCGTCAACAAGTCGCGCCAGATTGGCATCAGCCATTCGACCGCTGGCCTGTTGAACCTGTGGGGCGCCTTCCACGGCGAGACCACGACGATCATCAGCGTCGGCGAGCGTGAAGCGGCCGAGGTGCTGGACAAGTGCAAGAAGCACCGCGACGTGCTTGTGCGCTTGGGGTCGCAGATGGCCAAGCGAGGTGGCCGCGACAACGCCACCGAGATCACTTTCGCGAGTGGCGGCCGTGTCGTCTCGCTTCCGTCAACCGGCGGTCGCGGCTTCACCGGCAACGCCTACCTCGACGAGTTCGCGTACTACGAGCATCCCGAGAAAGTCTGGGACGCGGCGCTTGCTGTGACCACGCTCGGGTTTCGGGCACGCATCTCGAGCACACCAAACGGCGTCGGTAACCTGTTTCACCAGCTGGTTTCGATGCCAGAGGTGAACCGAGGTTGGCAGGGATACGACATCCCGATGCAGACCGCGATCGCCGATGGCTATCCGGTCAGCCTCGAAGACTGCTGGTCGATCGCGAAGGGTGATCCCCGCATCTTCGACCAGCTCTTCAACTGCAAGTTCCTCGACGGCGAGCTCCAGTACATCCCGACGGATCTGGTCAACGCCTGCTCGTTCGACAACCTCGGCACCGGTGAAGGCGACTACTTCGCTGGCCTCGACATTGGCAAGACCGCCGACAAGACGGTCCTGACGGTGGTGCGGCTGACTGGTGGCCAGCGGGTCGTCCAGTACATCGAAACGCACCGGCGCACTGACTCTGACGGCCTCGAAAAGATGGTCGCGGACGCGTTCAAGGCGTTCGGCATCAAGCGAATGGCAGTCGACGCGACCGGCATGGGCTCGTTCCCAGCCGAACGAATGCGCAAGCGTCACGGCTACTGGAAGATCGAGCCGTTCGTCTTCACGCAGAAGTCCAAAGAGGACCTGGCCACTGCACTCTACACAGCGTTTGCTGAGCGCTCGGTGATGCTGCCAAAGACGGACGCGGCACTGCCCAAGAAGCCGGCCGCTCTCCCTGGTTGGCTCCCCAAGGCTGCCGACCAGCTCCGCGAAGACATCTGCGCCATCCGTCGCGAGATCACCACTGCCGGCAACGTCCGTTACGACGCGCCGCACACCGACAAGGGCCACGCCGATAGCGCCTGGTCGCTTGCCCTAGCTCTTCACGCTGCCGGACAGGCTCCGGCTCGTGGCCATCTCTCCGCTGACGTGGCGGCCGCTCTCTGATGCCGACCTACGCGCAGCTGAACCAGCGGCACCCGAGCTGCGACCCCGACGAGCTCCGGCGACTCAACGCGCTCTACAAGGGCGGCGCTGAGTTCAAGGCGCTGCTCAGCGAGTTTCTGCCTCAGCGAAATGCTGAGCCGGAAGCGCGGTACAGCCTCCGCTGCAAAGAGGCGCACTACCGCAACTACATCGGGCCGATCGTCGACTACTTCACGTCGATGCTGTTCTCGACGCGTCCGGTCATGGGCGCCAAGGATGGCAAGGGTACGGCTGTAACCGAGCCTGACCAGTTCTACGCGAGCCTCCAAGACGACTGCGACCGAAACGGCCGCGACGTCGACGCGCTGTTCAAGGCGCAGTTGACCGAGGCCATGGTCTCGCGCTGTGCCTGGGTCCGCGTGAATGCGCCGGATGACGGCGGCGCCGAACCCGAGAGCCTGGCGGACTTCGAGTCACGCAAACTCGGCCAGTGCTGGCTCTCTCCGGTGTCCCATGCCGACGTGTTCGACTGGGAACGGGACGACAGTGGCGCGCTTGAGTGGATCATCATCCACAAGAGCGAGTCCAAGCGAGCCAATGTTGCCGCTGGCCGCGATTCGGTCGTTGAGACGTGGGAAGTCCTGTACGCAGATCGCGTCGACACCTACGCCATCAAGTACGACCGAAAGAAGAAGCCTGGGCCGACGCAAGAGGTCCCGCTCACTGACAGCAGGCCACATCCGTTTGGTCGGGTGCCGCTTGTCCCGATTGCTCTCCCGGTTGGCCTGCACGTAGCGAGCCGACTTGAGACTCCACAGGTTGCTCACTTCCGCATGAGCAATGCCCAGACCTGGGGCATGAGCACCACCTGCTACGCGCAGCCGGTGTTCAACCTCATGGACCGCGACACGCCGCCTACGATGGGCGCGGGTTACGGCATCTTCCTCGGCCCCGAGGAAAAGATGGACTGGGCAGCCCCGCCCTCTGGTCACTTCTCGGCGCTCGCCGAAGAGGTGAAAAGCCAGAAGGACGAGATTTTCCGCATCGCCCACCAGATGGCGCTCGGTGTGGAGAACAACGCCGCAGCCGTTGGACGTAGCGGCGAGAGCAAACAGCAGGACGCACTCTCGACGCGAGTGGTGCTCCTGGCCTTCTCCCGCATCGTCAAAGAGGCGATTGAAGTTTGCTGGGACCTGATCAGCAAACAGCGCGGCGACGACCTCGTTTGGTCCGTTGAAGGGCTCGACGACTTCGCGGCGGCCGACATCATGGGCATGCTCGATGCCCTGGAGAAGGTCGACAAGATCGGCGGCGTGCCCAGCGAGACCTTCAATGCGGAGATGAAGTCCCGCATCGCCGAAGCTCTGCTGCCGGACATCCCGCAAAAGCAGAAGGCCACGATCCGCAAAGAGATCGAAGAGGGCGTCAAGAAGCAAGCTGAGGAGGAATCCGAGCTCGCTGCGATGACCAAAGACCTGCAGAAAATGCAGCTTGAGCCGAAGCCAGGACAAGAGCCAGGCGCGGCCAAGAAGCCGCCCTTCCCGCCGAAGAAACCGCAATGAGCGCCAAGCGAACCAAGACCTACGCCTCTGCGGATCTGCTCGACGCGGACGGCATCAAGACCAGCATCGCCACCGTTGCTGCGCCCGTGACCTACGTGGTCGCGAACCTGAACGGCGCTGCGATTTCGAGCGGCGTTCTGGATCTACCGCGCTCCGTGTCGGTGACATCATCGGCCAGTGTTGGCGCGTACGTCGCGGCGGCCATTGTCGTGACCGGAAAAC
>CAZFPB010000060.1:0-4107 GCA_964520985.1 uncultured Pseudobdellovibrionaceae bacterium
GGAGGTTCTCTTCGCGCGTGAATGCTGCTGTCCCGCGCTCGGTCAGGAGGCGCAGGCGGTGTTCTTGGTGGGGGGTCATGCTGCGTTCTCCTTGGCTCGGTGAAAATTGATTGCCCGCTGTGCCCGCATGAGCACTCGCATCGCAGCGTGCACGTAGTGAGGTAGGCCAGAGTCAGGGTCGAGTGCGTCGGCGTGTTCCATGTGGCCGATGAACTTGTCGATGAGTTCCCAGTTCTCCAACCTCTTCCACCGCACCTCCACAGCCTCCCCCGTCTTGTGCAGCCCATGCCCGACGAACAGCTCAAACAGCGCGTCAATCGCCTCGCCCAAGTCCTCGCGATCCAGCTGTGCAAGGCCACGGAGACGAAGCGCGAACCGGGTCAGAGCGGCTGGGTTTTGGGCGATGGCGACGAGTTCATCGAGGATGCCAGAGCGACGGAACGCATCGCAGATCAACCGCTCCTTCGCCGACAGGGGCAGGATGTTGGTGCAGGTTGGGGCGGTGCAGGTTGTTATGTCGGCCGCGTAGGTGCGGGCGCAGGTGTCGCATTGCCAGAGGTTGAGGGTGGTCATGGCAGCGCCTCGCTCCCCAGCAGGTAGCCCCTCGTCCGAAGCCACTCATCGGCTGCCTCTTGTGCCGCTTCGACGGTTTCGAAGTCGTCTTCTGACTCGCTGGTGCTGAACTCCCAATAGAACCCGCCGTCCGGGCTGCGCATCACATTCATGTCCGGGAACGACACTCCGAGGATGCGAGACGCGGCGTAACTGATGTCGCCATCGAAAGTGATCCACGGCCCCGCAACCTTCGGCGCCGCCTTCACCAACGCAATCGCCACATTCTCCGGCAGTCGCGCCCAGAATGCGGAGGCGTCTTCGGGTGAGCAGGCGTTGTCGGCGATGTAGACGGCCGCCATGTCTCGGAGGGTGCCGATCATTTGTCACCTCGCACAGCAACTGACCGGTACATCGCGAGCGCTTCGGAGAACTTCTCCAGGCACTCGTCGGTCATGAAGATTCGGTTGGTGATTTCTCCCTTGTCGGTGATGAAACGGATTTCATGGCACGCCAAACCGTCACCATCCGGGCCGATCTCGATTCGTTCGCCATGGTCGTCATCCCAGACCTGGACCACTGGGCTAATCGTGTGTCTGCTCATCTCGTCCTCGCCTCCGCGTCATCAGCAGCCTCAATCAACAGCGCCGCAAACTCGCGTGCTGCTTCGGGTTCGAAAAAGTCCGTGACCTTCATGCCGTCCGGGAAACGCCACTCGACTTCCACGCGGTCAGCTGGGGCCGAGACGGTGTGTTCGATCTCGGGGCGGACTTGGCGGCGGAGTGAGTCGCGGTGAGCGGCTAGGGAGTGGATGCGGGCGGTCATGCTGAAGCCCTGATTTCTCCAGGTTGAGCCTTCTCATTCTCGAGGAGCGTCTGGTCGTATGCAGAGCACCGAACCTCGCAGTCCCAACCCATCCAGTGGAATTTTCGCGACCCGCGTAGGTGCGCCCGCACAGAGTGCTCTATCGCCGAATCCGACCGAGACTGCCGCCAGTGCCGCTTAACCCAGTGCATGAGGGCCGGGCGTCGGTCATTGGTGCTTTCGCGCTCTGCAAATAGTTGGTGTACGCCAGTCGCGTCGGTTTGAATCGCAACGCGCGCGTGGTCGCTTCCACCAATGAGCACATGCCATGAATACCGGTTCGTCAGTGCGATAGATGGGTAGAGCCATGCGCGCGAATCAAGGAATTCCTCGTGTCGCTTATCCTTAACCGCTGAGAGCCATTTCTTCCCGTCCCAGCCAGCGAACACATGAGCTTCGGTGAACCGGCCACCGAACTCGGCGCCTTGCGTAATGCGCAATATTTGTCGGCATGGCCTCAAGGGTTTGCCTCGTAGCTCTTTGATGCTGGCCGGGCGAATCGCCAAGAACATCGGGTCTTTGCCGTCTCGCGGGTCGTATGAAGGCATCACGCAATTCACACGGATCGGCCAAATGACATCTGGTGAAATCTCCTCGGCTAGATACGAGTTGTTGGTTATCCCTACCAGTGGAACGCACCCGTCAAAAATCCGTGATGGTTTTGCGCGTTCAGCCCACTCAATGGCTCCCAGTACCTTGGACACATGTTGTTCATCGTTCATGTGATGCTCCCTGTTGTTGCTTAGCCACAGAAGTCTCAACCTCCCGCACAACCCCCACGAACGCGCCGTAGCCAAGCAGTGCGCAGATGAGGCACATGGCGAGGACTGCGAGGGGGCCGTGGGTGCGTCGCTCAATCGTCATCACCAGCCCTCGAGTTCTCGGATGAACCACCCGATGACTTCGGAGTCTTGAGGGACGACGGAGTTTCCGAAGGCTCGGTTAGCCAGTTCCGCGGAAACCCCATCATCCATTCCACGAAACTCGGGTGGAGAGGCCCAGGCGGATGAACCGCTTGCCAGTTTCGGCAGCACGCCCACTTGGCCATTGAAGGCGCCAGCTGGTTTGCTGTTGCTGTTGGTGTGGCCAGGGTTCCGCGTCTGGCTCTGGTAGCCAGCGATTCGCGTTTCTTGCCAACGCGACCGCTCGCCCCCCCCTGGTCGCTGCCGTAGCTGCTCGCGCTCGGCGTCGGCAGAAAGTCGAGCCACAACAAAGATCCGGGCTCTGATGTGAGGAGCTCCCACATCTCTTGCTGACAGTGGGATCGGTAGCGCTTCATAGCCGCGCTCTCCCAAGTCAGACACCACGGTGTCGACCCAGCGCCTGGCGCCACTTGCGACGTTTTCGACGACGACCCAGCGCGGCCTGAGTTCGGTGATGATACGAGCGAACTCACGCCAAAGGCCCGAGCGCTCTCCAGCAAGGCCCGCGCCCTTTCCTGCGCTGGATACGTCCTGGCAAGGGAAACCTCCGCAAATAAGCTCAACTGGTGGAAGTCGGTGTTTCCACGGTGCAGCTCCGACCGTGCAAACGTCGTCGAATCGCTCAGCGTCGGGCCAGTGCTTGGCAAGGACGCTGCGACAGAACTCGGACTGTTCGACTTGCCAGGCAGTATGCCCGACGCCGGCCCACTCAAGTCCAAGCTCAAGTCCGCCAATGCCGCTGAAGAGGCTGCCAATTCGCATGTCACTTCGCCGCCTCCCACAGTTGCTCGCTAGTCTTCATCGACAAGGCTCCTTGTGATTGCGTCCTTGCGCAGAAGCTGCGCCGTGCTGATGAGCGCCAGGAACTCGATCTGCCGCACCCGTTCGCGCGTGACGTTCATCACGTCGCCAACCGCTTGGAGGTCGTGTTCGCCACCGTCAGCCACGTCGAGCGAGCACGACACCTTGATCTCGTCAGGCCCCAGCTCTGGAAAATTGAGCTTCAGTTCTCCGCCCTCGGTGACGTCCAGGTACAAGTGATGGCGACAACCGACGAACGGGCACGGACGCGGGCCATCAACGCAATCGCGGCGGGTCTTCGGGCGAACGTGCTCAGGCGCAACGATGTCAGCACCGGCAGCAACGACAGCCGCGAGCCGCTCACGATTGGCCGACAGGTAGCGCGCCGACTTCTTGCGGATCGCGGTTCTGTTGAGCGGGCACTTCGCGGAACAGGTCGGCTTGAAACCGCGTCTTTCGTATGCGCGAAGGTTGCAGCCGGAGACGACGGTTTTGCCGCCGCAGTCGCAGTCGCAATCCCAGTAGGCGCCGCTTCTTTCGGAATCGGTTTGGCCAGTGACGACGAGGTGGCCGATGCGACGGCCGGTCATGTTGATGGCGGCGGTCATTTGGCCACCTCCCGCTGCACTTCCTCGCGGAACCAATCCAACGCGAGCTGCAGACCTCTGGCAGCCGACAGGTGCGACGGGTTCTCCATCGAGCGCCCCAAGCTGACGCCGGCCTGCCACACCAAGTCCGTGGCCAGGTGGTGGCCGGGCGTGTTCAGCGAGATCCGGATCGCCTGGTTGATACCCTCGACAGATCCGTGATGAGCGCCGCTGCCAGCTTCGTTTTTGCAACGGAGCCGCCAACGGTCGATGACGGCTGAGAGCTGTGCGGGGGTCACTTGGACGCCTCCGCGGTGAGGGCGGCTTCGGCGGCGGCTTCCAGTGAGGCTGCTAGAGCAGGGAACGAAACCGAGAACTTC
>CAZFPB010000061.1:0-4092 GCA_964520985.1 uncultured Pseudobdellovibrionaceae bacterium
GTGCGTGCCACTGCAGCAAGGTCGGCAGTGAAGCGTCTAAACTCGGCCGCGCTGACGTCCGTCTGCGGGTTGACGACGCCCTGACCCATGAAGTCGCGCTTGTCGTCGTGGCCGCCGTAGACGGACGCTTCAGCCGTGCGTGTCCATGCGGGAAGTCCCGTGGGTGTCGTCATGCGGGATAGATTCCGAGGTGCCGAGGCGTAAGCACGTTGGGCGCGTCATCGATCGAAGCCGGTACCGTCGGCGCGGTTGCGGACCTGTAGGAGTAGGCGGCGTCCACGATCTCCGCGTGTGCGCTCATCAGTTCCTTGAGCTGGAACATGGTCAGGCCACTGCGCGCCGCTTCGCTCTGGTACGGGTGGCGCAGAGCTCGCGGTAGACTGTCGGCTTCGGTCGTGTTCTCGCCGCAGCCGAGTTGCTCGAGCAGGCCAACCCAGGTCGCGCCGTACGCGTCGAGGTTCACGGCGGCCGGTGACAGGTAGTCGCCAGCGTCCGGGCCTTCGCCGGTGCCATCAACGAACGGCGACTCAAGCGTGAGCACCCATGCGCCCGCCGAACCGCTGACGGCCGTCACGAGCCGCGTGTGGAACTGCAGGTCATTCGGCGACCACCAGGCAACGTGCGTCTGGCCGGCGATCGGCGCCGTGGTCGTGTCCGCGTCGACAGTCAGAATGCCGGCCGTTGATACCGACGTAAGAACGATGCGCGTCTCAGGCCCGGTCAGGGTTGGCCAGGGCTGCAGGTCTGACCAGCCTTCGCCGTTGCCGCCAGCTTGCACAGCGTCCGGAATGTCGACCGTGATGGCGACATCAGCGTTCTGGTTTGCGCCGGAAGTGACGACGATTTCGAACGCCGTCCCAAGCTCTTCGTGGATGGCGTCCCGAACCAGGTCGACGCCGGCAGATGGCATCACACGCGAGAAGTCGAACCGCTCCCGGTCAAACTTCTTGAGCGCAACGACCTTGGCCGAAGCGGGACCGCCGATTGCCGGGAAGACGAACGGCTGCTGGACGGCGGGGGATGCGTTGAAGGCGAGTTCCCGGATCTGGCCCACGTTGCCGCCGCCGGGGACATGCCCGAAGCGGTTCAGGACGCGTTCCCGCATGCGGGGCTCGTCCTCTGCGTCGAAGCCGCCGGTGATGGGGACGACGCCAGAGACGCGCGCCTCCTCGTCCACGTTCAGCGGCGGATTCAGGAAGCGGACGGTCTGACCGGGTCCAAGGTTGGTCTTGGCTCCAGTGGTGAGCGCCACAACGTCGACTTCTGAGCCGTCAGTGACGTCTTCCCAGGTGCCGACGATCTTGCCCTGGAGGCTGTTCGGGTACGTGAAGATCGTGCCGTCTGGGACCGTGCTCGTTCCGGTAACGGTCAAGACGATCTTGCCGGCGCCAGGCGACGGGTCGACTCCCGGCAGACGGAGCGCGTCTCGGTACCGGATCAGGTCGTCGCCGGTCGCGTCGATGGGCGTGATCGCGGACTTGATCGAATCGATGCGGGCGTGGCAGAGCATGAGCCCCGCCGCCATGCCGGTCGCCCAGACGTAGCTGTCGGAACCGGGCGCAACCGATTCGGTGATGCCAGCCTTGTCCGCCTCAAGAACGATGTCCGTGAGGATGTCGTCGCGGATTTCGGCCTGATTCGCGGGGCCAAGAAGTTCGCTCATACCTGGGCCACCTCGCGCTCACCGGTCGAGAGGTCGAAAAACTCCACGTCGATGCCCAGGCGCCCGACAACGCGGTCCGCTTCTGTGCGCACGACGATCCGGTCGATGACGATGGAGCCATCGGAAACCATCGGAGCCAGGCACGTGCGCACTTCGGCGTTCGTGATCTGCTGCGTCGTCTGGTCGTGGCGTTCCGGGGCCTCAAAGCCACGCACAGCCATCGACGACCCGAAGCGCGTGGTCAGCGCGATGACGACCCGCTGCAGCGCCGTGGAGCCACGTGCGAGCTCGCCGTCGACCTTGCGGGCGTAGTCGCCGGTGCGCGGGTCCAGAAAGCGCACACCGGTCGCTTCTGTCGCCTCGTCAGGCGGCGTTTCGTAGCCGAAGCCCAGCGGGTTGAAGCCGACCGGGTACAGGCCAAGTCCAGCGATTGGCATGGAGAGATGAGCGCCATTCGCCCCAAGACGGGACCGGCTCGGCGCGACCGTTCAGTCGAGTGGGCAGGGGATCGCGAGCGACGGCGGGCCCGGGATGGGCGGCGGACTCAGCGATGGGAGAGGCGGGGAAAACTCAGGAACTTTCAGTGCCAACCTCAGCCCCGGCACGGACACGCTAATGAGCGCAACCAACAGGGCCAGAAGTGCAGCAAGCGAGATGCTCGGTAGCGGCAGGGTCGGCGCTGGGATTTTCAGCTTCAGGCTAAGGCCCGGGATGTTGACGCTAATCGGCTGGATCAGCGAAACGCTCGGCAGTCCAGGAAGAGGAAACGGAACGCTCGGCAGCGGGACTGCGAAGTTGCACACACGGTGCTCCTTGACGACTGCCCAGACGCGCCACACGATGAGCGGCTATGCGGGGCAGTGAGGTATTTCGGAGTCTGGTTGGCGGGTGCCTGGTCTACGCGCTGACGTTGGCGTGCTCGTCAGGCAGCGGCGACGGCGGCAGCGTCAGTGGCTCGGACACTGGCGGTGTCACCGGCATGAATGGCAACGGCGGCTCGAGCGGTGGTCAACTGGGCAGCGGGTCGGTTGCGAACGCTGCAACGGGTGGTGACTCGGCAACTGGTGGGGATCAGGGAGTCGGCGGCGATGCGGTCGGCTGTGAGTGTCCGGTGGCAGAGCCAGATGTCGAGGTAACCGTAGATTGCGAGGCCAACTACCAGACCCAGCTGTGGGCCGAGTTGACGATCCCTGGCATCAAGGCGAGCGACTTGGCCAGGATCAGGTACTTCTCGTTTGACGACGGCGGCGACGTCCTGGTCGGAACGCCTGGCCAGTACACGTCAGCCACGAGTGGCGTTCTGGCTCACAAGACAGACACGGTTGCTGCTCAGTGCTGGGGCAACAAGGCAACATTCACGCTGCCTGCTGACCTTGCGGAAGCCCTGCCGTGAGCAAGTCGTTCGTTGTTCAGATGCTCGCCGCATTGGCAGCCGGCGGGATTCTCTACTCGTGTGGCAGCTTCTTGCGCGCAATGAACCCATCGCGCCCGGAAGAGTCTGTTGCGGTGACCGCTGAGCTTGTGTCGCGCGAGTTTGAGGCTGACTCAGTGGCCGCTACGGTGCGACTCAAGGGGAAGCTGATTGCGATCGAGGGGACGCTTGCTGACAAGCGGGTCTCCGGAAACTACGCAGACCTTGAGCTGGTTGGGCGTACCAGGAACGTCTCTTTGCGTGACGTGAACCTGAAGAAGGCCGCCGCGTTGAAGATTGGCTCTCTAGTGCGGAGCGAGTGCGTTTTGGGTAGCGGCGACTCGGCTGGTGGCGTCACGTTCAAGGACTGCGAAGTCCTCTGATCAGACCCCGACAAACACGCCGGTCGCCGGCAGGCTAGCGGCGCCGTTCGCGCCCACTGCCTGGGTTGCCACCGGTATCAATGGCGTGCGTCCGCCAATCACGCTCTGGTTCCCAAACATCGACGCAACGCCACCTTTTGCTTGGAACCCGGCTGTGCCCGTCTCGTCGAGCATGAGGATCCCGTTCCCGCCGCCGACCTGAACGACGCACCCTTCCGCGTTCAGGACGATCTGTTTCTTCTTGCGGTCGACCACTACCACCAGGTCGTCACCGACGACGATGGCCACCATCTGGTCCTTGCAGAGTACGCGGGCATCGAAGTCCTTGCCGGTCGCGTGTAGCGCCGTCTCACCCGGCTTGAGCTCACCGAACACATCGGTCGAGCGCGGGTCAAACCCACCAATCAGGACGCCTTCGAAGCCAGGGACGGAGACCGTGACGCCTTGTGCGTTGCCGCTGTCGTCCGCAGGAGCAGGTCGCGCAGAAACACCAAGGCTGCACATGAACGGAGACTGACCGTAGTCGGACCCGGCGTCCGTGCCCTTGCACTGGACCCAGATCGCGTTGGTCTCTTCGTTTAGCCCGGAGGCGCCAAGGTCAACGAGGTCCATGAGAATTAGCCCGCCGATTCTGG
>CAZFPB010000062.1:0-4020 GCA_964520985.1 uncultured Pseudobdellovibrionaceae bacterium
GCAATATGATTAATTTTTGATTCCGCTTCGCACACTTTTAAGTCGTCCTAATGATCGTTGAAACCAAATGAGTTGATGTTTACTGAATGGCAATAAATGTTTTGAGGTAGTAAGTATGACACTAATTTGACGTTGCATTTCAGGAATAGTGTCACCATCCAACATTGCCAAAAATTCATCTATTAATTCATATAATTCTTCTGTAAATATTATATCAAGCTTACAATTATTTTCCCATTCAAACAAGCCCCTATCTTGGGCCATCAATGATGCTAGGACCTGTTTGTTTATTCGATCCTTTATCATTTAAGCAATCCATGTAGCACTGCGCCTTCGTCTACAGATAATTTTACTCTGTATTCGTCTGATACGCGCCAAGTATCAAAGAATGATTGCTTCTTACCAGTATCATCCTTCCAACTATCATTTGGCATGACCTCAAATGGCCCAATAAATCTTACAAAATCAGCACTGTCATACCGCGATACTTCAGCCGGATCTTTATATGTTTTTCTTATTCCATAACATTGTGCTAGCAATTCTTCACGTGAATCTGCTTGAACTATTTCAACATCTTCAAAACAATCATGACCACCGTATCGTGAGTCAGCATTTTCACGACGGCGAATATCGATCTTGATCATAATCCAAGATGTAGTAATTTTGGTCACACGAGCTTATCCATATTGGCAAGGATGACTTCGCGCACATCATATGGAGTAATCACACCATAGCTGTTACGAGTTTCAAACCGCTTACCATTAGGAGCGCGAATGGTGATTGCAACATCACTTGCGCGCCAGAAGCATTCAAGTCCATTGACCTCAATGGTGCGCTCACCTTTACCCGGCTTACGCTTACCAAGATTTGGATCGTCTCCACGAATTTTACGCTTCTTATCCATATGTGAACCACTCCGGCTTACCATCAAAAACTTTATTCCAAAAATGCTCAGATTCAGCAATACCTGAACCGACACGAGCATTAACATTCATTCGCTCTATTAGCATCCGACCAATTCCATGTCGACGAAATTCTGGCCGAACATAACAACCCAACTGAGTGCCATAATCAGACGTTTCATATCCACTAAGGTCATCATAATTCCAGAAGAGGCTAATGCCAATTCTTTTGCGGCGATAAAAAGCGGTCGCCATTTTAATAATTGAATGATTTTCATCGAGGACTTGGTGGAACATCCACCACCGGTATTGGTAGAGTTCTAATTTCAATGCTTGCTGAGCAGCATATGAAATAGTAGTAGGGACTCTTGATATTTTAATTGAAACTTCATCAATCATGTCATCACCTAAAAATAAAAAGGGACATTTTCATCAACCTTACCAAAGTAAGGTCAGCGACCTATACGCCCAAACGCAAGTTTCATTTAGCTAAAATATGTGATCCAGTCAAGCTAAAAGATTAACCAATGCCAACATTTCTTCTGTAGGCTTTTTAATATACTTGATGTTTTTTACACTTTGATGTAGAGCAGTGAAGCAGGCTTCATCAGATGGATTTTTGATGAACCGAATTGCTGCTCCACTTTTTGACACTGCTTGGATTTGTAGATCCTCTGGGGGGTCGATCAAGTCAGCAATAGCAGATGATGACCTGTCCAATGCCATCTTTTGAAGAACATAATCTTGGTCTTTTACAAACCTGATAGCACTGCCTGATTTTTTAACAGCTTCTTCGATAATGTGCCTTGGAGGATTTTTAATATATTGAATATTGTCACCACTCTTACGAACCGCTTTAAGCATTAATTCTTCAGATGGTTCATTGATATGACTAATAGCTGCGCCATCAGTTTGGACTGCGCGCATTTTGACTTTTTCTGAAGGATTAATTAGCCGGCTAATGAGTCGATAGCTGCTAGTAACAGCTTCCATCATTACCTTTTCACACGGCTTCCACATACTTAGAATGCGTTCTGGATTTCGCCGGACTGCTATTACTTGAAATTTTACTGGATACTGATCCAGGTTTGGAATATCAACAATTGAACTTTGGGCTAGCTTAGCTAGAATTCCAAGATCCAATTTTCCAGCCAACTGTAAAACAGTTCGATTAATGTAAGGAGGAATTCGAATTTCATTCATATTGGTCGTGATCATTCCCAATGCTACAGCTTGGTCTAATGGGGTAGGATCCTTTACCCAAGCAATTGCTTCACCAAACCTGCTCAAATAAGCTAGGCGGCCGCCAGGGGTTGCTGACAGCCTATCAAAGTCATTACGACTCATTTCATCTTTAATTCGATATCCCATAATGATCAGTTATTATATCTTGTGGCTATAGTCAAGCCACAATTGCAAAAGTTAGTGCTTGATCCGTTGTGAACAAATCCGGATGAGTTAATGGAGTAATGTGATGATCATGGCCATAATTAATATAATCCCACATCCAATCTTCATTTATTTTTCCAGTCTTATTGTGAATTATAAGGAAAGATGAACAAAGTGTGCGTTGGAGGCCAAGATTAAACTGGTCAGGATTTTCTTTAATTATTTTAAAAATTTGTTCGATTGCAAACCCAAGACATTCAACACATTTCAAATGCTTCATATCAGCATAAAGAATTGACCAATGGCCAATCACAAACTCTTTAAATTTGTCAATGGGTGGATATTGAACGTAGAACATTGGATTACGATATCCAAATTTGTCATAATCTTTCAGACTACCTTTACGAATATCATAACACTCTAATGAGTGACGTAGTAATGTGCCATTCTCATCATCCTTGTAGATTGCAAGCATGAATGGATTAAGTTCCACATCTTTTAATTTTTCAGCAAAATCTACCACAACACACTCTCTTTAAGAAATGAGCAATACTTTTTGATACTCAAACTCATCGTCGAAGATAAACTCTTGGCCGATGTTATTGTGATATTGTCTATAGGAAATTCCGTGCAAGTCAAGCATAGCTTTAAATTCTACACGATTTTTATATGCGCCAGTGATACAGATCGTTTTGATGAATCGCTTTTTCAAAACCTGGCTCCAGAAATGGTGCGGGCGGCCGGACTCGAACCGGCATGGACATTACATCCGGAAGATTTTAAGTCTCCTGCGGCTACCATTACGCCACGCCCGCGTTATACATTATGGTGCGGGTAGAGGGACTCGAACCCCCACTCCTTTTCAGGAAGCAGATTTTGAGTCTGCCGCGTCTACCAATTCCGCCATACCCGCATCAAAATGTATAACTTATGTTTCTATATTACACTCTTTGTTTTATATGTCAACTACTTCTTACGTGTCTTGCAATTTCCAATTCAAAATTTCCAAAGCCTTTTCCATTTCAATTTTGGTTAAAAATTTCGAACTATCTTTGCCTAGATATATACGAAGCAATTGTGCTTCTTCCTTAGCAGTTAAATTATTCAAATCTTTATACGTAAAAACCTTTCGGCGAAACATTACACAGTTTCTTCAAATGGTCTAATGAAAAGTCTGTGGCAACAGATATCAATTTTTGAATTGAACACTCCACTAATCCAAGCTGCCTTGGCTAGCTTATAATCATCAAAGGGGCCATATTTTTCTTCAGTCCCTGGTTCAATCTCAACGAAATCAGTTGATGTGAACACTCCACCTTCAACAATAAATTTGCTCATTTTTTAAACTTTCTTTTAATTTTTCGCCAACGCAAGATGACAAAGTCTGCAATAGCGGCGATGCCAAGTGACACTAAAAATAGTGACCCCATCAAAATACCACCACATAATACTGTAATAAACAACAGTAATGGGAACCAAAGCCGCCAAGTCAGATATAGCACACCAATAAGGATAGCTATAGCAATAATTATCATAGGATCCATCATCATGTCCTTATTTACTGAACTCAGTAATTGTTTCATCAATAAAAGCAATTGCATTGGCTATAGTTTTCGCCGAACGGCGGGCCATAAAGTCTTGCATATCGCCAGTGTATTCCATTCCATAAGCTTCGGAAAATGCCTCGTCAGTTTCATAACGTTCACGCTGCTTATACATGTCAGCTACA
>CAZFPB010000063.1:0-3751 GCA_964520985.1 uncultured Pseudobdellovibrionaceae bacterium
GAAGTTCTCGGTTTCGTTCCCTGCTCTAGCAGCCTCACTGGAAGCCGCCGCCGAAACCGCCCTCACCGCGGAGGCGTCCAAGTGACCCGCCTCTGGAAACACCTCTGCGCCTGGTTCTGGCGCGCCACCTTCCGCCCTGAGTCCGACGTGGAGATACGGGCGCGGATGCTCGGGCTGTACCGACGCGTCCCCGGCAGCAACCTCGACCACCTGGAGCGCCTGCTTCGGTCCGAGCTTCCTGCTGGCATCGACCTCCGCCTTACCCGCACCCAGGACAAGCGACTCGGCCGCGGCGTGATCGAAGTGGAGGTCCGTCATGGTTGACCTCGACAGCCCGCCCGCCGTCCCGGTCGACTGGGACATCCGGTTCACGAGCGGTGGCACCAGACCGAACCTGTTCGGGATCTCTGCCGCCATTGTCTTCGCCGTTGCCGGTCGCGGTCAGACAGCGTGGCTCGCCTACCACGACGCCCGTGAGCGTTACCCGTTGCTGCCTCCCTTCGGCTCCTGCGTTGTCGAGCGCGTCGGAGGCGGGAAGTGAAAACACCATGGTGCGCCTTCTGCACTTGCGACGATTGCCAAAACGGCACTTGGGCACATGGCGACTTCAAGCACGCCAAGACCGAGAGCGGCGCTTGGATCTGCGAAGTCTGCTTTGAGTACGACGAATGCGTCAGGCAGGCGCGCAAAGTCGGCACCTATCGCAACGACGCTTGTGACGCACACACCTGCAGTCACCGGCCGAAGCTCGTCACTGAGTGGGTGCTCGGTTGGCCGGAGGTCGTCAGATGACCGCCGCCATCAACATGACCGGCAAACGCATCGGCCACCTCGTCGTCGCCAACCAAGAGCCGTCAATCGAAAAAACCGGCGCCTACTGGGATTGCGATTGCGACTGCGGCGGCAAAACCGTCGTCTCCGGCTGCAACCTCCGCGCGTACGAAAGACGCGGTTTCAAGCCGACCTGCTCTTCCAAGTGCCCGCTGAATCGCACGGCCATCAGAAAGTCGACGAGAGCCCGAGCGCGAACACTGTCCGGTGATGAATGCCGACTTGCTGCCGTGATGGCTTCCGGCGCTGGCATCGAAACGCCCGAGCACATCCGCCCGAAAACCCGTCGCGACTGCGCCAACGTCCCGCGTCCCTGCCCCTTCGTCAGCTGCCGTCACCACCTCTTCCTGGACGTCACGGAGACCGGCGGACTGAAGCTGAATTTTCCTGGGTTGGAACCTGATGAGCTCGAGGTGTCGTGTTCGCTGGATGTGGCTGAGAGCGGCTGGCGTGACCTCCAGGCAGTCGGCGATGTGATGAACGTCACACGTCAGCGCGCTCTGCAGATTGAGGTCGTGGCGCTGCGGAAGATGGGGTGGAGCAAGCGGCTGAAGGAGATGGCGAAGTGACATGTACCGAATTGGAAGCGTCTTCAGCGGCGTCGAAGGGCTCGGTCTCGGACTTGAGGCTGCGGGACTTGGACACACCGAGTGGCAAGTCGAGCAGTCCGAGTTCTGTCTCGCCGTCCTTGAACGGCGCTGGCCATACGCGACTCGCTTCACAGATGTCTGCTCAGTCGGTGGACACGCTCCGTGGCGAAACATCCTCACGCCAGTTGACGTTATTTGCGGCGGTTTCCCCTGCCAGGACGTATCCAGCGCAGGAAAGGGCGCGGGCCTTGCTGGCGAGCGCTCGGGCCTGTGGCGTGAGTTCGCTCGTATCATCACAGAACTCAGACCGCGCTGGGTTGTTGTCGAAAACGTCGCAAGTGGCGCCAGGCGCTGGGTCGACACCGTGGTGTCTGACTTGGGAGAGCGCGGCTATGAAGCGCTACCGATCCCACTGTCAGCAAGAGATGTGGGAGCTCCTCACATCAGAGCCCGGATCTTTGTTGTGGCTCGACTTTCTGCCGACGCCGAGCGCGAGCAACTACGGAAGCAACCAGGGGGGGGCGAGCGGTCGTGTTGGCAAGAAGCGCGAGTCACTGGCCACCAGAGCCAGACGCGGAACCCTGGCCACACCAACGGCAACGGCAAACCAGTTGGCACCTTCAATGGCCAAATGGGCGTGTTGCCGAAACTGGCAAGCGGTTCATCCGCCTGGGCCGCTCCACCCGAGTTTCGTGGAATGGATGATGGGGTTTCCGCGGAACTGGCTAACCGAGCCTTCGGAAACTCCGTCGTCCCTCAAGACTCCGAAGTCATCGGGTGGTTCATCCGAGAACTCGAGGGCTGGTGATGACGATTGAACTCCGCACCCACGGCCCCCTCGCAGTCCTCGCCATGTGCCTCATCTGCGCACTGCTTGGCTACGGCGCGTTCGTGGGGGTTGTGCGGGAGGTTGAAGTGAAACGGGAGATGGAGGTGAGGCAGTGAACATCAACATGACAACAGCTCAACGTTATGCGCTTGGTCGCCTGTGCTGGGGACTTGAGCATTTCAGTGGGTTTTTCACCGGTCAGCGAGTGCGCAAGTCGACTGTCATGACGCTCGTTCGTAGCGGATTGGCTGAAGACGCTGGTTTGCTTGTTGTGTGCGACGGCGATGGTTTTGCGAAGGAGCCAGAGCGCGAGCGTTTCGCGTTTCGCCCAACTGAGATGGGGATCCACGTAGCGCTACTGCTGGGCGAAATCGACGTCAGCACCGCGGCCGCCTTGGTTTCGAAGCTTCAAGATGCTCGCAAACAGAGGTCGACATGACCGCCCGCATCCACTCCCTAGCCGCTCGCCGCGACTCGCTCCATCGCCAAGTCCACCCCGAGACCCAACACACCGTCTCAGCCCTATCCGACCGCGTGGAAGTCGAGTGGCGTTTCCCGGACGGCATGAAGGTCACGGACTTTTTCGAACCCGAAGCAGCACGCGAGTTTGCGGCGCTGTTGATTGAGGCTGCTGATGACGCGGAGGCGAGGACGAGATGACGACGAGAATTTACGGAGCGAGTGACGACCTGATTGAGTTCGAGGGCGACGTGCGTGGCGAGGTCGACGCGTACGGGACAGACGATGCTGAGCATGGCGTCCTGGTCATCTGCAGCGACGGCACGTTGCTGGAAGTGAAGTACGGCAAGGGAGATGAGGCCATCTGGGGCATCACGGTTCTGCAGGAGGGCAGGCTGTTCGTTGGCCTTGAGCCTTGTGACGATGAGAGCGCTGACCCGTACTCCGACGTTGCCAACTTCGCAGACGGCCTGAAGTGGGCCAAAGTGGCGAAGGAGTGGGAGGCGGTTCGATGACCGGCTCCATCCGAGACCTAGCCGCCGTCTACATCGCCGACAACGCCTGCTCACCCGAAGACGCCTCCGCATTCTGGGCGCGACTGCCGGAGAAGGTGGCGATTGCGTTGGTGAAGGCGGCTCCGAAGGTTGCGTCAGCTTGGTGGGTGTCTCCTTCTGCAGCCAACGACAGCGACTACATCCTTGCCATCGCGGCGCGAGACCTTTCTGAAGAAAGTTCAATGTGGGTCAACCGTGAAGATGGCCAGTTCTATTGGCGCATCACCGGCGGCGAGCGCAGCCAGTGCACATTCGCGACGCTTGCTGAAGCCCAGGCTGATGCTGATGACCATCTGAAGGCCGACGGGGTTCTTCTGGAAAGCGAGGAGTCACCATGACCACCCTCAACCTCTGGCAATGCGACACCTGCGCCAGAACCTACGCCGCCGACGTAGCAACCTGCACCGCCCCAACCTGCACCAACATCCTGCCCCTGTCGGCGAAGGAGCGGCTGATCTGCGATGCGTTCAGGCGCGCGGGCGTGTTGG
>CAZFPB010000064.1:0-3727 GCA_964520985.1 uncultured Pseudobdellovibrionaceae bacterium
AGATCGACCCGGAGTCGAAGCGGTTGGACGCCACCAACCGCGGCGGCGTCGCCGAGTTGCGCCTCGCCCTCGCCGAGTGGCTGGACCCGCCGGTGCTGTGCCGCTTCTGCGGCCGCGTGATGCCGGAGCCGCGGGCCGCCCGTGACAGCGCCGGGCCTGACGACGTGCGCCCAGCCCCACCGAGGCCGTGCACTGGCCGCCCGCACATCCGCGGAGGCATCGACCGCAAGACCGGCGCCCGCGTCATGCGTCCACAGCGGTGCCTGCCCCACGTGTCGAAGGACGGCCGGTGCGGCACCCTGGCGCTGTTCCTCCCGCCGCCGCTTCCGGAGCCCGTCACCGAGGCCATGCGCAAGGCCGGCGGCCGCCACGACGTGATCAGCGACCGCGATGGTCAGGCCCTGCTCGTCGCGTCTGCCGTCACTGAGGCCACGCACGTGGCGGTGAGGATGTCCCGCAAGCGCTTCGACTGGACGCTGAACCGCGCTGTGCAGGCCAATGGGCGCCTGTTCATGAAGGCCCAGGCCCAGTACTACGCCGCCGACGGCACCGGCATCACTCGCGCCGATCTGCTGCAGGAGGCCGCGCTCGGTGGCCGACGGGCCCTCATGGACTTCGACCCCACCCGCGGCTTCCAGTTCTCGTCCTACGCCCTCAACTGGATTCGCCAGGGAATGTCCGCGATCTGGGCGAAGCGCCACGAGATCAAGACTCCAGCGTGGGTGGTCGACGGACGGAAGGAGCTCGAGCGCAAAGGAGTACAGCCGCGCGAGTTGCTGTCGGGCATCGAGGCCCTCGCCGAGTCGAGCGCGCATCGCCGGCCCGTCACCATGGCGCTCTCCGAAGCGCTGGTGTCCATGGTCATCGAGGCCGAGACCATCGAGGAGGTGCCCGGCTCGCGCCCGCTGCGAAAAGTCCGCCGGTTGCTGCTGGCCGGCCGCGACCCGCTCGTGCTGGCCGTGGAGGCCGCGAAGGAGGCCGCGCCACGGATGGTTGGCAGCGGTGCCAAACGCCGGCAGGAGAGCGTCGAGTCGGCCATCGAGCGCATCGCCGCCGTCGTGTCGGCCTGGCTCGAGCTCGGCCTTGCCGGCGGGGCGACTCTCACCGTCCTCCGCACCGAGACCGCATCGCCGATGTCGGCCGCGCTCGAGGACGCCGCGGGCATCGACGACTCGGACGATGCCACCACCTCGACCCGCCACCGCTCGGCGGTCCTCATCGACGGCACCGACCTCGAAGCGCTCGCCGCTGCTGAGCAGGAGGCGACACTGGGACGCGACGCGCTCTACGCCGGGCTGGCCCACCTGCAGCAGCACGACCGCGAGGGGGCCGAGATCATCCGGCGCTACCACGGGCTCGAGGGCCCGGAGGAGACGTTGCAGGAGATCGCTGACGCCCCGCTGCGTTGCACCGGCCGCACCCTCTGCCGCGAGCGCATGCGGCAGAAGTACCGCAAGGCGATGGACTGGATGAAGCGGCACTTGCAGGAGACGGGCGCCCCAGTGGCGGCGGAGGACGACGAGGACGACTACTCGCCCATCATCGTCCCGCGCTCTCCGTGGCGACCAGTCGGGCCTGCGGCGGTCGAAACAACCAAGGCCGCCATGGGGCGGCCAGATGTCGGCGTCGGCGATGCGCCGTTCCTGTCTGGAGTCATGTCCCTTTAAGGATTGAGACATTGCCTCCAGAGTGACGCACCAGCAGGCCGGCCTTGCACAGGATGGTGGTCGAGCGCCACCAGCGAGAGGCGTCTCGTCCTGCGGTCGGATACCCATCCGGCGGCATAGTGCGCTCTCCGCGTGAAATGGCGGCAAGAAGTTCGGCCTGAAAGGTGGTCGGCTTGTGGCTGGTCGCGGGCATGTGGGGAGCATGCGCCGCGCCCGCCCGAGTGTCAAGCGGGGCTGGACGATTTCTTGCCGGACTTGTGCTTGGCCTTCTGCGCGGCCTCGCCCAAGTCGGCCAGGGCCTTGGCCTGGATCTCTCGGTATCCCGCCTCGATGGCCGCGCCGGCCGCCCCGCCGCTCTCCGCGAACGCCGCTGCGCGCTTGAAGGCCCGCTGGATGCTGGCGTAGTGCACAGAGCGCAGCAGCGGCACCTCGTCGCCCTTGGACCGCTTGCCAGGTGCACACATCAGCCGCCACTGCAGCCCGAGGTCGCGGCCGAGCCGGACCACCAGGCCGAGCGCAATCACTCGCATGGACCGCGCGTTCACGTCGGCCGGGGTACGGCCCTTGCGATCGCCCACGAGGTCGTCGAGGCGGCATCCTGCGAGTCGGCAGACGGTCGTGGCGCGCGTGGTGAGGATCCGAGCCGCGGGCTGCAGGCAGGTCTTTGCCTCGGCGAGGATGGGCAGCGCTGCCTCGATCTCGCACCGGTCGTACCACGTCTGGCCGGTCAGTGAGGCCGGGTTCACGAGGCCGGCGTCGACCATCGCGTCCAGGGCGGTCGGGCCGCCCGCGGCCGTCTCGGCGGTCTTGCGGTCGATGGTGCGGTCCATCGGGTTGGCGGCGGCTCGGGTCTTCCGCCCCCGGCGCTTGGGCTGGACGCTGTTCTCGCTGATGTGCTCCTCCATGGTGAGGAGTGGATACCAGCCGAGCGTGACACGGGCCATGGTGACCAAATACAAGGGCCGACCTGGATCGGTGGGTGAGGCACCGGAGCGCAGCGACGCTCTTATCCAGGCCGGCCCATGGCAGCGCCTCGACGGGGCAGAAAGCCATTGTCGCCGCTGCGGGTGTTGTTGGCGGAGTAGCAGCGCCGGGCGACACCTCCCGCTGGTCGCAGGTCGATCAGATGGCCACTGCCGGCTGCGAGCAGGAGACGGCCTCTGCGAGGCTCATCTCGACAACGACCGGGACCGGGCCGAGGTTGTCGAGCGCGTCGAGGCGCTCCGAGTCGCGGTCGCACCAGTCGGCCCACTGCCCGAGCGCGTCATGGAAGTCCTGTGCGGTCGACTCGTGATCGACATCTCCATCATCGTTGTAGACCAGCGGCCAAGCGCTGGGCGGTGATGACTCGGACGAGATGGTGTCACCAGATGCCATGCCAACGAGCGACAGGCCGGACAACATGTCATGCACATCTCCGGTGCTGGTGGAGTCGCTGAAGTCATCGTCGCTGCCGTCGCAGTCCCAGAGGCTGAAGATGACGATCGTGTACACGCGCCCAGGGGCGGTGGGGTAGTAGATGGTGGTGCCGTCGTGACAGAACATGGTGGGGTTGTGGTCGCTCATGGTGGTCTCCTGTGTCATTCATCAAAGCCTGGGCTGCGAAGCCGTTCCTCGTAGTCGATGCGGTCCTGCATGGCCAAGGCCATTTCGCGGTCGGTGAGGATGAGAGTGCCTGCGGGAACGTCTTTCGTCGCCGCGTGCTCGGGCATCTCTCGGACCCATAGCCAGTAGCAGGCCGGGGTCGATGATGTGTATCTCCATCCGCGCTCTCGAAGGTATGCCTCGGCGCGATTGTGGAGTTCGGTCATCTCATCTTGATAGTCAAACTTCTTCATGTCAGCCTCCGAACTTCCGCACGTCGCTGCGCGCGTTGTTGAAGAGCTGCAGGTCGTCCATCTCGGTGCCCCACTGGAACACCTCAAGGTCGCGCGAGTGTCCGCGCCGGAGGCGGTGCGAGTGGTGGCGCACCCGGAGACGCGGTTGGTCGGCGGCCAGAACCTCGGCGAGTTCGGTCGTGGTGATGCCGGACTGCACGAGATAGGGGCGGTGGTTGTCGT
>CAZFPB010000065.1:0-3598 GCA_964520985.1 uncultured Pseudobdellovibrionaceae bacterium
GATGGCTGCGGCGCTGCGCGCCCGCGCGACGGAGATCGACCCGGAGTCGAAGCGGCTGGACGCGACCAATCGCGGCGGTGTCGCCGAGTTGCGTCTCGCCCTCGCCGAGTGGCTGGACCCGCCCGTCCTGTGCCGCTTCTGCGGCCGCGTCATGCCGGAGCCGCGGGCAGCGAGGGACAGCGCAGGGCCCGACGATGTACGCCCCGCCCCACCGAGGCCGTGCGCCGCCAGGTCGCACGTCCGCGGCGGCATCGACCGCAAGACTGGCGCTCGCGTCATGCGCCCCCAGCGGTGCCTGCCCCATGTCTCGAAGGACGGCCGGTGCGGCACCCTGGCGCTGTTCCTCCCGCCACCGCTGCCGGAGCCCGTCACCGACGCCATGCACAAGGCCGGGGGCCGCCATGACGTGATCAGCGACCGCGACGGCCAGGCCCTCCTCTCGGCGTCGACCATCACCTCGACAACTCACGTGGCTGTGAAGGTGGCCCGCAAGCGCTTCGACTGGACGCTGAACCGGGCATGCTCGGCCAACGGGCGCCTGTTCATGAAAGCCCAGGCCCAGTACTACGCCGCCGACGGCACCGGCATCACCCGCGCCGACCTGCTGCAGGAGGCTGCACTCGGCGGCCGGCGAGCGCTCCTGGACTTCGACCCCACCCGCGGCTTCCAGTTCTCGTCCTATGCGCTCAACTGGATCCGCCAGGGCATGTCCGCGATCTGGTCCAAGCGCCACGAGATCAAGACGCCGGCGTGGGTGGTCGACGGGCGGAAGGAGGTCGAGCGCAAGGGTGTCCAGCCGCGCGAGCTGCTTGCGGCCATCGAGGCCCTGGCCGAGGCGAGTGCGCACCGCAGGTCCGTCACCATGTCGCTCGCCGAGGCGTTGGTTGCCTTGGTCATCGAGGCTGAGACCATCGAGGAGGTGCCAGGCTCGCGCCCGCTGCGAAAGGTCCGCCGGTTGCTGCTGGCCGGCCGCGACCCGCTCGTGCTGGCCGTGGAGGCCGCGAAGGAAGCGGCGCCACGAATGGTCGGCAGCGGCACCAAGCGCCGACAGGAAAGCGTGGAGGCGGCCATCGAGCGCATTGCCGCTGTCGTGTCGGCCTGGCTCGAGCTCGGCCTCGCCGGCGGGGCGACCCTCACCGTCCTCCGCACCGAGACCGCGTCTCCGATGTCGGCCGCGCTCGAGGACGCCGCGGGCGTCGACGACTCGGACGATGCCACCACCTCGACACGACACCGCTCGGCAGTCCTCGTCGACGGCACCGACCTGGAGGCCCTGGCCGCCGCCGAGCAGGAGGCGACGCTGGGCCGCGACGCGCTCTACGCCGGGTTGGCCCACCTGCAGCAGCACGACCGCGAGGGGGCCGAGATCATCCGGCGCTACCACGGGCTCGAGGGCCCGGAGGAGACGTTGCAGGAGATCGCTGACGCCCCGCTGCGTTGCACCGGCCGCACCCTCTGCCGCGAGCGCATGCGGCAGAAGTACCGCAAGGCGATGGACTGGATGAAGCGGCACTTGCAGGAGACGGGCGCCCCAGTGGCGGCGGAGGACGACGAGGACGACTACTCGCCCATCATCGTCCCGCGCTCTCCGTGGCGACCAGTCGGGCCTGCGGCGGTCGAAACAACCAAGGCCGCCATGGGGCGGCCAGATGTCGGCGTCGGCGATGCGCCGTTCCTGTCTGGAGTCATGTCCCTTTAAGGATTGAGACATTGCCTCCAGAGTGACGCACCAGCAGGCCGGCCTTGCACAGGATGGTGGTCGAGCGCCACCAGCGAGAGGCGTCTCGTCCTGCGGTCGGATACCCATCCGGCGGCATAGTGCGCTCTCCGCGTGAAATGGCGGCAAGAAGTTCGGCCT
Organism: uncultured Pseudobdellovibrionaceae bacterium; assembly: GCA_964520985.1. Taxonomy (GTDB): domain Bacteria; phylum Pseudomonadota; class Alphaproteobacteria; order Micavibrionales; family Micavibrionaceae; genus CAYSGL01. The sequence continues at coordinate 1,859 of CAZFPB010000065.1, forward strand.
GAAAGGTGGTCGGCTTGTGGCTGGTCGCGGGCATGAGGAGAGCATGCGCCGCGCCCGCCCGGCTGTCAAGCGGGACTGGACGATTTCTTGCCGGCTCGGTGCTTGGCCCGCTGCGCGGCCTCGCCCAGATCGGCGATGGCCTTGGCCTGGATCTCTCGGTACCCCGCCTCGATGGCCGCGCCGGCTGCCCCGTCGGACTCTGTGAACGCTGCAGCGCGCTTGAAGGCCCGCTGGATGCTGGCGTAGTGCACCGAGCGCAGAAGCGGCACCTCGTCGCCCTTGGACCGCTTGCCGGGGGTGCACATCAGCCGCCACTGGAGCCCGAGGTCGCGTCCGAGCCGGACCACCAGGCCGAGCGCGATCACCCGCATCGAGCGGGCGTTCACGTCCGCTGGAGCGCGGCCCTTGCGGTCGCCAACGAGGTCGTCCAGTCGGCACCCAGCGAGGCGGCAGACGGCCGTGGCGCGCAGGGTGAGGATCCGAGCCGCGGGCTGCAGGCAGGACTTCGCCTCGGCGAGGATGGGCAGCGCTGTTTCGATCTCGCGCTGGTCGTACCACGTCTGGCCGGTCAACATGGCCGGGTTCACGAGACCAGCATCGACCATCAAGTCCAGCGCGGTCGGTCCACCTGCAACTGTCTCGGCGGCCTTTCGGTCGATGGTGCGGTCCATCGGGTTGACGGATCGGGTATTCCGCCCCCGGCGCTTGGGTTGGACGCTGTTCTTGTTGACGTGCTCCTCCATGATGAGGAGTGGATACCAGCCGAGCGTGACACGGGCCACGGCGACCAAATACAAGGGCCGACCTGGAGCGGTGTTGCAGCACCGGCGCGTGTACTCGCGCTTATCCAGGTCGGCCCAGGGCGGCGTCTCGACGGGGCAGAGATCCGTCGTCGCCGCTGCGGGTGTTGTTGGCGGAGTGGCTACGCCAGGCGACACCTCCCCGCTGGTCGCAGATCTCTCAGATCGCAACGGCCGGCTGCGAGCAGGAGACGGCCTCTGCGAGGCTCATCTCGACAACGACCGGGCCGAGGTTGTCGAGCGCGTCGATGCGCTCCGAGTCGCGGTCGCACCAGTCGGCCCACTGCTCGAGCGCGTCATGGAAGTCCTGTGCAGTCGCCTCGTGGTCGCAGTCCTCGGTAATGTCGCCAGCGACCTCGTGATGCACGCGGGGCCACTTCGCCGGGAACGTGCCGTCCTTCGGGGTGATGACGGCGCCGCCGCAGAACATGCCATTGGTCAGGTCGTGGACATCTCCGATCGCCGTTGAGTCGCTGAAGTCCTCGTCGCTGCCGTCGCAGTCCGCGAGCGCGGCGATGCCGATAATGTAGACGCGGCCGGGCGCGGTCGGGTAGTAGATGCTGGTGCCGTCGTGACAGAACATAGTGGGGTTGTGGTCGCTCATGGTGGTCTCCTGTGTCAGTCGTTGTCGAAGTATTCAAGTTCGCCCTGGCGCACGAGCCTTCGCTCGGCAAGAGCCACTCGGAACAGAGGGACTCCGTTTCGGAGGCTGATCTCCTCGCGGGACAAACCATGGTCGACGCCATGGAGAACAGCGCGATTCTCGTACCTGATGATTGCGCTCTGTTGCCACCACGGCAGGCTGGAGAACTGTTGACTGTAAACTCTGTGCATAACTACCTCCATCCGAAGCGCCGCACGTCGTTGCGCGCGTTGCTGAAGAGCTGCAGGTCGTCCATCTCGGTGCCCCACTGGAACACCTCGAGGTCGCGCGAGTGCC
>CAZFPB010000066.1:0-3490 GCA_964520985.1 uncultured Pseudobdellovibrionaceae bacterium
CTCTGAAACGAGAGGGTGAACTCCTGAAAGTATACCTCAAGGAGTCTGAGGTTGGCTATATCCGACTTGGTACAGACAGGGTGATTGTCCCTAAGACAGAGCAGTCCTATTATCACATTCTCCTCCTTGAAGATATTCATGGATGGGAAGTAACAGAGGGTGGGAAGTGATGTTCAAGAAAGGGGATGAGATAATCCTTAAACCAAGGACTAGAGCTTTCCTAGCAAAGGAAGGTACTATTTGTACTGCTTATAGTGACTCATATATAGAAAGCTGGAGTGGTCTAGGTACATGGGAAGTAAAAGTTTCTTTTCCTAAAGGTTCTCGTCAGTGTGATGGTGGATATAGTGTAGAAGACTTTGAACTTTATATTAGAGAACAACCATATGACCCCACCCAGATGGGAGACAAAGAGGACGACATTTGATGGAACAAGAGTCTGTTGCTGACTGGATGATTGAATTTGAACAAGAAATGAAAGTTGCTTTCAGGATTGCTTGTCCTGAAGTTGGATATCCAGAATCTGAGGCTATGTATCCCACTGTAGCAGACTGGGAAAAGAAATATAAAAGAAACTGGAGTGAATTTCTTTCGAGGATGATTTGATGAACGCTATTACTAATGTCTATGATATTTTGAAGGCACAGACGAAGTTCTCCGGAGATAGATACCGAGGGGAGTTCGGTGTAGAAATTGAAACAGAGACTGAGAAGTCTTATGAATATCCGAAGATGAAGTTCTGGAATACTACCAAGGACAATTCTCTTCGTGATTGGGGTGTAGAGTATGTCCTCAAAGCACCTATGAACCTTCCTGAGTTTGAAAAGGCCCTTGAAGAATTCTCCATCTGTGAGAAGAAGTATAAGTTCCGTAACGGTTCTGTGTCTACTTCTGTACATGTCCATATCAATATGCATAACGACACATTCCTTACGGTTGCTAATTTTTGTACTGCATATGCACTCGTAGAGAATAACCTCATTCGTTACTCAGGACCTGATCGTCTTTCCAATCTCTTCTGTCTTCCGATGTGTGACGCTGAGGGTGTCGTATCAAACATCGTGAATCTCCTATCATTCATCAACAGGAATATGTATGCAAAGATTCCGAGTGCAGCTAGTGCAGACAAATGCAAGTATGGAGCGATCAATCCTGCACCTCTGACTACTCTCGGAACCATTGAGATCCGTTCTTTCCGTGGTGAGACAGATACGAAGGTCATTCAGCGATGGGTAGAGATCCTCAAGAAGCTTAAAGACTTCTCCAAACGTGAAGGTCTGACTCCTCCTGACATTCTGAAGATGTGGAAAGAGAATAAGTCAACCCTCATTGATATCATTTTCCAGGAATATTCTTCTGAAATCCGTTATTCAGACACAGACGAACTCATCAAAAAGAACCTCAAGTATGCAGCAGACATTGCTTGTGTCTCCAAGGACTGGTCGAAGTTCGGTATCCTGAAAGTCAAGCCCATCTATAAGGAAATTGCTAAGCCCCGTCTTGATGATATCTCCAATGGAATGTTCTCAAGGGCTTATGACAGTCTGAATTATCATGAACGTCTGGCTGTATCCGAGAGGTATCAGACGTTGAACCCTAATGTCCGTATCGTTGATCTAAGTGAGGATTTGTGATGATCGAAGTTGGAGATACAGTCGAATATTGTTTTGATAATCCTAACTATAAACACTGGCATGGTTCAATTGGCAGAGTTGTTGGAGTTACTGGAGATGCATCACGTCATGGATACAGTTATCAATGTGATATTCTCTGGGAAAGTGGTCCTTTGACTACTCACAAGACGTACGGTAGTGGAGCGGCTCTCCCCTTTTGGGATGTCTGTTTTAGAAAAGTTGATCAGTACAATTACGATCCCACTCAGATGGGTGACAAAGATGACGACATATAATGTCTTAGTTACAACTAGCGTCGTAAAGGATGATATCTAATGGCAATTACTGCAATCTTTTCATATGCAAACTACTCTGAAGGTGCCGATAACCTCAAGCAGGCTCTTGGTATCCCGAAGATCAAGCACAATGGCTCTAAGTTCAAGCCAGCAGCAACCAAGACCATCCTTAATTGGGGAGCAACGACAGATCGTTTCCCCGAGGAATACAATCGTTGTCGAGTAATCAACAAACCTGTAAACGTAGACCTTGCTGTAGACAAGAAGAAGTCCTTCAGAGAGTTCCAACGTGCAGGAGTATCTATTCCTGAGTTCACAGAAGACCGTACACAAGCGATTACTTGGTTAGAGTCCGGTAGTATGGTTTTTGCACGAACGCTTCTCAGGGCCCATTCTGGCCGTGGTATTGTCATTATGGACCCGGAGTTTCCTGAGACTTGGGAAGTAACGAATGCAGAACTCTTCGTGAAGTATGTCCCCAAGAAAGACGAATATCGTATCCATGTCTACAACGGACAGGTCATCGATGTACAGCGCAAGGGTCTGAAGGCTGAACTCCAAGGTACCGAGGGGATCAACTATAAGATCCGTAATCTCGCCAATGGGTTCATCTATGTCCGTAATGACAACGCAGGTGTGCCTCTGATTACCTCCACGAGTGTTCCTCAGGTAGTCAAGGACGTAGGTGTAGCTGGTGTTCAGGCTCTTGGTTTGGACTTCGGTGCAGCAGACGTAATCTATAACGAGAAGTCTCGTAGGGCTTACCTTTTAGAGATTAACAGCGCGCCTGGTCTGAGTGGCTCTACCATTGAGTCCTATCGTGCAGCACTTGGGAGTATCTGATGGCTGAAATCCAAATCGGAAGTTTGGTTATCTACACGGAGAGAGTACACCCTTCATATGAAACCAATGGAATACATAAAGTTCCTCGTAGTGGATCTATTGGTACTGTTGTCGGAGTAACTTCTGGATATCAGAAAACCAGAGCAGCATTCGACGTCAATTGGCATTCTGGTGGATGCTTTGAGATGCAAAAGAATAAGATGGCACAAAAAGATCACTACGCTGTCTGGACTCAAAACCTTGATCTAGCAGAAATGCCATATGATCCTACACAACAAGGGGATACTGATGAAGACATTTAATCCTGGGGATAGAGTGCACCATGTAACTGTGCCTTATGACAATCAAGCAGGTACTGTAATTAGATATGCTAATGAATCTATTATCATCGTTGATTGGGATGAGGGGACTAATATCAGAAGGATCACAGGCCCAGAAGCTTGTCACAATGCACAGTTTTTAATTCTAATTGAACCTGCATTCTCCACCTATGATCCCCTACAAGCTGGCGATACTGATGAGGACGTATAATCCTCATTGGGATTTAGCAAAGCTAAAAGCCGAAGATATTTAATTAAGGAACAAGACTTTGTGCGTCATTATTGCACTTTCGCCCCAGGCAACTATTAATAAGCAGCAGCTTTATAACGCAGTCTATAACAACTGGCATGGATATGGTCTTATCCTCCGAGATCAGAACAATCGTATTCAAGTCATCAAGAACTTCGATGAATTAGG
>CAZFPB010000067.1:0-3410 GCA_964520985.1 uncultured Pseudobdellovibrionaceae bacterium
ACTGGCCGTCACCGAGTGGGCCAGTGACACGCAACTTCAGCGTGTCCGTTCCCGGCTCCAGGTCGACGCCACGAAGCATGTCCGCGGTGATGGTTCCGGCGTCGGGTGGCGTGATGGGGCCGATCTCGAGAGAGCCGGCTGACAGGTTGCCCAGGGCCATTCGTTCGTCGTTCAGCTGCCTGACCTTGGGCGGCTGGTTGTTGCCTTCGACGAACTCGGTCTCGGTCGTGTCTTTGAATCCGTCGCCAACAACGTTGCCGGTCCAGGTTTCGACGACCAAATACACCCGGTGCGGCCGTAGCCCGTACTGGCCGGGGATTGCCCTGATGCTGCGGGCGAGGACTTTGAGGTCGTCAGCGAGGGTCATCGGCGCTTGGCCATGTACTGGTCAGCGAACTTGAAGCTTTTCAGGGCCTCTTCGCTGGGCGCCTCGATGGCCATGAAGTCTTTGCCGATGGTGAAGAACTTGCCGTCTTCGCTACGCATCGTCAGTTCGCCGTCGTCGGAGAAGTGCATGGCGATGCCGCCAAAAACGACGCAGGTTTTGCCACCCAGCACGTGATTGGAGTCACGCGTGAAGACGTGAGTGATGTGCTTGAGCATTCAGCACCACCGCAAATTCAGCTCACCGCTCGGATCATACACAGCAGACCCGGCGTGCTTCAGAACAACGCCCGGATGCATCCAGATCTCGCCGCCCATCTCGGCCCACCGGCGGCAGAACGAGATGTCCTCGCTGTCGTAGGCGCCGCGCATCATGGGCAGCCAGAGCGCAACCTGGCGCCGACCATCAGCCTCGTAGGTCAGGCCGGCGTAGTGCTCGACCATGGCCTGCACGGTCTCGCGGGCCAGCAGCAGGAACCCACCCGGCACGTATTCGCACCGGAGCAGCCCGTCGCGCTCTTCAGCGACAAGCGCCGGGACTTCGCGGCTGGCTGTCTTTTTGGTGTAGACGCCGCTGATGAACGGCTTCCCGGTGGCCAGGAGCGCGTTCACGTGTTCCGCCGTCCACCCGATGTCCGAGTCGACGCACAGCATGTGTGACGCGCCGGACTCAAGAAACCGGGCAGTCAGCGCATCCCTGCTCTTGGGCAGAAACGAACTGACCACGACATCGAACCGGATGCGGCCGGGGAATGCCGCCATGGCCTGCAGCGCGCCTGCCAGGTAGAGGTGGTGCACGTTGCCGTCATGGAGCGGCGTGGCAACGAACAGGGTTGGTTCGGTCATCCGAGGGCCATCATCATGCCGATCGCTCGCCCGGTTCCGAAGTAGTCACCGGCGAGCGGGACACCGAAGCGTTGCCGGAGCCGTTCGACCAGCATTCGGGCGCGCTTCATGGCGCTCACCGAGTCAGTGGACGATGAGGCGCCAGGCGCGTGAAATTCGATCTCGTCAACGGCCTTGAGCGGCCCCGTCTCGTACGTGGTGAGACCAGAACTCGCGATTGCGGCGTCCACCGTGGCGAGTTCGGTCAGAATCGCCTCAACCGAAGCCTGCTCGACTGCGTTTGCCCCAACCGTGTCCATCATGCTTTCCAGCTGATAGTTTTGGTCACGGAACGCTGCCGGGTAGCCCAGATAGCGCCGGATTTGGTCTTTCTGGGTATCGGTGAAGGCCATCAGTCAGGCTTCGGCTTCTTCTTGCTCAGCGCCTCAGCCTTGATGGCTTTGGCCTCGGACTCGGCTGCGGCCTTGCTGGTCTCTTGGATCAGCTGCTCGGCGGCCTTGGCGTCGGCTTCGAGCTCGTCGATGCGCCGCTTGAGCTTGGTCGCCTGCTCCAAAAGGAGCCGGTTCTTCCCGCGCTCTGCGTCCAGTTCAACCAGTGCGGCGTCCGCTTGGGCTTTGGCTGCCTTTGCAGCTGCGCCAGCGTCGTCCGCTTCTTTCCTGAGCGCCTGGAGAGCGCCCTTCGACGCCTCCTCCTGCTCTTCGGCCAAACGCATCGTCGCCCGGGCTTCCGGGTCGATTGGGGTCGGGGCGAGAGGCAGGCCGCGTCGCTTGCACGCTGCGACCTGCTCCGGATCGAGATCCACGCTACCCCAGGGCTCGCAGGCAAAAGCCTGTCCGCCCATGGCCCACTTCAGAGCGTTCTTGGTCTGGTTGAACTGCAGCATCAGGCGTCGACGAGGTTGATGTACGTCCCGGCCGGCGCACTCGCGACGTGCAGGTTGAAGTCTGCCTTCAGCTCACTGGCGAGCGTGATGGCTGTGGCTTCGTCGGTTGCGTTCGCCGCTGAGATCGTGTTCGTCGAGTCGTTCGTGTAGTGAACGTTGCTCGCGGACAGATGCGTGCCGTAAGCGCTCTTCAGCGCGTTGAGCAACGTCACCGCGGTCGCCGTGTTCGTCGCCGTCGCCGTCGCCACAGCCGAGGAAACGGCAGTGTTGTGGGCGATGGTGTCTGCGAAGTGGGTGTTGATGTCGGTCTTCAGCTCGTTCGCGATGACCACGAGGGTTGCCTCGTTGGTCGCCGTGGCGGAACTGACCGACAGGCGCGTCACGGTCGGCGCGCGGTAGTCGGACGAGTTCGTGGTCTCGGTCCGGTTCAGGTGGAAGAACGTCGAAATGCCGTCGACCATGCGCTGGTTGTGGGCAGCGACAAGGGCGTAGGCCACGTTGTCAGGTGTCTTGCGAACATCCATGGTCCGGCCTCCTTTACGCGTTGACGTTCTTGCGGACGCCGCAAGCGTTGGGGCGCTTGACGACGAGCTGGCACGTGGCGAGCGCCTCGCCCTTCGAGCTCGGGCCGGTCTTGGCCAGCATCTCGAAGGTCATGTCCAGCGGGACGGAGCCGAAGCCATCGTCGACCGGGATGTCGCTCAGCAGCTCTTGCGGCACGTCGGCGCTCGGAAGCGTCTCGATGTGCACGTAGTTGCTGTTGACGTAGTAGATCTGGTTCGCGGTGGCCTTGCTCGCCTTCACGAACATGCAGCCGTCGACCTCGATGCCCTCGTAGCCAGCGTCAAGCTGGATGGCGCCTCGGGCCGTGTTGACCACGTTCCAACGACGGTTGCCGTCGAAGAGCCCGGCCACCTTGTTGAAGACCGCGGTGCCACAGATCGCGAGGTCCGGGACTTCGCCGGAGTCGTCGAAGATCGAGCCTAGATCGGTTCGGATTTGCGCAAAACTGATGTCCGTCGCGACGCCGGGGTCCACCACGTACGGCTGCCAGTATGCGCTCGAACCGCGGACGATCGTCGCGTAGGTGTTCGTGTCGTCGCCGATGGCAACGTCCAGACCAGCAATGAGCGTACCGGTGCCAGCGCCGTCGAAGAGGTCGTCTTCGATCAGGTCAGCCAGAGCCGACGCGGCGTTGACGATGTTGCGACCCCAGAGCACGCGGTTACCCAGCGGGCTCGAAGCCGTGGCCGCCGTGTCCATCGCCAGCTTGGTGACGTGGATGGGCGCGCGGTAG
>CAZFPB010000068.1:0-3329 GCA_964520985.1 uncultured Pseudobdellovibrionaceae bacterium
ACATGCCGAGGTGGGCCTCGCGCATCTCGCTGGAAGTCACCGACGTGCGCGTCGAACGATTGCAGGACATCAGCGAGAAGGATGCCAAGGCGGAGGGTGTGACACTGCTCCCGCTGACCAGCGAAGACTGCTGGGCCGACGGTAAGCACAAGACGGCCTTCGAATGCCTCTGGGGCCAAGTCTACGGCTTTCCCGACGAGAAAAACGACGGCAACGACTGGCGGTCGAACCCGTGGGTCTGGGTCGTCTCGTTCAAGCGCACCGAAGCGAAGGCGGTGGCAGCGTGACCAAACCCAGAACGAAGCTCTCAGAGGCGCCGGTGGTGTTTGGGCGAAGACTGTCGGCAACGAAGCCAATCGATGACGAGTCGCGCGCCTGGCGGATGAGGACCGGCCAGATGCTCATTCGCGTCTCCGTCTGGGGCGAAGACGAATGGAACGCTGAGCTCAACTTCCAGGGAATGCGCCTGCTTGACGTGTTCGGGACATGCGAGAGCGTGACCCGCGGGCTCGAGAGGTTTTTGACGGCGCTCAAGCGGGCGACGGAGGGGGTGCCGTGAGCTGCACAGGGGTTGTTGTACTGGCGCTCTGGCTCGCCTTTTCGTGGTGTCACTACCGAGCGATTGGCACCAGGAGGTACGTGCCTTGACGGCTCGCAGCATTGCAGAGGGCCGCGTTGTCATGGCCGAGCTCGCGTCCATCGATGTGCAGTTGGCGGACAGGAGCGCCGGCTGATGGGCGCCGCCGAGAAACGCCTTTGCCCAGCCGATGTCATGGAGCGTCTGGGGTGCTCGATGCGCAAGGCGTGCAACATCATGCGCGAGGCCGGCGCGTACAAGTTTGGCGAATCGTGGCGATTGACTGAGGAGCAGTTTGCAGAATGGGAAAGCCAACAACTCACCCTGGCCTCTACAAGCGCGGTCGCTACTGGTGGCTCCGGACGGATCCGGTCACGGGCAAGTCACTCTCGACTCGCTGCACCACTGTCAAAGCCGCAGCTGCCTTCCAAGCCGAGCGCGAACGACTCGCCCACGATCCGGCATACGCAGCCTCGAAAACGGCGCTCATCTCCGAGCACATCGCACGGGTCCTGAACAACAAGCGCGCTGCGAAGAAGTCGGACGCGACGATGAGATACTACACGGAAAAACTAGGCCACATCGCCCGCCTGTTCGGGGACGCGACCGCGCTGGTCGACGTCAACCCGGTCTCGGCCGATGCCTACGTCACCAAGCGCCGCGAGGAAGGCGCAACGGACCACACCATCTGCAAGGAGCGGACGGTGTTCAACATGGTCCTGGGTGACGCCAAGCGTCTCGGGCTCTGGCACGGCGACACCGACCAGCTCTGGCCGACGGACTTGGAGCCTGGGTACCAACCTCGGACGCGCGCAATGACCATCGACGAGATCGATGCGGTGGAGCCTTACCTGGACGCCCAGAAGTCGGCCCTGATGAACATCTCCTGTGCCCTGGGGCTGCGCCGAAGCGAGGCCCTGAAGCTCGAGCCGGCCGACATCGACATGGGCCGGGAAATGGTCCAGGTCCGCGGCACCAAGACCGAGCAGTCCAACCGAGAGGTCCCGATCCTGTCGCCGCTCAAGCACCTGGTCGAGCGCGCTCTCCCCTGCCTGCCGATCCTGGAGGCCCCCAACAACCTGTACCGGGACATGAAGGTCGCCTGCAAGCGGGCAGGGATCGCCTACTGCACCCCGAACGACTGGCGCCGGACCTTCGCCTCCGTCCTGGCCGAGCACGGCGTTGCGCTCGACGTGACCCGTCACTTCACCGGCCACACCGACACCAAGATGCTCGTGAAGGTCTACTCGCGACCACGCACAGCAGCCCTTCGTGACCTAGCCGAGCAGGCCATCAGCCAACGTAGCACTGGTGTAGCAGCGTCCGCCGATTCTCGTCGTTCTGAGGGTGGTCGAGATGTAGCTAACTCCGCGAAAGCTAACGGGTCACGTCAAGAAAGCCCTACCACGGAACGGTTTCCTAAACCGGAGGTCAGCAGTTCAAATCTGCTCGGGAGCGCCCAAAAGCTACACACACTGTCGCACTGGTGTAGCACCTCGGAACGAAGTGGTGTTCGAAGGGCATTTGGCCAGGCTGGCCGAGCTGATGCCGCTGCCACGCTAGGGCACCCGGTCTTTCGCCTCGCTGCTGCCGCCGTTGCGATGGGGGTGGTGCGATGAGCGCCGCCAGACCCCTGCCGGCCGACACCCAGGTCCCGGCGAACGACACCGCCGACTCACCCGGCGTCGAGTTCCAGGTCTCCGGCCGGACGGTAATCGTCAGCCCCGAGGACGTGGACCTGTTCCTGGCCCACACCTGGCACATCGACGCCCGCGGCTACGTTCGCCGGACCTTTCGGGTGACGTCCGGCCACAACGGCAAGCGTGGCCATGCCCAGCTGCACCGCGTCATCTCGGGCGCGGCCCCGGGGCAGTTCACGGACCATCGGAACAGGAACCGGCTCGACAACAGACGCGACAACCTCCGCCTGGCCTCGCCTCTCGAGAACTCGCGCAACGTCAAATCGAAGAACCAGAAGGCCGGCAAGTTCAAAGGCGTCCGACCGGCGGCCATGGGCAAATGGTCGGCCGCCATCGGGGCTGGCGAGAAGGGGCCGAACGGGAAAGCGCGCAAGCTCAAGCTCGGAACTTTCGACACGGCTGAGCAGGCGGCAAGGGCCTACGACGCCGCGGCCCGGCTCCACTTTGGGCCCTACTCGGCCTGCAGCTTCCCCGCCCCCGAAGACCTCGTCTGGGCCACTGACGGACTCCGCGAAGGCGAAGCCGACTTCGACGTAAGCGATCTACCGACTCCGGGCGCCGCCCTCACCGCGGAGGCGTCCAAGTGACCGCCATCCCTCTGTGGGTCGCAGTCCTAGCCCAGTTCGCTCCAGCACTCGCGTGGACGCTGGTGTGCCGCAGCCACGCCGGCAAGCCCGAGGAGAACCGTTACGCCGTCGCCGCTCTGGCCTGGTGGGTCTGCTTCGCTGTCTGGGCCTTTCGGTGGGCCTTCGAAGTCACGGGAGGCGCTCGTGGTTGACCTCGACAGCCCGCCCGCCGAGCCGGTTCGCTGGTCTATCCAGTTCCGCCCGGAGCTTGGATATGGCGCGTACTTTGTTGAGCACGACGGCAAGCCCGCTGTCGTCATGGCCATCGGATGCGGCCAGACAGCGTGGCTTGCCTACTTGGATGCGCGCGAAGGCCGGCCAGCAATGCCTCCCTTCGGCTCCTGCGTCGTCGAGCGCGTCGGAGGTGGGAAGTGAAAGCCTCAAAGCAGCCGCGCCGGTACCGCACACTCGACGGAATCGATGGCT
>CAZFPB010000069.1:0-3267 GCA_964520985.1 uncultured Pseudobdellovibrionaceae bacterium
CAGATGCGCAACCGCTACTGGCAACAGGAAGCGACTGCGGCGAAGCGCCACGAGGCGAAGCTTCAGAAGGACCGCGAGCGCACAGCCTCTCGCATCCACTCTGGCGTGGCCAGGACGGCTCGCGGCATTGGTGGAGCTCTCAAGGGTGCTGCTGTTGTTGGCGCTGGCATTGCCGGTGTCGGTGCGGCCAATGCGCTTGCGGTTCAGATCGAGGAATCGAAGCAGGCCAGCATTCTAGCCAACCAGGCCGGCAACCCCGCGCTGAAGGGTCAACTGCTCAAGGAAGCTCGCGGTGTTCGCGGCTTCACTGGCGAGGAAGCCCTCGCCGGCATGTCAGAGTTCGTCACGAAAACGGGCGACCTCGACACGGCGCGCGCACTGATCGGCGACCTTGGTGACCTGGCGCTCGCTACTGGCTCAGACCTGGGCGACCTGGGTGCTACAGCGGGCCAGGCTTTCAATGTGCTCAAGGACCAGATCACCGATCCGGTCGAGCGCATGAAGCAGCTCAAGTCTCTGATGGGCACGTTGGCCCAGCAGGGAAGCATGGGCGCCGTAGAAATCCGTGACCTTGCCACCGACTTCGGCAAACTCGGAGCGGCGACCAGAGCCTTCGAAGGTGACGCTCCGGCTCTTCTGCGATCGATGGGTGCCTTTGCCCAGATCGCGGTTGCTCGCGGTGGTGCCGAAAGCAGCGCTGATGCTTCGACTGCCGCAGCCCGTATGGCCGGGGACATCGTAACGCACAAGGACCGGTTCGCGGGCCTTGGTGTGGATGTTAAGTCGAAGAACGACCCAACCAAACTCCGCAACCCGATGGAGATCATGGCTGACGTCTTGGAAAAGACGGGCGGCGACATCGAAAAGACTTCGGGCCTGTTTGGCATCGAGTCGTCGAAGATCTTCAAGGGTCTAGCTGCCACTTACTCGGAAGCCGAGAAGAACCAGAAGGGCAGCGGTCGCTCCGCTGTTGAGGCCGAGTTCAAGCGGTTCTCTGGCGCCGAACTCAACCAGAACGACCTCAATGCACGCGTCGCCTCCCGCATGGGCGACACGGACATTCAACTCAAAGAGAACCTGAAGGCCTTCAACGACGCCATCGGCACGCAGTTGCTGCCGACCGTTACGAAACTGGTTCCTGAGTTCACCAAGCTCATCCCGCCCATCGCCACGGCCACGAAGGTGCTGGCGAAGATGGTGGAGATGTTCGCGGACAATCCGCTTGCTGGCATCGGCGCAATCATTGCCGGAGCCGTGGTCAAGGACATCATCACCGCTGGCATCGGTGACGCCGTAAAGGGCGCAATCACTGGTGGCGCTGGCGGTGGAGCAGGCGGCGGCGAAGGTGGCCCGAACCTGGCCGGGGCAGCAACCCTCGGCCTGACCGCTGGCATCGCGGTTGCGAGCGCCATCTTCACGGTTGGAGTCGCGAACTTCGAAACGCGCGAGGCCAACATGGACAAGGCGGGTCAGCTGGTCACAGCTGCCGAAGCGTCCAACGACGTGAACGTGGTCAGGCAACTGATCGCCGAGCAGCAGAAGAACGTCGCCAACGCGCAGAAGGAAGGCGTCCTCGAGAACCTGACCGGTTCAACGCTGCTTGATCCGACCGCTGAAGGCGAGCGCGCAACCCAGGCGCAGTTCCTTGAACGCATGGAAGCCCGACTGGCCGTGCTCGAAAAGCTCGGCCCGGCAGCAGACAAACTCGCGAGCGCCGCTGACGCGATGGCGTCCCAGCCCGCAGCCAATCGCTACACCTCCGTAACCGGCACGAAGTGACCGACGTTCTCAAGCAACTACGGCCGGCGAGCTTTCGCGGGATCGGGTTTCCTGCGTCCGGAGTCCGGGACTACGGGTTTTCGCAGGACCAGGCGCAACACCGGTTCATCTTCCGCGACGAGCAGCTCATTGAGTCGCTTGGACGGCAGAACCCGACGTACCGGTTCACCATCCCGTTCCGCGAGGACATTGCGATTGGGCCGTGGCGCAACCTCTTCACCGAGGTCTACCCGAAGTTCCTGGCAGCCTGTCAGGACCGCAGCGCCGGCATCCTTGTCGACCCCATTCACGGGTCTGTCCGCGTCAAATGTGCTTCCTTCTCGGAAGTGCTTGACGCCACGAAGCGTGATGGCGTCGATGTCTCCGTTGATTTCGTGTTCTCGCCCGAGAGCGCGGACGATGTCTCGAGCCAGTTCCAGTTCGTGGCCTCCTCCATTCAGGGCGCCGTCGAGCAAGCCAACCGGTTCGACTCAGACGCGCTGACTCTGTCGCCGGAGGCCAGAGCGACGATCGCAGCGCTCCAGCGGGAAAGCCCGACCGCGCGCACGGATATCTTCACTGCTGTCCGCTCCGTCTCCGACCAGGTCAACGCGAGCCGCAACAAGGTCAGCGCGCAGCTCCAAGACGCCGCTTACAAGATGGAGCGCACGCGCGAGTCACTGGACGAAGCGCGCAACCCGCAGGTGGCACCACTCCGACGTGATGCTGCACGGCTCGAGCTCGCTGCGAAGAAACTGGATGAGTCCGTACGACGTCCGCCGAGGCCATTCCGCCGATTCGTGAACACGGAGCGGATGGGGCGCATGGCGTTCGCGACTCGCTATCAGATGTCGGTTGACGACCTGCTCACGTTCAACCCCGAGCTCGCGGACATCTTCATCATCCCCGCCGGCTACACCGTGAACATCCCGCGCCGCGATGGCTGACACTGACTCTCCTGCCCTCACCGTTGAGTTTGAGGACACGGGCGAGAAGTGGACGAACGTTACCGATTACTCGATTCAGTCGTCGTTCATGGTGCCGACCGATGGGTGGTCGTTCACGGCATTCGATCCAGACCCCATCAAGCTCCGGCGGATGTTCTCGCCACTTCGCCCGGTCAAGCTTTACATCGGTGACCAGTTGCAGGTCATCGGTCGCATCGACGCAACCGAGGGCGTTGGTGGGGGCTCTGCAGCGCTCCGTGTCCAGGGCCGCGACTACCTAGCCAACATCGTCAGCGGGACCATCGACCCGACTGTCAGTGTCTCACCGAACATGAGCCTGGCAGATGCCATCCTGGCGGGCCTGTACGTGTTTGGGTTCGACACCGTCGAGGCAACCGATGCCGCGGTGACGGCGCGAAAGACTGGTGCAACCAGAGCCTACCGCAAGGACTTTGGCGGCGCTCTGGGTGTCGTCTCGCTGGCCTTTGGCAAGTCCCAAGCCGAAGCCCTGGAGATTCGCCGACGCGTCAACAAGGCGCTCGCTGGGCTCCTAGAAACGCGG
>CAZFPB010000070.1:0-3241 GCA_964520985.1 uncultured Pseudobdellovibrionaceae bacterium
CGCGCTGTGTTCGGAGGTGCCGCGTGAGTGAGCATGACACCTTGCCGCCTGATAGCGAGCGAACCAGCCCGCATCACGACGTCGTGGAGCTGGAGCGCGTCTCCGACCTTGAGACCATCCTGGGCAACGTGCTGGACGAGAAACTGAAGCCGGTCATCGCAAACCAAACGCTGACCCTCGCTGAGGTCCGCGCCTTGTCTGCGCGGTTGACAGCCATCGAAGAACGCCTTGGGCTGAGCGACCTGAAGTTCGCCTCGCTGGACGAACGCCTGGAGCGCATCGAACAGCGGCTGGACGTGCTGGAAAAAGAGGCGGCCGAATGAGCCCGCCCCGCGATCCACGCATGAGCCACCCTGGGCACGACCCGTCGGAGCCTCCGAAGCGCGTGCTTGGCGTCCCTGTCCCGTCGCGACAGTCAGTCACCGAGACGCCCGAAGCTGCCCCACCCGCGCAACCCGCATCGGTTGGCAGCGCCTGGACACCTGGCAATGTCGCCGCGGCCATCCTGCTCATCCTCGGAAGCGGTGGCGCTGGCTACCTGAGCCGTCCCGCGTCTGCCACGAGTAACGAGGTCGCTGAGCTTCAGGCCAAACTGAAGAGCGCCACGGACGCCCTGAGCCAATCGGAGATCACCGAGCTTGGCAAGAAGGTCGATGCCATGAGTGCGCGCCTGGATGCCTGGCAAAAAGAGCGCGACCGGGACAGTGCTCATGATGTTCGCCAGGACGAGAACCTGGCCGTCATCGCCGAGTTTGCTGCTCGCTTGAACGGCGGCATCCCTGCAGACGGATTCCCGGAACCGTCCGACCGCTATTGGTTCTCGCCGAACAAGCCGCCGCCGATCCATCGCACTGACCGGCGATGGAAAAGCGAGCCGTGACCTTGTGCTCCCTCTGCTCCGAGCTCTGCCCCACGTGCGGCGGATGGCTCACCCCTGTCCCTTGGCCAGCGCTTCCCTATTGCGCGGCCTGCACCGAAAGACCGCATGACGGACAACGACAAGGCGCGCAAGGTCGTCGAGATTCTGGGCCGGCACAGGCGTCTGGACCTGGCCATGGCGGAGATCGCCGAAGCGACCAGCATTGATTCGCGGCACGTGGTGGCGCGATTGCTGGCCCGCGAAGGCTTCGGCACCGCAAGCGGCCACCTTGCAAAGAACCCCCGGGCTGGCCTCGGGGGTTTTACTGCGTCCGGGGTCGCCACTCCGCTCCTGAGCCCGCAAGACGGTTACCACGTCAAAGGCACCTCCACGCTGGTCAGTCCCGATGGCGAGGTGAAGGCGCAGTGGGTCAAGGTCAACCGAGACGCGCAAGAACGGTTCCAGGCGCTAGAGCAAGCCATCGCCGGGCTCATCGAACCGGTGCGCGGCTACGCGGCCCCGGTGAAGGCTCCGAAGCGAGCAGACTCCGACCTGATGTGCGTACTGCCTCTTGGCGACCCGCACGTGGGCCTTCTGTCGTGGGCGGCTGAGACTGGCGAGGACTACGACCTGCGCATTGCCGAGAGCGTTCTGTGCGGCGCTGTAGACCAGGCCGTGGAGCTTGCCCCGGCGGCTGGGCGTTGCCTGCTCATCAACCTGGGCGACTACTTCCACGCAGACAACCAGGAAAATAGAACCATGCGCAGCGGGCACCAGCTCGACGTTGACTCGCGCTGGGCGAAGATCCTGGAAGTCGGCATCCGCATTCAGCGGCACATGGTTGAGCGGTGTCTCGAGAAGTTCGAGACCGTCGATGTGGACAATGTGCGTGGCAACCATGATGACCACAGCTCGGTCATGCTGGCCCATGTCATGCGCGCCTACTTTGAACGCGATCCGCGGGTCAACGTGTGCATGTCGCCGGCCCTGCACCACTTCTTCGAGTTCGGGAAGTGCCTGATCGGGACGCACCACGGACACGCCACGAAGTTCCAGGCATTGCCGCTCGTGATGGCGTCGCTGAACCCTGAGGCTTGGGGGCGCACGACTCACAGACGCGTTTACTGTGGCCACATCCACAGCGACTCGGTGAAGGAAATCGGAGCCTGTACCGTCGAAACCGTCAATACGCTCGCCGCCCGTGACGCCTATGCGGCCGGCGCTGGGTACATCTCCGGGCGCGATCTGAAGCTGGACGTCTGGCACCGCGGCGACGGGATGGTGAACCGTCACATCATCGGGATTGAGCAGATTAGACGGGCTGCGTGACTCGTTGTTTTTGCGATCTCTTAGTTAGTGATGTATGATTCCTGAGACAACATGAAAGCCATCGACCGTACTGGCCAGCAGTTTGGTTACTGGACCGCAGTCAAGCGCACCTCTCCCGGCCGCTGGCTCTTCCGCTGCGTATGCGGCGTCGAAAAGGACCTGCGAAGCTGCAACGTGGTGTGCGGCGCATCTCGCTCATGCGGCTGCAAGGCACTGGAAATTGCCCAGGAGTTCCCCAAGGAAAACCCCGAGTACGACATCTGGTCGTGCATGCGCGACCGGTGCAACAACCCACGGAACCAGCAATGGCACCACTACGGCGGCCGCGGCATCAAGGTTTGCGACCGTTGGGATAGTTTCCGGGCTTTCTTAGCGGACATGGGCCAGCGCCCGAGCCGGGGCCACAGCCTTGATAGGCGCGACGTCAATGGTGGGTACTCGCCCGACAACTGCCGCTGGGCAACGCAGAGCGAGCAGCTGAACAACACTCGCCGCAACGTCCGCATCGAACACGACGGGCGGAACATGACTGTCGCAGAGTGGGCGAACGAAACCGGCATGAAGCGCGGCGTGCTTTACAGGCGAGTGCACGCTGGGCTCACAGGCGCGGCTGTGTTTGCGCCAATCGCCGACCACATGCGGCGAGCCTGGGAAACTCGGAGAGCTGGTTGACCGCCATCGTCGGCCTCTCCCACAACGGGCGCGTGCTATTGGCCGGCGACTCCGCCCTCTCCTTCGAAGAAACCCTGGTCGTCACCCGCGACCCCAAAGTCTTCGCCCGCTCGGACGGCATCGTCGCCGGCTACTGCGGCTCGGTACGCTTTGGCCAGCTCCTGGCTCTGACGCTGTTTCCGCGTCGTGGGCCCAACACGGACCTGTGGGTGCGCCAGGACGTCTGCAAGGCGCTCAGGCAGGCTGCTCGGGACTGCGGCTATGAACTCGGCGACGGCGACCACCAGGACGACTCCCAGGCCCTGCTCGGTGTCGACGGTGAACTGTACGTCATCGACGTTGGCGCGGTCGCCTGGCGAGCTGCGGACCCGTACGCGGCCG
>CAZFPB010000071.1:0-3196 GCA_964520985.1 uncultured Pseudobdellovibrionaceae bacterium
CGCGCGGTCACTCGGACTCAGCCGGAACCGCGCGCTATGGGACTAAGGAAGCAAGGAAGGGTCAGGACTCGGTAACGGTCACGAGTGCAGACACACCGGTCGCAGTCGTGAAGCTCGTCACTTCCGTGGAGCGATCCACAGCAGTCAGGCTGAACGTGAGGTCGCCAGACGACACGGTCATCGCGCCGAAGTACACAGAGGCGCCGGTGTTGTCGTAGCCGGGGCCGCAGCCATGGGCAGCTCGGAGCGTGACGGTCTTGCCGTTGCGAACCTGGTCCTGGATGGCGGTCGCGATTTCGTCGAGGCGTCCGCTGTCAGATGCGCCCGTGTAGGCGGCGAAATCAGCGGTAACGAGATAGGTCTTCTCGTTGTCCTTCATGTTGACGCCCTTGGACGAGTTGACGAGGGTGATGCCCTTGATGGTTCCGTCGATGACAGACATTTCGTAGTTCTTTCAATGGGGCACCGACGGCGCCCGAGTCAGTTGTCAGGAGGTGGCACGCAGGCGCTTCACCTCAGCGAGAGGGCGCTCTGCGGCAGCGAGAAGTCGTTCAAGTTGTGCGCGCTCTGCCTCAAGCGCCTTCATGGCCTTGAGTTGGCGCTTCACTTCACGCAGGCGAGCCTTGGCGGCCTTCACCACGTCGAAGGATTCGGTTGGCGTTGGCGCGGTTGCGCGGCGAGTGAGCTTGTGCGTCGACGGCAAGCCAGTAGGCGCTTCAGCCTGAAGCGCACCGTGTCCTGGCGTGCTCACAGGTACGGTGCCCAGCGCAGCGCCACAGTCGAGCCGTGGGCACTTTTGAGCAAGTCCACCGGTGGTGAACTCGACGAGCTGACTCACTTCATGAGAGCAGGCGGGGCAAAGCATCAGTTGTTGCGCTTGCCGCGAATGGAGATGGTGATCGCAGCGCCGACAGAGGTGCCGGCTCCAGAAACAGCCAGGCAACGGAGTTTCTTGCCCGGATGCCCACCAGTGAACGCGTCAGCGGCCAGCGCTGGCGTCGTACCGGTGCCAACGACGAAGATGTCGTTCACAGGCTGCGAGGCGCTCACAGTCTGCGTGTTCGAAGAAGCAGCGCCCGCCTTCTGCGGGAAGTGGAGCCAATCCACCCAGGCAGCCAGACCGCTGTCGTAGCGCTGAAGGTAGACATCGAGGTTGCCCCCGGTGTTGCCGCCGAACGTGGCCGTGATGTCGATGTCGTGGAACATCTCGAGCTCGGACACCTCGGACCCGACAACTGCGGTCGTCGCAGTGCTGGGAGCGTTGCCGGTGATTGTCTTGATCTCGTAGCGAGCCGTCATCAGCGCCGGCCTTTCTTGGGCTTGGCTTCGACAGTCGGCTCAGACCCAATCGGCTCAGCGGCAACTACGGGAGCACGTGCTGGCACTTCTGGCATCGGATAAAACAACCACGACGCTTCGCCGCACTTGGCGCAGTTCTTGGCGTCGCGCTCGTTCTCGGCGCCACAGATTGCACAAGTCTTCATTGCTTCGCGCTCTCGAAAAACACCGGCACATGCCGGTTCGCTGCGTGCCATTGGTCAAACACCGTGCGCACGGCTTTGGACATCGACACTTGGCCGGGTTTCTCCAGCCGTTTCTTGGGCCGCGTCAGGTACACAACCGCGTCAACCTGAAGGCCTTTGCGGAGCGCATGCGCGACACGCACGCCCTCAGCAACGAAGTCCGTCTCGCCGACCGCTTCAGCCATCACCCGGAGTGACGCCATCGACCATTCGAGGTCTTTGTAGTCATCGGCGTGGATGACACGGCGGTCGGTCACGCTGTCAGCCAGCGTTGACTTGCCCACCCACGGGCCGCCCGTCACTGCCACTCGGCGGTGGCTTCGAAGGATTTCCCGGAACTGCTCCTGGAGCTGCATTCGATTCAGTCCAGCGCTTCAGCTCAGCTTCGGCCTTTGCATCGTCCTCGGCCTGCTGCTTCTCGAGTCGCTTCTTCAGCTCGTCGATGTTCTGCACGCCGAGCACCGGAGCCGCCTTCTCAATGGCGCTTTCGCGGTCGAGCAGGCCCTTTTCGACAGCCAGAGCGATCAACTCGATGATCTGCTTTTGCTCGGTCGGGTCGGGCTCGTAGAAGTCGCCGTACTTGACCTCGATGTCGGGGTCAGTGAGCTCCTCAGCGCCGAGCGCCGCAACAGCTTCAGCGATGCCAGGCACCTTCAACTGCGCGCCCAGCTTTCGCATGAGCCGCAACTGCATCTTGGTGCACGGGATCAGGAAGCCATCGCGGAAGTCCTCGCGGTACTTGGCGCAGCGGTCGAGCTGTTTTGCTCGGATTGCCTCAAGTGCCTTGCCACTGGTCGTGGCCGCAAAGCGAATGGATTCCGGGTCTAGGAAGACAACACAGAGCGCTTCCTGCAGCTTGATGCGTAGGTCTCGGCAGTTGTCTTCCTGGGCCTTCAGCGCGTCACCAGGGTAGGTGAGAGCGTCGACCTTGGTTTCTGGATTCGGATACTGCCAGACGTAGCCAGGGCCCTTCTTACGGGCACCGGAGGACTTTGGCTCAGTCGGGAAGCCGCCGCGAATCGGGTTGTCTGGCGTTACCGGCCCACCGCGTTCGGTGGTCGGGATCATCGCCGTGCGCCCTTCGCCGGTCGGATTGTGACCCGGTTGGACGCCGATTTCGTACGGCTGCGGCTCGCTCAGCAGAGCGCCGCGATGCCACTGCGAACGAGCGATGTCGTGGGCCTGAATCTCATCAGTGATCCACTGATGGATGGCCTTGCCGTCGACAACATTGACCGGCTGGCAGCCCTTCATGAAGGCGTACCAGACCACCGGGCAGAACCCGAGGTTGTGGCCGGCGGTCTTGTCCGGGTCCTCGACCCAGTCAATCTTCGAGCCCGTGTCGTTCGCTACGGCGGGCTTGTAGACGACATCGCGCTGGGCATCGATGACGCGCTTGTACAGCATCGCCACGACTTCCCAGGTTCCGTCAGACTTTTTGCGCTCATCGAGGTACGGGTACTCTATGACGAGCTTGGTTACGTTCCCGTCGGCGTCCGTCTCGTGCTCACACCACTTTGCAGGGATGAGCTCGATGAACGGGATGCCGTTGCGTGCGCCCTGAAGCGCAACGACAGTGCCGCATTCTTGGCCGGACTCGAGAGCCTCACGACTTGCGGTCGGGAACCTGGCGAGCTTCTGGTAGTTCCGAAGCCCAGTCTCAACCGGGTTCG
>CAZFPB010000072.1:0-3178 GCA_964520985.1 uncultured Pseudobdellovibrionaceae bacterium
ACGGGCAGGAATGCGCAGGCTGTGGTGCTATGGCTGGGAAACAGGTGAGCTTGGTTGCTGCGGGCGCGGTGGTGTCCGCGGTCGTTCTGGCGAGCAGTTGCGGGATGCTACTGATGGACGGCAGGGCCAAGCGTGCAGAGCGGGACGCTTGCAACGCAGAGATGGCGCTAGAGCTCGAGAAATTGCGGCATCTGCATGCTGCACAGCCGGCAGATTCAACAGGAGAACCCCAATGAAGTTGTTCCTAGCCTTTGCCTTTGCGTTGCTCTGCGGCTGTAGCGGCGAAGTCAGTGACTCTCAGGAGCCCACGCATGCCAGTGGTCAGAAGGCAGCTGGCGCCTGTGCTGACGCATGGTCAGGCCAATGCGACGGGGCTGACGCTACGATCCTCGACTGTGGGGACGGCGTGTTGCGCCTTCGCTTCGTCGACTACGGAGAGAGCTTCCTGTGCGAACCCGTGAACTCCACGTTTGACTGCACTGGCGCCTTCGACGACATCCTCACCAAGTGCGGCATCGACTCATGAGATTGTGCCAAGGTACTCGATGACGATCGGGTGCGTCACATCGGTGTCGCCGCTCGGGTCGCTCGCGTAGCTCTCCGGTTCAAGTGCCGCGATGCTGCCGTTCGTGAAGAAAATCTTCTGCGTCGCGGGGTCGGTGATCGGAATGAGACCGTGGCCAGCCACCGAGAAGTTCGATGAGTTAGTTCCGTTGAAGCGCTCACCGTATCCGCGGATCAGGTTTGTGCTGCCGACACGGGCATAGATGATTCCCTGCGCTGGGCTGGCTCCAGTGTCGAGAGCGACCATGGCCCGGTAGTTCACGCGGTAAACACCGGCAGACGGCACGGTCACCTGGTTCGACGATAGGGTCCATGTGCCGCCGGGGTAGAGCAGCTTGGTCTGGATGGGCATCGTCGCCGCCGCCGCTGAGGACGATGCGGTGAAGTAAAAGTGCCCAACCTTGGCAACCGTCAGGCCAGCGATGCTTGTGTCGTGACTGTCGAGGCGGTTCTTGCTGTTCCGTGTCCGGTTGGCCAGACGCTGGATCGCCTTGTCGCGCAGGTCAGCCGCGCTAGCTAGTTCGCTAGCAGTGGGCATCTGGATCGTTGCGTCGAACTGGTCGACGTCGGTGAGTGTCTCAGCCATCGCTTAGCCGTTCCAGTCGAAGAGGTAGTCCCAAGTCGTTCCGTCGTCCCAATAGAACCCGTCCCAGTAGGCGCCAGTCGCGTCTGGCAAGCGCCACTGCGCGGTCACCCAAGCGGGCAACATGCGGTCAACAAGCTGGAACAACTGCACGTTCATCAGCTGCGAGAACTCGCCGTTGGACATGCCACCAGGCTGCTCCGCGCGGATGATGATTTGCGCTCGGTCACTGAGCCACGCGCCGCCGCCAATGTCGTAGGTGTCGGGGCCCGGGTTGATGATGGGCCAGTAAGTGTTGGTTGAAGGCGTTTCGAAGCCTTCGGAGTGCTGCAGCTCAAGATCCAGGAAAGCGTCGCCGAGCAAGTCGCTGATGGCAGATCGCACGTTCTGGTAGGTCGGCACCTGTGCCGCCTTGAAGTGCACAACGCAGCGCTGACGAAGCGACCAGAGCGGCTCGCTTGGCCTTCGCGGGACACCGAGCACCACGGACCAGTACTCCAGCGAGTCACTGGCCCTGACCGGCGTGGCCTGGTTCCGCAGCTTGTCGGGTAGCCGCGACCCAATCGACGCCTGCATGCGTGCAATCGCCATGTTCTCGGCGTGCACCAGACTGGCCGACTTCGTTGTGAACGCGCTGCCTCGTTGCGCCTGCAGGTCTCGGTACCAGGCGGCAGCGTACGGAATCGGGTGCTCCGTTACGTCGTCTTCCTTGTTCAGGTCGCCGTCGTAGTCGCCGATCTGCGCCGGCTCGCCCCACGTCCCGTAGAAGGTGACCGTGAGCGTACCGTCTGCGCGTGTGCCGGTTGCGTCGGTGATGATGATGTCGGTGACGCGGCCAGGAGTCCCGGACACTTCCGGCTTCAGGAGCGCTGACCCGTGCCCAGTCATGCGCGCCGAGCGGACATTCCAGACGAGTGAGCGACCGTCTGCTGTTTCGATGCGGCCCGGGAAGGTGACCGTGAGCACGCCAACGCTGGCACTCGCAACCGTGGGCGCGTATTCGACACCGGACCCGTTGCGGCCGAAGTAGTGCGTGACGGTCGCCGTGCTGGAGGCAACGACAACCGTCATCGTGGCCAGTGGCAGCGTCCGGTTGATGGCTACAAGGTCAGCACAGAACCGCGCGTGACCGGCCGCGGTCCAGCCGCTTCGACTGTCGCCGCCGAGCTTCAGCGGCAGATGTGTTGCGAGTGCACCGAACATCAGGCGCCGCTGAGGGTCTTGAACGTGAAGCGCGCGTTACTCACGGCGACGCCGGAGCTACTGAATGCGCGCACGCGAACCGTGGTGGCTGTGAGTTTTTCGACAGTGCAGTAGCCGCCATTGCTCATCGGGTAGGCTTCGGGGCACTGAAGCTCGAAATCCCCGACGACGTTGTATTCATCCCGGTATGACGCGCCGAACGTGAGCGTGATGTCGCCAGCGCCGTTGCGGGAGCCTGACGGGAAGCCGCTGGGCGCCGAGTCGCCGGCATACGACGTGTCGCGTTTCCCGGTTTGCATGTAGGCGCGCACGATCGTCGGCGCTGCCGGCGCTGAGTCGTTGCAGAGGATCTCAAGCTCACAGAACGGAGCAACGCGAACGCACGCAGCGGCGTCTGCCACCATGCGCGAGTAGCCCTCGGCGCCGACATCGGTGAGCGGGTCAACGACGCCCTGGCCGAGGTGGTTCTGCTTGTCCTCATGCCCGTCGTAGTGCGTGAAATCCGCATTGCGCGTCCACGCTGGGCTTCCGTTGGGTACGACTGGCATGGATTACGTCGGGTAAACAGCGAACTTGCGCGGGACGAGGATGTTCGGCGGGTCGTCCACATCGCTCGGGACAGTCGGCGTGGTTACCGCAGCGGAGCCGAAGCTGATGGCTGTGATCTCCGGAAATGCCTGAGGCAAACGCCCGAGATTCACGGTTGTGATGGCAGCCGGGTCCTCGTCTGTGACGTAGGGATGGCGCTTGGCTCGGGGCAGGCGGCCTGCGTCTGCAGTCTGCTCACCCGGGCCGAGCTCTTCGAACATGTCGAGCCACTTCTCAGCG
>CAZFPB010000073.1:0-3162 GCA_964520985.1 uncultured Pseudobdellovibrionaceae bacterium
ACTCCGAAATGGTCACCGTCGTCTCAGCGCTCGTTCGCTGCGGCTGGGACGCCAAGGTTTTCGCCTTCCCTCGCCCGGACAGTCGCGGCACTCGCGACCTGATTCGGAAGGCGGAAAAGGCTGGACTGAGTGTGGTTGTGACGGAGTTGGGAGGCAGCAAATGACCATCCCAACCCTTGAACAATGCCACGTCACCGCCGGCAAGCTGATTGAGATTCAGTCGGCGCGGCTGGTGGCGCTGGCAGAGGTTCGGCGCCTTGTCACCGAAGCGGTCGACGAGAAGCGCCAAGCGACAGACGCGGAACGAATCGCAGCAGTACGCGCTGCATTGAAGGTGCATCCATGACCGCCCTCAACCTCTGGCAATGCGACACCTGCGCCAGAACCTACGCCGCAGACGTCGCGAAATGCACCGCCACGAAATGCACTGGCGAGATGCCGATGTCGATGAAGGAGCGGATGATCTGCGACGTGTTCAGGCGCGAAGGTCTGCTTGACGCCTTGCTAGAAACCGCTCGCCAGCTGGCGCTGCTGCAGCGCGGAGAAGACCTGAGGCTACACCGCTTCAACACGGTTCTCGTGGTCCACACGCTGCAGCACCTTCAGTGCGAGATCGAGAACACCAAAGGAGTCGCCAATGAATGACCCGGTGAACAATCCCAAGCACTACACGTCCCACCCCTCGGGGATTGAGGTGATCCAAATCACCGAACACATGAACTTCTGCCTCGGAAACGCGGTGAAATACATCCTCCGCGCCGACCTGAAGAACAACGCGATCGAGGATCTTCGCAAGAGTGCTTGGTACATCCAGCGCGAGATTGAACGGCGCGAACAACTGGCCGCGAAGGTGACGCGATGACCCCCCACCAAGAACACCGCCTGCGCCTCCTGACCGAGCGCGGGACAGTGGCGTTTTCGCGCGAAGAGAACCTTCGCAAACTCGCCGTCGAATGCCTGGAGTTGGCGCTGGTGATTGAGCATCACTTGGAGGGGAAGCGGGACCTGTTCGACATCGCACTAGAGGGCGCAGATGTCGCAATCATGCTGGCCCGGGTTGCTGGTGGGCTTCCATGTGGCTCCGGTGTCTCGTCGGAAGACTGGTCGATGAACATGGTTACGGCTGTGTTCGCGATCCAGGCTGGCAAC
Organism: uncultured Pseudobdellovibrionaceae bacterium; assembly: GCA_964520985.1. Classification (GTDB taxonomy): domain Bacteria; phylum Pseudomonadota; class Alphaproteobacteria; order Micavibrionales; family Micavibrionaceae; genus CAYSGL01. Next base: position 1,150 of record CAZFPB010000073.1, read on the forward strand.
ATGGTCGTAGTCGGCGCCGTGAACTTCGCGGCGCTCACCGATGCCCTTACCCGTCTTCGTGCTTTCGTCGGCGACCAAAACTGGTCCTCCGCCCTCGACGTCAAACTCTCCAAGGCTGAGCGCTACATCACCGACCGCGAACAAGGAAACATCACCGCAAACGCTTGCAACGGCGGGATTGCCAACCTGTCAGAGCGCGTGTCGTTGTTGGCAAGGCCGGCGGGAGGGTTGGAGTGATGTCAGAAACCGACATTTCCAGGGCAATCCAGAAGGCGTTGCGTTCACTGGGCTGCATGGTCGTGCGCGTTCACTCTGGTGCGTTCCGTGTCGGTTCTCATTGGGTCAAAGCAGCTGAAGCTGGGTGCCCTGACTACATTTGTCTGACAACCGACGCGCGCACCATTTGGCTCGAAACGAAGACCGCGACCGGAAAGCTCAGCGACGAGCAGATCGCCTGGCACGAACGAGCTCGAGCCATGGGCCATCGCGTCGTCACGGTGCGGAGTGTGGCTGAGGCTGTGGCGGCTGTTCGCACCGGCTAACAGCGTCTGCTGGAACTGAATCGCAATCACGATTCGCAAACAGTTCCGTACCGTACCGCTGGCCCAATTCCTTGTGGTTTTCGCTTGGTGGCCACGCCGAGTTGTGGCAAAAACGTAGTCAATAAACACGCGATAAGTCGCGCGCTCCCAACCAGGAGATGCGTCTCGTGAGCAAGAACAAGACCCCTGTCACGTCGGTCGATTGGCGCCGTCGTGTGCTGAATCTCGTCAAAGAGCGCGCTGCTGCGCATGGTGTTTCGCTGGAGGCTGTCCTGGCGCCGCATGGGCCAAGGCACGTCGGCGTAGCGCGCAAGGATGCTGTGGCGCACGCGAAGGATGTGACCGGCTACAGCTTCCGGGCGATCGCTGAGGCCATCGGCAAGGATGCGAAGGCAGTGACTAGGGCTGTGCGTGAGGCTGAGGCGAAACAGGCAAAAGGAAGGAGGAGCGCTTGAGCAACAGAGGATGGACAAGGAAACCCGAAGGGCGGTCTGTTTGGTTCTCCAAGGCGGTCCCTATCCACCGGCAGTGCGTGCCATGTGGCACGGTGCGTAAGTTCTACGCTCAGGTTTCGCCCCACTACATCGCGCTCATATGCGAAGACTGCGGGCAGCCATATGAGCCAGTTACTGGTGAGTTGAACTGGTCGGATGCGAACTGCCGCCACTGCGCGTTCCCATTGGTCACTCACTTTTTGCCAAACAACCCGCAGCCGTACGACTGGTGGTCAGCAATCTGCCTGGAGTGCAACCTGGCTCACGACCTTCCAGTTAGCGTTGCTGTGACCAACAGGAACGCTCGCGAGGTGTTGGCTGACATCGAGCGAGCCGCTGATAGCCGCGACGCAAACAAGCACACCATCCGGGAGCCAGGGTGGGTCTATGTGATGCTCGACGTCGTTACTTCACAGGTGAAAGTAGGCGGAACCTCAAGAAGCCCAGAAGAGCGATGGGCTGAGCATCCGCGTGGGCTCCTGCCTCTGTTTGCCAGAAAGTGCCTTGATTGGCGCGCATGTGAAAGATCGGCCCATGAGCAACTCGCGGCATTTAGGGTTTCTCGCGAGGAGTGGTTCGCCACGAAGCCAGACACAGCCATCCAGGCAGTCATCCGTGCCGTGAAATACAACTTCCGCAACTACAACCAAGTGGCGCCCAAAAGGGTCGCAGGCAAGGCGGCAGCATGAGCGGACGCATCAGAACCCTGAAACCCGAGATCCTGGAGGACGAGAGAACCGCGTCCCTGAGTCACGAGGCCTGGCGCCTGTTCGTGTCTCTCATTCTCATGGCCGACGACCATGGGCGCTTCCGAGCGTCGCCCAAGTTCATCGAAGGGCAGACGTTCTGGGCCCGTGAGAGCGCCATCAGTGTCGCTGGGCTGCTCCATGAGCTGGCCGCGAGTGACCTCCTGGAGCTCTACACGGTCCGCGGCCAGGAGTACGGCTGCTTCCGGAGCTGGAAGAAGCATCAGCGCG
>CAZFPB010000074.1:0-3090 GCA_964520985.1 uncultured Pseudobdellovibrionaceae bacterium
GCGAGCGCCATCGCGGCGCGGGCGCGCGGGAGGTCGCGAGACGAGCCGGCGACGTAGATACTCGGCGTGCTCATGCCGCCTTCCCTCCGTGGCGGTAGGCCCTGGACTTGTTGAAAACGTGCTTTTGAATGATGGCGTTTTCGATATTGATGCCCATCGCGCCCGCGAGGTCGAGGCATCGGATGACGACGTCCGCGAGCTCGATCGGGAAGCCTTCGAGCTTCGTGATCTGGCCCGCGACCAGGTAACCCCTAACGCTCCTGTACGCCGTGGCGACCGCCGAAGGGCACTCGACGAACTCGCCTCCGCGCACATCCATGTCGGCATTGCGCACGCATTCGCACGCCTCGGCGGCCTCGCTCACGATGAGCATGAGCTTCGCGAGGAGCTGGTCCGGCGTCATCTGGACGCGGCCCGCCTCGTCGCGGGGGACGTCGTCCCACCACCCCTTCTCGGTCGCGAGCGTGTGAATCATTCGCTGTAGTTCGCTGAGGTCCACGTGAACTCCTGTGATTGAATCGCCGTCTCTCCGGCCGTCGCACCACTGCGCAGGTGTCGCGATAGGCGGCGCGAACGCCAACCCGGCCGCCTAAGATCAGAAAGGAATGTCGTCCCCGCCGAAGCTGTCGTTGTAGTCTTCCTGGCCGCCGCCGTGGCCGCCGCTCTCCTGGCGCTGGCCGCCTCCGTTGCCGCTACCATTCCGGTTGCCGCCCTGGAGGGTGATTTGGTCCACGCGGACGCCGAACGCGGTCTTCTCCGATCCGTCGCGCGCCTGGTACTTCCGGACCGAGAACTCGCCGGAAACCGTCACAGCCGAACCCTTCGTGAGGTACTGCTCAAGAGCCGTTCCGCGGCGGCCCCAGATCGAGCAGTCGAACCAAACGGTGGACTTCTCACCGCCCTTGCCGCGCTCGTCGACGGCGACCGAGAACGAGGTCACGGTGTCCTTGCCGACGTCGCGCGTCTCCGCGTCCCGCCCGAGCTTGCCGGCGATGCAGATGGTCTTCACGCCGCCTCCGATCGGATCTCACGGCTCGACGCGAGGGCCTTGTCGATCTTCCGCTTCAGCGATTCGTACGACTCTCGCGTGTAGATCCGGTCGCGCTTGTCCTCGCCGAAGGAGACGAGGACGATCGGCTCGTCATCTTCGTTCGAGCGGAGGCTTTTCATCCAGAGGATCTGGTCGGCTCGCACGGAATGAAGCCGGCCGTCCTCTGTCGTGATTTCGATGTGCTCGATCATGGGTACTCCTTCAGGGCTCGTCGTTGGCGCCGGGTTCGGGGGCGGGCTCGGGATCGGGCGTCACATCGATCGCGTCCTCCTCGATTCCTGACGACCGAATGGCGTCTCCGATGTCCGGAAGCGCCCGGTAGACGGCCTCGCCGCGATCGCCCGAGTCCTCGAGGATCTGCGCCGTGGCCATCTCGGCGGACTTCGGGAGCCACCTCCAGAGCGCACGGACCGAGCTCTTCATGGCCATGGCTTCGTAGTCGGTGTCCCAGGGCGTCGAGACGCCCTTGCCGCTCGCGCCGCGCTTCCGCCGCTTCTCGATCTGCGGGCGCGAGAGGACCCAGAAGATCGGCGATCCGTCCTTGATCTGCGCAATCGCGTAGGCATGCGTGATCGGCGCATCCTCATCGCCGATGGGCCGATGAACCAGGCGCTCATGAAGTCCATGCTCGAAGTCGAACTCGTCGCCTTCGTGCACGGCCATCGCCTTGATCGACGTGACACGACCCGATCGTAATGCGAGGTCGATCATGCCCTGGTAACCGAGGACGATTTGACAGACCGTGACGTTGTTGCGCCGGTCCCTGTACGGAATGAGATAGGCGAGGCCGAGCGGGGTATTGGGTTCGAGCCCGAGCTGCGCGCACGCCATGATCGAGCCGGCGAAGCTCGCCTTGGTGCACTCGGCCAACTTGGGGGTGGTGCGAAGCGCGGTGAGGCATATGCGCGCCATGCGATCTGGCGTGAGGTGCTTCGGGAGGGCGCGGGCAATCTCCGGGCCCATGCGTTGAAGCATGCCGACGAGCACATCTTCGTTGGACTTCTGGATCTGCGGCTGCTGCGCGCGCGTCTGAATCTGCCCATTGCTCGCTGTCTGTAGCTTGCTCATGCTGCCTTCTTCCCCTTCTTCGCTGCGCTTGCCCGAAGGACATGAAACGTAGCTTCCGCGACCACGTAGGAGGCGCGGGCTTGCTGCTTGTACGTGAACCCGGATCCATCGGAGAAGCGGCCTTCAGGGGCGCTTCCGAGCCTCGCGACGATCTCGTTCTTCGCTCGGTCGACCCGGATCTTCGCGGCCTTCTCCGCGGCCTTGGCCTCCTCGAGCTCGGCGGCCCATTGCGCCGCGTCGTCCCCGAGAGAAGCGACCGATTCCGCTTCCTCGGCAACGGCCACGCGGAACGCGCGCGCCCACTCCGAGGTGTCGTCGGGAGGCGGCATCTCGTCGCGTTCGACGAGGCCCCAGAAGCGCGAGCACTCCATGACGATGCGCGCGATCGTCGGCTCATCGCGCTCGACGTCGCACCACACGAGTCGATCGCCGCCGATGAGGCACGCGATTGACGCGGCCGGCGCGCCGGTCACGAGCATCTGCGCATGGACCTGGATTCGGTACGGCTCGGGCGGGCCATCAGCCCACGCCTCAGCGGCGAAGGCGCTCCACTTCTTCACCTCGAGCGGGATGGTCCCGTAGACCGGGTGGACCGTGGTCGCGTCGAGCGTCGCGAGCGCCCACGGATGAACGGTCGACCGAAGTAGATCTCCCGAGCGCTCGACCGGCCGGCCGGCGTAGCAGGGCTCCGAGTAGGCCGCGATGATCACGGGCTCGAGGCGGTTGCCCCATGCGATCCGTTCGATCGCCGAGAGGTCGTCCCCTTCGGTGCGCCCCGTCTTCTCGAGCCAGAGCTCCGCGGGCGTCGAGAAGCCGCAGCCGAGAACGGAGGCGACGTCCGAGGCCCCGAGGCCGAGCTGGCGCTGCTTGAGCCAGGCTTCGCGTGCGGCGCTGTGGCCGACGATCTCGTAGAGCGCGCTCATTCCGCAGCCTCCGCGCTCTCGGCGCCCTTCACGCCCCCATCCTCGATC
>CAZFPB010000075.1:0-3069 GCA_964520985.1 uncultured Pseudobdellovibrionaceae bacterium
GGAGCCTGGAAAGGCTTCGGGCGCGCTTCTGGACGCTGACCACGCAACTGCGGCGTGTCTGCGTTCGGCGCAGGGAGGAAGTGCTTCGCTTCGTCGGACTTGAGCCAGTGGGCCAAGCCGTCGGTAAGCGGCATTGGGACGTCCTCATCAGCCTGCTTGATGCTGAAGAGCGGCCGTCCGTTGTCGTCGAAGGAGACGCGTTTGCGCGCGTCGAAGAGCAGGTCTGTCACCACATCCACCATCTCGGGGCGGACTTGGGACTGAAGCGCGCTCTTCAGTGCTGACTTGCCGCTGTCCAAACGGGCGCGCTCTTCGGCGGCCTCACGCTTGGTTCGCTCGGCCGTGTTGAGCTTCTCGAGCTCGGCCAGCTTTTGCTTCAGGGCGGCGACCTCTGGGTCAGCCTTTTTGCCCTCGGGCGCCTCAGGAGCAGGCTCGGGCTTGTGTGCCTTGAGCGCTTCACTGAGCACGTTGGGGAAGTCCGTTTTGAAGGACTCGAAACCGTCAATGAACGGCTTCATTTGGCGCTTCACTGCGCCCGTGACCATCGCCGCGATCTCGTCTTGCGTGACGTACTTCGGCGCTTCGGGATTCGACTTGTCGCCGCCCGGGGTTTCTTGCTCGCCAGCCATGTTGCACCTATCTCGGGCGCCATGGCTCACGGCGTCCGGGTGTCTACGAGCTGTCTCAGCCGCTCGTCATTCGCTGCTACGGGCCTGTTGGGGCGGGCCCGTCATTCGCCCGTGAGCGTCACCCGCCCAGGTACACGGTCACTGCGGCGCCGGACGTTTTGCCGGTCGTCGTTAGTACCCGTGATGGGCTGATGGGCTCGAAAGTCTTGGCCAGTACGGCTGTGGCGTCCGACTTGGCCGTCGAAGCCTCGCCGTACTTCACGTGCAGCGTGACAGCCGTGTCGCACTTCACGCCGGAGAACGTGTCGCCGGCAGGGGCGCAGATGTCAGCCACACCGAACGTGAACGCGCCAGCAGTGCTGACCATGGCCGGGATGGCGATGGAGGCGATCGAGTCGAAGGCTTGTGTGCCGTAAATCGTCTCGTTGCCGCCCGTCTGTGTCAGGGTCAGGCTCTCGGTCACTTCCGCGCCGCCACGTTTGCCCGTGACGACAATGGGCAAGGCGATGGCGTACGCGCCAACGCTGGACGAAGTGGTCACAGAAACCGACCGCGGCAGGTCCAGGACGCCGGTCGAAATCGCAGCGCCGTTCAGGTCCGCGACCACGTAGGTCACAGGAGCCGCAACGGTCGCGATGCTGGTCTTGATGCCGTCCGCGTCGAGCAGATCCGCAGAGGCGTAGGTCTTGGTTCGCTTGGCGCTCATTGCGGTTTCTTCGGCGGGAAGGGCGGCTTCTTGGCCGCGCCTGGCTCTTGTCCTGGCTTCGGCTCAAGCTGCATTTTCTGCAGGTCTTTGGTCATCGCAGCGAGCTCGGATTCCTCCTCAGCTTGCTTCTTGACGCCCTCTTCGATCTCTTTGCGGATCGTGGCCTTCTGCTTTTGCGGGATGTCCGGCAGCAGAGCTTCGGCGATGCGGGACTTCATCTCCGCATTGAAGGTCTCGCTGGGCACGCCGCCGATCTTGTCGACCTTCTCCAGGGCATCGAGCATGCCCATGATGTCGGCCGCCGCGAAGTCGTCGAGCCCTTCAACGGACCAGACCAGATCGTCGCCGCGTTGTTTGCTGATCAGGTCCCAGCAAACCTCGATGGCCTCTTTGACGAGACGAGAGAACGCCAGAAGCACCACTCGCGTCGAGAGCGCGTCCTGCTGTTTGCTCTCGCCGCTACGTCCGACGGCTGCAGCGTTGTTCTCCACACCGAGCGCCATCTGATGGGCGATGCGGAAGATCTCGTCCTTCTGGCTCTTCACCTCTTCAGCCAGTGCTGAGAAGTGGGTTGAAGGTGGAGCCGCCCAGTCCATCTTTTCCTCGGGGCCGAGGAAGATGCCGTAACCCGCGCCCATTGTAGGCGGCGTGTCGCGGTCCATGAGGTTGAACACCGGCTGCGCGTAGCAGGTGGTGCTCATGCCCCATGTCTGGGCGTTGCTTAGGCGGAAGTGAGCAATCTGCGGCGTTTCGAGCCGGCTTGCTACGTGCAGACCAACCGGGAGAGCAATCGGAACAAGCGGCACACGAGCGAACGGATGCGGCTTGCTCTCGGTGAGCGGCACATCCTGGTTCGGCCCGGGCTTCTTCTTCCGGTCGTACTTGAGCTCGTAGGTGTCGACGCGATCTGCGTACAGGACTTCCCACGTCTCGACGACTGAATCGCGCCCGGAACCAATGCCTGCGCGCTTGGATTCACTCTTGTGGATGATGACCCACTCAAGCGCTCCCGTGTCGTCCCGCTCCCAGTCGAACACGTCGACATGGGCCACCGGGGACAGCCAGCACTGGCCGAGCTTGCGCGACTCGAAATCAGCCAGGCTCTCAGGTTCAGAGCCGCCGTCGTCCGGCGCATTCACACGGACCCAGGCACAGCGCGAGACCATGGCCTCGGTCAGCTGCGCCTTGAAGATGGCGTCGACGTCGCGGCCGTTGCGGTCGCAGTCGTCTTGGAGGCTGGCGTAGAACGGATCGGGCTCGGTTACCGTTTCGCCCTTGCTGTCCTTCGCGCCCATGACCGGGCGCGTCGAGAACAGCATCGACGTGAAGTAGTCGACGATCGGTCCGATGTAGTTGCGGTAGTGCGCCTCTTTGCAGCGGAGGCTGTACCGCGCTTCCGGCTCAGCATTTCGCTGAGGCAGAAACTCGCTGAGCAGCGCCTTGAACTCAGCGCCGCCCTTGTAGAGCGCGTTGAGTCGCCGGAGCTCGTCGGGGTCGCAGCTCGGGTGCCGCTGGTTCAGCTGCGCGTAGGTCGGCATCAGAGAGCGGCCGCCACGTCAGCGGAGAGATGGCCACGAGCCGGAGCCTGTCCGGCAGCGTGAAGAGCTAGAGCAAGCGACCAGGCGCTATCAGCGTGGCCCTTGTCGGTGTGCGGCGCGTCGTAACGGACGTTGCCGGCGGTGGTGATCTCGCGACGCAGGGAGCAAACATCCTCGCGCATCATGTCAGAGACCT
>CAZFPB010000076.1:0-3058 GCA_964520985.1 uncultured Pseudobdellovibrionaceae bacterium
CCGCGTGGGCGCTTCCGAGCGATAGGCAAGGGTCGTATTCGCGCACCTTGCCACCCAAAGGAATCGTCAGACGGTGCTTGACAACCGGGCGGGCGCGGCGCAACATGAAGTCCATGAGCGACCACGACGACATCACTGACCTCGACTTCGCCATGCTCACGTCGCCGACCCGCCCCGGCCCCTGCAAGGCCGCCACCGCGCCGGAGGTTGACCCGGTCGAGAAGCGGCTCGACGATGAGCGAGAAGCCGCCAGATACCGTGTCATGCGCGCCATCGGCATCAGCGGGAAGGTCAAGGTCTGAGCCATGGCCATCGACACAACCGAGCAGATCCTCTGCCACATGCTCTATCCGCGCCCGCGTGGCAAGTGGACCGACAGCAAGCGCGGAGTTAGATGGCAGGACGTGATCGCTGCGGCCAATCGATGATCACGGAATGCGTCCACCGCTGTTCCGAGCGGCCTTGAGTTCTTGGATCCCCGTGAACCGCACCGACTCCGCCGCGCGCTGGGCCACCACGCCGCCCGCCGCGCGGAGGTTCTCCGACGCGCTCGCCTCGCCGCGGGCGTCAATCTCCTGCGCTATGGCGATGCTCACCTGGTTGTTGTAGTAGGTGTTCGTGATATTCGGACCAGCGCCGAGGCTCGCGCCGCCCGACGACCCGCTCGAGCCCTTCGTCGCCCGGTCATAGACCGCTCGGTCCAGAACGTTGGACGCGACCTTGAGGTCCCCACCAGCGTCCTCCTCACCGCCCTGGCGCAGCAGACCCGCAACGGTCGGGTCCATCGCCGCGAGTTGCCGGTCCATCTTCGTCGCCTTGTGCTGGCGGCCCTTACCCGGCAACTTGGGGACGGCGATGTCGAGGCGCTTGCTCAACTCGCGGAGTTCGCGGGCCTCGCTGGGCTTCAACTGACGACTACTGCGGGCCGTGACGAGTTCGTTGAAGCGCTCGATTCCGGCCACGCCAGACGACGTGGCAGCGCTGGTTCCGGGGGGAGGTGGTCCGCTGCCCATCGGCGCGGCGCCGTAGCCGAACGACGGACCGATGCGCGAATCTATGGGCGACGACACGTTCTGGCCGAGCACCCTGCGCGCCCGGTCGAGGTCAGTCACCTCGCCGAGGCTCCGCTGGTCGTCCTCCGCGGCCTCCTTGCGCAGCCGCTCGAGGCCAGCCTTCGTGACCTCCTCCGACGAGCCGATGCCCATCACGGCGTCGTTCAGCGCCGGGATCATCGACGCGACCTTGCCGATGCCGGAGATCATGCCGGCGAGGGCGGCGGTGGCTGCCGCAGCGGCGATGCCCCATGGGCCGGCCAGGCCGGCGATGGCAATCCCGAGAACGCCGACCGCAGTGGTAGTCCCGCCGAACGTGTCGATGAGGCCGCCCAGCGCCGAGACGACGACGCCGATGACCGTTGCCAGGCCGGAGACGGCGTCTGTCGCAGTCTTGACGGCGCTGGCCCCCCACTCCTGTCCCTCCGGACTGGTCAGGAAGTTCACGACCTTGTCGATGTGCGGGAGCAGGGCCTCGCCGAACTCGATCGCCAGGACGCCGATGTTGGCCTTCAACTTCTCGACGCGGGCCGCGGTCGTGTTCGAAACGCGGTCGTACTCCGCCTGCACCGACGTGAGCGCGGCGCCCTTGTTGCCCGCGATCTCGAAGGCACCAGCGAGCGTGTCCACTGCCGATGCTGCCGCGCCGATCGATCCGATGCTCTCGGAGCCAAAGAGCTGGATCAGCGTCGCCATGCGCTTGTCCGGCGACACCTCGCCCATCTTCACCAGAGCCGCGACGACCTCCTTGATCTGGCCCTCCGCCTTGGCCGCATCGCCGCTGGCGAGGTTCTTGGCCACGTCCTTCGCCGACAGGCCGAGCGCCTTGAAGGCCTGGATCTGTTTGTCGGTGGCCGCCTCACCCGCGCCGAGGCGGGCAATGAATGTGCGCACGCCGGTGGCCGCGACCTCGGCCGAGGCTCCGGCCTTGATGAGCGTGGCGTTCAGCGCCGCCCCGGTCTCGCCGCTGATGTTCGCGCCCTTGAGCACTCCGGCGCTCCGGGTCATCGCCTCGGCGATCTCCGACGACTTGATGCCGAGCCGGTTGCCTAGTTCGTTGATCGATCCGAACAGGGGCTTGGTCTCATCGGCATTGATCTGCAGGCCGGCGCTGGTCTGCTTGAAGTACTCGCCGGCCTGCTTGCCGCTGATGTCCCAGGCGACGCCGATCTTGGTCACGTCCGAGGCGAGCGCGACGATGTCGGTCTTGCCCGAGAATGCCGCAGTGATCTGGGCGGTGAGTTCGGCGACCTCGGTGGGCATGACGCCGAGGTCCTTGGCCACGTCCTTGATGCCCTGCTTGACCCGCGGGTCGAGTAGCCCCTCCTTCGTGAGGTCGGCATCCTGGGCGACCTTGGCCACGTCGACGAGGGCCTTCCCGAAGTCCATTGCACTCTTCGCCGATTCGACGAGGGCGCCCCCGGCACCCTGGACGACGCGGGAGATGCCGGCGGAGATGAGGTTGCCGGCGGCGACCCGGAGCGCCGTCATCTTCCCCTCGAAGTTGGCGACGTTCTTGATCGTGTCGATGAGGCCGCCGTCCACCGCTCGAAGTTCGCGGCGAGCGGCCTGCAGTTGGACGTTCGCTTGACCTGTCGCAACGGACAGGCCCTTCATGCGGGCGGCCAGGGTGCCGTCGGCGTCGCCAGTGCGCGTGGCCTCGGCGCGCAGGTCGGCTAGTTCCTTGCGGTTCCGCTGGACCTGGTCCGTCAGGTCTGAGACCCTGGCCTTTAATACATCCGACTTCGTGGCGAACCGGCCGAGGGCCGATGTGGCGGTGTTGACGGCCTCGGCGCCCTTGGCCATGCCGGCGCGGATGTTCTCGATCCGGTTGGCGTTGCGGATGGCTGCGTCGAGCGGGTCCTTGGTGGCTGCGCTTCGAGGCGCGCCACCGCCTCGCGCTGCACCTCCGCCGCCAGAACCTCCTCGAGGCATCGCCGCGGCCATGTCCCGCATGGCGCCGGCCATGCGCGCGGCGGCCTTCTCCATGCGCGCCGCCGCCCGGT
>CAZFPB010000077.1:0-2997 GCA_964520985.1 uncultured Pseudobdellovibrionaceae bacterium
AGCATCCAGCCGGGCGAGGTCAATGCTTGGCACGCGAAGTTCGGCGAGTGCACGGGGCGAGTTGCTGAGCTGGACACTGGAACGCATGCGGCGACGTTCAGGCATGGCCAGGTGCTGATGTTCTGCGTGGCCGGCGAGAAGGATGCGGTGGTGGGCAGGCTTGGGACGTTTTTGAAGGCGTTGAAGCGGGCGACTGTGGGGGTTCCTTGAGCTCCCCCTACCTCACCCTCGCTGAGGCCGCGGAATACCTCCGTGTGAGCCTGAGCACCTTCAAGAAGGAAGTGCGCCCGGTGGTCCCGTGCTGCCGCGTCGGTCGCAAGCCGGTGTTCCGAGCTGCCGACCTCGACGCCTACATGACCGAGCACACCTACTTCACGACCCAGCGTGCTCGTCGCGGCAAAGGCTCCGGTGAATCTGCGTTCGCCAGCAACACCAACGCGACCAAGCTCTTCAAGGAGCTCGGCTGATGGGACGCCCGGCAAAAACCCCGAAGGCTGAGTGGTCCGGCAAGTTCTGGCGGTTGCGGTTCACGCACGATGGCGTGCGACACGACTTCAAGAACATGACCATCCCGAAGACGGCCAAGGCTCGTGTCTCCGCATGGGAGAACGAGCGGCTGGAGTTCGTCTTCTCTGGCCGCTGGAAGGACGAACAGACCGAGGGCAAGGACCCGGCTTTCGCGCTCAAGAAGGCCTTCGCCATCTACATCAGCGAGAAGGCCGGCGGCGAGATCACCCAGAAGACCGCCGACAAGTACATCGAGTACTTCAACAAGCGCTTCTCCAAACGCTGGCGGAAACTGTCCGACGTAACCAAGGGCGCGCTGGCCAGCTACCAGTCCGAGCGCCTGAAGGAAGTCAGCTACAAGACGATCCAGAAGGAGTTTGCTCCGATTCGTCAGGTGCTGAAGTTCGCCGAGCAGCGCGAATGGATCGCCCACATCCCGCGATTCCCTGAGGCGCCCGGCAAGTCCATCGGCACCCGGCACAAGCAGGCCCCGAGCGGCTACACGTCAGGCTTCACCGCTGAGATGGCAGTGGCGACGATCGCCAAGCTGCCCAAACTCACCAAGGCGGACCGCGGCACAGAGAACCGGTGGCCGCTCCAGGCCCACTTCGAGTTCCAGTACGAGACCGGCCTCCGCCCCGGCCTGCTCGACGGGATGCGCTACGGCGTCCACTGGCGGAAGGGCCAGACGTTCCTCCGCATTACCGCCGACATCGACAAGAACCGGTGGGCCCGCGACGTCCCGTTGACGCCCAGAGCTCTCGAGATCCTGGAGTCGGTCGAGCCCAAGGCTGACGGGCAGATGTTCGCCAAGCGCGACTACCGCGTGACCTTGCGCAAGGCCGCTGCCGACGCTGGGGTCCCGGACTTCATTGCCGAGAAGGTCCACCCCTACGACATCCGGCACGCCCGAACGACCGAGTGGGTGAACGAGAGCAACCAGCCGCTCGGCGTGGCCTTCCTGGTTGGCCACAAGCAGATGACCACGACCAACCGTTACAGCCACGCTGACCAAAAGCAGGCCCGCGAAGTGCTGCGCTCTACGGCCAAAGACAAGGAAGGTGAACCGTGAGTAGTGGGGAATATTGTGGGGGCGAAAGCAAAACCCCCAGAGCCAGCCTTGTGGGCCAAACTCTGGGGGAAGCCTTTTTTACCTGTGCGCAGGAGAGGGGTCGAACCTCCACGCCCTTGCGAGCGCTAGAACCTGAAGGCAGTGCGAGAGCGAAAAAAGGCCTATATCCAGCGGGCTCAGAAGTCGCCAGAGGTCTAGGAAGGCCGTCCAGAGGCGCCAGTATTGGGGAAGTTCCCCACAATTCTGGGGCTGATTTTGGGGGCGGGTCTCCGGTGGCCAACGACACCGACTCCCCCGGCGTCGAGTTCCAGATCTCCGGCCGGACGGTAATCGTCAGCCCCGAGGACGTGGACCTGTTCCTGGCCCACACCTGGCACATCGATGCCCGTGGCTACGTCCGCCGGACCTACCGTGTGACTGCTGGCCACAACGGTAAGCGCGGACACATCCAGCTGCACCGCGTCATCTCGGGTGCGGCCCCGGGGCAGTTCACGGACCACCGGAACAGAAACCGGCTCGACAACAGACGCGACAACCTCCGCCTGGCCTCGCCTCTGGAGAACTCGCGGAACGTAAAGTCGAAGAACCAGAAGGCCGGCAAGTTCAAGGGAGTCCGACCGGCGGCGACGGGCAAATGGTCGGCCACCATCGGCGCTGGCGAGAAGGGCCCGAACGGGAAAGCCCGCCAGCTCAAGCTCGGCACCTTCGACACGGCTGAGCAAGCGGCAAGAGCCTACGACGCGGCGGCTCGCCTCCACTTTGGCCCCTACGCGTCCTGCAACTTCCCCGCCCCCGAAGACCTCGCCTGGTCCTCCAACAAGCTCCGCGAAGGCGAAGCCGACTTCGACACCAGCGACCTGCCCACCCCAGGAGGCGCGCTGTGACCCGCGCCATCCTCTGGGGCCTCGTCTCGGGCGCCGCCACATACCTCATCTTCTACGGCATCGCCCCGACTGATGTCGCGCTGACTAACGCTGGCCTCTGTGCCGCCGCTGTGTTCTTCCACCTCCTGCCTGGGGGTGAGGCGTGAGCGACGAAACGCGCTTCCTTGTCACGGCAGTGTTCAACGCATTGCCGGCGGTGATGCACCTGGCCAACTGCCGCCACAAAGCCGGCAAAGAGGGCGAGAACAGCGAAGCCTTCTCAGCCGCAGTCTGGTGGCTCTGCACTGCGTCCTGGGGTCTGCATTGGGCCTTCGCTGTCGCCGGAGGTGGCCATGGTTGACCTCGACGTTCCCTCCGCCGGTCCGGTCCAGTGGACCGTCTGGGTCAAATCCTCAGTTCCAGGTTGTGACATCGGCGTCGACGTCACCGCCCAGACTGCATTCGAAGCGCACCGCAAAGCCTGCGTTCTGCTGACTAGCTCCCCTCCCTTCGGCTCCTGCGTCGTCGAGCGCGTTGGAGGTGGGAGATGACAAG
>CAZFPB010000078.1:0-2800 GCA_964520985.1 uncultured Pseudobdellovibrionaceae bacterium
TCGCCGAGTACGCCTCAGCCGTCGTGACCACGACAGGCGAGGAGATCACCGAGGTTCGCGAGTGTGTGCTTCCCGGTCTGCGGAAGACGCGCCCAGCTGCTGAGCAAGGACTGCGCGTCGCTGGAGGGTCACGCTGATGGCCTTCTTCCCCCACCTCACCGCCCCCTTCGGCATCCTCGGCCTGACCGCCTTCGAAATCGGCGCCGAGCTCGACCCGGACGACAGCGAGCGCGTCATCGACTGGCGCCTGATGGTCAACGGTCTGCCGGTCCGTTGCGACGGCCCAATCGCCGACATCATCAACGGCCTCATCAACGAGCTTGGCCTAGACGCCTTCGGTTGGCGCGACGAGATGACCAGCCGGCGTGATGCGTTTGGCGAGGCTCAGGCGGAGATGGGGGTGGGGCTGTGAAGTTCTACACCTTCCGTCAGAACAACTCGGGCGGCTCGTTCACTGTCGACGAGAACGTAGCTCACACGGTCGTCATCCAGGCGTCCGACGCCAGGGATGCCAACGAGCGAGCTGCCGCGATTGGTCTCTACTTCGACGGGGAAGGCGACTGCCCATGCTGTGGCACGCGCTGGGATGAAACGAGCGAATACGACGGCCACGAGGAGCCGAATGCGTACGGAAAGCCATTTCGGCTGATGAGCGAAAAGGACGCCGAGCACACGTTCGGCGGCTGGTTCAACAGCGAAGTCCGCATCCACTACGCCGACGGCCGAGTCCTCTCGCCGAAGTCACCTGCGGAGGTCGTGCTGTGACCCTCCTCCAAGCCGCCGACGCCCTCCTCCTCGAACTGGACCGCGCCGAGCAAACCCGCACGGACGAAGAACGAGCCCGCGCCGAACGTGAGCAACGAGTGAAGGCCGGCAAGGCGAGACAGGTTGTTTGGCTGATGAAGCAGGAAGGGATGAGCAGATGAAGACGCGAACCAGTGCCCTCGAATACACCGTCAATCTGACCGAGTGCGGGACTGTCAAGCTCACGGTTTTCACGTTTGGCAGTTGCCGGGTGGAGATCGATGGGTTCCGGGTCACGGCGGGCGGCGTCGAAGTCACCGAAGGGTGGCTGATCGACTGGGTGACCGAGGAAATCAGCGAGAACGGCATCTACGCATTCGGCTTGGCGGCATGGATCGAAGGCTCGGCGCCTGCCGATGACCGTGACCCGAGCGACTTCATCGAGCAGAGGGACGCATGACCGACCGCACAATCATCGTTGACGTTGGCGACTGGGACCGCCGCGAAGTGTACCGCGGAACCAACGTGTTTCTGGCTGGGCTCGCTGCTGCTCATGCGGAACGGGACAAGCGTCGCGGGGCGATGCCGGAGGGTGTCGGCTACTGCGATCCGGACCGCTGCGACTACGCGGATGACTTCAGCAGCGACGGTCTAGCTGAGGACGTTCACGACTTTCTGGGTGGCTGCTGCGAGATCGGTTGCGCGTTCAAGAGCCGTCGCCGTCGGAGGGCAGCATGAGCAACGTGACGCGAGCCAAGCCATCCGGGTGGCGCGGCAAGAAGATCGACCGCTACTGGACCAAGGGCACTGCGTATGGCGTCAAGTACATGTGCAGCGAGTGCGGCCGCCAGCAGCTGGGGTTCCCGCTTCGTTCTCACCTAAGCGGCTGCTCACAAGGCACCGGAACTCCAGATGCCGCAACCGGCACCAAGATTATCGACCTGTTCGAAGCGCTAAAGAAGTCGCTGGAACCGAAGAAGGGCGGCGCAGCATGAGCGACTCTGACCGCGCCGAAATCTCCGCCCGTATCGACGCGTGGCTCACTGGGCACGCGTGGCGGTCTGTCCGTCAAAGCTACAGCTGCGGCTACCACATCGTCACGTTCAAGGACGAGCGAGGCAAGGAAACCACGCTGGTCTCCGCTGACTGCCGCGAAGATGCGGCCCGGCTGTTTCTGGATAGGAGGGCCGCATGAGCCGCGCACTCTGCATTGCCTGGCTCCGTGGCGAGATGACCGTCCCAGCGTCTCGCTACTTCGCGAGAGAGGTTTTGGGCGCCATCGAGAGCGACATTGACCTGTCGACCGAGGCTCTCAAGTGGCTCGACAGCTGCGCCAACTCTGGCCGCTGGACCATGCAAGCCAACGCGTGCCTGGACGAGCTGGACAGGATTGCACAACGCGACGCGGAACCGTTTGCGCCGCCGGAGTCTGGGGAGGTGAGGTGTGGCTAAGGCACCAATGGCATCGCCTTACATGATCGCCGCCTTCGCGCTCGATCGTGCTGAGCAATACGACCACGGCAGCGGCATCTATCACGCCATGACCACGCTGGCGCACCAGTTCTTGGATTGCGAGCACATCGAGTCACATGCCCATGGCGAACTCGACGATCTGATCAAGCGACTGAAGAAGCAGAAGGCCAAGGAGGAGACGAATGGCTGAAGCAAAGCTTTCGTCGCCGCGTTCGAAACGTCTTTACCTCAAAGGCCCAGAGCGCTCGATCGATGTGCGCGCACAGTTGCGTGCCCTGAAATGCCTCCTGAGCTTCGAAGAGCAGGAAACCATGCTGTTTCACATCCTCGACGCTGCCTGGAGCGACGGTTTCCACGCGGCGCTCAACCGAGACGAGAACGGCAATTTTAGCCCCTACGACCGGGAGCCTGCCGATGGCTGACGAATTAGAAAACTTCCGCCACCACCTCCGAATCCTGCAGGTCGAAGCGGTCCGGTTCGTGATTGCCGGTGAGCCAATCCCTGACGAGTTGGCGACGGATTTGGCTGAGTTTGGGTGGTTGGCGGGGGAGGAGGAGTGATGGCTTTCGAAGTTGTTTGCGA
>CAZFPB010000079.1:0-2716 GCA_964520985.1 uncultured Pseudobdellovibrionaceae bacterium
CACGCGGCGGCAAGGAAGCCGACCAGTAAGAGCAGGCGGAATGTCTGGAGCATCCTCTTGTGCTACCGCGAGCAGGCGGCCACAGCAAGGTCCTCCGGGGTCGCGCCCGTTCCGGCGATCGTGTCCTCGTAGGCGATGCCGTCGAACCCAGGGACGAGGTCGCTTAGCGAAACGGTCCGGCCGCTGCCGCGTGACCGCTTCAGGCAAGCAACATAGGCCCCGTGCATGTACGGCCAGGAGTACGACGCCAGGGAGTTTTCGCGCGACAGGTCGAACCGACGCGCCGCCAGCAGGAGCGCCATGGACACTTCCTGCCTTGCGTCCTCGTCTCCGCGCGACACGCTGCGGATACGTGCGTCATGCAGGCGCAAAATCTTCTGCGCCGCCGACCGACTGCCAGCCTGGTAGGAACGGATTTGCTCCCGCTCGTCTTCGTTCGCCGGAGGAGGCGCCTCCGCCAGAACCTGCCACGGCGGCGACGCCACGCCAGCGACGCGTCTGCGCTCGGCCCACGACGAGGCGCTCATGCGTCCTCGTCAGTGTCAAAAGCGGCCCGCTCCGGCGTCATCCCGCGCTGCATCCTGGCCCATATCGCAACAGGATTTCGCCCAGCGGCGACCGCCAATTGGCCAAGACTCATTGAGTGCCCGTATACTTCGATATACTTTGGAGCGGTGCCGCCTGACAATTCTTCTACAGCCAGGCACCCGCACGACTTTGTTTTGCCGGCTCGGAGATGATGAAGGTACACGCGCTTTTCCGCTCCGCATTCGCAGAGGCACAGTACGCTCCTGTTATAGCCGTTTGTTTCCCCTGGGTCTGTTATTCGAAGTCGGCCGAACACCTGGCCGACCAGTCGGCGCGCCTTCGCGTGCTTGACGTTCCCTAGCACGGCCTCTTCCACCGTCAGACCTTTGCCCAGTCTACTACGTAGAGCGTCTGATGATATGCCGGTCGCGATCGATATCTCGTGCGTCGTCATGCGTTGACCACGGAAGAGATACAGCTTTACTCTACCCATTGAGGCTCCTCCTTGAATCTGGACCTGTAGACGCGCAGCGCCCACTCGGTCCCAGCATTTGATCCGTTGGCCGTTCTTAGTATATCGTCCCACGCGGCGCGCCTGCCTTCGCAAGAACTTGGCTGCTTGTACTCCACCAAATTCGATTGAATGACCGCCGGTACGCGCGACGGCTCGTTGCCTACAAGGCCGCATTCGTGGCACGCGCGAGCGCTGGCGTGCAGCACCGCCCCGCACCCGTCGCACACGCGCACCGGCTGACCACCGAAGCCTCGCGCGTCGCCCGACAAGGACCATGCTCTGTCTTCATGTGGCAGCCCGTGACCACGAGCCACAACGTTCCCGGCGTGGTCGAGAATCGTGGGGACCACGCCGCGCCATGGGCGCATCGCTCTTGACGCTTGCTGGATCATCAGGGCCAAGCTCTTCGTCGGCCTGGCCATGACAACGCACTTAACAGCGGGCACGTTGACGCCCTCGCTAAGCACGCCGCAACTCGACACGACATGCACCGTCCCCGCGGCAAGTTCCTCTAGAATTCGTCGCCGCTCCGCCAGAGCTGTTTCGCCGTCCAGGTGCTCAGCGGCTACGTCGTGTCGCCTGAATTCTGACACTATTGATCTGCTGTGTTCAAGTCCGACCGGAAACACAATCGTTCTCCGGCGATCCGCCAGACGTTTCCACTCGTCCACGATCGACCCGACCAGCGCGCGCCGGTTGGCCGCTCGCTCCAGGCCGGCGGAGTCATAGTCGCCGCCAACGACCTTGACGCATTTTAGGTCCGGCAGGAGTTCGTCAGGAACCGTGAAGATTCTTGGAGATGGCGCGAGATGCCCGGAAGCGATAAGTTCGCTTGGCTGCGCCACGATTATCATATGGTCGTAATCATTGCCAAGGCCGCGACCGTCGATCCTGCAGGGCGTCGCGGTAAGGCCAACGTGGAGAGCGTCCGGGTACATCGCGCGTAGTTTGCGCCGCCCGTCGCTGGCGTCGCGATGTGCCTCGTCGCTAACCACCATATCGGCCATAGGCTTCGATCTATGGTGCAGCGTGTCCACGCTTGCCACCTGTACCGGGGCGCCTGGGTTGCGCCTCGCGTCGTTCGCCATTATCACCCCGATAATCGACCGCGGCACGCCACACTCGATGAGGTGGTCGTACATGCCGTCTACGAGTTCGCGACGGTGAGCCCAGACCAAGCCGCGCATCCTTTGTTCGACAGCCATCAATCGTAGCAGCGTCGCCCCGATCAGGGTTTTGCCGCCGCCACCGGGGACCACAAGCAGAACGCGGCCGCTGATGTGGCGCTCAGCAAAATCGAGAACTTGGTTTACGGCACGCTCCTGATACGGGCGAAGGATCATGTCTCCCGCCTTCCGTCGCGAGCGCCCGCCCGAGCCGGCTCTCGGCATGTATTGAACATGTATGGACAGTGTCGGATTCGCGCTACTGCGTCCAGATGGTAAACGTCGATCCAGGGGGCGCCGACGGCTCGCGCGCCGTCCGCTTGAGCGGAGGATCGTCCGTCACACGTCGACAGCGTCGCAAGTGCGCGTTTCTATTCAGATCACGTCAAGCGCAGAGCGTGACATCGGCGTGACCTGTCTGGGCCGGCGCCGCCGCGGCCTCAAATTAGTTTGGGCTCAAACGAATGTGGGCAGCGTCTCCGACGGCTGCTGCCAGTCGCCAGCGGGC
>CAZFPB010000080.1:0-2567 GCA_964520985.1 uncultured Pseudobdellovibrionaceae bacterium
TCGAGTGCTCGGTTTTGACGTCGGGGCTCCCTACGAAGGTGCCCGCTGCTTCGTCATTGCCGCGCCCAACCGTGACGGCAAATCAGCTCTGTCCAAGTATGGCCAAATGGCCTTCCTGCGCGCGCTTGCAAAAGCTCGTCGGAAGGACTGGGGGCAGCCCCCACCCGGAGCTCTGGGAGTGGCTGATTGGGTTCCCGATCGGATGGACCGACTGCGCATCTGCGGAAACGCCGTCAACCCTGCTCAGTCAGAAGCAATCGGGTGGCTAATTCGCGAACTTGAGGAGGCGTCGTGTCAATGAGCAAACCTACGCGTGCAGAACTAGAGGATGCGCTTGAAATCCTAGTGTTTTCATCTGAGCACATTGGCTTGTCCCAGATGCGTATCGAGGTCGCTGCCTATGTGCGATCGAACGACAGCCAGCTCTATGCTGACCGCGAACGGCACCGAAATAACCAAAAGCTCGCACGGGATCTGGTCTTGGCGCTCTTCAATCACGCGCTGGGTGATTGTCCATGACCCTGCGCATTCAAAACGACCCCCTCACCGTCCTCGCCATGTGCCTCATCTGCGCACTGCTTGGCTACGGCGCGTTCGTGGGGGTTGTGCGGGAGGTTGAAGTGAAACGGGAGATGGAGGTGAGGCAGTGAGTCATTGCATCGACGAATGCTACGCAATTTACAACGAGACGCACATAACCAAGTCGCGCAAACCGCACAAGTGTGACGCGTGTGAAGAGACTATCCCCGTCGGCCACCACTACTGGCGCGTGTTCATCCTGTTCGACGGTGAAAAACAAACCGTGAAGCGCTGCATGCGATACCAGGAGATTCACAAGCACCTTCGCAGCCTGGCGCCCGGTGAAACATGGCCAGCGGAGAAACTCGACTGCGGCGAGAGCTACATGGACCACTGGGGCAAGGAGCCGCCGGAAGAGGTTGCGCGCTTGGCATTCGCGCTCCCCGGTGAACTGCAAGGCGGCGTTCCATGACCGCCCGCATCCACTCCCTAGCCGCTCACCGCGACTCCATCCACCGCCAAGTCCGCCCCGAGACCCAGCACACCGTCTCAGCCCCAGCTGACCGCGTGGAAGTCGAGTGGCGTTTCCCGGACGGCATGAAGGTCACGGACTTTTTCGAACCCGAAGCAGCACGCGAGTTTGCGGCGCTGTTGATTGAGGCTGCTGATGACGCGGAGGCGAGGACGAGATGACACCAGAAAAAGTGAAAAGCGTATTCCAGAACTACCGCGAGAACATCTGCGGATACGCACTGCTGAGCGCGCCGATTGAGCCAAAGCAACTCAACAGCGACCTCTACGAGTGCTTCAACGTCGACCCAATTAGCCATCTGCAGCACGTGCTCTGGATGTGCATCGAAGCGCAGTCGCTCGTTGACCAGGGTCGTATCGAAAAGGCCATGCGCTGGCTCGGGTTCGTTCAGGGCTTCATGTGGGCGCTGGACCTTCGAACGCTGGAGAGCCTGAAGAACGACAGTAAGCCGGCGGAGGACGCATGACCACCGTAACCACACTAAGCGGCGACGCTGGCATCGCCTACCCACTCGACGGAACCCTCTCCGCCTCCAACGCCTCCGCATTCTGGGCGCGACTGCCGGAGAATGTGGCGATTGCGTTGGTGAAGGCAGCGCCGAAGGTTGCTGACCCTTGGCAAAACATCGGTGCCGCCTGGGTTCGCGACTCGGGCGGGCTGAACGGCGAATGGGCCACCATGGTGCGCAACGACGTCAACGGCGACGGTTACGACTGTTTCGAATGGTCCGCATGTGACGAGTGGGGAACAGCGCCGACACTGGCTGAAGCGAAGGCCGCTGCTGATGCCCAGTGGCGAGCAAACGGTGGACTGCTCCGAGATGAGGTGTCCCCATGAGCACCGTTTGGCTTTTCAGTGGGACACGCGAGGGCCTTACCGCCACGGAGAAGGCGATGGTCCGCAGCACTTTCACAAGCAACCAACGCCCGGACCTGGCCATCCACGGTGACTGCCAGAGTGGCGTCGACAACTGGGTGGGCCTGTGCGCGTTGTGGGCAGCGGTGAACGTCCTCCGCATGCCGGCGCAGTGGCGCAATCCCGACGGGTCTCGCGATCTTTCCGCCGGCCCCAAGCGCAACTCCGAAATGGTCACAGTCGTCTCCGCGCTCGTTCGCTGCGGATGGGAAGCGCGCGTTTTCGCCTTCCCTCGCCCGGACAGTCGCGGCACCCGTGACCTGATTCGGAAGGCGGAAAAGGCTGGATTGAGTGTGGTTGTGACGGAGTTGGGAGGAACGAATGGCTGACGAAATCGCAAAGCTACAGGCCAACGCGCAGACACAGGCCCACATCGACCTGATTCGGAAACTCCTGCGCATGGCGGCGGTCGAACTGCTGCACCGTGGCGAGATTCACGACCAGTCGAAGTTCTCGCCGGCCGAGGTCGATGTTTTCACGGAGTACACGCCGAAGCTGAAGGGCTGCACGTACGGGTCCGACGAATACAAGGGCTTTCTTGCCGCAATGAAGCCGGCGCTTGACCACCACTACGCGAACAACCGGCACCACCCGGAGCACT
>CAZFPB010000081.1:0-2430 GCA_964520985.1 uncultured Pseudobdellovibrionaceae bacterium
CGGAACGGGAGAATGCCATGAGTGGGAATGATTCTGCAAATTCGTCCGAGCGAAAGAGTCCGAAAGTAACAGCGCACATCCGTCGAGACCACGAATCCGACCTGCGCTGGTACTTCGAACATGGTGTCCGCTACTTCGAACAGCGGTCCAACATGGACGCGCAGATCGAACGTTTGAAGCTCTACGGTGAGCATGCGCGGCCGTGCAAGGCGTGTGGAGGGGACCCGGCCAAAGACAAACCCGGGTCCGGGTTCATCACGGACGGGAGCGATTTTCGCGAGTACCTGAAGCTGTGTGGGTTGCTTGAGGTGCCACTCGATGTGCAGGCCTGGTGCGCAAAGCACAATCAGCAAACAAAGAAGCGGCGCCGCAAGGAGCCATCGGAGGACGTGGAGTTCGAAGATTACCTGGATGGCGAGATCCTGTGCCCCAAGTGCGCTGGCAAAGGGTGGATCCCAAAGGCTGGCAATCGCAGCCGAGGCCCCCTCACCGCCAGGCCCACCAAGTCATCGATCCAGGGCAACGGCGTCCCCGACACAGGCGGCACCGAAAGCATGGCCCGGCTTGGCATGGTATCCCGTCGTCTCAGTGCAGCGTCGCGCCTGAGTCCAATCGCCTCGGCCGCTCTGGAGTCGTACTACTCACCCAGTGGTGGGACGATCGCGTGCCTCTGGTGGCTCACTCCGGCGGGACGAACGATGCTCAGGGAGAATGAGCTCAAGGTACCGGAACGCGAGTTCTTTAAGAACCTACGCTCAGCCCAGGAGCGCAACCCGAACGACAAGCGGCGCCTTCAGTTTGAGACCGCCAATCGCCAGGCTGAGGAGGTCTACAGCGAAGCGTGTCGCGTCTGGAACGAGGCGTCGGGTGTCGCGGCGGTGGCGGCATGAATGCAGAAAACAAGCCGCTGTCGATGCCAAAGCTGGAGAAGTTGATCCAGTTCCAGGGCGACGGAAGCGGGCGGGCGCTGCTTTATGAGCTAGAAGCGCGCGAACGGTCCAGGCGTGTCCAGATCATCACGCGCACCAGAGGCGCAAAGCGGTCTCACGCACGGGCCACCCTGGCAGCCATCCGAAAGCATGCCCCGGACCTGATGCCATCCGACCAGCAGACGTCGGTGAGTGCCCTGCTTAGCGAGGCTCGCCGGTACCTGAAGTCCGTAGACGACCAGATCGAAAAGTCGGTCGCGGAGTTCTTTGCTGACCGGGTGGAGCCGGAGCTTGTGAGGCTGCACCAAGAGGACGTCAATATCGCGGAAACTGTGCGGGATTTGGCGGCGAAACTGGAAGCGGTGGCGCTAACTGTAAACCGCTCTAACGCACTCGAACGCAAAAGTGAGCCCATAGGGTGAGGGTCGCGCGTGGTCTCCGGATCGCCCGATCCCACCTGACGACCCCTCCTGCACCGCACTCGGATACCTCCTACCATTCAGGCAGGTAGCGCGGTCGTCTCCTCTTCGGCCTCGATGGGCGGTTCGCCTGCATCGGGTGCCAACAACTTCGGCAGTCAACATCGGCAACATGACCTTGTGGGAGCACATCGAACAGCTCCTGGCTGCCAAGAACCTCACGCTGACCGCCGGCAAACCTGGCCAGCTGATCGATCCAATTCCAGGCATCCCGCCGAGTTGGACGCGAAAACATACCCGCAGCTGATCGGTCATGGACGTCAAGACGCTCGCCGAAATCAAGCGAATGGCGCTGGCTGAACTGGACAGGATTTGGCCGGTTTCTGACGTCGAGATCGTCGATTCGAAGATCGAGAACGGCAGATACACCGGGACGGCAGTCATTACTCACCGGTGGCCCGCAGGTGTCACGATGCGCGTTTCGGAGATCGCTGATGAAACGCCTCCGGACGCCGCAGCCTGACGACCCCTACGTAACCGAAGAGCGCCTCTGCCTGATTGAGGACGGCTGCAAAGTCGACCGGCCAACTGCTGAGCGGTTGCACCGGGAGAGGTTGGCGGTGGTGGCTGGGCGTGGGGTGAATTTGGAGATGGGGTTCTAGTGGTCGACTTCCAGGAGCGGTTCGCTGAATTGCTCCGAAGCTACCCGCGAATCGCGATTGCTGGCGGCCCACGGATGGGCAAGTCCACATTGTCCGGTCTCATCACTGACCGGCCTGTCATCGGAACCGACGCCTACAAGGGCAACGTTCCGATCGAAGACATCCCGCAACGGATGATCGCCGACGTTGGCCACCTGCCAACCTTCCTCATCGAAGGCGTGTGGGTTGCTCGAGCTCTCCGCAAAGGAATGCAGGTCGACGCGGTGGTCTACATGACCCGCCCCAAGGTCGCTCGGCTGCCCGGACAGGTCGCAATGGCCAAGGGCATCTTGAAGACGTTCCGAGAGTGGCGACACAAGAACCCCCATGTGCCGCTGCTGATTGAGTGATTGTTTGCCACTGCCGAGGTCTGACCGACCG
>CAZFPB010000082.1:0-2384 GCA_964520985.1 uncultured Pseudobdellovibrionaceae bacterium
GCAGGCGATCGGGCGCATCGAGGAGATGCTCAAGTACCTGAACATCCGGTGGTTCACGGACGACCGCGAGTTCTGGATCTGCGGCCGCGACAACGTGCCGAACGCGGGCAATGTGCCGCCGTACCTAGCCGACCCGCCGGTCGAGCTCGCGCCCATCCTGGGGCGTCCTCGGCGGGCAGACGGTGGCCGGGTGCAGGTGCAGTGCCTCCTCTCGCCGCAGGTGCTCCCGGGCCGCCTAGTGCGCCTCACAGAGGCCGGACTCGCACTCGCGCTGCAGGGCCTCTCACCGACCATCGCTCAGGTCATCCGCGCCCGCGTGCCGCCCGGACTCTATCGCGCCGACGAGGTGCGGCACTCGGGCGACACGGAGTCTGAGGCCTGGACGACGACGGTGCTGCTGCGGCAGGTGCTCGCTTGACGTGTGCCACGCCAGTGTGATACTTGCTGGCCGATGGACGACGGATTCCTTCTGACAATCAATTTTGTGAAGCACGAGACTGCGGCGGCGTTCTGCTGCGAGATTGACGGCGAGGAGGTCTGGATCCCCAAGAGCCAGATCATCGACGGTGAACCAGAGATCGGCGACGAGGACATCGAGGTCACAGTGACATCGTGGCTCGCCAGTCAGGAGGGTTGGACATGACATTCGAGACCAAGGGACAAGAGATTGTGAAGAGTGCGCTCGCGGTGGCCGGGACCATGGCCATCACCATGATGGTCACACTGGCCGTCATCGCCATTAGCAAGTGGATCGGGCTCATTCCGGACCCGCCGGCGGCGGTATGTGTATGCGACGGGAGCACGAAATGAGCCGCAACGCCCGCTCTCGCAGGTACAAGCAGCGCCACGGCATCTCGCCTGGTCATGGACCAATGCGCATGTGGGTGAAGCCGTGCAATCAGTGCTTCGGCGCCATCAACCGCCTCGCCGCCAGTTTGCCGCTGCCGAAGTTCAAGAGCAAGGCCCTCCGGTCGCTCGAGGAGAATAAGTCGTGAAAGTCATCTACATCGCCGGGAAGTACCGCGGCCCAACTCCATGGGCCGTCGAACAGAACATCCGCGCGGCCGAGGAGGTCGCGGCGCGCGTGTGGGCCATGGGCATGGTCGCCCTGTGCCCACACCAGTTGACGCGCCACATGGAAGGGCTGGCTTCAGATGAGCACTTCCTCGCCGGCACGCTCGATCTCATGCGCCGATGCGACGTCGTGCTCCTCGTGCCGAACTGGCGCGACAGCGTGGGTGCGCGGGCGGAGGTTGCCGAGGCCGAGAGGCTTGGTCTGCCGGTGTTCGGGCGAGATGCTGACGTTGAACTTGCGCTTGAGATGCTGGCCGGATGGTGTGTGTCTGGGACAATCAGGGTGTAGCCTTCCGCCGTGCCACGCGACGCAGTCACCGAGATCGACCTGAAGCGCGACGTTGTGGACCTCGCCGTCGACCTGGCGAAGATGCACATCCGCGTCGCGCTCGCCGGGGCCGTGGCGTCGTTCGAGCGCACCACCAGCCGCGCGTGGGTGAACCTCAAGACGAGATTCATCGCCACGAACTTCCAGCCCACCGACGAGCCGCAGGCCGAGGATCTGCCGGTCATCCACCCCGCCGGTGACGGGTACGGCTTCTGGTTCAACCTCGCCGAGACCGACCCGGTGGTCGTCCTGTGCTGCGACTCGCCCGTGCGCGGGTTCTACGAGAGCGGCGAGGCTGTCACACCGAGCATCGGCCAGGGCCACTCGCCGGGGACCGCCGTCGCCCTTCCCGGCGGTCGCGTGTCCTCGAGCCAGCCTGGTGCCGCCACGCCGCCCCCAAACGGCCCAGCCGAGGCGGTCGCCGGCGGCGGTGATCTGAGCGCTGCGGTCATCTTCCGCCGCGCCTCGCATCCGGCGAGCCCCACCGAGCTCGGGACAGTGGTCGTCGCCGCTTCGGCCCCCACCGCGGGCGTCCGGCTCGCCTCCGACACTGCGACCCGCGGCGTGGCCCGGCTTGATGACGCGGTGGCCCGCACAGCCCTCATGACGACATGGATGTCGCAGGTCACCACGGCGATCAACACGCTGGCCCCCGGCAGCGTGACGCCGTTCCCGTTCGCCGCGATCGGCACCATCTCCAGCGCGAGCACGCGGGTCGTCACGGAGTAGCCTCGCATTGTGCCGACCTTCCTCGAAGTCCTCTGGGCCAACCTCTACGCACAAGACTGCGAGCGCCGGTTCGCCGCGTTCTCGCAGGGCGGCGTCGAGATCGCCAACCTGAGCGCTGCGCAGATCGCCGACATCTGCGCCAAGTCGCAGGCCTTCGCCGACGCAATGGTCACCGGCACCACGCCCGCGAGCCTGGCCGCGCTCGAGGCGGCCATCGCGGCCCTCAAGGCGGCGTAGCCCATGGCGAACATCT
>CAZFPB010000083.1:0-2356 GCA_964520985.1 uncultured Pseudobdellovibrionaceae bacterium
AGGCGATTGACACCAGCAATCCTGGCGCCCTGTCGCCACCGATAGCCTTCGACTACGGCAATAACGCCTTCAAGATCACGACGCGCTCGGATGCAGAGTATTCTGGTGGCTTTGCGGTCGCCAAGACCCGGTTCACGGATGTGTTGCCGGAAGGCCCGGTGAATTATGTGTCCCGCATTGTGCTGGGGCAGTCTGGTGCGCTTCAGGTTTGGCGGAACGGCGTCGAGATCGTCAACATCGTTGCGCCGATCGGCTACTACAATTTCGCTGGCGATCTCGCTCAGTTGCAGTGGGGTCTCTACCGCAAGCGGTCCAGCCTCACGGCCGCCATGACCACATCGAACATGCGCTGGGGCCTTATGGACCTCAGCAGCAAGATACTGAACCCAGATCCAGTTTAGTTTCCAAGGCTCGCTTCGGCGGGTCTTTTCACTTCCAACAGAACCGAGGCACACCATGCCAAGAGACGCACTCTGGGTTCTCCCCAGCGGGGTGACGACCGTTGTCACCGTGGACGATGACGGCAACCTGATGGAGCCCGCGCCCGAGCTGGCGCTGCAGGCGGTCGAGCCAGACGCTCACAAACCGGCCGCACCGCCGCCACCACAGCAGCCCCGAAAGCGCGGGCGCCACCGCAGGCACTGACAGTTTCAAGGCTCCCACCCGGGGGCCTTTTTCTATGCACCAATCCTGAAAGGAAGTGCACCCGATGGCCGACGAAGCCGAAGCCGTTGTTGCCCCGATCGAACAGGCCACGCCTGCAACCGAGACGGTAGCAACTGAGACGCCTACCCCCGTCGATGACGGGCCGCAGCCGATCCTCGAGCCCGGAGAAGAAGCAGACGCCGAAGCGGAAGCCGCTGAAGCTGCTGCCCTCGCCGCCGCCGAGGAAGAACTCGAAGACATCGACTGGAACGGGAAGACGTTCAAGGCCCCCAAGGGGGTCAAGGACGGCATTCTCATGCAGTCCGACTATACCAAGAAGACGCAGGCTGTTTCCGAACAGGCCAAGGCACTGGAGGCTCGGCGTGCCGAGATCGACCAGCAAGCCGCCGCCACTGAGGAAGAGCTGCGAGACCGTGCTGTGCTTCTGGGCGTCAATGCCCAGATCGAGCAGTACAAGGACGTGGATTGGGTGACGCTCGCTCGCACTGACCCGGTTGGGTACAACGAGCATCGCGCCCGGTTCGACCAACTGAGGCAGGCGGCAGACGAAACCGCAGCAAGCCTCAAGACCAAGCAGGCGGAACGCACTCAGAAAGCGGAGCGAGAACTCGCCAACCGCGTTGAGGAAACGCTGAAATTCGCCCGCGAGAAGATCCCCGGATTTAAGCCGGAGCTGATCGAGAACCTGGTGCAGTTCGCACAGGCTGAAGGCATCCCGGAAGAAGCGATCAAGTCCAACTGGTCGCCAACCTTCCTCAACCTTCTGCACAAGGCGCACATCGGGAATTTGACGCTCCAGAAGCAGTCAAACCTGCCGAAGCCGGCCCCCGCTATTCCGCTGACCCCTCTTACGACGGTCAGTGGCAAGACCACCCCAGCAGCACGGACTGACCTGGCCTCCGCCGACATGGAAGCCTACGTCGCCGCGCGCCGAGCAGGAGTGGGCGGAAAGCCGCTCCGGTAACACCCTCACCAGTCTTGAACGTCGGATGACGTCCAGGCCCCGCGCCGCCGAGAGCGGCCAGAAGGACCCCCAAAATGTCCAACACTACGCTTACCGCGGACATCATCGCCAAAGAAGCGGTGATGATCCTCGAGAACGAACTGGTCATGGCGAACCTCGTTCACCGTGGCTACGAGGAAGAGTTCACCAACAAGGTCAACGGCTACAACGTCGGTGAAACCGTCTCGATCCGTCGCCCGACCGACTTCACCGTCCGTGACGGCGCTGTTGCCGCCATTCAGGACGTGGTCGAAGGCAAGACCACCTTCACCGTCGACAAGCAGAAGGGCGTGGACTTCAAGTTCACCTCCCAGGACCTGACCCTGCAGATTGGCGATCTCTCCGAGCGCGTCATGAAGCCGGCTCTGGTGCAGCTCGCCAACCAGGTCGATCGCGACGTCTTCGCGCTCTACAAGAAGATCCCCAACCATGTGACCATCCCCTCGGGCGGCATCAACTCCTATGCCGACTTTGCCCTGGCGGCTGAGCGCATGGACCTCGTCGGCATCCCCGCCGATGATCGTCGCGCTGTTCTGACGGCGTCCGACAAGTGGGCGATGCTCGGTTCGCAGACTGCTCTCTACATGCAGGATGTGGCCAAGGGCGCCTTCCGTGAGGCCAGCATGGGCCGCATCGGTGGTATCGACACCTACTCCAGCCTCAACGCTCCGCGGCACACGACCGGCT
>CAZFPB010000084.1:0-2325 GCA_964520985.1 uncultured Pseudobdellovibrionaceae bacterium
GGTGGCTTGGCCGCGACCTCGTCGGGCTCGACGCAGACAGCACCGCGCGATGCCTCCGGGCCGGCGCGGAGCTCCTGGCGCGCACTCGATGGTCCTGCGCCCGCGGCGGCTCGTGGTTCGCTCCGTCCGTCGCGCTGTACGGGAGCGGCGTCTCTTGCGGGACGCGGCGCCCGTGGGTCCAGGCTCGCGCGGCGACCTATCGGCGCGTCGAGGCGAGCCTGTAGGCTCACCCCTCTCCGATGACCTCGAGCGCCCATCCCCCGGGCGCCATGCTCGCGACGCGGCCGGCTAGTTGAGCCGGCGCCGGCGCGAGCCTCCCCCCGATCCTACGCCAGCCGAACGGCACGACCGTCCAGGAGTGCGGCGAGCCGTCGGCGTGGACGCCCGCGGCGACCTCCCCGACGACCTCAGCGACGGCGCGGCGCTCCTCATCGGTCGCGCCCTCCGGAGCTGTCACGACGTAGACGGTCGGAGCGCTGGCGACGACGGGCGGATCTTTGGATTCTGTCGGTGGCAGCAGCAGAACGGTAGGCATGGCAGAGCCCGGCACGTTTCGCCGTCGGGCGCCATGGGTCATTTGAGACCCGGCGCCGGCCGGTTGTGCCGTCGGGGGCGCCCGTCACGCCCGGGTCACACCGGCCCGGGTTTCTCCCGCACGTCCGGAGGGGAGCCGACGGGCGGCGTTGCCTCGCTCGCTGGTCGCCCGCACGCCGCGCACCGGTCGCCCGCGCGGAGCTGCTGCACGGCGCGGTGATCCGCCGCGAGCATGAAGCCTCCGCCGAGCAGCGCTGCGGCCAGCAGGCCGGCCACGTTGCGGATCGGCTCGGGGACCATGGGGATCGAGGCGACGGCCAGCGCTATGGCACCGAGCGCGCCGACCCACGACGTTTGAGGCGAGGAGGGGATCTGCATGCGCCCAGCCTGCCACGACCGGGCCAGCGAGCACAGCGGCGCGTCGGGCCGGCGGCGCCAAAAATGGCAGCAGCTTGGCAGCAGTGATCGGCGCGGCCCGACGATTCCTGTTGACGGCCTGCGGCACGTCGGCTGCTCTGATCTCGCCTCGACGGAGCCGAGCACCCGTCCCCGACGTCCGGCCTCGCGCGCGCACGGTGGCAGCAGCCACGATCGGCGCCACGGCCCGCGAGAGACCCGTGGCGCCTGCTCCCCCATGCGACGCCAAAACCTGGGGAGCCGCGCTCGGCGGTACCCGAGGACCGGACCGGAGCGCAGCGGAGGGAGGACCGGAGGGGCGGGGCGAAGCCCCGAGCCGCAGCGCCGCCCGGGTCCGGGTCGGGGCGCTCCGACCCGGCGGGACCGGGCAGAGCCCGGCGGGGGTGGGCGGAGCCCACGACGGGCCGTGAGGGGGCCTGGGGGACGGGGGCCCGCACCCCGAGCCCCCAGGATCGCGGCGGGTCGCTCTCGCGTGCCGCTCACGCCCGCTAGCGACTGGCCGCAGCCGTCGGAGACGCTGCCCACATTCGTTTGAGCTCAAACTAATTTGAGCCCGCGCCGTCGGCTTGCTCGCGGCCTCGCTGCAACTGCTGTTGCAGGTGCAACAGGTCACGCCGATGTCACGCCCTGCGGTTGACGTGATCCGAATGAAACCGCGCGCTTGCGGCGCTGTCGACGTATGACGGACGATCGTCTGCTATGGCGGACGCCGCACCTGGATCGCCCGTTACCATCTGGCCGGACCCATCGATTCCGTGCATGGTCGACGGATGCTCGACCCGAACGACCTTGACCCCGGCATCCGCCGCACCGTCCAGTGGCTTCAGGCCCGGGGCTTCCGGACGACTGACAGCGGCGACGGCATCGCCAAGTTCCAGCGCGAGGAGCCGATGGAGGGCGCCCTCGACTATCCGCATGTCGTGTGCGTCGTGGCGGCCAGCCTCGCCGTGAACGAGGCGGACCGCCTTGCGGATCTCGTGCGCGGACGCGGCGTCAAGGTCGTCCCGAACGGGCGGCGAGAGAAGGGGCAAGCGGAGGTCGAGGCCAGCTACGACCCGGCGGACTGCATGGCGATCATCGTTTTATCGGGCGTAGGCGACGCGGAACTCTTTCCGGACGGCGAGGAACAGCAGGGGCATCCGACGCGCGAGCAGCGAGCCGACCGGTACGCCGGCCGCTACTTCTCCCGCCCCGACGGGTCCGGCCTCTTTCGCGCGCTGCGCGGCGCGACGGGCGCCGTGTTGCTCACCATCCGGCCGGACGACACCCAAGGTCTCACCGACCCCGACGAGCTCGAGGCGCTGCTCTTGAGCGGGACGCTGGTGGCGCGCCCGGACGTGACGCCGCCGGAGGGCGCCGGCGTATGATCGACCT
>CAZFPB010000085.1:0-2273 GCA_964520985.1 uncultured Pseudobdellovibrionaceae bacterium
GCTTGGCGCCAACGTGGTCAGCATGAACAGCTTCGACCCATGAGAAGCGGCTCTGGTCAGGGATGCGTTTGCCCGGTTCGTGCTCGACGGCGTAGGTCCCGGGCTTGACGTTGACGAGCGCCGGGTAGCCGGTCTTTTCAAGGTCGCCGATGCGGAGTTTGCCGGTCGAGATGAACGTGTCCGCCATCAGAACTCCTCCGGCTGGATGAACTGCACGAACGCGCCAACCGTGACTCCACCGTCCAGCAGCGCACACGCATGGTACGCGCCGTCACCGAACCCGGACCTGGAGACCACGCCGCCAGGAAACCCGCCCCAGCCTTCGCTGCCTAGTGTGATGGCGCAAAGCTGGTCGTAGAACGCGTCACGGTAGAACTCATCCCGATGCTTCTCGGGATCTTCGTCAACCGGGAACGCGCTGTAGTCGGAGATGCTCATTTGGCCAGAGTCCACGCCGACAACTAGGATCGACTCGGATCGCAGATCAGTGGAAACGTGAGCACTGTGCACAACACGAAGCTGTGTGATGCGCTTGCCGAGTTCTCCGAAGTCGACGACATGGACAGAGGCAACGTAGGTCCCGGGCTTCACGTCGATGATTGCGACCAGGCCGGGATCTTCTCGGCCGTAGCAGGGGTCGCCGATGCGGAGTTTGCCGGTGGTGGTGAAGGTGTTTTTCATCAGTTGTCCTTCCAATCAGGCATCGGGTCCGAAGCGGCCGACGCGAAATCGCCGTACTGCTCGGCCATGTCGTCGAACCGCGTGATCTCCGCGTTGAAGTCGAGCTTCACAACGCCGGTCGGGCCGTTCCTGTGCTTGGCGACGTTCACTTCGCACACACCCGGATCCGGCGACTTTTCCTTGGCGTAGTAGTCGTCGCGGTACAGGAAGAGGATGCCGTACGCGTCCTGCTCAATGGCGCCCGACTCGCGCAAGTCGCTCAACTGCGGGCGCTTGTCGGGCCGCTCCTCGCACTTGCGACTCAGCTGCGACAGGGCGAGCACCGGGCACTGGAACTCCGACGCCATCATCTTCAAGCCACCGGAGATGTCTGATACCTCGTTCTCGCGGCTTCGACCCTGCTTGTATGGCGTCTTGATGAGTTGCAGGTAGTCGATGGAGATGAGGCCGATCTTCATCCCTTCGCCGTGAATCGACCGGAGCCGGCGAACCTGGCGGCGAACCACGGCACGTAGCTGTGCAACCGTTTGCCCGCAGTTGTCGCCCAGGAACAGTGGCAACCGTGCGAGCTCGGCAGCAGCGGTCATGATGCGCGACTGCTCGGCCGCGTTGACGTTGCCGCGGATGATACGCGTAACCGGGACGCCGCTCTGGATCGAGAGCATGCGCTGGCCCACTTGGACGTCTGGCATCTCGAGCCCCAGGAACAAGCTCATTTTGCCAGGCTGCTGGGCGACATTCAGGCACGCTTGGCCAGCGAGCGATGTCTTGCCCATGCCAGGACGACCAGCGGCCACGTAGAAGTTGCCGTCGAGCCAACCGCCTAGGAGCGCGTCGACTCCTCTCCAGCCAACTGGAGTCGCGCCTTCGACTTTTTCCCCGCGGCGACGGGCGCTCATCTCGTCGATGACCAGCTTCATCAGGTCGCGAATGTCGCGCTCCTGGGCCTTGGTGACGTCTGCGCCGATCAGATCCTGGATCTCGTCAGCCTTCCGACGTGCCCACTTTGCCGTCTCGATGGGGCCATGGGACTCAGCTAGGACCGTCTGGCACGCGGCCACCATGCGACGAGTCAGGGCCAGGTCAATGAGCTTCTTGGCGTGGTACTCGACCTGGGCGACTGCCGGGGTCTCACTCACGAGCTGGGCCAGGTAGGGGGTGCCGCCGATCTGGTCGAGGCGCCCGGTCTCCCGGAGACGTCCAGCGACGCTTGGGAGGTCCACCGGGGCGCCCTCATCGTCAAGGCTCGTAATCGCCTCCCAGACGCGTCGGTTCGAGTCAGCAAAGAACACCTCGTCCCGATCTCCAAACGCGCTCCTGGCGGCATCCAGGGCTCCGGAATCAAGTAAGGCAGCGGAGAGTAGCGCGCCCTCGGTGTCCAGGTCCGCAATCGGCTGTGAGCGAGTCATGACGCCTCCGGGGTTTTGAGCGAGGCTGCAAGGCGAGCAAGGTTCGCTTGCTTGCGCGCTTCAGCTGCGGCTCTGGCGGAGGCGAGTTCTGCTGGAGGCGTGGCTTCCTGAGCCGAAGCGCCCAGCGACTTCGCAATCTTGTCGAGTTCGCCGTTTTCAGCCTTCGTTTTGATGTCCCCTCGG
>CAZFPB010000086.1:0-2242 GCA_964520985.1 uncultured Pseudobdellovibrionaceae bacterium
TGCGCCCAACCCGGCGGACCGCCTCGTTCACGTCGCCCCATGCCTCGCCACCGAGTCGACGGGCCCCATGTTGGACTTCGACGACTGCCGCCCGGATTTCGGCGATGGTCGGCATGAACTTGGACGTGGCCAGCAGGCGGGCTACGGCGCGCCGTGACGCTTCCGCGTCCAGGTCGACGAGCATTGACTCGTAGACCTCGCAGGAGCGCTCTGTGAGGCGCTGGTTGGGAAAGCCAGCCATGAGGATGGCGACCAATTCGGCGACTTGAAGCTTGGTCATGATTGGGCCGCCTCCTCCTCGCGGCGCAGGCGTTCAACGCGTTCGAAGGGGTCGAACCCGGTGTCGTTCTTGTGGCGACGCTCCGACAGTGGGAACTTGCCCAGCAGCGCGTCGCGCTTCGCCGGGTTGCTCCACTCGGTCGTCAGCGCACTCACCAGCGACCGCTGCCACTGGGCCCGAGTTCTAGGATCGCCGCTGGTGAACTTCGCACGGAGCACCGGGGTGGCCCGGTCGATGAACTCGTCGGTGACGCTCAGGCCGATGACGAGGTTGGACCGCTCGCCATCCGTGAGTTCCAAATCCGAGGGACACGGGA
The DNA here is from genome assembly GCA_964520985.1 of uncultured Pseudobdellovibrionaceae bacterium. Taxonomy (GTDB): domain Bacteria; phylum Pseudomonadota; class Alphaproteobacteria; order Micavibrionales; family Micavibrionaceae; genus CAYSGL01. Next base: position 597 of record CAZFPB010000086.1, read on the forward strand.
TGCGCCCTGACTGCTGCGGCTCCGGAGCGGTCGGCGGTAGTGGTCGTTGGTCCAGCTCGGGGTCGTGGTCGTGGTCCAGATCAGTCGCGAGACTCTCGGGAGGATTCACGGGGCCTTCGGAACCTTTCGCGAGACCCTCGGGAACTTTCGCGAGGGTCTCGGGAGAGTCTCCGGGAACCTCGCGAGACTTTTTGCGCTGTGTCCTGGCTGTTTTTGGCTGCGGCTCCGTAGGAGGCGACGGCACGCGCGGCTTGCCTGGCTTGTCGACCTTCTGGTGCTTGTCCCAGTTGCGGATCGCGAAGTAGCTCTGGCCGTCGCTCTCATAAAGGAGAACGAAGCGCAGTTTTTCGAGTTCTGACAGCGCCGCGCGTGTGTCGTCGACCAGTTCGTGACCCGGAAACACCTGGCCGCGTAGCCAAGCCGGGTTCGCGCGACCGTTTCCGTAGTCGTCAGCGAGCAAGAGAAGACCGATCGAAAGCACGCGGGCATTGGGAGACGAAAACGCCAAGCGCTCGTCCTCCAGCCACTCAGGCTTCACGGATCTGATTCTGCCGCTCACGCCTGCCTCCGCTGCGTGGCGGTTCTGCACGCCGACGCCACCGTCGAGTGGTCGCGCATGAAGAACTCCCCAAGCGTTGACCAGCTGTAGCTGGTGCGCTCACGGCAACGAAGCATCGCTTCAGCACGAGCTTCGGCGATGTGCTGGAGCCGCGAGATCCCCAAGAGCTCCTTGCGCGAGACGCCGTGTTCCGCGGCCGTCTCGTCAACAATGGCCATCAACCGGTCCCGCCAAAGCAAAGTTGTATCGACGTGGCTCATGCTGCTTTCTCACTTTTGCGTGAACAAAAGCCCGCCCTGGCGGCTGCAACGTGGCAACTAGGGCCAGTGCGCGCACCGAGAAAAGGGCTGTGAAACTGAAGGGAGCAGCGACTGGGGCGCTCCAAACTTCATCTAACGTTTTACCAAAGCTCTAAGAGGTCGAGCAAGCAAAAACCACAAGGAATTGGGCCGACCCCAGGTGCTCGGTGTTTGCGAATTGTTAGCCGGTGCGAACTTCGAGATACACGAAGCCATGACCCGGCGGCGCGTACTCCCACCAAGGCGAAACCAGCGTAAACCTCGGCTTGTCGTCGACAATGAAACCGAGCCCTTTACTGGCCAACTTCAACCTGTCGACAGGGTTCTTTGACCACCCCGAATCCGCGTCTGGTTCGTTGCTCGAGAACCGGCAAACCAGCACATGCGGTCGACCATCCAGTGGCGCTTTCGGCAATCGCCCGTCGCACTGGATCCGCATCAGCTCGTACGCGGTCTTCTTCATCTCGCCGAGTGCCCACGAAGCCCCAGCCGTTCCCGCTCGCCCAACCCGGTTGAATGGCTCGCACAGTTTCAGCGGCAGAACGAAGCGCTGGACGAGTTCGCCACGTGGCACGGGTCGTTCGATGTGCGGGAACGTCGGCGGACGGGATAGGGCGTCGTCGGCGTAGCGGAGGGATGCGGCGACGGAGAAGGGTGGTTTGATGCGGGCGTTCACGTGCCTACCTCCGCGAACGCTTGCGGCTGTGTCCAGGCCAGAAGCTCACTGATCGCCCCGCGCCCCTCCTTCTTGGAGTTGATGTTGCGCCGCGCCTGAACGAACTCGTAGC
>CAZFPB010000087.1:0-2230 GCA_964520985.1 uncultured Pseudobdellovibrionaceae bacterium
GGCGCGGAATGCCGAAGACCATGGCCTTGCCGAGGACGTGTTCCGCGTACCAGCGCGTACCAATCGACGCCGGGACGAGCATCAACGTCCACCGGTTCAGGTTGCGAACCGAGGCGCATTTCGCGGCCCAGGGTGCAATGTCCTTGAAGGGCGGGTTGAGCCAAGCAACGGGCCCGAGTGAGGCAAACGACCAGTCCTGTTTCAGCGAGTCGGCCTCTTCGTCGAAGTATGTGGTGCACTGGGTGTTGCCCTCGTGTGCGGACAGGTCGACGGTGATTGCTCCGAACCGACGCTCGACAGCGGCGATGAACTCGCGCGGAGTCTGGTAGTCCTGTTTCGTGGCCATCACTCCAACCCTCCCACCGGCCGTGCCAACAACGACTGCGGCTGTCTGCCAAGTTCGCGGTCGGTGATGTAGCGCTCGGCCTTGGAGAGTTTGACGTCCAAAGCACCTGACCAGCAGTCGGCGCTGACGTAGGTGCAAAGCCAATCCAGCCCGGCTTTCAGGTGATGGAGCGGCGCATCAGAGACTTTGCCTTCCAGTTCAACAGCCACCTCAGCAGCAACGAGTGCGGCGATAGCGCTGACCTTGTGGAGACTCCACTCGGCATCGCTAGGGATCGCCCGTGCTTTCACCGGCATAAGTTCCCAAGTCCGCGGCAGCAGGACAGTGACGTCGGCGCCTTCAAGAGCCACATCAAACAGCCCCCGCTTGCCCTCCAAGTGATGCTCAATCACCAGCGCCAGCTCCAGGCATTCGACGGCGAGCTTGCGCAGGTTCTCTTCGCGCGAAAACGCCACTGTTCCGCGCTCGGTTAGGAGGCGAAGTTTGTGTTCTTGGTGGGGGGTCATGCTGCGTTCTCCTTGGCTCGATTTGTTTTGATCGCTCTGTCGGCCAGCATGATGTTCCGCATGGCTCCGTGTGCTGCGTGAGGCTGGCCAGAGTCGCCGTCGGCCTCGTCCCAGTGCCCAGTGTGTTTGGCGGCCTTGTCCCAGACTTCGTTGTCCGTTAGCTGCAGGTGCCGCAACTCCTGCCGTTCACCTGTCTTGTGCAGCCCATGCCCCGTGAACAGTTCGCACGTGGACCGCAACCCGTCGGTGAGTTGTTCGCGAATCATCTGCACAACGCCGCGGACAATCTCCGGGTGATTCGTCAGTTCCAACACCTCGTCAACGATTCCAGCGCGGTGAGACGCATCGCAGATCAGCCGCTCCTTCGCCGACAGGGGCAGGATGTTGGTGCAGGTTGGGGCGGTGCACTGGGCGACGTCTGCCGCGTAGGTTCTAGAGCAGGTGTCGCATTGCCAGAGGTTGAGGGTGGTCATGCGCTGATCTCCAATGCTGCGGACCAGCTGAATTGGCAGGTTTCCCAGTCCGACCCGTATTGCTTCAGCGCTTCAGCTCGGTACCCGGCGAGGTATTCGTTAGCGTTCTCGGCCGCGATCCAGCGCGGCGCCTTCATGTTGCTACGGGCTTCAAGGCCGCCGATGCTTGCAAAAGGCGCGTTCTCGCAACCGTCCTGGATGCAATCCATGCGAGCGCGTTCAAAGGTGGCGCGAACCTTTGCTCTCGGGTCTTCCGCTGTGACGCCAGCCACCGTGAAGTCCGCCGCAGTGTTCTGGAAAAGACGGACCAGTTGGTCACTCATGCCGAACCGCTCGCGGTTGATCTCGATACTGCGCAGGATATTGCCGTCGTCGTGTCGTTTGCTGGACGCAAGCCAGTCGATGAACATCTCAAGCACATCGATCAGGTTCATGCCTTCGATGCCGTCCGCGAAGTGCTCCGGGTGGTGCCGGTTGTTCGCGTAGTGGTGGTCAAGCGCCGGCTTCATCTGCGCGAGGAAGCTTTTGTACTCGTCGGACCCGTACGTGCAGCCCTTCAGCTTCGGGGTGAAATCCGTGAAGACGTCGACCTCGGCCGGCGAAAACTTCGACTGATCGTGAATCTCGCCACGGTGCAGCAGCTCGACGGCCGCCATGTTGAGCAGTTTACGAATCAGGTCGATGTGGGTCTGGGTCTGCGCATTGGCCTGTAGTTTTGCAATTTCGTCACTCATCTCGTCCTGGCCTCCGCGTCATCAGCAGCCTCAATCAACAGCGCCGCAAACTCGCGTGCTGCTTCGGGTTCGAAAAAGTCCGTGACCTTCATGCCGTCCGGGAAACGCCACTCGACTTCCACGCGGTCAGCTGGGGCCGAGACGGTGTGCTGGGTCTCGGGGCGGACTTGG
>CAZFPB010000088.1:0-2210 GCA_964520985.1 uncultured Pseudobdellovibrionaceae bacterium
CGCGATGGTTGGCCTTCGTGATCGCTCCGGAACTCCGGGAGGCGATGAATGAGCCTCCGCGCGACGATCAACAGCAATCGCCTCCGCTACCGTGAGTGGACGACTGATCACGCCTCACCGCAGGTAGACCCTCCGCATCAATGCGGCTGCATCGGCCCACAGGATGGCAACCCCGTTTGCCCCTGCCGGATGCGCTCGCTCCGAGTTCAGCACGGCCGCTTTGTCGAGATCATTGATCACGGCCCCGCGCCTGTCAGAGACGATCTCGACGTCTAACCCATCAACACGGAGAAGATGAATGGCATACGACCAATCTTACGACCAAGGGCTCGCGACCGCTGCGAAGGCCTACTACGACAAGTCCGTGGACGCACCCGTCGAGGAAACGGCGTTCGGTGCAGTCAACGTCGCTCTCGATCGGAGCAATCTGCTTTCGGTTCGCGTCCAGCAGTTGGCTGACAAACTGGTGGGGACGGCGCCGCAGCCGGTGGGCACGTCAGAAGGTCGCTCTGGTCCCAGCGCCGTCTTCCCCGCTCTCCGCGCCGCTGCTCGCCAGACGCAGAGCATGGTTGAAGACGCGCTCAACGCCCTCGACCGCATCGATAGCTCTCTGCCCTAACCTCACCCATCAGCAGGGGCCGCTCTGATGAACCACATAGCAGCGACGATTGAAAAGCTGACTTCGGTCTTTCGTCCCAAGCCCGACCGTTCCCACAAGGAGCGCCGGTACTACGCAGCGACCAAGGCAGAGAACAAGGCCGCCAGGGCCCGAGCCATCGGCCGCCGCATGGAACTCGAGATCATGTCCGTTCACATGACGGATGAGCAGCGGGAAGCCGCCAAGGCCCGTGCTGTACGGAGGGCGTCATGAGCATTCCAGCGTGGGCAAGAGTGGGCGCGAAGGTGGTTTGCGTCGATAATCACGATGCCATTGACGCCAGGGGCAATCCTATACAGCCGCTCATCGTCGGGGAGGTCTATCGGATTGAGCGGCTCTACGTAGAGCGGCACCGGTTCCGCGGCGAAGTGGTCGTAGGTCCGTGCGTATCGCTGGCGGGGGTCCAAAGCGCGAAGCACGGCTGGAGCCTCTCCCGTTTCCGTCCACTCATTACCCAATCAGACGACATATCCGCTCACTTCCAGCATCACCTCTCCAACCCTGTGAGGGAAGAGGCATGAGGCGGACCTACTACAACGAGATCGACGCCTATGCAGCCCAGTGGCTGCGCAACCTTATTGCCGCTGGCCACATCGCGCCTGGCGATGTCGATGAACGGAGCATTGTCGATGTCCGACCGGACGACCTCAAGGGCTACACCCAGTGCCACTTCTTCGCAGGCATCGGAGGATGGTCCTACGCTGCTCGACTGGCTGGATGGCCTGACGACCGCCAGCTCTGGACCGGAAGCTGTCCTTGTCAGCCTTTCAGCGTTGCCGGCGCCGGTAAAGGTCAAGCGGATGAGAGGCACCTCTGGCCGATCTTCTTCGACCTCATCCGAGCCGTCAATCCCGCAGTCGTCATGGGAGAGCAGGTTGCGGCAGCGGTTGGAAAGCATTGGCTCGACGGAGTGCATTCTGACTTGGAAAGCATCGGTTACGCCGTTGGGGCGGCCGTTGTCCCGGCTTGTGCCGTCGATGCGCCCCATAGACGAGACCGCCTCTGGTTTGTGGCCGACACCGACAGCGTCGGATCACAACCGGGGAACGTTGCCGCCGCGGCCGCACGACACGGGAGTTCCGCTGCCTCAGATGATCGCGAGGGCGCTGTGGCCGACTCCGCGAGCCGAGGACTCGGAACAGACGGGCGGACACAAACGGCCGGACGGGACGATCGCACTGGATACGCTCACTTCGGCGGGCAGGGCGCACGGAGCCCTCTGGCCCACACCCACCTCCCTAGCGAAGGCGAAGGGCGGGAACAACGAAGCGGGCAACTCGGCTGGACTGGTAGCAATTCGCGCGGCAGCGCTTGGGTCGGAGCCGAGTGGCTTGCCGGCGTCGACGGAAAAGCCCGGCGCGTTGAACCCAGCATTCGTCTGTTGGCTCATGGGGTTCCCGCCAGAGTGGGAAAGCTGCGCGCCTACGGCAATGCCATCGTCTCGCAAGTTGCGGCAGAAATAATCGGCGCCTACCTCGATACAGAGAGGTTGGCAGCATGACCTCCTCCCCTAAACACATAGGGAGCGCAGTAGCTGAGGGGCAGGTGGCTT
>CAZFPB010000089.1:0-2192 GCA_964520985.1 uncultured Pseudobdellovibrionaceae bacterium
GGCGCAGCTTCCGCCCCTGGTCGTCTCCGGGGAACCCAATCCGCTTCTGCGCCTCAGCCAGGCTCACGAGTTCGTTGTCGCTCATTTGGCGATCTCCACGCATAGGCAGCCTTCGCGAACATACCGCGGGGCGTTCCCTGGTGAGCACTCCCGCTCCATGCACTCCTCACGGCGAGAGCAAAGGAGGAACAGGAGCGGAATGGTGATGATGAGGCCGAGGATCATCCCGACCAGCTTGGTCTGCTCATCGTCGCTCATGCCGCCTCCGCCTCGGCACCAAGGGCGGCCTGCCAAGCGTCAATCGCCTCCTGCTCCAACCGCTCAGCCTGGTCGTTGGCCGCTTCGATCTGGTTCGCCAACTTCGCCGACTTCTTGGAATCTTGCTCGCGCGTCAGGCGGTCGCTCAAGTTTTCGAAATACTGGCGCTCGGGCAGCCCCATCCCGTTGCCGCGCAGCATCATCTTCCCCGCCGGTGTCAGGTGCCAGAGCGACGAGATGCCGCGTTCGTAGCCTTGAGGGGAAAAGCGTGAGGCCAGCGCCGCGTAGAGCCGGTGGTCCTGTCGTCGGAGAATGGCCAATTGCCGATCCAGCTTGCCGGTCCTGGCCACGCTGTCGTTGCCGCCCGTGTCGGGTACGCCGCTGCCCTGGACACTGCTGCCGCTCGGACGGGCTGTCAGTGGACCATGCGCGTTGCTCTTGGGGCCGTCGACCCAGCCGCGGCCGTTGCACTTGGGGCAGGTCAGGTCGCCGGGTAGCTCGAACTCCGCGCCGACGAGCTTGGCAACTTGCCTGCGCATCTTGAAGTCAGCGCTGGACGTCACGAATCCGGAGCCGGGCAGCTCTGCCGTGATGGTGTTGCCGTCGTCGTCGAACACTGCCCGCGTGCCGCCGCATTCCAAGCACGGCCTCGCGTGCGTGAAGTAGAACTCTGCCCGCTCCAATTGCGCCGCCATATTCGACGGCGACTCCAAGCGGTCCACGCCGTGTTCGAAGTAGAAGCGTAGGTCGGACTCTTGTTCGCGGGTCAGGCGAGCAAGGCGCTTCGGTGTCTTCCGTTCGGACGAATTTGCAGAATCAGACTCACCCATGTTACTTCTCCAATCCGGTCTAACCGCGGACTGGGGAATATCCGGTCGACGAAGCGCTCACCTGGCAGGGTGGGCGTTTTCGTTTTTGGTCAGTCGTGCGTGAGCTCCGCGAACGTGACGCGCACCCCGACGGCTTCATGCCAATCCATCAGCAGCTCCACTGGGAATCGGTAGACCACCACGCAGCCTGGCTGCACATACCCCTGGTACCGGTTGAGTTCGGACACGCCGTCGAAGCTCAGTTCATCGATGCTTACGTTGCCGGATTCGGTCGTGACTTCGCTGAGCCGGATAGTGTCGAGCTTGGCGCCAACGTGGTCAGCATGAACAGCTTCGACCCATGAGAAGCGGCTCTGGCCAGGGATGCGTTTGCCCGGCTCGTGCTCGACGGCGTAGGTCCCGGGCTTGACGTTGACGAGCGCGGGGTAGCCGGTCTTTTCAGGGTCGCCGATGCGGAGTCTGCCGGTGGTGGTGAAGGTGTCTTTCATCGCTTGCTCCCATTGCCATTCGCTGCCGCCAACTGCTCCCGAGCCGACGCCCGCCTAGGCGCCTCCGGCAGTGACCGTCCGAACCCACCCGGCAAGGCCCCTGGCTGCCCCGCTGGCGAGGGCAGTGCCAAAGACGCCCCCGCCACCTCATCCGCCCGCCTGCGCGTCGCCAGGCCGTCGTAGAGCTCGACGAATCGGGCACGGTCGGCGACGTCGTTGGTCGAGTTGCAAAGCGACAACCAACCGAGCTGGCGAACGCACTCCGCGGTGATTGGGTCGCTGAACTCTGGAACCCCGTTGCGCCCAACCCGGCGAACCGCCTCGTTCACGTCGCCCCATGCCTCGCCACCAAGCCGACGGGCCCCGTGTTGGACTTCGACGACAGCCGCTCGGATCTCGGCGATGGTCGGCATGAACTTCGACGTGGCCAGTAGACGGGCTACGGCGCGCTGAGTCGTCGCGAAGTCCAGGTCGACAAGTAGCGACTCGTACACCTGGCACGTGCGCTCAGTCGGGCGCTGGTTGGGGAAGGCAGCTGCGATGACCGCCACGAGGTCGGCGACTTCGGATTGCTTCACAGGCCAGCCTCCCGCAAACGTTGGGCACGCTCGGCGGC
>CAZFPB010000090.1:0-2091 GCA_964520985.1 uncultured Pseudobdellovibrionaceae bacterium
AGAAGTTCTCGGTTTCGCTCACTGCTCTAGCAGTCTCACTGGAAGTCGCTGCCGACGCCGCCCTCACCGCGGAGGCGTCCAAGTGAGCGCCATCCCTTTGTGGGCCGCAGTCCTGGCCCAGTTCGCTCCAGCACTCGCGTGGACGCTGGTGTGCCGCAGCCACGCCGGCAAGCCCGAGGAGAACCGTTACGCCGTCGCCGCTCTGGCCTGGTGGGTCTGCTTCGCGGTCTGGGGCTTTCGGTGGGCCTTCGAAGTCACGGGAGGCGGCCATGACTGATCTTGATTGCCCGCCGGCCGATCCGGTCGAGTGGGAAATCTCGCACCTGCTGACCTGCGACCTTCAGCCTGCCTTTGGTGCCGCTGTCATGACTGTCCGTCAGGTGATGGTCGTCACGGCCCAGACCGCATTCGAAGCGCACCGTAAAGCCTGCGTTCTGCTGACCAGTTCCCCTCCCTTCGGCTCCTGCGTCGTCGAGCGCGTCGGAGGTGGGAGGTGACGGTCAGAACCGAAACCCGCCGCGTGTTCGTGGCAACACGAACGGTCCCGCGCTCTGAGTGGTGCTCCGAAACCGACTCCTTCGAAGACGCCGGAGAGTGGCAGCAAACGCGCCGCTTCCTGTCTGAACATTCGGCTTGGCTCTGGGTCGCTCGTGGTGCCCTATTTCTGGCCCGTTCCGCTCGCTGCCGATGCAAGTCACTACAGGCGCAGTGGGAAGCGAATAGCGACTACGAGGGGCCGGCGCGCTGCAAGCTCTGTGACGAAGAACGTTGGCGCCCTGTTGTTGGCCGTCTCGCTCGCATTCTCCGGTCGAAAGCAAAGGCCGGTGCCAGATGACCGCCGCCATCAACATGACCGGCCGTCGCATCGGCCACCTCGTCGTCACTGGCCAAACCGATTCCGAAAGAAGCGGCGCCTACTGGGATTGCGACTGCGACTGCGGCGGCAAAACCGTCGTCTCCGGCTGCAATCTCCGCGCGTACGAAAGACGCGGTTTCGAGCCGACCTGTTCCGCAAAGTGCCCGCTCAACAGAACCGCGATCCGCAAGAAGTCGGCTCGCTACCTGTCGGCCAATCGTGAGCGGCTCGCGGCTGTCGTTGCTGCCGGTGCTGACATCGTTGCGCCTGAGCACGTTCGCCCGAAGACCCGCCGCGATTGCGTTGATGGCCCGCGTCCGTGCCCGTTCGTCGGTTGTCGCCATCACTTGTACCTGGACGTCACCGAGGGCGGAGAACTGAAGCTCAATTTTCCGGGACTGGAGCCTGATGAGCTCGAGGTGTCGTGCTCGCTGGATGTGGCTGACACGGGCTGGGCGCTGCTCGAGGAAGTCGGCGCGGTGATGGGCGTCACTGCGGAACGGGTGCGGCAGTTGGAGTTCGTGGCGCTGCGGAAGATGGGGTGGAGCAAGCGGCTGAAGGAGATCAACCGCGATGTTTGAACGACGCACCCACGACCCCCTCACCGTCCTCGCCATGTGCCTCATCTGCGCACTGCTTGGCTACGGCGCGTTCGTGGGGGTTGTGCGGGAGGTTGAAGTGAAACGGGAGATGGAGGTGAGGCAGTGAACAACATTCTTTACAAGTGGCGGCTGAGGTTGCGTGACGCGATCGAAAGCGGCCTTGGTATCCCTGGGTACCATGCAACAAACCGCCATGTTCGCGACGCTCTCCACGCAATTCTCGGTGCGCACGACGAACACGAAGGCCCGGTAGTAGTCCTGGCCGCCCTGTCCGAGAGCATCGGAACGCTCCAGGGCTTGGACCGCCGCTACACGGCCGGGAAACGGAAGCCCGGGTTCGTGCTGGCTCGCAAGTGGCTCATCGAAGAAATCGAGGCTGCGCTGTGACCGCCCGCATCCACTCCCTAGCCGCTCACCGCACTTCACTCCGCCGCCAAGTCCGCCCCGAGATCGAACACACCGTCTCGGCCCCAGCTGACCGCGTGGAAGTCGAGTGGCGTTTCCCGGACGGCATGAAGGTCACGGACTTTTTCGAACCCGAAGCAGCACGCGAGTTTGCGGCGCTGTTGATTGAGGCTGCTGATGACGCGGAGGCGAGGACGAGATGACGACGAGAAAGAGACCAAGGCTCAC
>CAZFPB010000091.1:0-2091 GCA_964520985.1 uncultured Pseudobdellovibrionaceae bacterium
GAGCAAGCGACCAGGCGCCGTCGGCGTGGCCCTTGTCGGTGTGCGGCGCGTCGTAACGGACGTTGCCGGCAGAAGTGATCTCACGGCGGATCGCGCAGATGTCTTCGCGAAGCTGGTCGGCCGCCTTGGGGAGCCAACCGGGCAGAGCAGCTGGCTTCTGGGGCAGCGCCGCATCCGTCTTCGGCAGCATCACCGTGCGCTCAGCAAATGCCGTGTAGAGCGCGGTGGCCAGGTCTTCCTTGGTCTTCTGAGTGAAGACGAAAGGCTCGACCTTCCAGTAGCCGTGACGCTTGCGCATCCGCTCGGCTGGGAACGAGCCCATGCCGGTGGCGTCAACTGCCATGCGCTTGATGCCGAACGCCTTGAACGCGTCCGCGACCATCTTTTCTAGGCCGTCGGAGTCGGTGCGCTTGTGCGTCTCGATGTACTGGACGACGCGTTGGCCGCCAGTCAGTCGCACCACCGTCAGGACCGTCTTGTCGGCGGTCTTGCCGATGTCGAGCCCGGCGAAGTAGTCGCCTTCACTGGTGCCGAGACTGTCGAACGAGCAGGCGTTGACCAGATCCGTCGGGATGTACTGGAGCTCGCCGTCGAGGAACTTGCAGTTGAAGAGCTGGTCGAAGATGCGAGGGTCACCCTTCGCAATCGACCAACAGTCTTCGAGGCTGACCGGATAGCCATCGGCGATCGCGGTCTGCATCGGAATGTCGTATCCCTGCCAACCTCGGTTCACCTCTGGCATCGAAACCAGCTGGTGGAAGAGATTGCCGACGCCGTTTGGCGTGCTCGAGATGCGCGCCCGGAACCCGAGTGTGGTCACGGCAAGCGCCGCGTCCCAAACCTTCTCAGGATGCTCGTAGTACGCAAACTCGTCGAGGTAGGCGTTGCCGGTGAATCCGCGTCCGCCGGTTGACGGAAGCGAGACGACACGGCCGCCACTCGCGAAAGTGATCTCGGTGGCGTTGTCGCGGCCACCTCGCTTGGCCATCTGCGACCCCAAGCGCACAAGCACGTCGCGGTGCTTCTTGCACTTGTCCAGCACCTCGGCCGCTTCACGCTCGCCGACGCTGATGATCGTCGTGGTCTCGCCGTGGAAGGCGCCCCACAGGTTCAACAGGCCAGCGGTCGAATGGCTGATGCCAATCTGGCGCGACTTGTTGACGAATGCTCGGCGGGACCGGTCGAGGATCCATGGCCGTTGAAAGGGCCAGAACGTCGAGAACCACGCTGTCAGCGCGGCGTATTCTTGCGGAGGTAGCGCCTGCCGATACGGCTCGAACTGCGCCAGTTCACTGGCTGTCAGCGGATGCATCGGACTTCTGCGCGCCGTGCTCGCCGAATGCTTGGCGGACCAAGGCAGCAGCGGCCTCTGGAGTCGCTACGCCGGCCTGGATGTCGTGCTTCTCAGGAGCGTCGAGGCCGAGCAACTTGGCGCGGCGTTCGCTGACTTTGAGCAGCGTGTCGATGGCTCGTGTGTCGCCGTCGCCAAACGCTTTGGTCTCGAGCGCCCGGATCATTCGATCCAACCGGTCGAGCTCAACCGAACGAACTTCCTCAGCAGACTCGCGAGTGGTTTCGCGAATCTTCTTCATCGCCTCCACGTAGTCAGCGTGGGCGGTGCTCACGGAAACGCGCAGCTCGGCGGCGATTTCCCGGAAGTTGAAACCGGCAACGCGGAGCCGAATCACATCGGCCTGGCGCGCCTCAATCTTGTCTTCTTCAGCGGTCGCCATGTTCGGCGTCCTTGGGCGTTCGGTGTCTAGCTGACACCCGCCACAGCACTCAGGGCCAAACTCATCCGCGACTTCCTCTCGGGTCTTTCCGGAGACGTCACGGTCGGTCAGACCTCGGCAGTGGCAAACAATCACTCAATCAGGAGCGGCACATCAGGGTTTGCGTGCCGCCACTCTCGAAAGGTCTTTAAGATACCCTTGGCCATTGCGACCTGTCCGGGCAGTCGAGCAACCTTGGGCTTGGTCATGTAGACCACCGCGTCGACCTGCATCCCCTTGCGGAGAGCTCGAGCAACCCACACCCCTTCGATGACGAACGTCGGCAGGTGGCCAACGTCAGCAATCATCCGAAGCGGGA
>CAZFPB010000092.1:0-2043 GCA_964520985.1 uncultured Pseudobdellovibrionaceae bacterium
TCCACGCGGTCAGCTGGGGCCGAGACGGTGTGCTGGGTCTCGGGACGGACTTGGTGGTGGAGGGAGTTGCGGTGAGCGGCTAGGGAATAGATGCGGGCGGTCATCACATCCACCCGCACGGCCAAATCTTGCCGCAAATGCTGCAGCGCTTTTCCTGACCCGGAACCTCGACGGACTCGTGCTCCAGGAGCGAGTCGCCACCGATGCTGCTTTCAATGCTCGGCAGCATGCTTGTTAGGTCTTCGATCTCGTCGCTGCCATCAGCCTGTTGCGGAAACCCGAGCCGCTTGCGTTGCTGTTGCATCAGTTCGCCTCCGCATGAGCTTTGGCGACCGTGTGCAGGACGTGTGAGCCGACAGCGGTTTCAGCTTTGCGCATCAGTTCGTAGCGCCAATCCAGGTTGCGCTGCTCCTGAGCCGCCTGTGAGACGGCCGCGCGAATGTCCGTTTCGCAGACGCCGGAAGGGGTTGCGGCGCCAGTCTCCCGGTCACGGCGCATGGCGTTCTCGGTGGCCCTGTTGACGATGCCAGCGGCAAGTGCGCCACTCATGACGTCGGCCAGAACGAGGTTTGCGCTGATGCCGGCGAACGATGCCGATGCGACCGATTCCGAACTGGCAAACACCGCGTCGCAAAGCGGTTTGGCGAGTCCGTTCACCATCGTTTCGGCCACGGGACGACCGCGCACAGCCAGTTCGAAGATGCGCAACGACTGCTGACGGTCGGGGCGCGAAACTTCGACTTTGCGGTCGATGCGACCGTCCCGGGTGATAGCCGAGTCCAGCGCATCGGGCCGGTTCGTCGACAGCATCACGAACGCGCCGGAGTCCTCCAAGCCGTCCATCTCAGCCAGGAACGCGGGCACCAGCGTCTGCTGAATGCCGCCGCGGAAACCGTCAGTGTTTCGTGATGAGAGAAGCGCCTCGGCCTCGTCGATGAACAGGACCGCGGAGTGGCCGGTCTTCTTCTTGTAGGCGCGTGCCTTTGCGAACAGGCCGCGGACCGTTGCTTCGGCTTCACCGACCCACTTGGAGAGAATCTCGGGGCCCTTGATGTACAGGAACCCGCCGCCACCGATGCCACCGTGGGCGCGCTGCAGAGCCGTTGCGGTCGCTTTGCCCAGCATCGTCTTGCCGCAGCCTGGCGGGCCATAGAGCAGGACACCGCGAGAGGGCGCCTTGCCGTACGTGCGATAGAGCTCCGCGTGCGTGATCGGGAACTCGATCGCTTCCCGGATGGCTTCCTTGGCTGCTTCCAGGCCACCGATGTCGTCCCAGTCGATGGCAGTGGTGCCGTCGAATTCGAACGTGTCTTCGGATGCGCCGAGCGAACGGAGAGCCACGCTGAACGACTGGTCAACGACAACGCGGTCGCCGGGCTCGACGGTGAGGCCACCGCGAGCAACGACACGCGAACCGATACCGGACGAGATTTCGATGATGTCGTCGTGGACAGAAGCGACGGTGCAAACTTCGCCGGAATCCTTGCCGCCAGCCACGACGTCCACCGGTTGGCTCGTCTTCGGGAAGACGCGGACCGTATCGCCAGCTTTGGCGCCCTTGGGGATGTTGCAGGCGATCTTCTGCTGACCAGCGATGACAACGCCGCGTTTGCCGTCAGCTTCGACGGAAACGACCGTGCCGAGGACCAGGGCGCCTTCTGTGATCTGCTTCAGGAACTCGTCTTGTTTGGCGAGTTTCTGGTTGGCCTCTTGGAGGCGGGATTTCAGTTCGTCTTCAGGGCTGCGGAAGCGCGGCTGGGCCACTTCGAAGCCGTTGATTGTGAATCTGACGTCGCCCATGGAGTACGTCCGACTCGCATCAGCAAACTCCTTCAACATCTTGGCCTTGAGCTCGTTATCCCAATTGATTGCCATGTTTTCCTCCCGTTGCTTCTTCCGTTTTCCTGAGACCTGAGCCGCTCGTTGCGCGTCGCGAAACTTCTGATCGCGCCGCTGCTGAACTCTGTTTGGTTTCATCGCCACACTGCCTCCCGTTTCACTTCAACCTCCCGCACAACCCCAACGAACGCGCCGTAGCCAAGC
>CAZFPB010000093.1:0-2011 GCA_964520985.1 uncultured Pseudobdellovibrionaceae bacterium
AGACGGGGATGTTCTGTCTCTGTTGGGACCTCGGATACGAGGAGTCCTTTGAAAATTAGCGACTTCGCTGAGTGGCTGGAACGCTACCCGCGAATCGCGATTGCTGGCGGCCCGCGGATGGGCAAGTCCACACTGGCCGGCACAGTTACCGACCGGCCTGTCATTGGGACCGACGCCTACAAGGGCAACGTCCCGGTCGAAGCCATCCCACTTCGGATGATCGCTGACGTTGGTCACCTGCCGACGTTCGTCATCGAAGGCGTCTGGGTTGCCCGAGCTCTCCGCAAAGGGATGCAGGTCGACGCGGTGGTCTACATGACCAAGCCCAAGGTCGCTCGGCTGCCCGGACAGGTCGCGATGGCCAAGGGCATCCTGAAGACCTTCCGACAATGGCGGCACGCGAACCCACATGTGCCGCTTCTGATCGAGTGATTGTTTGCCACTGCCGAGGTCTGACCGGCCGCGACGTCTTCGGGAAGACCCGAGAGGAAGTTGCGGATGAGTTCGGGCCTGAGTGCTGTGGTGGGTGTCTTGAACGCCCAAGTGAGTTGAAAGTGGCTACGGCCAAAGACGATGAAATCCTGGTTCGCCAAGAGCGAGCCATGGCCCTGCGCGTTACCGGGCTGAGTTACCCGAAGGTTGCTGAGCAGCTGGGCGTGTCTGTCGGCACTGCTTTCAATGACTGCAAAGCGGCCCGCAGTCGCATCATCGAATTGACGCGCGAGTCCGCGGAAGAGGTTCGCTCAGTAGAGCTTGACCGCCTCGACCGCGCGCTACATGCGCTCGACAACGCGATCACGGCCGGTGACACGCGAGCAATCGACACGATGCTCAAACTGTCCGAACGCCGCGCGAAACTGCTCGGTCTCGACGCCCCCGAGAAGCACGACATCCAGGCCGGCGTAGCGACTCCAGAAGCTGCCGCCGCTTTGGTTCGCCAGGCATTCGGCGAGCACGGCGCACAGAAGTCCGATGCATCCGCTGACGGCCAGTGAGCTGGCGCAGTTCGAGCCGTATCGGCAGGCGCTACCACCGCACGAATACGCCGCGCTTACAGCGTGGTTCTCGACGTTCTGGCCCTTCCAACGGCCTTGGATCCTCGACAGGTCCCGCCGAGCCTTCGTCAACAAGTCGCGCCAGATTGGCATCAGCCACTCGACCGCTGGCCTGTTGAACCTGTGGGGCGCCTTCCACGGCGAGACCACGACGATCATCAGCGTCGGCGAGCGTGAAGCGGCCGAGGTGCTGGACAAGTGCAAGAAGCACCGCGACGTGCTTGTGCGCTTGGGGTCGCAGATGGCCAAGCGTGGTGGTCGCGACAACGCCACCGAGATCACTTTCGCGAGCGGCGGCCGAGTAGTTTCGCTTCCGTCAACCGGCGGACGCGGCTTCACCGGTAACGCCTACCTCGACGAGTTCGCCTACTACGAGCATCCCGAGAAGGTTTGGGACGCGGCGCTTGCCGTGACTACGCTTGGGTTCCGGGCGCGCATCTCGAGCACACCAAACGGCGTCGGAAACCTCTTTCACCAACTGGTTTCGATGCCAGAGGTGAACCGAGGTTGGCAGGGATACGACATCCCTATGCAGACCGCGATAGCCGATGGCTACCCGGTCAGCCTCGAAGACTGCTGGTCAATTGCGAAGGGCGACCCTCGCATATTCGACCAGCTCTTCAACTGCAAGTTCCTTGACGGCGAGCTCCAGTACATCCCGACGGATCTGGTCAACGCCTGCTCGTTCGACAGCCTCGGCACCAGCGAAGGCGACTACTTCGCTGGGCTCGACATCGGCAAGACCGCCGACAAGACGGTCCTGACGGTGATTCGACTGACTGGCGGCAAACGCGTCGTCCAGTACATCGAAACGCACCGGCGCACCGACTCCGACGGCCTCGAAAAGATGGTCGCGGACGCTTTCAAGGCGTTCGGCATCAAGCGAATGGCAGTCGACGCGACCGGCATGGGCTCGTTCCCGGCCGAGCGGATGCGCAAGCGTCACGGCTACTGGA
>CAZFPB010000094.1:0-1954 GCA_964520985.1 uncultured Pseudobdellovibrionaceae bacterium
GCCGCCGAGCGTGCCCAACGTTTGCGGGAGGCTGGCCTGTGAAGCAATCCGAAGTAGCGGACCTTGTGGCGGTCATCGCGGCCGCGTTCCCTAACCAGCGCCCGACTGAGCGCACATGCCAGGTGTACGAGTCGCTACTCGTTGACCTGGACTTCGCAACGACCCAACGCGCCGTAGCCCGCCTGCTGGCCACCTCGAAGTTCATGCCGACCATCGCCGAGATCCGGGCGGCAGTCGTTGAAGTCCAACACGGGGCCCGTCGGCTTGGTGGCGAGGCGTGGGGCGATGTGAACGAGGCGGTCCGCCGGGTTGGGCGCAACGGGGTTCCAGAGTTCAGCGACCCAATCACCGCGGAGTGCGTTCGCCAGCTCGGTTGGTTGTCGCTTTGCAACTCGACCAACGACGTCGCCGACCGTGCCCGATTCGTCGAGCTCTACGACGGCCTGGCGACGCGCAGGCGGGCGGATGAGGTGGCGGGGGCGTCTTTGGCACTGCCCTCGCCAGCGGGGCAGCCAGGGGCCTTGCCGGGTGGGTTCGGACGGTCACTGCCGGAGGCGCCTAGGCGGGCGTCGGCTCGGGAGCAGTTGGCGGCAGCGAATGGCAATGGGAGCAAGCGATGAAAGACACCTTCACCACCACCGGCAGACTCCGCATCGGCGACCCTGAAAAGACCGGCTACCCCGCGCTCGTCAACGTCAAGCCCGGGACCTACGCCGTCGAGCACGAGCCGGGCAAACGCATCCCTGGCCAGAGCCGCTTCTCATGGGTCGAAGCTGTTCATGCTGACCACGTTGGCGCCAAGCTCGACACTATCCGGCTCAGCGAAGTCACGACCGAATCCGGCAACGTAAGCATCGATGAACTGAGCTTCGACGGCGTGTCCGAACTCAACCGGTACCAGGGGTATGTGCAGCCAGGTTGCGTGGTGGTCTATCGATTCCCGGTGGAGCTGCTGATGGGCGGGCATGAAGCCGTCGGGGTGCGCGTCACGTTCGCGGAGCTCACGCACGACTGACCAAAAACGAAAACGCCCACCCTGCCAGGTGAGCGCTTCGTCGACCGGATATTCCCCAGTCCGCGGTTAGACCGGATTGGAGAAGTAACATGGGTGAGTCTGATTCTGCAAATTCGTCCGAACGGAAGACACCGAAGCGCCTTGCTCGCCTAACCCGCGAACAAGAGTCCGACCTCCGCTTCTACTTCGAACACGGCGTCGACCGGTTGGAGTCGCCTTCGAACATGGCGGCGCAACTGGAGCGAGCCGAGTTCTACTTCACGCACGCGAGGCCGTGCCTGGACTGCGGCGGGACTCGCGCGGTGTTCGACGACGACGGCAACGCCATCACCGCAGAACTGCCCGGCTCCGGCTTCGTCACGTCCAGCGCTGACTTCAAGATGCGCAGGCAAGTCGCCAAGCTGGTCGGCGCGGAGTTTGAGCTACCCGGCGACCTCACCTGCCCCAAGTGCAACGGCCGCGGCTGGGTCGACGGACCCAAGAGCAACGCGCATGGCCCGCTGACAGCCCGTCCGAGTGGCAGCAGCGTCCAGGGCAGCGGCGTACCGGACACAGGCGGCAACGACAGCGTGGCCAGGACCGGCAAACTGGACCGGCAATTGGCCATCCTCCGTCGACAGAGCCCGATCCAGTACGCGGCGCTGGCATCGCGGTTTTCCCCTCAAGGCTACGAGCGCGGCATCTCCTCGCTCTGGCACCTGACACCGGCGGGGAAGACGATGCTGCGCTGCAACGGGATGGGTTTGCCTGAGCGCCAGTATTTCGAGAACCTGAGCGACCGGCTGACGCGGGAGCAGGACTCCAAGAAGTCGGCGAAGTTGGCGAGTCAGATCGAAGCGGCCAACGACCAGGCGGAGCGGCTGGAGCAGGAGGCCATCGTGGCATGGCAGGCTGTCCTTGGCGCCGAGTCGGAGGCTGCATGAGTGACAACGAACTCGT
>CAZFPB010000095.1:0-1940 GCA_964520985.1 uncultured Pseudobdellovibrionaceae bacterium
ACCCTCGTCCTTCTGCTTCCCTGTGGACACACGGACGTAGCCGGCTATGAGCATGGTATTGGTTTCCTGTGTCCCAGAGGTTGAATGCAAAGCATGTTCATGGTGTCCAAGTCGAGGTCTGGCCCTTCGAAAAGAGGACAGATTCCATACCCCTTAACCCAAACCTCGTAGCCTGGAACATAGCGAACCTTGTACTGCCTCAGTGCCAGTTGACGAGCCTCTACGTCATCATGACTCGCCAACTCCCCATACCTCAGAAATGTACTTTGGCTATACAAGGATGTGTACTTGACTGAAGCAGTCATCATGTGTCCTTTCTGTTGACTTCCTTCAGGAGAAACCTCGCATCAAATCCCTCGTCGTCATTCACGGTATTCCAGTCAACGTAATGCCCACTAGCTGCCATTTCAAGATAGTTGCTCATTTGCCCCAGAACATAGGCCATATCTCGAACCTGCTTCTCAAGCTTATCGATTCGATCTGCCGCAAGTGCGGTGCTCTCCAGCAGCTCCATCAATAGGTCTAACGACTCGTATCCGGCCCCAAGGTGTCCTCTTGGATCTCTGAGTCGAGTGAGCAGGCCTGGCTTGTTCATAATGTGTTACTCCTCCTCGAAGTAGTGCAGGGTGTGCTTTGAGAGAATGCTCTCGGCGTTCTCCTGAAGGAACTGGCGAGCGTCTGCCTCTGTGTCGAAACGTTTCCTGAAGGTACGCCAAGTCCACAAGTCGCCATCACGAACAGCCAATTGGATGTCCCATTTGTGGGAGTTTCTGGGCCAGTATGGGGCGTTGATAGTCCCGACGACCTTCTTGTTGTGCTTGATGTCAACCGACTGATACGGGTGCCCGACAGAACGCAAGCCAGTTTCTCGTGGCTGCTTCTTGAATGTGAACTTGGTGGTCATTCCTTCACCATCCAGTCGAGAATGAGTTGCGACCAGCTCTCCAGGCGGGGGTGGCCAGTGAGCCAAGCGGGGTAAACCCAAGCCCATGTACGAACCTCAAGTGGCTCGATCTCCATGTGCTCAAATGTCTCAACAACATGCACGATCCCCAGATGAACAGAACCAACATCAGTTGAGTCGTCATTGACGGTGCCAACTGCTGTTCTCGTGGCCATCAATCCTAGATTCTCTGAAGGGTCTCCAGCGAGTTCTTCTCTCCACTCCCGACAGAAACCAACATTGTACGACCCATCCCGCTCATTGATGTGACCACCAAACCCAATGGACAGCTTGCCATGCAGACGGGACTCTCCCCCGCTTCCCGGTCGCTCGTAGCACAGCACGCGACCCATTCCGTCACGCAGGATGATGTACGGGAGAATTTGCTTGAGGCTCTTGTCGTGCTCGCAGAGAGAACGAGGGACGAAAGACTTGGGAATGCCATCCAGAACTTCGGAAAGGATTCGGCTACCCGTTTGAGTAAACCCAACCCTCTTGTGCCACAGTCGAACATCCAGAGGACTGACGCACATTACTTCTTCGTCTTGAGACACACGAGGCTCCTTATTGCATGCTGAGAGCGAGAATAGCCAAGCTAATGACCGGCAGAATGAACACGACGGCCAGCACGACATACACGTCTTCGTAGCTCTGCTGTGGGGCGACAGGGGCAGGGGGTGGCGAGTCACACCTCTCGATGTACCAGGTGTTATCGCCATCCTCACCGTCATCGATGGTGCATTCGCCCTTTGTCCACAATCCCCTGTAGCCCTGAGCCTGCAGCTCACGCGCCAGCCACTTGCGGGCAAGGTGGATTGAGTTGATGTGTGGCATGGGAATATTCACCACATACTCCCTGCGCGTGTTCTCCCACGTGTTGATGTGCGTGACCGTCCAATAGTTACCCATCGCCCTTCTCCAGGTAGTACAGCCGATTGATGCCGGCCCGGCCTCTGATGGGCTGGTAGTCCCGGTCTGACATGTTCTTCAGGAATTC
>CAZFPB010000096.1:0-1896 GCA_964520985.1 uncultured Pseudobdellovibrionaceae bacterium
GTGATCCGCGCCGGCCGCTACCGCGCCGAGATCGTCCAGCTCGATGGCTGGCTCGGCTACCACGTCACGGACACGACGACGGGCGCGAGCCTCGGCACCTGGTACACGCCGGGCGCGACCGGGCGGCAGATCCGCCGTGAGGCGCTGGACCGCGTGACGCGCCTCGACTGGCAGGCGCGCGAGGAGGCGGCGTGATGTCGGCCGTCGAGACCATCGCCGCGATCGTGGAGCCGGCCGTCGCGCACGTCTCCAAGTCGATCATCGCCGAGCACATCGCACTCCAAGATGTCGAGCGGCAGATCGCGTCGGCCGAGAAACGCATCGGGTCGCTCAACGAGGAGCGTGCTCGTCGCCGCGTCGAGCTTGGGCGCCTGCTGATCGAGGCCAAGCGCGGCGTGAAGCACGGGCAGTGGCTGCCGTACCTCGAGAAGCTCGGGATCGACCGGCAGCGCGCGAACGAGTGGATGCGGCTCGCTGGGTTTGTCGAGGAGCAGCCGAAATGTCCGGCATTCGAAAATGTCGGACATTTGTCCTCCACTCCGACGTCCGGTTTTCGGACGTCGCTTGACGCGCCTGCGCCGACGCTCCGCGACGCCGGCATCGACAAGCGTCCGCGCAAGAGCGACGCGCCCAAGGCTCTTCCGGTTGTCGAGGCGCCGCCGCCGAAGCTGAACGACCTCGAAGCGGCGCTCATGTCGCTCGACAAGACGATCATGAAGTACGCGCAAGCGTGGCCGCTGCCGTCGCGCCGCACGCTCGCCCAAACCCTTCGCAGTGTCGCTGCCCGCATCGAGAAAATGCAGGCCGACTGAGGAACCGCCATGGCCCTACGCATCGTCAAGCCCTCCACCGAGGCGCAGCTCACCACGCAGACCACGCTCGACACGATCGAGGTGACGCCGCAGCTCGCGCGGAGCTGGAAGCTCCCGCCGTTTCAGCGTCCGCTCCGCGTGAACGACAAGGTCATGCTGCTTGCCGAGCAGATCCGCCGCGACGACGGCGTCATCCCGGGCGTGTTCACGCTCGGGATCATCGGCAAGGAATGGTTTCTGGTCGACGGGCAGCACCGCCGGGAGGCGTTTCTTCTGAGCGAGTGCACCACGGGCTACGTCGACGTTCGGACATGTCACTTCGACGACATGGCGTCGATGGGCGAGGAGTTCGTCAACCTCAACAGCCGACTCGTCAACATGCGTCCCGACGATATCCTGCGCGGACTCGAGGACACGTTCGCGCCGCTCGCAAAGATCCGGAAGCGTTGTCCGTTCGTCGGTTACGATCAGATCCGACGCAGCGAGAAGTCGCCGGTTCTGTCGATGTCCGCAGTGCTGCGCTGCTGGGTCGGCTCCGCGACGGAGGCGCCACGGAGCGGAGGCGCATCGGCGACCGCGCTCGCGAAGACGCTCTCGATGGACGAGGCGGACGAGTGCTGCCACTTCCTCGCGTGCGCCATCGCTGCGTGGGGGCGCGATCTCAACTACGGGAAGCTGTGGCTCAACCTCAATCTCGTGTTGTGCATGTGGCTCTATCGCCGGCTCGTGGTCTCGCCGTACTCGTCGAGAACGCAGAGGCTCACGAGGGACGAATTCACGAAGTGCCTGATGCAGTTGTCGGCCGACGGCAACTATCTCGACTGGCTCGTCGGTCGCCAGGTGAGCCAGCGAGACGTCTCGCCGGCCTACTCGCGGATCAAGGCGATGTTCGCCGCGCGCATCCAGAGCGAGACCGGACGCAAGCCGTTGCTCCCGTCGCCCGCGTGGTCCAGCAGCGCGAGCGGGAGGGGATAGATGCTCGACCTCCTCTCCGCTCACAGCGTCCTCACCGGCACGCCCGCGACGCGTCGCGAGCCGACGACGGACCGCGCGATCGACTGCCTGCGGTGCGGCGGGACCGGCA
>CAZFPB010000097.1:0-1892 GCA_964520985.1 uncultured Pseudobdellovibrionaceae bacterium
CGGAGGCTACGTCAAGGCCGTGTCCAGGCCGATTTTCAGGAAAGTGTCAGACGGCACTTGACATCCGGGCGGGCGCGGCGCATGCTCCCCACATGCCCGCCACCTACACCATGACCGCCGAGACCGCTCGCACCCTCCGCGCCGAGCTCGCCCGATTGGAGCACGCCACCACCACGATCCCCACGTTCAAGGCGCGGCAGGATGCCCGCAAGGCGGAAATTGTTGCCGCCCTCGCCTCTGCCACAATCGAACCGGAGCCATTCCGAGATGAACGGGCCGAGCGATGCCTGCGATCCTCTGCCGGCGGCGATGATTTGGACGGCAACCGTCACTGGTGAGGCGGCTAGATCGTCATCGCACCGGACAGGAGCGGCGCATCGTTGCCGACCTCGGGCCGCCTCAGTCGTTTCTCAATCCGGCTTGGCCTTGGGTGGACAGTCAACGTCGTACAGGTAGAGCAGCCGGTCGATCTCGTCGAAGACCTCCGGCAGGGACAACTCCTCGTCGAGCCGCCACATGGGCCAGCCGCGGGTCTCCGCCAGGCGCAGCAGGATGCCCTCCGGCAGGCCCGTGCTCGGGTGCGCAATGCCGACGAAGTCGGGTGGGGGCCGTGGCGGCCGGACGCCGGGTGGCAGCGCTGGGGCCTTGTCATGGGGCCGGGGCATGGGCCTGTACCCGCGGCGCCCTAGAAAGGGCGGAACAAGTGCAGCACTGCCCACGTGCACAGCAGCGCGAGCTCGTCCGCCGAGACCACAACCTCGTCGAGCTCGGCGATCCACCGGCCGACCGAACCGGTGGCTCGAGCGGTGTCGAGCCTCCGGGCGTCAGCGCCCTGACCGGCACGGCCTGCCTCAGAGTCCTCTCGCGGCGGCGGCGTGAACTTTGGGCCGTCCCCGCCGAAGCGCAGGTCGCTGTCGAGCAGGAGCCGGTACGCGAGGCCGTAGCGCGCCCAGCGGTAGCCGTGGCCGTCCTTCTCCGCTGGGTCGCGCTCGTGCTCGCCGAGCAAGAGCACCGCGTCTAGCCGCACACCGGTGACCCGCGCGCACTGCCGCAGCACGGCACGGAGGCGCGCCGAGGCGACTGTCATGTCCTCGTCGCGGTCGACGATGGCCTGCCCCGTCCGAGCCCGCCGGAAGGCCTGCATGGCCATCGCCTCGTCTGGATCCGCCGCGAGATCGGCCTCGCCCTGCTCATCACCGGCGAGCATCGCCCGCACAGCCTGGTCGGCGGCCGGTCCGAGGCACGCCGAGATGCGCCCCTGCAGCGCGAACGCGACGGTCGGGCGGGGCTGGCTGAGCCGCCACCAGCGGCGCTCGCCGTTGATGGTGAGGCACACTTCGTCGTCGATGCTGCGGCGGGGCATGGCCGGTGGTTATTGCCGGGCCGCGCCGCGTGCAAGCGCCTTGCGGAAGCCTGTCGCCGCCCGCATCGCGGCGAGGCTGTCCACCGAGGCCCGTACCTGCTCAGACAGGCGCGCAGACTTGGCCGGCCACTCGGCGATGCGGCGCTGCTCGTCCTCATGGACCTCGAGCGTGATGGGGCCGGCGCAGCGCTCCATGTAGCCGTGCACGCGGATGCACTCGGCATATGACCCGGCCATGCAGAAGTGCTCGATCATGGTCCTGCAGGCCGAGCCGCGCTCGCGGGCCTGGTACGCCTGCCAGGCCACCTTGAGGTCGTCGATCTCATGCGCCATGCTCGCGCGGACGCGCCGCTCGGCCTCGTCGGGGTCGAGACGCGGCTGCGGTTGCGGCGCTGAGGTGAGCAGGTCGGCGATGGCCGGGTCCATGCCGCGCAGCATGGCGTCGATGGAGCAACGCGCCATCACGGAGCCTGCCGCGTCGTGCCGACACTGCGGTAGGTGTTGCCGCTCTGGCGGATCATGCCGATCG
>CAZFPB010000098.1:0-1856 GCA_964520985.1 uncultured Pseudobdellovibrionaceae bacterium
GGCGCGGGATGCCGAAGACCATGGCCTTGCCGAGGACGTGTTCCGCGTACCAGCGAGTGCCAATCGACGCCGGGACAAGCATCAACGTCCATCGGTTCAACGCGCGCACCTCGGCGCATTTAGCTGCCCACGGAGCGATGTCCTTGAAGGGCGGATTCAGCCAAGCGACGGGCCCGAGTGAGGCAAGTGACCAGTCCTGTTTCAGCGAGTCGGCCTCTTCGTCGAAGTAGGTGGCGCACTGGGTGTTGTCCTCGTGAGCGGACAGGTCGACGGTGATTGCTCCGAACCGACGTTCGACAGCTGCGATGAACTCGCGCGGAGTCTGGTAGTCCTGTTTCGTTGCCATCACTCCAACCCTCCCGCCGGCCTTGCCAACAACGACATCGGCTGTCTGCCAAGTTCGCGGTCGGTGCCTTCTTTCGGCTCAGTTCCCAGCCGTTCGCGCCGTTCAATCTCGATGTCGATGTACTCGCGCGCCTTCTTCAAGTCCTCGATCGCGTCGTTCTTCAGGTCAGCGCGCCAGATGTACTTCACCGCGTTTCCGAGGCAGAAGTTCATGTGTTCGGTGACCTGGATGCACTCGATTCCCGACTCGTGGCCGGTGTAGTGCTTGGGGTTGTTTACGGGGTCATTCATTGGCGGCTCCTTTGGTGCACAACTGCGCCTCTAGCTCAGCGATGCGCTGCCGCTGTTCCTTGTTGGTCTCTCTCCAGCATTCTTCCTCCTCCAGCCAAGTCCTGGTGATGTAGGCCATGTGATCCGCAACCTGTTCCGGCTTGGTTCCAAGTCGCAGGAAGCAGCACAGACCAGCACGGCGCAGGCATTCACGCAGACGTTCCGCTTCTGTGGTCAGCTCGGAAACGGCTTCTGTCAGCTCTTCGAAGTCTTCTTCACGCAGAAGTTCGAAGTCGCGATCTGCCAGTTCGCGTGCAAGCTCCAACGCGTTGCTCATTGGGCGCTCTCCTTGTCGTTGGTGGTGTCGGCACGGAGACGAAGCGCGAACCGGGCCAGAGCGGCTGGGTTTTGCGCGATGGTGACGAGTTCGTCGAGGATGCCAGCGCGACGGAACGTGTCGCAGATCAGCCGCTCCTTCGCCGACAGTGGCAGGATGTTGGTGCAGGTTGGGGCGGTGCAGTTCGCTACGTCATTGGCATAGACGCGTGAGCAGCGGTCGCATTGCCAGAGGTTCATTTCTTGACCTCGCTTTCAGATTCACCGCTCTTCTTGTGCCACTTGAAGCTGAAGTTCATTGTTGGCATCGCGCACGCCAGAATGCAGAGCGAGATGAAACTGAGAATCGGGTGCTTGTCGCAGTAGTCCCAGAGCGTCACTTCCCACCTCCCAACTCCGTCACAACCACACTCAACCCGGCCGTTTGCGCCTTCCGAATCAGGTCACGGGTGCCGCGACTGTCCGGGCGAGGGAAGGCGAAAACCTTGGCGTCCCATCCGCAGCGAACGAGCGCGGAGACGACGGTGACCATTTCGGAGTTGCGCATTGGCCCAGCTGCGTTCCTGTGGGTTTTCCACTGGGCAGGCATAGCAACAACGCGCTTGAACCAACCGGCAACGAACGCGTCGATGCCAGTTGGGCAATCGCCGTGGACGACAAGATCAGGAGAGGTCTCGTAGCCAAAAACGGAGGTGACGCTCACGCGCTCTTCCGGGGTCAGCTCCTCCCGCGTCCCGCTGAAAAGCCAAACGGTGCTCATGGGGACACATCGCTTTCCAAGAGAGCCCCGTCAGCCTTTAAGTGGGCATCGGCATCCGCTTGAGCTTCGGCGAGCGTCGCGAATGTGTCTTGGCTGCGCTCGCCGCCGGTGATGCGCCAATAGAACTGGCCATCTTCACGGTTGA
>CAZFPB010000099.1:0-1782 GCA_964520985.1 uncultured Pseudobdellovibrionaceae bacterium
CGAGCCGGAAAGGCCAACATGGGGTCGCCGGATCGAGAACGCGCTCGGGGTCGCCTCGGACGTGACGCTCAGCGTGGCCGAGCTTTGCGACCGTATCACCACCCTCCGCACCCAACTCGCCGCCCGGTCGAGCGAGGGGACGTTGCGGGAGGCGATTGCAGGATTGGCCAATGATTACGCCGGCCGGGAATGCGCTCTTGACTGGCTGGAGGTTCACAAGTCGTTGCGCCGTATCCTCGCTGCCCACCCCGCCGAAAACCCGACGCCGGCCGCGGGGGAGGCGCTGTTCGACAAGGGGCTCTCCGCTGATGCGTCAATCACCATCGATGGCATCACCGGCACTGCTGCCGAATGGGCAAAGGTGCACCGCGAGCGAGATCGGTTGATGGTGGAACTAGCGGAGGCTCGTGAGTCACATCCGTTCATCCGCAAGTCCAAGTTTGATGACCTCCAGGCGCGGTCCGATAAGGCGGACGGCATGCTCAGGGAGCTAATAGAAAACTACAGCGCGCCCGGCAGCTGGGAAGTTGCGCAACGGGCGCACATGATTCGTGTTGCTCTCACCACCCCATCCGACGCGCCCGAGCAGGAGATTCCTGGGGTGGAGTGGGTCGACAATGGCGACGGTGACTTTTACGCACGCATCCGCGACCGATGGGGAGACCCGTTGGACCTACTTGCTTGCGGCTTGCTGGACATCACAGCCGAAGACAACGGTAGCCATGGAACGGTTGCAGTCACTCGCGAACAGGTCCGCGACACCCTGGTCCCGCTCCTGACCCGCTTCGCCGCCACCGGCAAACTCGCGCCCGAGCAGGCGGAGAAGGGAGGGGCAAAGTGAACAGCAAGGAACGTGTGGAGGAGCTGTTGCGATCTGACCGCGAACTTTCGCGAGCAAGCATCGCAGGCGAAGCAACGCGCTACGGATTTGTTGTGCACCAGTTGTCTGAAGCCATCGCCGCCGACCTCGACGCGCCCATTCGCTGGCGGCCGATAGCGGAGGCGCCGAAGGATGGAACGGAAGTGGTCGGATACCTCGCTGGCTCACTGCCTTGCGTGCGCCCAATGATGTGGGACGAGCCAGACGACGGCTGGTTTGATGTCGAAGGCTCACGTTTCGAACCAACCCACTTCGCCGAACTGAAAGGCCCCGACCAGTGAGCGCCGAACGAGCCGCGAAGTTACGAGACCGAGCGCACTACTACCTGTCATGCGCTCTTGCGTGGGAGGCTGGTCCCTATGTGTCGGCGCTGCACAGGATGCTCCACCTCAGGAGAGCCGAGAGAGCTCGTCGTGCGCTGAGACTGGCTGAGCACTGGGCAAAGCACATTGAGACTCTCGACACGAAAGGCCCCGACCATGGCTGAGCGAGTGACGATGACAATCAAACCGTGCCAATGTGGCGGCGAATGGCTACGGGAAACCTGCGCCTGGGGGATCACGCTCTACAGCGAGGCAATCCGAGAGGGAAAAAGCGTGCTCGTGTACCGAGTCAAGTGCTCCGGATGCGGGCGGACTGCCGAGGCGGAGCGGTGACACCGGGTGAAGAACTCCTCGCGATCCGAGAAAAGTGCGCTGCGGAGTGGGAGCCGGGGGAGTGGTCCCGGGAGCAACTACTGGGCTTAGGCTACGAGTCATGGGCGTATCTGTATGAACAGACGCGCCCGCATTGGCCCTACGAATGGTGCGGCTACGTCGCCAAGACCGGCCTCGAAGTCGTCGAACTAATCGAACGCGCGGCGGTATGTGCGCTACGAGATGAAGGGAGACTTTAAATGGAAC
>CAZFPB010000100.1:0-1776 GCA_964520985.1 uncultured Pseudobdellovibrionaceae bacterium
GCTTGGCGGTCGTCGGGGTCTCGACGGCCATCACCGCGACCGTGGCCGTTCCGGCTGCCGTGGCCTTGGCGAGGAGTACCTGGTTGGTTCCGGCGCCCTCAGCGTGCACCTGAGCGCTCTGCAGGGTGGCGTTGCCGACCGTCGCCCGGGTGGCCACGACCAGCGAATCATCGGTCTTCAACGTGTCCGCGGCCCCGCGGTACAGGGTGGTGTCGCCTGCCGCAGTCCCCGATCCCCAGGTGTGAGCGCCGGAAGCGTCGATGAGGAGCCTGCGCTGGGTGTCCCCCGACGCATCGAGAGCGACCAGGGAGGTCGTCCCGGCTGCGCCCTGCACATGCAGCGGGTTGGCCGGGGATGTGGTGCCGATGCCGACCCGGGCGTTCGCCTCGTCCAAGGCCAGCGACGCGGACCCGATCAGGATCTTCCCCTTGGTGGTGTGCGACGTCGAGGACAAGGTGAGGGTGCCCGCCGAACCGGTCCCTCCCCGGACGGTCGCCCCTTGCAGGATCGGCGCCTGCACCGCCACACCGGAGGTGAGGGTGTCGTCAGTGGTCAGGGTGTCCGCGCCACCGCGGTACAGGTTGACGTCCGCCGTCGTGCCATTGCCGAAGGTCAGGGTTCCGGAGCCGCTGCCGGCCGACCCGTCCACACTCAACCGCGCAACGGAGTCCCCCGTGACCCGGTAGTCGAACGCCCGCTTCGACGCCGTGTTCGTCTCAACGGCGAGCACACCCTTGGCCGCGGTGCCCGTCGAGGTGGCCTTCACCAACAGCGCCGCGTTGGTGCCGGCCGTGGCGACCGTGACCACGTCGATTCCGGTGAGCGTCCCAACAGCCAGGCGAGTGCCGACCTCGAACGTGTCGTCCGTCCGGAGGGTGTCCGCTCCCGACCGGTAAAGGTTGACGTCCGCTGCGGCGCTGCCGGAGCCCAGCCCGATCGCCCCCGACGCGCGCACCACCAGCCGGGGTTGGGTGTCCGCTGCGGTCTTCGCCTGCAGCACCACACTCCCAGAGGCGTCGGCGGCGAGTTCGAGGACGCCGGTCATGGTGGACCCGGCTCGCTGCACGTAGATGCCGGACAGGTCCACCACCCCGGTTAGGCCCTCAACGCTGATGACGCCGTTGATTTCCTCGATGGGCTGGTCGGGGACCAGGCCGGTGCGGATGTCCCCCACAAAGTGGGGGCCGCCTGTGGCAGGGACGCCGATGTAGTACACGTGTGGGCGGCCGAGGTCGTCGTTGAAGCCCTCCACCACCCGGTAGACGGTGTCGCCCCATGGGGAGTAAATGCGGGCGTTCCCGACGAGGTTGACCGACCAGGTGCCGTCCGGGTTCGGCTGCACCCGCGTGGTTAGCGTCACCTCCTCATCGGCGTCCGTCGACCACCCCGGACGGACCGTCCCGTCCAACCCGACGAGGGTGATCTCCACCCTGGGTGGGGTGCCGGTCCCCCCGGCCGGGCCCATGGATCTACCGTGAACGATGGGCATCAGACGTACTCCATCTCAAGCCGGCGGAGGCCCTCGCGGACCTCCACAAGGAACTGCCTCGCAGCCTGGGACGGCTGGCGAAGGTCGACGATGCCCTGCATGTTCAGCGACAGTTGGCCGATGTGCAGGCTGCGGCCAGGGCCATTGGTCGCCGACGCGGCAGCCGCAGCCGGAATTGCGAGCCCGGCAGGGGTCACACCGACTGGGCCGGCAGCGGCGCCGATCACGCTCTGGGCGGCGGAGTTGACCGTACCGACCCCGGACACCATGCCGCGGGCGAAGCCCTG
>CAZFPB010000101.1:0-1754 GCA_964520985.1 uncultured Pseudobdellovibrionaceae bacterium
ACGCATGAAAGTCGCCGAAGCGCTGGCGACTGAGCTTTTCCTTCGCGCCCTGGAGACCAAATGACCCCCTCTGAAGAACTCCTCGCGATTCGCGAACGGTGCGTCGTGGAGTGGGAGCCGGGGGAGTGGTTTCGCAACAAGTTTCGCGAAGAGCACTGGATGAGCCATGCGGCCTGGTGTTTTCTGGATCGGGTTGTCGGTTTCCCTTTTCACTGGCTCTGCGCCCAGGAACGCACTCACCTTGAAGTCGTCGAAATGATCGAACGCGCGGCGGTGTGCGCGTTGAAGGACGAGGGAACGCTATGAACGGTCTACCTGGAGCGCTTGCTCGCACATGCCGAACCGATTGGCTGCTATGCGCGGAAGAGGACGTCGCCTGCGCGGAGCTACCAGCGTACGAAGAGTGCGCCGGCTATTCCTGGTGGTGGCGCTACGACGGCAACAAGCTGTCAACGTTCTGGCATCCGGAGTTTCCGCATGGGCCGGATTGGAATCAGGGAACGCGCTTGTGCAACGAGGAGACAACGAGATGACCCCCACTCCCGAAATCCTGGCCGAGTTCGAGAGGCTGGAGAAAGAGGCGACGCCTGGCCCATGGTGCGCTCATCCGAACGGCACGAGTCTCTGGCAAGGCGACGAGTGGACTGGTAATCAACTCGGGGCCAGGCAGCGGCACATCTGCAATGCGACAGGGACCCAAGAGCAGCACGTTGTCGACTTGGAGCTGCTTTGCGAAGCCCGCAACCACCTGCTCGCCCTAATCGCCGCCGCTCGCGAACTCCGGGCCGCCCAGGAAACAATCAAGCTGGCACAAGCCTTCCTCCCCAAAGTCGAATGGGTCGACTGGGAGCGCGGCTTTGCATACTGCCAGTCTTGCGACGCTTACGAGCCCGACGGCCACAAGGATGGCTGCGCCATGGTTCGCATTCTTCAGTACAAGACAGGGGATTGCACTCCAGGCCGCGAACTCCTTGCCACCCGCCGAGCGCTGAGGTTGGCGCAGGCGAGGGCGATGAACAATCTGCGCAAGGTATGGACAGAGCGCTACATCCGCTACGGGAACATTCACAACGAAGACCGCCTCCGTAGGGCGGCGCGTCTCTGTGACCACTACGCCGCCAAATTCGAACGCATGGCTGCCGATTGCGGCGAGGAGATGGGATGATGGAGAAGAGTGGGGCAGGGACAGTTCGCCGACTAAGGAACTTAACCGTCGGAGATTGGGACGATGAACTCACGCCCGAGGAAGGCGCCGAATACGACGCGCTACAGGTCGATATTGCCCAGCGACTCGACACCCTCGCCGCTGCGAGGAAGGCGGCGGAACCGTTGCGCCGGATGACTGAAGAGTTGGCCGAAGAAGAGGACAGCTTCGTCTTGTTCGACGGCTTCGATGCGCCGATCACGTTGGGTGACATGCGGGCCATCTTGGTGGCCCTCGACGGGGAGGCGGGAGCGTGAAGCGGTACAACATCACTGGCGACGGCGACAACCACGAATCCCCCGACGGTGAATGGGTGTGCGCCGACGAAGCAGAAGCCGAGATCGCCGGAGCCGTCCTGTCGCGAAAGCTAGCCGAGCAACACGCCGAGAACCTGGAACGGCGCATCGGTGAACTGATCGCGCAACTGCCGAAGCTGCCCGAGACGATGGCCGGCTACACGAGCCAGGACGGCGGCGTTTGGCTCTACCGTGACCGGTCGGGGTCTCCGGTCATCCGCGTCCAAGGCGAACTGCTGTCGGCCGAGTTCTTT
>CAZFPB010000102.1:0-1736 GCA_964520985.1 uncultured Pseudobdellovibrionaceae bacterium
CAGACACAAAAGAAAAGGGCGCTTGGCAGTACGCAAAAGCAATCGGCGCATATCGTAAGACGACCGATGTGTATCCACTCAAATGGAACCCAACGTGTGACGTCTGCTGCGAAGCAGTCATCATGTATTTGGCCGAAGGTGTTCCGTTCGAGAAGACAATTCGTGAATGCACTGACGTTCGAAAATTCATCGAAGTTCGGCGCGTGACAGGCGGTGCGGTTAAGAACGGTGAGTACCTAGGCTCGATCATTCGTTGGTATTACGCAGTAGGCGTTACCGATGAAATCATCAATGCTAAAAACGGGTATAATGTGCCGCGGTCTAAGGGCGGTAAACCCTGCATGGTTCTACCTGATAAGGTTCCCGAAGACGTCGACTACGATTATTACATCGCTCGTGCGCAAAAAATGGTCGATGATTTCTATCCGAAGAAGCCCAAAATCAAAGCCGGTGTCACCACTCCTGTGGAAGAAGACGAGGAAGAAGACGCAGCGTGACCCAGCTTGTGATCCGTCTTAGAGCCTTGTACTATCAAGAAGAATGTCGCAAGCTTTATCTTGAACAAGAG
Source organism: uncultured Pseudobdellovibrionaceae bacterium (assembly GCA_964520985.1). GTDB lineage: Bacteria > Pseudomonadota > Alphaproteobacteria > Micavibrionales > Micavibrionaceae > CAYSGL01. Next base: position 569 of record CAZFPB010000102.1, read on the forward strand.
CGTCTGCGAGAACGAATTCCTGAGCACGAGGTTTTCAAAAGCATGGTCATTGATGAACAGAGGCAACTTCGAACAGCATCGTCTAAAATGAGAGGCGCCCTGTTTGAGATCCTTAGACAGCAGGGCATCCGATGACAGATGACAAGTTTGTAGCCATTCGAAGAAAGCGAGACGGTTTGTTTCTCCAGGCAAACAAACAATACTATCGGAACCCAGCTTTCTTACCTTTGAATAAAGCTAGGCTCTTCGTACGTATCGATCTTGGTAGGGATCTTGAAGAGTTCGACTTTCTTGATCGTGATACTCTTTTGCATCGCAAATCAGCAAAGTGACCGCTTTAATCGGAACCTAAGAAAGGGTGTTGACGCAGACAGGGATTGGGGCTTATGTTCACGACAGATTGGTGAAGCCCACTCCGACATTCACCCTTGATCGACGCTCAGCTCCCCCGAGCATCAGCTATTCGATCTAGCAGTAACTCCGTTCCTCCGCTTAGCGGAATCTCGGATAGGGTGGGCAAATGAATTCCCCGAAAAGGGGCACACAGCTGGTGCGGCGATGTACTCACGAGGTGCAGCACTGATGGAAGCCATTCGCCTAGGCTCCATCCCTAAGTCGGCACGGGTTGAGAGGGTGAACAGCGTACACTCTAGCAGCCGACATAAGCTCCGCTCGCGTGGCCCCGGCGATACGGGGCACCTATTGCGGGTTGGAGCAGTCCGGTAGCTCGTTTGGCTCATAACCAAAAGGTCGATGGTTCAAATCCATCACCCGCTCCCAGTTTCCCGAAAGGGATCGGGTTATTCGGTTCATTCTCTCGCATGCTGGAGGATGAATTAGATCTCCCGGATGGTCGAGGAAGTCATGAGCCTCACAAGACCCGCCGTCTCTCAGGGCGTAGTACTGAGGGCAAAATTCGTCCGAGAGGACAACGAGTTGTGAGAGAGAAAGCTCTAGTCGGAGATATGCCCGATGTAAATGAGCAACCCTGAAAAGGGGAGGTAGGTCAGTTAAAATCTGGCGCTCTCACATTCAATTTGGCGGTAGTCGCGAACTGACGCGGAACACGAAGGGTTCAAGCCCAACCGCCATACGACTTCGAACGCGTTGCCAGAGTGGCTTAACGGTGACTGAAACAACAGCCTTAAGTTTGTCCGTTTACAGGGAC
>CAZFPB010000103.1:0-1687 GCA_964520985.1 uncultured Pseudobdellovibrionaceae bacterium
GGACGCCAGCCGCACCGGTGTGGAGCGCGTACAGCGCCCGGCGGGCTCCGCGGTCGAGCTGGCGAATCGACACGATGCCGCTCGATGGAGCGCCGGGCTGAACGCCCGCGCGCCGCTCGATCGCAGCAAAGGCCGCCAGGCTGACCGGGATCGGCATCGGCCGGTTCGGCGAATTGGCGTCCGCCGGGCTCTTGCGCCCCTTCGGGCTGCACACCGTGCAGAACACGTGCTGCGGCGGCGCCGGGTGCCCGACCTGGCAAGGCATGAGCAAGAGGCCGGCACATCCGATCTCGTTCGGTTGAAGTATCGCAGAATGCGTGTGGTAACCGTTCATATCAAATGGCCTTCCCATTAAGCTCGACAACGCGCACCTGTTCGGCCTTGATAAGCCGCTTCTGCACGCCGCCCTTATAATACTTATATATGTCCTGGTCCGTCATCCACGTTGCTGCCAGGAGTGGCGACCCTGTGTCCCAGTGGTGACATATGATATCACTTGTTGCCTTGAGCCTTTTTGACGTTGCCGCCGTGTCGTCGCGGGCCTCAATCTCTTGCCCTAGCTCATCGATGATCGCGATTCGCGACTTGATGAGGCGCCCGAACTTCGGCTGCGGCGCATCGACGCCCCGATCATCCGGCGGGAGGATATCGCGCGCCGCGGCGTAGAAGAGGCCGCGCGCCATGCCGCAGATTCTCGGCTCCTGGTAGTCGGTGCGACCGCCGACCTTGCGGCGCTCGAAACGGATCCACTCGTCGCGCGCGGTGCTCACTATAATCTGAGCGACAGCGCAGATGAACGACGTTTTCCCTGCGTCGCGGGGCCCGCGCACGAGCACGACCTTTGCCGCGCCGCTCAGCATGTCGGCGGCAACTCGCTCGGCCATTACGCGGGGCCGAGCCCCTGTGTGTGCCACGCTGGATACGCGCGCGTCGAGTTCCGGCGCGCCCGGCGTGGTCCAGCGAAACCACTCGGGGAGAGTATCGATCGCCGAAGCAAACTCCGCTTGTGCGGCCTCGCTCTCTCTCGCGGCGCCGCACGGATGACAGATCCCAGGATGCTCGACGCGGTTTCCACATCCGGCGGCGCACGGAAGATCCATTGGCGGCGGGATGACGCCTTCCCATCGCGGGGCCGCGGGCGGTCCGCCTCGCTTCGCCGGAGCGCCTTCGCGCAGCGTGACGCCGTGCGGAATCCGCTCAAGCTCTCTCATGATGTCATCGGCGCTCAAGTTCATTTGAAGTCCTCGTCGCGATAGTACCTAGTCGGCATGTTGTCGTCGGCGGGTTGCAGGCCGGAACCGATCTCCGGCCTCGAGAATCGTTTCTGCGGAACGAGATAGCGCGTCGGGTCCGTCGCGATCTGCCGAAGAGACGTGGTTGGCCCGCGCCAGTCGTTGGCGTAGAAGTTCCGCAGGAAAACGATCACGGCGGCGTCGCGTTGCTCTGACGTGCGCTGCGTGTCCATCTTGCGGAACTTCTCGCGAAGGGTCTTCATGGCCGCCCCCTCGGCGGCGCCGATGATCGGCCTCTGTCCCGTGCACGCCTTGAACGCGTCGTGATAGGCGTCCACGCAGCGCTGGTGCCCCGGGTCAGGGGGAGCGGCCGGCGCCTTCGGCTTCGGCGCGGTCTTCTTCTTCGCCGTCGCGGGCACCGGCACCGGCTCGGGGTTCAGGCCCCAGGGGTCAGC
>CAZFPB010000104.1:0-1678 GCA_964520985.1 uncultured Pseudobdellovibrionaceae bacterium
CTTCCTCGGCATCCCGCGGCTTGAACCCCAGGAGCTCGGCCACGGTCGCCAGCACGGCGCGCTCGTCGGCGCCCTTCGGCATCGCGAGACGCACACCGGCGATGTCGCTGTAGAGCACCGAAACGTCGTCGGGGTGCGGCGCGCCGGGCTTGCTCAGCATGTACTCCTCGGCGGCTTGCACATCGCGCTCGACGCGACGACCGCGCGTCAAATCGACCTCGGCGGATCCCCACGTGTCGCGCACGCCGTTCAGGTAGCCACGGGCGAAAGTGCTCATGTCAGAGCGCAACAGCGCGTCGATGCGCCAGCGCCGCGCCGCCCAGCGTTCCGCCCGGTCTCCCGGGTCGCTCTCGTGCTCTGTCTGAAATTCGCGTCTGAGGTCAGAGAGCTCGGCGGCGATCCGGTCCCCAGCCTTCTCGAGCCCAGCGCGGATGTCGCCGTTGGCGCTCCAGCCGCACGGGCAGAGGGCGACGACTCCGACGAGCACGTTGACGCCATCCGGCGCGCGCTCGGCGCCTGTGGCGGCCCGGAAGATCGCCGACGCGTGCGAGCATGGGGCCGCTTCCGCGCGCGCCCCGTGGAGCTCGCCGCGGTCCAGTGCCTCGAGCGCGGCGATGCAGGCGTCGCGCTGCGGATCCGTCGACCCGGCCGGCGCCATGTCGCGAATCCTCTTGGCGACGTCGGCCGGCGGATAGAGCCCCTTGGCGAGCCATTCCGCAACGAGCATCCGGCCACAGCGCAGCAGCATCCCGGCCACCGCGTCGCGCGCCGTGGGCTCGCTCGCGTCGGTCGCCGCGGCGCTGGTATCGCGCTCGGCCTCGTCGCCCTTCTCCGGCCCGCCGTCGGCCCCCTGCGGCACCGGCGCGGGACTGAGGAAGGTCCAAAGGTCGCTGGCGCGCAGCCACGTCTCGACGACGCGAACGGTGCGCCCTTCGTTATCGCTCAGGGTGCACAACGCGTCGTCGTTGTGGCGCGACACGTCGCGCACGGTGAAAGGGCGCGGGGCATTCCGATGAGCCCACCGCTGCCAGATCTCCACGCGCTCCGGCTTCGGGAGGGTGGCGGGGGCGCACGCGTGCGGGTTCTCGGCGGGGCCGCGCGGAGCAGAGCAGCGGACGCACCGCGGCGCCCCTTGCGCGGCGTCTCTGCCCGCCTGCGCGTGCACCAGCGATTCGAGGGCTTGCAGGACCGCGCGGTCGTCGACGCCCGGGCTCTGCATCGAGGAGCACGCGCGCAGGTACTCGAGCGCGCCACGCGGCGTGACCTCGCCGCGCTCCAAGCGGTTCGCTTGGTTGGGCCATCCCGCCCGGTGCAGTAGCGCGACCACGTGCGCTATGGGGTCCGCGACGGGCGCCCCTTGCGCCGCGCCCTGCTCCTCTGCCACGCTGCTGGAGCCGGTCGTCGCGCTCTCCTCGCCCGTCGCCTTTCCGGGCTCCATGTGCGCGACGGCCGGCGCTTTCGCTCGGATGCGCGCCGCGTGCTCTCGCAGCCGGCCGAGCGCATAGGCCGCCGTCGGGTCGTATTCGATGCCGTCCGCCGGGTCTCGCCAGCGCGCCCAGCCGTCGGTGAGCATCGACCACCCCGCGCCCCGCAGCGTCGCCGCGTCCTCGGCGGATAGCCCGTCCGTGCCGTCGAGCGAGAGACCGCGGATCGCAGACGCGGCCATCTCCAGCGGTCT
>CAZFPB010000105.1:0-1656 GCA_964520985.1 uncultured Pseudobdellovibrionaceae bacterium
GCATGCCCATGATGTCGGCCGCCGCGAAGTCGTCGAGCCCTTCGACGGACCAAACGAGGTCATCCCCGCGCTGCTTGCTGATCAGGTCCCAGCAAACCTCGATCGCCTCTTTGACGATGCGGGAGAACGCCAGGAGCACCACTCGCGTCGAGAGTGCGTCCTGCTGTTTGCTCTCGCCACTACGGCCAACGGCTGCAGCGTTGTTCTCCACACCGAGCGCCATCTGGTGCGCGATGCGGAAGATCTCATCCTTCTGGCTCTTCACCTCTTCGGCGAGCGCCGAGAAGTGACCAGAGGGCGGGGCCGCCCAATCCATCTTTTCCTCGGGGCCGAGGAAGATGCCGTAACCAGCGCCCATCGTAGGCGGCGTGTCGCGGTCCATGAGGTTGAACACCGGCTGCGCGTAGCAGGTGGTGCTCATGCCCCATGTCTGGGCATTGCTCATGCGGAAGTGAGCAATCTGCGGAGTCTCGAGCCGGCTTGCTACGTGCAGGCCAACCGGGAGAGCGATCGGGACAAGTGGCACCCGACCAAACGGATGCGGCTTGCTGTCAGTAAGCGGGACCTCTTGTGTCGGGCCCGGCTTCTTCTTTCGGTCGTACTTGATGGCGTAGGTGTCGACGCGATCTGCGTACAGGACTTCCCACGTCTCAACGACCGAATCGCGGCCAGCGGCAACATTGGCTCGCTTGGACTCGCTCTTGTGGATGATGATCCACTCAAGCGCGCCACTGTCGTCCCGTTCCCAGTCGAACACGTCGGCATGGGACACCGGAGAGAGCCAGCACTGGCCGAGTTTACGTGACTCGAAGTCCGCCAAGCTCTCAGGCTCGGCGCCGCCGTCGTCCGGCGCATTCACGCGGACCCAGGCACAGCGCGAGACCATGGCCTCAGTCAGTTGCGCCTTGAACAGCGCGTCGACATCGCGGCCGTTTCGGTCGCAGTCGTCCTGGAGGCTCGCGTAGAACTGGTCAGGCTCGGTTACCGCTTCACCCTTGCCGTCCTTGGCGCCCATAACCGGACGCGTCGAGAACAGCATCGACGTGAAGTAGTCGATGATCGGCCCGATGTAGTTGCGGTAATGCGCCTCTTTGCAGCGGAGGCTGTACCGCGCTTCCGGCTCAGCATTTCGCTGGGGCAGAAACTCACTGAGCAGCGCCTTGAACTCAGCGCCTCCCTTGTAGAGCGCGTTGAGTCGTCGGAGTTCGTCAGTGTCGCAGCTCGGGTGCCGCTGGTTCAGCTGCGCGTAGGTCGGCATCAGAGAGCGGCCGCCACGTCAGCGGAGAGATGGCCACGAGCCGGAGCCTGTCCGGCAGCGTGAAGAGCTAGGGCAAGCGACCAGGCGCTATCGGCGTGGCCCTTGTCGGTGTGCGGCGCGTCGTAACGGACGTTGCCGGCAGTGGTGATCTCGCGACGGATCGAGCAGATGTCTTCGCGGAGCTGGTCGGCCGCTTTGGGGAGCCAACCTGGAAGAGCAGCCGGCTTCTTGGGCAGCGCCGCGTCAGTCTTTGGTAGCATCACCGTGCGCTCGGCGAATGCCGTGTAGAGCGCTGTCGCCAAGTCTTCCTTGGTCTTCTGCGTGAAGACGAACGGCTCGACCTTCCAGTAGCCGTGACGCTTGCGCATCCGCTCGGCCGGGAACGAGCCCATGCCGGT
>CAZFPB010000106.1:0-1654 GCA_964520985.1 uncultured Pseudobdellovibrionaceae bacterium
TGGTTGGATCAAGTTCGGCCTGGCAGCAGGCAAAGCGCTGATTGACCTGTGGCGTGTCGGTCGTGACGCCGCGGAAGAGTCCGAGTCTACGAACCCGGTGAAGGTTCGTGAACAAGCGGCAGGCGCTAGCCGTGACAACGAGGCGGGCAACGCCGGAAAGAGGCGCCGATGAGTCTAGCAATCGAAGCTGGCGACGTAGCCCACCTGGAAGTCCTGGAGCGCGGTCCATTTGCGCCCATCGGCTGGCTCTATGGCGGCATTTACGAGCGCTTACAGGAACGCAGTTTGGCTGTCCGTCGCGCCGGCAACTTCTACCTGTCGCCCTACGGAGCCGAACAGCTGCGGAAGTTTCGCGAGTCTGGCGGAGCGGCATGAGTCGCAAACCCCGCTCCGAAGCGCCATCGCCCACGTGCGCAGTCTGCTACCGGCCGCGTCTTCAACTCGCGTCTGTCTGTCTACGTCTGCCGCTTCTGTGAGCCAGACAAGGCGGGCGACGATGAGGTGCGGGACCCGGTGGTGGTGTTTGAAGGGACCAAGGTGGATTCCACATGAAGATTGAAAACCATCGCTTGGTTGCCACGAGCCCCGATGAGCTGGTGTCGTTCCAGTTCGACGAGGCGCTACAGCCGCTGCTGCCGGAGATTGCCGTGGTGCATTACGCAGTCACGGAAGACGCCGGAACGACCGCAGCTGTGCTGAAGGCCAAGGATTACCTGTCCTGCCACGTCACCATCGACAGGAACGGCATCGTGATTCAGCAGGTCCCGTTCAACCGCCGCGCCTATCACGCTGGCGAGTCGTCCTACAAAGGCCGACCCAGCTGCAACACGTTCTCGCTCGGCATCGAAATCAGCAACCCGGGGCCGCTCATCAAGCAACCGGATGGCTCGCTCAAAACGGTCTACGGCAAGACGTGGACCAAGGGCGCCGTCGAAGCCAAGCACAAGAGCGGCAAGGCTCCGGCAAACTGGACGCACTGGGCCGAGTTCTCAGACATGGAGTTCGACTTGTGCGCGCAGATTTGTGACCTCTGGCGCCGCGAGTACGGCATCAAGGACATCGTGGGGCATGACGACATCTCGCCGGGCCGCAAGTTCGATCCAGGACCAGCTTGGCCCATGGATGCTCTGCGCAAGGCTGTGTTCGGAGGTGTCGCGTGAGTGAGCATGACACCTTGCCGCCCGACAGCGAGCGGACGAGCCCGCATCACGACGTCGTGGAGCTGGAGCGCGTCTCCGACCTTGAGACCATCCTGGGCAACGTGCTGGACGAGAAACTGAAGCCGGTCATCGCAAACCAAACGCTGACCCTCGCTGAGGTCCGCGCCTTGTCTGCGCGGTTGACAGCCATCGAAGAACGCCTTGGGCTGAGCGACCTGAAGTTCGCCTCGCTGGACGAACGCCTGGAGCGCATCGAACAGCGGCTGGACGTGCTGGAAAAAGAGGCGGCCGAATGAGCCCGCCCCGCGATCCACGCATGAGCCACCCTGGGCACGACCCGTCGGAGCCTCCGAAGCGCGTGCTGGGTGTCCCGGTCCCGTCGCGACAGTCAGTTGCTGATACACCCGAAGCGGCGCCGCCAGCGCAACCCGCATCAGTCGGCAGCGCCTGGACGCCTGGCAACGTAGCTGCGGCCATCCTGCTCATCCTCGGAA
>CAZFPB010000107.1:0-1605 GCA_964520985.1 uncultured Pseudobdellovibrionaceae bacterium
CCGAACTCGCGGATGCCGGCTTCGATTGAGTCGTTCTCGTTGCGGGGCGGGAGGGTGGTTGCCATCGCGTTGTGAGTGTGACCTTACACGTACAGGTTCGAACGTGTCTAGTCTAACGATCAACACAACGGCTGGCTTGATGCGTCGCGTTGCAGTTTTGTGAGAGCTACACCCACAGCCGACCACATGAGACACGTTCAGTTGTTAACGCGGTGCGTCACAAATGACCCAGGCAAAAATGGCTCGGGCGCATCGGTCACTCGCACGGCCATGCGGGACATTTCTCGTCCCGGGTGCGACTGACTCCCACCTTCACAAGTGACCACCTGGTCGCTATCTGCCGGCAATGGGCTTGGGAGAGCTTGATGGGATTGGTGGGCTTCTATATCGCCGCGCTGGTAAGGACCCGAGGCAGCCAGCGCGGATGGTCGTCTTGGCGAAACGGCTACTCGGCGACGCGGCCGTCCAGTACGTGCCGGACTGTGCGCTGCCTGGAGACGCGGCCTATGCCCGTGTGAACGGGGAGCCGCGGATCTTCGTGCGGCAGGGGTTACCTCAGAGCCGGCTACGGTTCGCGGTCGCTCACGAGCTCGCTCACTGGGCGCTCGGCATCGGCTCCGAGACGCTGGCCAATGAGCGCGTTTGCGACGCACTCGCCGCGGCGCTGGTTGCACCCTGGGACGCGTTCCGCTTCTCGTTCCTCAACGAGGGGTCCTCGTTTCGGCAGCTGGCAGCGAGGTTCGGCGCATCGGAGAGTTGCATAGCACTCCGGGTCGGCGAAGTGTTCGGATCGCCTCTCGCGCTCGTGACGCCAAAGGCTGTGCGCACCCGGGGCGACGGCTACCACTGGCCGGCCGAGCCGGTGGTCCGCGCCATCGCCAAGGCGCCGAAGCCTTGGATCCGCCGGGTCGACCTTGGAGACGACGCGAGCCGCGTGGTCCTGCGCGTCGCCTGAGCGCCTTACCGCTTGCCGTTCTTGGGGATGGCCTCGGCCTCGTCTGGCACGACCGGGCCCCCTTGAACGGCGGCGCGTAGGTACTCGACGGCCTGCTCAACGGTCAGGGTCTCGGGGCTCGTGAAGGCTGACGCTGGCCCGCCACGGACGATCGAAGCGTAGGCCGCGACGTTCTTCGGGTCGGACAGGGCCAGTCGACCTAGGGCCTGCTCGAGCATAGTGCGGACACCAAGCAGCTCCTTGGGCGTCTCGGACTCTGGTTCCGTGTCAAACTCTGGATCCTTGCCGTCCAGCAACGCCTGAGCGGTCGTCTCGCCCGGTTCTCCGTACCCACCGCGCAGGTAGGCGGCCAGGTTGTCCAGCGAGACACCGAACCCGATGGCCAGCTTGACCATCACGTCGTAGCTCTTGCCCTTCGCCGTGCCGCTTTCGAGCCCCCGGAGCGTGAGACGCCCGATAGCGAATTCCTCAGCCAGGGTCTCCTGAGACACCCAGGAGCCGCGCCGATCGCTGAAGACACGCCGGGCCCACCAGAGGTGATCGCCTAGAACGCTCTTCCCGGGAGGGCCATCTTGGTGTTTTCGCGCCACGTGCGAAATCATACGTTGCCCCCCTGTCCGTTCAAAAGTGACAAGACTTGAACGTTAGAC
>CAZFPB010000108.1:0-1590 GCA_964520985.1 uncultured Pseudobdellovibrionaceae bacterium
CGCGACCAGCAGACCCAAGGCGTCGAGGCGCCGGACCGGGAGGCGCTCGGGCGCGCGGTGCATGAGGCGTGGTGCGAAGGGTGGGGGGCGAGTGAGTTTCGCCCGAACGCGCGCACGTGGGAGGAGTGCAGCGACGAGGACCATCGCGTTGACATGCTCATCGGCGAGCGCCTCTTCGCCATGGGCGCGCGGCACGGTCGGGCCGAAGTCACGGCGCTCGCGCGGCGCTGGCGAGACAGGGCGGCGGCAATCGCCGCGGCAGCCCCGGACCTGATTGCGCTCGGCAAAGCGGAAGGGCTCAGCGAAGCCGCTGAAGATCTCGACGCCGCGCGCACCGGTCCGACCGGATGCACATCCGGACACGCCAGTCAAGAGCATGCTCCCCATCCCCCGGATGGGGGGCAGCCGGTTGACAGCGCGGCGCCTCATGGCGGCTCCCTGCTGGGCACGCTGTGGCGGCTGCGCGGCGCGCCGACGCAAGGGGCTTACGAGGTTGTCGAACACGCCATCGGGCGCGTGCGGATCGTGGCCCAGTACGGCGACGCCGCCGCGGCGATGCACGAAAACGAGCTCCGTAGCCTGTGGGAACAGGTCGATAGACCCGCGCTAACGCCCCCTGCCGAGCGTTATGCGGCGCCTGGACAGGACGGCGGCGATGTGCCCGCCGTCGGCGCTCGCCAGGGCGACGTGAAGGTGTACGTGCGGCCCGATGGATGGTTCGGTCTGGCCCCGTCCGGCCGTGCTACGCCTCCCGTCGCCAGCGCCGCCCCCGCGGTGCCCGAGAGCCACGCGGGCGGCGCTGGCGCCTCGCCGTGGCGCGGCATCGAGCATGAGGTGGCCCCGTGCCGATACGTGGACGGGTTCCGCGCCGAAGCCCTGGGCAACGATGGCGCTGAGTACAGCGCCAGCTTCTACGGGCATGCCGCCGAGGAGCGGGCACGCGAATACGCGGCGATGATGAGCGCGCCGGCCGGGGTGCCGTGCGTGCCCGTGCTCGCGGTCGGGCAGGATCGCGCGGCGGACAACGGCGTCTGGTGCTCGGCTCACGGCGGGCGCATCGCAGATCCGGCGCCTCCGGTCGACGTGCAGGAGTTGGCAGAGCAGGCGTTCGACGTCGTGACCGACTGGGTCGACGTGCCCGAGGCGAAGGGCTCGCGACTCATCGCGGACCTGATGCGCCGGCTCAGCAAGGTCCTCGGCGCCGCCTTACCCCGTTCGGGGGATGCGCCCGCGCCGGTGGACCGCATGGTCATCGGCCCGCACACGATCCCGGGCGTCCCCTGCGCCTCGTGCGACAAGGCGACGAGCACGGGCGGGTGCTTTGCCTGCACCGTAGCCGGGCGCTTCCTCAAGCCTGCGCCGGAGCCCACCAAGCCGTCCAGCGTCCTGCCGCACCAGCGCTGGCGGTGCGTCGGGCTCGAGGCGCAGGGCGAGCTCGAGGTGTGGCCGGCCGACAGCCTCACGGCGCCGGGCGAGGTCCCGCTCTTCCCGGTCGGCTCGGGCGGCACGCACGGCCGTCTCAGGGCTCGCGCCGCCGACATGCTCGGCCTGCGAGAGTGGACGTTCGTCAGCGGGCCGCGCGAATAGGCG
>CAZFPB010000109.1:0-1568 GCA_964520985.1 uncultured Pseudobdellovibrionaceae bacterium
GCCGCGGTACGGGCGAATCGGAGGCGTTCTCCGATTGCGGTTTCAGAACTCATGCTGACAGACGTAATCGCGATTACGGCCGTAGTCAATGGGGTAAGTGATGACAGACGTAAACGTTGTGTGGATGCTTCCACCCGTGGGCGGCAAAGACCTAGGTGAGCGGCTTGTGATTGCGATGAAAACGCTGGGATGGAGCCAGCGTGAGCTGTGCCGCCAGGCTGGCGTGAACCCGACCAACTTTGGGGTCATCAAGAGCCGTGGCGGAGCCGCCAAGCACGACACGATCACCAAGCTGGTCGAGGCGCTGGCTGCCCAGGGGTTCTCGCGCAGTTGGCTGACCTACGGCGAAGGCGACCCGGGGCGGTCGTTGGCCAAGGTTGCCACATCGCCGCCATCAGACTGGATCGTGGTCCCGCCGGTCGCGATGGAGGTGCTCGAGCAACTCATCGAAGAAGGCGCCGGGACACTGGGCGAACTCCACCCGCTTCTGAAGACACTGCACTTCGACCACGACAAGCCGCCGTCGCACTTGCACATCTACAAGGCGATGAAGAAAGCCCTGGCGGAACTGGCCGAGCCAGGGACGACCCCTGAGATTGAGCCCGGAGAGTCGCGGGACCCAGCCGCGAAAGTCGGGAAGAAAAAGGCGTCCACTACGAAGCGGCGCGCCAAAAAGGACAGTTAGCCGGTCGCCGCTAAGACTACACGGCCACGCTCAACCTGGACCCGGTGGATGCCGTCCGGCAGCGCGCGGCACTTCGCCAACTGCACCGGAGACTCTGGCCACTGGTCGACGCCACGGAGCGTGACCCGATCTTTGTCGATCACGGCAACCGGGTCTGTTGTTGTTTCTCCCAAACGCAAAGCGGCACACGTCGAGTTGACGTTGAGCAGCGACGCGAAGTGCCGGATCCCGCGCCATGGCTTTGACCTGAGGACTGCGGCGACAGCCGGACGCGGAAGCAAGATGGCCGCGCCGAGCCGGTCGGCGGCAGCTTCACGGTCTGCACCTTCGTAGCCGATACGTGTGAGTTCAACCTCCGCAAGCTCGTGCGCGACAGCGAACACGAGACGACGACGAGGCAACCGCGCATTGACGAAGATGAGCGCCCCACTCGACGGAGAAAGGCAAAAGCCGTCGCCTGGCATCGGGGTATCCCCGGAATCAAGCACCCGCACGCCACACCTCCTGGCTACCAAGATCGGGCAGTTCATGTGCTCAGGGTTGAGCCCTGCTCTGTGGTGCACTGCGATTGCGAGACGTTCCAAGGCTTCATGTTTCATATGTGAACTCTGGATAGCCTTGGAAGCGTAACCACAGAGTCATAGCCAAATAAAGCCACATTCTAGGGCGTGAACGGACATTCCCTGTCCGTCTGGGTCGCACCTGACCCTGCGGTCAGGTGGCCGAATAGGCGCTTACGGTCTCCGTCTATCGCACATACACCCACAATTCTTCGGCCTCAGGGTGCTCCGTTGTTGCTTGCGTCCGTAATCACGATTACGAATGTCGTCACGGAGCAACGCATGACGCGCCCAACCAAGATCACCCTGACTCTCACCGCCGC
>CAZFPB010000110.1:0-1537 GCA_964520985.1 uncultured Pseudobdellovibrionaceae bacterium
CGCACGGCTGGTGCCGAGCTCGGTCTCCCCGGTGATGCGGAACTCGTGCCCGGTCACCCGCGCGATGTCCCGCAGCGCCTCCAGGCTCGGCCGCTGCCCGCCGTACAGCTCGCTCATGGTGGCCCGGCGGATGTTGCCGCCGGAGTTGCGGATGGCGTGCATGACGGCGGCCTGGCCGCCGGCGCCGTCGATGGCCTCGCGCAGCTGGTCGGTGATGCTCTTCGGGGGCTTACTCATGCCGTCATGATACGTCGTGGCGTACCACTGTGCAAGCCCCAAGCGCGAGCTGGGCAGCGGCGGGCGGCGCCAGGAGAAATCGACCGCCCACCCGAAGAAACCTCTTGCCGGATGATACGCCATGGCGTATCACTAGGGTGTGAGCAGCGCGGCGCTGCGGAGGAGGGTGAGACGATGGCGAAGGCGGGGAGCAAGCTTGAGACGGTGGTGGTGAAGGTGGTGGCGAAGCTCTGGGCCGAGTCGCTGGCTGGCGGCCCCCGGGTTGGCATCATGACAGTGGGGGTAGCGGTCGAGGAGGCGATGGGCCGCGATGTGGAGCTCCCGGAGCTTCATGCGGCGGTGCTGAAGACGTGCGAGTTCTGGGTCTCGGACGACCCACGGTGCCCCGAGGCATACCGGCAGGCGGGGTGCGGGTACCAGCCCCCGGGCACTACGGAGCGGCGGGACCGGCTGGTCTGGGTGCTGCCCAGGCAGTGAGAGACGGATGCGGCGAGGCCGCCCACCCGAGAGGGTGAGGCGGCCTGAGCCGTCAGGAGGGTACGACCATGAGCAACGTCGTCGTCGGCCAGCGGGTGCGGATCGGCTTCACACGCACCCACGTTCCGTCCGTGGGCGCGGCGCACATGCGGGCGGCGCTCACCGGCGCAGTGGGGCGCGTCGAGAGTATTAACCCGCTCACGCGGCTCGTCCTCGTGCGGGTGGACGCCAAGCCGCAGCCCTGGCTGGGCAACCCGTCGCCGGGGAACAGATGGCTTTCAGCCCCGCCGACCTCACCCCTGCCGATGGGCGACGGCGGCGGTCGCCATGAAATCGACCAGCCGCCGCACTCTCCCCTTGCGCGTTGGTACGCCATGGCGTATCATAAGGTCATGGACAGCGCGACGACGGCCCTGGTGATTGAGCGGACGGCGACGGTGACGACCCGGTACAGCTCGCACAACGACTGCACCTTCGTCGTTATCCGCGGCGGCAAGCTCGCGATCCATGGCTCGGTGGACGGCCGCGGCGTCCCGGAGATCTGGCGGGTGTACCTCGGCGACAGGGACCTCGGGCTGCGCGGCGCGGGGGAGCTCCGGAGGCTCCTGCCGGGCCGGGGGCGCAAGATCGCCAAGGTGATTCGCGCGATGGAGGCGGGACGGATCTGAGAGGCGGCGAGACGGGCCCGGGAGACCGGGCCCGTTGCAGCGGCAAGGAGGGTGGCCATGAAGACGACGGATGCGTGGGGCAGGACGAGGGAGCGGGCAGTCGAGAGCGCGCGCAGGGTGGCGGCGCTGCACCCGGGGAAGGAGCTCGTGCTCGG
>CAZFPB010000111.1:0-1537 GCA_964520985.1 uncultured Pseudobdellovibrionaceae bacterium
AGGGCGGTAAGCCTGAGTGGGCCGACCCGCCTGAATGGGTAGCCGCACGCGCCCTTCTCACCAAGCTTCAGGAGGGCGAGTAGATGGCGCTGACTGTCAGGCAGATTATCTCGAAGCTGAAGAAGATGCCGCCGAACGCTTATGTCGGCTGGCAAAACCACGACCAGAGCGTTCACGAAATCGACGGGCTCGTTGGCAACATCCATACGGCCGACGACGAGTTTTACGAACATCCCGAAGTTGCAGATCGGACGGAATGGCTAGACGGCCGCCCTGTCGTGATCCTCGGCTCGTCATAGGAGGCCCCATCATGCCAAATGATATCGAAGCGCTGAAGGCGTGGCTGCGGGCTTGGGCCGATGCCACCGCAACTATGGACGGCAAGCACATTCTAATCAACGAAGCCGTCACCGCCCTCGACCAGCTATTCGCGCGTAACCAGGAACTGGAGGTGGCGCTGCGTGGTGCGCTAGGCGATCAGTACGATCTTCTCCATACCTGCCGGAAATACGCAGAGGAAGCTAGGAACGATGATACGAGGAGCATCCGCCATATTCGTGCGGATCGCATCGAGGAACGTCTCAACGCTACCCGCGCCGCGCTTAACGGAGGTGACAGGAAATGAGCTTGTCCATCGAAAAACAGATCGATTACGCGCTGGGCTTGGCGTCCGGCCAAGATGACCCGCACAGCATCACCATCACCGAACTGTGCGAGTCGCTATCCCGCCTTCGCGCCGAGAACGAGCGGCTGACGGCGGAACTGGCCGAGGCTATGGCGATGGCCAACGCGCTCAACGGCGACGTTACAGACTTCGGCCAGAGACTTGAATCCTCCGAAGCCCAACTCGAAGAAATGACACGTTCTTGTCTTGCGGAACGTGAAGGCCGCCTAGCCGCCGAAGCACGCGCAGAGAAGGCGGTGGAGGATATGCGGGAACGGGAGGAACTGTTTGACCTTCGATGGAAGGCCGACATGCGAGCAATTGAGCGGTGGCGCAAAGCCGGTCCAAACCGCGAGCTTGTATTACCTGACCATGCCGATCTTGTCGTTTGGCTTCTCGGGCAACTAGACTGCGCCCTCACAGCCTTACAGCCCTTTGCAGCCTTTGCAGAAAAAGCTCGCCGGTTTGTACAAGGTCGCGTTGACTTCGGCGGTTCTCCAATCATGCCGACAAAACAATTCCGGTTGGCGGATTTTGAGCGCGCCGAAGCCGCCCTCGCCTCTCTCCCCAAGGAGAGCGCCGATGCGTGATGTGGCGAGAGAAATCCGCGATGAAATCCTGGCGGCGGAGGATGCCGACCAGTGTCCCTTCGGCCTCGTCCATGTCAAGGACTGCGAGATCGCCGTAGCGGCCGAATCCCTTCGGAAGAACAGCAATTACCTGCTTTCCAAAAGAGGCGCACGCAATCTGGCTTATAGCGCCCTGATCGCTCTGCGCGCCGCGCATTTCGATTGGCACACCGAACGCTCCGGAGGCCGGTCATGAAGCTGACGGAAGCGCAGAGGCGCAATTTATCCCTCCTCACCGACGAGT
>CAZFPB010000112.1:0-1533 GCA_964520985.1 uncultured Pseudobdellovibrionaceae bacterium
ACTATCATCACTAATTATTTAGGAGCTGTTTATGTGAAAAACGTAAGAATAGGGGAATACGTTTCAGGGCAGGGGCATAACACTGCCATATCTTATTTTGATTGGCGTGGTGATGGGGTTGGAGGAGTTCCATACGGCTTCTATATTAGTTCGGCAGATTCCGGCAGGCCATGTATCGGTGCTACGTTAGTTTATCAGGGTAAAATTCAATACACCTACATGACAGGTGGTGCGCCGGGAATTTATTTAAAGATCACTCCCGATACAGCAGCAGTAAATAAACCTTATGTAAACTTTCCCGCCTTTGTAATGAGGAACATGAAGATCCTTCACAACAAGATCCAAAAAGTAAAAGGCGAAGGAATGTATTGCGGTGACTACGACAAAAATGGAGACGTTGACCACACAGATATTAACGGTAAGAGAATGCTTGCCTGTTGGGGTGATAGCTTGGAAGTAGCTTATAATATTTTTGATTCAACAAAGTGGACAGCATTTCAGGCTACAAGTTGGGGGTGGCTCTCTATTCACGACAACACCGTAACTAACTACGGTTACTCGAATACATCTTCACATCAGGCGGGTCTTGCATTAGGCAGTTATAATTCGGGATCGATTTATAACAACTACGTGAACACAGGCACAGGAAACGCATTACAAGTTTTCGGCAACGGGAAAATCTACGTTTATAATAACACCCTTTACAATAGCGGTCAACAGTCAATTTTTGGGACGGATTCACCTGATTCAATAAGGTATGCACCACCTCAACAGGACAGCATTTACAACAACACTATTGTTTATCCAAGTATAGTGAATGGAGTATTCAGGTTCAATGCAGATAAGGGTATTACAAGTAATGTTTGGTATAGAGATAATACGTTTTGTTTTTCGAGTACTCCGGCAGTAGGATGGGAAACAACATACTTGATGAGTGCAGCAACAACCACAACGAGAAGTGGGAATGTGCAGGGGTGTCCAGCAGCACCACGATCTTATCTATTCACAAAACCCAAGGCAAAAAAACTAATAAGAAAAGAACAATAAAAAACAAACAATGAGAAAATTCATCGCATTAATCGCAATCTTATTTACATTGACTGCATCGGCACAAAACAATTATTATTCTATCGGGTCATTGGTTTATACAGGTCCTGATACTGCTAAAATTGATACCACCCATATAAAGTGGCTACAGATCGGAGAAAAGAAGATCGCAGTGAAAGACCTCTTCAAAAAAGACACAGTAACAGTACCGGTGTACATCATCCAAAAAACCGACACGGCAAAGCAAGCCACTGAACTAATTGTAGAGGGTAACAAAGGGAGGCTTTATAAAGCGAAGGGCTACTATGTATTCATTCAACAGTTAGCTACAACAGACGGGAAGCAATATCAACCGGTCGGACAACCACAAATCGTTGGTGCTATTGACGAAAAGAAAAAACCTGTTAAACTTTTTCGACAATAAATAAAAGCCCTGCTCCACCAAGCAGGGCCAAAGCATAATAACTATAACAAATAAAAGCCACT
>CAZFPB010000113.1:0-1526 GCA_964520985.1 uncultured Pseudobdellovibrionaceae bacterium
CGTCGAGTATTTGGAGCAGCGGTGGGAGGTGACTCGCGTGGGCAAGATTGCTGTGCGACTGGCGCGGCAGGCGGAGAAAGGGCCTGACCATGGCTGAGCGGCCGACACTCTGGGTCAAGACGCGCGACGTACTGCCTTATCGGCACGGCGTCGTTTTCGAAACCTCTAGCGGGGTACGACACTACGCCGAAGTGGTTCACAAGAGCTGGTTGAAACCCGGACTCATCTACATCGGCTTCGACAACCACACGGGCTTCTCAGAGGTCGCTGGCGTGATGACCGAGGTCATCGAATGGGAGCCGAGTCCGTATCGATCAGCGGTGTTCTGGCAGCAGCAGGCCGAGAAGGAAGACCTATTCCAACGGAGCGAGCCGAGCGAAGAATGCTCGGGGCGACCGGAGGCGATGTGCCGTGGCTGAGCAAAAAACCTGCAACGAAGCCGCCGACGCGTTCATGAAGTGGGGCCAGTACTACTTCGAACACGGGCGCTCGATCGATGCCGCGGTGTGTTCAGCTTGCGCTGAGACGCTCAAACACTTCGGCGATGCGCCGGCCCCTGAGGCGCTGTTGGCGGAGTATGGTCGCCTATTTGACCCGAGGGTTATCGGATGACGAACGCCAACATTCAAGTGACGATCAAACCGTGCCCATGTGGCGGAGAATGGCTACGGGAAAGCATCTGTGGGATCACGCTTTACAGCGAGGTAACCCGAGACGGTAAAAATGTGCTCGTGTATCGCGTCAAGTGCTCAGGATGCGGGCGGACTGCCGAGGTGGAGCGGTGAAAGTCCTCGGCATTCACACCACGAACGACGTCACGGTCATTCGCGTGCGCCGCTGGTGGTTTTGGTTCGATGAGTGGGCGAATGACGGCAATCACTGGAGACGGCTGCGCGACGGCAGGCTGGCCAGTGACTTCAGCATGATTGACACCATGACAGAACACCGTCGCCTCGCCAATGCGCTTGAAGCGTCGAAGCTGCGTGAGAAAGTGTACGGTGCGACGTGACCTTGACACCCGAAATCCTGGCCGAGCTCGAGAGGCTGCACAAAGCAATAAGCAGCCCCCACGAGTACAACATGGTTGCGAACATGAGCGCGCGTTGCGACTGGTTCGACGCGGTGACGGAACACCTGCCCACCCTCATAGCCGCCGCTCGCGAACGGGACAGGCTCGTGGAACGCGGCGTGTGCGGATGCGGCGACGTGATGCCGCCATGCGTCCGATGCCGCCCGATAACCGACCCGGAGCTAGAGCGACTGAGCCTACTGGAGGGCTTCGAACACCTGAGGAAGCAACGCGCGAAGCTTAAAGCCGACCTCCTCGCCACCCGTCGAGCGCTGAGACTGGCGCAGGGAATCCTGGAGACCCTTGAATGGATTCAGGATGAGAACGGCGACGAGCATTGCCCTTCGTGCGGTCACTCTCCTGGCAGACACAGCAACGACTGCGAATGGGCGCTAGTGATGAGAGAACGCATGGCCGCCGATTGTGGCGAGGAGATGGGATGACACGACCAAGCGGG
>CAZFPB010000114.1:0-1458 GCA_964520985.1 uncultured Pseudobdellovibrionaceae bacterium
CCGGCCTCCTCGCCCCCGCCTTGCGGTCCCGCGGCCAGGGCGGCTTGCTGCTGCAGCATCATCTGCTCGGCCATGGCCGCCTGCTCGATCTCCTCTTTCGTGGGGAAGAAGGTCTCGGCGTTCTCGATGTTGTTCGCCCGGAAGGCCTGGAGGTAGAGCGGGAGGGCGTACCGCTGCTGGGCGGGCGGGATGGCGAAGAAGGTCGGGTGCAGTGCCAGAGCCGCCATGGCCGCCTCCTTCTCCTCCTGCTTCTTCGCCCGGGTGAGCAGGATGTCCACGTTCAGGTCCAGCTTATCGAGCGCCTGCGCGTCGCCCAGCGTCATCACTCCTTCGGCCTGCCCTTCCAGGTACTCGTAGGTCTCGTCCTGGTCCTGGAATTTGTAGAGCAGCTTGATGGCGTACCGCAGGGGTGCCCGGAGGCCGCTGCGCAGTTCCTCCAGGGTGAAGTTGTGCAGCACGCTCGAGCTTTCGAGGAGCGAGTTCACGCCCGTGGCGGTTCCGTTGCTCGGCAGGTTGGTCAGGTCCCCCTGGGTGGCGTTGGTCACCCCGCTCTCCGTCTGGATGAGCTGCATGAAGAGGTTGATCAGCTCCATCGTCCTGGTGTCGAGGTCCGGCAGGGTGACGAATTGGAAAATCTGGTCGAGGGGGATGCCCTGCCCGTCGAGTTTCAGGGTCTTGCCCGGCCCGATCTCAATCTCGCCACCGCTGTTGAGCGCGGCCAGGGCGCGGGTGTTGATCGCCCTCACCGGGTTGGCGTGGTACTCGTTGCGAATCAGCACCCCGTTGAGCAGGAGGTCGATGATCTCCTGCGCCTTCTCGTACACCTCATAGAGCCCGATCCCGTAGGCCCGGCCGGCGACCTTGTTCACCGCCACGATATGGAGCGGGGCGGCCGATTTCGGGCTCACCTCGGCCAGGTAGGAGAGTTGGATCGGCTCGTCCAGGTGGCTCTCGATCACCACGGCGAAGACGCGCGATTCCCCGGTGAGGCCCGGCAGCGTGCGGCGAAAGTAGGTTTCTGTGACCTTGAAGGACGGGTTCTTTTCGTCGGTGCGGTTCACCTCGCCCTCCCCCTGTTCCTCCTTGGGTTTGCCGCCCTCGTGTTGCGCCGTCGTTTCTCCGGCGCCGGCCAGCTTTTCCAGCATGGCTTGCACTTCGGTGTCGTCGCCGTCGGGGTCGAAGCGGGCGCGCAGTTCCTCCAGCGTGAGGGTGCAGGTGTGGGCGATGAAGTCGCACGCCGGGTCGTCCAAATCCATCCGGGCGGCATTTACCGGCCACACCACGTCGCGCCAGTCCACCAGGTGCACGTCGAGCCCCGCTCCCAGCCGCTGCTTTTCCTCCACCAGGTGATCGCCGAACTTATGGCCGTTCTGGTTGGTTGGGGCTTCGATGTGCGGCGCCTTGGCGTACACCATGCGGGGCGAATTTTCCGGTTTGAAACCGGAAAATTCATTTTCC
>CAZFPB010000115.1:0-1437 GCA_964520985.1 uncultured Pseudobdellovibrionaceae bacterium
CGAACCACAAGCACCGGTCGTTCCAGTTCTGGTCACGGATCCCCGGCCCGTTGCCGCTGGCCGCCGAGCGCTTGGCTACCGCCCATATCCCGGATGGGCCGACGAGGCAGTCGCGCTTCACCTGCGTTGGGTTGACGCCGATGATTGCCACCTGCCCGCCCCACCGCTCCGGATCTCTCGCCGCCTCAGCGATCGTGTTCGCGGCGCAGAACGTTTTGCCGAACCCGCGCCCGCACTGGTAGTCGGTGATGAACTCCGGCCCGGGCTGCCACACCTGCCCTGGCCGCCCCCAGAACCACCACGCGTCGGCGAGGATCCGCCGCTCGGCCGCCGACAGGCGCGGCAGTCGACCCGCGTCGTTACTCGAGCCGGTCAGCCACGCCTCGATGTCGGCGTGGTCGAGGCCAGCGTCGAGAAGGTCATAGAGTCCTGAGGTCATCGCGGAACGTTGCGCTGTTCGAACCAGGCGTCCTCTCGCGCGGACTCGTGTTCTGCCGCCAATCGTCGCTCCTCGTCTCCTGCGGCAATGTCATCCTTCATGGCCTTGCGCACCATGCCGCGGACGAATCGATCGGTGTGATTAGTCAGCGTAAAGCCACTTCCCCGGGCGGTGCGGCCAGCGATGAGCAACGCTCGGCATCCAGCGGACATGAGCACTGCCTCGGCTGCGCCGACCGGGTCTTCGGTGGCGAGCAACTTGATTGCCTCTTCGCGCGTCATGGCCCCACCTGCACTGTGACGGACACAGGCGACGTCGTCGCGGCGGGCGTGCCCATGGTCCAGAAGCCGGCGCGCTGGGCCACATCCTTGGCCTTCATCATCGCGGCAATCGTGGCCACCGTGGTTCCGATGGTGATGTGGCCTTTGGGCCACAGCGTGGCGATGATGCAGCCGTTGTGCTCGACGGTCTCTACACCCGCGCTGTCGCGCTTGAAGGTGAACTCTCCGGACTTGGCGATACGGTATGGCATGGTCATCCCCCTTCCAGCGCCATGCGCACGGCCGGCTGAGTCATAACCCTGTCGCGGATGCGCAGGCCGGTGATGCGGTCGCCGCCCTCCCAGATGACCACTGCCTCGACATGGCCGCGGATGGACGAGGCCACGTCGGCCATGTGGTCGTGGAAGGCATTTCCGCTGCCCTCTCCGTGCCACTCGAACGTCTCGAGCGCTACCTCTCCGGATGCGCTGGCCGTGATGGCGCCACGCTGCAACTTGCGATGCGTGTCGCTCACAAAATTTGCTTCCGGCCACCCTCCGAGCATTCCGTAAAGCC
Organism: uncultured Pseudobdellovibrionaceae bacterium; assembly: GCA_964520985.1. Lineage (GTDB taxonomy): Bacteria > Pseudomonadota > Alphaproteobacteria > Micavibrionales > Micavibrionaceae > CAYSGL01. Next base: position 1,276 of record CAZFPB010000115.1, read on the forward strand.
AGCGGATGTCGTCGACAGAGATGCGGGCATCGATACTCAGGATGTTGATGCTGGTGATGTTGTATGACATCACTTCTCCTTCGGGTGTTTGAATGACCAATCGAGGTCAGCGAGGCGCTCGAGTTCGTGGGCGATGTCGTCGCGATTGGTGCCGCGCAGCCA
>CAZFPB010000116.1:0-1419 GCA_964520985.1 uncultured Pseudobdellovibrionaceae bacterium
TCCCGTTCCCGTGCTTGGTCTGCATAGCGTCCGTCCAGGCGTCCCAGGCGTCCACGTCCTTACCCGCGCCCATGTCGTTCACGGCGGGGGTTGGAAGCAAGCTGGCCACGGCCGACGCAACGGTCAGGTCACCCTTGGAGCCGCGTTGGTTTGGGCCGGCGTGCGTGTCATCGGATGCGCGAGGCGTAGGCAACAGCCCAACCGTCTCAGTGGTTGAGCCGCCACGGGTAGCGCGTGGGGTGGGTAGCGCTACAGGCCCGCGACCGCTGTCCGCAGATCCATCCCGCCCGTGCCGTGCGCCCCTGGCCCATTCGTGTCCGACACTTGCGGAGTCGGCAGGCCAGGCGATGACGAACACTCTGAACCGTCCGTGACAGGCGCCCACGTCGGCAGCTCGTAAGCCAGTCCAGATCGCGTCATACCCGATTTCGGAAAGGTCGCCGAGTACACGTCCAAGTGCTCGCAGAACAGGTTCGCTTGACCCGGCCTCTCCCACACAGAGCGGGCAGGGTTCCACACCGCTATCGGCTTCCGCTGAATAGGCTCCACGGACGTTCTCCCAAATGACCATCCCTGGCCGTAGTGCTTCGATGGCGTCACACATGGACGCCCACAGGCCCGAGCGCGTGCCGTCACGCATGCCCGCGCGTTTGCCAGCGTGGCTCAAGTCCTGGCACGGTGAGCCGCCCGTGATGATGTCCACCGGCTCGACGTTCGCCCAGTCGATCGCGGTGATGTCGCCCAGGTTCGGCGCATCGGGGAAACGCTGTGCGAGGACACGCTTAGGGCCTTCCTCGATGTCGGACACCCAGCGCACGGTTGCAGCGGGCCAGAGCTCCTTGACGGCAAGCCCCAAGCCGCCATAGCCAGCGAACAACTCGCCCACAGTTGGCCCGCTCAAACCCCAGCCCCCCAAACAGCCCCAACGGTCGCGCCGAGCAGTGCGATGAACACGGCTGCCCCGGCGCACACGAGCCCTGATTGGATGGCTTCGTGTTCGTGGCGTCCGTCGTCTTGTGCGGTGACGGCTGAGAACACGGCAACGAATGAGCACATGAGTGCCGCGACGGACCATGGCACCGAGTGTGTGACGATGCCGATGGTGCCTGTGCTGAGTGCGCCGATCGTTGCGAGTGCCCACGTGTAGCGCGACGCTTTGACGACGGCGCGGGTGAGGGGGCTGGGTGGGGTCGGCGCTTCGGTGATGTCGGTCACGTACACCGCTTCAATCTCGGCGCGCGCACCCTCCCAGTAGCCAGCCTCCCTGCCCGCCATGAACGCCCGCTTGGCTGTGACGCCGCCCTGGTCGCGGAAGGTGGCCCAGTCAGATTCGGCGGTCATAGTGCACCCCCCGTCAGCGCTTTGACGCGTTGGGCGATGAGCACGGCAACCTCAGCGAACGCTTCGATGCGTCCCGAT
>CAZFPB010000117.1:0-1406 GCA_964520985.1 uncultured Pseudobdellovibrionaceae bacterium
AAGACGCGCCGGGCAGGGAGACGCCCGCCTACCGCGCCCTGCGCCGAGCTGGCGTGCTGCTCTCGTGCCTGTCCCGCACGCGGCCGACGGGGGACGGGATCAAGGCCTGCCTCAAGCGCTGGCAGCGCCGCGAGCAGCGGCTCCCACGCCGGGGCTGCACGAGCAGGCACCCCGCGGGGCACAGGTTCATGATGGCCGCCGACGTGCGCTCGATGCGGGCAGGGGGCGAGAGGTGCGCGTGACGAACCGCATCATGTGGGTTGTGTGGCACGTCGGGTGGTTCCTCTGGCACGTGCTCCCGATCCGGCCGATCGCTCGGCTGGACGAGCGGTACTGGCTCATCGGCCTGTGCTCGCTGGACAAGCGCGGGCCAGGGTTCCTCGTCGGAACGCTCACCGAGCGTGCCAACATCGTCCTGCGCCTCGAGCTCTGGTCGGCTCAGCCGAGGAGGCCGCTCACCGACACCGTCGCCCGGCAGGACATCCGGCGCCGTCGGGCTCGCGCGAGGAGGCGCCGGAGGTGAGGCCGGCGCCGGGTGGGTCACGCCGCGGGGAGGCAGGCGTCGCCGTCCGCCGTCGGCTCGTAGCTCTGCCCCGACGGGCGGATGAGCTTCGCTTTGAGGAGCTCCGCCGTGCCGGCATCGAGCTCGGCAGGGGGAGCGCAGCCGATGGCGCGGAACTCGCCAGCGCAGCCGTAGAAGCGCAGCGCGGCGCGCCCGGCAGTGGAGAGCGCGTCGGCAACCTGCGCGGCCCTCTCCTCGGCCTCCTCGCGGTCGCGCTTCTCCTGGGCAGCCTTGACGGCCGCGCGGGCGAGCTCGAGGTCACGAGCCGATGGGCGAGCATGGGCGGGCTCGCCCCGGAGGCCCTTCAGACTGTGCACGGCCTCACCGTGGCGCTCGCGCGCGCGCGCGAGCATCCGCTCGACCTTGGCAAGCTCGTCGCCGCGCGTCGTCGCCTTGCGCGCCTCGAGCCTGGCGATCTTGGCCTCGCACACGGCAAGCTCCTGGGCACGCGCGCGCCGGAGGTCGTTCGCGCTGGTGTCGATGGCACAGCCGCGCTCCGAGAGCATGAGACGGCCACAGATCGAGAGCCCGCAATCGCGGCACTGGACGGTCTTCTTCGCGTCGCGGTCCCAACGGATCAGGTCCTCCGGACCGACCGTCGCGCCGCAGTTGTCGCACTTCCCAACCCGCCGCGCCCTCATCTGCTGCGCCGCTGCCGCATCGCCATGCTCACGCTTCGCCTGCGCCATCTCCGCCCAAGGTCCACGCCTGCCCATCGTCTCATCCGCCCTTCTCGGCTCCGCGCCGTCGACTCAGTGACCATGCCATGCTCACGCAGGATACGCAAGTGGAATCATCAGGCCCCATGTCGAAAGAGCTCGTGACCATCGACGGCGTCGCCGCC
>CAZFPB010000118.1:0-1390 GCA_964520985.1 uncultured Pseudobdellovibrionaceae bacterium
GCGGTGGGAAGGCGGAGCTCCTCATCCTCGGCGGGACGTGGACGCCGCGGGGTGCGTCGTGAACTTCCCGACGCCGAGCGCCACGCGCGCAGAGATCGACGCCTGGGTGTCCGCGAACCGGCCGAGGCCTGAGCCGGCCCACGAGGCGCCGCCCATGCAGGGAGGGCCGAGCCCGGTGTGCAACGCCTGCGGCGAGGTGCGGATCCGGATCTCGGATGTGTTCTGCAAGGGCTGCAAAGACGGCATGAGAGCCGCCGGGATTCCACTGCCCGGCGAACGTGGTGGAACATGACCGCCGCCGCTCCCCTCGCGCTCCGCCAGCTCTTCTCGTTCACGTTCCACGCGACGCAGCGGTTCATGTCGCGCGTGTGGCCGACGATCTGCCCGGCACGCCCCTGCGCCGACGCGCGCGAAGCGCTGACGATCCTGGTCGACGCAGCCACCCGGGCGGAGCTGTCGCCGCGTCGCACAGACCGCGGACACGCCGTGTGGACCATCGCGGACCCGGCCATGCGCTGGATCACGAAGCCCGGCGAGCACCGCGGCAGGCGCGTGGCCGTCGTGGTTACCGTGCTCGCCGGGGGCGACGACGTCGCGGCCGAGGAAGAGGCCGAGCTCGAGGTGCTGGAGGCCTCGCGCCGGCTCGCCGCGGTGCCAGCGCTCGGGACGCCGGAGCCGACCTCGCCGCCGCCCGCGGTCGGAACGGTCATCGGCGAGAAGAGCTACCGCGCGTGGGTCGCGCTGGAGACGCAGCGGCTGGCGCTCGAGCGTGAGCGTCTGCGCAAGCTCCAGCTTGCGGTGATCGACAACACGCGCCCGCCTCGTGGCATGACGCCCGCGGTGGCGCAGATGGTGGCCCTGCGCGAGCGGACCGAGCGCGCGAGGCTGCACGCCGAACAGCAGCGGATCGCCTCCCACGAGCGCACGGCGCGGCACCTCATCACGCAGGCCCGGGACGAGCTCTTCCTGGAGCTCGTGGCGCGCCTGGCCGAGGTTGACGCCGCTGGCAGCGCGGAGCTCATCGCCCGGGCTCGAGAGCGCCTGGCGAAGTGGGAAGCTCAAGGCAAGATCGCGAGAGGAGAGACGACATGAGGACGACGACGTTGCTTGAGGTGATGGCGGAGGTGCAGAAGCGCGCGGACGAGATGCAGCGAACGCCGTTCCGCTCCGAAGGATCCACGGCGCTCGTGGGCTGCGCGATCATGGACGGCGGCGCGGCGCTCCGACGCTGCGGGGATACGCGGCGGGACTCGCTCACGCTCATGGCTGCATGGGCAATCCTCGCGCTCCACGCCCACGACGTCGAAGCGGCTCAGTCGAGCGACGGCCACACCAACTGCCCTGGATCACGCAATACCATCTAGGCGCGCCTGTGGCACAGAGGCAGAGT
>CAZFPB010000119.1:0-1363 GCA_964520985.1 uncultured Pseudobdellovibrionaceae bacterium
TCGCGTCGCACGTCGGCCCCTCGCAGAATAGGCCCTCCGCGTCGGAGGACGAGCACGGTCCGAGAAGCAGCAAGAGCAGAACCAAGATCTCCATCGGCGCACTCCCGGAACCTCATGGTACGCACGGGCGGACGAGGCCGCTACACTGGGCCGGCGTTCAGTCCGTTGGCGATGTTTCTGACGTGGCCGCCTGCGGAGGCGGCGGAGCCTCGTCCAGCACGGCCGGCGAGCGCCCAGGCGGCTGGGGCGCTGGCGCGGCAGCAGCCGCTGGCTCCGGTGAGCTGGGCGGATGGAACGGCAGATCCCACGTGGACGATGGTCGCGTCGCAGACGTCGCGGGGCTGGCCGCGGGCGAACGCGTTCCGCGAGGCGACGGCATTGCCGCGGTCGGCGCCGGCGGGAGCGGCTTGTCGCTGTCGGCCTGGTTCCTGACGCGGCCGACGATGAGGATCGAGTCGGTGCGGCCGCCGGCGGCGTTCTCGTAGAGATACCGCTGCACCACCATGCCGGCGATCTCCGCGTGCCGACCTGCGACCACGCCCTTCGTCTGGCCGACGACGACGAAGTAGATCCATCCGGTTGGGGTGGTCATCGTGCCCCAGTGCAGGTCGCCATCCTTGCGGATCTGGTGCACGTAGCCGTACGCGTTGATCATCTTCCCGCGGGCGCCGTCGATGTCCTTGTCAGCCTCGCCCTGAGTCGTCCAGTCGAGCTTCTTCAGCTCGGCGATGCCGCACTCCTCCAGCTGGAGCGCGGCGGCCGTGACGGCAATATGGCTGCGCTGCTCCCCGTCCGTACCGCCCTTGGCGGCCACGTGAGCGCCCCACGCGTGGCTCAGCCGGCGGAGTTCCTCCTGTTCGCGTTCGTGGGCGCCGGCTGCGATGATGCCGTCCAGCTGGGGCTGCGGGCAGGCTGAGCCGACGACGCACGCGCGCACGGCAGCGGCCCGCTGCTCAGGCTTGAGCGTGGAGGACTGTGCCCGGGCAGCGGCGCGAATCGAATCTGCGGGGTCGGGCTGCGCCTGCGGATGGGCTGGGACCACCGGCGCAGCGGCTGGCGGTGCCGGATCCGTCAAGGGGACCATGGTCACGGTCCGCCGTTTGCCGCCCGCTGCGATCCCGACGACCAGCGAGACCCCAAGCCCGCCAAGTAGTGCCACCGCAAGGTATTGGCGGACGCCCCACGGGCTCCTCGCCGCCGCGGGCCCAGATGTCTCACCATCCGCGCGGAGCGCCCGCGCGCACGCCGCGCAGTACCTCTTCCCGGCCGGCGCCAGCATGTCGCACCTGGCGCACCGTTTCACCCCAGCGTCGTCCATGCCCGCAGGCTAGAGGCGACCGAGCGGCGGCGTCTACTGCCTGTT
>CAZFPB010000120.1:0-1337 GCA_964520985.1 uncultured Pseudobdellovibrionaceae bacterium
GTCAAGAATTATTCTTGACGTCGCCCGATGCAGCGCTACCTTTCACGGTGAAAGGAGCGTGCTCGATGCGAGTCCTTACGATCGACAGCCGCCGCAAACCGCGGCCCGTGCGCAGCGGCACCGCCGTCGCCGCACAGCGCCGGAACAGCGCTGGCCCGATGCGCGATCGGCGCGCTCGCCGTCAGCGCGAGCAGGAGCGCCGGCTCATCGAGGCTGCGCGGCGGGGTGAGGCGTGAGCCGCCCCTGTGCTCACCGACGCATCCGAGCGGTTATCGCGGAGGTGGCCGGCTGCCCGATGATCTGCGTGGTGATCTGCTGCCGGTGCGCGGCGACGCAGCTGCGGGACGGCGGTCCGTGGCGCGACGGCGGGTCGCTCGAGGCGAACCTATCGGCGCCTGTCGGCTACCCGGAGGGCGCGGCGATGGCGCTGCTGGGTGGAGCCGAGTCGACGGTGGCGCGCCGCCGCTACGTGTACGCGGACGCCGCCAGCGGACGGCGCGCCGTGAGCGACTGGCACGCGGCCCGCTCAACGGAGGCCGCATGAGTCAGCTCGGTCTCTTCAGCGACGGCGCCCCGATGCGTCGCCGGCCTCCCGCGGTCCCGCCCGCGCCTCCGGTGGCACCTGCCGCGGCGCCGCTCGCTCCGCCGATGCCATCCGCCGCGCGCGAGGAACCGCCGGCGCCCGTGGTCGATGAGGATCTGCCCGCTCCGGCGTCCAGCCCACAGGAGCGCTCCGCCGGGCCCGCGGCACCACAGCCGCGCCAGGTCACCCCAGACCACGACGACCCGGCCGCGATCGCCGGCGAGATCTGCTCAGACCTCCGCGGTGCGATCGACATCATGTCCGACCTGCAGCGGGACCTCTCGACCGGGTTCGCGCCGCCGCGGCCAGCCGACATCGTGGAGCGGCACGCCCCGGTTCGGCTTACCCGCGCCGACGCTGACCGGCTCCGCGCGCGGCAGATCGCCATTCGGGCCGACGTGGTGCGCCTGCCGAGCTGCGACGCACCGGGCGACGGGCTCGACCCGCTGGTGCCGATCGCGCTCCGCAGGCTGGAGGAGCAGGCGCTCGAGCGCGGCGAGCCCGACATGGGCATGGTCTGCCGCAACCACCGGGTATCGATCGAGGAGGGCGACCGGATCGGGCTGGATCTGCGCCCGTACGCGCGGCCGCTGCTCGCGGCTCTTCAGGTGCTCGCCGTGGCCGGTGACGCTGAGGTGCCGGGCGTCGACTGCTCGAAGTTCCTCGACGACGCCATCCTTGACGCGCGGGCTGCCAGCTTGCTGCTGCACCAGACGCGCACCCGGCTGGAGCAGCCGCCGACGTGGGACCAGGA
>CAZFPB010000121.1:0-1292 GCA_964520985.1 uncultured Pseudobdellovibrionaceae bacterium
GGCTCCGTCACGGCCGAGGCGTACCCGTCAACGGGCCGGTTCGCGATCGCCGACGGGCGCAGCGTGCTCGGGATGCGCATCAACCCCGCGGGGCCCGCGAACGACTACGTCGTCGCCGACCAGGGCGGCGTCGCGCCGACGGTGACCACGGCGACCCGGCCCGGGAACGGCGCGCCGAGCTACGCAGCTCCACTGCCCCTCCCGCTCGAGCCCCAGGCCGGCAACGGCCAGCTCCACTACGACAAGTACGCCGTGCGGCCGTGGAACCGCGAGGCGCTGACGGTCCACGGCGCCACCCGCGTCGGCAGCGGCGCGCAGTCGATCGCCCAGCCGCTCGAGGCCAAGGGCTACCGCGGCGCCTGGGGCGTGCTCGCGGCCGACAGCGAGGCTGGCACGGTGACCGGCAACGCTCGACACGCGACGGGGCCGTTCTCCTACGCCGCGCCCGTGCCGCTCGACCTGGTGCCCGACCAGAAGTGCTTCGACAAGGGGTACGCCGTCATCGACCGGGAGCGCGAGCCGAGCCACGCGATCGCGGCCACTTCCTCGGTCGGTTGCGGGACGTACAGCATCACGGACCGGGTACCGGAGCCGCTCGACCTGGCACTGCGCTGCCAGCCGCACGCGGGGGCCTACGGGGTGATCGGGGACGTCGCCCCGACGGTGATCGCGGCGGCCAAGATCGACAACAGCGCCGCGGCGATCGCCGACCCGAAGCCGGTCGCGCCACCGTTCGTGGTCCTGTCCTACCAGCAGGCGAGGCTCGTCGCCGACGGGCACGCCCGGGCGCCGTTCGCGATAGTCGACCCGGCGCGCCCCGATGAACCGCTGGCCATCGTCGACGACATGCAGAAGCCGCCGTATCGATGGGTGAAGACGGCCGGCAAGGGCGGGAAGGTGACTCGCCGGAAGGAGGTAGTCCCGCTGGTCCTCATCTCCGAGGACGGCACCTGGCATCGCCCGCTGACCACGCTGGAGCTCGCGGTGCTCCAGGGCATGCCGTGGAAACACAACGGGGCTCCGCTCGACTTCGGCGAGGGCGCCACGAAGCAGCGCCAGCTCATCGGGAACGCCGTGCCGCTGCCGGTCGGCACGGCGATCGCCGACCAGATGCTGCGCGCCGGGCTCGCTGCCGACCAGGGATGCTTCTTCCTCTTCGGCGGCGGGAGCGGGCTCTGGGTGCGGCCGGAGCACCGCGCTGCGCTCCTCCGCGCCGGCGTGCGCTGCGTGCGCCAGGAGGACGTCGACAAGCTGGCGCCGGGCGAGGTGGCGATCCTGGACGACGGGGCGCC
>CAZFPB010000122.1:0-1280 GCA_964520985.1 uncultured Pseudobdellovibrionaceae bacterium
GCGCGATACTCCAGAACAGGTGCGACAGATCGACGATGAGGACCCTCACGACTCCTCCCGCTTCCGCCACGCCGCCGCGATGGCGCGCGCCTCGTCTTCCTCGCTGAGGATCTTCGGCGTCCCGTTGTGGCGGGCGCAGTCCACGCGCGCCTCGCCGCTGCCCGGGAAGAGCTCAACGGTCACGCAGACGTCACCGTAGAAGACGCCATCGTCGACAGTGATGTCGACGTCCTCTGTCTCGCTCTGCTGCACCACTGCGAATCCCATGGCTTCCTCAATCACTCGGTTGCTGGCGCGCCGCGTCCCGAACGTCGCGACGGCGCGCCGGTTGAGCTCCTCCCGGACGGCCGGTAGGAGCGTCGTCGTGTAGGGCACCCGCTCAGGTCCCCTCGGGCGGCCCCGTCGGCGCTGTGTCACAGGACGTTTTTACACGTGCAAATCTGTCCGCGCAACTGGATCGCGCTCGTCCCAACCGACAGATCCGTCCGGCTGTCAACAGTTGACAGGATTGCCGTTCCGTGCAAGCCGTCGATCGTGCCCGACTGGAAACGCTTCCGCGAGGAAGCTGCTCGACTCGCCGGCGACGGCCCCGAGGAATGGGGCTGGTTGCAGGTGCTGGACAACCGGCTCATGGCCGCGGACGAGCCGGAGCCGCCGGTTACGCCGTGGTGGCGGTGGACCCTGCGGAGCTTCTGGGAGTCGGGCTGCACCTACTTCGCCAACGCGAAGGGGCAGAGGAGCACCGCGAGCACGACGATCACGCGCTGCCTCGTGCTCGAGACGGCGCTACGCGAGCGCGAGGTGGTCATGGGCCAGCTCGCCATGTCCCCCATCATCTCGGCGAACACCGCCGAGGCGAACCAGAGGATCGGTCCGCTCGAGGTCGTGCTCTCGAAAGGCTTCGGCCTGAACAAGGTGGCCGAGCGCGCGAAGCTAGACGCCGGGAGCTACTTCGGCTCGACCAACGAGTTCCAGGGGCGAAGCGCATTCGACATGCTCGACGCCGACGGCCACAAGATCCGCATCGCGGTGGCTCCCGCGACGAAAGATGCCGCCTCAGGATTCACTGGCGCCGGCGCTCTCGTGGACGAGCTTGACCTCTGGCCCACCACGGGCGTTCACGCCGCGCCGGAGGTTCTCACGCTGCTGCACGGACGTCTGTACGCGCAAAAGGGCGCGCGCATCTACCACGTCAGCACGCCCATGGGGCCGAGCGGGCAGCTCTCGATCATGATCGACAACGCGAAGAGCAGCGGCGCCGAAGAGCTCTTCGTCGCGCG
>CAZFPB010000123.1:0-1276 GCA_964520985.1 uncultured Pseudobdellovibrionaceae bacterium
GCCGCTACACCCGCGGCGGCCAAAACCAGCAGCAGTCGGGCGCGTCCTTGATCTCTCCCTCGCTCTTGACGTCGTGGAACGCGATGTCGTCCGGCCGGAACCCAAAGGCGGAATCGTGCCGCGCATCGGGACTATGGTCGCTGAACATGCGAATGATCGGGCGCTCGCCGTCCAGGGATATGGCCTCCACCACCCCCATGAAGATCTCGCCATTGTACTTGACGCAGACGTTCCTTGACACGCCAGCCCGCTGGCCGGCGAACTTCTCACTCGTGGCGTAATGCTTGCTCATGATGCCCTTCCCGGCGCCGAAGCGGCGCGCGCTCGCGCCAACGTCCGGAGACGCAGGCGCGGGCCCGCGTCGCCTACAGCAAGACGCAGCCGTCGACCCCAGCGGGTCGGCCGTCGTGCGGCCATTGGGCAACGACGCGCCACGGGCGGCCGTCGAGCCGCGGATCGCCAGGGGTCGCCGGCAGAACCCGCGCGCTTAAGCATCTCGGGTCCGCAACGCACGCGGCATAATGCGTCATTGCGTCGTCGCTCGTTCGTGCGCTCGAAGTGATCTCCATCACGCGCTCAGCCATCAGTCCGCCCTCCTCTGTCGGCTCCGTGCCGTCGGTAGAAGCGAGGATGATCGATCGTTGCAGGATGCGCAAGAGGAATCTACGCCCGCCGCTCTTTTCTTTCTCGGTCGCGCGACAGATGCTTAGCGCAAGACTTGCCAAGTTCGCCGTTCAGCTTGAACGACGGCGGCTGCCCGCACCAGCAGAGTCCGCGCTCGCGGTTCTCGCGCTGCTTCTCCGCTTGGCGGCTGACCTCATGCGGAGCGCGTGGGAGATCGCGGTTCGTCCGCAGCGCCTTTACGCGGGGGTTATGCTTCTCCACAAGCGCGTCCAGGCCGTAGCGCTTGATCCGCCGCTGCACGGTCGTCTCGTGGATACCGAGCGACGCCGCGGTGCCCGCCATGATGTAGCCGCACGCTTTCAGCGCCTCGATCAACTCGTCCCGCTCTCTCGTCTCCGCCTCGCTAAGCGCCATTCGAGCCACCTAGCACAACGGCGCAGGACGTGCAAGCGGAGACATTCGTGGACGGACGCGTCGATTCCGCTTGCGCATCCGTCGCACGCGGTTCATGGTCGACTCTCGGGACGGCGACGGGCACGAGCTCAGTCCCTGGCGCGGCATGTCGCCCTCTGGACCACGCCCCTCTTCCCAGCTCGAGAGCGCGTATCCCGGGTGAAAGCGCGATGACGCCCGCAAGAGAGGCCGCGAGCAC
>CAZFPB010000124.1:0-1229 GCA_964520985.1 uncultured Pseudobdellovibrionaceae bacterium
TTTAATGATGCGGTCGATGCGGTGTTCGGCAAGCAGGTGATTGAGTCGGCGGTGAAGGACGAAGACGCCTTCCTGCCGTTCGATCTGGGGATGCCGGCGTGAAGCTGATCTGCGGGCTGGACCTGGGGCAGAGCACCGACCACTCGGCACTCGCCGCGGTGGAACGTGTCAAACTGCCGGTGCCGATCTTCCGCCGCAAGTGGCGGTACGTCGTGCGGCTACTGGACGAATACCCGCTGGGGGTGAACTACCCCGACCAAGTTAACCGGGTCGTGACGACGCTGAGTCATCCCGTGCTGAAGGGCAGTAAGGTTGGGGTGGACTACACGGGGGTGGGGCGGCCGGTGTACGACCTGCTGAAACAGGCCCGGCCCCCGGTGATGCTTTATCCGGTGCTGACCACGAGTGGACACAGCACGACCTACGATGAGAAGACAAGGGAAATCCACGCGCCGAAAGTCGATCAGGTGAGTTTGCTCCAGGTGTTGTTGCAGGCTGACCTTTTGAACTGGCACCCCACCCTCAAGGCTGGCCCTCGCCTCAAGGATCAACTGTCCCGCTACCGGGTGAAGATCACGAAGGCGAAAAACGAGACCTTCGGCGCCGAGGCGGGGACGAATGACGACTTGGTTTCTGCGGTCATGACCGCGTGCTTCGTCGGCGAGCACTTCGGCGGGGGCGACCCGGCGGGGATCGTCGTGCCGGACGGGGCGGATTCCAACTGCCTGGCGGGTGCGCCCGCCGGGGTGTTCATCGGGGGGTAACGGGGATGCCGCATTTCGAGTCGGTCGTCACGCTGGCGGTGGACCCGGACGGACAACTGGAGCCGGTGGGCATCGACGCCTCCGGGCGGGTGGTGCCGGTCGGGGAGTTGACGTACCCGCCGCCGGTCCTGCCGGTCACGTCGGACGACCCCGTGCCCTTCGTCGTAGGCCCGTCCTGATGGGCGGCGACCTGACCGCCGAACTGAGCCGGTTCCGGGACGCCCTCAAGCCGCCCCGCGACCCGGACGAGTTGATGGCGTGCCTGCTGCGGATACTCGCGTGCTGCGGCCAACTGGAAGCGGCAAAGCGGGTCGAGGGGTGGATCGAAGCTGAACCCTAGCCCCCGGGCAACCCCGCCCGCCACCCTGCACCCTGAGACATTCTCGGGGGCAGGCGTGCCAAGCATCCTCAGCAAACTCGGCTCCATCTTCCCGGGCTTCCGCCCGGCACCGGTTCCGCCGACGC
>CAZFPB010000125.1:0-1201 GCA_964520985.1 uncultured Pseudobdellovibrionaceae bacterium
CCATCGGGCGATCCGGCCGAAGACGTCGAGATCATCGTCGAGGTCTACACGTGACGTTCGGCGGCTTTTCGCCGCTGCCGTTGCGTCTCGGTGGCTCCGCTGAGGAGGGCTGGACCGCGGCACAGTTCCTGCGGACCGCGGCCGACGTGGCGGCCGTTGCTCGCACGGCTCCCTTTGCAGTCGTTCGCGTGACCCGCTCGGCGGACGAGACAACTGCCACCCTAGACGCGCACACGGGCCGCTATCCGTCGGGCTACGGGCCTGAAGGTGACGCGCATCCAAGCGGGTGGGTCTCTGTCGAGTTCCCCGTGACCATCCCGGACCTGGACGGCATCGAACGGCCAGTCGTCATCACGCACGCGCGGGCGACAGCACACAACGTTGACGGGTCGGCAATCTCGACCGCGGTTCGCCTCGGTCTCGGCACTGCCGGCGCCGGGGACTTCACCAACCGCAACGTCGTTTCGGCAATCCCGTCTGTCGGCGGCGAAGTGACCATCACGTTCGTCATCCACGCGATCTGGGACGAGCCGGCGCGATACGAGAACTACGGCGGTGCCCCAGACAAGCGCGACTGCCAGACCGAAACCGTCCCCTACGCGTTCCACTGGTACCAGGAACTCGGGGCGGCCCTGGGGTCAGCGTACGGCCAGCAAACGACCGGTATCGTGCACGCGCGGAAGCTGGCTCTGGCTCGCCAACTGGCAGCCGTCTACCGCTCCGACGAACGCGCGCGATGCAACACCGTTCCAGGCACTGCCGATGCGCTGCTGGATCGCTGGGCTGCGTCGCTGCTGGTTCCGATTGGTCAGAGCGACCCGAACTGGCTTGTGCGGCAACGATGCGCCGCGAAGTTTGCTGCCATCGCTGGCTCGTCGCTGACGCGACTGGAATCGGCGCTGCAGGAGCTCTTGGGCGCACGGTTCGTCTCCATTAGTACGAATTTCGGCTCGGCGCTGTCTGACCCGCCAGAGTCGGAGCCACCGGGAACCTCATGGGGCCCGTCGTTCGATCTCGGCAACGGGACATGGGCGTCACAACGGGCTCACGTCCAGGTGCTCATCGACCGGCCACAGGATCCCAAGGACCCCGAGTTCCTGGACCTGATGAACGTGCAATTCCCGCGGCTCATGGAGGACTTGGTTCCGGCATGGGCGACCTACGACTGGTCCAATGTGGATGCCGATGGCTTCACGCTGGA
>CAZFPB010000126.1:0-1200 GCA_964520985.1 uncultured Pseudobdellovibrionaceae bacterium
CTGCGGTGGCTCGGCGGCGTGGTGATGTGGTGCATGTTGGTCGCTCTCAACGCCGCAAGGCCCGTGCGCCGGAGCGCTACGGGCCGGACAACGCGAGCAACATCATGAGGCGAGATCATCGCGCTGCCGACGATAAACAACGGCTGCGGTGGCTTTCGCAATAGCCGGAAGATCGAGTGGCATATCCGGATTGCATCGACGCCAGCGGACTGCCTCGGCTCGCCAGAGCTGAGCAACGCCGGCATTGGTCCACGGATCGGCATTGATGGCCCAGGTCTGGGCGTCGTCGAAGTCACACATCGTCGGCGACGACGGGATCTTCGGCAGGTCAAGCGAGGCGCGGACTGGAATGAATTCAAACGAACCGGTGAAGATGTCGGTGGCGCTCATGGATTTGAGTGTGACCGAGACCACCGAAGGATGTCAAGCGCCACTGGACAACTATTTTCGCGCGTCAGCGGAGGATGTTCTGCGCGCCATCGAGCAGAAAGGAGCGGTCGCGCTGCGGCTCGATGATGCGCCCCTTGGACTCGACCACGCCGAGGAGCACCTGGCCCGCAGCGATCAGCCAGTCGGCCCGGTCCTTGCGCTCGTCGACCTCCCTGGCGTCTGGACGAGGCTCGAAGCCCGTCAGCTGGGCCTTCACGGTGGCCCAGTGGTGGGCGCCGTCTGGGAGCGGCAGGGCGGCCAGGCGCTCGTCCTCGAACTCCACGCCGAGGAGGGCCTGTTCGCCGCGGGAGGCCGACTCACCGTACCACCCCCAGCGCACCGGCTTGCGCGCCCGGCGGGTCACCGACTCGACCTCGATTCGCGCGTAGTTCATCGCGACCCGGCGCGCGACCGCGGACAGGGCGGCGCGCGGGAGGCCGGGCATCAGCTCGGCCAGGCGGGCCAGAACCTCGAACTCGGTCGGCGGGGTGGCCAGCAGGGCGCGCACGGGAGCCAGCACCTCCTCGCCGCCGTTGTTCGTCTCGACGACGATCCGCCGCGCGCCCACCAGCGCCGCCAGCCATACCGCTCGAGGGGCCCACACGGTCGACGGGGCGCCCTGCACCTCGTCGGGACGGACGCTCCAGTCCACGAGGCCGACAACCTGCGGGCGCTCGGTGGCGGGCTCCCGCCGGAGGCAGGCCGCGCCGAGGCCGGTGTCGGCGCTCGTCTCGGTGGCGGTCGTGGCCGGGTCCACCTGCACGATGACCT
>CAZFPB010000127.1:0-1144 GCA_964520985.1 uncultured Pseudobdellovibrionaceae bacterium
CGCCACGCTGCCGAGTTCGACGCCATCCGCCGTGCGGAACGTCACGGCCGCCGGCGCCTCGGCTGCCGCCGGCCTCTTGAACCACTCCGCCGGCCAGCGCTCCGGCCCCCGCGTTGCCAGCCGGATCGCCCGTGCGCTCCAGCTTCCGCGGGCAGCGCGGCGCGCACCAGACGCCCGCGGGCGCGTTGCAGTGGGCGCACGGCTCGCAGGGGCGCAGGTCGTGCGGATGCGGCGGCGTGTGCGGACAGGGGACGGTCATTGCGTGTACACCATCGCCAGCGGCTCCCAGCTGTGGTCCGCCGGGTGCTCCACCCACCCGAGCCGGCGCAACAGATCCTCGTGGCCGTCGAGCATGCGGCGGCCCTGAATGACGTCCCCACCGAGCCGGACGCCGACGTAGTCCGTGTCCACCGTCGTCAGCATGTACGCGCCGAGCTCGGCGAGGATGCTCAGGCCCATCGAGGCGCAACGGAGCTCGAGGCGGGCCCGCTCGGAGTCACTCTTGGCCAGCTCGAGCTCTGCGACCGCGTGCTCGGCGGCCTGGATAAACCGCTTGTCGATCACGGCACCACCTCGCCCACGTCCGCAGCGGCGGACGCCTCCGGCTCCACGTCCCACGGGTCGTATCTGCCAACGTGCCCACAGTCGCACCGAACCTCGACGTCGCGACCGACAACACCGACGACCGTTCCTGCTTCGTGGTTACCGCGAGGGCGAACGCGCATCCCCGCGACCGCTTCCGCGAGCTTCACGGCGCCACCTCACACCCGACACGCCGGGCCAGATCGAACGCCTCGTCCACTCGCGGCAGATAGGCAACCTCCCGGTCCAGCGCCCACGCGTCGTCCACCACGAGCACCACGCCGGAGCCGTCGCGCAGGAGGTGGCAGCGGCGGGCCGGGCGCACGACGCACCAGGAGGCGACGGAGCCGAGAAGGAGGCCGGCCACGAAGGCCGCGAGCGCGCGACGGCTGGGGCCGCGGCGACGGATGATGCGGCCGAGCACGTATGCCGCGCGGGCGACACGAGGCCAGCGAGGTCCGGGAGGCGCAGGCGGCGGCGAGCGGTAGTGAGAACGCATCAGGCCAACTCCAGGGAGACGCGCGCTCCCGTCCGATACCATGTCTAGCTGATGGCCTGTGAG
>CAZFPB010000128.1:0-1139 GCA_964520985.1 uncultured Pseudobdellovibrionaceae bacterium
GCCAAGCTCAAGACTCTCGAAGACGAGAAGCTGAGCGCGGAAGAGCGAACCACCAAGCGCCTGGCTGAGCTCGAGCCCAAGGCGACTCGCGCTGAACAGCTCGAAGCCACGGTCAAGCAGTACGCAGACCGCGAACTCTCCGGCTTGAGCGAGCTGCAACGTTCCGCAGTCGCAGCGCTCGCCGGCAACGACCCGTCGCGTGTTCTGAGCGCAATCGAAGCGCTGAAACCGACGTGGACCAACGCTGCGCCTCCAGCCGCTGAGCCGCCCAAGCCGGCTTCAACCACCGCGGCAACCCCACCGCCCGCGCCCGCTGGGACGACATCACAAGTCGACCACAAAGCGGAGTTCGCGCGGCTTCGCAAAGACAACCCGTTCGAGGCTCCTCGCTACTTCGCCGAGCACTCGAAACACATCCTCGGATGACTCCATCGCGCCCGCGTTTTCCGGCGTGATTCCCCCATGAAAAGGACCAGAAATGGCTGACATCAATCAAGTGTCGCTGCCGGAGAACTTCTACGACATTACGTCTCCGCAACTGCTCGCTCAGCCTGAGCCGCAGTACCTCTACGCAACCATGTTCCTCGCGGCCATGGGTGCGTCGCTCAATCCGGAGGCGACCCTTGGTCTCGCCGGCCGTGGCATCACCGGTTCCGGTGCGCAGTACAGCCCCGCCGAGCGCGACCGCCTGATCATGGCGAACCCGCTCATGACCAACGTCGTGGCGGCAAAGGTGGACTTCGACGGTCTGCCGGGCATGACCGTTCGCATCAACCGCCCGCAGTTCGCGGACACGACCTACACGGAAGCGTCGCGTGAGATTGGCCTGAACACGTCGATTTCGACGCAGACGATCAACGCGGGCAGCGAGCAGGTCTCGCTCACCCTGAAGCGTTTCGCTGGTCCCTACGACCAGACGAACAGCCGCGTTGCCCCCTACGGCATCGACAAGTTCGCGGCCGGCCGTGGCGTGCACAGCGTGACCAGCCTGGTCGGCACGCACATGAAGCGGGACTTCCACAAGTTCATCGAAACCGCGAACGTGACGCTGCTCAACCTGGCGTCGACCACGGTTCGCCCCAGCGGCATGACCGCGGACAACGATGCGACCGTCGCGGGTCAGTTCCCGATGGACTACG
>CAZFPB010000129.1:0-1123 GCA_964520985.1 uncultured Pseudobdellovibrionaceae bacterium
AAGTAGGTATCCATCGGGCTGATGTCGTAAATGACATCGGCCAAGTCTTCGCGGATACCGACTTGGTTATATGTTGCAAATGAGGCACCTGGAGCTGCCATAACTATTCCTTTACGCCATCACGGCGTTACATGCGTGAGAGGAGGAGCGCCGCCGCGTCGTCTATGGAGCCTGACTTCTTGAGCCTGTCGCGGGCTCGCTGGGCCTTGTCGGCGTTGACCTCTGCCGACGTTTGGCTCGCGTTAGGACGAGTGACGGGCGGAACCGTGCGCAGTTGCTTGGACTTCTCAGACTTGGCCTGCACCAGCTTGTCGTACTGCGCAGCCTTCCACGCGAGAACGACTCCACGCGCGTCTGTAATCTGTGCAATCGACTGCTCGTCCACACCCTGCTTTAACAGGTAATTGCGGACCTCTTGAGCCCCCTGCTCGTACTTCGCAGGGTCGCCCCAGGTAGGCATCATCTCCAGCAACTTGGCCCGCTGCTGCTGCACGTTCTGCGCAGTCAGTGCTTGCTTATGTTGTTGGATCACCCCAGCCTTTTGCTGGAGTTGTGAAACCGCCACCTGATGAGCGTGTACCAGTGTGTCGTACTGAGCCCGATACTTGGGGTACTCCAGCGGGTTATCGCTGGCGAGTTGGACCCAATCGACGTTCTGGTAATGCTTGAGCTGTGATGCTACGGCCTGTACCTGAGCAAGATCAGGGGCAAGTGCTGCTTGCATCTGCTCCATCTCTTGCACCCGCTGAAGCTGCTGCGTGATCTGGCGCTCTTTCTCGCCAACAGCATGCATTTTCTGCGAGTAGTCAAACCCCTGCTGGGCGAATCGGATCGCGTCTTCGCGGCTCAGCTTGCGCTGTTGGCCGTTATGTACGATCTCGAACTCATCAGCCGCTGGCTGCGTCTGAGCGTCGGCCTGGACCTCCGGTAGGTCGTCAGGCGTCAGTTCTTCTGCTTGGCCTTCTGGCTGCTGCGCCTCCTGCGGCGCTGCGGTCGGTTGTTCCGGCTCTTGCGGCGTTTCAGTTTGTTCCTGATCGTACTGCGTCAGGAAATTCTGCATCCGCTGCTCGACGCTCGGCGGCTCCTGGTTAGCTCCCGTTGCCGGGTTGGCTGCCTCTGCCAT
>CAZFPB010000130.1:0-1106 GCA_964520985.1 uncultured Pseudobdellovibrionaceae bacterium
GACCATTCGCCGCGAGCGTTCGTGAAGTGCGATGAACCGCCGTCGAGCGCGGGCAGTTGGATGCGGCGGCGTTCACGGTCGCCGATGTTGCCTGCGGGTTGGTTGCGGTGGTGGTGCCAGTGGCCGTTGACGATGATCGTTGCGGCCGCGAGTGGTCCGTCGCCTGCGATCTGTCCGTCAATCCACTTGTCAAACGATGCCGCTGACGTGGTGCCAACATGCCCATGCGTGAGGGCCAGCACGTCATCACGGACTTGCACGGCGACGGACACTTCCCAGTCACTCGGCACGATGAACTCGATGTTGGGATAGCACCCGGCCATATCCAAGGCTGTCGCCACAAGTTTGACTACGGCGAGCCCGTAGTCGTCGCCTGGCTTGCCGAGATAGCCGGCGCCCGCACGCCACGCTGCGTGATTCGACGGAACCGCCAGCACGCGCGTTCGTTGGTGGCGTGACGCGATGCGGGGGATCGCATCGACCAGGTAGGCGTGGGCGGCGGTGAGTTGTTCTGGGTGGCTGAGATCGTTCGTGAATGGCTGTCCCGCGTGGGACTGGAAACCTTCCATGAGGTCGCCGCCGAGCAGGATCACAGCATCCTCACACGGGCGCGCTTTCATCTCGGCGTCAAGGTCCGCGAGTAGCGAACCGATCCGCTCAAAGAATGCGTCGGTGCCGCCGTTGCGGTCCACCTTCCCCAGTTGCTCGTCCGAAAGCCCAACGATGCGGGTCTGCGTGAGCGAGCGCTCGGTGGCTTTGAGGGGCTTCCGTTTCGCGTTGCCACGTGCGAGCTTCACGAGCGCGGACAGGTCGGCGGCGGTGACAGGCTTCGAGCGGTCGATGATCTTGAACGTCAGGTGCCGGTTCTGCGTCGGCCCCATGTTCCACAGCCGCACACCCGTGAGAACGACCTCGCGGCCATCCGGTACAGACATGCCAGTCTGCTCGAGGATGTGCTCGCGCCACGTGGCTTCGTCCGCGTTGATGACCGCTTCTGGCGCCACAATCGTTGCGATGCCCTTGTCCAAATCAATGGACGCACCCGACGTGAACCCAGTCGGCACACCGCGACGCATCGGGGCGGCGGTCGTGACGGGGTTAGCGAG
>CAZFPB010000131.1:0-1104 GCA_964520985.1 uncultured Pseudobdellovibrionaceae bacterium
GCGACCACAAGAACGATCGCGACTACTACGATGGCGTGGTCGAGGCGTTCAACGATGGGTATGGCGATCCGATCTGGCGCGCCGCCGCGTTCCTGTACATGAACCGCGTCGGGTTCAACGGCTTGTGTCGGTACAACCTCAAGGGCGGCTACAACGTGCCCTTCGGCGACAACCCGCGCGCCACCATCTGCGACGCCGACAACCTGCGGGCGTGCTCGCTCGCGCTGCAAGGCGTGGAGATCGTGGCGGAGAACTTCCGCGCTGTGGAGGAGCGGGCGCAACCGGGCGACGTCGTATACATCGACCCGCCGTACGTTCCCGATAGCAAGACGGCGAGCTTCACGGGCTACTGGGGGAAGTGGGGCAACGAGGAGCACGAGGCCTGCGCGGCGCTCTTCTCGCGCCTGACGGGGAAGCGCGTTCATGTGCTCGCGAGCAACAGCGACACGCCCATGGTCCGCCGGTTGTACGCCGGTTTCGAGATGCGTGATCTCCAGCGCGCGAACTCGGTCAACAGCAAGGCGTCCGGCCGCGGTGGGAAGCGCGAGCTCCTCATCCTCGGCGGGACGTGGAAGCCGCGCGCTGACTGACCTGGATCGCGAATTACCATCTACACGGCGCGGAGTCGCTGGCTGATAGTTGCAACCATGATCCTGTCAAGGCTGTTTCAATGGACGTACTTCCGCCACACCGGCGAGATCTGGTCACCGTCGATGGCCATGCTCGCGATGCGACCGACGCTCCGCTGGGTGTGGAGCGGGCGCGACGGCGACGTGGGAGGGCCCACGCTCAATGACGCGATTGCGGACTGGGCTCGCACATTCGGAGATGGGCATGAGAATTGATCTGGCGACCATCAACACAGCGCTCCGGCGCGTCGGCCTGCTTCTCGTGGTAGGCACTGGCAACGACGCGCCGACATTCATCGAGGTCATCACCGTGCGCACATGGGACGCCAGGATCGAGCGTCTGGAGAAGACGTCGCGGGGCGCGTTATGATCATCGTTGACAACCTGGTTGCGTGGCCCGGCAAGGCGAAGAGCGGCGGGCGATACTTCGGCTCCGGGAAGGAGTCGTGCCACATGACGACCGACGGCGACATGG
>CAZFPB010000132.1:0-1074 GCA_964520985.1 uncultured Pseudobdellovibrionaceae bacterium
TGGATGACTGCGTGGGTCAGGCAGAGGTCGTCATCGTCGAGGGGGTGATGGACAAACTGTCCATCGAGGAGGCGACGGGGCGAACCGCGGTGCTGGCGATGCCGAGCGCCACGCCGAGCGCCGATTGCTATGCGCTGGCGTGTGAGGCGTTGTCGGGCGCCAGCAAGATCATCGTGGCGGTGGACAACGACGAGCCGGGGCACAAGCTGCGGGACGAGTTGGTCCGCAGGCTGGGCGCGGATCGCTGCTGGGTGGTGGATTGGTCGATCGATCGTAAAGATGCGAACGACGTGCTGATGCAGGACACAGCAGACGGTTTGCGAGCGGAGTTGGCTTGCGCCAAGCCGATGCCGGTCGAGGGGGTGTTCACGGTCGATGATTCGTGGGATGCCATCGAGCGGTTGTATGCCGAGGGGATGCGGCCGGGCAGCTCGACGGGCTGGCCGGGACTGGACCGCTACTACACGGTGCGGCGCCAGCAGTTGACCGTGATCACCGGCACGCCGGGATCGGGCAAGTCGGTGTTCGCTGATGCGTTGCTGATGAACCTGGCGTTGTCGTCATGGGACTGGACGTTTGCTATTTGCTCGCCGGAGATGCAGCCACTCGAACGGCATTGGGCGCATCTGATCTCGCTGTACACCGGCAAGCCGTTCGGAGAGGGGCCGACCACGCGGCTGGACCGGGAGGAGTTGCGGCAGGCGAAAGAGTTCCTGCGCGATCGGTTCTTCCAGGTGCTGCCGGAGGAGCCGACGCTGGATGCGGTGATCGACCGCTTTCTCTGGACGCACCGGCGGCATGGGGTGGGCGGGTTGCTGCTCGATCCGTGGAACGAGCTCGACCACAGCCGGCCGAACGGCGTGACCGAAACCGAATGGTGCAACCAGCAGTTGCGCACGCTCAAGCGGGTGGGCTGGCACCACGACGTGTGGATCGGGCTGATCGCGCACCCAACCAAGATGTACCGGGACAAGGACGGCAAGTATCCGGTGCCCACGCTCTACGACGTGAATGGTTCGGCCGCCTTTTTTAACAAGGCGGACAACGGCATCGTGATCTGGCGGGACAAAGCCG
>CAZFPB010000133.1:0-1050 GCA_964520985.1 uncultured Pseudobdellovibrionaceae bacterium
GCCGGCGGCCGTGACGTTCCGCACGGCGGATGGCGTCGAACTCGGCAGCGTGGCGGCCGACGTGCAGGAGGAGCAGCGGGAGGGCCCGAGATGACCACGGATGAGGTCCTTGAGTTTGTCAAACTCGTGCTCGCGTTTGCGATGCTCGTCGCCACCGTGGGTGGCGTGGTCCACGACCGAAGAGAGCGGCGCCGCCTCCATGCGCTGTTCGCCGCGCAAGCTCCTCTTCCGGGCTCCTGCGAGGAATGCCGCGCCTCCGGACCTACGGCTCCCCCGCCGCATGTCGGTGGCTACCGCACGAGCCCGAGGCCGCAGGCGATGGCGCCGAGGAAGGCGCCGTGGTGGAGGCGGATGCTGTGGAGACTCCGAGGCGGGCCGAAGCGCCTGGCGGATCGGCGGATCCGCCACAGCATCAACCGCGTGAACCGGCAGTTCGTACGCGAGTGGATGGCGGAGCATCCTCGGTTTGAGGATGAGCTCAACATGCGCCTCATGGCGGAGGCGAGCCTTGCCATCGACGGCGTGGTAGTGGCCAGGGTGAACCACGGAGGCGAGAGGTGATGAGCGACGAGGAGATCCACGTCACGGTCGACAGCGTGGTGCCGGAGACGACCACGGATGCGCCCGTCCGCCCCGAAGTGCGCGACGGCGAGCTGACCTGCCCATGCGGCGACGTCCTGGTCGAGGGGGCGTCGCCGTGGGTCGCCGGACAGCTCGAACTCTACTGCTGCACGTGCCAGTCGCGTTTCGAACTCGGCACGCTGCGGGAGCTCAGCGAGCCGCAGTCCGCTCCAGCGGTCAACGGGGACGCTGGAGCAAGCGCCGCGCAGACGCCAGTCCGTCTCGACGCGGAGAAGCTGACCAGGCTGCGCGTGGCCGCCGAGGCCGCCGGTGGCGAACGCTGGGCGGCGCACGAGGTCACGTCCGGTGAAGCGTGGGTTACGCCTGAGCGCGCTCGCCACATCGCCGAGGCCGACCCGGCCACGGTGCTGGCCCTGCTGGACCGCATCGAGGACCTCGAGCGGATGGCTGGGCACGTGGAGTGGTACG